>NZ_CANLDB010000001.1 GCF_947489365.1 uncultured Nocardioides sp.
AGCTCTTGGAGCGCCGGCCCTCGGCGGACATGCGCGCCGGCTGGAGCGCGGTGAAGATGCTGGAGCGAGCCATGGTGTGACCTCTTCCTTCTCGGTGTGGTGGGGCGCGTCAGCGCCGGGGTGACGTCAGGGGGAGCGTCAGTTGGAACGGCTGCGCGAGCGGCCGCTGCGCGAGCGGTTGCGCCGCTTCTTGCGACGGCGACGACGCTTGCGGTCGTCGGAGCTCTTGGAGCGCCGGCCCTCGGCGGACATGCGCGCCGGCTGGAGCGCGGTGAAGATGCTGGAGCGAGCCATGGTGCGACCTCTTCCTTCTCGGTGCCCGGGACCTCCCCGGGCTGTGAGAAGAACTCTGACCGTCGTGTGTGAGGTCCCTGTGAGACCCGGATGAGGGCTCTCTCATGGACGTTCGGAGGTGGTGGGAAACTGGCGACGTGCCCCGCGCCGAGCTCGACAAGCAGCCCGCAGACGTCCAGAAGATGTTCGACGCCGTCGCCCGGCGCTACGACCTGACGAACGACGTCCTGTCCCTGGGCCAGGACCGCCGCTGGCGCCGCGCGGTCACCGACGCGGTCGACCCCCGGCCCGGGGAGCGCGTGCTCGACCTCGCCGCCGGCACCGGCACCTCGAGCGTCCCGTTCGCCGCCGCCGGGTCGTACGTCGTCCCGTGCGACTTCTCGCTCGGCATGCTCGCCGAGGGCAAGCGGGCCCGCCCGGGCCTGCCGTTCGCCGCGGGTGACGCCACCCGGCTGCCGTTCGCCGACGACACCTTCGACGCGGTGACGATCTCCTTCGGCCTGCGCAACGTGGTCGACCCGCACGCCGGCCTCGCCGAGATGCGTCGCGTGACCCGGCCCGGCGGTCGGATCGTGGTCTGCGAGTTCAGCCACCCCACGTGGACGCCGTTCCGCACCGTCTACATCGAGTACCTGATGCGTGCACTGCCGTCGGTCGCGCGGGCGGTCTCCTCTGCCCCCGACGCCTACGTCTACCTGGCCGAGTCGATCCGGGCCTGGCCCGACCAGGCCGAGCTCGCGGGCTGGCTCGCCGAGGCCGGGTGGGGCGCCGTCGAGTGGCTGGACCTCTCCGGCGGCATCGTCGCCCTGCACCGCGCCCGCGCCTGAATTAGCCAACACCGCCGTGCGGAAAATCCGCAGGTCAGACCGGGAATAAGGGGCCCCCGCCCCGGGTCGCGAGTGCCCCGGACGCGGCGTAGGGTGAGCCCCGCACCACTTCGTGAAGGTGTTCACAAGGTCACAAACACCCTCGATCCGGCGGGACTCCCCAGCGGTCACGAGGGGTACCGCAGGTGGGTCCGAGGAGGGATCGAGGATGGAGCTCTACACACCCGTCCTGGTGCTGGCGGCGCTCGCCGCGGGGTTCGCAGTCTTCTCCGTGGTGATCACCAGCGTCACGGGGCCGGCGCGCTACAACCGGGTGCGCCTGGACTCGTACGAGTGCGGCATCGAACCGACCCCGCAGCCCCTGGGCGGCGGCCGGATCCCGGTGAAGTACTACACGGTGGCGATGACCTTCATCATCTTCGACGTCGAGATCATGTTCCTGGTCCCGTGGGCGGTCTACTTCGACCAGCTCTCGTGGTTCGGCCTGCTCGCCGTCGTCCTGTTCCTCTTCAACATCACGATCGCCTACGCCTACGAGTGGCGTCGGGGCGGTCTCGACTGGGACTGAGAAGTCCCGAGGGAGAGACACCATGGGACTCGAGGAGAAGCTCCCCAGCGGAGTGCTGCTCACGACCGTCGAGGGCGTGGCCGGCTACATGCGCAAGGCCTCGTTCTGGCCCGCGACCTTCGGGTTGGCGTGCTGCGCGATCGAGATGATGACGTCGGGCGGCCCGAAGTACGACCTCGCCCGCTACGGCATGGAGGTCTTCCGCGCGAGCCCGCGCCAGGCCGACCTGATGATCGTCGCCGGCCGCGTGAGCCAGAAGATGGCCCCCGTCCTGCGCCAGATCTACGACCAGATGGCCGAGCCCAAGTGGGTGCTCGCGATGGGCGTGTGCGCCAGCTCCGGCGGCATGTTCAACAACTACGCGATCGTGCAGGGCGTCGACCACGTCGTCCCCGTCGACATGTACCTCCCCGGCTGCCCGCCGCGGCCCGAAATGCTCATCGACGCGATCCTCAAGCTGCACGACCAGGTGCAGCACAAGAAGTTCGGCCCGCACCGCGCGGCCGAGGTCACCGAGCTCGAGACGGCGGCGCTGAACGCGGTGCCGACCGGGGACCAGCGGGGCCTGCTGCGATGACGAGCCAGACCCCCGAGGACAAGGGCGGGCAGGCCCCCGACCAGCGGGCCACCGCCCAGACCCCCGAGAACGCGCCCAGCACGGTCAGCGACCGCGAGGGCTCGGTCGAGTCCCACCCCGGCGCCGGCGAGGTCGACACCACCCGCCGCGTCGAGCACGTCGGAACCCGCGTCGGCATGTTCGGCGTCCGCGGCTCCGGCGACACCTCGGGGTACGGCGGCCTCGTCCAGGCCACGATCCTCCCCGGCGCCGCGCAGCGGCCGTTCGGCGGCTGGTTCGACGAGGCGTACGACGCCCTGGCCGCCGCGTGGACGGCCGGCCCGCTGGAGCAGGCCGTCCCCCACGTGGTGATCCACCGCGGCGAGCTGACGCTGCACGTGCACCGCGACCACCTGCTCGAGGTCGCCCGGCTGATGCGCGACGACGCACGGCTGCGGTTCGAGCTGTGCTCCGGCGTGAGCGGCGTGCACTACCCGCAGGACGCCGGCGCCGAGCTGCACGTGGTGGTCCACCTGCTGTCGATGACGCACAACCGCCGGCTGCGCCTCGAGGTCACCTGCCACGACGCCGACCCGCACGTGCCGAGCATCGTGCCGGTGTACCCGACCGCGGACTGGCACGAGCGCGAGACCTACGACATGTTCGGCGTGATCTTCGACGGCCACCCGTCGCTCACGCGGATCCTCATGCCGGACGACTGGCCCGGCCACCCCCAGCGGAAGGACTACCCCCTCGGGGGGATCCCCGTGGAGTACAAGGGCGGCACCGTCCCGCCGCCCGACCAGCGGAGGGCCTACAACTGATGACCACCGAGCAGCAGGACATCTTCGCCGAGCCCGGCGCCGCGCCCGAGGAGGGCCGGGTCTTCACCGTCACCGGCCAGGACTGGGACGAGATCGCCGCCTCGCTGTCGAACGACGACGACGAGATCGCCGAGCGCGTCGTCGTCAACATGGGTCCGCAGCACCCGTCCACCCACGGCGTGCTGCGCCTCATCCTCGAGCTGGAGGGCGAGACGGTCACCGAGGCCCGCGCGGGCATCGGCTACCTCCACACCGGCATCGAGAAGAACATGGAGTACCGGACCTGGGTCCAGGGCGTCACGTTCTGCACCCGGATGGACTACCTCTCGCCGTTCTACAACGAGATGACCTACTCCCTCGGGGTCGAGCGGCTGCTCGACATCGAGGACCAGATCCCCGAGCGCGCCCAGGTCATCCGCGTGATGATGCTCGAGCTGAACCGCGTCTCCTCCCACCTCGTGGCCATCGCCACCGGCGGCATGGAGATCGGCGCGCTCACCGTCATGACCTGCGGGTTCCGCGAGCGCGAGCTGGTCCTCGACCTGTTCGAGCTGATCACGGGCCTGCGGATGAACCACGCCTACATCCGTCCCGGCGGCGTCGCGCAGGACCTCCCGCACAACGCCCTCGACGAGCTGCGCGACTTCCTGCCGCTGATGCGCAAGCGCCTCACCGAGTACGCCGCCCTGTGCAACGCGAACCCGATCTTCCGCGCCCGCCTCGACGGCGTCGGCCACCTCGACCTCGAGGCGTGCCTCGCGCTCGGCGTGACCGGTCCGGCGCTGCGGTCCACGGGCTACCCCTGGGACCTGCGCAAGACCCAGCCGGTGTCGGGCTACGAGACGTACGACTTCGACGTGCAGACCTGGGACACCGCCGACTCCTACGGCCGCTTCCGCATCCGGCTCGCCGAGATGCACGAGTCGCTGCGCATCGTCGAGCAGTGCATGGGCCGCCTGGAGAAGTCCGAGGGCGCCCCGGTCATGGTCGCCGACAAGAAGATCGCCTGGCCCAGCCAGCTCGCGATCGGCAGCGACGGCATGGGCAACAGCCTCGACCACATCCGCCACATCATGGGCGAGTCGATGGAGGCGCTGATCCACCACTTCAAGCTCGTCACCGAGGGGTTCCGGGTCCCGCCCGGCCAGGCCTACGTGCCGCTGGAGTCCCCGCGCGGCGAGCTCGGCTGCCACCTCGTCTCCGACGGCGGCACCCGGCCGGCGCGGGCGCACTTCCGCGACCCGTCGTTCGTGAACCTGCAGGCCACGGGCCTGATGAGCGAGGGCGGCATGGTCTCCGACGTCATCGTCGCCATCGCGTCCATCGACCCCGTCATGGGAGGCGTCGACCGATGACCCAGCAGCAGTCGAGGCAGGTGCAGACCCCGCCGATCAGCGAGGACGTCCGCGCCGAGCTCGTCGAGATCGGCACGCGCTACCCGCAGGCCCGCTCCGGCCTGCTCCCGATGCTTCACCTCGTGCAGAGCGTGCAGGGGCGCGTCACCGCCGAGGGCATCGAAGCCTGCGCCGAGGTGCTCGGGCTGTCGACCGCCGAGGTGTCGGGGGTCGCGACCTTCTACACGATGTACAAGCGCCGCCCGGTCGGCGACTACCACGTCGGGGTGTGCACCAACACGCTCTGCGCGGTGATGGGCGGCGACGAGATCTTCGAGCGCCTCAAGGACCACCTGGACGTCGGCAACGACGAGACCACCGAGCCCGTCGACGGGCTGAAGGACATCACCCTCGAGCACGTCGAGTGCAACGCGGCCTGCGACTACGCGCCGGTCGTGATGGTCAACTGGGAGTTCATGGACCATCAGACCCCGGAGTCCGCGGTCCAGCTGGTCGACGACCTGCGGCAGGGCAACGAGGTCCGTTCCACCCGCGGGCCCCGCATCTGCACCTTCCGCCAGGCCGAGCGCGTGCTCGCCGGCTTCCCCGACGGCCTCGCCGACGAGGGTCCCTCCGCGGGGATCGCGTCCCTGAACGGCCTGCAGCTCGCCCAGCTCAACGGCTGGGGCCCGCCGCCCGGACGCGTCGGCACCGACGCCGACCGCGCCCAGGCCGTGGCCGACCAGGACCGCGCGGCCGCCCAGGCCACCGCGGAGGACGGTCAGGAAGGTGCCGCGGCGACCCAGGCGTCGCCCGCCGGCACGAAGCACGACGACGCACCCGGCACCGGAGACGAGGCCCAGTGAGCACCACCAGCGAGCCCACCACGCAGCACCCCGAGATCGACCCCCTGACCCCGGTCCTGTCCGCGGACTGGGGCGAGAAGCGCAGCTGGACCCGCGCGGTCTACGAGACCGGCGGCGGGTACGACGCGCTGCGCCGCGGCCTGCGGGAGATGACCCCCGAGCAGGTCCTGACGGAGGTCAAGGAGTCCGGCCTCCGCGGTCGCGGCGGCGCCGGGTTCCCCACCGGCATGAAGTGGGGCTTCATCCCACAGGAGAACCCGAACCCGAAGTACCTCGTCGTCAACGCCGACGAGTCGGAGCCGGGCACCTGCAAGGACACCCCGCTCATGATGGCGAGTCCCCACCTGCTGGTGGAGGGCGTCATCCTCGCCTCCTACGCCATCAACGCCCACCACGCCTTCATCTACGTGCGCGGCGAGATCCTCCACGTCGTACGACGCCTGCAGCAGGCCGTCGCCGAGGCCTACGAGGCCGGCTACCTCGGCCGGGACATCCTCGGCACGGGCTACGACCTCGAGGTCGTCGTCCACGCCGGCGCCGGGGCGTACATCTGCGGCGAGGAGACCGCGCTCCTCGACTCCCTCGAGGGACGCCGCGGCCAGCCCCGCCTGCGCCCGCCGTTCCCGGCGGTCGCCGGTCTCTACGCCAGCCCGACGGTGATCAACAACGTCGAGTCCATCGCGTCGGTGCCGGGCATCGTCCGTCACGGCGCCGAGTGGTTCGCCTCGATGGGCACCGAGAAGTCGAAGGGCTACGTCCTGTACTCGCTGTCCGGCCACGTCCGCGAGCCCGGCCAGTTCGAGGCGCCCCTCGGCATCACGCTGCGCGAGCTGATCGACATGGCCGGCGGCATCCGCGAGGGCCACGAGCTCAAGTTCTGGACGCCGGGCGGCTCGTCCACCCCGATCCTCACCGCGGAGCACCTCGACGTGCCCCTCGACTACGAGGCCGTCGGCGCCGCCGGGTCGATGCTCGGCACGCGCGCGCTGCAGGTCTTCGACGAGACCACCTCGGTGGTCCGGGCCGTGCTGCGGTGGACCGAGTTCTACAAGCACGAGTCGTGCGGCAAGTGCACCCCGTGCCGCGAGGGCACCTGGTGGCTCGTCCAGACCCTCAAGCGCCTCGAGGCCGGCCAGGGCGAGGAGGGCGACATCGAGAAGCTCGTCGACCTCTGCGACAACATCCTCGGCCGGTCGTTCTGCGCCCTCGGGGACGGCGCCACGAGCCCCATCACCTCGGCGATCGAGCACTTCCGCGGGGAGTTCGAGGCCGGCATGCACACCCCGGCGTGGGAGCTGTTCCCCTACCGCGCCTCGTCCGTCTTCGCCCCGGAGGTCACCCCGGCATGACCGCGACCCAGCAGCCCGGCAAGGGCGCCGTCGAGAAGAGCGACCTCGTCACCGTCACCATCGACGGCGTCGAGACGTCCGTGCCGAAGGACACCCTGGTGATCCGCGCCGCGGAGCAGGTCGGCGTCCAGATCCCCCGGTTCTGCGACCACCCCCTGCTCGCCCCCGTGGGCGCGTGCCGCCAGTGCCTGGTCGAGGTGCCCGACGCGGGCAACGGCCGGGGCATGCCGAAGCCGCAGGCGTCCTGCACCCTGCAGGTCGCCGAGGGCATGGTCGTCGAGACCCAGGCCACCAACGCGAAGGCCGACAAGGCGCAGCAGGGCGTGATGGAGCTGCTGCTCATCAACCACCCGCTCGACTGCCCCGTCTGCGACAAGGGCGGCGAGTGCCCCCTGCAGAACCAGGCGATGTCGAACGGCCGCGGGGAGTCCCGGTTCGAGGGCGTCAAGCGCACCTTCCCCAAGCCGATCAACATCTCCGCCCAGGTGCTGCTCGACCGCGAGCGCTGCGTGCTCTGCGCCCGCTGCACGCGGTTCTCCGAGCAGATCGCCGGCGACCCGTTCATCGCGCTGATCGAGCGCGGCGCCCTGCAGCAGGTCGGGATCTACGAGAAGCAGCCCTTCGAGTCGTACTTCTCGGGCAACACCATCCAGATCTGCCCGGTGGGCGCGCTGACCAGCGCCGACTACCGCTTCCGCTCGCGCCCCTTCGACCTCGTCTCCACCCCGGGCGTCGGCGAGCACGACGCCTGCGGCGCCGCGATCCGGATCGACCACCGCCGCGGCAAGGTGATGCGCCGCCTGTCGGGCAACGACCCCGAGGTCAACGAGGAGTGGATCACCGATAAGGACCGCTTCGCGTTCCACTACGCGCGCGGCGACGACCGGCTGACCCACCCGCGCGTCCGCGACGCCGAGACCGGTGCGCTGCGTCCCGCCTCGTGGCCCGAGGCGTTCGCCGTCGCCGCCCGCGGCCTGGCCGCCGCGAGGGCGGCGGGCGGGGTCGGCGTCCTGCCCGGTGGTCGGCTGACCGCCGAGGACGCCTACGCGTACGCGACCTTCGCCCGTGTCGCCCTCGGCACGCACGACGTCGACTTCCGGGCCCGCCCCCACTCGAAGGAGGAGGCGGAGTTCCTCGCCGCCCACGTGGTGCTCGGCGGACCCGACACCACCCGCGGCGGCCGCGGCGCGACGTACGCCGACCTCGAGGGCGCCTCGACCGTCGTCCTCGCCGGCCTCGAGCCGGAGGACGAGGCGGGCACGATCTTCCTGCGCCTGCGCAAGGCCGCCCGCAAGGGCACGCAGGTCGTCGCCGTCGCCCCCTGGACGACGCGGGGCCTGGCCAAGACGCACGGCCGCCTGGTCCGCACCGCCCCGGGCGAGGAGGCCCGGGCGCTGCAGACGCTGGTCGGCAGCGGCGAGGCCGTCCTCGACCACCGCTCGGTGATCCTCGTCGGCGAGCGCCTCGGCACGGTCCCGGGTGCGCTCAGCGCGGCCGCCGACCTGGCCCGCGCCCACGGGGCGAAGCTCGCCTGGGTGCCCCGGCGCGCCGGTGACCGCGGCGCGGTCGAGGCCGGGTGCCTGCCCAACCTGCTGCCCGGCGGCCGTCCCGTCGGCGACGCCGCCGCCCGCGTCGACGCCGCCGCCGAGTGGGGGATCGACTCCCTGCCCGAGACGCCCGGCCGCGACGGCGACGCGATCGTCGCCGCCCTGCTCGACGGGACCCTCGGCGGTCTCGTCGTCGGCGGGGTGGACCCCGACGACACCGCCGACCCCGCGGCGTTCCGCGCGGCCCTCGACGCGGCGTCGTTCGTGGTCGCCCTGGAGCTGCGTGAGACCGACGTGACCCGCGCCGCTGACGTCGTCCTCCCCGTCGCCCCGACGACCGACAAGGCCGGCACGTTCGTGTCGTGGGAGGGCCGCACCCGGCCCTTCGAGGCGGTCTTCACCGCGCCGGGCTCCCTGCCCGACGCCCGGGTGCTCGCGGGGATCGCCGAGGAGCTCGGCCGTCCGCTCGGCTTCCGGCAGACCGTCGAGGCCCGTGCCCGGATGCAGCAGATGGGCGCCTGGGACGGCCCGCTGGCGACGATGTCGGTGCACCGCCCGGCCGCGCCGCTGACCGCGGACCAGCGCTCCGCCCCCTCGGGGAGCCTCCGGATGCGGCTCGCGACCTGGAAGCCGATGCTCGACCTCGGCTCGATGCAGGACAACGAGAAGCACCTGCGCGCCACCGCCCGCACCCCGGTCGCGCGGCTGCCCCACGACGTGGCGGCCGCCCTCGGGGACCACGTGACCCTCACCGGCGACCGCGGGTCCATCGACCTGCCCGTCGAGGGCGCCGACCTGCCCGACGGCGTCGTGTGGGTGCCGTCGCGGTCCACCGGACGCGGCGTGCTGGCCGACCTGGCCTCGCCGGGGGCCACTGTCGTGGTGAAGGGAGCTGTCGTGGAGGGTGACCTGTCGTGACCGACCTCTCGGCCTTCGGCCAGGACCCCTGGTGGCTCGTCGGCATCAAGGCCGTCCTGATCTTCGTCGTCCTCGTGCTCCTCACCCTGTTCAACATCTGGTGGGAGCGCCGGGTCGTGGCGCGCATGCAGCACCGCATCGGCCCCAACGTGCACGGGCCGTTCGGCCTGCTGCAGTCGCTGGCCGACGGCGTGAAGCTCGCGCTGAAGGAGGACATCATCCCGAAGGCGGCCGACAAGGTCGTCTTCATCCTCGCCCCGGTGCTGACCGTGGTGCCGGCGTTCGTGACCTTCTCGGTCATCCCGTTCGGCCCCGAGGTGTCCGTCCCCTTCACCGACATCACGACCCCGCTGCAGCTGACCGACATGCCGGTCGCCGTGCTGTTCATGATGGCGATCGCCTCGATCGGCATCTACGGCATCGTGCTGGGCGGCTGGAGCTCCGGGTCGACGTACTCGCTGCTCGGCGGCCTGCGCTCGAGCGCCCAGATGATCTCCTACGAGGTCTCGATGGGCCTCGCGCTCGTCACGGTGTTCCTGTACGCCGGGTCGGTCTCCACCTCGGAGATCGTGGCCGCGCAGGAGAACATCTGGTTCGGCATCGTCCTGCTGCCCTCGTTCGTGATCTACGTGATCTCGATGGTCGGCGAGGTCAACCGCGCGCCGTTCGACCTCCCCGAGGCCGAGGGCGAGCTGGTCGGCGGCTTCCACACCGAGTACAGCTCGCTGAAGTTCGCGCTGTTCTTCCTCGCCGAGTACATCAACATGGCGACGGTCTCCGCGATCGCGACCACGCTGTTCCTCGGCGGCTGGCGTGCGCCGTTCGGGCTGGGCACGCTGTTCCCGTCGCTGAACGAGGGCTACTGGCCCGTGCTGTGGTTCTTCGGCAAGGTCCTGGCCTTCATCTTCATGTTCATCTGGCTGCGCGGGTCGCTGCCGCGGATGCGCTACGACCAGTTCATGAACTTCGGCTGGAAGGTCCTCATCCCGATCGCCCTGGGCTGGACCGTCATGGTCGCGGTCATCCGCATGGTCACCCTGGAGGGCGGCATCGACCGCCAGTACCTCTACATCGGGTTCGCCGTGCTGGCCGCGGTCTTCGTCGCGTTGTTCTTCCTCGGCGGCGACGACAAGGCCGACGCGAAGGACGCGGAGGACGCCGAGCCGGTGATCGGCCCCGACGCCGGCGGCACCAGCCGCGGCGCCCCGGGGCAGGGCCGTTTCCCCGCCCCGCCGATGCCGAAGGGCGGCGCCGTCCGCGGCTCCGCGAAGGACCTGAGCTTCCCGGGGTCCTCCCGCACCACCCGCGGCACCGCGACCACGAGCTCCACCCCGGGCTCCACCACGACCTCCGAGAAGAAGGACTGAGATGGCCACCCTCCGTGACCAGGTCGCCGGCTTCGGCGTCACCTTCAGGACGATGTTCAAGAAGGTCGTCACCGAGCAGTACCCGTTCCAGAAGGAGCCGACGGCACCCCGCTTCCACGGCCGCCACCAGCTGAACCGCTGGCCCGACGGCCTGGAGAAGTGCATCGGGTGCGAGCTGTGCGCCTGGGCCTGCCCGGCGGACGCGATCTACGTCGAGGGCGCCTCGAACGACGACGCCTCCGGGGAGCGCTTCAGCCCCGGCGAGCGCTACGGCCGCGTCTACCAGATCAACTACCTGCGCTGCATCCTGTGCGGGCTGTGCATCGAGGCGTGCCCGACGCGTGCGCTGACGATGACCAACGAGTACGAGCTGGCCGACGACAACCGCGCGGACCTCATCTACGAGAAGTCCGACCTCCTCGCCCCGCTGCTGCCCGGCATGGAGCAGCCGCCGCACCCGATGCGTCTCGGCGACGACGAGGGCGACTACTACCGCGGAGCGACCCGGCCCCCGGCCTCGGGGTCGGAGAAGGTGGACGAGAAGCAGGAGCCGGTGACGTGATCGCGTTCTGGGTGCTGGCACCGATCATGGTGCTGGCCGCGCTGGGGGTGCTGTTCGTCCGCAAGGCCGTCCACGCCGCCCTGCTGCTGGCCGTCGTGATGATCAGCCTCGCGTGCCTGTACGCCGTGCTCGAGGCGCCGTTCCTCTTCGCGGTGCAGATCATCGTCTACACCGGCGCGATCATGATGCTGTTCCTGTTCGTGCTGATGCTGGTCGGCGTCGACTCCAGCGACTCGGTCGTGGAGACGATCCGCGGCCACCGCGTCACCGCGACGGTGCTCGGGGTGCTGTTCGCCGGCGTCCTCGCCGTCGGGCTGGGCCAGGTCTCCCTCGCCCCGGCCGTCGGGCTGACCGAGGCGAACGCCGACGGCAACATCGAGGGCATCGCGGCGATCCTGTTCTCCGACTACGTCCTGATCTTCGAGGCCACCGCGGCCCTGCTGGTCACCGCCGCGCTCGGCGCGATGGTGCTGGCCCACCGCGAGCGGATCGAGCCGAAGGCCACCCAGGCCGACCTGGCGTCGCGCCGCATGGCGGCGTACGCCGACCGCGGGGAGCACATCGCCCCGCTGCCCGCGCCCGGCGTGTACGCCCGGCACAACGCCGTGGACACCCCGGCGCTCCTGCCGGACGGCAGCCCCGCCCCGACCTCGGTGTCGCGGGTCCTCACCGCGCGTGGCACCGTACGGTCCGCGCCCGACATGGCCGACGACATCGACGCCGTCCGCCGGCAGATGTCGGGCCGCGCCGAGCCGGAGACCGACACCAGCCGCGAGGCGGTGCAGGGCGACGGGGTCCCCGGTGACTCCCAGCGCCCGGACAGGGGAGGGGAGTCGTCGTGACGCCGTACATCGTGCTCTCGGCGATCCTCTTCGCCATCGGGGCCGCGGGCGTGCTGATCCGCCGCAACGCGATCGTGGTGTTCATGTGCGTCGAGCTGATGCTCAACGCCTCGAACCTGGCGCTGGTGAGTTTCGCTCGGCAGAACGGCAACCTCGAGGGGCAGGTCGCGGCGTTCTTCGTCATGGTCGTGGCCGCCGCCGAGGTCGTCGTCGGGCTCGCGATCATCATGACCATCTTCCGGACCCGTCGCTCGGCCTCGGTCGACGACGCGAGCCTGCTGAAGTACTGAGGTAGCACTGATGAGCTTCGTGTCCGTGGCCGCGGCCGGTCCCCTGTCCATGGCCGCCTCCGGCGGCGAGGGGATCCCCGTCGTCGACCCCCTCCAGGCGACCGGCGCCTTCTCGCTGATGTGGCTGCTCATCGCGCTGCCGCTGGCCGGCGCGGTGGTCCTGCTGCTCGGCGGCCGGGCGACCGACAAGTGGGGCCACCTGCTCGGCACGGCGACGTCGTTCGCCTCGTTCGGGCTCGGGATCTACCTGTTCGTCGAGATGCTCGGCCTGTCCGAGGAGGAGCGCCAGCACGGCCTGCGGCTCTTCGACTGGATCACGGCCGGCAGCTTCACGGTCGGCTTCGACCTCCTGCTCGACCCGCTGTCGATCCTCTTCGTGCTGCTCATCACCGGCGTCGGCTCGCTGATCCACCTCTACTCCATCGGCTACATGGCGCACGACGACCGGCGGCGCCGGTTCTTCGCGTACCTGAACCTCTTCGTCGCGGCGATGCTGATGCTCGTGCTCGCGGGCGACTTCCTCGGCCTGTTCCTCGGCTGGGAGGGCGTCGGCCTGGCGTCGTACCTGCTGATCGGGTTCTGGCAGCACAAGCCCTCGGCGGCCGCGGCGGCGAAGAAGGCGTTCGTCATCAACCGCGTCGGCGACATGGGCCTCTCGCTCGCGATCATGCTGATGTTCGTCACGTTCGGGACGAGCTCCTTCGCCGGCGTCTCCGCCGTCGCGGGCGAGGCGAGCGAGGCCACGCTGACCACCATCGGGCTGCTGCTGCTCCTCGGTGCCTGCGGCAAGTCGGCCCAGGTGCCGCTCCAGGCGTGGCTGCTGGACGCGATGGAGGGCCCCACCCCGGTCTCCGCGCTGATCCACGCCGCCACGATGGTCACCGCGGGCGTCTACCTCGTGGTCCGCGCGAACTTCATCTTCGAGAACGCCCCGATCGCCCAGACCGTCGTGGTCGTCGTCGCCTGCGTGACCCTGATCTGGGGCGCGGTCATCGGCTGTGCGCGCGACGACATCAAGAAGGTCCTCGCCGGCTCGACCATGAGCCAGATCGGCTACATGATGCTCGCCGCCGGCCTCGGCACCGCGGGTTACGCGTACGCGATCTTCCACCTCATCACTCACGGCTTCTTCAAGGCCAACATGTTCCTCGGCGCCGGCTCGGTGATGCACGGCATGGACGACGAGGTCGACATGCGCAGGTACGGCGCCCTGAGCCGCGCCATGCCGATCACGTTCGTCACCTTCGGCCTCGGCTACCTGGCGATCATCGGCTTCCCGTTCTTCTCCGGGTTCTTCTCGAAGGACCGGATCATCGAGACCGCGCTGCTGGAGAACCCGGTCGCCGGGGTCGCGGCGCTCATCGGGGCGGGCGTCACCGGCTTCTACATGACCCGGTTGATGCTGATGACCTACTTCACGAACAAGCGCTGGGCGGAGAAGGCCCACCCGCACGAGTCGCCCGCGACGATGACGACGCCGCTGGTCGTGCTCGCGGCGCTCTCGGTGTTCGGCGGCGTGCTGATCCTCAGCGACTGGATCAAGTACTGGCTGGCACCCGTCGTCGGCGAGGCCGAGGAGCACTCGATGCCGGTGCCGCCGATCGTGTTCTCGATCGTCATCACCGTGGTCGTCGCGATCGGCGTGGCCCTGGCGTTCTTCCTGGTCGGCCGCCGCGACGTGCCCCGCGAGGCGCCGACGGACGTGTCCCCGCTGACGCGGGCGGCCCGCGCCGACCTGTACGGCGACGCCATCAACGAGGGCCTCGTGGTCGGACCGGGCCGGGTCCTGGTCGAGGGGGTCACCCTCACCGACGCGAAGGTCGTGGACGGCCTGGTCGAGGGCGGCTCCTACGGGATCGGCGGCCTGTCGGGCCGTCTGCGCCGGCTGCAGAACGGCTTCGTCCGCTCGTACGCCGCCGCGGTCCTGCTGGGCGTGCTCGTCGTCGTCGGCGTCCTGCTGGTGGTGGCGCTGGCATGACCGCACCCGCACCCGCACCCCTGACGGCACCCACCCCCACCACCACGACGCAGCGAGAGGACGAGCGATGAGCAGCGCCGCCCCCTGGCTCACGATCCTGATCCTGGTGCCCCTCGTGGGCGCCGTGGCCACCGCCGTCCTGCCCCGTGGGGCGCGCCGCGAGAGCGGCACGCTGCCCCGCGTGGTCGGCCTCGGCTTCTCGCTGGTCACCCTCGGCCTCGCCGTCGCGCTCGGGCTGAGCTTCGACAACACCGGGGGGATGCAGTTCTCCGAGACCTACGAGTGGATCGGCGCCTTCGGGGCCAGCTACGCCGTGGGGCTCGACGGGCTCGGCCTCGTCCTGCTGCTGCTGACGACGCTGCTCGTCCCGGTGGTGCTGGTCGCCTCCTGGGACAGCGTCGGTGGCGCCGACGGACGCAGCCCCCACGCCTTCGTCGGCTGGGTCCTGGCCCTCGAGGCGGCGGCGGTCGCCGTCTTCCTCGCGCAGGACGTCTTCTTCTTCTACGTCGTCTTCGAGGCGACGCTGATCCCCGCGTACTTCCTCATCGGCGGCTTCGGCCGCCCCGGCGCCGCCCGCGCCGCGGTGAAGTTCCTGGTCTTCCAGCTCGTCGGCGGCCTGATCCTGCTGGGCGGCGTCATCGGCCTGTACGTCGAGTCGGCGTCCGCAGGCGACCCGTCGTACCTGGTGAGCGACCTCGCCGGCCTGGACCTGACGACCGGCGCGGAGCGGTGGCTGTTCGTCGCCTTCTTCGTAGCGTTCGCGATCAAGGCGCCGATGTTCCCGGTCCACACCTGGCTGGCGGACACCACCGAGAAGGCCACCCCGGGCACGAGCGTGCTGTTGGTCTGCGTGCTCGACAAGATCGGCACCTACGGGATGATCCGCTTCTGCCTGGGGCTCTTCCCCGAGGCGTCGCAGTGGGCCACCCCGGTCGTGGTGATCGCCGCGCTCGTCTCGATCGTGTACGGCGCGCTGCTCGCCATCGGCACCGACGACCTGATGCGCCTGATCGGCCTGACCTCGCTGTCGCACTTCGGCTTCATCGTGCTGGGCATCTTCGTGCTCAACACCCAGGGCGGCACCGGCTCGATCCTCTACATGCTCAACCACGGCCTCGCGACCGCGGCGCTCTTCCTGGTCGGCGGCTACCTCGTCCGACGGCGGGGGACCAGCCTCATCAGCGAGCTCGGCGGCGTCGAGAAGTCCGCACCGGTCCTCGCCGGGCTGCTCCTGGTGGCCGGCCTCGCGACCCTCGGCCTGCCCGGCCTGTCGACGTTCGTCTCCGAGTTCCTCGTGCTGGTGGGCGCCTTCGTCTACGCCCCCTGGGCGGGCGTGGTCGCGGTGACCGCCATCGTGCTGGCCGCGATCTACGTGCTCTGGGCCTACCAGCGCACGATGACCGGGCCGTCGCCGGTGGCGGGCGCCGCCGCGGACGCGGTGACCCCCGACCTCACGCGCCGCGAGATCGGCGCGGTCGCCCCGCTCGTGCTCCTCATGGTCCTGCTCGGCTTCTACCCGATGCCGGCGCTGGACGTGATCAACCCGTTCGTCGAGGACACGCTCGCGCAGGTCGGCGTGGTCGACGACGCACCGACAGTGCCGGCGGACACCGCCGGTGAAGGGACCGAGTGATGGAGTTCTCCGCCCCCCAGATCGCCCACGAGGTGCTGTGGCCGGCGTACGTCGTCTTCGGCGCCGCCCTGCTCGGCGTCCTCGGTGAGGCTTTCCTGCCCCGCCGCCGACGCTTCGTCGGCCAGGTGGCCATCGCCACCCTCGGGCTGATCGGCGGCCTCGTCGGGACCGCCCTCGTCGCCCTGGACCTCCCGTCGGTCGGCTCCGACGACGTGGCGGCGTACGGCGTCACGACCGTCGGCGACACCGTCGCCCTCGACGGCCCCACGATGTTCCTCTGGGGCCTCGTGCTGCTCCTCGGCCTCGGTGGTGTCGGCCTCTTCGCCGAGCGCCGGCTCGAGTCGGGCCTGTCGGCGTTCGCCGGCCAGGCCGCGGCGCTGCCGGGCACCGAGGCGGAGCGCAAGGCCTCGACCGAGGGGCTCGACCACACCGAGGTCTACCCGCTGCTGATGTTCGCCGTGGTCGGCATGATGCTGTTCCCCGCCGCGAACGACCTGCTGACGCTCTTCGTCGCCCTCGAGGTCCTCTCGCTGCCGCTGTACCTGCTGTGCGGCCTGTCGCGTCGTCGCCGCCTGCTCAGCCAGGAGGCGGCCATGAAGTACTTCCTGCTCGGCGCCTTCTCGTCCGGGTTCGTCATCTACGGCATCGCCCTGGTCTACGGCTTCTCCGGCTCGATGTCGTACGCCGCGGTCACCGAGGCCGTGCGCGCGGGCGACTCCGGGTCGGTGCTGCTGCTGACCGGGCTCGGGATGATCACGGTCGGCATGCTCTTCAAGGTCGGCGCCGTGCCGTTCCACGCCTGGACGCCGGACGTCTACCAGGGCGCCCCGACCGCGGTCACCGCGTTCATGTCGGCGGCGACGAAGGTGGCCGCCTTCGGCGCCACGCTGCGGCTGTTCTACGTGGCCTTCGGCTCCGAGCGCTGGACGTGGCAGCCCATGCTGTGGGTCGTCGCGATCATCACGATGCTGGTCGGCGCCGTCCTCGCGGTGTCGCAGACCGACGTGAAGCGGATGCTCGCCTACAGCTCGATCGCGCACACCGGGTTCATCCTGACCGGCCTCATCGGCCTGCGCGACACGGCCGAGGTCGGCCCCGCGGAGATCACGTCCCTGCAGGCCGTGCTCTTCTACCTGGTCACCTACTCGTTCGCGACGCTCGGCGCGTTCGCGCTGGTCGGCGTCGTCCGTGACGACTCCGGCGAGGTCACCGCCATGGCCCGCTGGGCCGGGCTGGGCCGGCGGTCGCCGGTCGTGGCGGGTGTCTTCGCGCTGTTCCTGCTCTCGATGGCGGGCATCCCGCTCACCGCGGGCTTCGTCGGCAAGTGGGCGGTCTTCGCGGTCGCCGTCTCGGCCGGCGCCTGGCCCGTCGTCGTGGTGGCCCTGGCGAGCAGCATGATCGCGGTCTTCTTCTACGTCCGCGTGATCCTGCTGATGTACTTCACCGCCGACCCCGACCCCTCGAAGGCCGGCTCGGCCGACGTCGGTGTGGGCGGGGACGCGGCGCTGGCGGGTGCGTCGTCCTCGACCGAGGCGGAGCGCGGCACCGTCACGGTGCGCTCGCGGGCCCGGGTCGCGGACGCCGTCCGCGTCGAGACGCCGTCGCTGGCCACCGTCGTCGTGATCGCGGTCTGCGTGGGCGTGACCGTCCTCCTCGGCGTGATGCCCGGACCGGTGCTCGACCTGGCCGGGTCCGTGGGTACCTTCATCCGGTGACCACGAGCGCCTCGCAGGAGCTCGCGCTGCCGGTCCTCGACGCGGAGCTCGCCTCCCGTCTGGGGGCACGCATGCAGCGCGTGGAGACGCTGCTCGCCGGGCACGTGCAGGGCCGCGCGCCGTTCGTCACCGAGGCGGCCAGCCACCTGCTGCGGGCGGGCGGCAAGCGGCTGCGCCCGCTGCTGGTCCTGCTGACCGCGGAGACGGGGGAGACGCCCGACTCCGACGACGTCCTCGTCGCCGCGTGCGTCGTCGAGCTGACCCACCTGGCGTCGCTGTACCACGACGACGTCATGGACGAGGCCGACCTGCGGCGCGGTGCGGACGCCGCCCACGCCCGCTGGGGCAACCACGTCGCGATCCTCACCGGCGACTTCCTGTTCTCGAAGTCGTCCGAGCTGACCGCGGTGCTCGGTGCCGACGCGGTGGGCATCCAGGCGCGGACGTTCACGCGGCTCGTCGAGGGCCAGATCCTCGAGACGGTCGCCCCGGGGCCCGACGAGGACCCGGTCGAGCACCACCTCGAGGTCCTCGCCGGCAAGACCGGCTCGCTGATCGCCACCTCCGCCGAGTACGGCACGATCTTCGGCGGTGCGAGCCCGGAGGTGCGCGCCGCGCTGACGGCGTACGGCGAGATCGTGGGGGTGGCCTTCCAGCTCTCCGACGACATCCTCGACATCGCCTCCGACGCCTCGGAGTCCGGCAAGACGCCCGGCACGGACCTGCGTGAGGGCGTGCCGACGCTGCCGATCCTGCTCGCGCAGGCCTCCACCGACCCGGCCGACGCCCGCCTGCAGGAGCTGCTCGCCTCCGACCTCGCCGACGACGTCCCCCACGCCGAGGCCCTGGCGCTGCTGCGGGCCCACCCGGCGATGGACGAGGCCCGGCGGTACGTCGTCGCCCGCGCGGCCGAGGCGAAGGAGCTCCTCACCGCCCTGGACGCCGGACCCGTCCGCGACGCCCTCGAGACCTTCGCCGACATCGTCGCCACCCGCTCCGCCTGAGGCTGCTTCCGGGATCTCGTGGCTCGGCCGTGGCCGGCCTCGCACCTCGATCTCCGGGGTGTCGTCCGGTGGTCGAGGTGCGACGAGCGCCAGCGAGGAGCCTCGAGACCCGGTGGGTTGCCGTCGGGTCCGTCGCGGGATCTCGTGGCTCGGCCGTGGCCGGCCTCGCACCTCGATCTCCGGGGTGTCGTCCGGTGGTCGAGGTGCGACGAGCGCCAGCGAGGAGCCTCGAGACCCGGTGGGCTGCCGTCGGGTCCGTCGCGGGATCTCGTGGCTCGGCCGTGGCCGGCCTCGCACCTCGATCTCCGGGGTCTCACCGGGTCTCGAGGCTAGGGCCCGGCGGCCCTCACACCCCGACCGGCGTGGTGGGCCGGACGCGCCGGAGCCCGGCCCCGCTGGGTGCGGGGCCGGGCTCCGGGTCAGGGGTGGTGCGGGTCAGGCCTTGCGGTAGGCGACCGCCACCGACGGGCGGGGGAAGTCGTCAGTGTGGGGCCAGGTGCTGCCGGGGGTCTCGAACGACGCGTCGTCGAGCTCGCCCGGGTGCTGGACGGCGACGAACAGCGACTTGTCGTCGGCCGTGATGAGCGGGCCGCAGGCCTCCGCGCCGCGGGGCACGGAGAGGAACTGCTGCACGTTGCCCCGCTGGGCGCCCTGCGTCGGCACCCGGAAGATCCCGTCGTTGCTGCCCAGCGCGTTGCCGTCGGTGGAGACCCACAGGTTGCCGGCGCTGTCGAAGGCGACGTTGTCGGGGCAGCTGATCGGGCTGACCTGCGACTTGTCGAAGCCGCCGAAGTAGGTCTCCTGCGCCTCCGGGTCGCCGCAGACGAGGAAGAGCTTCCAGCGGAACGTGGTGGCGGTGTGGTCGCCACGGGTGGCGATCATCTCGAGCACGTAGCCGTTGTTGTTGCCGGCGGTGGGGGTCAGCTCGCCGTTGACCGAGTCCTTGGTCATGGACGTCCCGACCGGGTTGGCCTCGTCGACCGCGAAGGTCGTGCCGCGCCGCGAGTTGTTCGTCAGGGCGGCGTACACGCGGCCGGTGACGAGGTTGGGCTCGACGTCCTCGGGACGGTCCATCCGCGTCGGGCCGTCTCCGGCCTCGGTCGTGGCGCGGTCGGAGGCGAGGCGGGTGTCGATGAGGACGTCGGCGAGCTCCATGCCCTCCACGAAGGACTCGGTGTCCGAGGCCAGCGGGATCCAGGTGCCGGTGCCGTCGCAGTCGGCGTTGGTGGTGGCGTCGTACCCGTTGCCCTCGAGGCGGGCGACGTAGAGCGTGCCCTCGGTCAGCAGCGACAGGTTGCGGCGGCGGGCGTTCGCGCCGGTGCCCTTCGCGACGGTCCGCTTCGAGACGAACTTGTAGAGGTAGTCGCCGCGCTCGTCGTCGCCCATGTAGGCGACGGCGTGGCCGTCCTTGCTGAGGATGATGTTGGCGCCCTCGTGCTTGAAGCGGCCCAGCATCGTGTGCTTGCGGGGGGTGCTCTCCGGGTCGGAGGGGTCGACCTCGACGACCCAGCCGAAGCGGAACGGCTCGTTGGGCTCCTTCGCCAGGTCGAAGCGGTCCTTCACCGTGTACCAGCCGCGGGAGCCGGCGGCGGCGAGGCCGTAGCGGGCGTACGACGCGGCGTACTCGGAGCTCGGCGTGCCCTCGGTGCCGAAGTACTGGTTGAAGTTCTCCTCGCCCGACAGCACCGTGCCCCAGGGGGTCATGCCGCCGGAGCAGTTGTTCAGGGTGCCGAGCACGGTGCGACCGTCGGGGTCGTCGGTGGTGCGGAGGCGCTCGGTGCCCGCGGCGGGACCAGTCACCTCGAACGCGGTGTCGAGGTGGATGCGGCGGTTCAGCGGGGCGAAGCGGGGCTGGACCCGCAGCCACGAACCGGCGACCTGGCCGCGCTTGATCTCAACCACGGACATGCCGTGGTTGTACATCGAGATCTCCTTCTTGGCCTCGTCGTCGTAGGAGGCGGGGAACATGATGTCGTCGGAGGTGTACTCGTGGTTGACCACGAGCAGGGACTTCTTCGCGGCGGTCGGGTGGGGCAGCACGCCGACGTAGTCGCAGTTGTAGCCGAACTGCTGACGGGCGGCGTCCGGCGTCATGTTCTGCGGGTCGAACCGCGGGGCGCCGCGCAGGACCGGGTCGCCCCAGCGGATGACGACGTCGCGGCGGAAGCCGTCCGGCACGACGAGCGCGTCGCGCGTGTTGGGCGGCACCGTCGTGAACGACGTCGTCGACAGGTCGGCGGTGGGGGGCGCGGCCGCGAGGGGCGAGGCCGCACCGGGTGCCGCGGCGGCGGGACGCAGCGCGCCCCCGCCGAGGACCATGGCCCCGGCTCCGGCGGCCGCGGCGCCCTTGAGGACGGAGCGACGCTGCACGACCTTCGCGATCTCGTCGCGGATGTGGCCGTGGTCGGTGCGGTTGGGCTCGGGCTTGAAGCAGGCGTCACCGCAGCGGTTGCGACAGGTCATGGCGCTCCGCGAGGACCGCTGCTCGTAGCCGATCGCGGTGATCGGCAGCGGGGTGCGGTGGAGGGGGGTGGTCGTCATGCGAGGAGTACTCCCGTGATCGAGGGGGTCGACGCCGTGACGCTAGGTCGCCCCGGTGAGCGTGAGGGGGTCTGCACGTGACGACGCGGTGAACGGGCCCCGGTCACGCCGTCCGAGCGCCGACCCGGGACCAGCGCTAGCAGGACCCCTCGGGGACGACGGGACGTCGGCGCGACCGGTGCCGGTGGCCCAGCGTCTCGGCCGTCAGCAGGACCAGGGCCAGCCAGACCAGGCCGAACCCGATCCACCGCTCGGCGGGCATGTCCTCGCCGAACACGAAGAGGCCGAGGAGGAACTGCAGGGTGGGGGCGACGTACTGCAGCAGGCCGATGGTGACCAGCGGGACCCGGGTGGCGGCGGCGCCGAAGCAGAGCAGGGGGACGGCGGTGACCAGCCCGGCGGAGGCGAGCAGCAGGGCGTGGACCGGGCCCTCCGTGCCGAACGTCGACGCGCCGGTGATGACGAGCCACCCGACGTACCCGCCGGCGAGGGGGGCCAGCGCCAGCGACTCGAAGGTCAGGCCCTCGATGGCCCCGACCCCGGCGAGCTTGCGGACCAGCCCGTAGGTGCCGAACGAGCAGGCGAGGGTGAGCGAGACCCAGGGGGGCCGTCCGTAGTCGAGGGTCAGCAGCAGCACGGCGACCCCGGCGAAGGCCAGCGCGGCCCACTGCAGCGACCGCAGGCGCTCACGCAGGACGAGGACACCGATCAGGACGGTCACCAGGGGGTTGATGAAGTAGCCCAGGGAGACCTCGATGACGCGGCCGTTGGTGGTGCCCCAGATGAAGACGCCCCAGTTGACGGCGATCACGCAGGCGGCGACCAGCAGCAGGCCCACCTGACGCCGGTCGCGCAGGATCCGGCGCAGCGACGACACCTTCCGCAGCCCGACGAGCAGCAGCACCATGGTCAGCGCGGACCACAGCACGCGGTGGGCGAGGAGCTCGACGGCCCCGGCGGGCGCCAGCAGCGGGAAGTAGAGGGGGAACGCACCCCACATGGCGTACGCAGCGAGCCCGAGGAGGAAGCCGCGCCGCAGCTCGACCGGGTCGGTGCCGGCGGCCGAGGCGTCCGGGGCCGTGCGCGGGATGCCGGTCACCAGACGAGCATAGGAATCCGCACCTTCGGTGTTTCGGGTGGGGCGGATGTGGGAAAGTCATGCGCGTCCCGCTTTGTCTTGCAACGGAGGAACGAATGAAGCGTCTGATCACCGCGGCCGTCTCGACCGCACTGCTCGGTCTCGCCCCGCTGGCCCTCACCTCGTCGGCCTCGGCCGACTCGATCGCCCCTGCTCCCAGCGTGTCCGCGCCGGCGGCCGGCGACGCCGACGTGCAGGCCAAGCAGCGCCGGAAGGTGACCGCTCGCGGCAAGGAGAAGAGCAGCGGGCTGTTCCTCACCGGCCGGGTGACCCCGAACTACCCGAACAGCGAGGTCCTCATCAAGCGCAGCTCGCGGGCGAGGAGCGGCTACAAGGTCTACAACCGCGTGAAGACCAACGACAACGGCTACTACAGCTCCAAGGTCGTCGCCCCGGCGCGCACGGGCCGGAAGTTCTACTACTTCGCCCAGGTCAAGCCGCGCGGCAACTACACCGGCGACAAGTCGCAGGTCCTGGTCGCCACCCGCGGCTGACCGACGCACGGTCGCACCGACGCACGAGGCCCCCACCGCATCGCGGTGGGGGCCTCGTCGTGTCGCGGGCGAGGCGTCGCTCAGACGACGGTCCAGGTGTCGCCGCCGCCGATGAGCGCGGACAGCCGCTCGTCGCGGCCGCCGGTGCGCTCGCCCTGGGCGAGGGTGACCTGGGCGCGCGCCTGGTCGTCGTACGTCGGGCGCTCGACGCTGCGGAAGATGCCGATCGGGGCGCGGTGCAGGTAGCCCGCGTCCGTGAGCCGGCTGATCGCGAACGCCGTCGTCGGGTCGTCGGCGTGGGCGTCGTGGACCAGCAGGTCGGAGGCGTCGACGTCGGAGACCTCGACCACCTCGACGCCGCCGGAGGCGCTGCGGACGAGGCCCTTGGGGCCGAGACCGTCCTCGCCGGGGGTGCCGAACCGGATGGCCTCGCCGTGGACGAGCGGGATGATCGCCTCGTCCTTGGTGTCGCGGTCCTTGATCGCGTCGAACGCGCCGTCGTTGAAGATCGGGCAGTTCTGGTAGATCTCCACCAGCGACGTGCCGCGGTGCGCGGCCGCCGCGGACAGCACCGCGGTGAGGTGCTTGCGGTCCGAGTCGATCGTGCGGGCCACGAAGGTGCCCTCGGCGCCCAGCGCCAGCGAGATCGGGTTGAACGGGTGGTCCACCGAGCCCATCGGCGTCGACTTCGTGACCTTGCCGGCCTCGGAGGTGGGGGAGTACTGGCCCTTCGTCAGGCCGTAGATCCGGTTGTTGAACAGCAGGATCGTCATGTTCACGTTGCGGCGCAGCGCGTGGATGAGGTGGTTGCCGCCAATCGACAGCGCGTCGCCGTCCCCGGTGACGACCCAGACCGACAGGTCCTCACGGGCCGTCGCCAGGCCCGTGGCGATCGCGGGCGCACGGCCGTGGATGGAGTGCATCCCGTAGGTGTCGAGGTAGTACGGGAAGCGGCTGGAGCAGCCGATGCCGGAGACGAACGCGATGTTCTCGCGGCGCAGCCCGAGGTCGGGCAGGAAGGACTGCACCGCCTTGAGCACGGCGTAGTCGCCACAGCCGGGGCACCAGCGCACCTCCTGGTCGGAGGTGAACTCCTTGCCGGTCTGCTTGGGGGCGTCCGCGTCGAGCGCGGGGACGCCGTCGGTGCCGGTGCGGGTGGGGAACCCCAGGTCGGTGGTGCTCATCGGGTCGCACTCTCCTTCGAGGAGGTCTCGTGGTCGCGCGTGACGTGGCCGACGCCGGACAGGTCGAGCTCGACGCCGTCGACCGAGGAGACGAGCTCACCGATCGCCTCGGCGAGCTCGGCGGCCTTGAGCGGCAGCCCGCGCACGTGGTTGTAGCCGATGGCGTCGACGAGGTACTTCGCGCGCAGCAGCGTCGACAGCTGTCCGAGGTTCATCTCGGGCACCAGCACGCGGTCGTAGCGGCCGAGGATCTCGCCGAGGTCCTTCGGGAACGGGTTGAGGTGACGCAGGTGCACCTGCGCGACGTGGCCGCCGGCCCGGCGTACCCGACGGCAGGCGGCGCCGATCGGGCCGTACGTCGAGCCCCAGCCGACGACCAGCACGCGGGCCTGGCCGGTGGGGTCGTCGACCTCCAGCGGGGGCAGCGAGTCGGCGACACGGTCGACCTTCGCCTGGCGGGTGCGGACCATGAAGTCGTGGTTCGCCGGGTCGTAGGAGATGTTGCCGTGCCCGTCGCCCTTCTCGAGACCGCCGATGCGGTGCTCGAGGCCGGCGGTGCCGGGGATCGCCCACGGACGGGCCAGCGTCTCGGCGTCCCGCAGGTACGGCATGAAGGCGTCGCCCTCGTTGGGGCCGGTCGCGAAGGCGGGGTCGATGACGGGCAGGTCGTCGACCTCGGGGACGCGCCACGGCTCGGAGCCGTTGGCGATCATCCCGTCGCTCAGCAGCAGCACCGGGGTGCGGTAGGTGATCGCGATCCGGGCCGCCTCGATCGCGGCGTCGAAGCAGTCACCCGGGGACTGCGGCGCGACGACCGGCACGGGCGACTCGCCGTTGCGGCCGTACATCGCCTGCAGCAGGTCGGCCTGCTCGGTCTTCGTGGGCAGCCCCGTCGAGGGGCCGCCGCGCTGGACGTCGATGACGAGCAGCGGCAGCTCGGTCATCACGGCCAGCCCGATGGTCTCGGACTTGAGCGCGAGGCCGGGGCCGGAGGTGGTGGTGACGCCGAGCTGGCCGGCGAAGGAGGCGCCGAGGGCGGCGCCGACGCCGGCGATCTCGTCCTCGGCCTGGTACGTCGTCACGCCGAGGTCCTTGTGCTTGCTGAGCTCGTGCAGCACGTCGGAGGCCGGAGTGATCGGGTAGGAGCCGAGGAACACCGGGAGGCCGGACTGCACGCCGGCGGCGACGAGACCGTAGGCGAGCGCGAGGTTGCCGGTGATGTTGCGGTAGGTGCCCGGCGCCATCGGGGCGGGCTTGACCTCGTAGGAGACGACGAACGCCTCGGTGGTCTCCCCGAAGTTCCAGCCGGTGCGGAACGCCGTGATGTTGGCGTCGCGGATGTCGGGGACCTTCGCGAAGCGCTTGGCGAGGAACTCCTCGGTGCCCTCGGTGGGGCGGCCGTACATCCAGGACACGAGGCCGAGCGCGAACATGTTCTTCGCGCGGGCGGCGTCCTTGCGCGACAGCCCGAACTCCTTGACCGCCGCGACCGTCATGCCGGTCAGGTCGACGGTGTGGACGGCGTACTCCGCGAGGTCGTCGCCGTCGAGCGGGTTGTCGGTGTAGCCGGCCTTCGTGAGGTTCCGCGCGGTGAAGTCGTGGGTGTCGACGATGACGGTGGCGCCCTTCGGCAGGTCGCCGAGGTTGGCGCGCAGCGCGGCCGGGTTCATCGCCACCAGCACGTCCGGGGCGTCGCCCGGGGTGAGGATGTCGTGGTCCGCGAAGTGCACCTGGAACGACGAGACGCCGTGCAGCGTGCCCTGGGGCGCGCGGATCTCGGCCGGGAAGTTCGGCAGCGTCGACAGGTCGTTGCCGAACGAGGCGGACTCGGAGGTGAACCGGTCACCGGTGAGCTGCATGCCGTCACCGGAGTCGCCGGCGAACCGGATGATGACGCGGTCGAGTTGCTTGACCTGCTTGGCGGATGCCACGGGGCTCCCTGTCGTTGACGTGCCTGACTGATCCACGATAACGACACGGGGGCGTGACCTAATCCCGACGACGGCCCGTGGACGTCGAGGACCGGGTGAGGCTGGTCACGTGACCCCCCTCGGGGCGCCGCCCCGGCCGCGGTCAGCGGTAGTTGGTGAACTGCACCGCGAAGTCGTAGTCCTGCTCCTTGACCAGCGCCTGCACGGCCTGGAGGTCGTCGCGCTTCTTCGAGCTGACGCGCAGCTCGTCGCCCTGGATCTGCGCCTTGACGCCCTTGGGGCCCTCGTCGCGGATGAGCTTGGAGACCTTCTTCGCGTCCTCGGAGGAGATGCCCTCCTTGAGCGCGATGCCGATCTTCGACTGCTGGCCCGAGGGGCGGGGGTCGCCGGCGTCGAGGATCTTGAGGCTCTGGCCGCGCTTGACGAGCTTGCCCTGGAAGACGTCCAGTACGGCGGTGGCGCGGTCGTCGGCGGAGGCGGTGATCTCGATGGCCTCCTCGCCCTTCCACTCGATGGTGGCGCCGGTGCCCTTGAAGTCGTAGCGGGTCGCGATCTCCTTGGCGGTCTGGCTCAGCGCGTTGTCGACCTCCTGGCGGTCGATCTTGCTCACGATGTCGAACGAGGAGTCGGCCACGGGTGCCTCCAGAGGGTCGGGTGCGGGTTGGGAGCGTGCGGAACGGCTGCGCTATTGTCTCGGGGCGTCGGAGTACCACTCAACACGGTCCCCGATCATCCCCGGCAGGTTGCCCGAGCGGCCAAAGGGAGCTGACTGTAAATCAGCCGGCACAGCCTTCGTTGGTTCGAATCCAACACCTGCCACATCCGGCCCCCGACCTGCAGCGATGCGGGTCGGGGGCTGATTTGTCGGGGCCTGGTCCGTCGGTGCCGGCCGTGTCTCGCGAGCGGCTACGGAGCCGTCGACCGCAGCTCCGCGACGTACTCGGCGAGCGGGTCCAGTCCGGCGCTCTCGCGGCGTTCGTCGACGTCGGCCCGGTCCTCGATGGGGGTGCGCGGGATCCAGCGCCCCGAGCGGGTCAGTGACCACTGGGTGCCGTAGAGCTGCGGCTCGCCGTCCGCGACGCGCACCCGGTCGGTGAGGTAGGCCAGGTCCCCCTCGGAGGCGTCCCCGGCCTCGACCGCGGCCTGCAGCAGCTCCAGACCCCGGCGCTGCAGCTCCGGGTCGAGGTCGGCGTGCTGCACGATCGTCCAGGCTGCGGTGGATCCCCGCCTGCCCACCAGGCTCCAGCCCGGCCAGCCGTGCTCGTCGAGCACCTCGGCGATCCGGGCCTGGTTGCTCGCGTCGACCTCGTCGATGCGCGGCACCTCGTCGGCGGTCATGCCGTCCGGCGGTGGTCCGCCGCGCACGGCCTGGTCGAGGGCCGCGCGACGCAGGAGGTCCTCGCGGAGCTCGACGTCCGGCTCGACGTCCGGCTCGGCGTCCGCCGCCGACCCGACGGAGTGGCTCGGCGGCACCTGCTCGTCGGGGGCCCTGGCCGAGCAGCCGACGAGGGTGAGCGCGACGACGAGCGTCATGACCCCGTAGCCCTCACGCATGGTCGACCACCCGTCGTCCCTCCGCGACGCACGGTACCGGGGTCGAGGGGCCGGTGGCGTCGGTCAGCCGCGCCCGGCGAAGAGCTGCGCGAGGGTGCCGTCGGCGCACTCGCAGGCGTGGAGGGCCCACGTGGCACCCTCGTCCTCGGCCTCGGTCCAGCTGGCCACCGCGCCGTCGCGCGAGCTCTGCTTGCCCATGCTGAGCTCGACCGCGAGGGAGACCTCGACGTGGATCTCGGCGGGGGTGCCCCAGTACTCGAACGCCGCGCCCATGACGGCGTCGACGGCGCTCGCGGTGGTGTCGAACGTGGGCCGACGGGTCGGGTAGGGCAGGACGTGGTCGCCGCCCACCTCGTGCGGGACGTCGCCGATCTTGGACTCGGTGACGTGGAAGTGCATGGCCCTCACTTCCATCCTGGCTGGCTGCCCCATCGCTGCGCCGCGGCGCGGGACCTTGTCTGTAGGTGCCCACCGCCGTCGCTCGTAGACGGGGGTGGGTCCGCCGGGCTCGTCGTGGCCCGGGTCGCGCCGCGGGTCAGCCTAGATCAGCGGGGCCCCCGTGGTCGGGCGCCGGTGGTCGGGCGGCTGGCGCGCCGGATCGCCACCTGCGCCCGGGTCCGCTAAAGTCGTCAAAGTCAGTGGTGTTTGATGGATTGGAGCCCGGGCATGCGAACCGTCTCGATCGTCGGCGGGGGCGCCAGCGGCACCCTCACCGCCGCGAACCTCCTGCGGATGAGCCGCGGCACCGACCTGCGGGTCGTCCTCCACGAGCGTGCGGCCGCCGTCGGGCAGGGGCTCGCCTACAGCACCACCGACGAGCGTCACCTCCTCAACGTGCGCACCCGTGACATGAGCGGTCTCGCCGACGAGCCCGGCCACCTCGTGGCGTGGGCCGAGCGCCACGGCCACCCGGCCGACCCCATCGGCTTCCTGCCCCGGGCGACGTACGCGCTGTACCTGCGCGACCTGCTCACCGACCTCGACGACGGCCGGCTGGAACGCCGTCGCGAGGACGTGACCGACGTCGAGCCCCGCGACGGCGGTGGGTACGCCGTCCACGGCAGCGAGGGCGTCACCGACGCCGACGCGGTGGTGCTCGCCTACGGCAACCTGCCCTCCGGCACCCTCGCGGTCGACGGGCGCCCCCTCCCGGACGCCGGGTGGCACCTGCCCAGCGCGTGGGACGTCGGCGCGCTGCGGTCGCTGCCCGCCGACGCCCGCGTCGTCCTCGTCGGCAGCGGGCTCACCGCGGTCGACGCCGCGGTGACCCTGCTCGGCGACGAGCCCGGCCGTGAGGTGTGGATGGTGAGCCGGACCGGGATGGTCCCGCACCGCCACCTCCCGCTGCCGTGCTCCACGAGCTGGGTGCGCCCGATCTCGGACGACGCGTGCACCGCCGACATCTACGCCGCGCACGTGCGGGAGCAGGTGGACCGCGCGGCCGCCTCCGGGGTCTGCTGGCGCTCGGTCATCGACGGCATGCGGGGCCTCACGCAGCGGCTGTGGCAGCGCCTCGACGTCACGGAGCGGCGCCGCTTCCTCGCCGAGCACGCCCGCGACTGGGAGGTGGCGCGCCACCGCATGGCCCCCGAGGTCGCTGCCGCGATCCAGGGCTTCCGGGCCACCGGACGCCTGCACGTCCTGGGCGGCGGCCTCGCCGCGGTCGAGGACCACGGCGACGCCGCGGGGGTCACCCTCGCCGACGGGACGGCCGTCGACGCCGACGCGGTCGTGAACTGCACCGGCCCCTGTCCGGACCTCGACCGCACGGACATGCCGCTGGCGGTGCGGCTGCGCGAGCGCGGGCTGCTGAGGCGGGACCCGCTCGGCCTCGGTGCACACTGCGAGCCCGACGGCCGCGTCGTCGACGCCTCCGGCGAGGTCCGCGAGGACCTGCTCGTGGTCGGCCCGCCCCGCAAGGGGGCGCTGTGGGAGACCACCGCCGTGCCGGAGATCCGGGCGCAGGCCGCGGACCTCGCGGCCCGGCTGGCCGACGGTGCGGGCGTCGTACGACGACCCGACCTGGCGCGTCGCTGATCCTCGCGCCGGCCCGTTCGGTCCCGGCGGCAGAATGTCGGGCATGAGCGCCGCGCAGGACACCCCGACCGTCTGGACGCCCTCGGGCGAGTGGACCGACATCGCCTACGAGACCACCGACGACGGGATCGCCAAGATCACGATCTGCCGCCCGGAGGTCCACAACGCCTTCCGGCCGCAGACCCTCGTCGAGATCTCCCACGCCCTCGAGCTGGCGCGGGAGGACGAGTCGGTGGGCGCGATCATCCTCACCGGGCAGGGGGAGAAGGCGTTCTGCTCCGGCGGTGACCAGCGGGTGCGCGGCGACTCCGGCTACAAGCTGGACGAGGGCGCCACCGGACGCTTCCACGTCACCGACCTGCACGTCGCGATGCGTCGTTGCCCCAAGCCGATCGTGGCGATGGTGGCCGGCTGGGCGATCGGCGGCGGGCACGTGCTCCACCTGGTCTGCGACCTCACCATCGCTGCCGACAACGCCCGCTTCGGGCAGGTCGGGCCCCGCGTCGGGTCCTTCGACGGCGGGTACGGCGCCGGTCTGCTCGCCGACCTCGTGGGGCCGAAGAAGGCCAAGGAGATCTGGTTCCTCTGCCGCCAGTACGACGCCGCCGAGGCCGAGCGGATGGGCCTGGTGAACACCGTGGTCCCGCTCGCGGAGCTCGAGGCCACCACCGTGGCGTGGTGCCGCGAGATGCTCGCCCTCTCGCCGTGGGCGCTGCGGCTCTACAAGCTCAGCGTCAACGCCCACGAGGACGGGTACGCCGGCATCCAGCAGCTCGCCCACGACGCGAACCTGCTCTTCTACGGCAACCCCGAGGCCCAGGAGGGCCGCAACGCGTTCCGCGAGAAGCGCACCCCCGACTTCGGGCAGTTCCCGCGCCGTCCGTGACCACCCTCGAGATCGTGCTGCTGGTCGCGGTGGGCGGCCTCGGGGCCTCCACCGCGACGTTCGCCGGGCTGTGGCTGGGTGCCCGGCGCAGCCGTCGGGTGCTCCGGGCCCGCCTCGAGGCGCTGTCGGAGGGTCGCCGTCGGCGCCGCCGCGTGCCGTCGCCGCAGGAGACGGTGAAGGCGGTCTGGGAGACCGCGTCGCTGGTGCGTGAGCGGGGCGTGACGGGAGCGCTGCGCAGCTCGGTCGAGGAGCTCGCCGACTGGGCCCGGGTGGAGCGGCCCGACCTGGTGCGCATGGCCGCCCACGACGGCACCGTGACCATCCTGTTCTCCGACCTCGTCGGGTCCACCGAGCTGAACTCCGAGCTCGGCGACCGGGCCTTCGTCCGGCTGCTCGCCCGTCACGACCGCGTCGTCCGACGCTGTGTCGAGCGTCAGGACGGCCACGTCGTGAAGACGCAGGGCGACGGCTTCATGGTCTGCTTCGCGACCGGTCCGCAGGCGGTGCGCTGCGCGGTCGCCGTCCAGGAGGCCCACACGCGCGGACGCGCGGCCGACCTCGCCGTCCGCATCGGCATCCACCGCGGCGACGTCGTCCACCGGATGGGTGACATCTTCGGCCGCAACGTCGCGCAGGCCGCCCGCGTGGCGGGCGTGGCGGAGGGCGGAGAGGTGCTGGTCACCGACGCGGTCGTCGAGACGCTCTCGGACGACGACGTCGCCCTCGCCGAGCCCCGCACGGCCGAGCTCAAGGGGCTGTCCGGCCGCCACGCCCTCCACCCCGTCCTCTGGGGCCCGGACCGCGACCGGGAGCGCACCCCGCGCGAGCTCACCCCCTGACGCCGAGTCGGCAGATCTGCGCAGCTGCACGGCGTCGAGTCGGCACGTCTGCGCAGCTGTACGGCGTCGAGTCGGCACGTCTGCGCAGCTGTACGGCGACTCGGCGGCCTAGCCGACGACCCGTCCCGCGACCTCCCCGAGGGTGAGGCGGCCGCCGGTGGCCGACGGGGCGGAGTAGCGCAGCACGACCTCCTCGCCGTCCTCGAGCCAGGTCCGGCCGGCCGCGGAGCCGTCCGCGCCCGGCCGTGGGCGCGTGCCGTCCGCGGTGAGCTCCAGCAGCGAGCCGACCTGGTCCGGCACCGGGCCGCTGATGGTGCCGGAGGCGAAGAGGTCCCCGGTCCGCAGCGCCGCCCCGTTCGAGGTCAGGTGCGCGAGCATCTGCCCCGGCGACCAGTACGTCGACGCGTACGGCGGTCGCGAGACCACCACGCCGTCCACCTCGACCTCGACGGCGAGGTCGAGCCCGACGGCGGCGTCCGCGCCCGCGGCGTGCGCGAGGTGGGGGAGCGGCGCGGGGGACTGACCCGGCAGCGGCACCCAGGCGGCGTCCAGCGCCGCCAGCGGCGTGACCCAGGCCGACACCGAGGTGGCGAACGACTTGCCGAGGAAGGGACCGAGTGGCCGGTACTCCCACGACTGCACGTCCCGCGCCGACCAGTCGTTGAGACCGACCACGCCGAACACGTGCTCGGCGAGGGCGTCCGGAGCCACCGTCGACCCGGGGGCCGAGGGTGCGCCGACGACGAAGCCGAGCTCCGCCTCGAGGTCCAGCCTCCGGCTCGGTGCGTACGACGGCCGCTCGCCGCCGGCCTCCACCTGCTGGCCCCACGGGCGGGCGACCGGGGTCCCGGAGACCACGACCGAGCCGGCGCGGCCGTGGTAGCCGACCGGCAGGTGGCGCCAGTTCGGCAGCAGCGGCTCGGCGTCCGGCCGGAAGAGCCGGCCGACGCCGGCGGCGTGGTGCTCGGAGCAGTAGAAGTCGACGTAGTCGGCGACCTCGAACGGCAGGTGCAGCGTGGCCGACGACAGCGGCAGCAGCTCGAAGTCGTCGTCGCGGACCAGTGCGCTGACCTCCTCGCGCGCCTCCGCCCACGCCCCCGGGCCAAGGGCCATGAACGGGTTGAGCGACGGTGCGGCGAAGTGCTCGCGGCCGGTCTCGAAGGCCAGGTCCAGCACGCCGTCGCCGAGCCGCACCCCGACCCGCGGCGGCGTGCCGGGGGTCGAGAAGACGCCGTAGGGGAGGTGGTCCGGTCCGAAGTCGCTCATGCGAGGCCCTCCAGGTGGGTGACCGCCGCGACGGTGTCGTCGGTCAGCCAGGACAGGACGAAGCGCCGGCCGACCGCCGCGTCCCCCGGGTCCCCCCACAACCGGGCGGCGACCAGGACGGCGTCCGCTGCCTGGGCGGGCGTCCCGGACACCAGCGAGACCGGTACCTCCCGGTCCAGTGCCGCGTCCAGCCACCCCTCGAGCGCGGACAGGTCCGCCGGGAGCACGGCCACCGCCTCCAGCACCGCCAGCTCGTCGAGGGCGGCCAGGCCCGCGGGGGTCGGTGGACCGTCGACGGGGAGCCGCACGTGCACCCGGGCCCCGTCCGGCAGCGGGGCCGCGTCGAGCGCGGCGGCGACCCGGCGGGCGTTGCCGGCGGGGTCGGCGGCGTCCCGGAGAGCCGTGTCGAGAGCGCCGAGCGACAGCCCGCGCCGCTCGGCGAGCGCCACCGGACCGGCCACCTGCGCGGCACCGCCGGTGAGGACCACCCGCAGCGGACCCGCCCCCTCGGCCACCGAGGGCAGGTCGGTGTCGCGCACCGCCCGCAGCCCGACGTACGGGGTGTCGAGAGGCGGCGAGGCCGCGGGGCGGAGGTCGTCGAGGAAGCCGTGCCAGGTGCTCACGGCACCAACCTGCCACGCCGGAGGCCTTGTGTCGGGCGTCACACCCTCCTTACGGTTCTCCCGCCGTCCCCCGCCGACCGTTCGGTCGGAAAAACGGTGTCGCGTGACGACGCGGCCGCCCCCCTGATCTCGGAACCGACTCGGAGACCCTGCATGAGCCGTACCTCGCCCACCCCTGCCAAGACACCCGTCACCCGCGAGGAGCGGAAGGTCCTCGTCGGCACCCTCGCCGGCACCACGATCGAGTGGTACGACTTCTTCATCTACGCCCAGGCCGCGACGCTGGTCCTGGCACCGCTGTTCATCGAGCCGATGGTGACCGACAACCCCGGCCTCGGCACGCTCGTCTCGCTGGCCACGATCGGCATCAGCTTCCTGTTCCGCCCGCTCGGCGCGATCGTCGCCGGCCGGTACGGCGACCGGCTGGGCCGCAAGAAGATGCTCGTGCTGACCCTGCTGCTGATGGGCGCCTCGACGGTCGCGATCGGCCTGCTGCCGACGTACGCCTCGATCGGGGTCGCAGCGCCGATCCTGCTGATCCTCTTCCGTGTCGTGCAGGGCTTCTCGGCCGGCGGCGAGTGGGGGGGTGCCGCCCTGATGTCGGTCGAGCACGCCCCGGTGCACAAGCGGGGCCTGTTCGGCGCCTACCCGCAGATCGGCGTCCCCTGCGGCCTGATCCTGGCCACCGGCATCCTGCTGCTGATCACGAACATCACCACCCCCGAGCAGTTCCTGGCCTGGGGCTGGCGCGTGCCGTTCCTGCTGTCGATCGTGCTGATCGTCATCGGCTACCTGATCCGCCGCTCCGTCGAGGAGAGCCCGGTGTTCGCCGAGCTGCTCCAGCGCCGCCGGGAGTCCTCGGCCCCGCTCGCCGAGCTCTTCCGCCACCACACCCGCACGGTGATCCTGACCGCGCTCGTGTTCGTGTCCACCAACGCCGCCGGCTACCTCGTCATCGCCTACTTCATCGGCTACGGGACGACGGCCCTCGGCTTCGGCCAGGTCCCCGTGCTCGCCTCGATCGTCATCGCCTCGGCCGTCTGGCTGCCGACGACGCTGGGCGGGGGTGCGCTGTCGGACCGCATCGGCCGCGTGCGCACGTTCCAGATCGGCCTCGCCCTCACCTTCGTGTGGTTCATCCCGATGTTCTGGCTCATGGACAACGGCGGCGTCGTCACCTTCTGCGTCGTCATCTGCCTCCTCAACGTGGGCCTGGGCCTGAGCTACGGCCCGATGACCGCCCTGTTCGCCGAGCTGTTCCCCGCCCGCGTCCGCTACTCCGGGGTCTCCATCGGCTACGCGCTCGGCGCCGTCCTCGGCGGTGCGTTCGCGCCGCTGATCTCGGAGCTCCTCGTGCAGCGCACCGACACCGGCGTCTCCATCGCGGTCTACATGATGGTGCTGACCGCCATCTCGTTCGTCGCCGTGACGATGGTGGGGGAGACCCGCGGCACCGACCTCGGCGTCGACGCCGACGACACCCCGACCGCGGAGCGCACCCCCGCCTGACGCCGACCCGGCGACGTGCCGACTCCAGGGCCCGCCGTCAGCCGCCGTGGGTCGGGAAGTCGGGACGACGCCGCTCGAGGAAGGCCGCCTGCCCCTCGGCGAACGCGCTGCCCGCGAGCAGGCGCACCTGCGCCTGCTTCTCGGCCTCCAGCACGTCGTCCAGGTCGCGGTGGCCGGCGTCGAGGACCGCGCGGGTCGCGGCCAGGGCGTCGCGGGAGTACGCCGCGAGCCCGGTCGCCACCTCCACGGAGCGTTGCAGAGCCTCCCCGTCGGTGACGACCTCGTCGACCAGCCCGGCGCCCAGCGCCTCGGCGGCGTCGAGGGTGCGGGCCGTCAGCAGCAGCGCCCGGGCGCGGCCGGGGCCCACGCGGCGGGGGAGGGTGTGCAGCAGCCCGGTGTCCGCGGTGAGGCCGATCTTCACGAACGACGCCGCGTAGCGCGCGCCGGCACCCGAGACGACGACGTCGCACGCGCAGGCCAGCGCGAGCCCCAGGCCGTGGGCCCCGCCCTCGACAGCGGCCACGACCGGCACCCGGCCGCGCACCAGTCGACGGGCGAGATCGTTGACCAGACCCAGTCGGACGTTCGCGACCTCGCGGTCGGGGGACATCGAGGCGATGTCGCCGCCGGCGGAGAAGACCGGTCCCGCGCCGGTCAGGACGAGCGCCCGCACCGACTCGTCGGACTCGACTGCGGCCAGGGCCGCCAGCAGCTCCCGACGGTCGTCGAGGTCGAGGGCGTTGCGTCGGGCAGGTCGGTCCATGGTCACGACCCGGACGGCGCCGACGTCCTCGGTCCGGACGGCGGGACCGGCGGCGGTCGCCCCGCTCACGCGCCGCGCACCATCTGGTTCGCGATGATGACCCGCTGGATCTCGCTCGTGCCCTCGTACAGGCGGAAGAGGCGCGCGTCGCGGTAGAAGCGCTCGGCAGGGACCGAGCGCATGTAGCCCAGACCGCCGTGGATCTGGACGGCGCGGTCGGCGACGCGGCCCACCATCTCGGAGCAGAAGAGCTTGCAGCTCGACGGCGCGAGGCGCCGGTCGCTGCCGTCGTCCCAGGCGCGGGCGCCCTCGATGACCATGGCGCGGCCGGCGTACGTCTCGGCCTGGGAGTCGGCCAGCATCCCCTGCACGAGCTGGAAGTCGGACAGGTGCGTCCCGCCCTGGGTCGCGGTCGTCGCGTGTGTGAGGGACTCGTGGACGAGGCGCTGTGCGAGGCCCACGCAGAGCGCCGCGATGTGCAGCCGGCCCTTGGCGAGCGAGCGCATCGCGGTGCTGAAGCCCTCCCCCTCCACCTCGCCGACCAGGTGGTCGGCAGGGACCCTCACGCCGTCGAGGGCGACCTCGCAGGTGGTGGTGCCCCGCTGGCCCATCTTGGCGTCCTTGGGGCCGAGGGTGATGCCCTCGGCGTCGGTGGGTACGACGAAGACCGAGATGCCCTTGCCGGGTGCGGCGTCGGGGTCGGTCCGCGCGAACACCATGAGCAGGTCGGCGTCGCCGGCGTTCGTGATGTAGCGCTTCTGGCCGTGCAGGACGTAGTCGTCCCCGTCGCGGACGGCTCGGGTGCGCAGCCGGCTCGGGTCCGACCCGGCCTCCGCCTCGGTCAGGGCGAAGGAGGCGACCTGCTCGCCGGTCGCGAGCGCGGGCAGCCACCGCTCGCGCTGCCGCTGGGTGCCGGCGTTGACGAGCACCTGGCCGGCGATGCCGTTGTTCGTCCCGAACATCGAGCGGAACGACGGGGTCGTCCACCCCAGCTCGAGCACGAGCCGGACCTCCTCGGACATGCTCAGGCCCAGGCCGCCGTACTCCTCGGGGATGGCGAAGCCGAACAGCCCCATCTCCTTGGCCTGCTCGCGCAGACGGGCCGGGATCGTGTCGGTCTCCTCGATCTCGTCCTCGGCGGGCACGACCTCCTTGCGCACGAACGTGCGGACGGCGTCGAGGACGGCCTCGAACTCCTCGCTGAGTGCTCCGGCGGGGGCTGCGGTGCTCTGGGTCACGGTGGTGGGTCCTCTCTCAGGCGGTGGCGGGCTCGGGGACGCCGACGGCGCCGGTCGCGGCGAGGGCGTCGAGGTCCCCGTCGAGGCCGACCTCGGCCAGCAGGGCGGCGGTGTGGGCGCCGAGGGCGGGCACGGCACCCATCGGCAGCTCGACGTCGCCGAAGGTCATGGGAGGCAGCACGCCGCGGACGGTGGCGCCCGGGATCTCGACGTCCCGCCACCGGTCGCGCTCCGCGAGCTGGGGGTGGGCGACCAGGCCGGCCACGTCGTTGAGGCGTGCGGCCGCGACCCCGGCGGCGGCCAGGCGGTCGTCGAGCGTCGCGGTGTCGAGGGTGCGGGTGAGCGAGGCGACGACGCCGTCGCACTCCTGGCGGTGGGTGACACGAGCCATGTTGGTGGCGAAGCGGGGGTCGTCGACGAGGTCGGGTCGGTCGAACACCTCGGTGACGAGCGCGCGCCAGCCGCGGTCGTTCTGCACCCCGACGAGCAGCTCGCCGTCCGCCGTCGGGTAGGCGTCGTACGGCGCGATCGCGGCGTGGGACAGGCCCATGCGGGGGACCTGGCGCCCGGCGTACATCTGCAGGTACATCGGGTGACCGAGCCACTCGGCCGTCGCGTCGAACATCGACACGTCCAGCGTCGCGCCCTCCCCGGTGCGCTCGCGACGCAGCAGGGCCGCCAGCACCGCCTGGACGGTGTACGTCGCCGCGGCGATGTCCGCGGTCGGGATGCCGGTCTTGGTGGCCGTCGTCGGGGTCCCCGTCACCGACACCAGGCCGGTCTCGGCCTGCACGAGCATGTCGTAGGCCTTGCGGTCGCGACGGGGCCCGGCGGTGCCGTACCCGGTGATGGAGGCGTGGACGAGCCGGGGGTCGGCCGCGCGGAGCTCGTCGGCGCCGAGACCGAGGCGGGCGGCCGCGCCCGGGGCGAGGTTCTGCACGCACACGTCGGCGCGCGCGACGAGCCGCCGGACGACGTCCCGGCCGGCGGGGGTCTTCAGGTCGACCGCGAGCGACTCCTTGCCCCGGTTCAGCCAGACGAAGTGGCTGGCCTCGCCGTGGACCGCGTCGTCGTAGTGGCGTGCGAAGTCGCCCTCGCCGACGCGCTCGACCTTGACGACCCGGGCGCCCAGGTCCGCGAGGTGACGGGTGGCCAGGGGGGCGGCGACCGCCTGCTCGAGCGCGACGACGGTCGTGCCGGCGAGGGGCAGGCTCGAGGGGGACGACGGAGCGACGGGCGGCATGACCCTCAGGATGCGCGGAGCCATTGGGTCGCGTCCAATACCCAATACGTCGCCGATCGTTGCCACAGGTGCAACAATCCGGGATGGAGATCGCACAGCTGCGGGCCTTCCTCGCCGTGGCCGAGGAGCTGCACTTCGGACGCGCCGCCGAGCGCCTGCACGTGGCGCAACCGCCCCTGAGCCGCACGGTGAAGCAGCTCGAGAGGGACCTCGGCGCCCAGCTGTTCGACCGCACCACGCGGCGGGTCCGGCTCACGACCGCCGGCGAGGCCCTGCTCGGTCCCGCCCGGGACGTGCTCGAGGGCTGCCGCATCGCCCGCTCCGCCGTCGAGACCGCCGGGCAGGGGGAGACCGGCCGGGTCGCGCTGGGCTTCGCGGGCCCGTCGTCCTACCTGCTGGTGGGCCAGCTCGGCCGCCTCGTGCGGCAGCGCCACCCCGGCATCGAGCTCAGCCTGCAGTCCACGACGTACGCCTACGAGGGGCTGCGCCAGGTGATCGCGGGGGAGCTCGACCTCGCCATCGTCCGCTGGGAGCGCGAGCCGCCCGGCATCGAGCACCGGGTGGTCGCGGCCGAGCACTACGTGCTCGTCGTCCCCGAGGGCCACCGGCTCGCGGGCCGGGAGTGGGCGAGCATGGCCGACTGTCGTGCGGAGCCCTTCGTGTCGCTGCCGGCCGACCCCGGCTCCAGCGTCCGCGACGCGTTCCTGCGGACGGCGTACGAGGCGGGCTTCGCCCCCGACGTCGTCCAGGTCGCCCCGGACTCCTGGACGATCATGGCGCTCGTCGCGGCCGGGGTCGGGATCACGTTCACCATCGACACCGCCCTCGCCGGGGTGCGCCAGGAGGGCATCGCGGTCGTGCGGCTCGAGGAGGGACGGGAGCCGGCGTACTGCCGGATCTGCTGGCGCCGGGGCGACGACAACCCGGCGTTGCGCGAGGTGCTGCGCGCCTCGGAGGAGGCCCTGCCGACCCCGCCGGGCGCCTGATCCCGACGAGGGAGCCGTCCCCGCGCCGCCGGGTTTGTTGCACCTGAAGCGCCTGATCAGGACGCATTGATCCGCTGAGAGGAACAATCAGGGCCGGAACAGGTATTGGCCCCCGGCCTCGGGGTGGCGGCACAGTGACGGGGACCACACCGAGGAGGTCCCCATGCCCGCGTCCCCCCGACGCCCCGCCCGAGCCGTCGCAGCAGCGGCCGCGGCCGGCTGCCTGGCGCTCGCCGGCTGCGCGTCGCCGAGCTCGATCGCCGCCAACGGCCTGCCCGAGCAGATGGTGTGGGCCACCTACGGCACCGGCACCTCGACGTACGCCGACGTCGCCGCCGTCTCCGACGCCATCACCACGAACGAGGGCACGCCCGTCCGCGTCATCACCTCCGACACCGCGATCGGCCGGATGGCGCCGCTCAAGGAGGGCCCGGCCCAGTTCGCCCGGACCGGTGACGAGTACATCTTCGGCTTCGAGGGCAGCTACGACTTCACCACGGAGCGCTGGGGCCCCCAGGACGTGCGCGTCGTCTGGGCCCCGATCGCCCCCCACGGGCTGATGGTCCTGGAGGAGTCCGGGATCGACAGCTTCGAGGACCTGCGGGGCGCCAAGTTCCCCGACATCATCGCCAACCCGTCGGTCAACGAGAAGCTCGACGGCTTCCTGGCCTACGGGGGCCTGACCCGCGACGACGTCGAGACCGTCCCCGTCGCGTACGGCGACCAGACCGCCGCGCTGCAGTCGGGAGCGATCGACGTGCAGTTCCAGCAGGTCTACGGCTCCTCCCTGTACGAGCTCGACGCCACGGACCCCGTGCAGTGGCTCGACATGACCGAGACCGACCCCGAGCGCATCGAGGCGCTGACCGAGATCGCCCCGTCCATCGAGATCGGCGAGTTCTCCGGCGCCGCGGGCCAGGAGGAGGGAGAGTCCGCCCACGGGATGCTCTACTCCGTCCCCGTCGTGACCTACGCCGACACCGACCCCGACGTCGTGTACCGCCTCGTCCGGGCGATCGCCGACAACTACCCCGACTACGCGGACGTCACCGCCACCACCGAGGCATGGGCCGCCGAGAAGGTCTGGCACGCGCCGAAGCAGGTCCCCTTCCACGAGGGCCTGGTGCGGTTCCTCGAGGAGGAGGGCTACTGGACCGAGCAGGCCGAGGAGGTCAACGACGACCTCGTCGAGCGCGGCGAGACGCTGCGCGAGCGTTGGCCCGAGGTCCTCGAGGACACCGACCCCGACGACCTCGACGACGCCTGGTCACAGGTCCGCGCCGAGGTCCCCGCTCCCGAGCCGATCGAGCAGGAGGGCGCCCGATGAGCGCACCCACCACACCCCCACGCGCCGATGCCGACGCCGACGCCCGGGGGGCAGCCCACGACGAGGAGGTCCCCGGCGGCCCCACGGCGGCACCGGAGGCCGCGGCGCCGTCCCGGGTCACGGGACCCTGGCGGGCCCTCGTCATCGCGCTGACCCTCGTCGGTCTGGCCGTCACCGTCAGCCAGACCTTCTTCGTCAACCCCTTCGGCGGGACGCTGCTGGCCAACCAGTACCTGTACGTCGTCCTGGCCTGCTTCCTGCCGATCGTCTTCCTCTCCTTCCCGGCCACGAGCCGGCACGGCCAGGACCGCGTGCCGGCGTACGACGCCGCGCTCGCCGCCGTCGCCGTGGTGGTCTGCGGCTACTTCGCCGTCCACGCCGAGCTGATGCTCACCGAGGGCTGGGACTACGTCTCCCCGGGCCTCGCGCTGGTGGCGGCCTTCGTGCTCTGGGTCCTCGTGCTCGACGTCCTGCGCCGGACGGCGGGGGTCGTGGTCACCGTCATCGCCGGCCTCTTCTCCGTCTACCCGCTGTTCGCCGGCGGCGTGCCGATCGGCTTCCTCGAGGGGATCCAGTACGACCTGCCCGGCGTGGCCCGCAAGCACGCGATGGGCGTCGAGTCGATCCTCGGGCTGCCGCTGTCGACGGCCGCCTCGATCCTCATCGGCTTCCTGGTCTTCGGCGTCGTGCTGCAGCGCACGGGCGGCGCGGCGTTCTTCCACGACTTCGCGCGGTCGGTCTTCGGCACGGCCCGCGGCGGACCCGCGAAGGTCTCCGTCGTCTCGTCGGCCTCGATGGGCATGATGAGCGGCAGCGCGGTCTCCAACGTGCTCACCACCGGCCCGATGACGATCCCGGCGATGAAGCGGTCCGGCTTCTCCGGCGAGTACGCCGCCGGCGTTGAGGCCACCGCGTCCTCCGGCGGTTCCATCACCCCGCCCATCATGGGCACCGCCGCGTTCCTGATGGTCGCCTTCATCGGCGTCCCCTACGGCGAGATCGCCCTCGCCGCGGCGATCCCCGCCCTCCTCTACTACATCGGCATCTACACCCAGGTCGACGCCTACGCGGCCCGACAGCGGCTGCGGGGCGATCTCCGGGCCGACCTGCCCCGACTCGGCGCGACCCTGCGCGTCGGGTGGCCGTACCTCGTCGCGCTGGCGGTGCTGCTCTACCTGCTCGTCGCCGTCGGCAACGAGGCCCAGGCGCCGTTCTGGGTCGTGGCCGGCCTGCTCGCCTTCGCGCTGCTGCGCCCCTCGGGCCGGATGAGCCTGGGCGACCTCGCCGACACCGTCGCCCACGTGGGGCGGACGCTGGCCGAGATCCTCGGCATCATCGCCGGGGTCGGCCTCATCATCGGCGGCCTGTCGATGACCGGGGTCTCGCTCTCCCTGGCCCGCGAGCTCGTCAACGCCGTCGGCGGGTCACTGGCGCTGATCCTGATCGCCGGCGCCGTCACGTCGTTCGTGCTCGGCATGGGCATGACCGTCTCGGCCGTCTACGTGCTGCTCGCCATCGTCATGGCGCCCGCCCTGGTCGCGCTCGGCATCGACCCCATCGCCGCGCACCTGTTCGTCATCTACTGGGCCACCGTCTCCTACATCACCCCGCCGGTGGCGCTGGCGTCGTTCGCTGCGGCCGGCATCGCCGGCACCAGACCCATGCGCACCTCGGTGGTCGCGATGCGGCTGGGGATGGTCAAGTACGTCATCCCCTTCTGCTTCGCGCTCAACCCGGCCCTGGTCGCCCAGGCGCCCTGGCCGCAGGTGCTCACCACGCTGGTCTTCGCGATCGTCGGCGTCGTCGTCATGGCCGCCTGCTTCGAGGGGTACGCCGTGGGTGTCGGCCGGGTGCTGCCGACCTGGATCCGGGTGCTCGGGGTCCCCGCCGGTTTCGCGATCCTCCTGCCGGAGCTCACCACGAGCCTGCTCGGCCTCGCGGTCGCGGCCGGCCTCGCCGTCGCCGCGCGCCTCACCGGGGGACGGGTCGACGAGCCCGCCGCCCCGGTCGCGCAGGAGGTGCCGGCGTGACGCTGACCGACCTCGCGAGCGCGGTCCGCGAGCACGTCGAGGACGGGATGACCGTCGCGCTGGAGGGCTTCGGCCACCTCATCCCGTACGCGGCGGGCCACGAGATCATCCGGCAGCGACGGCGCGACCTGACGCTGTGCCGGATGACGCCGGACCTGCTCTACGACCAGATGATCGCCGCGGGGTGCGCCCGCCGGCTCGTCGCCTCCTTCTTCGCCTCCGGCTCCGCCGGCGGGCTGCACGAGATCCGCCGCCGCGTCGAGCACCACGACCCCGAGCCGCTCGAGGTCGAGGAGTACAGCCACTACGGCATGGTGTGCCGCTACACCGCCGGCGCCTCCGGCCTGCCCTTCATGCCGCTGCGCTCGTACGCCGGGTCCGACCTGCCCCGCCTGAACCCCCGGATCCGCCGGGTCGCCGACCCGTACGGCGGTCCCGACGTCCACGTGGTGCCCGCGCTGCGCCCGGACGTGGCCTTCCTCCACGCCCAGCGAGCCGACGCGGACGGCAACGTGCAGATGTGGGGGATCCTCGGCGCGCAGCAGGAGGTCGCGTACGCCTCGCGGCGCGTCGTCGTGACGGTGGAGGAGGTGGTGCCGTCCGAGGTCGTCCGCGCCGACCCGAACCGCACCGTGATCCCCGCGCACGCGGTCGACGCCGTCGTCGAGTGCCCCGGCGGCGCGTACCCGTCGTACGCCCAGGGGCACTACGACCGCGACAACCTCTTCTACCGCGACTGGACGGCGATCTCCCGCGACCCGGCGCGCCTCGCCGCCTGGCTCACCGAGTGGGTCCACGACCTGCCGGACCGGGCGGCGTACCTGGAGCGGCTGGGCGCCGAGCGCTGGGCGAGCGTCGGGGTCGACCCCCGGCCGTCCGGCGAGGTCGACTACGGCGCCCGCCGCGTCCCGGCCGGCCTCGGTGACCGGGCCGGCGACCTGACGGGCGAGGTGGTGGGCGGATGACCGCCGTGGACACCGGCCTCTCCGACGTGGCCGTCGACAGCACCGAGTTCCTCGCCGTCGTCGCGGCCCGGGAGCTCGCCGGCGCCCGCCGCGTCTTCGCCGGCGTCGGGCTGCCGACCCTCGCGGTCGACCTCGCCCGGCGCACCCACAGCCCGGACATCGACCTCGTCTACGAGTCCGGCGTCACCGGGGCCGCCCCCGAGGCGATGGCCGAGGGCATCGCGGACTCGGTGCTCGTCTCGGGCGCGGCCTCCGTGGTGTCCATCGGGGCGCTGTTCGGCTACGTCCTGCAGGGCGGCCACGTCGACGTCGGCTTCCTCGGTGCGGCCCAGGTCGACCGCTGGGGCAGCCTGAACACCAGCCTGATCGGCGACTGGGAGCGTCCGACGGTGCGGCTCCCGGGCGGGGGAGGCGCACCCGAGATCATCGCCAACGCGGGCCGCTGCGTGGTCGTGATGCGACGCCACGACCCCGGCGCGCTCCCGGCAGCGCTGGACTTCTGCACCTCGCCCAGCCCGGCCCGGGCGCACGCCGAGGACCCGCGCCTCGTGCCGCCCGGCCACGGCCTGGCCACCCTCATCACCCCGCTGGGCGTGCTGCGCCGGCCCGACCCGCTGGGCGAGCTCGAGCTGGCCCAGGTCCACCCCGGCGTCCGCGTCGACGACGTGCTCGCGGCCACCGGGTGGCCCCTGCGGGTGGCGGAGGACCTCACCGAGACGCCGCGACCCGCGGCGTCCGACGTCCGGCTGCTCCGCGAGGAGATCGACACCGTGCGGCTCTACCTGCGGTGAGCGACCCGCAGGTGGCGCCCGGGAGGACGGCGTACGTCGTGCTGCTCGCCAGCACGAGCCTCGGGACCCTGACCAGCACCGTCGTGACCGCGCCGGTCAACGTGATCGCCGACGGTGTGGGCGCGAGCGCCGCGGGGATCGTGGTCGCGGTCAGCGCCTTCACGGTGGCGATGGTCGTGCTCTCACCGGTGGCCGGCTGGCTCTGCGAGCGGTACGGCGCCCGCCGGGTGCTGGCTGCCTCGCTGCTCCTGATGCTGCTCGCCGGGCTCGGCGCCTCCACCTCGACCTCGCTGGCGCAGCTCGTGGTGTGGCGGGCGCTGCAGGGCGTCGCGTGCTCCGCGACCCCGCCGGCGGTGCAGCAGGTCCTCGGCGCGCTCTGGCCCGGACGACGTCCACAGGCGATGGCGGCCTGGGCGTCCGCCGTCGGCGTCGGCCAGGCGGTGGGTCCGCCACTCGGTGGTGCGATCGCCGACCTCCTCGGCTGGCGGGCGGTGTTCTGGGTCCACGGACTGCTGAGCGTCCTGCTCGCGGTGCTCATCCGCTGGCGGGTGCCCGACGTGCCCCCCGGCCGCCCCCCGATGCACGTCGCGGGGATGGCGACCCTCGTCGTCGGGGTCGGGACGCTCGCGGTCGCCGTGACCTGGGCCGGCCAGGGCGGCGCGCCGGTCCTGCTGGTCCCCCTCGGGGCCGTGGGCGCCGCCGCGCTGGTCGCCCACGCCCTGGTGGCTCGGCGGAGCCCCCGCGCGCTGGTGCCGCCCCGGCTGCTGGTCGAGCGCCGCTACCTCCGGTCGACCGCGGCCGCCGGGGCCGTGATGGCGACCCTGGGCGTGGTCGTCGTCGCCACCCCCCTCCACCTCGGACGCGACTGGGACCTCGGACCCGGCCCCATCGGCCTGGTGATGCTGTCCCTGGCGGGGTCGATGGCGCTGCTGGCGCCCCTGACCACCCGGCTGGGACGCCGCGCGCCCCGCGCCGCGCTCGCGGTGTCGGCGCTGGCCCTGCTCCTCGGCGTCGCGGCCGTCGGCGCCGTCGGCAGGGTCGACTACCGCCCGGCCGCCCTCGTCGCCACCGTCGTCGTCCTCGTCCTGACCGGCGCCGCGATCGGCGCCGTGCAGTCGCGGGCCGCGCTGGGCGTGATGCGGTCCGAGGTCGCGGCGACGCCGTCGGCGGGCGCCGCCCTGGGGATCCACAACACGGTCCGCTTCGGCGGTCTCGCGACCGGCTACGCCTGGGTGGCGCTCACCTGGCCCACCGGCGAGCTCGCGCTGGTCCACCTCGGGCCCGTCGTCCTGCTGCTCGGGCTGCTCGCGCTCCTCGCCGGGCGGCCCGCCGCCCCGCCGCCGGCCGAGCGCCGCACGACCCCTGCCGCCCCGTCACCCGTCACCACCACCACCCGAGGAGAGTCATGACCCTGCTGGACCGTCGTACCGCTGTCGTCACCGGAGGGGCCCAGGGCATCGGCCTCGCCATCGCCCAGGCCTTCGTCGAGGCCGGCGCCCGCGTCGTGCTGGCCGACCTGGACGGCGCCGCGGCCGAGACCGCCGCCGAGGGCCTCAACGCTTCCGCTGGGCGGGAGGTGGCGCTCGGGGTCGCCTGCGACGTGGTGCAGGCTGACGCCGTGGAGTCGGCGTTCGCGACCGCCGCGTCCACGTTCGGCAGCCTGGACGTCGTCGTCAACAACGCGGGCATCACCCGTGACGCGACCATGCGGACCATGACCGAGGAGGCGTTCGACCAGGTGATGGCGGTCCACGTGAAGGGCTGCTGGAACGGCACCCGGCTCGCCGCCGCCCGGATGCGGGAGGCGAGGTCGGGGTCGATCGTCAACATCTCCTCGCTGTCCGGCAAGGTCGGCATGGTGGGGCAGACGAATACTCGGCCGCCAAGGCCGGGATCGTCGGCCTCACGAAGGCCGCCGCGAAGGAGATGGCACACCACGGTGTGCGGGTGAACGCGATCCAACCGGGCCTGATCCGCTCGGCGATGACCGAGGCCATGCCCCAGAAGGCCTGGGACGCCAAGATGGCCGAGATCCCGATGCAGCGGGCGGGCGAGCCCGCAGAGGTCGCCTCGGTCGCGCTGTTCTACGCCTCGTCCCTGTCGTCGTACATGACCGGCACCGTCGCCGAGGTCACCGGCGGGCGGTTCATGTGAGCCGCCGCTTCCCCACCACCAGGAGGACAACCAGATGAACCAGCTGCGCGAGGCCGTGATCTGCGAGCCCGTCCGCACCCCCGTCGGCCGGTACGGCGGCTCCCTCAAGGCGCTGTCCGCGGCGGAGCTCGGCGTCGTCGCCCTCAAGGGCCTGCTCGAGCGGACCGGGATCGACGCCGACGCCGTCGACGACGTCGTCCTCGGCAACTGCTACCCGACCATGGAGGCGCCGGCCATCGGCCGTGTCGTCGCCCTGGACGCCGGTCTCCCGATCACCACCGGGGGCTACCAGCTCGACCGCCGCTGCGGTTCCGGGCTGCAGGCCGTCCTCAACGCCGCGATGAGCGTCCAGACCGGCGGCGCCGACGTCGTGGTCGCCGGTGGGGCGGAGTCGATGAGCAACGCCTCCTTCTACTCCCTCGACATGCGGTGGGGCGGCGCCCGGACGGGTGTCCGGATGCACGACGCGCTCGCCCGAGGCCGCACGACCGCCGGCGGCGAGGGCTTCCCGGTGCCCGGCGGCATGCTGGAGACGGCCGAGAACGTGCGCCGGGAGTACGGCATCGGACGCGAGGAGCAGGACCGCCTGGCCGTGCAGTCGCACGCCCGCGCGGTCGCGGCCCAGGAGGCCGGGATCCTGGGCGAGGAGATCGTCCCCGTCACGATCGCCTCGCGGAAGGGCGACGCCGTCGTCGACCGCGACGAGCACCCCCGTGCCGACACCACGATGGAGTCGCTCGCGGGGTTGCGTCCCATCCTCGGCAAGGACGACGACGGCGCCACCGTGACGGCCGGGAACGCCTCCGGCCAGAACGACGCCGCCGCCCTGTGCCTCGTCACGACCCCCGAGCGCGCCGAGCAGCTCGGCCTGACCCCGTTGGTCCGTCTCGTGAGCTGGGCGGTCGCGGGCGTCCCGCCCGCCACGATGGGGATCGGCCCGGTCCCGGCCACCGCCGCGGCCCTCGGCCGCGCCGGGCTCACCCTCGCCGACATGGACCTGATCGAGCTCAACGAGGCCTTCGCCGCCCAGGCGCTGGCCGTGATGCGCGACTGGGACTTCACCGAGGCCGACCACGAGCGCACCAACGTCCACGGCTCGGGCATCTCCCTGGGTCACCCCGTGGGTGCCACGGGGGCGCGCATGCTCGGCACCCTGGCCCGCGAGCTGGGCCGCCGGGAGGCCCGCTACGGCCTCGAGACGATGTGCATCGGCGGCGGCCAGGGCCTCGCCGCGATCTTCGAGCGGGTCTCCTGATGCGGCGGTTCGTGAGCGTCGAGGAGATCGAGGGCGCCGTCGGCGAGGCGCTGGGGACCACCGACTGGGTCGAGGTCGACCAAGCGCGCGTCGACGCGTTCGCCGACCTCACGGGCGACCACCAGTGGATCCACGTCGACCGCGAGCGCGCCGCCGCGTCGGCGTTCGGCGGGACGATCGTGCACGGCTACCTGACCCAGTCGATGATCCCGGCCTTCAGCACGTCGCTGTACGCCGTGGAGGCCGGCTCCGCCCGGCTCAACTACGGCTCGGAGAAGGTGCGCTTCCCGGCCCCCCTGCCGACCGGGTCGCGCATCCGGGCGAGCGCGGAGTTCGTCGACGTCACCACCGGCGGTGCCGGGACCCGGGTCACGACCCGGTGGACGGTGGAGCGCGAGGGCGGGGACAGACCGGTGTGCGTCGCGGAGGTCGTCACGCTCGTCGTGCCCTGACGGCCCTCGGCCACGGGCTCAGCCGTCGGACAGCTCGACCCCGAGCAGGTGGTGACCCAGGGTCTTGCCGTGACCGTCCAGGCCGAGCGAGCCGGTCACCCCTCCTCCCAGCACGCCGGCCAGGGTGAGGACCAGGGCGGGCAGGTCGGGCAGGACCTGCCGCGACACCCGGTCGGCCGCGAGCCCGAACCGGGCCGCCACCGTCGCCTCGGTCAGCTCCGCGCGGAGCCGACCGAGGTCGGCCGGGTCCCGCGGCAGCACGGCCAGGATCAGGGTGTCGCCCTTGTCGCCGGCGCGGACGTCGGCGAGGTCGTCGAGCGTGGTCATGGCACCTCCGTGATCTCGACCTGCGGGGTGACCAGCGTGCGGGGGAGCAGGCAGGAGCGGACCGAGACCTGCGAGGTCGCGCCCGACCGGGCGCCGCCGCCCCCGGCCGGACCGTTCGTGTAGAGCGACTCGACCTCGTGGCCGACCAGCAGGGCGAGCTCCTCCTCCCCGACACGGGCGGCGACCCGCAGGCGCACCTCCTGCGCGTCCTCGGCGGGCACCGCGAGGCCGCGGAACGCCGCACCGGCGCCGATGAGCTCGATCCCGACGTCGTCCGGGTCGAGGCCGTGCAGGTCGGTGAGGCGCTCGAGGACGATGTCGCCGGCCAGTCGTGCGCGCGCGAGGCAGCGTGGGCCCGCGTAGCTGATCTGGCCCTCGCCGACCCAGCCGCCGTCGTGGCCGAGGGTGACCTTGAGGCTGTCCGGACGTGGCCGGCCGGTCGCCCCGGAGGCGCTCACCCTGTCCGGCCCCACGTCGAGAAGGCGGACGCCCGAGAAGTCGGCGACCACGTCGGGGGTGAGGTAGCCCGCGGGGTCGCCGACCTCGTACAGCAGCTGCTCGCGGCAGGTCCGCCGGTCGAGCAGGCCACCGCTGCGGGCCAGCTTGCCGAGCAGGACGGCACCGTCGGGCGTCACGTCCGCGAAGGGGAACCCCAGGCGGGCCATGCCGGGCACCGGCTTGGTGACGGGGTCCGCGAAGTAGCCCCCGGTGAGCTGTCCGGCGCACTCGAGCAGGTGTCCGACCATCGTGGCGGTGCCCATGGCCTCCCAGTCGTCGGCACCCCAGCCGTGCTCGTGCCGCAGGGCGGCGAGGTACAGCGAGGGGTCGGCGACCCGGCCGGTGATCACCACGTCCGCGCCCTCCGCCAGGGCCTGGGTGATCGGCTCGTGGCCGAGGTAGGCGTTCGCGGACAGGGGGACCGGGCCCGAGGAGACCGGAGCGCCCGTCTCCCAGACCAGGGGGTCCTCGGCCAGGACGGCGTCGAGGACGTCGTCCCCGGTCACCACGGCCACCCTGAGGCCGTGCAGCCCGAGGTCCGCGGCGACGGCGACGGCCAGGTCCCCGGCGGCGAGCGGGTTGGCGGCGCCGCTGTTGGTGATGATCGTCGTCCCGTGCTGCCGGCACGCCGGGAGCACGGCGCGCAGACGGGCGGACAGCATCGGGTCGAAGCCGGTCCGGGGGTCGGCGCGCCGCCGGGCCTGCCCGGCGGCGACGGTGCGCTCCCCGAGGCACTCGAAGACCAGGTAGTCGAGCGCGCCGTGGGTGGCGAGCTCGACGGCGGGATCGATCCGGTCGCCGGCGAAGCCTGCGCCCGCGCCGAGCCGCACGGAGGGGCCCGAGGAGGCGCTCATGCCCACAGCCTGACCGCCCCGGTCAGCGCCGCCACGGCCAGCATGACCAGGCTGAGCAGCCAGACGTAGCCGATCAGGTGCCGGATGTGTCGTCCGATGTCCACGCCCGCGAGCCCGGTCAACAGGTAGAAGCTGCCGGTCAGCGGACTGATCGGGAACCCGACCGTCTCCTGGCCGACCAGTGACGCCCGGGCGATGTCGACGTCCGCGACGCCGAACTCGGCGCCGACCCCCATGAGCACGGGGAGCACGGCGAAGTAGTAGGCGTCCGGGCCGAAGAGCAGGCTCAGGGGAACCCCCAGCACGCCGACGATCAACGGGAGCGCCGGTCCGGCCGCGTCCGGGACCACGCTGGCCGCCGACTCCGCCATCGCGGTGACCATCCCGGTGGCGTCGAGGATCCCGAGGAAGACGCCGGCGGCGAGCAGGGTCGAGGCCATGAGCATGGCCCCCTCCGCGTGGGCCTGGATGCGCGCCGTCTGCTGGCTGATCCCTGGGTAGTTGACGAGCAGCGCCACGATCGCCCCGAGGACGAACACCACCTCGGGGGTCGCCACGGCGGCGACGAGCAGGCCGATCAGCACGACCGTGAGCGCGGCGTTGAACCAGAACAACCGAGGACGCCGCAGCGCGGCCTCCTCCGCGCTGAGCGTGACCGGCCCGGCCCCCGGGCCCTGTGACGCGTCCCCGGCGTCGGACCCGGGCGCGCTCCCCGCCGCGGACCCACCGGCACCGCCGGCAGCGGCGGCCACGGTCTCGGGTGCGCGTGAGAGCCGGCGCGACTCCTTGCGGCCCAGCAGGAAGGCGATCAGCAGGGCGGCCACCACGCCGGCCACCTGCGCGGGGATGAGCGGGACCCAGAGCTCGTTCGCGTCCGTGCCGGTGGTCGTCGCCGCGCGGGCGGTCGGACCACCCCACGGGAGCAGGTTCATCACCCCGGCGCCCATCCCCACGCAGGCGGTGAGGGTCACCCGGGACATGCCGAGCCGGTCGAAGAGCGGCATCATCGCCGGGATCGTGATGAGGAAGGTCGTGGCACCGGCCCCGTCCAGGTGGGCCACGCAGGCGAGGGCCGTCGTGGCGACGCAGACCGTCGCCGGGGTGTCACCCGCGAGCGAGACGATGCGCCGGATGATCGGGTCGAAGAGGCCCGCGTCCCGCATCACGCCGAAGTAGACGATCGCGAACACGAACATCGTCGTCACCCCGGCGACCCCGGTCAGGCCGGTGGTGACCGCCTCGCTGACCTCGGTCGGCGTGAACCCCGCCAGCAGGGCCGCGAGGATCGGGACGCCGGCCAGCGCCACGACGGCGGCGATACGACGCGTCAGCAGCAGGACGAGGATGACGGCGATCGTGAGGAATCCGGCGAGAGCGAGCATGCGGACGAGTGTGATCGCCGTCATATGCGCAGGTCCAACATCATCAGGGCCTAGATTGATGTCCCATGGCTATAGACGTGGGTGTCCGGCACCTCCGCGCCGTGGTGGCCGTGGCCGACGCCGGATCCTTCACCGCCGCGGCCGCGCGTCTCGGCATGACGCAGCCCTCCCTGAGCCGGTCGGTGGCGGAGGCGGAGCGCCGCACCGGCGTGCGCATGTTCGACCGCAGCACCCGACGCGTCCGCCTCACCGCCGACGGGGCGCCGATCGTCGACGTGGCCCGCCACGCCGTCGCCGAGTTCGACCGCGCGCTCGCGCACGTCGAGGGCTACCTCGCGGGTGCTCGGGGGACCGTGGTCGTCGGCGCCCTGCCGTCCCTCGCCGCCACCCTGCTGCCTGCCGTCGTGGCCAGCTTCCGCCCCGCGCACCCGGACGTGGACCTGCAGGTCCGTGACGGTCTGGCAGGCGAGGTCACCGACCGTCTGCGGGCGGGCGCCGTGGACCTCGCCCTGCTCGGTGGGGGCGGTGACCTGCGGTCGCTCGACGTCGTCCCCGTGGCGGACGAGTCCTTCGCCTGCGTCTTCGGCGGTGACCACCCCTTCGTCGCGCGGCCGCCCCGCGGCCTGGCGGACCTGGCGGGGCAACCGTTCGTGCACTTCGACGAGACCTCCTCGATCCGCCACCACGTCGACCGGGTGCTCGGCGAGGCGGGGGTCACGACCGGCGTCGTGACCCAGGCCCGCAACATCACCTCCGTCGCCGGACTGGTCGCCGCGGGGGTCGGGGCCTCCCTCGTCCCCGGCCTGGTGCTGCCACTGACCGGCTTCGCCGGCCTGCGGCACCGGTGGCTCGAGGACGCCGGTCGACGGCGTGTGCACCTCGTCCGCTCGCCGTCGCGGCCCCTGTCGCCGGCCGCGCGGGCCCTCGTCGAGGTGATCGAGGGTGCCCGGTCCCGGGGGATCGACCTCCCCGAGGGATGTCGCTGGGCCACACACTGAGCGCCGACCGCCGGGGCCGCCGTCTGCTCCGGGCCCTGACGGGGCACCTGCGGGGTGGTTGCCACCTAGGGGAGGATGAAGGACATGGCGAGACGAGCACCGACCCAGGACGTCGACGAGACCGAGCTGAAGGTCGGGAGTCCCAGCCGCAGCGCGGCCGGGGTGAAGGCCGTCGCGGTCTCGATGAAGCTGGCCTGGGAGCAGATGGGGGTCACGCGCACGGCGCGCACCCTGCTGAAGCTCAACCAGGTCGGCGGCTTCGACTGCCAGGGCTGCGCGTGGCCCGACCCCGCGCCCGGCCACCGGCACCCCGCGGAGTTCTGCGAGAACGGTGCGAAGGCCGTCGCCGAGGAGGCGACCGTCCGGCGCGTGGGGCCGGAGTTCTTCGCCGAGCACTCCATGGACTCGCTCAAGGGGCGCAGCGACTACTGGCTCGGCCAGCAGGGCCGCATCACCCAGCCCATGGTCTACCGCGAGGGCGCGACCCACTACGAGCCCATCAGCTGGGACGGCGCCTTCGGGATCATCGCCGAGGAGCTGAACGCGCTCGACAGCCCCGACGAGGCCGTCTTCTACACCTCGGGGAAGACCTCCAACGAGGCCGCGTTCGTCTACCAGCTGTTCGTCCGGGCGCTCGGGACGAACAACCTCCCCGACTGCTCCAACATGTGCCACGAGTCGACGTCCGTGGCCCTCGCGGAGTCGATCGGCATCGGCAAGGGCTCGGTCCACCTGACCGACATCCACACCGCCGACCTCATCGTGATCGCCGGGCAGAACCCCGGCACGAACCACCCCCGCATGCTCTCCGCGCTGGAGATCGCCAAGCAGAACGGCGCGAAGATCATCGACATCAACCCGCTGCAGGAGGCGGGGCTGGTGCGGTTCAAGAACCCCCAGAGCGTCAAGGGCGTCGTCGGCGGCGGCACCGGGATCTCCGACCTGCACCTGCCGGTGCGGGTCAACGGCGACCTCGCGCTCTACCAGGCCATCGGTGCGCTGCTGCTCGAGTGGGACGCCATCGACCACGAGTTCGTGGAGCGCCACACGGTCGGCTACGAGGACTGGGCCGCCACGGCCCGCGCGCTCGACTGGGACGCCGTACGCCGCGCCACCGGGCTCGAGCGCAGCCAGATCGAGGATGCCGCGCGGATGATCGCCGACTCCTCGGCGACCGTGCACTGCTGGGCGATGGGCGTGACCCAGCACCGCAACGCGGTGGCGACCATCAAGGAGATCACCAACGTCGCGCTCATCCGTGGCGACATCGGGAAGCCCGGCGCCGGCCTGTGCCCCGTGCGCGGCCACTCGAACGTCCAGGGCGACCGCACGATGGGCATCTGGGAGCGGTCCCCGGACCACTTCCTCGACGCCATCCGCGACGAGTTCGGCTTCGAGCCGCCCCGCGAGCACGGCTTCGACACCGTCGCCGCGATCGGCGCGCTGCGCGACGGCAAGGCCCGGACGTTCTTCGGCATGGGCGGCAACTTCGTCTCCGCCGTCCCCGACACCGAGGTGGTCGAGGAGGCCATGGCGAAGGCGTCGCTGACCGTGCACGTCTCGACCAAGCTCAACCGGTCGCACGTGACCCACGGCCGGACCGCGCTGATCCTGCCGTCGCTCGGTCGCTCGGAGAAGGACCACACCGGCGGCACCGAGCAGCGGGTCACCGTCGAGGACTCGATGTCCGCGGTGCACGCCTCCAAGGGCCCGCTGAAGCCCGCGTCGCCGCACCTCAAGAGCGAGGTCGACATCGTCTGCTCGATGGCGGAGGCGACCCTGAAGGGCCGCCACGACATCCCGTGGCACGAGTTCCGGTCCGACTACACGACCATCCGCCACCGCATCGCCCGGGTCGTGCCCGGCGCGGCGGCGTACGCCGAGAAGGTCGACCAGCCCGGTGGCTTCACGCTGCCGCACCCGCCGCGCGACACCCGTGACTTCCCGACCGCGGAGGGCAAGGCCGTCATCGTGGCGAACGAGACCGACATGCTGCACGTGCCGGAGGGGCGGCTGCTGATGCAGACGCTGCGCAGCCACGACCAGTTCAACACCACGATCTACGGCCTGGACGACCGCTACCGCGGCATCCACCACGGCCGCCGCGTGGTGTTCGTGCACCCCGACGACATCACCGCCCTGGGGCTCTCCGAGGGCCAGTACGTCGACCTGGTCAGCGAGTGGACGGACCCCGACGACGCGTCGGCGGAGGTCTGCTACCGCAAGGCGCCCCTGTTCCGCGTCGTCGGCTACGAGCAGCCCCGCGGCTGCGCGGCGGCGTACTACCCGGAGACGAACCCGCTGATCCCGCTGGACTCGAAGGCGCTGCGCAGCAACTGCCCGACGTCGAAGTCGGTCATCGTGCGGCTCGTGCCGACCGACGAGGTGCCGGTCGAGGGTGGCGAGTCGGCGTACCTCACGGGCTACGGCCGCGTCGAGGGCGCCGGCGACCACGGCGGCGACGCCCAGAAGTCGTACGTGCAGCCGAACCAGCTGAGCTGACCGACCCGGGGAGGGCACGGCCGTGAGCAACCTCGACACGCGTCCCGACGAGGTGGTCTGCGCCAGCGGCGGCGCGGACCTGGAGGTCCTCACCCCGCGCGAGGTGCCGCTCGGGGGACCGCGGGCGATGCGGGTGCGCCGGACGCTCCCGCAGCGCTCGCGGTCGCTGATCGGCGCCTGGTGCTTCGTCGACCACTACGGACCCGACGACGTGGCCGACACCGGCGGCATGGTGGTGCCCCCGCACCCCCACACGGGCCTCTCGACGGTGTCCTGGCTGTTCACCGGCGAGATCCAGCACCGCGACTCGGCGGGCCACGCGGCGCTCGTGCGGCCGGGCGAGCTGAACCTCATGACCGCCGGGCACGGCATCAGCCACTCCGAGGTCTCCACCGAGGGCACCGACGTGCTCCACGGGGTCCAGCTGTGGCTGGCGCTGCCCGACGCCGCGCGGGACGGTGAGCCCGGCTTCGTGCACCACGCGCCCCCGGCCGTCGAGCGCGACGGCCTGACCGCCCGGGTCTTCCTCGGCTCGCTGCTGGGGGAGACCTCCCCGGTCGGGACCCACACGCCGCTGCTCGGCGCCGAGCTGCTCCTCGCCGCCGGTGCCCGTGTCGTCCTGGACGTCGACGCGTCGTACGAGCACGGGGTGCTGGTCGACACCGGGTCCGTCTCGGCCGCCGGGGCCCCGCTCGCCGCGAACGACCTCGGCTACCTCGCCCCCGGCCGCTCCACGCTGGAGCTCGTCGCCGGCGACGAGCCCGCGCGGCTCCTGCTGCTCGGTGGACCGCCGTTCGGCGAGGAGATCGTCATGTGGTGGAACTTCGTCGGCCGCACCCACGAGGAGGTCGTCGCCTACCGCGAGGTCTGGCAGTCCCAGCTCGTCGACGGCACCCAGCACGACGGCCGCTTCGGTGTCGTCGCCGACGAGCCCCTCGCCCCCCTCCCCGCCCCCGAGCTCCCCAACGCCCGCCTCCGCACGCGGTCCTAGGGGCCGAGTCGGCACGTCTGCGCAGCTCTCCGGGGTCGAGTCGGCAGTAACGTGCGCCGAGACCGGGTACGTCGGCCGCTCGCTGCCGCTTCTGCTCGCCGGCTCACCCGGCGTGCAGACCAACCCTCCCTGACCGGTTGTCCCGCCGTTCCGCGCCACTCCTCCCGATCGCCGAGTCGGCAGGAGCCGCCCTCGCTCGCCAAGGCTCGCTCGGTGCGTTCCAGCCGACTCGGCTCGTGGTGCCGCTCGACGCGGTCCTTCTTCTCACCGGGTGCCGCCCGGGGCGGGCGGTCCGTCCACCGGGGATGATGGGCGGGTGGACGCGGTGGTGGGGGAGGACGGGGTCGCGCGGTGCGTGTGGGCGGCGACGCCCGGGGAGATGCGGGACTACCACGACACCGAGTGGGGCGTGCCGGTCACCGGCGAGTCCGCGCTGTTCGAGCGGCTGACCCTCGAGGCGTTCCAGTCGGGGCTGTCGTGGGCGATCATCCTGCGCAAGCGCCCGGCCTTCCGGGAGGCGTTCGCCGGCTTCGACGTCGACGAGGTCGCCGGCTGGGGCGAGCCCGAGGCCGGGCGGCTGCTGGCGGACGCCGGCATCGTCCGCAACCGGGCCAAGATCGAGGCCACCCTCGCCAACGCCCGCGCCGCCGTGGACCTGCGCCCCGACGGTGGACTCGAGGCCCTCGTCGAGCAGCACCGCCCGCCGCCGGAGCGGCAGCCGGCGCCGCGGACCCTCGAGGAGGTCCCCACCACGTCCGAGGAGTCCACCGCCCTCAGCAAGGCCCTCAAGAAGCGCGGGTTCCGCTTCGTCGGCCCCACCACCATGCACGCGCTGATGGAGGCGCTCGGCGTGGTGGACACCCACCTGACCGGCTGCCACCGCCGCGGCGTGGCAGCGTACGGCGGATGAGCGACGCAGCAGCCGGCCCGCCGGTCCACGCCTTCAGCGACGACGCCCTCGGCACCCACGACGCGGTCGGGCTGGCCGCCGAGATCGCGGCGCGGCGGGTGTCGGTGCCCGAGGTCGTCGAGGCCGCGATCGCCCGCAGCGACGGCGTCGCCGCGCAGCTCGGCGGCATCGCCCACCCGGCGTACGACGAGGCGCGGCGGCTCGCCCGCGACCCTGCCGGCGGGTTCTTCGCCGGGGTCCCGTTCTGGGTCAAGGACAACGCCGACCTGGCCGGCAGCCCCACCATGGAGGGCACCGACGCCTGGGATCCCGAGCCCGCCCGCGGCGACGGCGACTACGCCCGCATGGCCCGCGCCACCGGCCTGCTCCCGCTCGGCAAGAGCCAGCTCAGCGAGTTCGGCTTCTCCGCCTCCGCCGAACACCCCCGCCTCGGGCCGGTCCGCAACCCGTGGGACCCGACCCGCACCGCCGGGGCGTCGTCCGCCGGTGCCGCGGTCATGGTCGCCACGGGGGCCGTCCCGCTGGCCCACGCGAACGACGGCGGCGGGTCGATCCGGATCCCCGCCTCGTGCTGCGGCCTCGTCGGGCTCAAGCCCACCCGCGGCCGCCTCGCCCAGGACAAGGCCCTGCGCGAGATGCCGGTGCGGATCGTCCACGACGGCGTCCTGAGCCGCACCGTCCGCGACACCGCGGCGTTCTACCGGGAGGCCGAGAAGGTCTACCGCGACCTGGCGCTGCCCCCGGTCGGCGACATCACCCGCCCCGCCCACGCGAGACTGCGGGTCGCGCTGGTCACCGAGAGCCCCGCCGGTCCCGTCGACGACGAGGTGCTGCGCCTGACCCACGAGACGGCGGCGACCCTGGAGCGGCTCGGCCACCACGTCGAGCCCGCCGTCGCGCCCGTGCCCGACAGCTTCGTCGACGACTTCCTCGCCTACTGGGCGTTCCTCGCCCTCGCCTCCCTGGGCCGCGGGCCGCGCGCCCACGGCCCGTCCTGGGACGCCGACCGCCTGGACGCCCTCACCCACCACCTCGCCCGCTACGCCAAGCGGCACCTCCCGAGGCTCCCGTTGGCGATCGCCCGGCTCCGGGCCTCCCGCCGGCGCAGCGCCCGCTTCCTGTCCTCGTACGACGTCGTCCTGACGCCGACGCTGGCCCACCCGACGCCGCCGGTCGGCCACCTCGACCCGACCCAGGACGGCGCGCTCGTCCTCGAGCGGCTGCTGGCCTGGGTGGGCTTCACGCCGCTGCAGAACGCGACCGGCGACCCGGCCCTGTCCCTGCCGCTGGCCCGGACCTCCGAGGGTCTCCCGGTGGGCATGATGCTCAGCGCGGGAGCCGGTCGTGAGGCCCTGCTCCTGGAGCTCGGCTACGAGCTGGAGGAGGCCGTCGGCTGGCCGTCGACGGCGTCCTGACGGGCCCGGGGAGCGCAGGTCGGAGGCCGATTTCGCAGCCCTCCGACCCCGTGTGTATCGTTCTTCCGCGTTGCCCCTTTAGCTCAGTCGGCAGAGCGTCTCCATGGTAAGGAGAAGGTCTACGGTTCGATTCCGTAAAGGGGCTCTGGGTGGGAGCCGTCGACGACGGCCAGTCCACATGCCCATGGCGGGGTAGCTCAGGTGGTTAGAGCACACGACTCATAATCGTGGTGTCGCGGGTTCGAGTCCCGCCTCCGCTACCACCCTCCTAGCACCATCCGATCCAGTTCCGACCAGAGGACACTCACGTGGCCAGCAAGAGCTCCGACGTCCGCCCGAAGATCACTCTCGCCTGCGTGGAGTGCAAGGAGCGGAACTACATCACCAAGAAGAACCGGCGCAACGACCCGGACCGTCTGGAGATGAAGAAGTTCTGCCCGCGCTGCCGCACGCACACGGCGCACCGCGAGACGCGCTGACGCAGCCACCGGCTCAGCGCACGACGACACCGCACGAGGCGGCCGCCCCACTCCGGGGCGGTCGCCTCGTCGCACGTCCGGCGGATAGGTTGAGGGACATGGCACTCACGGACGACCTCGTCGGTCGCACCTATGCGCCGACGGCGCCGTACGAGGTGACCGCGGTGAAGGTGCGCGAGTTCACCGCCGCCACGCAGGGCGAGGTCCCGGACGCCGACCGCGACGCCCCGGCCATCGCGCCGACGTTCCCGATCGTGCTGGCCTTCGACGCGATGAACGCGTTCCTCGCCGCCGAGGGCATCGACCTGGCGCGGATCGTGCACGGCGACCAGGGCTTCCGCTACGACCGCCCCGTCCGCATCGGCGACCGCCTGGTCGCGACCCTCGAGGTGGCCTCCGCCCGCCGGGTGCGCGACATGGACATCATCGGCACCTCCAGCGTGATCACCGACGCGGACGGCGAGCGCGTCCTGGTCGCGACCGCCACCCTCATCCACCGCGGAGGCGACGCATGAACCCCGGCGACGAGCTCAGCCCCCGCACGTTCACGATCACCCGGGCCGACCTGGTCCGGTACGCCGGCGCCAGCGGCGACCTCAACCAGATCCACTGGTCCGACCGGGTCGCGACCGCGGTCGGGCTGGACGGCGTCATCGCCCACGGCATGCTCACCCTCGGCCTCGTGGGCCGCGCGGTCACCGACTGGACGGACGACGCCGAGGTGGTCGAGCTGGCCGCCAAGTTCACGGCTCCCGTCGCGGTGCCGGACGACGACGACGGGGTCGAGATCGTCGTCGCCGGCACCGTGAAGGGCGTGGAGGACGGGCTGACCACCCTCGCGCTCGTCGTCACGTGCGGGGACAAGAAGGTGCTGGGCAACCCCCGGGCGGTCGTGCGTGCCTGAGCCCCGGCTCGCGGACCGGACCACGCTGCGCCTCGGCGGGCCCGCCCGCCGCTGGGTGACGGCCACGACCACCGACGCCCTGGTCGAGACCGTCGCGGACGCCGACGAGCGCGACGAGCCCGTCCTGGTGCTCGGCGGCGGCAGCAACCTCGTCGTCGCCGACGACGGGTTCGACGGTCTGGTCGTCGAGGTCGCGACCACCGGCGTCCGCACCGACACCGACCCCACCGGCGCGCCGTCCACCGACCCGGCCTGCGGAGGCGAGCTCGTCACCGTGGCGGCGGGGGAGGACTGGGACGCCCTCTGCGCCCGCGCCGTCGCCTCCGGGTGGGTGGGCATCGAGGCCCTCTCCGGCATCCCCGGCTCGGTCGGCGCCACCCCGGTGCAGAACGTCGGCGCCTACGGCCAGGAGGTCGCGCAGACGATCTGGAGCGTCGCCACCTGGGACCGCCTCGAGCGGCGCCGCCGGACGCTCGCCGCCGCCGACTGCGGCTTCGGTTACCGCGACAGCCGCTTCAAGCGCGAGCCCGGCCGCTGGGTCGTGCTCGAGGTGACCTTCCAGCTGCGCCGCGGCGACGTGGGCACCCCCGTCCGGTACGCCGAGCTGGCCCGCACCCTCGGCGTCGACGAGGGCGCGCGTGCGCCGCTGGCCGCGGTCCGCGACGCCGTCCTCGGCCTCCGCCGCGGCAAGGGCATGGTGCTCGACGACACCGACCCCGACACCTGGAGCGCCGGTTCGTTCTTCACCAACCCGGTCCTCGCCGACGACGCCGCGGCGCGACTGCCCGAGGACGCCCCGCGGTGGCCCGTCGAGGGCGGCGGCGTGAAGACGTCCGCGGCCTGGCTGATCCAGCACGCCGGCTTCGACCGCGGCCACGGGCTCGACCGGCCCGACGCCCACGTCGGGCTGTCGACCAAGCACACCCTGGCGCTGACGAACCGGGGCGGCGCCACCGCCGACGAGCTGCTCGCGCTCGCCCGCGAGGTCCGCGACGGCGTCGAGGCGGCGTACGGCGTCCGGCTGGTCAACGAGCCGGTCCTCGTCGGCTGCACGCTGTAGGCGGGCCAGCCGGTCTGGACCTGCTGGCCCGGCGGTCCGGGGCTGCCTACGCTCCGGACGCATGACCCCCTCCCGTGTCCGCCGCAGGGTCCTCGCGCCCCTCTGCCCCGTCGTCCTCACCGCCCTGCTGGTGAGCCCCTCGGCGGTCGCCGTCGCCGCCGAGGACGTCCGTGGCACCGAGGTCCCCGGTGCGTCGACCCGGGCCGAGGCCCTGGACGCCTACCGCACCGTGCAGGACGCCATCGCGGTCCCGGCCGGGTGGACCGGGTCGGTCGACGGCTGCCGGGTCGGCACCGAGTCGGCGGAGTCGAAGGCGGCCACGCTCGCGAGCATCAACGCGCTCCGGTCGATGGTCGACGCGGCGCCGGTGCGGCTCGACGCCGACCTCGACCGCAAGGCGCTCGCCGCCGCGCTGATGATGCGCGCCGAGGGCAACCTCAGCCACGACCCCGGTGAGGACTGGGCCTGCTGGAGCGACGAGGGAGACGAGGCTGCCGGTAACTCCAACCTGTTCCTCGGCTACTCCGGCGCCCAGGCGATGGAGGGCTTCGTCGACGACTCGGGCATCGACTCCCTCGGCCACCGGCGGTGGCTCCTCAACCCGGGAGCCCGGACGTTCGGCACGGGCTCGACCGGCTCGACCAACGCCCTCTGGGTCTTCGGCCCCGGCTCGGTGACCCCGCCCGAGCGCACCACCGTGGCGTGGCCGCCCGCCGGCTACGTGGCCGAGCCGTGGGTCTTCCAGGAGTGGTCGCTCGAGATCATCGAGGCCGACCTCACGGGCCTGGACCGCGCCCGCGTCGAGGTGAGCATCGACGGGGAGCCGACCGCGGTCACCCGGGTGCAGCCGATCGACAGCTACTACACCATCGGCAGCGGCCTGCAGTGGCGCGTGCCGGCCGCCTCCTCGCTCCCGGGTGGCGACCACGACGTCACCGTCACCGTCAGCGGCATCACCGTCGACGGCGACAGCACGCCGATCACCTGGAGCACCACGGTGGTCGACCCGGACGGCGGCGACCCGCCGCCGGTCGTCGACCCGCCGAGCTTCACCTCCCGGCCCACCGTGAAGCCCGCCCGCGGCAGCACCGGCGCCGTGGGCCCCGGCACGAAGCTGGTGGCCCGGTGGGGCGTGGAGGGCTCCGACGGCGAGACCGTGACCTGGACCCGCGACGGGCGGGCGATGAGCGGCGCCACCGGCAGGTCGTACGTCGTCCGCCGCGCCGACCGCGGCCACGCCCTGCGCGCCGTCGTGGTCGCCACCGGCGAGGGCGGCACCGCGACGAAGCGCTCGAACGTCGTCCGCGTGGGCTGAGCGGCCTCGGACGGTCAGGCGCTGAAGGCGAGCCCCGCGAAGAACAGGAAGAACAGGACGACCCCGATCACGCCCAGCGCCAGCAGCACGGTGCCGATGATCCCCATGACGTACCCGGCCTGTGCCTCGCCGCGACCCGAGTACTGACCGGGGTTGGCGTCGATCTCCTTCATCGCCCTCGAGCCGGTCACCCACGCGAAGGGGGAGACGAGGACGGGCAGACCGCAGAAGAAGAAGCCGCCCAGGCCGATGAGGCCGAGGACCAGGGCGGTGGTGGACGACGGGTGCTTGGGCGGCAGCCCGTAGCCGTAGCCCTGCTGGCCGTACGGCGACGGCTGGTACCCCGCGCCGTACTGGGGCTGCTGGCCGTAACCCTGGCCGTAACCCTGCTGGTACGGCGACTGGTCGTACGACGGCTGGTCGCCCGGCTTGGACAGGTTCGGTCGGTCGCCGGACGGCGGCTGCTGGTCGCTCATGGCCTCATTCTGACTCGTGGTGCCGGTCGGACGCTGTCGCCTGTTCAGGTGGAGGAGAGCACGCCGAGGAAGCCGGCGAACAGGCCGATGACCAGGATCACGTACAGCAGGACGAAGAGGGACCCGAGCACGAGCAGGACGGTGCCGACGATCCCCATGACGTAGCCGGCCTGGGCGTCGCCGCGCCCGCCGAGCGTGCCGCCGGAGGCGTCGATCTCCCGCACGGCCCGGCCGCCCGTCACCCAGGCCCACGGCGCGACGACGAGGGGGAGCCCGCACATCAGGCCGCCGCCGAGCGCGACGATGCCGAGCACCATCGCCGTCGTCGCCGACGGGTGCTTCGGTGGCAGGGGGTGCCCCGGGGCGAACCCCGGCCCGGGGGGACCGGGGTACGCCGGTGGGCCGAAGCCCGGCTGCTGGAAGGGCTGCTGGTACGGCACCTGCTCGTACGGCGACTGCGGGTACGGCCTGGTCCGCCGGTCGTCCTTGGCCAGGGTCGGCCGGTCGTCGGGCGGTGGCTGCGAGTCGTTCACGGGGACGTCCTCCTCGGGTGCGGGACCGGGCTCACGGGCTCGCGACCCAGTAGACGAGCGCCGCCACCAGGAGGGCCAGCACCGCGGACCCCAGGGACCCGAGCACGAGGCCGGCGACCGCGGCCCCGCGGCCGGTGAGGGCACCGCCGGAGGCGTCGATCTCCCGGACCACGCGGCGTCCGGTGAGGACCGCGACGGGCGCGGCGAGCAGCGGCACGTAGCAGAGGACCCCGCCGGCGAGGCCGATGACGCCCAGGGTGAGGGCGACCGACGCCGAGGGGTGCTGCACCGGGACGGCGGCGGGCGTCGACAACGGCCCGCGGTGCGGTCCGGCCGGGAACGGCGGGTACGACAGCGGCAGCGGGGAGCCGTCCACGGCGCCCCAGGGGTAGCTCTCGTACGGCGACGGGCCGGACGACGGCGCCGGCTCGTCCCGGGCCCGGTCCGACCGGCGGTCGGACGCGTCGAGCTCACGCCACCGCTCGGAGGGGTCCAGGTCGCTCACGTCGGGGAGTGTGCCTCCTCGGCGGCGGGCGAAACCTCCCACGCGTCCACCTCGGCGAGCAGGCGGGTGCGCAGGTCGTCGGGCATGCGGGCGGCGCGGATGGACATGCGTCCCAGCTCGGCGAGGGTGGCGTCGTCGAGGTCGTGGGCGGCGCGCATCGTGGCGTACTGCGCCGCGAGGCGGGACCCGAACAGCAGGGGGTCGTCGGCCCCGAGCGCGACGGTCGCCCCGGCGGCCAGCAGCTGCGGCAGGGGCACCGTCCCGAGGTCCGGGTAGACCCCCAGCGCCACGTTCGACGTGGGGCAGACCTCGAAGGCCACCCCGGCGGACACGGCGCGGTCCAGCAGCGCGGGGTCCTCGGTGGCCCGGACCCCGTGGCCGAGGCGGTCGGCGTGGAGCTCGTCGAGGCAGGTGCGCACCGAGGCCGGTCCGAGCAGCTCGCCGCCGTGGGGCAGCAGGGCCAGCCCGGCGCGCTCCGCGATGGCGAAGGCGCGGGAGAAGTCGGAGGTGCTGCCGCGGCGCTCGTCGTTCGACAGGCCGAAGCCGACGACGCCCTGCCCGGCGTACGCCGCCGCGAGGCGCGCCAGCGTCCGCGCGTCGAGGGGGTGACGGGTGCGGTTGGCGGCGATGACGACGGCGACCGGGAGGCCGGTGGCGGCGGTGGTGTCGGCCGCGGCGTCGAGCACCAGGTCGGTGAACGCGGTGATCCCGCCGAAGCGGGCGGCGTACCCGCTCGGGTCGACCTGGATCTCCAGCCAGCGCCCGCCGTCGGCGACGTCGTCCTCGGCCGCCTCCCGGACCAGCCGGCGGACGTCGTCGGGGGTGCGCAGCACCGACCGCGCCACGTCGTAGAGGCGCTGGAAGCGGAACCAGCCCTTCTCGTCGGCCGCCGACAGCTGCGGGGGCCACGCGGAGACGAGCGAGTCCGGCAGGTGGATCCCGTCGCGCGCCGCCAGCTCGAGCAGGGTGCCGTGCCGCATCGACCCGGTGAAGTGCAGGTGGAGGTGGGCCTTGGGCAGCGTGTCGAGCCGGCGGCGCGGCGGGCTGTCGGTCACGGGCTCGACTCAGCCCGCCAGCTTCTCGGCCGCCGCGAGCCGGGCGCAGACGCAGAAGGCCTCCATCGCCTCGACGACCGACGGCAGCGACGGGAAGGTGGGGGCGAGGCGGATGTTGCGGTCCTCGGGGTCCCGGCCGTACGGAAAGGCCGAGCCGGCGGGGGTCAGGGCGACGCCGGCGTCCTTCGCCAGGGCGATGACGCGGCTCGCGGTGCCGGGCAGGACGTCGACGCTGACGAAGTAGCCGCCGAGGGGGCGGGTCCACTCCGCGATGCCCAGCCCGCCGAGCTGCTCGCCGAGCACGCGGTCGACCTCGGCGAACTTCGGCGCCACCAGGTCGCGGTGCTTCGCCATGTGGTCGCGGACGCCCTGCGCGGAGCCGAACAGCTGCGCGTGGCGCAGGTGGTTGACCTTGTCGGGCCCGATGGCGCCCTGGCCGAGGTGGTGCAGGTACCACTCGACGGTCGCGGGGGAGCCGGCGAGGAAGCCGACCCCGGCGCCCGCCCAGCTGATCTTCGAGGTCGAGGCGAACATCACGACCCGCTCGGGGTTGCCGGCCGCGGCCGCCGCGGCGAGGAGGTCGGCGCTGGCGACCTCGTCGTCGGTGAGGTGGTGCAGGGCGTAGGCGTTGTCCCACAGCACGGTGAAGTCGGGCGCGGCGGTCGGCATCGCGGCGAGCCGGTCGGCCGTCGCCTGGGAGACGACGGTGCCCGTCGGGTTCGCGTACGTCGGGACCACCCACATGCCCTTCACGGACGGGTCGTCGGCGACGAGCCGCTCGACGACGTCCATGTCGGGGCCCTCGTCGGTCTGGGGGACGGCGACCATGTCGATGCCGAACCAGTCCAGGAGGGTGAAGTGGCGGTCGTAGCCGGGGGAGGGGCACAGGAAGGTGACGCGCTCCTCGCGTCCCCAGGGGCGCTCGCTGGTCGGGCCGCCCTTGATCCACAGGTCGGCGAGGACCTCGCGCATCAGGACCAGGCTCGAGTTGCCCGAGGCGACGAGCTGCGCGGTCGGGACGCCGAGCAGCTCCGCGAAGATGGAGCGCAGGTCGGCGAGGCCGGCCAGCCCGCCGTAGTTGCGGACGTCCGTGCCGGACGAGTCCTTCGTGGCGCTCGGCAGGCCCAGCAGGCCGTCGGCGAGGTCGAGCTGCTCCGGCGCGGGCTTGCCGCGCGTGAGGTCGAGGGACAGTCCCTTCGCGGCGAGGGCGTCGTACGCCGCGCGGGCGTCGTCACGGAAGGCGGCGAGCGCCTCGGGGGAGCGGTCGGTGAGGGCGGGGGTCTCGGCGGTCACGGGCCCATCGTCGCACCGTCGCCGAGGCCGGTTCGACTTGGTCCGAGCGCCCCCGTACAGTAAGGGTTTGGTGTCCGAGGGACGGGGATGCAGCGCGCTGCGAACCCCCCAGGACCCGGAGGGCACTAGCTCAACTGGCAGAGCATCGGTCTCCAAAACCGAAGGTTGGGGGTTCAAGTCCCTCGTGCCCTGCGACACGACGACGAAGCGGAAGGTGGACGAGCGTGGCCGACAGCAGCGCAGTGCGCAGCTCCCGGGACGACTCGCGCGGTGACGGCCCCGGAGGCAAGCGCACCGACCCGATCACCTTCCTGAAGCAGGTCGTCGCCGAGCTCCGCAAGGTGGTGTGGCCGACCCAGCAGCAGCTGGTCACCTACTTCATCGTGGTGATGGTCTTCGTGCTCTTCATGATCGCGTTGGTCTCGGTGCTGGACCTCGCCTTCGGGCAGCTGGTCTTCGAGATCTTCGCGCGCGACGGCTCCTAGCCGCCCCCGCACCCACACCACCGGGGCCAGGCCCCACACCCGATCAGATCCGAGGTAGCACAGCCGTGTCCGAGCAGTACGACGCAGACGTCGAGACCGACGAGTCCGAGGCCGACGAGGCCGAGGCCCAGGTCATCACGGACCCCGAGAGCCCGGACGGCGCCGAGTCGACCACCATCGTGGAGCCGATCGAGCCGCTGGAGCCCCTTGAGGACGTCGAGACCGAGACCGTCGAGGACGCCGTCGGCGGTGACTCCGACGACGACTCCGACGACGAGGAGGCCGGTCCCGAGGACCCCCTCGAGGCCTTCCGCCGCGAGCTGTGGGCCAAGCCCGGTGACTGGTTCGTCGTGCACACCTACTCCGGCATGGAGAACAGGGTCCGCGCGAACCTCGAGAACCGGATCATCTCCCTCAACATGGAGGAGCTGATCCACGAGATCGTCGTGCCGACCGAGACGGTCGCCGAGATCAAGAACGGCCAGCGCAAGATGGTCCGCCGCACGGTGCTCCCCGGCTACGTCCTGGTCCGCATGGACCTGACCGACGAGTCCTGGTCCGCCGTCCGCCACACCCCGTCCGTGACGGGCTTCGTGGGCCACAGCCACCAGCCGGTGCCGCTGAGCATGAGCGAGGTCGAGAACATGCTCGCCCCCGCCGTCCTCGCCGCCGCCGAGTCCGAGGCCGCCGCCGCGGGTCAGGGCTCCGGCTCGGGCTCGGGTGGCTCCGCCACGACCGCGCGCAAGCCGGCCATCGAGGTCGCCGACTTCGACGTCCAGGACTCCGTCATGGTCGTCGACGGCCCGTTCGCCACGCTCCACGCGACGATCACCGAGATCAACGCGGAGTCGCAGCGGGTCAAGGCGCTCGTCGAGATCTTCGGCCGGGAGACCCCGGTCGAGCTGAGCTTCAACCAGATTCAAAAGGTCTGAGCGACTTTCCCGAGCCTGCGAGGGAAAGTTCGGCGAAGAGGTCGAGGAGCGTCGACGCAGCCAGGAGCTTGCGACGGGCTGCGTGACGCGTCTCGAGACCCGGTGAGGCGAGAAGCATCCCGGGGAATCGCCCGAAGCACAGGCGTCCGGCACCATAGGACGCTGCACGAAGGAAACCGTGGCAGGGGCACCCGCCCCGACATGACCACACGAGAGAGAGGGCGACATGCCTAGCAAGAAGAAGGTCGCTGCGCTGGTCAAGGTGCAGCTCCAGGCCGGTGCTGCGACGCCGGCTCCGCCGGTCGGTACCGCGCTCGGTCCGCACGGCGTGAACATCATGGAGTTCTGCAAGGCGTACAACGCCCAGACGGAGTCCATGCGCGGCAACGTGATCCCCGTCGAGATCACCATCTTCGAGGACCGTTCGTTCACGTTCGTCACGAAGACCCCGCCGGCCGCCGAGCTGATCAAGAAGGCCGCCGGTCTCGCGAAGGGCTCCAGCACGCCGCACACCGACAAGGTCGGCAAGCTGACGAAGGACCAGGTCCGCGAGATCGCGACGACCAAGCTCCCCGACCTCAACGCCAACGACGTCGAGGGCGCCATGAAGATCGTCGAGGGGACCGCCCGCTCCATGGGCGTCACCACCGAGTGATCTCCACCCCCTAGCTCCACCCCCAGCTCAGATCCGCACGACCGTGGGAGAGCCACGCGCTGGCTCACGCACCACGCCGTCCAGGAGGGACGTTTCCTATGCAGCGCAGCAAGACCTACCGGGCCGCCGTCGAGACCTACGACCGCGACGCCATCCACTCGCCGTACTCCGCGATCGCGATCGCGAAGGACGTGGCCAAGAAGAAGTTCGACGAGACCGTCGACGTCGTCATGCGTCTCGGGGTCGACCCCCGCAAGGCCGACCAGATGGTCCGCGGCACGGTCAACCTGCCCCACGGCACCGGCAAGACCGCCCGCGTGCTCGTCTTCGCGAACGCCGAGAAGGCCGACGCCGCCCGTGAGGCCGGCGCCGACTTCGTCGGTGGCGACGACATGATCGAGAAGGTCAACGGCGGCTGGCTCGACTTCGACGCCGTCGTCGCGACTCCCGACATGATGGGCAAGGTCGGTCGCCTCGGCCGCGTGCTCGGCCCCCGCGGCCTCATGCCGAACCCGAAGACCGGCACCGTGACCCCCGACGTCGCGAAGGCCGTGTCCGACATCAAGGGCGGCAAGATCGAGTTCCGGGTCGACCGCCACTCGAACCTGCACTTCATCATCGGCAAGGCGTCGTTCGACCAGGCCCAGCTGGCCGAGAACTACGCCGCCGCCCTCGAGGAGGTGCTGCGGCTCAAGCCGGCCAGCTCCAAGGGCCGCTACATCCGCAAGATCACGGTGTCGACGACCATGGGCCCCGGCGTCCAGGTCGACCCGAACCGCACCAAGGACGTGGCGTCGGCCGACGAGACCGACTGACCCTCACCTCCCGCACGTCGTACGACGGCCCGCCCCGACCCCGTGGCGGGCCGTTCGTCGTCCTGACAGCGTCGGAGATCGACGTGCGAGGCCGGCCACGGCCGAGCCACGAGATCCGGTGAGGGGCGGGGCCGGCGTTCGTGGCGCGGGGTCTCGTGGCTCCTCGCCAGGGCTCGGAGCGCCTCGACCTCCGGGGGTGGGGAGATCGAGGTGCGAGGCCGGCCACGGCCGAGCCACCAGATCCGGTGAGGGGCGGGGCCGGCGTTCGTGGCTCGGGGTCTCGTGGCTCCTCGCCGGGGCTCGGAGCGCCTCGACCTCCGGGGGCTGCGGAGATCGAGGTGCGAGGCCGGCCACGGCCGAGCCACGAGATCCGGCGAGGGCCGTTCGTCGTCGCGGGTTCTGCCGGTGGTCTCGACGACACGGACCCGCCGGCGCGGGTCTGCTGCTCGACCGGCGGTGGGGCTGGGCGTTCGTGGCGCGGGGTCTCGTGGCTCCTCGCCGGGGCTCGGAGCGCCTCGACCTCCGGGGGTTGCGGAGATGGAGGTGCGGGGCCGGCCGCGGCCGAGCCACGAGATCCGGCGAGCGACGTTCGTCAATGCGGCTGTCCCACGGTGGTCTCGACGACGCGGACCCGCCGGCGCGGGTCTGCTGCCCGACCAGCGGAGCTGGGGGACCGTCCGATTTGGCCCGCCCCGCACCACGCCCGTACTGTTGTCCGCTGTAGCCGAAGACCGCCGGTCGGCCGCCCCGCGAGGGGAGGCCCGAAGGCCCCGGGAGACCGGGCGACCCGCGCAGGTGACACCGAGTGAGTGGCGCTCCGCGCCGTACGCCCTGTGCACCTGCACGGGGCGTTCTGCATTCTCACGGGTCCTCCGCCGGGCGGGACGCGGCCGGGTACGGGCAGCCGCCCGCACCTCACGCACCGACCACGACGAAGGAGACCCATGGCGCGAGCTGACAAGGACGCCGCGGTCGCCGAGATCACCGACTCGTTCACCAACGCCTCCGGCGCTGTGCTGACCGAGTACCGGGGTCTCGACGTCAAGCAGCTGCAGGATCTGCGCCGCGCGCTGGGCGACAACGCCAGCTACGCGGTCGTGAAGAACACCCTCGCCAAGATCGCCGCCAACCGCGCGGGGATCCAGGGGTTCGACGACCTCCTCACCGGCCCGACCGCCATCGCCTTCATCAGCGGTGACGTCGTCGAGGCCGCCAAGGGCCTGCGCGACTTCGCGAAGGCCAACCCGGCCCTCGTGATCAAGGGCGGGATCCTGGACGGCAACCCCGTGGACGCTGCCGAGGTGGCCAAGCTGGCCGACCTCGAGTCCCGCGAGGTGCTCCTGGGCAAGATGGCCGGCGCGATGCTGGCCTCGCTGTCCCAGGCCGTCTACCTGCTCAACGCCCCGATCTCCCAGATGGCCCGGCTCGCCGGGGCGCTGGAGGCGAAGGCGACCGAGGACCCGTCGGTCCTCGCGGGCGGAGCCGGTACGCCGGCCGAGGAGCCCGCCGAGCAGCCCGCCGAGGAGCCGGCCGCCGAGGCGACCAGCGACGACAGCGACAGCAGCAGCGACGACAGCGACACCGGGGCCGAGTCCACCGAGGCCTGAGCACCACCCCCACCCACACCACGCACCACCCACGGAAGGAAGCCACCATGGCCAAGCTCTCCACCGCAGACCTCCTCGACTCCTTCAAGGAGATGACCCTTCTCGAGCTCAGCGAGTTCGTGAAGGAGTTCGAGGAGACCTTCGGCGTCACCGCCGCCGCTCCGGTCGCCGCCGCCCCCGCCGCCGGCGCTCCCGCCGCCGGCGCCGAGGCCGCTGCCGAGCAGGACGAGTTCGACGTCGTCCTCGAGGCCGCCGGTGACAAGAAGATCAACGTCATCAAGGAGGTGCGCGCCCTGACCTCCCTCGGCCTGAAGGAGGCCAAGGACCTCGTCGAGTCGGCCCCCAAGCCGATCCTCGAGAAGGTCGCGAAGGACGTCGCCGAGAAGGCCAAGGAGTCCCTCGAGGGCGCCGGCGCCACCGTCACCCTCAAGTGACGCACGCCGGCCACGGCCGGCACTGACACACCGCGCACGAGGGCGGTCACCCCATCGGGGTGACCGCCCTCGTCGTGCGTCCGGACCACGTGAGCGCCCGGGCGCACGTCGCGTCGATGCTCGTGACGCACGTCACGGATCACGGCTCGGCCTCACTCGGTGACTGCCTGTTTACTCACTGGTAACCCGACCACTAGCATTCACCGGCGGACCAGGGTGAGACGGACGTAACCTTGCGCCGTTCGTCACGTTGAAGCATCGGCCGGTTCGGGGGTCCCGGGGATGTCGACCGGGACGACGACGCGCACAGAGAGGGGGACCGGATGGGTGTCGAGATCGCAGTCGAGGGACTGACGAAGTCGTTCGGCAAGCAGCTGATCTGGGGTGACGTCACCCTGACGATCCCCGCCGGCGAGATCTGCGTGATGCTCGGTCCCTCCGGGACGGGCAAGTCCGTGTTCCTCAAGGCCCTCATCGGCCTGCTGAAGCCCGACCGGGGCTCCATCGTCATCGAGGGCACCGACATCGCGACCTGCAAGGAGCGCGACCTCTACGAGATCCGCAAGCTCTTCGGCGTCCTGTTCCAGGACGGCGCGATGTTCGGGTCCATGAACCTGTACGACAACGTCGCCTTCCCGCTGCGCGAGCACACGAAGAAGACCGAGTCCGAGGTCCGCGACGTCGTCATGGAGAAGATGGACCTCGTCGGCCTGCTCGGCTCCGAGGACAAGCTCCCCGGCGAGATCTCCGGCGGCATGCGCAAGCGCGCCGGCCTGGCCCGCGCGCTGGTGCTGGACCCCGAGATCGTGCTCTTCGACGAGCCGGACTCCGGGCTCGACCCGGTCCGCACCGCGTTCCTCAACCAGCTCATCGTCGACCTGAACGCGCAGATCGACGCGACGTTCCTCATCGTCACCCACGACATCAACACCGCCCGGACGGTCCCGGACAACATCGGCCTGCTCTACCACAAGCACCTCGCCATGTTCGGGCCCCGCGAGATGCTGCTGAGCTCCGAGGAGCCGGTGGTCCGGCAGTTCCTGAACGCCCAGCGCGTCGGCCCGATCGGCATGTCCGAGGAGAAGGACGCCGACGAGCTGGAGGCCGAGAAGGACCAGGAGCTCCCGCCCCTGCCTCCCATCCCGCTCCAGATCGAGCCCTCCAACGGCATCCCGCGGCGGAGCCAGCGCGAGCCCGGGGGCTGGTGCCGTGACAACGGCATCACGCCGCCGCCCGGGTCGTTCGAGGACGAGAACGCAGCGGTGGGGGCCTGAGGGTGGCGAGCAGCCTCAACTCCAAGGTCCTCGCCCCGATCGGCACCGCGGGCGGGCTCTTCGCCTTCGGCCTGGACGTCGGGCGCCAGCTGTTCCGGCGACCCTTCCAGTTCCGTGAGTTCCTCACGCAGGCGTGGTTCATCGCGTCCGTGACGATCATCCCCACGGCTCTCGTGGCGATCCCGTTCGGCGCGGTCATCTCGCTGCAGATCGGCAGCCTGATCCAGCAGTTCGGTGCACAGTCGTTCACGGGGTCGGCCTCGGTGCTCGCCGTCGTCCGCAACGCAGGCCCCATCGCCACCGCCCTGCTGATCTCCGGCGCCGCCGGCTCCGCGATCGCCGCGGACCTCGGCGCGCGGAAGATCCGCGAGGAGCTCGACGCGATGATGGTGCTGGGCATCGACCCCATCCAGCGACTCGTGGTGCCCCGCGTGCTGGCCTGCATGCTGATCGCCGTCTTCCTCAACGGCCTGGTCAGCGTCGTCGGCGTGGCCGGCGGCTACGTCTTCAACGTCATCCTCCAGGGCGGCACGCCCGGCGCCTACCTGGCGAGCTTCACCGCGCTCGCCCAGCTCGCCGACGTGTGGCAGGGGATGATCAAGGCCCTCATCTTCGGCCTCATCGCGGCGATCGTGGCCTGCTACATGGGCATGAACGCCGGTGGTGGCCCGAAGGGCGTCGGTGACGCGGTGAACCAGTCCGTCGTCATCACCTTCATGCTCCTGTTCGTCGTCAACTTCTCCATGAGCGCCATCTACTTCCAGCTCGTTCCACCGAAGACGGGCTAGCGGCCGTGGCGACGTTCAAGCAGACGGCGACCGCGCCGCTCCGCAAGCTGGAGGGCCTCGGTTCCGAGCTCTCCTTCTACCTGCGCGCGCTCGCGTGGACCCCTCGCACGATCAGCCGCTACAAGAAGGAGATCCTGCGGATCCTCGCCGAGGTCACCCTCGGCTCGGGTGCGCTGGCGGTCATCGGCGGCACGGTCGGCGTCATCACCGCGCTGTCGTTCTTCACCGGCACGGAGGTCGGCCTCCAGGGGTTCGCCGCCCTCGACCAGATCGGGACGGCGGCGTTCTCCGGCTTCGTCTCGGCGTACATCAACACCCGTGAGATCGCTCCGCTCGTGGCGGGCATCGCGCTCGCGGCGACGGTCGGCTGCGGCTTCACCGCCCAGCTCGGCGCCATGCGGATCTCCGAGGAGGTCGACGCCCTCGAGGTGATGGCGATCCCCTCGCTGCCGTTCCTCGTCACCACCCGCATCATCGGCGGGCTCATCGCGATCGTGCCGCTGTACGTCGTCGGCCTGCTGTCGTCGTACTTCGCGACGAGGCTGACCGTGACGCAGTTCTTCGGGCAGTCGGTCGGCACCTACGACTACTACTTCAACCAGTTCCTGCCACCACAGGACGTGCTCTGGTCCTTCGGCAAGGTGCTCATCTTCGCCGTCGCCGTGATCCTCATCCACTGCTACCACGGCTACAACGCCACGGGCGGTCCCGCCGGCGTGGGGACCGCGGTGGGGTACGCCGTCCGCACCAGCATCGTGACCATCAACGTGCTCGACCTGTTCCTGTCGATGGCGATCTGGGGCACCAACACGACCGTCAGGCTGGCGGGCTGATGAACATCCTGCGCGCGCACAAGACCCTCGGGGTCCTGTTCCTGGTGATGCTCGTGACGGGCGTCTACCTGACCTACGCGATCTTCACCCAGCGCTTCACCGACTTCCAGGAGGTGAAGCTGGAGACCTCGAAGATCGGGCTCCAGCTGCCCGACCGGGCCGACGTGAAGATCCGCGGCATGATCGTCGGCGAGGTCCGCGGCATCGACACCACGACGGACGGCGCCGAGCTCACCCTCGGCATCCTCCCCGACAAGATCGACGAGATCCCGGCCGACGTCACGGGTTCGATCATCCCCAAGACCCTCTTCGGGCAGAAGGAGGTCGAGCTGATCCCCCCTGACGGAACCGTCGACGACGGCCCGTCGCTGGCGGCGGGCGACGTCATCGAGCGCACCGAGGTCGCGACCGAGGTGGAGCGGGTGCTGTCCGACCTGCAGCCGCTGCTCACCGCCGTGCGCCCGGGCGACCTCAACATGACCCTCAACGCGCTGGTCGTCGCGCTCGAGGGACGGGGCGACCGGCTCGGCGACAACATCGAGCGCCTCAACTCCTACCTGGGCAAGCTCAACCCCGAGCTGCCCGCCCTCATGGAGGACCTGCGCCTGACCGCCGAGGTCTCGGACGTCTACAACGACGTCATCCCCGAGCTGAGCAGCATCCTGCGCAACACCGTCACCACGTTCACCACGCTCGAGGGACGCGAGGACCGGCTCCAGGCCCTGCTGGGCGACCTGTCCCGCTTCTCGGACACCGCGCGGGTCTTCCTCGACGAGAACGGCGACAACCTCATCCGGGTCGGCGAGCTCGGCGAGCAGCAGCTGGCGGTCCTCGCCCGCTACTCGCCCGAGTACCCCTGCCTGCTGGGCGGCCTGGTCAACGCCGGCGCCGACCAGGGCGAGGCGTTCCGCGACTTCACGCTGCACATCAACCTCGAGCTGCTGCCGCAGCAGCCCCGGGCCTACACCCCGAACGAGGTGCCGCAGCTCGGCGCGGACAACGCCCCCTTCTGCGGGGAGCTGCCGAACCCGTCGTACACCCAGCAGAACCGGTTCACGGACATCCCCGACTTCGACGACGGCGTGGACGACTCGACCCTGCGCAGCGGCACCGCCGAGCGCGTCGCCCCCGGCCGTGCCGCGTCGGGCGGTACGTCGACCGCCGCGCCGAGCGCCGACGAGCTGTCCGGCACCGGGCCGACCCCGTCGTACGTCGGGACCTCGCAGGAGGCCGAGATGCTCCGCAGCATGATGGCGCCCGCCCTCGGCACCAGCGCGGAGGACGTCCCCGACCTGGGCGTCGTCCTGCTCGGCCCCATGGCCCGCGGTGCGGAGGTGGAGCTGCGATGAGGAACCGCGAGCTGATCCTCGCCGGCGTCAAGCTGGTCATCTTCATCGTCGTGACGTCGCTGGCCACCAGCCTGCTCGTCATCACCATCGGCAACCTGACCTTCGGCGCGCAACGGGAGTACAAGGCGGACTTCACCGACGCCACCGGCGTGGTCAAGGGCGACGACGTCCGCGTCGCCGGGGTGAAGGTGGGCGTGGTCAAGGACGTCCAGGTCGTCGACGAGACCGACCGGGCGCGCGTGACCTTCACCGTCGCGGAGACCACGGCGGTCACCGGGGCCACCAACGTCGAGATCCGCTACCGCAACCTCGTCGGCCAGCGCTACCTCTCTCTGAGCCAGGGCATCGGGAGCACCGACCGGCTCCCGGTCGGCGACGTGATCGGTGAGGACCGGACCTCGCCCGCCCTCGACCTCACGGTGCTGTTCAACGGCTTCAAGCCGCTGTTCCGCGCCCTCAGCCCGGCCGAGCTGAACCAGCTCTCCGGCGAGATCATCCAGGTCTTCCAGGGCGAGGCCGGCACGGTCGAGTCGCTCCTGGCCAGCACGGCCTCGGTCACCACGGACCTCGCGAACCGTGACCAGCTCATCGGCGACCTCATCACCAACCTCAACCAGGTCCTGACCACGGTCAGCGACCGCGACGAGGAGCTGTCGGACCTGATCATCAACTTCCGACGCCTGGTCTCGGGGCTGCGCGACGACCGTGAGCCGCTGCTGGCGTCGCTCGACGGCATCTCCGAGCTGTCGGTCGAGACCGCGGACCTCGTCTCGGGCGTCCGCCCGCCGCTGGTGGAGGACATCCGTGAGATCCGACGCCTCGCCGGCAACCTGGACCGCCCCCGCGACACCGCCGAGATCGACCGCTCCCTGAGCGTGCTGCCGATCAAGCTCCGGAAGATCGGGCGCACCGCGGTCTACGGGTCGTACTTCAACTTCTACCTCTGCAACTTCCAGGGACGTCTCGACATCTCCGCCCTGCCGAAGCCGATCCGCGACCTGCTGGGCCTCGGCAACAACGTGCAGCTCGAGTACCCGCTGCCCGGCACCGACCTGGGACCGAGGTGTGACCTCGGATGAAGCCGTTCCGTGAGCGCAACCCCGTCATCATCGGCGCCATCGGGTTCGCCCTGATCGCTGCGATCATGACCGCCGCCTTCCGCGCCAGCGACCTGCCGATCATCGGTGGCGGGGACATCTACTACGCCGCCTTCTCCGAGGCCGGCGGGCTCCAGGCCGACGACGAGGTCCGTGTGGCCGGCGTCCGGGTCGGCGTGGTCGAGGACGTCTCCGTCGAGGACGACGAGGTGATCGTCCGCTTCCGGATCGAGGAGGACACCGGCTTCGGCGAGGACACCGGCGCCTCGATCCGCATCAAGACGCTGCTCGGGTCGATGTTCCTCGCGCTCGAGCCGGCGGGGGAGGGCCAGCTCGACGCCGAGTCCACCATCCCGCTGGAGCGGACCGTCGCGCCCTTCGACGTGGTCGAGGCCTTCGAGGGACTCGGTGACACCACCCTCGAGCTCGACGCCGACCAGCTGGGGGAGTCCTTCACCGTGCTGTCGGACCTGACCCGCAACACCCCGGCGTCGTTCCGGCGCACGCTGCGCGGGGTCTCCGAGATCTCCGAGACCATCGCGTCCCGCGACGACGAGCTCGACGAGCTGCTCGGCAACCTCGAGGACGTCTCGGGCACCCTCGAGGCCCGGGACGACGACATCGTGACCCTCATCGACGACGCGGACGTGCTGTTCCGCGCCATCGTCGCGCGACGCCAGGCCATCAGCGACCTGCTCGACGCGACCTCGGAGCTGTCGGTGGAGCTGACCACGCTGGTGCGGCAGACCCGCGGCGACCTCAAGCCGGCGCTGACGAAGCTCGGCAACGTCGAGGACACCCTGCTGCGCAACGGCGACAACCTGGACGAGAGCCTGCGGCTGATGGTGCCCTTCTACCGTGTCTTCCAGAACACGCTCGGCACCGGACCCTGGTTCGACACCCTCATCGAGAACTTCCCCAACGCCGTGCCCGACCTCATCCCCGAGGGCAACGGGCGGGTGGCACCCGGCACGGGCCGCGGCGTCCAGGGACAGGGACAGGGACAGGGACAGGGACAGGGAGCGACCCGATGAGGTACCTCGCCGGGCTGGGCCGCTTCGTCGTGCCGGTCATCATCCTCGCGCTCGTCGCCGGCGCGGCCGTGCTGATGTTCCGCACGCCCGACCGCACCGAGATCACCGCCTACTTCCCGCGCACCATCTCGATCTTCGAGGGCAGCGACGTCCGCGTCCTCGGCGTGCCGGTCGGCAAGGTCGAGACGGTGGAGCCGGAGGGCACCCGGGTGAAGGTGCAGATGTACGTCGACGAGGAGGGCGTCCAGGTCCCCGAGGACGCCGGCGCGGTCATCATCGCCCCGTCCGTGGTCGGCGACCGCTACGTGCAGCTGACCCCCGCCTTCACCGAGGGCGACACGGCGATGGCGTCCGGGACGGTGCTCGACGAGGACCGCACCGAGGTGCCCCTGGAGCTGGACCAGATCTACGACGGCCTGAACGACCTGAGCGTCGCGCTCGGTCCGGAGGGGGCCAACTCGAACGGCGCGCTGTCCGACCTGCTGACCCAGACGGCTCGCAACTTCGGCGGCCAGGGGGAGCGGTTCAACCAGACCGTCACCGACCTGGGGGCCCTGACCCAGACGCTGGACAACAACAAGGAGAACCTGTTCGACAGCGTCGACAACATCGACGGCTTCGTGCAGACCCTGGCCGACAACGACCAGACCGTCCGGGACTTCTCCGACTCCCTCGCCGACGTCTCCGACCTGCTGGCCGACGAGCGGGAGGACCTCGCGGAGGCCCTCGACAACCTGGGCACGGCGACGACCGCGGTGTCCCGGTTCGTCCGGAACAACCGCTCCCAGCTCGGCCGCAACATTCGTGGCCTGCGCGACGTCACCCAGATCCTGGTCGACCGTCGCGTCGAGCTGGACGAGGTCCTGCGGACCGCTCCCATCGCGCTGAACAACCTCGGCGGCACCTACAACCGTGACGCCGGCACCCTCGACACCCGGGCCAACCTGCAGAACGGTCTGGAGGACCTGATCAAGGACCCGGCGAACGCGATCTGCAGCCTCGCCAACCTGGAGGGCCCGGACTCGGTGGATCGCTGCAAGGACCTGCTCGGCCCGATCATCCCCGAGCTGCCGGCGGCGCGGACGGCGCCGCTGGGTCAGGGCGGCGCGGCGCGAGGTCTGACGACGCTCGCCGAGCGCGAGACCTCCGACCCGACCCTCGGCGGTCTCGTGGAGGTGACCCGGTGACGCGACGGACGACACGGCGGACGACACGGCGGCCCTCCCGCCTGCGCGCCCTCGTGCTGGCCCTGGCCGGCATGCTCCTGCTGAGCTCCTGCGACTTCAGCATCTACTCGATCCCGCTGCCCGGTGGCCCCGACACCGGCGACGACCCGATCACGGTCACGGCCGAGTTCCGGGACGTCATGGACCTGGTGCCGCAGACCAACGTCAAGGTGGACGACGTCGACGTCGGGCGCATCACCGACATCACCACCCGCGACTACCGCGCGTTCGTGACGATGGAGCTGCAGGGTGACCTGGACCTCCCGACATCGACGTTCGCCCGCATCCGCCAGACCAGCCTGCTCGGGGAGAAGTTCGTGTCGCTGGAGCCGCCGGCCGGCAGCGAGAACACCGTCTCGGGCGACGTCCTCGAGTCCGGCGACGAGATCCCGATCGAGCAGACGGGCCGCAACCCCGAGGTCGAGGAGGTCTTCGGCGCGCTCAGCCTGCTGCTGAACGGCGGCGGCATCGGCCAGCTCGAGGTGATCACCAACGAGCTGAACCAGGCACTCGGGGGGCGCGAGCCCGAGCTGCGCTCGGCCCTGCGCCGGCTCAACCGGTTCGCGACGGTCGCCGACGAGAACTCCGACGACATCATCGACGCCATCGACTCGCTCAACGAGCTGTCGAAGTCGGCCAACGCCCAGACGGACACCATCAACCTGGCGCTCGACGAGATCCCCTCGGCCACGCTGTCGCTGGACCGCCAGCGCGACGACCTGGTTGAGGCCCTCACCTCGCTGGACGAGCTGAGCGACGTCGGCGTCCAGGTCATCCGTGACTCGAAGCAGGGCACGATCCGCTCGCTGGAGCTGCTGGAGCCGGTGCTGCGCGAGCTGGCGAACGCCGACGACGACTTGGCGTTCTCGATCCAGACCTTCCTCACCTTCCCGTTCGTCGACGAGACGGTCGGCCGCGACCCGCAGGTCGCGCGCTCGATCGAGATCGGCGACTACGTCAACCTCGACATCCAGCTCGACCTCAAGCTCGGGAGCGCGGGTGACCTCATCGACGTCGTCTGCGACGAGATCGACTCGCTCGTGCTGAAGCGACTGATCGAGAGCGGGCTCCCTCTGGACCAGGTCCGCGAGCTGATCAATGCGATCTGCGACAGCGGTGCGGTGGACGCGATCCAGGACTGCCTCGACGACCTCGGCACCGGGCAGCCCACGCTCGAGGAGATCCTCAGCTGCGTGGGTGACGTCGGAGCCGAGATCCCCGACCTCATCCAGTGCGACATCCTCGGTTCCATCTTCCCCGGCCTCTGCGACGAGGACGGCGGCGGTGGCGGCGGAGGAGGTGGAGGCGGCGGCCTTCCCCTCGATCCGACCGAACCACTCCTCCCTGACCTGCCAGGGCTCCCCGGCGGGGGCGGCGGCGGTTCCGGCGGCGGCGGCAACGGCGGTGGCGGCGGCCTCCTCGGTGAGGACGGCCTCGGCGGTCTCCTGCCGCGCGCGGCCCCGATGTCACCCGTGTACGGCGGCGAGCTGGCCGACGACTGGGTCGACATGGCCGACCTCGCCCGGGCCTACGACGCGGACCTGACCGGCCTGCTGGTCCCCGGCGTCACCCGTGCCGCGCTCCCCGGAGGTGGATCCCGGTGATCACCCGTCGTACCAAGCTGCAGCTGCTCGTCTTCGCGATCATCACCCTGCTCGGCGTCAGCTTCGTCGGCGCCCGCTACGCCCAGCTCGACCGGCTCGTCGTGGACCGCAGCTACAACGTGACGGTCGACCTCGCCGACTCGGGCGGGTCGTTCACCGGCAGTCTCGTGGCCTACCGCGGCGTCAAGATCGGCCAGGTCGGGGAGCTGACTCTCACCGAGCGCGGCGTGGAGGCGGAGCTCGTCATCGAGGACACCTACGACGACATCCCGGCGGACACGACCGCGGTCGTGGGCAACAGGTCGGCGCTGGGTGAGCAGTACATCGAGCTCCAGCCCCAGACGGACGAGGAGCCCTTCCTCGCCGACGGGGACGTCATCCCCGAGGAGCGGACGTCGACCCCGCTGCCGGTCGAGACCCTGCTGTCGAACGTCTCCACCACCGTGGGCTCGGTCGACGACGACGACCTGCGGACCGTGGTCAGCGAGCTCGGCGACGCCTTCGCCGGCACCGGCCCGGACCTGCAGCAGATCATCGACACCGGCAACTCGTTCATCGAGACCGCCGACGACAACTTCGCGACCACGGCGAACCTCATCGAGAACGCCAACACCGTGCTGTCGACGCAGCTGGACAACCAGGAGAACATCCGGTCCTTCGCCACCGACCTCAGCCTGTTCTCGGGGACCCTGGCAGGAGCGGACGACGACCTCCGCCGCGTCATCGACACCGGCGGCGCGACCGCCAACCAGCTGCGGACCTTCCTCGAGGACAACGACGTCGCGCTCGGGCGGCTGCTCGACAACCTGGTCACGACGGGCGAGATCGTCGTCCGCCGGCTGCCGAACATCCAGCAGTTCCTCGTGCTCTACCCCTACGTCGTGTCCGGCAGCTTCACCGTGGTCACCCAGGACCCCCGGGACGGCCTGAAGGACGCCCACTTCGGGCTCGTGCTCACGTCGGAGCCGCAGTTCTGCACCCAGGGCTACAAGCTGGCCGACCGTCCCATCACCAGCCCGTTCCCCCCGACCGAGCGGCAGCGGGACCCGCAGACCGAGCGCGGCGACATCCCGATGGAGCAGGACGCCCGCTGCACCCTGTCGCCCGAGCAGGGCAACGTGCGCGGGCAGCAGAACAACCCGCCGCGGATCGTGCCCTGGGACTCCCGCCCGACGGTGGCGTCGTACGACCGCGACTCGGGACGGGTCCGCTGGGGCTCGCAGGTGGGCGAGGAGCCGACCTCCAGCCGCGCGCCCGAGGCGCTCGGCGACAACGCCTGGTCGTGGCTGCTGATGCACCCGCTGACCAGCACGGAGTGACCCGGCGCCCGGCCACCGGCCGAGCCGGCCGCCGCCCCGGCGAGGGGCGCGTCGTCGTCGTGCCCCGGGCGGCTAGCCTCGCCGGGACCGAGGGAAGGAGCCGTGGTGGCTGCAGGTGAGACCGCGTCCGGCGCGACCGCGCCGACGCGCCGCCGTACCGTGCCCGCCCGGCTGGCGAGGGCGCTGGTCGTCGTCGCCGTGGTCCTCGCGCTCCTCACGGCGGGCGTCCTCGTCTGGACCTTCACGTCCCGCTCCTGGGTGGTCGGGGACCGCGAGGTCGCCGGCGACCAGGAGCAGGTCCAGGCGCAGCGCGACGAGCTCATGGAGGTCGGGCGGCAGTTCGTGCTCCGCCTGGGGACGTACGGACCCGACGGCCTCGACGCCGAGGGCAAGCTGACGGAGTACGGCGAGAGCGTCGGCGAGCTGCTGACCCCCGGCTTCCGCGACGGCTTCGAGCAGTCGCTCCCGCTCGTCGAGCAGCAGGTCGCCGACTCGCGGGTCTCGCGGTCCGCCGAGGTGCTCGGCACCGGCGTGGCCGAGATGAGCGAGGACGACGCCGCCGTCCTCGTCGCGGGGACGTTCACCGACTCGCTGGAGGGTGAGCCCGTGGGCCAGCCGGTCCCGCTGCGCCTGCGCGTCGAGCTCGTCCGCGTCGACGGGGAGTGGCTCGTGGACGACTTCGCCGGGGTCTCCCCGCCGGCCGAGGAGGAACAGCCGATCGACCCCGACCTCCCGATCCCGTCCCAGGAGCCCGGCGGCCAGCAGGGCCAGGACGGCCAGCAGGGCCAGGACGGCCAGCAGGGCCAGGGCGGCCAGCAGGGCGGCCAGCAGGGCGGCCAGCAGGGGGGTGGCCGGTGACCCCGAGCTGGTACGACGTCCTCGACGTCGCTCCCGACGCCTCCACCGAGGAGATCCGCGCCGCCTGGCGGGCCTCCGTCGCCGACCTCGACCCGACCGACCGCCGCTTCGCGGTGCTGAACCGGGCGGCCAAGGTCCTGCTCGACCCCGACGCCCGCGCCGCGCACGACGCCGAGCTCGCCGAGCAGGCCGACGCCGAGGACGACCCCGAGGACGAGCCCGGGTCCGCGGAGGCAGCGCCGGTCGTCCCGGTCCCGGTGGCCGAGAAGGCCCCGGCGACGAGGGCCCCGGCGAAGAAGACGACCGCGAAGAAGACGACGGCCAAGAAGACGACGGCCAAGAAGACGACGGCCAAGAAGGCGCCCGCCGAGAAGGCGACGGCGAAGGAGGCCCCGACCGCGAAGGCCGACGGCCCGAGCCTGGCCAAGGACTCCGACACCGCCCCCGACGCGCCCGCCGAGCACCCGGCGCAGCCGGCGCGCGACGGTCGTTCGCCGCTGTGGGTCGCCCTCGTGGCCGGCCTGGCCGCCGTCCTGCTCGCGATCGTGACGGTCGCGGCCCTCGTGGGCTCGACGTCCACCGCGCAGCTGGACGAGGACGTCACCGACGCGCAGGCGGCCGCGGAGCAGGCCATCGAGCCCGTGCTCTCGTACGACGCCACCGACCTCGAGGCCGGCCGGTCGACGGCGCTGTCGTACATGACCGAGGACTTCGGGAAGGACTACGCCGAGATCTTCGACGGCCTGATCGAGGGCAACGCCCAGGAGATCGGCGCCCAGGTGCAGGCGACGCTGCTGGCCTCGGCCGTCGTCCGGACCGATCCCGAGGTCGACCGGGTGCAGGTGCTGGTGTTCGTCGACCAGCAGACGACCAACGACCAGCTGGCGACGCCGCGCACCGACAGCAACCAGGTCACGGTGACGATGCAGCGGGTCGGCGACGAGTGGCTCGTCGACGACCTCGACACCGGTACGGCGGGCTGACCGGGCGGGGGGACGGGCACTGCGCGCCCCCGCCCCGCGCCGCGGAGGTGCTTGACCTGGGGCCGCGTGGCGGTCATCATCGTGCAGACGTCGAGTTTCAGCGCCGCTGTCTTGTGGTGCTCTCGATTGCCATGTACTGTGACCAGTTGCGTCTGCCCTCAGATGCCTGATCGCCTGTCCGGTGGCTGATCTCGTGGTGGGCAGGGACGCACACACGTTCAGATCAATCCTGAGGACGGATCTTGGCTGCGCGCACCAACGCCAACGGCACCCGCCGTATTTCTTTCGCGAAGATCACCGAGCCGCTGGAGATCCCCCAGCTCCTCTCGCTGCAGACAGACAGCTTCGACTGGCTCGTCGGCAACGAGAAGTGGGAGCTGGAGGTCGCCCGCCGCGAGGCTGCTGGGCAGGACGTCTCCCCGAAGTCCGGCCTGACGGAGATCTTCGAGGAGATCTCTCCGATCGAGGACTTCTCCGAGACGATGTCGCTCTCGTTCGAGAACCCGGTCTTCTACGACCCGAAGTACACGGTCGAGGAGTGCAAGGAGAAGGACTTCACCCACTCCGCGCCCCTCTACGTCTCCGCCGAGTTCACGAACAACGAGACCGGCGAGATCAAGGGCCAGACGGTCTTCATGGGCGACTTCCCGCTCATGACCGACAAGGGCACCTTCATCATCAACGGCACCGAGCGTGTCGTGGTCTCCCAGCTGGTCCGCAGCCCGGGTGTCTACTTCGAGCGCTCCGCCGACAAGACCTCCGACAAGGACGTCTACACCGCGAAGGTGATCCCCTCGCGCGGTGCGTGGCTCGAGTTCGAGGTCGACAAGCGTGACCTGGTCGGCGTCCGCCTCGACCGCAAGCGCAAGCAGAACGTCACCGTCCTCCTCAAGGCGCTCGGCTGGACCAACGAGCAGATCCGCGAGGAGTTCGGCGAGTACGAGTCGGTCATGCTCACCCTGGAGAAGGACAACACCGCCAACCAGGACGAGGCGCTGCTCGACATCTACCGCAAGCTGCGTCCGGGCGAGCCCCCGACGCGCGAGGCCGCGCAGACGCTGCTGAACAACTACTACTTCAACCCCAAGCGGTACGACCTCGCGAAGGTCGGTCGCTACAAGATCAACAAGAAGCTGGGGCTGGAGGAGGCGTTCGACACCCAGACGCTGACCGTGGACGACATCGTCGCCGCGATCAAGTACATCGTCGCGCTGCACGACGGCCGCGCCCAGCTCGAGCGCGGTGACGCCGGCACGCTCGACCTGTCGGCCGACGACATCGACCACTTCGGCAACCGCCGCATGCGCACGGTCGGCGAGCTGATCCAGAACCAGCTCCGCACCGGCCTCGCCCGCATGGAGCGGGTGGTCCGCGAGCGGATGACGACCCAGGACGTCGAGGCCATCACGCCTCAGTCGCTGATCAACATCCGCCCGGTGACCGCGGCGCTGAAGGAGTTCTTCGGCACCTCGCAGCTGAGCCAGTTCATGGACCAGACCAACCCGATCGCCGGGCTGACGCACAAGCGTCGTCTCTCGGCCCTCGGCCCCGGTGGTCTGTCCCGTGACCGCGCCGGCATGGAGGTCCGCGACGTCCACCACAGCCACTACGGCCGCATGTGCCCGATCGAGACCCCGGAGGGCCCGAACATCGGCCTGATCGGGTCGCTGGCCTCCTACGGCCGGATCAACCCGTTCGGGTTCGTCGAGACGCCGTACCGCAAGGTCGTCGAGGGCACCGTCACCGACCAGGTCGACTACCTGACCGCGGACGACGAGGACCGCTACGTCATCGCGCAGGCCAACGCGCCGCTCGACGACAGCAACCACTTCGTCGAGGAGCGGGTGCTGGTCCGCCAGAAGAACGGTGAGGTCGACGCGATCCTCGCGGACGAGGTCGACTACATGGACGTCTCGCCGCGCCAGATGGTGTCGGTCGCGACCGCCCTGATCCCGTTCCTCGAGCACGACGACGCGAACCGCGCGCTCATGGGCGCCAACATGCAGCGTCAGGCCGTGCCGCTGATCCGCAGCGACAGCCCGCTGGTCGGCACCGGCATCGAGTACCGCTCCGCGGTGGACGCCGGCGACGTCGTCGTCGCGGACAAGGCGGGTGTCGTCCAGGACGTCTCCGCCGACGCGGTCGAGACGATGAACGACGACGGCACGTACTCGACGTACCGGATGGCGAAGTTCCGCCGCTCGAACCAGGGCACCTGCATCAACCAGCGTCCGCTGGTGAGCACCGGTGACCGTCTCGAGGCCGGCTCGCCGATCGCGGACGGCCCGTGCACCGACGACGCCGAGATGGCGCTGGGCACCAACCTCCTCGTGGCCTTCATGCCCTGGCAGGGCCACAACTACGAGGACGCCATCATCCTGTCCCAGCGCCTGGTGCAGGAGGACGTGCTCACCTCGATCCACATCGAGGAGCACGAGGTCGACGCCCGCGACACCAAGCTCGGCCCGGAGGAGATCACCCGCGACATCCCGAACGTCGGCGAGGACATGCTCGCCGACCTCGACGAGCGCGGCATCATCCGGATCGGCGCGGAGGTCACCACCGGTGACGTGCTGGTCGGCAAGGTCACGCCGAAGGGCGAGACCGAGCTGACCCCCGAGGAGCGGCTGCTGCGCGCCATCTTCGGTGAGAAGGCCCGCGAGGTGCGCGACACCTCGATGAAGGTCCCCCACGGCGAGTCCGGCACCGTCATCGGCGTCCGTGTCTTCGACCGCGAGGAGGGCGACGAGTTGCCCCCGGGCGTCAACCAGCTGGTGCGCGTGTACGTCGCGCAGAAGCGGAAGATCTCCGTCGGCGACAAGCTCGCCGGTCGCCACGGCAACAAGGGCGTCATCGCGAAGATCCTGCCGATCGAGGACATGCCGTTCATGGAGGACGGCACCCCGGTCGACGTCGTGCTCAACCCGCTGGGCGTGCCGCGACGGATGAACATCGGCCAGATCCTCGAGCTGCACCTGGGCTGGCTGGCCAAGCAGGGCTGGGACCTCAACCTCTCCGGCGACCCCGACTCCTCGGAGTGGAAGCAGCGGCTCACCAAGATCGGTGTCGGCCAGGCCGACCCCGGCACGAAGGTCGCCACCCCGGTCTTCGACGGTGCCCGCGAGGACGAGATCACCGGTCTCCTCGGGTCCACGCTGCCCAACCGCGACGGCGTGCGCATGATCGCCGAGGACGGCAAGGCCGACCTGTTCGACGGCCGCTCCGGGGAGCCCTTCCCCGAGCCGGTTGCGGTCGGCTACATGTACATCCTGAAGCTGCACCACCTGGTCGACGACAAGATCCACGCCCGCAGCACCGGCCCGTACTCGATGATCACGCAGCAGCCGCTGGGTGGTAAGGCGCAGTTCGGTGGCCAGCGCTTCGGCGAGATGGAGGTCTGGGCGATGGAGGCGTACGGCGCCGCCTACGCCCTCCAGGAGCTCCTGACGATCAAGTCGGACGACGTCCCGGGCCGCGTGAAGGTCTACGAGGCGATCGTCAAGGGTGAGAACATCCCCGACTCCGGCATCCCGGAGTCGTTCAAGGTGCTCATCAAGGAGATGCAGTCGCTGTCGCTGAACGTCGAGGTGCTCAGCCAGGACGGGTCGCGCATCGAGCTCCGTGACGCGGAGGAGGACGTCTTCCGCGCCGCCGAGGAGCTCGGCATCGACCTGTCCCGCCGCGAGCCCAGCTCGGTCGAAGAGGTGTGACCGGGTCCGGCGCGCACCCCCGCGGTGCGCGCCGGCCCGGCCCCACTTCCCGCTACACCACTTATCTAAGAACGACGAAGGGTTGCAGCCATCGTGCTCGACGTGAACTTCTTCGACCAGCTGAAGATCGGCCTGGCCACCGCGGACGACATCCGTACGTGGAGCCACGGCGAGGTCAAGAAGCCGGAGACGATCAACTACCGCACGCTCAAGCCCGAGCGTGACGGCCTCTTCTGCGAGAAGATCTTCGGTCCCACCCGGGACTGGGAGTGCTACTGCGGCAAGTACAAGCGCGTGCGCTTCAAGGGCATCATCTGCGAGCGCTGCGGCGTCGAGGTGACCCGCAGCAAGGTCCGCCGCGAGCGGATGGGCCACATCGAGCTCGCCGCTCCCGTGACCCACATCTGGTACTTCAAGGGCGTCCCGAGCCGGCTGGGCTACCTGCTGGACCTGGCCCCGAAGGACCTCGAGAAGGTCATCTACTTCGCGGCGTACATGATCACGTCCGTCGACGAGGACGCGCGCCACAGCGACCTGTCCTCGCTCGAGGGCAAGGTCGCCCAGCAGCGCGAGCTGCTGGAGAAGCGTCGGGACTCCGGCCTCGAGGACCGCACCAAGAAGCTCGAGGAGGACCTCGCGCAGCTCGAGGCCGAGGGCGCGAAGGCCGACCAGCGCCGCAAGGTCCGCGACGGCGCCGAGCGTGAGCTCAAGCAGATGCGCGACCGCGCGCAGCGCGAGATCGACCGTCTCGACGAGGTGTGGGACACCTTCAAGAGCCTCAAGGTCCAGGACCTCATGGGCGACGAGATGCTCTACCGCGAGATGAAGCAGTGGTTCGGCAAGTACTTCGAGGGCCACATGGGCGCGACCGCGATCCAGAAGCGCCTCCAGGACTTCGACGTCGACGCCGAGGTCGAGAACCTGCGCGACACCATCGCCAACGGCAAGGGTCAGCGCAAGGTCCGCGCCCTCAAGCGCCTCAAGGTCGTCGACGCGTTCCGCAAGACCGGCAACCAGCCGATCGGCATGGTGCTCGACGCCGTCCCGGTCATCCCGCCGGACCTGCGTCCCATGGTGCAGCTGGACGGTGGCCGCTTCGCGACCTCCGACCTGAACGACCTGTACCGCCGCGTCATCAACCGGAACAACCGCCTCAAGCGGCTGCTCGACCTCGGTGCGCCCGAGATCATCGTCAACAACGAGAAGCGGATGCTGCAGGAGGCCGTCGACTCGCTGTTCGACAACGGCCGCCGCGGCCGTCCCGTCACCGGCCCGGGCAACCGGCCGCTGAAGTCGCTGTCCGACATGCTCAAGGGCAAGCAGGGTCGCTTCCGTCAGAACCTGCTCGGCAAGCGCGTCGACTACTCCGGCCGTTCCGTGATCGTCTCCGGTCCGCAGCTGAAGCTGCACCAGTGCGGTCTGCCGAAGCAGATGGCGCTCGAGCTGTTCAAGCCGTTCGTCATGAAGCGCCTCGTCGACCTGTCGCACGCGCAGAACATCAAGTCCGCCAAGCGGATGGTGGAGCGCGCGCGCCCGGTCGTGTGGGACGTGCTCGAGGAGGTCATCACCGAGCACCCGGTGCTGCTGAACCGTGCACCCACCCTGCACCGCCTCGGCATCCAGGCCTTCGAGCCGCAGCTGATCGAGGGCAAGGCCATCCAGATCCACCCGCTGGTCTGCCAGGCGTTCAACGCCGACTTCGACGGTGACCAGATGGCGGTGCACCTGCCGCTGTCCGCCGAGGCCCAGGCCGAGGCGCGGATCCTGATGCTGTCGACGAACAACATCCTGAAGCCGTCGGACGGCCGTCCGGTCACCATGCCCTCGCAGGACATGATCATCGGCCTGTTCTTCCTCACCACGGACCGCGACGACGAGCCCGGCTCCGGCCGCGCCTTCTCGTCGCAGGCCGAGGCGATCATGGCCTTCGACCGGGGCGAGATCTCGCTGCAGAGCACGGTCAAGATCCGGTTCGACGGCGACGTGCTGCCCCCGCTCGGGGCCGACGTCCCCGAGGGCTGGACCGAGGGGTCCCCGCTGACCCTCGAGACCACGCTGGGTCGCGCGATCTTCAACGACACCCTGCCCGCGGACTACCGCTTCGTGAACTACGAGGTCGACAAGAAGGCCCTGGGCCAGATCGTCAACGACCTCGCGGAGCGGTACACCAAGGTCGAGGTGGCGGCGTCCCTGGACGCGTTGAAGGACGCCGGCTTCTACTGGGCCACCCACTCCGGGGTCACCGTCTCGATCGAGGACGTCGTCACGCCCGAGGCGAAGGCCGGCATCCTCGAGGGCTACGAGGCCCAGGCGGCCAAGGTCCAGCAGCAGTTCGAGCGTGGTCTGGTCACCGACGACGAGCGTCGTCAGGAGCTCATCGACATCTGGACCCAGGCCTCGGCCGAGGTCGGGAAGGCGATGGAGGCCAACTTCGACCGCCGCAACCCGATCTACATGATGGTCGACTCGGGCGCCTCCGGAAACATGAACCAGATCCGCCAGGTGGCCGCCATGCGTGGCCTCGTGGCGAACCCCAAGGGCGAGATCATCCCGCGTCCGATCAAGTCCAACTTCCGCGAGGGCCTGACGGTGCTCGAGTACTTCATCGCCACCCACGGTGCGCGGAAGGGTCTGGCGGACACCGCGCTGCGGACCGCCGACTCGGGCTACCTGACCCGTCGTCTGGTCGACGTCTCGCAGGACGTCATCATCCGTGAGGACGACTGCGGCACCGAGCGTGGTCTGCCCAAGCGGATCGGTCAGCGTCTCGAGGACGGTCGCGTGGTCAAGGCGGACAACGCCGAGACCGCGGCGTACGCCCGCACCTCGGCCGTCGAGATCACCCACCCGGAGAGCGGGGAGGTGCTCGCCGGAGCCGGTGAGGACCTCGGCGACGTCAAGATCGCCGAGCTGGTTCAGGCCGGGATCGAGGAGGTCAAGGTCCGTTCGGTCCTGACCTGCGACGCCCGCACCGGTACCTGCGCGAAGTGCTACGGCCGCTCGCTGGCCACCGGCAAGCTCGTCGACATCGGCGAGGCCGTCGGCATCATCGCGGCCCAGTCGATCGGTGAGCCCGGCACGCAGCTGACGATGCGTACCTTCCACACCGGTGGTGTGGCCTCCGCGGACGACATCACGCAGGGTCTGCCCCGCGTGGTCGAGCTCTTCGAGGCCCGCTCGCCCAAGGGCCGCTCCCCGATCACCGAGGCCGCCGGCCGCGTGGAGATCGAGGACACCGACAAGACCCGCAAGCTCGTCATCACCCCCGACGACGGGTCCGAGGTGCAGGAGTTCCCGGTCAGCAAGCGCTCGCGCCTGCTGGTCGAGGACGGCCAGCACGTCGAGGTCGGCCAGATGCTCACCGTCGGTACGCCCGACCCGCAGGACGTCCTGCGGATCCTGGGTGTGCGCAAGGCGCAGGAGCACCTGGTGGACGAGGTCCAGAGCGTGTACCGCAGCCAGGGCGTGGCGATCCACGACAAGCACATCGAGATCATCGTGCGGCAGATGCTGCGCCGGGTCACGGTCATCGAGTCGGGGCAGACCAACCTGCTGCCCTCCGACCTGGTCGACCGGGTGCGCTTCGAGGAGGAGAACCGCCGCGTGGTCTCCGAGGGCGAGACGCCCGCCTCGGGTCGTCCGGTGCTCATGGGCATCACGAAGGCCTCGCTCGCGACCGAGTCGTGGCTCTCGGCGGCCTCCTTCCAGGAGACCACCCGGGTGCTCACGGACGCCGCGATCAACGGCCGCTCCGACAGCCTCCGTGGCCTGAAGGAGAACGTGATCATCGGCAAGCTGATCCCGGCCGGCACCGGCCTGGAGCGGTACCGCAACGTCCGTGTGGAGCCGACCGAGGAGGCCCGCGCCGCGGCGTACTCGGTCACCGGCTACGAGTCGTACGACTACGAGTTCGGCGGTGGCAACCAGGCCGTCGCGCTCGACGACTTCGACTTCGGTTCCTACCGGGGCTGAGCCCAGCACGACCCAGCACGACCAGACGACCCCCGTCGCCCGTCAGGGCGGCGGGGGTCGTCCGCGTCCGGGCCGTCGTGCGCGTCATCGGAGGTGATCGCTGTCTGTGAGCGACAGTGATCGCCTCCGTTGTCGTGTCTGGGTCTCGACGACGCGGACTCGCTGCGCTCGCCGGCTGCTCGTCCACCGGGGCGTCGTGGACGGGCTCTCGACAGCCAGGACGGGCGGTGGTGGGGTGTGCGCATGAGCGACGGGGAGCAGCAGGTGGCGGACGAGGTCGACGAGGAGGAGGTCCCGACCGACGAGGACGGCAACCAGCTCGCCCCCGACGGCGCGACCGTGGAGGAGGTCGAGGCCGACCGTGAGGAGCGGCTCGACCCCGACAACCGCCCCGACGGCGCCGAGATCGACAACACCGACCGGACCTTCAACGAGGAGACCGGCATGTTCGAGGACTCCGAGGGCGCCGACGACGCCGAGCCGGTCTACAGGACGGCCACCGAGGAGGAGTGAGGAGGGCCCGGCCCGGCCCGCTCGTCGCCGAATGGGCGCCGGTTGGGGGATTTGAGAGAATCGGGACGTGAGCGACGTGCTGCCCGAGACGACCGACGTGCTGGTCGTGGGCGCCGGCCCCGCGGGGTCGGCGGCCGCTGCCTGGGCGGCCCGTGCCGGCCTCGACGTGACCCTGACCGACGCGGCGACCTTCCCCCGCGACAAGACCTGCGGCGACGGGCTCACGCCCCGCGCGGTCGGTGAGCTCGAGGGCCTCGGGCTGGGGGACTGGCTGCGGGCGCGGGTCACCAGCAAGGGCCTGCGCGCCCACGGCTTCGGCCAGACGCTCCACCTGCCGTGGCCCGGCGGCACCCTCCCCGAGTGGGGCTCCGCGGTCCCGCGGACCGAGCTCGACGACCACCTGCGCACCACCGCCATCAAGGCCGGCGCCCGCGCCGTCGACGGCGTCCGCGCCCTCGACGTACGACGCGCCGGCGGCCTCGTCACGCACGTCGTGATGGACGACGGGGGCGAGACCCGCGAGGTGGCCTGCCGCCGCCTCGTCGTCGCGGACGGCGTCCGCTCTCCGCTCGGCAAGAAGCTGGGCCGCGAGTGGCACCGCGAGACCGTGTACGGCGTCGCCGGCCGCGCGTACGTCGACTCCACCCGCGCGGACGACGAGTGGATCTCGTCCCACCTCGAGCTGCGGGGCACCGAGGACGAGATCCTGTCCGGCTACGGCTGGATCTTCCCCCTCGGCGCCGCCTCCGGTCCCGACGGCACCGGCGAGGTCAACATCGGCGTCGGCACCCTCGCGACGGCGAAGCGGCCCGCCGAGGTCGCGCTGCGTCCCCTGATGCGGCACTACGCGGACCTGCGCCGCGAGGAGTTCGGTCTCGGCAACGAGCTGCGCGCCCCGACGTCGGCGCTGCTGCCCATGGGCGGCGCCGTGTCCGGGGTCGCCGGTGCCAACTGGGCACTGATCGGGGACGCCGCCGGGTGCGTGAACCCGCTCAACGGCGAGGGCATCGACTACGGGCTGGAGGGCGGTCGCATGGTCGCCGACCTCCTGGCCGACGACCCCTCCGGCGTCGCCGACCTCTCGCAGGCCTGGCCCGCGCTGCTGCGCGAGCACTACGGCGAGGCGTTCTCGATCGCGCGCCGGCTCGCCGGGCTCGTGACCGTGCCCCGCCTGCTCCCGGCCCTCGGCCCCGCCGGGATGCGCTCCGACCTGCTGATGACGCTGGCGCTGCGCTGGATGGGCAACCTCGTCACCGACGAGGACCGCGACCGCGCCGCCCGCGTGTGGCGCTGGGCCGGCCGCCGCTCGCTGGCGGTCGACGCCCGGCCGCCGTTCAGCTGATGGGCACCGGCCCGCGGCGAGGTCCGCGGGAGCCCGTCCACGACGGGGTGCTGCGGGCAGGCGACCTCGCCCTGCGCGCCTGGGGGGTCCACGTGCGGACCAGCGGGCTCGAGCACCTGCCGGTCGACGGCCCGGTGATCCTCGCCGCGAACCACGTCTCCTACCCCGACTTCGTGATGCTGCAGAAGGCCGTGCTGCCCACCGGCCGCCGGGTGCGGTTCCTCTGCCGGGCCGACATCTTCGACGTCCGCGTCGTGGGCGGCCTCATGCGCCGGATGCGACACGTCCCGGTCGACCGGGCCGCGCCCGCGGCGGCGTACCTCCAGGCGCGTCGCGCGCTGCTGGACGGCGAGACGATCGGGCTGTTCCCGGAGGCCGGCGTCTCGATGTCGTACACCGTCCGCCCGCTGATGCGGGGTGCGGCCGCGCTGGCGATCGAGACCGGCGCGCCGCTCGTCCCCGTGTCGACGTGGGGCGGCCAGCGGCTCTGGCGGGCCCACGCCGGCCCCGACGGCCGGCGCCCCCGGCCGGACCTCCACCGCGGGCACGTCGTCGACGTGGCCGTCGGACCGCCGCTGCGCCCGGAGCCGGGGGAGGACCCCACCGCGCTGACGATCCGCCTCGGCCGCCGTCTCGCCGAGGGCCTGGCCAGCCTGTGGGACCTGCCGGAGCACCGCACGCCGCCCGGTCCGCCCGTCCCCTGGCTGCCCGCCCACCTGGGCGGCTCCGCGCCGAGTGCCGCGGCGTCGCTGGGCCGGGAGAACGTCCCGTCGGCCGCCGTCGGTGTCGCCTGGGGCCCGGGGCACGACCCCCACCGCTGAGCGAAACGGCAGGTCAGGGCCCCTCCGCCCGGCGGGCCGTGGCGGCGATGTCACACAGGCGGAATTAAGGTCGAGGGATGGGCGGACTCCCGAGACGACAGCGCGTGGCGGCGTACGCCGTCGTGCTGCGCACGTCCGCCGAACCCGGTGGCGCCACGCCCACCACCAGCATCCTGCTGACGCGCCTCGCGCGACGGATCACCCCCGACGAGCTCTGGACCCTGCCCGGCGGCGGTCTCGACCACGGCGAGGACCCCCGCGACGCCGTACGCCGGGAGATCGTCGAGGAGACCGGCCTCGACGCCGAGGTGGGGGACCGGGCGCGGGTCTACTCCGCCCACCTGCCGCACGCGTGGCGCGACGGCCGCCGCGTCGACGCGCACGCCCTGCGGATCGTCTACGAGGGATGGGTCGCCCCGGACGCCCCGGCGCCGCGGGTGCTGGAGCGGGACGGCTCCACGATGGACGCCGCCTGGGTCCCGGTGACACGGGTGCTCGACGGCACCGTCCCGGTCGTGCCGATGGTGCTCGACGCCCTCGCCGACCACGGCCCCGCGCAGCGCCAGCGGGTCGCGGCGTACGCCGTCGTCGTGCGGGACGGCGCCGTCCTGCTGACCCGCAACTCCGTGCGCGGTCCCCACCCGGGCTCGTGGATGCTGCCCGGCGGCGGGATCGACCACGGGGAGGACCCCCGCGCGGCCGTCGTCCGCGAGGTCGGCGAGGAGACGGGCCTGACCTGCGAGGTCGGCGCGATCCTCGACGTCTCGTCGGTCCACTTCGAGGGCACCGCCCCGACAGGGCGGCAGGAGGACTTCCACGCCGTCCAGCTCGTCTACACCGCCACCGTCACCGGCAGCGCCGGCGACGGACGCGAGCCCCACCCGACCGAGGTCGGCGGCACCACGGACGCCGCCGCCTGGGTCGCGCTGGCCGACGTCGGCAGCGCGGCGTACCCGGTGCGTCCGCTGGTCAGCGCTGCCCTGAGGGCTGTCGGCGGCCGCGCGTAGTCTCGTGGTGTGAGCGAGACGGTCTTCACCTACGCGGCCCCCGCCCTGAAGTTCGGCCCCGGGGCCTCCGACGAGATCTCCCACGACCTCGGCACCTTCGGTGCGAAGCGGGTGCTGCTGGTCACCGACGCGGGCGTCGCCGCCACCGGCCACCCCGCGCGGATCGCCGACCAGGTCCGGGCGGCCGGCATCGAGGTCGTCGTCTACGACCGCGCCCGGGTCGAGCCCACGGACGGCTCCCTGGCCGAGGCGGTCGCCTTCGGGCGCGACGCCGGTCCGTTCGACGCGGTCGTGGCCGTCGGGGGTGGGTCCTCGATCGACACCGCGAAGGCCGTCAACCTGCTCACCACCAACCCCGGCGAGCTCATGGACTACGTCAACGCGCCCGTCGGTGGTGGCCGTGCGCCGACCGAGAAGCTGCTGCCGCTCGTCGCCGTCCCCACCACCACCGGGACGGGCTCGGAGTCGACCACCGTCTGCATCCTCGACGTCGTCGACCAGCACGTGAAGACCGGCATCAGCCACGTCGCGCTGCGGCCCACCCTCGCGGTCGTCGACCCCGCCCTGGCGATGACGCAGCCCGCGATGGTCACTGCGGCCTCGGGGATGGACATCCTGTCCCACGCGCTGGAGAGCCTCACCGCCCGCTGGTACGCCGACCTGCCGGCCAAGCAGGCCCACGAGCGCGTCCCCTACTGCGGCGCGAACCCCGTCGCCGAGATGTGGGCCGAGCGGTCCCTGTCGCTGCTGGCCACCTCCTTCCGCGAGGCCGTCCGCGACGGCGACGACGCCCACGCCCGCGAGCAGATGTCGATGGCGGCGACCTTCGCCGGCCTCGGGTTCGGCAACGCCGGCGTCCACATCCCGCACGCCAACGCCTACCCGATCGCCGGCCGAGTCGGGCCGTTCCGGCCCGAGGGCTACCCGGGTGCGGACGCCTCCGGGAAGGGGCTCGTGCCCCACGGCATGGCCGTCGCGATGACCGTGCCCGCCGCCTTCCGGTTCACCTTCGAGGTCGACCCGCAGCGCCACCTGCGCGCCGCGCGGCTGCTCGACCCGACCGGGGCGCACGGCTCCGACGCCGACGGGCCCGAGGCGCTCCCGGCCGTCGTCACCGCGCTGATGCGCGACGTGGGGATCCCGAGCGGGCTCGCCGAGATCGGCTTCGCCGACGCCGACGTGGAGCCGATCGTGGAGGGCACGCTCAAGCAGCAGCGCCTGCTCGCCACCTCGCCCCGCGAGACCACCCCCGAGGACCTGGCGGGGATCGTGCGCGACTCCCTGGAGAACTGGTGACCGCCACCCTGCCCGACCGGACCACCCGCGCGGCCGCGGCCGACACGTCCGACCTCCTCGCCGCGCTGCGCCGCGCCGGGGTCACCGACGTCGACGACTCGACGCTGACGAAGGCGCTGTACTCCACCGACGCCTCCCTCTACCGGGTCGTCCCGCAGGCCGTCGCCCGGCCGCGGACCACCGACGAGCTGCTCGCCGTCGCCGAGACCGCCCGGACGCTCGGGGTGCCGGTGACGATGCGCGGCGCGGGCACCTCGATCGCCGGCAACGCCGTCGGCCCCGGCCTCGTCGTCGACACCGCGAAGCACCTGAACCGGGTGCTCTCGGTCGACCCCGAGACGCGGTCGGCGGTCGTCGAGCCCGGCGCCGTCCACGCCACCCTGCAGCGCGCCGGCGCGCCGTACGGCCTGCGCTACGGGCCCGACCCGTCGACCCACACCCGCTGCACCATCGGCGGGATGATCGGCAACAACGCCTGCGGCTCCCGCGCCCTGGGCTACGGGCGCACCGTCGACACGGTCCGCTCGCTCACCGCCGTCCTCGGCACGGGCGAGGTCGTGACCGCCGGCGCGGACACCCCCGCCACGGGCGTCGCGGCGGACGCGCTGACCGCGCTCGTCGGCGGCGAGCTCGAGCACGTCCGGACCCACTTCGGCCGCTTCACGCGCCAGGTCTCCGGCTACTCCCTCGAGCACCTGCTGCCCGAGAAGGGGCGCCGCCTCGACAGGTTCCTCGTCGGCTCCGAGGGCACCCTCGGGCTCGTCACGCAGGCCGAGGTCGCCCTCGTCCGCGACCCCCCGGTGCGCACCCTGGTCGTGCTCGGCTACCCGTCGATGGCGGACGCCGCGGACGCCGTACCGGCGCTCCTGGCGCACCCGCTCGTGGCGTGCGAGGGCCTCGACGCCCGCATCGTCGACTGCGTGCGACGCGCCGGCAAGGCCGTGCCCGAGCTGCCGAAGGGCGCCGGGTGGCTGTTCGCCGAGGTCACCGGCGAGACCCCCGCCGAGACCGAGGCCCTCGCCGACGCGATCACGCTGACCGCCGGGGCGCTGGAGGCGCGGACGGTCCACGACGCCGGCGAGGCCGCCGCCCTGTGGCGCATCCGCGAGGACGGCGCCGGGCTGGCCGCCCGGTCGCTGAGCCGCCCCGCGCACTCGGGCTGGGAGGACGCCGCCGTCCCGCCGGAGCACCTCGGCGCCTGGCTGCGCGACTTCGACGCGCTGCTGAAGGACCACGACCTCGACGGGGTGCCCTACGGCCACTTCGGCGACGGCTGCGTGCACGTGCGCATCGACTTCACCTTCGACGAGCCCGGCCGCCGGACCTTCCGCTCGTTCCTGGAGGCCTCCGCCGACGCGCTCCGCGGCTACGGCGGCTCGCTGTCCGGCGAGCACGGCGACGGCCGCGCCCGCTCCGAGCTGCTCGGCCGCATGTACGACGCCGACTCGATGCGCCTCTTCGCCGCGGCGAAGGCGGTCTGCGACCCCGACAACCTCCTCAACCCCGGCGTGCTGGTCGACCCGGACCCCTTCGACGGCTCGCTGCGCCCGGGCCGCCCGCGCCACCGCGAGCCGCTCCCGCTGCTGCGGCTGACGCACGACGGCGGCTCGCTGGGCACCGCCGTGAACCGCTGCACCGGCGTCGGCAAGTGCGTCGCCGGCCCCACCCCCGGCACCGTGATGTGCCCGTCGTGGCAGGCCACGCGCGACGAGAAGGACTCCACCCGCGGCCGCTCCCGCGTGCTGCAGGAGGCCGTCGACGGCACCCTCGTCGACGGGCTCGCCGACCCGGCCGTCCACGACGCGCTGGACCTCTGCCTGTCCTGCAAGGGCTGCGCGCGCGACTGCCCCACCGGCGTCGACATGGCGACGTACAAGTCGGAGGCGCTGCACCAGACGTACGCCGGGCGGCGTCGTCCCCGCAGCCACTACACGCTCGGGCGGCTGCCGCTGTGGTCCCGCCTCGCCGCGCCGATGGCGCCGGTCGTGAACCGCGCCATGAAGGTCGGGCCGCTGGCCCGGCTGGCGAAGGCCACCGCGGGCATCGACCAGCGCCGCGACGTCCCGACGTTCGCGCCGCGGACGCTGCGCCGTACCGCTCCCCGGGCGGCGGCCGGTGCGTCGACGCCCGACGTGTGGGTCTGGGCGGACTCCTTCACCGACCACTTCCTCCCGCAGACCGCGCGGGCCGCGATCAGCGTCCTCGAGGGCGCGGGCCTCACGGTCCGCGTGATCGACGAGAAGGCCTGCTGCGGGCTCACCTGGATCACCACCGGCCAGCTCACCCAGGCGCAGAAGATCGTGGGGCGCACCGTCGCCACCCTCGCGCCGTACGCCGACTCGGGAGCGCCGATCCTCGGTCTCGAGCCGTCCTGCCTCGCCGCGATCCGGACCGATGCCGTCGAGCTCACCGACGACCCGGCCGCGCTGCGCGTGGCCGACGCGATGGTGACCTTCGCCGAGCTCGTCACCCGCCTCGACCTGCCGGTGCCGGACCTCTCCGGGGTCCGGGTGGTCGCGCAGCCGCACTGCCACCAGGCCAGCGTGCTCGGGTGGGCCGCCGACAAGGCGCTGCTCGAGAAGGCTGGCGCCGAGGTCACCGCCGTCGGCGGTTGCTGCGGCCTGGCCGGCAACTTCGGCGTCGAGCAGGGGCACTACGAGGTGTCGGTCGCGGTCGCGGAGACCCAGCTGCTCCCCGCCGTCCGTGAGGCGCGGGCCACCGACCCGGAGACCGTCGTCCTCGCCGACGGCATGTCGTGCCGCCTGCAGCTCGACGACCTCGCCGACGTCCCCGCGATCCACCTCGCGGAGCTCTGGCAGCGGTCGCTGCGCTGAGGGTCGCCGACTCGGCACGTCTGCGCAGCCCCAGGGCGTCGAGTCGGCACGTCTGCGCAGTCCCAGGACGTCGAGTCGGCACGTCTACGCAGGCCCAGGGCGTCGAGTCGGCACGTCTGCGCAATCCCAGGGAGTTTCGAGCCTCTCCGGGTACGCAGATGTGCCGACTCGAGTCTGTCTGGGTGCGCAGACGTGCCGACTCGAGCCTGTCCGGGTGCGCAGACGTGCCGACTCGGCGCCGGTCGGTAGGCTCGAGAAGTGAACCCCCGGCACCGCCGCCTGGTGATCCCGGTGGCCCTCGTGGCGCTGCTCGTGATCGTGCTGGTGGCGGCCCTGACCTGAGACCCACCGACCCGGACCCGCGAGGAGCGCCGTGCCGACCGTGCCGTTGACCGAGGCCCTGGCCGACGTCCGCGCGGACCTGCTCGACGCCGACGGTCTGCTGCGGGCGGTCGCGTCCGGGCGTCGCAAGGGCCTCGATGCGCCGCCGTGGCGCCGGGTCGAGCTGCGGTGGGTCGACCTCAAGGCCGGGCGGCGCCTGCAGGTGACGTCGTACGACGCCACGCAGGCGCACACCGCGAACCACGCCGTCGGCGACGAGGCCGAGCGGGCCGTGGCCGACCTGGTCGGGACGCCGTACGGGCACTGGAACCTCGAGACCGCGGTCCGCACCGTGCAGCTGCGGGTGACCAAGAGCGGCGAGGCCGCCGTCACCACGAAGCAGCGGGAGGCGGCGGTGACGCCGGACCGCAGCCACGACCGGTCGAAGTCCCGCCTGCTGCCGTACGACGACCCGGTGCTCGCCGCGCTCGGCATCACCGACGCCGAGGGGCGGGTCAAGCCCAGCCGCCAGGCCAAGCTGCGGCAGGTGGAGGAGTTCCTCCGCCTGCTCGACGCCACCCTCACCGAGGCCCTCGACGCAGGCCACCTGCGCACCCCGACCGAGGACGCGCCGCTGCGGGTCGCGGACCTGGGCTGCGGCAACGCCTACCTGACCTTCGCGGCGGAGCGGTACCTCAGCGCCGTCCGCGGGCTCCCCGTCGCGCTGACCGGGGTCGACGTGAAGCAGCAGTCCCACGAGCACAACACCGAGCTCGCCGGGCTGCTCGACGCGCGGGCGTCGTTCGCGGTCGGGACCATCGCCGGGGTGGAGCTCGACGAGCCCCCGGAGGTCGTCCTCGCGCTGCACGCCTGCGACACCGCCACCGACGAGGCCCTGGCCCGGGCGGTGACCTGGCAGTCGGCCGTCGTGCTCGCCGCGCCCTGCTGCCACCGCGACGTCGGTGCCCAGCTGCGGCGCGCGACGCCGCCGGCGCCGTACGGACAGCTGACCCGGCACGGGATCCTCCGCGAGCGCCTCGCCGACACGCTCACCGACGGCCTGCGTGCCTCCCTGCTGCGGGCGCTCGGGCACCGGGTGGACGTGGTGGAGTTCGTGGACCCGGCGTACACGCCCCGCAGCACGATGCTGCGCGCCGTCCGCACGGGCGTGGTCGACGACGCCGCCCGAGCCGAGCACGACGCACTGGCCGCCGACTGGGGCGTGCGGCCGCGGCTCGCCGAGCTGCTGGGGGTGCCCGGTGGTGGTTGAGCGGTGGCGCCTCGGGGCGCTCCTGGTCGCGATGGCCTGCTTCGTGCTCCCGTCGCTGGTGGGCCTCGGGGTCGAGGCGCGGGCCGACGACGAGCTCGAGGAGGGCTCCGAGCAGGCGGTGTCGTCGCGCGAGGAGTTCCGCTTCACCGACCCGCGCATCACGGAGTCGAGCGGGCTCGTGGTCGCCGACGGGTACTTCGTCACGACCAACGACTCCGGTGACGCGGGCCGGATCTACACCGTCGACCCGGCGACGGGCGACACCGTCGGGACCACGACGTACGCCGAGGAGGCGACCGACGTGGAGGCGCTCGCGCCCGCCGGCAACCGGGAGGTGTGGGTCGGCGACATCGGCGCCAACGCCGCCCCGCGCCGGACGGTCTCGGTGACGAAGGTGCCGTTCGGTCCGGACGACGAGACGGTCGACGTGCCGTCGTACGAGCTCGTCTACCCCGACGGCCGCTCCCGCGACGCCGAGTCGCTGCTGGTCGAGCCGGACACGGGGCGGCTGCTCGTGCTGACCAAGGAGGTCTTCGGCGGCGCGCTCTACCGCGCCCCCGTGGAGCTGTCCGAGGAGAGCCCCAACCGTCTCGAGCGCACCGGCGACCAGCGCCTCATCGGCATCGCGACCGACGCCGCCTTCTTCGACGACGGCGACCACCTGGTGGTGCGGGACTACTCCCGCGCCGTGTTCTACACCTGGCCCGACCTCGAGCAGATCGGTGAGGTCGTCCTGCCGGACCAGCCGCAGGGGGAGGCCATCGCCGTCGACGCCGACGACCGCGTCCACCTCAGCACCGAGGGCCAGGACTCGCCCGTGCTGTTCATCTCGCTGCCCGAGGAGCTCCGCGCGGCGCTGGACGCGCCGGTGCGGGGCAACGGCCCGACGATCGTCGAGACGCCGGAGGGCTTCGAGCCCCCCGAGGCGAACGACGAGCAGGGGCTCAGCCTCGGCCCCGGCCGCATCAACTGGCTGGTGGGCGGCCTGCTCGGCATCGGCGTCGTGGTCCTGCTCGTGCGGGCCCTGCGACCGCGCTGACCCCACCCCGTCGAGGTCCGCCCCGTCGAGGTCTGCCCGTTCGAGGTCTGCTCAGTCGTCGAGCACCATGAACAGCACCGACTCCTCGGAGTCGGGGAGCCACGGCGGGCGACCCCGGCCGATGGTGCGCCACCCGCCCCGCTCGTAGAGCCGGACCGCGGCGGTGTGGGCGGGGACGACGTCCAGCACCGGCAGGCGGCCCCGCTCGCGGATCCACGCCACGGCCGCGTCGAGCAGCGCACGGCCCACCCCCAGCCCGCGGAGGTCGGGGAGCACGAAGAACGACGACACCACCGCCAGACCGTCCCGGTCGCGGCCGGTCCCCTCGGTCCAGGTCCGGGCGAAGTCCTCGTCGGGCACGGACACGACCGCGACCTGGCCGACCACGACGTCGTCCACGACCGCCGAGAAGGCCGTCTCCTCGCCCGCCCGGACGACGAACTCCTCGGCCGGGAACGGCAGCGGCCAGCGGAAGGGGTAGCCCGACGTCCGCTGCTGCGCGGCGAGCACCTCGGCCAGGCGCGGGACGTCCCCGGGGACCCGGGGGCGGATGGTCGTGGTCACGTCGGTCGAGGGTAGTCACGGCAGCGCACTCGCGGCGGGCGCCGTTCCCGGGACTCCGGTGCGAGGGCGTCGGATCGGGGTCGGGGTCTCGACGACGCGGACTCGCTGCGCTCGTCTGCTGCTCGACCAGCGGGGGTCGCGAGCGCGCGTCGCACGGGGTGAGGACGTGCCGACTCGGCGGGCGGGGGGCTGGGTACCGTCGCGGCCGTGGTGCGACTGCGGAGGACCTCGCCGAGCCAGCCGGGCTGGACGCGGCTGAAGCACGGCGCGGGGTTCCGTTACCTCGACCAGCACGGCGAGCGCCTCCCCGACCCGGACGTCGAGCGGGTCAAGGCCCTCGTCATCCCGCCGGCCTGGCGGGACGTGTGGATCACCCCGCACGAGCACGGCCACCTGCAGGCGGTCGGCACGGACGACGCCGGGCGCAAGCAGTACCTCTACCACCCGCAGTGGCGGCTGCGGCGCGACGCCGCGAAGTTCCGGCGCATGGAGGAGTTCGGTGCAGCGCTGGCCTCGGCCCGCGAGGTCGTCGTCACCGACCTCGGGCGACGCGGGATGCCGCTCGAGCGGGCCTGCGCGGCCGCCGTACGGCTGCTGGACCTGGGGTACTTCCGCATCGGCAACGACGTGTACGCCGACTCCCACGGCAGCTTCGGCCTCACCACTCTGGAGCGGCGACACGTCCGGCGGCGCCAGGACCTGCTGGTCTTCACGTTCACCGGCAAGTCCGGCGTCGACCACCGCATCGAGATCGACGACGCCCTGGTGATCGGGGCGGTCGACGCGATGCGCCGCCGCCGCAGCGTCGAGGACCCGCGGCTGCTGGCCTACAAGCGGGACAGGTCCTGGCGCTCGATCCTCCCCGAGCTCGTCAACGACTACGTCCGCAGCACCACCGGCCTGGACGGCACCGCGAAGGACTTCCGGACCTGGCACGCCACCGTGCTCGCCGCGGCCGCCCTCGCCGAGACCGAGGAGCCCGGCGAGACCCAGGCGTCGCGGAAGCGGGCGGTGTCGGGGGCGATGAAGGAGGTCGCGGCCTTCCTCGGCAACACCCCGACCATGGCCCGCAGCTCGTACGTCGACCCGAGGGTCGTGGCGGCGTACGAGGAGGGGCGCACCATCGCGGAGGCCACCGCGGCGAGCTACGACACCGTCGACGAGCGCCAGCTCGCCCTGGAGCGGGCGACGCTCGCGCTGCTGCGGGACGAGGACGCATGAGGCTCACCGTCGTCCGCGGCGACATCACGGCTCAGGAGGTCGACGCGGTCGTCAACGCCGCCAACACCCGGATGCGGGGCGGGGGAGGGGTCGACGGTGCGATCCACGCCGCCGGTGGTCCGGCGGTCCTCGAGGACTGCCGACGTCGCTTCCCCGACGGCCTCGCGGTGGGCGACGCCGGCTGGACCACCGCCGGTGACATGGCGGCGACCTGGGTGATCCACGTCGTCGGGCCAAACCACCGCGCCGGTCAGAGGGACCGCTCGCTGCTCACGTCCTGCTACGCCCGCGCCCTGGCCGTCGCCGACGAGCTCGGCGCCCGCACCGTCGCGTTCCCGCTCGTCAGCGCCGGGATCTACGGCTGGCCGCTGGACGACGCCGCGGCCGCCGCCGTGGGGACGCTCCGCGCCGCGAGCACCGCGGTCGAGAAGGCCACCCTCGTCGCGTACGACGCCTCCGCCGAGCGATCACTGCGCGCGGCCCTCGCTGCCACCCCCGGCGGGGAATAGACCTGGCTCCCGCGAGGTTCGGTGACATGTCAACACATCGAACCTCTCGAAGGAGCGTCATCACATGACCTCGCTGTTCGACCCGATCACGCTGGGCGCCTGGCAGCTCCCGAACCGGCTCGTCATGGCCCCGCTGACGCGCAACCGCTCCCGCGGCACCGTTCCCGGTGACCTCGCGGTCGAGTACTACGCCCAGCGCGCCACCGCCGGCCTCATCACCACCGAGGGCAGCCAGCCCAGCGCCCGCGGCCAGGGCTACCTCGACACCCCCGGCTTCCACTCCGACGAGCAGCTCGCGGGCTGGCGCCGCGTCGCCGACGCCGTGCACGCGGAGGACGGGCGCATCGTCGCCCAGCTGATGCACGCCGGTCGCATCGCGCACCCCGACAACACCGGCGGCCAGGAGATCATCGCGCCGAGCCCGCTCGCCGCGCCCGGTGAGATGGTCACCGCCGACGGCCAGAAGCCGCACCCCGAGCCGCGTGAGCTGCGCGCCGACGAGATGGACGCCGTCGTCGCCGAGTTCGTCACCGCCGCCCGCAACGCCGTGGACGCCGGTCTCGACGGCGTCGAGGTCCACTCGGCCAACGGCTACCTGCTCCACCAGTTCCTCGCTCCCGGCGCGAACCACCGCACCGACGAGTGGGGCGGCTCCCCGGAGAACCGTGCCCGACTCTCGATCGAGGTGACCCGCGCGGTCGCCGCCGAGATCGGCGCCGACCGCGTCGGCATCCGCATCTCGCCGGCCCACAACATCCAGGGCTGCACCGAGGAGGACCCGGCCGACGTCGAGGCGACGTACACCGCGCTCGTCTCGGGCATCGCCGACCTCGGGCTGGCTTACCTCAGCATCCTCGGCGACCCGCGCTCCGAGCTGTTCGCGCAGCTGCGTCGCGACTTCGGTGGCCCGGTGCTGGCGAACGACGGCTTCAGCACCGTCACCAGCAAGGACGACGCCCAGAAGATCCTGGACGACGACCTCGCCGACGCGGTCGTCGTCGGTCGTCCGTTCCTGGCCAACCCGGACCTCGTGAAGCGCTGGGAGATCGACGCCCCGCTGAACGAGCCCAACCCGGACACGTTCTACGGCGGCGGCGCCGAGGGGTACACGGACTACCCGTTCCTCGACGACGCCTCCTGACCCGGGGTCGACCGGAGCCTGGGGGGGAGCTGGTCGACATCCGAGGGCCTCGCGCCCCGATCGCTCACGCGGTCGGGGCGCGAGTTGCGTCCGGGGCGGTGTGCGTCCACCGGTGGTCGAGGTGTGCGTCCACCGGTGGTCGAGGTGTGAGGCCGACCGCGGCCGAGCCTCGAGACCCGGTGAGAGGTCGGCGGTCGTCGTGCGGGGTCTCGTGGCTCCTCGCCGGGGCTCGGAGCACCTCGACCTCCGGTGGTCGAGAGGCGAGGGTCTACAGCGCCGCGACCACGTGGTCGACGCAGGCGAGCAGCGCGCGGACGTCGTCCGGCTCGACCGCGGGGAACGTCGCGATGCGGAGCTGGTTGCGGTGCAGGCCGCGGTAGCCGTCGACGTCCACGACACCGTGACGGCGCAGCACCGCGGTGACGTCGGCGACCGCGACGGCGTCGTCGAGGTCGACGGTCGTGACCACCTGCGAGCGCAGGGCGGGGTCGGTCACGAACGCGGTCGCGTACGACGACGCCTCGGCCCAGGCGTGGACGATCCCCGACGACTCCGCCGTGCGCGCGACCATCGCGTCGAGGCCGCCGGCGGCGTTCATCGCGTCGAGCTGGTGGGCGAGCAGGAACAGCGTCGCGACCGCGGGGGTGTTGAGCGTCTGGTCCTTCGCGCTGTTCGCGATCGCCGCGGACAGGTCGAGGAACGCCGGCACGTAGCGGTCGGAGGCGGTGATCTCCGCCGCGCGCTCGAGGGCAGCGGGGGAGAGGACCGCGATCCACAGCCCGCCGTCCGAGGCGAACGACTTCTGCGGGGCGAAGTAGTAGGCGTCGACCTCACGCAGGTCGACGGGCAGGCCGCCGGCGCCGGACGTCGCGTCGACCAGCACCAGGGCGTCGTCGCCGATCCCGTCGGGGCGTCGTACGGGCAGCATCACGCCGGTCGAGGTCTCGTTGTGGGGCCAGCAGTACGCGTCGACGCCGTCCTCGGCCACCGGGGTGGAGGCCGACCCGGGGTCCGCCGGCCGCAGCGACGGCTCGGCCAGCCACGGGGCGGCGTGCACCGCGCCGGCGAACTTCGAGGAGAACTCCCCGTGCACGAGGTGCTGGCTGCGCTCCCGCACGAGGCCGAACGCCGCGACCTCCCAGAACGCCGTCGACCCGCCGTTGCCGAGCACCACCCGGTGACCGTCGGGGACGTCGAACAGCGCCTCGAGGCCCTCGACGACCCGGTGGACCAGCCCACGGACGGGGGCCTGCCGGTGGGAGGTGCCCATCAGCGAGGTGCCGGTCGCGGCGAGCGCCTCGAGGGCGCCGGCGGGGATCTTGGACGGTCCCGACCCGAAGCGCCCGTCGGACGGCAGCATCCCGGCCGGGATCTGGACCTGGACGGCGGCGTCGGGACCCTGGCTCACGCCCCCATCCTCCCAGGCGGCACGATGGAGCCGTGCTGGACATCCGACGGGTGACGTACGACCACCCCGACGTCGCGAGGCTGGTCGACGAGGTGCAGCAGGAGTACGTCCGCCGCTACGGCGGGCCGGACGCCGTCCCCCTCGACGAGACGATGTTCGTCGACGGCCTGGGCGGCTTCTTCGTGGGCTACGAGACCGCGCCCGACGGTGACGACGTCGCCGTCGCGATGGGCGGGTGGCGGGTCCGCGCCGAGGTCGTCCGGCTCGGTGCACGGAACGCCGCCGAGCTGAAGCGCATGTACGTCGCGCCCGCCGGCCGCGGTCGCGGCCACGCCCGCGCGATCCTCGCCCACGTGGAGGCCGACGCCGCCGCGAACGGCCACGACGTGCTCGTGCTGGAGACCGGGACGGCGCAGCCGGAGGCGATCGCGCTCTACCTCGCCTCCGGCTACGAGCCGGTCGCCCCGTACGGCTACTACGCCGACGAGCCCGACTGCCGCTGCTTCGCGCGGCGCCTGCGTCCCGCCGGCTGAGGCCCGGGCCCTCAGCTGACGTCGCGCCGGGCGACGACGGCGAGCGTCACCGCGGGCAGCGCGACGACGTAGACCAGCACGGTCACGAGGGCCACCGGCCCGGACAGGGTGTCGAGCACGCCGGGCGCGCCGCCCACCCCGCCGAGGGAGCCGACCAGCGACCCGGCCGCCGTGCCGGGCATGACCTCGGTGAGGGTCGCGACCTCCTCCAGCAGGGCGCCGACGCCGCGCAGCAGATTCTCCACGACGAGCGCCCACACCAGGCCGAGGCCGACCGACAGCGAGGTGCCGCGCGTGACGGTGCCGAGGGCGAACCCGAGCAGCGCCCACATGCCCATCACGGCCAGCCCGGTCCCCACCGCGGCGGCGAGGTCGCCGAGCGCCGGCCACGTCACGGCCTGGGACTCCAGCGCGGCCACCCCGAGCGACGCGGCGACGCCCACGGCGAGCGAGGCCGCGACGGCGGCGACCACCAGCACCGCGAGGGCGAGCAACGAGCCGCCCGCGACCGTCGTACGACGCACGCCGGAGGTGTACGCCGTCTTCCACGTGCCCCAGCCGTAGCCGCTGCCCGCGACCATCGCGCCGAGCACGAGCATCAGGGCGCCGCCGAACATCGGCATCCCCTGCACCAGGACCGATGGGACGGACGCCGGCAGGATCCCGGCCAGCAGCTCCCGGGCCGGGACGCCCTGGGCGGGTCCGAAGCCGTCGCCGGTGGTGTAGGCGAGGTAGTCGAAGACGTAGCCGAACAGCACCGACAGCAGCAGCCAGGCGCCGATCGTGACCCAGACCGCCGGCCAGCGGCGGAGCCGGAACAGCTCCGCGCGGGTGGCCCGGATCATGCCGGGAGTGCTGGTCCGCAGGGTGGCGGGGCCGGTCGTGCTCGTCGTCGCGCTCATGCCGCGACCTCCGTCCGGGGTGTGGTCATCTCGAAGAACACCTGCTCGAGGCTGCGCTCGACGTGCCGCACCTGGTGGACCTCCACGTCCGCCTCGACGAGCGCGCGGACCAGCGCCGGACCGCGCGCGGCCGGCAGGTCCACCTCCAGCACGGCGGGGCCCGAGGCGTCGGAGGTGTCAGGGACGTCGGGGGCGTCGGGGGCGAGGCGGACGCCGTCGTCCCCGGCGAGCCGCATGGCGACCGCCAGCGCGGCGTCGGTGGGGGTGGCCGTGACCCGCAGGACGGCGCGGCCGCGGAGCTCGTGGACCGCCCCCTCCCGCAGGAGCCGCCCGTCGGCGACGACACCGACGCGGTCGCAGATCTCCTGCACCTCGCCGAGCATGTGGCTGGACAGCAGGACGGTGCGACCCTCGGCGGCGAGCCCGACGAGCAGGCTCCGCATGTCGGCCATGCCCGCCGGGTCGAGGCCGTTGGTGGGCTCGTCGAGGACGACGAGCTCCGGGTCGCCGAGGAGCGCGGCGGCGACGCCGAGGCGCTGCTTCATGCCCAGCGAGTAGGCGCGGAACCGGTCCCGGGCGCGGTCGGCGAGTTCGACCCGCTCGAGCACGCCGGTGACGTCGGAGTCCGGGAGCCCGCGCAGCCGGGCCAGGGACCGGAGGTTGTCCCGACCGGAGAGGTACGGGTGGAAGCCGGGTCCCTCGATGAGGGCCCCGGCGCGGGCGGTGGCCGCCGGCGACCCGGCGGGGCGGCCGAGGACGGTGGCGGTGCCGGAGGTGGGCCGCACGAGCCCCAGGACCATGCGCAGCGTCGTGGTCTTGCCGGCACCGTTGGGCCCGAGGAAGCCGTAGATCTCCCCGCGCCGCACGGTCAGGGTGACGGCGTCGACGGCCGTGCGGTCGCCGTACGTCTTGGTCAGGGCGCGGGTCTCGACGGCGAGGTCCGCGCGGGGCGGTGCGTCGGTGCGGGGTGTGTCGGGGTGGTGGGTCATGGCTCCACCGTGCGTCGCCGAGGCCCCGCGGGGCGTCCGCCCGGGGGAGTGGGTGGTCCGGGGCCGTCTACGCGGATCCGCGTACGCCGGGTGCGCCGTCGCGCGGAGGACGAGGACCGCAGGCGGGGCCTAGCCTCCTCCGGTGACCTCCCCGACCCCCGCCGCCGCGGGCGACGTACGCCCGCTGCGGCCGTGGCTCGCCGCGCTGGCGCTGCTGGTGATGGCGGGCACGGCGGGCAGCAACGCGGCCGACGGGCGCACGCGGCTCGGGCTGGCCCTGGTCCTCGCGGCCGTCGCCGTGCTGCCGGTGCTGGTGGCCTCGCGCCGGCCGGGGCCTCCGCTGGTCCTGAACGGTCTCGCGCTGGCGGCGTACCTCGGTCTCGGGCTGGCGTCGGGACCGGTCTTCCTCACCGTCTCGCTGACGACGTACGTCGTGGCGCGCGACCACCGTCCGCGGGTCTGGGCGCCGTGGGCGGCGGTCGCCCTCGTGCTCGTCGGCGTCGGCGGCGTCGTCGGCGTCGTCCGCGGGGTCCGGGACGCGGTCTCGACGGGGTGGCCGTGGCTGGTGATGGTCGCCCTCGTGGTGGCCGCGGGGGCGCTGGCGTCCCTGACCCGGGCCCGGGCCGACGCCCGCCGCGAGCGGGCCGACCGCACCGCCGCCGAGGAGCGGCTGCGCATGGCGCAGGACCTGCACGACGGCGTCGGCCACGGCCTCGCCGTGGCGGCGATGCAGGCCGGGGTGGCGCTGCACGTCCTCGAGAGGGACCCCGCGGCGGCCCGCGCGAGCCTGGAGGCGATCCGCGACGCCAGCCGCGAGTCGCTGGACCGGCTCCGCGCCGAGCTCGACCGACTCTCCGGCCTCGGGCAGGGCGCTCCCCGGCGCCCCGAACCCGGCCTCGCGGACATCGCCGCCACCGTCGAGCGCGTACGCCGCGGCGGCCCCGAGGTGGACCTCCGCGGCGAGGCCGACGGCCGCGCCGAAGGCGTCGAGCGGCTCGTCGTCCCGCCCGAGGTCGGGGAGGCCGCCCACCGCGTCGTCCAGGAGGCGCTCACCAACGTGCTGCGCCACTCGGGCGCCCGACGGGTCGTCGTCCGGCTGGCCACCGGGGACGAGGCCCTGGTCGTCGAGGTCACCGACGACGGTGTCGGGCCGCCGTCCGGGCCCGGCCCGACCGGCCTGGGGCTGAGCGGCCTGCGCCGCCGCGTCGGGTCCCTCGGTGGCACCCTCGAGGCGGGCGCCGGGGCGACCGGGGGCTTCCGGGTGCTCGCCCGGGTCCCGCTGGACGCCGTACCGATGACGACCGGGGAGGCCGGATGAGCCAGGACGCACCGGAGCGCCGCATCCGTGTGGCCGTCGTGGACGACCAGGCGCTGGTGCGGATGGGGCTCACGACCCTGTTGGGCAGCGAGCCCGACCTGGAGCTGGCGGGCGAGGCGGCCGACGGCCGGGCCGGTCTCGAGCTGGTCCGGCGCACCCGCCCGGACGTGGTGCTCTGCGACATCCGCATGCCGGTCCTCGACGGGCTCGGCCTCCTCGAGGCAGTCTCCGCGGACCCGACGCTGGCGGGGGTGCGGGTGGTGGTGCTGACGACGTTCGAGCTCGACGAGTACGTCTTCACCGCCCTGCGCCTCGGCGCCAGCGGCTTCCTGCTGAAGGACGCCGACCCCGCCCGGCTGCTCGAGGCGGTGCGGGTCGTCGCGGACGGCGGGTCCCTGCTCGCACCGACCGTGACCCGGCGGGTCATCGAGCACTTCGGCGGGACGGCGGCCGCACCGGCCGCGAGGCCGCACCCCCGGCTCGGCGACCTCACCGAGCGGGAGCGGGAGATCGCCGGCTGGGTCGCCACGGGCCGCTCGAACGCCGAGATCGCGGACGCGCTCGTGGTCAGCCCGGACACCGTGCGCACCCACGTCAGCCGGGCGATGGTCAAGCTCGGCGCCCGCGACCGCGCCCAGCTCGTGGTCTTCGCGCTCGAGTCGGGGCTCGGTACCTGACGCCGCGCCCCCGCGGACCCTCTTGAGACGACAAAGCAAAGTTCTTGAGCAAAATGCGTGTTTCCAGGACACGGCCCTCGAGGGCTTCCTACATTCCTTCACATGAGCGCGATCCACCACTCGGTCCCGACCCAGCAGGCCCTGCCCTCGCTGGTGGGGGGACAGCCGACCACCGGAGTCCGTCTCGTGCAGGCCTTCGGGCTGCTCGTGGCGGCCCTGCTGGTCGGCCTCGCCCTGATCGTCGGCGCCTGACCCGCACCGTCCGACCCACCGTCTGACCCACACCGCCGGACCCGTCCGCGGTCCGTCGGACACCCGGCTCCGGCCGGCCCTGCCCTCGAGCGGGCACCTCCTCCACCCCCCCGGAGCCCCCCGTGCTGTCACGTCGTCGCGCTGCCGCGCGCCCCCTGAGCCTCGCGTCCGTCGCCGGCTCGGCCGTCTCGTCCACCGCCACCGCGATGCTCCTCAGCGCCGCGCTGCTGTTCGCGACCGTGTGCGCGGCGGTCCTGCCCGGCACCCTGCAGGGGGCCGAGCTGGCCGCGGCCCGACCGCTCGAGCCCTACGCGGCGTACGACGGCCAGTCGACCTGCGCCCCGGCCGCGAAGCCCGGCACGAAGGTGCTGCAGAGCTGGATGGTGCGCACGTACGGCGGCTCGAAGGGCCCGATCTCGCGGCCCTGCAGCAGCGGTGGTCAGTCGGAGCACAAGGAGGGTCGGGCGCTCGACTGGACGATGGACGCCACGAAGACCGCCGACAAGGCCGCCGTCCGCCGCTGGCTGGACGACGTGTTCGCCGCCGACGGCCAGGGTCGTCCCCACGCGAAGGCGCGGCGGATGGGGATCATGTACATCATCTGGGACGACAAGATCTGGCGCTCGTACGACGAGTTCGCCGTCGGCGCCTACACGCCGTGCAAGCCGGTCACCGACTGCTCGAAGACCGCCCGCCACCGCGACCACGTGCACGTGTCGCTGAGCCGGGCCGGTGGTCGCGGCGACACCAGCTGGTACGCCGGCCGCGTCTGAGCCACCCGGACGACCCGGCCGCGGGTCGGGCGCGGGTCGGGCGCGCGTCAGGGGGTGAGGTCGTAGCGGACCTCGCCGGCCTCCCAGCCCTCGACGGGGTCGTCCCACCGCTGCACCCAGGTCTCGGTCTCGACGAAGCCGAGCCGCTCGAGGACGCGGCGGGAGCCGATGTTCACGGCCATGCTGCTGGCCCACACGCGGACCAGGCCGAGTGTCTCGAAGGCGTGGTCGATGAGGGCTTGGCAGCCCTCCGTCGCGAGCCCGCGACCCCACATCGCCCGGGGGAGGCGGTAGCCGAGGTGGGCCACGCCCTCCTCGCCGGGGGTGACGCCGAGGCCCCACCAGCCGGCGAAGTCGCCCTCGTCGGGTGCGCCGTCGCGGAGGAAGCCGACCCAGTAGCCCAGGCCGCGCGTCGGGTCGGAACGGAAGCCGCGCCGCTCGGTCCACTCGTCGGCGGTGTCGGCCGCGGTCGCCGGGCGCCCGGTCAGGTAGCGCATCACCTCGGGGTCGGCGTTGAGCCGCGCGAGGTGCGGGAGGTGCTCGGGGGAGGCCGGGACCAGCCGGAGCCGCTCGGTGAGCAGCTCCGGCAGGCCCGCCGTCACCTCAGGCCTCCCACCCCGCGTCCCAGCCCGGGACGTCACCGGCGGGCCGCTCGCCGTCCCCGACGTACACCGCCGAGGGCCGGATCAGGCGTCCGGTGCGCTTCTGCTCGAGGATGTGCGCCGACCAGCCGGCCGTGCGCGCGCAGGTGAACATCGAGGTGAACATGGGCGCAGGGACCTCGGCGAAGTCGAGGACGATCGCCGCCCAGAACTCGACGTTCGTCTCCAGGACCCGGTCCGGACGCCGCTCCCGCAGCTCCGCCAGGGCGGCCTTCTCGAGCGCCTCGGCGACCTCGTAGCGCGGGGCGTCGAGCTCGCGCGCCGTACGACGGAGCACCCGGGCGCGGGGGTCCTCGGCGCGGTAGACGCGGTGGCCGAAGCCCATGAGCCGCTCGCCGCGGTCGAGGAGGTCCTTGACGTAGGCCTCCGCGTCGCCGGACTTCTCGACGTCGCCGATCATCCCGAGCACGCGGGACGGCGCCCCTCCGTGCAGCGGGCCGGACATCGCCCCGATCGCCCCGGAGAACGCGGCGCCGACGTCCGCGCCGGTCGAGGTGATGACGCGGGCGGTGAAGGTGGAGGCGTTCATGCCGTGCTCGGCGGCCGACGACCAGTAGGCGTCGATCGCCTTGACGTGGTCGGGGTTCGCCTCGCCCTTCCAGCGGATGAGGAACTTCTCGGCGAGCGTGCCGCCCTCGTCGACCTCCGCCTGCGGGACGACGGGCTGGTTCAGCCCGCGCGCCGACTGCGCGGCGTACGACAGGACCATGACGGCGACCCGCGACAGGTCCTCGCGGGCCTGCTCGTCGCTGATGTCGTAGGTCTGGCGGAACCCGAACGCGGGCGCGAGCATCGCGATCGCGGCCTGCACGTCCACGCGGACGTCGCCGGTGTGGACCGGGATGTTGTAGGCCTCGGCGGGAGGCAGGCCCGGGTCGTAGCTGCCGTCGATCAGCAGCCCCCAGACCTTCTCGAAGGGGACGCGCCCGACGAGCTCCTCGATGTCGACACCGCGGTAGCGCAGCGCGCCGCCCTCGCGGTCCGGCTCGGCGATGTCGGTCTCGAACGCGACCACGCCCTCGAGCCCGTGGTGGACCTCGGTCATCTGCACTCCCTCCGACCCGGCCCCAGTGCCGGGTCTGCCGTGCGCAGCCTGCCTCACCGGAGGCTCTCGCGCGAGGGATCGCCGAACGTGGCGGTAGGTTCGGCCGGGTGACCCAGCCCCACCTCGGTGACCTGGCCGCCATGCGCGAGGAGTACGCCGCGAGCGGGCTCGACGAGTCCGACCTCGCCGGCGACCCCTTCGCGATGTTCGACCGCTGGTTCGCCGAGGCCCGCGACGCCGGGCTCCACGAGCCCAACGCGATGGTGGTCGCCACCGTCTCGGCCGAGGGCCGCCCGTCCGCCCGGACGGTGCTGCTCAAGGGCGCCGACGACCTGGGCTTCCGCTTCTACACCAACAGCGAGTCCCGCAAGGGTTCCGACCTCGCCGCCGTCCCGGCCTGCTCGCTGCTCTTCCCGTGGCACCCGCTGGAGCGGCAGGTGCGCGTGGACGGCGTCGCCGAGCCGTTGGGCCGCGACGAGGTGGCGGCGTACTTCGCATCCCGCCCGCGGGGCTCCCGGCTGGGGGCGTGGGCCTCCGACCAGTCCCGGCCCGTCGCCTCCCGGGCGGAGCTGGAGGAGGCGTGGGCCGCGGCCGAGGAGCGGTTCGAGGGCTCCGACGACGTTCCCGTCCCGCCGCAGTGGGGCGGCTACCTCGTCCGCCCCTGGCGCTTCGAGTTCTGGCAGGGCCGCCGCAACCGCCTCCACGACCGCCTCGTCTACGAGCGCGACCACGTCGGCTCCACCAGCTGGACCGTCACCCGGCTGGCCCCGTAGAGCTCCCGGGCTGCGCAGACGTGCCGACTCGGCGTCCGCGGGAAAACTCCCTTGTGGACGTCGGGGCGCCGACCTACCGTGGAGGGACACGAGGAAGGAGGTGGTCCGACAGATGAGTTCTGACAGGACACGTGAGGTGGCTGCTCGCTAGCAGCTCCACCCAGGAGCGGATCGTGCGCGTGGGACCACCCACCGCGACCCGCCGCCAGCGGTGTGGCAGCAGCTGGCACTACCGGGCAGTCACCCGGCCCGCAGGCGCTCCGGCCCGTCCGACCGGAGTCCCTCGTCACCGACGAGGGGACCACGCCTGCGGGCCGTTCCCGTCTCCGGGGACGACGCCTCAGCCCGTGCGCACCCAGGTGGCGGTGTCCGGGGAACCCGGGGTGGGGCCCGAGCAGACGACGACCTCGCCGGCCGGCGGCTCGACGGCCGAGTCGCCGCAGTTGAGGTGGCAGACCAGGTCGCCGCGGCGCAGCGTCAGCACGTCGTCGTGCGTCTCGACCGAGACCTCCCGCGGCACACCCGGCAGCACCTCGCGCCGTGCCGCCAGGGCCCGGCGGTAGAACGCGAGCGTCGAGTCCTCGTCGGCCTGCTGAGCGGCGACGGACAGCCCGGCCCACTCCTCCGGCTGCGGCAGCCACGGCTGGCTGCCCGGCGCAACGGGACCGAAGCCGTACGGCGGCTCGTCGCCCTCCCAGGGGATCGGCACGCGGCAGCCGTCCCGGCCGACCTCGCCGGTGCGGAACCACGACGGGTCGGTGCGGTCCTCGGGGGCGACGTCGACCTCGGGCAGGCCGAGCTCCTCGCCCTGGTAGAGGTACGCCGACCCGGGCAGCGCCAGCATCGTCAGCGTCGCGGCCCGCGCCCGGGCGAGACCCCGCTCCGGGGTCGCGCCGGCGGCGTACCGGGTCGCGTGGCGGACGACGTCGTGGTTCGACAGCACCCACGTCGCGGAGGCGTCGACCCGGCCGACGGCCTCGAGGGTGTCGGTGACGACGTCCGCGAAAGACGACGCCGACCACGGCGCGAGCAGCCAGGCGAAGTTGAAGGCCTGCTGGAACTCGTCGGCCCGCACGTAGCGCGACATCGACTCGGCGTCCGGTGTCCACGCCTCGGCGACCATCATCCGGTCCCCGCCGTACGCGGCGAGGACCTCGTGCCACCGGCGGTAGACGTCGTGGACGCCGGGCTGGTCCCACATCGGCTCGTCCGCGCGGTCGCGGGCGACCATCGAGTCGTCGCGACCCGGCGCGGGCAGGTCGGGGTCGTCGTGGTCCGGCAGCCCCGCGGCCTTGATCAGCCCGTGGGCGACGTCGACCCGGAAGCCGTCGACGCCGCGGTCGAGCCAGAACCGGAGGACGTCGACGAACATGTCGCCGACCTCGGGGTGCTGCCAGTCGAGGTCGGGCTGGGTGGAGTCGAAGAGGTGCAGGTACCACTCGGGCTGCTCCGAGCCGTCGTCCACGCGCGACCAGGCGGCGCCGCCGAAGACCGAGCGCCAGTTGTTCGGCGGCTCCGGGCTCCACGGCCGGAAGTGGTAGCGGGCGCGCTCCGGCGAGCCCGGCCCGGCGGCCACCGCGGCCCGGAACCACGCGTGCTCCGACGAGGTGTGGTTCGGGACCAGGTCGACGATCACCCTCAGCCCGAGGCCGTGCGCGGCCTCGACGAGCCGCTCGGCGTCACCGAGGTCGCCGAACAGCGGGTCGACGTCGCGGTAGTCGGCGACGTCGTACCCGTGGTCGTGCTGCGGTGAGCGGTAGAACGGGGTCAGCCACACCGCGTCGACGCCCAGGTCGGCGAGGTGGGGCAGGCGGGCCGTGATGCCCGGCAGGTCGCCCACCCCGTCGCCGTCGGCGTCCGCGAAGCTGCGGACGTAGACCTGGTACACGGTGGCGTCGCGCCACCAGGGAGCCTGCTTGGAACGATCCAAAGACATGCTGTCGAGTCTCTCACGGTGAGCCGTGCCGTACGTCGGGGTGCGCGGGGTCGGCGCCGGCCGCCTCTGGGTCGTCCGGCGGCTGAGCCACAGGGCGATGGCGTCGCACGAACGGACGGACCGGACCGGACCGGCCCTCAGGTGGTCCGGGCCCAGCCGAACTGCTCGGCGTCAACAGTGATCCAGGTGTGCTCGGCGGTGCCGACCAGCGTGCCGGCGTCGTCGTACAGGCTGGCGGCGGTGCGGATCTTGCGGCCGTCCTCGCCGCGGCCCTCGCCCACGACGACGTGCTCGACGCCCGGGCGCGGCAGCGCGACCAGTGAGGCGGTCATCCGGCCGAGGACCATGGCGCGCTCGCCGATGCCCACGGCCCAGGCGCTGATGCAGTCCAGCGCCGACCAGGTCGAGGCGACGTCCGAGGTCGTCGCGTCCGCGGGGGTCCAGGTGGCGGCGACGCGTGCCCCGCCGACCGGGCCGGGGAAGATCCGCAGGCCGTCGCCCGGCGCGCGCTCGGTGCCGCAGCCGAAGCAGGTGGCGAAGCCGTGGTGCGTCAGTCCCGGGTACGACGCCTCGGCGGCGCGGGCCACGTCGGCGGGAACGCCCGCGGCCGGGCTCGGGGAGGTGTCGGCCGGCGTCGCCGACGCGACCAGCGCGCCGTCGTGGTGCAGCGAGGTGACGCCGTCCTCGGTGGCGAGGTCCAGTGGCGTGTCGAGGGGCGGCGGCCGCCGCAGGGTCACCGTCACCGGCGTCGTGTGGTCGGTGGCGGGCACGCTCGTGGCGAGCGCTCCGGCCACCCAGCCGCCGTTGCCGGAGGCGGGTGGGCCGCAGAAGCGGGCGGGCACGGTGAGGGTCGTCACCGGCCGCAGTCTGCCCGCTCCCGCGGCCGTCGCCGCACGACCCCGTCACCAGCTGACGGCGACGTCCAGGACCCAGGTGATGCCGAAGCGGTCGACGAGCATCCCGTACGCCGGGCTCCACTGCGATGGCCCGAACGCCTCGACGACCTCGGCGCCGTCGGCGAGTGCCTCCCAGATCGCGGTGACCTCCTCGACGGTCTCGCCGCGCAGGGAGACGAACACGTCGCGGACGCCGCGCTCGAGCGGCTTGCTGGCGGGGGCGTCGTACGCCATGACGGTGAAGCCGTTCGGGGCGACGACCTGGCCGAAGACCACGTCCTCGGCCTCCTCGGGACGCTCGACCCGGTCGGCCTGCGCGTTGGTGACGACGTGGGCCTCCCCGCCGACGGCGGCGGCGTAGAAGGTGAGGGCCTCGCGGGCCTGGCCACGGAAGTTGAGGTGGGGGACGACGGCGACGGACATGGCGGTGCTCCTTCGGTGAGGGGTGGGCCGGCCGCGGGCGCGACCGGCCGACCGGGCGTCGGACGACGACCGGTGGTCAGGGGTGAGGGGTGCTGTGGCGGGCCGCTACGGGCCCGGCGGCGCGACACGCAGCGCGGGCAGCACCACCACGTCGACGAGGTGCATGAGCTCGTCGACGTCGATCGGACGCCGCTCGACGGCGAGCCGGAACGCGGTCATCGACGGGGTGACACGGGCGACGGTCGCGACGTCGACGTCCGCCGGCACCTCGCCGCGGGTCACGGCGCGCTCCATGAGGAGGCGCTGGGAGTCCACGAACGGACCGATGATCGCGGCGCTGGCCGCCTCGGCGAGCTCGGAGGACTGGGACAGCAGCGAGGTGAGACCCCGCATGACGCCCAGGGAACGGGCGTCCTCCTCGGGGGTCTGGGGCCGGAACAGCGCCGCGAGGTCGCCGCGCAGGGTGCCGGTGTCCGGCAGGTGGTCCAGGGTCGGTTCGTCGCCGCCCATCCGGCCGACGGCGGCGACCACGAGGTCGGCCTTCGACGGCCAGCGCCGGTAGATCGTGGCCTTGCCCGCGCCGGCCCGCCGGGCGACCTCGGCGGTGGTCAGGTCGTCATACCCGACCTGGGCGAGCAGGTCGAGCGTCGCGTCGAGGATGGCCTCGTCGCGGGAGGCGTCGCGGGGGCGGCCGCCGGTGCTCGTGCTCATGACAGAAACGATACCTGCCGGTTCCGATACTGACAAGTACCGGAACCGATCAGTTTTGAAATGGGCTCGGGACGGCTTTCCCGCGGCCCGCGAAGGCCGGACCGGCGAGGAACCAGATGGCCGTGACGAGGCCGAGCAGCAGCATCGTCGACCAGTACGGGTGGGTCGAGGCCTCGTCGAGCGTGGTCGGAACCGGCTCGCCGCCGGCGGCGACCATGGCCAGGAGCGCGCCGCAGGCCAGGACGCTCGCGACGACGACGCGGGACCACTCGACCCACAGCGCGCGGACGGCGGCGGGGGAGCCCTTCGAAGGTGAGGAGGGGGCGGGTCCGTCGGCGAAGCGGTGGGCGAAGCGGACGTCGGCCCAGCGCACGACGCTGTGCCCGAACGCGACCGTGAACCCCAGGTAGACCGCGGCGAGGGCGTGGGCCCGGGTCGGCTCCGCCCCGCGGGCGACGTCGACGCCCACGACGAGCAGCAGAACGACGTCCACCAGCGGGACGCAGACGAGCAGGACCGAGCTGGGGCGCCGGAGCCGAAGGACGTAGCGCGCCGTCAACCCGCCGAGCAGGAAGACCCAGAAGGCGACCTCGGCCGCCACGATCGCCGCGATCACGAGGTCGGTCCCAGGTCGAGCAGGACCCGGCGCAGCTGGGCGCGGGCGCGGTCGGGGTCCGTGAGGCCTGGCGCGACGAGCAGCCGGAGGAAGAGTCCGTCGACCAGGGCCCCGAGGTCCTCGGCGGCGGCCTCCACGTCGAGGCCCTCGCGGGTCCGGCCCGCCGCGCGCAGGCCCTCGACGACGGAGCGGCAGAAGGACTGGACCCCGTCGAAGCTCGCCGCCGCGACCGGCTGCAGCTCCTCGTCGACGCTGGCGCGGGTGACGAACTGCAGGTGGGCGAGGAACTCCTCACGGGTGCGGTCGGTCAGGGGGAGGAGCTCACCCAGGCCCGCGAGGGCCGCCTCGAGCGGATCCTCGTGGCTGGCGCAGGCGACCCGCACCCGCTGGGTGACGGAGCGGACCAGATCCTCCATCGCGAACCGGTGGAGGTCGGCCTGCGTGGCGAAGAAGTGCCGCACCGAGCCCGTCGACAGCTGCGCCTCGGCGGCCACGTTCCGCACCGAGGCGGCCTCGAAGCCGTCGCGCCGCACGACGCTCCAGACGGCCTCGGCGAGCAGTCGTCGTCGCTCGTCCCCGTCGATCGTCCTGACCACGGATCCAAACTAGCACGACTGTGACAGTCAGGAGCTCTTGACGGCCTCGTACCGGTCCAGCGCCTCCTTGCGCTCCTCCTTGTGGTCCACGATCGGCGGCGGGTAGCCGACCCGGTCGCGGTCGTCGGCCGACGGCTCGTGGGGGTCGGCGACGTCCGCGAGCTCGGGAACCCACCGGCGGACGTACTCGCCCTGCGGATCGAACTTCTTGCCCTGCGTCGTGGGGTTGAAGATCCGGAAGAAGGGCGAGGCGTCGGTGCCGGACCCGGCGACCCACTGCCAGCCGTGGTTGTTGGAGGCGAGGTCGCCGTCCGCGAGCAGGTCCAGGAAGTGCCGCGCGCCGTGCTGCCACTCGACGTGGAGGTCCTTGACCAGGAAGCTCGCCGTGATCATCCGGAGCCGGTTGTGCATCCAGCCGCTCTGCTTGAGCTGTCGCATCCCGGCGTCGACGATCGGGAAGCCGGTGCGGCCCTCCCGCCACGCGTCGAAGGCCTCGCCCGGCTGGGCGTAGGCCATCCGCGCGAACTCCGGTTTGTAGTAGTCCCGGGCGGTCTCCGGGCGCCGGAACAGCACGTCCGCGTAGAACTCGCGCCACGCGATCTCGGTGCGGTAGGTCGACCGGCCCTTGCCGCTGCCCTTGGCCAGGTCGGCGAGCAGCGTGCGGGGGTGGACCTCGCCGTACTTGAGGTGCGTCGACATCCGCGAGGTCTTGTCGTGGTCGGGGCGGTCCCGCTCGTCGTCGTAGTCGGCGACGTCGTCGGCGAACGCGTGCCAGCGCTTCGTGGCGGCGTCCTCGCCGGCCTCCGGGATCGTCAGGTCGGCCGGCAGGTCGACGGTGGGGACGTCCACGGTCTTCTCGAGCTCCAGCCACGAGCCCCCCGTCGGGGCGTCGTACGGCGCCTCCCAGCCGATGTCGGCCCACGCCCGGGAGAAGGGGGTGAAGACCTGGTAGGCCTTGCCCGAGCCGTTCAGCACGCTGCCGGGCGCCACGGCGTACGGCGAGCCGACGCGCACCAGCTCGATGCCGGCCTTCTCCAGCTCCGCCTCGACCCGCTCGTCGCGCTCGCGGCCGTAGGGCCCGAAGTCCTCCGCGACGAACACCCGGGTCGCGTCGACCGCCTTGGCGGCGAGGACGACCTGCCGCTCCGGCTTGCCGCGGACGACGGACAACGACGTCCTGCGCTTCCGCAGGGAGGCGTCGAGGCTGCGCAGCGAGTCGCAGAGGTAGGCGCGGCGGGAGACACCCGACGGCCCCCACAGGGCGGGGTCGAGGACGAACAGCGGCAGGACGGGTCCCGCCTCGCTGGCCTGCAGCAGGGCCGGGTTGTCGGCCAGGCGCAGGTCGCGTCGGAACCACATGACGGCGGGCTCGGGGCCGGACTGGGTGCTCACCGTCCCTTCGTACCCTGCTGCCGTCCGCGGCAACAACGGCCCCGTGCGCGGGCGGTCGGCGGGGTGGACCCGATAGGACACAATGGGGCCGTGAGCGACCTGATCGACACCACCGAGATGTACCTCCGGACGATCTACGAGCTCGTCGAGGAGGACATCGTCCCGCTGCGCGCCCGCATCGCCGAGCGCCTGCACCAGAGCGGGCCGACGGTGTCGCAGACGGTGGCCCGGATGGAGCGCGACGGCCTGCTGACCGTCGAGGGGGACCGCCACCTCGAGCTGACCCCCGAGGGCCGCAGGCTCGCGACGCGGGTGATGCGCAAGCACCGCCTCGCCGAGCGACTGCTCACCGACGTCATCGGCCTCGAGTGGGAGCTCGTCCACGAGGAGGCGTGCCGCTGGGAGCACGTCATGTCGGAGACCGTCGAGCGTCGCCTCCTCGAGCTGCTCGACAACCCCACCTCCTCGCCGTACGGCAACCCGATCCCGGGCCTCGACGAGCTGGGCCAGACCGCGCCCGCCGAGAGCTTCATGGAGGGCGTCCAGCCGCTGTCCAGCGCCGCCGGGGACGACGAGTCCCGCGTCCACGTCCGCCGGATCTCCGAGGAGATGCAGAAGGACGAGCAGCTCATGTCGGCCCTCCGCCGCGTCGGCGCGCTGCCCGACAAGACCGTCGTCGTCGCCGCCACCGAGCAGGGCGTCCTCGTCGGCTCCGGCGGCGAGACCGCCGAGATCGTCCCCGAGGCCGCCGACCACATCTTCGTCAGCAAGCTCTGACGCTGCCGCCCCACGGGCCGAGTCGGCACGTCTGCGCAGCTCTGAGGGGTCGAGTCGGCACGTCTGCGCAGCTCTGGGGTGTCGAGTCGGCACATGTGAGCGCGCGCCGGTGTACGCCGGCCGCTCGCGGCCGACTGGCTCGCCGCATCACTCGTCGTGCAGACCAACCCTCTCGGGCCGGCCGCCTGTCGGCTCCCTCGCCGTCCCTCCCGATCGCCGAGTCGGCAGAAGCCGCCCTCGCTCGCCAGGGCTCGCTCGGTGCGTTTCAGCCGACTCGGCTCGGGTGCCACTCCACGCGGTCCGACCTCCCGCCGGGTGCCACTCGGTGCGGGCTGACCTCCCGCCGGGTGCCACTCGATGCGGTCCGACCTCCCGCCCGGTGCCACTCCACGCGGTCCGACCTCCCGCCCGGTGCCACTCCACGCGGTCCGACCTCCCGCCCGGTGCCACTCGGTGCGGGCTGACCTCCCGCCGGGTGCCGCTCTGGGCGGTCGTCCGCCTCACCGGGTCTTGACGAGGCGGACTCGCTGCGCTCGTCGGCTGCTCGACTACCGGTAGCGGGCGTCAGCCGAGCAGGTCGGTGAGGAACCCGCTGCACCCCGCGTCGACGGTGTACGTCGCGAGCTCGTCGCCGCGGGTGGTGCCGCGGTTGACGATGACCACCGGGGTGCCGTTCTTCGCCGCGCGCTTCACGAACCGCAGCCCGCTCATCACCGCGAGCGACGAGCCCGCCACGAGCAGGGCGCCGTCCGTCGCAGCCAGCGACTCGACGGCGTCGTAGCAGCGCTGCACCCGGTCCTTCGGCACGTTCTCGCCGAAGAACACCACGTGCGGCTTGAGGATCCCGCCGCACGCCTCGCAGTCGGGGACGACGAACCCGGCGGTCTCCTCCAGCGCCACGTCGCCGTCCGGCCTGACGTCGACGTCGCGGTGCTCCTCGACCCAGCCCGGGTTGAGCACGGTCATCCGGGCGTGCAGGTCGGCGCGCGGGGACGTCGTCCGGCAGTCGAGGCAGACCACCTCGGCGATCCGGCCGTGGAGGGCCACGAGGCTGCGCGACCCGGCCTGCTCGTGCAGGCCGTCGACGTTCTGGGTGATCAGCAGCGTCGGGTCCAGCGCGGCGAGCGCGCGGTGGCCGGGGTTGGGGTCGGCGGCGCGCATCCGTCCCCACCCCACGTGGCTGCGCGCCCAGTAGCGCTGGCGGGAGGCGTGGCCGGAGACGAACTCCTGGTAGGTCATCGGCTGCCGCGCCACGGAGCCCGGGCCGCGGTAGTCGGGGATGCCCGAGTCGGTCGACAGACCGGCGCCCGTGAGGACGACCAGGGGCCGGTCGGCCAGCAGCGCCAGCGCGGCGGTGCGCCCGTCGGTCGTCGTCGTGCCGGACGAGTGGATCACGCGCCGTAGCGGACCGCGGCCCGCGCCCTCGCCTTGGCGGCCTCGACCTCGCGGTCCTTCGGCGGGGCGACGGTCACCAGCCGGTCGAGCAGGCGCTGGGTGGTCGCGGCGATCTCGGCAACGGCCTCGTCGTACGCCGCGGCGTTCGCGGTCGACGGCTTGCTGGCCCCGCCGACCTTGCGGACGTACTGCAGCGCCGCCGCCGAGACCTCGTCCGGCGTGGCCGGCGGTGCAAAGTTGTTGAGCGGGCGGATGTTGCGGCACATGCGGCGAGCGTACGTCGACCGGCCGGGCCCCGGCAGGCCTCCGAGGCCGAGGTGTCCCGGCCGGGGCTGGCAGGATCGGGGCATGGCTGACCGCGACCTCGACCTCGTCCTGCTCGGCGCGACCGGCTTCACCGGGGGCCTCACGGCCGACTACCTGGCCGCCCACGCCCCCGACGGGCTGCGCTGGGCGCTGGCGGGCCGCAGCGCCGACAAGCTCGCCGCCGTCCGCGACCGGCTCGGCCTGCCCGACCTCGAGCTGGTCGTCGTCGACTCCTCGGACCCCGCGGGCCTCGCCGCCATGGCCGCCCGCACCCGCCTGGTCGTCACCACCGTCGGGCCGTACCAGGCGTACGGCGAGCCGCTCGTCGCCGCCTGCGCGGCGGCCGGGACCGACTACTGCGACCTCACCGGCGAGCCCGAGTTCGTGGACCGCATGTACGTCGCCCACCACGAGACCGCGGTCGCCAGCGGCGCCCGCCTCGTGCACTGCTGCGGCTTCGACTCCATCCCGCACGACCTCGGCGTGCTCCACGCGGTGGACCGCCTGCCCGACGACCAGCCGATCACGGCGTACGGCGTGGTCCGGGCCAGCGGCACCTTCTCGGGGGGCACCTTCCACTCCGCGGTCGGCGCGTTCTCGCGGGCCGGCGAGATGCGTAAGGCGCACGCCGCCCGTCGCCAGGCCGAGCCCCGGCCGGAGGGCGGCCGCCGGTCGCGCGCGGTCGGCACCCGTCCCCGCCGCGACTCGCGCCTGGGGTTCTGGCTGCTGCCGCTGCCCACCATCGACCCCATGGTCGTCGCCAGGAGCGGCGCCGCGCTGGCGTCCTACGGCCCCGACTTCCGTTACTCCCACTACGCCGGGACGAAGACCCTGCCGTACGCCGTCGGTGGGCTGGTCGGGGCCGGGGCGGTGGGGCTGGCGGCGCAGGTGCCGCTGACGCGCAGGGCGATGCTCTCGCTCGTCAAGCAGGGCGACGGGCCCGACGAGGAGCGTCGCGCGCGCTCCCGCTTCAGCGTGGACGTCGTCGCGAGCGCCGGCGACACCACCGTCCACACCCGCGTCAGCGGGGGCGACCCCGGCTACACCGAGACCGCGAAGATGCTCGCCGAGTCCGCCCTGTGCCTGCTGGCCGACGACGTGCCGACCACGGCCGGCCAGGTCACCACGGCCCAGGCGATGGGACAGCCCCTGATCGCGCGGCTGGAGGCCGCGGGGATGCGGTTCGAGACCGTCGCCTGAGCCCCGGGGACCTCACCCGGCGGAGTCGAACTCCTCCTGGCTGGGGACCTCGACGTCGCTGAACTCGGCCTCCGTGAACCGGACCGGGATCACGTCGCGCAGGGAGGGGGCGTTCTCGAAGGCGTAGGCGACCTCCACGAAGTAGCCGGCGCGGAGCCCGTCGCCCGAGGCGATCACCCGCTGCTCGGGGGCGAGACGGACCACCCCGTCGGTCGGGACCTCGACCGGGCCGTCGGGCAGGACGACGTCGATGCGTCCGTCGTCGGTGATGATCTCGACGTCCGTGAGCGCGTCGGCCTCCGTGGCCTCGTTGACCAGCGTGGCGACGAGCGTCCCGTTGACTCCCCGTCCGTGACGAGGGTGGCGTTCAGGACGTTCATGCGGTCGGACCGGACGACGCCGACCGGCGGGTTGTCCTGGGCGTCGTCACCGGAGCAGCTCGCGAGCAGCATCGGCATCAGGGCGGCGGCGGTGACGGGGGCGAGGCGACGGAGACGCACGGGACGACCTTCTCTCGGGCGAGGAGGCCGAGCGGCCACCGTCGCGGGACGCTACCGGCCCGGCCAAGCGGCGCGGTCCCGGCGCGGCGGTCTGCCCAGGACGACGAAGCGCCCCACCTCGCATGGGGTCGAGGTGAGGCGCGAGCCCCACCGTACGACGGCCGTCTGTGAGCGCTCACAGACGGACGGCCACCGGACGCACGGAGGGCGCGGAGCGGGTGCCCCCGGCAGGAGTCGAACCTGCGACCTTTCGCTTAGGAGGCGGCTGCTCTATCCGCTGAGCTACGGGGGCCGGCGTCCGGGCGACATCCTGGCATCCGGCCCTGGTTTTTGTCCGAGCGGGCCGCCCGACGCATGATGTGGGCTGGATCCGTACTGTCGATGATCGGCGGGTCGGTCGTGATCCGGCCGACATTGACGCCCTGGAGTCCCCGTGAGCAAGCGCCGCGCACCCAAGCGCAAGGCCAGCCGAGCCCGCAAGCCCCGCCAGCACACCGTGGCGACGGTGATCGCGACCTCGACCCTGGGCCTCGCGCTCGCCACCGGTGTCGGTGTCACGACCGTCTACAACCACCTCAACGGCAACCTCGACGTGATGGACGTGGCCAACCAGCTCACGGACCGCCCCGAGAAGGTGGACGTGTCCGGCCCGATGGAGCCGCTCAACATCCTCGTCATGGGCTCGGACTCCCGCGACGGCGAGGGCAACGACATCGACGGCCTGACCGGCGGCGGCCAGCGCTCCGACACCACGATGATCCTGCACGTCTCCGCCGACCGCGAGCGCGCGTTCGGCGTCAGCCTCCCGCGTGACGCGATGGTCGACCGCCCGGAGTGCACCACCGAGGACGGCGAGAAGATCCCCGGGGAGAACCCGGCGATGTTCAACACGGCCTACGCGTACGGCGGCCCCGCGTGCACCATCCAGACCGTCGAGCAGCTCACCGGCATCCGCATCGACCACTTCGTCGACATCGACTTCGGTGGGTTCGAGTCCATGGTCGACGCCATCGACGGCGTCGAGGTCTGCATCCCGACGACCGTGGACGACCCCGCCCACGACATCTACCTCGAGGCCGGGACCCGCGAGCTCGAGGGCCGCGAGGCGCTCGCCTACGTCCGCGAGCGCTACCAGCTCTCCTCCAACTCCGACATCGGGCGCATGAAGCGTCAGCAGGCGTTCGTCGCGTCGATGGCCAACAAGCTGGTCTCCGCCGACACGCTGTCCCGCCCCGACCGGCTGGTCTCGTTCCTCAACGCGGCCACCAAGTCCGTGACGCTCGACCCCGACCTCGACTCGGTGGGCAAGCTGAGCGACCTCGGCCTGCAGTTCCGCAACACGGGCCTGAACAAGATCCGGTTCATCACGGTGCCGATCGCGGCCTACGAGCCCGACCCGAACCGTCTGGTCTGGACCTCCGACGCCGACGCGCTGTGGGACAAGATCATCAACGACGAGCCCATCGGGGCCGACCTCAGCGAGGGCGTCATCACCGCGGCCAAGCCGCAGGGCGGCAGCACCGGCGACGGCAGCGGTGACAAGGGCGGCGCGACCTCCGAGGAGGAGGCCGAGCAGCTCGCCGCCAACGGCCTCTGCACGTGACCGGTCCGGGCTCCGGCGCGGGCCCCGCGACGGAGTCCGACTGGCAGCGCCGTCGACGTCTCGCCGAGGTCTTCGGCGAGGTGCTGCCCCAGACCACCCGCGACGAGCGGGACCCGGGCGAGGACGCCCCGCGCGACGGCGGGTCGGCGGGCGACCGCTGGCTGCGCGAGCAGGTCCCGCCCCACCACGGCTGAGCGAGCCGCCCGGGCGACCGTCCGGGACGGTCGTGTCCGGGGTGGTCAGCCCTTGTGGCTGCCCTCCGAGGGCTGGGCCGGGCTGCCGCTGCCGCCGGCGAGCAGGTCGCGGATCTCCTTGAGCAGGACCACGTCCTCCGGGGTGCCCGGAGCGGGGCTGGGGAAGTACTTCTCCTTGACCTTCGTGTACGGCAGCACCACGAAGAAGTAGACGACCGCCGCGAGGATCAGGAACGAGATGCAGGCGTTGAGGAACGCGCCCAGCTCGGTCTCGTTGCTGAACCGGTCCGCCGTCTGCGGGGGCAGCAGGCTCGTGATGAGCGCGGTGAACGTGGTGACGACGGTGCCGAACGCGGTGGCGACGATGACCGCGACGGCCAGGTCGACCAGGTTGCCGCGGAGGACGAAGTTCTTGAAGCCGGACACGGTGCCTCCTGCTGCTGCGACGGCCTCCGTGACCGCCTCCCGGGGGCAGGTTAGCGCCGCCAGGTGGGGGTGAGGAACAAGCGCGCCATGGCGTCGGTCACCCCGGCGACCTCCGCCTCCCCGACCCCGACGACGACGAGACGGCCCGGGGGAGCGGCCCCGGACGCCCCGGCCGCCTGCTCCGCCGGGTCGGGGGCCGGGACCGCGAGCACCACGACGTCGCTCGCCACGGTGGCCGCCGACGAGCCCTGGGGGTCCGCGGCGACGAGGTCGATCCGGTCGCCGGCACGCAGCAGCGCCGCGGCGCCGGCGTCCGGCAGGCGCACCGGGACGGCGACCACGCCGGGGTAGTCCTCGAGCAGGGACGGCGCCACCAGCCGGGCGTCCGTCACCGGCTCCCCGCGCCGCAGCGGGGCGGCGAGGACCCGTCCGGTCGGGTCGAGCGCCAGACCGTCGGGGACGCTCCCGGGGGCGAAGTCGGTCTCGACGAGGTCGCCGGGACCGACCGTCGTCCCGGCCGCGAGGTCGGTAGCGGCGGTGAGGACCGTGACGCGTGGCGCGGGGGCGGGCGCCGCGGCCTGCAGCCCTGCGGCGACGGCGACGGCGAGGCTGACCGCGGCGAGCGGGCGACGGCGTCGCAGCACCGCGCGTCGTACGGCGGTGCGGGCGCGACCCAGTCGTCGCCGGAGCCCGAGGGTGGGTGGGGACGCGGTACCGGGGGCCATGCGTCGACGCTAGGAGCGGATCGGCCTCGCCCGCTGTGCTCGTCCCCAGGCGTGCGTCCCGGCGACACCGGTGGACGAGAACCGGCCCGGTGGTGGGCCGGTCGGCGTCAGGAGGTGGAGGCCGCCGAGGTGGAGCCCGAGGAGGAGGTGGACGACGAGGAGTCGGACTTCTTCTCGGTCTTCTTCTCCGCCGCGGGCGCCGACTTCTCCGACGAGCCGTCCGAGGAGGACTTCTCCCCGCCGGACCCGGAGCCCGAGGCCGTGTCGGAGCCGGAGGTCGTCGAGCGGCTGTCGTTGCGGTAGAAGCCGGAGCCCTTGAAGACGACGCCGACGGCGTTGAAGACCTTCCGCAGGCGGCCGTGGCAGACGGGGCACTCGGTGAGCGAGTCGTCGGTGAACTTCTGCACCTGCTCGAAGCGGTGCTCGCACTCGGTGCAGGCGTACTGGTAGGTCGGCACGCGCAGCGGTCCTCTCGTGGCGGGGATGACGGGGAACGTCGGGGACGGTGCTCGGCGTGGCCGCGGGGGTGACACCCGCCTGGCACTCGCCGGGAACGACTGCCAAGCGTACGGCACAATGCACGGACGATGAGGGCCAGACGATGAGGCGGGCGTGAGCACCCCGACGCGGCCCCCGCCACCCCTGGTGGCCTGGTGGCTGACGTTCCGCGCCTGGCCGGCCTGGGCCCGCCGCGCGAGCTGGACGGTGGTCGGCCTCGTGCTCCTGCTGCTGGTGCTGACCGTCACCGCCGTGGTCGTCGTCCGCCGGCCCCTGCCCACGGTGGACGGCGAGCTGGACCTGCCGGGGCTGTCGGCACCGGTCGAGGTGCTGCGCGACGAGCACGGGGTGCCGCAGCTGTACGGGTCGTCGGTCGACGACCTCCTGATGGCGCAGGGCTACGTCCACGCCCAGGACCGGTTCTACGAGATGGACGTGCGTCGGCACCTCACCGCGGGCCGGCTCTCCGAGCTGTTCGGCGAGGCGACGCTGGAGTCCGACGCCCTGATCCGCACCATGGGCTGGCGCCGCGTCGCCGAGCGCGAGCTGGCGCTGGTCTCCCCGCAGACCCGGGCCGCGCTGACCGCGTACGCCGAGGGCGTGAACGCCTACCTGGAGGCGAACGACCCCAGCGAGATCGCCGTCCAGTACACGGTGCTCGGCCTCACCGGACTCGACTACCGCCCCGAGCCGTGGACGCCCGTGGACTCCCTGGCCTGGCTGAAGGCCATGGCGTGGGACCTCCGCGGCAACGTCGACGAGGAGGTCGCCCGGGTCCTCGTCGGCGCGGAGCACTCGCCGCGGGAGACCCGCCAGCTCTTCCCGGGCTACCCGTACGACCGGAACCGACCGATCATCGAGGACGGCGGGCTCGTCGACGGCGTCTTCGAGCCCGAGGCCACCGGGGAGTCGACCCGGCTGCCGCGCCCCGCCTGGGGGTCCTCGCAGCGCGACCTGCTCGCGGGCGTCGACGAGGCGCTGCGATCCATCCCCTCCCCGCTCGGACGCGGCGACGACCTGGGTTCGAACTCCTGGGTCGTGTCCGGCGAGCGGTCCTCGACCGGGTCGCCGCTGCTCGCGAACGACCCGCACCTCGGAGTGGGGCTGCCCGGGGTGTGGACCCAGGTCGGCCTGCACTGCACCGAGGTGGGCGAGGACTGCCCCCTCGACGTCGCGGGCTTCGGGTTCTCCGGGGTGCCCGGGGTCGTCATCGGCCACAACGCCGACATCGCCTGGGGCTTCACCAACCTCGGACCCGACGTGGCCGACCTCTACCTCGAGCAGGTCACCGACGAGACCTGGCGCTACGACGACGGCCAGCGGCCGCTCCAGGTGCGTCGCGAGACCCTCGAGGTCCGCGGCGGCGAGGACGTCGAGCTCACCGTGCGCGCCACCGACAACGGCCCGATCCTCTCCGACGTCTCGGAGGACCTCGCCCTGGTGGGCGAGGAGGCCGACCCCGCCGTGGCCGGTGGCGGGGCCGCCGCCGACGCCACGGACGACGGCGGGTCGTCGTACGCCGTGTCGCTGGCGTGGACCGCGCTGGACCCCGCGCCGACCGCCGACGCGCTCCTCGCCCTCAACACCGCGTCCGACTGGGAGGAGTTCCGCGCCGCCGCCGCGGACTTCGCCGTCCCCGCGCAGAACCTCGTGTACGCCGACCGCGCCGGCAGCACCGGCTACCAGGCGCCGGGCCGCATCCCGATCCGCGGCTCCGGGAACGACGGGTCGGCGCCCACCCCGGGGTGGCGCCCGGAGAACGCGTGGACCGGCGAGTACGTGCCGTTCGAGAGCCTCCCGAACGAGCTGGACCCCGAGGAGGGGTTCGTCGTGACCGCGAACCAGGCGGTCACCGGGCCCGACTACCCGGTCTACCTCACCGACGACTGGGACCGCGGCTACCGGGCGCAGCGGATCCGCGAGCGGCTCCAGGCCGAGCTCGCGGAGGGCGACGTGTCGCCGGAGGAGCTGGCGGCGATCCAGCTGGACGAGCAGAACCCGCTGGCGCCGACGCTGGTGCCGTACCTCCTCGACCTCGACCTCGGGGACGGGTACGCCGCCGGCGGCCAGGAGCTGCTGGGCGACTGGGACTTCACCCAGCCCGCGAGCGGCGAGCAGAGCGCGGCGGCGGCGTACTTCGCCGTGACCTGGTCCCGGCTGCTCGAGCTGACCTTCCACGACGAGCTCGACGGCGTCGCCCGACCCGACGGCGGCGACCGCTGGATGGCGGCGGTCGAGGGCCTGCTGCGCCGCCCCTCGGCGTCTTGGTGGGACGACGTCGACACCGAGCGGGTCGAGACCCGGGACGACGTGCTGCGTGCGGCCATGGTCCGGGCGCGCGACGACCTGACGGCGCTGTCGTCGCCCGTGCCCGAGGAGTGGGAGTGGGGCCAGGTGCACTCGCTCGACCTGGTCGAGCCCACGCTCGGTGCCTCCGGGATCGGCCCGGTCGAGGCGCTGGTCAACCGCGGCGGCTGGGACGTCGGCGGTGGCTCCGAGGTGGTGAACGCCTTCGGGTGGGACGCCCGCGAGGGGTACGGCGCGCTGACCGGGCCGTCGATGCGCATGGTGGTCGACACCGGCGACTGGGACGCCTCCCGCTGGGTCAACCTCACCGGGGTCTCCGGCCACCCCGCCAGCGACCACTACACCGACCAGACCGACGTCCTCGTCGAGGGAGACACGCTGCCCTGGGCGTTCGGCGAGGACGCCGTCCGCGATGCCGCCGAGGACGCCCTCACCCTCCTGCCAGCCGAGGACGACGAGGGCTGAACCGGGTCTCGACGACGCGCGCTCGCTGCGCTCGCGTGCTGCTCGACCAGCGTGGTGGTCAGGTGGTCGAGCAGCCGAGCCGCGCCAGCGGCTCCGCGTCGTCGAGACCGTGCGGGGCCGGGTCTCGACGACGCGCGCTCGCTGCGCTCGCGTGCTGCTCGACCAGCGTGGTGGTCAGGTGGTTGAGCAGCCGAGCCGCGCCAGCGGCTCCGCGTCGTCGAGACCGTGCGGGCCCGGGTCTCGACGACACGCGCTCACTGCGCTCGCGTGCTGCTCGACCAGCTGGTCCGACCCCGAGGCGCGTCGGCTCGACCACCTGATCCGACCCCGAGGCGCGTGCTGCTCGACCACCAGGACCGTGGGACCGGCGACCTAGAACCGCCGGACGCCCGACTCCGTCACGGCGCCGGTGACGGCGCGGTCGTGGGGCTCGGCGGGCACGGCGCGGTCGAGCTCGTCCTCGTGCAGCAGCACCCAGACCGGGGTGCCCCGTGGCACCCGGGCGAGCGCGCGGTCGTACGAGCCCCCGCCGCGACCCAGCCGCATCCCGGCGGCGTCGACAGCCAGGCCGGGGACGACCACGACGTCGCAGGTGGCGATGGCGTCGCGTCCGGCGCGCGCGGTCACCGGCTCCAGCAGCCCCCGGCCGGCCGGGGCGAGCGACGCGGGTCCGTCGTACGGCGCCCAGTCGAGGTCGCCGTCCGGTCGCAGCACCGGCAGCAGCACCCGCCGGTCCAGGTCGCGCAGGGCGTCGAGCAGCTCGGTGGTGCCGGGTTCGGAGCCGACCGACACGTACGCCGCGACCGACGCGGCCCGCGCCAGCTCCGGGGAGTCGAGCAGGTGAGCCGTGCGGGCCCGGGCCCCGGCGGTGACCTCGGCGAGCGGCCGGCGGCGCCGGGCGGCGAGCAGCTGGTCGCGCAGACCGGTCTTGGCCACCGCCTGTGACGAACCCATCAGCGCAGCCTACGATCGAAGCATGGGCAGCCCCGGACTCATGCGCGCTCGCGAGAAGATGGCCGACGAGGGCGTCGACCCCGTCGCGATCGACGTGTTCTCGCACTACTACCGGCTCCTGGAGCACGGCGAGACCGGGATGATCCCCGAGTCCTCGATCGAGCCCCACGACATGGAGTCGCTGGCCGACGTCGAGGTCGACCCGGAGGCCGCCCGTGCGGCACTGGACGGCACCGCGGTCATCAAGCTCAACGGTGGTCTCGGCACGTCGATGGGCATGGACCGCGCGAAGTCGCTCCTGTGCGTCCGCAAGGGCCTGTCGTTCCTCGACATCATCGCCCGGCAGGTCCTGCACCTGCGGAAGACCACCGGCGCCCGGCTGCCGCTGATCTTCATGAACAGCTTCCGGACCTCGTCCGACACCATCGCCGCGCTGAGCCGGTACGACGAGCTCGCGGTGAAGGGCCTGCCGCTGGAGTTCCACCAGAACAAGGAGCCGAAGCTCCTCGTCCGCGACCTGCTGCCGGCCAGCCACCCCCGCAACCCCGACCTCGAGTGGTGCCCGCCGGGCCACGGTGACCTCTACACCGCGATGCTCGGCACCGGGCTGCTCGACCAGCTGCTCGACGCGGGCTACGAGCGGGTGTTCGTCTCCAACTCCGACAACCTCGGCGCCACCGCCGACCCCCGCGTGGCCGGGTGGTTCGCCGCGAGCGGCGCGCCGTTCGCGATCGAGGCGGTCCGCCGTACCCCCTCGGACCGCAAGGGCGGCCACTTCGCCCGGCGTACCTCCGACGGCCGGATCGTCCTGCGCGAGACCGCCCAGACACGGGACGTCGACAAGGAGGCGCTCGCCGACCTGGAGCGGCACCGCTTCACCTCGACCAACAACCTGTGGTTCGACCTGCGGGCGATGAAGGACGAGATGCGTCGCCGCGACGGCATCCTGGGCCTGCCGCTGATCCGCAACGTCAAGCACCTCGACCCGACCGACCCGACGACGCCCGAGGTCGTGCAGATCGAGACCGCCATGGGCGCGGCCATCGAGGTGTTCGAGGACGCCACCACCATCGAGGTCGGCCGGGACCGGTTCGTGCCGGTGAAGACCACCAACGACCTGCTCGTCCTCCGCTCGGACGTCTACACGCTCGGGCAGGACTTCGTCCTCGACCAGACCGCCGAGCAGATCCCGTACGTCGACCTCGACGGGCCGTACAAGACCGTCGACGCGTTCGCACAGCGCTTCCCCGACGGCGCGCCCTCGCTGGCCGAGGCGACGTCGTTGACGGTGCGCGGCGACGTGACCTTCGGCAAGGGCGTCAAGGTCGTCGGCGACGTCGAGGTCGAGGCCGAGAAGCAGCCCGAGCGGATCCCCGCGGACACGGTGCTGCGTTGACGACCTCACCCCTCGCGGGGTCGCCCGGCCCGACCCACGGTCCTGCGGGTGCCGACGACGGACCGATCACGGTCGAGCAGCTCCGCGACCACGTCCTGGGGACCGTCCAGCCGCTGCCCGCCCACGCCCAGCCCCTCATGGAGGCCCTCGGCCTCCCGGTGGCCGAGGACGTCCACTCCACGATCGCCCTGCCGGGCTTCGACAACTCCGCCATGGACGGGTACGCCGTCGTCCACCGCGACGTCGCGACCGCCAGCGCCGAGTACCCCGTCCACCTGCCCGTGATCGGCGAGATCGGCGCCGGGCAGGCCCGCCTGACCGCGCTCGCCGAGGGCACGGCGGCCAAGATCATGACCGGCGCCCCGATCCCCGCCGGCTCGGACGCGGTCGTGCCCTACGAGTGGACCGACCGCGGTGAGTCGTCCGTCTGGATCTCCCAGGCCCCCGAGCCCGGTCAGCACGTCCGGGTCCGCGGCGACGACATCGCCGAGGGCGACCTGCTCGTCGAGGCCGGCACGGTCCTGACCCCGCGCCACCTGGGCCTGCTGGCCGCGGTGGGTCGCGACCGGGTCCGCTGCCGCCAGCGTCCCCGCGTCGTCGTCCTCTCGACCGGCTCGGAGCTCCGGGACGCCGGCCAGGAGCTCGGCCACGACTCGATCTACGACGGCAACTCCTACCTGCTCGCCGCCGCCGCCCGGGCGGCCGGGGCGATCGCCTACCGGGTCGGGATCGTCCCCGACGACACCGGCCGCTTCACCGAGGCGCTGGCCGACCAGCTCGTCCGCGCCGACGTGGTCGTCACCTCCGGCGGCGTCAGCATGGGCGACTTCGACGTCGTGAAGGAGGCGCTCCGCGGCATCGAGACCATGTGGTTCGGGCCCGTCGCGATGCAGCCCGGCAAGCCCCAGGGCTTCGGCACCGTCGGCGAGGACGCCACCCCGGTCTTCACGCTGCCGGGCAACCCGGTGTCGTCGTACCTGTCCTTCGAGGTCTTCGTGCTCCCCGCGCTGCGCAAGATGATGGGGATGACGCCCCACGTCCGGCCGTCGGTGCGGGCGCGGGTCACCCACGGCGTGACGTCGCCCCCGGGCCGTCGCCAGTTCCTGCGCGGCTCGTACGACGAGGACGCCGGCACGGCGTACGTCACGCCGATCGGCGGCTCCGGGTCGCACCTGCTCGGCAACCTCGCGGTCTCCGACGCGCTGATCGTCGTGCCCGAGGAGACCACCTCGCTCGACGCGGGGGAGACCGTCGAGGTCATCCGCATGGACGTGCCCTTCTGATGGAGCCACGCCTGACCCACGTGGACGCCGCCGGCGCCGCCCGGATGGTCGACGTCTCCGACAAGGACGTCACGACGCGCACGGCCACCGCGTCGGGGCGGGTGCTGGTCTCGTCGACGGTCGTCGGGCTGCTCCGGGGCGAGGGCGTGCCGAAGGGCGACGCGCTCGCGGTCGCCCGCATCGCCGGCATCCAGGGCGCGAAGCTCACGCCCACGCTGATCCCGCTGTGCCACCCGCTGCCCGTCACCGGGGTGGTGGTGGACCTCGAGGTCGCCGACACCGACGACGGGGGAGCCGTGCTCATCTCGGCGACGGTGCGCACCACCGGGCGCACCGGGGTCGAGATGGAGGCCATGGCCGCCGTCGCCACCGCCGCGCTGACCGTCGTCGACATGGTCAAGGCCGTCGACAAGGGGGCCGTGATCACCGACGTCCGCGTCGAGGCGAAGAGCGGCGGACGGTCGGGGGACTGGACCCGATGAACGCCCCGGGCCCCCACGGGCTGCCCGCCACCGTCGTGGTGGCCTCCAACCGCGCGGCCGCCGGCGTGTACGACGACACCACCGGTCCGCTGATCGTGGAGGCCCTGGAGGACCTGGGGTTCGCCGTGACCGGACCCGTCGTCCGCCCCGACGGCGAGCCGGTCGGCGCGGCCATCGCCGAGGCCGCCGCCGGAGGAGCCCGCGTCGTGCTCACCACCGGTGGGACCGGCCTGACCCCGACCGACCGCACCCCCGAGGTCACCCGCGCCCTGCTGGACGCCGAGGTGCCGGGCATCGCCGAGGCGATCCGCGCCGCCGGCGTCGCGAAGGGCGTGCCGACCGCGGTGCTGTCCCGCGGGCTCGCCGGCCTCGTCGGGCGCTGCCTGGTCGTCAACCTGCCCGGGTCGCGCGGCGGGGTGAAGGACGCCCTCGAGGTGCTGCGTCCCGTGCTCGTGCACGCCGCCGAACAGGTCGTGGGGAGCGATCATTAGCGGCCCCGTCCAGGCCTGGCCGGCCCGCCTCGTCGACGGCGAGCTCGTCCTGCGTCCGCTGTCGTACGGCGACGCCAACGCCTGGCGCGAGGTCCGCCTGCGCAACCGGGCGTGGCTGCAGCCGTGGGACGCGACCCTGCCGCCCGGCGTCGAGCCCGGCCCGCGGACCTTCCGCGGCCTGGTGTGGCGGATGAAGCGGGTGGCCGCCAACGGCCAGGGCCTGCCGTTCGCGATCGAGGTCGACGGGGTGTTCGCCGGGCAGGTGACGGTCAGCAACATCGTCCGCGGGTCCGCGCAGATGGCGAACCTCGGGTACTGGATCGACCAGTCGGTCGCCGGGCGGGGCCTCATGCCCCGGGCGGTCGCGCTCGCGATCGACCACTGCTTCGCCCATGCCGGCCTCCACCGCGTGGAGATCGCCGTACGACCGGAGAACAGCAACTCCCTGCGTGTGGTCGAGAAGCTCGGCCTGCAGGAGGTGGGCTTCGCCCAGCGCTTCCTGCACATCGACGGGGCGTGGCGCGACCACCGGGTCTTCGCGATCACGACCGAGGAGTGCGACCGGCCCGTCCGGTCCCGGCTGCCCTGAACCGGACGTCGTCCGGCCCGACCTTGCGTGCTGCATGGATCTTTCGGTCCTACCGGGGCACGGTGGTCGATGGGCCCCCGACCGGGTGGCCCGTCGGAACGACAGAAGGAGCCATCCATGCTCGCAACCATCCTGTGGATCATCGCCGTCGTGCTCGTCGTGGCGGGGATCCTCGCCATCGTGCGCAAGCAGCTCGTGTGGGGCATCGTCCTGATCGTGGTCGGGCTGCTCGTCGGCCCCGGCGGCGTCAGCATCTTCGTCTAGACAGCGCGGCGGTCGGGAAATCACTCCCGTCACACGAGTGATTTCCCGACACACGCCTTGACATCCGTCCCAGGTCGGTCCGCCGCTCCTAGGGTCAGTACGTGGACCTCAGCGCCGTCATCTTCGTAGCCCTGGCCGTGGCCTGGGCCGTCTACCTCGTCCCGAAGGCGCTGAAGCACCACGACGAGGTGGCGCGCACGCGCTCCGTCGACCGCTTCTCCGCCACGATGCGCACCCTCGCCCGCCGCGAGCCCGCCGTCGCCACCGGCGCGGCCAGTGCCTCGGCCGGCGGCCGCGTCGTCGTGACCCCCGGCCGGCCCGCGTCGGTCTCCGAGGTCACCACCAAGCCCCGGGGCGCCCGCGGCACGACCGTCGTCGAGGCGCCCGCGGACCCGCTGGCCGACCTCAGCCCCGAGCAGCGCCGCGCCCGCCGCGAGTCCGCGCGCGTCGCGGCCCGCCGCCGTCGTCGCGTGCTCGGCACCCTCCTGGTCGCGCTGCTGGCCGCGGTCGTGGTGGCCGCCGTCGGCGTCACCTCGTGGTGGCTCGTCGCCGCGCCCGGCGCCCTGATCGTCATGTGGCTCGTCGCGTGCCGCGCCATGGTCCGCGGTGAGCACCGCGCCCGCGGCCTCGTGGTCCACACCGACGCCGCCGGCGACCCCGTCTCGGTGGAGGAGGTCGACGAGGGCGTGACGCTGCTCGAGGACGTGCCCCCGTCGTACGACGTGGAGCGGAGCGAGGACGGGTTCGACGAGGTCGGTCCCGCCGCCGAGACCGCCAGCATGGACGCGTCCGAGGTCGACCCCGAGCTCTGGGAGCCGCGGCCGGTGACCCTCCCGACGTACGTCGGCAAGGAGATCGCCCCCCTGCGCCACGCCAAGATGCTGCACAAGAACGAGAAGGGCGTCTGGACCTCCGGCCACGACACGTCCGACAGCATCATGGCCCAGGACGCCCGCGCCACCGAGCGCGAGACCAGCCGCACCAGGCCCCGCGAGGAGCCCGCCGCCGAGCGGACCACCTACTCCGGTGAGCGGGCCGTCGGCTCCTGATCCTGTCGCCCGGGGTGGGTTGGGGATCCTCCGGCTCCGGGTGCTAACGTCTCGTCTCGCGCTGATCCGGTTGCGGTGACGGCGCGATGGGGCTGTGGCGCAGTTGGTAGCGCGTCTCGTTCGCAATGAGAAGGTCAGGGGTTCGAATCCCCTCAGCTCCACCTCGAGGCCCGTGGTCGGCGGAAACGCCGGGCACGGGCCTTCGTCCGTGCGGACGGTGCTCTACCGCGGTCTCACGGATCTACCGCGGTCTCGTGGAGCGAGAACGGGCGCCAGCGCCGAGCTCAGTGGCGAGAACACCGCGTGACATGACGGCGCGGGGATCAGGCGGAGGCCCGGCGTCAGGAGGCGGCGCGGGAGGTGAGTCGGAGGACGGCGTCGGCGTGCGCGAGGGCGGCGCGGACGTGGAGCTCGAGGGCGTCCTGCTCGGTGCCGTCGACGGCCGCGAGCGCGAGGACGGCGGCGTCGTCGGCGTGGATGGCCGCGTCGAAGGCGACCGACTGCAGCACGGTGTCGTGGATGCTGGTGGCACCCCGGACGGCGGCGCTGGCGGCGTCGTCGGCCTGGCGTGCGAGGCGTCGACTGGACGTGCTGATCATCGGTTCCCCCCGGATCCGTCTGCCCGGACCCCCGTCCGAGCTCCTCCAGGGTACGGCGACCGGGACGGGTCCGGAGGGGTTTCGGTCGGATCGGCCGGTCAGCCGACGGTGGCCGGGACGTCGCCGTACAGGGTGGTGCGCTGGCGCAGGGGTCGACCCGCCTCGGCCGCGATCGCGGCGAGGTCGTCGGGGGTGAGGCCCTGGCCGTGGCTGGCGCCGGCGGCGCGGCTGATGTTCTCGTCCATCAGCGTGCCGCCGAGGTCGTCGACCCCCGCGGCGAGCAGCTGCCGGGTCCCGACCCTGCCGAGCTTCACCCACGAGGCCTGCACGTGGCGGATGTCGTCGGCGTACGCGATGCGGGCGACCGCGTGCACCAGGACCGTCTCGCGCCACGTGGGGCCGCGGCGGGCGCCGCGCTTGAGGTAGATCGGCGCCGCCATGTGCACGAACGGCAGGCCCACGAACTCCGTGAAGCCGCCGGTCTCGCGCTGCACCGCCCGTGTCCGCAGCAGGTGCCTCACCCAGTGGTGGGGCCGCTCGACGGAGCCGAACATCATCGTCACGTTCGACCTCAGCCCCACGGAGTGGGCGACGCGGTGGACCTCGAGCCACTCCTCGGTGGTGATCTTGTCGGGGCAGAGCACCGCGCGGACCTCGTCGTCGAGGATCTCCGCGGCCGTGCCCGGCAGCGAGCGGAGCCCGGCCTCCTTGAGGCGGAGCAGGTAGCTCTCCAGCGGCTCCTCGAGTCGCCGCGAGCCCTCCATCACCTCGAGGGCGGTGAACCCGTGGATGTGCATGTCCGGCACCCGCTCGTGGACCGCCTGGGCGACCTCGACGTAGAAGTTGCCGTCGAACTTCGGGTGGATGCCGCCCTGCAGGCACACCTCCGTGGCGCCGAGGCCCCAGGCCTCCTCGCTGCGGTCGGCGACCTCCTCCAGCGTCAGCAGGTACGGCGCCCCGCGCAGGTTGAGCGACAGCGGACCCTTCGAGAACCCGCAGAAGGTGCACTTGAAGGTGCACACGTTGGTGTAGTTGATGTTCCGGTTCACCACGAAGGTGACCTCGTCGCCGACCACCCGCCGCCGGATCGCGTCGGCCACCTCGGCGACGGCGGCGACCTCGGTCCCGCGCGCCGCGAACAGCGCCTCGAGCTCCTCGGCGCCCGCCTCCTGGCCCGCCCGGACGCCGTCCAGCACCTCGCCGATCCGGCCGCGGACCACGCCGCCGGTCGACGAGCGACCGGCGCGCAGCGTCGCCGGGTCGGTGCCGGACCCGGAGAACCACGACGTGGAGCGGCGTCCGACCTGGATCACCTCGGCGCCGGTGCCGACGTTGGCGGCGTCCGCGTGGCGCTCGGGCCACATCGCGCCCGGGTCGTCGCGGCCCAGCAGGTCGGCGTCGGCGCGGTCGAGCACCGGGAACCGCAGGGCCTCGTCGAGCCAGCGCTCCGGCTCCGCGGCGTACGTCGGGTAGACGGTCAGGCGCGGGGCGAGCTCGTGGCCGGCGGCCTCGGTGGCGTCGCGCAGGACGTCGAGGGACGGCCAGGGCCGCTCGGGGTTCACGTGGTCGGCGGTCACGGGGGAGACGCCGCCCCAGTCGTCGATGCCGGCCGCGAGCAGACCGGCGAGGTCCTCGGGCTCCGACAGGTTCGGCGGCGCCTGCACGTGGACGTCGTCCGGCAGCACGAGCCGGGCCAGGGCGATGGCGCGCAGGTGGTCCTCGGGCGGGCACGGCGGGGCCGCGCGCATCGCCGTCCCGGGCTTGGGCAGGAAGTTCTGGACGATCACCTCCTGCACGTGGCCGTGGGCGTCGTGGGACTCCGCGATCGCGCGCAGCGCCTCGACCCGGTCGGCCTCGGTCTCGCCGATGCCGACGAGGATCCCGGTGGTGAAGGGGATGGCCAGCTCGCCGGCGGCGTCCAGGGTGGCCAGGCGGCGGGCGGGCACCTTGTCGGGCGCCCCGCGGTGCGCGGCCAGGTCGGGTCGGAGGCTCTCGATCATCATCCCCTGCGAGGCGCTGGAGCGGCGCAGGGTCGCGAGGTCGGCTGCGTCGAGCGCGCCGGCGTTCGCGTGGGGCAGGAGGCCGGTCTCCGCGAGGACCAGGGCGGTGGCCTCGGCGAGGTAGTCGACCGTCGTCGCGTGGCCGCGCGCGGCGAGCCACTCGGCCGCGGCCGGGTAGCGGAGCTCGGGGGCCTCCCCGAGGGTGAACAGCGCCTCGTGGCAGCCCGCGGCCGCGCCCTGCTCCGCGATCGCGAGGACCTCGCCGGGCTCCAGGTACGGCGCGTGCGCGGTGCGCGGCGACTCCGCGAAGGTGCAGTAGCCGCAGCGGTCCCGGCACAGCTTGGTCAGGGGGATGAAGACCTTGGGGGAGTAGGTCACCCGCGTGGAGAACAGGGCGTCGCGCCGGGCGGCGGCCATCGCGAGGAGCTCGTGGGTCGGCAGCGCGGTGAGCGCGGTGACCTCGGTCTTCGGGAGCGACGTCATGGGTGAAGTATCCGGGTGGGGTCCTCAGCGGGACGTCCACGGGTTCTCAACACAGCCACAACGGCGGCGTCCGCACCGGTGACCCGGGCGCCTGAGCTGTGATACCCATCACCCATGAGCCAGGTCGCGTCCGAGCGCGCCCAGGCCCGGTGCCCGCTCGTCCTGGTCGTGGACGACGACGCCGCCATCCGCACCGTCGTCCGGTGGCAGCTGGACGACGAGGGCTTCCGCGTCGCCGAGGCCGACGACGGCCCCACCGCCCTGCGCCGGATCCGCGAGGACAGCCCGGCCCTCGTCGTCCTCGACCTGTCGCTGCCCGGCGTCGGGGGGCTCGACGTCCTCCGCTCCCTGCGCGGCGGGCAGCTGGGGCGCTCCGACACCCCGGTGATCGTGCTGTCCGGGCGCAACGGCGAGACCGACCGCATCGTCGGGCTCGACCTCGGCGCCGACGACTACCTGGTCAAGCCGTTCTCGCCCGGCGAGCTGGCGGCCCGGGTGCGCTCGGTGCTGCGTCGCAGCGCGCCGGACGCCGCCGACGAGGCCCTCACGGTCGGCGACGTCCGCATCGAGCCGGCCAGCCGCCGCGTGGTGGTCTCCCGCGGCGACGCCGGGGTGGCGACGGACGTCGAGCTGACGCCCAAGGAGTTCGACCTGCTGGCCTTCCTGGCCGCGCACCCGCGTCACGTGTTCACCCGCGTCCAGCTCCTCGACCGGGTGTGGCACTCCTCGGCGGAGTGGCTCGGCGAGGCCACCGTGACCGAGCACGTCCACCGGCTGCGCACCAAGGTCGAGGCCGACCCGGCCGCGCCCCGGCTGCTGCGGACGGTCCGCGGGGTCGGCTACCAGCTCGTGGACGACGAGTGACCGCCGAGGTCGCGGGTCGCGCCCCGACCGGGGCTCCCGAGGTGGGCCTCGCGCCGGACGACGCCCGCGTGATGCTGACCCGGCAGCGCGGGATCCTGGAGATGATCGCCCGCGCCGCACCCCTGGCCGACGTGCTGGACGAGCTGCTGTCGTCCCTCGAGACGCTCATGGACGGCGCGAGCTGCTCGGTGCTCCTGCTGGACCGTGAGCAGCGCACCCTGCACCACGGCGCGGCGCCGAGCCTGCCCGAGACCTACGTCCGGGCCATCGACGGCATCACCATCGGGGACGGCGCCGGGTCCTGCGGGACGGCCGCCGCCCGCAACGCCCCGGTCGTCGCGATCGACGTGCGCTCGGACGCGCGGTGGGCCGGGTTCCGCGGCCTCGCCCTCGACGCGGGGCTGCGCAGCTGCTGGTCGACCCCCATCGAGGGCCACGACGGCCTGCCCGTGGGGACCTTCGCGGTTTACCACGCCCGGCCCCACCGCCCGAGCCCGCGCGAGCAGCTGCTGGTGGACCGCTTCACCCACCTCGCGTCGGTCGCCATCGACCACGCCCGCGTGCTGGGTGACCTGGTCACCAGCGAGGAGCGGTTCCGCCGGTCGTTCGACGACAACCCCCTCGGGATGGTCCTGCTGCGGCCCGACGGGACCGTCGACCGCAGCAACCGCGCCTTCGACGCCCTGGCCCGCCCCCACGGGCCCCTCGCCGGACGTCGGCTCGCCGACGTGCTGGCCCCGGTCGACGGGCGCCTCGAGGAGCAGCTCGACGAGCTGGGCCCCGACCGGCCCGGCCCGGTCACCTTCGAGGCCCGGGTGCGCCCGGGCGACGGAGGGGACGAGGTCGCGGTCGAGACCACCGCGTCGCTGCTGTGCGCCTCCGACGACGGTCCGACCCAGTACGTCGTCAACGTGCTGGACCTGACCGAGCGACGGGCCGCCGAGCGCGACCGGCGCGCCCGTCTCGAGGCCGAGACCGCCCGTCGTACGGCGGAGGAGCTGACGCACGCGAAGTCGGCGCTGCTCGCGGCGGTCGGCCACGAGGCGCGCACCCCGATCCAGGCCATCGTGGGCTTCACCGAGCTGCTGGGCACCCTCGACCTCGAGCCGGCGCGGCGCCGCGAGGCGCTCGGCCACATCGACGCCGCGGCCGGGCACGTGATGGACCTCCTGACCGACGTCCTCGACCTCAGTCGTCTCGAGACCCACGTCCTGCCGCTGGCGATCGAGCCGGTGCGGCTCGCGGACGTCGTCCGGGAGGCCCAGGCGCTGCTCACGACCAAGTCCGCCACCCGCGAGTTCAGCCTCGTCGAGGACGTCGGACCGGAGGTGGTGCTGGTCGACCGCCGGCGGCTGCGGCAGGTGCTGCTGAACCTCCTCGTCAACGCGATCCGGCACGGCCGGGTCGGCGGGCGCGCCGTCGTGCGCTCGAGCGCCGAGGGCCCGCACGACGTCCGGGTGACCCTGACCGACGACGGGCCCGGCATCCCCGCCGAGGTGCTTCCCCGCCTCTTCACGCCGTTCTCCCGACCGGCGACGGCCGCGGCGGACGACCAGGCCGCCGACGAGAGCATCGGTCTGGGCGTCGGGCTGGCCCACGGCCTCATGCAGGCCATGGGCGGCGAGCTCCGCGTCGGCGCCACGGGCCCGGCGGGGACGACGATGCTGCTGCGCGTCCCCGCGGCCGGGTCCCGACGGACCACCCCCACGACGGGTGTCACCGCCCCCGTCACCACCCTCGCCGGCGCCCGTGCGCCGGACGTGCAGCACGAGCACGCCGACGACCCCGACACGAGAGGACACCGCCCATGACCGCCACCCTGTTCGCCTGCTACCGCCACCCCGAGGACCCCGCGGCCTTCGACCGCCACTACGCCGACGTGCACGCCGACCTCGGCCGCGCCCTGCCCGGCCTGCAGTCCTTCACCGGCACCCACACCCAGCCCGGCCCGGACGGACAGGCCGCGCCGTACTACTTCATCGCCGCCCTGACCTTCCCGGACGCCGCGACGATGGGCGCCGCCCTGTCCGGGCCGGAGGGTGGGGCCGCGGTCGCGGACCTCGAGAACTTCGCCGGCGCCGGTGTCGACCTGATCACCGGGGGCACCACCACGTACGCCTGAGCTCGCGCCGGAGATCGAGGTGCGAGGCCCGTCGCCGGGACCCCTCGCACCTCGACCTCCGACCGGGGCGGTCAGTCCTCGCTGGCCGCCCAGCCCGTGACCTTCACGATCCGGCACACGAGCACCCGGTGGAACGGCTTGTCGGCGTACTGCGGCACCGTCCGGGCCAGCCGGTCGCCCAGCTCGTCGGTGAGGGCGGTCGGTGGGTCGGGCACGTGCTCGAGCTGGGCCCGCACCCACCACAGCCGCGACCAGTCCTCGGCGTCCCAGTGCTCCACGAGCAGGGACCCCCGAGGGTCGGCGTCGAGGTTGTCCTCCCGCTGCAGCCGCGTCCGCGACTTCGGCTTGACGCTGTCGATCGGGACGCCGACGTGCCCGTCGCCGCTGACGGCGTACACCACCGGCTGGGGGTCGGGCCCCCGCTCGGGGTGCAGGGTGCAGAGCACGCCGTGGACGTGGTCGCCGAGACGGGTCCGCGCCGCCTCCTGGTCGAGCTTCATGCGACCACCCTCGCCCACCGGGCGCGGCCGGACCATCACCGTCCGATCAACGTCGACCCCGGGGGCGCCCGACGCCCTTGACCACCGCGGGGCGGCGGGTGAGGTTGTGCCCATGAACCTGGCGACGTGGGTGGAACGCCACGGACGGCGGCTGCGCGACGACCCCGCTCTCGCGACCGGGGAGGACGTCCACGCGACGTGGGGCGAGCTCGCGGCCCGGGTGGCCGGCGGCGCCGGCGGCCTGCGTGACCGGCTCGGCCTCGAGCCCGGTGACCGCGTCGCGATCGTCATGGGCAACCGTCCGGAGTACCTCGAGGTCCAGTACGCCGCGTGGCACGCCGGGCTGGTCGCCGTCCCCGTCAACGCGCGGCTCCACCGCGACGAGATCGCGTACGTGCTCGAGCACTCCGGCGCGCGGGTCGCGGTCACCGACGACGAGCACGCCGAGGACGTCGGAGCCCTGCTCGAGCGGGTGGGCACCCTCGAGGCCGTCGTCCGCGCTCCGGGGCCGGAGTGGGAGGGGTTGCGCACCGCCGCCCCGGTGCCGCTGACCGACCGTGGCACCGACGACCCGGCCTGGTTGTTCTACACGAGCGGCACGACCGGTCGCCCGAAGGGCGCGACCCTCACCCACGGCAACCTGTTGATGGCCTCGCTCAGCTACTTCGCCGACATCGACCCCGTCGCGTCCACCGACAGCGTGCTGCACGCCGCGCCGCTGTCGCACGGGTCCGGCCTGTACGGGCTGCCGCACGTCGCGAAGGGCGCGGTCAGCGTGTTCACGGAGGGGACCGTGGACGGCGCCCGCCTGCTCACCCTGACCCGACGGTGGCCGGGTCTGTCGTTCTTCGCCGCCCCGATCATGGTCCGGCGCCTCGCCGGCGACGAGGCGCTGCGGGACGCGGACCTGTCCGGGCTGAAGACGATCATCTACGGCGGCGCGCCCATGTACCTGGCCGACCTCGAGGCGGCGCTCGGGACGTTCGGCCCGCGGCTGGCCCAGATCTACGGGCAGGGCGAGACCCCCATGACGATCACGGGTCTGTCGAAGGCCGACCACGCCGGGACGGACCACCCGCGGTGGCGCGAGCGGATGCAGAGCGTCGGGTTCCCGCGCACCGACGTCGACGTCCGCGTCGTGGACCCCGACGACCGGGCCGTGCCGACCGGTGAGGTCGGCGAGGTGCTCGTACGCGGCGGGGTCGTGATGTCCGGCTACTGGCAGGCCGAGGAGGCGACCGCGGAGACGCTGCGCGGCGGCTGGCTGCACACCGGGGACGTCGGCAGCCTCGACGAGGACGGCTTCCTGACCCTGAAGGACCGCTCGAAGGACCTGATCATCTCGGGTGGCATGAACATCTACCCCCGCGAGGTCGAGGAGGCGCTCCTCACCCACCCGCAGGTGGAGGCCGTCGCGGTCGTCGGCCGCCCCGATCCCGAGTGGGGGGAGTCCGTGGTGGCGTTCGTCGTCCCCGGCGACGACCCGCCGTCCAGCGAGGACCTGGACCGCACCTGCCTGGACCGGATCGCCCGGTTCAAGCGGCCGAAGGAGTACCACCTCGTCGACGCCCTGCCGACCAACAGCTACGGCAAGGTCCTCAAGCGCGAGCTCCGCGAGCAGCTGGCGGGGGAGTAGGTCGTCCGGTCCGCAGCATCCCGGAGGCGAGCGCAGCGAGCGCGCGTCGTCGGGCCGTCGTACGGCGACCGACGGCACGGTGTCGTCCCTGACTCACCCGGTGCGTCACAGGCGACACGCACTGGTCCGGTCGGCGGTCTCGACCACCTCGCCTGGGTCGGGTGCAGGGATCTCGTGGCTCGGCCGTGGCCGGCCTCGCACCTCGATGTCCGGCGTCGCCTCCGGTGGTCGAGCAGCCCGCGAGCGCGCGTCGTCGGGACCGTCGTACGGCGACCGGTGGTCCCGGCGCGGTCGCTCGCCGGGGTCGGGCAGCGTTGATCAAACGATGAGAGGCCCGAGCCTTGCGGTGGTCAGGGGGCGGAATGTGGGATGCCTCACAGAGGGCCGGGACCCTGCGCCGCCGGCCGACGCCCCCTCCCGAGGAGATGTCCACCGATGAAGCTCGCGCTGTACCTGCCCACGTTCCGCGACCACGTCACGGTCCAGGAGCTCGCCGACCTGACCGACCTCGCCGAGGAGCTCGACTTCGACTCGGTGTGGACCCTCGACCGGGTCATCGTGCCCGAGGCCTCCGACCGCGGGGAGATGCAGTACCCGTTCGGGATGATGGAGCAGTTCCCGCTGCAGATGCCGGTGAGCTCGACGGGCAAGTGGTTCCAGGGGTGGCCCCTGCTGCCCTGGCTCGCGGCGCGCACCAGCAAGGTCCGCATCGGCATGAGCATCACGGTGACGCCGTTCCGCAACCCCGGCGTCTTCGCCGCCGAGTGCGCCACCATCGACCACCTCTCCGACGGCCGGCTCAACGTGGGCGTCGGGTCCGGATGGATGCCGGAGGAGTTCGCGGCCGCGAGCGTCGCCGACGTCTTCCCCCGCCGCCACGGCCACGTCCGGGAGACCATCGAGATCTGCCAGGGCATCTGGAACAACGAGCACTTCGAGTACCACGGCGAGTTCGCCGACTTCGGCCCGTCCGGCTTCGGGCACAAGCCCGTCCAGCCCGGCGGCCCGCCGATCTGGTTCAGCGGCCTCAAGGACGCGAAGCGCTCCGCCCGCCGCATCTCCAAGTACGGCCTCGCCGGCTGGATCGGCATCCAGGACACCCCGGACGAGATCGCTCGGTGGCGCGGGGCGATCTCCGACGAGCTGGACGCCATCGGCACCACCAGCATCGACAACGTCGAGATGAGCAGCATGATCTGGTTCACGATCACCGACACCGAGGTCGACCAGACCGACAACGGCAAGGTCAGCAACCTGCTCGTCGGCACCGAGCAGCAGATCACCGACCGGCTGAAGGCCTACCAGGAGGCGGGCATGACCATGCCGCTGATCTGGCCGCCGTTCGCCGACGTGCCGGTGTCCAAGACGCTCGACGACCTCAAGCGCCTGAAGAACGACATCATGCCGAAGGTCGAGGCCTCCTGAGGCCCTGAGCGGGCCACGGAGGTGTCACGGCCGGGGCGCGAGCGCGTCGAGCACGCGCTCCGCCTCGGCCGTCGCCGCGTCCGGGTCGAGGTGCGGCGCCCCGACGCGGGAGTCGAAGTTGAGGTCGACGAAGACCTCGGTGACGCCCTGGGCGGCGAGGGCGGCGAGGTCCTCGCGGACCTGGTCCGCCGAGCCCTGCAGGGGACGGCGGTCGGCGCCGGCGTCGCTCTCGGTCACGTCGACCAGGCCCCGCACCAGGATCCGGACGGCGTCCGGGTCGCGTCCCGCCTCCCGGGCCCCGGCGCGCACGTGCTCGACCGAGGCGGCGATCGTCGTCAGGTCCTGCTTGCTGCTGCCGATCCAGCCCTGCGCCAGCCGGCCGGCGCGGCGCAGGGCCGCCGGCGCGGACCCGCCGATCAGCAGCGGCGGGTGCGGGTCCTGCAGCGGGGCGAGGCCGGTGTGGGACGGCGGGACGGTGTAGAACTCGCCGTCGAACGAGACGGGGTCGTCGGTCCACAGCGCCGTCAGGCAGCGCAGGTACTCCTCCATCCGGGCGCCCCGCCGCTCGAACGGCACGCCCGCCGCCTCGTACTCGTGGGGCATCCAGCCGATCCCCAGGCCCACGGCCAGCCGGCCGCCCGTCAGGTGGTCGAGGGTGGCCGCGGCCTTGGCCATCACGACCGGCGCGATGAACGGCGCGCAGATGGTGGCGGTGCCGAGGCCGATCCGCTCGGTGTGCGACGCGACGTACGCCAGGGGGAGCAGGGGGTCGTGCACCTGCTGGTACGACGGGTCGTCGGCCGCCCGGGTGCCCGGGTTCTCACGGCGGTCGAAGGCGGGGTCGAGGCCACCCTCGACGGGGTACAACAGGCGTTGGAAGGTCCACAGCGAGGCGTAGCCGAGCTCCTCCGCCCGGCGTGCGACGTGGACCATCCGGTCCGGTGTCGCCCACGCACCCGAGACGGGCAGTCCGAACCCCAGCAGCGGCGAAGACACGCTCATCGGCACAGGATGACACCCACCACCCCCGTACGACCCCTCCGGAAGGACAGCCACCCCACATGAGCGAGACCCGCGAGACCCCGGCCCTCCGACTCGGCTACAAGGCCTCCGCCGAGCAGTTCGGCCCCCGCGAGATCGTCGACCTCGGCGTCCGTGCCGAGGAGGTCGGCCTCGACAGCGTGTGGATCTCCGACCACCTCCAGCCCTGGCGGCACGAGGGCGGCCACGCGCCGTACGCCCTGGCCTGCCTGGCGGCCATCGGGGAGCGCACCGAGCGGGTCGTGCTCGGCACGTCCGTGCTGACCCCGACCTTCCGGTACAACCCGGCGGTGCTGGCTCAGCACCTCGCGACGCTGACGCTGCTCAACCCCGGCCGCGTCGTCCTCGGGGTCGGCACCGGCGAGGCGCTGAACGAGATCTCGGTGGGGCTCGCCGAGTGGCCGGAGTTCAAGGAGCGCTGGGCGCGGCTGCGGGAGTCGGTGCGGCTCATGCGCGCGCTGTGGGACGGCGAGCGGGTGACGTTCGAGGGCGACTACTACTCGACCGTCGACGCCACGATCTACGACCGCCCCGAGGGCGGGGTGCCGATCTACGTCGCCGCGGGCGGGCCCCAGATGGCGCGGTACGCCGGCCGTGTCGGCGACGGCTTCATCTGCACCAGCGGCAAGGGCATGGACCTCTACACCGACAAGCTGCTGCCGGCCGTCGAGGAGGGCCTGGCGAAGGCGGAGCGCGGGCCCGGGGACCTCAGCCGGATGATCGAGATCAAGCTGTCCTACGCGCACACCCGGGAGGAGGCCCTCGAGAACTGCCGCTTCTGGGCGCCCCTGTCGCTCAGCGCGGAGCAGAAGCACCAGCTCGACGACCCCGTCGAGATGGCGCGGGCGGCCGACGAGCTGCCGATCGAGCAGGTCGCCTCGCGCTGGATCATCGAGACCACCCCCGAGGGCGTCGTCGACGCGGTCCGGCCGTACGTCGAGGCGGGGTTCGACCACCTCGTCTTCCACGCGCCGGGCCACGACCAGCAGGGCTTCCTGTCGTCGTTCTCGTCCGAGGTCGTGCCGGGGCTCCGCGAGCTGCAGGGCGTGCTGCCCACGCCGTGAGCGCCGGCGCGGTGGCTGCCAGCGGACCGCAAGGACGGTGACGGGGGCACGCACGAGGGTGGCCGCGTGCCCCCGTCGACGACACCGAGCCCGTGACCGGCCCACCCCCGGAGCCACCGGACCCACCGGCCGCCTGGCTCGCGCCCTGGTTCACCCCGCCCACCCGCACCGAGCTGGTGACCGGGCACCACCTGCGACCGCTGCGTGCCGCGGACGTCGGGCTGCCCGGCCTCCCGCCCGGCCTCGACCCCGAGGTGGCCGCTGCGGCCGGGCTCGCCCGTACCGCCTTCGTCTACGGCGCGTTCGACGACGAGGAGCGGCGCCTGCTCGCCTGGGTCACCCTCGACCCCGGCGCCGCCCCCCACGACGTGCGGGTCGGCTGGTCGCTCGCGCCGGAGGAGGTCGGTGGCGGCCTCGGGGACGCCCTGTCGTCGGCGCTGCCGGACTGGCTGCGGCGCACCTGGCCGTGGACGTCACCCCTCGTCGTCCGCCGCTGAGTCCGCCACTGAGTCCGCCGCCAGCGCCAGGGCCACGGTCCCCTCCAGCCCGAGCACCCGTCCGGCCCGTCGGCACCCCTCGTACGCCGGGGTGCCGAGCGTGCTCGCGATCGTCGCGGCCGCGGTGTCCCGGGCGGCGTCGTCCGGCAGGTAGTAGCCGCCGTACGCCTGCCCGTTGCCGAGCTCGCGGCAGGACTCGGCGGCTCCGAGCAGCGTCGCCAGCCGCCGCGACCCCCCGGCCCCGGCGCCGCCGACGCGGAGCTCGGTCACCACCAGCAGGTCCAGGAAGTAGGAGAGGTTCGACAGGTCGCCGATCTCCTGCGACAGCCGGATGCCCTCGCGCAGGTGGTCCCGCGCCGCCGCGTCGTCCGTGCCGGACTCGGTGCGGGCCAGGGTCCACAGGGCCGAGAAGGCGCCGAGCCGGTCGCCGCGGGCGGACGCCAGGGCTCGCCCCTGCTCGACGTGCGCCAGCGCCTCCTCCCGTCGTCCGGTCTCGAGGAGCGCCGTGCCCAGCCACACGTGGGTGAGGACCTGGAGCCACGGTCCGTAGGTGTCCGCGGCGAGGCCCTCGGTCAGCACGAGGGCGTCCTCGAGGTGGGGCCGGGCGGAGGCGGGGTCGCCGGCGGCCAGGGCGGCGATCCCCAGACCGGCGCGGCTGTTCGCCTCGGCCTCCACGTCGCCCAGGTCGAGGGCGGCGTCGAGCGCCGTCGCCCAGGCGGCGCCGGCGGCGACGTGGTCGCCCTGGGCGTAGGCCATGCAGGCCACCGCGATGGTGGCGCGGGTCCGGGTGCGGGGTGTGGCGTCGGGCAGGGACGCCGCCCGCGTCGCCGTCCGGCGGCCGAGGTCGGAGAGCCCCCGCAGCCACCAGTACAGCCACAGCGACCACGCGATCCGGCCCGGCGTCTCGTGGTCCCCGGCGGCGACGCTGCGCTCGAGGGCGGCGAGGAGGTTGGGGTGCTCGTCGTCCACCACCCGCAGCCACGTCACCTGCTCCGCGCCCCGGTAGCCGGGCGCGGCCCGCTCGGCCAGGTCGAGGCAGGCGCGGGCGTGGGCCTCCACCGCGGCCTCGTGCTCGGCGGGGACGGCGAGCCGTCGGGCGTGCTGCGCGACCGGCTCGAGCATCGCGTACCGCGGACGCCCGTCCGGCGACCAGCGGACGGAGACGAGGGAGTGCTCCACGAGCTCCTCCAGGTCGCCGAGCGCGTCCGCGGAGCAGACGTCGACGAACAGCTCGAGCGACCAGCCACCGCTGAAGACCCCGAGGTCGCGGAACAGGCGCTGGGCCGGCTCGGGCAGCAGGCGGTAGCTCCAGTCGAGGGTGGCCTGCATCGTGCGTTGCCGCGCGGGGAGGTCCCGCGGGCCCGAGGACAGGGCCTCGTCGAGACGGTCCAGGAGGACGTCGAGGGTGAGGACCCGCACCCGCGCGGCGGCGAGCTCGAGGGCGAGCGGGATGCCGCCGAGACGGTGGCAGATCTCCGCGACGGGTGCGGCCGTCAGGTCGTCGAGGACGAAGCCGCGGGCGACGGCCCGGGCGCGGGTCACGAAGAGGGACACGGCGGGGGAGCGGGCGATCTCGGCGGCGTCGCCGTCGCGGCGCGGGACGGCCAGCGGCTCCACCAGCCGCTCCTCCTCGCCCGCGACGCGCAGCGGTGCCCGGCTCGTCACCAGGACCACCAGGCCGGGGCACGCCCCGACGAGGTACGACACGTCGGGCGCCGCGTCCAGGAGGTGCTCGGCGTTGTCGAGGACCAGGAGCACCCTCCGCGCGCCCACCAGGGCGACGGTGGCCGTCCGGGGGTCGGCGTCCGCGGCGGCGTCCGCCGGGGCGGGCAGCACCTGTCGGAGGGCGTGGAGGATCGTCGGGAGCACCTGCTGCGGGTCGGCGAGGGTCGCGAGCGGGACGAGGACGACGCCGTCGGGGACCTGCTGCCGCAGGCCTGCCGCGACGGCCAGGGCGAGCCGGGTCTTGCCGACGCCGCCGGTCCCGGTCAACGTGAGCAGCCGGGTGCCGCCCAGCAGGGAGGCGGCGACCTCCTCGACGAGGCGCTCGCGTCCGACCAGCACCGTGGGCGGCTCGACCAGGCCCGCTCCGGCCCCGCCCGACGGGGGTTCGGGGCTGGGGGCGGCGCCCGCCGGGGCCGCCGCCGGGGCCGCCGCCGGGGCCGCCGCCGGGGCCGCCGGTGGGGTCGCCGGTGGGGTCGCCGGTGGGGTCGCCGGTGGGGTCGCCGGTGGGGTCGCCGGTGGGTCCAGCGCCGGGTCCTGCAGGAGGACCTGCTCCTGGAGGCGCCGCAGGCGGGGTCCCGGGTCGACCCCCAGGTCCTCCACGAGACGGTGGCGCCCGGTCTCGAACACCTCGAGCGCCGCGGCCTGTCGCCCGGAGCGGTAGAGCGCCACCATCAGCGCGCCGCGCAGCCCCTCGTGCAGGGGCTCGCGGTCCACGAGCGGGCCCAGCGTCTCCACGACCTGCTGGTGGCGGCCGAGGCGCAGGTCGAGGTCGGCGGCGAGCTCCTGGGCGTCGAGGTGGCGGGCGTCGAGGCGGGCGGCCTCGGCCCGCGCGAACCGCTGGGGGACGTCGGCGTACGCCTCGCCGCGCCAGAGACCGAGGGCCTCGCCGACCAGGGTCCGCGCGAGGGCGGGGTCCGGTTCCTCGCGCGCTCCGCGGAGCAGGGTCGCGAAGCGTGCCGCGTCGACGGCCTCGGGTCCCAGCGCGAGCCGGTAGCCGGGGGACTGCGTGACGAGGGCGTCGGGGCCGAGACGGCGCCGGAGCCGGGACACGTAGCTGTGCAGCGTCGACAAGGATCCCTCCCCGTCGGCGTCCCAGACCCGGTCCAGCAGCGCGTCGACCCCGACCACCCGCGGGGCGTCGACCACGAGGGCGGCCAGCAGCGTCCGCAGGGCGGGCATCAGCTCGACGTCCTCGCCGCCGACCGTGAGCAGCGTCGGCCCGAGCACGCGGAGGGTCACGGGGGCGGACGGGTCGGCGGCCACGGCGCGATCCTAGGCAACTCCCGGCGGAGCGGGGAGGGGCTTGCAACCGACCTCAAGTCGGGTGCCAGTGGCTCGCAAGGGCGTGGCGCGAACCTCGTCGCAGACACCTGACGACGACACGGGAGACAGTCATGACCCTCACCGCGACCGCCCCCTGGGACGCGGCAACCCTCACCCCCTGCCGGGACGACCTCGACCTCTGGTTCGCGGAGAAGCCGGAGGTCCTCGCGGTCGCGCAGGCCCTCTGCGGCGGGTGCCCGCTGGCCGAGGCGTGCCTCACCGGTGCGCTCGAGCGTGCTGAGCCCTGGGGGGTGTGGGGTGGTCGGATCCTCGTGGACGGCGCGGTGGTCGCGGTCAAGCGGGGCCGGGGTCGTCCTCCGCGCTCGGCCCCGACCGCGCCCGCAGCCGTGCGGCCTGCCGGGTGAGGTGGTCCCGCTCCGCGAGGCTCCCCGCCCGGGCGGCGGCCTCGGCGTAGAGCCGGCCGGCGGTCGTCACGTCGCCGTCGCGCTCGTGGAGGTACGCCGACGCCGCCGTCCACCGCGGCACGCCCGCGTCGACCTCCGCCAGGGCCCGCAGACCGGCGCGGGGCCCGTCCGCCTCCCCGACGGCCACCGCCCGGGCGAGGCGGGCGACCGGGTCCTCGCCGAGGGCGAGCAGCTCGTCGTACCACTCGACGACCTGGACCCAGTCGGTCTCCGCCGCGCTCGGGGCGTCGGCGTGCAGCGCCGCGACGGCGGCCTGCGCCTGCATCGGGCCGAGCACGTCGCGGGCGAGGGCGGCCTGCAGGACGGCGACCCCCTCGGTGATCATCGCGGTGTCCCACAGGGAGCGGTCCTGCTCGGCGAGCGGCACGAGGGCCCCGTCGGCCCGGGTCCGCGCCGGTCGCCGCGCGTGGTGCAGCAGCATCAGGGCCAGCAGCCCGCCGACCTCCGGGTGGTCGGCGAGCACGGCGAGCTGCCGGGTGAGCCGGATGGCCTCCGCCGCCAGGTCCACGTCGCCGGAGTGGCCCTCGTTGAACACGAGGTAGAGCACCCGCAGCACCGTCGCCAGGTCTCCTGGGCCCTCGCCGCGCAGCCCCGCCTCGGCGACCGTGCGCTTCGCGCGGCTGATGCGCTGCGCCATCGTCGACTCGGGCACGAGGTACGCCGCCGCGACCTGACGGGTGCTCAGACCGCCGACCGCCCGGAGGGTCAGCGCGACCGCGGACGCCGGCGTGAGTGCGGGGTGGGCGCACAGCACGTACAGCGCCAGCGTGTCGTCCGTGTCGCGCGGCGCCCCCGGTTCGGGCTCGTCGGTGACGAGGTCCTCCCTGCGACGCCGGGCCGAGTCGCTGCGCACCAGGTCGAGGAAGCGGCGCCAGGCGACGGTGACGAGCCACCCCTTGGGATCGCGGGGCGGCTCGTCCGCCCAGGTCCGGACCGCCTCCAGCAGCGCCTCCTGGACGGCGTCCTCGGCCGTCGCGAAGTCGGCCCCGCGACCCACGAGGACGCCCGTCACCTCCGGGGTGAGGCGCCGCAGCAGGGCCTCGTCCACGAGGCTCAGTCCGTGACCGTCGGGGCGTCGCCGTACAGCGGGCGCACCTCGAGCCACTCCCCGAGGGGTCGCCCGCCCGCGCCGGGCGCGGCGGACAGCTCGCCCGCGAGCTCGACGGCGCGCGCCCGGTCGTCGACGTCGATGATCATCCAGCCGGCGATCAGGTCCTTGGTCTCCGGGAACGGCCCGTCGGTCACCGGCGGGCGGCCCTCCCCGTCGTACCGGACCCAGAGGCCGTCGGGCAGCAGGGCCTGGGAGTCGACGAACTCCCCGGAGCCACGCAGCCGGTCGGCGAAGTCGTCCATGTAGCGCAGGTGGGCGTCGACCTCGTCGGGCTCCCACTGGTCCATCGGGACGTCGTTCGTCGACGCGGGGTTGCCGCGGTAGTGCTTGAGCAGCAGGTACTTCGCCATGGCCGGTCTCCTCGGTGCTGTGTCGAACGGTGTCGTGCGGCCCATCCTGGCCGCCTCGTCCCGGGGACGGAGCCGGCCGCGTCGTCTCGACATCGGCGGGGTCGTGACTTTCGGGCAGGTCGGCACACTGACCGGATGACCGACGTGACCGGGCCCCGATGAGCCGCCGTACGCGGGTCGCGGGAGTCCTCGGCGCCGTGCTGCTGCTCCTCGGTGGCGGGGCGGTGCTCCTGGACGTCGTCCGCGGTGCGGGGACCGGCGGCGACGACCGGCGCGACGCCGGACCGCGTGGGGGCGGGCGCGAGGTCCCGGCGGGGTTCCGCCCGGAGCGGGGCGGCCCGCGGGCGGGGGTGGTCACGGTCGCGTCGTTCAACGTGCTCGGGGCCGACCACACGGGCCCCGGGGGAGACAGCAAGCCGGACTGGCCGGAGTACACCGAGCGCCTGCCCGAGATGGTGGACATGCTCGACGAGGCCTCCGTCGGGGTCGCCGGGCTCCAGGAGCTGCAGAAGCGCCAGTGGGCCCTCCTGCGCTCCGACCACGGCGACACGTGGGGCGTCTTCCCCCGCACCGACACCGTCGTCACCGCCAACACCATCGTGTGGCGACGGGCGGACTGGACGCTCGTCCGCGCCCGGCAGTTCGACATCCCCTACTTCGGGGGCGTTCCGCAGGCGCAGGCCTGGGCGACGCTGCGGCAGCGGTCGACCGGGCGGACGCTGCACCTGGTCAACGTGCACAACCCCTACGACCTGAACGGCAGCAACGAGCGGTACCGCGCACGAGCGCTCCGCATCGAGCGGCGGCTGGTGCAGCGGCTGGCGACCGACGGCAGCCCCGTCTTCCTCGTCGGGGACTTCAACGAGATCACCGACCCCCACTGCGTGCTGACCCGCGCCGGCATGACCAACGCCTTCGGCGACGGAGGGTCCTCGCCCTGCCGCCCGCCCCGACGGGCGGGCATCGACCAGGTCTTCACCCTCGGTGTCGACGCAGGCCCGGCGCGGGTGGACACCGCGGGGATCCGCCGTCAGGTCTCGGACCACCCGCTGGTCACGGTACGGCTCCCGGGCGGCCGGGTGCCCGACTGAGCGGTCCGGTCCCGGTGCCGTCGCCGAGGTCGGGGTCGGCGAGCACGAGCCCGCACCCGCGCCGCATCGACGTCGGGAGCGCCGACACCGCGACCAGGGCCACGAAGCCGGCGACCACCTTGTCCACCAGCGAGGCCAGCAGGTTCGACGCGATGCTCGCCGCGACCCAGCCCCCGAGTCCGGCGGCCAGGGTCACGGTCAGCTGGTCCTGCGGGCCCCGGGGCTCCGCCCCCGCCACCAGCAGCAGGATCGGCACCGCGAGCGACGTGCTCACGACGGCGACGGCGGCGTTCAGGGCGAGGAAGCGGGGGAGGGTCCGCCCCATCCCCCGGGTGCGGACGCCGTACCCCCACAGGAGTGCTCCCGCCACGTTGACGAGCAGGAACGGCAGCTCCTCCGGCGCCGTGAGGCCGAGGCCGACCACCGAGCTCGTCGCCCCGACGAGCGCCCCGCGCCACGGGCCGAGCGCGATCGCCGCGATCGCGGTCCCGACCATGTCCAGGAAGAAGGGCAGGTCGGTGGCGGCCACGAACCACAGGCCCGCCAGGTTGAGGGCGACGCACGCCGCCACGAGGGCCGACGCCGCGCGGGCGCCGGGACCCCGCGCCGGGGGCCGGACGACGACGGTCTCGGTCCCGGCGTCCTCGTCGGTGTCGGTCGGTGCCGGGGCGGGCGCAGGCCCGGGGACGGCGGCCGGAGGCCCGCCCGACGGTGCGCGCGCCGCGGCGACCCACTCCTCGACCCCGGCCTCCGGTACACCGAGTGCGAGGGCGATCTCCGCGACGAGGGGGAGGTTCATCCGCTTCCTGCCGTCACGGAAGCAGTCGTAGACCGTCGACCGCGCCACCCGTGCCCCGGCCGGGGTCGCCCCGGCGGCGAGGCGCCGGTCACGCACCCGGGTCGCGATCGTCTGGAACGACGGCTCTCCGGCGTCGGCCCGGAGCCGACGGAGCTCGGACGCCAGCGGTGTCCACCGCCCGTCGTCCGGCAGGTCCGGGTCGTCCTGCGGGTCGTCCTGCGGGTCGTCCTGCGGGTCGTCCCCGCGTGCGGAATCCATCCGACACCCCCATGTCGTCAGCGACCGGGCGGCAACGCGCGCCGTCCGGCCCGTGCGGACCCTAGGGCATGTCCGCTGTCCGGGAGCGTCCGGGAGCGCCGGCCGGGGCTGACATCCTCCGGGTCGCGGCGGTGTGATGACGGCGGTCTCGCGCGCTCGACCCGGGGGAGGCGCGCGAGACCCCCGACGAGCTGCGGCGACCCCGGCGGGCGACCGGCGGGGGTCGTGGGGGGAGACGCGGTGCCCAGGTTCTTCCTAGGATCGCTCCAGCACCGAACGCCGGTGCCTCGGCTCGGGCGGGGGGCTCCGATGACGGACCAGGTGGCGCACCGTCGCGTGCGCGACCCCGCCGCCGACCTCCGGGACCTCCACGAAGCCGCCGGGGACGACCTGCACCACGCCGCCGAGGGCGTCCGCGACGTGCTCGGCTACGGGGTGGTCGCCGTCTCCCTGCTCCGCGGCACCGGCGAGTACGAGTTCGTCGCCGTCGTCGGGCCCCCCGACGCGCAGGAGTACCTGCAGGGCACCCATCTCGCGGGCGAGCAGCTCGACCGGGCGGTCGCGGCGGCCGACGTCGACGGCCGCGTCCACTACGTCCCCCGCGGACGGCTGCCCGACAACGGCCCCCGGTGGGCGTCGGACGCCGCACCCACCTCGGACCCCGAGGAGTGGTCGCCCGACGACGAGCTGTTCGTGCTGTTCGTCGACGGCTCCGGTGCCGTGCGGGGGCACGTCGCGGTCGACGACCCGCCCGGGGGCAGGGTCCCCACGCCGGTGATGCGCCGCCAGCTCGAGGCGTACGTCGAGCGGATGGTCCCGGTCCTCCTCCACGCGGACAGCCTCCACCGCAGCGACGAGCAGATCCGGATCGCGGCCCAGGCCAGGCGCGTGGTCCGGTCCGCCATCTCCCGGCTCGACGAGAGCGACCTCCTCGACTCGGCCGGGGCCGACCTCGCCGAGTGCCTGCGAGCGGACCAGGTGTGGTTCCACACCGAGGACCCCCGCCGCCTGCTGCGCCACCCCCCGGACGCCGGGGACGCGCCCCCGCCCGAGATCGTCGACCGCATCCGGCAGATGGCCGACACGGCCTGGCGCGACCAGCAGGCCGTGGTGGTGGAGCAGGAGCGCGTGCTGCCGGCGGGCCCCGGCAGCGAGGGCTGGGAGCAGGTCCTGGCTCACCTGCACGGGGTGGGGCTGGAGTCCATGCTGCTGGTCCCCGTCGGCGCCGGGACCGAGTGCCTCGGCGCCGTGGTCGGCGTACGACGCTCCGGGGCCGCGGAGTGGAGCGACCTCGAGATCCTCGCCGCCCAGGACCTCGGCCGCGACCTGGGCTCCGCCCTGCAGACCGCCCGCTTCTTCGAGCGCGAGCGGGGCCACGCGGCGTACAAGCAGCAGCTGATCGCCACGATCGCCCACGAGCTGAAGAACCCGCTGACCGCCGTGCGCGGCAACCTGGAGCTGCTGCAGGACGAGATCGACGGCCAGCCGGGCGGCCTGCTGCTCGCCGACCGCATCGGCCGGGCCACGCACCGCCTCACGGTCCTCGTGGACAACCTGCTGACGCTCTCGGCGGTCGACGAGGCCGCCGACGTCCGCGAGGGGCGGTCGGTCGACCTGGCCGTCGTCGTGGCGGACGCGGTGGAGGTGGTGACGCTCCAGGCCGGCCAGCGGGGGGTCGCCGTCCGGGTGGACGCGGACGACGACGTCCGGGTCCGGGGCATGCCCGGTGAGCTGGAGCACTTGGTCGTCAACCTGGTCAGCAACGCGGTCAAGTACTCCGACGACCACGGCTCCGTCGACATCCGCCTCGCGGGCGTCGCCGGCGAGGTGGTGCTCGAGGTCACCGACCGCGGCATCGGGATCGCCGAGGAGGAGCGCGGCCGCGTCTTCGGCGAGTTCTTCCGGTCGGCGAACCCCCGGGCCCGCTCCCGGCCGGGCACCGGCCTCGGTCTGGCCATCGCGGCGAGGGTCGTCGAGCGCCACGGTGGCCGCATCGAGGTCGACTCCACCCTGGGCGTCGGGTCGACCTTCCGCGTCCGTCTGCCGCGGGAGCGCTGAGGGCCCGCAGGGCCCGGCCAGGACCGGCCGCGGCGAGCTCGCGTCTCCTGCTGACGCGAAGGTGTCTCGTGCCCTACCGTGTTCCCTGCTCACCAGTGCTGCCGCGGCAGCGTCCGGGGCCGGTGGCGGACGTCGGGTGGCTGTGCCCCGTCCAGACCAGGCCGGAGGAGACCCATGGGGCGCGTCGTGGAGCCGGCCGTGCTGCTCGGGGACTCGTCCTTCGACCACTACTGCCGGCTGGTGCAGCGCTTCCTCGGCGTCCCCGTCGCGCTGGTCACGATCGTGGAGGCCGACCGCCAGGTGTTCCCCGGCCAGCTCGGGCTGCCCGAGCCGTGGGCCTCGCAGCGGGGCACCCCGCTGACCCACTCGTTCTGCCGCCTCGTGGTGAGGCAGCAGGCACCGCTCGTCGTCACCGACGCCCGACTCGACCCCCGGGTCGCCGACAACCCGGCCATCGAGGCCCTCGGCGTCGTCGCGTACGCCGGGTGGCCGCTCACGCGCGCCGACGGCACCGTGGTCGGCTCGCTGTGTGCCATCGACCCCGAGCCGCGCGAGTGGACCGAGGACGACCTCGCGGGTCTCGAGGACCTCGCACAGGCCTGCTCGGCCGAGATCCAGCACGTGAGCGCCCACGCGTCGGCGGGGGCCGACCTCGCGCGCACGATGGTCGACGCCGCCGAGGTCGCCCTCGCGCTGTACGACGCCGACGGCCACCTGCTGCTCGCGAACGGCCGGGCGGAGGACCTGGCGGAGGCGGCGGGCTTCGCCCTCGACCGGGCGCCGTACGCGGGGGAGCGCGTGGTCCGCGCCGACCGCCGTGAGCCCGTGCCGCACGCCGAGCAGATGGTGCCCCGGGCCCTGCGTGGCGCGCTGCGGCACCCGGAGGTGCAGTGGCTGGGCCCCGACGGGCAGCAGGTGGCCGTCGTCGCCACCGGCCACACGATCTCCCTGCCCGACGGCCGGCGCGCGACGCTGGTCGTGGCGCACGACGTCACCGAGCTGGCCCACTCCCTCGAGGTCCGGGAGCGCTTCTCGGCGACCGTCTCCCACGAGCTGAAGACCCCCCTCACCGCCATCCTCGGCTTCGCCGAGCTGCTCGGCGAGGAGATCGCCGACGACCCCACGGTCGCGGGCCTGGTCGAGCGGATCCGCCGCAGCGCCTCGACCCTGCAGGCGCGGGTCACGGGGATCCTCGAGGACGCCGGTCGTCGTCGCCGGCTCGACCTGCAGGCCACCGACCTGCACGCCCTGGTCACCCGGGCCGCCGAGTCGCTGGCCACCCCGGCCGCGGCGACCGGGGTGACGCTGAGCGTCCGCGGGGAGGAGACCTGGGCCACCCTCGACCCCGGCCGGATCGAGCGGGCCGTCGAGAACCTGCTCTCGAACGCGATCAAGTACGGCCGCGGCGGCGCGGTCGACGTCGTCGTCCGTCGTGGCGTGGACGAGGTCGAGGTGGTCGTGGCCGACGAGGGCGGGGGACTGGCGCCGGAGGAGGTCGATCGGGCCTTCGACCTCTACTGGCGCGCCGAGAGTGCTCACGCCGGCGACACGCCCGGCAGCGGCATCGGGCTCCCGCTGGTCCGCGAGATCGCCACGGAGCACCGGGGCACGGTGGACATGGTCAGCCGCCCGGGGCGCGGGACGACCGTGACGCTCAGGCTCCCGCGGGTGCCTGCCTGACCCCTGCGGTGGCCATCTCGTCGAGGGCCGCCCGGGAGGTGGCGGGGTCGACCCCGGCGTGGAGACCGTCCAGCAGGACGACGTCCAGACCGTGGCGGCGCGCGTCGAGGACCGTGGCACGCACGCAGTAGTCGGTCGCGAGCCCGGCGACGTCCACCTCGTCGACGTCGAGGCCGGCCAGCAGGTCGGCCAGCGACGAGCCGTGGTCCTCGCCGCCGTCCACCCGTCCCTCGAACCCGGAGTACGCCGGGAACCCGCGGCCCTTGCGGACGTGGTGGGTGATCCGCGTCAGGTCGAGGCCGGGGGCGTAGTCGTGGCCGTCGGACCCGGCCACGCAGTGCACGGGCCAGGTCGCGGCGAAGTCGGGCGCCTCGCCGGGCTCGGCGAAGTGGCCCCCGTTGGTGCCGTGGGCGTCGTGGTCGTCGCGGGTGGCGACGACGGCGACGTACTCGTCGGCGTGGTCCGCGAGGTGGCGGGTGATCGCCTCGGCGACGGCGTGGCCGCCGTCGACGGCCAGCGAGCCGCCCTCGCAGAAGTCGTTCTGGACGTCGACGACGAGCAGCGCGCGGCGGGTCATGCGTCCATCATCGCGACCCCGCTGGGTCCGCGGGCCCCGGGGCGCCCGCTAGCCGGTCGGGACGCGGGCCGAGACGGGGAGCCGACGGGCGCCGCCGACGAGGGGCTCGTCGGCGAGGCGCAGCGTGGGGTGGCGGTAGGCCCCGAGGTGGTAGAGGCCCCGGACCCCGGTGCTGTAGACCGCGCCGACCCCCGGGCGCCAGTCGGGGACGACCCGGTAGCGGCCGGTCGCGGGGTGGTCTCCGGCCATGCGGGCGAGGAGACCTGTCACCGGGCCGGCGGCGGGCCGCGTGCCGACGCGCCAGGCGGTGACGGCGCGGTCGAGACCCGGCGCGAAGCGGTCGACCTGCTCGAGCGCCCGGCGCAGGGCGCTCGCGGGGTCGGCGGCGGCGGCCACGGGCACCTCGGCCCGGAGCCAGGCCGTGCCCCGGCCGCGCGGCGCCCGACCGGGGTCCTGGACGGTGGGCTGCCCCACGGCGATCGGTGCGGCGCCCGGGCGCTCGACGTGGACCACCGGGCTCTCCTGCAGCACGTCGTCGGTCCAGGGCAGGGGTGACTGGAGCGCCAGGTGCGCCTCGATCTGGACGAGGCCGTGGTCGTCGAGCAGCCCGGCGTGCTCCGCCCGGCGGAGGGACGGCGGTCCGGACGGGACGACGGGGCACGGCGGGGCGACGTCGCCCAGGAGCTGCTCGTGCAGACGGGCGGGGTCGGTCGCGGCGATCACCGTCCCCACCGCCGCGAGACGGCGGTCGCCGACCCGGACGGCCGACGCGCGCCCGCCGTCGATCTCGATCGCGTCCGCGACCGAGTCGAGGAGGAGGTCGACCCCCCGCTCGACCAGGAGCCCGAGGAGGGCGGCGCTGAACCGGGCGGCCCCTCCCCGCACCGCGGGCAGGCCGATCTCGTGCATCGCCAGGGCGGTCGCGGGCAGCGCGAGGCCGCCGAGGACGTCGTCCGGCCGCAGCCCGAGGGCCGGCAGCCAGGGGAGCCACAGCCGGGAGACCTCGTCGCCGCGGAAGCGGTCGGCCAGCAGGTCGGTAGCGCTGAGGGCGGCGGCACGGCCGACCTCCCGGTGCCCGGTGGCGGCCGCGGCCCGCAGGCCGATCCCGTCGAGGGCGAACAGGTCCCGCTGGGTCAGGCCGGCGCCCAGGCCCTCGTGGACGTCGGCCGCGAGGTGCTCGACGCCCCGCAGCATCCCGACGTACGTCGCGGCGTCGCGGGGGTCGGCGAAGCCCGCGGACGTCGTGCCCGCGTCCCGGTGGGCGACGACGGTGCCGCGTTCCCCGACCGTGGCCGTGAGGGGACCGGTGCCGGTGAGGTACTCCAGCCCGTGGCGCCGCAGGTCACCGGCCAGGGCGGCGTACGCCGGCCCGGCCATGAAGTGCAGGTGCCACAACGTGAACGAGTCGTGCACGTGCCCGGGCAGGGTGAGGTGGTCGAGCCCGACGTGGTGCGAGCCGCTGAACTCCCCGACGACCGCGACCGACCAGCCGTTGCCGGCGAGCTCGGCGGCCGCGAGCAGAGAGTTCAGGCTCAGCCCGACCACCACCGCGTCGTACGTGGTCGTGGCGCGGGCTGGACGCCGGGTGTGCAGGTCGGGCGAGGCAGGCGGTGCCGTGCCGTCGGTGAGGGGCATGCTGGGTTCCGTCTCGTGGGGGGAGCGAGGACGCACCCGCGATCGTGGACCCTGCACGTCCACGAAAACCTCGGGTGAGAATATGTTAGGCCGTCCACCTCCCGTCGGTGGACTTTCGCCGAGAACCGGACGAAGTCAGCCCGCCGAGGACAGGAACTCGGCCAGGATCGGACCCGCCGTGGTGGAGCCGGAGGCGCCGGTCTCGACGAACACCGCGACGGCCAGGTCGCCGCGGGTGGCGATCATCCAGGCGTGCGTGGGCAGCTCGCCGTCCGGGCCGGGCTGGCCGTACTCGGCGGTGCCGGTCTTGGCGCCCACCTCGCCGGGCACGCCGGCGAGGACGCTGCCGGAGCCGTCGGTGACCACCGTGCGCATCATCGTGCGCAGCGCCCGCGTCTCCGGCGCGGTCAGGGGGGCCGACGGGTCCTCGGTCTCCGCCTCGACCTCCGGCAGGAGGCGGGGGACGACGCGCTCGCCGGCGGAGACCGACGCGGCGACGGCGGCCATGGCGAGCGGGCTGGCGAGCACCCGGCCCTGCCCGATCATCGAGGCCGCCTCGTCGGTGTCGCCGTCCGGGCGGGGGACCTCGCCGAAGAACGAGCTGAACCCGACCTCGGCGTCGACCCCGAGCCCGAGCGCCGCCGCGGCGTCGGCGAGGTCGCTGCCGCCGAGCCGCTCGGTCCCGGCGCCGATGAAGGCGGTGTTGCAGGAGTCCGCGAGCGCGCGGGTCAGCGTGACGTCGCCGAGCCCCGAGGCGGGGTAGTCGGAGTAGTTGGTGAACGTCCGGCCGTCGACGTCGAGGCTCGGCGGGCAGGCGACCGTGTCGTCGGAGGAGAGTCCCGAGCGCAGCAGCGCCAGCGAGGTCACGACCTTGAACGTCGAGCCCGGGGCGTAGCGGCCCTCGGTCGCGGTGCTGAAGCCGTCGCCGCCGGGTCCGCTGGCGGCGGCCAGCACGGCCCCGTCGGAGGGGCGCAGGGCCACCAGGGCCGACGGCACGTCGGCGGGCACGCCCTCGGCGAGCACCCGCTCGGCGAGGGTCTGGGTGTCGACGTCGAGGGTGGTGCGGAGGTCCTCGCCGTCGGTCGGCGCGGCCTCGAACAGCGTCCGCCGTGTGTCGCCGTCGCCCGCCGCGACGACCTCGGCGCCGTCGACGGACCGCAGCTGCTCGTCGTACCGGAGCTGGAGGCCGGACAGCCCCACCACGTCGCCGGGCTCGACGGCGCCGTCGCTGTCCTCCACGACCTCCTCGGTCGCCTCGCCCACGCGGCCGAGGATCGGGGCGGCGAAGTCGCGTGTCGGGGCGAGGGGGAGCGTGTCGACGACGGAAGCCGCGCCGGGGATGTTCCCGAAGCCGGGCGGCACCAGCTCGCGGGCGTCCTCCGGCCGCAGCACCAGGGCCTCCACGAACGCCTCGTCGCCGGACTGCTCCGTCTCCGCGACGTACGGCGCCACCTCGATGCCGAGGCTGCGGGCGATGCGTCGGGCGCTGTCGGCCTGGCGCGCGGGCCGCACGAGCGTCTTGTCGAGGCCGTAGCGTCGGACCTCGCGGTCGACCACGATGACCTCGCGGTCCGCGCCGAGCACGCGGCCGCGCTCGCCCTCGGTGGAGAACAACCCCAGCCGGTCCTGGGGGCGGAGGTACTCGGCGAGGGTGCTGGGGCGCCAGTCGACGAGCCAGGCGCCCTCGACCTCGACCAGGTTGGCCGTCGTCCGGTAGGCCCACTCCTGGCCGGCGATCTCCCACGTCCAGTCGAGGTCGGCGGTCGCGGTCGCGCCCCGTTCGTCGACGTCCCCGACCTCGACGACGACCTGCTGGTCGACGAGGGGCTCGATGAGCTCGGCGAAGTCCTCCTGGGAGGCGAACTCGACCAGCGGCACCCCCTCGAGCGTGTGCTCGCCCAGGCTCGCGGCGAGCTCCTCGGCGACCTCGGCGGCGTCCTCGCCGTCGTCCTCCTCGGGCGGCGCGCCGGTGCACGCGGTGAGCAGCAGGGCCGCCGCGGCGCAGGCACCGAGGCGGCCGAGGCGGCGTGGGGAGGCGGTCCGAGACATGCCGCGATCCTCGCATCCGCGCACCCCGCCGGGTCCTTCCACTGCCGCGACGGGCTCAGGTGTCGCGCTCAGCGGCCTTGTGCGGCCCCGGGGGCGGTCGCAGGATCGAGCCCGACCACCCCCCGTCCGAGGAGCCGCCCGTGAGCGCGACCGCACCACCCGAGATCGAGAAGGCCCTGGCCGACGCGGACGCCGAGTTCGCCCGGCTCGACGACGCCCTGGCGCAGTGCTCCGACGGTGACCTGCACCGCGGTCACTTCGACGGCGGCTGGACCCCCGCCGAGGTCGTCTCCCACATCCACGTCTGCGTGATCATGTGGCTCGGCAACCTCCGCCGCCTGGAGTGCGACCCCGACCTCCGCTTCTTCTACCGCGAGGCCATCGGCCACGACCTGACCGGCTTCCCGCCGCCCACGGTCGCCGAGGCCCGTGGCCAGCTCGAGACCACGCGCCGCACGATGGCCACCGCCGGCGGCGTCCTCACCGACGAGCTCGCCGCGCGGGTCGTCGAGATCCCCGACCTCGGCACGATGACCGTCCAGGAGTGGACGCCGCTCATCGTCGGTCACGCCGCGATGCACGTCGGCCAGGCGCTGACGGTGATGGAGAACCGCGGCTTCGGGCCGTACGCCTCGACCTCCGGCGACGCGTCGTGAAGGCGGCGGTGCTGACGGCGCTGGAGACCGTCGAGCTCCAGGAGCGTCCCGAGCCCACGGCGGAACCGGGTTGGGTCGTGGTGAAGGTCGAGTCGGCGTCGCTGTGCGGCACCGACGTCCACCAGTACGACGGCCGCATCGACACGCCGTTCCCCCGCGTGCCCGGCCACGACTTCGCCGGTGTCGTCGAGAGCGTCGGCGAGGGTGTCGACGAGGCGCTCGTGGGCCAGAAGGTCGCGGTGAAGCCGTCGCTGCCCTGCCGCGAGTGCGAGCAGTGCGGCAAGGGCAAGCCCGCCGACTGCGGTAGGAAGAAGCTGATCGGGCTGTGGTCCGACGGCTGCATGACGGAGAAGGTCACCGTCCCGTCGGTCAACCTCATCCCGCGCCCGGACGGCGTCGAGGCCTGGCAGGCCTCGCTGCTCGAGCCGCTGGCGGTCGGACTGAACACCGTCGACCGGTTGCGGATCCTGCTCGGCGAGACCGTCGTCGTCCTCGGGCAGGGCCCGATCGGCCTGGCGCTCACCCGCCTGTGCGCGCTGTCGGGCGCGGGGAGGCTGATCGTGACGGACGCCCGCGAGGCGCCGTTCGAGATCGCCCGGGCCTACGGGGCGACCGACTGCGTCAACGTCGCCGACTCCGACGACCCGAAGCAGGCGATCCTCGACCTCACCGAGAACGGCGCCGGCGCCGACATCGTCATCGAGACCAGCGGCTTCCCGGCGTCGTCCGCGATGTGCCTCGACCTGGTCCGCAAGGAGGGCAAGCTCGCCCACATCGGCTGGGCCAACGACCTGCCCCCGCTCCCCGTCGTCCCGATCATGGCGAAGACGCTGACGGTGTTCGGGATCGGCGGCAACGGCGGCCGTGGCCAGTACGAGCGCGCCCAGGAGCTCGTCCGCACCGGCCGCTTCGACATGGACCCGCTCGTCACCCACCGCTTTCCCCTCGACGACGTCGCCGAGGCCTTCGCGGTCGCGTCGTCCAAGCGGGACGGCGCGATCAAGGTGATCGTCGAGCCCTGAGGCTCTCTTTGCGGGCGGTTCTCCGCTGTGACAGCGGAGAACCGCCCGCAAACCGGGCTGTCCACAGGTCGATGGCGGGTGCCGTGCGTGGCCGGTGACTTCCGGGCAACCTGCCGGGGTGCGATCACCGTCCGACCTGCCCGAGCTGCGTGAGGTCCTCGCGCGCCAGGACGGGGTGGTCTCCAGGCGACAGGCGCTGAAGGCGGGCCTTGCGTCGCACGAGATCGAAGGGTTGGTGAGGCGGGAGCGCTGGGCCCGCCACGCGAAGGCGGTGTACGTCGCCCACTCCGGCCCGCTCACCGGTCCCCAGCGCGCCTGGGTCGCCGTCCTCTGCTGCTGGCCCGCCGCCCTCCACCTGGCGTCCGCGCTCACGCCACCCTCCACGACCGGACCGGTGTTCGTCGCCGTCGACCGGGACCGGCGCAGGCCGGTGACCCCGCCGTGGGTCGTGGTGCGCCGACTCACCCGTCTGGAGGGGGCGGCGCACTGGAACACCTCGCCGCCCAGGGTCCGGTGCGAGGACGCGGCGCTCCACCTCGCGGCGGCCGCGCGCGACGACCTTGCCGCCGTCGGGATCCTGGCCGCCGTCTGCCAGCAGCGTCGGACGACACCGCGACGACTCCTGGGCGCACTGGAGCGCTGGCCCCGTCTGGCACGACGTGCCTGGTTGGCGTCGGTGCTCACCGATCTCGCCCGGGGCACGACGTCGGTGCTGGAGCACGGCTACCTGACGCTGGTCGAGCGCGCGCACGGCCTGCCCCGGGCCCGGTGGCAGGTGCGGGTCGACTCCGGCGGGCGGCGCCGCTACCGCGACGCGACGTACGACGGTGGTGCAGTGATCGAGCTCGACGGCGCGGCCCACCACGGCACGAGGTCGCAGCGGGACGACGACCTGCAGCGCGACCTCGAGCTCGCGGCGGACGGCGGGGCGACCGCCCGCCTGGGCTACGGGCAGGTCTACGGCGACACCTGCCGGACCACCTTCCTCGTCGTCCGCTTCCTCAGGTCACGCGGCGTCGTGGTGGACCCGGTCGCCTGCGGCTCCGGCTGTCCGGTCGCGGCGCTCCGGGACGCCGCGTGAGGTCAGCCCGCGGCGTGCTTGTACGGGTCGGGCGGGAACCAGCCGGCGGCGACGACCCGGTCGGACCAGCCCTGGAGGCGGGTGATCAGGGTCTCGAGGTCGGAGCCGAGGGCGTCGACGACGGGCTGCTCGGAGGTGTCGGTGACGGCCTCGAGGGAGTCGCGCAGCGTGCGGCCGGCGGGGGTGATGACGTTGCCGTCGGCGAGGCCACGCTCCTCGAGCGAGCGGCGGCCGGCGGCCATGACCTCGGCGGACCAGCCGCGGGTGCCGGTGTAGGCGTCGGGCTCCCAGCCGATCCAGAGCTCGGTGAGCATGTTGGCGGTGACGCCGTCGAGGCCGGCGCCGACGCAGGCCGCGAGGTGGGCGTCGCCGCGGTGCTCGCGCAGCACCGTGCAGGCGTGCCACAGCCGCGCCCACGGCTCGTCGGGGACGTCGAGCGCCTGGAGACCGGCGTAGAACGGTCGGCCCAGCACCGACAGGCCGCGTCCGGCGGCGAGCAGGGCGTCGGCGGTCTCGGTGACCTCGGGTCCGGGCTCCCCGCACGCCGCGGTGAGGGTCGCCGTCACGCCCTCGACCCGTGCGGCGCGGATCTCGGCGAGGGAGCAGCGGGAGCGGGCGTCGTCCCAGAGGCTGTCCACCAGGCCGGGCTCGAAGACGCCGAACGCCGCGGCGACGACCTCGCCCTCGGGCTCGCCGAGCTGGCTGCCGCGGCCCCACACGTAGCCGGTGAGGAAGTCGAGGCCGTGCGCGGCCTGGGCGTCGTACGCCGGCTCGCCCCAGTAGCAGACCATTGCCACCGCCTCCATCGAGTCGCGGAGGCGGCGGGCCGGCGTGTGCCAGTCCAGCTCGTGGGCCTCGCCCTCGCGGGGGGCGAAGAAGGCGGCGCGGGCGTCGGCGTAGTCCATGGCGGCAGGATGCCCCCGCCGGGCGCGCGCCGACCAGACCCGCGAGCCGGTTCAGCGGCGACGGGACACGGCTTCGCACCGGGCGGCTACCTGCGCCCACGACGCCCCCGGGAGGATCGGGCGGGTGAGTAGCGTCGAGCTCGTCGAGGTGGGTCCGCGCGACGGACTCCAGAACGAGGACCGAGCCCTGCCCCCCGAGACCCGCGTCGCGCTGGTCGAAGGCCTCGTCGCCGCCGGCGTACGACGCCTCGAGACGGTGAGCTTCGTGCGGCCCGACCGCGTCCCGCAGATGGCGGGCGCGGAGGAGGTGATGGCGGCGGTGCCTACCACCGCGCCGGACGGCTCGCCCCTGACCCACATCGGGCTGGTGCTCAACGAGCGCGGCGCCCGGCGGGCGGTGGAGACCGCGGTCGGCGAGGTCAACGTCGTCGTCCCGGTCACCGACGAGTTCTGCACCCGCAACCAGGGCGTCGAGGTCGAGGGCATGCTCGACCACGCCGCCGCGGCCGTCGAGGTCGCCCGCACCGCGGGGATCGGCGCGTCGGTGACCCTCGCCGTCGCGTTCGGATGCCCCTTCGCCGGCACGGTGACCACCGAGCGGGTCGCCGACGTCGTCGAGCGCGTGCTGGCGCTCGGGATCGACGAGCTCGCGTTCGCCGACACCGTCGGGGTCGGCGTCCCCACCCAGGTCGCCGCGCTCGCCGACCTGCTGCCGGAGCTGCCTGACGCCCCGCGGCTGCGCTTCCACTTCCACAACACGCGGAACACCGGGTACGCCAACGCCTGGGCCGCGGTCGCCCTCGGCCGCCGGGTCGCGCTCGACGCGTCCGTCGGTGGCTTCGGCGGCTGCCCCTTCGCGCCCGCGGCCACCGGCAACATCGCCTCCGAGGACCTCCACTTCATGCTCGACCGCGCCGGCGTCGCGATCACGCCCGTCGACCGTGGAGTGCTCGTGGACACCGCGTCCCGGCTGTCGGCGCAGCTCGACAGCCCCGTGCAGGCGCTGCTCGGCAAGGCGGGGGAGCCGGCGTGAGCGACCCCGACGTGCGGCTCGACCGCGACCGTCCCCTCGCCGGCCTCCGGGTCGTCGAGCTCGGCAACTTCATCGCCGCCCCCACCGCGGGCCGCCTGCTCGCCGACTTCGGCGCCGAGGTGATCAAGATCGAGCGCCCGCGCACGGGTGACGAGCTCCGCAACTGGCGCCTGTACGCCGGCGACACCTCGATGCTGTTCCGCACCATCAACCGCGGCAAGCGCTCGGTCGCGCTCGACCTCAAGGAGCCCGAGGGCCGCGACGCCGTCCTCGCGCTGATCGCCCGCTCCGACGCGCTGCTGGAGAACTTCCGCCCCGGCACGCTCGACCGCTGGGGTCTCGACGCGGCCACCCTGACCCGGATCAACCCCGAGCTCGTCGTGGCGCGGGTGTCGGCGTACGGCCAGACCGGCCCGATGTCGAGACGCCCCGGCTTCGCCGCCGTCGCGGAGGCGTTCGGCGGGATGCGCGAGCTGGTGGGGGAGGCCGACCGGCCGCCTGCGCGGGTGGGGGTGAGCATCGGCGACTCGATCGCCGGCCTGTACGCCGCCTTCGGCATCGTGATGGGCCTGTTCGACCGGGAGCAGCGACGCCGCGTCTCCCAGCCCGCCGTCGGTCCCGACGAGCGCCACGTCGACGTCGCGCTGCACGAGGCGGTGTTCTCGATGATGGAGTCGCTGGTGTCGGACTACTCGGCGTACGACGTCCTGCGCGAGCGCACCGGCGGCCGGATGGAGGGCATCGCCCCGTCCAACGCCTACCAGTGCGGCGACGACGTCTCCGTCGTCATCGCGGGCAACGCGGACAACATCTTCGGCACCTTCATGCGGACCATCGGCCGCGACGACCTGGCCGACGACCCCGACCTGGCGCGCAACGCCGGGCGCTGGGAGCGGCGCGACGAGCTGGACGAGGCCATCGAGTCGTGGACCCGGACGCGGACCCGCGCCGAGGTGCTCGGCGTGCTCGAGGAGGCGGGGGTGCCGTCCGGCCCGATCTACGTGGCCTCGGACATCGTCGACGACCCCCAGTACGGCGCCCGTGACATGGTGCAGCACCGCCTCGTGGACGTCGGCGGGGTGCAGCGCAAGGTCGCGTTCCCCGGCGTCGTCCCGCTGCTGGGGGAGCGGTCCCTGCCCGTGAACGACCCCGGCCCGGACCTCGGCGCCGACACCGAGGCCGTGCTCGCCGAGCTGGCTCGGACGAACCAGGAGGACCGATGACCGAGACCGCAGGCCGCACCGCGGCCACGACGAGCGGCGACGACCCCGACCTCGAGACGCTGCGCGCGATCTCGCGGCGGGTGCTGTGGCTGTCGTCGGCGATCGTGGACGCCGCCAACCGCCAGCGACCCAACGACACCGGCGTCAAGGTCGGCGGCCACCAGGCGTCGTCCGCGTCGATGGTCGACGTCTGCGTGGCGCTGTGGTTCCACGAGCTGACCGCGCGCGACCGGGTCTCGGTCAAGCCGCACGCCTCGCCGGTCCTGCACGCCATGAACTACCTGCTCGGCGACCTCGACGCGTCGTACCTGACGACGCTGCGCGAGAAGGGGGGCCTGCAGGCCTACCCGTCGCGGTCGAAGGACCCCGACACCGTCGACTTCTCGACCGGCTCGGTCGGCATCGGCGCCACGGCGACGCTGTGGGCGGCGATCGCGCACCGGTACGTGCGCTCGCAGTTCCCGGCCGTCCACGACGACTCCGTCCTCCAGGGAGGACCACCGGAGCACCCCGGCCGCTTCGTCAGCCTGCTCGGCGACGCCGAGCTCGACGAGGGGGCCATCTGGGAGGCCGTCGCCGACAGCCAGGTCGCCGGGCTCGGCGAGCTGCTCTGGGTCGTCGACATGAACCGGCAGTCGCTGGACCGCGTCGTGCCGGACATCCAGATCGAGCGGCTGCAGGCGATGTTCTCCGCCGCCGGCTGGCAGGTCGTCACCCTGAAGTGGGGGCGGCTGATCTCGGCGCTGTTCGAGCGCCCGGGGGGCGACGAGCTGCGGCGCCGGCTCGAGGCGATGCCGAACGAGGAGTACCAGCGGATCCTGCGCGCCGACTCCACGGAGGTCGCCGAGCGGATCATGGGCGGCGACGAGGCGACCGGCTCCGACGAGCTGTGGGCGCTGCTGCAGTCGGTGCCGACCGCGCACCTCGCGGCCGCCGTCCGCGACCTGGGCGGCCACGACCTCGGGCTGCTGGTCGACACCTTCGCCGGCGTCGACACCGACCGGCCGACCGTCGTGTTCGCCTACACCGTCAAGGGCCGGGGCCTGCCGACCGAGGGGCACCCCAACAACCACTCGGCGCTGCTGACCGAGGCGCAGATGCGTGCCCTCGCCGACGCCTGCGGCACCTCGCTGGACGACCCGTGGGCCGGCTTCGCGGACGACAGCGAGCCCGGTGCGCTGTGCGCGCGGCGGCGTACGGCGCTCGCCCGGACGCCCCACGAGCCGGGCGAGCGGGTGGACGTCCCGCTCGAGCTCGGCCACCCCCACCGCAAGGCGATCTCGACGCAGGCCGTGCTGGGGCGGATGCTGGCCGACCTGGTCCGTGACGCCCCCGAGGTGGCGCAGCGCGTGGTGACCTGCAGCCCTGACGTGGCGTCGTCCACCAACCTCGGCGGCTGGATCAACAAGACCGGCGTGTGGGCCTCCTCGGAGCGGCGCGACTGGTTCGCGGACGACGCCGAGCGGGTGCTGCGGTGGTCCGAGGCGCAGGGCGGTCAGCACATCGAGCTCGGCATCGCCGAGGTCAACCTCGTCGGTCTGCTCGCCGAGCTCGGCGCGACCTGGTCGCGGTGGGGCGAGCGGCTGATCCCCATCGCGACCCTCTACGACCCGTTCCTGGCGCGCGCGCTGGAGCCCTGGTCGTTCGGCATCTACGCCGGCGGGCAGTCGATCCTGGTCGGGACGCCGTCCGGGGTGACCCTGGCCTCCGAGGGAGGGGCGCACCAGTCGGTGTCGACGCCGTCCATCGGGCTCGAGCAGCCGGGCTGCGTCGCCTGGGAGCCGGCGTTCGCGCAGGACCTCGAGTGGACCTTCCTGCACGCCATGCGCTCGGTGGGGGTGCCCGGCGGGACGTCGGCGTACTTCCGGCTCTCCACCCGCCCGCTCGACCCCGCGCTCGCGCGGGTGCCGGAGGACGCCGCCCTGCGGGAGCGTCGCCGCCGCCAGGCGGTGGCGGGCGGCTACCGCCTCACCGACCACGACCCGGCCGGCGAGGACGTCGTCCTCGTGGGGGCGGGCGCGGTGATGCCCGAGGTGCTGGCCGCGGCGGACCTGCTCGCCGGGCGGGGGATCACCGCCGGCGTCGTCTGCCTGACCAGCGCCGACCTGGTGTTCCGCTCCTTCCAGCAGCGGGGCAGCCGGGACGCCGGCGTCGGGTCGGGGATCCTCGACCTGCTCCTGCCGCCGCAGCACGCCGCGCCGATCGTGACGGTCCTCGACGGCCACCCGCACACGCTGTCGTTCCTCGCCGGCGCCCGCGGTGACCGCATCCGCTGCCTGGGCGTCACCGAGTTCGGCCAGTCCTCGAGCCTCACCGACGCCTACGCCCACCACGGCCTCGACGCCGGCTCCGTCACCGGCGCCGCGCTCGACCTGCTGGGCCGATGACGCCGAGTCGGCCCGAACGCACTCCGCCAGGGCGCTGAGTCGGCCCGAACGGCATCCGTTCGGGCCGACTCGAGGGGTCAGGGAGGTGCGTTCGGGCCGACTCGGCCAGGTGGTGGGCGCAGCCACACGATCCCGCCCGGCGAGACGACGGGGCGGGCGTGGGTCGGGTTCCTAGGCTGTGCGCGTCGTCACACACCTCATCCCCCGGGGGTCCCGTTGTCGCTCGCCGCCCTGCCCGTCGCCGACCGGGTGCTCGTCCTCGCCTGCAGCGCGCGTCGCGACGCCGTACGACGTGCCGCCCCGGCGGTGATGCGGGTGCGGCTGCCGGGGGTCGTGCTGGAGGTGCCGGCCGCCGCGGTGGAGGGGCTGCTCGCCGAGCTGCTCCCGACCGGGCGCGCCGCCGGGGTGACGGGACTCGAGGTCGAGGTCGACACCACGACCGAGGCCGGGCGCGGGGTGCTGCGGGCGGTGGGGTTCCTCGTCTCCGAGCTGGACCGCCCGGGCGGCATCGCCACCTGCCCGGTCGCGCGCGCCGAGCTCGAGCGGTTCGTGCTCACGCGCGTGCTGCTGGGCGGTCGGCACCGCTGGGCCGACGCCCTCGCCGACCACGACGACCGCACCCGGCTGGGGCGGCTCGCGCCGGTCGTGGCGTACGTCGAGGAGCACGCCGACGCCGAGCTCACCCCCGAGCTGCTCGCCCGGGTCGGCTGCGTGAGCGTCCGCACGCTCCACGCGGCGTTCGCCGACCGCCTCGGGGTGCCGCCCATGGCGTACGTGCGGACGGTGAGGCTGGCGAAGGTCCGCGCCGAGCTGCTCGCCGGCGACCCCGACTCGCTCCGGGTCACCGACGTCGCCACGCGCTGGGGCTTCTTCCACCAGTCCCGCTTCGCGCAGCAGTACCGCGAGCGCTTCGGCGAGCTGCCGAGCGAGACGCTCGCGCGCTGACCAGACAGCGTTGAGCGGATAGCGGACGGCGTACGGCGGACCTAGCGTGAGCGCGTGACCGTCACGGACCAGACCCCGCAGACCCAGCTCGAGACCTTCCGGCTGTTCATCGGCGGCGAGTCCGTCGACGCCGCCTCGGGGGCCACCTTCGAGTCGACCAACCCCTACACCGGCTCCTCCTGGGCGGTGCTGGCCGACGGCGGGGCGGAGGACGTCGACCGCGCCGTCGCCAGCAGCCGTGAGGCCTTCGAGGGCGAGTGGGGCGCCATGTCCGGGTTCGACCGGGCGCGGGTCCTGCGCCAGGTCGCCCAGGGCATCACCGACAACGCCGAGCGCCTCGCGCTCCTGGAGGTGCGCGACTCCGGCAAGCTGATGCGCGAGATGCGCGGCCAGCTGAACGGCCTCGGGAACTGGTACCTCTACTTCTCCGGCCTCGCCGACAAGCTCGAGGGCCGCACCGTCCCGCAGATCGCCCCGCAGACCTACTTCGGCTACACGCTGAAGGAGCCGGTCGGGGTCGTCGGCGCCATCACTCCGTGGAACTCCCCGCTGCTGCTGCTCACCTTCAAGCTCGCGCCGCTGCTCGCCGCCGGGTGCACCTGCGTGGTCAAGCCGAGCGAGCACTCGCCGGCCTCGACGGTGGCCTTCGCCCAGGTGCTGCACGAGGCGGGCCTGCCCGCCGGCGTCCTCAACGTCGTCACCGGACTCAGCCGGGAGACCGGTGAGGCCCTCGCGAGCCACACCGGCATCGACAAGGTCGCCTTCACCGGCTCCACCGCCACCGGCGCGGCCGTCGCCCGGGCCGCGGTGTCGAACATCAACAAGGTCACCCTCGAGCTGGGCGGCAAGTCCCCGCAGGTCGTGTTCGCGGACGCCGACCTCGACGCCGCCGCGAACGGCGTGGTCGCGGGTGTCTTCGCCGCCACCGGGCAGACCTGCATGGCGGGCTCGCGACTGATCGTCCACGAGTCGGTCAAGGACGAGCTCGTCGCGAAGATCGCCGAGCGGGCCCGCACCATCGTGCAGGGCGACCCGACCGACGCGGACACCGAGATGGGCCCCGTCGCCAACGCCCCGCAGTACGAGAAGGTGCTCGGCTACCTCGACACCGCCCGCACCGAGGGCGCCGAGGTCGTCGCCGGCGGCGGCCCCAACACCGAGCTCGGCGGCCTGTTCGTGAAGCCCACCGTCGTGGTCGCCGAGCCCGGCTCGACGATCGTCCGCGAGGAGGTGTTCGGGCCGGTGCTGGCGGCGTACACCTTCACCGACGAGGACGAGGCGCTGCGCCTGGCCAACGACACCCCGTACGGGCTGGCGGGGGCGGTGTGGACCAAGGACGTCCACCGCGCCCACCGCGTCGCCGCCCGGCTGAAGGCGGGCACGGTGTGGATCAACGCCTACCGGGCGGTCGCGCCGAACATGCCGTTCGGCGGCTACGGCATGTCGGGCATCGGCCGGGAGAACGGCCAGGAGGCCGTGAACGAGTACCTCGAGAACAAGTCGGTGTTCGTCGAGCTCACCGGCGGCACCCGGGACCCGTTCACGCTGGGCTGAGCGGGAGGCTCCGTCCCGTCAGTCGTCGCGCTCGGCCCTGATCGTGGGGCTGGTGTCGCCCTGGCAACCGGGGGACGGCGCCACCCTGGCGTAGAAGCGGCCCTCGGTGCCGGTGTTGCCGGTGTCCCAGGCGCCGTCGGGCCCGCTGGTGTCCATGGCGAACCGCCTGTCGTCACCACCGCCGCGGCTGCCCTTCTGCTTGAACACCACGACCGGCACCTCGGACCGGCAGGACGCCCGGCTGCTCCGCACCGACCCCGACAGGTCGGTGTTCTCGGCCCGGATGGTGACGGTGCGGGCGGCCGGGGCGGCCGGCGCGGCGCCGACGGAGGGGCCGGGAACGGCCGCGAGGCCGGCGGCGGCCAGCAGCGGGGCGAGGGCGAGGGCGCCGAGGCGGGAGCGGTTCATGGCGGTGTCCCTTCGAGGTGGGTGAAGGCAGGCTACGGTCGGCCCGCCGGGGTGGCGGGCGTGCGGACCTGTCCTCTTGCGGAATGTCCGGGATTGCCACCACGATCACGGTGCATGGCGGAGATCGGGAGGATCCGGGAGGGTCCGCTCCTCGACGAGCCGACGATGCGGCTGCTGGAGACGGTCTACCTGCTGCGGCCCGAGGACGAGACGGCCCTGCGGGCCGCGCTGGGCGAGTCGGTCCCGGACGTCCCGGACCACTCCGACCTCCCCGATCGGCTCCGGGCCCTGGAGGACGGCGGGTTCCTGCGCCGGCTCGACGGGCGCCTGGAGTACGAGTCGCCGTACGCCGCGTTCGTCGCGATCGGCGAGGCCCGGGCCGCGACGATCCTGGCGGAGGCGACGCTGGTCGGCGCCGGTCCCGGCGGTCACCGGGCGCCACCGCACCCGGGCCAGCGGGCCCACCTGCGGCAGCACCAGCCCGGCCGTGGCCGCCAGGCCGACGAGGACGGCCGGGGTGGCCCCCGAGGAGGTCGCCACGACCAGCCCGACGAGCGCGAGGGCGCCGGCGAAGGACTGGACGAGGACGACGGGGCGCTGGCCGGCGCGGTCGGCGACGGCTCCGGCGACGGGGGCGCCGACGGCGTTGGCGACGGCCAGGGCGCCGGCGGCGAGGCCGCCGAGGCCGTAGGAGTCGGTGGCCCCGGCGACGAGCAGCAGGGTGCCCAGCTGGCTCATGGCGAGGGGCAGGCGGCCGAGGAAGGCGACGACGACGTACGCCGGGCCGGCGAGGCGGACGAGGCGTCCGTAGGAACGCAGGGGTGACACGGTGAGGGACTCCAGGTGTGCGCAGGGTGCGGGGGTACGGCTGACAGCCGCGCCGACCCACCTCCAGAACGCGGACGAACCCTGTGCTGGTCCCAGTGTGCCAGGACTGAGGGTTGCCTTCCCTTTCTGGAACGATTCCAGAAAAGATGGGAGGGTGGGGCCACTCGCACGACGACACGGCCCCCGGCCGAGAAGGAGCACTCCATGACGCAGACCCTCCACACCGAGCAGCACGTCGCGAAGCCGCCGTTCCAGGCCTCCGAGCGGCTCGCGACCCACCTCCAGGCGCTGCTGGTCGACCTGACCGACCTGCACCTGGTCGGCAAGCAGGCCCACTGGAACGTCGTCGGCCCGAACTTCCGCGACCTCCACCTGCAGCTCGACGAGGTCGTCGACGACGCCCGGAACTTCTCCGACACCGTCGCGGAGCGCATGCGCGCCCTCTACGTCACGCCCGACGCCCGCGCCGCCTCCGTCGCCGCGCAGACGAGCCTGCCGGAGTTCCCGCAGACCGAGGTCGACACCGCCGAGACCGTCGACCGCATCGTCGCCGCGATCTACGCCGTCGCCGGCACCGGCCGCCGCATCCACGACGAGGTGGACGCCGAGGACCCGACGTCGGCCGACATCATCCACACGATCCTCGAGCGCCTCGAGCAGCTCGCCTGGATGATCGACGCCGAGAACCGCGTCGCGAACCGGAGCCTCCCGCGTCCCGTGCACCGCTGAGCCCCACCCGGACCAGCGGTCCCCGCAGCACCCGCGTCCGCCCGGCGGTCTAGACCGCCGGGCGGACGTGTCTGTACAGGACACCGGTTCCGCAGGACCCTGGCAGGGAGCAGCGGACCCGTGCCTCCCGAGCACGGCGTCGCCGCGCGGAGGTCATCGTGAACCGTCCCGCTCTCCTCGCGCTCGCCCTGGTGTCCGCCCTGTGCCTGCCACCCGGCTCGTCGTACGCCGCCCCACCGGCGGCCGAGGCGCCGACCGAGGCCTCGACCGAGGCGCCCGTCGGCTGCGCCGACCCCGTCTTCCCGGAGCCCGTCCGTGCCGACTCCGCCGCGGCCTCGCGCGCCGGGCTCGGCGAGACGGGCGACCCGACCGTGTGGCTCGACACCTGCGGCGAGGTCTACTACCGCGAGTCGCTGCGGGTCGGCCCCCACGCCGTGCCGACCGCCGAGCCCGCGACCGCGGTCCCGGCGGCGGCCGGGGTGCTGGGGCTGTCGTCGCGCCCGTCGTCGAACCGCACGATCTACCTCGACTTCACCGGCCACCGCACCGCGAACACGGCGTGGAACCGCGACTTCGGCGTCAACGCGTTCACCTCACCGCCGTTCCAGGTCGACGGTCCGACCTCGACGGCGTTCTCGGCGGTCGAGAAGGAGCAGATCCGTCGGGCGTGGGAGACCGTGGCCGAGGACTACGCGCCGTTCGACGTGAACGTCACGACGAAGGACCCCGGGCAGGCCGCGATCACCCGCAGCTCGGCGTCCGACCGGAAGTTCGGCACGCGGGTCGTCGTCACGGCCGGCGGTCCGCTGTACCAGCGCTGCTTCTGCGGCGGCATCGCCTACCTCGGCACGTTCGACCTCGCCGGGCGGCAGTCGCCGGTCTACCAGCCGACCTTCGTGTTCACGAACGGCTCCACCGACCAGGGATGGCTGTTCGCCGAGAACATCAGCCACGAGGCCGGCCACAACCTCGGGCTCGACCACGACGGCCGGGGGCGCGAGGAGTACTACTTCGGCTCCCAGCGGTGGGCCCCGATCATGGGCGCCAGCTTCGACAAGCTCAGCCAGTTCTCCCGCGGCGAGTACGAGCGCGCGACGAACACGCAGAACGACCTCGCCATCATGACCCGGCACGGCATCGCCGCGCGCCCGGACGACCACGGGGACGCCGCCGGCGGGGCCACCCCGCTGCCGGGGACCGACGCCCGCCGCGCCGCGGGCGGCGTGGTGTCGACCTCGGTGGACAAGGACGCCTTCTCCTTCACCCCGACCGCGGACGGGCCGCGGACGATCACGGTGGACCCGACGGGCGGGGCCACGAACCTCGACGTGCAGCTCACCCTGCTCGGCAGCGACGGCGCCGTCCTCGCCACGGTGAACCCGGCGCCGTCGGGCGACGTGACCCGGCCGTCCCCGGCCTGGCTGCGGGCGCGCTGGACCGGCGACGTCGAGGCGGGGCGCCGCTACACGGTCCTGGTCGACGGGGTCGGGTACGGCGACCCCCGGACGCAGGGCTGGTCCGGCTACGGCTCCCTCGGGGCCTACCGCGTGGCGGTCACGGCCGGCTGACCGCGGGCGGCCGACCACGGTCGGGCGGTCGCGGTCGGACGACGGCGAGCGTCGCCACCGCCAGCAGCACGCCGAGCGCGGTGCCGACGGTGTTCATGAACCAGTCGTTCGTGTCGCAGACCCGGCCGGTGGCGGGCACGAGGGCCTGCACGAGCTCGATCAGCGCCGAGACCCCCGACGCGACGACCGCGACCCCGACGGGCCGCCGGCAGGCCAGCACCGCGGCGTACGTCGCGGGCACGAACAGCGCGATGTTCGCGAGGGTGTCGAGGCCCTGGAACGGGACCGAGAGCTGCACGGCGCAGCGCACCTCGTCGAGCGCCGCGGCGGGTTCGGGCCAGGCCGTCAGCGCCAGGCCCGCTAACCCGGCGACCACGGAGAGGGCGGCGCTCGTCCGGCGGGCGTCGTACCGGACGAGGAGGACGCCGACGAGCAGCATCGCGAGCAGGAGGCCGGCCAGCACCCAGCGGACGTACGCCGAGTACTCGACCAGCAGGGTCGAGATCACCGCAGTGCTTCCGCGTCAGCGCTCGAGGAGGCTGCGGGAGGCGAGGAACGTCTCGACCGTGATCCGCAGCGCGACGCGCTCCGGGTTCTCGCTCGGCACGCGGTAGCGGGCGGCGTACATCTCCTCGGCGCGGGCGACCCCCGGCCGGTCGGTGACGACCTCGGCGCGTCCCTCGAGCGAGGACCAGCGGCCGCCGTCCACCGACCCGGCCGCGACGCGGGGGTCGGCGGCGACGTGGCGCGCCTTGACCGAGCCGCGCCGGGTGATCACCCAGGCGCACTCCTGCTCGTGGTCCAGCGCGACGCCGACGGCGACCACGTGGGGCCGGCCGTCGGCGTACAGGCTGGTCAAGGTGCACAGCTGGCGCTCGGTCCAGAACTCCAGGAGGCCGGCGGGGAAGTCGCCCCAGCCGGGACGCCAGCTCATGTTCACCAGGCGAGGATGACAGGTGTCAGGCGACGACCGCCGAGCCGGTGCGACGGGTCCGGCCGGCGCGGGCGCCACCCAGGCGGACCCGGACCGCCGCCGCGGCGAGGACCAGGGCGGCGACGACCGCGGCGGCCGCCACCAGGACGCTGTCGGGGGAGTCGGTCACGCGGCCGTACGCCAGCCAGCCGAGGCCCCAGATGGTCGCCCCGGCGACGGTGACGCGACCGCCGAGACGCTGGGCGAGGACCACGCCGCCGGCCGTGACGGCGACCAGGACGAGCAGCGAGACGACGTACCCGACGACGCTCGTGGCGCCCATGCCGGTGCCGACGAGGGCGGCGGTGACGTTGGCGCCGGTCGCGACGGCGACCCAGCCGAGGTAGAGCCCGAAGGTGCCGTCGACAGCGACGGTGTCGACCACGCCGTCCCCACGGGTGACGGTGAGGCGGCGCACGATCTCGACCAGCGTGGCGAGCAGGGCGAGGATCACGACCACGCTGCCCCAGATCCACCCCTGCTGGACGACGAGCAGCCAGGCCGCGTTGAGGACCATGGAGGCCGCGGCGAGCCAGCCGATGCTGCGCTGGCGCGCGGAGGTCGCCTGGCCGGGCAGCCACTGCCAGATCGTGTACGCCGCGAGGCCGGCGTAGACGACCGACCAGATGGAGAAGGCCGGCCCAGCGGGCGCGACGAGGGTGGAGTCCGCGGACAGGGCGCCACCGGACACGGCGGAGACCTCCGTGCCGAGCACCCCCACCCCGACGAGGGTGCCGAGGACGCACGCGACCTCGGCGACGGTGACGGTGACCTGGCGGGCCCGGTCCGTGCCGGTGGGAGAGGTGCTCATGCACCTAGTGTTTCACGAACTTAAGGACTTTCCCATTCCTTGAGGATGAGATCCTGCTCGCATGGGCGACCACCCCGCGGCCGCGACGGCACTGGAGGCACTCGACTGGGTGGTGGCCCAGGAGCGGCCGCTGGCGGACGGCGTCGGGTGGCCCGGGGTCCCGGACGACCCCGCCCTGCCCCCGGACCTCTACTCGGGCGCCGCGGGCGTCGTGCTCGCCCTGCTCGAGGCGGACGCCCACGACGGCGACCCGCGGTGGGCGGAGGCCGCCGCGGCCGGCGCGCGGGGTCTCGCCGCCGTGGCGCCGTCCGTGACCGACGCCTCGCTCTACTTCGGGGCCACCGGGCTCGCCGTCGCCCTCGACGCGGTGGGCCGGCGACTGGACGACCCCGTCGCCCGTGCCGCCGCGCGCGAGTGCCTGGACCGCGTCCGTGCGGCCTTCGACGGGGAGCGCTGGGGCGACGCCTTCGACCTCATGGGCGGCAACGCCGGGATCGCGCTCGGCGCGCTCGCGCTGGGAGACACCGACCTCGCGCTCACCGCCGTCGAGCCGTACCTGCGCACGGCCGAGACGACGCCGTACGGGGTGACCTGGGAGAACCGTCGCGGCCAGCCGTCGCGGCGCCACCACGTCTCGCACGGCACCCTCGGCATCGCCCAGGGGATCGCGGTCACCGCGGCCGCGACCGGTCGGGACGACCTGCGCGAGCTCGCCCTGGCCGCCGTGGCCGACGTCGTGGCCCGCGACGAGTCAGGGGGCGGCGGGTTCCTCGTCCCGCACTCCGACCCCCAGCAGCTGCCGGACCGGATCGACCGGTTCAGCCACGGCTGGTGCCACGGGCCCGCCGGCGACGCGCAGGTGTTCCGGACCCTGGTCGCCCTGACCGGGGACGCCTCCTGGAGCGTCCTCGTCGACCGCTGCTGGACCACCGTCCTCGGCTCGGGGATCCCGGAGCGCCGTCGGCCGGGGTTCTGGGACAACAACGGCCGCTGCTGCGGCACCGCCGGCGTGCTCGCCCTCGCTCTGGACCGGGAGGTCGAGGCCGGCGACGGAACGGCGTTCGCCGAGGTCCTCGTCGACGACCTGCTGGCCCGCGCCACCCGGGACGCCGAGGGGGTCCGCTGGTCCAACGTCGAGCACCGCGCCGAGCGGCCGGTGCTGCCGCCGCGCCTCGGGTGGGCCATGGGCAACGCCGGGATCGCCCGGGAGCTGCTGCGCCACGGCCGGCTGGTCACCGGCCGAGACCCGGCGTACGCCGTGGCCACCCCGGGCCACCCCGGTACGGTCGCCGCATGAGGCTGCCCCCCGCCCTGTCCCGCGGTGTCGACACCGTCCTCGACCGCACGATCGTGCCCGGCTACACCAAGATCGGCCCGGCCGTCCGCCGCCGGCTCGGCACGTGGCCGAGCGACCCGATGCCGACCGCGCTCGACGGGCGCACCGCGCTGGTGACGGGCGCGTCGTCCGGGCTGGGCATCGCGGCCGCGGAGGGTCTCGCGAAGCTCGGCGCCCAGGTGCGCCTCGCGGTCCGCAACACCGACAAGGGCGAGCAGGCCGCCGAGGAGATCCGCCGCGCGGTGCCCGGCGCCGACCTGCGGATCGAGCGGTGCGACATCGGCGACCTCGACGACGTCCGCCGCTTCGTCGAGGCGTACGACGGGGACGCGGTCGACGTCCTCGTCCACAACGCCGGCGTCATGCCGCCCGAGCGGACCGAGTCGCCGCAGGGCCACGAGCTCTCGATGGCCGTGCACGTGCTCGGGCCGGTGCTGATGAGCGAGCTGCTCGCGCCGCGGATGAGCGAGACGCGGGTGGTGTTCGTGACCTCGGGCGGGATGTACCCGCAGAAGCTCCGCGCCGACGACCCCGGCTACCTCGACGGCACCTACTCGCCGACCACGGCGTACGCCCGCTCCAAGCGCGCCCAGGTCGAGCTGCTCCCGGTGCTCGCGCAGCGGTGGCAGGCGCAGCGGACGATGGTCGCCGCCATGCACCCTGGCTGGGCCGCGACGCCCGGCGTCACGGAGTCGCTGCCGACGTTCGACAAGGTCCTCGGGCCGGTGCTGCGCAGCCCTGAGAGCGGCATCGAGACCGCGGTGTGGCTGGCCGCCTCGACGCCCGTGCCGGAGTCCGGGTTGCTGTGGCACGACCGCCGCCCCCGCCCGACCAGCCTCCTGCCCTCGACCCGCCCCACGACCGCGCAGCGCCAGCTGCTCTGGGACTTCGTGAAGCGCGCCACCCAGCTGCCGTAGGGCCGAGACCCGGTGGTCGAGGTGTGAGGCGCGCCAGCGCCGAGCCTCGAGACCCGGTGAGAGGCGGAGGGTCCCTCACCGGGTTTCGAGGCTCGCTCCGCTCGCACCTCAACCGGCGGCGGCGTCGAGGGCCTCGAACCAGCGTCCGTCCCGCATCGCGAGGCGGTCGGCGTGGGTGAAGATCGACACGATGTTGCTGATCGCGCCGTTCGCGCGACCGTGGTCGAGCGCCGTCAGGAACTCCTCGACCTCGTCGGCGGGTGCGAGCAGGATCGTGTCGAGGTACGTCGCCAGCTCGTCGGCGTCCAGCTCGGTGTCGCGGAGCTGGTAGGGGCTGTGCAGCGCGGCGTGGAGGAGCCAGTAGCGGGTGGCGTCGTCCCGCAGCACCGGGACGTGGCGCTCGGCGACCGGCAGTGCGACGGACCGGTCCATGTGGCCGCTGGCCACCATCATCGTCAGCAGCAGGTGCCCGTCCCGCCGGACGACGCGCGGCGCCCACGAGCCGCGTTCGGGCACGAGCAGCTCGTCGTTCAGATCCATCGCGAGAACCAGATGCGGTCGAGCCACTCGCCGTTCGTGAGCAGGCCGTCGGTCCAGATCGGCCAGAACCAGGCGAAGTTCACCAGCACGAGCAGCACGAACGAGCCCGCCACCACCACCCCCGCCGTACGACGCGGGGAGTGGCCGCGCCCCGGACCGATCAGCGCCCCCATGACCATGGTCAGCGCGAGCACGGTGAACGGCAGCATGGCGATCGCGTAGAAGAGGAAGATCGGCCGGTCCGCGTTGGCGAGCCACGGCAGCCACGTCGACAGGGCGCCGAGGACCGGCAGGCCGTAGCGCCAGTCGCGCCGCCCCACCCAGAGCGCCGCCGAGGCGAGCAGCGCGACAGCGCCGCCCCACCACAGCACCGGGGTGCCGAGGATCAGGACCTGGCGCAGGCAGTCGCTGTCCGCGGCGGCCTCGCAGCCCTGCTCGCCGGGCTTGATGTCGAGCTGCGCGTCGACCCCAACCGGACGGCCCAGCAGCGGCCAGCCCCACGGGCTCGACTCGTAGGTGTGGTCGGAGCAGTCGAGGTACTGGGTGTGGAAGACGTACATGTCGCGGTGGTAGCTCGCCAGCGACCGCAGCGACTGGGTGACCTCGCCGAGTCCGGAGGCGTCCGGCTCGGTCGCGGTCGCCCAGCGGGCGTCGGGGTCGGTCGCCGGGTCGGAGTCGCAGTCGGCGGCGGGGGCGACGTACTGGGTGTACTGGGTGCTGGACAGCGACTCCTCGTACTCCGCGGCGTTGACGAGCCACCCGGTCCAGCTGGCGACGTACACGACGAGGGCGACGAGGACGAGGTAGGCGAACGCGGGGACGCCGTCCACGAGGGCCGAGCGCAGCGCCGCCCACCGCACGCCCAGGCCGCGGCGGAGCGAGGCGCCCCACAGCCACACCAGGACGCCGAGGAGCGCCATCGGGTAGAGCGCGGTCCACTTCGTGCCGGCCGCGAGCCCGAAGGCGACGCCGGCGGCGAGCAGCCACGGCCGCCACAGCAGCGCCCGCACCGGCCCCCACCCGGAGGCGACCGGGACGTCAAGCCCGCGGCGCTCCAGCCGGGTGCGGACGGCGTCGCGGTCGGCGACGACGCACGCGACGGCCACCAGCAGGAAGAGCGCCAGGAAGATGTCGAGCAGCCCCAGCCGGGACAGCACGAGCTGCATCCCGTCGAGGCACAGCAGGAGGCCGGCGACGCAGCCGAGCAGGGTCGAGCCGGTCATCCGGCGCGCGAGCCGGCACATCACGAGCACCATCAGCGAGCCGGCGACGACGGCGGAGATCCGCCAGCCGAAGGGGTCCATCCCGAACGCCCACTCGCCCCCCGCGATCAGCCACTTGCCGACCTCGGGGTGCACGATCATCGACGGGCCGTCGGTCCAGACGTCGTCGACCCGGCCGTCGAGGATGAGCTGGTCGGCGTTCTCCTTGTGGTCGCGGACGTAGCCGAAGTTCAGCAGCGACCAGGCGTCCTTGGCGTAGTACGTCTCGTCGAACGCGAAGTCGTCCGGACGGCCCAGGTGGTAGAGGCGCAGCAGCAGGGCGAGCGCCGTCACCGCCAGGGCGGCACCCCAGTCGGCGAGGCGCTGGCGGCCGGTGCGGGCGGCGAGCAGCGCGCGACGTCCGCGGGGGGCCCGCGGACGGGCCGGCGGCGCCGGGGTGGGGGCCTCCGGCGTGAGGGTGCTCGTCACGAGGGCGAGGGTACGGCGGGGCCCGTCGCGCCGGGTGCTGGGAGGATCAGCCCATGAGCGGTGTCCTGGTCCTGGCCGCCACCCCGATCGGGCAGGTCGGCGACGCCCCGCCCCGGCTGGCGGCCGAGCTGGCGGGCGCCGACGTCGTCGCCGCCGAGGACACCCGCCGCCTGAAGCGGCTGCTGACCGACCTCGGCGTGGAGACCACCGGCCGCGTGACGTCGTACTTCGAGGGCAACGAGGCCGCCCGCACCCCGGTGCTGCTGGAGGAGCTCGTCGGCGGCGCCCGGGTGCTGCTCGTGACCGACGCGGGCATGCCGAGCGTCTCCGACCCCGGCTACCGCCTGGTCGCCGCGGCCGTGGAGGCCGGCATCCGGGTCACCGCCGTCCCCGGGCCGTCGGCGGTGCTGACCGCGCTCGCGGTCTCGGGGCTGCCGGTGGACCGGTTCTGCTTCGAGGGCTTCCTGCCGCGGAAGGCGGGGGAGCGGGCCACCCGCCTCGCGGGACTGGCCGCGGAGGAGCGGACGATGGTCTTCTTCGAGGCCCCCCACCGCACCGCCACGACGCTCGCCGCGATGGCCGACGCGTTCGGCGCCGACCGCCCCGGCGCGGTGTGCCGGGAGCTGACGAAGACCTACGAGGAGGTCCGCCGGGGCGGCGTCGCCGAGCTCGCGGCGTGGGCGGAGGGCGGCGTCCGCGGCGAGGTCACCCTCGTCGTCGCCGGCGCCACCCCGCCCGGCCCCGCCGACATCGCCGACGACGCCGACGCACTGCGCGCCGCGGTGGGCGAGCAGGAGGCCGCCGGGATGTCCCGCAAGGACGCGATCAAGGCCGTCGCGGCCGCCACCGGCGTCGGGCGACGGGACCTGTACGACCTGGTGCACCGCTCCGACGACTGAACGCGGAGGATCCCAGCGCCCCAGACGCTGGGATCCTCCGCCCTCACTGCACGGTGGTGGTGTCGTAGGAGTAGATCCCGTCGCCCATCGTGAGGTCGGTGTACGACGGCGCCACGTCCTCGGCGACCGTCTCGCAGGTTCCACGGGGGACGAAGCACGTGACGACGTCGACCGGCTCGTCCCCCACGGGATCGACAGCGAGCGCCTCGAGGGTGCGATCGCTGAGCCAGCGGAGAGGTGCCAACGATTCATCCTCGTCCAGTCGCAACACGCGGACACCGGTCTCGACCTCGAAGACCTCGAAGTCCTGACGTGGCTGGGTCACGACATAAGTGGCGTCGGGGGAGAGGATCGCGCCGTCTCGACCGGGCACGGTGCGCGTGGGGCCCTCCACAAGAGGCATGACTTCCACCGACTCTTTGGAGGCCGAGATGGCGGTGCGCCCGGCGGAGACGTCGAGCGCAGCCTGGCGGCCGTAGGAGAGGCCCGCCACCTGTGGGCTGCCCGGGACCGAGAGGTCGGAGGCCACGTTCTCATTCGCGATCGGGTTGTAGGTCCACAACCGGCCTTCGTCCAGGGCGATGAGTTGGGGCAGCTCGGCACCAGTGCTCCGGGGAGCTTCTTCGTACCGGGTCGTCCCTGCTACCTTGCCCGCCGCCGTGTCGTAACCGAAGAACTCCTCCTCGTCCCGGTCGAGCCACGCGACGTAGCGACCGTCCGTGACCAGCGCGACCGCCGCCGGGTCGGTCGAGGAGCCGATGCGCTCGGTGTCCCCGGTCGGGTCGGTGAGTCGGACGTCGTACGCGGCGTCGATCCAGACGATCCCCGCGTCGGTGAGGACGTACGCGCCCGGCTGCTCGCCCAGATCGACCTCGAGGTCGCCCACGTGCACCAGCCCGTCGACGGCCCATGACGGCGCGGAGGGGTCGAAGGCCTCCGAGGCGACCTGGGTGCGGTCCTGGCCGAGGCCACCCAGCGCGATCGGTGTGACCACCGCGAGCACAGCGACCACGGCCGCCACGGCGACCACCCCGGCGACGCGGCGGCGCCGTACCCGACGGTCACCGGCGGCGACGAGCGCGTCGACGTCCTCCCAGGGCGTGGCGCGTCCCCGCTCCTCGAGCGTCTCCCGCAGCACGTCGGTCATCGCACACCCGCCTGTCCGGCTCGTCGTCCCAGCTCGTCGACGAGGAGCGGGTGCTCCTCGCCCAGGTGATCGCGGAGGTTCGCGAGCGCAGCGCTGACCTGGCTCTTCACGGTCCCCGGCGCGCAGTCGAGCGCCGCCGCGGTCTGCGCGACGGTGAGGTCCTCGTAGTAGCGGAGCACCAACGCCGCCCGCTGCCGCGCGGGGAGCGCCTGCACCGCCGCCCACATCGCGTCGCGCTCGGCGAGGGTGTCGACCGCGGAGCCGCCGACACGCTCGGGCACCTCGTCGGTGGGCTGCTCGTGCCACGACCGGCGCCGCGACCACGACACGACGGTCGTGGCCATCACCCGGCGGGCGTACGCCTCTGCGTTGCGCGGGTCCCGCAGCCGGGGCCAGGCGACGTACGTCGCGACCAGCGCCTCCTGCACCAGGTCGTCGGCGAGCGAGCGGCGCCCGACCAGCAGGTACGCCGTCCCGCGCAGCACCGCCGACCGGGCGCGCACGAACTCGGTGAACGCGTCCTTGTCGCGCCCGCCGCGCCGCAGCGTCAGCCCCATGTCGACCCCTTCCGTCCCCCGATCACACCACTCAGGCGCATCGGGGGACGGAAAGGTTCGGTCAGCTGACCAACGTACGTCTTGACCAGCGTCTCCTGCACCAGATCCTCGGCGAGGCCGCGCCGCCCGACGAGCAGGTACGCCGCCCGGTGCAACGCCCGCGACCGCGCCTGCACGAACTCGGCGAACGCCGCGCTGTCGCGTCGTCGCCGCCCCCTCGGCAGCTCCATCCGCCCCTCCTCGATCCACGGCGGCCCCGGCGGGTCGCGCTCATCAGATCAGGACGCACGGACACCCGGGAAGGTTCGGTGGCCCGCGGCCTAGGGTCAGCCCATGAGCCGGGTACGCGCCTTCGCCCACGACGACCTGCGGTTCGACGTCGCCGACGAGGGACCCGAGGACGGGGACGTCGTGGTGCTGCTCCACGGCTTCCCGCAGCGGTACACCTCGTGGCGCGACGTCGTCCCGCGGCTGCACGCGGCCGGCTACCGCACCCTCGCCCCGGACCTGCGTGGCTACTCGCCGGGTGCCCGGCCGAAGGGTCGCCGGGCCTACTCCCTCGACAAGCAGGTCGGCGACGTGAAGGCGCTCGTCGACGCCGTCGGCGGACCCGTCCACGTCGTCGGCCACGACTGGGGCGGCGCCTACGCGTGGTCCTTCGCCGGCGCGCACCCGGAGCTGACCCGCACGCTCACCGCCATCTCGACGCCCCACCCCCGCGCCTTCCAGGCCGCGCTGCGGACGAAGGAGCAGGCGCGGAAGTCCTGGTACATGGGCGTCTTCCAGGTCCCCCTCCTGCCCGAGCTGGTCGCCGGCAGCGCCCCGCGGCGCTTCGACGGGCTGCTGCGGGCCAGCGGGATGACCCGCGAGGACGTCGAGCGGTTCCGCACCGAGGTCGTCGCGTACGGCGCCCTGCCGGGCGCCCTCGGGATCTACCGCGCCATGCCGATGATGCTCACCTCGTCGGGCAGCGGGATGGGCCGCACCGTCCGCGTCCCGACGACGTACGTCTGGAGCACCGGCGACGTCGCCCTCGGGCGCCCGGCGGCCGAGGCGAGCGCGCAGTACGTCGACGCGCCGTACGAGTTCGTCGTGCTGGAGGGCCCCAGCCACTGGCTGCCCGAGCACGCCCCGGAGGCCGTGGCCGACGCGATCCTGGCGCGCGTGGGCGGATGAGTTCGTCCCGCGAGGGCGTGCCCCCGGCGCCGGAGCCGCTGCCCCATCCCGTGGTCGACAACCACTGCCACCTCGACATCAGCCGCGGCGACGAGACCGCCCTCCCGGTGGAGCAGGCGCTCGCGGAGGCCGCGGCGGTCGGGGTGAGCCGCATCGTGCAGATCGGCTGCGACCTGCCCGGCGCGCGGTGGGCGGTCGAGACGGCCGAGCGGTACGACGCCGTCGTCGCCGGCGTCGCCCTGCACCCCAACGAGGCGCCGCTGCTCGCCGAGCAGGGCCGGCTCGAGGAGGCCCTCGCCGAGATCGAGGCGCTCGCCGCGCACCCGCGGGTGCGGGCGGTGGGGGAGACCGGCCTCGACGCCTTCCGCACTGGCGACGAGGGCCGGGCCGCGCAGGTCGAGAGCTTCCGTCGCCACGTCGACCTGGCCAAGCGCCTCGACCGGACGCTGGTCATCCACGACCGGGACACCCACGACGAGATCCTCGAGGTCATCGACTCCGAAGGCGCGCCGGAGCGGTGGGTCATGCACTGCTTCTCCGGGGAGGCCGACTTCGCCCGCCGCTGCCTCGACCGCGGCGCGTTCCTGTCGTTCGCCGGGACCGTGACGTTCAAGAACGCCCAGCCGCTGCGCGACGCCCTCGCCGTCGTCCCCCGCGACCGGCTGCTCGTCGAGACCGACGCGCCGTACCTCACCCCGACGCCGTACCGGGGCCGCACCAACGCCTCCTCCCTCGTCCCGCTCACGGTCCGGGCGATGGCCGAGGTCCGCGGCGACGACCTCGGCGACCTCTGCGCAGCCATCGACGCGACCACCGACACCGCCTTCGGCGGCCCCTGGGGCTGACGGGCCCCGGTGGTCGAGCAGGTCGGCAGGGTCTCGACGACGCGCGCTCGCTGCGCTCGCGTGCTGCTCGACCACCGGGAGAGCGGTAGAAGGTCGTCCCACGGGGTCTCGTGGCCCCTCGCCAGGGCTCGGGGCACCTCGACCTCCGATGGTCGGGCCGTGGGCCGTACGACGGCCACGACCCGCGGTGGTCGAGCCCGTCGAGACCTCGGCGTCCGGGCGTGGCGGGCAGGGTCTCGACGACGCGCGCTCGCGTGCTGCTCGACCACCTGAGGAGCCACGAGATCGGGTGAGGTGCCCGAAAACCCTGGCGGGGGGATCGTGTCGACAAGTCGCCTCGGATTGGCACACGCCCGCGGCCTCGCTATGGTCGGGTGCTTGTTGGCCGGAATCGGGCGGCCGCTCCCTCCCCGCGGGAGCACCCCTGCACCCGTGAGCGTCGTCCCCCACGTCGCGCACGCGCCCGAGGTCCGGAGAGCGCGACGTACGGAGATCCGTGGTTTCCCCCGAGAACACCCCTGCCCCGAGCACGAACCCCGGTACGACATCCAGCAGCACCCCCAGCGGCAAGAAGCGCCTGGCGCGCCTCCTCGGCAGCCGCGTCGCCCTGGTCGGCACGGCCACGGTCGTCGCTCTCGCCGTGGTGGCCACCACCGTCGGCTACTCGGCGATGGCCAAGGACGTCACCGTGATGGTCGACGGCGAGCCCCGTGACGTCTCCGCGATGGGCGGCACCGTCGGTGACGTGCTCGAGGCCGAGGGCATCGAGGTCGGCGAGCGCGACCAGGTCGCCCCCGAGCTCGACACCGCCGTGGACGACGGCAGCGAGATCTCCGTCCGCTACGCCCGGCCCGTGGAGATGGTGGTCGACGGCGAGGAGTCCACCCACTGGGTGACCGCGACCGACGTCGCCAGCGCGCTCCAGCAGATCGGCGGCCGCTTCGGCGACGCCGCGCTGTCGGCGTCCCGCGGCTCGCAGATCGACCGCGGCGGCATGACCCTCGAGGTCGTCACCGCGAAGAAGCTCGACGTCACCATGGGCGGGGCCAAGACCCGCACCAAGACCGTCAACGCCCTGACCGTCCAGGACGCCCTCACCGAGCTCGAGGCCGAGATCGGCGAGCACGACGTCGTGAGGCCGGCGCTGGACGCCGAGGTCACCGACGGCGACGCGATCACGGTGACCCGCATCGACTACGAGCGGGAGAAGGTCGAGGGCGAGGCGATCGACTTCGAGACCGTCGAGCGCACCGACGACGACATGACGACCGAGGAGACCGAGACGGTCCAGGAGGGCGTCGCCGGCGCCCGCGACGTCGTCTACCGCCGCACCCTGCGCAACGGCAAGGTCGTCGAGACCGAGGTCCTGCGCAGCAAGGTCACCCAGGAGCCCGTCGACGAGATCGTCGTGACCGGCACCCAGGAGCCGGAGCCCGAGCCGGTCGAGGAGAACTACGCCGACGGCGGCACCGTCTGGGACGCCCTCGCGCAGTGCGAGTCGGGCGGCAACTGGGCGATCAACACCGGCAACGGCTACTACGGCGGCCTGCAGTTCAACCTCGGCACCTGGCAGGCGTACGGCGGCACCGGGCTGCCCAGCGACAACTCCCGCGAGGCGCAGATCGCCGTCGCGACCCGCCTGCGCGACGCCACCGGCGGCTACGGCTCGTGGCCGGGCTGCTCGTCCGCGCTCGGCCTCCCGCAGTAGTGCGCGGGGACACGCCCGTCAGAATGACGTCATGAGCACCTCCGCCGGTCCCCGGTTGCTGGGGCCGGTGGAGGTGCGGGCCCTGGCGGCCGCCATCGACCTGCGGCCCACCAAGCAGCGCGGCCAGAACTTCGTGGTCGACGCCAACACCTGCCGCCGCATCGTGCGGGAGGCGGGCGTCGGCCCCGACGACGTCGTCCTGGAGGTCGGGCCCGGCCTCGGGTCCCTGACGCTCGCGCTGCTGGCCGAGGCCCGCCGGGTGGTGGCCGTCGAGATCGACCCCGCGCTGGCCGGACTGCTGCCCGGGACGGTCGCCGAGCGCGCCCCCGACCTGCCCGACGACGCCTTCGAGGTCGTCGAGGCCGACGCGCTCCGCCTCACCGAGCTGCCCGGCCCGCCGCCGACCGCGCTGGTGGCGAACCTGCCGTACAACGTCGCCGTCCCCGTCCTGCTCCACCTGCTGGCGCTGTTGCCGTCGCTGCGGACCGGCATGGTGATGGTGCAGTCCGAGGTCGCCGACCGCCTGGTCGCGACCCCCGGCTCCAAGACGTACGGCGTCCCGTCGGTCAAGCTCGCCTGGCACGCGGTGGCGCGGCGCGCCGGGACGGTCGGCGCCCAGGTGTTCTGGCCCGCCCCGCACGTGTCGTCGGGGCTGGTGGCCTGGGAGCACACCGACCCCCCGGCGACGACGGCCTCGCGGGAGGACGTGTTCGCCGTGACCGACGCGGCCTTCGCGCAGCGCCGCAAGACCCTGCGGGCCGCCCTGCGCGGGGCCGGCCTGGCCGCCGCCGACGTGGACGCCGCCCTCGCCGCCGCGGGAGTGGACGGCGGGGTGCGGGGTGAGACACTGTCCGTCACGGACTTCGCTCGCGTGGCGGAGCACCTGGCCATGGGGGGCCTGGAAGCGGGAGGTCGGCGATGACCACGGGGGACGTCCGCACGCTCACGGTCCGCGCGGCCGCGAAGATCAACCTGCATCTCGGGGTGGGTGCGGTCCGCGCCGACGGCTACCACCCGATCGACACCGTCTTCCACGCCGTGTCGCTCTTCGACGACGTCACCGCGGCCACCGGCGAGCCAGGGTCCGGCCCCGTCCTGACCCTCGACGGCTCCGACCACGTCGACCTCGTCGACGTCCCCTTCGACCGGCGCAACCTCGTCCACGCCGCGGCCACCCGCCTCGCCCGCGAGCAGCAGCGGGCCCCGGACGTCCGCGTCGCCGTCCACAAGTCGATCCCCGTCGCCGGTGGCCTCGCCGGGGGGTCGGCGGACGCCGCGGCCACGCTCGTCGCGCTCGACCGGCTCTGGGGGCTCGACCTGGAGGACCAGGACCTGCTGCGGGTGGCCGCCGACCTCGGCAGCGACGTCCCCTTCGCACTCCTCGGGGGTACGGCGCGGGGCACCGGCCGCGGGGAGGTGCTGCAGCGCGTCGACGACCGCTCCACCTGGTGGTGGGTGCTGGTGACCTCGACCCACGGCCTGTCCACCCCGGCGGTCTACCGCCGCTTCGACGAGCTGTTCCCGACCGCGCCCGCACGCCCGACCCCGGCGGACCGGGTGGAGCGGGCCATCCACTCCGGTGACCCGGTCCAGCTGGCCCGCGTCCTGCACAACGACCTCGAGCCTGCGGCCTTCGACCTGCGGCCCGGGCTGGCCGAGCTGGTCTCGCGCGGCGAGGCCGCCGGAGCGCTCCGGGGCATGGTCTCCGGCTCCGGCCCGACCTGCGCCTTCCTCTGCGCGGACGCCGACGCGGCCCGCGCGGTCTGCTCCGAGCTGCGGGAGACCGAGCCGGCGCGCGCCGGCGACCTCGGCGCGGACGGCGCCGTCCTCGTCACGACCGGACCGGCACCCGGTGTGCACCAGGTCGCCTACGAGCGCCGATGAGCCAACCGCAGTCCGGCGGAGCGAACCTGGTCAACCTCGAACGGGTGTCGCACGCCTACGGGGTCCGTCCCCTGCTCTCCTCCGTCTCCCTCGGCGTCGCCGCCGGCGACCGCGTCGGCATCGTCGGCCGCAACGGCGACGGCAAGACGACGCTGCTGGAGGTCCTCACCGGCCTCGTCGACCCCGACGGCGGGCGGGTCTCACGACCCCGGGGCCTGCGGATCGGCTACCTGCGCCAGGGCGACGACCTCGACGAGGCCTCGACGGTGCGCGAGACCGTGCTGGGCGGCAAGGCCGACCACCAGTGGGCGGCCGAGTCCGGGACCCGGGAGGTCGTCACCGAGCTCCTCGTCGGCATCTCGCTCGACCGCGGGGTCGCCGGCCTGTCCGGCGGGGAGCGGCGCCGCTGCGCGCTGGCCGCGCTGCTGCTGGACCGCAGCGACCTGCTGGTGCTCGACGAGCCCACCAACCACCTCGACGTGGAGGCCGTGGACTGGCTGGCGCGCCACCTCGTCGGCCGCTTCTCCGGCGGCGGCGCGCTCGTGGTCGTCACCCACGACCGGTGGTTTCTCGACGCGGTCTGCACCACCACCTGGGAGGTCCACGACGGCGCCGTCGACGCCTACGAGGGCGGCTACGCGGCGTACGTGCTGGCCCGGGCCGAGCGGCAGCGGCAGGCCGAGGCGTCCGAGTCCCGCCGCCGCAACCTGGTCCGCAAGGAGCTGGCCTGGCTGCGTCGCGGCCCGCCGGCGCGGACCTCGAAGCCCCGGTTCCGCGTGGAGGCCGCGAACCGCCTCATCGAGGACGAGCCGCCCGCCCGGGACCGGCTCGAGCTGGAGCGGTTCGCCGTCCAGCGGCTCGGCAAGGACGTCCTGGACGTCGAGGACGTCGACCTCGTCCGCGGCCACCCGCCGGCGGAGCGTCGGCTGCTGCACCACGCGACCTGGCGGATCGGCCCCGGCGACCGGATCGGCATCGTCGGCGTCAACGGTGCCGGCAAGTCGTCGGTGCTGCGGCTGCTCGACGGCACGCTGCCGCCGCAGGTCGGCCGGGTCCGGCAGGGCCGCACCGTCGCGCTGCAGCACCTGACCCAGCAGCTCGACGACCTCGACCCGGCGAAGCGCGTCATCGAGCTGGTCGACGACCCGGTGACCGGGTCGGCGATGCTCGAGCGGTTCGGCTTCACCGGCGACCGACTCACGACGCGGATCGGGGACCTGTCCGGTGGGGAGCGGCGCCGGCTGCAGCTGATGGTGCTGCTGCTCGACGAGCCCAACGTGCTGCTGCTCGACGAGCCGACCAACGACCTCGACATCGAGACCCTCCGGGTCCTGGAGGACTTCCTCGACGGCTGGCCCGGCACCCTCGTCGTGGTCTCCCACGACCGCTACTTCCTCGAGCGGACCACCGACACGATCTGGGCCCTCCTCGGCGACGGGACGATCTCGATGCTGCCCCGCGGCGTGGAGGAGTACCTGGAGCGGCGCGCGGCGCGTGCGGTCGAGGCGCCCGTGGCGGCCCCGGCCCCCGCGGCGGCGCAGACCGGGCAGGACGGGGCGGACGCCCCGCGGTCCCGGGCCGGCAGCGCCGCCGAGCGGGAGGCGCGCAAGACCATGGCACGCCTGGAGCGGCAGCTCGAGCGGATCGCGAAGGCCGAGGCCGCGCTCGACGCCGAGGTCCTCGAGCACGCCCACGACCACGAGCGCCTCACCGGGATCTCGCAGCGGCTCGCCGCCCTGTCGGCCGAGAAGGCCGAGGTCGAGGAGGCCTGGCTCGAGGCCGGGGAGCTGGTCGACTGACGGCCTCCCCGGTCCCGCGGTGGCGTCAGTTGTGGCGCAGCCGCCGCTGGCCGATGCGGACCGGCTGGTTCCCGTTGCCGTCGCGGCGGGCGTCGTCCGCGCGGGTGATGCCGTCCTCGGTGGCGGTGGTCCTCACCCCGAAGCGCACCCAGGTCGGCAGGCTGAGACAGGTGCGGGGGGCCGACAGGACCATCGTGTCCCGCCGCGGCTGGAGCAGCACCTCGTAGCCGTCGCACATGACCGGCCCGACGTCGTCCTGGGAGACGTAGTCCTCCCGGACGCCGCCGGAGCGGTTCGCGACGAACGTGTACGTCGCCTCGTCGGTGACCACCCGACCCTGCACCTGGTAGGCGCCGGGCCCGAGGTCGGCGACGGTGACGCGGAGGGTCACCCGGCGGTCCTCGTGCTCCCCGACGGTGCGGACGACGTCCGCCCGCTTGGCCGGCGGTGGGTTGAGCCCCCGAGGACCCATGCCCGTGCCGACGGTGTCGCCGCGCCGGTCGGCGACGGTCTCGGAGTCGGCGACCGCGGGGGCGGCCAGCGCGAGGACGGTGGTGGCCGCCAGCGCGGTGGCGGCGAGGGTGCGGACGGTCATCGGCGGGCTCCTCGCGTGGTGGGTGCAACGACGCTAGGACCTCCGGGGGACGCCGTCCAGATGGTCTGGGCCGGTGTCAGCACCGGGTCGCAGGGCTGGGCGGGCTCAGCCGAAGGGGGCGAGCAGGGTCCGCAGCAGGTGGGCGAGGCGGCTGCGGTCGTCGTCCTCGAGACCCGACAGGAAGCCCTGCTCGGCGGCGAGGAGGGCCTCGAACGCCCCGTCCACGACGGTCTTGCCCTCCACGGTGAGCCGCACCAGGACCCCGCGACGGTCGCGGGGGTCGGGGAGGCGCTCGACCAGGCCGCGGGACACGAGCCGGTCGACGCGGTTGGTCATGGTGCCGCTGGTCACCAGCGTCTCGCGCAGCAGGCGCCCCGGTGACAGCTCGTACGGCGCACCCGCGCGGCGGAGGGCCGCGAGCACGTCGAACTCCCAGGACTCCACGTCCCGCTCGGCGAAGGCCTCACGGCGCGCGAGGTCCAGGCGGCGGGCCAGCCGCGAGATGCGGCTGAAGACCTCGACGGGCGCGAGGTCGAGGTCGCCGCGCTCGCGCGCCCACGCCTCGACCAGCTCGTCGACCTCGTCCCGGACCATCGGTCCACTGTAAGTCATGGTCGAGAATCTTGACATCAAGATAAATCGGACGCAGGGTGTCGGCATGGCGACCACCGGACACACCTGGGACCCCGCCCGCTACCTGACGTACGCCGACGAGCGGGGCCGGCCCTTCGTCGACCTGCTCGCCCGCGTCGGCGCCGCAACCCCGCGGACCGTCGTCGACCTGGGCTGCGGGCCGGGGAACCTGACCCGGCTGCTGATCGACCGCTGGCCGGACGCCGAGGTCGCCGGCCTCGACTCCTCCGCCGCGATGGTCGAGCGTGCCCGCGCCGAGGTCCCCGGCCTGGACGTCGCGGTCGCCGACCTGCGGGAGTGGACGCCGCCGGAGCCCGTCGACGTGCTGGTGTCGAATGCCGTGCTGCAGTGGCTGCCGGAGCACCTCGACCTGCTGCCGTCCCTCGTCGACCGGGTCGCGCCCGGGGGGTGGCTGGCGTTCCAGGTGCCGGGGAACTTCGGCGAGCCCAGCCACACGATCCGCGCCGAGCTGGCCGCGCGACCGCCGTACGCCGCCCACACCGCCGGGGTCGACGTCCCCAGCTCGCACGACCCGGCCGTCTACCTGGCGGCGCTGTCCGCGCTCGGCTGCGAGGTCGACGCGTGGGAGACGACGTACCTCCACGTCCTGACCGGCGAGGACCCCGTCTTCACCTGGGTCTCCGGCACGGGGGCGCGCCCCACCCTGGAGGCCCTGCCGGACGACCTGCGGGCCGAGTTCGAGGCCGAGTACGCCGCCCGGTTGCGCGCGGCCTACCCGCCCGGTGTCGACGGCAGCGTGGTGCTGCCGTTCCGCCGGGTGTTCGTGGTCGCCCACCGCCGGGAGGTCGCTGCGTGAGGCACCACCACGTCCAGGTCTGCTGCCCGCCCGGCGGCGAGGACGTCGCGCGCCGGTTCTGGGCGGACGGGCTGGGCATGACCGAGGTCGAGAAGCCGGAGCCGCTGCGTGCGCGGGGCGGCTGCTGGTTCCGGCACCCGGGCGGCGCGGAGGTCCACGTCGGCGTCGAGGACCCGTTCGCCGCGGCCGCCAAGGCTCACCCGGCCTTCGTGGTCGGCGGCGTCGCCGCCCTGGAGGTGGTGGGGGAGCGGCTGGAGACCCTCGGCTTCGTGGTGGACCGCAGCGAGCGCGACACCTTCCCCGGCTTCACCCGCTTCCACTGCTTCGACGGCCAGGGGGAGGGGCGCGGCAACCGCGTCGAGCTGCTCGCCGACCCGGGGTGACCCGGTGGGCGAGCAGCCCGCGAGCGCGTCCCCAGGTGCTCGAGCAGCACGCGAGCGGTCCCCAGGTGATCGAGCAGCACGCGAGCGCAGCGAGCGCGCGTCGTCGAGACCGTGGTGCGCCCGTTCCAGGGGTTGGGCCGGCGGCGTCTACCCCCAGAGCTCTCGCACCTGATCGACGACGGCGGCGGCCTGGGCGTGCCCCGCGCGGGCGGAGGCGCCGCGGGCGGCGAGGTCGAGGACGTTCTTGCCGATCGCGGTCCGTGAGGCGTCGTCCGGGCGGACGACGAGGTGCGGGTGGCCCTCGAGCTGCTGGTACGGGTTCTGCATCGGTCCCAGCCCCTTCGCGATGGGGGCGACGGCGACCACGAGGTCGCAGTCGCGCGCCAGGTCGGCGTTGACGGCCGAGTGCGCGCCGCCGTCGACGTGCGGCCGCCCGTCGATCGGGACGGGCGGGTAGACCCCGGGGACGGCGCAGCTCGCGGCCACCGCGTCGAGCAGCGGGACGCCGGCGTCCCGGTCGAGCACCCGCCGGGTGCCGGTGGTCGCGTCGACCACGGCGATGCGGAGGTCCGCGGCGGTCGGCCAGTCGGTCGACGGCAGCCGCTCGCCGATGACCTGCAGCCGCTCCTCGAGCGGCGGGGTGCTGCCCCGCCTCGTCCGCCGGACCGCCCACGCGCCGAGGTGGCGGCCGAGCTTCTCGACGTCCCCGCGGGCGCGCAGCACCGCCAGGCCCGCCCCGGCCACGACCGGCAGCCCGAACGACGGCGGGGTCGGCGCGTCGAGGACGTCGGGGACCTGCTCGGCGTACAGGTCGGCGAGCGTGGTGCCGCTGGTCAGCTGGGCCCCGACGACGGAGCCGGCGGACGTGCCGACGACGACGTCCGCACTCGTGAGGTCGACGCCGTGCTCGAGCAGCCCGGCCAGCAGGCCGGTCTCCCAGGCGATCCCGGTGATGCCTCCGCCGCCGAGGACGAGACCTCGTGACCGTCCGGGTGTGCCCGCCATGCTGTCTCCTCGATCGTCGGTGGTTACTCGTGAGTAATGTACGCGCCATGAGCCAGGTGCTGACCATGTGGAGCAAGCTCTCGCCGCTGCCCCTGGGGGCGAGGGTGTTCTCGTTCGCCTTCGCCCGGAAGGCGCCGTACTTCGCGACCGTGCGGCCGCGGTTCACGGTGCTCGAGCCGAACCGGGCCGAGCTCGTCGTGCCGAAGCGGCGCGGTGTGCACAACCACCTCGGCACCGTCCACGCGATCGCGCTCTGCAACGGGCTCGAGGCCGCGATGGGGGCGCTCGCCGAGGCGACCATCCCGGCGGACAAGCGGTGGATCCCCAAGGGGATGGAGGTCTCCTACACCGCGAAGGCGACCTCGGACATCACCTGCGTCGCCGAGACCGACGCCGCGGCCTGGGCCGGGTCGGACCCCGACGTGCCGGTCCGGGTCCGCGGCGTCCGGGACGACGGCACCGTGGTGATCGAGGGCGTGATCCGGCTGTGGGTGACGCCGCGCAAGCGCGCCGCGGAGACGGCGACCGTCTAGACCTGGCCGTGGCGGGTGCCGGCGTCGGCCAGCCCGGTGTCCTGGTCCGACAGCCCCGCCGCGCCGACCTGCAGCTGGTCGCGCTCCCCGACGTACCGCTTCTGCACCCAGGTCGCGATCAGGGTCAGGATGAAGTTGGTGACGATGTACATCAGCGCCAGCACCAGCACGGTCTGGAACTGGTTGCGGAACTCGGTGTAGATGCTCCGACCGACCGCCGTGAGACCCGGCGCGAGGACGTAGAAGCCGAGGCTGGTGTCCTTCAGCGCCACGACGCACTGGCTGATGATCGCCGGGATCATGATCTTCACGGCCTGCGGCAGCAGGATCGTCGTCATCACCTGCGTCTTGCGCATGCCCACGGCGTACGCCGCCTCCGCCTGGCCGGGCGGGAGGGCGTTGATGCCGGCGCGGAAGATCTCCGCCAGCACCGAGCCGTTGTAGAGCATCAGGCCGATCACGACGGACCAGTACGAGCCGATGCCCCCGCCGACGCCGTACGTCAGGAAGATGAAGACGATCAGCAGCAGCAGCGGGACGGCGCGGAAGAACTCGACGACCAGTGCGGACGGCAGTCGCACCCACCGGTGGTCCGACAGCTTGCCGACACCGAGCACGACACCGAAGACGAGCGCCAGCAGGACGGCGGTCAGCGCCATCTGGATCGTGGTGATCCAGCCCTCGCCGAGCGCGACCATGAACTCGGGGGTGACGAACGGCTCCCAGTCCTCGTAGGTCAGCTGGCCCTTGGCGTCGAGGAAGAAGTAGAGGCCGACGAGGCCCACGACGAGCAGCACGAGGGCCGCGACGTCGTAGATGCGGTGGCGCAGCCGGGTGCGCGGGCCGGGGACGTCGAAGAGGACGGAGGTGCCGCGGCTCATCGGACGGTCCTCCAGCGACGCTCCAGCAGCCACGAGGCGCCGGAGATGGCCTCGACGATGACGATGTAGCCGAGGGCGAACACGAGGAAGATCAGGATCCGGTCGTCGGCGTTGTTGTTGGTGAAGCCGCGCATCCGGGCGGTCGCCTCGGCGAGACCGAACACCGCGGCGATCGAGGTGTTCTTGGTCATCGCGATGATGACGCTGGTCAGCGGCGGGACGCTGGCGCGGACGGCTTGCGGCAGCACGACCTGCGTCATGGTCTGGCCGAAGGTCATGCCGATCGCGCGGGCCGCCTCGGCCTGGCCGAGCTGCACCGAGTTCACCCCGGCGCGCAGGGCCTCGCAGACGAACGGCGAGGTGTAGATCGTCATCGTGACGATGCCCTTGACCAGGAACGGCGTGCCGACCAGCAGGTCGAGGGCCGGGAACCCCGCGAAGACGAGGATGAAGATCACCAGCAGCGGCGTGTTCCGCACGATGTTGACGTACGACGTCGCGAAGAGCGCCAGCACGCGGACCGGTCCGACGCGCATCGCCACCAGCAGGGCGCCGATGACCAGGGAGCCCAGTGCGGACCAGAACGCGAGCTGGAGGGTGATCCAGAAGCCGCTCAGCACGAGGTCGAAGTTCGAGACGATGTCCTCCACGGGCCCTCCTTCCTAGCGTCGCGGGGTGGTGCGGTGGTCGGGTCGGTGCTCAGAGGAGTGCGGGGCGGCCGTGAGGCCGCCCCGCACCGCTCGGTCGGTCAGTCCTGCGTCAGGCGCAGGGGTCGAGCGCGGGCAGCTCGGGCGTCTCGACGCCCGACTCGCCCAGGGTGATCTCGAACGCCTCGTCGTAGGAGCCGTCCTCGGCCGCGGTCTCGAGGCTGTCGTTGATGAAGTCGCACATCTCGGGCGCGTCCTTCGAGTAGCCCACGCCGTACCGCTCCTCGGAGAAGGGCTCCACGACGACCTTGAGGTTGTCGGGGTCCTCGGCGGCGTAGCCCAGCAGGATGGCGCCGTCGGTCGTCATCGCGTCGAGGCTGCCGTTGAGCACCTGGTCGACGCACTCGGAGTAGGTGTCGAAGCCGCGCGCCGTCGCGCCCTCGGCCTCGATGTTCTCCAGCGACGTCGAGCCGGTCACCGAGCAGACCTCGGTGCCCTTGATGTCCTCGACGGTCGAGATGTCGGAGTCGGAGCGGACCAGCAGCTGCTGACCGGTCTCGTAGTAGGGGCCGGCCTGGCCGACGACCTGACGGCGCTCCTCGGTGATCGAGTACGACGCCACGACGAGGTCGACCTCGCCCTCCTCGAGGAAGGGCTCGCGGTTGTCGGAGATGGTCTCGACCCACTCGATGTCCTCCGGCGCGATGCCGAGGTCGGCGGCGAGGATCTTGCCGATCTCGACGTCGAAGCCGACGGGCTCGTCCTCGGAGGCGCCCTTGAACCCGATGCCGGGCTGGTCGAACTTCACGCCGATCTTGATCGAGCCCTGCTCGTTCAGCTCCGCCATGCGGGTGCCCGACTCGAACTCCGCGTTCTCGTCGGCCTCCACGTCGCGGGTCTCCCCGCCGCTGCTGCCCGCGTCGCCGCAGCCGGCCGCCACCATGGCGAGGCCGGCGGCGACCGCGGCCACCTTGATCCGAGTCATGCGCATCTGCTGTCTCCCTTGTCGTCTCAGTGCTTGAGGATCTTCCCGAGGAAATCCTGGGCGCGTTCCGAGCGCGGGTTCGTGAAGAACTCCTCGGGGGTGTTCTCCTCCGCGATCGCGCCGTCGGCCATGAAGACGACCCGGTCGGCCGCCGTCCGGGCGAAGCCCATCTCGTGCGTGACGACGACCATGGTCATGCCCCGCTGGGCGAGGTCGACCATGACGTCGAGGACCTCCTTGATCATCTCCGGGTCCAGGGCCGAGGTGGGCTCGTCGAAGAGCATCACCTTGGGGTCCATCGCCAGCGCCCGCGCGATCGCGACGCGCTGCTGCTGGCCGCCGGAGAGCTGCGCGGGGTACTTCTGGGCCTGGTGGGCGATGCCCACCCGCTCCAGGAGCTCCATGCCGCGCTTCTCGGCGTCCGCCTTGGACGTCTTGCGGACCTTGATCGGGCCGAGCGTGAGGTTCTCGAGGATCGTCTTGTGGGCCCAGAGGTTGAAGGACTGGAAGACCATGCCGACCTCGGCGCGCAGGTTCGCGAGCTGCTTGCCCTCCGCGGGCAGCGGCTGGCCGTCGAGGGTGATGGAGCCCTGCTGGATGGTCTCGAGGCGGTTGATCGTGCGGCACAGCGTCGACTTGCCGGACCCCGAGGGGCCGATCACCACGACGACCTCGCCGCGCGCGATCGACAGGTCGATGTCGTTCAGCACGTGCAGGGAGCCGAACCACTTGTTCACGCCGTCGAGCACGACGAGCGGCTCGCCCGTGCCCGCGTGGATCTGCCCGGGCTCCGGGGCCGCCTCCGCCGTCATGGCCCGCAGACTAGGGGGAACCTGTGGCCAGCAGCCATCGCAGGCGCCGCGCGGCGCCGATCCGTGACCGGGATGTGACTCGGGGGTCCGGGATCGTCGTACGGCGGCAGACTGGCCGGGTGATCGAGCTCGGCCCGGCGGATCCCGACGACCCGGACCTCCGCGCGCTCGTCACCGACCACCTCGCCGACATGGTGGCGACCACCCCCGACCCCCGCAGCCGCCACGCCCTCGACCTGGAGGCGCTCCTCGGACCCGGCGTCACCCTGTGGACGGCGCGGCTCGACGGGGGGGTCGTCGGCACCGGTGCGCTGAAGGAGCTCGACGCCGACGCGGGCGAGCTCAAGGCGATGCGGACGACCCCGGCGGCGCGGGGCCGCGGGGTGGGCTCGGCGGTGCTGGACCACCTGCTCGCCGAGTGCGTCACCCGCGGCTACCGCCACGTGCACCTCGAGACGGGCGCGCAGGACTTCTTCGCCGCCGCCCGCCGTCTGTACGCCGCCCGCGGCTTCGTCCGGACCGGCCCCTTCGGCGCGTACGTCGACGACCCCAGCAGCGTCTTCATGCGTCTCGACCTGCCGGCCCGAGGACGTCGTGCGCCAGGTGCGTGACGGCGCCCCAGTCCTCACTGACCCGCTGCACCAGCTCCGTCGGCCGCCGCAGCAGCGGCGTCCCGGCCCCGAGCGGATCATGACGGTGCCGGCCGCCGAGGCGTCGCGTTCTCATCGCCCCGCGACCGCTCGCCGCGGGTCCGGACGACGACACGCCGACCGGTGCGGCGTGTCGTGTCCGGCGGGTGCGGTGACGGGCTGCTCGTCGGGCTAGGTTCCGCGCGTGCACCCGCTGCTGAGGAGCGTCCTGCTCGGTGTCGTCGTCGCGGCCGTCCTCTTTCCTGTGCTGGCCTACAGCCGGGAGGACTCCGCACTGCAGGGTCCCCAGCTGTTCTGGATCGTCCCGCTCGTCGGGGTCCTGGTCGGTCTGGTCCAGTACGTCCGCCGGGCCGCGAGTCGTCGGGCGGTCCGGGCCGCGGCGCGCGCGGCGGGACGAGACCCTGACGCGGCCGAGGCGGGTCGCAACCAGTCCGTCGGCGACCTCTGGCGTCGGAGCCCGGCGCTGACCATCGGTGTCCTCCTGCTGGTCGTCCTGGTCGTCGGCCTCACCATCTGGCTGCGTCTCCAGCGCTGATCCCGCACACTCGACGGCAGTCGAGGCTCTCGGTGGGTCCGTAGAGGCATGGGGGTGGACGAGGTGTTCGGTGTCGGGACGGTCGAGCTGCTGGTCGTCGGGTTCGGGTTCCTGGCGCTCGTCGCGCTGGTGGTCGCCGTCGCCCGGCGCAACGGGGTGGTGGCGGTGTCCGACGAGCTCGAGGTGCCGGCCGACCCGGCCCTCGTCGAGGAGCGGGTCTTCGGACCGCTGGGCTCGATCCGCGGCGCCGCGATGACGCGGGCCTCGGCGGGTCACGTCTCCCTGTCGTGCCGTCGTACGCCGGGGTGGGCGGTGGTGCTCGCCATCCTGCTGTTCCCGTGGGGTCTGGTGCTGCTCTTCGTGAAGCAGGAGCACGTCCTGCAGGTCAGGATCGCCACCCACGGCCTAGGCAGCCTCGTCCAGGTCAGCGGCCGCGCGCCGAAGCAGGTGGCCCTCGAGGTCGGGGAGACGCTCCAGCGACGTCTGGCGCCGGCGGACGGGATGGCGTGAGCGCCACCAGGGAGTTCGTGCTCTGGGCGGTCGGGGCCGCCGTGGTGCTCACGGTGGTGGCGGTGGTGGACACGGACTCGCCCTTCCGGGAGCAGCCCTGGGTGGTGCCGGTCATCGCGGTGGTGGCCGGGCTGGGGGTGGTCGCCCAGGGGCGACTGATGCGTCGCGCGCGCCGCCGTGGGGCCGAGGCACGCGGCATGACGCTCGAGGAGTCGGACGCACGAGGTCGTGAGGCCGAGCGTCGGTTCCGGGCGAGGCACCCGGTCCTCTCCCTGCTGGCGTGGATCGGGGTCCTCGCCCTGCTCGGTGTCGCGATCTGGCTGCGGGTGACCTGACCCTGTCGTCGCGCCCACCCGAAACCGGTTGCCGGGCTCTGGGTTCGCCCGGTAGCCAGGACCGGTGACCTCCCACATCAGCCACACCAGCGTCGACTGCCGCGACGCCTACGCCCTGTCCGTCTTCTGGGGCCAGGTCCTCGGGTACGCCGGCGACCCCGACGAGCCCGACGAGCCGGGGGACGAGGAGTGCCTGCTCCAGTCACCCGACGGCGCCCACCGGCTGCTGTTCATCGAGGTCCCCGAGCCCAAGGAGGCGAAGAACCGGATCCACCTCGACCTGGAGCCCGTCGACGGCACGCGCGAGCAGGAGGTCGAGAGGGTCCTCGCGCTGGGCGCCACCCTCGTCGACGACCGGCGGCGACCCGACGGGGGCTGGGCGGTGCTCGCCGACCCCGAGGGCAACGAGTTCTGCGTCCTCCGTACGCGCGCCGAGCGGGAGGCGTCCGGCTCGCTGTGAGGCGACCGGGCGTCGCCTCGTAGTCTTGGACGCTGTCATGCGCACCTACGAGGTCCGCACCTACGGGTGCCAGATGAACGTCCACGACTCCGAGCGCCTCACCGGCCTGCTGGAGGACGCGGGGTACGCCGCCGCGCCCGCCGACGAGCAGGCCGACGTGGTCGTGTTCAACACGTGCGCGGTCCGCGAGAACGCCGACAACCGCCTCTACGGCAACCTCGGCCACCTCGCGCCGGTGAAGGCGAAGAAGCCGGGCATGCAGATCGCCGTCGGCGGCTGCCTGGCCCAGAAGGACCGCGACACCATCACGAAGCGCGCGCCCTGGGTGGACGTCGTCTTCGGCACCCACAACATCGGCTCCCTGCCCGCCCTGCTCGACCGCGCGCGGTCGCAGGAGGAGGCGCAGGTCGAGATCCTCGAGTCGCTCGAGGTCTTCCCCTCCACGCTGCCTACGCGCCGTGAGTCGGCGTACGCCGCCTGGGTGTCGGTGTCGGTCGGGTGCAACAACACCTGCACGTTCTGCATCGTCCCGGCGCTGCGCGGCAAGGAGAAGGACCGCCGCCCCGGCGAGATCCTCGCCGAGATCGAGGCGCTGGTCGCCGAGGGCGTCAGCGAGATCACGCTGCTGGGGCAGAACGTCAACGCGTACGGCGTCGAGTTCGGCGACCGGCAGGCCTTCAGCAAGCTGCTGCGCGCCTGCGGCGGGATCGAGGGCCTGGAGCGGGTCCGCTTCACCAGCCCCCACCCCGCGGAGTTCACCGACGACGTCATCGAGGCGATGGCCGAGACGCCGAACGTGATGCCGAGCCTCCACATGCCCCTGCAGTCCGGCTCCGACGCCGTGCTGAAGGCGATGCGGCGGTCCTACCGCCAGAAGAAGTTCCTCGGGATCATCGACCGCGTCCGCGCGGCCATCCCCGACGCCGCGATCACCACCGACATCATCGTCGGCTTCCCCGGCGAGACCGACGCCGACTTCGAGGACACCCTCCACGTCGTCCGCGAGGCCCGCTTCGCCGGCTCCTTCACGTTCCAGTACTCCAAGCGCCCCGGCACCCCCGCCGCCACGATGGACGGCGAGGTGCCGCCCGAGGTGGTCAAGGAGCGCTACGGCCGCCTCGCCGCGCTCGTCGACGACGTCGCCTGGACCGAGAACAAGCGCCAGGTCGGACGCCGCCTCGACCTCCTCGTCGCCGAGGGGGAGGGGCGCAAGGACGCCGCCACCCACCGCCTCTCGGGACGCGCGCCCGACAACCGGCTCGTGCACTTCACCCCGGTGGACGCCGACGGCGCCGCGGTCGCCGTCCGCCCCGGTGACGTGGCCACCGTCGAGGTCACCTACGCCGCCCCGCACCACCTGGTCGCGGACGGCCCCGTGCTCGGCATACGACGCACCCGCTCCGGCGACGCGTGGCAGGCGCGGACCGAGGGCCCGAAGGCCCCGGTCGGGGTCGGGCTGGGCATGCCGACGATCGGCGTCCCCGAGCCCCTGCCGCCGGCGCCCGCCTGCGGCTGAGGCCACGACCACAGCGGAGATCGAGGTGCCCCGAGCCCTGGCGAGGGGCCACGAGATCCGGTGTCGCGCTCGCGAGCGTCTCCCGGGATCTCGTGGCTCGGCCGTGGCCGGCCTCGCGCCTCGATCTCCGGGCGGGTTGGTCCGGCCGAGGTCGGGTTGGGCATGCCGTCGATCGGCGTCCCCGAGCCCCTGCCGCCGGCGCCCGCCTGCGGCTGAGGCCACGACCACAGGTGGTCGAGCAGCACGCGAGCGCAGCGAGCGCGTGTCGTCGAGACCCTGGTGACGTCACCGCGGTCTCGACGACGCGCAGGCGCTGGCGCACCTGTGCTGCTCGACCAGCTGACGAGGTCAGTCCGAGCGGGGGTCGGTCTCGGAGTAGCCGGCCTTGGGGGTGAGCCCCTCGGCGTTCGGCTCCTCCCCACCGGGGTGCTGCTCGTCGGGGGTCTCGTCGGGGGTGCGGTCGGGGTCGAGCCGGTCACGGTCGGCGGGGGCGCGGACGCCGTCGGTGCCGACCTGGCCCGGGCCCGTCTCGCCGACGCGCTCGCTGCTGATGCCCATGTCGCCCTCGAGCCGCTGCGGACCGCCGGCGCTGGGGTTGGAGTCCTGGCCCTCGACGTCCTCGGGGAGCTTCTTGTCACTCATGGCGTGGCTCCTGTCCCGGCTCAGGCCGGGGGCTCGTCGGGGCTGTCGGCGTCCTCGCCGCGCTCGTCGTCGTCCGGCTCCTGCTTCTTGTCGTCGGACTCCTTGACCTCCTCCGGCAGCGCGTCCTCCACGGCCGGGTTGTCGTCGGGGTCCATGTCGCGGGCGGCGGGCTCGGCGCCGCGGTCCACGTAGTCGGTGGCGTCGCGCGTCGCGTCCGTCCCGCCGGGGAACAGCTCGGGGGACTCGGTGGTGGGGGTGGGCTGGGGGCCGAGGCCCCCGTCGGACTCGCTCATGCGCTCGCTCCTCGGTGGTCGGGATCGTGGTCGAAACCGTGGGTCAGGTACGTCGTGCCGGTGCCGATCGCCGCCAGCGCCCGCCGCTCGTGGGGCACCACCGGCTGGGGCAGGTCGTCCAGGGCGTCCAGCCGGCACCAGCGCAGGCCGGCGCTGCGGTGCGGCTCCTGGACCTCGGGCTCCCCGCTCCACGACCAGCAGGTGAAGAAGAAGTCCACCCGCTCGTCGATGGGCTCGCCGCTGCCGGTGCGCTGCATCGTCAGCTCGAAGTGCAGCTCGAGGTCGGTGAGGCCGAGCTCCTCGAGGGCCTCGCGGTGCGCCGCGTCGTACGCCGTCTCGCCGCGCTCGACGTGGCCCGCGGCGCCGGCGGCCCAGTGGTCGTCCATGAAGCCGGTGCCCTGCCGCAGCTGCAGCAGGACCTCCTCGCTGCCGTCCTCGGCGGGACGGAGCAGGAAGACGTAGGAGGCGGGGACGACGACGAAGCGGTCGTGGGTCACCGGCGCGGCGGACCGGTGGGCCCCGCGGGACCGGTCGGTCCGCCGGGGCCGCCGGCGGCACCCGGGCCGCGGCCGTCGTTCCCGTCGTCCATCTTCGCCAGCTGCTCCTGCGCCTTCACCCGACCCTTGGCGATCTTGTCGGAGTACTTGCCCTTGGTCCGCTTGTCGGCCTCGGACGCCGCCCGGTCCAGCCCCTTGGCGATCTTGTCGCCGTGCTGGTCGACGGCCTTCTGGGCCTGGCCACGAAGCTTGGAGAAGAAGCTGCTCATGTTGCGAGGATATCGGTCGTGCCCCACCCCTCCCCCTCCCCGAGCCCCCCACCGGTGGTGGCGGTGGTCGGTGCCACAGCGGCGGGCAAGAGCGAGGTCGCGCTGGGCCTCGCCGAACGGCTGGGCGGCGAGGTCGTCAACACCGACGCGATGCAGCTCTACCGGGGCATGGACGTCGGGACCGCCAAGCTGACGCCCGCCGAGCGCCGGGGGATCCCGCACCACCTCCTCGACGTCCTCGACGTCACCGAGACCGCCAACGTCGCGAGCTTCCAGCGCGAGGCGAGGGCCGTGGTCGCGGACCTGCGGGCCCGCGGCGTCGTCCCCGTGCTCGTCGGCGGGTCCGCGCTCTACACCCGCGCCGTGCTGGACCGGCTGGAGTTCCCCGGCACCGACCCCGTCGTCCGGGCCCGCCTCGAGGCCGAGCTGGAGGCCGAGGGCGCGGGCGTGCTGCACGCGCGCCTCGCGGAGGTCGACCCCGTGGCCGCGGCGGGCATCGAGCCGGGCAACGGCCGTCGCGCGGTCCGCGCCCTCGAGGTCGTCGAGCTCACCGGCCGCCCGTTCTCCGCGTCGATGCCGGTGCCGGAGTACGTCGAGCCCGCCACCGTGCAGCTCGGCGTCGAGGCCGACCGCGCCGTCCTCGACGCGCGGATCGCCGCCCGCGTCGACGCGATGTACGACGCCGGCCTGCTCGCCGAGGTCGAGCGGCTCCTCGCCGCCGGTCTGGCCGAGGGCCGCACGGCCTCCCGGGCCATCGGCTACCGCGAGGCCGCCGCCCACCTCGCCGGCGAGATGACCGAGGCCGAGGCCCGGACGCGGACCGTCGTCGCCACCCGACGCTTCGTCCGTCGGCAGGACGCCTGGTTCCGCAAGGACCCCCGCGTCGTCTGGGTGCGTGACCTCGACGAGGCGGTGACGACAGTCCGCAACATCGGTCGGGTCGCCGGCACCTCCGACGTCGGAGGCTGAGCCCCATGAGGACGACGTACTACACCGCCACCAGCCTCGACGGCTTCATCGCCGACCCCGCCGACAGCCTCGCCTGGCTGTTCGTCCAGACCCACGTCGAGCCCGACGAGCCCGCGCTCCGCTACGACGCCCTGATGGAGCGCGTCGGGGCGCTGGTGATGGGCGCGACGACGTACGAGTGGATCCGTGACCGCGTCACCGCCGCCGAGGAGGCCTGGAGCTACGACGTCCCGACCTGGGTGCTGACCCACCGCGACCTGCCCGGTCTCGAGGGCGCCGACGTCCGCTTCGCCTCGGGCGACGTCACCGCCGTCCACGCCGAGATCGAGGCGTCGGCGGGCGGGCGCGACCTGTGGGTGGTCGGGGGCGGCGACCTCGCGGGGCAGTACGCCGACGCCGGGCTGCTCGACGACGTCGTCGTGTCGTACGCGCCGGTGACGCTGGGGGAGGGGCGGCCACTGCTGCCGCGCCGGCTGCAGCTGCGGCTGGCCGAGCACGTGGGCGCCGGGGACTTCGTCTGCGCGCGTTACCTCGTCGACGGCCCCCGGCCGGCGCCGGACTGGACGCCGTGAGCGACGCACGTCGGGACCGCCTGCAGGAGCTGCTGGACGCCGTCCTCGCCGACGACCACGACGACCTCGGGGCGATGGCGGACTCCGCGCACGCCTCGCCGTACCACTTCGCGCGCTCGGTGAGCGCCGCCGCGGGGGAACCGCCGGTGGCGATGCGGCGCCGGGTCGCCCTGGAGCGGGCCGCCTGGCGGCTCCGTGGCGGGGCGAGCGTGACCGAGACCGCGTGGGAGGCGGGGTACGACTCGGTGGAGGGCTTCGCCCGCGCCTACGCCCGGGCGTGGGGCCACCCGCCGTCCGCGACCCCGCCGGGCCACCCGACCGCCACCGCGCACTGGCTGGAGGCACCCAACGGCGTCCACTTCCACTCGCCGACCGCGCTCTGGGTCGCCGCGGACCCCCGCGCCGCCGGCGGCGCCCCGGCGGGGGCGGGGGCGGTGACCACGGTGATGGCCCATCACGACCTGGCCGACACCGCGGTGCTCCTCGACCGCTGCGCCGGGATGGGTCGCGAGGAGTGGGAACGTGCCCGGGTCCCCGGGGCGGTGCTCGTCGGGTGGGCGGGCCCCGAGGAGTCGCTGGCCCTGGTGCTCGGCCGCGTCGTCGGCGGCCTGGAGGCGTGGGTGGCGGCGATCGAGGGCCTCGAGCAGCCGAGGGGCGCCGAGCCCGACACCGTCGCGGGGCTGCGCGCCCGGCTGGCCGAGGTCGGTCCCCGCTGGCTCGCGGTGCTCGCCGACGTCGAGCGCCGCGACGCGTGGGGGGACCGGCTCGTCGACGCGCTCTGCGACCCGCCGGAGTCGTTCGTCCTCGGGAGCGTCGTCGCCCACGTCCTGACGTACGACGCCCAACGCCGCGGCCTGGCCCGGGTGATGCTCGCCGCGGCCGGCCTCGGTGACGTCGAGGTGGTCGGCGAGCACGACGGCGACCCGGTGATGTGGCTTCGCCAGGCGTAGATTCACCCCTCGTGGAGGGTGCGGACGAGCGGGTGGGCGAGCCGGTGGGCGAGGTCGCGGTCGCCGACGGGGCGACGCTGACGGCGCTGCTGGGCGGCGAGCCGTCCGCCGCCGCCCGCGGCAAGGACCGCGACCACCTCCACGAGCTCGACCGGGCCTGGCTGGCCGCGTCGCCGTTCTGCGTCCTCGCGACGGCCGACGCCGAGGGCCGCGCCGACGCCTCGCCGAAGGGAGACCCGGCCGGCCGCCTGGTCCACGTCCTCGACGACCGCACGATCGCCCTCGCGGAGCGGCCCGGCAACCGGCGGGCGGACGGCTACCGCAACGTGCTGGCCAACCCCCGCGTCGGGCTGCTGTTCGTCATCCCCGGCCGCCCCGACACCCTGCGCGTCAACGGCCGGGCGCGCCTCGTCAGCGAGGCGCCCTGGTTCGACGCGATGGTCGTCCGCCGCCACCGGCCCGTGGTCGCGATGGTCGTCGACGTCGAGGAGGTCTTCCACCACTGCGGCAAGGCGTTCCTGCGCTCCGGGCTGTGGCACCACGAGGAGTGGGACCCCGAGGCCGGCGTCCCGCGCCGCGCGGTGCTCGCGCAGACCTTCGAGCGCCCCGAGGACGACCTGGACCGGCTGGACGCCCACTACGGGCCGTCGTACGCCGAGGGGCTGTACCGCTCGTGACCGCTTATCGCTTCCTCAAGGGCCACGGCACGGAGAACGACTTCGTCCTCCTGCCCGACCACGACGGCACCGTCCACGGCGACCTCGACCCCGCCCGCGTCGCCCGGCTCTGCGACCGGCGGGCCGGCATCGGCGGCGACGGCGTGATCCGGGTGGTCCGCTCCGCCGTCCTGCTCGGGCGCGACGCCGTGACCCCCGAGCAGGCCGGGGCCTCGGAGTGGTTCATGGACTACCGCAACGCCGACGGCTCGGTCTCCGAGATGTGCGGCAACGGCGTCCGCGTGCTGGCCCACCACCTCGTCACCGAGGGCCTCGCGTCGCTCGACGAGCCACTGCCGATCGGCACCCGCGCCGGGGTGCGCACGGTCGTGGCCGACCAGGACGGGTACGCCGTCGACATGGGCCCGGCCCGCCTGCTCGGCCCCAGCCGGGTCGGCGTGGACGACGCCTCCGGAGTCGGCGCTCGCGAGTGGCCCGCCACCGGGGTCGACATGGGCAACCCCCACGCCGTGGCCCTCGTCGACGACCTCGCCGAGGCCGGCGACCTCCTCGTGCAGCCGTCGTACGACACCGGGCTGTACCCGGCCGGCGTGAACGTCGAGTTCGTCGTACGCCGGGGCGAGGGGCACGTCGCGATGCGCGTCCACGAGCGGGGCTCGGGCGAGACCCGCTCCTGCGGCACCGGTGCCTGCGCGGTGCTGGTCGCCGTCGCGCTCGCGGACGGCGCCGCCGACCCGGGCGCCGAGCGTCCGAGCCCGTCCGAGCCCGTGCAGTACCGGATCGACGTGCCCGGAGGTGTGCTGAAGGCGTCCTGGGAGCCCGGTGGCGGCACTACACTCAGCGGGCCAGCGACGATCGTGGCGTCAGGCACCACCGACCTCTGAGCCATGGCTCGCCGGGGCCGAGGTTTGGCGACACGTGAGACGGGTGAGGCTGGCGGTGAACGCCGGACGCATGCGCCGGCCCGAGACACGAGGTGCGCACATGTCCCAGGACCGACCCGACGAGCCCGAGCCGACCCGCATCGCGGGCAGCGAGCCGCCCAAGCCCTCCGGCGAGTCCGGACCCTCCCTCGGGAAGGACCAGGGCGCGGGCCAGCAGGGATGGTCCCCTGCCGGCGCCACACCGCCCGGTCAGCAGCCGGGCCAGCCGGGTCAGCCCGGCCAGCAGGGCTGGGGCCAGCAGGGCGCCCAGCAGCCCCCGCCCGCCGGCCAGGGAGGGTGGGGCCAGCAGCCCCCGCCCCAGCAGCCCGGGCAGCAGGGCTGGGGCCAGCAGGGCGGGTACGGCCAGCAGCCCGGTGGCTACGGCCAGCAGGGCGGCCCCGGTGGCCAGGGCGGCTACGGCCAGCAGGGTGGCGGGTACGGCCAGCAGGGTGGCGGCTACGGCGGCCCGGGTGGTCCCGGCGGCTACGGCGGCCCTCCCGGCTACGGCGGCCCCGGTGGTCCCGGGGGCCCCGGCGGCCCCGGTGGACCCCGCAAGCCCAAGGACAAGAAGCCGCTGATCATCGCGGGCGCCGTGCTCGCGGTGCTGATCATCATCGGCGGCATCGGCCTGATCTTCGTGCTCGGCGGTGACGACGAGGGCAGCGAGGCCGACGGCGGTGGCACCTCCGAGTCTGCGGAGCCGACGCCGACGCCGAGCGAGTCCGCCCCCAGCGAGGAGTCGCAGGAGTCCGAGCCGGAGGCACCGTCCGACGTCCCCAGCTTCACCGCCACGGACTACTTCGAGATGACCGCCCTCTGCGAGCCGCGGGCGATGAGCAACGCCTCGGAGTACGACCCCGCGGACCCGCGGATCAGCACGTACGCCGCCGTCCCCGAGGCGGGGGCCTACACCGACCTGATCGGCCCGGGCATCGGCGAGACCTGGGGCGTCGAGATCGACCGCTACGAGGACGTCAGCGTCGCGATGTGCCTCACCGGCACGGACGCCGGCGACGCGCAGACCTGTGACGCGATGGACTTCGAGGAGAACGAGGTCACCTACGAGTTCCGCGCCGTCACCTACGACGTCGTCTACTACGAGGCCCTCACCGGCGCCGAGCTCGGCACCGGCAACCCGATCGAGGCGAGCGGCGCGTGCCCCGACCCGGAGTACACGCTGGTGAGCGAGGAGGGCGAGGTGCGGTACGCCTCCCCGGACACCGAGGACGTCAACCTCGAGGTCAACACCTTCATCACCGAGGGTGGCGGCGAGTCCAGCTGACCCGCCCGCTCCACCGGTCGTGACCGCCGGTCCTGGTGACGACGACGTCGTCCTAGGATCGGCGGTCATGGACCTCCACGGAACGAGCGCCCTGGTCACCGGTGGCGCGTCGGGCATCGGCGCGGCCGTCGTACGACGCCTCGCCGGGCTCGGTGCCCACGTCGTCGTCGCCGACCTCAAGGAGGACGACGGCTCCGCGCTGGCCGCCGAGGTGGGCGGCACGTTCGCCCGCACCGACGTCACCGACTCGGCCACGATCCAGGCCGCCGTCGAGACGGCCCTCGAGCACGGCCCGATGCGCACCGCGGTCAACTCCGCGGGCATCGGCTGGGCCCAGCGCACCGTCGGTCGCGACGGGAGCTTCGAGTCCGCCGCCGACATCGACGCCTTCCAGCGGATCATCCGCATCAACCTCGTCGGCGTCTTCGACGCGACCCGCCTCGCCGCCACGGGCATCAGCCGCAGCGAGCCCCTCGTGGACGGCGCCCGCGGCGCCATCGTGAACGTCGCCAGCGTCGCGGCCTTCGACGGCCAGATCGGCCAGGCGGCGTACAGCGCCTCCAAGGGCGGCATCGTCGGCATGACCCTGCCGCTGGCCCGCGACCTCGCCGCCTCCGGGATCCGCCTCAACACCGTCGCGCCCGGCCTGATCGACACCCCGCTCTACGGCCAGGGCCCCGACGCCGAGGCGTTCAAGGACAAGCTCGGCCAGAGCGTGCTGTTCCCCAAGCGCCTCGGCTACCCCGACGAGCTCGCCCGCATGGTCGTCGAGTGCCTGCTCAACCCCTACGCGAACGGGGAGACGATCCGCCTCGACGGCGGCATCCGCATGCCCCCCAAGTAGTCGAGTCGGCACGTCTGCGCAGCTGTACGGGCTCGAGTCGGCACGTCTGCGCAGCTGGGCCGTCGACACGTGCGCAGACGTGCCGACTCGGCCCTCGGTACGTGCGCGGACGTGCCGACTCGGGCTACAGGAGCTCGCGGTCGCGCTGGCAGGCGTTGCTGTCGTCCGGGCCGCCGAGGCAGTCCTCGGGCAGCACGTGGTGCAGGGCCAGGACGAGCAGCGGCGGGGTCGCCGCCAGCGCGAGGAGGCCCCAGGCGCCGGCGTGGGGCAGGCGCCGCTGCAGGAGACCGACGAGGAGCGCGGCCACCAGGACGGCGACGACCACCAGCACCGTGAGGGCGCCCAGGAACGACGGGACGCTGTCCAGCGTCCCGCACAGCACCGCGCTGTACGGCGACCCGGGGGCGGCGGTCTCGCCCTCGTCGTCGTACGACGGGCACTCGGGCCCGACGGTGCCGGTGAGCACCGCGAGGGCCATGGCCAGGCCGACCGCCACCGCCACCGAGCCCGCGACCAGCCAGCCGAGCGCTCGCACCGTCCTCACCCGCCCAGGCTGCCACGTTGCGCCCACGGCAAACGCGGGTGCGCACGACGGCGGGCCGCCGTACTCTGGACAGCACATGACTCATGCACACGACACCACCCCCGAGACCTCGCCCGCCGAGGACTTCACCCTGAGCGCCGAGCTCGCCGAGACCGAGGACTGGGTCGACGACCGCAGCCGGGACCGGGCCGACGACCGCGACCTCACCACCGGCGAGGCCGACCTGGCCGACCGGCAGTCGCTGCGCCGCATCACCTCGCTGCGCACCGAGCTCGAGGACATCACCGAGGTCGAGTACCGCCAGCTCCGCCTGGAGCGTGTCGTGCTCGTCGGGGTGTGGACCGAGGGCACCCAGACCGACGCGGACAACTCGATGACCGAGCTCGCCGCGCTCGCCGAGACCGCCGGCTCCGAGGTCCTCGACGCGATGACGCAGCGCCGTGGCAAGCCCGACCCCTCGACGTACATCGGCTCCGGCAAGGTCGCCGAGCTGACCGAGGTCGTCCGCGCCACGGGCGCCGACACCGTCATCTGCGACGGCGACCTCGCGCCGTCCCAGCTGAGGAACCTCGAGGACAAGACGGGCGTCAAGGTCGTCGACCGCACCGCCCTGATCCTCGACATCTTCGCCCAGCACGCGAAGTCCAAGGAGGGCAAGGCCCAGGTCGAGCTGGCGCAGCTGCAGTACATGACGCAGCGCCTCCGCGGCTGGGGAGGCAACCTGTCCCGCCAGGCCGGTGGCCGCGCCGCGGGCGGTGAGGGCATCGGTGGTCGTGGCCCCGGTGAGACGAAGATCGAGACCGACCGACGCCGGATCAGCGCCCGCATCGCCAAGCTGCGCCGCGAGCTGAAGGAGCTGGAGGGCACCCGTGAGGTCAAGCGCGCCGACCGCAAGCGCCACCAGGTCCCGAGCGTGGTCATCGCGGGCTACACGAACGCCGGCAAGTCCAGCCTCATCAACCGGCTGACCGAGGCGGGCCTGCTCGTCGAGGACGCGCTGTTCGCGACCCTGGACGCCACCACCCGTCGGACGACGACCGCGGATGGCCGCGAGTACACGATGTCCGACACCGTCGGCTTCGTCCGCCACCTGCCCCACCAGCTGGTCGAGGCCTTCCGCTCCACGCTCGAGGAGGTCGCGGACGCCGACCTCGTGCTGCACGTCGTGGACGGCTCCCACCCGGACCCGGAGGGCCAGATCGCGGCGGTGCGAGCGGTGTTCGCCGACGTCGACGCGACCGGCGTGCCGGAGATCGTCGTCGTCAACAAGGCCGACGCGGCCGACCCGATGGTCATCGCGCGGCTGCGCCAGCGCGAGCCCGGCTGCCTCGTGGTGTCCGCGCGGACGGGCGAGGGCATCGAGGAGGCGCGACGCGTCGTCGAGGGCGAGCTGCCCCGGCCCGCGGTCGCCTTCACGGCGCTCCTGCCCTACGACCGCGGCGACCTGGTCGACCGGCTCCACCGTTTCGGCGAGATCGACTCGATGGAGCACACCGCCGACGGCACCCGCCTGGTCGGTCGCGCCGAGCCGGCGCTGGCCGACGAGCTGGCGGCGTACGCCGTCTGAGCTCGACGGCTCCTGACGGCTCCTGACGTCACCCGACGTCCCCCGGCGAGTGCGACTCAGGCCGCGTGGGCCCCTCGCGGGCGTGTCCCGGCCCGCAGCACGGCGCGCACGGCGAGGCCGACCAGCAGGGCCCAGAACGCCGAGCCGACGCCGAGGACGCTGACGCCGGACGCCGCCACGACCAGGCAGGCGACCGCCGGGACCTGGTCGGACGGCTCCGCGAGCGCCTCCCGCAGGGACGCGGCCAGCGTGCCGAGCAGCGCCAGACCGGCGGCGGACTGGACGACGCCCGCCGGCGCCGCCGACACCAGCGTGGTCAGGGCGCCGCACCCCGCGGCGATGACGAGGTACGTCGCCGCCGCGCCCACCCCGGCCGGCCAGCGGCGGGCCGGGTCGGGCCCCGCCTCGGGCCCGGCGGTGAGGGCGGCCGTGATCGCGGCGAGGTTGACGGCGTGCCCGCCGAAGGGGGCCGCCACGAGGGTGCCGAGCCCGGTGACCGTCATCGACTCCCGCCACGGCACGCGGTAGCCGAGGCCCGCCATCACGGCGACACCGGGCACGTTCTGCGACGCCATCGTGACGACGTACAGCGGAAGCGCGACGCCGAGCAGGGCGCCGACGCTCCACGAGGGCGCCGTGAGCGTGAGGGACGGGACGAGGTCCGCGGCCCGGACGCCGTCCGAGGCGGTGGCCACGACGACCCCGAGCGCGACCGCCAGGGCCCCCGGCACCGCCCAGCGGGGCGCGAGGCGGAGCAGGACCAGCCACGTCACGACCACCGGCGCGACGACGGCGGGGGAGTCGGCGAGCGCGAGGACGGGCTCGACGCACAGCGGCAGCAGGACGCCCGCGAGCATCGCCCGGGCCAGCGGGACGGGGATGGCCGCGACCAGGTCCCCGAGCCGCGGCACGAGCCCGGTGAGGACGACGAGCGCACCGACGACCAGGAACGCCCCGACGGCGGCCGGCCACCCGCCCGCGACCGCGCCGGTCGTCACCAGCAGGGCCGCGCCGGGGGTCGACCAGGCGAGCGAGAGCGGGGTGCGGTGACGCAGGCAGAGCCAGAGCATCCCGATCGCCTGCGCGACGCAGAGCGCGACGAGACCGGACGCGGCCTGTCGCGGGGTGGCGCCGACGGCAGTGAGGCCGGCCAGCACGACCACGAAGGAGCTCGAGAACCCGACGACGGCGGCGACCACGCCGGCGGCCAGCGGCGTGCCCAGCGGCGTGCCCGTCGGTGTGCCCATCGCTACCCTTCCCCTGGCGTTCGGTGCACCGAACGTTCCGTTTGCGGAACAGGCTAGGGGAGGACGGCGATGACCACCACCGGGGGACCGACCGGCGCCCGGATCCGCGCCGTCCGGACGGAGCGCGGGTTCTCGCTCAGCGCGCTGGCCGCCGCGGCGGGCGTCGGCAAGGCGACCCTGTCCGAGCTGGAGGCCGGACGGCGCAACCCGACCCTCGACACCCTCTACGCCCTGGCCGGGCCGCTCGGGGTCCCGCTGGCCGCCCTGGTGGAGGAGGGCATCGACGAGGTCGCGGACGAGGCGCTGACGTCGGTGCGGCTCCACGTGTCGACCGAGGCGCACCGCACCACGGAGGTCTACCTGGTGCGGGTGCGGCCCGGCGCGACCCGGCGCTCCCCGGCCCACGCGCGCGGCGCCACGGAGCAGCTCGTCGTCCTCGCCGGGGCCGGCGAGCTGGAGGCCGAGGGTCGGACCGTGGTCCTGTCGCCCGGCGTCCACCACGCCTGGGCGGCGGACCTCGACCACGCCTACCGGTGCACCTCGACCGACGAGCTCGTGGCGGTCGACGTGATCGTCACCCCGATCGAGCCCGGACCGTGACCTCGGTGCCCGACCTGCCACCGGGGAACCCCAGGTAGCCTTCACCCGTTTGTTGCTACGGCAGTCCCGGGAAAGTCGTCGAAGATCGGTTGGTCCCCTTGTCGCGCGGAGTCCTCGTCCGTCTCGTGCTCGTGCTCGGCCTCCTGGCCGGCTGCGCGGCCATCGCCCTCAACGTCTCGCCCCGCCTGGGGCTGGACCTGAGGGGCGGGACCCAGATCGCGATCCAGGTCCTCCCCGACGAGAACGGCGACGAGCCGTCGACCGAGGACGTCGACCAGGTCGTCGAGGTGCTCCGCGGGCGTGTCGACAGCCTCGGCGTCTCCGAGCCCACGCTGCTGCGCCAGGGGTCCGACCAGATCCTGGTCGAGCTGCCCGACGTGCAGGACCCGGAGGAGGCGCAGGCCGTCCTGGGCCAGCAGGCGCAGCTGTCGATCCACGAGGTCGTCGGCGCCGCGCAGGGTCCGAACGCCGAGCCCACCGAGGAGGGCAACGAGGTCCTCCCCTCGGACTCCGGCGACGTGCTCGAGATCGGCCCCACGGTCATCCGGGGCACCGAGATCGACGGCTCGGAGGCCGTGAACGACCCCACCCAGGGTGGCGGCTGGGTCGTCAGCGTCGACTTCACCGGCGAGGGCGGCGCGACGTGGCAGGACATCACGGCCGCCGCGGCCTGCGAGGACGGCGTCCAGCGCCCGCAGACCGACCCGAAGCGCCGCGTCGCGATCGTGCTCGACGACCGCATCATCTCCTCGCCGCCCATGGCCTCCCAGGTGACCTGCGCCGGCATCGGCGGCAACGCCACCCAGATCACCGGCGACTTCACCTTCGAGGAGGCCGACAACCTCGCCGTCCTCATCGAGGGCGGCTCGCTGCCGTTCCCCGTCGAGGTGGCCTCGACCCAGGTCACGGGGCCCACGCTGGGCGCCGACGCCATCCAGCAGTCCGCGCTGGCCGCGATCATCGGCCTCGCCCTGACCGCCCTGTTCATCGGCGCGGTCTACCGCCTCGTCGGCTTCCTCGCGACGCTGGCGCTGACGTCGTACGCGCTGATCTCCTACGCGATCCTCGTCGCCCTCGGCTCGACCCTGACGCTGCCCGGTCTCGCCGGGTTCGTGCTCGCGATCGGCATGGCGATCGACGCGAACGTGCTGGTCTTCGAGAGAGCGAGGGAGGAGTACCGGGACAACCCCGCCGCGGGGATGCGCCGCGCCCTCTCGATCGGGTTCAACAAGGCCTGGTCGGCCATCATCGACTCCAACCTGACGACCCTGATCGCCGCGGGACTGCTGTTCTTCCTCGCCGCCGGGCCGGTCCGGGGCTTCGGCGTCACGCTCTCGATCGGCGTCGTCGCGTCGATGGTGTCGGCCCTCATCATCGCCCGCGTGCTCACCGAGGTCGGCGTCTCGCTGCCGTTCGTGCGCAAGCGCCCGAAGATCACCGGCCTGAGCGACGTCGGCCGGGTGCGCACCTGGCTGATGGACAAGAACTTCCAGATCATGGACCGCACGAGGATCTGGCTGTCAGTCGCCGCGGCCCTCGTCGTCGTCGCGCTGGCGGGCATCGGGACCCAGGGGCTGAACCTGGGCGTCGAGTTCACCGGCGGCCGGACCATCGAGTACGACACCACCCAGTCGATCGACGCCGACGAGGCCCGCGACGCGGTGGCCGACGCGGGCTTCCCCGAGGCCACGGTCCAGCAGGTCCAGCAGGGCAACATCTCGGTCCGCGCCGGGCAGCTCAGCCAGTCCGACGTCGACGCGATCAACGACGCGCTCGGCGACGTCGCCGGCGGGTCGCAGATCCTCAACGACTCCGAGATCGGTGCCTCGCTCGGCAACCAGCTGCGCAACCAGGCGCTCATCGCCTTCGGTCTCGCGTTCCTGGGCCAGCTGATCTACCTGGCGATCCGCTTCAAGTGGACGTTCGGCCTCGCCGCGATCATCGCGATGATGCACGACATCATCCTGGTCGTCGGACTGTTCGCCTGGCTCGGGAAGCCGATCGACGGGGTGTTCCTCGCCGCGGCGATGACCATCGTCGGTGTCTCGATCAACGACACCGTGGTCGTCTTCGACCGCATCCGCGAACGCTGGCGCCTCTCGCGGCCCGACGCGACGTTCAAGGAGGAGGCGAACATCGCCTGCCTGGAGACGACGCCGCGCACGATCAACACCGGCATCGGCATCATGTTCATCCTCGCGGCGTTGACGATCCTCGGCGGCAGCTCGCTGGGTGACTTCTCGCTCGCGCTCCTGGTCGGTCTGGTCGTCGGCACGTTCTCGTCGGTGTTCGTCGCCACGCCGCTGACGATCTTCTTCAACAAGCGCGCGCCGATGACCCGCACCGCGAAGATCCGCCGGAAGGAACGCGACCCGCAGGACACCGGCGCCGTCGTCTGACCCACCGCGGTTCGAGACCTCGGCCGGGTCCCGGGATCTCGTGGCTCGGTCGCTGCGCGACGCTCGCACCTCGATCTCCGGGCGTCCCGGAGGTCGAGGTGTGCCGAGCCCTGGCGTCCGGAGGTCGAGGTGTGCCGAGCCCTGGCGAGGCGCCACGAGACCCGGTGAGGGCGCTGGGTCGGGTCCCGGGATCTCGTGGCTCGGTCGCTGCGCGACGCTCGCACCTCTATCCGCGGGGGTCCGGAGGTCGAGGTGTGCCGAGCCCTGGCGAGGCGCCACGAGACCCGGTGAGGGCGCTGGGTCGGGTCCCGGGATCTCGTGGCTCGGTGGCTGCGCGACGCTCGCACCTCGATCTCCGGGCGTCCCGGTGTGGCGCTGGGTCGGGTTCCGGGCCCTCGCGCGGCGCCCGCGCCTCGATCTCCGGGGTTGTGGAGGGGGACCGAGGTCGGCGCCCGGTGGTGGCTAGGGTTCTGCGGTGCCCGAGACCAGCCGCGTGAGAGAGGTCCTCGAGGCCGCCGTGGCGGCCATCGGGGGTGAGACGCGACCCGGTCAGGTGCAGATGGCGGAGGCCGTGGCGGCGTCGTTCACCTCCGGCGAGCACCTGCTGGTGCAGGCCGGCACCGGCACCGGCAAGTCGCTGGCCTACCTGGTCCCGTCGCTGCTGCGCGGCAAGCGCGTCGTCGTGGCCACGGCGACGCTGGCGCTGCAGCACCAGCTCGTCGAGCGGGACCTGCCGCGCCTGCTCGACGCGGTCGGCGACCACCCCGCCCTCGACGACCTCGAGGAGGACCGAGCGTTCGCCGTCCTCAAGGGCCGCTCGAACTACGCCTGCCTGCACCGGGTGCGGGAGGGCGTCCCCGACGACCAGGGCGCGCTGGTCGACCTGCCGGAGGGCTCCCAGGGCGAGCAGGTGATCGCCCTGCGGGAGTGGGTCGAGGAGCAGGCGGCGGAGAAGGGCACGGGGGAGAAGGACGGCGCGCCGCGCCACACCGACCGGGCCTGGCGCCAGGTCAGCGTCTCCGCGCGTGAGTGCCTCGGCGCGACCCGGTGCGCCTTCGGCGAGGAGTGCTTCGCCGAGCGCGCGAAGGAGCGCGCCGCGAAGGCCCGCGTCGTCGTCACCAACCACTCGATGCTGGCCATCGACGCCATCGAGGGCGTCCCCATGATCCCCGAGTACGACGCCGTCGTGGTCGACGAGGCCCACGAGCTCGCGGCCCGCGTCACGCAGGCCGCCACCGACGAGCTCACCGTCCCGGAGGTCGAGCGGGTCGCCCGGCGGGTGCAGCGCCACGTCGCCGACAAGGACGGCGACGACCCCGCCGAGGACCTCCTCGACGCCGCCGCGGCCCTGCGCGCCGCGGTCGACGAGTGCCCCGAGGGGCGCCTCGACCCGCCGCCGCAGGACCTGGCGGACGCGCTGGCGCTCGTCCGCGACGCGGTCCGTGCGTGCCTCTCGGCGATGCCGAAGGAGGCCGGCGGCGACTCGGACCCCGGCCGGCAGCAGGCGAAGGCCTGGCTGAGCGACCTGTTCGACCACACCGAGCGAATGGCGAAGAACTCCGAGCACGACGTGCTGTGGCACGCGAAGGGCCGCGAGCGCATCCCCGCCCGCCTGTGCGTGGCCCCGCTGCACGTGGCGGGCACGGTCCGCTCGGGCCTGCTGGAGGAGAAGACGGTCGTCCTGACCAGCGCCACCCTGCGCCTCGGCGGCGACTTCCGGGCGGTGGCCTCGAGCCTCGGGCTGCGTCCCGACGACGAGCTCGGCTGGCAGGGGATCGACGTCGGCTCACCGTTCGACTACGCCCGCCAGGGGATCCTGTACGTCGCACGCCACCTGCCGCAGCCCGGCCGCGACGGCCTCGGCGCCGCCCAGCTCGACGAGCTCGCCGAGCTGGTGGACGCCGCGGACGGCCGCACCCTCGGGCTCTTCTCCTCGCGCCGCGCGGCCGAGACCGCGGCCGAGGGCCTCCGCGCCCGGCTGCCGCACCTGACGACGCTCGCGCAGGGCGAGGCGCAGCTGGGCGAGCTGGCGGCGCAGTTCGTGTCCGACCCCCACACCTGCCTGTTCGGCACGCTCAGCCTCTGGCAGGGCCTCGACGTGCCCGGGGACACCTGCCAGCTCGTCGTCATCGACCGCATCCCCTTCCCGCGCCCCGACGACCCCCTGATGTCGGCGCGTCAGAAGGCCGCCGACGCGGCCGGCGGCAACGGGTTCATGCAGGTCGCGGCCACCCACGCCGCGCTGCTGCTGGCCCAGGGCGCCGGTCGCCTGATCCGCAGCACGTCCGACAAGGGCGTGGTCGCGATCCTCGACCCGCGGCTCGCCACGGCGCGGTACGGCGGGTTCCTGCGCGCCGGGCTGCCGCCCATGTGGTCGACGTACGACCCGGCCGTCGCCCGTGCCGCGCTGGCCCGGTTGGCGTCGGCCGCCGGGTCACCGGTGGCGCCCCGGACGAAGGCTCAGACGAAGTAGGAGGCGACGAAGAACGCCGCGACCGCGACCACCAGCACCAGCGCGGTCAGCCGCACCCACGGCGAGAAGCTGCTCGAGCTCGCCGCGGCGGAGTACCCGTCCATCTCTACGCCCCGGAGCTCGGGCGGGTCGTCCTCGGCACCCTCGGACCACCGCTCGTCGGCCCGGACCGTCAGCTCGCGACGGACCGCGTCCCGCCAGGCGTCGACCTGACGGGCGTCGTACCCCCCCCCGGTGACGAGGCTGAACCCACCTCGGGAGGACCAGGGGCTCGGCGCGTGGCCGGCGAGCAGGCGGCGGGTCTCGGCGACCGCCTCGTCGACCTCGGCGACGTCGTACGCCGGGCGGCCGCGCACCAGCGTGAAGTCGGGGGCCAGGAGGTCCATGAGCCCCGACGCTACCGCCTCAGGCGTGGTGGTCCCGGGCTGCGTCCGACGCCCCGAGCTCGTCGGCCTCGGCGCGGTCGACGCGGCGGTGGAACCGCATGCCGGCCAGTCCGCCGAGCATCGCGCCCACGAGGGTGACGGCGGCGACGATCGCCAGCCCGGCGAGGCCGACGCCGAGCTCGCCGGACGGCGGCGACAGCGGCGAGAGCTCCTCGGCGCCGCTGCTGTCGTTGCCGAGGACGGCGGCGGCGACGCCGAGCGCGACGGCGACGAGCACCGCCCAGCCCCAGACCGCGACGCCCTGGCGGACGCCGTGGAAGCGCGCCATGCGGCCCGCGACGTACCCGCCGGCGAGGTAGGCGAGGAACAGGACGACGAGGACGACGACGATCCCGGCGACGCCGAGCTCGTAGGCGCTGGCGCCGGTCTCCTCGCCCGCGCGCTCCAGGGCGTCGCCGGTGCCCGTGTCGGTGATCGCGCCGAGGCCGAACCCCGTGACCGCGAGCACCGCGCTGAGCAGGACGACCATCCCGAGCGAGGTCACGAAGCCGAGGAAGGCGCTGCCGACCTTCACCCCGCCGTACCTGTCCTTGGCCTGCTGGTGGATCTCGGACACGACGGCCTCCTCGACTGGGTCCGGTGGTGGTGGTGCCTAGAGTCGCGGAACCCCGTCCCAGCCGCCTCGCGGCGCGCCGCGCAGGCCCAGGAACCCGGCGACGGTCGGGGCGACGTCCACGGTGGTGGCCGCTGCCGGCGACGTGCCCCGTCGTACGGCGGGGTGGCCGCCGGAGAGGAAGAACGGGATGGGCGCCGTCGTCGGGTGGCCGTGGTTTCCGGGCAGCGGGTTGGACCCCGGGCTCGGGTCGCTGAAGCGCCAGCCCGCCCGCGCGTAGACGACGACGTCGCCCGCCTCCGGCCCGAGCCGCAGCCAGGACGACGCACGCCGGCGGTCGTGGGCGGCCAGGACGCCGTCGGTGGCCAGGGCGAGGCGGCGGATGCGCGCCACGGCGCGCTCTCGGTCGCGGTCCGGACCCGTCCAGTAGACGAGGTCGGCCCCGCCGTTCTGGCCCACCACGACGTTGCCCGCCAGCAGGGGGTCGTCGGTGAGCACCGGCGTCAGCGAGACGGACCGGTCCGGTCGCGACCAGTCCATCGAGTGGTCGGCGAGGACGACGAGCAGCGAGTCGCGCCACCGGCCGCTCTCCTTCAGCGCGTCGACGAGCCGCGACACCTGGAGGTCCCCGGAGGCCAGGGCGGCCCGGCGGGCGAGCTGGAGCGAGGTGCCGGTGAGGTCGGAGTGCCCGACCCGGTCGATGTCGCCGAGGTTGACGAAGACCAGGTCGGGGTCGAACCGGTCGACCATCGCGAGCGTCGCGTCCATCGTGAACGCGTCGGGCGCGTGCCCGGAGACGGGGACGACGGGGAACGGCTCCCAGCGGTGCGTGGCCCGGGGCCCGAAGATGCCGTAGAGGTACTCCTTCGACAGGACCGTGCCGCTCGTCAGCCCCTGCCGGCGGCAGCGCTCCAGGACGGTGTCGGCGCGCATGTCGGCGGGCCGGTCCATCGTGCGGGTCTCGCCGAGGTCCCGGTCGTAGATCGCGTTGGCGGGCACGCCGCTGCGGTCGGGCCGAACCCCGGTCATCATCATCGTGTGGTTGGGGATGGTCTCCATCACCGGCAGCGAGCGGGCACGCGGGAAGCGGCGGCCGCCGTCGCGCAGGCCCCGCACCGTCGGCATCAGGTCGAGGCCGAGCTCCCCGTCGATCTCCGCGGGTCGGCATCCGTCGAGGACGACGACGTACGCGCGGCGCCGCCGTGAGCCCCGCCGGGCGGCGACCGTCGCTGCCGCGGGAGCCGTCGCGGCGGTCGAGAGGACGACGCCCCCGCCCAGCCGCAGGACCGTGCGGCGGCTCGGGCCCGGCGCGGTCATCGCCCACCACCCACCGGGCGGCTCGCGCGCTCGAGGCGCGCCGTGCCCGCCGGAGTCGCCCAGGACGTCGACCACGCCGCCGTCGCCCGCCGATCCGTCCGGGACGAGATCACCCACCAGTCCATCTGCACCCTCTCGCTGGTCACGTCGAGCACGCTGAAGCCGTGGCTGTCGAAGTCCAGGTACTTCACGTGCGGGTTGTCGGCCTTGATCGCCGTCTCGACCGCCACGCTCGTGGTGCGCGGCGGCGTGCCGGTGATGTCCTTGAGGTTGTTCGAGGTCACCGACGTGCACACCAGCTCCACCCCGGCGCTGGCCTCGCCGTCGACCGGCACCGGGTAGGTGCCGGCGTCGTACGGCAGCTCGGCGGCCCACCCCGAGTGGATGTCGCCGGTCAGGAACACGACGTCGCGCACGCCCCGGTCGCGGATGTGGGCGAACAGCTCGCGGCGGTCGTCGGTGTAACCGTCCCACTGGTCCACGTTGTATGGCGACCCGTCCCGCGGGAGCAGCCCCGTCACGTCGTTGACGTTGTCGACGAGCTCGGCCGGGAGGGACGCGAAGGTCACGGGCGCGATCATCACGGGGTTGCCGACGAGCCGCCACTGCGGACGTGAGGGGCGCAGGGAGTCCTTCAGCCAGTGCAGCTGCTGGCGCCCGGTGATCGTGCGGTCGGGGTCGCTGACCTCGCCGTCGACGAGCGGGGTGGCCACCTGCTGGTCGCGGTAGGTGCGGAGGTCGAGCATGCTCAGCTCGGCGAGCTGACCGAAGCGCAGGCGCCGGTAGAGACGGGTGCCGTCGCCGAGGTCGGCGGTGGCCGACATGCGCGCCGGCATCCACTCGTCGTACGCGCGGTGGGCGCGGGCGCGGCGTCGCCGCCAGCCGCCCTCGTCGGGCTGGTGGTTCTCGGCGCCGCGCCGCCAGGCGTCGTTCGCGGACTCGTGGTCGTCCCAGGTGACCACGAACGGCAGCCGGGCGTGGAGGTCGGCGAGGTCGGGGTCGGCCTTGTACTGCGCGTGCCGCTGGCGGTAGTCCGCCAGGCTCACGATCTCGCGGGCGGGGACGTGGGCGCGCACGTCGGTGTCCTGCTGCCCGGCGCCGTACTCGGTCGGGGCGTACTCGTAGAGGTAGTCGCCGAGGTGCAGCACCAGGTCGAGGTCGTCGCGGGCGGCCAGGTGCCGGTACGCCGAGAACCAGCCGGCCTGCAGGTTCGCGCAGGAGACCACGCCCCAGCGGAGGCGGTCCGGCGAGGCGTCGGGCGCGGGGGCGGTGCGGGTGCGGCCGACACGGCTGGTCCGGCCCTGCCAGGTGAAGCGGTACCAGTACCAGCGCGCCGGCCGCAGCCCGCCGACGTCGACCTTGACCGTGTGGTCGCGCCAGGGTCCGGTGACGGCGCGACCGCGACGGACGACCCAACGGAACGACGGGTCGTCGGCGACCTCCCACCGGACCTCGACGCGGGGCCCGCGGCCGGAGCCGGGGGCGGACGCCGCGGTCGGGGTGACCCGGGTCCACAGGACGACGCCGGTCGGCAGCGGATCGCCGGAGGCGACGCCGTGACGGAAGGCGCGGGACGAGGAGGCCGGGGCGGCTGTCGTGGCTGAGCCGGCGGCAGGGGCGACGGGGGAGGTCGCGAGCAGGGCGGTGCCGGCGGCGCCGGCCGCGAGCACGGTACGACGGGAGGCGGAGGAAGGACTCACACCTCAGTGAACGCCCGTCCGGGCCGTGCGTGACGGCCCGGACGGCAACGGTCACCGAGAGTTCACCTACAGGCGGCGCAGGACCGTGGTGACCTTGCCCAGCACCGAGGCGTGGGTGCCGTCGATGGGGGAGAACGCGTCGTTGTGGGGCAGCAGCCAGACCTGGCCGGAGTCGGTGCGCTTGAAGGTCTTCACCGTGGCCTCGCCGTCGATCATGGCGGCCACGACGTCACCGTTGATGGCGGTGGGCTGCTGGCGGACGACCACGTAGTCGCCGTCGCAGATCGCGGCGTCGACCATCGAGTCGCCCCGCACCTCGAGCAGGAAGAGGGTGCCCTCGCCGACGAGCTGGCGCGGCAGCGGGAAGATCTCCTCGACCCGCTCCTCGGCCAGGATCGGGCCACCGGCCGCGATGCGCCCGACCATCGGCACGTAGGCGGCGGCGGGCATGGCGTCGCCGGCCCCGGTGTCGTCGATCGCGGAGGGTCCCGCCGACGACAGGGCCCGGCGTGCGGCGAGCGCGTCCGGCATGAGGACCTCGAGCGCCCGGGGGCGGTTCGGGTCGCGTCGCAGGAAGCCCTTCTTCTCCAGCACGCGGAGCTGGTGGGCGACCGACGAGGACGAGGTGAGGCCGACCTCCTGGCCGATCTCCCGCATGCTGGGCGGGTAGCCCCGCTGCTCCAGGGAGTCCCGGACGACCTGCAGCACGCGCTGCTGCCGGGGCGTCAGGCCCGACGGGTCGGGCGGGCCGTCGGGGAGCTCGGTCACGGAGCCCGCACGGTCGGCCCCGGGATCGTCGGGGGTCTTCGCCTTGGCCATCGTGTCGCCTCCAGGGTGCCGTGCCGGCCCGCTGCGCAGGCCGCTGTCGTGGCGCTCACCGTACGCCGAGGCGGCCCCGAGGTTCAAACATCTGTTCGATCAGCGTGTCGTGCGCGCCGGTCGGGGTGCGGGTCGAACGCGTGTTCGTCCGAGGTCTTGCGACGTTCGAACAGATGCTCTACCGTCGCATGTGTGTTCGATCGAACGTGAGTACGAAGGCCGACCCGCCGCCACTGTCGGTGGTCGCCCGTAGAACTCGTCCCGATCGCAGCGCACCCCTTCTTCCCCAGGAGGTCCCCATGGACACCACTCTCTCCGCCCGCACCGTCGGCGCCGTCAGCCCGGCCCCCGTGCGTCTGACCCGACGGGGCCGGCTCGTCGTCTTTGTCGGCTCCCTGCTGCTCGTCCTGGGCGTCGTCCTGGGTCTCGGCCTGTCCCTGGACACCTCGAGCGCGACGCGCGACGCCGGGACGCCCCCGCCCACCGAGGTCGTCACGGTCGGGACGGGCGAGACGCTGTGGGACATCGCCGCCGACCTCGCCGGCCGGGGGGTCGGCGACGGTGACGTGCGGGTCGTCGTCCAGGACCTCGAGGAGCTCAACGGCCTCGACTCGGCCATGCTGCTGGCCGGTCAGGACCTCCGGGTCCCGCTCGTCGACTGACCCGTCGCTCGATCGGACCGGTCGGACCCGTCCTGCGCGTGCCGGCTCTCGTACGCCGGTGCGGCGTCGCGGCCCGTGAACAGCCGGACGGCGCGGGCCAGCAGGATGAGCGCGGTGAACAGGCAGGCAACCGCGCCCAGCGAGGCGGCGGCGAGGAACAACCACCCGCGGCTCTCACCCGACCGCGCCGCGGTGCCGAAGTCGATGGCCGCGACGACCAGGTAGCCCCAGGCCACCGCGGTCAGCGTGACGCCGAGGGCCAGGAGCAGGAGCCGCGCGATGGGGAGCCGTGAGCGCTCCGAGGGTCGCCGAGGGCCCGCGCGCTTGCCCCCGCGTTTCCCCCCGGCCACGGCGCCATCATCGCACCCGGCCCGGTCACAGGGAGAAGACGAGCCCGGCGATCGCGGCGTTGGAGAAGTTGGCGAGGCTGGCGGCCAGCAGCGCGCGGAGCCCGAGCGCGGCGAGCAGGGAGCGGCGCTCCGGCGCCAGGGACCCCACCACGCCCAGGATGATCGCGATCGAGGCGAAGTTCGCGAACCCCGCGAGCGCGAAGGTCACCACGACGACCGTCAGCGGGTCGAGCCCGGCGACGGCGGGCCCGAAGTCGGCGTACGCGACGAACTCGTTCAGCACGGTCTTCTGGCCGATCCACGAGCCCGCCTGCACCGCCTCCGACCACGGCACGCCGAGCAGCCACGCCAGCGGGGCCAGGGCCCAGCCGAGGATCCGCTCGAAGGTGAGCCCGTCGTAGCCGAACCAGCCGCCGACGGCGCCCAGCAGGCCGTTGGCCAGGGCGATGAGGGCGACGAAGGCGATGAGCAGTGCGCCGACCGTGATGGCGATCCGGCCACCCGCGAGCGCACCGCGGCCGATCGCGTCGATGAGGTTGCGCGACTCGGTGTCGCGGACCTCCCGGACGTCGAGGTCGTCGAGGTCGACCCGCTCCTCGCCCTCGGCGAGCACGATGCTCGCGGGCTCCTTCTCGACCGGCGTGGAGTCCGGCCACATGAGCTTCGCGAACAGCAGTGCGGCCGGGGCGTTCATGACGGTCGCGGCGAGCAGGTACTCCAGCGGGGCGCCCAGCAGGGAGTACCCCACGAGGGTGGAGCCGGCGGCGGCCGTGAGCCCGCCGACCATGACGGTGAAGATCTGTCCGGCCCGCAACGAGCGCAGGTACGGCGCGATCATCAGCGGCGCCTCGCTCTGGCCGAGGAAGATGACGGTGCTGGCGTAGAGCGACTCCACCTTGGACACGCCCAGCACCCGCGACAGCGCGCCCCCGATCCAGTGCGTGGCGTACTGGATGACCCGCAGGTAGAACAGCAGGCCGATCAGGGCGCCGAGGAAGATGATCACCGGCAGGACCGACAGGGCGAAGATCGTGCCGTCGTCGCCGCCGGCCTCGTAGAGCGGCCCGAAGAGGAAGGACGTCCCCTCGTCGGTGTAGCCGATGAGATCCGCGACCCGGTCGGACGCCCACCCCAGCGCCCGCTGGCCGGGACCCCAGCGCAGGACCAGCGCCGCGAAGGCGACCTGCAGGCCGAGCGCGGCGAGGAGGGTCCGCCAGGAGATGCCCTTGCGGTCGGTGCTCAGCGCCCATGCGACCGCGAGGAGCAGTGCGAGGCCCAGGACCCCCCGGAAGTCAGCCATGCGGCGATCCTGTCAGGGGACGTCCTGCGCGCCGACGCGTGCGACCAGCGCGGCCAGCGCGTCGACCACGGCGGCGGCGTCGTCCGGTCCGGCGTACACGTCGCGGCGCAGCTCGACCATCACCGACGACACGCGGGCGTCGGTGCGGTGGTGGCGCAGCGGCACGTAGGTGCCGTGGAAGGGCTCGTCGCGCACCACCTCGCCGACCGCGGCGAAGCAGGACGCCGCCGCCTCCAGGAGCCAGGACGGGGTGTGGTCGGGGTCGGTGCCCAGGCAGACGGCCGGTCGCCGCTCCTCGGCGTGACGCTCGTAGGGCAGGGCGGTGGTGGGGTAGGAGTGCAGGTCGACCAGCACGCACCGGCCGGTGGCCGCCAGCCGGTGGTCGACGAGGTCGGCCAGCGCGTCGGCGTACGGGTGGAACCACCGCTCGGTGTACGCCGCGTCGCGGGCCGGGTCGTCGGCGCGCAGCCGGCCCAGCGTGCTGGTGGCGGTGTAGACGGCGCCCATGCCGATCGCCGCCATCTCCTCCTCCGCCGGATCGGGGAATCGCTCCGGGTCGACCACCAGCCGCGAGAGGCGGTTGACGAAGCGCCAGGGCCGCGCGACGCCCCCGGCCGCGGCCCGGTCGACCGCCCTCGCGGCCAGGACGTCGGTGTCCGCGTCGGTCATCGCGTCGAGCTCGGCGCCCAGGGCGTCGTCGGCGAGCAGGACGCTCGCGCGGGCCTCCGGGTCGAGCCGGCGGGACGCGTGCGGGACGTGCACCAGGACGGGGCTGACGTCGTCCCCGGGCAGGACCTCGAAGGGGGGCGGGGCCGGGTGGCTCATGGGTCGAGCCTGGCAGTCTCGGAGGATGTCGCTGCTGCCGGACGTCGTGGGCGAGACCCCTCTCGTCGTGTTCTGCGGCATGGCGAACCTCTGCTCCCCGCTGCGCCACGACCACCACTACGGCGGCCCGGGCAACGCGTTCTGGCGGCTGCTGCACTCCTCCGGCCTGACCGAGGACCGGCTCGAGCCGGCCGACGACGTGCGGCTCCCGGCGTACGGGCTGGGCGTGACGGACCTGGTGGTCGAGCGCGCGCCCGACGTGCCGCGCCGCACCCACGTCGACGACCTCGCGTCGAAGGTCGAGGGGTGGTCACCGGAGTGGCTCGCGATGACCTCCAAGACCGTGGCGGCGGAGCTCGCGCGCTGCCTCGGCCACCGACCCCCGGGTCTCGGGATCACGGGCTGGGACCTGGCGGGTGCGCCGGTGTTCGTGCTGCCCGGACCGAGCGGCGCCAACCAGCGCCGCGAGTACGACGGGCGCCCCGACCGGCTGTCCTGGTGGACCGACCTGGCCGCCCTGGTCGGTCGCGGGCCGGACGCCGCAGGCGCCTGACCTGCGCTTTCTCCGTGGCCCGCGGCGTGTCGTCGACCGACTCGCCGAACCGCTTGCGGCCCTCGTCGCGCGGGGCGTAGTGTCCCCACATGTAGTAATCACAACCGTGTAGTTATCCACATCTAGTCCCCAGGGACGATGCGGTCCTCCACACGTGTTGCACCAGATGTCCCCAGGTCCATCCACAGGCCGGGGTCCGAGAGGCGGAGGGAGGGACCGGGATGCACTGCCCGTTCTGTCGTCACACCGACACCCGTGTGCTCGACAGCCGCGTCACCGACGACGGCTCCTCGATCCGACGTCGCCGCTCCTGCGGCGAGTGCGGACGCCGCTTCACCACCGCCGAGCAGATGCAGCTCACGATCGCCAAGCGCAACGGCACCGTCGAGCCCTTCGTCCGCGACAAGGCCGTCGCCGGCGTCCGGAAGGCCTGCAAGGGCCGGCCGGTCACCGAGGACCAGCTGGCGCGGCTCGGCCAGGAGGTCGAGGACACGCTCCGCGCCGCCGGGTGGGCCGAGGTGCCCGCCCACGAGGTGGGCCTGGCGATCCTGACCCCGCTCCGCGAGCTCGACGAGGTGGCCTACCTCCGCTTCGCGAGCGTCTACCGCGCCTTCACGTCGGCCGAGGACTTCGAGGCGGAGATCGTGGCCATGCGCCTCGAGCACGCCGTCCCGGCGGACACCTGACGCCCGGCAGGGCGCACCAGCTGCCCGGCACGTCGTGGGGAAGCGGCGTGCCGGGCGCACCACCGGCAGCAGACCAGCAGCACCAGACCAGCAGCACTCACCAAGCAGGGCGAACGAGGGGAACGACTGAGATGACCGAGACGGCGAACGGCGTGCGGGACGACGCCACCAAGGCCACGGGGCGGGGCGTCCGCATCCAGCGGGTCTTCAGCACCCCCGGCGTGCACCCCTACGACGAGCTGTCGTGGGAGCGTCGCGACGTCGTCCAGAACAACTGGAAGACCGGCGAGGTCGTCTTCGAGCAGCGCGGCGCCGAGTTCCCCGACTTCTGGAGCGTCAACGCCTCCACGATCGTCACGACCAAGTACTTCCGCGGCGCCGTCGGCACCGACGCCCGCGAGTGGAGCCTGCGCCAGCTGGTCGACCGCGTCGTGAAGACGTACACGAAGGCCGGCACCGACCACGGCTACTTCGCCGACGCCGGCGACGCCGAGATCTTCGAGCACGAGCTCACCTGGCTGCTCGTCCACCAGTACTTCTCGTTCAACTCCCCGGTCTGGTTCAACGTCGGCACGCAGTCCCCGCAGCAGGTCTCCGCGTGCTTCATCCTGTCCGTCGACGACTCGATGGACTCGATCCTGAACTGGTACAAGGAGGAGGGCTTCATCTTCAAGGGCGGCTCCGGCGCCGGCCTGAACCTCTCCCGCATCCGCTCCTCCAAGGAGCTGCTCTCCTCCGGCGGCACCGCCTCCGGCCCGGTCTCCTTCATGCGCGGCGCCGACGCGTCCGCGGGCACCATCAAGTCCGGTGGCGCCACCCGCCGCGCGGCGAAGATGGTCGTCCTCGACGTCGACCACCCCGACATCGAGGAGTTCGTCGCGACCAAGGCGCGCGAGGAGGACAAGATCCGCGCCCTGCGCGACGCCGGGTTCGACATGGACCTCGGCGGCAACGACATCACCTCGGTGCAGTACCAGAACGCCAACAACTCGGTCCGCGTCTCCGACGAGTTCATGCGCGCCGTCGAGGAGGGGGGCCAGTTCGGTCTCCGCGCCCGCGGCACCGGCGAGGTCATCGAGACCGTCGACGCGCGTGGCCTGTTCCGCAAGATCAGCGAGGCCGCGTGGGCCTGCGCCGACCCGGGCCTGCAGTACGACGACACCATCAACGACTGGCACACCAACCCCGAGACCGGCCGCATCACCGCGTCCAACCCGTGCTCGGAGTACATGTCGCTCGACAACTCCTCGTGCAACCTGGCGTCGCTGAACCTCATGAAGTTCCTGCGCAAGGACGACACCTTCGACGCGCAGTCCTTCGCCAGCGCCGTCGAGCTGATCATCACCGCGATGGACATCTCCATCTGCTTCGCGGACTTCCCGACCGAGCCCATCGGCCGCACCACCCGCGACTACCGCCAGCTCGGCATCGGCTACGCCAACCTCGGCGCGCTGCTCATGGCCATGGGCCTGGGCTACGACTCCGACGGCGGCCGTGCGATGGCCGCGACCATCACGTCGCTGATGACCGGCACGTCGTACGCCCGCTCCGCCGAGATCGCCAAGGTCGTCGGCCCGTACGCCGGCTACCGCCGCAACGCCGACGCCCACCAGCGCGTCATGCGCAAGCACCAGGCCGCGAACGACGAGATCCGCGCCCTCGGCACCGAGGACCGCGCCGTCCACGAGCTCGCGACCCGCACCTGGGACAAGGTCCTGCGCGACGGCGTCCAGCACGGCTTCCGCAACGCCCAGGCCTCGGTGCTCGCCCCGACCGGGACCATCGGCTTCATGATGGACTGCGACACCACCGGCATCGAGCCGGACTTCTCGCTGGTCAAGTTCAAGAAGCTCGTCGGCGGCGGCTCGATGCAGATCGTGAACCAGACGATCCCGCGGGCCCTGAAGAAGCTGGGCTACCAGCCCGAGCAGGTCGAGGCGATCGTCGCCCACATCGCCGAGCACGGCCACGTGATCGACGCGCCCGGCCTGAAGACCGAGCACTACGAGATCTTCGACACCGCCATGGGCGCCCGCTCGCTCAAGCCCATGGGCCACGTGCGGATGATGGCGGCCGCGCAGCCGTTCCTGTCCGGCGCGATCTCGAAGACGGTGAACCTGCCGGAGTCGGCGTCGGTCGAGGAGATCGAGGACGTCTACCTGCAGTCCTGGAAGCTCGGCCTCAAGGCCACCGCGATCTACCGCGACAACTGCAAGGTCGGCCAGCCCCTGTCCGACGGCGGCGGCAAGGCGAAGAAGGACAAGCAGGACGCCGCCGACGCGATCGCCGCGGAGGCGGGCGCCGCCCTGTCTCCGGAGGTCGTCGAGAAGATCGTCGAGAAGGTCGTCTACGCCCCGACCCGCAAGCGCCTGCCGAAGTCGCGCGTCTCCCGCACCACGTCCTTCACGGTCGGTGGCGCCGAGGGCTACATGACGTCCGGCGCCCACGACGACGGCGAGCTCGGCGAGATCTTCCTCAAGCTCGGCAAGCAGGGCTCGACCCTGGCCGGCGTGATGGACGCCTTCTCGATCGCGGTCTCGATCGGCCTGCAGTACGGCGTGCCGCTGGAGACCTACGTCTCGAAGTTCACCAACCTGCGCTTCGAGCCCGCCGGCCTGACCGACGACGCCGACGTGCGGATGAGCCAGTCGATCATGGACTACATCTTCCGCCGCCTCGCGCTGGACTACCTGGCCTTCGAGGACCGCGCCGCCCTCGGCATCTACTCCGCCGACGAGCGCCAGCGTCACCTCGAGACCGGCTCGTACGAGCCCATCGAGGTCAGCGAGGTGCAGGCCCTGCGGGCCGAGCCCGAGGCGGTGACCGTGGTCCTGCCCGACCCGGACGCCGAGGCGCCCGAGGACGCCGCCACGACGGAGCCCGAGGTGACCGCGGCGGAGGCCGTCGAGCTGAAGGACGTCGCCTCCAAGCCCGCCCCGCGGGAGGCGCACACCTCCGCGGAGCTGCTGGAGCGGGTCACCGGGACCGCCGTCGACTCGCCGCTCTGCTTCACCTGCGGCACGAAGATGCGCCCGGCCGGCTCCTGCCACGTCTGCGAGGGCTGCGGCTCGACCAGCGGCTGCAGCTGATGTCGAGTTGCGCGAACTGGGACCACATTCGGGACCAGTTGCGGGATAGCATGAGAACACACGTGGAAGAGGTACTGCTACTGGTAGCGGTGGCCGTCAGTTCGTGACTGTCGCGAATAGACACCTAGGGGTGGCCCGATCGGGCCACCCCTAGGTGTTTGAGGTCTATGTAGACCCCGCGATTATGGTGAGGGGACAGCCTGTTGCAATTGCCTTGTTGGCACCCATGTCCCTCGCGTATTGACCTCTATGCAGCCCAGATCGGCGAGTGTAGCGAGTTACATTCTGACGTTAGCGCTACCAATGCTGAGATGCATACCCTCGCCGTTCATTATGCGGCTAAGGAGTCTGGCCTGGTTCAGTGTTAGGCCGACACTTCCGGTCCGTGCCCGCGCGATCTTCGTTCTTGTTGACTTGTCCGTGGCCCTTAGGGGTCGTATTGAGACGAGTTGGTCGCTAAGAACTAGTTGGAGGCCAGTTCTTTCGAGTGCGGCCGGGACCATCTTCAGCGCGTCGTTGACCCGGTCGCGTCGTCGGTCGAGGGCGCGGGCTAGATCTGCGCGATCGACGAACTTCGAGACGGCCACCAGTAACGGGCCGTCGCGCAATGACAGTAGACGCCGCTGTGGTGATGAAGACGCCCTCGACACGTGTCTACGGCGCGCCTCCCACGAATGACGTGAGCGCACGTGTAGAGAAGATGTGGCGACGCGCCCGTGTCGCTTCACGCTGGTGCCTTCCCTACGCCAACGGCCTTGGGGAACGCTTATGCCCGGACCACCTGAACTCCGCCTTTCTGGCGGTGACTCGCACGCTAGCCACGGCCCGCGCTGTCGCAGCGGAGGCGCGCCGTACGACGTCTCCGTCAGCCTGCCGATGATCAGCGGGACTGTCGGTGGGCGTACGTACGCTGCCGGGCAGACAACCGACGGGAGCAGGAGCACTAGATGACTGGCCGATACGCACCGCACGGCCCGACTCCCGACGCATTCGAGGGAGACCGCTTCCAGATCCTTGCGCTCGACGGCGGTGGGGCGAAGGCACTGTTCACCGCCCACGTCCTCGCACACATCGAGGACGACCTGGGCGTCAGGATCACCGACCATTTCGACCTGGTCGCGGGGACTTCGGCCGGAGGCATCGTCGCGCTCGGGCTGGGCGCTGGACTGCGGCCGAAGGCAATCGCCGAACACTTCGGCGACCTCGTCAACCGAGTCTTCCCTGCCCGGCTGCAACGCAAAGCGCGCTTGGGTCGCCTGAGCAAGCCCGCCTACGACAGCGACGCTCTTCACGAAGTGCTGGTCGAAGTCCTTGGCGAGCGAGCGCTAGGCGACAGTTGCTTGCGGCTGGTCATCCCGTCGTGGGACTTGCAGCGCGGCGAGGTGCACATCTTCAAGACCCGGCACAGCGAGCGCCTGACCAGGGACTGGCGCATCAAGATGGTCGACGTAGCCCTCGCGACGGCCGCAGCCCCCACCTTCTTCCGCGCCGCCCGCGTCAACGACTCCCCGCTCATCGACGGCGGAGTCTGGGCCAACAACCCCTCCGTCGTGGCCATCGGCGAAGCCGTGAGCATGCTCGGCGTACCTCTGGACGCCATTCGCGTGTTGAACGTCGGGACGATGGAGCCGTTCACCGCCAACACCGACCCGCTGGAGAGCGCTGGCGTGTTGGGCTGGGGCACGAAGGCCGTCGACACCATCCTCAACGCCAGCAGCCGGGGCGGCATGGGCACCGCCATGCACCTGGTCGGATTCGATGACTTCGTGCGCTTCGACGCGCCTGTGCCACCGGGCAAGTTCGCCCTCGACCGAATCAAGGCCAAGTCGGTCAGGGGATACGCCTCCACCACCAGCCGGAACCTGGCCCCCGAGTTCACCGCGAAGTTCGCTGACCACGTTGCTCCGGGCTTCACCCCGCTCCCGCCGCCCACTCCACGCAGCGGCCCATGCTCTGACCCAACGCCCGAGGGGGACTCCTGATGGAACACGTCACTTACTTCAACAACCTGCTGAAGGACACCGTCAACCTTCCCGACGGCAAACTCGACAGCCTCGGCGACCGCGTAGACAGGATTTACGCCGCTATCAAGGCCGCGAACCTCGACTCGAAGGTCCTGAGCAAGAAGCGGCAGGGGTCATGGGCGCAGCGCACCATCATCAACCCGCCCAAAGATGTTGAGTTCGATGCTGACTTCATGCTCGAACTCAAGGAGGTGTCGGGCTGGTCCCCTGCCGACTACAACGACGCCGTCTTCCAGGCCCTCGACGACCACCCTGTCTACGGCGAGATGGACAAGCCCGTCGAAGCGAAGAACCGCTGCGTCCGCGTCTCTTACGCCAACGACATGCACGTCGATGTCGTGCCCTACGTGAACCTTGCGGACGGCGGCGAGCACATCATCAACGCCGAGACCGACGAGTGGGAACCGAGCAACTCGGACGGGTTCACCAAGTGGATGAAGGAGAAGGACGACCTCACCGACGGGCACATGCGTCGGGTCATCCGGCTGTTGAAGTACCTGCGCGACCACTGCAGCTGGTACGAGGACACCGTGTCCATCATCCTGACCACCGTCGTCGGCAACACCATCAAGGCTGAGAACGTGCTCGCCGATGCCGACTGCTACGCCAATGTCCCCGTAGCACTCGGCCGCAGCGTGTCGGACCTCGCTGAGTGGGTCCGCGACAACGAAAACCTCCCTGATGTCGAGACGGGGGAGGGCACCGTCTTCACCCACCGCTGGACCGAAGCCAAGTACCAGCAGTTCCGCACGGACATCCAGGACCTCGACACCAGAATCGCCGCAGCGCTCGCCGAGAACGACGAGGACGAAAGCCTCGCGCTCTGGCGCGACCTCTTCGGGACCGGCTTCAAAGCAGCCGAGTCCGACAGCAAGGCGTCCAAGTTCCCAGCCATCGGAACGGGAGCCGCCGGGGCCGCTGGTGGCGCAGCCTCCGAATCTTCCTCCAGCCGAAGCGGCAAGGCCGGGTGACTCGGAGGCAGCCACCGCGACCAGCGCTCAGCAAATGGCAACGACGGGCGCTGGCAGACCTGCGCGCCCAAGCCAAGCACCAGCCTGAACTCCTCGCCGTCGGCGCTCAGAACCGAGACGACGATGGAAACGTCCTTGTTCGGTTCACGCTCCACACCGATGACCTCCCCGCACCCAGTGCCGACGGCCTGCACTTCAAGGCCGTCGAGGAGTTCGTCCTCCTCATCGGACCCACCGACGACCACCCGCCAACCGTGCTCCTGGAACACGGGCGGTTCATCGGCACCCCACACGTCCTGTCCGGCTTCTACCTCTGCCTCTACCTCGACGAGTCCCGTGAGTGGGACCCCGATGCAGGCGTCAACGGCAAGAACGGTGTGCTCAATCGCCTTTGGGACTGGATGGAGAAGGCCAACCAGAACGACTTCAACCCCGACACCGCCCTCTTCCACGCCGTCGGGGGAGTCCCGCACCTCACCCCCGGCACCGCCAGCATCGTTGTCCGGCACCTACCCGACCCCAGTGCCCGTGTCGTCACCGCCCACCTCAACCGGCGGACCCCGAAACGGCTCGACCTGGCGTCTCAAGCCCAAGTCGATGCGGAGCCTACGCACGTACCCGTCTTCTTCGCCGACTCCGACATGCCACTGGGAGCCGGTCACCACTTCCTCGGCCTGCTCCTCGGCCTCATTCGACACCCCCGACCGCATGGGCTCGCGCACTTCATCGCTGCTCCACGCCTGACCCACACAGTCCGACAGCCCTGCGCCTCCGACCTGTCAATCGTCGCGAGCCGCGACTACACGTGCCCGCAATGGTTCGCAGCGCACTACCCCGAGCCAGTACCGCCCCCGTACGAGACGGCGCCCGACGCGGCCCTGTTCACCGCGCTCGCCGCCAGCGCGAGCCGTAACCCCGACGGAACACCGCAGCGCCTCATCTTGGCCGTGCCACACCCGGCTGGAGGCCCGCGCCACCTGCTTGCCCTTCAACTGGCTCCAGAACTCGCCGATGACCTCCGACGCCTCGTGTCCCACAAGACCACGACGTTCATCCCCTACGAGCCAGACCGCATCAACATGGCCGCACCCATCGAATGGTGCTTCGTTTCCGACGAGCGCGCAGCAGTCACCACACGGCGAGACGCCGACCGCCCAGTCGCCGCGCTGCACGGTAAGACCGTGGCCATCCTCGGTTGCGGAGGTATCGGCTCATGGATCGCCGAGTTCGTCGTTCGCGCCGGAGCAAGCCACGTTGTCATCAGCGACTATGGGCGCGTCACCGGCGGGCTACTCGTCCGGCAGGACTACGTCGAGGACGACATCGGGACCGCGAAAGTCCTCGCTCTCTGTGACCGTCTCAAGGCCACCAGCGACACCGTTCTTGTCGACGCCCACGGTCGGCTCGGCACCTCTGAACTGAGCCAGATCGCGCTCACGGCGGACCTCATCATCGACGCCACCATCAGCCTCAAGGTCTCGAAGCAACTCGACATCATCACCACTAACCCCCAGCGGAAGGCGTTCATCGCACAGGTAGCCACCGATGCCCGCAGCGGCACTCTCGGCTACGCCACCATTAACCCGCCGGGTAACACCACCTCCATGACCGACATGGACCACCACCTGCGCGACCAGGTCCGCGCCGACGGAGCACTGGAGCGCTACCGCTACTTCTGGGAAGAACCCGCACCCGGAGACGAGTTCGTCCCGACGCGAGGATGCTCAGCCCCGACCTTCCACGGTTCCGCCGCAGACCTAGCCGCCCTCGGCGGCGGGCTCCTCACCTTCATCGCCAAGCACCTCACCATCGCCGACCGCGGCGCGCATCTCATGGCTCTTCCGCACTCGGACGTCACTCCCGGCCACCGATACGTGCCCTACCGCCCAGTCGCACCGGGCTCAGCAGCCTGAGGTCGACGGCTCCCTCGCCTCTTAATGAGATTCGGAGTGACATTCGGATGAGATTCGACAGCTGATCGTCTGATCCGCGTCGAGAGGCCGGTGCCGAGGTCGGCACCGGCCTCTCGGCGTCCGGTCGGAACCACCCACTGCCGGCGTGCGTCGCAGTGATGTGAGCGGCCGGGCAGCGGGAGCGGTGGTGCTCGTCCTCGGGGCACTCGCGGGGTGCGGAGGCCAGGGGTCCTCGTCCGTGTCCGGCCCCGGCGGGGAGAGCGCGAGCCCGGCAGCCGAGCAGCCGACGTCGTACGACTACCGCCTGACGTCGACCTGCGGGGAACGCGGCTTCCTCGGGACCTTCGACGTCACCGTGCGGGACGACGAGGTCGTCCGGGCGACGGCGGTCCGTCGCTACCGCGGACGGGTCCGCCTCGGGGAGGTCCCCACGCTGACCGACCTCGTCGAGATGGCGGAGGGCGCGGACGGCGACGCCGTCGTGGACCTGCGGGTCGACCGACGCGGTCGGCCGACGTCGTTGCGGATCGACCACCGGCCCGACGCGATCGACGACGAGGAGTGCTACGCGGTCGACCACCTCGAGCTGAGGCCCTGACCGCTCCGAGATCCGCGCCGCGTGCGCGAGGATGGCCGGGTGCCGGTGACGTGGAGGACCGCGGGCCGGATCGCGGTGCTCCTGGCCGCGGTCCCGCTGCTGTGCGTCCAGGCGCCGCTGCTGGTGGCCGGCCACGACGTGGCCGTGGGCCCGGCGATCGCGCTGGCCGTGGCGCTCACCGCCGCCGTCCCCCTGGCGCTGGGGCGGCCGCGGCTCGCGGCGCTGCTCGCGGTGCTGGCGTCGGGCGCGCAGATGTCCGTGACTGCGGCCGGGGGCGTCGGCGGCTGGCCCTGGGCGGTCGCGCCGATGCTCACCGTGCTCCTGGTGATGGTGGTCGTGGGCGTCACCGGCGGCTGGCGGGTGGCACTGCTCGCGCTGCTCGCCACGCTCGCGCAGACCACGGCGTTCGCCGTCCTCGCTGCCCCCTGGCGCGACGTGGCGACGTCGCTGGCCAACCTCGCCCTCTGGGGCTCGCTGGCGACCATGGCGGCTGCGCTCGGGGTGCTGCTCGGACGCTTCACCGACGTCGCCGACGCGCTGCGCTTCGAGCGCACCGTCAGCGCGGAGGCGCAGGCGCGTCGCGTGGTGATCGAGGAGCGCGCCCGGGTGGCGCGCGAGCTGCACGACGTCATCGCCCACAACATGTCGCTGGTGACGGTCCAGGCCCGCTCGGCCCCCGCCCGCGTGCCCGGCCTGACCCCCGAGGCCGCCGCCGAGTTCGAGCAGATCGCCGAGCGCGCCTCCGACACCCTCGCCCAGATGCGGGGCGTGCTGACCGTCCTGCGCACCGAGCCCGGCCAGTCCGGCCGCGCGCCCGTGCCCACGCTGGGGCAGGTCACCGAGCTGTTCGACGCCGTCCGCGAGTCGGGTCAGGGCCTCGACGTCGACTGGCGGGTGACCGACGACGCCGGGGTCGACGAGGAGGTGGGGGCGGCGGCGTACCGGATCCTGCAGGAGGCGCTCAGCAACGTACGGCGCCACGCCCCGGCCGCCCCGATCACCGTCGAGGTCGCCGTCGACCCCTCCGACGTCCCGGGCCAGCTCACCCTCGACGTCAGCAACCCGCTGGAGCGCCCGCTCGCCGACGGGCCCGCGGGGCACGGGCTGGTCGGGATGGGGGAGCGGGCCGCGGCCGTCGGCGGTGCTGTCGAGAGCGGGGAGCTCGTCCCGGGCGAGTACGTCGTCCGTGCGCGCCTGCCCCTGCGGGCGCGGGCCGGCGGGTCGCGCGGCCAGGAGGTCCGGTGAGCACGCGGGTGGTCGTGGTCGACGACCAGGAGATGGTGCGGGCCGGGTTCGCGGCGCTGCTCTCGGCCGAGGCGGACCTGGAGGTCGTCGGCACGGCCGCGGACGGCGCGGAGGCCGTCGACCTCGTCCGGCGCAGCCGGCCCGACGTGGTGCTGATGGACATCCGGATGCCCGTCCTCGACGGCATCGAGGCGCTGCGGCGGATCGTGGGCGACCCCGTCACGCGCGACGTCCGCGTGGTCATGCTGACGACGTTCGACGCGGACGAGTACGTGCTGGACTCGCTGCGCGCCGGGGCCAGCGGGTTCCTGCTCAAGGACGCCTCCGCCGCCGAGCTGGCCGGTGCGGTCCGGGTCGTCGCGGCCGGCGAGGCCCTGCTGTCGCCCTCGGTGACCCGGCAGGTCATCGCCCGACTGGTCGACGGCCCGGCCCGCCCGACGCGGGACCCCCGGCTGCGCCAGCTCACCGACCGGGAGCGGGACGTCCTGCTGCTGGTGGCGGCCGGGCGCTCCAACGCCGAGATCGCGGCCGACCTGGTGCTGGCCGAGCAGACCGTGAAGACCCACGTCAGCCGGATCTTCACCAAGCTCGACCTCCGCGACCGCGCTCAGGCCGTGGTGCTGGCGTACGAGAGCGGGCTGGTCACCCCCGGCTGAGGCACCGCGCCGGTGACCGGGTGCTACCCCGGTAGGGGGTCGGGTTGGCTCCCGCGGGTGACGCGCCCGACCGGACCGCGTCCCTAGCGTCGAGGCCATGACCTCGACCCCGGCCGTCGCCCCGGTCCCCGCCGCGAGGCCCCTCCCGCCCCGGGCCGCCCGCCAGCTCAGCCTCTACACCGACCTGTCCCGCCAGGTCCGCGAGGCGGGCCTGCTCGACCGCCGACCCCGCTGGTACGCCGCCCGCGCGGCCGGACTCGCGCTCGGGTACGCCGCCGCCACGACGCTGCTGCTGACCCTCGGGCAGACCTGGTGGCAGCTCGCCGTGGCCGTCGCGTTCGCCGTGCTGTTCACCCAGACGGGGTTCCTGTCCCACGACGCCGCCCACCGGCAGGTCTTCGGGCTCGGCACCCGCAACGAGTGGGCCTCCCGGCTGCTCGGCAACCTGCTCGTCGGGCTCAGCCACGGCTGGTGGATGCGCAAGCACTCACGCCACCACGCCAACCCGAACAAGATCGGGTCCGACGAGGACATCGGCCCCGGCGTCCTGGCCTGGCAGTCGGAGGACGCGGCCCGCCGTACCGGTCTCGCCGCCTGGCTCACCGCCCGCCAGGGCTGGCTGTTCTTCCCGCTGCTGACCCTGGAGGGGATCAACCTCCACGTCGGCGCCGTCCGGACCGTCCTCGGCCGCGAGCCGGTGGCCCACCGCGGGATCGAGATCGCCCTGCTGACGGTGCGCCTGGTCGGGTGGCCGGTGCTGCTGGTCGCGCTGCTGGGCCCCGGCCTCGGTGCCGCGTTCCTGGCGGTGCAGCTCGCCGTCTTCGGCGTCTACCTCGGGTCCAGCTTCGCCCCGAACCACAAGGGGATGCCGCTGGTGCCGAAGGACTCCCGGATCGACTTCCTGTCCCGCCAGGTGCTCACCTCCCGCAACATCCGCGGCGGCCGCTGGGTCGACTGGCTGATGGGCGGGCTGAACCTCCAGGTGGAGCACCACCTGTTCCCGAGCATGCCGAGCGGCAGCCTGCGCCGGGCGCAGCCGCTGGTGAGGGCCTACTGCGCCGAGCACGGCGTGCCCTACACCGAGGCGGGGCTACGCGAGTCCTACGGGATCGTCGTGGCCCACCTCAACCGGGTCGGCCTCGGCGACCGTGACCCCTTCGCCTGTCCGCTCGTCGTCGCCCACCGCACCGGCTGAGGACCGCCGGGCCCACGCTCCCCACACCCCGACGACGCACGCCAGGACGGCGAGCACCCCGAGGGCGACCGCGGGGGCGAGCAGGGCCGCGGTGCCGGCGCCCCGCGCGCCGGGCACCAGCCCGCCGACCACGACCACCACGGCGGCCGTCGAGGCGATGATCCCGAGCGCGATCAGCATCTGGGTCAGCGCCAGACGCCAGCGCTCCCGGCTGCCACGACCCTGCAGGGTGCGGACGAGCTCGTGCAGCGGCATGTACAGAGCGAGCAGCAGGTAGAACAGCCCGCCGAGCCCGGTCCCGGGGAGTCCCGCGGTCATCAGTGCCCCTTCTCGTAGACCTCGAGCGGCCGACGCAGGACGACCTCGGTGACCAGCGCCTCGAGCATGTAGACGCCGTTGACGATCCGGAGCACGAGGAAGCTCGGCAGCGACAGCAGCGCCCGGCCGACCTCGCCGCGTCGTCGTGCCGCGACCAGGACCGGCACGACGACGGCGGGCACGTCGACGACGTACACGAGGAGGAGCCAGGGGCTCACCAGCACCGCCAGCAGGGGCAGCACGAGGAGGTAGACGAGCGACGCGACGACGGCGTCGAAGACACCCACGCCGACGACCATCCCCAGGAACGGCAGCCGCACGATGCCCCGCCAGTGCAGGACGACGTTCTGCACGAAGCCGTGCGACCACCGCTTGAGCTGCTTGCCGAGGAAGCCGAGGTCGTGGGGCTCGATCGGGTAGCAGACCGCCTCCGGCACGAACCGCACCCGGTGACCCGCCTGGTAGAAGGTCCAGGTCAGGTCCATGTCCTCGGCGCGGGTGCGCTCCGACCAGCCGCCGGCCGCCTTGAGGGCGTGGGTGCGGTACGCCGAGAAGCAGCCCGAGGAGATCAGCGGCTTGCCGAAGTGGTCCTGGGTGGGCTTGTAGAAGGTGAAGGACAGCAGGTACTCGACGTAGCGGCCCCGCTCCCACAACGTCCGCACGTGCCGCGGGACCACGAACCCGCACGCCGCGACGACCGTCTCGTCGGCGTCCAGGGGCGCCATCAGCAGCTCGAGGGCGTCGGGTGCGAGCGTGGTGTCGGCGTCGATGGCCATGGTGAAGCCGGTGTCGACCGTCGCGAGGACGGAGTTCTGGGCGCCGGCCTTCGAGCCGGTGTTGGCGGCGGGACGGAAGACCTCGGCCCCTGCGGCGCGCGCGAGGTCGCCGGTGCCGTCGTCGGAGAAGTCGTCGACGACGACCACCCGGGCGGGCGGGGTGGTCTGGGTCAGGATGCTGCGGACGGTGTCGGCGATCGAGGCGGCCTCGTTGTAGGCCGGGACGATGACCGTCAGGTCGTCGGCGGGTCGCGCGCGGTGCCGCGGCAGCGCGGTCGTGACCTGCGGGTCGGGCTTCACCGGGGGTGGCTCCTCGGTCGGGGACGGGACGGGGATCCGGCGCGGACCCCGGGGAGGACCTGCCGCGAGGCCGTCCGTGCGTTACGCCCGACCCAGGACACGGCCCGGGGACCTGGGCCCGAGGTCACGGCTCGCGCCCAGGTCGCACCGACTGTCGGCGGGGCGGTCTACGGTCGAGGCGTGAGGACGACGGGCGCGCGACGACGACGGGTGGCGCTCCTCTGCTCGCTGCTGCTGGCTCTCACGCTCGCGGGGTGCGCCGACCTCGGCCAGGGCGCGGGCGGGCGGGGCGGCGACCGCGCCGGCGACCGTGCGGACCGGGCCGGTGACGGCAACCGGGACCGCGATCGCAGCCGGGACCGCGGCGGCGACCGGGTCCGCGACCGCGGCAGCGATCGCGGTGGCGACGCCGGGCAGGGGCGGCGCGACGCGTCGGCGCCGGCGGAGCGCCCCGCGGCCCGGCGGGTGGACGCCGGCTTCGGCCGCGCGGTGGCGATGCTGCGCCGGGCGCCCGAGCGGGGCGAGGGCTACGACCGCGACGCGTTCGTCCACTGGACCGACGCGGACCGCGACGGGTGCGACACCCGCGACGAGGTGCTCCTCGCCGAGGCCGTCCGCCGGCCCCGGGTCGGCGACGGCTGCGACCTCCTCGGTGGCCGCTGGGTCTCGCCGTACGACGGGGAGTCGACGCGCGACCCCTCGACGTTCGACGTCGACCACCTGGTGCCCCTGGCCGACGCCTGGGCGTCCGGCGCCCGGCGGTGGTCGGCGACGCGGCGCGAGGCGTTCGCCAACGACCTGGGCGACCGCCGGAGCCTCGTGGCGGTGACCGCCTCGTCCAACCGCTCGAAGTCCGACCAGGACCCCTCGACGTGGCAGCCGGAGCGGCAGCGCTGCCGCTACCTGCGGGACTGGACGGCGGTGAAGCTGCGCTGGGACCTCACCGCCGACCGCGCGGAGGCCCGCACGCTCACCCGCCGCGCCCGGGCCTGCGGGGGCCGGGTGACGGTCCGGACCGTGCGTGCCGACGACGCGACCACGCCCGGCCGCGACCGGACCGACCCGTCCCCCGACCCGTCCGCCGACCCGTCCGCCGATCCCCGGTTCGACACCTGCACCGACGCCGGCGCGGCGGGCTACGGCGACTACCGGTCCGGCGACCCCGAGTACCCCTGGTACGACGACGCCGACGGCGACGGCCGGGTCTGCGAGAGCTGACCAGGCGCGCTCCGGGCGCAGGCGTCCCCGCGTCGCACGTCCTGCCGGCAGCGCTGTCGGTGGCGCCTGCTGGACTGGACCCGTGGACATCACCGCGGCGCTCTCGATGGGGGAGCAGCTGCTCGCCGAGCACGGGCTGACGACCTGGCGCGTCCAGGTCGACCGGGCCAAGCGCCGGGCGGGTCAGTGCCGGTACGCCGACCAGGTCATCACGATCAGCGCTCCCCTCACCCGCCTCCACGACGAGGCCGAGGTGCGCGAGACCCTGCTGCACGAGGTCGCCCACGCCCTCGCCGGCCCCCGTGCGGGTCACGGGCCCCGCTGGCGGGCGATCGCGACACGGATCGGCAGCACGGGTGAGCGCTGCCTGTCGTCGGACGCACCGAAGGTCGCGGGGGCCTGGGTCGGCACCTGCCCGGCCGGCCACACCACCGAGCGCCACCGCCGCCCGACCCGGGTGGCGACGTGCTCGCGGTGCAGCCGCACCTTCTCCCTGGACCACGTCCTGACCTGGACGCGTGACGGTGCGCCGGCCCCGATGCACCCGTCGTACGCCGCGGAGCTGGAGGCGCTGCAGGGCGCACGGCGGGAGGCGGGCCCGGGGGCGCGGCCCGGTGGCGCCCGGGACGAGCGGGTCGCGGTCGGCACCCGGGTGCGGGTCCTCGCCCCCGGGCGCTGGCACGGCCGGGGTGGACCGGTGGTCAAGGTCGGCCGCACGCGCTACCACGTCTCGGTCGGCCGGGACGTCGTCCTCGCCGTCCCGATGTCCGCCGTGGCCGTCGACGGCGGTCCCGGGGTGCCGGGCACCGGGTGAGGGAGGTCCGTCCACAGGGGCGGTGCGGGCACGTCGCGAGTGTCGGAGCGAACCCCTACCGTCGTCCCACCGGGGTGAGGGGAAGGTGGGGACATGGCAGGTGGGGCACGACGGGTCGCGCGGGCGCAGCGCGAGGCGCAGCGGCGGCGCGAGGCGCAGGAGCGCCTGGCACGGTCGACGCGGGGAACGGCGGTGGGGGAGGACGTCTTCCGGACCTCACCCGGGGGCGGACGGGCCCGGGCGCGGCGTGACCGCGCCGAGGAGAGCGTGGCGGACGCCGCCCGGCTCCGCGGCCTCGTCGAGACGGTCGTGCGGCTGACCGACGGCACCCGTCGCGACGACGCCCGCCTCGAGACGCACGCCGACATGCTGCTCGCGCGGGCGGCGCCGAGCGACCCGGACGACGTCCTGGACGCCGCGGTCGACCGGCTCCGCGCGGCGCTGGCGCGGGTCCGGGCCGGGGGCTGGCCCGAGGCCGACGTGCCGCGGCTGGTGGAGCGGACCCTCGGCCCGCCCCACCTGCGGACCCTCGACGCCCTCGCGGCCGGCCGGGGGGTGCGGCTCGCCTCCGTGCTGGGCCTGGCCGCCCTGCTGACGCAGGTGCCGCTCCTCGAGGCCACGGCGCTGGTGGACGCCGACGGGGCGGGTGTCCCGTCAGGCGCCGCCGGCGCGGGCCACCCCAAGCTGGCGCGGGTCCGGGGGCTGCTGGCGAAGGCGGAGTCCACGCCGTACCCCGAGGAGGCCGAGCTGCTGTCCGCGAAGGCGCAGGAGCTCGTCGCCCGCTACGCCCTCGACGGCCTGCTGGACGCCGCCCGCGAGGACGGCGGCGGACCCCGCCCGCAGGTGCGCCGTCTCTGGCTGGACGCGCCGTACGTCGACGCCAAGGCCGCGCTCGTGGCCGCGGTCGCGTCGGCGAACCGCTCGCGGACGGCGGTGGCGGTCCCCCTCGGGTTCTGCCTCGTCGTCGGGGACGCCCGCGACCTCGCCGCCACCGAGCTGATGGTGACGTCCCTGCTGGTGCAGGCCGGTGCGGCGATGCTCGCCCACGAACGCGCGGCCGGCGCGGGGACGGGCCGCACCCGGTCGTTCCGCCGCGCCTTCCTGCTGGCCTACGCCCACCGGGTGGGGGAGCGGCTGAGCGAGGCGACCGCGGAGGCCTACCGCGAGGCCGGTGGTGACGCCCTGCCCGTGCTGGCGGCGCAGGAGGAGCGCGTCGAGGCGGCGTTCGAGGCCGCCGTCCCGCACACGGCCGCGAAGCGGTCCACCGTCAGCAACGACGAGGGCTGGTACGCCGGCCGCGCCGCCGCCGACCGCGCGCGGCTGGACACCGCCGAGCCCCTCGAGGGGGCCTGAGCGGAGGCCTGAGCGGAGGCCTGACTGGGCCCACGCTCAGGGGCCGAGGTCCAGGTCGTCGAGCGACGGGTGTCGTCGGGCTCGGCGTGGGTGAACGGCATGGTGTGCCAGCGCAGCGCACCCCGCAGGTCGCCGTGGGCCTTCAGGACGCCGGCGACGCGCTCGTGGTCCAGGGCGATGAGGGCGTCCTCCCGCACGGAGACGCGCAACCGGGCGAGGACGTCCTCCGCCAGGGACTCGTCCCCGGCCGCGAGCGCCAGGTCGAGCCGCGTGGGCAGCACCCCGTCGGCCGGTTCGCCGCCCTCGGCCTCCGCGACGTCGAGGGCGCGGTGGGCCCGGCCCGCCTGGCCGCGCATGCCCCAGGGGTCCGCCGCGGCGACCAAGAGGGCCGGTCGGCCGAAGTCCTGTGGTCCAGGTCGTCGGCCGCGGCCTCACTCTTCGAACCCGCCACTGTCGGTGGTCGCCCCTAGCGTGCGGAGCGCAGGTGTCGGAGAGGTCGACGGACGGGGGACGAGCCATGGGCGACGCGCTGGAGCAGCGGTGGGACGACGAGGTCGAGGGGGCGTGGGCGGCGTTCCGGCGCCGGCTGGGGGACCGGTTGGCGGCCCTGGAGCAGGAGGAGAGCCTCGCGGTCGTCGTCCGCTCGGCGGAGGACGACGACGAGGGCGCGGCGCCGTACTGCCAGGCGATGGCGTGGGGCGGTCGGGGGCTCACGGTCGAGGCGGTGTCGGACACGTTCCTGGCCGCGGAGCACCGGGTGGGCCCGGAGGGCGCCGAGCGGCTCCGGGTGCTCGGGTTCCACCCGCCGTCGGGCGAGGAGTCGCCCAATCACCACCTCACCGTCGACCAGCGGGAGGCCGACCGGGCCGCCTGGATGGTCGTGGGGGCGGTGCGCGAGGTGTTCGGCGTGCTCCACCCCGCGTTCCTCCTCGACGACCTCACGGCGGCCCCGGGGCCCGATCCCGGTCCCGAGGTCCCGGAGGCGTCGACCTGGGCGGTGCGCGACGAGCACTGGCCCACCGACGACCACGGCCCGTGGTTCCCCGACGACGGCGAGGACGTCCGGCGAGCGGTCCACCGTGTGGTCCGTGACCTCACCGGCGACGAGCCGGAGTGGGACGACGACGACGACCTGCCGCTGCTGACCGACCAGGCGCGGGTGTGGGTGGTCGCGGCGAGCTCGCTGCCGCGCATCCTCCTGACGTGCACCCTGCTGACGGACGTCGTCGACGAGTCACGCGCCCTGGTCGAGGCGAACCTGCTGAACCGTCGCCACTTCGGGCTGACGTTCCTGCTGGACGACCGGCGACTGGTCGTCCGCCGTGAGCTCGGCGTCTCGGCCTTCCAGCCGACCGAGGTGCGCGCGGAGCTGGCGAGGCTGCTGGAGCACGTCGACCGCTGGGTGGTCGAGCTCCGCGAGCGCGTGGGCGGCCGCGGGGCCTTCGACGACGCGGCCGCCGCACCGCTCGCGTCCCGGGGGGAGGGGGAACCGGCCGGGGTCGACGACGCCCAGCAGCGCCGGTTCGCCGCGGCGTACGACGTGATGCGGGAGCTCGAGCGGGAGGAGCGCGGCTCCGCGGACCCGGCGACGCTGGCGCGCGTGTTCCACCACGACCGGGGCCTCGTCATGCTCGCCCTGACCGCGACCCGGGCCCGGGAGGCGCAGGACCGCCGTCGCGCGGAGCGGCAGGTGGAGGCGGAGCGGCCGGCGCTCGCCAAGCGGTTCCGCGCCTCGGCCCGCTACCAGCGGGAGCTGCGGTCCCGGCTGCGCCGCGCGCTGCGGATCACGGTGCAGTCCGCCCCGCGCTCGGAGGTGACGGAGCAGCCGGGTCTGTTCGCCGAGGAGGACGTCCGCGGCTGACGTCGCCGGAGCGGCGGGCGAACGGCCAGGTCATGAGGGCCCACACGGCGCAGATGATGACGATCTCGGCCACCACGTAGGTGGGCCACGGCCCGAGCAGGTCGAGCACCGAGCCGCCCGCCGGCTTGGCGTTGAGGAAGCCGTAGTTGGTGCCCAGCGCCACGTTCAGCCCGTAGACGCTCACCGCCCAGGCGGCGGTCACCGCGACCGCCATCCGGTAGTCGCGCCAGCTGGGGCCGAGCCCGCGTCCGAGGGAGAGGTAGACGGCGGCCCACACGATGCCGATGTGCATCACCCAGAAGAGCAGGAAGACGGGGTGCGGGAAGGCGGTGACGAGGTCCGGGGTCAGGATCGCCTGCGTGGTCAGGGGGATCCCCCACAGGTAGGTCAGGGCGACCGCCCGCCGCCGGTGGGACCACAGGGCCCAGACGCTCACGAAGGACGCGAGGTCGCACAGCTGGATCGGCAGCGTCCGGTCGAGCTCGAAGAACGCGGGGGTGAAGTACAGCACCTGCAGGGGCAGCGTCCCGGCCAGCAGCACCACCGCGAAGACCCGCCCGGTGCGGTCCGAGGGGTCGGTGCGGCGCAGCCGCCGACCCAGTGGCACGAGGACGGCGCAGCCCACCAGCAGCACCGCCAGCGCCGTCAGGTGGGTGACGTCGTAGGCGGTGAACTCGCGGGCGCTGGACACCCCGTCATCATGCCCGGCGGTGCCGGGACGGCGCCTGGGTCGTCGTACTCATCCTGGGCCGCTTGGCTATCCTCGCCACTTTGGCCGTCGCGACCGCCGGGGTCACCATGGATCCACTCCGGTCGGTGCGACGGGCCGGGGGGACCACGACCGCCGTTGCCGGACGACGAGCTCAGGGAGGGAAGCGCATGTCTGCACGTCTCAGGCGCGTCGTCCTCGTCGTGCTCGCGGCCCTCCTGGGCCTCGGGCTGGTGCAGGCGGCCTCGCCCTCGACCAGCCTGAGCGGCTCGTCGACGGACGGGGGTGACTCCGGCTCGCCGACCGAGGAGGACACCTCCTACCGGTTCCTGTCGGCCCCCGACTTCATGAACGCCGACGTCGCCGACCTGAGCGGCCAACCCCGGTGGCGCCCGGGGATGCCGAACTCGTGGAACACCTCCTGGGCCACCGCGACCGACACCGTGATGGACGCCTTCGAGGCCGAGGCCCCCGAGGACGTGCTGGTCGCGGGCGACCTCGTCAACGGCCACTGGGGTGTCGAGCCCAGCGGCGTCTTCGGTCCGGTGGGCACCGAGGCGGAGCGCCAGGCCGCCGTGCGGCGCGCCGCCGCGGCCTACTTCCCCGCGTGGCGGCAGCTGTTCGACGACCGCGGCCTGCCCGTCCACGTCGCCGTCGGCGACCACGAGGTCGGTGACAACGACTGGGCCGGCTCGGACAAGAACGAGTTCAAGCGCCGCAACCTGGGGCTCTTCAAGGAGGAGTTCTCGCGCTACGCGCTGCTCCCGGACCGCTACGACTCGCGCCCCGCGGGCCCTGCGAACCGCACGGCGTACGCCGTCCGCCTCGCCCCGGAGGTGCAGCTCGTGACGGTCGACGTCTTCGAGCGCACCGGGGACGACGTCGTCCCGCGGCTCGACCCGCAGCAGCTCCGCTGGCTCGACGACGTCCTGGCCCGGGCGCAGGCCGACGGCGTCGACTGGATCATGGTCCAGGGGCACGTGCCGGTCGCCCGACCCGTCCGCCAGACCAGCAGCTCGGGGCTGTACTACGAGGGCGGCGCCGCTTCGCCCTTCTGGCGGACGCTGGCGCGGCACGACGTCGACCTCTACCTCGCCGGCGAGGTGCACGACACCACCGCGGTCCGCCGCGACGGCGTGATGCAGATCAGCCACGGCGGGATGTTCGGCCACGGCGGTCACGACGGGCGGGGCGGCACCAGCTACCTCGTCGGTCAGGTCGAGGGCGACACCCTCGACCTCGTCGCGAAGCGCTTCCGGGTCAGCCACACCGAGGGGGAGGGCGAGCGGCTCTGGCAGGCCACCTCGCAGGGCCAGCCGCCGCTCGAGAAGACCTTCGTGCCCACCCCGGACGTCATCGGCACCATGCGGCTGACCGCCGACGGCGAGGTGCTCTCGATGGACGGCCAGCTCGGTCCCTACCTGCCGGGCGGGTCCGACGCGGACTGACCCGCCCGGGACCGACCCCGCCCGGGACCGACCCGGTGCGTCGTCGCGGCCACGAGCGCTGTCGGCGCTCCCTCCTACGGTGGGTGCCCACCGACGGAGGGGGACAGCATGGTGCGGCTCGTGCCCGAGCGCCCGGAGTTCACGACGAGCTCGGAGCAGCAGGTCTGGGAGCGGCTGGCCGCGTCCCTGGGCCCCGACGACGTGCTGCTGGCCAACCTCCGTCTCACCGACCCCACCAAGGACCACGAGGCGGACATCGTCGTCCTGATGCCGGGGGTCGGTGTCGTGGTCGTCGAGGTCAAGGGCGGCAGCGTCTGGTTCGACGCGGACCGCGGCGCCTGGCGTCAGCGGACGGGCCGGCGTGACAAGACGATCGATCCGGTGACGCAGGCGCGGACCACGAAGTACGCGATCCGCACCTACGTCGGCAACGACCCCCGGTGGGCCCGACGCGACCACGTCGGGTGGGCGCACGCCGTCGTGCTGGTCCACTCCGACGTCGACCCCGACTTCGCCCTGCCCGACTGCCCCCGCTGGTCGGTCCACGACCGCGGCGACCAGGCCGACCTCGCCGCCCGGCTGCGGGAGAACGCCCGGCTGGGTCGCCAGGGCAAGCGGGCGCTCACGGCGGACGACGTCGAGACCGTCCTGGAGGTGCTCGCCGGACGATTCCCGGGCTCCCGCGACGTCAACGCCGAGGCCGCCGAGGTGGCGGGCGCGGCCGACCGGCTGACGCTGGAGCAGGCGACCGTCCTGGGTGTCACCCGGCTGCTGCACCGCGTCGAGGTCCGCGGCGGGGCCGGGAGCGGCAAGACCGTGCTGGCACTGCAGCAGGCGCGTGAGCTCAGCCGCGGCGGACGCGGTCGCGGCCGGCAGCGCGTCGCGCTGCTCTGCTACTCCCTCGGGCTGGCCGCGCACCTGCGGCGGACGGTCGCCGCCTGGCCGCGGAAGGAGCGCCCCGCCTTCGTCGGCACCTTCCACGACTTCGGCCGCCAGTGGGGTGCGCCCGACGGCGCCCGGGAGGACAGCGACTTCTGGGAGACCCGTCTGCCGGCGTTGATGGCGGACCTGGCGGAGGACCTGCCTGTCGGCCACCGCTACGACGCCGTCGTCGTCGACGAGGCCCAGGACTTCGCCGACTCCTGGTGGCGGCCGGTGCTGCGCTCGCTGGCCGACGAGGAGGCCGGGGGCCTCTACCTGTACTCCGACGAGCACCAGCGTCTCTTCGCCCGCTACGGCCGCCCGCCCGTGGCCCTCGTGCCGCTGGTGCTCGACGACAACCTCCGCAACACCCGGCAGATCCACGACTGCTTCGGACCGCTGGCCCCGAGCCGGATGCGGGCCCGCGGCGGTGACGGGCCGGACGTGCGGTTCGTCGCCGCCCCGACGGACGAGGCCCTCGGTGTCGCCGACGACGAGGTCGACGCCCTCCTGGACGCCGGCTGGCGCGCCGAGAACGTCTGCCTGCTCACCACCGGCGCCCGTCACCCGGTCCAGCTCGAGCGCACCGAGCACCACGGGCAGGAGGGCTACTGGGACACCTTCTTCTCGGACGACGACGTGTTCTACGGCCACGTGCTGGGCTGCAAGGGTCTCGAGCGACCGGCCGTCGTGCTCTGCGTCAACGAGCGGGGCGAGCGCGAGCGCGCCCGGGAGCGGCTGTACGTCGGGATGTCGCGCGCCACCCACCAGCTGGTGGTGGTCGGCGACCCCGACGTGGTTCGCGCGGTCGGCGGTGACCTCGTGGCCCGCCGCCTCGGCCTCTGAGCCGTGCGACTTCCGTCGTTCGCCCACGCGGGGCCGGGTGGACGCGGAATAGTGGCGTGCGGGGAGAGGAGAGGATCATGGTCGACGTCATGGGGTTCGTCCCCGTCCTCGCGGACAGCCCGTGGACGCGCTGGCGCTCGCGTGCCGCGACCCCGTCCCGGGACGCCGCCGGGGCCCGCGCCACCGCCGCCGCCCTCTCCGGGCTCGACCCCGACCGCTGGCACGTGCTCGCCGACTGGCCGGTCCCCGGCGAGCCGCGGGCCCACGTCGAGCACGTGGTCGTCGGGCCGCCCGGCGTCCTGGTCGTGGACTCGAAGAACTGGAACGGGGCGGTCCGCACCGCCCAGGGCGTGCTCCGCCAGGACGGGTCCCGCCGGGAGCGCGACCTGGCCGAGGCCGCGCGTACCGCCGGAGTCGTGCGCGAGGCACTCGGGCTCGACGAGGACGTCCCCGTCATCGGGGTCCTCTGCTTCGTCCCGCCCGCCATGGTCACCGGCTGGATCGGCGAGGTGCTGCTGTGCGCCACCGGCGACGTGGTCGCCGTCCTCGACCGGCTCACCCGCCGCCTCGACCGGGACCGGGTCGACGACGTCGCGGCCCGCCTCGCACCCGGCGTCGCCCGCCGTCCGGCCCTCGCCCCCGTGGAGGGTCAGGCGGGCGCGTAGACCCGCACCCAGTCGATGCGCATCGCGCGACCACCCTCGAACGAGGGGTCCTCGCCGTCGACGCGCTTCGCGGCGGTCTGCATCGCCAGCCACATCGGCACGTCCGAGATCCGCTCCGGCTCGCGGACCGTCTCCACCGCCTGCCCGTCGACCACGACCTGGATCTCGTCCGCGGTCCACCGCACGGACACCTCGTGCCAGCGCGCGAAGTCGCCCCGCACCGGGCGGCGGGTCGCGGGGTGGGTGCCGTCGGCCGCCAGCTCGCCGTAGTGGTTGGTGACCGTCATCTGCCGGCGCCCGGGCGAGGTCTCGAAGATCTCGTAGAAGTCGATCTCCGGCGGCCACCCGCCGTACGACGGCCACAGCAGCGCGGCGACCGTCACCCCGAGGGCGTCGTCGTCGGTGCGCACCCGCATGTCCCAGCGCCCGTACAGCTGCTGGGTGGGGCTGTCCCAGCTGCCCACCCCGCCGGAGAGCCAGTCCCCGTCGACCTCGGCCGTGTCCAGCACGAGGGTCGAGTCCTCGACGCGGACCATCGAGGAGTCCCACAGGGCGTCGGGGCAGCAGCCAGGCACCCCGTCGTACACGCGCCACACGGAGGTGTCGAGGGTGTCGAAGTCGTCGAAGAAGACCTCCTCCCACCTCCGCTCGGTCGGCTCGGGCCGCTCGGGGACCGGGATGGGGTCCTTCAGCCGGCCGTCCGGCCCGATCTCGGGCAGGCCCTCCCGCCTCGGCTCGTCGCGTGCCGGCGGGGAGTCGCTCTCCACCGGTCCGGGGCCGGTGACCCGGCCGCCGGTGGCGAAGTCGCCGTCCGCGGACCGCCCCTCGCCGGCGACGGTCCCGCACCCGGCCAGCAGCAGGGCCGGCAGGAGGAGCGAGACCGCGAGGGCGGCGAGGGAGCGGGTCACGGTCAGGGCAGGGGGTCGACCTCCGCGTGGCCGCCGACGTCGGCGGCGAGGGCGCGGAGGTGGTGGTGGCCGTCCCCGAGCAGGTGGTCGAGCGCCGTGAGGTGGCTGACGTAGTTGCCGACGTGGTACTCGGCCGTCATCGCGATCCCGCCGTGCAGCTGGATGGCCTCCTGGCCGACGTGGCGCGCCGCCCGGCTGGTGCCGAGGGCGGCCCGACGGGCGGCGTCCGCCGGGTCGGCGTCCGCGGAGCCGGTCGACGCGGCCCCGAGGACCATCGCCGCCCACTGCGCGAGGCTGCGCGCGAGCTCCAGGGACACGTACATGTCCGCGGCCCGGAAGGTCAGCGCCTGGAAGGTCGCGAGCGGCACCCCGAACTGCTTGCGGCTGCGGAGGTACTCCGTCGTCGACTCGAGGGCCACCGTCATGGCGCCGAGGGCCTGGTGGCAGGCCACGACACGGGTCTCGTCGACCACCCGGGCGACCGCCGCGGCGGCGTCCGTGGTGCCGTCGCCGAGCAGGGTCGCGGAGGCGCCGGAGAGGCGGACCTGCGCGGCCCGGCCGCCGTCGTGGGTGGCGTAGCCGGTCCGGGTCACCCCGTCGGCGTCACCCTCGACGAGGAACACGCCGGTGCCGCCGTCCGGCAGCGCCGCGGTGACGACCAGGCGCCCCGCCGTCGCGCCGTGCGGCACGGGCTCCTTGACGCCCTCCAGCGTCCAGGCGTCCCCGGAGCCGGTCGCGACCACGTCGCGTGCCTCGGCCGTCCACCCCCGGCCGGGCTCCGCGAGGGCCGGGGCCAGCAGCAGCTCGCCCTCGGACAGCGCGCCGAGGGTCTCCGCGCGCTGGGCGTCGGTGCCGAGCGCGGCGACCAGGCCGCCGGCCAGGACCACGGAGGTCAGGAACGGCTCGGGGGCGATGACGCGCCCGAGCTCCTCCGCGACCAGCGCGCTCTCGATCGGTCCGGCGCCCATGCCGCCGTCGGCCTCGGAGAAGGGCAGTCCGAGGACGCCCATCTCGGCGAGGCCGGTCCACAGCTTCTCGTCGTACCCGGGCTCGTCCTTGACGGTGCGGCGCCGGTCCTCGTAGCTGCCGTAGGTCCGGGCCAGCAGTCCGCGGACCGCCTCGGCCAGCGCCTTCTGCTCGTCGTCGTGCGTGAAGTCCATCGCTCGTCCCTCTCTCTACAGACCCAGGATCGTGCGCGCGATGATCTGGCGCTGGATCTCGTTCGAGCCCCCGTAGATGGAGGCCTTCCTCAGGTTCAGGTACGCCGGGGTGGCGCGGCGGGTCCACTGCGGCAGCGTCGAGTCGTCCCCGGCGCCGGAGGCCAGCGAGGCCGGCCCGGCGAGGTCGACGACCAGCTCGGAGACGGCCTGCTGCAGCTCGGTGCCCTTCAGCTTCAGCACCGACGAGGCCGGGTGCGGCTTGCCGTCGGCGGAGTGCGCCACGACCCGCAGGGCCGTCAGCTCGAGCGCGAGCAGCTCGTTCTCGAGCTCGGCGACCCGGGCGGCGAGCAGCGGGTCGTCGGCGAGGGTGTCCCCGGCCCACTCCTTGGCCTGGGCGAGGACGCGCTTGGTGGCGCCGACCGGTGCGACGCCGACCCGCTCGTTGCCGAGCAGGAACTTGGCGTAGTCCCAGCCGTGGTTCTCCTCGCCGACGAGGTTCTCGGCGGGCACGCGCACGTCGGAGAACCAGACCTCGTTGACCTCGTGGCCGCCGTCGATCAGCTCGATCGGGCGGACCTCGACGCCGGGGGAGGTCATGTCGATGAGCAGGAACGAGATGCCCCGCTGCTTCTTCGCCTCGGGGTCGGTGCGGACCAGCATGAAGATCCAGTCGCCGTGCTGGCCGAGCGTCGTCCAGGTCTTCTGGCCGTTGACGATCCAGTCGTCGCCGTCACGGACCGCGGTGGTGCGGAGCGAGGCGAGGTCGGAGCCGGCGTCCGGCTCGGAGAAGCCCTGCGACCACCAGATGTCCAGGTTCGCGGTGGCGGGCAGGAAGCGCTCCTTCTGCTCCTGCGTGCCGAACTGGGCGATGACCGGGCCCACCATGGAGGCGTTGAACGCCAGGGGCAGCGGGACGCAGGCGCGCTGCATCTCCTCGTGCCAGATGTGGCGGCGCAGCGGCGTCCAGTCGCGACCGCCCCACTCGGCGGGCCAGTGGGGGACCGCGAGGCCCTCCGCGTTGAGGATCCGCTGGCTCGTGACGATGTCGTCCTTGCTCAGCTCGCCGCGGGAGGCGACGACGTCGCGGATCTCCTGGGGGATCTTGGTGGTGAAGAACTCGCGCATCTCTGCGCGGAAGGCAGCGTCCTGCTCGGACAGCTCCAGCTGCATGGCTTCGACTCCTCCTCGGGGGCGTCCGGGACACGGACGTGCTCCATCATGACGGGCGCTGTCGAGCGCCACGAGGCTGCGTCCCCAGGGGCGAGGGTCGTGCAGTCAGCGCCGACTGTTCCGCCGGCTGCCGCGCGGTGCCCGGTCGGGCTCGAGATCGGTCGGCAGCGTGGGCGTGACGACGGTGCCCTGGGCGGGGTCGCCGTACTGCGTCAGCGTCCCCGGTGCCCGGTCGACCAGCAGGGCGACGTACGCGCAGAGGACGGCGTCGACCTGGTCCTCGGCGAGGCGCAGGTCGCTCTTGCGGGGCGCCCGCTCGACGGCGGCGACCAGGCCCTCCCAGGGCTCCCTGCCCGCGAGCCGCAGGGGCACGTCGGCGGTGGCGAGGCCCTCCAGGAGGGTGGTGAGGCGCAGCAGCTCGGAGCGCAGCTGCGGCAGCTCGCGGCCCTGCTTCTGCTTGTACTTCAGCGTCCGGCCGAGCCGGAACAGCGCCACGGAGGCGGCGTGGGGGTAGACCTCGACGGCCCGACGACCGGGCGGTCCGGGGTGGACGGTGGACGGCGGGGCCGGCCACGGGGTGAGGCCCAGCGCGTCGGCCACCCGGCCGCCCCGGGGGCCGTCGGCGAAGACCGCCAGCCCGGTGTTGGAGGGGTGGGCGCCGGCCTCGAACGCACGGAAGTCCCGGTTGAGCGAGGTCTCGGCGCCGCGGGTGCCCGTCGGGTTCGTGACCACCAGCGGTGCGTCGATGCCGACCACGCACGCCTCGTCGGGCCCGAGCGCTGCCGCGTCGACGACCTCCGCGTCGGTCCGGACCGAGACGACGTCGAGCAGGACCCCGTCGCCGTCGAGGCGGGCGACCCCGGTGCGGTTGCGCTCGCCCCACGCGAGGTCGACGCCCACGAACCGCATGACGGCAGCGTCCCAGACGGGTCTGCCGGGTCCGCGACGACGGTGTTGGCGCGGTCGGGGAACCTGGGGGTCGTGGACCCCCGACGCGCACGGCTGGTCGAGGTCGCCTCTCCGGCCCGACCCACGGGACGGGTGCTGGTGCTGCACGGCGGCGCCGACCGGCCCGGGCACCCCCCGACCAGCACGACCCAGCTGTCGGTGGTGCGGATGATCCCCGTCGCGCGGCGGGTCGCCCGCGCCGGGCGGCGAGACCTCGCGGTGCACCGCCTGCTCAACTCGAGCCGCGGCTGGGACCCCGACCGCACACCCGTCGAGGACGTCGAGTGGGCCCTGTGGCACCTCGCCCAGCAGGGCCCGAGGCTGCCGACCTGCTTGGTGGGCCACTCGCTCGGGGGCCGCGCGGCGCTGCTCGCCGGGGCCGCCGACGACGTCGTCTCCGTCGTCGCCCTCAACCCCTGGGTGTACGCCGACGACGCCCGCCGCACCGACCTCGCCGGCCGCCGCGTGCTGGTCGTGCACGGCACGGACGACCGGATCGCCGACCCCGGACGCGCCCGCCGGGTCGTCACGGACCTGCGGGCCCGTCGTACGGACGCGGAGATGGTGGACGTCGAGGGCGGCAAGCACGCGATGCTGCGCCACGGGCGGGTCTTCGAGGACCACGCCGCCCGGTTCGCCGTCGAGACGCTGGTGGCCGACCGGAGCGGTTGAAACCGTATGGTTGCGGGGAGTTCGCCGACCGCTTCCTCAACTTGTGGTGATTCCGTGGACGGGACCACCTTTACTCGTGTGGAATGTTTGGCGACGCCCCCGCCGGAGCACGGTCGCCTGGGGGCGTCATTCACCGAGGAGATCCATGTCGTTGCGCAGCACCGTCCGACGCCTGCTGGTCGCGCTCTGCGCGACCGCCGCCGGAGGCGCCGCGCTGGCCGCGCCGCAGTCCGCCGTCGCGGCACCGACACCGAGCCTCGCCGCCCCGGCGGAGACCTCCGGCTCGGTCGTCCAGGGCCTGACCTTCCCCGGTGACGCCGGGTTCGCCTACGCCGGCTGCTACGGCTGGGACGGCGGCGTCGCGCCCCAGGCGCTGGTCCGCGACATCCCCGGCAGCCCCAACGGCAACCGCAGCACGGGCTTCACGACCTCCGCGGGCACCGGCGCCGGCCCGCAGGCCGCGGTCCCGAGCCTGAGGAACATCGGGCCGATGGACATCAGCGTGTGGTCCGAGGGCGGTGCCGACGGGTTCGCCTACGTCTGGCTGTTCCCGGCGAAGGGTGGCGCCTTCCTGGGCACGACCCGCCTGGCGACGGGCGCCGGCTGGGCCACGAGCGACGCAGCGTCCGCGACCTTCACCTGGACCGAGCGCAGCCGTCGTACGTTCGCCCCCGTGGCCGGCTCGACGCGCGGCGGCTCGTTGAGCCTCGCCCAGGCCGCCACCCGGTTCGGCAACGGACCGGCGCGGGTCGGCTTCGCCTTCGGCTGCGACGGCGGGGACTTCTCCCTCGACCGCTTCCGCGTCGGCACCTCCTCCTTCGACTTCGAGGGCGTGTCGGTCCTCACCTCCATGACCGTGGGCAGGCGCACCCCCGACGGCACCACCCTGGTCGGCCGCAGCGCCGGGGCCGGTAAGAGCACCGGCGAGCCCCTCGTCCTGCAGGCCTCCCGTCGCGGCAACGCGTTCCGTGACCTGACCGGGGCGCCCGTCGAGGTCGACGCGGACGGCGTCCACACGGCGGTCGTGAAGCCCGCCGTGACCACGAAGTACCGCTGGCGCCGCGTCGAGGTGTCGTACGCCGCGGGCGGGGAGTCCAACGTCGTGGCGGTCCGGGGCACGAAGGCCGTCGCCGAGAGGGACGGGAAGCAGGGCCGGCGCCTTGCCCCGGGTGGCCCGGACGCGACGGAGCCCCCGACCGAGCAGCCGACCGAGCCCGAGGCCGAGCAGCCGACGGAGCCGACGGAGCCGACGGAGCCGGCCGTCCCGGACCCGACCGAGCCCCCCACCGAGCAGCCGACCGAGCCCGAGACCGAGCAGCCGACCGAGCCCACGGAGCCGGCCGTCCCGGACCCGACCGAGCCGCCCACGCAGGAGCCGAGCCCCGAGCCCAGCCCCGAGCCGACCCCCGAGGCCCCCGTGGCCTGCGAGGGCCTGACCTACGAGGACACCGCCGTGTGGCTCGAGGCCCAGGGCCTCGACGCCTCCGACATCACCTCGACCCTCGACGAGGACTGCCCCACCGCGGAGGACCTCGACGCGATGGCGGCGGAGCTCGGCATCGTGCTCGAGCTCGTCCCGGGCATCCAGGGCTGAGAGCCGACCCGGCCCCCACCCCCTGGCTTGCGGGCTGGGTCCGGGTCGCCATACTCGGTTGACGATGAGCGAGACCGAGAAGCCACGCCTGGAGGTCGACTGGGTCAAGGTCGTCGCGGGTGCCCTGGCGGCCGTGTCGTCGGCCGTCCTGCTGTCCACCCTCGGAGCGGCCGGGACCCTGATCGGCGCCGCGCTGGGCAGCGTCGTGGTGTCCCTGGCGACCAGCGTCTACGGCACCGGCCTGGCCCGTGGCACCGAGAAGGTCGCCGTCGCGCAGACCGTCGCCCTGGAGAAGGTGTCCGCGGCGACCCAGCAGATCGCCCAGGTACGACGCACCACGGCCGACGGCGGGACCGGCCCGGAGACCTCCGCAGGCGCCCACGCCGCTGTCGACCCGGCGGCGACGGACGCCGCCGCCGAGGAGGTCACCGAGGCCCTGGAGGACGCCGAGCAGCAGCTCGAGGAGGCCCAGGCTGAGCTCGAGGAGGCGGCCAACCCGGCCGCCGAGGAGGCGACCAGCGACGGGCTCACCCTGAAGGAGCGGCTCGCGATCCTGCCGTGGAAGCGGGTCCTCCTCGCCTCCGCCGGCCTGTTCGTCATCGCGATGGTGCTGCTCACCTCCTTCGAGGTCATCGGCGGGCGCACGGTGTCGTCGTACACCGGCGGCAGCGACCGCGACGGCGGCACGTCGTTCGGCCGCACCTTCCGCGGCGGTGGCGACGACACCGACCAGCAGCCGGAGCAGGACCCCTCGCGCTCCCCGTCGCCCTCGCAGAGCCCGACCCAGGAGCCGTCCGACGAGCCGACGACGGATCCGACGACCGAGCCGTCCGACGACCCGACCGAGACCGACGACACCCAGACGGCGGACCCCTCCGAGGACCCGTCGGACACCCCCACCGAGTCCGAGTCGCCCACCCGCACCCCCACCACCCGCCTCCCCAGCCCCACCACGACGTCCCCCACCCGCTGACCCCAGCGCGCCCTCCCGGGACCGGACCGGGGTGCTCGCCGGGTCTCGACGACGCGCGCTCGCTGCGCTCGCGGGCTGCTCGACCGGCTGGGTGGGGTCCGGAGATCGAGGTGTGAGGGCCGCCAGGCCCGAGCCACGAGATCCCGGCACCGGACCGGGGCGTTACTCACCGGGTCTCGTGGCTCGTCGCTTGCGCTCCTCGCACCTCGACCTCCGGGGTGAGGTGACGACGCGCGCTCGCGGGCCGCTCGACCACCGGTGGGCGCTGCCGGAGATCGAGGTGTGAGGGCCGCCAGGCCCGAGCCACGAGATCCCGGCACCGGACCGGGGTGCTCACCGGGTGTCGACGACGCGCGCTCGCTGCGCTCGCGGGCCGCTCGACCACCGGTGGGAGGGCACCGACATGACACGTGTCATGCCCGACCGGTGAGGGACGCGGCCGGACCGATGACGCCAGGCACTGACCGCGGGGCCGGAGCAGCGGCAGTCTGGTGGACATGACGAACACACACCACGACCTGGCCGTGGAGGTCAGTGGCCTGCGGCGCTCCTACGGCTCCGGCAAGGACGCCTTCGAGGCGGTCCGTGGGCTCGACCTGACCGTCGAGCGCGGCACCATCACCGCCCTGCTCGGCACGAACGGCGCCGGCAAGACCTCGACGCTCGAGGTGATCGAGGGCCTCGCCCCCGCCACCGGCGGCGAGGTGCGCGTCCTGGGGATGGACCCGGTGGCCGACCGCCGCCGCGTGCGCCGGCGTACCGGGGTGCTGCTGCAGAGGAGCGGCTTCGCCGCGGACCTCACCGTGACCGAGACGCTGCGCATGTGGGCCAGCACGGTCTCCTCGCCGCGGTCCGTGCCCGAGTCCCTCGAGATGCTCGACCTGACCCACCGGGCCGACGTGAAGGTGTCCGGCCTCTCGGGTGGCGAGCAGCGCCGCCTCGACCTGGCCTGCACCCTGATGGGACACCCGGAGCTCGTGTTCCTCGACGAGCCCAGCACCGGCCTGGACCCCGAGAGCCGGCGCCGCGTGTGGCGTCTCGTCGAGGACCTGCGGGACGGCGGTGCCACCGTGCTGCTGACCACGCACTACCTCGAGGAGGCCGAGCGCCTCTCCGACCGGATCTCGATCATGGACGCCGGGCGGATCGTGCGCGAGGGGACGCCCGCCGAGATCGTCGAGGGCCACCCCTCCCACATCGAGTTCCAGAACGTCACGACGCCGCTGCCCGACCTGCCCGGCGCCCGCGTCGACGTCGGCCACACGCGCACCGTCATCGCGGCCCCCGAGCTGCAGCCGACGCTGACGGCGCTGCTGACCTGGGCCGAGGCCCAGCGGGTCACGCTGCCCGGCCTGGTGGCCCGCACGGCCACCCTCGAGTCCGTCTTCCTGTCCATCGCCGACTCCGGCCACGCGCCGTCCGAGCCGGCCGTCGCGGACAGCGACACCGACCACGACCTGGAGGTCGCCCGATGAGCACCACCACCGCACCCACCCCGGCCACCGGGCGCACGCCCAGCGCCACCACCCGCGTCCTCGGCCTGGCGCGCGCCAACCTGACCCTGCTGATGCGCAACAAGCTGACCGCCGGCTACGCGCTGGTCCTGCCGCTGCTGCCGCTGGCCCTGCTGCTGGGCGACCGCGGCAACGAGGCCCTCGTGTCGACCGGCCTCAGCTCGGCCCTGCTGATGGCCTTCCTCTTCCCGGTCTTCTACAACCTGCTGTCGGCGACCGTCACCCGCCGCGACGAGCTGGTCCTCAAGCGGATGCGGACCGGCGAGGTGAGCGACCTCGAGCTGCTCGCCTCCCTCGCCCTCCCGGGCGCCGGGATCGCCGCCGTGATGATGACGATCGCCGTCCCGGTCGCGCTGGCCCTCGGGGCGCCGATGCCCGCCAACGTCGTCGTGTACGCCGTCCTGGTCCTGCTGGGGATCGTCATGTTCAGCGCCTTCGGCTTCTGGACCGCCGCCTGGACCCGCAACGCCGAGGCCGCGCAGATGACGAGCTTCCCGGTCATCTTCCTGGCGATCCTGGGCTCGATCGCGCCCGTCCTCCCCGACCGCGCGGCCCGCGTCGTCGAGTTCACCCCGGGCGCCGCGATGGAGTCGCTGGTCGGCATCGGCTGGCTCGGCGTGGACGGCGACCAGGCGCTGTCGTTCGGCGAGACCTGGGCCGCGTCGGCCGAGCCGACGCTGGTCATGGTGGCCTGGGCCGTCCTGGCCCTGGTGCTGGCGCAGCGCTCGATGCGCTGGGAGCCCCGCCACTGACGCCCGCCGGGTCCCGACGGACCCTAGGCTTGACCCGCCGTACGACGACCGACGAGGAGGTGGACCGATGAGCACCACGGCCACCTCCTCGTCGGCGTCCGCCGCGGGCTCGGTGTCCCGGCGGCTCCCGCGCTGGCGGGACGTCAGCCAGGTCCGCCGGGCGGACCTGTACCTGCGGACGTCCTTCTACTGGCTCCTGTGGATCGTCCCGGGTTTCTTCGCGCTGGCCGGCGTCGCGTCGGTCGCGGAGCCGGTCTCGACCGCCGAGGCGCTGGTCACCGTGGTCGTCGCGGTGGCGTGCACCGCCGCGGGGACCGTCGCGCTGCGCGACGTCATGGCCCTCCACCCCCGGACCGGCCCCCTGCCCTGGCGGAGCCTGGGCGGTCTCGCGGCCGCCACGGCCGTCGCCGCGGTCACCGCCCTGGTCATCACCCCGCTCGCCGGTCCGCTGCTCATCGTGGTCACGGTCGTCGCCTCCCTCGCGGCCGGCGGCCTCCGCGACCGGCGGGCCTCGACCGTGCTGGCCCTGGCCCTCGCCGGCGTCCCGCTCCTCGCGACGGGCTCCGTCCCGATCACGGCGGTCTGCCTGGCCTACGGGCTGTTCATGATGTTCACCATCCGCTCCTCCCTGTGGCTGTACGGCGTGATCGCCGAGCTCGAGCGCGCCCGCCAGGCCCAGTCGGCCCTGGCCGTCGCCGAGGAGCGGCTCCGCTTCTCCCGCGACGTCCACGACGTCATGGGGCGGCGGTTGTCGACCATCGCCGTGCAGGCGGAGCTCGCCTCGTCCCTGGCCCGCCGCGGCGACGGCCGCGCCGCCGAGACGATGCTCGAGGTCCGGTCCGTCGCCCACGACGCGCTGCGGGAGGCCCGCGAGCTCGCCCGCGGCTACCGCGAGACCGACCTCGACACCGAGCTCGAGGGTGCCCGGTCCCTGCTGGCCTCGGCCGGGATCACCGGTGAGGTGGCCGTCGACGACGTCGCCGAGCGCTGGCGCGAGCCCGCTGCCTGGGTGGTCCGCGAGGCGGTCACCAACGTCCTGCGGCACTCGACGGCGAGCCGGGTCGCGATCACCTGGGACTCCACCGGGCTGAGGGTCGCGGACGACGGGGGCACGTCCCAGCCCCCCGGCGACACGGCACCGGGCTCGGGCCTCGTGGGGCTCGCCGAGCGGCTGCGCCCGCTCGGCGCGCGGCTGGAGGCCGGGCCGGGCGAGGGCGGGTTCGTCGTACGCATGCTGACGGAGGGGGCGGAGTGAGCGGGACGATCCGGGTGCTGCTGGCCGACGACGAGAACCTCATCCGGGTCGCGCTGGCCCAGATGCTGGACCTCGAGGAGGACATCGAGGTGGTGGCGCAGGCCTCGACCGGCGACGAGGCCCTCGCGCAGGCGGCCCACGCCCGGCCCGACGTCGCCGTCCTCGACCTGCAGATGCCCGGACCCGACGGCATCTCGGTGGCCGAGCGGCTCGCGTCGTCGCTGCCGGACTGCCGCTGCGTCATCGTGACCAGCCACGGGCGGCCCGGCTACCTCAAGCGCGCGCTCGCGGCCGGCGTCAAGGGGTTCCTGCCGAAGACCACCTCGGCCGAGACGCTCGCGTCGGTGGTGCGCAGCGTCCACGGCGGCGGGCGGCACGTCGACCCCGAGCTGGCGGCGGAGGCGATCAGCGCCGGCGACAGCCCGCTGACCCCGCGTGAGGCCGACGTCCTCGAGCTTGCCGCGGACGGCTCCCCGGTCGACCAGATCGCCACCCGCGCCTCCCTGTCGCCGGGGACGGTGCGCAACTACCTGTCCAGCGCGGTCATGAAGCTCGGTGCGGCCAACCGGCACGACGCCGCCGCGACGGCACGCCGCATGGGATGGATCTAGCTCAGGCCCCGCCCTGACGCCCGCCGACGACGGGCAGGTGCACCCGGACGTCGTCCAGCGAGACCACGCCCGGTGTCCGGCTGCCCATGCCGGCGAACAGGTCGGACGTCGGGGTGGCGAGCAGGTACAGGTTCTGCCCGCGCGGGACGTCGACCGCCACCGCGGGCAGCCTGATCCGGCGGGGCTCGCCGGTCACGGGGGACGGCTCGGAGACAGGCAGCACGTTGTTCTGGACGATCTTCGCGTCGGCCGGTGACGTGCCGACCGCGAGGGCGTAGAAGGCGCGGTTCCCGACGCCCAGCGCGGTGAGGTCGGCGGTGACGAAGGGCTTGCCGGCGATCCGCAGCGGGCCCTGGGCGACCTCGGCGGTCACCGGCACCCCCGCGGCCGTCGTGGTGGCCAGCGGCCCGTCGAGGCGCACCGTGCGGTCGGCCTGCACGCCCGACACCGTGGTGCAGCGGGCGCCACCGGGGGCGGCGGTCGCGAGGTGGTACTTGCCGTACCCCCGCAGCCCGGTGTCCCGGCCCCGCAGCTGCTCGTCGAAGAACCGCACCGTCAGGTCCTGGAACGTCCCGCCCGCGAGCCCCCGGCTGCAGGGGTCGCCCGCCACGCCCACGCCGGCCGGGAAGAGCGACGGCAGCGTGTGGCCGCCGTTGTAGCCCACGAAGAGGCTGCGTCGCTTCGCCGCCGGGGTCAGGGCGCGGGCGAACGTGGTGAGGCCCTCCTCGAGCGGGAAGAGGTTGTCGGTCGCGCCCTGGCCCACCAGGACCGGGATGTCGAGCCGGCGTCCCTGCGCGACGTGGTAGCTCGGCCCGTTCTTCGCGAAGAACGACACCAGGTCGGGCCCGGCCGGGTCGCCGTCGGGCAGCTCACCCTCGGCGGCGCCCAGGGCGAGACCGGCCAGCACCTCCTGCGGGACGTCGTTCGCCCCCGCGGCCGACAGCGCGAGCGCCCACTCGGTGCGGACGACGCCGTCCGGGGCGAGGGAGCGGCGCAGGTCCCACCAGGTGATCTCGGGGGCGAGCGCGTCGAAGACGGGCTTGCCGCGGCGACGGAGGGCGTCGAAGGCGCCGAGGTACTGGTAGCCGCCACCGTACGAGCCGCCGATCGCGCCCATCCGCGGGTCGCCGGGACCGTCCTGGCGGATCCACCGCGTGCCGGCGAGCAGGGCGACGAGGCGCTTGACGTCCTGGCCCTCGTAGCGGGGGTTCTCGACGTGGGCCTTGCCGCCGGACTCGCCGAACCCGCGCTGGTCGAACGACAGGACGGCGTACCCGCGGGACAGGAAGGGCTCGAACGCCGCCGAGTCCGTCGTCCGCGAGCCGCCCCAGCCGTGGCTGTGCATGATCACGGGCCGCGGGGTCCGCGCCGTGGCGCCGGCCGGGCGGAACAGGGAGTAGCAGATCGACACCGGGGCGGGGGTCTCGGTGTCCCCGACCGAGTCCAGGCACCCGTTCCGGACGGTCACCCCGGCCCGCGGCTCCGGCGCGGTGCCCACGGCGCCGAACGACGACGGGGGAGCGGCGGCGAGGAGGCCGGCGGCGAGCACGCCGCCGAGGAGAGCGCGGGCGGAGCGGACGAGGAGCGGTGAGCTCACGGGAGCCTCCAGACGGGTCGGTACGAGGTGCAACGGGTCACACCGGCCCTGGGTTACGGACGAGTAACCTCGGCGCATGGACGCCGGACGAGCCGCCCGCATCGCCAAGCGGAGCGCGACCCTCGCCGTGAAGTACGGCCCCCAGGCCAAGCTCGCCTGGGACAACGGCGGTCGCAAGGCGGCCGACGCCGCTGCCGCCCGGGTGACCCTGGCCCGGCACCGCCGTCACGCGTTCACCGAGGCCGACACCCTCAAGGACGGCTCGGTGCTCCGCGTCGCCCCCGGTGGCGTCGCGGCCTACGTCGTGCTGTCCGGCGACGACCCCGTCTCGGTCCACCCGCCCGCCGCCGAGGGCACGCCGCCCCTCGCCGAGCTGGTCGCCCGCGCCGACCTCGACAAGCGCGTCACCCCCGAGCAGGAGCGCACCCGCCGCGCCGCCCGCCGTGAGCGCCTGCGCCCCCGCCGCCCCCGCCGCCCCCGCCGCCCGGCCCCCGACTCCGCCACCCGCTCCGGCAGCGACCCCCAGGCCCTCCCACCCCCGGACGCCTAGGCGTCGAGTCGGCACCTCTGCGCAGCCTGAGGTGCTCGAGTCGGCACGTCTGCGCAGGCTCAGGGCGTCGAGTCGGCACGTCTGCGCACCTGTACGACGTCGGGTCGGCTGGAGGCTGCACGAAGGGACACAGTTCGCCTCGTCAGTGGGTGCGCCGGTGCGGCCTGGTGCGGTGTGAGGCGGCGAGGGAACTCGCCGGGTGTCGACGTGTGTGCGTTCGTGCAGCCGACCCTGGGGGTCCTCGCGTCGAGGGTGGCGGCGCCACGCGCGTGTGGCGCGCCGGTGGTCGACGTGGTCGACGGGGTCGCGAGGCGGAGGGTGCACATCGTCACGGAGTAACGCGACCACGGCTCCCGACCGTGATCGGACCACGCGGCCCACACGACCAGCAGGAGAGCCCGAGTCGGCACGTCTGTGCAGGCTCAGGGCGTCGCTGTCAGCCCTGCAGCCAGCGCTTCGCCTCCTCGGCGTGCGCCTCGCGCTTCTCGGTCTTCATCTTGTCGAGGGTCCGGACGGTCATGGCCGTGCGCGGGTTCGAGGTGAACCCGTCGCGGTGGTCGTCGACGAACTGCCAGTAGAGGGCGTCCCAGGCGGTCGCCCAGTCGCCCTTGCCGAAGTCGCTCATCTTGCGGACGTAGTTCGAGCCCGACACGTACGGCTTCGTCGTGATCAGCTCGCCCGCGGCGAACTGGCTCATGGCGTAGACGTTGGGGACCATCACCCAGTCGTAGGCGTCGACGAACATCTCCATGAACCACTCATAGACCTCGTCGGGGTCGATGCGCAGCAGCAGCATCGCGTTGCCGAGGATCATCAGCCGTTCGATGTGGTGGGCGTAGCCGGTCTCGAGGATCCGCTCGATGACGCGGTCGACGGGGTCGAGGCCGGTGTCGCCGGTCCACCAGCCCTCGTCGAGGCTGCGCGAGAGGTGGAGGATGTTGCGGGTCCGCATCCCGCGGCCGCGGGCGACGTACGCCCCGCGCATGTACTCGCGCCAGCCGATCACCTGCCGCACGAAGCCCTCCAGGCTCGACAGCGGTACGTCGTGGTCCTGGGCGTGGCGGACCACCGTGTCGACGACCCGGCGCGGGTCGAGCAGCCCGGTGTTGATCAGCGGCGACAGGGCGGAGTGGAAGATCCAGGTCTCGTCGGCGGCGATCGCGTCCTCGTAGGGTCCGAACAGCTCGAGCCGGTCAGCGCAGAACCGCTTCAGCCACCGCTCCGCGACCTCGTGGGTGACCGGCCACGCGAACTGCTCGGGGTCGCCCGGGTTGTCGGCGAACTCCTCGGCGACCCAGGCAACGGCGTCCGCGACCTCCGGGCGTCGCTGCACCCGGGGCATCGCGGGGATCTCCAGGTCCTTCGGCAGCGACTTGCGGTTGTCGGCGTCGTACGACCACTTGCCGCCCACGGGGGAGTCGCCGTCCATGAGGATGTCGAGGCGGCGGCGCTGCCACTCGTAGAACTTGTACATCCGCGGCTGCTTGTCACCGAACTGGTCCAGCACCTGCTCGCGGGTGGTGAGGAAGCCCGGGGTCTCCAGGATCTCGAGCTCGGCGCCCGCCTTGCCGACGACCTGGCGCAGGTCGCGCTCGAGCCAGTCGTCGACGACGTCGAAGCAGCTGACCTCGGTGACGCCCCGGTCGGTCAGCAGCGCGGCCAGCTGGTCGTTCGTGCCGTGGTCGGCCTCGCTGGCGACGTACGCCGTGGTGAAGCCGGCGTCGGCGAGCTTGGCCTCGAAGACCGTCATGCTCGCCCGGTGCAGCACCAGCTTGTGGGTGTGGAAGCGGTACTGGCGGAAGAACAGGTCGGGCTCCACCAGGACCATCAGGGTCCCGTCGCCGTCCTTCGGAGCGTCGAGGTGCTCGACGAACAGCTGGTGGGGCATGACGAGGCGGGCGGCGACCATGCCCTGGTGGTTCCCCCGCACCGCCCCACCGACACCCGGACCCCGCTACAGGCCGGCGGCCTTCTCCAGCGACGCCAGCTCGTCGTCCAGGTGGGTGAGCAGGCGCTGGAGCCTGGGGACGGTACGGCGGCACCCGGTGACGCCGAAGCCCATGTTGCCGTCGTACGACGTGCAGGTGATGTTCAGCGCCATGCCGTGGATCGGGATCGAGAGCGGGTAGAGGCCGTCGAGGCGGGCGCCGTTGAAGTACTGCGTCTCCTTCGGCCCCGGCACGTTGGAGATGATCACGTTGAACGGCGGCCGCACGATGTTGTGCATCCGCAGCATGGGCGTGACGATCGCGGGCGCCAGGCCCACCGCGGTCATGGCGACGATCTGCGCCGGCGTCATCGACGACAGCGCCTGCTTGCCGTCCTGCATGGACCGGTGGATCGAGACCAGCCGGTCCTCGGGGTCGGCGAGGTCGGTGCCGAGCTGGACCATCACGGAGCCGACGGCGTTGCCGCCGTCGGCGGACGCCTGGTGGACCTTCTTGGCGTTGAGCCCGACCGGCACCATCGCGACCAGCGGCCGGTCCGGGAGGGCGTCCTGCTCGAGCAGGTAGGACCGCAGGGCGCCGCTGCACATGGCGAGGACGACGTCGTTCAGGGTGGTGTCGGTGGCCTTGCCGACCGCCTTCATCCGCTCCATCGACCAGTCCTGCGCGGCGAAGCGCCGGGAGCCGGTGATCTTCTGGTTGAAGATCGTGTGCGGCGCGTGGAGCGAGATCGCCGAGGTGTCGTTCTTCAGGCCGCGCGCCAGCGTCCGGACGAAGGCGCTCGGCATGCCGGCCGCCTCGGCACTGAGGGCGAACGCGGTGCGCAGCGCCTCGACGGGGACCTCGGCGAGACCACCGCCGGAGGACTCCGTGGGCTTCCGGCGGCGACGGTTCGCCGCCGACCAGGGGGCGGGCATGTCACGCTCGTCGGGATCCGTGGACAGGGTGCTCTGGACGAGCCGCGACGCCGCGACCCCGTCGACCAGGGCGTGGTGCATCTTGGTGTGCAGCGCCATCCGGCCGTCGCGCAGACCCTCGATGAGGGTCGCCTCCCACAGCGGCCGCTCCCGCGCCAGGCGGGTGCTGTGCAGGCGCGAGCAGAGCTCCAGGAGCTCGCGGATGCGGCCCGGCTTCGGCAGCCCCGAGTGGCGGACGTGGTAGTCGATGTCGAACAGGTCGTCGGTCTCCCAGACCCACTGCCCGGCCGTCGCCGCCGAGCGGTGCGGACGGCGCAGGAACAGCGGCGCGATCTCCTCCTCCTCGCGGAGCTGGGCGTACATCTCGCGGGAGTAGGAGCGACCGGCGCCCTCGGGCTTCGCGAACAGCTGGAGACCGCCGACGTGCATCGGCATCGCCCTGTTCTCCGCGAAGAGGAAGGCCAGGGACGTGGGGTCGAGCGGGGTGACCACCGGGGCGGCTCCTGTGCGGGGAAGGGACGGGACCTCCGTCGATCATCGCGCGCCAGTGGTGACCGTCACAAGGGCGTGTGAGGTGTTCGGTCAACGTCTGTTCACCAACGGGACACCACCGGCTCGCCGCGAGGTCGCGGCGTCCGAGGGGAAACCCTTGATCCACCCCGGCGTACGCCGTCGCACCTCCCGTCGGCGTCGGCGCTGGGGCAGGGTGTCGCCGACCGCCCTCCACTCTCGGGAGCCCCTCATGTCCCTCCGCCCCACCCTGTCCGCGGGCGCCGCAGCCCTCGCCGTCCTCGCCGGTGCGCTGCTCGCCGGCCCCGCTGCCGCCCCGGCCGTGTCCGCCGACACGTCGCGTTCGGCGTCCGCGGAGACGTACTCCGCCCCTCTGCGCACCGCGGTGCGCGACCTGGCCGTGGCCACCGAGGTCCGCACCGGCTACGACCGGGACCTGTTCCGCCACTGGGTGGATGCCGACGGCGACGGTTGCGACGCCCGCCGCGAGGTCCTCATCAGCGAGGCCGAGGAGCGGCCCACCGTCGGCTCGGGCTGCTCGCTCACCGGGGGCCGCTGGTTCTCCTACTACGACGGGGTGTCCCGCACGAGCGCCTCCGACATCAGCGTCGACCACATGGTGCCGCTGGCCGAGGCCTGGGACTCCGGCGCCCGCAGCTGGGACTCCTCGACCCGCCAGGCCTTCGCCAACGACCTCGGCGACTACCGCTCGCTGGTCGGGGTGACGATCTCGTCGAACTCCTCCAAGTCCGACTCCGACCCGGCGGGTTGGCAGCCCGGACGCGAGCAGTGCCGCTACGTGTTCGAGTACACCGCGGTGAAGGTCCGCTGGCGCCTCAGCGTCGACAGCGCCGAGCGCAGCGCGCTCATCTCGCGGGCCGACTCCTGCTCCGACCGCACCCTCACGGTCACCCGCGCCCGCTGAGGCGGCGCGCACCGGGGTCTCGACGACGCGGACTCGCTGCGCTCGTCGGCTGCTCGACCACCTGGGATGCCCGGTGGGGGAGCAGCATGCGAGCGAGCGCGCGCACCGCTGGTCGAGCAGCTCGCGAGCCCCGGCGAGCGCGCGTCGTCGAGACCCGGCGAGGCGACCGGCGGTGCCACCTGACATCGGAGGCGATCGCTGTCTGTGAGCGACAGTGATCGCCTCCGTTGCCGAGCACGGGGGTCTCCACGACGGACTCGCTGCGCTCGTCGGCTGCTCGACCAGCTCGGTGGGTCGCGGCACGCCGTACGACGTCCACAGGCGCCGGGTCGTACGAGTGCTCCACAGGCCCCCGTCCGAGGCCCCCACGGAGGGGTCGAACGTTCCTAGCGTCCTCCGCACGACAGCCCCGCCGGACCGCCCGGCGGGGCCGACACGGAGGAGACAGACATGGGACGCACCACCCTCACCGCGGTGGCCACGACCGCGGGGCTGCTCGTCGGCGCGATCGTCGGCCTGACCGGAGCGGCCGCGGCGGACGAGCCGTCGGCCACCGGCTCGTGGCGGCCCCCGGGGCACACCATCGTCAAGGTGACCGGGGACGCCGCGAACGGCTTCACCGTCCACCGTCACGACGGCACCGCCCTGCACCCGCCGACGACGTCGGAGTCGATGGCGGAGTGCGGCGAGTACGACACCAAGGTCGCCCGCGTGCGCTGCCGCACCGAGGTGCGGGTCTGGTACCGCGACCTGGGGGCCACCAAGACCGCGATCAACTGGGCGCGGTACGACGCCCGGCGGTGACCCGCCCGCGGCCGCCTCTGGCACGATCGCGGCATGGAACCGCTGGGCCGGGCCCGGGACTGGGGAGCGCGCGGGCGTGACTCGGGTCGCGCGGGGGTGGGCCGCTGGCGGGCGAAGTGGTGGCACGTCGGGCAGTGCGCGATCGCCGCGGCGGTGGCCTGGTTCATCGCCGCCGACCTGCTCGGCAACCCGAACCCGTTCTTCGCCCCCGCCGCGGCGGTCCTGAGCCTCGGGACGTCCTACGGCCACCGGCTGCGCCGCGTGGGGGAGGTCGCGGTCGGGGTCGCCGTCGGCGTCCTCGTCGGGGACCTCCTGGTCTCCGTCGTCGGCGCCGGCGCCTGGCAGGTCGGGCTGATCGTCGCGCTCGCGATGTCGGCGGCGCTGCTGCTCGACGGCAGCCCGCTGCTGGTCAACCAGGCCGCGGTGCAGGCGATCATCGTGGCGACCCTGCTGCCGGCGGACGTCTCCGCGGGCTTCACCCGGTGGGTGGACGCCCTCGTGGGCGGGGCGGTGGCGCTGGTCGCCGCGACCGTGGTGCCGCGGGCGCCGCTGCGGCGACCGCGGCTCCAGGCCGGGGAGGTGCTGCGCAAGGTCGGCCGGCTGCTGCGGGCCGCTTCGGAGGTGATGACCTCGGGGGACGACGGCCCGGCCACGGCGCTGCTCGCCGACGCCCGCGACACCGACCACCTGGTGCGCGAGCTGCGCAGCGCCTCCGACGAGGGCCTCGCCGTGGTCAAGGTGTCGCCCTTCCGGAACCGGCACCGGCCGGGCCTGGAGCACATCGCGGAGCTGGTGGACCCCATCGACCGGGCGCTGCGCAGCACACGGGTGCTGGTCCGTCGCGCCGCGGTCGCCGCCCACCGGGGGTCGCGGCTGCCCACGGCGTACGCCGGACTGTGCCGGGAGCTGGCCGACGCCTGTGACGTCACGGCGGGGGAGCTGCTGACGGAGGGCGCCCCGCTGCAGCTGCGGGAGCGCCTGATCACGATCGGCGCGGCGACGTCCCAGGTCGAGCGGACGGGCGACCTGTCCGCCGAGGTCGTCCTGGCCCAGATGCGCTCGGTCGTCGCCGACCTGCTCGTGCTCACCGGCATGACCCCGATCGAGGCCACCGACGCCATCCCGCCCATGGCGGAGCGGGAGCGGTGAGCCCCGGCGGGGCGGGCCCCGTCGGCCGGGTCGGACCCGGCGGCCCCGTCCTGCACGTCGACCTCGACGAGTTCGTCGCCGCCGTCGAGGTCCGCCGCCGCCCCGAGCTGGCCGGGCTGCCAGTGGTCGTCGGGGGACGCGGCGACCCCACCGAGCGGGGCGTCGTCGCGACCGCGTCGTACGCCGCCCGGGAGCACGGCGTGTCGTCGGGGATGCCGCTGAGGGTCGCGGCCCGCAAGTGCCCGCACGCGGTGTTCCTCGCCGCCGACCACGCGGCGTACGACGCCGCGAGCGTCGAGGTGATGGACACCCTGCGGACCCTGCGCTGGGGCGGGGAGCCCGTCGTCCTGGAGGTGCTGGGCTGGGACGAGGCCTTCCTCGCGCCGCGACCGTCCGTCGCCACCGCGGACGGCCTCGGCGACCCGGTGGCGTACGCCGACGCGGTGCGCACCGCCGTCCTTGGCGCGACCCGGCTGCACTGCTCCGTCGGCGTCGGCGACAACAAGCTGCAGGCCAAGCTCGCGACGTCCTTCGGCAAGCCCCGCGGGGTGGGCCGGCTGGTCAGCGCCGACTGGGCCGAGGTGATGGGGCCCCGGCCGGTCGACGCGCTGTGGGGGATCGGCCCGGGGTGGGCGCGCCGGCTCGGCGAGCTGGGGATCCGTACCGTCGCCGACCTCGGCGCCGCCGACGTCCACGTGCTCGCCGAGCGGCTCGGCGACAGCACCGGCCCGTGGCTGCGGCGGATGGGCCGGGGGGTCGACACCTCCCCGGTCGACGACACCCCGCGGGTCGCGGTCAGCCACGGCCACGAGACGACGTACCAGGTCGACCTCGAGACCCTGGACGAGGTGCACGCCGGTCTCGCGGAGCTCGTCGCGCGGGCCCGCGAGGACGTCCTGGGTGAGGGACGCGCGGTCGCCCGGGTGGGCCTCAAGATCCGGTTCGTGCCCTTCACGACGTTCACCCGGATCCGCAAGCTGCCCGAGCCCAGCACGGAGGCCGAGGTGCTGCTGGAGGCCGCCGTGTCGCTGCTCGACCGGGTCCCGACCCGACGTGAGGACGGGTCGCTGCGCAAGGTCCGGCTGCTCGGCGTACGCCTCGAGATGACCCCGCCGGGGAGCACGACCGACGGTCCCTGAACCCGCCCGTGTGCGTCGTGTCACCGTGCGCCGGGGACGGCCGCGTCGGTTGGCTCCGGGGCCCCCAGGACTGTCACGCTTGACCCATGCTCGACACGCACCACCGGCTCGACCGCGACACCCCGCAGGACACCCCGCAGGACACCCGGAACGACGCCCCGCAGCCCCCCGACCACACCCTCCCCATCGAGGTCGACCGCACCGTGGACCGCACGACGACCCAGGTCCTCGACCTGTCGCTGCGCATCGGCGAGATGCTCCTGTCGAGCGGCGCCGGCGCCGCCGACGTGACGGCCACGATGCAGTCCGTCGCCATCCACTACGGCGTGCGGCAGCCCGAGATCGACGTCACGTTCACGTCGCTGTCGATGAGCACCCAGCCGGAGCCGTACGTCGCGCCGATCGTCGTGATGCGCCAGGTCAAGCAGCGCGACATCGACTACGCCGACCTCACCTCCGTCGACGTCCTCGTCAGCGACATCCTGCTCGACCGCGTCGACCCCGCCGAGGCCCGCAGCCGGCTCGCGCGGATCACCTCGACCGGCCACACGACCAAGCGCTGGGCGATCACGCTCGCCTGGGGCGTCATGTGCGCCGGGGTCGCGCTGCAGCTCGGCGGCGACCTGCCCGTGATGGGCAGTGCCTTCGTGGCGGCGATCGGCATCGACCGGCTGCAGCTGGTGATGGCGCGCCGCCGGTTGCCGTACTTCTACCAGCAGGTCGCCGGCGGCGGCTTCGCCGCGATCCTGGCGATCCTGGCCGCCAGCGCCAGTGGCGACATCGACCCCTCGCTGGTCGTCACCGCGAACATCATCATGCTGCTCGCCGGCATCGGCTTCATGGGGGCGTTGCAGGACGCGCTGTCCGGCTTCTACATCACCGCGGGGGCGAGGCTCACGGAGGCGATCCTCGCGACCGCGGGCATCATCGTCGGCGTCAGCGCGGGCCTGACCGTCACCGAGGTCGTCGGGCTGGCCCCCGAGCGCCTGATCCCCGGGCGCACCTCCATCGAGCAGCTGCTGGTCACCGCACCGGGGGCGGCCGTGTGCGCCGCGGCGTTCGCGGTCGCCTGCTACGCCCCGTGGCGGGCCATCGCGCCGATCGGGGTGATGGCGGCCGTCGCGTTCGGCGTCAACCAGGTGGTGTTCTCGGCGACGTCGTCGAGGCCGCTGGCCACCGGGATCGGTGCGTTCGTGGTCGGGCTCGTCGCGTTCGGCGTCGCGGGCAGGGTGCGGGTCCCCCCGCTGGTGGTCGCCGTCCCGGCTGTCGTCCCGCTGCTGCCGGGCCTGTCGATCTACCGCGGCCTGTCGCTGCTGACCGAGGACAGCGAGATGGTGTCCTCGGGCCTGCTGTCCATGATCACGGCCATCACCGTCGCCCTGGCCATCGCGTCCGCGGTGATCCTGGGGGAGTACGTCGCGCAGCCCCTCAAGCGCGAGGCGCGACGGCTCGAGAACCGGTTGTCCGGGCCGCGCCTGGTCGGACCCTTCCGCGCACGGTCGGTGCGGGCCGACTACCGGCCCGACGAGCCGGCGGAGGACGGGCCCCCGGCATGAGCGAGCCGCTCCAGCCAGGCCGCCGCCGTGCCGTCGTACGGCGGGAGGCGGGCCGCCACGGCGGCGTGGACCCGCTCGCAGGCCTCCGTGGCGGCGGCCACCACGAGGGGCGGGTAGGCGAGCGCGACCCGGTGGGCGGCGAACTCGTCCTCGTCGTCGACCCAGGTGCGTCCCGACGCGCCGCGGACGACGTCCAGGTCGAGGTCGAAGGCGTGCAGCTCGCCGTCGTCCAGGTCGGGGGGCGTGCTGATGTCGACGTACACCCCGTACGGCGTGCCGGGGGCCTGGAAGGACGGCAGGCACCAGTCGTCACCGACGAGGTGCACCCGCGGCCGGGTCTGCAGGTACGACGCGCCGGGTCGCTCGAAGCGCGTGCCGACGGCGCTGCCGAGCCAGAGCCCGTGCTCGTCCTCGCCGAGGACGACGGTCTCGTAGGTCCAGTGCGGCGAGCCGTCCCACTTCGCCATCCGCACCCGCACCCGCTCCGGCAGCGTCACCCGGCCATCCTCCCGGACGGCGGGGCGGGCGCGGCGGACCCGGTCCGTGCGTCGGTCGATCAGCCCCGACGGGCCGGCATCATCCGCTTCGTCAGGCGGGCGGTGACGTCCTGGTAGCGCGAGCCGACCGTCTTGGCGGCGTGGTGGATCAGGTGGGCGTCGATCCCGACCAGCACCCGCGCCTTGTCGCGCAGGATGCCGCGCACGATGATCTGCGCGGCCCGCGCCGGCTCCATCTTGGCCAGCTTCTCCTCGAAGAGGACGTCGATGGCCTCGGCGTCGCTGCCGAGGGTCTTGCGGCCGTTGCGGGAGATGCCGGTCTTGATGCCGCCCGGGTGGACGCAGGAGACACCGACCGGGTGCTCGCCGACGAGCATCTCCTCGCGGATCGCCTCGGTGAAGCCGCGCACGGCGTACTTGGAGGCGTTGTAGCCGGTCTGTCCGGGCACGCTGATCAGGCCGAACAGCGAGGAGATGTTGACGAGGTGGCCGTCGCCGGAGGCGATGAGGTCGGGCAGGAACTCGCGGGTGCCGGTGATCACGCCGTCGAGGTTGATGGACATGATCCAGTCGAACTCGTCGGGGGTGGTGTCGAGGAAGTCGCCGGTCATGGTGACGCCGGCGTTGTTGACGACGACGTTCACCCGGCCGAAGTGCTCGCGCACCGCGGCGGCGTACGACGAGAAGGCGGCGCGGTCGGCCACGTCGAGGCGTGCGGCGTGCACCAGCGGCGAGCCGGCGGCCTTCGCGAGCTCGACGGTCTCGGCGAGCCCGGTCTCGTTGACGTCGGACACCGCCACCTGGGCACCGAGGCTGGCGACCTCGACGGCGAGGGCGCGGCCGATGCCGGAGCCGGCGCCGGTGATCACGACGACCTTGTCGGTGAGCGTCTTCATGCGGGGATCTCCTCGGTGGTGGTCCGGTCGGTGCGGTCGGTGCGGGGCGCCTCGACGTCGTACGCGGCGACGTCGAAGGCGGCGGTCTGGCGGCGGAAGGTGAAGGTGGCCCGCGGCCACAGCGTGGTGTTGCGGCCGTGGTCGTCGAGGTACCAGCTGGCGCACCCGCCGGCGGACCACACCGTGCCCTCCATGCGGTCCTGCAGGTCGGCGTTGTAGCGCTCCTGGACGTCGGCGCGCGGCTCGAGGGCGGCGTACCGGTCGCGGCGCATCGTGGCGATCGCCTCGCGGATGTAGGCGACCTGCGACTCGATCATGAACACCATCGAGCTGTGACCGAGCCCGACGTTCGGCCCGACGATCTGGAAGAAGTTCGGGAAGCCGTGGACGGTCGTGCCCTTGTACGCCGCCATCCCGTTGCGCGCCCACGTCGCGCCGAGGGTCTCCCCGCTGCGCCCGCGGATGTGGTGGGAGATGGGCTGGTCGGTGGTGTGGAACCCGGTGGCGACGACGAGGACGTCGATCTCGCGCTCGGCGCCGTCGGCGGTGACGACGCCGGTCGGCGTGATCCGCGCGATCCGGTCGGTGACCAGCTCGACGTGGTCGGAGGCCAGGGCGGGGTAGTAGGCGTTGGAGATGAGGATCCGCTTGCACCCGATGCGGTAGTCCGGGGTCACCTTGGCCTTGAGCTCCGGGTCCTTGATGGCCCGCGCGATGTTGGCCTGTGCGAGGGCCTGCGCCGGGGCGGCGAGCCGGGGCTCCTTGGTGAACGCGGGCACGTAGCACTCGCGGCCCCAGTAGATCGCCGTCCGGTAGACCTTCTGGATGCCCGGGAGGTGGCGGAACGCGAACCGCTCGACGGCGGTGTACTCCCGGTCGTTGCGGGGGATCACCCAGGGCGCGGTGCGCTGGTAGACGTCGAGGTGGCCCGCGACCTTGGCGAGCTCGGGGACGATCTGGATCGCGGAGGCGCCGGTGCCGATGACGGCCACCCGCTTGCCGGTGAGGTCGACCGAGTCGTCCCAGCGGGCGGAGTGGAAGGTCTGTCCGGCGAACGACTCGATGCCCTCGATGTCGGGGAGCCGCGGCTCCGAGAGGCCACCCGCACCCGAGACGAGGGTGGTCGCCGTGAGCTCGCCGGCGTCGGTCGACACCCGCCAGTGCTGCTCGGACTCGACCCAGGTCGCCTCGAGCATCGTGACGCCGAAGCGGAAGCGGTCGAGCGTGCCCGACTCCTGCGCCACCCGGCGGATGTAGGCCTGGATCTCCGGCTGGGGCGAGAACGACATCGACCAGTCGGGGTTCGGCGCGAAGGAGTACGAGTACAGCTGGCTCGGGACGTCGCACGCCGCACCGGGGTAGGTGTTGTCACGCCAGGTGCCGCCGACGTCGTGGCCCTTCTCGATCACGAGGAAGTCGCGCTCGCCGTCCTCGTCGAGCTTGATGGCCATCGCGAGGCCGGCGAACCCGGCGCCCACCACGAGGTGGTCGACGTGGCCGCTGAGCGTGGTGTCGGTCATGGCACGACGGTAGGGGCGTTATTGAACGAGCGTCAACAGTTAGGGTGGAGATGTGTCCGCCACCACGCACGCCGGCCGTCGCGCCCGCCTCGCACCCGAGGCGCGGCGCGCGCAGCTGCTGGACCTCGGCGTACGGCTGCTCGCGACCCGCTCCGTCGAGGAGCTGTCGGTCGAGGTGCTCGCCGAGGAGGGCGGGGTGTCCCGCGGGCTGCTGTACCACTACTTCGGCGGCAAGCACGCCTTCCACGAGGCCGTCGTACGACGGGTGGCGGACGAGCTCATCGAGCGCACCGCGCCGCCGGCCACCGGCGACCCGGTCGAGCGGCTGCTCGCCTCCGTCGACGCGTACGTCGGCTACGTGGTCGAGCACTACGACAGCTACCTGTCGCTGGTGAAGGGCGCCTCGAGCGGCAACCCGACCGTCCGCGCCATCCACGACGAGGTGCTGGCGGCGATGACCGACCGGATCTTCGACGAGGACGACGGCCGGACCGTCCCCGACACCCCCGGCGCCCGCCTCATGGCCCGCGGCTGGTCGGCCATGGTCGAGGAGGTCGTCCTCGGCTGGACCGCCGACCCTCGCGGCATCACCCGCGAGAACCTCCTGCTCTCCCTCGCGGCGTCCCTGCAACACCTCGTCGACTCCGCCCCCTAGGAGCCGAGTCGGCCCGAACGCACTCCCCAGGGACGCCGAGTCGGCCCGAACGCACGGCTCAGGGACGCCGAGTCGGCCCGAACGCACTCCTGAGGGGTGCCGAGTCGGCCCGAACGCATCCCTCGGGGCGCCGAGTCGGCCCGAACGCACTCCTCAGGGGCGCCGAGTCGGCCCGAACGCGGTCACGGCGCTGCCGTTCGGCTCGGCTCGAGCCTGCTGAGCTGCGCAGATGTGCCGACTCGGCGTCCTCAGACTGCGCAGACGTGCCGACTCGGCGTCCTCAGGCTGCGCAGACGTGCCGACTCGGCGTCCTCAGGCTGCGCAGACGTGCCGACTGGGCTCAGGCCTGGACGACGTCCACCAGCTGGTCGAGGCCCCAGGAGAGGTCCTCGGCGGAGACGACGAGCGGGGGAGCGAGGCGGATGGTGGAGCCGTGGGTGTCCTTGGCCAGGACGCCGCGGTCCATCAGGGCCTCGCAGACCGCGCGGCCGGTGCCGACGGCGGGGTCGATGTCGACGCCGGCCCACAGCCCGCGGCTGCGGACGGCGTGGACGCCGTGGCCGACGAGGGCGTCGAGGCGCTCGCGCATCAGGTCGCCGAGCTCGAGCGCCTTCGCCTGCAGCTCGCCGGTCGACAGCAGCGAGACGACCTCGCGGCCGACCGCGCACGCCAGCGGGTTGCCGCCGAAGGTCGAGCCGTGCTGGCCGGGGCGCAGGACGCCGAGCACGTCGCGGTCCGCGACGACGGCCGAGACGGGGACGATGCCGCCGCCGAGGGCCTTGCCGAGGATGTAGACGTCGGGGACGACGTCCTCGTGGTCGCAGGCGAACGTCTTGCCGGTACGGCCCAGGCCGGCCTGGATCTCGTCGGCCATGAACAGCACGTCGTTCTCGGAGCAGATGTCGCGCACGGCGCGCAGGTAGCCGTCCGGCGGGATCAGCACGCCGGCCTCGCCCTGGATGGGCTCGATCATGACGGCGACGGTGTCGCCGTCGATGGCCTCGCGCAGCGCGTCGGCGTCGCCGTACGGCACGTGGACGAAGCCGGGCGCGAACGGGCCGAAGCCGTTCTTCGCGTCGGGGTCGTCGGAGAAGCCGACGACGGTCGTGGTGCGGCCGTGGAAGTTGCCGTGGGCGACGATGATCTTCGCCTGCCCGTCGGCGACGCCCTTGACCTGGTAGCCCCACTTGCGGGCGACCTTGATCGCGGTCTCGACGGCCTCGGCGCCGGTGTTCATCGGCAGGACCAGGTCCTTGCCGGCCAGGTCGCCGAGCTCGGCGCAGAAGGCGCCGAACTGGTCGTGCACGAAGGCGCGGCTGGTCAGCGTGAGGCGGTCCAGCTGGGAGTGCGCGGCGCGCAGCAGCGCGGGGTGGCCGTGACCGAAGTTGAGGGCGGAGTAGCCCGCCAGGAGGTCGAGGAAGCGACGTCCGTCGACGTCGGTCATCCAGGCGCCCTCGGCGTGCTCCACGACCACCGGGAGGGGGTGGTAGTTGTGCGCGGTCCGCGAGTCCGCCAGGGCGGCGAGCTCAGGGGTGCGGGGCTCGCTGGCAACAGAGGTGGTGGTCATGTTTCGCCTCCTTCGGCGTCGAGTGGCCGCGGCTCCTGGGAGGGGTACGACGACGTACGGCGCGGCCCGTCCACGGTAACGCCCGCCGGCCCGGACGCCGCATCGCGGAGGGTGCGTCAGAATGGGCTTGCTGTGCGCATCCACTTCCCGCCCGAGCTGCCCGTCTCGGGCCGCCGCGACGACATCGCCGCCGCGATCCGCGACCACCAGGTCGTCGTCGTCGCCGGCGAGACCGGCTCGGGCAAGACCACCCAGCTGCCGAAGATCTGCCTCGAGCTGGGTCGCGGCCGGGGACGCCGTGGCAAGGACGGGAGGGGCGGCCTGATCGGCCACACCCAGCCCCGCCGGATCGCCGCCCGCAGCGTCGCGGAGCGCATCGGTGAGGAGCTCGGCACGGGCCTCGGCGACGACAGCCCCGTCGGCTACCAGGTCCGCTTCACCGACCGCACCTCGAGCGCGACCCGGGTCAAGCTGATGACGGACGGCATCCTGCTCGCCGAGCTGCAGCGCGACCGGATGCTGAAGCGCTACGACACCCTCATCATCGACGAGGCCCACGAGCGCAGCCTCAACATCGACTTCCTGCTCGGCTACCTCAAGCAGCTGCTACCGCGTCGGCCGGACCTCAAGGTCGTCATCACCTCCGCGACCATCGACCCGCAGCGGTTCGCCGAGCACTTCGCCGAGCCCGACGGCACCCCGGCGCCGATCATCGAGGTGTCCGGGCGCACCTTCCCCGTCGAGGTCCGCTACCGACCCCTCCTCGAGCTCCCGGAGGACGACGAGGAGGGCGAGCCGGTCCAGCGCGACACCACCGAGGCCGTCGTCGACGCCGTCCGTGAGCTGTCCCGCGAGGGCCCCGGCGACGTCCTGGTCTTCCTGCCCGGCGAGCGCGAGATCCGCGACACCGCGGACGCGCTGACCGAGGCCCTGGGCGGCGGGGACCGCGGGCCGTCGCGCCTCGAGGTCCTCCCGCTCTACTCCCGGCTCTCCGCCGCGGAGCAGCACCGCGTCTTCGCACGCCCGACGAGCAACGTCGTGCGCCGCGTCGTCCTCGCCACCAACGTCGCCGAGACGTCGCTGACCGTCCCCGGCATCCGGTACGTCGTCGACTCCGGCGTCGCCCGGATCAGCCGCTACTCGGCACGCACCAAGGTCCAGCGGCTGCCGGTCGAGGCCATCAGCCAGGCCTCCGCCCGCCAGCGCTCCGGTCGCTGCGGCCGCGTCGAGGCCGGCATCGCGATCCGCCTGTACTCCCAGGAGGACCACGACGCCCGCCCGGAGTTCACCGACCCCGAGATCCTGCGGACCAACCTCGCCAGCGTCGTCCTCCAGATGGCCGCGCTCGGCCTCGGCGAGCTCGGGGACTTCCCGTTCGTCGAGCCCCCCGAGAACCGCGACGTCACCGCCGGCGTCCAGCTGCTGGAGGAGCTCGGGGCGATCACGGGAGAGCGCGGACGACGGCAGCTCACCGGTCTGGGCCGCAAGCTCGCCCGCCTCCCCGTCGACCCCCGCATCGGCCGGATGGTCCTCGAGGCCGAGCGGTTGAACGTCGTCCGCGAGGTCCTGGTCATCGCCGCCGCGCTGTCGCTGCAGGACCCCCGTGAGCGTCCCCTCGAGCAGCGGGCCCAGGCCGACCAGCTCCACGCCCGCTTCCGGTCCGAGACCTCCGACTTCCTGTCCTGGCTCGCCCTGTGGCGCTACCTGCGCACCCAGCAGCGCGAGCTGTCCTCGAGCGCCTTCCGCCGGATGTGCAAGCGCGAGCACCTCAACTACCTGCGCGTGCGCGAGTGGCAGGACTTCGAGTCGCAGCTGCGCCAGGTGACCAAGGAGATGGACGTCCGCCTCGGGCCCCAGCCGGGCGGCGACGACGAGCCCGACGCCGACGGCGTCCACCAGGCCCTGCTCTCCGGGCTGCTCAGCCAGATCGGCCTGCTGGAGGAGCGCGAGAAGGCCGCGCCCGGCGCCCCGCCGAAGGAGCGCCGCCGCGGCCCGCGGGAGTACCTCGGCGCCCGCGGCGCCCGCTTCGCGATCTTCCCCGGCAGCGGGGTGGCGCGGAAGAACCCGCCGTTCGTCATGGCCGGCGAGCTCGTCGAGACCGGGCGCCTGTGGGGCCGGCAGGTCGCCGCCGTCCAGCCCGAGTGGGCCGAGCGCCTCGGCGCCCACCTGGTCAAGCGCACCTACTCCGAGCCCCACTGGTCCAAGCGCCGCGGCTCGGTCGTCGCCCGCGAGCGCGTCACCCTGTACGGCGTCCCGCTGGTCGCCGACCGCCTCATCGGCTTCGGGAAGGTCGACCCGCAGCTCTCGCGGGAGCTCTTCATCCGCCACGCCCTCGTGTACGGCGAGTGGCACAGCCGTCACCGCTTCCTCGCCCAGAACGCCCGGCTGCTGCGCGAGGCCGAGGAGCTGGAGCACCGCGCGCGGCGCCGCGGGATCGTCGTCGACGAGCACACCCTCTTCGACTTCTACGACGCCCGCGTCGGCGCCGAGGTCGTCTCCGGGCCGCACTTCGACACGTGGTGGAAGGCCGAGCGGCGCAAGCGCCCCGACCTGCTCACCTTCGACCCCGCCATGCTCACCCGCGACGAGGCCGCGGTCGACGCCGACGAGTTCCCCGACGCCTGGGCGGCGCCGGGCAGCGGCGGCGGGGACGGCCTCACCTTCGACCTGCGCTACCACTTCGAGCCGGGCGCCGCCGACGACGGCGTCACCGTCGACGTCCCGGTCGCGACGCTGAACCGGGTCAGCGACGAGGACTTCTCCTGGCACGTGCCAGGCCTGCGCCACGAGCTCGTCACGAGCCTGATCCGCAGCCTGCCCAAGGCGCTGCGGGTGAACTTCGTGCCCGCCCCGCAGCGCGCCGCCGAGTTCCTCGACGCCGTCCCCGCCGGCGACGAGCCGCTGCTCGACGCCCTCGAGCGCCACCTGCGGGCCACCACCGGCGTCCACGTCCCCCGCGACGCGTGGGACTGGGACAAGGTCCCCGACCACCTCCGCCCCACCTTCCGCGTCCTCGACGCCGCGGGGTCCGAGGCCGCGCGCGGCAAGGACCTCGAGGCGCTCAAGGCCCCGCTGCGCGGCGAGTTCGCCCAGGCCGTGCAGGAGGCGGCGGACGAACGGACCGTGAGCGGGCAGACGTCCTGGACCTTCGGTGCCGTCGAGACCTCCGGCACCTGGACCCGCGGCGGTCACGAGGTCCAGGCGTTCCCCGCGCTCGACGACGAGGGCACCACGGTCGGGCTGGGGGTCTACGGCACCGCCGACGAGGCCGAGGCCCGCCACCGGCTCGGCGTACGACGGCTGCTCGCGCTCGCCGTGCCCACGCCGACCAAGGCGCTGCTCGACGACCTGACCACCGCCCAGAAGCTCGGGCTGGCCTCGACGCCGTACCCGACCGCCGCGGCGCTGCTCGACGACCTGTCGCTGGCGGTGCTCACCGACGCCGTCGACTCCTGGCCCGGCGGGGCGGCCGCCGTCCGCGACGAGGCGTCGTACGCCGCCCTGGAGCGCAGCGCCCGCGACGGCCACCGCGAGCGGGTGGCCGCGGCACTGCCCGAGGTCCTGCGGGTCCTCGAGCGGTGGCGGGAGGCCCAGAAGGCTCTCGGCGGCCGGGCCGAGATGGCGCAGCTGCCCTCGCTGACCGACATGCGGGACCAGCTCGCCGGCCTCGTCGGCCCGGGCTTCCTCGCCGAGGCGGGTGCCGCGCGGCTGCGGCGGGTCGGCGTCCACCTCCAGGCGCTGCTGGTCCGCCGGGAGCGCCTCGAGACCCACGTCGCCGAGGACCGCCAGCTGATGGCCCAGGTGACCCCGGTGGCCGAGGCGTGGCGCCACCGCGTCGAGGCGCTGCCGCCGGGCCGCCCGATGGGTGCGGACCTCCGCCGCGCCCGGTGGCTCCTCGAGGAGCTGCGGGTCTCGACCTGGGCCCAACGGCTGGGCACCGCCGAGAAGGTCAGCGACGCCCGGATCCGCAAGCTCCTCTCCTGACCCGGACCGGCCGGCCGCGCCACGGCCAGGGTCGGGGTGCTGGGATGGGGGTGTGTCCGACTCACCCCGCCAGCACCACCGCCCGGTGCGCCCCGGCAACGACTACTTCGACGCCCAGCCCGGCGGCGTCGACCCGGCGGGGCTGGCCGAGGCCGCCGACCGGGCGGCGACGCTCCTGGTCCGCGGCGTGCGCGGCACCGACGACGCCGGCATGGTCGACCGGGTGCTGCACCTCGCGGACACCGAGGGCCTCGACGCCCTCGCCCAGGTGTGGTCCCAGTCGCCCGCCGACTCCCTCGCCGGGTGCCTGTGGCGCCTGTACCTGCTCCGCTCCTGGGTGTACGCCGACCCCGTGACCGTCGCCCGCGAGTACGCCGCGGGCCGTGGCGCCCAGGTCGCGCGCGTGGTCGCCGGGGTCGCCGAGCCGCCCGGGCCCGACGAGCTGCGGGCGATGGTCGACGAGGTCCTGCGCGGCATCGCCGTCAGCGACTTCGCGGACGTGCTCCTGCGGGCCGCGGCCTTCGCCCGGGTCGTCGCGACGGGTCGCGCCCAGCTCGACGAGGCGGCGCCGGAGCAGGCCGCGCGGATGCTGCTGCTGTCGGAGCAGCTCGAGGCCTCCGGCCACACCGAGCTCGCGGCGGGGCTCGTCTGACTCCTCGGCGCGACGGGCTGTCGTCGTGCCCGGGTCGGCTGTAAAATACGAGAGACGGCACATCGGGCCGCGGCAGCCCCGGGTCCCAACTGAAGCCGCTATGAGCGGCCACGCGCCGTGAGGCGCTCCCGGTCCGATGTGTCGTCACAGTCGTTTCACAGCCCCTCGGTCGCGCGCGGTGCGGCGCGGGGAGGTCGGCGGTGCTCTGTAGGGTGGCCGCTCCGGATCGTCCGCGGCCCGGACTCGGTTCGGGAGTGCGGGAGGGCACGGGTTTGTCAGCGCGTCAGCAGCACACGGCACGTCGCCCGTCCCGGTCCCCGCGGGCCGTCCGCCGTACGGCGGTCCGGTCCCTGGCCGCCCTCGCCGTGCTCGTCGCGACCGTCGCCTGCAGCCCCGAGGCCGCGGACCCGCCCGAGGCCGAGCCGTCGCCGGGGGAGCCCCCCGCCAGCCTGAGCTTCGGCATCGCGGCCTCCGACGCGGAGGCCGAGGCGTGGGAGCGCGTCGCGGGCGACTTCGACGACGACGCGGGCACGACGGTCGAGACCACCCGGCTGCCCTCCGGCGCCGGTGCCCTCATCGCCCAGGCCGAGGCGGGCTCGTTGCCCGACGTGTTCCTCGCGGACCGCGGCGAGATCGCCACCCTGGTCGAGGACGACCTGGTGCAGCCGGTCGACGAGCTGCTCGACGAGCGGGGCGTCGACTTCGGCGACGACTACGCCCGCGACGCCCTCCAGGCGCTGAGCAGCGACAACGCACTGCAGTGCATGCCGATCGGCATCTCCCCGGTGGTCGTCTACTACAACACCGACCTGATCGACTTCGACCGGATGGCCGCCCGCGGGATCGAGGGGGCCCAGTCCACCGACGGCTGGAACCTCCAGCAGGTCACCAACTCCGCGCAGTTCGCCACGCGCCCCGCGCGGGGCACGCGCGGGATCCACGTGGACCCCACCCTGCGCGGGTTCGCCCCGTGGGTGCTCGCCGCCGAGGGCGAGGTGTACGACGACGTCGCCGACCCGGTCTCGACGGACTTCGCCTCCGAGGAGACCCAGGCGGCGCTCGAGACGTTCCTGCCGCTGCTGCGGGACCGGTCGCTGACCCTCACCGACGAGCAGCTGGACCGCCGTACGGGCGTCGAGTGGTTCGAGGCCGGCCGCCTCGGCATGATCACCGGCACCCGCTCGCTCGTGCCCCGCCTGCGCCAGGCCGACGACCTGTCCTTCGACGTCATGCCGGTCCCGTTCCTCGGCCAGAACGCCACGATCGGCGACGTCACCGGCATCTGCATGTCCGCGGACACCGAGGACACCGCCGCCGCCGCGGACTTCCTCGTCCACGCCCTGTCCGCCGAGTCGCTGGGCCGCGTGGCCCGCAAGGGAGAGCTCGTCCCGGCGAACCTCGAGGTGTCGGTGTCCGACGACTTCCTGCAGCCGGCTCGGCAACCCCGCAGCAGCAACGTCTTCACCGAGAGCGTCCGGGACATCGTCCTGTCGCCGCTGATCGACACCGGCGACGAGCTCGCGGCCGCCGTGAACCCGTCGCTGCAGGAGATGGTGCGGGAGCCCGTGCTCACCCCCGAGGACCTGCAGACCCTCGGCGTCGAGGCGGACCTGGCCTCCCGGGAGGTCCTCACCCCCGGTGACCTGGACGCCGACGGCACCCCCGACGCCGAGGACGACGAGGACGACTCGGGCCTCGAGCTCCCGTCGGAGACGCCGGACCCGGCGGGCTAGACAGCGGCCACGGTCGCCCTTCGACAGGCTCAGGAACCGGCGAGGCCGTGACGCCGCGCAGATCGAGCGACTGCGGGTCGAGATCCGGTGAGACGGAAGTCCGCCTCAGCCCGGCTCAGCCCGCCTCGGCTCCCAGGATCGCGCGGACCAGCACGGGGGCGACGATCTCCACCTGCCAGGGCCGGGCGCCGAGGCGGAGGAGCGCGGCGTCGACCTCGGTGGCGAGGGCCTCCGGGTCGCGGGTGGCGGGGGGCTCCCAGAGCACGCGGCGGACGGTGTCCGGGGTCATCAGGTTCTCGGTCGGGACGACGTGCGCCTCGGCGACCTCGGCGAGCTCGGCGCGCGCGAGGGTGAGGCGCTCGGCAGCCACCGGGTCGCGCTCGGCCCAGGCCCGCGGCACCGGCGGACCGTCGGAGCGGGGCGAGCGCGGGGGGAGGTCCTCCTCCGGCATCTCCGCGGCCTCCTGGAGGGCCTCGACCCACCGGGAGGAGTAGCGCGACGCGCCGCGCCCGTGGAACCCCGGGGTCGACAGCAGCGCGCGCCGCTCGGTCGGCATCGCCTGGGCGGCGGCGACGATCGCGGAGTCCGGGATGATCCGGCCCGGGGTGACGTCGCGGGAGGACGCGATGTCGTCGCGCGCCGTCCACAGCGCCCGGACGGCGGCGAGCCCGCGCCTGCCGCGGACCTTGTGCATCCCCGACGTACGACGCCACGCGTCGACGCGGACGGGCGCCTCGTGGTCGAGCAGGGCCTCGAACTCCTGCCGGGCCCACTCGGTCTTGCCGGCCTCCTCGAGCTGGGCGACCATCACCTCGCGCAGCTCGACCAGGGCCTCGACGTCGAGGGCGGCGTACTCGAGCCAGGGCTCGGGCAGCGGCCGCGTCGACCAGTCCTGCGCCGAGTGCTCCTTGCGCAGGCGCTTGCCGAGCTGGGTCTCGACGAGGGTCGCGAGCCCGACCCGCGGGTGGCCCAGCAGCCGGCCGGCGAGCTCGGTGTCGAACAGCGAGTCGGGCCGCAGGCCCACCTCGCGCAGGCAGGGGAGGTCCTGCGTGGCGGCGTGGAGGATCCACTCGGTGCCCCGCAGCGCCTCCTGCAGGGGGTCGAGCGAGTCGAAGGCCACGGGGTCGACGAGGAAGGAGCCCGACCCCTCGCGCCGCAGCTGCACGAGGTAGGCGCGGGCCGAGTAGCGGTAGCCGGACGCCCGCTCGGCGTCGATGGCGACGGGACCGGTGCCGGCGGCGAGGGCCGCGCACGCCTCAGCGAGCTCGGGGGCGGTGTCGGCCACCGGCGGCAGGCCGTCCCGCAGGGTCAGCAGCTCGGCGGGCGGGGCCTCCGGCTCCTCCGGCACCCCGACCGCCGACCCGAGGTCCGGGGTCTCGGCGTCGTCGGGGCTCGTCACGGGATCCACCGGGGCTCTCAGTGGACCGGTCCTCGGTGTCCGCGACGGCTCGGCATCACCGACACGCCGTCGGGCACCGGGGGCAGGCCGGCGGCGGTGCAGAGCAGCTCGCCCCACGCCTCGACGTGCCGGCCGACCTCGTCGGGGTCCGGGGTCCACGACGCGCGGATCTCGACCTGCGCGGTGGGTTCCTCGTCGGCCATCCCGCCGAAGCTGGTGCTGCTCACGCAGGTGACGGTGCCCGAGGCCGCGCTGAACGACGCGTGGTGCGCCGCGAGCGCCTCCGTCAGCCAGGTCCAGGCCACCTCGGCGAGCATGGGGTCACCCGCCTGCTCGGGCTCGACGTCGGCGCGGACGTAGCCGACGCAGCGGAAGGTCCCGTCCCACGCGTCGTTGCCCGCGGGGTCGTGGAGCAGCACGAGCCGGCCGGTGCCGATCTCCTCGCCGTCGACCTCGACGTCGCCGGACAGCGCGGCGGCGTACGGCGCGATCCGCTGCGGGGCGGGCATCTGCTCCGCGGTCACCTCGGGTCGCAGCACGGCGTCGCGCATCGCGGCGACCGCGGTGGCGAACTCGGCGGGGAACGCCGCACCACCGACTCCCGCGCCGGCTCCGCGGCGCGGCTCGTGACCGACGACCATGGTGCCAATGTAGGCCGCGGGCCCCGGTACCGACGCGCCGCCACGCCGCCTGACCTGGGAGGATCGGGTGGTGAGCGAGGCCGAGAGCACGACCGGAACAGCCACCACCCGGGACCCCCGGTTGGCCGACAGCGCCTTCCTGGCCGCGTGCCGCGGCGAGCGACCGGACCACGTGCCGGTCTGGTACATGCGTCAGGCGGGTCGTTCGCTGCCCGAGTACCTCGCCGTCCGCGAGGGCGTCGCGATGCTCGACGCCTGCATGGACCCCGACCTCGTCACCGAGATCACCCTGCAGCCGGTGCGCCGGTACGGCGTCGACGCGGCGATCTTCTTCTCCGACATCGTGCTGCCGCTCAAGGCCGTCGGCGTGGACCTCGACATCAAGCCCGGGGTGGGCCCGGTGGTCGCCGACCCGGTCTCCACGCTCGCGGACGTCGAGGCCATCCCCGACCTGACCCCCGACGCGGTCGACTTCGTGACCACCGCCGTGGGCCGCCTCGCCGGCGAGCTGGGCGGCACGCCGCTGATCGGGTTCGCGGGCGCTCCCTTCACCGTGGCGTCGTACCTGGTGGAGGGCGGGCCCTCCAAGGACCACGCCCGGACGAAGGCCATGATGTTCGGCGCCCCGGACGTGTGGGACGCCCTGATGCGCAAGATCGGCGGCATCGCGGCGGCGTACCTCGAGGTCCAGGTGCGGGCCGGGGCCTCCGCCGTCCAGCTCTTCGACTCCTGGGCCGGCGCGGTCTCGCCGCGGGACTACCGGGAGCACGTCAAGCCGTACTCCGCCGCCGTCCTGGAGCGGGTCGGCGCCCTGGGGGTGCCCCGGATCCACTTCGGGGTCGGCACCTCCGAGCTGCTCGCCGACATGGGCGACGCGGGCGCGGACGTCGTGGGCGTCGACTGGCGCACCCCGCTCGAGGTCGGCATCTCCCGCGTCGGCGACCGGTCGGTCCAGGGCAACCTCGACCCCACCCTCGTGTTCGCCCCGGTCGAGGTGATGCTCGAGCGGGCGGCCGAGGTGATCGAGGCCGGCCGCGGCGCCCGGGGCCACGTGTTCAACCTCGGCCACGGCGTGCTCCCGGCGACCGACCCGGGTCGGCTGGAGGAGCTCACGGCGTTCGTGCAGTCCCAGCCCGGCTGAGGCGGCCGTTCGGGCCGACTCGAGCCCCGTCGGGGGTGCGTTCGGGCCGACTCGAGCCCCGTCGGGGGTGCGTTCGGGCCGACTCAGCGGCGACGCTCGGCCAGGTGGTACGACACCGCGGCGTGGGGGACGACCCACACCAGCGCGGCGAGGACCAGGACCATCGCGGTGGCGACGGGCGGCGCCGAGGGGTCCAGGGCGGTCGCCGCGAGGCTGAACGGTGTGCCCATCATCCCGAGCCCCGACTGCAGCAGCGACCCCACGAGGCCCGGGCGACCGTCCGTGACGGTCGAGAGGACCGCGAGGACGACGCCCGCCACCACCACCGCGGCGGCGTGCATCGCGGGGCCGACCAGCCAGCGCCACGGGTCGTGGGCGACCGGGGCGGCGGCGTACGACTGCTGGAACGGCGGGGTCACGGGCCGGCCGAACGACTGCTGGAGGGGCTGCGAGGTCATGCCCCCACGCTCACCCGGGGCCCGGGCGCCGCGCATGGGTCGGCGTACTCAGGTGCGCCACGTGGGTGCTCAGGCCGGGGCGAGGACCTCCTCCGCGGCGCCGGCCCCGGCAGCCTCCGCCGCCTCCTCGGCGAGGCGCTCGGCCTGCTCGGAGAGCGCCCGCATCAGCAGGCGTACGGCGGGGGGCTGGGCGGCCGCGGCGTGCAGCATGAGCAGCGACACCTCGGTCTCCACCCCGACCAGCGGGCGGTGGGTGATCACGCCGGCCTTCACGAGCGGGTCGCTGTCGATGCTGTAGTCGGGCAGCACGGTGACGCCGAGGCCCTCGGCGACGAGCAGCTTGCCCATCTCGGCGCCGTCCGCGGCGATCGCGACGGGCGGCGGGTCGCCCTCGGAGACGCGGTGCAGGAAGCGGTGCATCAGGTAGCCCGAGCGCATCCCGACCAGGGTCGAGACGCGGAGGTCGTCGAGCGTGATGCTGTCGAGCTGCGCGAACGGGTGGTCGGCGTGGCAGCAGACGACGACGTCGCCGCGCAGCAGCACCGACGAGCCGAGCTCGGGCAGCTGGTCGTCGCCGGGCAGCGCGTTGACCAGGCCGAGGTCGAGGCTGCCCTCGGCGATGGCCAGGGCGATCGCCGCCTGCTGGCTGGTGACCACCTCGACGGCGGCGCCGGTCTGGGCCTCGTGGAAGTCGCGGAGCGCGGGCACCAGGAGGTGGGAGGTGCCGGCGTTGACGGTGCCGACGTGGACGGTGCGGGCGCTGGTGCGCTGGTGCCCGGCCTGGCTGCGCAGGCGGTCGACGGCCTCGAGCACCTCGACCATCCCGGGCAGCAGCGCCTTGCCGTCCCGGCTGATCCGGGCGCCGGAGCGGCGCCGGTCCAGGAGCGTGACCCCGAGCTCCCGCTCCAGGTTCCGCAGGCCCTCGCTCAGCGCGGGCTGCGAGAGGTGGAGCTGCTCGCTCGCGCGGCGCAGCGACCCGTGCCGGGTCACCGCGGTCAGGTACTCCAGCTGTTCGATCCGCACCCTGATCTCCTCCGTGGTCCTTCTGGGCCCGTGACGGTCGTGCCAGGCGGCGCCTGGCACCCCGACGGACCTCTGTGGCGTGGTGGGCGTGGCCCGAGCCGATGTCGTCCGTACTTTGTCTAGCGAGACTATAGACAAAAGGAAGGCAGAACCGATGACCGACACCCTGTTGCCCCCGTCACCCGCGGGTACCGCTCCCGACCCGCTGGTGCGGGTCCGCGCGCGGCTGGCGCCGCTGCTGGCCGAGATCGCCGAGGGGGCGGTGCGTCGCGAGGTCGACGGCGAGCTCCCCACCGACGCCGTACGACGCCTGGCCGAGGCCGGCGTCGGCGCCGTCCGGGTGCCCGTCGAGCACGGGGGCGACGGGCTCGACCTGCGCGGCCTGACCGCGCTGTGGATCGACCTCGCCGCGGCCGACTCCAACCTCGCGCAGGCGCTGCGGGGCCACGGCGCCCTCGTCGAGGACCGGCTCTGGCAGCACGCGCGGGGCGCGGAGCAGTCGACCTGGTTCGCCCGGCTGGCCGCCGGCGAGCTCGTGGGCAACGCCTGGTCCGAGATCGGCACCACCGGGCAGGACACCCAGCGCACGACGATCACCCGCGACGGCGACCGCTGGCGCCTCGACGGCGCGAAGTACTACACGACCGGCACCATCTACGCCGACTGGGCCGACGTGTACGTCCGCGTCGCCGGCACGGGCCGGACGACCGGGGAGGGCGCGCAGTACGCGATCGCCCTCGTCCGCACCGACCAGCCGGGCGTGGTCGTGTCGGACGACTGGGACGGCTTCGGCCAGCGCGGCACCGGGAGCGGCACCGCGCTCTTCTCCGGTGCCGTCGTCGAGGACGCCGACGTCCTTCCCTTCGAGCAGCGGTTCGGCTACCAGACCGCGCTCTACCAGCTGAACCTCCTGGCCACCCTCGTCGGCATCGGCCGGGCCGCGCTCGCCGACACCGTCCGCGAGGTCCAGGGCCGCGAGCGCAACTACTCGCACGCCAACGCCGCCCGCGTCCGCGACGACGCCCAGGTCCTGGCGCGGGTCGGCGAGATCGCCGCCCGCGTGTACGCCGCCGAGGCCGCGACGCTGCGGGTCGCCGACGCGATGCAGCGCGCCGCCGACACCGCGACGGCCGACGCCGAGACGCAGCGGGCGGCGAACGAGGTCGCCGAGGTCGAGTCCTCGACCGCCCAGGTCGTGGTGACCCAGCTCGTCCTCGACGCCGCCACCGACCTCTTCGACACCCTGGGCGCCTCCGCCACCTCCCGGGCCAAGGCGCTCGACCGCCACTGGCGCAACGCCCGCACGGTGAGCTCGCACAACCCGCGGATCCTCAAGGCCCGGGTCGTCGGCGACGCCCTCGTCAACGGCACCGCCCCGCCGTACGCCTGGGCGATCGGGCGCACCGAGAGGCAGTGACGACCCCGGTGGCAGGCCCTGCCTGTCACCGGCTCGTCACGTCCGACGGCCGGGAGGGCTCGTCGAGTTGAAACCGGGACGTTAAGTACATCAACCTGATCTACATAACCCGATTTGAGGAGCAGCGCATGACCGAGCAGACCGTGGCCGGCGACCTGGCGTCGTCCGAGCCACTGAAGTTCGCCTACTGGGTGCCCAACGTGAGCGGGGGCCTGGTCGTGTCCAAGGTCGAGCAGCGCACCGACTGGGGCTACGAGTACAACAAGCGCCTGGCGCGCACGGCGGAGAACAACGGCTTCGAGTACGCCCTGTCCCAGGTCCGCTACATGGCCTCGTACGGCGCGGCGTACCAGCACGAGTCGACCTCGTTCAGCCTCGCGCTGCTCCTCGCCACCGAGCGCCTGAAGGTGATCGCCGCCGTCCACCCCGGCCTGTGGCAGCCCGGCGTGCTCGCCAAGTTCCTCGCCACCGCCGACCACCTGTCCGGCGGCCGCGCCGCGGTCAACGTCGTCTCCGGCTGGTTCAAGGACGAGTTCACCAAGATGGGCGAGCAGTGGCTCGAGCACGGCGAGCGCTACCGACGCTCCGAGGAGTTCATCGCCTACCTCCGCGAGATGTGGACCAACGAGCACGCCGAGCTGAACGGCGACTTCTACCGGCTCCACGACTTCGACCTGAAGCCGAAGCCGCTCTCGACGCCCGACCGTCCGCACCCCGAGATCTTCCAGGGCGGCAACTCCGGCGACGCGCAGGCGATGGCCGGGCGGGTCTCCGACTGGTACCTCGCCAACGGCAACACCCCCGAGCGGATCGCCGAGCAGGTCGCCACGGTCAAGGCCGGCGCCGCCGAGAACGGGCGACGCCTGCGGGTCGGCGTCAACGGGTTCATGGTCGCCCGCGACTCCGAGGCCGAGGCCCGCGACGTGCTCCGCGAGATCATCGACCGCGCCGACACCGAGGCCGTCGAGGGCTTCGGCGCCGCGGTCAAGCAGGCCGGCCAGTCGACCGGCGACGGTCGCGGCATGTGGCAGGACTCCACCTTCGCCGACCTGGTGCAGTACAACGACGGCTTCCGCACCGGCCTCGTCGGCAGCCCCGAGCAGGTCGCCGAGCAGGCGATCGCGCAGAAGAAGGCCGGCGCCGACCTGCTGCTGCTGGGCTTCCTGCACTTCCAGGAGGAGGTCGAGTACTTCGGCGCACGCGTCCTGCCGCTGATCCGCGAGATGGAGGACGACCTCGCGGGCCGGCCCCGCGGCAGCGGGCTGGTGGCCTCCTGACGGCCACGCCGTCCTGATCGACCCGCCGGCACGGTCCGGCAGCACGCATCCACGAGGAGAGAGATGAGCCTGAAGTTCCACTGGTTCCTGCCCACCAACGGCGGCGACGGCCGCCACGTCGTCGGCGGCGGCCACGGGGTGAACCCCGGCGCCGCCGGGCGTCCCGGTGACGTGGCCTACCTGACCCAGGTGGCGCGAGCCGCGGAGGACAACGGCTTCGAGGCCGCACTGACCCCCACCGGCGCGTGGTGCGAGGACGCCTGGCTGTCGACGGCGATGCTGTCGCAGACCTCGGAGCGGCTGAAGTTCCTCGTCGCGTTCCGCCCCGGGCTCGTCTCGCCGTACGTCGCCGCGCAGATGGCCGGCACGTTCCAGAACCTCACCCGCGGCCGGCTGCTGCTCAACGTCGTCACCGGCGGCGAGAGCCACGAGCAGCGGATGTTCGGCGACTTCCTCGACAAGGAAGGCCGCTACGCCCGCTGCGACGAGTTCCTCTCCATCGTGCGCAGGCTCTGGGCCGGCGAGGTCGTCGACCACGACGGCGAGCACCTGCAGGTCGAGAGCGCCCGCCTCGAGCAGATCCCGGACCCGCTGCCGGAGATCTACTTCGGCGGGTCCTCCCCGGCCGCCGGCCGCGTGGCGGCGAAGCACGCCGACGTCTACCTGACCTGGGGCGAGCCGCCGGAGGCCGTCGCGAAGAAGATCGAGTGGATCCGGGGCCTGGCCGCCGAGGAGGGCCGCGAGGTCCGTTTCGGCATCCGGATGCACACCATCACGCGCGACACCTCGGAGGAGGCGTGGGCCGAGGCGCAGCGCCTGCTCGACGCCATCGACCCGGCGATGATCGAGAAGGTCCAGTCGGGCCTCAAGCGCAGCGAGTCCGAGGGCCAGCGGCGCATGCTGGAGCTCAACCAGGGCGCCAAGGGCAACGACGTCCACTCCCTCGAGATCCACCCCAACGTCTGGGCCGGCGTCGGCCTGGTCCGCGGCGGGGCGGGCACCGCGCTGGTCGGCAGCCACACCGAGGTCGCGGACCGCATCGAGGAGTACGCCGACCTCGGCATCTCCGAGTTCGTCCTGTCGGCCTACCCGCACCTCGAGGGGGCGTACTGGTTCGGCGAGGGTGTGCTGCCGATCCTGGCCGAGCGCGGCCGCTGGAAGGACGTCCGGCCCGAGCGCCACCGCAACGCCGCGGTGCCCTTCGCCGGGGCCGACGGCCCGCGGGCGGCCTCGTGACCACGCCCCGGACCGTCCTCGTCGTCGGCAACCCGCGCCCGGCGTCGCGCACCCGCGCCGCCGGCGAGCAGGTCGTCACCGGCCTGACCGGCCGCGGGCCCGACCTCGTGGTCGAGCTCGCCGACCTCGGCGCGGAGCTGCTCGACTGGACCTCCGAGCGGGTCACCGGCCTGGTCGAGCAGGTGGCCGCGGCCGACCTGGTCGTCGTGGCCAGCCCGACGTACAAGACGGCCTACACCGGGCTGCTGAAGCTGTTCCTCGACCGGTTCGCGATCGGGCAGGTCGCCGGGGTCGTCGTCCCGCTCATGCTCGTCGCCGCCCCGCAGCACGCCCTCGCGCCCGAGCTCGTGCTGCGGCCGGTCCTCGCCGAGATCTCGTCGGGCCCGGTGCTCAAGGGCCTCGCGGTCCACGACGCGGCGTACGACGACCCGGCGTCGTACGCGACCTGGCTGGACACCGTCCGACCCACCACCGACCGGCTGCTCGGTGCCGTCACCCCTTCCCCCGAGACGACAGGAGCACGCGCATGACCGTCACCCCGCTCTTCACCAACCAGGACCTCGACCCGGACCGCCTCCGCGAGGCCTTCGGGGTCTTCCCCTCGGGCGTCGTGGCGGTGGCCGCGGAGGTCGACGGCGTCCGCACCGGCCTCGCCGCCTCGTCGTTCACGTCGGTGAGCCTGGAGCCGCCGCTGGTGCAGTTCTCGGTCGCCAACACCTCGAAGACCTGGCCCGTCCTGCGCCGCGCCTCGCACCTGGGGCTGACCGTCCTCGCCGAGGACCACAGCGGCGTGTGCCGCCAGCTCGCCGGTCCCGTCGAGCAGCGCTTCGACGGCGTCGAGGTCACCCTCAGCGACCACGGCTCGCTCTTCCTCGACGAGGGTCTGGCCCGGTTCGACTGCACCGTCTACCGCGAGGTGGAGGCCGGCGACCACACCATCGTGCTGCTGCAGCTCCACGCCGTGGAGCAGGCCTCCGACCCCTCGCTCCCGCTGGTGTTCCACCGCAGCGGCTTCGCCGGGGTCTCCGCCACCGCCTGATCGGGCGCCCCTCCTCAGGGGGTCGGGTCGTCCGCGAGCCGCGCCCACAGGTCGAGGTCGCCGCGGGTGCCGTCGGGACGCAGGCGGGAGCGCAGGGTGCCCTCGTGCCGCAGCCCCGCCGCGGCGTACGCCGCCGCCCGCACGCCGTCGTCGGGCGCCGCGACGGCGCTGACGCGGTGCAGGCCCAGGGTCCCCGTGGCGTGCTCGACCACCTGCCGCAGCGCGGCCGTGGCGGCCTCCGCGGAGCGCGCCGCCTCGACGTCCGCGTCGACGTACGCCTCGGCGGCGGACCGCCCGCGATCGAGGTGTCGCAGCCCGGCCGTCACCGCCGCCCCGTCGACGGTCGTCGTGACCGTCGCGGGCCGTGCCCGGCGCGGGGCCCGTCCGCGGAGGTCCCCGCGCACGCGGCTGGCGGTGTAGCGCGCCAGCGCGACGCGGCTGGACCGCGAGCCGGGGAGGTGGTCGGGCGACCGCGCGGGCCGGGTCCCGGCGGGCCGCGGCTCGTCCTCGCCGCGGGACGCCTGGCGTCGGACCACGAACCCGTCGACGGGCCGGTCGGTCGCGAGCACGGACAGCAGGTCGTGGTCCTGCCACACCCCACCCACGTGGGAGTAGCCGCGCATGGTGGCCTCCGCGACCATGCCGATGTGGCTGGTGGCCAGCGCGACGGAGAAGTTCCTCGTGCTCACCGGCGCGGTGACGACCTCCAGCCCCAGGTGGTCGAAGGCGTGGTCGACGACGGCGCAGGCCGCCAGGGTGGCGACGTCGCGGCGGGCGACCCGCAGGTCGGCCCAGATCCCGAGCTCGGCGGTGCCGGCCACCCGGTCGATGCCGCTCAGCCCCACCTGGCCGACGAGCTCGCCGTCGACCTCGATGACGAACGCGAGCCCGGTCCCGAGGCGAGCGGTGCGCCGCGCGTCGGTCACCTCCTGGACCCACCGCCACTCGGTGTGCCGCTCGTCCCAGCTCAGGGGCGAGGTGAGCCAGTACCGCTCCATGACCCGCCGGTTGCGCAGCCGCACCTCCCGCCAGCGCGGGAAGTCCGCGTACCGCGCGGCCCGCAGCAGCAGCGCACCGTCGGTGACGGGGACCGGCCCGATCTCGACCGGGCGGCTCACGGCACGTCCCGACGGCGAGCGCGCCCCGATGCGACCACGGCCCCGAGCGTAGGGGGCCACGGGCACGCTCCGGGCCGGATTCCGAGGGCTGGCAGGCTGGGCGGGTGAGGGTCGCGGTCGTCGGAGCGGGGGTCGGGGGGCTGGTCGCCGCCCGGGACCTGCGGGCGGCGGGCCACGACGTGACCGTCCTCGAGGCGGCCGACCGGCCCGGCGGGAAGCTCCGACGGGCCGAGGTGGCGGGCGTCGCGGTCGACGTCGGCACCGAGGCGATGCTCCACCGGAGGCCCGAGGGATCGGCGCTGGCCGCGGACCTCGGGCTGGAGGTCGTCCACCCCACCCGGGCGTCGTCCCGCATCTGGACCCGTGGCGCGCTCCGGCCGCTGCCGCGGTCGCTGATGGGCGTGCCCCTCGACGTCCACGACCTCGCCGCCTCGGGCGTCCTGTCGCCCGCGGGTCTCGAGCGCGCCCGCGTGGAGCGGGTCGAGCCCTGGGACGGCGAGGACGTCGCCGTCGGCGACCTGGTCGCCGCCCGGTTCGGCGACGAGGTCGTCGACCGTCTGGTCGAGCCGCTCCTCGGGGGCGTGTACGCAGGACACGCGCGCCGGCTGTCGCTGCGGGCGACGGTCCCGGCCCTGGCCGACCTCGCCGCCCGCGGTCCGCTCGTCACCGAGGGCGCCCACGGGGCCACGGTGGCCGCGGCGGGTGCGGGTGTCCCGGTGTTCGCGGGCCTCCCCGGGGGGATGGCCTCGCTCGTGGACGCGCTGGCCGCCGACCTGGTGGTGCGCACCGCGACCACCGTCCGCGCCCTCGAGCGGACCCCCGACGGTCTCGCCCTCACGCTCGGCCCGACCACCGCGCCCGAGCGGCTCGAGGTCGACGGCGTCGTCCTCGCGGTCCCGCCGGCGGCCGCGGCGCGCCTGCTCGCGGACCTCGCCCCGGTCGCGAGCGCCGAGCTGGCCGGCGTCGAGGCCGCTTCGACGGTGGTCGTCGCCCTGGCGTTCGCGGCGCCGGACCTCGCCGCGCTCGGGGCGTACGACGGCTCCGCGGCGGGGTTCCTCGTCCCGCCCGTCGACGCCCGCCGCATCAAGGCCGCGACGTTCTCCTTCGCGAAGTGGGACCACGTCCGCGCGGCCGGCGCCGCGCAGGACGTCGTCCACCTCCGCACCTCGCTGGGCCGGCAGGGGGAGGAGGCGACCCTGCAGCGCGACGACGCCGACCTGGTCGCCGACTCGCTGGCCGACCTGCGCGACGCCACCGGCCTGGAGGCCCGCCCGGTCGACGCCGTGGTGCAGCGCTGGGGTGGCGGCCTGCCGCAGTACGCCGTCGGCCACCTCGACCGCGTCGCCCGCGTCCGCGCCGCGGTCGCCGCCGTGCCCGGCCTGGTCGTCTGCGGGGCGGCGTACGACGGCGTCGGCGTCCCCGCCGTGATCGGCTCCGCACACCGGGCGGCCGGTGAGCTGCACGAGGACCTGCGCGGCAGAATGGACCCATGAGCGAGCAGACGAACGCGGCCCGGCTGAAGGAGCTCAACGCCCTCACCCGCTACACGATGTGGTCGGTCTTCCGGCTCCGCGACGTCCTCGGCGACGGCGCCGACCGTGCCGGCGAGGCGGCCGAGGTCGAGAAGCTGGTCGTGGGGCTGGCCGAGGAGGACGTGACCGTCCGCGGCCTGTACGACGTCTCCGGCCTGCGCGCCGACGCGGACGTGATGGTCTGGTGGCACGCCGCCGACTCCGAGCAGCTCCAGGCGGCGTACCACCGCTTCCGCCGCACCGGCTTCGGCGCCCGCCTCGACCCGGTCTGGTCGCAGATGGCGCTGCACCGCCCCGCGGAGTTCAACAAGTCGCACGTCCCCGCGTTCCTCGCGGGCGAGGAGCCGAAGCGGCACCTGTGCGTCTACCCGTTCGTGCGGTCGTACGAGTGGTACCTGCTGCCCGACGAGGAACGACGCGCCCTGCTCGCCGAGCACGGCAAGATGGCGCGCCCCTACCCGGACGTGCGCGCCAACACCGTCTCCTCGTTCGCCCTCGGCGACTACGAGTGGCTGCTGGCCTTCGAGGCCGACGACCTCGCCCGCATCGTCGACCTCATGCGTGACCTCCGGGCCTCCGGCGCCCGCCGCCACGTCCGCGAGGAGATCCCCTTCTACACCGGCGCCCGCGTCGAGGTCGCCGACCTCCTCGACCGCCTGCCCTGACCCGCCGCGACCGAGGGACGGGGTCGTGACGCGGCCGCGCCCCGGCCGGATCCCCGGGGTGGGTCTCAGCCGGAGAGTCGGCGGGAGGCGTCGGAGCCGTAGCGTCGGGTGGGGTTGGAACCGATGTCGCCCGACGTCGCGGAGGATCCACGGGCGGAGGTCTTCTTCGCGGCGGTCTTCTTGGTCGCCGTCTTCTTCGCCGGGGCCTTCGTGGCGGTGGTCTTCTTCGCCGCGGTCCTCGTGGACGACCTCGCCGACTTCTTCGCGGCCGTTCTCGTGGTCGCCGTCTTCTTCGCCGCCGTCTTCTTGGTGGCGGTCTTCTTCGCGGCGGTCTTCTTGGCGGCGGTCTTCTTCGCCGCCGTCTTCTTCGTGGCGGCCTTCTTGGCCGCGGCCTTCCGCGCCGGCGCCTGCCGCCCGCTGAACCGCTCGAACCAGTCGTCGAGGGAGCGCCAGGTCGTCGCGCGGGCTGCGCGGCCGGTGAGCATGCCGAGGTGGCCGCCGGGGACGATCTCGAACTCGACCGTCTCGGCGCCGCGGAGCAGCCCGACGAGCGCCTTGACCGCGGCGACGGGGGCGATGCCGTCGTTCGCGCCGGCGTACACCGCCACGGGGACGGTGACGTCGGCGAGGTCGAGGGTGCGGCCGCCGAGCTCGAGGGTGCCCCGGCGGAGCTCGTTGGAGCGGACGAAGCGGTGGTACAGCTGCCCGAAGCTGCGGCCCGGGTAGGCGTTCATGTTCGCGGTGAAGTGGTCGACGGCCTCGATCTGGGCCAGCCACTCGGTGTCGTCGAGGTGCGCGGCGATCGCGACCGGCTTGGTGACGAACTTCTGGAACGACGTCATCTGGAACGCCCACCGCACGAACGGCTTGGGGGCGCCGCCGAGCAGGCGGTAGGCACGGTCGACGACACCGCCGCCCGCGAGCTTCAGCAGCGGCCGCAGGGGCGCGACCATCGGGACCAGGCGGGTGTCGACGGGGGTGGCCAGCACGCTGACCGACGCGATCGGGAGGTCCTGGGCGTCGGCGGCGACGAGGAGCGAGAACAACCCGCCCAGCGACCAGCCGACGAGGTGCACCGGGCGTCCGCCCGCGTGCGCGGAGGCCGCGCGGATGGCGGCGGGGACGACCTCGTCGATCCAGTGCTCGATGCCCAGCGACCGGTTGCGGAAGGAGATCTGGCCGTACTCCACGACGTACGTCGGGCGGCCGGTCGTCACGAGGTGCTCGGCGAGCGAGCATCCCCGGCGCAGGTCCCAGCACAGGCTCGGCGCGGCGAGCGGGGTCACCAGCAGCACCGGGTCGCCGGACTCCCGGACGGCCATCGGCCGGTAGTGGTGGACCTCGCGCAGCTCGCCGGAGTCGATCAGCGTGCGGGGCATCGGCCGGAGGTCGGCGAGGCCGCCGTACAGGACGGTGTGGGCGACGTTGCCGGCGCCGCGGACCACGGTGGACACCACCTGGTCGGGCTGCAGGGCGTCGGGCACGACCGGGATCGCGGGGAGGGCCATCACTCGTCGCCGGAGGAGCCGACGGGGCGCACGGTCTTGCCGTGCTCCGGCCGGGTGGCGGCCAGCTCCGCGAGGAAGCCGTCCGCCCACCGGGTCACGTTGCGCTCCTTGACGGTCTTCCGCATCGCACGCATGCGTCGGTTCAGCTCCTTGGGTTCGGCGTCGCTCGCCTCGCGCAGCGCGGACTTCATGCCGTTGATGTCGTAGGGGTTCACGAGCCAGGCCTGCCGCAGCTCGTCGGCGGCGCCGGCGAACTCGGACAGCACCAGGGCGCCGTCCTCCTCGAGCCGGCAGGCGACGTACTCCTTGGCGACGAGGTTCATGCCGTCACGGAACGGCGTCACCACCATCACGTCGGCGGCCCGGTAGAGCGCCGCCATCTCCTCACGGGGGTAGGAGGAGTGGAGGTAGGAGATGACCGGCCGGCCGATCTCGCCGAGGTCGCCGTTGATGCGACCCACGAGGCGGTCGATGTCGTCGCGGAGGATGCGGTACTGCTCGACCCGCTCCCGCGACGGCGTGGCGACCTGCACGAAGACCGCCTCGCCGACCTTCAGGTGCTCGTCGCGCACCAGCTCGGAGAAGGCGCGCAGCCGGGCGTAGATGCCCTTGGTGTAGTCGAGGCGGTCGATGCCGAGGAAGATCTTGTCGGGGTTGCCGAGCGCCTCGCGGATCTCCTTCGCGCGCTGCTCCACCGGGTCGGACGCCGCGAGCTCCTCGAAGCCGGCGGTGTCGATGGAGATGGGGAACGCGGCGGCCTTCACGGTGCGGCCGTCGGGCAGGTAGACGAGGTCGCGGTGGGTCTTGTGGCCCACCCGCTGACGGACGAGGCGCACGAAGTTCTGCGCCGCGCCGGGCAGCTGGAAGCCGATCAGGTCGGCGCCGAGCAGCCCCTGGAGGATCTCGCGGCGCCACGGCAGCTGCTGGAACAGCTCGCCGGGCGGGAAGGGGATGTGGAGGTAGAAGCCGATCCGCAGGTCGGGCCGGGCCTCGCGCAGCATCTGGGGGACCAGCTGCATCTGGTAGTCCTGCACCCAGACGGTGGCGCCCTCGGAGGCGATCTTCGCGGCGCGGTCGGCGAAGCGCTGGTTGACCCGGACGTACGACTCCCACCACTCGCGGTGGAACTCCGGCTTGGCCACCAGGTCGTGGTAGAGCGGCCACAGGGTGCCGTTGGAGAAGCCCTCGTAGTGCTCCTCGATCTCCTCGGCGCTCAGCGACTCCGGGACGAGCGAGAGCCCGTTGGCGGTGAAGGGCTTCATGCCCGTCTCGGTGCCTCCCGGCCAGCCGATCCAGGCGCCGTCGTTGGCCCTCATCACGGGCTCGAGCGCCGTCACGAGCCCGCCGGGGGAGGGGCGCCAGGACTTGGTGCCGTCCGACTCCTCGACCCGGTCCACGGGCAGGCGGTTGGCCACGATCACGAGGTCCGCCGAGCGGTTCTTCAAGGCCACGGTGCGACCCTATCCGGCGTGTCGACCCGCCACGCCGCACGACGAACGACACCGGTGTGGTTCAGGCGTTACAGTGCTGCGCATGACCGCCGCGACCGACCTCGTCCCCGACCAGCCGGGGCCCGGGCTCTCCGAGCGCGACCAGGCCATCCTCGCGTTCGAGCGCCAGTGGTGGAAGTACGCCGGGGCCAAGGAGCAGGCGGTCCGTGAGGCGTTCGACATGTCCGCCACGCGCTACTACCAGGTGCTCAACGCCCTGATCGACAGCCCGGACGCCCTCGCCGAGGACCCGCTCCTCGTCCGTCGCCTGCGTCGTCTCCGGTCGGCCCGCCAGCGGCAGCGCTCGGCCCGACGCCTCGGCTTCGACGTCTGATGAGCGGCCGGCACGTGCGGGACGAGCGCGGCGTCGCCTTCCCCTCACCCCTGGTGCTGCTGAGCATCGTGGCGGTCGCGATGGCCGGCCTGGCCTTCCTGGTCACCTCGGGCGACGACGAGGCCGACCAGGCACGCGTGGTCACCTCTACCCCGAGCAGCACCCCGAGCGCGTCGCCGTCCCCGACGGAGCAGCCGTCGCGCACGCCGAAGCCGAAGCCCTCCCCGAAGCCGGTGGAGCGCGGCGAGGTCTTCGTCGAGGTCTACAACAACTCCGGCATCACCGGTCTGGCGGCCGGGTTCTCCGAGACCGCGGCGGCGGCCGGCTGGCAGGTCGTGGGCTCCGACAACTGGGTCGGCACCATCCCGTCCTCCACCGTCTACTTCCCGCCGCGCCTCGAGCGCGAGGCGGAGAGCCTCGCCCGTGACCTCGGCATCAGCCGGCTCATGCCCGCGGTGGCTCCCATGCGCTTCGACCGCCTCACGGTGATCCTCACCGGCGACGTCGCCTGAGTCACAGGCCGCCGGTCCCGCCTCGGGGTTCGCCGCCGGTGCACGGTCGTGCCGTGGGAGGCTCGGACCATGGAGTTCGTGACCCCTGCCGGTGAGCAGGAGTACGCCGGGGTCGTGCGCGCGGCCGAGGACCTGCTGGTCTGCCTCGACTTCGACGGCGTCCTCGCCCCGATCGTCGAGGACCCCAGCGAGGCCCACGTCCACCCGGACGCGCAGCAGACCCTCGTCGACCTCGCGGAGGTCTGCCGGTCGATCGCCGTGGTCACCGGGCGGCCCGCCCGGCAGGCCATCGAGCTCGGCCGCCTGGACGAGGTCGGCGCAGCGATGGAGGAGCGCGGCCGGACCCTGCACCTGCGCGGCCAGTACGGCAACGAGCGCTGGGACTCCTCCGTGCGCCGGGTGTCCTCGCCGCGCCCGCCGGAGGGGCTGGCGACCTTCGAGGCCGAGCTGCCCGCCGTCCTGCGCGAGCACGACGCCGCGGACGCGTTCCTCGAGGACAAGGGGCTCGCCATCGGCGTCCACACCCGTCGCCTGAGCGACCCCGACGCCGCGCTCGACCGCCTGCGCGGGCCCGTCGCCGTCCTCGCCCGCAAGCACGGCCTGGTCGTCGAGCCGGGCCGCCAGGTCCTGGAGGTCCGTGCCCCCGGCGCCGACAAGGGTGCCGCCGTCCGCGACCTCCTCGAGCAGACCGGCGCCTCCGCCGTGCTCTTCGCGGGCGACGACCTCGGCGACGTCGCGGCGTTCTCCGCGATCACCGACCTCCGCGCCGAGTCCTCGGCCCGCGGGTCGTCCCTGCCGTCCCTGCTCGTCGCGTCCGCCTCCGAGACCGCCGCCGTCCCCGAGCTCACCTCCCGGGCCGACGTGGTCGTCGACGGCCCCGACGGCGTCATCGCCCTCCTCCGCAGCCTCACCGCGGACGCCTCCGCCGCGCGTCTCTGACCGGGTGCTCCCCCCAGCTCGGTGGGCGCGGGACGCTCTGGGGCGGCCTGGCCGACTTCCCGGGGTGAGTGGTGACCTCGGCACCTCCCGTGCCGAATTACGCACGGTAGGTGCCGACATCACAGGGCACCCTGGGAACTCGGCAGCCAGGGCGGGCCCGTCTCACGATTCGGACGCAACGTCCACATGTCGGGACCCCGATGTGCGTCGCGTACGACGGGCTGCGTACCGTGAGGGCTGCTCATCACGAGGGACTGAGGGAACGGCCCGTCGACGTCCCGGCAACCACCGCCATCCACGCCGCCCAGAGGCGCACGGAGGCCGGAGAGGTGCCAATTCCGGCCCGCGGCGAGAGACGTCCCGGGGAAGATGAGGAGGAGGATCCCCATGAGCGCTCCCGTCGTCGAGATCACCGACGCCCCCGAGTCCGCCGCCACCCCGGCCGGCGCCACCCTGCGTGAGGGCGCCTTCGGGCCCGCCCGATGTCTCGCCTGCCGCGAGTGCGGCAACGAGGTCGAGCTCGGCCCCCAGTACGCCTGCCCGGAGTGCTTCGGCCCCCTCGAGGTGGCCTACGACTTCACTGCGGTCACCCGTGAGCAGATCGAGGCCGGCCCGCGGAACATCTGGCGCTACAAGGCGCTGCTGCCGGTCCCGGACGACATCGAGACCAGCCCCAACACCGAGCCGGGCTTCACCCGCCTGCTGAAGGCGAACAACCTCGGCGCCGAGCTCGGCATCACGAACCTGTGGGTCAAGGACGACTCGACCAACCCCACCAACTCCTTCAAGGACCGCGTGGTCGCCTGCGCGCTGAGCGCCGCCCGCGAGTTCGGCTCGACCGTCTTCGCCTGCCCCTCGACGGGCAACCTGGCGAACGCCGTCGCCGCCGCGGGTGCCCGCGCCGGCATGAAGACCGTCGTCTTCATCCCCAGCGACCTCGAGAAGCCCAAGCAGGTCAACTCGGCGGTCTACACCGACTCGCTCGTCGCCGTCGACGGCAACTACGACGACGTCAACCGCCTCGCCTCCGAGATCGCCGGCGAGGAGGAGGGCTGGGCGTTCGTCAACGTCAACGTGCGGCCCTACTACGCCGAGGGCTCCAAGACGCTGGGCTACGAGATCGCCGAGCAGCTCGGCTGGCGCCTGCCCGACCAGATCGTCATCCCGGTCGCGTCCGGCTCCCAGCTGACCAAGGTCGACAAGGCCTTCCGCGAGCTCATCACCCTGGGTCTCGTCGAGGACAAGGACTACCGCGTCTTCGGCGCCCAGGCGACCGGCTGCTCGCCGGTGTCAGTGGCCTACAAGGCCGGCACGGACGTCGTCCGCCCGGTCAAGCCCGACACCATCGCGAAGTCGCTGGCGATCGGCAACCCGGCCGACGCCGTCTACGTGCTCGACGTGTGCAAGCGCACCAACGGTGCGGTCGAGGACGTCACCGACGACGAGATCCGCGCGGGCATCCTGCTGCTGGCCCGCCACGAGGGGATCTTCACCGAGACCGCCGGCGGCACGACCACGGCCGTGCTCAAGAAGCTCGTCGAGACCGGCCAGCTCGACACCGAGCTCGAGACCGTCATCATCAACACCGGCATGGGCCTGAAGACCCTCGACGCGATCGCCGACCAGGTCGGGCCCGCCGCGACCATCGCGCCGACGTACGCCGCGTTCTCGGCCACCGGCATCTGAGCCGGCCCCACCCAGTCACGACCCACCACGCGAGGAGACGAGTTGAGCGTCCAGGTCCGCATCCCCACCATCCTGCGCACCTACACCGGCGGTGAGTCCGAGGTGAGCGCCGAGGGGAGCACCCTCGCCGAGGTCCTCGACCACCTCGACGCCCACCACACGGGCATCAGGGCGCGGATCCTGGACGACGACGGCAAGCTGCGCCGCTTCGTCAACGTGTACGTCGGCAACGACGACGTCCGCTTCCTCGACGACCTCGGCACCGCGACCCCCGACGGCACGCAGATCTCCGTCATCCCCGCGGTCGCCGGGGGCTGAGCCTCCCTCGTCCGAGGACCCCGTGGCGGACCACCACTACGCGCTCGACCTCACCTGGACCGGTGACCGCGGCACCGGGACCAGCGGCTACCGCGCCTACGACCGCGACGTCCTCGTCGTCGCCGACGGCAAGCCCGCGCTGGAGGGCTCGGCCGACCGGCCGTTCCGCGGCGACCCGTCCCGGTGGAACCCCGAGGAGCTGCTCCTCGCCGCGCTCGGCCAGTGCCACCTGCTGAGCTACCTGCACGTCGCGGTGGTGCACGGCGTCGTGGTCACGGCGTACGCCGACTCGCCGGTCGGCACGATGCGGCAGGAGGGCATCGGCGGCCGGTTCACCCAGGTCGTGCTGCGACCGCGGGTCACGGTGGCCTCGCCGGAGATGGTCGAGACGGCCACCCGGATCCACCACGACGCCTCGGAGGCGTGCTTCATCGCCGCGTCCGTGAGCTTCCCCGTGCGTCACGAGCCGGTCGTGGTCGCCGGCTGACTCAGCCGAGCGCCGCCCGGCGTCGCGCCAGGTGGGCGGCCTCGACGGCGTTGCGGCACTCCGCGAGCGCGTCGTCGTACGACGCCCGCGCCGCGTCGGCGCGTCCGAGCCGCGCGAGCAGCTCCGCGCGGACCGCGGGGAGCCGGTGCCCGGGGACGACGAGGCTCTCCAGCAGCGCCAGCCCGGCGGCGGGTCCGTCGGCCTCCGCGACGGCGACGGCCCGGGCCAGCCGCACGACCGGCGAGCCGGTCAGCGCCACCAGCTCGTCGTACAGGCTCACGATGCGGGGCCAGTCGGTGTCCTCGGCCCGCGCCGCGGTCGCGTGGCACGCCGCGACCAGCGCCTGCAGCAGGTACGGCGTCGCGGGTGCGGTGGCGAGCGGGGTCAGCAGGTCGACCGCCTCGACGACCTCGGCGTGGTGCCACCGGGAGCGGTCCTGGTCCGGCAGCAGCACCAGTCGTCCGACGTCGTCGAGCCGGGCGTCGCGTCGCGAGTGCTGGAGCAGGACCAGCGCCAGCAGCGCGTCGAGGTCGGGCGACGTCGGAGCGACCTCGCGCGCCACCCGGACGAGCCGGACGGCTTCCGACGTCAGGTCGGGACGGTGCAGGTCGGGACCCGAGGACGGCGCGTAGCCGGCGGTGAAGGCGAGGTAGGCGACGTCGGCGACCACGCCGAGACGGTCACGGAGCGCCGCGCCGGTCGGGACCTCGAACCGCTCGGCGGCGAGACGCTTCCGGGCCCGGGTCAGCCGTGCCGCCATGGTGGGGACCGGCACCAGGAACAGTCGGGCGACCTCCTCGGTCGGGACCCCCACGACGAGCCGCAGCGACAGCGCCGCGGCCGACTCCCGGGCCAGGGCGGGGTGGGCGCACAGCAGCACCAGCCGCAGCCGCTCGTCCACCGCCCCCACCTCCTCCCCGGCGCTGGCCAGCACCCGCTCCGCCTCCTGGGCCCGCGACGCCTCCACCTCGAGCACCGGCTGGGCGCGCGCCCGGACCGCCTCCGCCCGCAGCCGGTCCAGCACGCGCCGACGGGCGACCGTCATCAACCACCCGGCCGGGTTGGCCGGGACCCCGTCGACACCCCAGGTGCGGAGGGCCGCCTCGAACGCCTCGGACAACGCGTCCTCGGCGAGGTCGAGGCGTCCGAACCTCGCCACGAGCAGCGCGAGCAGGCGGCCCCACTGCTCGCGGTGGAGCGCGTCCAGCTCGCCGGGCCGACCCACCTCGTTCAGAACGACACGTCCACGACCTCGCGGACCTCGACGTCGTACTCGCGGGGGAGGAGACGGACCAGCTCGACCGCGACCTCCAGGTCGTCGACCTCGATCAGGTAGTAGCCGCCGAGCTGCTCGGCCGTCTCGGCGTACGGGCCGTCCGTGACGGCGCGGGAGGCGGCGTCGGTGCCGGCCCTCACCGTCCGTGCCGTCGACGCCGGCGCCAGCGCCTCGCCGCCCAGGACGCGGCCGCGGGCGGCGACCGCCTCGTCGAAGGCCGTGAAGTCCGCGACCACGCGCGCCCGGTGGTCGTCGTCGGCGGCCTCCCAGTGCGCGAAGTGGTCGACCTCCGCCAGGAGCACGAGCACCTTCATCTCAGCCCTCCTCCGTCGTGCCGGGAGCCGGCGCGGGCTGCGACGGCTTCGCGGCCCGCACCTCGACGCCGCCGTCGTCGTCGACCAGCAGCGCTGCGCAGGCCAGCAGGTCCTCGAGGTCGTCGGACTCGACCAGGTAGAAGCCGGTCAGCTGCTCGGCCGTCTCGGCGTAGGGACCCTCGGTGCGCACGACGTCACCGTCGCGACGCCGCAGCGCCCGCGCCGCGCGCGAGTGCTCCAGCTCGGCGCCGCCGACGACGGTGTGCCCCCGCGCGGCGAGCGCCTCGGCGAACCGTCCGTGGGCGGCGTACGTCGCGGCGCGGGTCGCCTCGTCGGCGGCCTCCCAGGTCGTGTCGTCGCCGGTCAGCAGCACGGTGTAGGTGGTCATGTCGTCTCCTCGTCTCGGGTGAATGGTCTCTCGTGGTGGTGACGCGCGGAACCGTCGCGGATCGACAGGCGTCGCGGAAAGTTCCGGGAGTTCGACCCCGGGGCGCCCGGGGTTCACCGGGACGCCGCCGGAATCGGCGAGAACGTCCTCGTGCGATCTCGGATGCTCACCACCCTCGCCCTGCTCACCCCGCTCCTCGCCGCCCCCGCGCTCGCGGGTCCGGCCGCGGCCGACCCCGACCCCCGGGCGGTCGACCGGTCGACGGCCTCACGGACCCTCGACCTCCAGGCCCACCGCGGTGGCATGGCGCTCACCGTGGAGTCCACGCGCGCCGGTTTCGCCCGGGCGCTGCGGCTGGGGGTGACGACCCTCGAGCTCGACACCCAGGTCACCGAGGACGGGGTCGCGGTCGTCACCCACGATCGGCGCACCAACCCGGCGGTCTGCACCGACACCGCGCCGGCGACGCCCGGCGACCCGGCCTTCCCCTACGTGGGCTCCTTCGTGCGCGACCTGTCCTGGGACCAGCTGGCGACCCTCGACTGCGGCTCGACGACGAAGTCGGCCACCTACCCGGACCAGCTCGCCGTCCCGGGGGCACGAATGCTGCGCCTCGACGAGCTGTTCGACCTCGTCGAGACCTACGGCGCCGACGGGCCCGACGGCGTCCGCATGAACATCGAGACCAAGGTGGAGGCCGGCGCGCCCGCCGAGACCGCGCCGCGCGGCCGTTTCGTCCGCGCCGTGCTCGCCGAGGTCGAGGACGCCGGGGTCGGCGACCAGGTCAGCATCCAGAGCTTCGACTGGGGTGCGCTGAACCTCGTCCAGCGGCTCGCGCCGGCGCTGCCACTCGTGGCCCTCGACAACGAGGACTTCCTCCAGGAGGGGCAGCCCGGGGCCTCCCCGTGGCTCGGCGGCGCCGACATCGACGACTACGACGGCGACCCGGTCGCCGCGATCGACGACCTCGGTTACGACGCCTGGTCGCCGGTCCAGGGCCGGCCCCAGAACGGCCGCGTCGGCGACGGGACCTTCGTGCCGTACGCCACCCGCGCCGACGTCCGCGACGCCCACCGCCTCGGCCTCGACGTCGTCCCGTGGACCGTGAACGACCGCGCGACGATGGCCTGGTACCTCGACCGCGGGGTGGACGGGCTCATCACCGACCGCCCCGACCTGCTGCGCGACCTCATGGCCGAGCGGGGCATCGACCTGCCGCCGGCGTACGCGAACCCGGGCGGCCGCGTCGTCCTGCCCCCGGCGCACGCCCACAACGACTACGAGCACGAGCGCCCGCTGCGCGACGCGCTCGCCCGCGGCTTCACCAGCGTCGAGGCCGACGTGTGGCTGCGCGACGGGGACCTCCTCGTCGCGCACGACGAGGTCGACCTCGACCCCGCCCGCACCCTGCGCTCCCTCTACCTGGAACCGCTCGCCCGCCGCGTCGAGCGCCTCGACGGCCGGGTGCACCGTGGCAGCGACCGCCCCCTGCAGCTGCTCGTCGACCTCAAGACCGACGGGCCGACGACGTACGCCGAGCTGGACCGTCAGCTGCGCGAGGTCCGCGGGATGCTCAGCCGCTTCGCGCCGACCCTGCGACCCGGTGCGGTCGAGGTCGTCGTCAGCGGCAACCGCCCGCTCGACGAGATGAGTGCCCAGCGCACCCGCTGGGCCGGGTACGACGGTCGGCTGGCGGACCTCGACTCGGACCTCCCGCCGGAGCTCATGCCGCTGGTGAGCGACAACTGGGCGAACCACTTCACCTGGACCGGCGTCGGGGACATGCCGCCCGCGGAGCACGCCAGGCTCGTCTCGTTGGTGCGCCGGGCGCACAGCCAGGGCTACCGGCTGCGGTTCTGGAACACCCCGGACGTCGCGACCCCGGCCCGCGCCCGCCTCTGGGCCGTGCTCGCCGACTCCGGGGTCGACCACCTCAACACCGACGACCTGCCCGGCCTCTCGACGTTCCTGACGAACCGCGGCCTCGCCGAGACGCCCTGACCCGCACCGACCCGGTGGGCCGCACGACGGACGGTGGGACGGGACCCCGCGCGGTGGAGCGCCCGCCTAGGGTCGGCGCCGTACGCAGGGGACGACGACCAGGAGGACAGATGAAGGCGATCGGCTACACCGAGGCAGGATCCGCGAGCGTGCTGAGCGACGTCGAGGTCGAGGACCCGACCCCCGGCCCGCACGACCTGCTGGTCGAGGTCGCCGCCGTCTCGGTGAACCCGGTCGACACGAAGGTCCGCACCCGCGGCGGCTCCGAGGACGGCACGCCGAAGGTCCTCGGGTACGACGCCGCCGGCACCGTCCGCGCGGTGGGTGAGCAGGTCGAGGGCTTCGCCGTCGGCGACGAGGTCTACTACGCGGGCTCCATCGCGCGACCCGGCACCAACTCCGAGCTCCACGTCGTCGACGAGCGCATCGTCGGCGCCAAGCCGACCAGCCTCTCGATGGCGGAGGCCGCGGCCCTGCCGCTGACCGCCATCACGGCGTGGGAGCTGCTGTTCGACCGGCTCGGCGTCGAGCAGGGCGGGGGAGAGGGGCAGACGCTCCTCGTCGTCGGCGCCGCCGGCGGGGTCGGCTCGATCCTCGTCCAGCTCGCCCGGCAGCTCACCTCCCTCCGCGTCGTCGGGACGGCGTCCCGCCCGGAGACCCAGGAGTGGGCCCGCGACCTCGGCGCCCACGACGTCGTCGACCACTCCGGCGACCTCGCCGAGGCCGTCCGCGCGATCGGGGTCGAGCACGTGGACCTGATCGCCGGCCTCACCGGCACCGACGACCACTGGGCGGCGTACGCCGACCTCGTCGCGCCCCAGGGCCGCATCGGGGTCATCGACGACCCCGCCGACGGCCTCGACGTGATGCCCCTGAAGCAGAAGTGCGCCTCCCTGCACTGGGAGTTCATGTTCGCCCGGCCCGTCCACCAGACCCCCGACATGGTCGAGCAGCACCGGCTGCTGGGCGAGGTCGCGCGCCTGGTCGACGAGGGGAAGGTCCGCACCACGCTGACCGAGACGTACGGCGAGATCACCGCCGAGAACGTCGTCCGCGCCCACCGGATGCTCGAGTCGGGTTCGACCCGCGGCAAGGTCGTGCTGGCGGGCTGGCCCGCCTGACGTTCCGACCCGGGACTCCGGCCCGGGAGGCGTTTGCACTCGACTGGGTCGAGTGCTAGACATTGTGTTGGCAGTCTCGTCACGAGAGTGCCAATCCGGACCGGTCAGCTGAGGTCCGCCGCCACCGCGGGAAGGGTCCGCGGGCGGGGGTGGGCCGTCCGTCGCGGGCAGCCCCGGACCACCCCAGACACTCTGTTCAGAGATGCAGGAGCCATGCCGAAGCTGATTGCTTTCAACGAGGAGGCCCGGCGCGGTCTGGAGCGTGGCATGAACACGCTCGCCGACGCCGTCAAGGTCACCCTCGGTCCCAAGGGCCGCAACGTCGTCCTCGAGAAGAAGTGGGGCGCGCCCACCATCACCAACGATGGTGTGAGCATCGCCAAGGAGATCGAGCTCGAGGACCCGTACGAGAAGATCGGTGCCGAGCTCGTCAAGGAGGTCGCCAAGAAGACCGACGACGTCGCGGGCGACGGCACCACCACCGCCACCGTCCTGGCCCAGGCCATGGTCCGCGAGGGCCTGCGCAACGTCGCGGCCGGCGCGAACCCGATGGCGCTGAAGCGCGGCATCGAGCAGGCCGTCGCCTCCGTCTCCGAGCAGCTGCTCGGCATGGCGAAGGACGTCGAGACCAAGGAGCAGATCGCCGCCACCGCGGGCATCTCCGCGGGCGACCCCTCGGTCGGCGAGCTCATCGCCGAGGCGATGGACAAGGTCGGCAAGGAAGGCGTCATCACCGTCGAGGAGTCCAACACCTTCGGGCTGGACCTCGAGCTCACCGAGGGCATGCGGTTCGACAAGGGCTACATCTCGGCGTACTTCGCGACCGACATGGAGCGCATGGAGGCCGTCCTCGACGACCCCTACGTGCTCATCGTCAACTCGAAGATCTCGTCGGTGAAGGACCTGCTGCCGCTCCTCGAGAAGGTCATGCAGGCCGGCAAGCCGCTGCTGATCATCGCCGAGGACACCGACGGCGAGGCGCTGTCCACCCTCGTGGTGAACAAGATCAAGGGCACCTTCAAGTCCGTCGCCGTCAAGGCCCCGGGCTTCGGTGACCGCCGTAAGGCCATGCTGCAGGACATCGCGATCCTCACCGGCGGCCAGGTCATCTCCGAGGAGGTCGGGCTCAAGCTCGACACCGCCGGCGTGGAGCTGCTCGGCCAGGCCCGCAAGGTCGTCATCACCAAGGACGAGACCACCATCGTCGAGGGTGCGGGCGACCAGGCCCAGATCGAGGGCCGGGTCAACCAGATCCGTGCGGAGATCGAGAACTCGGACTCCGACTACGACCGCGAGAAGCTCCAGGAGCGCCTCGCCAAGCTGGCCGGCGGCGTCGCCGTCATCAAGGTCGGCGCGGCCACCGAGGTCGAGCTCAAGGAGCGCAAGCACCGCATCGAGGACGCCGTCCGCAACGCGAAGGCGGCCGTCGAGGAGGGCATCGTCGCCGGCGGCGGCGTCGCCCTGGTGCAGGCGTCGACCCGTGCGTTCGAGAAGAGCGACCTCGAGGGTGACGAGGCCACCGGTGCGCAGATCGTGCGCCTGGCGGTCGAGGCCCCGCTGAAGCAGATCGCGGTGAACGCCGGCCTCGAGGGCGGCGTCGTCGCGGAGAAGGTCCGCAACCTGGAGGCCGGTCACGGCCTCAACGCGGCCACCGGCGAGTACGTCGACATGCTCGCCGCGGGCATCAACGACCCGGTGAAGGTCACCCGCTCGGCGCTGCAGAACGCCGCGTCGATCGCCGCGCTGTTCCTCACCACCGAGGCCGTCGTGGCCGACAAGCCGGAGAAGGCCCCCGCCGGTGGCGGCGACCCGACCGGTGGCATGGGCGGCATGGACTTCTGAGTCCCGCCCGCTGCCGCACCGGCAGCACCCGCACGAGGCCCCCGTCGTCCGCGACGGGGGCCTCGTCGCGTCCCCGGGGCCACCGATCTCCTCCGGTGTCGCACCGGGGCCGGGCACTTTGTCGAATTGCAGGACTCTTGCGGAAAAGCGTTCTACCTTCTTGAGGTAGTTCCTCTTCCCCCTCGTTCCCCGCCCCGGCGTCCGGGCCCCGCGGCGGTTCGCCTCCTGGAGTCCCCATGCTTCGCTCCCGCCTGCCCTGGCTCCGCCCCTCCGTCGTGGTGACGGCCGGGCTCGTCCTCGCCGGAGGACTCCTGACGCCCGGTGCCGCCGTCGGCGCCCCCGCGGACCCGGCCCTCCGCGTCGGGACGAACCTCTCCCCGAACCCGGTGCTCGCCCAGGACCGCGACGGCTGGCGCCTGGACGGCGACGGCACCTCGACCCGGGTGGCGGTGGTGCGCCGGGAGGCCCGGCACGCGCTGCAGGTCACCGGTCCCCGCGGCCCCGTCACCGTCACCGCACCCGCCACCCCGCTCGGCGCGGACGTCGCCCGTCTCGACCTCGGCCTCGACGTGAAGGCCGCCACCGGCACGGTCACCGACCTCGTCGCCACCTTCCTCGGCCCCGCCGGCGACACGCTGTCGACCGTCTCGGTCCGGCGCCTGACCGGGCCGCTCTGGCGGGCCGTCGGCGTCGGCGCGGACGTCCCCGACGAGGCCACCGCCGTGTCGCTCGCCGCCGTCGTCCGCGGCCTCCGCGGCCGCCCCCTCCACGTCACCCGCCACCTGGCCTCGATCGCCGTCCTCGACGAGCAGCCGGAGCCCGAGCCGGAGCCCGAGCCCGAGCCGGAGCCCGAGCCCGAGCCGGAGCCGGAGCCGGAGCCGGAGCCCGAGCAGCCGGAGCCGCCGCGCGTCCTCGACAACAGCGTCACCCAGCCGGCCCTGGTGGCGTACGGCGCCGCACGCCACGCCACGCCGTACGCCCAGGAGGGCGCGCTCGTGATCGCCGGCCGCGACAACTACGGCTCGCCGGAGATGAAGGCCGTCTCCGAGGCGGGCGGGACCGTGCTGGTCTACCTCGACCTCGTCATCGACAACGACTACGGCCGCTACCACCAGCTGCTCAACGAGCCCTCCGCCTGCGGGGGTGCTGCCACCCAGCGCTGGCCGGGGGACATCAGGGCCAACGACTGGGGCTACCTCAACGACTTCCGGGCCGGCTCGGTCGTCCAGCAGAAGCTCGAGTGCGTCCTCGAGACGATCGTGCGGGAGAACCCGCACATCGGAGGCTTCTTCGCCGACGACCTCGGCTCCCGGTCCTGGTTCCGCGGCTTCGACTGGTCCACGTTCGGGGCGGCGAACCAGCAGGCCTACCGCGACGGCGCCATCGCGGCGTCGCAGACCTTCCGGCGCGTCGCCGACCGCCACGGCCTGATCTTCATGGTCAACGGCACCTGGCAGGGCGGCGCGACCGCCACCAACGGCGGTGGGTACCCCAACGCCATGGAGCACGGCAACGCCCTGGCCGACGGCACCTTCGCCGAGAACCACGCCGCGGACGCCTACTGGGGCAGGGCCTACCCCTGCGCCCGCCAGTGGGCCACCCAGTCGTCCGTGACGAACGGCACGGCCTTCAACTTCGCCGTCCACCGCGACGACCGGGTCCGCGCCGACTTCACCCGGACCGGGTGCTACGCGTTCGCGGCCACCCACCAGGCCTACGACACCGCCCCGGTCTGGGGACCGTTCCGCCGGACCGGCCTGCCCAGCCACGTCCGTCGGTAGCGACACGGTCGGCACCGATCTCCGGGATCCACGCGACATCGCACCGGAAAAATTGCACAATTCCTGAGGACCGGTGTGGCAACCGGCCCCGCAGTCCCCCCACCCCCCACAGCCCGGAGCCCCCCCATGCTCGGACGCCCCACCCCCCGCCGACTCACGCTCGGCGTCCTCACCCTCGTGCTCACCACCGCCCTCAGCGGCCTGCTCGCCCCAGGGGCGTCCGGTCTCGACCAGGACGCGGAGGCCCGGGGCGGGTCGCGACTCGACAACTCCCACACCCAGCCCGCCCTGGTCGCGTACGGCGCCCCCCAGCACGCCGAGCCGTACGCCCGCCGCGGCTCGCTGGTGATCGCCGGACGGGAGAACTTCGGCTCGCCCGCGATGAAGGACGTCTCCCGGGCCGGGGGCACCGTGCTGGTCTACCTCGACCCGATCATCGACAACGCCTACGGCCGCTACCACCAGATGCTCAACAAGCCGTCCCGCTGCGGCAGCCGCGCGACGAAGCGGTGGCCCGGCTCGATCCGCGCGAACGACTGGGGCTACCTCAACGACTTCCGGCGCGGCTCGGTCCTGCAGCGCAAGCTCGGCTGCGTGCTGCGCACCATCGCCCGGGAGAACCCGCACATCGGCGGCTTCTTCGCCGACGACGTCGGGTCGCGCTCCTGGTTCCCCGGCTTCGACTGGAACCGCTTCGGCGCCGCGAACCAGCGGGCCTACCGGGCCGGCGCGATCGCGGTCATGAAGACGTTCCGGCGGGTCGCCGACGACTTCGGCCTGATGGTCATGGTCAACGGCACCTGGCAGGGCGGCTCCACCGCGGAGCACGGTGGCGGCTACCCGAACGCCTCGCAGAACGGCAACGCGCTGGCCGACGGCACCTTCGCGGAGAACCACACCGCCGACGCCTTCTGGGGCCACGCCTACCCGTGCGCCAAGCAGTGGGCGAACCGGTCGAGGACCACCCGCGGCAAGCAGTTCAACTTCGCCGTCACCCGCGACGACAGCACACGGAACGCGTTCGCGCGGACCGGGTGCTACGCCTTCGCCGCCACCCACCAGAGCTACGACACCGCCCGGGTCTGGGGCCCGGCGCGACGGACCGGTCTGCCGCACCGGGTCCGTCGGCGCTGACCTCGCGCCCCTGGGGCCGTCCGTAGGCTGGACGGCATGCGACGCCGGCGGTCCCGTGCCCCCGTCGCACCCGGGGTCCCGGTGCTGCGCCCGGTCCCGAGCTCGGTCCTGCGCCCGGTGCTGGCCGTGGTGCTGCTCGCGCTGGTGACCGCCGGCTGCACGGCCGGCCGCGACCCGGCGTACGACGACACGGGCGAGCCGCCCGTGTCCGGCGGCGTCGTGACCCAGCCCGCGACGCTCGCCTACGGCACCCCCCGCGGGGTCGAGCAGTACGCCGAGCCCGGTGGGCTCGTCGTCGCGGGCCGGAACAACTACGGCGCGCAGGAGTTCCAGGACGTCGCCGCGGCCGGGGGGACCGTGCTGGTCTACCTCGACGCGATCATCGACAACGACGAGGGCCGCTACCACGAGCTGCTGCTCCAGGACTCCGACTGCGGGCCCGCCGTGGAGCCCTGGCCGGGCGAGCCGGGCGCCAACGAGTACGGCGACCTCACCGACTTCCGCCCCGGCTCCGTGCTGCAGGACAAGCTGCGCTGCGTGATGGAGACGATGGTCGAGGAGAACCCCCACATGGGCGGCTGGTTCCTCGACGACGTCGGCTCCCGCTCCTACTTCCCCGACACCGACTGGGAGTCCTGGAGCGCCGAGGACCAGCAGGACTACCGCGACGGGGCCATCGAGATCACCCGCACCGCCCGTGAGGTGGCCGACGAGCACGGGCTCGTCTTCGTCGTCAACGGCACCTGGGGCGCCGGCAGCGTCGCCGAGGCCGGAGGTGGCTACCCCGACGCCGACCGTCCCGGCAACGCCCTCGCCGACGGGGGCTTCGTCGAGAACCAGGACGAGAACCTCGAGTACTTCGCGCCGTACGCCTGCGACGGCCAGTGGGCCGAGGACTCCCCGGTGACCCGGGGCGATCCCGTGAACTTCGCCGTGACCGAGACCGTCGAGGCGCGGGACGCCTACATCGCCTCGGGCTGCTTCTCCTACGTCCAGCGCCACGACGGGTACGACCTGCCCGTCCCTCCCTGGGCGGGCTTCCGCGACCGGGGCCTGCCCACCGGCGTCAGCGGATAGTCCGGACTCCGCCCGTCGGGCCACGTGCCGTCCTTACACTGGGCGGCGTCGTCCGGCACCCGCCGGCGGCACGGGGGAGTGGCCGAGGGGGCGCACCAGCATGTCCGAGCCCGACCATCGCACGCCGCGCCGTGAGCGCGACATCCTCGTCGCGCTCATGGCGGACGTCCGCGCCTTCCGCTGGGTCGCGATCGTCGTCCTCCTCCTCGCCGTCGGTGGGGCGGTCGCGGCGACGGTGCTGTCGCCGACGACGTACACGGGACGGTCGTCGCTCATCGTCAGCTCGAACGACCGCTCACCCGACCAGGACGCCGTCCTGGTGCAGGGCTACGTCGACTACTTCGACGACGTCGCCTACCAGGCGCAGATCCTCGAGGCGGCGGGCGTCGAGGGGTCCGTGCAGATCGAGGCCCGCTCGGCCGCCTCCAGCCCGATCATGATCGTCGAGGCGACGGCCGACGACCCCGACGTCGCGGCCGAGGCATCCGCCGCGGTGGCGCAGGCGTTCCGCGACAGCATCAACGAGGTCCGGACCCAGGAGAAGCAGACGCAGGTCGACCAGCTCCAGAGCCGCCTCGACGCCCGGCGTCGTGCCGACGGGGCCGAGTCCGGCGGGGTCGCGGCGCTCCGCTCGGAGCTGCTGAGGATCGAGGCCGACCGCACCGACGAGCTCCAGGACCTCCAGCTCGACGGCGGCGTCTCCGAGAACTCCGCCGACCCGGTCACGAACCTCGGCCTCGGCGTGGTCGGGGGTCTCGTCCTCGGTGTCTGCGCCGCCGCGGCCACCGGGGCCGTCGCCCGGCGGCGCGGCCGCCGGAGGTGACCCCGACGGCCGAGGCGGCGGAGACGGCCGCCGGCGGACCCGGCGGACCCGGCGGACCGGTCGACCCGGCGCCCGAGCCGTCCTCGCTGGGCCCCGGACTCCTCGTGCTCGGCGTGGTCGGGCTCGTCGTGGCCGGCGTCGTCGTCGTCGCCCCCGCGCAGTACGGCGTCCTCGTGCTGATGGCCGCGATCGCCCTCGTCGCCGTCGTCCTCGGGCTCGCCAGCCCCGCGCTCGCCGCGGCGTACCTGCTCGTGTCGACGTTCCTGCGCCAGGCCCTGCCCACCGGGCCGCTGCCCACGGACGCGTTCATCCTCGCCTTCGGCGGGCTGCTGGCAGCGCTGGTCATCCGGAGGTTCCAGGGGGCGCGGTCCGTGCCCGTGGGCCGGCTCGGGTACGTCGTGGCCGCCTACGTCGCCTGGACGGTCTTCTCGGCGGTCTCCGCGCACACCTACGACGCCGTGTTCCCCTCCGACGGGACCGAGATCGAGGTCCTCCGCTTCCTCCTCGTCGGCACCGTGATGCCGCTCGTCGTCCTCCTGGTCGGCATCGCGGTCCTCAGCCGCCCCGGCCCGGTCGAGGTGCTCGTCCGCACCACGCTGCTCATCGGGGGCTACTCCGCCTACGTGTCGATCATGCAGTTCCACGGGCCGGCCGCGCTGGTCTGGCCGTCGTACGCCGCGGGCAGCGACGTGTGGGTGGGTCGCGCCATCGGCGTGGTGAACCAGCCCGCCGCCCACGGGCTGCTGCTGATCGTCGGCTACGTGGTCGCGCTGATGGTCGCCTCCGAGCCCTGGCGCCGGCGCGCGGTGCGGGTGGCCTCCGCGCTGCTGGCCCTGGCCTGCGCCTACTCCGTCTTCCTGACCTACACCCGCGCGGTGTACGTCGCCCTCGCCCTCGTCGTCCTGCTCGGGTCGTGGCTCGCCCGGGGCTGGCGCACCGGGTTCGTCCTGACCGGTCTCGTCGGTCTCGTCGGCGCGGCCGCCAACTTCTCCAGCCTGGCCTCCGACAGCCGCGCGACCGGCGGCATCGGGTCGACCAACGAGATCGACGACCGCCTCAACATCAACGCCACCGGGGTGTGGGCGACCCTCCAGGAGCCGATCACCGGGTGGGGGATCGGCCGATTCGGCGCCGTCAACACCTACCACCACCAGCAGTTCTCGCCCGAGATCCCGTGGGAGCGGGGGTACGGGATCGCCGCCCACAACGACCTGCTCGCGGTGTCCTCCGAGCTGGGGCTCGTCGGGGCCGCGCTGTGGCTCACGATCGTCGTGCTCCTCGCCGTGCGGCTGGTGCGCGGGCTGCGCACGACCGGCGCCGACCCGGCACGCGGCCGTCTCGTCCTCGCGGCGCTGCTGGCCTACGTCTCCTGGATCGTCTCGGGCCTGCTCGTCGACCAGCGCTTCTTCGACGTCACCAACCTGCTCGTGATGGTCCTCGTGGGCGCGGCCATCGGCAGCGCCGAGCGCGCCGTCGTCCCCCGCTCGCGCTCCGCCCAGCGCGTCGAGCCCGCCGGGGTGGTCGGGGCGTGACGCGCGGCCGGGGGGTCGTGTGGGTCTCGACCAGCACCGCCACGCGCGGGGGCATCGCGAGCTACGTGCGCTCGATGGCGACGACACCGCTGTGGACCCGCTGGTCGGTCACCCACGTCGCCACCCACGAGGACGGCTCCGCGGCGCGCAAGGTGCTCCGCTTCGTGCTCGGCGGGACGCAGGTGCTGCTGCGGCTGCTGCTGCACCGCCCGGCCCTGCTGCACATCCACACCTCGACCGACGGCAGCTTCGTGCGCAAGTCGCTGCTCGCCCGCGCCGCGACGGCCCGCGGGGTCCCCGTCGTCCTGCACGTGCACGGCGGGGCGTTCGACAGCTTCCACGACCGGGCCCCCCGCCCGGTGCAGCGGTGGATCCGCAGCACGCTGGAGGCCGTCGACGTGGTGGTGGCGCTCGGCCCGACGTGGGCGGCGGTGCTGTCCCGGATCGCCCCGGCCGCGCGGGTCGTCGTCGTCCCCAACGCGGTGGACCCGGGCCCCGCCCCGACCGCGGCGACCCGGTCCGGCCCCCGCACCGTGCTCTTCCTCGGACAGGTCAGTGCGCTCAAGAACGTGCCGGTGCTCGTCGAGGCGTGGGCGAAGGTCCTGCCCGGTCTCGCCGCGCCGGCGCGCCTGGTCGTCGCGGGCGACGGCGACGACCTCGACCGGGTCCGGGCCACGGTCGCCACGCACGGGGTCGGGAGCGACGTCGACCTCCGCGGCTGGGTGCCCCCGGAGGAGGTCGACGGACTGCTCGGCGCGGCCGACGTCCTCGTCCTGCCCTCGAAGTGGGAGGGCCAGCCGATGGCCGTCCTCGAGGGCATGGCCCGCGGCCTCGCGGTCGTCGCGACCCGGGTCGGCGGCCTGGTCGACCTGGTGGACGCCGACAGCGGCCTCCTGGTCCCCCCGGACGACGCCGACGCCCTGGCCGACGCCCTCGTGCAGGTCCTGACCGACGACGACCTCCGCGTCCGCCTCGCGCACGGCGGCCGCCGGCGGGTGGAGACCGAGTTCTCGGTCGACCGGACCTGGCGTACGCTCGACGACCTCTACCGCGAGCTGGTCCGGTGAGGGCGCCCGGGCCGCTCCGGGTCACCTTCGTGGTCCCGGACCTCGCGGTCGGCGGCGCCGAGCGCCACGTCGTCGACCTCCTCGCCCGTCTCGACCGCGACGTGGTGGAGCCCCGCGTCGTCTGCCTCGGCGCCCCGGGCCGGCTCTTCGACGCGGCCGCACAGGTGGCACCGGCGACCGCGTTCGGGCACGCCCGACGCGACGCGGCGCGCAGCGTCGTCGCCCTCGCGCGCGAGCTGCGGCGCACCCGCACCGACGTCGTCGTCGCTCGCGGCTACAGCGCGGAGCTGGTCGGTCGGGTCGCCGCCGTCCTCGCCCGGGTGCCGCGCTCCGTCGTCTGGGTCCACAACTGCGGCAGCCTCACCCCCCGCGGCCGCCTGCGGGGCCTCGCCGACCGCGTGCTGGACCCGGCGACCGCCGCCTACTTCGGCGTCGCCCACCGCCAGGTCCCCTACCTGGTCGACGAGCTGGGCTACCCGGCCGACAAGGTCCGCATCCTGCACAACGGCGTCGACGTCGACGCGTTCTCTCGCCCGGCCGACCTCGCCGCCCGCGACGAGACCCGCGCCGCGCTGGGGCTGGCGCCCGACGACGTCGCGATCGGCATCCTCGCCGCGCTGCGCCCCGAGAAGGAGCACGAGCTGCTCCTCGCCGCCGTACGACGGGTGGTCGCCGTGGCTCCCCACGCGCGGCTCGTGGTGGTCGGCGACGGTGAGCGCCGGCCCGGCCTGGAGGAGCACGCCGCCGCGCTCGGCCTGGGCGACCGCGTGGTCTTCGCGGGCTACCGCTCCGACGTGCCGCAGGTCCTCGCCGCGCTCGACGTGATCACCCTCGCCTCCTCGGCGGTGGAGTGCTTTCCGATCTCCCTGCTGGAGGCGATGGCCAGCGGCCTGCCGGCCGTCTGCACCGACGTCGGCGGCGTGGGCGAGATCGTCGTCGACGGCGAGACCGGGTTCCTCGTGCCGTCGCGCCGGGAGGAGCCGCTCGCGGACCGCCTGGGTGCCCTCGCCGCCGACCCCTCGCTGCGGCGCCGCATGGGGGAGGCGGGCCGCGCCCGGGTCCGGGAGCACTTCACCCTCGCCGCCAACGTCCGTGAGACCGAGCGTCGGCTCACGGAGCTCACCGAGCCGACCCCCGGCGGCCGCCGTCCCGCCGGCGCCGGCAGGGCCGGTGCGCGACCTGTCGAGCTGGCCGTCGTCATGGACACCACCGCGGTCGGCGGCGCGGAGAACGTGGTCCTCGCCATGTGCGCCGCCTTCGACCCCGACCGCGTGCGCCCCCGGCTCGTCTGCCTGCGCGAGGAGGGTCCCCTCGCCGACGACTTCCGCCGGGCCGGGGTGCCGGTGACGGCGCTGGGTCGCAGCGGACGCTTCGACCTGCGCACGCTGCCGCGGCTGGTGCGGGCGCTGCGCGGCGCCGACGCCGTGCTGGTGTCGCACCACCACCGGGCCTCGCTGGTGCTCGGCCGCCTCGCAGGGCGGCTGGCCGGTGCCCGTCACACGGTGGTCGCGGCGCACGACATGGGCCTCGTGGAGCTCGGCGGGCGGGTGCTGCCCCGCACGACCGTCGCCAGCCTGCGGTGGACGGGGGCCCTGGTGCTCCTCGCGCCCAGCCAGGGTCGCTACCTCCACGACCAGGAGGGCGTCGGCCGCCGGCCCTGGAGCCGCACCCGCGAGGTCGTCGTCCCCAACGGCATCCCGCTGCCGCCGCCCCCGCCCGACGGCGCCCGCGGTGCTGCCCGCGCCGCTCTCGACCTGCCGGACGGGGCATTCGTGGTCGGCGTCGTGGCCCGGTTGTCGGCACAGAAGGCGCACCACGTCCTGCTGCAGGCGTTCGTCCGGGTCCGCGCGGAGGTGCCCGACGCCCGCCTCGTCGTGGTCGGGGACGGGGAGCGCCGCACCGAGCTGGAGGCGCTCGCCGCCGACCTCGGTCTGGGGGACGCCGTCCTGTTCACGGGGGTCCGGCGCGACGTGGCCGACCTGCTGCCCGGCTTCGACGTCCTCGCGCTGTCGTCGGTCCACGAGGCCGCGCCCCTCGTCGTGATCGAGGCGATGGCCGCGGGGGTGCCGGTGGTCGCGACCGACTGCGGCGCCCTGCGGGACATGGTCGCCGAGCCCACCGAGGGCCTGCTCGTCAGGGTGGGCGACCACGTGGGGCTCGCGGCCGCCCTGACCCGCCTCGCCGGGGACCCGCAGGAGCGGGACCGGATGGGGGCGGCCGCCCGCCGTCGCGCCGAGCGGGACTTCGACGTCACCGCCACGGCACGCGGCTACGAGGACCTCCTGGCCGACCTGACCGGACCCGCCCGGGCCGAGCGTCCCCGCTCTCCCCGCTCTCCCCACGACAGCCACGAGAGGCACACCTGATGAGCACCCCACGCAGGGCGCCGCACGTCCTGGTCCTGGTCGAGAACCTGTCGGTCCCCCTGGATCGGCGGGTGACCCAGGAGAGCCGCTGCCTCGTCGAGGCCGGCTACCAGGTCACCGTGATCTGCCCGCGGGGGAGGACCCAGGACACCGAGCCCGAGGCCGTCGTCGACGGCATCCGGGTGCTGCGCTACCCCCTGACCCCCGCCACCGGGGGCGCCAGCGGCTACCCCAAGGAGTACGCCGTCGCCCTCTGGCACACCTTCCGGCTCGCGCTGCGCGTCCGACGTCAGGGGCCGGTGGACGTCGTGCAGGCGTGCAACCCGCCCGACCTGCTGTTCCTCGTGGCGCTGGCGCTGCGGCCCCGCGGCGCTCGCTTCGTCTTCGACCACCACGACCTCGTCCCGGAGCTGTTCCTCTCCCGCTTCACGGGCGCCCGTCGCGGGCTCCTCTACTGGGCGACCCGGGTCGTGGAGCGCCTCACGTTCGCGGCCGCCGACGGGGTCATCTCGACGAACGAGAGCTACCGGGAGATCGCCGTACGGCGGGGGAAGGTCGACCCGGCCGACGTCACGGTCGTCCGCAGCGGGCCCGACCTGTCCCGCTTCGAACGGCTCGACCCGGACCCGGACCTGCGCCGCGGCAAGGAGCACCTGCTCGCCTACCTCGGGGTCATGGGCCCCCAGGACGGCGTCGACTACGCGCTGCGGGCCGTCGGCGAGCTGCGCGCCCGGGGCCGGGACGACTTCCACTGCATCCTCATGGGGGCCGGCGACTCGCTGGAGGACCTCCGGGCGCTGAGCACCGAGCTGGGACTCGACGACGTGGTCGACTTCCCCGGGCGGGTGTCCGACGACTTCGTCCGGCGCTGCCTGTCGACCGCGTCGGTCTGCCTCTCGCCCGACCCGAAGAACCCCCTCAACGACCTCTCGACGATGAACAAGGTCGTGGAGTACATGGCGATGGGACGGCCCCTGGTCTCCTTCGACCTGAAGGAGGCCCGGGTCTCGGCGGGGGACGCCGCGCTCTACGCGACCGACGACGACCCCGTGCGCCTCGCCGACGACGTCGAGACCCTCCTCGACGACGCCGACCTCCGCGAGGAGATGGGCCGTCGGGGGCGCGCTCGGGTGGAGCACGAGCTCTCCTGGGACGCCTCCCGTCGCCACCTGCTCGCGTTCTACGCCCGCCTCCTCGGCGCGGACGCCCCCCGACCGGACAGCGGGGAGCGCGGGAGGTCCGCGTGAACGACCGGACGCCCACCTTCAGCTTCCTGACCACGGCGTACCTCACGGAGGACACCGTCGGGCGGGCCATCGGCTCCGTCCTCGACCAGACGTACGACGACTGGGAGCTCGTCGTCGTCGACAACGGCCGCTCCGACGCCATGGCCGCCGTCGTGGCGCCGTTCACCGTCGACCCCCGGGTGCACCTCGTCCGCCAGGAGAACCGCGGCGCCGCCGGCGGCATCGCCGCGGCCGCCGCGCACGCCACCGGCCGGTGGCTGGTCGTGCTCAACTCCGACGACCACGTCGCGCCCACCTTCGCGGCCCGCATGCTCGAGGTGGTGGACGCCTACCCGGACGTCGCGGCCGTCACGTGCGACGCGGTCCGCTTCAGCGACACCGGGGCCGACCCGCCCGGCAGCTACCTCGAGACCGCCGGCCAGCGTCGTCCGGCCGACCCCGACCGTCCGCTGACGGTGGCCGACGTCGTGGACGGTCCGTGCCCGTACTACACGTCGGCGGTGCGCCACGACGTGTGGGAGTCGTCGGGCGGGATGACCAGCCTCCGGCCCGACACCAGCAAGGTGAGCGACCTCGACTTCTGGCTGCGCCTGCTGCTGGCCGGGCACGAGGTCCGCACCGTCCCCGACCGCCTCGGTCGCTTCCGCATCGAGGCGGGCTCGGTCAGCCGGCCGGACGACGACGCGGCGGCCGACGAGCTCGACGACCAGCTGGAGGGCGTGCTGCGTCGCGCCGTGGAGCAGACCGGCGCCCCCGAGGACCGTGACGCCCTCGACCGGGTCCTCGCCCGGCGCCACCGCGAGCGCGCCGTCCGCCACGGGCGGGCCGCGCTGCGCGACAGGGAGACGGCCCGGGCGCGGGAGCACTACCGCGAGGCGTGGCGGCTGAGACCCAGCGGACGGCTCGGCGTCGTCCGGGCCGGCCTGCGGGTCGCACCGTGGCTCGTGCTCCTGGCCCACCGGGCGAAGCGCCGCCGGGACCGGCGATGAGCACGCTCGTCCTGGCGTCGCGAGCGCCGACCTCGCCGACCAGCGGGTACGACCTGCGGGTCCGGCACCTGTGCGAGCACACCCCGGGCCCGCTGCACCTCGCCGTCGTGAGGCTGGCCGCGGACGACGGACCGGACCGGCCCGTGAGCGGCGACGCGGTGGCGGGCTTCGCGTCGACGACCTGGGTCGACGACCTGCTGGTGGGCGCGACCGGCCTCCGTCGCCACCTGCGCCGCAGCGACGCGGACTGGCTGCGCACCTCGCGCCCGGCGGGGTACGCCGCGGCCCGGGGCCGGCTCGAGGCCCTCGTCGCGGAGCACGACGTCGACCTGGTGGTGGTCTTCGGCGGCGACCTGGCCGAGCTCGTCCCCGGTGGCGAGCGGCTCCGCACCGTCCTCGACGTGTGCGACAGCGCCGCCCTGACCCGGCGGCGCGGGCAGGAGGTCGCACCGCCCACGGGCGCGCGCGAGCGCCTGCGCGCCGGGCTCGCCCTCGCGCGCACCCGCGCCCTGGAGGCGTCGCTGCCCGCCCGCTTCGACGAGGTGGTGGCCATCAGCGCCCAGGACACCGCCGAGCTGGTCGCGCTCGCGCCGTCGGGGGCGCAGGTCGCCACCGTGCCCAACGGCGTCGACGACCGGTTCCTGACCGGGATGCTGCCGCCCGGGGACGACCGTGTCGTCGGGTTCTGGGGGAACCTGGTCTTCGGGCCCAACCAGGAGGCCCTGCGGTACTTCCTGCTCGACGTGCACGATCCCCTGCTGCGCCCCCACGGCGTCGGCGTCCGGGTGATCGGACCGAACGCCCCGGACTGGCTGGTCGCCCACGCCGCGGCGGACCCGCTGGTGGACCTCGTCGGGTTCGTGCCCGAGCTCTCCGAGGCCCTGGCCGGGGTCCCGGTCGCGATCAACGCGATGCGGTCGGGGAGCGGGCTGAAGAACAAGGTCCTGGAGGCCTTCGGGATGGGCCTCGTGGTCGTCACGACCACCCGCGGGATCGAGGCGGTCGGGGGCGCTCGCGACGGAGAGCACGTCCTCGTCGCCGACTCCCCCGAGGACCTCGCCGCCGCCGTCCTGGCGGTGCTCGACGACCCGTCCGAGCGCGACCGCCTCCGCACCGCCGCCCACGCGCTGCTCGCGGCCGACTACCGCTGGGAGGCCGTCGGCGCCCGCTGGCGCGCGCTCGTCGAGGGTGGGGAGGCCCGCTCCTCCTGAGGCGGCCGGGTCACGGTGGTCTCGACGACGCGCGCTCGCTGCGCTCGCGTGCTGCTCGACCAGCGGGGGGTCGCCGGAGATCGAGGTGCGAGGCCGGCCACGGCCGAGCCACGAGATCCGGTGACGGTCGGCGGGGCCCTCGCCGGGTCTCGTGGCTCCTCGCCGGGGCTCGGAGCACCTCGACCTCCGGGGTGTCGCCGGGCCCGTCCCCGTCAGCCGCGGCGCAGCGCCTTGCGGAGGATGGGGCCGGCGGTCTCGGTGACCGTCCGGGCCGCCCGGGGGGCGAGGACGCGGAGGAGGACGGCGTACAGCAGGAGGTAGACGAGGCCGTCGACGACGAGGAACGCCAGGGCCACGGCGAGGTCGCGGCCGGCGGAGTCGAGCACCTGGGACTCGAGCGCGTAGACGGCCACGCCGGCCAGGGACGCCGCCAGGACCGTCGGGAGGATCGCCCCGAGCACCGGACGCCACCGCAGCCCCAGGACGGAGCGGGCCATCGCGAGGAGCACGGCGGCGGCCACCCACGTGGTGAGGGTGATCGACAGCCCCACGCCGAACAGCCCTGCGGTCCAGGCGAGCAGGGCCAGGAGCCCGATGCCGAGCACGACCTCGAGCGCGGTGACGTAGTTGAGCAGCGACGTGCGGCCGGCGCCCTTGATGGCCTCCGCCGAGGTCGAGACCGCCGTCCCCAGCCCGAGGCCCGCCAGGCCGACGAGCACCAGCCCGGCGCCGCGCCACTCCTCGCCGAGGACGACGACGACCAGCGGCACCGCCACCGAGGCCAGGGCGGCGCTCATCGCCGCGCCGACCACGACGACCAGGGTGAGCGCCCGCAGGTACGCCGCCCGGAACCGCTCGAGGTCGCCGCTGATCCGGGAGTACGCCGGGAAGAGGGAGTTCGCCCCGACCTCCACGATGACCCCGACCGGGATCAGCGCGATCCTCTCGCCGTACCGGAAGAGGCCGAGGTTCTGCACGCCCAGCAGGCCACCGGTGATGAAGGCCTGCACGGACTTGGTCCCCTGGTCGGCGAACAGCCCGATCGCCAGCGGGGCGCCGTACGAGACGAGCTCGCGGTAGAGCCTGATCGTCGGGCGGCCCCGCCCGGGGCGCCAGTCACAGATCCACCACAGCGTCCCGACCCACGTCAGGGTCGAGGCGTAGCTGCCGATGACGAGGCTCCAGACCCCGAACCCCATCAGGGCGAGCGTCACCGAGACCACGGCGAACACGATCGACACCGAGGGCCCGACGACCAGGCGCCGCAGGACGCTGAACTGCCTCTGGAGGAGTGCCTCGGGCACGTTGACCAGCGACATCAGCAGGACGCCGCCGGCCATGCTCGCGGCGACCACCCCGGCCGTGCGGTCGTCGAAGATCAGGCCGATCACCGGCGCCGCCGCGAGCGCGAGCAGCGTCATGACGGTGCCGGAGAGGAGGGTGGCCCGGAAGACGGTCTCGGCGACGTCGTCGACCTGGTCCTCGCGGTGGACCAGTCCGGAGCGCAGCCCGCCCTCCACGAAGGTCCCGGCGAAGGCGGTCAGCACGCTGCCGGCGGCGAAGAGCCCGACCTCGGTGGGGGAGAGGATCCGGGCCAGCACCACGGTCTGCACCACCGTGATCAGCTGCCCGACCACAATCGCGACCGCGGACGCCGCGGCGACCCGGCCGATCCGCTTGCGCAGCGTGCTCGCGCTCCCGGCGGGTGCGTCAGCGGGTGCGTCGGCCCCGGGTGCGGGCTCGGCCCCGGGTCCAGCGGCGGGGTCCGGACCGACCGTCACCGGAGGCGGTCCTCGGAAGCGGCACCGCGCGGGCGTGGGGTCGCGGGCACCCGCCAACTCTGCCACGCCGACCGTGCCGGGGGAGGGCTAACCTCGCGACGGCGCGGATCGCGCCGACGACGGCGGACGGGGGACGCACGGTGGCGGGTGGACGCCTGGGGTGGTACGCCCGTCGGCTGCGGACGATGGGGCCCGCCGAGCTCGCGTGGCGCGTACGACGGGCCGCCCAGGACGCCGTCCCCGCGCGGCCGGGTCGGCGCTCCGGGCTCCCGGACGACGACGCCTGGTGGGACGAGGCGCTCGCGGCGTTCCGTCGCGCCGACGACCGGCCGGTGCTGCTGGACCGGGAGCGGGCGGAGGCGATCGCCGCCGCGGCCCCCGCGTCGGTGGCCGCGGTCGTCGCCGCCGCGGAGCGGGTGCGCGAGGGCCGGGTGCAGTACTTCGGCTACCCCAAGGTCCGCCTGGCCGACCCCGTCGACTGGCACCACGACCCGCTGCGCGACCACCACTGGCCCCGTGTCGCGGCCCGGCGGCTGGACCACCGCACCGCCCCCGCCGACCCGAAGTGGATCTGGGAGCTCAACCGCCTCCAGCACCTGCCCTGGCTGGCGCAGGCCTGGCTGGTCACCGGGTGCGACGAGTTCGCCGAGACCGCCTTCGCGCACCTCGACTCGTGGGTCGAGCAGAACCCCGTCGGCGTCGGCGTGGCCTGGCGCGGCGCGTTCGAGGCGGGTGTCCGGGCGATCTCCGTGCTGGTCGCGCTGCAGGGCCTGCGCGACAGCCCCCTGCTGGACCGGGACCGGTTCCGCCGCCTCGTCGAGGTCCTCGACGCCGGCGCCGAGGCCTGCTGGCGGGAACGCTCGCTGCACAGCTCGGCCAACAACCACCTCGTGGGGGAGCTGGCGGGTCTTGCGACCACCGCGCTCCTCCTTCCCGAGCTGCCCCGCGCCGCGCGGTGGCGCGCCCGGGCGGTCGAGGCGCTCACCCTCGAGGCCGACCGCCAGGTGCTGCCCGACGGCGCCGGCGCCGAGCAGGCCGTCGGCTACCAGGTCTTCACCGCCGAGCTGCTCCTCGTCGTCCTCACCCTGCTGCGCGCCGGCGGGGACGACGTGCCCCGCGCTCTCGAGCACGCCGTGCGCCGCAGCGGCGACTTCCTGGCCGCCCTCGTCGCCGACGACGAGCCCGCCCCCCGGTACGGCGACGACGACGAGGGCTTCGCGCTGCGACTGGGGCCCGCGAGCCACCCAACGGTGCCCGACCACCTCGCCCTGCTCGCCGCGTACGGCGCCGTCCAGCCGCCCGCCGACCTCCCCGCCGTGGGCGTCGGCCCCCACTGGGTCCACGCCGCGACCGCCGGGGCGCTCGACCCGGTGCCCGGGCCGTGGGTCCCGCCGGCGGGTCCCGCCGCCAGCCGCCACGCGCCGTACGGCGGGCTCGTGGTGCTGCGGTCGCGGGAGGGTGCGGACGCCGACGGTCGGCGGCAGCGGGTGACCGTGGACGTCGGGCCGCTGGGCTACCTGTCCATCGCCGCCCACGGCCACGCCGACGCCCTGGCGCTGACCTGGACCCTCGACGGCGAGGAGGTCGTCGAGGACCCCGGCACCGCGAGCTACTACGGCCACCCCGCGTGGCGCACCGCCCACCGCAGCACCGCCGCCCACGCCACCGTGGCCGTCGACGACGAGGACTCCTCCCAGATGGCGGGCCCCTTCCTCTGGACCACCTACGCCGCCGTCACCGACGTCCGCGTCGACCTGGTCGACGGCATCGTCGAGGCCGCCCACGACGGCTACCTGCGCCTGCCCGACCCGGTGCGGCACCGCCGCCGGGTCGTCGCCGCCCCGGACAGGCTCGGCCTCGAGGTCCGCGACTCGCTCGAGGTCCCGGGCGGCGGCAGCCACTCGGCCGTCGTGTCCTGGCCGCTCGCGCCGGGGCTGTCCGCGCAACCGACCGCCGCCGGCACCAGCGCCGGCGTCAGCGTTCTCCGGGCGGACGGGACGCCGGTCGCGACGGCCGCCGTCACCGCCGACGTGGACGTGGACGTCGACGTCGTCCGGGCCGACCCGGACACCCACCTGGGGTGGTCGTCGTCGCGCCTGGAGGCCCGCGAACCCGCCAGCCTGGTGCGGTTCCGGGTGCGCGCGGAGGGACATGTGTCCCTGACAACCGTCTGGCGGCCCGCCAGGCAGAACGCTTGCCCTGAGAACGTGCAAGATTCACCCAATCCACCTGGATGAGCCTCGGGGCCGCCGTACAGTCGCGGTGTTCGTGCGTCAGTCCAGGGGGGAAAGATGCCACGCGACGTCAGTCGTCCACGTCTGTCCGTGCTCGGTCTCGGGTACGTCGGTTGCGTCTCCGCAGCCTGTTTCGCTGCCGAGGGGCACAGCGTCGTCGGAGTCGACGTCGACGCCTCGAAGACCGCCCTGCTCGCTCGGGGCGTGTCACCGATCGTCGAGGAGCGCATCGGTGACCTCGTCGCCGAGGTGGTCGCCGACGGCCGCCTGCGGGTCGGTCACGACCTCGCCGCCGCGGTCGCGGAGACCGACGTCTCGCTCGTCTGCGTCGGCACGCCGTCCGGGCGCGGCGGCAAGCTGTCGACCGAGCACCTCGAGCGCGTCAGCGAGGAGCTCGGGCTGGCGATCGCCGACAAGGACGCCTGGCACACGGTCGTGTTCCGCAGCACGATGCTGCCCGGCACCTGCGAGGACCTGCTCGTCCCGCTGCTCGAGAAGTACTCCGGCAAGCGCGTCGGGGAGGACTTCGGCGTCTGCGTGAACCCCGAGTTCCTGCGCGAGGGCAGCAGCGTCCGCGACTTCTACGACCCGCCGAAGACGGTGGTCGGCCAGAGCGACGACCGCGCCGGCGACGACGTCCTCGCGCTGTACGACGGCCTGCCGGGCCCCCGCTTCCGGGTGGCCATCGGCACCGCGGAGATGACGAAGTACGTCGACAACAGCTTCCACGCCCTCAAGGTCGGGTTCGCCAACGAGATCGGCGCTGTCTGCTCCGCCCTCGGCGTCGACTCCCACGAGGTCACTGAGATCTTCCTGTCGGACACGAAGCTGAACGTCAGCCCGGCGTACCTGCGCCCGGGCTTCGCGTTCGGCGGGTCCTGCCTGCCGAAGGACGTCCGCGCGCTCACCCACGTCGCCCGCACCCGCGACGTGGCCGTGCCGATCCTCGACCACGTGCTGCCCTCCAACGTCGCGCACCTCGAGCGCGCCGTCCGTCTCGTGGTCGAGCTCGGCCACCGCGACGTGGGGATGTTCGGCCTGACCTTCAAGGCGGGCACGGACGACCTCCGGGAGAGCCCGCTGGTCGAGCTCGCCGAGCGTCTGGTCGGCAAGGGCTTCGACCTGCGCGTCCACGACGCGATCCTCGAGCTCGCCCGCCTGATCGGCGCGAACCGCGCGTTCGTCGACGAGCGCCTGCCGCACCTGGCCCAGCTCATGACCGAGGACGCCGGCGAGGTCGCCGCCCACGGCCGCACCCTCGTGGTCGGCTCACGCGACGAGTCCGTCCTGGCGGCGCTCGGGGCCCTGGACGCCTCCCAGGACGCGGGCGGCGACGGCGTCGACCTCGTCGACCTGGTCCGGCTGCCCGACGAGCTGGTCGACGGGCTGCGCGCACGCGGTGTCCGCTACCACGCGATCGCCTGGTGAGCGGGGGACGACGATGACGACGTCAGCGCGGGCCGGGCGCGATGCGCGCCAGGCCCTCCGCGCACTCCGCGAGCGGGGAAGCATGACGGTCGGCCTCCGACATGGCGGACGCCGGGAGCGGCCACTCGATGGCCAGGTCCGGGTCGTCCCAGGCGATCGTCAGGTCCTCGGTGGGGTCGTGCTCGGCGTCGATCCGGTACGACGTGTCGGCCGGGTCGGTCAGCGCCTGGAAGCCGTGGGCGCAGCCCGCGGGCACGTAGATCGAGTTCTGCTCGTCCCCGTCGAGGCGGAAGGTGACGTGGCGGCCGTGGGTCGGCGAGCCCGGCCGCAGGTCGACCACCACGTCGAAGACCGCGCCGGAGCTGCAGCGGACCAGCTTGTTCTCGCCGCGCCCCACGCGGACGTGCAGGCCCCGCACCACGCCGTACGCCGACCGGGACAGGCTGTCCTGGAGGAAGGCGCGCCCGTCGATGCCGGCCTCCGCCGCCGTCGCGGTGTCGAAGGTCCGGGAGAAGAAGCCCCGGTGGTCGCGGTGCGGGGTGGGGCGCAGCTCCAGCAGCCCCTCGATCTCGGTCCGGCGGATCTCCACGCGCTCAGGCTCCTCGCTCGCTGTCCCTCTGTCGCTCGGGGTCACCACCCTAGGGCGCCCCGTGCCACCCGGAGGTCCCACCGATGACCGCGCCCCTGTGCCGGCTCTGCTCGGCCGAGCTCACCCACACCTTCGTCGACCTCGGCATGTCCCCGCCCTGCGAGACGTTCCTGACCGCCGACGAGCTCGACTCCGGCGAGACCTTCTACCCGCTGCACGTCCGCGTGTGCGAGCAGTGCCTGCTGGTGCAGCTCCCGGCGTACATCCCGGCGGAGGAGATCTTCAGCCACTACGCCTACTTCTCCTCCTACTCCGACTCGTGGGTCCGCCACGCCGGCACGTACGTGGAGGACGCGGTCGACCGGCTCGGGCTGGTCGAGGACTCGTTCGTGGTCGAGGTCGCCAGCAACGACGGCTACCTGCTGCGCCACGTCGCGGACCGCGGCATCCGCTGCCTCGGCATCGAGCCGGCCGCCAACGTGGCGGAGGCCGCCGTCGCGGCCGGGGTGCCCACCGAGGTGCTCTTCCTCGGCGCGGACACGGGCGCGGACGTCGCCGCCCGCCACGGCGGCGCGGACCTCGTGGTCGCCAACAACGTCTTCGCCCACGTGCCGGACATCGTCGACTTCACCGCCGGCCTGCGGGCCCTGCTGGTCGACGACGGCACGCTGACCATCGAGATCCCGCACCTGCTGCGCCTCATCGACGGCCGCGCCTACGACACGATCTACCACGAGCACTACTCCTACGTGTCGCTGCTGACCACCCAGCGGGTCCTCGCCACGGCGGGCCTGGTGGTCGTCGACGTCGAGGAGCTGTCCTCGCACGGCGGCTCGCTGCGGACCTGGTCGAAGCCCGCGGAGACCGCGGGCGAGCCCTCCGAGCGGGTGGCGAAGGTGCTGGCCGACGAGGAGGCCGCCGGGCTGCACACCCTGGAGGGCCACGACGGCTTCGCCCCCGTCGTCTCGCGGGTCCGCGACGACCTGGTGTCGTTCCTGGTGCAGGCCTCGCGCGAGGGCAAGCGGGTGGCGGCGTACGGCGCCCCCGGCAAGGGCAACACCCTGCTCAACCACGCCGGCGTGCAGCGCGACCAGATCGAGTTCGCCGTCGACCGCAACCCGTTCAAGCACGGCCGCTTCCTGCCCGGCACCCACATCCCGGTCCACGCCCCCGAGCACCTCGACGCCGAGAAGCCGGACTACGTCGTGATCATGCCGTGGAACCTGCGCTCCGAGATCTCCGCGCAGCTCGCGCACGTGCGTGAGTGGGGCGGGAAGCTGGTCGTGTTCGTCCCCGAGCTCGAGGTCTGGTGAGGTCGCGATGAAGGTGGTCCTGTTCTGCGGCGGCCTGGGGATGCGCATGCGCACCGGGCCGGAGTCGCTGCCGAAGCCGATGATGCCGATCGGCTCCCGGCCGGTGCTGTGGCACGTCATGCGCTACTACGCGCACTTCGGGCACACCGAGTTCGTCCTCGCCCTGGGCCACGGCGCCCAAGCGGTGAAGGACTACTTCCTCACCTACCGCGAGACGTCGTCCAACGACTTCGTGCTCCGCCGCGGCGGGGCCGAGGTCGAGATGCTGTCGACGGACATCAGCGACTGGACGATCACCTTCGCCGACACCGGCGTGGGCTCGCCGATCGGGGAGCGGCTGCGGCGCGTGCGCCGGCACCTCGGCGACGACGAGATCTTCCTGGCCAACTACGGCGACGTCCTGACCGACGCCCCGATGGACACCATCGTGTCCGAGTTCGCCGCCTCCGACGCGGTCGGCTCGATGCTCACCGTCAAGCCGCAGGACTCCTTCCACGTGGTCGGCATCGACCAGGGTCGGGTCACGGGCCTCACCGCCGTGGGCGACATGGACATGCGGATCAACGGCGGCTACTTCGTCTTCCGGCAGTCCATCTTCGACTACCTCGACGAGGGCGACGACCTCGTCATGGACGGCTGCGTGCGCGCCGCCAAGGACGGGCTGATGCGGGCCGTCGAGTACGACGGGTTCTGGGCGCCGATGGACACCCTCAAGGAACGCTCGGCGCTGGAGGAGCGGTGGCGCCACGGGGACAGCCCGTGGACGCTGTGGCGCGGCGGCCGCTCGAACGGTGGGTCCGACGTGGCCGACGTGGAGCTCGAGACCCCCTCGGCGTCGGACGTCTGATGCTCGGTCTCGCCCCCGCCGCCGGCCCGCTCGAGGTGCTCTGCCTCGGCGCGCACCCCGACGACGTCGAGATCGGGTGCGGCGCCACGCTGCTGACGCTCGCCGGGCGACCCGGCACGACGGTGCGCGGCGTCGTCCTCACCGGCGGCGGCGGGCCCCGCGAGTCCGAGGCCCGCCAGGCGCTGCCCCGCTTCGTGCCCGGCGCGGAGGTCGAGGTCCACGACCTGCCCGACGGCCGGCTGCCGCAGCACTGGGACGCCGTGAAGGAGACCCTCGAGGACGTGGGTCGTCGTACCGCCCCCGACCTCGTGCTCGCGCCGCGCACCGACGACGCCCACCAGGACCACCGCCTGATCGGCGACCTCGTCACCACCGTGTGGCGCGACGCGCTCGTGCTGCACTACGAGATCCCCAAGTGGGACGGCGACCTCGGGCCGATGACCCACTACGTGGGGGTGGACGACGCCGTCCGCGCCCGCAAGCAGGAGCTGCTCGACGTCAGCTTCCCCAGCCAGCACGCCCGCGACTGGTGGGACCCCGAGGTGTTCGGCGGGCTGATGCGGTTGCGCGGCATGGAGTGCCGGGCGCCGTACGCCGAGGCCTTCCGGTCCGCGAAGGTCCGTCTCGACCTGGGAGCAGTGTGATGACCGAGCAGATCGTGCGGCAGTCGTTCGCGCAGTCCACCCGCCTGCAGGACCGCCTGCACGAGCTGGTCCCCGGCGGCGCCCACACCTACGCCCGTGGCGCCGACCAGTACCCCGAGCAGATGGCCCCCGTGCTGGTCCGCGGCGAGGGCGCGCGGGTGCTGGACGCCGACGGCAACTGGTTCGTCGAGTACGGCATGGGCCTGCGCTCGGTCACCCTCGGCCACGGCTACGCCCCGGTCGTCGACGCGGTCAGCGCGGCCATCCGCGACGGCGTCAGCTTCTCCCGGCCCTCGACCTGGGAGGTCCGGGCCGCCGAGCGCTTCCTGGAGCAGGTGCCGACCGCGGACATGGTGAAGTTCGCGAAGAACGGCTCCGACGCCTCGACCGCCGCGGTCCGGCTGGCCCGTGCCGCGACCGGCCGCGAGCTCGTCGCCGTGTGCGGCAGCCAGCCGTTCTTCTCCACCGACGACTGGTTCATCGGCACCACCCCGATGCACGCCGGCATCCCCGCCGCCGACCGGGCCCGCACCCTGACGTTCCCCTACAACGACCTCGACGCGCTCGACGCGCTCCTGCGCCGCCACCCGGGCCAGGTCGCCTGCGTGGTCATGGAGGCCGCGACCGGCACCGTCGAGCCCGAGCCCGGCTACCTCGAGGGCGTCCGCGCCCTCACCGAGCAGCACGGCGTCGTGTGGGTGCTCGACGAGATGATCACCGGCATGCGCTGGTCCGCCGGCGGGGCGCAGGCGACGTACGGCGTGACGCCGGACCTGTCGACGTGGGGCAAGGCCCTCGGCAACGGGTTCGCGGTCTCCGCCCTGGCGGGGCGGCGCGACCTCATGGAGCTCGGCGGGCTGCGGACCTCCCAGTCGCGGGCGTTCCTGCTCTCCAGCACCCACGGCGCCGAGGTCACCGGGCTCGCGGCGTACCTCGCGGTGGCCGACGCGTACGACGCCCTCGACGTGGTGGGCACGATGGAGCGCCGCGGCGCGGCCCTGGCCGCCGGGGTCAACGACCTCGCCGCCGTCCACGGGGTCACCGGCCACGTCGAGGCGCTCGGCCGGCCCTCCTGCCTGGTCTTCGCCACCCGGGACGCCGACGGTCAGGCGTCCCAGGCCTACCGGACGCTGTTCCTCCAGAGCCTGCTCGAGCACGGGGTGCTCGGCCAGTCCTTCGTCATCTCCGCCGCGCACACCGAGGCCGACGTCGACCTGACGCTCGCCGCGGTGGACGCCGCGCTGCCGACGTACCGGCGGGCGCTGGAGCAGGGCAGCGTCGACGGCCTGCTCCGCGGCCGCCCGGTCGCCCCCGCGCTGCGCGACCGCGCCGAGCCCCGCCGCCTGCTCCTCCCGGACGCCCCGATGGTCGAGACCGTGGCGCTCGTGGAGGCGGCGTCCCTCGCGGAGGTGGCGGCCGACGACGAGGCCGTGCTGCTCCACGGGGCGGTGCGCCTGGGCGACGGGGAGCCGGTCGGCGAGGCGCTCGTGCTGCCGGAGTCGGTCCTGGAGCAGATGCCCGGTGTCGTGCCCGGTGACGTGGTGGTCGACCCGGCCCCCGGCGACGACGCCCGGTGAGCACGCCGCCCACCGTCGCCGCGCTCACCGACGCCCTGCGCGCCGGCACCACCTCGGCGGGCGAGGACCTCGCCGTCCTCGGCGAGCGGCTGCACGCCCGGATGGCGGCGCTGTACCCGCTCCCGCGCAGCCTCACCGGCCCCGGTGTCCGGGCGACGCTCGACCTGCTCGAGCAGGGCCTCGACGGGGTCGCGGCGATCGAGCGGCACGAGGTGCCGACCGGCACCCGCGCCCACGACTGGACGATCACCGACGAGTGGGCCCTGCGGCGGGCGTGGATCACCGACACCACCACCGGCGACGTGGTCGTCGACACCGACGTCCACACGCTGCACGTGGTCGGCTACAGCGTCCCCGTGCGGACGACGCTCAGCCGCGACGAGCTGCTGCCGCACCTGCACACGCTGCCCGACCGTCCGGACGCCGTCCCGTACCGGACCAGCTACTACCACCGCACCTGGGGCTTCTGCCTGACCCAGCGCCAGCTCGACGGGCTGGGGGAGGGGCCGTTCGAGGTCGTGGTGGACGCCGACCTCGGCCCCGGCCACATGACGTACGGCGAGATCCTGCTGCCGGCCACCGAGCCCCCGCCCGACGGCGAGGAGGCCGGTGAGGTGCTGCTGTCGGCGCACCTGTGCCACCCCTCGCTGGCGAACGACAACCTGTCGGGCCTGGTGCTGGTCACCGAGCTCGTGCGGCTGCTCGCCGCCGTGCCGCGACGGCACGCCTACCGGGTGGTCCTCGCGCCGGGCACCGTCGGCGCCGTCCTGTGGCTCTCGCGCAACGCCGACGTGCTCCCGCGGATCCGCCACGGGCTGGTCCTCACCGGCCTCGGGGGACCGGGCGCGCTGGTCTACAAGCGGACCCGCCGCGGCGACCGCCCGATCGACGCGGCCGTCTCCCACGTCGTACGGCGGCGGGGCGGGGAGGTCCGCGACTACTCGCCGTGGGGCTACGACGAGCGGCAGTACAACGCGCTCGGCTTCGACCTGCCCGTCGGCCGCCTGTCGCGCACCCCGCACAACGAGTACGCCGAGTACCACACCTCCGACGACGACCTCGGGCACGTGACGCCCGCCGAGCTCACCGACGCGCTCGTCGCGCTCGTCGAGGTGGTCGACGTCCTCGAGGACGACGCGCGCCCCCGCAACCTCGCGCCGTACGGCGAGCCGCAGCTGGGCACCCGCGGGATCTACCCGACGACGGGCGGCAGGGCCGCGAGCGACGCGGTGATGGCGATGCTCTGGACGCTGGCGTACGCCGACGGGGAGACGTCCCTGCTCGACGTCGCGGCACGGGCCGACCTGGACTTCGCGGCCATCCGGACGGCGGCTGCGACGTTGTCCGGCGCGGACCTCCTCGACGGGCTAGGTTGAGCGCCGTGCGCGTCCTCGTCACCGGCTCAGACGGCTACCTCGGCAGCCTCCTCGTCACCGAGCTGAGGTCCGGCGGCCACGACGTCGCCACCCTCGACTCCGGTCTCTACCGGCGGGCGCTGCTCGAGTCGCGCGACGACCCCGACTCGACCGGCGACACCCGCGACGTGGCCGCCACGGCGCTCGCGGGCCGCGACGTCGTCGTCCACCTCGCCGAGCTGTCCAACGACCCGCTCGGCGAGCTCGACCCCGACCTGACGGTGGCGATCAACCACCGCGGCTCCGTCCGGCTCGCCGACCTCGCCGCCGAGGCCGGCGTCGGTCGGTTCGTCTACTTCTCCTCCTGCAGCGTGTACGGCGCCACCGGCGACGCGATCGTCGACGAGGAGGGCCCGACGAACCCGCTGACGGCGTACGCCCGCTGCAAGGTCGCCGTCGAGCAGGACCTGCTCGGCACGGACCGCGGCGACCTCGTCCCGGTGATGCTGCGCAACGCGACGGTCTACGGCCCCTCGCCCGCGCTCCGCCTGGACCTCGCGATCAACGAGTTCGTGTACGACGCCGTCATCAACGGCGCGGTGCGGATGCGCAGCGCCGGCACCTCGTGGCGCCCGTTCGTGCAGGCCGGCGACATCGCGATCGCCGCCCGCGCGCTGATGGAGGCCCCGATCGAGTCGGTGGGCCGCCAGATCGTGAACGTCGGCTCCGACGAGGCGACGGTCCAGGTCAGCACGGCCGCCGAGATCGTCGGCCGCCTCACCGGCGCCCCCGTCGAGATCGCCGACCCCTCCCCGGACCTCCGCGACTACCGGGTCTCCTTCGCGAAGCTCTCCTCGCTGCTGCCGGACCTGCGGATGCGGCCCATCGAGGACGGCATCGGTGACCTCGTCGCCTTCGTCCGCGACCACGCCGACGACTTCCGCGCCCGCCCCAAGGATGACTTCTTCCGCCTCGCCGAGCTCCGCCGCCGCCGCGAGGCCGGCGAGCTCGACGAGGCGCTGCGGCGTACGTAGGACGTCCGGGGTCGGCCCGGCCGGCTGCTCGGCGGGAGGACGGACGTGCAGAAGTCCCGCTGACGGCGACGACACGTGCTCGTCGGCGACTTCTGCACGTCGGTCCTCGCAACAGACGAGGCCCTCGTGGCCGGCCCGCTCCTTCCCCAGGCCGGGCCGGTCCCACCGGGTAGTCCCCCGCGTCCCGGTCGTCCCGAGGACGCCGGAAGGACCGATGGTAAGGGGACTACCCGCCGCGGGCGTCCGAGCCTGTGGAGACCGCTCAGCCCAGCGGCTGCTGCAGCTCCACGACCCAGCGCGTGCCGCCGGGCTCGTACGGCGTGGAGTGGTAGACCTCGCGGCAGGTGCCGGCGGGGGTGAGGCCGCGCCGCTCGACCTCGGTGACCAGGGACTGCCAGGCGCCGGCGATGCCCGACAGGTCCGCCGCGTCGTACGTCGTCACGAGGGCGCGGTCGACGGCCGTCAGCTCCGCCGACTCGAGGCCGTCGACGCCACCGTCGACCTGCTCGGCGGCCGCCGCGCGCAGGCCGTCGCCGTCCGGGCCGGACTCCGGCGTGTAGTGGGCGATCCCGGGGCCGGTGCGGAGGGCCGCGGCGGCGTCGACGGCCTCGTTGACGGCGCCGAACATCATGCCCATCTCCGCCTCGATGGCGGCCATGTCCGTGACGACGACGGACCTCTGGACGAGCCGCAGGGACGGGAGGGCGGTCTCGGTGAACTGCAGGGTGGTGCTCATGGCGTGCTCCTTCGTGATCGTGGAGAGCCGCGCCTCGACCCGGGCGAGGCGACCGCGGTCGACCGCGATCTGCGCACGCAGCTCGTCCCGCCGCTCCCGCAGCAGGGCGACCACCCGGTCGCCGCCCGAGGCGTCCGCCTCGAGCAGCTCGGCGACCCGCTCCAGCCCGAAGCCCAGGTCCTTCAGCGCCACCAGGTGGTTGGCGCGGTCGAGCTGGGCGGCGGCGTACGAGCGGTAACCGGTGTGGGGGTCGACCCGGTGCGGCCTCAGCAGGCCGAGCTGGTCGTAGTGCCGCAGCATCCTCACGGACACCCCGGCCAGGCGGGCGAACTCTCCGATACTCATCATGGCGAACCCCACGAGACCGTCTGACACCGTGTGAGGGTCAAGGATGGCGGAGGAGAGGATCGTGGCGTGTCCGACCTCGACCCTGCCCTCGCCTGGGCGGCGGAGCACCTCGGCCGCCTCGCCGACGTACGTCGCCTCGAGGGCGGCTGGACCTCCACCATGCTCCGCCTGGTGCCCGCCGACGGCCCCGACGCGGTGCTCCGGCTGATGACCGAGGAGCCGTGGCGCACCCACGGCGCGGGGCTCACCACCCGGGAGGCCGAGGTGCAGACGATGCTCGCGGACGGCGACGTCCCGGCACCGCGCTCCCTCGCCCTCGACGCGGACGCCGCCGCCTGCGGCCATCCCGCGCACCTCATGACCCTCCTGCCCGGCCGGGTCGAGGCCGAGCGCGCCGACCCCGCCGCCCTCGCCGCGCTCCTGGCGCAGGTGCACGCGGTCGTCCCGACCATCGCCGTGCGGACCTACCAGTCGTGGGCGTGGGAGGAGAAGTACGTCGTCCGCGACTGGGCCCGCGATCCCGGGCTGTGGGAGGCGGCGTTCGACCTCCTGCGCACCGAGCCCCCGGCGTACGAGCCCACGTTCCTGCACCGCGACTTCCAGCCACGCAACGTGCTCTGGGACGCCGGCCGTGTGACGGGGCTCGTCGACTGGGTCGAGACCTCCGTCGGCCCCGCCTGGCTCGACGTCGCCCACGGTGCGACCAACCTCGCCGTGCACAGCGGGCCCGAGGCGGCCGAGGTGTTCGCGACGACGTACGTCCGGGCGACCGGCGCGACGCCGCAGCCGTACTTCGACGTGATGGACGTCGTCGGCTTCCTCCCGCCGCCGGGCCGCGCGATCTTCCTGCCCGAGGCGTGGCAGCGCGAGCGCCTCGAGGACCGGTTGCGCGTCGTGATGGCCCGGGTCGAGGCGTGACCCCTCGCCTGCAGCCCCTGGTCCGGGCGCGCCTGGCGGCGATGGGCACCGCGGGGGAGGACTGGACCGCCGCGCTGCCCGACCTGCTCGCCGACCTCGCCCGCGCCTGGGGCCTGGACCTCGGTCGCGGACTGCCCGGCGGCTCCGCGTCGTACGTCGCCCGCGCGACGACGCGCGACGGCACCGACGTCGTCCTCAAGGTCGGCCTGCCCGGCCAGGTCGAGGCGGTCGCACGGGAGGCCGCGGTGCTGCGGGCCGCCGACGGCCGGGGCTACGCGCGGTTCCTCGCCCACGACGGGGAGCGGGGCGCCGTGCTGATGGAGGCGCTCGGCCCCTCGTTGGAGCGCGGGATGCTCGGCCCGCACCGCACCCTCGACGCCCTCGGCGCGACCCTGCCCGACGCCTGGGCGCTCGACCTCGACGAGCCCCGGGCCGGCGCGAGCCGCGCCGACGAGCTCGCCACGATGGTCCGCGACCTGGCCGAGGGCCACCCCGGCGCCTGCGACGACGCCGTCCTCGACCGGGCGCTGTCGGTCGCCGCGTGGCTGGCGTCCGGCGACGACCCCGACGCCCGGGTGTGGGCCCACGGCGACCCGCACCCCGCGAACGCCCTGCGGCGCGGTGACGGACCGGACGACGCCTGGGCGTTCGTCGACCCCGACGGCCTGTGGGCCGACCCGGCGTACGACGCGGGCATCGCGGTCCGCGAGTGGCTCGGCCGCGTCGAGGAGGCCGCCCGCCACGGCGACCAGCACGCCCTGATCGCCTCGTACGCCGGGCGGCTGGCCGCCGCCACCGGCCTCGACGCCGAGCGGGTCGCCGCGTGGGGCTACCTCGAGCGCGTCAGCACCGGGCTGTACGTGCTCGACTTCGGCGCCGACGCGATGGGCCGACGCTTCCTCGACTCCGCCCGCCTACTGTTGTAGCGAGCACCCGGTGCGCAGGTCGTCGCGCTGCGGGCGGTCGACGAACCCGCTCGCCGGCGGTGCCTTCGCGTCCTCGACCCAGGCGACGAGGCGGTCGAACGCCCGCGTCGCGCACGGCAGGATCGGACGCAGCCGGTCGGGGTAGGTCGCGTACAGGCTGTCGACGTGGGTGCCGTCCTCGATCTCGTAGGACCGGTGCAGGCGACCCGCCCCGGCCCGGCGCACCAGCCGCTCGTAGGCGCGGCCCGCGGTGTCGGGCGGCAGCAGCGTGTCGAGGGTGCCGTGGACGGTCAGCAGCGGCTTGCGGATCCGGCCGGTCAGCTGCACGGACCGCACCGCCTCGCGGACCTCCCGCGGCCGGTCGGCGTAGTCGTAGTCGGCGTCGCAGCGCGGGGTGCCCGGCCGGCAGAACGGCACCCCCGCCTCCAGATCGCCGTCGTACGTCGGGTCGAGCTCCTCGCGGTAGACCCGCTGGGTGAGGTCCCAGTAGACGCCGTAGTGGTACTCCCACAGGAACTGCGAGCCCGGCTCGAAGCCCGCGCGGAGCATCCGCCGCTCGGCCTGCTCCGCGCCCGGCCCGCCCGCGGCGTACGTCGGGTACTCGCGCAGCGCCGTCGGCAGGTAGGTCAGCAGGTTCGGCCCGGCCGCGCGGAACAGCGTGCCCTCCCAGTCCAGTCCGCCGTCGTACAGGCCGGGGCGGTTCTCGAGCTGCCAGCGCACCAGGTAGCCGCCGTTGGAGATGCCCGCCATGTAGGTGTGCCGCGGCGCGCGGCCGTACCGCTGCTCGACGGCGACCTTCGCGGCCCGGGCGAGCTGGGTGACGCGGCGGTGCCACTCGCGGATCGAGCCGCCGGGCGCGGAGCCGTCGTCGTAGAAGGCGGCGCCGTTGTTGCCCTTGTCGGTGGCGGCGAACGCGAAGCCGCGCGCCAGCACGCGGTCCCCGATGACGAAGTCGTTGGCGTACTGGCGCCGGGTGCCGGGAGCCCCCGACACCACGAGGCCGCCGTTCCAGTCGTCGGGCACGCGGAGCACGAACTGCGAGTCGTGGTCCCACCCGTTGTTGGTGTTGGACGTGGAGGAGTCGGGGAAGTAGCCGTCGACCTGGATCCCCGGCACCCCGCTCGGGGTGGGCGTGCCCGGCGCCTGCAGGCCCTCCCAGTCGGCGACGTTGGTGTGGCCGCTGACGGTGGTCCCCGTGGTGGTGAGGTCGTCCAGGCAGGCGGTCTTCTGCTCCTCGGCGCCCGGGACGTCGATGCGGCCCTCGCCGGCGCAGTGCCGGTCCGGCCCGCTCGACGGTGCGGCGGCCGGGGCCGGGGCGGCGGTGGCCGGCGCGGCCAGCAGGCCGGCGGCGAGCGGGACCGTCGCGAGGAGCAGGGGGATCCGAGACAGGCGCATGTCCGGCAGCCTGCGTGACCTGGCTCACGGAGGGCAATGTGGCTGCGCCACACCCTCGGGCCTGTCGGGTGTGCCGGGGCTCAGTCCTCGAGCCGCAGGGCGCCGGTGGGGCAGGCGTCGCACGCCTCGGCGACCTCGGCACGACGGGCCTCGTCGGGGCTCTCGTCGAGCACGTGCATCCACCCGTCGTCGCCGATGGAGAACACGTCCGGGGCCACCGACTCGCACATCCCGGTCGAGGCGCACCGGTCCTCGTCGAAGCGGATCCTCACGACGCCACCTCCGGGGTGAAGCGCACCGGCAGCGACAGCACGGCGTGGAAGAAGTTGCCGCTGCCGTACGTCGGCTCGCCGCTGACGTGGATGTCCGGCAGCCGGGTCAGCAGCTCGCGCAGGATCGAGGCGAGCTGGCGTCGGGCGAGCTGGATGCCGAGGCAGTGGTGGATCCCGCCGCCGCCGAACGCGAGGTGCTTGTTGGGGTGCCGGGCGAGGTCGAGCTGCTCGGGCCGGTCGAACGCGGCGGGGTCGAAGTTCGCCGAGGAGTAGAAGAGGACGACCTTGTCGCCGGCGGTGATCCGTCGGCCGCCGAGCTCGCAGTCGCGGGTCGCCGTCCGGCGGAAGGTCATGATCGGCGTCGCCCACCGCACCAGCTCCTCGACGGCGACGGGGAGGCGGCCGTCGAGGTCCTCGAGCAGCCACGCGCGCTGCGCGGGGTTCTCCGTCAGCGCGAGGATCGCGTGGCTGATCGACTGCCGGGTGGTGTCGTTGCCGGCCACCATGAGCAGCCCGAAGAAGGACACGATCTCCGCGTCGGTGAGCTCCTCGTCGTCCACCCGGGCGGTGACCAGGGCGGAGAGCAGGTCGTCGGCCGGCCGCGCCCGGCGCTCGGTGATCAGCTCGGAGGAGACGACGCGCATCGCCTCGGCGGCCTCGAGCAGGCGCAGGAGGGGGTCCGCCCCGGCGAGGAGCCGCTCGTCGCGCCAGCCGCCGGCGAACTGCGCCTCGTGGGCGACCGTACGGCGGTGCTCGGCCGGGACACCGACCATGTCGCAGATGTTGTGCATCGGCACCGGGGCGGAGACCTCGGGCACCAGGTCGACCTCGCCCCGCGCCGCGACGGCGTCGACCACGGCGCGCGAGTTGGCGTCGATCCGCTCGGTGATGCGGGCCATCTGCCGCGGCGTGAACGCCGCGGTGAGCAGTCGGCGGACCCGGGTGTGCCGGGGCGGGTCCATCGCGATGAACCCCTGCCCGGCCTCGAGGATCTCGGCGGGCATCGACTCGAAGACGATGCCCTCGCCGGAGCAGAAGTCCTCGTGGCGGCGGGTGACCTCCACCAGGTCGTCGTAGGTGGTGACGGCCCAGAAGCCCTGGTCGTTGGGGTCGGTGAACAGGCCGTTCTCGACCGGGCGGTGCCACGACACGGGGCGCCGGGCGCGCAGGTCGGCGAACGTGCGCTCCCGGACGGCGGCCGTGCTCGACCAGAAGGTCTCGGAGGACAGGTCCGCCTCGTCGTACGGACGGTCGAGGCGGGAGTCCACCGGTGCGGTCATGCCGAGACGTTCTGACAGAAACCAAAATCTGTCAAGAAGATGGTTGACGGTCGAAGTGCTTGGGTCCGCTGGTGTAGACCTTCGACCCATGAGCGACAACGGACGAGGCGGCTCGTCCGGGCGGCGACGGGAGATGCGCGACCTCGCGCTCGACGCCGCCCGCGCGCGCGTCCTCGACCGCGGATGGGCAGCCGTCCGCATGGGCGAGATCGCCGCGGCCGTCGGCACGAGCCGCCAGACGCTGCACGCCGAGTTCGGCACGAAGGACGAGCTCGGCCAGGCGCTGATCCTGCGCGAGACCGCGGACTTCTTCGAGGCCGTGTCCGCGCGGCTCGACTCCCACCCGAGCACCGACGTCGGCGAGGTCGTCGCCTCGGCCGCCGAGCTCGCCCTCACGATGGTGTCGGTCAACCCCCTGCTGCAGGCCGTGCTCGGCGGCAACGACGAGGACCACGGCCTGCTCCCGCTCGTCACCAGCCGGGGCGAGCCCCTCGTCGTCCACGGCATCGAGCTGTTCGGCGCCTGGCTGCGACGCAAGGGCCCCGACCTCGAGCCCCGGGTCGCGGAGGTGGTGGTGGAGAGCACCGTGCGGCTGCTGATCAGCCACGCGGTGTCCCCGCTCCACGACGTCCCGCGGGCCTCGGCCGACCTCGCGATGCTGGTCAGGCTCGCTGCGGCGTCCTAGCCGGCGCTCCTACCGCGTGCGGCGGATCCGGATCGCGCCCTTCGCGGTGCTCGGGTCGACGACCGAGCCCTTCTGGGTGATCTCGACCTCGCCCGCGGCGACCAGCCGGCGTGCGGCCCGGCGGGCCGGTTCCATGAGGTCGCGCCAGCCGTCGTCCTCGCCCTCGTAGACCGTGCGGGCGGCGTCCGACGGGCAGATCGTCGCCCCGCCCTTCCGCTTCTCCAGCAGGGACAGGATCGTCGACTCGAGCGCCTCGTCGGTGGCGGTGACGCCGTGCTTGCGGCAGGCCGCTGAGCAGTAGCGGACGGAGTCCCAGTCGCGCTCCCACTTCTTGCGCCACTCGATGCGCCGGCCGCAGGAGGCACAGGTCTTGTCCTCGGGGGTGTTCATCCGCGCCTCGCCTCCAGGAGGAACCGACGGGTCGTGGCGACGACCGGCCCGCCGGCGCGGTGGAGGGCGCGGAGCGTGTCGGCGTGGGCGTCGACGCTGAAGTCCTGGGGGAGCTGCCACGGCATGCGGGAGAGGTACCCCAGCATCGTCGTCACGTCCGCGAAGCGGACCGACCCGGCCCAGTCCTCGGCCCGCTCGACGACCAGGCCGGCCTCCTGCGCACGGGCGGTGAGCGTCGCGAGGGTGACGTCGGGGTACGGCGCGCCCCCGCCGAACCACCCGGCCAGGTCGTCCATCTCGTGGCCGTCGACCTGCTGGGTGAGCAGCCGCCCACCCGGGCGCAGGACGCGGCGCACCTCGGCCTCGTCGTACGCCTCGTGCCGCGCCAGCACCAGGTCGAGCGAGCCGCCGTCGTACGGCAACCGGTCGCCGGCCTCGGCGTCGTACGCCCGGACCTCGACGCCGTGGGGCGCGAGCGCGGCCGCGGCGACCGGCAGGTTCGGCGCCCACCCCTCGGTCGCGTGCACCGTCGCCGGCCACGCGTCGCGCAGGCCGAGCAGCCACTCGCCGCCGCCGGTGCCCAGGTCGACCGCGACACGGCTCGACCCGAGCGCCTCCCGGGCGAGGTCGTCGTACGACCAGGGCGGGGAGTCGGTCGACACCCGGTCGCCGAGGTCCGCGAAGTCCCACCCCACGGGCTGCTCGGCCCACGCCGCCCGCCAGCCGGCGAGGAGGTCGTCGTCGCGGCTCACCCCTCCATCCTCCCGCCGTGACGAAGAACGAGACCCACGGCCCGATCCGGTCTCCTGAGGGCCTCCGGGCCGGGGCGGTCTCGTTCTTTCTCACGCCGACCGCGGGGACCGGCCGCCTAGATTGGCGGCGTGCGCCCCCGAACCCCCCTGGCCGGTCTCGCCGGGCTGGTCCTGGTCGCGACCGGGTGCAGCGCCGAGCCCGAGCCGGCCGCCGAGTCCTCCCCGTCGCCGGAGCCCTCGTCCTCGTCGACCACCGAGCCGTCACCCAGCCCGAGCGCCGAGCGGCCGGAACCGCCCGAGGAGCCGGACCTCCCGCCCGTCGACAGCCCCGTCTCCCTGCCCGCGGTCATGCGCGAGGAGGCCCGGGGCGAGCTCGACGGGAGCCGCCTGCGCCAGGGCGAGGTGATCGAGGAGACCGACGCCTACACCCGGTCGGTGGTCACCTACGAGAGCAGGGGACTCACGGTCTCGGGGATCCTGCTGCGACCGCGCGGCGACGGGCCGTTCCCCGGCGTGGTGCTCAACCACGGCTACATCGAGCCGTCGGTCTACGCGCCGGGCCAGGGCATGGCCCGCGAGCAGGACTACCTCGCCCGCGCCGGGTACGCCGTCCTCCACACCGACTACCGCGGCCACGCCAGCGGCGACCCGGCCTCCGACCTCGACCGCGAGTCCCGCCTCGGGTACGCCCGCGACGCCGTGACCGCCGTCCGGTCCCTGGCCCGCGAGCCGTACGTCGACGCCGACCGTCTCGGGATGGTCGGCCGGTCGATGGGCGGCGGCGTGACCCTCAGTGCGCTGGTGATCGCGCCCGACCTCGTCGACGCGGCCGTCGTCCACGCCAGCGTCAGCTCCGACTACGTCGACAACCTGCGGCAGTTCACCGAGCCGGGCCGGCCCGCAGAGGCCCAGGAGCTCTACGACGAGCTCGGCGGCCCGCCGTCCGAGGACCCGGAGCCCTACCGCCAGCTGTCGCCGCGGACCTACTTCGACCGGGTCAGCGACCCCGTCCTCGCGATCCACGGCGAGGTCGACGACACCTGCCCGCCGGTCTGGGCCGACGACACCCAGCGCGCCCTGAGGCGCGCCGGCGCCGACGCGCAGCTCGAGACCTACCCGGGCGAGGGCCACACGTTCTACGCCGGCTGGCAGTCGATGATCGAGCGCACCGACGAGTTCCTGACCAACCGGATGGGCGACGCATGAGCGCGCTGTTCGACGTCGAGGTCAGCACCACGATCACCGCGATCCACCTCGCCAAGGGCCGGCGGCTGCCCACGAAGGACGTCGAGCGGGCGACCGTCGAGACCCAGCGGGGGATCGTCGGCGACCGCTACCACGGCACCCGCCACCGCCACGTCTCCCTGCAGTCGCGCACCCAGCTCGACGAGGCGCAGCGGACGTACGGCGCCCCGATCGCCAGCGAGCTCACCCGCCGGAACCTGACGCTGGCCGACGGCGTGGTGCCCACCGCGCCCGGCACCCGGATCACGGTCGGGGACGGCGAGGACGCGGTGCAGCTCGAGGTCGTGCGCGTCGCCGCGCCCTGCAAGCTGCTCGACGACACCATCGGCCCCGACGCCCAGCACGCCCTGCGCCGCCGGGCCGGCACCATCTGCCGCGTCCTCGCCGGGGGCGAGATCGCCGTCGGTGACCCGGTCACCTGGACCGTCCCGTGATCGCCGCCGGACTGCTCCTCGCCGCCGGCGCCGGTCGCCGCATGGGCCGCCCCAAGGCGCTGGTCGACGACTGGCTCGCCGCCAGCCTCGGCACGCTCCGCGACGGCGGGTGCGGACCACTGACCGTCGTCCTCGGCGCCGCCGCCGACGAGGCCCGCGCCCGCGTGCCCGACGGCGTCGACGTCGTCGTCGCCGACGACTGGGCCGACGGCATGGGCGCCTCCCTGGCCGCCGGCCTCGCGGCGCTGGACCCCACCGACGCCGACGCGGCGCTGGTCCACCTCGTCGACCTGCCGGACGTCGGCGCCGACGTGGTCGCCCGCGTCCTCGCGGCGCCGTACGGGCCGACGACGCTGCGCCGCGCGGCGTACGACGGGGCCGCGGGGCACCCGGTCCTGCTCGGCCGCGACCACTGGGGCGGCGTCCGCGCGGCGGCCTCCGGCGACCGCGGGGCGCGCGACTACCTGCGGGTCCGCGACGTCGAGCAGGTGGAGTGCGGGGACCTCGCGGGCGGTGCTGACGTGGACACCAACCAGGAGCGAACCTCCCCGACCTAGAGTCACGCCCATGTCTGTCGCACCGCAGGTCACCCCTCAGGTCGCATCGGTCCAGGAGCTCAGCGCGAGGCTCGAGGCCACCGGGTACGTCGGGGACACCTCGCTCGCCACCACCGCCTGGCTGGCACTGGCCATGCAGCGTCCGCTGCTGCTGGAGGGCGAGCCCGGCACCGGCAAGACGTCGTTGGCCGAGTCGATCGCCGCGTCGCTGGAGCTGCCGCTGGTGCGGCTGCAGTGCTACGAGGGCATCGACGCCACGCAGGCGCTCTACGACTGGGACTTCCCCCGCCAGATCCTCCACCTCCGCGCGCTCGAGGCGACCGGCGAGAAGGCCGCGTCGGCGCAGGCCGCCGAGGAGGGGCTGTACGACGAGCGCTTCCTGCTCGCCCGCCCCGTGCTGGCCGCGCTGCAGCAGGCCCCCGCCGTCCTGCTGGTCGACGAGGTCGACCGCGCCGACGACGAGTTCGAGGCGTTCCTGCTCGAGGTGCTGTCGACCTACCAGGTCACGATCCCCGAGCTCGGCACGATCAAGGCCGCCGTGCCGCCGGTCGTGATCCTGACCTCGAACCGGACCCGCGACCTCCACGACGCCCTCAAGCGGCGCTGCCTCTACCACTGGATCGACCACCCCGGCCTGGAGAGGGAGGTCGCGATCGTCCGGTCCCGGGCGCCCGAGGTCTCCGAGACCCTCGCCCGCCAGGTCGTCGAGGTCGTGCAGGGCCTGCGCCAGGGGGGTGGGCTGCTCAAGCCGCCCGGCGTCGCGGAGACGCTCGACTGGGCGCGCGCCCTGCAGATGCTCGGCACCACCGACCTCGACCTCGAGGTCGCGGCCCAGACCGTTGGCGCGCTGGTGAAGTACCGCGAGGACACCGACCGGGTCCAGATGGCCCTGGACCGGATGCTCGCGGCGTGAGCACGCCGCATCCCGAGGCGCCCCTGCTCGACGCTGACGGCCTCCCCCTCGAGGTCCGCCACCCGGGCGACGAGGTGCTGCTCGCGTTCACCCGCGCCGTCCGCGCGTCCGGGGTGCCGGTGACGTCCGACCGCTCCCACGGGTTCCTGCTCGCGGCCTCGCTCCTCGACGCCGGCGACCGGGAGGGTGTCCGGCTCGCCGGGCGGGCGACGCTGTGCGCCGGCCCGGACGACCTCGAGCGCCACGACGAGGTGTTCGACGCCTGGTTCGACCCGCGGGGCGAGCTGCCCCGCCAGCGCGACCGGGCGGCGAGCAACGCGCCCCAGGTGAGCCAGCTGCCGGAGAAGGAGCCCGAGGCGGGGGAGGGCAGCGCGAGCGACGACGACGTGATCCGGGCCGCGGCCAGCGAGGTCGAGATCCTCCGGCACCGCGACGTCGCCACCCTCGAGCCGCTCGAGCGGGCCCGGCTGGAGGCGATGTTCGCCTCGCTGCCCTGCCGCGTCCCGCGCCGTCGTACGGCTCGGCACCGGGCGTGGCACCGCGGTCAGGTGGACGCGTCACGGACCCTGCGGGAGAGCCTGCGACGCATGGGCGAGCCCGGGCGGATCGCGTGGCGCCGCCGGTCGAGCCGGCCGCGCCGCGTCGTCCTGCTGCTCGACGTGTCCGGCTCCATGAGCGGGTACGCCGACGCGCTGCTGCGCCTGGCCCACCGGTACGTCGGGGCCACGCCGCCCGGGGCGTCGTACGGCGTGGAGGCCTTCACCGTCGGCACCCGGCTGACGCGGATCACCCGCGCCCTAGCCAGTCACCGCGACCCCAAGAAGGCCATCGAGGCCGCGGGCGAGGTCGTCCCCGACTGGTCCGGCGGCACCCGGCTGGGGGAGTCCCTGCAGGCCTTCACCGACCGCTGGGGCGCCGCCGGGCTGGCCCGCGGGGCGGTCGTCGTGATCTGCAGCGACGGGTGGGAGCGCGGGGAGGTCGACGTCCTCGAGGAACAGGTGGCGCGCCTGTCCCGTTACGCCCACCGCGTGGTGTGGGTGAACCCGCACCGCGGCAAGGCCGGCTACGAGCCGGTGCAGCGTGGCGTCCAGGCGGTCCTGCCGCACGTGGACGACTTCCTCGCCGGTCACTCGCTGGCGACGTACGCGGAGCTGGTGGAGGTGGTCGCCCGTGCGTGAGGTGCTGGACGAGCTGATGGAGTGGTACGACGCCGGCCAGGAGGTCGGGGTCGGCACCGTGGTCGCGACCTTCCAGTCGGCGCCGCGGCCCCCGGGCGCGTCGATGCTGGTGGGTCCCGACGGGACCGCCGTCGGGTCCGTCTCCGGCGGGTGCGTCGAGGGCGCCGTCTACGAGCTCGCGCAGGAGGTCACCGCCTCGGGCGAGCCCGTGCTGCAGCGGTACGGCGTGTCCGACGACGACGCCTTCGCCGTGGGGCTGACCTGCGGCGGGATCCTCGACGTGTACGTCGAGAAGGTGTCGCGCGCGACGTTCCCCGAGCTCACCGACGTCGCCGCCGACGTGGCGGCCGGTCGGCCCGTCGCGGTCGCCACCGTGATCGAGCACCCCGACCCCGCCCTGCTCGGACGCCGGATGTTCCTGCGTCCCGGCGGCCCCGGCGAGGAGCTGTCGGTGCAGGGCTCGTTCAGCAGCGAGCGCGCCGACGACGCCGTCCGCGACGACGCCCTCGGGCTGCTCGCCCAGGGGCGCAGCGAGGTCCTCGGCTACGGCCCCGACGGCGAGCGCCGCGGCGAGGGGATGCGGGTGTTCGTGTGGGCGCTGGCCCCGAAGCCGCGGATGCTGGTCTTCGGCGCCATCGACTTCGCCGCCGCGGTGGCCCGCGTGGGCTCCTTCCTCGGCTACCACGTGACGGTCTGCGACGCCCGCCCCGTCTTCGCGACCGCCACCCGCTTCCCCGAGGCCGACGAGGTCGTCGTGGACTGGCCCCACCGCTACCTCACGGCCGAGGTCGAGGCCGGACGGATCGACGGCCGCACGGTCATCACCGTCCTCACCCACGACCCCAAGTTCGACGTGCCGCTCCTCGAGGTCGCCCTCACGCTGCCCGAGGTCGCGTACGTCGGCGCGATGGGCTCCCGCCGTACCCACGACGACCGGCTGGAGCGCCTGCGCGAGAAGGGCCTGACCGAGGAGTCGATCGCCCGGCTCTCGTCGCCCATCGGCCTCGACCTCGGCGCCCGCACCCCCGAGGAGACCGCCGTCTCCATCGCCGCCGAGGTCATCGCCGCGCGCTGGGGCGGCACCGGCCGCCGCCTCGCCGCCACCGACGGCCGCATCCACGCCGACGCCGCGAGGTAGCCGAGTCGGCAGGAAGGTGCGCCCGAGAGGCGCCGAGTCGGCAGGCGCGGGGTCCACCGGTCGTCCGACCCGTGGAGGGGATGGGTGGCGTCGGCTACCGTGAGCGGCGTCACGTCCCAAGCGTCCGGAGGCCGACTGTGAGCTCGATGCCCGACCTCGCGCCCGGGGCGCCGGACCTCTCCCAGCGACGGCTCGCCGCGGTCAGCGCCTGGTCGCGCTTCGTCGAGCACGGCGACGCCGTCGAGCCCGTCGTCCGGCCCGAGATCCTCGGCAGCTGGCAGCGCTCCACCAGCGTCAGCCTCGACATCGGGGAGGCCCCGCTCGCGGACGAGGACGAGACGTCCTCGCTGTGGAAGGAGTCCCCGCTGCAGGTCGCGGTCGAGCGCGTCGAGGCGGACCTGCGCCGGACCGCCGAGGACGGCGACCTCGTGCTCGCCGTGACCGACCCGCACACCCGCGTCCTGTGGACGTACGGCGGCCGCGTGATGCGCCGCAAGGCCGAGAGCGTCAACTTCGTGGCCGGCGGCCGCTGGGACGACCAGTCCGTCGGCACCAACGCCCTGGACCTCGCCAACCGGCTGCTCGAGCCCTCCATGGTGTTCAGCGCCGAGCACTACGCTCCCCTCGTCCAGGACTGGGTCTGCTGGGCCGCGCCGGTCCACGACCCGGCCACCGGCCGTCACCTCGGCGTCATCGACCTCTCGACCACCTGGGACCGCACCCACCCCATCGGCCTCGCCACCGCCCGGGTGATGGCGCGCCTCATCGAGACCGCGCTGCCCCACTCGGCCCACCACCCGACGGCCACCGAGGAGACCGACGACCCGGGCCTGGTGATGACGCTGCTCGGCACCGCCGAGGTGCGCCTCGACGGCCAGCGCCTCCTGCTCAACCGCCGCCAGACCGAGATCCTCGCGCTGCTCGCCCTCCACCCCGAGGGCCTGAGCCTCGAGCAGCTCCACGCCCTCGTGTACGGCGACCAGGGCGTCACCTTCTCCACCCTCAAGGCCGAGGTCTCCCACCTCCGCTCGGCCGTCGGTGGCCAGCTCGCGTCGCGGCCCTACAAGCTGCTCATGCCGGTGAGCACCGACGTCGACCACGTCCTCGCCCTGCTGCGCCGCGGCCGGGTCGCCGAGGCCGTCGACGCGTACGGCGGCGACCTGCTGCCGGGCACCAACTCCCCGGCGCTCTCCGAGCTCGCCGAGTACGTGGCCGTCGCCGTCCGCGAGGCCCTCCTCGCCAGCCCCGACCCCGACGCGGTCCTGCGCTACGCCGAGCGCGCGCCGTACGACGCCGAGGTGGTCGAGCACTGCCTGGCCGTGGTGGGCCGCGAGGGCGCGGCCACCCACCCGGCGGTGCCGCTGCTCAAGGGCCGGCTCGCCGCCGCACGCGACCGCTGAGGCCTCACTCGACCGGCTCGCACCGCCCGGTGGAGAACGCCACGCTGTAGGCGTCCTCGGGAGGCGCGTACCCCTCGGGGCCGAGCGAGCCGTACGAGGTCCGCTCCACCACGACGCACGCGGCGGGGGAGGGCGGCGAGTCGTCGTCGACGTACCCGCTGGCGCGCTCGCCCAGCGTCAGCCGGCGGACCTCGAGGGACGTCCGGTCGACCGTCGGCGTCGCGGCCGCCGAGTCCTCCTCCGTCACGGGTGCCGGGAGCGAGGCCGACACGTCCTCGACCAGGACCCGGTCGCCGAGCAGGAGGCGCAGCTCGGCCTCCAGCCGGCCGCCGTCCAGCTCGTCGGCCGGGACGAGGTCGGTCACCAGCTCGGTCGCCTCGACGAGCTCGTCCGTCGTCGGCCCCACCTCCTCGACGGTCCGCAGGACCGCGAACGAGGCCACGAGCACCAGCAGTGCGAGGTTGCGCCAGAAGAGCAGGGCGTGGCCCCGCTCGGTCGGCCCGGCGGCGTCCGGGCGGAGGTTCCGGACGACCTTCCGGACGTACCGCTCGGGTCCCATGAGGACCGCCGTGAGCAGCAGGGTCGTGGACACCCAGAGGGCGACGAGGACGAGCACGGTGGGCAGTCTCCCCACCTCCGCACGCCTCCAACCTTCCGCCAACGTCACCGACCTAGGTTGCGCAGTGGTAACCCACGTCACATTGGATGGAGCGGTGCGAATGACCAGGATCACGATGATGGTCGACGGCGCGAAGGTCGCCGACGACGTCGAACCCCGCACGCTGCTCGTGCAGTACCTGCGGGAGAAGCTCGGCAAGACCGGCACGGTCGTCGGGTGCGACACCTCCAACTGCGGTGCCTGCACGGTGCACATGGACGGCACGAGCGTGAAGTCGTGCAACGTCCTCGCCGTCCAGGCCGACGGCGGTGAGGTCACGACCATCGAGGGCCTCGCCAACGGCAGCGAGCTCCACCCGGTCCAGGAGGCGTTCCGCGACTGCCACGGCCTCCAGTGCGGCTACTGCACGCCCGGCATGATCATGCAGAGCGTGGCGCTGCTCGAGGAGAACCCGAAGCCGACGGAGGCCGAGATCCGCGAGGGTCTCGAAGGCAACCTGTGCCGCTGCACCGGCTACCAGAACATCGTCCGGGCCGTGAAGCAGGCGTCCGGGCAGACCGAAGGAGTGACCGCGTGACCACGCTCGATGACCGTCCCGACGTCGCACCCGAGATCGGCCGCGACCGCCGCCGCAAGGAGGACCAGCGGCTGATCACCGGTCGTACCCGCTGGACCGACAACATCACCCTCCCGGGGATGCTGCACCTCGCGATGGTGCGCAGCCCCTTCGCCCACGCGACGATCACCGCGATCGACACCACCCAGGCGAAGGCCGCGACCAACGTCGTCGGCGTGTTCACCGCCGCGGACCTCGGCGAGAGCCAGGGCGTGCTGATCAACGCCTGGGCCATCACCGAGGACCAGGTCACCCCCACCCACCTCCCGATGGCCGGTGAGCGCGTCAGCTTCGCCGGCGAGATCGTCGCCGTCGTGGTGGCCCGCACGCAGGCCGAGGCCCGCGACGCCGCCGAGCTCGTCGACGTCGACTACGAGGAGCTCCCGGCCGCGCTGGACCTGAAGAAGGCCGCCGCCGACGAGGTGCTCGCGCACCCCGAGCTCGGCACCAACAAGTCGGCGTTCTGGCAGTTCGACTCCGAGGGCGCAGGCACCGGCGGCAACGTCGACGCGGCCATCGAGAAGGCCCGCACCGACGGCGTCGTCATCGAGCGCGAGTTCCGCCAGCAGCGCCTCATCCCGGCGTTCATGGAGCCCCGCTCCACCGTCGTGGACCCCACCGGCGAGCAGGTCACGATGTGGTCGGCGACCCAGATCCCGCACATCCTGCGGTTCGCGCTCGCCGCGACCACGGGCATGCCGGAGTCCAAGATCCGCGTCATCGCCCCGGACGTGGGCGGCGGGTTCGGCGGCAAGCTGCAGACCACGCCCGAGGAGTGGCTGACCTTCTGCCTGGCCAACCGCCTCGGCAAGCCGGTCAAGTACACCGAGACCCGCTCCGAGAGCCTGGTCTCCGCCCACCACGGGCGCGACCAGTGGCAGAAGCTGACGCTGGCGGCCGAGAAGGACGGCACGGTCACCGGCCTCAAGGTCGACCTGCTCGCCGACCTGGGCTCGTACGTCTCCCTCGTGGGTGGCGGCGTGCCGGTCCTCGGCGCGTTCATGTTCAACGCGATCTACAAGTTCCCGGCCTACCAGTTCAACTGCCAGACGGTCCTCACCAACAAGACCTGGACCGACGCCTACCGCGGCGCCGGGCGCCCCGAGGCGACGTACGGCATCGAGCGGATGATGAGCGAGCTCGCCGCCGAGATCGGCATGGACCCGATCGAGCTGCGCGAGAAGAACTGGATCAAGCACGAGGAGTTCCCGTTCACCACGGTGGCCGGGCTCGAGTACGACACCGGCAACTACGAGGCCGCCACGAAGCGGGCCCTGGAGATGTTCGGGTACGACGAGCTCCGGGCCGAGCAGAAGCAGCGCCGCGACGCCGGCGACAAGATCCAGCTCGGCATCGGCATCTCGACCTTCACCGAGATGTGCGGCCTCGCCCCGTCCCGCGTGCTCGGGTCGCTGAACTACGGCGCCGGCGGCTGGGAGTCCGCGACCGTGCGGATGCTCGCCACCGGCAAGGTCGAGGTCGTCACCGGCGCCTCCGCCCACGGCCAGGGCCACGAGACGGCGTTCAGCCAGATCGTCGCCGACCGCCTGGGCGTGGCCTTCGAGGACGTCGAGGTGCTCCACGGCGACACCCAGATCGCGTCCAAGGGCCTCGACACCTACGGCTCGCGCTCGCTGGTCGTCGGCGGCGAGGCGCTGGTCAAGGCCACAGACAAGGTCGTCGAGAAGGCCAAGCCCGTCGCCGCCCACCTGCTCGAGGCCTCGGTGGACGACATCGAGTTCTCGGGTGGCCGCTTCTCGGTCAAGGGCACCGACCAGGGCCTCGCGATCGGTGAGATCGCGGCGGCCGTGTTCACGGCGCACAACCTGCCCGACGGCATGGAGCCCAGCCTGGACTCCGAGGCGACGTTCGACCCGGTCAACTTCAACTACCCCCACGGCACGCACCTGTGCGCCATGGAGGTCGACACCGAGACCGGTGCCGTGAAGATGCGCAAGTACGTCTGCGTCGACGACATCGGCAACGTCATCAACCCGCTGATCGTCTCGGGCCAGGTGCAGGGCGGCCTGGTGCAGGGCATCGCGCAGGCGCTGTGGGAGGAGGCGGTGTACGACGACGCCGGCACGCTGGTGTCCGGCTCGTTCGTGGACTACCTGCTGCCCACCTCGGCCGACACGATGAACTACGAGATCGACCACACCACGACCCCGTCGATCACCAACACGCTCGGCACGAAGGGCGTCGGCGAGGCGGGCACCATCGCCTCGACCCCGGCGGTCGTCGGATCGGTCGTCGACGCGATCCGTCACCTCGGCGTCAACGACATCCAGATGCCCTGCACGCCCGAGCGGGTGTGGAAGGCGATCCAGGGCGCCGGTCGTGGCGGCGACTCCACCGAGGGTGCGGCCATGCCGCACTTCGACACCGACCAGCCCGGCACCGACAGCACGGAAGGAGCGGGCGCATGATCCCCGCACAGTTCGACTACCTCGCCCCGACGTCGGTCGAGGAGGCGCTCTCCGCGCTGGCCGAGCACGGAGACGACGCCAAGATCATCGCGGGCGGGCAGAGCCTGCTCCCGGTGCTGCGGCTGCGGCTCAACGCCCCGGAGATGATCATCGACCTCGGCAGGATCGAGGCGCTGCGGGGCGTGCGCGACGACGGTGACGCGATCGTCATCGGCGCGATGACGCCCCACGCGGCCGTGCAGAAGGACCCGCTGGTCGCCGAGCACGCCGCGCTGATCTCCCGGGCTGTCGACCACCTCGCCGACGCCCAGATCCGTCACCGCGGCACCTTCGGCGGCGCGCTGGCGCACGCCGACCCCGCCGGCGACCTCGGCGCCCCGGCGATCGCCCTGGGCTCGCAGTTCGTGATCGCGGGCCCGAGCGGCACCCGCACTGTCGACGCCGACGAGTTCTTCGTCGACCTCTTCGAGACCGCCATCGGCGAGGACGAGATCCTCACCGAGGTCCGCGTCCCGAAGCACACGGGCTGGGGGGCGCACTACGAGAAGTTCGTGCGCGTCGCCCACCAGTGGCCGATCGTCGCGGTCGCCGCGGCGGTCAAGGCGGAGGGCGGCACGATCTCCGAGGCCCGGGTGGGCCTGACCAACATGGGCAACACCCCGATCCGCGCCCGCGCGGTCGAGCAGGCCCTGGTCGGTCAGCCGGCGACCGAGGAGGCGGTGTCCGCCGCGGCGGCCCACGCCACCGAGGGCACCAACCCCCCGGCCGACCTCAACGGGGACTCCGACTACCGGCGTCACCTCGCCGGCGTCCTCACCCGGCGGGCCGTCCTCGCCGCCGCGGGGGCGTGATCGGGTGCAGCTGACACACGAGTTCACGGTGCCCGCCGGGATCGACGAGACCTGGCGGGTCCTGGACGACATCGAGTCCGTGGGGGCCTGCTTCCCGGGTGCCCAGGTGACCTCCGTCGAGGGGGACACCTTCCAGGGCACGGTGAAGGTGAAGCTCGGCCCGATCGCGCTCGTCTACTCCGGCACGGGCACGTTCAAGGAGAAGGACGAGTCGACCCACAAGATGGTCATCGAGGCCAAGGGCAAGGACAAGCGAGGCAACGGCACCGCGGGAGCGGACGTCGTGGCCACGCTGACCGAGTCCGGCCCCGCGGCCACGGTGGTCAGCGTGGTGACCGACCTGCAGATCACCGGCAAGCCGGCGCAGTTCGGCCGCGGCGTGATGCAGGACGTGTCGGACAAGCTGCTCGGCAAGTTCGTCGACTGCCTGGAGGGCAAGTTCACCGCTGAGCCGGAGCCCGCCGCGGCCCCGGCGACCGAGCCCGGTGCCGACGCCTCCGGCGCGGACGCCACGTCGGCCGCGCCTGCGGCCGCCGCGGCTCCGGCGGCGGCCGACGCCCGGGCCGGGGCGGACACCCAGGACGCCGTCGCCCCGGGGCCCCGCGCGGTCCCGAGCGCGGGGTCCGGCGCGTCGGGCGGGTCGCACCGCGCCGACGAGGACGAGGCGCTCGACCTGGGCGCCACCGTGATCCCGGTGCTGCTGAAGTCCTACGGACCTCAGCTCGCCGGCGGACTCGGCGTCCTCGCCCTGATCATCTGGCTGATCCGCCGTAAGTAGCAGCACCAGCTCGTACGCCGGCCCGTCACCGTCCGCGGTGGCGGGCCGTCGTGCGTCGTGCGTCGGTCGTCGGGCTCAGAAGACCCCGCGCGGCCGGAACTGCACCGAGACGCGCGGCCCGGCGTGCGCAGCCTTCGGGACGGCGTGCTCCCAGGTCCGCTGGCACGAGCCGCCCATGACGACCAGGTCGCCGTGGCCCATCTCGACCGACGTCGAGGGCCCTCCGCCGCGTGGTCGCAGCGCGAGGCGGCGGGGGTCGCCGACGCTGACGATGGCGACCATCGTGTCGTGGGTGGAGCCGCGCCCGATCGTGTCGCCGTGCCAGGCGACGGAGTCGCGACCGTCGCGGTAGAAGCAGCAGCCCGCGGTCGCGAACCGCTCGCCGAGCTCCTCGGCGTACATCGCGTCGAGGGCCTCCCGGGCGGCGGTCAGGGAGGGGTGGGGGAGCGGCTCACCCTCGCCGTACGTGTGCAGGAGCCGGGGCACGTCGACGACGCGGTCGTACATCTCGCGGCGCTCCGCCCGCCACGGGACGTCGCGGACGAGGGTCTCGAGGACGCCGTCGGGATCGGCCAACCAGGACCGTGCCACGTCGATCCAGGCCCCGTCGCCCAGTGCACGACGGTGCGCCCGAGCGGGTTCCGGGAGGGTCGCGGCGAACAGTGAGCCCTGGAAGTCCACGCCGCCACGGTAGCACTCGATCGAACAGGTGTTCGTCTGCGACCGAGGGGAACCTCAAGCCCTCGGATTACCCGCAAGAGACTCGCAAGGTCGGCTGATCTCCCGGGTGCCCGGCCTACATTTCCGCTATGACCTCCCTCCTCCCCGAGCGTCTCGCCGGAGCCCCCGCCGGGCCGCCCCGGGTCGACGGACGGACCGGGGAGGTCGACGCCGCCTCCTGCAAGCACGTCCAGGTCCGGGAGTACGTACGTAGCCTCGCCGACGGGCTCGCCCCCGGCGCGCCCATGCCGTCCGAGCGGGAGCTGGTGGCCCGCTTCGGGGTGGCCAGGATGACGGTGCGCCAGGCGCTCGACGTCCTGGTCGGCGAGGGGGTCCTCGAGCGGGTCCCCGGGCGTGGCACGTTCGTCGCCGAGCGCCGAGGGTCCGCGGAGGGCCTCCGCGGCTTCGGCCAGGAGATGGCCGGTCGAGGCATGCTGGCCGAGGCCCAGACCCTCCACGCGGTCCTGGCCCCGGCGACCCCGGGCGTCGCGCGGGCGCTCGCGGTGGGCCACGGGGAGCCCGTGTGGCACTGGCGCCGGCTCCGGCTCGCCGACGGTCGTCCCCTCGCCGTGGAGGACTCCTGGTTCGCCGCCTCCTCCCTGCCGGACTTCGACGCCGCCCGGCCACCGACCAGCCTGTTCGACGCCCTGGGGGCGCGGGGGCTGCGTCCCGTCGCCTCGGAGGACTCCGTCGCCGCGGACCTGGCCAGCCCCGCGGAGGCCCGCCAGCTCGGGATCTCCCGGGCGGCGCCGGTGCTCCGGGTCGCCCGCCGCGGCATGGTCGCCGGCCGCCCCGTCGTCGTCACCCGCACGATGTTCCGCGCCGACCGCTACACCTTCTGGTCCCGCCAGCTCGACGGCACGGCCGCGGAGGACTGAGACCGGCGCACAGCTGGTCGAGCAGCACGCGAGCGCAGCGCCCGTCGACAGGCTCAGGAACCAGCGTCGTCGAGGCCGTCGTACGGCGACCGGCGGCCGTGGTCTCGACGACGCGGACCCGCTGGCGCGAGTCTGCTGCTCGACCGACTGAGGAAGCTCTCGCTGGTCGAGCAGCACGCGAGCGCAGCGAGCGCGCGTCGTCGAGACCGTCCTACGGCGACTGGCGACAGGGTGTCGTCTGCGACCCACGCAGTACGTCACAGATGACACGCAGCTGCTGGGCCAGGCGGTCTCGACCACCTCACCCCGGAGGTCGAGGTGCGAGGAGCGCCGGCGACGAGCCACGAGACCCGGTGACAGGCGCGCTGCTCAGGTGGGGGGATCTCGTGGCTCGGGCCTGGCGGCCCTCACACCTCGATCTCCGGGAGCGCGTGCACGCGCGACGAGGCCTAGACGGGCCCGCCCCGGTCGCGGAGCTTGCTGAGGTCGCCGAGGCGGGCGACGACCGCGCCGGACTCCTCGCAGACCCACACGGGGTCCGGGCCGCCCAGCTCGGGGCTGATGTGCAGCGGGTGCTGCGGGCCGTCGTCGCACCCCTCGCAGAGCGGCCAGCGGCCCGTCTGGTCGAGGAGGGCGTCCTGGACGTCCTGGGCGACGAGCCCCGCGACGTACTGCGCGCCCTCCGGCCACTGGGAGACCCACCAGCGGCGTGAGGCCACGGCGTCCTCGAGGGCGGAGACGGCCCACGGGTCGGCCATCCGCCTGGCCTCCAGGTCCGCCAGCACCCGCGCACGGGACTCCAGCACCACGTCCTCCACCTGACCATCATGACGCCCGGCCCAACCGCGTGGCAGCACCCCCGAGGGCGGGGGCCGACCTAGGCTTCGGACGTGTCCGAGACCGCCGCCGACCCGTTGCTCGAGGTGGCGGTGCGCCACGAGCGCGACGTCGCCGGGGCGCTGGAGGGCGGGGCCGACCGGCTGCTCCTCACCGGGGACGGCGAGCTGTCGCCCGAGCCCGCCACCGTCACCGCCGTGTGCCGCGCGGCCGACGACGTGCCGGTACGGGTGGTGCTGCGCCTCAACGACGGCTGGACGACGACCGGCGGCGAGGCCGCCCGCCTGGTGGGCCTCGGCACCGAGTACGTGGACCGCGGCGCGGAGGGCCTCGCGCTGGGGTTCCTGGACGCCGACCTCGAGGTCGACCTCGACGTCTGCGCCCACCTGCTGTCGCGGCTGCCCGAGGTGGGGTGGACCTTCCACCGCGCCGTCGACGCCACCCTCGACATGCGTCGTTCCCTGCGCCGCCTGGTCGGCCTGCCACGGCTGACCGCCATCTGGTCGGCCGGCTCGCCGCGGGGCCTCGGGGTGGGGTTCGAGGACCTGCTGGACGCAGCCCGCGCCGACGCCTCCCTCGCCGCGGTCCTGATGCCGGGTGGCGACCTCCACGCCGAGCAGGTGCCGTGGCTGCTCCGTGCCGGCGTCCGCCAGTTCCACCTCGGCGACGAGGCCCGACCCGGCCGCTCCGCCCGCGCGTACGTCGACGGCGCCCTGGTGCGCTCCCTGCGGCTGCTGCTCGACGACCTGGGGTCGCGGGTCCGATGAGTCCCGCGCGGACGGCGGCGTCGACGCCGCCTCGCGCGCTGCGGGCGGGCGACCTCGTCGCGGCCGTCGCGCCCGCCGGACCCGCCGACCCCGCTCGCGTCGCCGAGGGGACGGCGCTGCTCACCTCCTGGGGGCTGCGGGTCCGGCCCCCGGCCGACCTCGGCCCGGCCGACACCACGTGGCACGCCGGGCCGGACGCCGCCCGCCCCCGCGCCGTCACCGGGGCCTGGTGCGACCCCGAGGTGACCGCGGTGTGGGCGCTGCGCGGCGGCGTGGGCTGCCAGCGCGTCGTCGACCTGCTCGACCTCCCGGCCATGGCGGACGCGGCGGCCCGGTACGGCCCACGGCTGCTGGTCGGCTACTCCGACGTCACCGCGCTCCACCAGGCCCTCGGGGCCGGGCTCGGCCTCGGCGGCGTCCACGGGGCCGGTGTGGCGTCCCTGCCGGGCCTGCTCCCGGACGCCGCCGAGGACCAGCGGGCCCTGCTCCTCGGGGAGTCGGCCCCCACCCTGGTCGGACGGGCGGGCGCCGGCGGGTCGGCCACCGGACCGCTCGTGGGCGGCAACCTCACGGTCCTCGCCGCGGGGGTCGGCGCCCCCGGCGTCCTGCCCGCCGCCGGCCGCGTCGTGCTGCTCGAGGACGTCGGCGAGGCGCCGTACCGCCTCGACCGGGCGCTGACCCAGCTCAGCCGCTCCGGGTGGCTGGAGGGCTGCCTCGGCGTCGCCGTCGGTCAGCTCACCCGGTGCGGCGAGCCGACGGTCGCGCGCGACGTCCTCCTCCTGCGGCTGCGGGCGCTCGGGGTCCCCGTCGTCACCGACCTGCCGCTGGGCCACGACCCCGACAGCCGGGCGGTGCCGTTGGGCGCCGCGGTCCGTCTCGACGGCGACGCGGGCACCCTGACGGTGTTGGAGCCGCTGGAGCCCCCGGGCCCCTGACGTCCGTCAGGCCAGCGCGCTGAGCTCGGCCGCGAGGTTCGCCCGGGCCGGGCGCTCCCAGTACCGCCGGGCGTGGGAGGTCGCGAACAGCACGGGTCGGTCGAGCAGGTCGCGGAGGACGGCGGAGCGCCCGCGGGCGAAGTCCGCGTCGGGGACGTGCGACCACTCGGCCCGGACGTCGGCGGCGTACGCGCGGTAGCGCTCGCGGCCCGCCGCCAGGATCGCCAGGTCGGCGTCGCAGAGCGCCGCGCCGTCCCCGTCGGCCGCGTCGGCGCGGTGGTCGACGGTCAGCAGGACCAGGCGCGCGACCTCGGCGGCGACGCCGGCACCCGGGCCGCCGTCCCCGAGGTCCAGCAGCGCCCGCTTGGCCCAGGCGGCCGAGCGGGCCTCGTCGTCGTCGGAGCGCTCGTGGACGCCGTCGTGGAACCAGGCGGCCAGCGTGACGGTGAGCGGGTCGAACCGCTCCCCGGCCGCGGAGAGCTCCGTCAGGCGGTCCAGGACCTCCCCGAGGTGGCGCAGGTCGTGGTAGCGCCGGCCGTCCTCGTCGTACGCCGCCAGCAGCTCGTCGCGCAGCGCCGGGGCGCCGGGCAGCGGCCAGCGCGGGGCGGGGTCGGTCACGACTCGGCGGCGTGCGGGGCGGTCGCCCCGTCGGGCACGGAACCGACGACCGTCTCGACCTCGCGGGGGCTCATGGCCCACCGGATCGTCCTCGTGGCGGCGCCACCCGCGGCGCGGACCGCGGTCTGCTCGACGCCGGGGAGCAGCGGCAGCCGCAGCGGCAGCCGGGTCCACCAGGGCATCAGCCCGATGCCGGCGGCCATCAGCACGCCGTACGGCGCCCGGGCGGGCAGCGGCAGGTCGGGGTGGAGGATGAGGTGCCGGACGGCCTCGCGGGCGTGGCGGGTTCCGCGCAGCTCGGGGCGGAAGTCGCGGAGCACCTGCCTGAGCTCGGCCTCGGTCGTCGGCGGCTCGAGGACCCCCAGCCGGGCGCTCACCTCCCCGACCTGCGCGACGTAGGTGTCGCGCTCGTCCTGGGTGAGCGGGTCGTCGCCGTACACGGTGTGGGAGCGCAGGAAGCTGTCGGCCTCCGCCGCGTGCACCCAGGCGAGCAGGTGCGGGTCGGAGGCGACGTACGGCGTGCCGTCCGGCATGGTGCCGCGGACCTTCTCGTGGATGCTGCGCACGGCGGTGACGGCCTGCTCGGCGTACTGCGCCGGACCGAAGGTCGTGACGGCGAGGAAGGAGCTGGTGCGGGCCAGCCGCCCCCACATGTCGACGCGGAAGCCCGAGTTCTCGGCGACCGCGGTCATGGCGACGGGGTGCATGGTCTGCAGCAGCACCGCGCGGATGCCACCGATGAACATGGCGGCGTCGCGGTGCACCCGGGCGATCGGGCTGTCGGGGTCGAACCAGCGCGGCCCGGGGGTGTCGTGGATGCGCTCACGCTGGCGGGGCCCGTCGGGCCCGGCGACGCGCGCGAAGATCATCTGACCGAGTCGGTCGCGCACGGCGTCCATGTGTACGAGCGTACGGACCCCCGCCCAGGTGGGGCGGGGGTCCGCAGGTGACGCGTGGTGCGTCAGGCGACGCCCGACTGCTCGTCGGACCCCGGCCAGTCGAGCTCGGTCACCATGCCGCCCGTGACCTCGGCGACGAGCACCGCGGTGTCCGAACCCTTCGGGACCAGGACGTAGCGTCCCTGCGTCACCTCGGGGTAGACGAGGCTCGGCCGAGGGCCGCGCGGCGTGGGTCGTACGACGACCGCCACGTGGTCGTGGTGGGGCCCGTGGCCGTGCCCGTGACCGTGCCCGTGGTCCCCGGACCCTGCCGCGTGCTCGGCGTCGTGCGCCCGGAGGGCGACCAGGTCGGTGCCCTCCGGGTGGATCTCCACCTCGTCGCCGGTGGTGTGCGCGGGCATGTTCACGACGAGCGCGCCCACGTCACCACCGATGTCGAGCAGCACCGAGCCGGTGCCGGCGTGGGGGTTCTCCACGCTCGCCTCGTCCTTCTCGGTGTCGGTCATCAGTTGTCGCCGTTGCCCTCGTCCACGGTGCCCGGCCGGGTCTGGTAACCGCCCGACGGGTCCTGCAGGTAGGGGAACGAGTTGGTCCCGGGCGCGGCGGACTCCGTGCCGTCGTTCAGCTGGTTGGCGGCACCGTCGGGCTCGTAGTCCGGGTCGACGAGCGGGATCGTCGCCCCCGCCACGGCACGCAGCTCGATCGCCACGATGTCGTCACGGACCCTCCGGCCGTTCGGGAAACCGGCGAGGTCTCCGCCGATCAGTCCGAGCCTGTTCTGGTCCGCCGGCTGGGTCGGGGGGATCGCCACGTTGAGCCGCAGCATGTCCGCTTGCGTGGGCCCGGTGAAGTTCTGGAAGTTGTCCACCACGCCCTTCGGGATCCCGGTGTGCAGGATCGCGTTCAGGTCCGCGCGCGGCTTGTCGTACGCCTCCAGGTTCGGGAACACGTCCGGGTAGAGCACCGGCAGGAGCTTGGCCAGCTCCGGGCGGTCGACGTACTTGCGGAAGCGACGGTCCCGGGCGGGCTCACCGGCGTTCCAGCGGTCCTTGTCGCCCATCGGGATGAGGACCTCGTTGACCAGCGGGTTGCCCAGGCGGGAGACCTGCCTGTACGGACCGGTGCCGGTCTTGGTGCCGGTCTCCGGGTCGATGATCGTCGAGGTGCGACGCTCGGCGGTGGCCCAGATACCGAGGGTGGCGAACTTGTTGTACCGGTTCGAGGGCTCGTTCTTGTAGCGGGTGAGGCGCGAGATCGGGACCTGGATCGCGATGGTGTGCACGTTGCACGCCTGCACGGAGTTGACGCCGTCCATGTTGGCCATCGGGATCAGGTGGGCCTCGTTGAACGGACGGAGAGCGCCCAGGTCGAAGATGCTCCCGAGGTCCACGTTGAAGGCGTCCGCGCGCTGGCCGCAGAAGAACCAGGTGCCCTTCCGCCGCAGGACGGCCTGCTCGGCGACCGCGGCGTAACCACCCTCCCCGGAGAAGGTGCGGGAGCCGACGTTGACCGGCGGCACCGGCAGGTTGCGGCCGAAGACCTCGGTCTCGCCGCCCTCGATCCGCGTGGCCGTGTAGTACTGCGGGCGGTTCCAGTTCTCGCTGTCGATCGACTCGATCGGGCCCACGTTGTAGAGGAAGGTGTTCGGGTTCCGCACCTCGGTGCGGAAGTCGAACTGGTAGATGATGTCCGACTCCGCGGTCGCGTTGTTGGCGATGTGGATGCGGTAGCGGACGTCGTCGGAGAACTCGTAGAAGTTCGGGCCGCCGTACGGCTGCTGGAGCGGCAGGAAGTTCGCGATGATCGTGACGAACGACGGCCTGTCCGGCGAGACGAACGCGTAGACGTCGGTGTTGTCGGCGGCCGGGTCCTGCGAGATTTCCGGTGCTTCGCGGTGGCTGGACATCAGCGGCTCCCGGCGGCGTTGAGGAGGCGGAGGACGAGGTCGCGGTCGTGCACGACGACCTCGCGCTCGCCGACGAGGAGCTGGACCTTGTCTCCGGCGTGGTCCGGGACGTGCGCGACGACGCGCTCGCGGGCGCGGTCGGCGCTGGGGCGTGCCGAGGCCGAGGCGGTGAACGCCCCTGCGCCGACGGCGGCGACGGCGCCGAGACCGACGCCTCCTGCCGCGATGAAGCCTCTTCTGCTGGTGTCGCTCATGGATTCCTCCATCAGGGGTCGCGCACGCAGACGCGCGCGCGAGCGGGTGTGTGATCCGGGCCATACGGCGTTCGGAGCCCACCCTGCACCCGGATGGGACGAAATTCCTACAAAGTCTGAATGTTTCTCGCGGGTCGGGCGAGACGCTCCAGGAGACGGCCCAGGTCGTCGTCGACGGTGACGATCCCGGCGGCCTCGGGGCGGACGAAGCCGGCGTCGACCATGTGGTCGCGCAGCACGAGGAGGGGCTGCCAGAAGCCCGCCACGTCGAGGAACCCGCTGGGCTTGTCGTGGATCCCGATCTGCGCCCACGTCCACTGCTCGGCGACCTCGTCCAGGGTGCCGGCGCCGCCGGGGAGCACGAGGAAGGCGTCGGAGAGGTCGGCCATGACCTGCTTCCGCTCGTGCATCGAGCCGACCTCGTGCAGCGTGGTCAGCCCGGTGTGGGCCACCTCGGTGGCGAACAGGCCCGAGGGGATCACCCCGACGACGTCGCCGCCGGCCGCCAGCGCCGCGTCGGCGACCTCGCCCATGAGGCCGACCCTGCCCCCGCCGTACACGAGCGTCAGGCCGCGCTCGGCCAGCGTCCGACCGACCAGGCGGGCGGCCTCGGCGTACGCCGGGTCGCTGCCGGAGCTCGACCCGCAGAACACCGCCACCGACCGCAGACCCATGCCGCCGATCCTCTCAGGGCGCGCCTCATCGCCGTCGTGGACCGAGGTGCGAGGCCGGCCACGGCCGAGCCAGGAGACCCGGTGAGGTGTTCGTCGGCCCGGTGCGGGGATCTCGTGGCCCGGTCGCTGCGCGACGCTCGCATCTCGATCCCCTGGGCTACCGGAGGTCGAGGTGCGAGGCCGGCCACGGCCGAGCCACGAGACCCGGTGAGGTGTTCGTCGGCCCGGTGCGGGGATCTCGTGGCCCGGTCGCTGCGCGACGCCCGCACCTCGATCCCCGGGGCTACCGGAGGTCGAGGTGCGAGGCCGGCCACGGCCGAGCCACGAGACCCGGTGAGGTGTTCGTCGGCCCGGTGCGGGGATCTCGTGGCCCGGTCGCTGCGCGACGCTCGCACCTCGATCCCCGGAGCCCGCTACAGCGCCGAGAGGTCCTCGGCGTCGAGGATGCGGTAGGCGTAGCCCTGCTCGGCGAGGAATCGCTGCCGGTTGGCGGCGAAGTCCGCGTCGACGGTGTCGCGGGAGACGACCGTGTAAAACCGGGCGGTCCGGCCGTCGGACTTGGGCCGCAGCAGCCGGCCGAGGCGCTGCGCCTCCTCCTGGCGCGAGCCGAAGGACCCGGACACCTGGATCGCGACCTCGGCGCCGGGCAGGTCGATCGAGAAGTTCGCGACCTTCGAGACCACCAGCAGGCGCTCCTCGCCGGTGCGGAACGCCTCGAACAGCCGCTGCCGCTCCTTGACCGGGGTCTCGCCCTTGATGACGGGGGCGTCGAGCGCCTCGGCCAGCTCGTCGAGCTGGTCGATGAACTGCCCGATGACCAGCGTCGGGGCCTCGGGGTGGCGGTCGACGAGCTGCTTCACCACGCGCGTCTTCTGCGCGGTCGTCGCCGCGAGGCGGTAGCGCTCCTCCGGCTCGGAGGTGGCGTAGACCAGTCGCTCGGAGTCCGGCAGCGAGACCCGCACCTCGACGCAGTCCGCGGGCGCGATCCACCCCTGGGACTCGATGTCCTTCCAGGGGGCGTCGTACCGCTTGGGCCCGATGAGGCTGAAGACGTCGCCCTCGCGGCCGTCCTCGCGCACCAGCGTCGCGGTGAGGCCGATGCGGCGGCGGGCCTGGAGGTTCGCGGTCATGCGGAAGATCGGCGCAGGGAGCAGGTGCACCTCGTCGTACACGATGAGGCCCCAGTCGCGGGCGTCGAGCAGCTCGAGGTGCGGGTAGACGCCCTTCCGCTTCGTCGTCAGGACCTGGTACGTCGCGATGGTGACGGGGCGGACCTCCTTGACGGTGCCGGAGTACTCGCCGATCTCGTCCTCGGTGAGCGAGGTCCGCTTGACCAGCTCGTCCTTCCACTGCCGCGCGGAGACGGTGTTGGTGACGAGGATCAGCGTGGTGGCCTGCGCCCGCGACATCGCGGCGGCACCGACCAGGGTCTTGCCCGCGCCGCACGGCAGCACGACGACGCCGGAGCCGCCGTGCCAGAACGACTCGGCCGCCTCCTCCTGGTAGGGACGCAGCGTCCAGCCGGTGGTGTCGAGGGCGATGGGGTGCGCCTCCCCGTCGACGTACCCGGCGTAGTCCTCCGCCGGCCACCCGATCTTCAGCAGGGCCTGCTTGAGGTTGCCGCGCTCCGAGGCGTGGACGGCGACCGTGTCGGGGTCGATGCGGTCGCCGATCATCCCGGCGATCTTCTTGGCGCGCAGCACCTCCTCGAGCACGGGCCGGTCGGTGGTGACGAGCACCAGGCCGTGGAGGGGGTGCTTGTCGAGGCGCAGCCGGCCGTAGCGGGCCATGGTCTCGGCGACGTCGACGAGCAGCGCGTGCGGCACGGGGTAGCGGGAGAACTCCATCAGCGCGTCCACGACCTGCTCGGCGTCGTGGCCGGCGGCGCGGGCGTTCCACAGGCCCAGCGGCGTCAGCCGGTAGGTGTGGACGTGCTCGGGGCTGCGTTCGAGCTCCGCGAAGGGGGCGATCGCCTTGCGGCAGTCGGAGGCCCGTTCGTGGTCGACCTCGAGGAGGAGGGTCTTGTCGGACTGCACGATCAGGGGGCCGTCGTTCACCGACCCAGCCTACGGACCGGTCGTGCGGCGGACGGTGGTGATGCGGTGGACCGCGAAGGTGCGGAGGTCGTCGGCGCGGTGGTCCCAGGCCGTCAGCGTCCCGCCCTCGACGCGGCGGGGCCGGACGACGCGCTCCGTGCTCGCCCCGTGCGAGTCGACGTACGCGATGGTCACTGTGGCGCCCGTCTCGACCGCGTCGCGCAGGGCGGCGAGGCTGCCGCTGGGGGAGAGGGGCGCGGTGAGGGTGGGGCGGTTCCTCGCGGCGACGTCGCCCGCACGGACGGCGCGGGCGACCTCGTGCCAGTGCTCGTCGCCCAGCCCGGACCGGTCGGCCGCGCTGCCGCCGGCGACGCGTGCGGTGCGCGGCACGCGGGCACGCTGGCGGGTCGTCCCCACGACGTGCACGGTGCCGTCGGCGGCCTCCACGACCGGCGCGGCCCCGAGCTCGCGCAGCAGCGGCACGAGCTCCTCGACCTCCAGGTTGGAGATGACGACGGTCGGGGCGATGCGGCGCAGCCCCAGCTCGCCGGCGCGCTGGTGGTGGAGGATCTCGACCAGCGAGCTCTCGTCGTCGGCCCGCAGGAACGACGCCGCGCGTCCGGCGCGGACGCGACCGTGGGTGCGGGCGGCGTCGTCGACGAGGTAGGTCAGCGGCTGCGGCACGGGGGTCGCCGAGACCCGGGCGACGAACGCGTGGACGTCGGCCGCGGCCCACCCGGCGTCGAGCGCACGGCGGACGGACGCGGCCGTGAAGCGGTAGACCGTCGCCCCGCCGCTGGACTCCACCTCGGCCACGAGGCCGAGCTCGCGGGCGACCTCCGGGGCCAGGGGGCCGGGGGCGACGGCGGTGAGGTCGGCCTGCAGCAGCACGTGCTCCACCGGGCTGGGCAGCTTCGGCGCGAGCTGCGCCCCCGCCTCGTCGGCCCCCTCGAGCACCAGCGTCCGCCCGTACGGCGGCAGCGCGCCGAGGCCCGCGACCCCGAGGACGGCGGCCTCCCGCAGCGCCCAGCGCGCCAGGTCGTCGCGCAGCCGGGGGCGACGGGGCCGCAGCCACCGCAGCCGCTTGACCAGCGAGTCCTCGTCGGCGAGCCCGTAGCCGGGCTCGACCTCGGCCAGCACCGCGAGCACCGCCCGCCGGGTCTCGGGGGCGAGGCTCGAGGACAGCTCGGGGACCAGGGCGTTCCAGGCCTTGCCGGTGTGGTCGCGACCGCCGACGAGGCCGGGCACGCGGGACGTGCTCAGCCACGTCCCGGCGAGCAGCGCCCACCGCTCGGCGGGCTCGCGCCCGCACCAGGCGTCGTACGCCGGGGTGGGGAGCCAGGCCGGCGTCCCCTCGTGGTCGCTGCCCTGCGCGAGCAGCCCGGCGGCCGCGGCGAGCTCCACCAGCAGGGCCGCGTGGTCCTCGTCCACGCCCAGCAGGCGGGCCGCGGCGCGGAGGTCGCGCACCGCGAGCCCCCCGGTGCGCAACGTCGACGGGGGCTCGGTGCCCCAGGTCTCCAGCAGCTGCTCGACGCGGCGCACGGCCTCGGTGGCGGCGCCGACCGCGGCGTGCTCGCAGCGACGGGCCTCGCGCTCGGTGGTGCCGAGCCCGGGGACGTCGTCGACCGGCTGACGGGTGGTCCGTCCGTCCCGCAGCGCCAGGCCGACCTCGCCGGGCAGCTCGACGGTGCCGGGCGGCTGGTCGGAGGCGGCGGGGACGAGCACCCGGGCCGCGAGCAGCTCCTCGACGGGGGAGGTGGGCTCGCCGTCCGGCACCGTCGGGCGGCGAGCGGTGCCGGTGGTGCCCCGGCCCCCGTGGGCGTCGACGTGGGCGGCCAGCGCCCGGGCGCCCTCGCCGAGCCCGGCGAGCCGCTCGGCGAGGACCGCGGGCGACGGCGGGTCCGCCGAGACGGGGAGCAGGCCGCTGCCCGGCCCGGCCGCCCCCGAGCGCAGCAGGTCGGTCACCGCGGCGAGGGGACGGAGGCCCCCGGGGGCCTCCCACACCAGCGCGAGGTCGACCAGACGGTGCGCCGAGGCCCGAGTCACGGCAGGATCACCGTTGACGTGCTCGACCAGCCGCTCGATCGAGGTTTGGCCGAGCACGACCAGGGCATCAAGGACGAGGAGCTCGGCGTGGGTGAGCAGGTCGAGGGCGCGCAGCAAGGAGGTACGGGTGGCTGCCCGTGACGCAAGCTGTCCTGAGTCGGCGGGCACCGGGGTGCCGAGGTCGGCGCGTTCGGTGAGCAGCCGCACGAGCCGCTCGTCGGGCCAGCCGCGCAGCCGGTCCGCGAGCGTCCGGCCCGCGGTGCTGGACGAGGAGGACATCCGCACCACGGTAGCGAGCCCGTCCGCGTCGACGCCCGCCGCGACGGGGGAGGGCCGATGAGCGGCGTCCGGCTCCACTTCGGGGCGGCCACCGACGTCGGTCGCGTGCGCGAGGTCAACGAGGACTCCTACCTCGCCGCGGCACCCGTCTTCGTGGTCGCCGACGGCATGGGCGGGCACGCCGGCGGCGACGTCGCCAGCCGCATCGTCGTGGAGGAGTTCGCCCGGCTGGCCGACGCCGGGTACGACGCCCGCGAGGGCGCCACCGCCGTCTCCGGGACGCTCGAGTCGGCCCAGCAGCGCATCCGGGCGTACGGCGAGGAGAACGGCAGCGACTCCCGCCCCTGGTACGCCGGGACCACCGCGGTCGTCGCGCTCGTGGTGGAGGACGACGAGGGGCCCAAGTGGCTGCTCGCCAACCTCGGGGACTCCCGGATCTACAAGATGCTCGACGGCCGCCTCGACCAGGTCAGCGTCGACCACTCGGTCGTGCAGGAGCTCATCGACGCCGGCCAGATCTCGGCCGACCAGGCGAGCCGCCACCCCGAGCGGCACGTCGTCACCCGCGCGCTGGGCGGACCCGAGCCGCTCCGTCCCGACTTCTTCCTGCTGCCCTTCGGTGCCGCCCGGCGCCTGGTGCTGTGCTCCGACGGGGTGAGCGGCCTGATCGACGACCCGACGATGGAGGACATCCTCCTGGGGGCGCCCGACCCGCGCGACGCCGCGGACCGCGTGGTCGCCGCGGCCGTCGAGGCCGGGGGCACGGACAACGCCACCGCGGTGGTCGTCGATGTGGTGGGATGGGACGACGAGGAGGAGTCCTACGACGCCGCGCGTCAGCAGACGACTCTGCACGAGAAGCTGGGGGCCCTGCCGTGAGTGTCGATGTCAGTCCTGAGAGCGGACGCCGGTCCTACCTGCCGGGCGCCTGGTTCGGCGTCTTCGGGGAGCACGCCACCGTCCTGCTCCCGCCGAGCGAGAAGCGGCGGGTCGCCGCGCTCTGGGAGCTGCTCGACGACGGCGCCGACTTCGACGAGGTCCTCGACGCGCTCATCGCCACCGGGCTGCGCGACCTCCCCGGCTTCGTGCTGCTCAGCGACACCGACGGCGAGGGCGGCGTGACCGCCCGCGTCGTCGTCCGCGGCGACGCGCGCGTCTCCTTCGAGACCACCGACGGCCCCGTCGAGGTCCTGGCCGCCGGCGCCGGGACCTGGGTCGAGCGCACCGTCCCCGGCGTCACCTCGACCGTCCTCGAGGTCGCCTCGCCCGGCGACGACGAGGTCGTGCCCGACCCCGCGGACGCCACCCCGATGACCCTGACCTCCGGGCTGGTCCGCGTCTCGCGCGTCCAGGCCCCGCCCGCCCCGGCGGTGGCCGGTGCCCTCGTCGACGAGGGTCCCGACACCGACCCGATGGTCCTCCCGGCCGACGACCGCGCCGACGACCACGCCGACGACCACGCCGACGACGTGGCCGGGGGCGGTCTCGCCGGCGGCCACGGCGACATCCCGGCCACCGGGTCCGGCGCGTCCGACCCTGCGGGCCTCAGCCCCGCCGTCGTGGCCGGCTCCGCCCTCGGGGCCGCCGGCCTCGCCGGCGCCGCCGGCGTGATGGCGTCCCGCTCCGACCACGAGGCGCAGGAGCCGCCCGCGGGCGACGCCGCCGTCGAGCACGACGCGTTCACCGAGCACCACGAGCCCGCCCCGGCGCCCGAGCCGGAGCCGGAGCCCGCTCACGAGCCCCTCGCCGAGGCCGACCCCGCCACCGAGGCGTTCCCCGCGCCGGTCGACCACCTCGACCCGGCCACCCCGGTGGAGCACCACGACGAGCCGCAGGCCGAGCCCGCCCGGACGGACGACGAGGTGGGCGAGCCCACCGAGATGATGTCCTTCGACGAGCTCGCCGGTGCGTCCGAGCAGCACGCCGAGCAGCACGCCGACCAGGACGTCGCCCCGGACCAGCACCCGGACCAGGGCCCCGCCGACGACGCCCCCGGGCACGGCGGCTGGGAGCCCGCCGAGGCCCCCCGCCAGGACGGTCCGCCGCCTGCGCCCGACTTCGGCAACGGATCCGGGCCCGCGGGCGCGCAGTGGAGCCCGCCGCCCGCGCCGGCCAACCCCTTCGCCCCCGGCGGTGGCGACCAGCCCGGCGACCAGGGCGGCTACGGCGGGGTGGGCCACGAGGAGCAGCCCGCGCCGTACGACGCCCCGCAGGACGCCCCGCAGGACGGCGGCTGGGGCCGACCCGACCCCGCCCCCGGGTGGGGGGAGCCGGCGCAGGCCGGCCATGCCGACGTCGACCACGACGGCGACACCCGCGCGGGTGAGTACGACCCCGAGGTCTACGCCCGCTCGCAGCCCGGGATCCCGGGCCAGCCGCCCGCCCCCAGCGTGACCTCGCGCCCGGTCGCCCGGCTGATGATGTCCCACGGCGAGAGCATCGACGTCGACCGCGCGATCCTCGTCGGACGAGCCCCCGAGGCCCGCCGGTTCACCGCCACCGAGCAGCCACGCCTGGTGACCGTGCCCAGCCCGAACCAGGAGATCTCCTCGACCCACCTCGAGGTCCGACCCGGGTCGGGTGCCGACCACGGCTCGGCCGTGGTCACCGACATGGGGTCGACCAACGGCACGGTGCTGATCCAGCCGGGCCTGGCCCCGGAGGACCTCCAGCCGGGCGTCGCCGTGCAGCTCATCCCGGGTGCGGTGATCGACCTCGGCGACGGCCTCACCATCCAGGTCGCGAACCCGTGACGTCGCCGCTGGAGCGGCGCCCCCTCGACCCCCTGCGGGTCGCCGACCGATGAGCACAGCCTCGGCCGAGGAGGCGTCCCCGCCTGCCGGGCTCGAGCGCCGGTTCCTCGCCTTCACCCTCGACCGGCTGGTCGCGTGGACCGCCTACGCCGGCTTCGGCGTCCTCGCGTGGTGGGTGTTCTGGCGCGACGGCGAGACCTGGCCCGGCGTCGGGGTGCTCCTCGGCGGCGTCGTCCTCGTGGCGGGTGGCCTGGCGGTCCTCGCCGGCCTGACCGGCACCTCGCCCGGTCGTGCGGCGACCGGGCTGCGCCTCGTGGACGCCGACAGCGGCGAGCCGCTCGGCGTCGGCCGGTCGCTGCTGCGGGCCCTCGTGCTGGGCGCGGCCACGCTCCCGACGTTCGGGTTCGGGGTGGCCACCCTGGCCTGGACCGCCGTCAGCGACCCCGGTCACCGCCGGCGCGGGTGGCACGACCGGCGGACGGGCTCCGTCGTGGTCGACACCCGGCCCCCTCCCGAGGAGGACGACGAGGAGGTCGAGGAGCTGCCGCGCCAGATGGTCAACCTCACCGCGATGCGCCTCGTGCCCTCGACCTCCTCGGCGCCGGCCCCCGCTCCCGAGCCGACACCCGCACCAGCACCAGCACCCGCGCCGAGACCCGAGCGGACGCCGCCTCCCCAGCCGGCGGCCCGGCCGCCCGGCGACCCCGGCGCCCCCGCCCCGCGGCCCGAGAAGCAGCAGCTCCAGGGCCCCCTGCGTCCCGACACCGACACGGGGCCGGGCCCAGGGAGCGACACGGGACCCGACGCGGCTCCCGGCGACCTCGGGACGACGGGGGGAGCTCCGGAGCGGCCCACGCCCGCCCCGAGCGGCACCGCCGTGGCCGCCGCACCGGCCGGCACCGCCGTGCCGCCCGACCGGCCGGGACGCCACCGCGGTCGTGACCGCGGACGCGGCCGCTCGGGAGCCGCCCCGGCCGCCCCGGCGCCCCCCCGCTGGGAGATCACCTTCGACACCGGCGAGTCCCTCCTCGTCGAGGGGGTCGTCCTGGTCGGTCGACGCCCCGAGCCCCGACCGGGCGAGCAGGTGCGCCACGTCGTCGCGCTGCCCTCGCAGGACATGTCCCTGTCGAAGACCCACGCCCAGCTGCACCTCGCCGACGGCGTCCTGGTCGTGATGGACCGGGGCTCCACCAACGGCTCCGTGCTCAACCGCCGCGGGGTCGCGCGGGACCTCGCCCCGAGCCGACCCACCACCCTGGTCGACGGGGACAAGGTGCGCTTCGGCGACCGGGAGATGCAGGTCGTGAAGCGGGCGTGAGCACGGGGCTGGTCTGGTACGTCAGCTACGGCTCCAACATGTCGGCGGCGCGGCTGCGCAGCTACCTCGCCGGCGGTCTGCCCCCCGGGGGGTCACGCGTGCACCCCGGCGCCCGCGACCCGTCGCCGCCCCGCGCCGACGCCGCCGTCGACCTGCCCGGCGCCCTGTTCTTCGCCGGCGACTCCAGCCAGTGGGGCGGGGGAGGCGTGGCCTTCTACGACCCCGAGGTCCCCGGCCCCACGGCGGCCCGCGCCTACCTGCTGACCGTCGGCCAGCTCGTCGACCTCGCCGCCCAGGAGATGTACCGCGTGCCGCGCGACGACGACCCCCTGGAGGCCGTGCTCGCCGGGCCGTTGCCCGGCGGGCGGCACCGCGCGGGTCCGGGCCTCTACGAGACCCTCGTCGAGGTCGGGCGCCGCGACGACCTGCCGATGCTGACGTTCACCTCGCCCCACGGACGGGACACGGTGACGGCCGTCCCGCCGTCCCCGGCGTACGCCGACGTGCTGTTCGCCGGCCTCGCGGAGTCGCGGGGCTGGACCCGCGAGCGGTTCGACGCCTACCTCGCCGACGTCACCGGCTGACGACGACGGGGATCCGGGCGCGGGTGCCGTCGGCGCCGGCCCAGGTGACCGTCCCGTCGTCGGGTCGGCCACCGGCCCCGGGGGCTCCCGGGCCCACCTCGACGACGAACTCGCCGCTCTCCCCGGGGCCGAGGCGGAGGGCGGCCGGCCGGACGACGACCCGGTGGTCGGTGAACCCCTCGGCGCGGGAGGAGAAGTACCGCGCGCTCTCGCTGACGTTGCGGACCCGGCGGACGACGCTGGCCGGGCCGCCCCGCACGACGACCGACGGAGTGTTGACGTCGGACGGAGCCAGGTCGCCGTCGAGGTAGCGGCGCAGGTCGCGGACGGGCAGCTCGAGGACGAGGCCGGGGTCCCGGGCGAGCGCCGGGCGCATCCGGCCGGAGCCCTGCGCGAGCGTCGGGTCGCCCGCCAGGGGCAGGGCGGAGGTCCGCAGGGCGGACCGCACGCGGTCGGCGGCCCAGCCCGGGCGCAGGGCCCGCAGGCGTGCCGCGGCGCCGGCCACGGACGCGGCAGCGGCGGACGTCCCGGAGAAGCTGCGCCACGCCAGTCCCTCGGGCGAGGGCGGCACCGCGCCGAGGACGCTGACCCCGGGCGCGAGCAGCGAGGGGGCGAGGACCGGGCCCGCCGGGTCACCGGTGGCCGAGAAGGCGGCCGGGTGCAGCCGCCGGAACCCCTCGCCGTCCGGGACGAGGTCGACCCGGGGTGCGGGGCCGCGGCCGGCCAGGGCGCGCTCGACGCGTCGACCCTCGTCCGCGGCGAGGTGCAGCACCGGGACGCGGTGCAGGTCCAGGGTGAGGGCGGCGCCGCGCTGGTTGACGAGCACCATCGCCGACCCGCCCGCGCGGTCCACCGCCGTCGACTTCTCCAGCCGGGAGACCGCGCCCCGGGTGCAGACGACGGCCGCGCCGTCGACCCGGGCCGCGTCCAGGCTGCCCGGGGTGCACAGGGCGGCGTCCTCCCGGGCGCCGGGGAGCGCGGCGTCGGCACCGCGGACGAGCCGGACGCCGTCGAGCCGACGGCGGGAGGCCATGGCCCCGGTCACGCTGACGCCGCCGGGCAGGTCGAGCCGTGCCCGGCGCAGCGGCGTCGTGTGCGCCCCGACGGTCAGGACGCCCGGCGAGGCGTGGCCGGCGTACGCCTCGCCGCCGGTGTTGCCCGCGGCCGCGACGACGACCACGTCGGCCTCGGCGGCCCCGACCAGGGCCCGGTCCAGGGTGTCGGGACGGGCAGGACCCCCCACGGCGACGCTGAGCACGTCGACGCCGTCCGCGGTCGCGCGGTCGACGGCGGCGACCAGGTCGGAGGTGGCGCAGCCGTCCTGGGAGGGGTCGGGCGCCGACCAGCAGGCCTTGTACGACGCGACCCGCGCCTGCGGGGCGATGCCCGAGTAGGAGCCGAGCCGGTCGCGGGCGACGACGCCGACCGCTCCGTTGCCGGCGGCCACCGAGACCACCGACGTGCCGTGCCCGACGTCGTCGCGCCCCGACAGGGTGGCGGAGGAGGCGAGGCGGTCCTGGCCGAAGCCGCGGACGAACCAGTCGGAGGCCACGAGCTTCTCGCCGCACGCGTCGTCCGGCCACCCCGGTCCGGGCCGGCACCGCCCGCGGAAGCCGGCGGGCTCGCGGCCCAGCTCGGTCGAGTCGTCGACGACGGGGCTGTCGGGGTCGACGCCGGAGTCGACGACGCCGACGACCACCCCTGCACCTCCGCGGACGGCGCGGGACGGCGACCCGGGGGCCGAGGGCTCCGCGCGTCCGCCCCGGGCACCGGCGACGGACCTCGTCGAGGCCATCGGCCGGACGGCGTCCCGCTCGACGGCGACGACCTCGGGACGGGCGGCCAGCCGGTCGGCCTCGGCCTCGGTGAGCGGGACGGCGTACCCGTTGAGCGCGGTGGTCCAGCGGTAGAGGGGCTCGGCGAGGCCGGCGAGGGTGCGGTCCTGGGTGGCGAGGAGGGCCTCCCGGGTCACCGGGGTCCGGCCGGTCGCCGGGCCCGCGGTGCCGGGACCCGCCAGGGTCACCAGGTGCACCGTCCGCCCGCCGGACGCGGCAGCCGACCCCGCGCCGTGGGCGGGGGTGGACGTCGGGGAGCCGACGAGCAGCGAGGCCACCAGCGTGCCGAGGACCGCGAGGCCCACCGACCGTGCGCCCGGCGCCCGGCGTCGGGTCGGCGTGACAGGGGTCCTCACGCGCGGGCCCCCTCTTCCTCGTCCTGCTCTCGTTTCCCTCGTGTCACTCCGGTGACAAGAGGGAAATGGTGCCAGCCGCCGTGACCTGCGGCAACGGGCTGGCGGCAGGGATGCCCGAGGGGACCGTGCGGCCGGTCCCCGGTGCCGGGCCGCGAGGGGCGCGAACCCGGTGGAGCGGACGTCGTCCCCCTCCTACGCTGGGGCCTTCTAGGCTGACGACGAGCGCGGCGGAGCCGCGCACCCGGGCGAGGGCCCGGCTCGGAAGGGGGACGAGGTGCCGAACGGCAAGGTCAAGTGGTTCGACGCGGACAAGGGGTTCGGCTTCCTGGCGCGCGACGAGGGTCCGGACGTCTACGTCCACGCCGACGCCCTCCCTGCCGGCACGACCTCCCTCAAGGCCGGGACGCGCGTGGAGTTCGGCGTCGCCCAGGGCCGGCGGGGCGACCAGGCCCTGCAGGTCCGGGTGCTCGACGAGCCGTCCTCGGTGAGCCGCAACCGCTCCCGCGCGCAGCGCAAGAAGCCCGAGGACATGGTCGGCATCGTGGAGGACCTGATCCGCCTGCTCGACGACACCGGCGAGGCCTACCGCAACGGCCGGCACCCCGACCCGCGCACCGCCAGGCCCACCGCGAAGCTGCTGCGCGCCCTGGCCGACGAGCTCGAGCTCGGCTGAGCCGACGCCCGACGACGGCACCTGTGCGGCCCGTGGCGCGGTACGTGGCGTGGCACGTGCGGCGACGGGGTCGGCGGCGGGGGAGGATGGGCGGATGAGCCAGTCGCGCGAGCCCGGGGGGAGCCCGTCCGGGTCCGAGGGACCCGCTCCGACGGCGCCGTACACCGAGCCGGTGGCCGGTCCGGGCGCGCAGGACGGCCGGGCCCGTCGGGGTCGGGGACGGACCCGTCGCGTCGACGGCCCGCCGCGGCCCGGGGCGGCAGGCCGGGGCGCCCGGGCGACGGCCCGCGGAGCGCAGGCCGCGGCGCGGGCCACCGGGCGCGCCAGCCGCTTCACCGTGCGCCAGGCGCGGCGAGCCACCCACGCGGAGGGTGCGGGGGCCTCGGGGCTGTCCCGCCTGATCGAGATGCACGCGTTCAGCACCGCGGGCGACGCGGCGGTCGCGATCGGCCTCGCGGGCACCCTGTTCTTCCAGGTCCCCACCGGCGAGGCCCGCAGCCAGGTCGCCCTGTTCCTCGGGCTGACGATGCTGCCGTTCGTCATCGTGGCCCCGCTGATCGGGCCGTTCCTGGACCGGTTCAGCCACGGCCGACGCTGGGCGATCGGCTCGGCGATGGCCCTGCGTGCGTTCCTCTGCTGGGTGCTCGCCTCCGCCGTCACGACCGAGTCGCCGGCACTGTTCGCTGCCGCGCTCGGCGTCCTCGTGGCGTCCAAGGCGTACGGCGTCACCCGGGCCGCGGCGGTGCCCCGGCTGCGGCCCTCCCACCTCAGCCTGGTGAAGTCGAACGGCCGGGTCTCGCTCGCCGGGGTGGTCGGCGTCGCCGTCTCCGCGCCGCTGGCCGGCCTGGCCGCCACGTTCGGCGCCGAGTGGGCGCTGCGCTACGGGTTCGTGCTGTTCGTGGTCGCGACCGTGCTGGCGATCCTCCTGCCGTCCGCGGTCGACGACAGCGCGGGGGAGGAGCAGCTGTCGCTGTCCGCGTCCGGGATCGCCCGGGAGGACCAGGCCGACGTCCCCACCCAGCCGCTGCGGGTCGGCAAGGACGGACGCGTCCGGGAGCGGTCGCCCACCCGGGTGCCGCCCGAGGTCCTCTTCGCGCTGCTCGCCAACTGCGGTCCCCGGTGGCTGGTCGGGTTCCTCACCATGTTCATGGCGTTCCTGCTGCGGGAGCAGCCGGTCGCCGACCTCGCGCCCGAGGTCCTGCTGGGCCTGGTGATCGGCGCCGCCGGCGGGGGCAACGCGCTCGGGATCGCGCTGGCCTCCGTGCTGCGCAAGGTGGACCCCCGCGCGACGGTGGTGGCGGTCCTGCTGGCCGACGCCGTGATGGTGGTGCTGGTCGCGGTGCTCTACGCCCTGCCGACCCTGGTCCTGCTCGGGCTGGTCGCCGGTCTGGCGCAGTCGCTGGGCAAGCTCTCCCTGGACTCCACCATCCAGCGCGACGTGCCCGGCCGGGTCCAGTCGAGCGCCTTCGCCCGCTCGGACACGACGCTGCAGCTGGCGTGGGTGATCGGCGGGTTCGTGGGGATCGCGATGCCGCTGGTCCCGCAGCTCGGCCTCGGCACCGCGGCCGTCGTCCTGCTCGCCTGGTCGGTCTACGTGCTCGCGGTCCGCCGCCGTCCCGCGCGGCCCCGCGACGGCCGGGTCGACGCGATGAGGCATGCTTGACCGCCGTGATCGCCCCGACCCTGACGCCGGGCCCCTCGACGGACTCCTCGGAGCCCTCGACCGGGCAGGACGCCGCCCCCGCATCCCGTGCGCGGCGCCCCCGAGCCGACGCCACCCTGGCCTCCGCGGTCGCCGTCGAGCAGGCCCGTGCCGCCGTCCTCGCGCAGGCCGGTGACGACGAGCTCGGCGAGCACCTCGGCCACCTCGTCGAGGGCGACCGGCTGCTCACCCACCGCTTCGCCTGCACCCGCCGCGGCTACGCCGGGTGGCACTGGGAGGTCACCGTCGCCCGCGCCCCGCGCCAGCGCACGGTGACCGTCGACGAGGTCGTCCTCGTCCCCGGCCACGGGGCGATCGTGGCGCCCGAGTGGCTGCCGTACCGCGAGCGCCTGCAGCCCGGCGACCTGTCCCCGGGCGACCTGCTCCCGGTCCCGGACGACGACCCGCGCCTGGTCCCGTGCTGGTCGTACGGCGACGACCCCCTCGACACCGACGACCGCGCGCAGGTCCGTCAGGTGGCGAACGACCTCGGGCTCGGCCGGGTGCGCACCCTGTCGGTCGAGGGCCGCGACGCCGCCGCCGAGCGCTGGTACGACGGCGACGGCGGACCGACGTCGGCCCTGGCGAAGGCGGCCCCGGCGAGCTGTGACAGCTGCGGCTTCCTGGTCCGCCTGGCCGGCCCGCTGGCCGGAACCTTCGGGGTCTGCGCCAACGGCGACGCCAACGACGACGGCCGCGTGGTCTCCCTCGACCACGGCTGTGGTGCGCACTCCGAGTCGAACCTCGGCAAGCGTGCCCAGCCGCAGCCGCTGCCCGACCACGTCTGGGACACGCTGACCCAGGACGACCTCGAAGCGTTCTGACACACCGCGCCCGAGGGACGAGGGCGCGACGTGTGGCAGGTCGAGGGAGCGCGCGACCGAGGGACGAGGTCGCGACCGCGGCTCGAGACCCGGTGAGACGAAAGCCGACCGGACCAGCTACGGCTGCGTCTGCCGCGCCCTCCGCCGACGCCGGCAGTACTCCAGCCCGAGGAGCCCGAGGCCGAAGCCCGCGAGGCAGGTCCACAGCCACCAGAGGCGGCCGGCGTCCTCGAGGCGGCCGTAGAACGGCAGCAGGGCGAGGAACCCCAGGAACCAGAGCCCCACGCCGATCTCGACGGTGCGGACGCCGTCGACGTCCAGGGGCTCGACGTCCGCGACGATGAAGGTGCGGTTGCCGATCTCGTGCTGCGTCGGCTGCTCGTCGCGGAACTCCACGCCCCGAGGATAGGTGAGCGTCCCGGTGGCCCGCGCAGCACCGAGGAATGCTTAGCACGGCTAATGAGTTAGGCTAAGCACCATGGCTCCCACCGTCGAGAAGGTCGCGCGCACGGACGCCGGTCTCGCCTCCGAGCTCCGGCTCTCGGTGATGCGGCTGCGCCGGCGCCTCGCCGCCGAGCGGCACCCCGACAACGAGCTGGGCTCGGGCGCGATGGCCGCGCTCGGCTGCCTGTTCCGCAACGGCGAGCAGACCGTCGGCGAGCTGGCCGAGGCCGAGCGCGTGCGGCCCCCGTCGATGTCGCGCACGGTGCGCGGCCTCGTCGAGGGCGGGTACGTCGTCCGCGAGTCGTGCGCCGACGACGGCCGCCAGGTCCGGGTCCGCCTCACCGAGGCCGGCCGGGCCACCGTGCTCGCCGACCGGCGTCGTCGCGACGCCTGGCTGGCGCTGCGGCTGAAGGAGCTCACCCCCGACGACCGCGCCGTGCTGCGTGCCGCGGCCCCGATCCTGGAGAGACTGGCCACCGCTTGAGTCCCACGTTCCGCGCCCTCGCGAACCCCAACTACCGCCGGTACGCCATCGGCGGTGCGGTGTCGAACACCGGGACGTGGATGCAGCGGGTGGCGCAGGACTGGCTCGTGCTGCAGCTCGCCGCCAACGGCGCGCTCGCCCTCGGCATCACCACCGGCCTGCAGTTCCTGCCGATCCTCCTGCTGTCCCCCTTCGCCGGGCTGGTCGCGGACCGGGTCGCGAAGCGCACCCTGCTGCAGGTCACCCAGCTGATGATGGCCGGCCCGGCCCTGGTGCTGGGACTGCTCGCGGTGACCGGGACCGCCGAGACGTGGCACGTCTATGTGCTCGCCCTGGTCTTCGGTGTCGGCACGGCCTTCGACGCCCCCGCCCGCCAGTCCTTCGTGCCGGAGCTCGTCTCCCGCGAGGACCTCAGCAACGCCGTCGGCCTCAACTCGGCGTCGTTCAACGCCGCCCGCGTCGTGGGTCCGGCCGTGGCCGGGCTCCTCATCGCGGCGTTCGGCGGCGGTGCGGTCGGCACGGGGTGGGTGATCCTCATCAACGCGGTGAGCTACGTCGGGCCGATCTGGGCGCTGCGCGGGATCGACCCCGCGCGCCTCGACACCCCCGAGCCCCGCGCGGCCGGGCCGGGCGGCGTCCGCGAGGGGCTGCGCTACGTGCGGGGCCGCCCGGACCTGCTGCTGATCCTCGCGATCGTGTTCTTCGCCGGCACCTTCGGGCTGAACTTCCAGATGACCTCCGCGCTGATGGCCACCGAGGTCTTCGACAAGGGCGCCGCCGAGTACGGCCTGCTCGGCACCGTCATGGCCGTCGGCTCGCTGACCGGTGCGCTGCTCGCCGCGCGTCGTACGACGATCCGCCTCCGCCTGGTGGTGCTCGCCGCCCTGGCCTTCGGCCTGGTCGAGATCGTCGCCGGCCTGCTCCCGACGTACGTCGTCTTCGCGGCGTGGCTGCCCCTGCTGGGGCTCACCGCGCTCACGATGATCACCGCCGCCAACACCACCATGCAGATGACCACCGCGCCCGAGCTGCGGGGGCGGGTGATGTCGCTCTACCTCATGATCTTCATGGGCGGCACCCCGCTCGGGGCGCCGCTGGTCGGCTGGGTCGGCGCGACCTTCGGGGCGCGGTGGACCCTGATCGGCGGGGGAGCGGCGACCGTGGTCGGAGTGGCGCTGTCGGCCCTGCTGTTCGCGTGGTCCCGGGGCGTTTTGCGTCGTCCCTGGCGACCGAGTAGCCTCGAATCTCGTGTCTGGCAGCACCAGGCGTCCTCGCGCGTGCCCGTGAAGTAGGGGCTCGAGCCACGACACGCCCGACCTCGGGGTGAGGACCACCCGACCAGCACACATCACCGTGCCCGGCAGAGCGCCGCGCACTGAGAGCGAACAAGAGAGGGAACCACCCGGTGCCCACCATTCAGCAGCTGGTCCGCAAGGGCCGAGCCGACAAGGTGTCGAAGAACAAGACACCCGCCCTGCAGGGCTCGCCCCAGCGGCGCGGCGTCTGCACGCGCGTCTACACGACCACCCCGAAGAAGCCGAACTCCGCCCTCCGCAAGGTCGCCCGCGTGCGCCTGAGCAGCGGCGTCGAGGTCACGGCGTACATCCCGGGCGTGGGCCACAACCTCCAGGAGCACTCCATCGTGCTCGTCCGCGGCGGCCGGGTGAAGGACCTCCCCGGCGTCCGCTACAAGATCATCCGTGGCTCCCTGGACACCCAGGGCGTCAAGAACCGCAAGCAGGCCCGCAGCCGCTACGGAGCGAAGAAGGAGAAGGGCTGATGCCGCGCAAGGGTCCCGCCGCCAAGCGCCCCGTCGACGTCGACCCGGTCTACGGGTCGCCGGTCGTCTCGCAGCTCGTGAGCAAGGTGCTCCAGGACGGCAAGAAGCAGGTCGCGCAGCGCATCGTCTACAAGGCGATGGAGGGTGCGCGCGAGAAGACGGGCACCGACCCCGTCGTCACGCTGAAGCGCGCGCTCGACAACGTCCGCCCCTCCATCGAGGTCAAGTCCCGCCGCGTCGGCGGTGCGACCTACCAGGTGCCGATCGAGGTCAAGCCCGGCCGCAGCAACACGCTCGCGCTGCGCTGGCTGGTCTCCTACGCGCAGGCCCGTCGTGAGAAGACGATGACCGAGCGCCTCATGAACGAGATCCTCGACGCCTCCAACGGCCTCGGTGCCGCGGTGAAGAAGCGCGAGGACACGCACAAGATGGCCGAGGCCAACCGGGCCTTCGCGCACTACCGCTGGTGACGACGTCCGGCCCCGACCAGGGGCCGGGCATCCCGCCTTCCACCGACACTCAGCCGACTTAAGGGGTCATCACTCACGTGGCTGTCGACATCACGACCGACCTGAAGGTCGTCCGCAACATCGGCATCATGGCGCACATCGATGCCGGCAAGACCACCACCACCGAGCGGATCCTGTTCTACACGGGCATCTCCTACAAGATCGGTGAGGTCCACGACGGTGCTGCCGTCATGGACTGGATGGAGCAGGAGCAGGAGCGCGGCATCACGATCACGTCCGCCGCGACGACCTGCTGGTGGAAGGACCACCAGATCAACATCATCGACACCCCCGGGCACGTCGACTTCACCGCCGAGGTCGAGCGCTCGCTGCGCGTCCTCGACGGCTCCGTCGCCGTCTTCGACGGTGTCGCCGGGGTCGAGCCCCAGACCATGACGGTCTGGCGCCAGGCCAACAAGTACTCCGTCCCGCGGATGTGCTTCGTCAACAAGCTGGACCGCACGGGCGCGGACTTCTTCCGCTGCGTCGACATGATGGTCGAGCGCCTGAACGCCAACGTGCTGGTCCTGCAGCTCCCGATCGGCGCCGAGGGCGACTTCCTCGGAGTCGTCGACCTGGTCAAGATGCGTGCGCTCACGTGGCGTGGCGAGACCACGATCGGCGAGGACTACGAGGTCGAGGAGATCCCGGCCGAGCTGGCCGAGCAGGCCGCCGAGTACCGCGAGAAGTTCCTCGAGACGCTCGCCGAGGCCGACGACGCCGTGATGGAGAAGTACCTCGAGGGCGAGGAGCTCTCCGTCGAGGAGCTGGAGGCCGCGATCCGTCGCGCCACCCTGGCCGACAAGGTCAACCCGGTGCTGTGCGGCACGGCGTTCAAGAACAAGGGTGTGCAGCCCCTGCTCGACGCCGTCGTGTCCTACCTGCCGTCGCCCGTCGACGTGGAGGGCATCGTCGGCCACGACGTCAAGGACGAGTCCGTCGAGGTCGTGCGCAAGCCGTCCGACGACGAGCCGTTCTCCGGCCTGGCCTACAAGATCGCCTCCGACCCGCACCTGGGGAAGCTCACCTACGTGCGCGTCTACTCCGGTGTCCTCGAGGCCGGCGGCACGGTGTTGAACTCCGTGACCGGCAAGAAGGAGCGGATCGGCAAGGTCTACCAGATGCACGCGAACAAGCGTGAGGAGATCGCGAAGGTCGGCGCCGGCCAGATCGTGGCCGTCATGGGCCTCAAGGACACGAAGACCGGGCACACGCTCTGCGCGCAGTCCAGCCCCGTGATCCTCGAGTCGATGACCTTCCCGGCCCCGGTGATCGAGGTCGCCATCGAGCCGAAGACCAAGAGCGACCAGGAGAAGCTCGGCACCGCGATCCAGCGGCTGTCCGACGAGGACCCCACCTTCACTGTGAAGACGGACGAGGAGACCGGCCAGACCATCATCGCCGGCATGGGCGAGCTCCACCTGGACATCCTGGTCGACCGGATGAAGCGCGAGTTCCGCGTCGAGGCCACCGTCGGCAAGCCGCAGGTCGCCTACCGCGAGACCATCCGCCGTGCGGTGGAGAAGCACAGCTACACGCACAAGAAGCAGACCGGCGGCTCCGGCCAGTTCGCCAAGGTGATCATCAACCTCGAGCCCAGCATCGACGAGGAGACCGGCGCCGGCGCGGGCTACGAGTTCGTCAACGCCGTCACCGGTGGTCGTGTGCCGAAGGAGTACATCCCCTCGGTCGACCAGGGCGGCCAGGAGGCCATGGAGTTCGGCGTCCTCGCCGGCTACCCGATGGTCGACGTGAAGTTCACCCTGGTGGACGGGCAGTACCACGACGTCGACTCCTCGGAGCTGGCGTTCAAGATCGCCGGCAACCAGGCCTTCAAGGAGGCCGCCCGCATGGCGAAGCCGGTCCTCCTGGAGCCCATGTTCGCCGTGGAGGTGACCACCCCGGACGACTACCTGGGCGACGTCATCGGCGACATCAACAGCCGTCGCGGCCAGGTGCAGAGCATGGAGGAGCGTCACGGCGAGCGTGTGGTCAACGCGCTCGTCCCCCTGTCCGAGATGTTCGGGTACGTTGGCGACCTGCGGTCGAAGACCTCCGGTCAGGCGTCGTACTCGATGGAGTTCGACTCGTACGCCGAGGTTCCCTCCAGCGTGGCCGAGGAGATCGTCAAGAAGGTCCGCGGCGAGTAGTCGTCCGCGCGACGTTCACGGGCTTCGGCCCCGCACCACCCCCACAGTTTCCGCACAACCCATCACAGGAGGAGCCCCAGTGGCTAAGGCGAAGTTCGAGCGGAGCAAGCCGCACGTCAACATCGGCACGATCGGTCACATCGACCACGGCAAGACGACGCTGACGGCTGCCATCTCGAAGACGCTCCACGACCGGGACCCGCAGGGCAACCCGGACACGCAGGCCTTCGACATGATCGACAAGGCCCCCGAGGAGCGTCAGCGCGGCATCACGATCTCGATCGCGCACATCGAGTACCAGACCGAGGCGCGCCACTACGCGCACGTCGACTGCCCCGGGCACGCCGACTACATCAAGAACATGATCACCGGTGCGGCGCAGATGGACGGCGCCATCCTGGTGGTCGCGGCGACCGACGGCCCGATGCCGCAGACTCGCGAGCACGTGCTGCTCGCCCGCCAGGTCGGCGTCCCCGCCCTGGTGGTCGCGCTCAACAAGTGCGACATGGTCGACGACGAGGAGCTCATCGAGCTCGTCGAGATGGAGGTGCGCGAGCTCCTCACCGAGTACGAGTTCCCCGGCGACGACATCCCCGTCGTCCAGGTCGCCGCGTTCCCCGCCCTGCAGGGCGAGGAGAAGTGGGCCAACAGCGTCGCGGAGCTCATGCAGGCCGTCGACGACTACATCCCGACCCCCGAGCGTGACACCGACAAGCCGTTCCTCATGCCCGTCGAGGACGTCTTCACGATCACCGGTCGCGGCACGGTCATCACCGGTCGCATCGAGCGCGGCATCGTCAAGGTGAACGAGGAGGTCGAGATCATCGGCATCCGCGAGAAGTCGCAGAAGTCGACGGTCACCGGCGTCGAGATGTTCCGCAAGCTGCTCGACGAGGGCCAGGCCGGCGAGAACGTCGGGCTGCTGCTCCGCGGCACCAAGCGCGAGGACATCGAGCGCGGCATGGTCGTGATCAAGCCGGGCACGACCACCCCGCACACCAACTTCGACGCCTCGGTCTACATCCTGAGCAAGGAGGAGGGCGGCCGCCACACGCCGTTCTTCAACAACTACCGTCCGCAGTTCTACTTCCGGACCACGGACGTGACCGGTGTCGTCACCCTGCCCGACGGCACCGAGATGGTGATGCCGGGCGACAACACCGAGATGTCGGTCGAGCTGATCCAGCCCGTCGCCATGGACGAGGGCCTGCGCTTCGCGATCCGCGAGGGTGGCCGCACCGTCGGCGCCGGCCGGGTCACCAAGGTCACCAAGTGACCCTGGCGCACCCCGCCTAGCAGCACCCGCAGCACCCAGCACGACCACAGCGCCCCCGGGGTCACCCCCGGGGGCGTTGTGCTGTCCGAGTCCGTCCGCGAGGAGAGTCCGACCATCAGCTCCGTCACCCCGCCCGCGCGCCCGCACCGCAAGCTCACCGACGACGGCCGTCGGGTCCGCGAGGTCCTGTCGTACTCCCGGCGCGGCGCGCGCTTCACCGACCGCCAGCAGCGCGCCTGGGACGCCCGCGCCGCCGACCTGGTGATCCCCACCGACGCCGTCGACGACGACGGCTTCGACCTCGCCGAGCACTTCGGGCGCCGAGCACCCCTGATCGTCGAGATCGGCTCCGGCGTCGGCGAGGCGACGGTCGCGCTCGCCGCCGAGCGGCCGTCGTACGACGTGCTGGCGCTGGAGGTGTGGCGGCCGGGGATCGCCTCGACCCTGGAGGCACTCACCGAGGCGGGTGTCTCGAACGTGCGCCTCTGCGCGGTCGACGCGGCCTGGTTCCTCGACCAGCGGGTGGCCCCCCGCGGCCTGGCGGAGCTCTGGACCTTCTTCCCCGACCCGTGGCCGAAGACCCGGCACCACAAGCGGCGGCTGGTGTCGCCGACCTTCGCCTCGGTGGTCGCCTCCCGGCTCGCCGTGGACGGCGCGTGGCGTCTCGCCACCGACTGGGCCGACTACGCCCGGCAGATGCGCGAGGTGCTCGACGCCGAGCCCGGCCTCGCCGGCGGTGAGGTCGAGCGGTGGGAGGACCGTCCGGTGACCCGCTTCGAGCGCAAGGGCCTGGCCGCGGGCCGTCCGCCCACGGACCTGCTCTACCGCGCCCGCGGTTGACCCGAGCCGACGGTCGCGCCGACCCCTCGGACTCGTCAAGGGTTATCCCTCTACCCCCTCGACCCGCCCCCGGGAGAGGGTCGTCCCGGCGGCTCGGGCCGCCCCCGGCACGCGGGAGCGCGGCCGGCGAGTCGAGGAAGGCCCCTACCGGGGTCGGGAGGTCACAAGCATGCTGAAGAGGACTGCGGTCGGGGTCGCCACCCTTGCCATGACCGCGCTGGGCGCCACCGCGCTCGGCGCCGTGAGCACCCCCGCCACCGCCGCGGGCGACGTCGAGCAGGAGCGGGCCCCGCTGGTCCAGGCCGGCAAGGACGCCATCGCCGGGCAGTACATCGTCATGCTCGAGCCGGGCGCCGAGGCCTCCCGCGCCGAGGGCCGCAGCGGCCTGTTCGCCCAGGGCGGCACCGTCGAGCGCGTGTACGACGACCTCGGCGGCTACTCCGCCGAGCTGACCCCCGCCGAGCTCGCCGCGGTCCGCGCGAACCCCGACGTGCAGCTCGTCGCCGAGGACAGCGTCGTCACCGCGTCGGCCACCCAGAACAACGCCACCTGGGGCCTCGACCGCATCGACCAGCGCAACCTGCCGCTGACCCGCACCTTCACCTACAACGCCACCGGCGCCGGGGTGACCGCCTACGTGATCGACACCGGCATCCAGCCCCACAACGAGTTCAGCGGGCGCCTCGGCTCCGGCTACACCGCGATCAACGACGGCCGCGGCACCACCGACTGCAACGGCCACGGCACGCACGTCGCCGGCACCGTCGGTGGCACGACGTACGGCGTGGCGAAGCAGGTCACCCTGGTGCCGGTCCGCGTCCTCGGCTGCGACGGCTCCGGCACGAACTCCGGCGTCATCGCCGGCATGGACTGGGTCGCCGGTCGCGGCGGCCCGGCGGTCGCCAACATGAGCCTCGGCGGCGGCGCGAGCACGGCCACCGACTCGGCCGTGTCCCGCATGACCAGCTCCGGCGTGACCACCGTCGTCGCCGCGGGCAACGAGAACCAGAACGCCTGCAACGTCTCGCCGGCGCGTGCGGCCTCGGCCATCACCGTGGGCTCGACGACCAACACCGACGCCCGCTCGTCGTTCTCGAACTGGGGCTCCTGCGTCGACATCTTCGCGCCGGGCTCGAACATCACCTCGGCGTGGATCGGCAGCACCTCGGCCACCAACACCATCTCGGGCACGTCGATGGCCTCGCCGCACGTCGCCGGTGTCGCCGCGCAGTACCTGCAGACCAACCCGGGCGCCGGCCCGACGACCGTGACCAACGCGATCGTCGGCAACGCCACCACCGGGGTCGTCTCGGGCACGAACGGTGCGCCGAACCGCCTGCTGTTCACCAACTACTGAGCAGCCGCTGACCGCCCTCACGGGCAGCTGATCCTCCACCCCGGACGGGGTGCGAGATCTCGGGGAGACAGGGCCGTCCACCGCCAGGTGGGCGGCCCTGTCGCACGTCGGAGGTCTCGGAACGGTCACCGGCCGGACAATTCTCTGGTGCAGCGAGGACCCGCGGTCCTACGCTCGGCGGGCGGCGAGGACGCCCGAGTCCGAGCCCGACCGCTCAGGGAGAGCCCATGAACACCTGTGTCCGGTGCGGCACGCAGTTCGCGGCGGGCGAGGACCGCTGCCCCTTCTGCTCGCTCGCGGTGGCGGGGGACGCCGACGTCACCCGCGCCGCCCCCCCGAGCGGCCCGGGCCAGCAGCCGTCCGGGCAGGGGCCGTGGCAGCAGCCGGGTCAGCAGCCGTCGGGTCAGGGGCCGTGGCAGCAGCCCGGCCAGCAGTCGTCGGGGCAGGGGCCCTGGCAGCAGGGCCAGCCCGGCCAGCAGCCGTCGGGTCCGGGTCCGTGGCAGCAGCCGGGTCAGCAGTCGTCGGGTCAGGGGCCCTGGCAGCAGCAGGGTCAGCCGGGCCAGCCCTGGCAGCAGGGTGGTCCGCAGGGTGGCGGCTGGCAGGGTGGCCCGCCCCCGGGTGGCCCGCCGTGGCAGCAGGGCGGTGGCATGCCGCCGAAGAAGGGCATGAGCCCTGCCGTGCTGATCGGCATCGGTGTCGCCGTGCTGCTCGTCCTCGGCCTGGGCGCCTGGGGACTCGTGGCCGCGTTCTCCGGCGACGACGACACGACCACCGCGGACGACGGCGACCAGACCTCCGAGTCGGCGTCGCCGTCGGCGAGCCCGTCGGAGTCCGCCTCCGACGAGGCGTCACCGACCGAGTCGACCGAGTCCTCCCCGAGCGCGACGGAGGACCCGAGCGGCGGTGGTGGTGGTGGTGGTGACGACGTGGTCGCCTTCGACCTCGCCTCCGGCCAGGCCGTCGTCACCGTGACCGTCTCCTCACCCGGCCGGCTCCGGATCGAGGCCCAGTCCGACGTGGACGAGGACATCGTCATGGTCGTCAACGACCCCGACGGCGAGGAGGTCTGCAACGAGGACAGCCTCATCACCTACCCCGAGGAGTGCACGATCCAGGCCGTCGTGGGGGAGTACGAGGTCGTCATCACGCCGTACGACGACCAGGACAGCGCCCTCGGCACCGGCGAGGTCCGCCTCCGCTGACACCGACCGTCCCCGGGGCCCGCTGCGGGCCTCGGGGCGTCCCGTTTCGTCACAAACGGCAGTGGGAACGCGCCCGGGGCTGCCGTTTGTCACAAACGGAGGCGGTGCGCGACGGTCCGGACCGGCCGGCGACACGAGCGGCCGGACGCCGTACGTCGGGCACGCGGCGCCATCCCGCGGGCTGGCGGAGCTGCCCGGGCCGTGGTCGTCGTCCGCGGGCCTCCCGGGCCCGGGGCCTCCCGTTTCGTCACAAACGGCAGTGAGAACGCGCCCCGGGCTGCCGTTTCGTCACAAACGGAGGCGATGGGGGGACGGTCCGGAGTGGCCCCCGACCACCCCGGGCGCGGGCGTCACGGACGGTGGCGCGGACGGGGGCGGAGCAGGCGCCAGGCGCCGGTGCACCAGAGGGCCCAGGCGACGAGGAGCGGCTGGAAGAGGAGCCGGGTGGCGCGGGCGCCGTCGGTGTCGAGGCCGAAGCCGTCGGTGCCGGTCACGTACTGGCTGATGTTGCCGGGGAAGACGGCGACGAAGAGGCCGGCCACCGCCAGGCCCACCAGGGGTCGGCGGCGGGCGGGAGCGAGCAGGACGGCGAGGCCGACGGCGATCTCGACGAGTCCCGAGAGCACGACGACGAGGGTCGGGGCAGGCAGGAACGGGGGGACCTGCGCCAGGAACTCGTCGGTGACCACCAGGTGCCCGACACCGGCGAACACCAGGAACGCCCCGAGCAGCAGGCGGCCGGCGGTGGCGGCGGTCGCGAGGACCGCGCTCACCGCCCCGACACCAGCCGCGCGCGCAGACGCGCCTCCCGCGCGAGGCGGCGCGAGTCGCGCTCGCGGCGCTCCGCCACCACCGCGGCCAGGAAGGCCTCCGCCGGGGTGCCCGGCGGGGGGAGCGGGGCCACGTGGGGCGACACCTGGCGGGCCAGGTCGGCGCCGATGGCCTGACGGCTGGCGGGGTCGAGCGTCCCGGCCCGGCCGAGGAACTGGCGCACGGCGAGCGCCAGCGAGGTCGGCAGCGCGGTGATGTCGGCCCGCTGCGCCCAGGCCGCGAGCGGCGGCGGCATCATCGCGGGGGCGTCCAGCCGCAGCGGCACCCGCTCGCGGACGACGTAGGTCCCGGCGGCGTAGTCGCCGAGCCGCTTGCCCTTCGCCGAGACCATCGCCGAGAAGAAGGCGGGGACGCCGGTGAGGGCGTAGATCTCGACGTACCCGATCATCGAGCGGACCAGGGCGTGCTGGAACGAGATGGGCCCGGCGTCCTCCCGGACCGTCCGCAGCCCGAAGGCCAGCTTGCCGACCGTCCGGCCCCGCGTGAGCGTCTCCATCGTGGTCGGGAACACCAGGAACACCCCGACGGTCAGGCCGATCACCGCGATCGTCTGGACCGCGCCGCTGCTCCCCGAGGCCGACAGCAGCACCGTGAACGCGCCGACGACCAGCAGGACGGCGGTGACGACCACGTCGAGGAGCCCCGAGCCGATCCGTACGGCGAGGCCCGCCGGCGGCAGGTCGAGCGCGACGGCCTCGCCGGTGACGAGGTCGTCGTCGGTCAGCGTCGCCGTCTCGCGGGCGGCGACGGGGCGGGAGGCGTCCATCGCGCTCATCGTAGGTCCCCGTCCGCAGCCGGCGCCCCCGGACGACGGGCGCCCTAGGATCGTCGCCGTGGACCTGGACGCGTACGTCGCCGCCCACCACGCCGAGTGGCGCCGGCTCGAGGAGCTGTCGCGGCTGCGACGCCCCGGCGGCGCCGAGAGCGACGAGCTGGTCGAGCTCTACCAGCGGGTCGCGACGCACCTCTCCGTCATCCGCACGTCCGCGCCGGACGCCTCGCTGGTGGCGTACCTCAGCTCGCTGCTGGCCCGGGCGCGCACCCGCTCGGCGGGCGCCCGGATCACGACCTGGCGCAGCGTGACCTCGTTCTTCACCGAGCGCTTCCCCGGGGCGCTCTACCGGCTGCGGTGGTGGTGGCTCGGCACGATCGCGGGCAGCGTCGTCGTCACCGGCGTGATGATCCTGTGGCTGCTGGCCAACCCGCAGGTCGAGCAGACGCTGATGTCGCCCGAGGCGGTCGACCAGCTCGTCAACGAGGACTTCGAGGGCTACTACAGCGAGTACGCCGCCGGCGAGTTCGCCGCCCAGGTCTGGGTGAACAACGCGTGGGTCAGCGCCCTGTGCCTGGCGCTGGGCATCCTCGGGTTCCCCGTGCTCTACCTGCTGTTCCAGAACCTCGCGAACCTGGCGATCATCGGCTCGATCATGCACCGGGCCGACCAGGGCGCCTTCTTCTGGGGACTCCTGCTGCCCCACGGCCTCCTCGAGCTCACCGCCATCTTCGTCGCCGGCGGGACGGGCCTGCGGCTCTTCTGGTCCTGGGTCGCGCCCGGTCCGATCACGCGCGCCCGCTCGATCGCCCGGGAGGGCCGCACCATCGGCACGATGGCGCTCGGCCTCGCCGCCGTGCTGTTCGTCAGCGGCCTCATCGAGGGGTTCGTGACCCCGTCCGGGCTGCCGACGTGGGCCCGGGTGGGGATCGGCGTCGTCGCCGAGGTGCTCTTCCTCGCCTACGTCTTCGTGGTCGGCCGCGCCGCCCACCGCCGCGGCCACGACGGCGACCTCGACGAGGCGCTGCTCGAGGACCGGGTCGCCACCGCCGCCTGAGCCGCCGGACTCGCCTACAGCAGGCCGCGGGCCTTCAGGGACAGGTAGTGGTCGGCCAGGGCGGGCGGCAGGGACTCGGCGTCGGCGTCGACCACGTCGACCCCGAGGGTCCGCAGCATGTCGGCCGTACGACGTCGACGGCCCAGGGCCTGCTCGGCGGCGGCCGCGCCGTACGCCTCGGCGACGGTGCCGCGGGTCGCGGCGAGCCGCTCCAGCTCGGGGTCGCGCACCGAGGCGAGGACGACGCGGTGGTGCCGCACCAGGGTCACGAGCGTCGGCAGCAGGCTCTCCTCGACGGCGGCCGGCTCGAGCGGGGTGAGCAGGACGACGAGGCAGCGGCGCCGGCCCATGGCGTTCACCGCCGCGGCCAGCGCGGACCAGTCCGCCTCGGCGAGCACGGGGGACAGGTCGGCCATCGCGTCCTGCAGCGTCCCGGCGATCGCCCGCGACCCCGCCGAGCGGACCCGGGACCGGACGCGACGGTCGCCGGCCACGAAGTCGACCCGGTCGCCGGCGCGCGAGGCCAGGGCGGCCAGGAGCAGGGCGGCGTCCATCGCGGAGTCCAGCCGCGGCACGTCGTCGACGCGGCCCGCGGAGACCCGGGAGGTGTCGAGGACGAGCACGACCCGGCGGTCGCGCTCGGGCTGCCAGGTCCGGACGACGACCGTCCGGTTGCGGGCGCTGGCCCGCCAGTCGATGGAGCGGACGTCGTCGCCGTCGACGTACTCGCGCAGGGAGTCGAACTCGGTGCCCTGCCCCCGGACCCTGACGGCCGCGCGGCCGTCGAGCTCGCGCAGCCGGGCCAGGCGGCTCGGGAGGTGCTTGCGGGACTCGAACGGCGGGAGGCTGCGCACGGACCCCGGGACGTCGAGGGTCCGCTGCCGGGCGACGAGGCGGAGGGGCCCCAGCGAGCGGACGGTGACGCCGACCGCGCGCAGGTCGCCCCGGCGTACCGGGGTGAGCGGTGTGGTGAGCCGGGCGGAGGCGCCCGGCCCGAGGCGGAGCCGGTGGCGGTTGCCGGTCGCGCCGGCGGTGGGCTGCCACGCGTCGCGGAGTGCGCCCCGCAGGCGTCGCCGTCCGGTGTTCGTGGCGACGACCGTCGTGCTCGTCGCCTCCCCGGTCCGCACCGGGCCGGTCGCCTCGCGGCGCAGCCCGACGGCGGTCGTCGACGGGGCCAGCAGCAGGTCGACGACGGTGACGGCCAGGACCAGGCCGACCCAGCCCCAGCCGACCCCGGCGGTCGGCCGCAGCACGAGCGGCACCACGCCGAGCAGGAGCAGGAGGGGGACGCGCCCCGTGATGGCCACGCCGGGTCCTAGCGGGGGACCGGGACCGAGCCGAGGGCGGAGGCCAGCACCTGGGCGACGTCGGTGCCCTCCAGCTCGGCCTCGGGCCGCAGGCCGAGACGGTGCACCAGGGTGGCGTGGGCCAGGGCCTTGACGTCGTCCGGCGTGACGAAGTCCCGTCCGTTGAGCCACGCCCAGGCGCGCGCCGCCCGCAGCAGCGCGGTCGCGCCGCGCGGGCTGACGCCCAGGCTGAGCGACGGGGAGTCGCGGGTCGCGCGGGCGACGTCGACGATGTAGCCGGCCACCTCGTCGGACACCGACACCCGCGCCACCGCGGCGCGGCCCGCGAGGATGTCCTCGGGCCGGGCCACCGCCGTGACGCCGGCGCCGCGCACGTCGCGGGGGTCGAAGCCGCCGGCGTGGCGTCGCAGCACCTCCAGCTCCTGGGCGCGCTCCGGGATCGGGAGCACCACCTTGAGCAGGAACCGGTCGAGCTGGGCCTCGGGCAGCGGGTAGGTGCCCTCGTACTCCACCGGGTTCTGCGTCGCCGCGACCAGGAACGGCGACGGCAGGGTGCGTGAGCGGCCGTCGACGGAGACCTGCCCCTCCTCCATGGCCTCCAGCAGCGCGCTCTGCGTCTTCGGTGGCGTCCGGTTGATCTCGTCGGCGAGCAGCAGGTTCGTGAAGACCGGGCCCTCGCGGAAGCGCAGCTCGCCCTGCTGGGGGTCGATGACCATCGACCCGGTGATGTCGCCCGGCATCAGGTCGGGCGTGAACTGCACCCGCCGGGTGTCGACGTCGAGGGCGCTGGCGAGGGTCCGCACGAGCAGCGTCTTGGCGACGCCGGGCACTCCCTCCATCAGCACGTGACCGCCGCACAGCAGCGCCACCAGCAGCCCCGACACCGCGGCGTCCTGGCCGACGACGGCCTTCGCGACCTCCCGTCGTACGTCGGAGAGGCGGTCGCGGGCCTGCTCCCCGGCGTCGCGGGACCCGGTCTCGTCGGGCTGCTTCGCGAGCCGGTCCCGGGTGAGGTCGGAGCCGGGGCCGGGGGTGGGCTCCGGGGCGTGGTCGTGGGTCATGTGCGGCGTACCTCTCTGTCGAGCTCGGCGAGCGCGTCGGCCAGGTCGACCAGCTCGGTGTCGGTGCCCGGCGGCGGGGCGGTGGGGTCGATCAGCCAGGCGACCTCGGCGGGGTGGCGCGCCGTACGACGGGCCACGTCGAGGACGACGGGGGCGGGCGCCCCCGGTGCCGGGGGCGTGGCGGGGATGCCGAGCCGCGCGGCGAACCGGTCGCGGGCGGCGTGGCGCAGCGCACCGGCGGCGTGGCCGCGGTCGCGGCTGCGGTGGTAGAGCCGGCCGCGGCTGCGGGTGGTCTCGGAGGCCTTGACGCTGACCGGGAGGGGCTCGGTCACCAGGGGGCCGAAGCGGCGGGCCCGCCACCAGATCCCCACCAGCGACGTCGCGAACAGCAGCCACAGCACCGGCACCAGCCACGGCGGCAGCAGCGCGGACGGGGCGGTGCTCTCCCCGGCCGGGACGTCGGCGGGGTCGGGGACGTACCAGACCAGGCGCTCCCGGGCGCCCAGGAGACGCAGCGCCACCGCGGCGTTGTCACCGCGCAGCACCTGGTCGTTCGCGAGGACGTCGGCCGCGCCGAGCACCGTCAGGCCCGGGCGCGGGCTGACGAGCAGGGACCCCTCGTCGACGGTGAAGCACCCGTCGAGGGGGTAGGCGTCGGCGACCTCGACGTCGATCGCCAGGCCGGACAGGTCGACCCCGTCGACCCCGCCGGCCGCGTCCGCCTCGCAGTCCGCCTCGAGGTCGTCCGGGACCTCCACGGTGACCGGCTCGTCGGCGTCGTCCAGGAGCCCGACCTGCGCGAGCCCCGAGCCCGCGACGACGAGCTGCCCGTCCGCGGCGTGGTCGACCAGGCGGTCGGTGCTGGCGCCGCCCAGGGAGTACGGCGCGGTGACGAGCACGGTGGTGTCGCCGTCGACCTCGGTGTCCTCCAGGGCGTCGGCGTCGCGGACGACCTCCACGTCGACGCCCTCGTCGGCCAGCACCCGTGCCAGCGCCTGCGCGCCGCCGGGGGAGGGGTTGTCGGGGTCGAGGGGGTCGGTGCGGGTGGCGTCGCGGGTGCTGACGGCCAGCAGGACGACCGTCGCGAGCACGACCAGCGCGATCAGGACCGTCGAACGGCGCGGCAGGAACCGTCGCGACGGGCCGCTCCCGGGGACGGCGGTCGCCGGTGCGGGACCCGCGGTCAGGGTCGGGCTCACCGCACGCCCGCCAGGTCGTCGTCCAGGGCGAGGACATCGCGCACCCGCTCGGCCGGCAGCGACCGGTCGCCGTACACGACCTCGTCGAAGGCGGACGCGGCCCGGCGCAGGGCGTCCCCGCGGCCCGGGTGCTCGGTGGCCACGGCGGTCGCGACCTCGCGGGCGGTCAGCCCGGGCAGGTCGGCGAGGCGTCCGCGCTCGACCTGGCGGACGGCGAGCGCGCGGAAGGCGTCGGCCAGTGCCTCGCCCAGGCGCCCGTCCGCGAGCGCCGCCTCCGCCGCCGCCCGCAGCTCGTCGGCCGAGGCGCGGACGTCGTCCAGCACGCCCTCGCCGCGGGTGCGCGTCCCGCCCTCGGTGCGTGCCCGGGTGACGAGCCACAGCACGGCCAGCGCGAGCGCGACCAGGACGACGAGCGCGGCGGCGACCACCAGCGGGTCGGCGTCGCCGGCGCGCCGCAACCCCTCGTCGAGCTGCTCGCCCAGCCAGTCGAGGAAGCGCAGGAACGGGTTCTCCTGGTTGTACTCCGGTCGCAGCAGCTCGCGGCGCAGCAGGTCGCGTCCCTCGTCACCCGAGGGATCGAGCCCGGTCACGGTGTCGTGATCCCGGCCCGAGCGAGGAGCTCGACGTCCAGCGCCTCCTTGCGCATGCGCTGGTCGACGTACTGCAGGGAGGTGACCGCGGCGGAGAACGGGGACACGAACGCCGCCACCACCACGGTCGACAGGGCCTGGCCGAGCACGAAGACCAGGACCTGGAAGCCGCCGAGGGCGGGGACGAGGACGGCCAGCTGCGACACCAGGGAGACCGGCAGGCTGATGATGCTGCCCGCGACCTGCGCGATCAGCGAGGTCAGCAGCGCGATCCCGAGGGTCCGCCAGAACTGCCGCCTGGTCAGCCGGAAGGCGCGGCCGAGGGCGCCGAGCACCCCGGTCCGCTCCAGCATCAGTGCCGGCACGGCCAGGTAGCTGACGCGCACCCAGGCCCACACCGCCAGCGCGACCATCGCCGGCACGGTGACGACACCCCACAGGACCAGGACGACGGGCTCGCCGACGGCGACCACCAGGACGACCCACAGCCCGATGTAGACACCCAGCACGACGGTCCAGACCAGACCCAGCAGCGCGGTCAGGCCGATCAGGCGCCACCGCCGTCCGTGGGTCGCGGCCCAGGCCTCCTGCAGCGACAGCCGTCGACCGACCGCGGCCGCCATCGTGACGTGGGCGATCATCCCGGTGACCAGGACGAGCCCGATTGCCTGGGCGAGCGCCCCCACCATGAACGAGCCGAAGGCCCCGATGAAGCCCAGCGTGTCCTGGGTCGACGGCGCCGCGGTGGGGTCCGACCCGACCGCCGTGGAGGGGTCGAGGAAGTCCAGCGACAGGTCCAGCGTCAACGACAGGACGAGCGTGACGAGGACCGGCACGGCCATCGCCGCCCCCGCCACCAGCGCCGCGGCACCGACCGTCGCGCGCGGGTTGAAGCGGATGATCTTGAACGCCGCGTCGTACATGTCGCCCAGGCGCAGCGGACGGATCGGGATCGCCCCCGGCTTGTGGGCCGCGCCGGCGAACGCCGGCGGCGGTCCCGCCTGCCACGAGGGCGGGCCGGCGTACGACGTCGGGCCCGGCGCGCCGTACCCCGGCGCCGACCTGACCTTCTCGAACGACGGACCGGCCGGGCCCGGCGGCGGCGCACCCGGCGGCGGTGCGCCCGGTGGCGGGAACTGCTCCTCCGGCGCCATGCGCCCCCCTTCGCTGCGTGACTGGTGGTCATCCTGTCAGCACCCGGTGAGAGGCGGCTCCGCATGCCGACGTCCGCCGCGACCTCGTTCCTCGGTCGCGGCTGGGCCGTCACGTAGCCTCACCGGTGTCTCGACCCGCTCTCGCGACCTCGTTCCTCGGTCGCGTCGCTCGCTCGACCCGCCCCCTGCCACGACCTCGCGAGCTCGGTCGTGAGGGGGCGATTTGATGTTCGTCGCGGGCGGGTGTCAGGATAGTGCGGTTGCTCCGGCGGGTTGCCGGGGTGTGGCAGTGCTTGACCACTTCATCGTGTCTCCAGGGATCGACGGTGGTGGCGTGCGGCCGCACCGTTCCAGGAGACCCGATCCGCTCCGCCCAGGCGGAGCGGCACCACCGCTCCACCACCTCGTCCTGTGCGGGGTCGCGCGAGGAACCAGCGCGACACGCCCGACCGCGGGGGTGGGAGACGGAGGCCGGGCACCGAGGGGCGGACCCACCCGGGGACGCACCACAGGACCGAGCACGACGTACGCCCTTGTACTCCGGTACACGTTCGAGTGAGGACATCTCAGACCTATGGCGGGACAGAAGATCCGCATCAGGCTCAAGGCCTACGACCACGAGGTGATCGACACCTCCGCGCAGAAGATCGTCGACACGGTCACCCGTACCGGCGCGCGCGTCGCGGGCCCGGTGCCGCTGCCGACCGAGAAGAACGTCTACTGCGTGATCCGGTCTCCGCACAAGTACAAGGACTCGCGGGAGCACTTCGAGATGCGCACCCACAAGCGCCTCATCGACATCATCGACCCCACGCCGAAGACCGTCGACTCGCTCATGCGGCTGGACCTGCCCGCGGGCGTCGACATCGAGATCAAGCTCTGAGGCTGACACCATGACTTTCGAACGCACCCTGAAGGGCCTGCTGGGCACCAAGCTCGGCATGACCCAGACCTGGGACGCCGACAACAAGGTCGTCCCCGTCACCGTGATCGCCGCCTCCACCAACGTGGTGACCGCGATCCGCCGTCCCGAGCTCGACGGCTACAACGCCGTCCAGATCGGCTTCGGCGAGATCGAGGCGCGCAAGGTGAACAAGCCGGTCGCCGGCCAGTTCGCCAAGGCCGGCGTCACGCCGCGCCGCCACGTGGTCGAGATCCGGACCGCCGACACCTCGGCCTACGAGGTCGGCCAGGAGCTCACCGTCGAGGAGTTCGCCGTGGGCGACTCCGTCGACGTGACCGCCACCAGCAAGGGCAAGGGTTTCGCCGGCACGATGAAGCGTCACGGCTTCTCCGGTGTCGGCGCCTCCCACGGTGCCCACCGCAACCACCGCAAGCCGGGCTCCATCGGTGCCTGCGCGACGCCGGGCCGGGTCTTCAAGGGCACCCGGATGTCCGGCCGGATGGGTGCGGAGAAGGTCACCACCCAGAACCTCACGGTCCACGCCGTCGACGTCGAGCGCGGTCTCGTGCTCGTCAAGGGGGCCGTCCCCGGCCCCCGCGGTGGGGTCGTCGTGCTGCGCTCCGCGGCGAAGAAGGAGGCCACCCGATGAGCAAGGTCGACGTCGCTCTCCCCGCCGAGATCTTCGGCGCGAAGACCAACGTGTCGCTGATCCACCAGGTCGTCGTGGCGCAGCAGGCCGCTGCCCGCCAGGGCACGCACGCCACCAAGACCCGCGCCATGGTGCGCGGCGGTGGCACGAAGCCCTACCGCCAGAAGGGCACCGGTCGCGCCCGCCAGGGCTCGATCCGTGCGCCCCAGTTCGCCGGCGGTGGCGTCGTCCACGGCCCGCAGCCGCGTGACTACAGCCAGCGGACCCCCAAGAAGATGAAGGCCGCCGCCCTCCGCGGTGCCCTCTCCGACCGGGCCCGCAACGACCGCGTCCACGTGGTCGACGGCTTCCTGGACGGCGACGCCCCCTCGACGCGGGCCGCGCTCGCGTCGCTGCACGCGCTGGCCGACCGTCGCCGGTTCCTGGTCGTGGTGGACCGCGAGGACCACCTGACCTGGCTGTCGCTGCGGAACGCGCCCGAGGTGCACCTGATCGTCCCGGACCAGCTGAACACCTACGACGTGCTCGTCAACGACGACGTCGTGTTCACCCAGTCGGCGTACGACGCGTTCGTCGCGCACGCCGGCAAGGGCTCGACCCGCGAGGAGGGCGACAAGTGAGCACCCTGCACAAGGACCCGCGCGACATCCTGCTCGCGCCGGTCGTCTCCGAGAAGAGCTACGGGCTGCTGGACGCGAACAAGTACACGTTCATCGTCCGCCCCGACGCCAACAAGACCGAGATCAAGATCGCCGTCGAGAAGATCTTCGGCGTCAAGGTCACCTCGGTGAACACCCTGAACCGTCCGGGCAAGAGCCGCCGTACCCGGTACGGCATGGGCCGCCGCAACGACACGAAGCGCGCGATCGTCAGCCTCGCCGAGGGTGACCGGATCGACATCTTCGGCGGACCGGGCGCCTGAGCGGGCCTGGAGAGGACATCTAGACATGGCTATCCGCAAGTACAAGCCGACCACCCCGGGCCGCCGCGGCAGCTCCGTGGCCGACTTCGTCGAGATCACCCGGACCACCCCGGAGAAGTCGCTCACGCGGCCCCTGGCGAAGAAGGGCGGCCGCAACAACCAGGGCCGCATCACCACCCGCCACCAGGGCGGCGGCCACAAGCGCGCCTACCGGGTCATCGACTTCCGTCGCTACGACAAGGACGGCGTGCCCGCCAAGGTCGCGCACATCGAGTACGACCCGAACCGCACCGCGCGCATCGCGCTGCTGCACTTCGCCGACGGCGAGAAGCGCTACATCGTGGCGCCCCGCGGTCTGCGCCAGGGCACGGTCGTGGAGTCGGGCCCCGGCGCCGACATCAAGACCGGCAACAACCTGCCGCTGCGCAACATCCCGGTCGGCACGACGATCCACTGCGTCGAGCTCCGCCCCGGCGGCGGCGCGAAGATCGCCCGTTCCGCCGGCAACAGCGCCCAGCTGGTCGCCAAGGAGGGCTCGCGCGCCACGCTGCGCATGCCCTCCGGCGAGATGCGGTTCGTCGACGCCCGCTGCCGCGCCTCGCTGGGCGAGGTCGGCAACGCCGAGCAGTCAAACATCAACTGGGGCAAGGCCGGCCGCATGCGGTGGAAGGGCAAGCGCCCGACCGTCCGCGGTGTGGTCATGAACCCGGTCGACCACCCGCACGGTGGTGGTGAGGGCAAGACCTCCGGTGGACGCCACCCGGTGTCCCCGTGGGGCAAGCCCGAGGGCCGCACGCGCAAGCGCAAGGCCAGCGACAAGCAGATCATCCGCCGCCGCCGTACCGGCAAGAAGCGCTGAGCAGGACTAGGTAGGGAAAGCACAGATGCCTCGTAGCCTGAAGAAGGGCCCCTTCGTCGACGACCACCTTCAGAAGAAGGTGGACGCCGAGAACGAGAAGGGCAGCCACAACGTCATCAAGACCTGGTCGCGCCGGTCGATGATCGTCCCGGACATGATCGGTCACACGATCGCCGTCCACGACGGTCGCAAGCACGTGCCGGTGTTCGTCACCGACGCGATGGTCGGTCACAAGCTGGGCGAGTTCGCCCCGACCCGCACCTTCCGCGGCCACATCAAGGACGACCGGAAGGGGCGCCGCCGATGAGCACCACCGAGCGCACCCGCATCAGCGCGCGTCGCGTCTCGCTGCTCGGCGACCAGCCGGGCGCGTTCGCCAGCGCACGCTTCGTGCGGATCACCCCGATGAAGGCCCGCCGGGTCGTCGACCTGGTCCGCGGCATGGGCGTCGAGGACGCCCGCGCCACGCTCCAGTTCGCCCCGCAGGCCGCGTCCGAGACCGTCCTCAAGGTCCTGGAGTCCGCGATCGCGAACGCCGAGACCACCGAGGACCTGGACCCCGCGACGCTCGTCGTCTCGGTCGCCCAGGTCGACGAGGGACCGACCATGAAGCGCTGGCGCCCCCGTGCGCAGGGTCGCGCGACCCGCATCAACAAGCGCACGAGCCACATCACTCTCGCCGTCCAGCCCGCCGACGCGGTCGCTGTCCGACGGGGCAAGAAGGGACGGACCGCCTGATGGGTCAGAAGATCAACCCGAACGGGTTCCGCCTCGGCATCTCCACCGACCACCGCACCCGGTGGTACGCCGACAAGCTCTACAAGAGCTACGTCGGCGAGGACGTCGCCATCCGCAAGCTGCTCTCCAAGGGCATGGAGCGGGCCGGCATCTCCAAGGTCGAGATCGAGCGCACCCGCGACCGCGTCCGCGTCGACATCCACACCGCCCGGCCCGGCATCGTGATCGGCCGCCGCGGCGCGGAGGCCGACCGGCTGCGCGGCGAGCTCGAGAAGCTCACCGGCAAGCAGGTGCAGCTCAACATCCTCGAGGTCAAGGGCGCCGAGATCGACGCCCAGCTCGTGGCGCAGGGCGTCGCCGAGCAGCTCGCCGGTCGTGTGCAGTTCCGCCGCGCGATGCGCAAGGCCATCCAGACATCGATGCGCTCCGGTGCCAAGGGCATCCGGATCCAGTGCTCCGGCCGCCTGAACGGCGCCGAGATGTCGCGCACCGAGTTCTACCGCGAGGGCCGCGTGCCGCTGCACACCCTGCGTGCGGACATCGACTACGGCTTCTACGAGGCCAAGACGACCTTCGGCCGCATCGGCGTGAAGGTCTGGATCTACAAGGGCGAGGTCGCCGGCACCCGCGCGGAGCGCGAGGCCCAGGCCGCCGCCCGCGCCGGGGCCCCCGGCCGCGGTGGCGCGCGTGGTGGCGGCCGGGGCGGCGAGCGTCCGTCCCGCGGCACCCGCGGCGACCGTCCCACCCGTTCGGCCCGCGACGGCGCGCCCGAGACCTCCGCCCCCGCGGGCGAGGCGACGGCTGCTCCCGCCGAGGCCGCTACCTCGGCTCCGGCCGGGCAGGAGGGCTGACAACCATGCTGATGCCCCGACGCGTCAAGCACCGCAAGCAGCACCACCCGAAGCGCCGCGGTACCGCCAAGGGCGGCACCCGCCTCACCTTCGGTGACTACGGCATCCAGGCGATCGAGGGTCACTACGTGACCAACCGGCAGATCGAGTCGGCCCGTATCGCCATGACCCGCCACATCAAGCGCGGCGGCAAGGTCTGGATCAACATCTACCCGGACCGCCCGCTGACCAAGAAGCCCGCCGAGACCCGCATGGGTTCCGGAAAGGGCTCGCCCGAGTGGTGGATCGCCAACGTCAAGCCCGGACGCGTGATGTTCGAGCTGTCCGGCGTGACCGAGGACGTCGCCCGCGAGGCCCTGCGTCGCGCGATGCACAAGCTCCCCATGAAGTGCCGCTTCGTGTCCCGTGAGGCAGGTGACCTGTGATGGCGACCAAGACCAGCAAGGCGTTCGAGCTCGACGAGCACGAGCAGGCCGAGCTCGAGACCAAGCTGCGCGAGGCCAAGGAAGAGCTGTTCAACCTGCGCTTCCAGGCCGCCACCGGCCAGCTGGAGAACAACGGCCGGCTGCGCACGGTCAAGAAGGACATCGCGCGGATCTACACCGTGCTCCGTGAGCGCGAGCTCGGGATCCGCAGCAGCAGCGAGACCGACGAGACCGAGAAGGACGCATGAGCACCGAGTCGAGCACCGGGGCCACCGCCCCGCAGCGCAACAGCCGCAAGGTCCGCGAGGGCCTCGTGGTGAGCGACAAGATGGACAAGACCGTCGTCGTCAGCGTCGAGGACCGCGTGAAGCACGCGCTGTACGGCAAGGTCATGCGCAAGACCAGCCGGCTGAAGGCCCACGACGAGCAGAACCAGTGCGGCACCGGCGACCGCGTCCGCATCATGGAGACCCGACCGCTGTCGGCCACGAAGCGCTGGCGCGTCGTCGAGGTCCTCGAGAAGGCCAAGTGACCGACGGGCAGCAGCCCGTCACCGACCACACCGTGGAGTTCCCCCAGGCTCGTCGCCAGGCGAGAACCAGGGCGACAAGGAGAAGGACATGATCCAGCAGGAGTCGCGGCTCAAGGTCGCCGACAACACCGGTGCCAAGGAGATCCTGTGCATCCGGGTTCTCGGTGGCTCCGGGCGACGCTACGCCGGCATCGGCGACACCATCGTCGCCACCGTCAAGGACGCCATCCCCGGCGGCAACGTGAAGAAGGGCGACGTCGTCAAGGCCGTCATCGTCCGCACCGTCAAGGAGCGTCGTCGTCCCGACGGCTCGTACATCCGCTTCGACGAGAACGCCGCCGTCATCCTCAAGCAGGACGGTGAGCCGCGCGGGACCCGCATCTTCGGCCCCGTCGGCCGTGAGCTGCGCGAGAAGCGCTTCATGCGGATCGTCTCGCTCGCCCCGGAGGTGCTCTGAGATGACCTCCAAGAAGGCAGCGAACAAGTCGAGGAAGTCGATGAAGATCAAGAAGGGCGACACCGTCAAGGTGATCGCCGGCAGCGACCGGGGAGCCCAGGGCAAGGTCATCACCGTGCTGCGCGAGCAGCAGCGGGTGATCGTCGAGGGCGTGAACCGCGTCAAGAAGCACACCAAGGTCGTCGACGCGGGCGGCCGCTCCGGCAAGTCCGGCGGCATCATCACCACCGAGGCCCCCATCCACGTGTCCAACGTGATGCTGGTCGAGGGCGACGGCGTGACCCGCGTGGGCTACCGCCGCGACGAGGTGACCAAGCGTCGCAGCGACGGCACCACCTACACCGCGCACCGCTCCGTGCGGATCTCGCGCACCACCGGTGAGGAGATCTGAGATGGCCGACACCGCCACCCCCATCGAGGACCAGATCGACCCCGACCTCGAGGTCGAGTCCAGCCCCACCATCTCCGCTCGCGAGATGCCCCGGCTGAAGAAGCGCTACCGCGCCGAGATCCTGCCGACGCTGCAGTCGGAGTTCGAGATCCCCAACGTCATGCAGGTGCCCGGCCTGACCAAGATCGTGGTCAACATGGGTGTCGGCGAGGCCGCGCGGGACTCGAAGCTCATCGAGGGCGCCGTCCGCGACCTCGCGCTGATCACCGGCCAGAAGCCGGCGATCAACCGGGCGAAGAAGTCGATCGCGCAGTTCAAGCTCCGCGAGGGCATGCCCATCGGTGCGCACGTCACCCTGCGTGGCGACCGCATGTGGGAGTTCCTCGACCGCCTGCTGTCGATCGCGCTGCCCCGCATCCGTGACTTCCGCGGCCTCGAGTCGCGCCAGTTCGACGGTCGCGGCAACTACACCTTCGGTCTGACCGAGCAGGTCGTCTTCCACGAGATCGACCAGGACAAGATCGACCGTCCGCGAGGCATGGACATCACCGTGGTGACCACCGCCGAGAACGACGACCAGGGGCGTGCGCTGCTCAAGCAGCTCGGCTTCCCGTTCAAGGAGAACTGAGATGGCGAAGACTTCGCTGAAGGTCAAGGCGGCCCGCAAGCCCAAGTTCGCGGTCCGCGGGTACACCCGCTGCCAGCGCTGCGGGCGTCCCAAGGCCGTCTACCGCAAGTTCGGCCTGTGCCGGATCTGCCTGCGCGAGATGGCGCACCGCGGCGAGCTGCCCGGCGTCACCAAGTCCTCCTGGTGAGCACGAGTCACCTGACCTACCGCTGAAGGTCGCGGGCGACCGCGAAACCGCAGAAGAGAGAGAACCACCCATGACGATGACCGACCCGATCGCAGACATGCTGACGCGTCTGCGCAACGCCAACCAGGCGTACCACGACGAGGTGTCGATGCCGTACTCCAAGCTGAAGGCCGGCCTCGCCGAGATCCTCCAGCAGGAGGGCTACATCACCTCCTTCGGCGTGACCGAGCCCGCGGAGGGCGAGGTCGGCCGCACGCTGACCATCGGCCTCAAGTTCGGCCGTAACCGCGAGCGCTCGATCGCCGGCCTGCGCCGCGTCAGCAAGCCCGGCCTCCGGGTGTACGCGAAGAACACCGGCCTGCCCAAGGTCCTCGGAGGACTCGGCATCGCCATCATCTCGACCAGCCAGGGTCTGCTCACGGACCGCCAGGCCAACCAGAAGGGCGTGGGTGGGGAAGTCCTCGCCTACGTCTGGTGAGGAGGAGTCACCCATGTCGCGAATCGGCAAGCTCCCCATCACGGTGCCGTCCGGTGTGGACGTCGCCATCGACTCCCCGCACGTGACGGTCAAGGGCCCCAAGGGCACGCTGAGCCACACGGTCGTCGAGCCCATCACGGTCTCGCAGTCCGACGGCGTCCTGTCGGTCGAGCGTCCGGACGACGAGCGGCTCAGCCGCTCGATGCACGGGCTCACCCGCACCCTGATCGCCAACATGGTCCACGGCGTGACCGAGGGCTTCGAGAAGCGCCTCGAGATCCACGGCGTGGGCTACCGCGTGCTGTCGAAGGGGCCGACCCAGCTGGAGTTCCAGCTCGGCTACTCCCACTCGATCACGTTCGACGCCCCCGAGGGCATCACGTTCACGGTCGACAACCCCACGCGCCTCGGCGTCCAGGGGATCGACAAGCAGCTGGTCGGCGAGACCGCGGCGAAGATCCGCGAGCTGCGTCGCCCCGAGCCCTACAAGGGCAAGGGCGTCCGGTACGCCGGCGAGCACGTCCGCCGCAAGGTCGGAAAGGCAGGTAAGTGACCATGGCGATCTCCCTGAAGCGCCACAAGCACACCGCACCGCGGGTGCGCGCCCGTCTGCGCCGCCAGGCGCGGGGCCGCAAGCACCTGTCCGGCACGCCGGACCGCCCGCGCCTCGTGGTCACCCGCAGCGCCAAGCACATCTCCGTGCAGGTCGTCGACGACCTGGCCGGTCGCACCCTGGCCCACGCCTCCTCGATGGAGACGGACCTGCGGTCGACCGACAGCGACAAGACCGCCAAGGCCAAGCGCGTCGGCGAGCTCGTCGCCGAGCGTGCGGTGGCGGCCGGCATCTCCGGCGTGGTCTTCGACCGCGCCGGCAACAAGTACCACGGCCGGGTCGCTGCCCTCGCCGACGGCGCCCGCGAGGGCGGCCTGACCTTCTGACCTTCCCCGGGCCCACGGCCCGGTGTGATCGCGAGAGAAAGAGGAAAACCATGAGCGGACCCCAGCGCGGTCAGCGCGCCGGCGGTGAGCGCCGTGGCGGACGTGACGACCGCCGCGGCGGCCAGGCGGGCGACAAGACCGCCTACGTCGAGCGTGTCGTCGCCATCAACCGTGTCGCCAAGGTCGTCCAGGGTGGTCGACGCTTCAGCTTCACCGCCCTCGTCGTCGTCGGCGACGGCGACGGCATGGTCGGCGTCGGCTACGGCAAGGCCAAGGAGGTGCCCGCGGCGATCGCCAAGGGCGTCGAGGAGGCCAAGAAGAACTTCTTCCGGGTGCCCCGCAGCCAGGGCACCATCCCGCACCCCGTGCAGGGCGAGAAGGCGGCCGGCGTGGTCATGCTGCGTCCCGCCGCGCCCGGTACCGGCGTCATCGCCGGTGGCCCGGTGCGCGCCGTGCTCGAGTGCGCCGGCATCCACGACATCCTGAGCAAGTCGCTCGGCTCGTCGAACCAGATCAACATCGTGCACGCGACCGTCCAGGCGCTGCGGATGCTGGAGACGCCCGAGTCCGTGGCCGCCCGTCGTGGGCTCCGCGTCGAGGACGTCGCCCCGGCCGCCCTGCTGAAGGCCCGCGCGGAGGTGACTCCCTGATGGCACAGCTCAAGGTCCAGCAGAAGCGGTCGACCATCGGCTGCAAGCAGAACCAGCGGGAGACCATGCGTTCGCTCGGTCTCAAGCGCATCGGCGACGTCGTCGTCAAGGAGGACCGCCCCGAGATTCGCGGGATGGTGCACACCGTGCGCCACCTCGTGGAGTTCGAGGTCCTCGACGGTGACGTCGAGAAGGGGGCGTGAACCCATGACGCTCAAGATCCACCACCTGAAGCCCGCTCCGGGCTCGAAGAAGGCCCGCACTCGTGTCGGCCGCGGTGAGGCCTCCAAGGGCAAGACCGCCGGTCGCGGCACCAAGGGCAGCAAGGCGCGCAACCAGATCCCCGCGGGGTTCGAGGGCGGCCAGATGCCCCTGCACATGCGGCTGCCGAAGCTCAAGGGCTTCAAGAACCCCTTCCGCACCGAGTACCAGGTCGTGAACCTCGACCGGCTCGGCCAGCTCTACCCGGACGGGGGCGACGTCACCGTCGCGGACCTGGTCGCGCGCGGCGCCGTCCGCCGCAACCAGCCCGTCAAGGTGCTGGGCGACGGCAGCATCTCCGCGAGCGTCAGGGTGAGCGCGAACGCGTTCTCGACGTCCGCGACCCGCAAGATCGAGGCCGCTGGGGGCACGACCACCGTCGTGTGACCCGTCCGGACCTCCCGTGACAGGACAGGCACTCCTCGGCCGCGAGCGGCCGGGGAGTGCCCTGTTAGGCTGCGAGGCGTTCTCGTGGTCGTCTGCGGGAGTCGCATCGCTGCAGAGGAAGAGGAGCTCGTGCTCAGCGCGTTCGCTAACGCTTTCCGCACTCCGGACCTACGGCGTAAGCTGCTGTTCGTCCTGTTCATCGTCGCGATCTTCCGCCTCGGGTCCCAGGTCCCTGCCCCGGGCGTCGACGTCGCGTCGGTGCAGGCGTGCATCCAGACCCAGGAAGACTCGAGCGTCTTCAACCTGATCAACCTGTTCTCGGGTGGAGCGCTGTTCCAGCTCACCATCTTCGCGCTCGGGATCATGCCGTACATCACGGCGAGCATCATCCTGCAGCTGCTGGTGGTGGTGATCCCGCGGCTGGAGGCCCTCAAGAAGGAGGGCCAGTCCGGCCAGGCCAAGATCACCCAGTACACCCGCTACCTGACGTTGGCCCTCGCGGTCCTGCAGGCCACCGGCATCGTCGCGCTGGCGCGGTCCGGGCAGCTGCTCCAGGGCTGCACCGAGCCCCTGCTGCACAGCGACAGCACCGGCGCCTTCCTCGTCATCGTCATCACGATGACTGCCGGCACCGCCGTGATCATGTGGCTGGGCGAGCTCATCACCGACCGTGGCGTCGGCAACGGCATGTCGATCCTGATCTTCACGCAGGTCGTCGCGACGTTCCCCTCCGCGCTCTGGGCCGTCCAGCAGCAGCAGGGCTGGGTCACCTTCGCCCTCGTCATGGCCATCGGCCTCGTCCTCGTCGCGGCGGTCATCTTCATCGAGCAGGCCCAGCGCCGCATCCCGGTGCAGTACGCCCGCCGCATGGTCGGCCGCAAGATGTTCGGCGGCTCGTCGACGTACATCCCGCTGAAGGTCAACCAGGCGGGCATCATCCCGGTCATCTTCGCCTCGTCGCTGCTGTACCTGCCCGGCCTGGCCGTGCAGTTCAACGCGAACTCGAGCGCGGGCTGGGTGTCGTGGCTCAACCGGTACTTCGTGACCGGGGACCACCCCCTCTACATGGCGGCGTACTTCGCCATGATCGTGTTCTTCACCTACTTCTACGTGTCCATCACCTTCAACCCTGAAGAGGTGGCGGACAACATGAAGAAGTACGGCGGCTTCATCCCCGGGATCCGGGCGGGCAAGCCGACGCAGGACTACCTCTCCTACGTCCTCTCCCGGATCACGCTGCCGGGGGCTCTCTACCTGGGCATCATCGCGCTCGTCCCGCTGATCGCGCTCGCGATGATCAACGCCAACCAGAACTTCCCGTTCGGCGGCACGTCCATCCTGATCATGGTCGGCGTCGCCCTGGACACGGTGAAGAAGATCGAGAGCCACCTGCAGCAACGGAACTACGAAGGATTCCTCCGCTGATGCGTCTGATCATCATGGGCCCCCCCGGTGCAGGGAAGGGGACGCAGTCCTCGCGCATCGCCGAGCGCTACGACATCCCCGCGATCGCGACCGGTGACATCTTCCGTGCCAACGTCAAGGACGGCACACCGCTCGGCCAGGAGGCCCAGCGCTACATGGACGCGGGGGACTACGTGCCCGACAGCGTCACCAACGCGATGGTGCGCGACCGCCTGGGCCAGGACGACGCCGTGGGCGGCTTCCTCCTGGACGGCTACCCGCGGACCGTCGCGCAGGTCGACGAGCTCGACGGCATGCTCAAGGACCCCGGTTCGGAGCTCGACGCCGTCGTCGTCCTGACGGTCGACGCCGAGGAGCTCGTGACCCGGCTGGTCAAGCGTGCCGAGCAGGACGCGCGCAGCGACGACACCGAGGACGTCATCCGTCACCGGCAGGACGTCTACGCCGAGCAGACCGCGCCCCTCATCGACGTCTACGCCGAGCGGGGCATCCTGGTCACGGTCGACGGCATGGGCTCGGTCGACGAGGTGTCCACGCGGGTGCGCGAGGCCCTCGACGGCGTCCAGGCCTGACGCGACCCCCATGCTCTGGCGTCGCCGGGGGATCGAGGTCAAGACCCCCGAGCAGGTGCGCGCCATGCGACGCGCCGGCCTGGTGGTCGGCCGCACCCTCGAGGTGCTCCGCTCCGCGGTGGCTCCGGGGGTGACGCTCGCCGAGCTCGACGCCCTGGCGGAGCGGACCATCCGCGACGCCGGGGCGACGCCGTCCTTCCTGGGCTACCAGGGCTTCCCGGCGACGATCTGCACGTCGGTCAACGACGTCGTCGTCCACGGGATCCCGGACGACACGGTCGTCGCCGACGGCGACCTGGTGTCCGTGGACTGCGGGGCGATCGTCGACGGCTGGCACGGGGACGCCGCGATCACGGTCGCCGTGGGTGAGGTGCCTCCGGCGGAGCGGGCGCTGGTCTCGGCGACCGAGGACGCGATGTGGGCCGGCATCGCCGCCGCGCGTCCCGGTGAGCGTGTCGGCGACGTCTCGCACGCCGTCGCCTCGTCCCTGCGTGCGGCCGGGTACGACGGGATCGTGCGCGACTACACGGGCCACGGGATCGGCACCGCGCTGCACCAGGCACCCGACGTCCCCAACGTCGGCAAGCCGGGACGCGGGCCCCGCCTCGTGGTGGGCATGGTGCTCGCCGTGGAGCCCATGGTCACGCTCGGCACCGACGAGGTGGACGTCGACGACGACGAGTGGACCGTCCGCACCCTCGACGGCTCGCGGGCCGCGCACAGCGAGCACACGGTCGCCCTCACCGAGGACGGGCCCTGGGTGCTGACGGCGCTCGACGGGGGCCGCGCGGGGCTGGGTCGTCTCGGCGTGCGCACGGCGGATCTCGACTACGGTGACGAGCGACCACCGAGGGGAGGCCGTGCATGAGCGGTGCGCAGCAGCCGGGGGCGGGAGTCGACCGTCGCCGTGTCCGTGTGAGCCACGACGGCCGAGCCGTCGTGCTCGAGGGCCCGTCGGTGACCTTCGGGCGTGACGCGCGCTGCGAGGTCGTCGTCTCCCACGAGGACGTCTCGCGTCGCCACGCCGAGCTCCGCCTGGCCGGTGAGGGCTGGTTCCTCGTCGACGTGGGCAGCACCAACGGCACCTGGATGGGCGGCCAGCGCGTCAGCCACGTCCGCCTGCCCGACGGTCCGGTGTCCTTCCGGCTCGGTGGCCGCACCGGCCCGTTGGTCGAGGTGCAGCTCGCCGGCGACGGCGAGGCCGCCCCGCCTCCGCCGCAGCCCGGCGCCGCGGCGCCCGTCCAGGCACCGCCGGCCACCCCGCCGTACGGCGTGCCCCCGCAGGGGCCCCCGCCGCACCAGGGCTGGGGGCAGGCCCCACCCGTGCAGCAGGGGTGGGGAGCGCCTCCGGCCGCCCCGGCGGCCCAGCAGGGGTGGCCCGGCCAGGCGGCCCCGATGGGCCAGGGGAGCGGACCGCGGATGGCCCCGCCCGGCCTGATGGAGCACGGGCGGACGATCCTCCCCGAGGGCCGGCCGCAGGGCGGCGCGGCGACGCTGAGCATCGGCCGGAGCCGCACCAGTGACGTGTTCCTCGACGACCCGCTGGTCTCGCGCCAGCACGCGACCCTCGAGCTCGGCGCCATGCAGCCCGTGCTCCGCGACCTCGGCAGCTTCAACGGCACCCACGTCAACGGCCGCCGCATCCAGGGCCCGGTGCCGCTGTCCGGCGGCGACGAGGTGGCGATCGGCAACCAGACCTTCGTGTGGGACGGCTACCAGCTCGTCTCCCGTGCCAGCCGCAGCGACCTCACCCTCGGGGTCGAGGGGCTCACGCAGGTCGTGAAGGGCGGCAAGAAGCTGCTCGACGGGGTCTCCTTCCAGCTCGAGCCCGCCTCCCTCACCGGGGTCGTGGGGCCGTCCGGCTCCGGCAAGTCGACGCTCCTGGGGGCCCTCACGGGTCTCAACCCGGCGTCCCACGGCAACGTCGTGTGGCAGGGCCACGACCTCTACACCCACTACGAGCAGCTGCGCTTCCAGATCGGCCTCGTGCCGCAGCAGGACATCCAGCACCCCCAGCTGACGGTGCGCCAGGGCCTGTCGTACGCCGCCATGCTGCGTCTCCCGCCCGACACCGGCAAGGAGGAGCGGGACGAGCGCGTCGGGCAGGTCGTCGGCCGGATGCAGCTGCAGCGCCAGGTCGACAACCGCATCGGCACCCAGCTCTCGGGCGGGCAGAAGAAGCGGGTCTCCATCGCGACCGAGCTGCTGACGGCGCCCCCGCTGCTGTTCCTCGACGAGCCGACCTCGGGCCTCGACCCGGGCCTCGACCGCGACGTGATGCTGCAGCTGCGGGACCTCTCGGACGAGGGCCGCGTCGTGGTGGTCGTGACCCACTCCGTGCTGGCGCTCGACACCTGCGACAACGTCATCGTCCTCGCGCCCGGTGGCCGGCTGGCCTACTTCGGCCCGCCGTCGGGCGTGCTCGCACACTTCGGGTGCCGGACCTACCCCGAGGTCTTCGACATGCTCGACGAGCCGGACCTGTGGCAGCGCATCCCGCCGCCCCCCGGCGCGATGCACACCGGCGGCATGCCCGCCCTCGGCGCGAACACCTCGGTCACCCCGCCCCCACCGCAGTCGCTCTCGCGGCAGCTGCTGACCCTGGTGCGGCGCAACCTTGCCCTCACCGTCTCCGACCGGCTGCTGCTGGCGATGCTGGTGCTGATGCCCCTGGTGCTCGGCGGCCTCAGCCGCCTGGTGCAGGGCGACGCCGGCATGTCGCTGTCCGAGGCCGACTTCCGCGTGTCCGAGGTCCAGCAGCGGCTCACGATTCTCATCGTGGCGGCGGCCCTGATGGGGGTCGCGGTGACCATCCGCGAGCAGATCAAGGAACGCGCCATCTTCAAGCGCGAGTACGCCGTCGGGTTGTCGCCCGGCGTCTACCTCGCGTCCAAGATCATCGTCCTCGGCACCGCCTGCTTCCTGCAGGGCGTCCTGGTCACCTTCATCGCCACCGTCGGGCTGCCCGGCCCCGACGACGGGGGAGTGCTCGGCCTGGGACGGCTGGAGATCACCTTCGCCATCGGCGCCCTGGCGTTCACGATGGCGGTCACCGGCCTGGCGTTCTCGGCGCTGGTCACCAGCTCCGAGCAGACGATGCCGATCCTGGTCGGCCTGGTGATGGTCCAGCTGGTGCTGTCCGGTGCGCTGTTCGCGGTGAACGACCGCCCGATCCTCGAGCAGTTCGCCTGGCTGGCGCCGTCGCGGTGGGCGTTCTCGGCGGCCGGGTCGTCGGTCGACATCCACGGCCCGCTGGACCGGCGTCCGGGGGAGACCCCCGACCCGCTGTACTCCGACACCGTCGGGCAGTACCTCGGCAACATCGTGATGCTCGGCGTGCTCTGCGCGGCGACGATCGTGATCGCCTTCGTCCTCACCCGCCGCAGCGCCACCGCCCCGGACCGCTGAGCCGCCTCGGCCGAGCTTGCGAGGCCGTGACGCGGCGCAGGTCGAGCGAGCGCGCGCCTGAGGGACGAAGGCGCGCACGCGGGTCGAGACCCGGTGAGTCGACCGACGGCCTAGTGCCGGCGGTCTCGACGACGCGCGCTCGCTGCGCTCGCGTGCTGCTCGACCAGCGGGGCGGCTCCGGAGATCGAGGTGCGAGGCCGGCCACGGCCGAGCCACGAGATCCGGGGACCCGACCGCCGGGGAACAGGTGGGCCGCCCGGGTCGTTGTAGACACCGATGAACGCTGCCGCCATGCCCGCCCTGTCCGTGCTCGACCTGGTGCCCGTGCGCACCGACCAGACCAGCGCCGACGCCGTCCACGCGGCGCGCCACCTGGCGCAGGTGGCCGACGCGCACGGCTACCGACGCTACTGGGTGGCCGAGCACCACAACATGCCGGCGGTCGCGGCGACGAACCCGCCGGTCCTCATCGCGATGCTCGCAGCGGCGACGGAGCGGATCCGCGTCGGCTCGGGCGGCGTCATGCTGCCCAACCACGCGCCCCTCGTCGTCGCCGAGCAGTTCGCGCTGCTCGAGGCCGCCTTCCCGGGCCGGATCGACCTGGGCCTGGGACGCGCACCCGGGAGCGACCCGGTGACCAGCTACGCCCTGCGGTACGGCGGGGGCGGCGTCAGCGAGGACGCCGCGGAGCGGTTCGCCGAGCACGTCGACAACGTGCGGGCGATGATGGACCCGGCCGGGGTCGGCGTGAGCGTCGGTGGCCGGAGCCACGAGCTGCGGGCCACGCCCCTCGCGACGTCGACGCCGGACGTCTGGCTGCTGGGGTCCTCGGACTTCTCCGCCCGTCTCGCCGCGCGCAACGGGATGCCGTACGTCTTCGCCCACCACTTCTCCGGGCAGGGCACCGCCGAGGCGCTCGACCTCTACCGCTCGCAGTTCGTGCCCAGCGCCGAGCTCGCCGAGCCGCGGACCTTCCTCACCGTCAACGTCTCCGTCGCCGCCGACGGTGACGAGGCGATGCGCCTCGCCCGGCCCCAGCTGCTCGGGATGCTGGCGCTGCGGACCGCCGGGCGGCTGGACCCGCAGGTGCTGGTGGAGGAGGCCGAGAAGGTCGAGCTGCCCGCGGCCCACGCGGACCTCGTCGACGCGATGGCCCGGCGCTGGGTGATCGGCGACCCCGCCACCGCCCGGGCCGGCCTCGCCGAGCTCGCCGCGACGTACGGCGTCGACGAGGTGATGGTCCACCCCGTCGCGGGCGCCTGGACCGGCACCGACGCCGACCGCGCCCCGGCGCGCGAGGAGACCCTCCGCCTGCTGGTCGAGGGCTGAACGGGACCGGTCGCGTGGATTACCCCGCGCGACCACCCATGACCTAGTGTTGTTCCTTGGCCCCACGTGGGCCTGTCTCGTGACGCCCAGCGGCTGCCCGACGTACGTCGGGAACAGGACGTCCACGAGCACGTCCACGAGGTCCGTCCGTCGCCCACCGAGAAGCAGGGTGGCGGGGAGGTTCTGCGGGCCACGGTAGACCAGAGACAGATTCGTCGAGTCGAGACAAGCGAGGACATGCCGAAGAAAGAAGGCGTGATCGAGATCGAGGGCACCGTGATCGAGGCCCTGCCGAACGCGATGTTCCGCGTCGAGCTGAGCAACGGGCACAAGGTTCTCTCGCACATCAGCGGCAAGATGCGACAGCACTACATCCGGATCCTCCCCGAGGACCGCGTGGTGGTGGAGCTCTCGCCGTACGACCTGTCCCGTGGACGGATCGTCTACCGCTACAAGTAGCTCCACTCACCAGCCGATCCGAGAGGACCTCCACCCGTGAAGGTCAAGCCCAGCGTCAAGAAGATCTGCGACAAGTGCCAGGTGGTCCGCCGCCACGGCCGAGTCATGATCATCTGCGACAACCCCCGGCACAAGCAGCGCCAGGGCTGATCGCAGCACCGCACAGCACCACCGGCACGACGGTCCCCACGGGGACCGGCACCACAACTCCACACACGACGTGAACGCTGGCCCGGGGTCCCCCCGGGTGAGACACCTCCGGAGCAGGGGCCGGAGCCCGTGCCGGGAACGATCCCGGGCACCACGGGGCGCGACACGTCTCGACACCTCTGTGGCAACCGAAGGGAAACCGCCAGCACATGGCACGCCTCGTTGGAGTCGACCTCCCGCGCGAGAAGCGCGTGGAGATCGCTCTCACCTACATCTACGGCATCGGCCGTACCCGCTCCCGCCAGCTCCTGGCAGCCACCGGCGTGAACCCGGACACCCGGGTCCACCAGCTCGGTGACGACGAGCTCGTCAAGCTCCGCGACGAGATCGAGGCCAACTTCAAGATCGAGGGCGACCTGCGCCGCGAGGTGCAGGCGGACATCCGCCGCAAGATCGAGATCGGCAGCTACCAGGGTCGTCGCCACCGTCAGGGCCTCCCGGTCCGCGGTCAGCGCACCAAGACCAACGCGCGCACCCGCAAGGGACCCAAGCGCGCCGTCGCCGGCAAGAAGAAGGCCAGGTGAGCTCCGTCGTCCCCGTCCTCACGGACGCGGGGCGACGTCGTAGCACCTGAGCATCGACACCAGGACACACAGGAGCAGGTATGCCACCGAAGAGCCGCAGCACCGCGGGCGCCAAGAAGGTGCGTCGCAAGGAGAAGAAGAACGTCGCTCAGGGCGAGGCCCACATCAAGAGCACGTTCAACAACACGATCGTCACGATCACCGACCCCTCGGGTGCAGTGATCTCCTGGGCCTCCGCCGGCACCGTCGGCTTCAAGGGCTCGCGCAAGTCCACGCCGTTCGCCGCGCAGATGACCGCCGAGGCGGCGGGTCGTCGGGCGATGGAGCACGGGATGAAGAAGATCGACGTCTTCGTGAAGGGCCCGGGTTCGGGTCGCGAGACGGCGATCCGCTCCCTGGGTGCGGTCGGCCTCGAGGTCGGCACCATCCAGGATGTCACCCCCACGCCCCACAACGGATGCCGGCCGCCCAAGCGCCGTCGCGTCTGAGCCCCGCCGACCACAGCACACCGAGGAGCATCTGAGACATGGCCCGTTACACCGGCCCCATGACCAAGAAGTCGCGCCGTCTCGGCGTCGACCTCGTCGGTGGCGACGCCGCGTTCGAGCGTCGCCCCTACCCGCCCGGCATGCACGGCCGTGGCCGCATCAAGGAGAGCGAGTACCTCCTCCAGCTGCGCGAGAAGCAGAAGGCCCGCATCTCGTACGGCATCATGGAGCGTCAGTTCTTCAACTACTACGCGGAGGCCTCGCGGCGTCCCGGCAAGACCGGTGACAACCTGCTCCAGCTCCTGGAGTGCCGCCTGGACAACGTGGTCTACCGCGCCGGCTTCGCCCGGACCCGTCGTCACGCCCGCCAGCTGGTGTCCCACGGGCACTTCCTGGTGAACGGCAAGAAGGTCGACATCCCGTCGTACCAGGTCAGCCAGTACGACATCATCGACGTCAAGGAGAAGTCCCTCGAGACCACTCCCTTCATCGTGGCTCGCGAGACCCACGGCGAGCGGGTCGTCCCGGCGTGGCTCCAGGCGCTGCCCACCCGCATGCGGATCCTCGTGCACCAGGTCCCGGTGCGCGCGCAGATCGACGTGCCGGTGCAGGAGCAGCTGATCGTCGAGTTCTACTCCAAGAAGTGACCCGGCGGGTGCCGGCCCCCGATCGTGGGGGCCGGCACCGGCAGGAGCCTCTCGTCCGTCAGCCTCAGCTCGCCACGCAGTTCGGGCCCGTCAAATAGCGGGTGGGCCCGGGAAGGAAAGAACAAGTGCTCATCGCACAGCGCCCCACCCTGTCCGAGGACGTCGTCGACGACTTCCGCTCCCGCTTCGTCATCGAGCCGCTCGAGCCCGGCTTCGGCTACACGCTCGGCAACTCGCTGCGTCGTACCCTCCTCAGCTCGATCCCCGGTGCGTCCGTCACCAGCATCAAGGTCGACAACGTGCTCCACGAGTTCTCGACGATCGAGGGTGTCAAGGAGGACGTCACCGAGGTCATCCTGAACCTCAAGTCCCTCGTCGTCTCCTCCGAGCACGACGAGCCCGTGACGATGTACCTGCGCAAGTCCGGCGCCGGTGAGGTCACCGCCGCCGACATCGCGCCCCCGGCCGGCGTCGAGGTGCACAACCCCGACCTGGTCATCGCGACCCTGTCCGACAAGGGCCAGCTCGAGATGGAGCTCGTCGTCGAGCGCGGCCGCGGCTACGTCTCCGCCGTCCAGAACAAGGGCGCCGACAACGAGATCGGCCGCATGCCGGTCGACTCGATCTACAGCCCCGTGCTGAAGGTGACCTACAAGGTCGAGGCCACCCGTGTCGAGCAGCGCACCGACTTCGACCGTCTGGTCATCGACGTCGAGACCAAGCCGTCGATCCGGCCCCGCGACGCCATCGCCTCGGCGGGCAAGACGCTGGTCGAGCTCTTCGGCCTGGCCCGCGAGCTGAACGTCGAGGCCGAGGGCATCGACATCGGCCCGTCGCCGGTCGACGAGCAGCTGGCCGCCGACCTGGCCCTGCCGGTCGAGGACCTGCAGCTCACGGTCCGGTCGTACAACTGCCTCAAGCGCGAGGGCATCCACACCGTGGGTGAGCTCATCAGCCGCTCGGAGCAGGACCTCCTCGACATCCGCAACTTCGGTGCGAAGTCGATCGACGAGGTCAAGGCCAAGCTGGTCGAGATGGGTCTGTCCCTCAAGGACAGCGCGCCCGGCTTCGACCCGACCGCGGCCCTGGCGGCGTACGGCGACGACGACAACGACGACGCCTACGTCGAGGACGAGCAGTACTGATCCCCGTACGACCCTGAGATGCCGCCCGTCGACGTGACGGGCGGCCCACTACCCCGGTACCTGGTACGGCCGGGGAGAGAGCGAGAGAAGCAGCATGCCCAAGCCCACCAAGGGACCCCGTCTCGGCGGCAGCCCGGCGCACCAGCGCCTCATCCTGCGCAACCTGGCGACCCAGCTCTTCGAGTACGGCGCCATCACCACCACCGAGAAGAAGGCCCGTGTGCTGCGGCCCTTCGCCGAGAAGCTGATCACCAAGGCCAAGAAGGGCGACCTGCACAACCGTCGCCTGGTCCTGCGTGAGCTCTTCAACGGTGTCGACCAGCGTGCCTTCGACGAGGAGGGCGTGCTGGTGGTCAACAAGTACCCGCAGCACAAGCTCTTCACGGAGATCGCGCCGACCTTCGCGGACCGTCCGGGCGGCTACACCCGGATCACCAAGATCGGTCCCCGCAAGGGCGACAACGCCCCGATGGCTGTCATCGCGCTCGTCACCGAGCCGTACACCGCGTCGGAGAAGTCCGCCGACAAGGAGAAGCCCGTGAGCAAGCCGTCCGAGGACACCCCGGCCCCCGTGGCCGAGACCGACGAGCCCACCCTGGTGGACGAGTCGGCCCGCGAGGAGGAGGCCGGCGACGCCCCCACCGCGCAGGACGCCACCGGTGGCGACACCGGCACCGACGACGTGGTCGAGGAGGCTTCCGAGGAGGCCGAGCCGGCCGCCGGCACCGAGGACCCGCAGACGCAGGCCTCGACCGAGGACGCCGCCCCCGTCGGCGAGGGCGACAAGAACGCCTGATCCTCCGCTCCACCCGCTCCGTCCCGGACGCGCAGACGACTCGGTCGTCTGCGCGTCCTGGCGTCTCCGGGGTTCCCGGCCTGCGCAGACGTGCCGACTCGAGGTCGCTGAGGTGCGCAGACGTGCCGACTCGGCGTTCCTCAGGTGCGCAGACGTGCCGACTCGGCGGTGGAGAGCAGCCCGGCGGCGTCGAGGGAGCGGGGGCGGCCGCCGGCGCGGGCCAGCTCGGCGACGGCGCGCTGGACCACCTCGTTGTACGGCGCCCGCCGGCCCAGCAGCCTGGCCCGGAGCACGATCTCGCCGTTGAGGTGGTCGGCCTCGGTCGTGCCGCCCGCCCCGCCGGCGCGCTGCAGGCTCTGCCAGGTCGAGGAGCCGACGCCGTCGTCGCGGGCGAGGGGGCGCAGGTGCTCCGCCCGGCGCGCACGGTCGTCCTCGGCCGAGGTCACCGCGACGCCCGCCGCGGCGAGGACCTCCTCGCCCTCGGCACGGCAGCGGGCGACGAGCTCGGCGGCGGCCTCGCCGTCCCCACACGCGGCGTCCACGCCGTTGCCGAGGTTCATCAGCAGCTTGCGGTGCTTCCACGCCATCACGTCGCCCCGGGGCTCCGACAGGAACCCGGCACCCACCAGGTCCCCGGCGACGGCGCGGTCGACCTGGTCGACGCCGCCGGCGGCGCGGCCGACGTCGAGGATGCCCGGCCGCCCGAGCGAGAACAGCCTCACGGTGCCGGGTTCGAGGTGGGCGCAGGGGAGCATCACGCAGACGCCGTGCACCCGCGCGCTGTGACGGAGCAGGAGCCGCTCGTTCGCGACGCCGTTCTGCAGGCACACCACGGGCAGGTCGACCGGCAGCGGCAGCAACGGCTCGAGCGCCGCCGCCGTGTGCTGCGACTTCACGGCGAGGACGAGCACGGTGCCCGCTGCGTCCAGACCCGCCTCGGAGGCGTCCGGGACCGCGGGGACGTCGACGCGCCACTCCTCGTCGCCCCGGACGACCAGGAGCCCGTCGCGGCGGACGGCGTCCAGGTGCGGCCCGCGGGCCACCAGCGTCACGTCGGTGCCCGCGCGGGCCAGCAGGCCGCCGACGACCCCGCCGACCGCGCCGGCGCCGAGGACGACGTACCTCACGGGCGCGTCACCGACCGGCCTGCCAGGAACGCGTGACGAGGGCCGCCGCCTCCTCGGCGGACACCCCCGCCCGTCGGGCCGCGTCGACGTACGCCGTCACCGCCGCGCGGAGGTCGGAGCCGGCCGCGGAGGTGGCGACGAAGGTGCCGCGCCGGCCCTCGGTGACGACGACGCCGTCCGCCTCGAGCTCGCGGTAGACGCGGGCCACGGTGTTGACGGCGAGACCCACCTCACCGGCCAGTCCGCGGACGCTGGGCATCCGGGTGCCGGCGGCGAGGCGCCCGTCCGTCACGCGCTCGGCGATCGCGGCGCGCAGCTGCTCGTACGGCGGACGCGGGTCGGCGGGGTCGGCGGCGGGGAGGTCCACGCGCCCACCGTAGGGGTGCTACTCGAGCACAAGCGCCCGGCAAGGACGCGGGCGCACGCTCCGGGGGTCAACCGCACCCCTCACCGAGGAGAACCCATGTCACCCCGGACCCTCCAGCGCGCCGGCGGCGTGACGCTCGTCGTCCAGTTCGCGCTCTGCCTCGCCGGCGGCCTGCTGCACCCGGTCGTCGACGGTCGGGCGCACAGCGCCGCGGCCCTCACCGCGGCGGGCGGACCCGTCGCCCTCAGCCTGCTGCTCACCGGGACCGTCCTCCTCGTGGTGGCGTTCCCGGTCGCCGTCGTGCACCTCGCACCCCACGTCGGACGGGTCGGGACCATCGCGGCGATCGGTCACCTCGTCGCCCTCGTCGTGGTCGTCGTGCCCCACCTCGCGGTCGAGCTGATGGTCGCCCCGGTCATCGCCCGCGACCCCGCGGCGGCCCACCTGATCGACCCGGCCGACTCCATCGTCGACGCCCCCGTCTTCCTCGCCACCCAGGCGATCGGTGGACTGGTGATGATGGGGTGCCTCGCCGTCCTCGGCATCACCGTCGTGCGGTCGTCCCTGCCGTCGTGGATCGGTTGGACGATGGTCGCCGCCCTGGTGGTGCTGCTGGTCCCGGTGCCCGTGCTGCCGTTCCTCGCGGGCCTGCAGATCGAGGTCCCGCGCGGCCTCGCGCTCGCCGCGGTCGGCGTGCTCGTGGTGCGGGCCACCGGGACGACCCGGCCCACGGACGCCCGGCCCGAGGTCGGTGCGGTGCGGTAGAAACCCCTCATGACCCAGGCAGCGGACGTCCCGTCGCACGACCCCTCCGTGCTGGTCGTCGGGGAGGCGCTCGTCGACGTCCTCCGCGGCGACGACGGGACCGACACCGACCTCCCCGGCGGGAGCGCAGCCAACGTCGCGGTCGCGCTCGCCCGGCTGGGACGGCCGACGTGGCTCGCGACCTGCTTCGCCGACGACCGCCTGGGTCGGCTGCTCGACGCCCACCTGTCGCGCGACGGGGTGCGGATGGCCGCCGACCCGGGCGCCGTCGTGGACCACACCTCCTCGGCCGTGGTCACGCTCGCACCCGACGGCTCCGCCAGTTACGAGTTCGACCTCGACTGGCGGCTCGGCGGGCTGCGCGACCTGCCGGAGGTCGTGGCCGTGCACACCTGCTCGCTCGGGGCCGTGCTGGAGCCCGGGGCCGACGACGTCCTCGCCCTGGTGCGCCGTCTGGCGTCCACCGCCCTCGTCTCGTACGACGTCAACGTGCGCGCCGTCGTCACCGGCACCGGTCCCGACGTCGTGGGCCGCATCGAGGCGACCGCCGCCGCCGCGGACGTCGTGAAGGCCTCCGACGAGGACCTCGAGCACCTCTACCCCGACCTCGACCCCCTCGACGGTGCCCGTCGCCTGCTGGCGCTGGGCCCCGCGGTCGTCGTCCTCACCCGCGGGGAGCACGGCCCGACCTGGGTGTCCACCGACGGCGAGACCTCCGTGGCGGCGCCCCGCGTGGCGGTGGCGGACACCATCGGCGCGGGGGACACCTTCTGCGCCGCGATGCTGCACGGACTCTGGGAGCGGGGGGTCGTCGGACCCGAGGCCCGGGCGCGGCTCCTCGCCCTCGACGCCGACGCCCGCGCGGAGCTCCTCGCGCTCGCGGCGCGGGCCGCCGCGATCACCGTGTCGCGCCCCGGGGCCGACCCGCCGTACGCCGAGGAGCTGCTGGTCCAGCCCTGAGCGGGGCTGCCGACCCGCGCCGACCACCCCGGGGTCGAGACCGACACCCCACAGGACGGCCGACGCTGCTTAGGATCCCGCCATGGATCCCATCCTCGCGTGGCGTGAGGCCCACAGCCGGGTGGTCGGGCTGCTCACCGGCCTCGACCCCCGACGGGCCGGCACTGTCGTCCCCGCCTGCCCGGACTGGACCGTGCGCGACCTGCTGTCGCACATGGTCGGCCTCGCCGCCGACGTCCTCGACGGCGACGAGCCCGACGACCACAACGAGCAGTGGACGAAGGCCCAGGTCGAGGCCCGCCGGGACCGGAGCGTCGCCGAGCTGCTCGCCGAGTGGGGCGAGCTCGTCGAGGACCTCGTCGCCTGGATGGGCGAGAACGGCTCCCGGCCGCTGAACGACGTCGTGATCCACGAGCAGGACCTCCGCGGCGCGCTCGACCAGCCCGGCGCCCGCGACTCCGACGGGTTGCGGGTCGTCCGCGACCGGCTCGCCGGCCGGCTGGCCGACGCGGCCGCCGACCTGCCGCCCCTGCTGCTCGTCGAGGCCCGGGGGGCCGGGGGCGACCCGTGGACCTTCGTCACCCGCGGCAGCGCCGACGACGCGGCGTGCGTGGTGTCCGCGGACGGCTTCGAGCTGTTCCGGGCGCTGACGTCGCGTCGTACGGAGGACCAGCTCCGCGCGATGGTGGTCCACGGCGACGTCTCGCCGTACCTCCCGGCGTTCGCCGGCCTGGGCTCCCTGCCCGACGAGACGCTCCCCGAGTGAGGACGCGCTCCGGCGGACTGCTCCCCGCCCTGGTCGCCGCGTGCCTCGTGCTGGCCCTCGCGGTCGGCGGCGGACCCGCCGTCGCGGACCCCGACACCCCGGACCCCGACGCCCCCGGCTCGGTCCCGTCGCGCGACATGCCCTCCCGCGACTGGGGCAGCCGCGGGGTCCCGGACCCCTTCGCGTCGGGCCCCGACGAGCCCCGCACCAGCACCGAGCGCTTCTACGCGGGCGAGCGCTACACCGGCATGTTCGCCGACCCGTCGGTCGTCCGGGTGGGCCAGCGGTTCGTGGCCGTCGCGACCAACCACGACGGGCTGAACCTGAACCTGATGACGTCGCCGAACCTGCGCGACTGGTTCCCGCGCCAGGGACTGCCGAACCACCGCCGGTGGACCGACTGGCCCGGCTACAACGACGCCATGCCGACCCGGCCCGCCTGGGCCGCGCGGGTCGACAAGGGCGAGCGCAAGGAGGGGTTCAGCCTCTGGGCGCCGTCGGTGGAGCGGGTGGGCTCCCGCTACGTCGCGGCGTACTCCGCGGCCACCCGGCTGGAGACCGCGACGAAGGTCCGGCGCAGCTGCATCGGCCTCGCCACCTCACGGAGCCCGATCGGGCCGTTCGCCCACGTCTCCCGCCGGCCGCTGGTCTGCTACCCGCCGTCCCCGCGCGGGGTCATCGACCCGGACCTGCTGACGCTCGGCGACGGCCGCACCTTCCTGCTGTGGAAGCGGGAGGGCATCCCGAACCGCGCCGACAGCGAGCCGGCGCTCATGGTGCAGCAGCTGTCGCAGGACGGCACCCGTCTCAAGGCGGGCTCGCGGCGCCACGCCCTGCTGGAGCTCGTGCGCGGCACGTGGAAGGGCGGGGTGATCGAGAACCCGTCGATGACCCGCTACCGCGGCCGCTACTACCTGTTCTACTCCGCGCACGACTGGTACAGCAGCGACTACGCCGTCGGGTACGCCGAGTGCGCCTCGCCGGCCGGTCCCTGCGTCGACCGGACCCACCAGCGGCCGCTGCTGGCCTCCGGGCCCCGCGCGAAGGGACCGGGCGGGGGCGACGCGTTCGTCGACCGCGCCGGGCGCCTCCGTCTCGCGTACGCCGCGTGGGACCGCGGCCGGGTCGGGCCGACGGGCACGAACGCCCGGATGCTCCACGTCGCGACGCTGCAGCGCCGGGGCGGGCGGCTGCGCGTGGCCGCACGCGGCTGAACCGGTGTAACGCCGGCGGCGTCCGGCGGCAGGTGGTGGTCGGGAGCCCGTTCCGGGGCCCACCGACCCGAGGAGAAGCCCATGCACCTCACCACCCGTCTGGCCGGCGCCCTCGCCGGCTCCGCGCTGAGTCTCGGCGTCCTCGCCGCGGCCCCCGCCACGGCAGGGGAGCCGGTCGAGCCTTGCGCGAAGCAGCAGCAGAAGGTCGACGACGCCGAGGCGGCGCTGGAGAAGGTCACCGCCGTGTTCGAGCGTCAGAAGGACAAGGTGGAGAAGGCCAGGCGGCAGAAGGGCGAGGCCGACACCCCCCGCGAGGAGAAGGCCGCCGACCGCGCCCTCGAGCGGGCGAAGGACGGCCGCGACGAGGCGAGGAAGGACAAGAAGGCGCAGAAGCAGCGCCTCGCCCGCGCCGAGGAGCGCCTCGAGGAGTGCCAGGCCGAGCAGGCCTGACCCAGACCCCCCCGGGCCGTGCGGCCCCCGTCGTCCCCCCCGGCGGCGGGGGCCGTGAGGGGTCCGGGGGTCAGGGGGCGCCGGCGCCGTCCGGACGGCGGTCCGCGGCTGCCCGGGAACGGAGCTTGCGCAACCCCCGGTGCCTCGCGACCCGCAGGGACACCGCGCTGACACCGAGCGCCTCCGCCGCGGTCGCGTTGTCGAAGCCGAGGCCGTCGACGAGCCCCACCGCGTCGCGCTCGCGGGGTGGCAGCGACGCGATGGCGTCGCGGACCCAGTCCCGGCCCTCGACGGCCACGGCGTGGTCCGGCTCCCGGTCGAGGTGGTCGTCCACCTCCCCGGGGTGGGTACGACGACGGTCCGCACGCCGCTTCGTCCCCCCGCTGAGCTTGCGGGCGATCCCGAAGAGCCAGCCCGCGAAGTCCGACGACGAGCCGTGGAAGTCGGCGATCTTCGCGGCGGCCACCAGCCAGGCCTCGCTGGCGACGTCCTCGGGCGACCCGGCCGTGTCACCGGTGGGTCGGGAGGACAGCCACGCGACGAGGCGGCCGGCGTGGTCGGCGTACAGGGCGCGCCAGGCCTCCGTGTCGCCACTCTTCGCCGCGGCGACCACCTGGTCGTCACGCATCGGGCCCCCGGCCCTCGGAGCGGTCCTGCCCCGTCGCCTTCCCCTGACTGTTCTGGCTGCCCTGGCCCTGGCTGCCCTGGCCCTGGCTGCCCCGGCCCTGGCTGCCCCGGCCCTGGCTGCCCTGGCCCTGGCCTCGGCCCCGGTTGCCCTCGCCCGGGTCCTGGTTGCGCCGCTCGTCACCGCGACCGGGGTTCTCACCGCCCCGACCGGGGGCGGTCGGCGTGGCCGATGGGGGCGCGGTGGTCGGCGGCGCGCTCGACGACGGACGGTCGGACGGCTCACCGCGGCCGCTGGGACGCTCGGTCGGTGACGAGTCGGGCGGTGACGAGTCGGGCGGTGACGTGCGCGTCGTGCCCGGGACGGTGGGGGAGTCGGGGCGGTCCGACGGGGTGGCGGAGGGCGTGTCGGACCCGGTCGGCTCCGGCGTGGGCCGCCGCGCTGGCGAGGGGGCGTCGTCGTCGGACCGGTCCACGATCACCGGCAGCCCGCCGTCGGGGAGGCCCGGGACGGGCAGGGCACCGGTGGCCCAGGCGCCGCCCACGCCCGCGAGCGCGACGACGACCCCGGCCGTCACGGTCGCGGCCCGGCGTCCGGCCCGACGTGGCGTCGGGGTGCTGTTTCGCGCCGCCTCGGCGAGCTGCTCGAGCAAGTGGGGCGGCGGCTCCGGCTCGGTGACCTCGAGCCGGAACGGGCGGTCGTCGGGAGGCATCGCCCACTACCTGCCGCGACCCACCCGGTCCGTTACGTCGCTCAGCCCTTCTTCAGCAGCTGACGGGCCATGACCACGCGCTGCACCTGGTTGGTGCCCTCGTAGATCTGGGTGATCTTGGCGTCGCGCATCATCCGCTCGACCGGGTAGTCGCGGGTGTAGCCGTAGCCGCCGAGCAGCTGGACGGCGTCGGTCGTGATCTCCATGGCGGCGTCGGAGGCGTAGCACTTCGCGGCGGCGCCGAAGAACGACAGGTCGTCGTCGTTGCGCTCGGACTTCGCGGCGGCGACGTACGTCATCTGGCGGGCGGCCTCGAGCTTCATCGCCATGTCGGCGAGCATGAACTGCACGCCCTGGAAGCCCGAGACGGCCTGGCCGAACTGCTCCCGCTCCTTCACGTACGACGTCGCGAAGTCGAGGGCCCCCTGCGCGATGCCGACCGCCTGCGCCGCGATCGTGATGCGGGTGTGGTCGAGGGTGCGCAGCGCCGTCTGCAGGCCGGTGCCCGGCTCGCCGATGATGCGGTCGCCCGGGAGGCGGACCTTGTCGAAGTGGAGCTCGCGGGTCGGGGAGCCCTTGATGCCGAGCTTGCGCTCCTTCTCGCCGAAGGTGAACCCCTCGTCGCCCTTCTCGACCACGAACGCGGAGATGTTGCGGCCGCGAGCGCCGTCGGGGTCGGTGACCGCGAGGACGGTGTAGAACTCCGACTCGCCGGCGTTCGTGATCCACGACTTCTGGCCCGAGAGGATCCAGTCGTCGCCGTCGCGCACCGCCTTGGCGCGCATCGAGGCGGTGTCGGAGCCCGCCTCGCGCTCGGACAGCCCGTAGGAGAAGCCCTCGCCCGCGGCGAGGCGGGGCAGGTACTTCTGCTTGATCTCCTCGCCCCCCGCGAGCATGACCGGCAGCGAGCCCAGCTTGTTCACGGCCGGGATGAGGGAGGACGTGGCGCAGGCGCGGGCGACCTCCTCGATGACGAGGCAGACGGCGAGCGCGTCGGCGCCGACGCCGTCGTACTGCTCGGGGACGTGGGGGGCGTGGAAGTCGGAGGCGACCAGGGCGTCGTGGGCCTCCCGGGGGTAGCGGGCGTCCTCGTCCACCTCGGCGGCGTACGGCGCGATCTTGTCGGTCGCGAGATCGCGGACGGCGGCCTTCAGCTCCTGGTGGTCGTCGGAGAGGCGGAACTGGTCGAAGTCGCTCATGGTGCGGGCCCCCAGGCTCGTCGCGTCGCTGGTACGGAGTACTGCCGTCATGGTACGCAGTACCGATGACCGAGTCCACGCGCGAGTCGACCAGGGACCGCCTCGTCTCCGCGGCGTACGACCTGTTCGACGAGCGCGGGTACGACGCCACCACCGTGGAGGCGGTCGCCGAGCGCGCTGGCGTGGGTCGGACGACGTTCTTCCGGGCCTTCCGCTCCAAGGACGACGTCGTCCTGCCCGACCACGCGGCGGTGCTCGCCCGGGTGGCGGCGCGCCTCGACGCCGTCGCCGCCACGGCACCACCCGCCGCGGTGGCCACGGGGGTCGTCGAGGCGGCGCACCTCGTGCTCGCCCACTACCTCGCGGAGGGCGACCGCGCCCGGGCCCGCTACCGGCTGACCCGGACCGTGCCGGCGCTGCGGCAGCGCGAGGTGGCCGGCCTCCAGGCCTACCAGCGCCTGTTCCGGGAGTTCTTCCGCGGCCGGGTGGGCGACGGCGAGGCCGGCGAGGTCCGCGCCGAGGTGCTCGCCGCCGGGGTGGTCACCGCCCACAACCACGTGCTGCGCCGGTGGCTGCGGACCGAGGAGGTCGGGTCGTCGGAGACGACCGCCGCGCTGGACCGCGCGCTCGCCGACGTGCTGCGGCTCTTCGCCCCGGCGCCCGGGGGTGGCGCGCGCGTCGTCGTCCTCGAGGCGGACGGCGACGTCGACGACGTGGTCCGCGAGGTGCGCGCGGCGCTGGAGCCGTAGGCTCGCGCCGTGTCCGGAGCGACCGTCCTCCCTGAGCTGCCCGTCCTCGACGCCCCCGAGCAGCGTGTGCTCGGCGCCCTCCTGGAGAAGGAGGTGACGGTGCCCGGCAGCTACCCGATGACGCTCGGCGGCCTACGGACCGCCTGCAACCAGGCGAGCAGCCGCGAGCCCGTCAGCGAGTACGACGACGGCGAGGTGCAGGCGACCCTGGCGGCGCTGAAGCAGCGCGACCTCGTCGGGGTCACCTGGGCGGACTCCGGGCGTCGGACCCTGAAGTACGTCCAGCGGCTCTCCGTCGTCCTCGACCTGGCGGCGGACGCCCGGGCCCTGCTCACGGTGCTGCTGCTCCGTGGGCCGCAGCCGCCGGGCGCGCTGCGGTCGCGGACCGAGCGCCTTCACCCGTTCGCCGACCGCGACGAGGTCGAGGCGGTGCTGTCGGCGATGGCCGCCGCGGACCCGCCGCTCGTCGAGCAGCTGCCGAAGCGGCCCCGCGAGCAGGACCACCGCTGGCGCCACCTGCTCGGCGACCCCGCCGACGACGAGGCGGCCGCCCCGACCGCGGCCGTCGCGGACCGCGAGGCCTCCCTCGCCGACGGGCCCCAGGCGCGGGACGTCAAGGTGCGGACGACGTACGACGCGGTCGCGGCGTCGTACGCCGAGCGGTTCGCCGACGAGCTCGACGACCTCCCCTTCGAGCGGTGGGTGCTGAACCGGGCGGCGTGGCTGGCCGGTGAGCGGCCGGCCGTCGAGGTCGGCTGCGGACCGGGCCACGTCACCGCCTTCCTCGCCGACTGCGGCGTCGAGGCCACGGGCTACGACCTGTCCCCGGCGATGGTCGAGCAGGCCCGCAGCCGGTTCCCCGACGGGCACTACGAGGTCGGCGACCTCCGCCGGCTGATGCGTCCGACGTCCGCCGACGGGTGGGGTGCGGTCCTGGCCTGGTACTCGCTCATCCACCTCGCGCCGTCCGAGCTCACCGAGGCGGTGGCGTCGCTGGTCCGCCCCCTCGCACCCGGCGGGTGGTTGGTCCTCGCGCTGCACGCGGGGGAGGACCTGAGGAGCCCGACGGAGTGGTTCGACGTCGAGATCGACGTCGACTTCGTGCTGCACCGGCCGGCCGAGGTGGTGGCCGCGGTGGAGGCCGCCGGTCTGGTCGACGTCGAGTGGTACGTCCGTGGCCCCCTGGCCGCCCGCGAGGAGACCACCGACCGGCTGTACCTGCTGGCCCGTCGGGGCGACTGAGGCTGGGAGGATGCCGGGGTGCGGATCCGCCTCGACCTGACCTACGACGGCGCCGGCTTCCACGGGTGGGCCGCGCAACCGGGTCTGCGGACGGTCCAGGGCGAGCTCGAGGCCGCGCTGAGGACCGTGCTCCGGCACGACGACGTCACCGTCACGTGCGCCGGCCGCACCGACACCGGCGTCCACGCCCGCGGCCAGGTCACCCACCTCGACCTTCCCGACGGCCTGCTCGCCGAGGCGGCGGGCCGGGCGCGGGACCGCCCCGTCGTCGCCCTGCGCCGCCGGGTCAACGGGGTGCTCGACCCGGACGTCCGGGTGCGTCGGGTGGGCATCGCACCCGAGGGCTTCGACGCCCGCTTCTCGGCGCTGTGGCGCCGCTACGTCTACCGCGTCGCCGACGACCCGGCGTCCGTCGACCCGTTGACCCGCGGGCACGTGCTCGCCTGGCCGCGGCCCCTCGACGTCGAGGCCATGGACGCCGCCGCGCAGCGGCTGCTCGGCGAGCACGACTTCGCGGCGTTCTGCCGGAGGCGGGAGGGCGCGACGACCATCCGCACCCTGCTCGACCTGCGCTGGGAGCGCTCCGGCGCCGCGGACGGGCTCGTGGTCGGGACCGTGCGCGCCGACGCCTTCTGCCACTCGATGGTGAGGGCCCTGACGGGGTGCCTGATCTCCGTCGGGGAGGGCCGCCGTGACGTGGACTGGCCGGCCGCCGTGCTGTCCGCCGGTGTCCGCGACCCCGCCGTCACCGTCGCGCCGGCGCACGGGCTCACCCTCGAGGAGGTCCGTTACCCCGAGGACGCCGACCTCTCCGCCCGCCAGACCGAGACCCGGAGGGTCAGGACGCTGTGAGCGACGAGACCGAGACGGAGCAGCAGCACTACTTCAGCGCCGACCCCACGGTGGCCTTCCGGCGCGAGCTGGTCACGGCCCGGGTGTGGGGCCACGACCTGTCGCTCGCGAGCGGCAGCGGCGTCTTCGCGCGGGGTCGCGTCGACGCCGGCACCGCGGTGCTGTTCCGGGAGACCGAGCCGCCGGCGCGCGACGGCGTACGCCGGGTGCTCGACCTCGGCTCCGGCTGGGGCGTGATCGGCCTCGCCGTCGCCACCGCCGTCCCCTCCGTGGAGGTGACCTGCGTCGACGTGAACGAGCGCGCCCTGCTGCTGGTCCGGGAGAACGCCGCCGCCCTCGGCCTCGCCGACCGTGTCACCGCCGCGCTGCCCGCCGAGGTCGACCCGGCGGCGACGTACGACGAGATCTGGTCGAACCCGCCCATCCGCGTCGGCAAGGAGGCGCTCCACGAGCTCCTGCTGACCTGGCTGCCCCGGCTCGCGCCGGGCGGTCGCGCGGTGATGGTGGTCGGCAAGAACCTCGGCGCCGACTCCCTCCAGCGGTGGCTCGACGAGCAGGGCTGGCCCACCACCCGGCTGGCGTCCGCCAAGGGGTTCCGGGTGCTGGAGACCCGCCGGGGATGAGCCCCGGACCGGCCGCGCGTCGCCCGTTCCTCGGCGTCGGGCTCGACGAGCTCTCCGGCGCCCGGGCCCCGGCGGCCCTGGCCGGTCTCCGCGCCGTCGGGCCCGTGGTCTGGGTCCCCGCGGTCGAGGGCTGGCTGGTCACCGGTCACGCCACGGCGGTCGGTGTGATGAAGGACGCCCGGACGTTCACCGTCGACGACCCGCGGTTCAGCACGGCGCGGGTCGTGGGCGCCAGCATGCTCTCGCTCGACGGCGCCGAGCACCGGCGCCACCGGGACCCGTTCGTGGCCCCGTTCCGACCACGACAGGTCGAGGAGGACTTCGGCGCGACGGCACGGTCCCTGGCCGCGCAGCTCGTCGCGGCGGTCCGACCCGCCGGCCGCGCCGACCTCCGGACGTGCCTCGCCGGGCCGCTGTCGGTCGCCGTGGTCGCGCACGCCCTCGGACTGCCGACGGCGGACGCCCGCGAGGTGCTCGACTGGTACGACGCGATCGTGGCCGCCGTCTCCGCCCACAGCGCGGGGGAGGAACCCCCGGCCCGGGCGTCGACGGCGGTGGCGGAGCTGGGGGCCCACATCGGTGCGACGCAGGGCGAGCACTCCGTGCTGACCACTGCCCGCTCGGTCCTGACGGACCGCGAGGTCGTCGCCAACGCGGCGGTCATGATGTTCGGCGGTATCGAGACGACCGAGGGCATGATCACCAACGCGGTGCTCCACCTCCTCGAGGCCCCCGGCTGGCTCGACCGGCTCCGTCAGGACCGCTCGCTCCTGGCCGGCGTGGTCGAGGAGTCCCTCCGGCTGGAACCCGCCGCCGCCGTGGTCGACCGGTACGAGACCCGGGACGTCGACCTGGCCGGGGCGACCGTCCGCCGCGGCGACCTCGTGCGTGTCTCGATCACCGGCGCCAACCGCGACCCGGCCGTCTACGAGCACCCGGACCGCTTCGACCCGGCGCGCCCGGGGCTCGGGCTCCAGCTGTCCTTCGCCCGCGGCCCCCACGTCTGCCTCGCCATGGGTCTGGCCCGCCTCGAGGCGACCGTGGCGGTCGAGGCCGTCCTCGACCTGCCCGGGCTGCGGCTGGCCGAGCCGGCCACCCCGACGGGCCTGGTCTTCCGGAAGCCGGCCTCGCTCGTCGTCGCGTGGGACCCGCCGCCAGGAGGTTGAGCGTCCCGGCCTTGGGGTGGGCGTGGGTGACAGGTAGTCCCTGACGTTGCGACCCCACATCCACCCGATCCAGGGTCAGGACGTCAGGGACTACCCCGCACGGCGCCAGCCGGTCTCCGGGCCGAGCGGGTCGGTGTCCGGGCGGTCGTCCACGTCGCGCCACCGCTCCAGCTCGCCGGTCACCTCCAGGACGTCGGTCAGCCACAGCGTCTCGTCGGGATTCCACCCGCCGAGGAGGGTGGCGGCGTCCTCGGTGCCGGGAACGGCCACGTCCCAGGCCTTCGTCGCACTGACGAGGTAGCCGGTCACCGTGAGGTGGACGGCGTCGTAGGCCTCGGCGACGGCGAGCCACTCCGGGAGGAACCACGGGCAGTCGCGCCCGCTGACGCTGTACCAGTCGTTGCGGCGCAGGTCCGTCACGTCGAGGGGGAACCTCTCCACCAGGGCGACCCAGGCCGCCGGGGAGTCGACCTCGTACACGCGCGGCTCCCTCCGCGGGGCCAGGCGGCGCAGGTCCGCCTCCTCGTAGTCGCTGTCCCCGTCCTCGGCCCACATCAGCCCGACCGCGCCGAGCCCGGGCAGGCCGCGCGTCGTCGCGGGCAGCCCGGCGGCCATCGGGACGCTCCACCAGCCCGATGACGGGGTCCCCCGCGGGTCGGTGGGGCGCGCGGGCCCGTTCATCGCGGCCAGCGATCGTTCCCGGGCCTCGCCGGCGACGAGCCGCCCGGGTACGCCCGTCAGCGGCTGGTGCCTCGTCCCGTGCTCGGCCCGGAACTCGATGTCCTGCAGCGACGCCAGGTCGACCCCGCTCGACCACCAGGCCGTGGCGGGCGCGGCCAGGACGGCCTCGGCAACCGGCACCAGCGCCTCGACCAGCTCGGGCCGGTCCGCGATCAGCGCATCTCGCTCGTCGGGCTCCTGCCAGTACATGGCCGACGCGACGGCTTCACTCATGGGCCACACCAGGCTGGCGGGGTCCTCACGACCTGCGACTGCTGCGGGCTCGCTGTCACGCAGGGCCGCGAGGACGTCCCCGACGGGCCCGTCGAAGTGGGACGCGAGGTTCATCGCCCAGTCGAGACCGGGGGACAGCGCCACTGCCACCGCTAGACAGAGCCGCCGCCCGCGAGGTCCGTCGAGGAGCTCGCGGGCGGTCGGGCGGTGCGTCACGAAGCCGGGTCGTTACGCGGTGTGCTTGCGGATCTCGGCCTTGCCCAGCGCCGACTTGTGGACCTCGTCGGGGCCGTCGGCGAAGCGGAGCGTCCGGATGCCGGCGTACGCCGCGGCGAGGGGGAAGTCCTGCGAGATGCCGCCGCCGCCGTGGACCTGCATGGCCCGGTCGAGGATCGTCTGCACCGCGAGCGGCGTGGCGATCTTGATGGCCTGGATGTCGCCGTGGGCGGCGCGGTTGCCGGCGGTGTCCATGCGCCACGCGGTGTGCAGCGTCAGCAGGCGGAGCTGGTCGACGGTGACGCGGGCCTCGGCGATCCACTCGCGGATCACGCCCTGCTCGGCGAGCGGCTTGCCGAAGGCGACGCGCTCGGAGGCGCGGGCGCACATGAGCTCGATCGCGCGCTCGGCGACGCCGATCGAGCGCATGCAGTGGTGGATGCGGCCGGGGCCGAGACGGCCCTGGGCGATCGCGAAGCCGTCGCCCTCGTCGCCGATGAGGTTCGCGGCGGGCACCCGGACGTCGGTGAACCGCAGCTCGGCGTGGCCACCGTGGTCGTGGTCGTCGTACCCGAAGACGTGCATGCCGCGGACGACCTCGAGGCCGGGGGTGTCGCGGGGGACCAGGATCATCGACTGCTGGCGGTGGCGGTCGGCCGACGGGTCGGTCTTGCCCATCACGATGAAGATCGTGCAGTCGGGGTTCATGGCCCCGGTGATCCACCACTTGCGGCCGTTGATGACGTAGTCGTCGCCGTCGCGGACGATCGAGGTCTCGACGTTGGTGGCGTCGGACGACGCGACGTCGGGCTCGGTCATCGCGAACGCCGAGCGGATCTCGCCGGCCAGCAGCGGCTCCAGCCACTGCTTCTTCTGGGCGTCGTCGCCGAACATGGCGATCGTCTCCATGTTGCCGGTGTCGGGCGCGGCGCAGTTCAGGACGGCGGGCGCGAGGCCGACGGCACGGCCGGTGATCTCGGCGAGCGGGGCGTACTGGAGGCTCGTCAGCCCGGCGCCGTGGCCGTCGGGGTCGTGCTTGGGCGGCAGGAACAGGTTCCACAGACCGCGGTCGCGGGCCTCGGCCTGGAGCTCCTTGAGGATGGGCGTGCGGCTCCACGCCCACGGGTCGTCGGAGCTCGAGAGCTGCTCGGAGAAGGTCGCCTCGGCGGGCACGATGCGCTCGGCCATGAAGGCCTCGAGCCGCTCGATCATGTCGGTGGTGCGCTCGTCGTGGGTGAAGTCCATCGGGAGTCCTCTCGGGAGTCTCAGGAGGTGCTGCGGAGTGCGTCGAGGCCGGCGCGCATCAGGGGCACGGTGGCGGCCCCGATGCCCTCGAACCCGTCGCCGGTGGTCTGGCCCTGCTCGTGGCGGTAGTGGATCCCCTCGAGGATCACGGCGAGCTTGAAGAAGCCCAGGCCGAGGTGGAAGCGCAGGTCGTCGAGGTCGTGGCCGGCGGCGGCGTACCGCTGCTGGACCTCCTCGGCGCTCGGGTAGCCGGGGGCCAGGGAGGCGTCGGAGACCGACCGCTCCTGGCCCCCGAGGTCGAGGCGGGCGAGCCGGTCGTAGACCAGCAGCAGCGCGAGGTCGGTGAGCGGGTCGCCGAGCGTGGCCATCTCCCAGTCGACGACCGCGGCGACCTCGTCGTCGGGTCCGACCAGGAGGTTGTCGAGGCGGTAGTCGCCGTGGACGATCCCGGCCCGGTCGGTGGTCGGCACCTGCGCGGCCAGCGCGGCGGCGAGCTCGTCGGCGCCGGGCAGGTCGCGGTTGCGCGACCCCTCCAGCTGGCGGGTCCAGCGACGGACCTGCCGCTCCAGGAACCCCTCGGGGCGCCCGAACTCCGCGAGCCCGACCGACGCCGGGTCGACGTGGTGCAGGGCGGCGAGGACGTCGACCATCCGCTCGGTGATCGCGCGGGTGCGCTCGGCGCCGAGGGGCTCGAGCTGCGCGGCGGTGCGGTACGGCGTCCCGTCGACGCGCTCCATCAGGTAGAAGGGCGCGCCCAGCACGTCCTCGTCGGTGCAGTGCGCGACCATCCCCGGCACGGGGACGTCGGTGTCGCGCAGCGCCGACATGACGGTGAACTCGCGGCCCATGTCGTGGGCCGTGGCCTGCACGTGGCCCCGCGGCGGGCGCCGCAGCACCCAGGTCGACGTGCCGTCCGTGACCTCGAAGGTGAGGTTCGACTTGCCGCCAGTCAGGAGCCGGCCGGTCAGGTCACCGGCGAGGTCGACCGTGCCCGTGGACGTCAGCCAGGCGCCGACGGCGGCGAGGTCCTGCTCGACGGGCCGGGCCTCCCACTCGCGTGCGCTCGTGCTGTCGGCCATCAGAAACCCGCCTCCCCGATCGACGTGCCGCCCTGGTCGTCGACGCGCTGGCGCAGCTTGCGCATGCCGCGCAGCCAGCCGTCGGTGTCCGCGGCCCGGTAGGAGTAGTAGTCGGCCACCTCGGGGTGGGGGAGCACCAGGAAGCGCTCCTCGCCCTCGGACAGCGACGCGACCCAGGCCTCGGCCACCTGCTCGGGCTCGAGCGCACCGTCGTGGGACAGCAGCGCGGTCACCTTGCCGGCCTCCTCGAGCATCCGGGTGCGCACGCCCTGCGGGCAGATGGCCTGGACGGCGACCCCGCGGTCGCCGTACGTCACGGAGAGCCACTCGGCGAAGGCGACGGCGGCGTGCTTGGTGACGGTGTACGGCGCGTTGCCGATCATCCCGAGCAGCCCCGCGGCGGACGCGGTGACGACGAAGCGACCGCCGGGCGGGCCGGCGGGGCCGGGGTCGGTCCACGTGGGGACGAGCGCGCGCGCCAGCCGGACGTGGGCGAGCACGTTGACCTCGAGGGTCTGCTCCCAGACCGCGTCGGGGGTGTCGAGGTCGCCGCCGGTGTCGACGCCGGCGTTGGAGCACACGACGTCGACGGCACCGAGGTGCTGGGTCGCGGCGGTCACGAGGTCGCGGGCACCGTCCGCGGTGGCGCAGTCGCCGGGCTCGGGGTGGCCGCCGACCTCCTCGGCGACCTCCGCGGCCAGGGCCGGGTCGAGGTCGTTGACGACCACGCGGGCGCCCTCGGCGGCGGCGCGGACGGCGAGCGCCCGACCGATGCCGCGCCCGGCGCCGGTGACGAGGACGCCGGCGCCGGCGAGCGGGCCGCTCACACGCCGCCCCGCAGCAGGGTGCCGCCGTCCAGGGTCAGCGTCTGCCCGGTCACCCAGGCGGCGTCGTCGGACAGCAGGTAGGCGACGGCGCCGGCGACGTCCTCCGGGGCGCCGAGGCGTCCGAGCGGGTAGCCCGCGACGACCTCGGCCTCCTTGCCGTCGAACAGCGCGGTGGCGAACTGGGTCTTCACGATCGCCGGCGCCACGGCGTTGAGGCGGACGTCCGGCGCGAGCTCGACCGCGAGCTCCTCGGTGAGGTGGATGAGCATCGCCTTGGTGGCGCCGTACCAGGCGATGCCCGGGGCGGGCCGGATCCCGGCGACGGAGGCGACGTTGACGACGGCGCCGCCGTGGTCCTTCATCCAGGCGGCGTGCGCCCGCTGGATCCACGACAGCGCGGCGAGGCAGTTGACCTCGACGGTCTTGCGGGCCGCGCTGAGGTCGAGCTCCAGCAGCGGGCCGTACGTCGGGTTGATGCCCGTGTTGTTGACCAGCAGGTCGAGGCTGCCGAAGGTCGACACCGCCCGCTCGACGACCTCGGCCTGGTGGTCGGCGTCGTCCGCGCCGCCCGGGACGCCCAGGACGTGCTCCTCGCCGCCGAGGCTCTCGACGGCCTCGGCGAGGGGCTCGGGCTTGCGTCCGGTGATCACCACCCGCGCCCCCTCGTCGACGAGGCGGCGGGCGATCGCGAGACCGATGCCCCGGCTGGCGCCGGTGACGACCGCGGTGCGGCCGGCGAGGCGGGTGGACATCTCGGGCACTGGACCTCCAGGGGCGTTGCCGACTAGGTGAGCGTTTGCTTACCCTGTCCGACGTGGATGGTCCAGTCAACCCCGACCGCGGCCCTGGTCCGGGCTCCGGTCCGGGCAGCGAGCGCCTGGCGCGCGCCGCCGCGGAGGCGTTCGCCGCGCGGGGCTTCCACGGGACGTCCACGCGGCACGTCGCGGCGGCCGCGGGCATGAGTCCGGCGGCGCTCTACGTCCACCACCGCTCGAAGGAGGAGCTGCTCCACGCTCTCTCGCTGGAGGGCCACCGGCGGGTCCTCGCGCTCGTGCGTGAGGCCGCCTCCGGGGCCGACGACCCTGTCGCGGCACTGGGGGTCCTCGTCGAGCGCTTCGTCGAGCACCACGCGACCGAGCACGTCTCGTCGCGCGTCGTGAACTACGAGCTCGCCGCCCTCGACGACGACCACCGCGCCGAGGTGGCCGCGCTGCGCCACGAGATCGAGGAGACCGTCCGCGCCGTCGTACGACGGGGGGTCGCGGCGGGCCTGTTCGTCACCGACGACCCCGACCTCAGCGCCGCCGCGCTCCTCTCGCTCGGGGTCGACGTCTCGCGCTGGTACCGCCCCGGTGGCCGGTGGACCCCCGCCGAGGTCGCCGCGCACTACCGCGGACTCGCGCTCGCGATGCTGGGGGTCAGCGGTCGTGGCCCAGGGCCCGCCACTGCTCGAGCGTCAGGTACTCGTCGTCCCACATGAACGGCGCCGGCGCACGCTGGCTCCACCGGTTGCCGCTCCAGGTGATCGTCGGGTCGTCGAAGATCTCGTCGCGGCCGTCGTCGGCGACCATGCCTGACTCGCCCTCCGCCATCGCCACGGTGTTGTCGGCGATCCGGACGTCGTGCAGCCGGCGCGGGGTGCCGTCGACGTCGCTGGTGCCCCGGTCCTGCTGGATCATCCCGATGCCCTCCGCGTTGCCGGCCAGTCGGTTGCCCGTGACCTGGACGTCGTGGGAGCCCGCGAGGAGGATCCCGGAGCCCCACAGCCACGCCGGGAAGCCGTGGCCGTTGCCGGTCACGTCGTTGTCCGCGATCACCGCGTCGGCGCTGATCTCGTGGAAGATCCCCATCCACGCGTTGTCGTGGACCTCGTTGCCGCGGTAGACGGTGTCCTGGGCGTCGATGTCCGTCCACAGCCCCGGGCCGGCGTTGCGTACCACCCGGTTCCGCAGGACGCGCAGGCCGTCGGTGACGGCCCACTTGGCCCCGCCGGCCTCCCACGCGGGGTCGTAGCCGCCGCCGCCGTTCCGCGCGATGACGGTGCCGACCACCCGGGTGTCGTCGCCGGTGCCGCCGATCCCGAGCTGGCCGTTGCGGCGGACGGTGCTGTCGAGCACCGTCGCGCCGCCCTCCGTGGTGATGCCGGCGCCGTGGTTGTCCTGGACGGTGACGTCCTCGATCCTCCAGCCCGGCGCCGAGGCCCGGACGGCCCCGCGCTGGGCGGGCGTGGCGAAGTGCTGGGCGGTGATCCCGTGGACGGTGACGCCGGTGGCGTGGGGGCGGGCGAGGACGGCGGCGGGGGAGACGAGCCCCTCGATCCGCGTGCCCCGCGGGTCGCCGCCGAGGTGGACGGCGTCGTGGCGGTAGTCGAACCAGTAGCTGCCCGGTCCGAGGTCCGACCGGGCGAGCACCCGGCGGAGGGGGACGCCGTCGCGGAGGACGTCGTCCGGGCGGGAGCACTCCGGTCGCTCCTCCAGGCACGTGCCGGTGCGCTCGCCCTCCTGCCGCTGGCCGCGCACCACCCAGCCGTCGCGGGTGCGGGTGAAGCCCCGCAGCACGCGAGAGCCGTCCAGGACGGCCCCCGGCCCGGTGATCGTCTGGTCGCGCCGGGGCTCCAGCGGTCGGCTGATGCGGTAGGTCCCGGGGCGCAGGCAGATCGTCTCCCCGGTCGCGGCGGCCCGCACCGCGCCGACCGGGTCCCCGCCCGGGCGGACGACGACGTCGCAGGCGACCTCCAGGGCTCCAGCCGGGGCTTGCGCGGAGGCGGTCGGGAGCCCGAGGGGCACGAGCCCGAGGACGACTCCGACCGCGGCGGTGAGGTGACGACTCGCCATCATGGTCCGACGGTAGGCCCCGGACGGCCCGGTGTCTGCGGTCCGCGACGGGATATCGACGTGCGGTCCCGAGGCCGCTCCGGCAGGATCGAGCCCCGTGGGACACGTCGACATCGCCGGGGTACGGGTGGACCTGCCCGACGGGCGGGTCCTGCTCGACGAGGTCTCCTTCCGGGTCGGGGAGGGCCAGAAGGTCGCCCTCGTCGGCGCGAACGGCGCCGGCAAGACCACCCTGCTGCGGGTGGTGACCGGCGAGCTGGTCCCGCAGGCCGGCGCGGTCACCCGCTCCGGCGGGCTCGGGGTGATGCCGCAGTTCGTCGGCCAGGGCGTCGTCCCCGGCGGTGGCGAGCTGCCGACCGTCGCCGACCTCATGGTCTCCGTCGCGCCGCCCCGCGTACGACGGGCCGTCGCCGAGGTCGACCGCTGCGAGCTCGCGCTGATGGAGTCCGACGACGAGCCCACCCAGATGGCCTACGCCACCGCGCTGGCCGAGCTCGGCGACGCCGGCGGCTACGACATCGAGGTCGTCTGGGACACCTGCACCACCGCCTCCCTCGGCGTCGGCTGGGACCGGGCCCGCAACCGCCTCCTGCGCACCCTGTCCGGCGGGGAGCAGAAGCGGCTGGTGCTGGAGTACCTGCTCCGCGGCCCCGACGAGGTGCTGCTGCTCGACGAGCCCGACAACTACCTCGACGTGCCCGCGAAGATCTGGCTCGAGCAGCGGCTGGCGGCCTCGGAGAAGTCGGTGCTGTTCGTCTCCCACGACCGGGAGCTCATGGCGAACGCCGCGACCCGCGTCGTCACGGTCGAGCTGGGCGCCGGCGGCGCCGCCAACGGGGTCTGGGTCCACCCCGGTGGGTTCGCGTCGTACCACCAGGCGCGCACCGAGCGCTTCGCCCGCTTCGAGGAGCAGCGCAAGCGGTGGGACGAGGAGCTCGCCAAGCTCGAGGCCCTCGTCGCGATGTACAAGGCGAAGGCGTCGTTCCGCTCCGACATGGCGAGCCGCTACCAGGCGGCCAAGACGCGCCTCCGGAAGTTCGAGGAGGCGGGCCCGCCCACCGAGCAGCCCCGCGAGCAGCAGGTCTCGATGCGCCTGCGGGGCGGTCGCACCGGCAAGCGCGCGGTGGTCTGCGAGGGCCTCGAGCTGACCGGCCTGATGAAGCCCTTCGACCTCGAGGTCTGGTACGGCGAGCGCGTCGCCGTCCTCGGCTCCAACGGGTCCGGCAAGTCCCACTTCCTGCGGCTGCTCGCCGGCGAGGACGTCACCCACACCGGCGTCGCCCGGCTCGGGGCGCGGGTGCGGCCGGGGTGGTTCGTACAGACCCACGAGCACCCGGAGCTCGTCGGGAGGACGCTGCTCGAGATCCTGCACCGCGGCGAGGGGGAGCGCGCCGGGATGGGACGGGAGGCCGCCTCCCGGGTGCTCGACCGCTACGAGCTGTCCGCCTCCGCGGAGCAGCGCTTCGAGCAGCTCTCCGGCGGCCAGCAGGCGCGCTTCCAGATCCTGCTGCTCGAGCTGTCGGGCTGCACGCTGCTGCTGCTCGACGAGCCGACCGACAACCTCGACGTGCAGTCCGCCGAGGCGCTCGAGGCGGGCCTGGAGTCGTTCGAGGGCAGCGTCCTCGCCGTGACCCACGACCGCTGGTTCGCCCGCGGCTTCGACCGCTACCTCGTCTACGGCGCCGACGGCACCGTCCGCGAGACCGACGGCCCGGTCTGGGACGAGGGGCGGGTCGTGCGGTCGCGCTGACGTCGTGCGACCTCCGACCAGCCCCGGAGATCGAGGGATGAGCGTCGCGCAGCGACCGGGCCACGAGATCCGGTGAGGGGTCGGCGGTCGGCTCGCCGGGCCTCGTGGCTCCTCGCCGGGGCTCGGAGCACCTCGACCTCCGACCGGGACGACCGTTGCCGCTGTCTGTGACCTGTGCCACTCTCCGGCCATGACGGCGACGGCTGAGCTCGCGACCCCGACGTACCTCGACGAGCGCCTGGCGCACTGGGCGCGCGAGACGCCGGACGCCGAGGCGATGACCTACCTGGGGCGGACGTGGACCTGGGCCGAGATGCACGACCGGGTACGACGCCTCGCGGGCGCGCTCCGGGCGATGGGGATCGGGCGCGGCGACGTCGTGTCGTTCCTCGACAAGAACCACCCCGCCTGCGTCGAGCTGACCCTGGCCGCGGCCTCGCTCGGCGCGGCCAACGCGATCGTGAACTTCCGCCTCGCCGCCGACGAGATCGACTACGTCGTCAACGACTCGGGCGCCCGCGTGCTGCTCGTCGGCACCGAGCTGCTGGGCCAGGTGGAGGCCGTCCGCGACCGGCTGACGCACGTCGAGCGGGTCGTCGCGCTGACCCCGGACGGGGCCGACGGCGACGAGTACGAGGCGCTGCTCGCCGGGGCCGACCCGGTCGACCGCGACCCGGCGGTGGAGCCGGGGGACACCTGCCTCGTCATGTACTCCTCGGGCACCACCGGTCGCCCCAAGGGCGTCATGCTCAGCCAGGCCAACATGGTCGCCCACACCCTGAACGCGCACGACGGCTGGGCGTTCGACCCGGGCGACAAGAACATGGTGTCGATGCCGCTGTTCCACGTGGGCGGGTCGTCGTACGTGCTGTTCGGCATCCACGACGGCGTCCCCAGCGTGATGACCCGCGACCCTGACGGCGCGTCGCTGGCCGGCGCGATCATGGCCGGGGCGAACCGGACCTTCCTCGTGCCCGCCGTCCTCGCGCAGGTGCTGGCGTCGGGCGACCAGGCGATCGCGGTCTTCGGCAGGCTGAAGACCTACTGCTACGGCGCCGCCCCGATGCCGCTGCCGCTGCTCCGTGCGGCGATCCAGGCGTGGCCGGACACCGACTTCATCCAGGTCTACGGCCTGACCGAGGTCTGCGGCGTCATCACCCACCTCATGCCCGCCGAGCACCGCGACCCCGACCACCCCGAGCGCCTGGTCAGCGCGGGCCAGCCGATCCCCGGCGCCGAGGTGCGGGTCGTCGACGTGGGCACCGGCGAGGACCTCCCGGTCGGCGACCACGGCGAGCTGTGGTTCCGCTCCCCGCAGGTCATGACGGGCTACCTCGGCAAGCCGGAGGCCACGGCCGAGGTGATCACCGAGGACGGCTGGTTCCGCACCGGCGACATCGGCAAGGTCGACGCCGACGGCTACGTCTACGTCACCGACCGGCTCAAGGACATGATCATCTCGGGCGGGGAGAACATCTACTCGCCCGAGATCGAGCGCGTCCTCGCCGAGCACCCCGCGGTCGCGGAGGTCGCGATCATCGGCGTGCCCGACGACCGCTGGGGCGAGACCGTCAAGGCGGTCGTCTCGCTGCACCCCGGCCAGGAGGCGACCGAGGCCGAGCTCGTCGAGCACTGCCGCGCGTCGCTCGCCCGGTACAAGTGCCCGAGCAGCGTGGAGTTCCTCGAGGCGCTGCCACGCAACCCGACCGGCAAGATCCTCAAGCGCGACCTGCGGGCGCCGTACTGGGGCGAGTGGGACCGCCGGATCTGAGGCTCACCCGGCCGCCGCGATGGCGACGAGGTCCCGGACCGGTCCCGCGGGCGGCGTACGACGACCCAGCCAGACCGCCCGCAGCGTGCGGCTGAGCGCGAGGTCGCGCAGGGGCACCTCGACGAGGTCGCCGGACGCCAGCGGGACCGCGACGGTGCGCCGGCTGACCACGGCCGGCGCGGAGCCGGCGAGGACGGCCTCCCGGATGCCCGTCGAGGTCGTGAGCTCGACCGCGGGCGGTGACAGGGTCAGCCCGTGTCCGGCCAGCGCCTCCTCGAGCACCTCCCGGGTGCCCGAGCCGGCCTCGCGGGAGGTCAGCGACAGTGCGGCGACCTCTGCGGGCCCCAGCGGCGTGCGGCGGCGGGCCAAGGCGTGGTCGGGGGTGCAGACGAGGACGAGCTCGTCGGTGCCCACCTCCGCCCAGGCCAGGCCACGGGGGGCCTCGACGCCCTCCACGAACCCCAGCGAGGCGCGGTGGGCGAGCACCGCCGCCACGGCACCCGCCGAGTTCGTCGCCGTCATCGAGACCTCGACGGCCTCCCGGGAGGTGGCGCGCAGGCGCACGAGCCACCGGGGGAGCAGGTGCTCGGCGACGGTCATGCTGGCGGCGACCCGGAGGTGACGCTGCTGGTCGTCGCGGAGGCTGGCGAGCGCGACCTCCGTCTCGGCGGCCACGTCGAGCAGCCGCGTCGACCACTCGACGACGACCTGCCCGGCCGCGGTGAGCTCGGAGCCGCGGGCGCCGCGCCACAGCAGCGGCACGCCCAGCAGTGTCTCCGCGGCCCGCACCCGTTCCGAGGCGCCCTGCTGTGAGAGGCCCTCGGCGCGCGCGGCGGCGCCGATGCTGCCGTGGCGCGCGACCCCCACGAGGAGGGCGAGGGTGCGGAGGTCCGGGAGGGGCATCCCACAAGCATAGATTGTGGACACACCAAGATCCGGTGGCTACTGCCGGACTCGGGAGGAGCGCACCATGGAGTCATGACCACGACCGACCTGCCCCCTGCCGCCACCACGGCCGCGCTGGCCCCGAACTGGTTCGCCGCGGTCATGGGCACGGGCATCGTGGCGACCGCGGCCGTCACCCTCCCCGTCACGCACCCCGTCCTCACCGTCGCCGCCACCGGCGTCTGGGTGCTCTCCGTGGTCCTGCTCGCGGGGGTGACCGTCCGCAGCCTCGGCGGCGCCTGGCACGACCACCCGGCGATGTCGCACTTCCTCGGGGCGCGCGCGATGGCGCCGATGAGCGTGGCCGCCGCGACCATCCTGGTCGGCAGCCGCGTGGTCGGCGCCCCCACCGCGTACGTCGCGGCCCTGGTGCTGTGGCTGGTGGGGACCGGCCTCGGCCTGGCGACGGCGACCTCGCGACGCATCCGGGCGCAGCGCACCGGGCCGGCGGAGGCCACGTGGCTGATGCCGGTGGTGCCCCCGATGGTCAGCGCCGCGGTCGGCGCGCTGCTCGCGGTCCGCTCGCCCGAGCCGCTGGCCACCGGCCTGCTCGTCGTGTCGTGGGCCTGCTTCGCGCTGACCCTCGTGCTGGCGGCGGGCCCCGCCCTGGCCGTCGTCCGTCGCGTCGCCGGTGGGGACCTCCCGGCGGCGACCCCGACCCTGTTCGTCGTGCTCGGCCCGCTGGGCCAGTCCGCGACCGCGGTGCTCCTGCTGGCCCCCGGCCGGCGGCTCGCCGTCCTGTACGCCGCCCTCGTGCTGGTCGCGGCGCTGGTCTGGTTGGCCGCGGCGGTGGCCTGCGTGCTCCGGCAGCGTCCGCCGTTCGCGATGACGTGGTGGGCGTTCACCTTCCCGGTGGGCACGGTCGTCACCGGCTCGTCGGCCCTGGCCGCGGCCACGGGGTCCGGGCTCGCCGCGACGGTGGCCGTGGCGACGTACGTCGGGCTGGTCGGTGTCTGGGCCGTGACGGCGTCCCGCACCGCCCTCGGGCTCCGCGCCCCGCGCTGAGGTATCGGTCCGGGTCGGGCCGTTCGGCACGAGCCGGCCGCCCGGTCGCTGTAGGTTCGTCGCATGGGGACACCGCTGACCGCCGTGATCGCCGACGACGACCCGGACATCACGGACCTGATCGACGTCGTGCTGGGCAGCGTGGGCTTCCGCGTGGTCCACGCGCAGAACGGGGCGGACGCCGTGGAGGCGGTGCGCCAGCACGCCCCGGTGCTGACCACGATGGACGTGAGCATGCCGGGCATGGACGGGTTGTCCGCGCTGCGCCAGCTGCGTGAGTTCAGCGCGACGTACCTCATCATGATCACCTCGAGGTCGACCGACGACGACGTGATCGCGGCCTTCGAGGCCGGCGCCGACGACTACCTGGTCAAGCCGTTCAGCCCCCGCGAGCTCCAGCTGCGCGCCGAGGCCATGCTGCGCCGCGCCGCGTCGGCCCCGCAGGTGGAGCCCGAGCCGGAGCAGGGGTGGGCGGTCGCCGCCGCCCGCGAGTTCCGGGAGTCGCTGAACCGCGACGCGACCCCGGCGCCGGTCGATCCCGACCCCGGCGCGCCGCTGTTCGACGAGGTCGCGGACGTGGTCCCGCCGCCCCTGCCCCCGGTCGCCCCGGTCGCCCCGGTCACCCCGGTCACCCCCGCGGTTCCCCCCGCCCCTGCGGCGCCGGCTCCCGTCGCGGCTCCGGCTCCGCCGGTCCAGCGACCCGTCCCCGCCGAGGACGACCCCGCCGGCGGGGTGGTCTGGCAGGGGGACCTGGCGCAGTTCGGCCCGCTCGTCGTCGACACCCGCGGGGGTGCCGTCCAGCTCGCGGGCCGGCGGATCGCGGTCCCGGCCGAGGAGCTCGACCTGCTGGTCGCCCTGATGCGCACCGGACGCCGCGTCCGCAGCCGCGCCGACCTCGTCCTCGCCATGCGCGGGGACGGGGCGACGTCGCACTTCGTCAACGAGGCCGACAAGCGGGTCGTCGACCAGCACGTCGCCAGCCTGCAGCAGCGCCTCGGGGACGACCCCGCGAACCCGCGCGTGGTGGAGACGGTCCGGGGCGTGGGCTTCCGGCTGGCGCGATCCACCGGCTGAGGCCTCCGGGCGACCGGGTCCGACCGGCCGGGCCCGGCAGCGGGGGTCCGCCGGGCCCGACCGGCTCGATCCCGGTCGCCTGTCGGTCGGTTCAGTCGCGTGTGACCGCGTCCGACGTCGTCCGCTCCCGGGAGTCGAAGATCCCGACCGGGACGTCGGTGCTGACGGTCCGGCGGTCGAAGGTGTCGCTGCCGGCGGAGGTCTCGACGAAGACGACGGCGTCGAACGTCAGCTCCACCCCGCGGGTGCCCCGCGGCACGGAGCCGAGCTTCTGCTCCTGGAGCTCGAAGGAGCCCTTGGGGGAGGTGATGAGCATCCCGTCGTCGTTGCCCGCCGGCTCGGGGTCGAGCGTCACGTCACGGGCCTCGGCGTCGAGACGGTACGGCTCGTCGGCCTTGCGGTCGCGCTTCCCGTCCTCGCCGATGACGACCGAGGAGACGTCGAGGTCGCCCAGGTAGACCTCGCGCTTGGAGTCGAACGGGTCGCGCTCGCCACGCGAGGTGTCGAAGGCCTGGAGCGTGTACGTAAAGTACTTCCCGCCCTTCGGGTGCCACTCGTGGGTCCGGGGCGTCCGGGCCGTGGGGTACATCGTGAGGACCACGTCGATGTCGTCCGCGCCGCGGACGTCGAGGTGGGCCTGCACCGTGCCGTCGTCCGTGAACTCCGACGAGATCGGGTCCGGCGTACGCCGCTCGGCCGCGGCCGGCTGGGCCGCGGGGTCGCCGCCGACGAGGCCGGCGGCCGAGTCGACGATGCCGCAGGACGACGTCGCCAGGGCGGTGGCGGCGAGGACGACGCCGAGGGCGATCCGCCCCGTGGTGCGGGTGGACGTGGTCACGACTGGAACCCCCGGTTTCGCTTCATGATCTTGAGCACCATCCAGGCGGTCTGGACGACGGTGATGATGCCGAGCACCGGCCAGCCGACGGAGAGCATCGCCGAGCGGACGTCGACGGACAGCTGCAGCCAGATGGCCAGGCCGGCGAGGACGACGACGAGCAGCGTCAGGTAGGGGTAGAGCCAGGCGCTGCCGCGCCCGCTCTCCGCCTTGGCCTGGGCCGCCCAGTTGTCGGACTGCTGGTGGGAGAAGAACTTGAGCCAGGCGCGGACGAAGTGGCCCATCCGCACCCACATGTAGACCTCGGCCTGCACGAGCGTGGCCGCGAACAGGTAGTCGCGCCGGTTGGCGTTGGCCATGGCCCGTACGACCTTGAGGTTCAGCAGGATCGCGACGGTCGGCGGGATCAGCCACCAGGCCTGGAAGACGAACGCGTCGATCGTCAGCGACCCGATGAGCAGCAGCAGGAAGCCGACGCGGGTCAGGATGTTGAGCACCATCGAGGCGTGCTCGAACCACCGCAGGCGCAGGTTCGGGTGGAGCGGTTGGCCGCGCGTGTCGCCGCGCTGGCCCGGCCACATCAGGTCGATGGCGCCGAAGTTCCACTTGACCTGCTGGGCGTCCAGCGAGCGGAGGGTGGTCATGCCGCCGACGTGCGCGCGGGCGGTGGCGCTGATCTTCGTCAGGTAGCCGGCGCTCTTGATCTGCAGCGACAGCAGGGAGTCCTCGACCTCGCTGTCGTTCACCCACGGGGTGCGCTGGTGGCTCTGGGCCATGACCTCGCGCAGTGCGCGGGTCGAGAAGATCGAGAACTGGCCGCCGAGCACCGCCATGTTGCGCCCGCGCAGCAGGTTCTGCATGTTGAAGGCGGCGAACTGGGCGCGCTGCCCGGCCACCAGCCACCGACCGACCCGGGTGTCCATCGCGCTGTCGTCGATGGAGTAGATGGCCGAGATGCCGCCGATCCGGTCGTCGCTCGTGACCTCCGCGACGAGCGCCTCGACGGCGGTCGGCTCCGGGGTGGTGTCGCCGTCGACCCCGAGCATGTAGTCGCAGTCGGACACCAGCGAGTAGCCGTGGTTGAGCGCGCCGACCTTCTTGTCGGGGTTCACGCCGATGTCGTGGACGTAGATCTCGGTGGTCTGCGTGCCGAGCTCGGTGGTCCGCTCGTGCTTGCCGGCCCAGTGGGACGCGATCTCCACGGTGTCGTCGCTGGTGTTGTTGACGATCAGGTGGATGACGTCCGGCAGCCGCGTCTGCATCAGCAGTGCGTCGAGCACCCCGCCGATGGTCTCGGCCTCGTTGTACGCCGGGATCACGCAGCCGACCGTGGGTCGGCTCTCCTCGATGGCCGCGACCTCGGCCAGGAACTGCTCGGCGTAGGCGTTCAGCCCCGGGTCGGCGACCGTGACGTAGGGGTTGTCGACCGGGGCGGCCGGAGCCTGCTGCGGGGCCGCTGCCGGAGCCGCAGCCGGTGCTGCGGTGGCCGTGGGTGCGGCGTGGGTGCGGGTCCGCGTGCGGATGTGTCGGGTCATGACGGGTCCTCGTCGGTGGTGGTGTCCGGAGAGGGGGGGACGGTGGTGTGGCACTGCTCGCCGTCCTGGTCGGCGTCGGGCAGGTGTGGCAGACCGAGGCGACCGAGGGAGGTCTCCTGGCCGGTGCGGACCGCGACCGGGACGGTCAGGTCGTCGTACTTGCAGTAGCTCGTGCCGCGGCCCAGGTACGGGCTGTACGGGCCGGGCCCGACGACGAGACGCAGGTCGGTGCGGGTGGTGAGCTGCCCGCCGAGGCGGAACGTGCCGTCCTCGTCGGTGGTGGCGGTGGCGAGGACGGTGCCGCGCTCGTCGAGGAGCTGGACCTGGCCGTCCTCGAGGGTCGCCTCCGGGCGGTTCGCGTCGACGAGGGTCCCCCGCAAGGAGGCGCCGCGCTCGGTCAGCTGCACGGAGTCGAACGTGGCCCGACCGGCCCTCACGACCTTCCGCGGGGTGGCAGTGGTGCCCAGGTAGTTGCCGGAGCCCGGGACGACGACGCGGTAGCGGCCGGGGAACAGGCCGGAGAAGGTGTACGAGCCGCCGCGCATCCGGGTGACCCAGAACTGGCCGGTCCGCTCCGACACGGCCGTGGCGTAGCCGGTCCCGGACGCCCGGGTCTCCCCGGCGTACACGTCGAGGAGCAGGGTGCCCGCCTTCGTCCCCAGCGCGATGTCGACCGGCTTGTAGACGCCCGCCCTCAGGCGCGGCAGGTAGATGCTCCTCGCCGTCCACCCGCCCTGGGCGTCGTAGGTGAAGACGGAGTAGGCGCCGGCGGGCAGGCCGCCCAGCGCGTAGTTGCCGTGGCTGTCCGCGGTGGAGGTGTAGACCGTCTGGTCCTTCCTCGCGGCGACGACCCGGGCGCGGGGTGCCACCGTGCCGCCGGCCCTCACGCTGCCGCCGATCGAGGCGCCCTGCACGAGCCGGACGTTGCGCTGCACGGTCCTGCCGGCCTCCACCGTGACCTCGACGGTCGAGGGAGCGCGCTTGCTCGTGTCGTACGTCGGCCGGCGGTCGGTGACGGTGAGACGGTAGGTGCCGGGCGCGAGGCTCAGCGAGTACACCCCGCCCGTGGCCCGCTTGGTGCCGCTGCGGGTGCCGTCGGTGCTCGTCCAGGAGAGGTCGGCGGTGCTGTCGCCGAGCCCGGTGATCGCTCCGCGCACCCCGCCCGTCGGTGCGGCAGCCTGGGCCGGTCCGACGGTGACGACGAGCGCGCTCATCAGCAGGGCCATCGCGGCCAGCGCGACGGTCACGAGGGCCCCCCGGCCCAGCTGGTTCGTTGACATGTCATCACCGTACGAGCGGCGGAGCCCCTTTTCGGGGGCCTTGGGGAAGCCTGGCCGGATCCTGAGGTGACTGCTGAACCGCCGCGGAGGATGCCCTGCGCTCCCCTTGAGGTTCGCGGTGCTCCCGGTCACACCGGCCCGGTCGGGCGGGCGTGGCAACCGATGGTGCGCCGTCGTCGTAGGAGTGGTGACAGGGTGCTCGTACCGACCAGGAGGCGACGTGGAGATCGACTGGGAGCGTGAGCTCGACGGGGTCGTCGGTGGTGGAGCCGGCGGCGACCGGCCGCCGTCCGACTTCGTCGTCCCGGGCCGCAGGGCCCTGAGTCGTCGCCGCGCGGCGCTCACGGGGGCGTCGGTCGCCGCGGTCGCGGTCGTCATCGGTCTCGGGGTGTCCGTCGGTGGCGCCACCGGACTGGTCGGCCAGGGCCCGACGGGTGCCGGGTTCGCGGTCGACCCGACGAGCGCGCCCTCGCCGGAGGCCGACCCCGTCACGGAGTCGTGCTCGCCGAGCGACAGGGACACGTTCGCGGAGTACGACGGCGTCGGACGGCTGTGCGTCGCGGCCGGGGCGGCGGTCGTCCAGCGGGTCGCCGACCCCATGGCGTACGGCGAGGGGCGTCGACGCTCGATCGGGCTGGTCGTCGAGAGGGAGGGGGAACGCGAGTTCGTGCTCGCGACCTGGCGTCGCGGGTCGTCCTCGACCACCCAGCGCCCGGCCGTCGGTGCCCTGGAGGAGTGGTTGCCGGCGGTGGTCGCCGCCCAGCGGCTGCTCGACGGCGACGCCGTGCCCGACGAGACGCTGACGCTGGACGCCTCGGGCGAGGTCGTCGCCGGGGAGGGCATCACGGTCGTGGACCAGCGGGACGTGGACCTCGGGCCGAGCTTCGCCCCGCCCGGGAGCCCCGCCGTGGCGGTGGAGCTCGAGGTGAACGGCGAGCGCACGTTCGCCCTGCTCCGGAGGGTCGACGGGACGACGGACGTGATCCCGAGCCGCATCGACTTCTTCGACCTCGACGCGTTCGTCGCCGACGCCCGCGAGCGGTACGACTCGGGCGAGGGCGTCCTGTGAGGCGTGAGGAGCGCGAGGCGGCGTACGTCGAGTTCGTCGCCGCACGCCAGTCCCACCTGCGACGCATCGCCCACGGCGTGTGCCGCGACGCCTCCCGTGCCGAGGACGTCCTGCAGGACGCCCTCGTGAAGCTGTACGTCGCCTGGCCCCGGGTGCGCCTCGAGAACGCGGAGGCCTACACGCGGCGGATCATCGTGCGCGCGAACCTCGACCAGGTGCGTCGGCCGTTCCGTTCCCGCGAGGTCAGCGGCCTCGACGGGCACGACCGGGGCGAGGAGTCGGAGGCGTCGTACGAGGACCGCAGCGTGCTCCACGACGCCCTGCGCGACCTGCCCGAGATGCAGCGCAAGGTGGTGGTGCTGCGCCACTGGGTCGGGCTGTCGGTGCGGGAGACCGCGCAGGACCTGGGGATCTCGGAGGGCACGGTGAAGAGCTACTGCTCGCGCGGGCTCGAGAAGCTGCAGGCGGCACTGGAGACCTCCCGGTCCTGAGCCCTCACCGGTCGCGGACGGCCGCGCCCATCCTTCTCACGGCCTCGGTGAGGACCTCGGTCGACGTCGCGAGGTTGAGCCGCACGTGGCCCGCGCCGCCGGTGCCGAAGGTGTGCCCGGCGCTGAGGGCGACCCGCGCGGCGTCGACGAAGAACCGGGCGGGTCCGGCGAGGTCGGTGACCACGGCGGGCCCGTCGCCCGGCGAGGAGTCGTCGTCGGGCAGGCCCAGGTCGCGGCAGTCGAGCCAGGCGAGGTAGGTCGCCTCGGGCGGCGTCCAGCGGACGGCGGGGAGGTGCTCGGCCAGCAGCCCGCCCAACAGCGTCCGCTTGGCGTCGAGACCGAGCAGCAGGGCGTCGAGCCAGGGCTCGCCCGCGGTGAGCGCGGCGGTGTGGGCGAGCACGGCGAGGTGGCTCGCGCCGTGGCCGACCTCCTCGGGCAGCCGGGCCAGGTCGGCGGCCGCCTCGGGCCCGGCGACCAGGACGGCCGACTTCAGGCCCGCGAGGTTCCACGCCTTCGACGCGGAGGTGACGACGAAGGCGTCCTCGGCCCCGGCGACCGACAGGTAGGGGACGAAGGTGGCGCCCGCGGGCACGAGCGCGGCGTGGATCTCGTCCGCGACGACCCGGACCCCGTGGCGCCGGGCGAGCGCGGCGACGGCCTCCAGCTCGACGCGGGTGTGGACCACGCCGGTCGGGTTGTGCGGGTTGCTCATCAGGTACGCCGCCCGCCCGCCGCCGGCGACGGCCTCGTGGAGTCGGCGGTCGAGGTCGTCGAGGTCGAGGCGGCCGTCCGGCGTCAGCCCGGCCTCGACCACCCGCCGTCCGTCGTGGGCGGTGAACGCCTGGAACGGCGGGTAGACGGGGGCGCTCACGACGACGGTGTCGCCGGGGGCGGTGACCAGGCGCAGCGTCTCGACGATGCCCTGCATGACGTCGGGCACGACCGCGGTCCGCGCGACCTCGAGCCCGTCCCAGCCCCACCGCCGCGCGGCGAACCCGGCCAGCGCCTCGGCGTACGCCGTCCCGACGGGGTAGCCCGTGTCGCCCCGCCGCATCGCGTCGCTCACCGCGGCGACGACCGGCTCGGCGAGGACGACGTCCATCTCCGCGACCCACAGCGGGAGGACGTCGTCGGGGTACTGCCGCCACTTGATGCTGGTGCGGCTCCGCAGCTCGGCCAGGCTCAGCTGCTCCAGGGGGTCGGGGACCGCCGCGGCCGACGTGTGTGGATTCGCTGTCGCCATGACGACAGCGAACCACCACGGTCCGCCCTCGGGGTGGCCACGGTCTCGACGACGCGCGCTCGCTGGCGCTCGCGTGCTGCTCGACCAGCGGTGGCTGGGTCAGTCCCCGGTGCCCATCGCGGCGAGCGCGGTGGCGACGCGGGGGTGGGCGCGGGCGCCGGTGCGGTGGACGCCGAGCAGGTGGCGCGCGGGGCGGGGGTCGCCGCGCAGCGGCACGCGGACGATGTCGTAGACCGACGGCAGGTTCGCGAGCTGCGGGACGAGGGCGACCCCGAGGCCGGCGTGGACCAGTGCCGCGCCGGTGTCCCACTCGACCGCCTCGTGGGCGAGGTCGGGAGTGAAGCCCGCCGCGAGGCACGCGCCGGCGACGAGGCGGTGGTACGGCCGGCCGGGGCGGTCCATGATCCACGGCTCGTCCGCGGCCTCGGACAGGGCGACCGACGCGCGTCCGGCGAGCGGGTGGTCGGTCGGGACGAGGAGGTCGAGGGGGTCCTCGCCCAGGGCGTGCTGCTCGAAGCGGCGGTCGGCGCGTGAGGGCGTCGCCTCGGTGGCCACCACGACGGCGAGGTCGGCGCGCTCGGCGAGCAGCAGGTCGAAGCACTCGACGGGGTCGGCCTCGACGATGCGGACGACGGTGCCGGGGTGCTCCTCGGCGACCCGCCGGGCCGCGTGGGGGAGCAGGGTGGCGGCGGCGGTCGAGAAGCCGCACAGGGTGAGGTGGCCGCCCGCGTGGGCCTGCACGCGGGCCCGGGCCGCCTCCCAGCTCGCGGCCACGTCGTGGGCGTGGTCCAGCAGGACGAGGGCGGCGTCGGTCAGGCGGACGCCGCGGCCCTGCGGCTCCACCACCGGTGCCCCGACCTCCTTGGCCAGCGACCGCAGCTGTGCCGACACCGCCGACGGGCTGTAGCCGCTCGCCTCCGCCGCCGCGGTGACGCTGCCGTGCTGTGCCACCAGTCGCAGCGCGTGGAGACGGGCATCGAGCATGCAGCATGATTGCACGGTTCTGCCCGGATCTTCGCGACGATCTGCAGCGTCCTGGGCGGGACGTACCTCGGTACGGTGGGCCGGTGAGGGCCCCGTGAGGATCGCCGAGATCGCCGTGTTCTCCCACCGCATGCCGGTGGTCGGGGGCACCTACCGCATCGCCAGCAGCGAGGTCGACGCCCTCGACAGCACGCTGGTGCGGATCACCGCGGACGACGGGACCGTCGGCTGGGGCGAGACGTGCCCGGTCGGCCCGACGTACCAGCCGCACCACGCCCTCGGCGCCCGCGCGGCCCTCGCCGAGCTCTGTCCCTCCCTGCTCGGCCGGGACCCGAGCCGGCTCCGCGGGCTCCACCGGACCATGGACGGCAGCCTCGCCGGCCACCGCTACGCCAAGGCCGCGGTCGACATCGCCGCGCACGACCTCGTCGCCCGGCACCGCGGCGTCCGGGTGGCCGACCTGCTCGGGGGACCGCTCGTCGACGCGGTGCCCTCCTACTACGCGACCGGCGTCGGCGAGCCCGACGCCGTCGCGGAGACCGCCGCGGCGAGGGTCGCGGCCGGCTACCGCCGCATCCAGGTGAAGATCGCCGGACGCCCCGTCGAGACCGACGTCGAGGTCGTCCACCGGGTGTGGGAGCGCCTCGAGGGCACCGGGGCGCGGCTGGTCGTCGACGGCAACCGGTCGCTGACCACCTCCGACGTCGTCCGGCTGAGCCAGCAGTGCCGCGACGTGCCGCTGGTGCTCGAGCAGCCCTGCGACACCCTCGCGGAGCTCGAGGTCGTCCGCGACCGGCTGGCCCACCCCGTCCACCTCGACGAGGCCGGCACCGACCTCGCGACCGTCGTCCGGGCGATCGGTCGCGGCGTCGTCGACGGGTTCGCCATGAAGGTGACCCGGCTCGGGGGCCTCGTGCCCATGGCCACCTTCCGCGACGTCTGCGAGGCGACACACGTGCCGCACACCGTGGACGACGCCTGGGGCGGCGACGTCGTCGCGGCGGCGTGCGTGCAGCTGGCCGCCACGGTCGACCCCCGCCTGCTGGAGGGGGTCTGGATCGCCCAGCCGTACGTCGAGCAGCACCTCGACCCCGACCACGGACCGGAGGTGGTCGACGGCCGGATCGCGCTGCCGGAAGGCCCCGGGCTCGGTGTCGTGCCGCGCGCGGACCTCCTCGGGGAGCCGGTCGCCGTCCACGGGTGACCCGTCCGTCGTACCGTGCAGTCCTGACGCACGGTCGGGCGTCGTTTCTTGCGATGGTGTGCACGGTCGCGGGCTTGCAGACTGACGCCCATGACGACCCTCGCCGCCCGTGAGCACACGCCCGGGTCCGGGCGGACCGGGCTGGCCGACCCGCTGCTGCAGCCCTTCACCCTCGGCCACCTCGAGCTGCGCAACCGCGTGGTCAGCGCGTCGCACGAGCCGGCGTACACGGAGGACGGGATGCCGAAGGAGCGCTACCGGCGCTACCACGTCGAGAAGGCCCGCGGCGGGGTCGGCCTCACCATGATCGGCGGCTCCGCCGTGGTCTCCCCGGACAGCCCGCCGGCGTTCGGCAACATCGAGGTGCACCGCGACGAGGTCGTCGGCTGGCTGCGCGCGCTCGCCGACGAGGTCCACGACGCCGGGGCCGCGGTGATGATCCAGCTGACCCACCTCGGGCGCCGCTCCAGCAACTTCTCCGGCGACTGGCTCCCGCTGGTCTACCCCAGCGGGCAGCGCGAGCCCGCCCACCGCTCGTTCCCGAAGGTCGCCGAGGCCTGGGACGTCGACCGCATCGTCGGCCACTACGTCGCCGCCGCCCGGCGCTGCCGGGACGCGGGCCTCGACGGCATCGAGCTCGAGGCGTACGGCCACCTGCTCGACGGCTTCCTCTCGGCCGCGACCAACGACCGCGACGACGCGTACGGCGGGGACGCCGACCGGCGCCGAGCCTTCGGCCTCCGCGTCGTCCGGGAGGTCCGCGCCGCGGTCGGGGGTGACTTCCTCATCGGCCTGCGGATGAGCATGGACGAGTGCCTGGTCGGCGGGATCGACCTCGACGAGGCGGTCGAGACCGTCCGGCTGATGTCGGCGGAGGGCGTCGACGTGCTCTCGGTGATCCGCGGCACGATCGACTCCGACGCGACGCTGGCGAAGGTCATCCCCTCGATGGGCGGCCGCTCGGCGCCGCACCTCGCGTTCGCCGGGGAGGTCCGCGCGCGGGTCGACGTCCCCGTCATGCACTCCTCGATGATCTCGGACGTCGCGACCGCCCGGCACGCGATCACCGCCGGCCTGCTTGACCTCGTCGGCCTCACCCGCCCTCAGATCGCCGACCCCCACCTCGTCGCGAAGGTCGCCCGGGGCGAGGAGGACCGGATCCGGCCCTGCGTCGGCGCGAACTACTGCCTGGACGCGATCTACGAGTCCGGCGACGCCAAGTGCCTTCACAACGCCGCCACCGGGCGGGAGCTGCTGTGGCCGCAGCTCGTGCCGCCGACCGAGCGCGCCCGCAAGCGGGCCGTCGTCGTCGGCGCCGGCATCGCCGGCCTCGAGGCCGCCCGGGTGCTGGGGGAGCGGGGCCACGACGTGACCGTGCTCGAGGCCAACGCCGCCCCCGGCGGTCAGGTCCGCCTCGCCGCGGCCGCCCCCCGGCGCCGCGACCTCGTCGGCGTCGTCGACTGGCGCGTGGCGGAGGCGGCCCACCTCGGCGTCGAGATCCGCTGCGGCGTGATGGCCGAGCCGGACGACGTCCTCGCCCGCGACCCCGACGTGGTCGTCGTCGCCACCGGCGGCCTGCCGAACACCGACGTCCTCGACTCCGGCTCCGAGCTCGTCCTCGACACCTGGGACGTCCTGTCCGGCGACCGCCACCCCACCGGCACCGTCCTGGTGTACGACGACCACGGCGGCGAGGCCGCGCTCGGCACCGTCGAGCTGCTGGCCGGCCGCGGCTGCGACGTCGAGCTCGTCACCCCGGAGCGCACGGTCGGCATCGGGGTCGGCGGCATGAACTCCCCGGCGTACCTCACCGCCTTCGCCGAGCACGACGTCCGCACCACGCTGGCGACCCGGCTGCGGTCGGTGGCGCGGGTGCCCGGCAGCCGGCGGCTGGTCGCGACGCTCGGCAGCGACTACACCGACCGGACCTGGCGCCGCGAGGTCGACGCGGTCGTCGTCGAGCACGGCACCGTGCCCGCCGACGACCTCTACCACCGCCTCGTGGCCGGCTCGACGAACCTCGGCGAGGTCGACCAGGCCGCGCTGCTGGCTGGCCGGCCGCAGGAGGTCGCGACCAACCCGCTCGGCGGCTACCAGCTGTTCCGCATCGGCGACGCGGTCTGCAGCCGCAACATCCACGCCGCCGTCTACGACGCGCTCCGGCTCTGCGTCGCGATCTGAGGAGGACCCCGTGACCGCGCTCCCCACCACCGCCCAGCCCACCGGGCTCGAGTGGGACCTCCTCGAGCGGGTGCCCGGCCGCCCGCTGCCGGGTCACCTCTACACCGACGCGGCCGTGTACGACGCCGACCTGCGCCACGTCTTCGGCCGCCACTGGTTCCTCGCGACCACCGAGGCGGAGGTCCGCGAGCCCGGGGACTTCGTGACGATCGACGTCGACAGGCGCTCGATCATCGTCATCCGGGACGACGACGGTCAGGTCCGCGCCTTCCACAACGTCTGCCGCCACCGCGGGGCGCGCTTGCTGACCGAGCCGTCCGGCTTCGTCGGCAACCTCACCTGCGGCTACCACTCGTGGACCTACGGCACCGACGGCCGACTCCTGCACGCGCCCGGGCTGACCGGCACGGACCCGGCCTGCCTGTCGCTGCGCGCCGTCGCCGTCCGTGCGGTCGCGGGGCTGGTGTTCCTCAGCCTCGCCGCGGTGCCGCCGACCGACATCGACGACTTCGCCGCGCTCGCGACGCCGTACCTCGAGCCCCACGGCCTCGCCCGGGCCAAGGTCGCGGCGCAGGTCGACCTGGAGGAGGCCGGCAACTGGAAGCTCGTCATGGAGAACAACCGCGAGTGCTACCACTGCGACGGCCACCCCGAGCTGTCGTGCTCGTTCTTCCCGACGTACGGGCTCGAGGCCCACGAGGTGCCCGAGCGGCTGCGCCCCGCCCACGAGCGGTTCACCGCCGCCGAGGCCGACCTCCACGCGCGGTGCGTCGAGCTCGGCCTGCCGGACGCGCTCCTGGAGGACCTGGTCGACCCCGACGTCGCCCACCGCGTCGCCCGTGAGCCCCTGGACGGGGCGGGGGAGTCGTTCTCGCTGACCGGCCGGGCCGTCGTACGCCGCCCGCTGGCGGACCTGGGCGAGGCCCGGCTGGGTCGGCTGAGCATCCACACGCAGCCCAACGCGTGGCTGCACGTGCTGTCCGACCACGCCGTCGTCTTCTCGGTGCTGCCGCTCGGCGTCGACCGGACCCTGGTGCGCACCACCTGGCTCGTGCACGAGGACGCGGTGGAGGGCGTGGACTACGACCTCGCCGAGCTCACCCACGTGTGGACCGAGACCAACGCCCAGGACAGCGCCTTCGTCGCGCTCACCCAGGCCGGCGTCGCCGACCCGGCGTACGAGCCCGGTCCGTACACCTCGAGCGAGTACCAGGTCGACCACTTCCTGTCCTGGTACACCGCCAAGATGCTCGACGGGCTCACCGCGGGACGGGCCTCGTGAGCGGTTTCGACGCGGACCTGCTGGTTCGCCGGGTCGTCCCGGTGACCCACGACGTGACGACGTTCGTGCTGGAGGCCCCCGCCGGGTGGGACGGCCGGTTCGACGCCGGGCAGCACCTGACGCTGACCGTGCCCGTCGACGGGTCCACCACGGGGGAGAGTGTGGAGCGCTGCTACACGATCTCGTCCCCGCCGACCCGTCCCGGGACGCTGACGATCACGGTCAAGCGGCAGCCCGGCGGGGTGGTCTCGCCGTGGCTCCACGACCACGTCCGCCCCGGCGACCGGCTGCGCGCCCGCGGACCCGCCGGCGCCTTCACGGACGTCGAGCACCCGGCGTCGTCGTACCTCTTCCTGACCGCGGGCAGCGGCGCCACCCCGGCGATGTCGATGGTCCGGGCGATGGCCGACCGGGGGAGCGGGGCGAGCGTGGTGCTCGTCCACAGCGCGCGGACCCCGTCCGACATCCTGTTCCGCCGCGAGCTCGCCGCGCTCCCCGAGTCGGGTCTCGACCTGCGGGTGACCTCGGTGTGCGAGTCGGACTCGCCGGCGGACCGGTGGGACGGGCCGCTCGGCCGGCTGTCCGCGTCGCTGCTGCAGCTGGTGGCGCCGGACCTCGACCGCCGCGAGGTCTTCCTCTGCGGCCCGCCCGGCTACATGGCCGCCGCGACCGCGCTCCTCGACGGCCTCGGCGTGGACCCCGAGCGGGTGCACCGCGAGTCGTTCGAGGTGGGCACCGCGGACGCGCTGTTCGCGGAGGCCCCGGTGGACGCGGACGCCCCGGCCACGGTGCGGGTCGAGCTCAAGCGCACCGGCCGGACCGTGGTCTGCGGCCCGGGCGACACCGTCCTCGACGCCGTCACCGCTGCCGGCGTCATGCTCCGCTCGTCGTGCCGCCAGGGCCTCTGCGGCACCTGCAAGATCTCGCTCGTCGAGGGCGAGGTCGACATGCGGCACCAGGGCGGCATCCGCCAGCGCGAGATCGACGTCGGCCGCATCCTCCCGTGCTGCTCCCGCCCGCTCACCGACCTGGTGCTCGACGCCTGAGGTACCTCTGCGGTCGACGCTCGGAGATCGAGGTGTGAGGCCGCCCGCGGCCGAGCCACGAGATCACCGCACCGGAACGACGCGGCACGGCAGACTGTCGTCCGACTTCACTGTCGCAAGTGCGTTGATTTGCTGTCGCCATAGCGACAGCGAATCGACACACTCCCGGATCAACCGAGGAGCGGTCCGACCGGCTACCGCGCGTCGCGCGTGGAGGCCTACGCGGGCGGTGACGGATCGAGGCGACAGTGCAGTCGGCAGCTCTCATCGCCCCAGGCAGCCGTCCAGCTCACCGGGTCTCGTGGCTCGTCGCCAGGGCTCCTCGCACCTCGACCTCCGGTGGCTCAGGTGAGGAAGTGGTCCGCCGTCAGCGGCAGGTCGCGGACGCGGGTGCCGGTGGCGTGGAAGGTCGCGTTGGCGATCGCCGCGGCGGTGCCGACGATGCCGATCTCGCCGATGCCGCGGCTGCCCATGGGGGTGGCCGCGGTGTCCTCCTCGTCGAGCCACTCGACCTGGAGGTCGCCGACGTCCGCGTGGGAGGCGACGTGGTACGTCGCGAGGTCCTGCGTCACCACGTGGCCGAACCGCGGGTCGCGGTAGCCCTCCTCGAACAGTGCGCCCGACAGCCCCATGACGAGACCGCCGAGGAACTGGGAGCGGGCGGTGGTGGGGTTGATGACCCGGCCGACGGAGTAGACGCCGAGCATCCGCGGCACGCGCACCTCGCCGGTCCACCGGTGCACCCGCGTCTCGGCGAAGACCGCGCCGAAGGAGTGCAGCGCGAGGTTCTCCATGTCGGGGTAGCCCTCGGACGTCGCCGTGGTCTCGACGCCCGCGTCGGGGTCGTCGCCGTGGTCGGCGCGGAGCTGCTGGGCGGCCAGGACGATGGACGTGCCCCAGGACGACGTGCCCGCCGAGCCGCCGGCGACGGTCGCCTTCGGCAGCTCCGTGTCGCCCAGCGACAACTCGATGCGCCCGGGCTCGACGCCGAGGGCGTCGGCGGCGATCTGGGTCAGCACGGTCCGGGCGCCGGTGCCGATGTCGACGGCACCGATGGAGACGGCGTACCGGCCCTCGCCCAGGGCCTGGATCCGGGTGGTGTTGCCGGGCATGAACAGCGCCGGGTACGACGCCGACGCGACGCCGGTCCCCACCCGCCAGTCGCCGTCGAGGCGGACGCCGGGCTCGGGGTCGCGCTCGGCCCACCCGAACCGGGCGGCGCCGCGCTCGAGGCACTCGAGCAGCCGCCGGTTGTTGAACAGGTTGCCGGTGTCCGGGTCCACGTCGGGCTCGTTGCGCAGCCGCAGCTGGATCGGGTCGACGCCGCAGGCGACGGCGAGCTCGTCCATCGCCACCTCCTGCGCGAACATGCCGGGCATCTCGCCGGGCGCGCGCATCCACGCCGGGACGGCGACGTCCAGCGGCACGACCCGGTGGGTGGTGGCGCGGGCGTCGGCGGCGTACATGGTGCGCGCCGAGGTGGCCGTCTGCTCGACGAACTCCTTGTAGCGCGACGTCTGGCTCAGCGCGTCGTGGCTGAGTGCGAGCAGCCGGCCGTCCGGCTCGGCGCCGAGCCGGAAGCGGGAGACGGTCTGGGTGCGGTAGCCGGTCAGGGAGAACATCTGCTGGCGGGTCACCGCGAGCTGCACCGGCCGGCCGTCGGCCGCGAACGCCGCCAGCGCCGCCGCCATCTCCGGGGCATGGGGGAGGCCCTTGCTGCCGAACCCGCCCCCGACGTACGGCGCCCGCACGCGCGTCTTCCCCCGCTCCAGCCCGAGCGCCCGCCCGATCACGGAGGCGACGCCGTGGACCGACTGGGTGGAGTCCCACATCGACAGGTGCTCGCCGTCCCACACCGCGGTCACCGCGTGCGGCTCCATCGGGCTGTTGAACTCGTGCGGCGTCGTGTACGTCGCGTCCACGACGACCGCGGCGCCCGCCAGGGCCGCGTCGACGTCGCCGTCGGTGGTGTCGGGCTCGTGGCCGGCGTTGGCGACCTCGGGGGCGTACGCCTCGCCGTCGTCGAGGACGACCTCGGCGGGAGCGGCGGCCGGGGTCTGGTGGACCCGCACCAGGCGGGCGCCCTCCCGCGCGGCCTCGCTCGTCTCGGCGAGCACGACCGCGACGATCTGGCCGCGGAAGCCGATGGCGTCGTCCTGCAGGACGGCCAGCTCGGCGTCGTCCGGCTTGGCCAGCCGCCGGGCCGAGGTGTGGTCGAGGACCTGCACGACGCCCGGGTGGGCGAGGGCGTCGCTCGCGTCGACCCGCTCGACGGTGCCGCGGGCGATGGTCGAGGTGACGAGCCAGGCGTGCAGCGGCCGCTCGGGCAGGTCGAGGGCGTGCTCGACGGCGTACGCCGCGACGCCGGTGACCTTCTCGTGCCCGTCGAGGCGGGTGAGGTGGGTGCCCATCGAGCGGGGGCGGATCGGGGTGGCGGTCATGCGAGGTCCCTCCCGGCGAGCGTCGTCAGCGCGCTCGTGGTGACGCCACGCAGCATCGCGGGCTTGTAGGCGTTCTGGTCGGTGGTGGTCGCGTGGCGCGTCTCGGCGTCGACGGCCTCGCGGACGGCGGCGGCGTCGAGCGGACGGCCGCGCAGCACGTCCTCGGCGGCGGTGGCCCGCCACGGCTTGTGCGCGACCCCGCCCCAGGCGAGTCGGACGTCGGTGACGACGGCGTCGGGGCCCTCGCCGTCCAGCTCGAGGCCGGCGGCGACGGAGACGAGCGCGAACGCGTACGACGCCCGGTCGCGCGCCTTCACGTACGTCGACCGACGCGCCACCGGGGAGCCGGCCAGCTCGACGTGGGTGATCAGCTCGCCGTGCGCGAGCGTGGTGTCGCGCTCGGGGTGGTGGCCGGGCAGCCGGTGCAGCTCGCCCATCGGCACGCGACGCTCCCCGTCGGGCCCGAGCACGACGACGGTCGCGTCGAGCGCGGCCAGGGCGACGGCGAGGTCGGAGGGGTGCGTCGCGACGCAGGCCTCGCTGGTGCCGAGGATCGCGTCGTACCGGCCGTACCCGCCGATCGCGGAGCACCCGGACCCGGGCTCGCGCTTGTTGCAGGGCGTCGAGGAGTCCTGGAAGTACACGCAGCGGGTGCGCTGCAGCAGGTTGCCGCCGGTGGTGGCCTGGTTGCGGATCTGGCCCGACGCGCCCGCGAGGAGCGCGCGGCTGACGGCACCGAAGCCGTGGCGCAGCAGCGGGTGGACGGCGAGGTCGGAGTTCCGCACGTTGGCGCCGATCCGGACGCCGCCGTCGGGCAGGGACTCGACCTCGGTCAGCGGCAGCCCGCTGACGTCGACCAGGCTGCCGGGCGTCGCGACGCCGAGCTTGAGGTGGTCGACCAGGTTGGTGCCGCCCGCGAGGAAGCGGGCGTCGGGGTCGGCGGTGACCGCGGCGACGGCCTCGGCGGCGTCGGTGGCCCGGACGTAGGTCAGCTCCTTCACGCGCCCGCCTCCTGACGCTCGTGCTGCTCGAGCCCGGCGGCCTCGCGGATCGCGTCGACGATGCCGCGGTAGGCACCGCAGCGGCACAGGTTGCCGCTCATCCGCTCCTTGATCTCCTCGTCGACCATGAGCTCACCCTCGGCGTCGAGGTCGACGTCGGCCTCCAGGTCCTCGGTGACGTGGCTCGGGTGGCCCTGCTTGACCTCCTCGAGCATGCCGACGGCGGAGCACACCTGGCCAGGCGTGCAGTAGCCGCACTGGTAGCCGTCGTGGTTCAGGAACGCCTGCTGCACCGGGTGCAGGTCGTCGCCCTCGCCGAGCCCGTCCGCGGTGGTGATCGTGGCGCCGTCGTACGACACCGCGAGGGCGAGGCACGTCAGGTGGCGGCGGTCGTCGAGCAGCACGGTGCACGACCCGCACTGCCCGTGGTCGCAGCCCTTCTTCACGGTGTGGACGTCGAGCCGCTCGCGCAGCGCGTCGAGCAGCGTCGTCCGGGTGTCGACGGAGACCTCGTGGGGGGTCCCGTCGACCGTCAGCCTGACCGTCGTCTCCATGCCCGCGACGGTACCCAGCACGGAGGGGGGCATCTAGCGCCAGGCGCCGAGGCGGGCGCACACTGCGACATGCCCCCGCGCCCCCGTCTGGCCGCCGTCCTGCTCGCCCTCGTCCTCGGCGCGACGGGCCTCCTCGCCGCGCTCCCGGCCGCCGCGGCGCCGGGCGTGCCCCCGCCCGGCGCCAACGAATACGACTGCCGCCCCGACGCGGCGCACCCGCAGCCCGTCGTCCTCGTCAACGGCACCTTCGAGACGATGGACAAGAACTGGGTGACGATGTCGCCGTACCTCGCCGACGCCGGCTACTGCGTCTTCGCGTTCAACTACGGCAACCGCGCCACGGGCCCGATCCCGCGGTCGGCGAGGCAGCTGCGCCGCTTCGTGGAGAAGGTCCGCGAGGCCACGGGCAGCCGGCAGGTCGACCTCGTCGGGCACAGCCAGGGCGGGATGATGCCGCGCTACTACCTGCGCTTCCTCGGCGGAGCGCGGAAGGTCGACGACCTCGTCGGGCTGGCGCCGTCCAACCACGGCACGACGATGGCGATGGAGGGCGACGGCACCTCCCCGTGCCGCGCGTGCGAGCAGCAGGCCCGCGGGTCGGCCTTCCTGGAGCGGCTCAACCGGGACGGCGACACCGTGCCCGGCCCCGACTACACCGTCGTCTCGACCGAGTACGACGAGATCGTCACGCCGTACCGGTCGCAGTTCCTGCGCGGCCCCGAGCGCCGGGTCACCAACACCGTGCTGCAGGACGTCTGCGCCACCGACGTCTTCGAGCACGACCAGATGCCCAACGACCCCGTCGCCCAGCAGGTCGTGCGCAACGCGCTGCGCCTCGACGGGCCGGCCCGGGAGGGCTTCCAGCCGGAGTGCCTGCCGGCCCCGTGACCCGGCGTCACGCCTCCGCGACCGCGGCGACGAGGGTCCGGGTGAGCCAGTCGGCGTACGCCGTGGTGCTCCACCCCCGCTGCAGCACCAGCAGGTCGTAGACCTCGACGGAGAGGCAGGTCCACACGACGTCGGCGATCTCGGCCTCGTCCACGCCCTCCCGGACGCCGCCCGACGCCACGAGGTGGCGGGCGAACATCGTGACGCCCACGAGGCGCTGCTCGGAGATGGTGCGCCACAGGTCCGCCACGTTGGCGTCACTGCCCGCCCCCGCCCGGATCGCGAGCTGGACGCGCGCCGACCGCTCGGCACGGAGCGCCGCCCCCTCGGCGTACAGCCGGAGCTTGGTGCGGAGGTCGGGCTCGGCGCGGATCCGCTGGTTCTCGGGCCGGTCGGCGACCGCGACCGGGGCGTCGTCCCCGGCGATGGCGACGTCGAAGACCTCCTGGACCAAGGCGGCCTTGGAGCCGAAGCGCTGGTAGACGCTCTCGGCGGAGACCCCGGCGGTGCGGGCCACGTCGGCGATGGTCGTCGCGGTCCAGCCGCGCTCCTCCAGCAGCTCCCGGGCCGCGGCGATGACCGCGCGGCGGCGCTCGTCGGCCCGTCGTCGCCGTCCGCTGGCGTCGTACTCGCGCGCCCGGCCCTTGACCCCGTCGTCCACCAGGTCCATCCTCACTTTCAATACAGTCCGACTTTATCGAAAGCTGCGGCCATGACCACGACGACCGACCCGACCCGCGCGGCGGCGCTCCGCAGCATCGCACTCATGGCCGACGGCGACCGGGCCGACTTCACGGAGGTGGTCGCCCCCGACGCCGTCAACCACGAGGCCGACGTCGAGCCACCGGACTGCCGCGTCGGCGGCCCGGAGGGCTTCCACGCGACGGCGCTGTGGCTGCGGGCGGCGTTCGCCGACCTCTCCCACCACGTCGAGCACGTGGTCGCCGAGGACGACCTCGTCGTCGTCGACACCACCATGCGCGGTCGTCACGTCGGGCCGTTCGCGACGTACGACGAGCACGGCGCCGTCGACACGGTGTGGGCGCCGACCCGGCGGAGCTTCGCCGTCCGCCAGAGCCACTGGCTCCGGGTGCGTGACGGCCTCGTCACCGAGCACTGGGCGGTGCGCGACGACCTGGGCCAGGGGTTCCAGCTGGGATGGGTGCCGCCGACGCCGCCGTACCTCGTGCGCTGCGCGCTCGCGAAGCGGCGCCTGAGGCGCACGGGCCCTCCCGGACGTTGAAGGACGCCGAGCGGACGCGATTGCGGGTTTCCCCGGATGGTGCGACGGCCCGGTGAGGACGAGGGTCGCCGCCATGAGCACCGATCTCGCACCCGCCGCCCCGACCACCCGTCCGGACCTCCCGCCCCTCCTGCCCGCCGCCCGTCTGGCCTTCGCCCTGCTGGTCCTGTCCCAGCTCGCCCTCGTCGTCTTCGCGTGGTGGGAGCCGCCCTTCGACGGCTCGACGTCGTACGACGACGTGGCCGGGCCCGGGGCGGCGTACTGGCCGATGCACGTCCTGCTCGGCGGCCCCGCCTTCGCGCTGACCGCGGTCACGACCACCGTCTTCCTCCTCGTGCTCGGCACGGGCCGGGGGAGGGCGCTCACCCTCATCGGCGCGACGGCCCAGCTGCTCGGGGGTCTGGTGTTCGCCCTCGTCGTCACCGCGGAGGTGCTGCCCCTCGCCTTCGCCGTCCAGGCGCCGGAGGCCACGGGCCGGGCGCAGGTCGAGGCCCTCGCGGAACCCCTCGCGGGCTACGGGCCCTACGTCCTCGTGCCGATGCTGGTGGTCGCCCTGGGTGCGCTGCTCGCGATCACCGGGGCGGCCCTCTCCGGCGGACTGCCCTGGTGGGTGATCGGGGTCGCCGTCGTCGTCGCCGCGCTGGTCTTCGCCCTGCCGCCCGACGGCGCCCTGGTGCCGGCGGTCGACCTCGCCCAGCGCGCCCTGTGGGTGTACGTCGGCTGGCGCGGGCTGCGGGTGGCGAGTGGTCGTGCCTGAGGGCTCGCGCTCCTTCGACGGCCGCGCCGATACTGGTCCGGTGTCCGCCTGCGGACCGCCTCGTCGGTGGTTGCCGCTCGGAGTGCTCGTGCTCACCGTCGTCGTCGGGGTCGCGGGCGGGGCGGTCCTGTGGATCGGCGGTGACCGGACGTTCGTCACCCACCCGGTGTCGCTGGCTGCCCTCGGTGGCGCCGCCGTCGGGGTGGCCACCTGGACCGGACCCGACGACGGCTCGTCCACCCGGCGGGTGCGGTGGGGGCTCGCCTGGAGCCTCGTGTCGTACCTGCTCCTCGGAGGCTGGGCGACGGCCGCTCCCGGTGGCGTCGCGGCGGGGCTCTGGTCGGTCGCGTGGGTGCCCGTGACGACGCTGCTGGCGGTCCTCGGACTCCTCGCCGCGGGCCTGCGGCGCACCGCGGTGGTGCTGGGCTCGCTGACGGCCGTGGCCGTGGTGGCGGGAGCGCTGCTCGTGCGGCCCGAGGCGCCCTTCGCGGGGGTGGCCACGGTGGCCCCCGACGGTTGGTCGAGCACCTCGCCCGTCGTGGTCGACGCCCTGACGGTCACCTGGACCGTCACGCTCCTCGTCTGCCTGGCGATGGCCACGAGGACCGCCGTTCGCGCGTCCCTCATCGACCGCCGTCGCCTCGCCCGTGCGGCGGCCGTGACCTCGACGGCGCCGTGCCTGGTCCTCGCGTGCCTCGGGCTCGCGGTGCTCCGGGACCCCGGGGACGTCGATCCTGGCACCGGCAGCGTCGCCTACCTGGGCACCGTGGCGGCTTTCGCCCTGCTCGCCGCCTGGGTCGAGGCCACCGAGCGGCCTGCCGCCGTCCGGGCCGTCGCCGCCGCCTGGGCGGCGTCGGTCGTCGTCCTCGCCGGGGTGGCCGTGGCCGGCCCGCTGGCCGAGGGCAGCCTCGCCGTCGCCGTGCTGGCCGTCGTCCTCGTCACCGCGCTCGTCGGCGCCGGCACGGTCGTCGCGCTGGCGCGCTTCGAGGCCTGGTCGCGCCCGCCGCCGCCCCGCGCGGTGACCCGCACGGTCCCGGGCCTCTCACCGCGGGAGAACGACGTCCTCGCGGCCACCGCGACCGGCGCCACCAACGCCGCGGTCGCCGCCGAGCTCTTCCTCTCGGAACGGACCGTCGAGCAGCACCTGCGCTCGATCTTCACCAAGCTCGACCTGGGCGAGCACGGCGGTTCCAACCGCCGGGTGCGCGCCGCCGCGATCTGGTGGGAGCACCAGCGCAGCCGCGAGTCGGCCTGAGGGTCAGGTGGTGGGCGACCCCGGTGCGGTGGGACCTCGTGGGGAGCCGCGGGTGGTGCCGCCGTGGGGGCGGGTGTCGACGAGGTAGGTCTCGCGGTGGGGTGAGGTCCATTCGTAGAGGCCGGGGTGGAGGTGGCGGTAGCGCCATCGGCCGTGGGTCTTGAGGCGGTGGTGGTAGCGGCAGAGGGGGGCGAGGTTCGCGGCGCAGGTCTCGCCGCCGGAGCCGTGGGGCACGGTGTGGTCGAGGTCGCAGGCCTCGGCGGGGCGTTGGCACCAGGGGAAGACGCAGTGGCGGTCGCGCAGGCGGACGAGGCGGTCGAGGTGGGCGGGGATGCGGTAGCCGGTGCCCTGTCCGGTGGCCTGGCCGACGATCTGCTCGACGGTGGTGGGGTCGGGGTCGAGGTCGATGACAGGCTGGACGGTGACGGTGGCGGCGTCGTTGCACCAGGTGCGGGCCTGCTCGGCGAGGGTGAGGACTTCGCCGGTGATGGGGTGGCGCACGGTGACGATCTCGCCGGTGCCGTCGAGGGCGGCGCGGGTGAGGTGGACGACCAGGGTGATGTTCCGGGTCGGCCTGCTAGCCGTGCGGACCGTCGGCCCACTTGACGCGTTGGCGTCGGTGGTGAGGTCGAGGCCGAGCTGGGCGCGGGCGAGGTCACCGGCGGCGTGGGCGCGGCGTTCGTCCAGGGAAGCGTCGGAGCCGAGGTCGGCGCGGAGCCGGGCGCCTGCGCGGATGGCGGTCTCGAGGTCGAGGGCGTCGTCGGTGTCGAGGCATCCGGTGAGGGTGACGGTGGCGGAGAGGTCGCCGTGGGCGCTGGCAGACGATGCGGCGTCGAAGTCAAGGTCGAGGAACCGGCGGGCGTGGCCCTCGGTGGCGCGGGCTTCGCGCGCGAGGCGTTCGGCGAGGTCGGGGTCGGTGGTGGCGATCGCGGCGCCGACGGCGCGGTCGATGACGGCGGGTCCGGCGCGGTGGGCGACGGGCAGGAGCTGGCGGTCGACGAAGTCCGCTCCCGCGCGGGAGAGGCCGGTGGTGCGTTCGGCGATGCGGCGGGCGCGCCAGGCGGGCAGGCGGCCGTCCAGGACGGCGGCGTAGAGGCGGGGGAGGCGGTAGGCGAGCTCGAGGGCGGCGGTGAGGTAGGCCCGCCCGGACTCCTGCGGGAGACCGAGGGTGGTGGCGAGGTCGGCGAGGCAGAACTCCCCGACCTCGGGGGTGCCCTCCCCGGCCAACCGCCGCGCCCGCTCGCCACCCTGCACGGTGGACCAGGAGGCGGCGTCGTCGATCGAGGCGGGCGGGTGCATCGTCGCCCACGTCACCGCGAGGCGCAGCTGGGCGGCCTCGGCGGCGTCGGCGGTGACCCGCGCGGAGCGCAGCGCGGTGAGGACCGCTGCCGGGTCGACCGGCTCCCGCTCCTCGTCCACCACCGCTTCGCTCATGTGTTCGACTCTAGGGGCGACCACCGACAGTCAGGAACGCGCTCGAGCCCATGACCCACCGGTCGCCCTCGGGGTAGAAGTACGACGTCCCGGCGAACACCGCGGTGACGTCGCTGCCCGGTCCCACCCCCGCCACCGGGAAGGCCCCCGCGGGGCCGGTGGTCCGTTCCACGGACGTCGTCGCGCCGCCGGGCGCACGGGTCGTGACCGTCACCGGCTGGTTCGGCAGGCCCCGGCCGTCGCCGTCCAGCAGGCGCCCGCGCACGGTGCCGTCGGCAGCAGCCAGCGACAGGCGGGAGCCCCGGACCACCAGGGACTCGGGCCGGCTCACGTTGTCCCACCGGTCCACCAGGCGCAGCGTCAGGCGGACGTCCTGGCCGGGCAGCAGTCCGTCGACCCCGAACCGCTCCCGGGGGCCCCGGTAGACGACCCGCTGCCCCCCGCCGTCGAGCGGCCTGACGCGGAGGACGGCGGTCAGGTCACCCGCGGGTCCCCGGCCGGCCCAGTCCACGTCCATGCCCCCGACCCGGGGCTCGGCGCGGAAGGTGGACACCTCCGGTGGGTCGGTCGGCGCCGGCACCCGGGGCGGTCGCCGCAACGTCGGCGACGCCCAGGCGAGCGACGCCCCGAGCCTGACGGCGGGGGAGCCGAGGCGGTAGGTCAGCAGCAGCGACCGGACCTCGCCGTCGGGCCCGAAGCGCGCCCGGTGGACGGTCACCGAGCCGTCGTCCTCCCCGAGCAGCCCCCCGTTGCCCTGCACGGTCAGCGACGGGATGCCGGGGCCGCGCCGCGCGCTCACCGGGTAGGTGCGGCCCTCCCGGATCCCGCCGGGGACCGTGAAGGTGCCGCCGGCCGCACCGAGGTGCTCGCCGTCGTCGACGGTCCAGGTGACGGCCTGGCGGTCGCCCAGGACGAGCAGGTCGCTGTCCTGCGGGTCCTGCGTGCGCACGGACCGGCCGTCGTCGACCTGCCAGCGGCTGCGCCCGGGGCGTACCGTGCCCCGCACCGGGACGGTCGTCGTCCCGGACCCGTCGGCCACCCGCAGCGTCGTCCGCCTCGTGCCGGTCCCCTCGGGGTCGAAGCCGACGAGGACCCGGCAGGACTCGCCGGCCGGCAGCGCGCCGCAGGCCGGGCCGACGAGGCGGAAGTGCCGGGTGTCCGCGAGCGACACCTCGACCTGCCGGGCGGTGTCCGCGGGTTGGACGACGACCGGGAGCACGGCACCGCGGTGGCCCGCGTGGTCGGCGGGCCAGGTGAGCGCCGACGTGCCGAGGCGCGGGCCCTCCGGGGCCGGGGCCCCGATCCGGATCTCACCGAACGCCCGCTGGCCCAGCCAGCCGCACTGCGCGTCGAGCACCAGCCACAGCCGGTCCAGGTCCGCGCTGAGCTCGCGGACCTCCACCGTGGCCTGGTCCCAGGTCCCGCAGACCGAGTCGCTGGCCTGGAGGTCCAGGCCACGCAGGTTGCCGTAGGTGCCCTCCTCCAGCCGCTCCCCGGCGGGGGCGGTCAGCGTCAGGTCGAGACCGGCCTCGTCGCTGCGCAGCGAGACGTCGAGGACGCGCCGCTCGGTGTCGTCCGCCCAGCGAGCGGTCACCCGCGACAGGCCGGGCAGCCAGGTGCGGACGACGTCCGGCGGGCGGATGTCGTTGCGGAACGCGACGGTGGCGTGGTCCCCGGCGGGGCCTCCGGCCCAGATCGACCGGTCCGCGCGGTCCGTGTCCGCCTCCTCGGCCGAGGTCGCGGTGGGCACGGCCGCGACGAGCAGACCCATCAGCACCAGGACGACGGCGGTGCCGCCGAGGCTGCGCGTCGTGCCCGGGCGGCTCATCGGACCGCTCCGACGGAGGTCACGCTGCCGAGGTCGCGCCCGACCCCGGAGAAGCCGAGCTGGACGACGGCGTCGCGCGGGACGGTGAGCGAGAACCGGCCGTCGGCCGCCGTCCTCACCCGCCGGGCCGAGGGTGGACCGTCGGGGGGGTTCTCCTCCGCGGTCACCCAGCGCCGGGGGACCGGTCGTCCGTCGCTCGTCACGAGTCGTCCCCGGACGACACGGCGGTCGCCCTCCACCCGGCTGCTCCGCTTGATCCGGGTGCCGCGCAGGACGACGGTCACCGGGGGCGGCGGCTCACCGCGGGAGGGGTCGACGAAGAAGGTGACCGTGTAGTCGCGGCCGGGGAGCAGGCCGGTGGGCTGGACGACGTCCTCGCCGTTCGCCGTGGTCGTCGGCTCCAGCTCCTCACCCTCCTCGGGGGAGGTCATCGGCTCGTCGCCCTCGCGCAGCCGGACGGTGACGGCGTCCTGGTCGTCACCGGACCCCGCGTACGACGGCGGCGGCGCGAAGGTGATCTCCGCCCGACCGGTGGAGGCGTACGGGACGACCTGCCGGACGGGGTCGGAGCGCCACGGCGTCAGCGCCCCGAGCGCCGGGAGGTCGGCGTCGGAGCGCCAGGCGATCGCGCCCTGGACGGCGCGGTCCGGGCTGTCGAAGCAGCCGTGGTGCCAGGACGCCACGAGCGAGGTCAGGTCGCCCGTGCGGGGGTCGTGCGTGGCGCGGTGCACGGTGAGGGCCCCGCCGGTCTCGCGGCACCCGTCGGGGAAGCCGGTGAACACGGCGGCGCGGCGGGTGCCGCGCCCGGGCCCGACCCCCACCGGGTAGGTGCCAGGCACCAGGGCTCCGCCGACCGGGGCGCGCAGGCGCACCGACAGCTCGAGGTCGTCCGAGGAGGCGCCCAGCTCGGCGTACCGGTCGCTGACCGACCACTCCTCCGCCGCACCGTCGAGCACCTCCCAGGTGCCCTCGTCGCTGGCGACCCGCATGCTCGCCGCGGGGGCGGCGCCCACGACCGACAGCGGGACGATCAGCTCGCCCCTGGTGTGGGTCACGACGACCTCCGCCTCGCGGCGGCCGACGTCACCCGGCGTCATGGCCACCGTCGCCGTGCAGGCCGCGCCGGCGTCGAGCGCGCCGCAGTCGTGGGTGAGGTCGACGTCCTCGGCGTCACGGCCCCGCACCGTCACCGCCAGGACCGACACCGGCGCGGCGGAGTCGTTCGCGACCCGGACCGGGACGGCCTCGGCCGCCTCGCCCGGACGGCGCTCGGGCCAGTCCACCCCGTACGGCGCCGCGACGACGCGGTCGCCGGGCTCGCCGTCCGCCGGGACGGCGTCCGGCCCCACCCGCACCTCGCCGAAGGACCCGCCGCGGCCGCACGCGGAGCGCCACGTGATCCACACGTCGGTCAGGTCGTCGTCGATCCGGTGGACCGTGAAGCCGCCGTCGCCGAGCCCGCAGGCGAGAAGGTTCTGCGCCAGGTCGAGGCCCGGCTGGTGCAGGGCGGGCGTGCCGGCCTGCGCGTCGACGTACGTGCCCACCGTCAGCTCCTCGCCGACCGGCGGCGCGAACCTCAGCGTCGCCGACTGGCCCGGGACGGTCGCCTCCACGCGCAGCTCACCGTCGGCCTCGCGGGTCAGCGTCAGGGTGCCGGTGGCCTCGTCGAACGCGACGCTGGGGTGCTCCCAGCGCTCGCCGCCGCGGTGCATCACCGACACCGACCAGTCCGTCGCCGGCGACGCGACGGTCTCGTCGGCCGCACTCACGCTGCTCGGGACGAGCAGGGCCGTGCCCAGCAGCACCGCCGCGAGGAACCGCGGCGTCCAGGAGCGGTCGGATGAGCGTCGTCGCATGTGTCCCCCACGTGTGATCCGTCGACCAGCGCCCGAACGCTGTGGGGAACCTAGCGCCCCGCTGAGGCCCGGGGAAGCAGAACGCCGGCCCCGGACGAGTCCGGGGCCGGCGCGCGGCGTGCTGCTGGGGGAGCGGGGTCAGGCCCAGCGCTCCGAGGCGGGCGTGAAGGTCAGCTCGCGGTCACCCATGTAGAGCTGCTTGGGGCGGGCGATCTTCTGCTCCTTGTCCTGCACGAGCTCCAGCCACTGCGCGAGCCAGCCGGGGGTGCGGCCGATCGCGAAGAGGACGGTGAACATCTCGGGCGGGAACTGGAAGGCCTCGTAGATCAGGCCGGAGTAGAAGTCGACGTTCGGGTAGAGCTTGCGGGAGACGAAGTACTCGTCCTCCAGCGCGATCTTCTCCAGCTCCAGCGCGATGTCGAGGAGCGGGTTGGTGCCCGTGACCTCGAAGACGTCCTCGGCGGCCTTCTTGATGATGCGGGCGCGCGGGTCGTAGTTCTTGTAGACCCGGTGGCCGAAGCCCATCAGGCGCTCGTCGCCGTTCTTCACCCCGGTGATGAAGTCGGGGATGTTCTCCTTGGTGCCGATGCGGCGCAGCATCCGCAGCACCGACTCGTTCGCGCCGCCGTGCAGCGGGCCGTAGAGGGCGCCGATCCCGGCCGCGACCGCCGAGTAGGGGTCGACCTGCGAGGAGCCGACGGAGCGGACCGCGTTGGTCGAGCAGTTCTGCTCGTGGTCGGCGTGCAGGATGAACAGCACGTCGAGGGCCTTCACCAGGCGCTCGTCGGCGTTGTACTTCTGCTCGCTCATCTTGAACAGCATCGCGAGGAAGTTCTCGGTGTACGACAGGTCGTTGTCGGGGTAGACGTACGGCTTGCCCTGCGCGTGGCGGAACGCCCAGGCGCCCAGCGTCGGCATCTTCGCGATCATGCGGATGATCTGCAGGTAGCGGACGTCGGGGTCCGAGATGTTGCGGGCGTCGGGGTAGAAGGTCGACAGCGCGCCGGTGCCGGCCATGAGCATGCCCATGGGGTGCGCGTCGTACCGGAAGCCCTGCATGAACGTCTTCACGTTCTCGTGCACGAAGGTGTGGAAGGTGATGTCGTGCACCCACTGCTGGTGCTGGTCGGCGGTCGGCAGCTCGCCGTGCACCAGCAGGTAGGACACCTCGAGGAACGACGACTTCTCGGCCAGCTGCTCGATGGGGTAGCCCCGGTACTCGAGGATCCCCTTCTCGCCGTCGATGTAGGTGACGGAGCTGCGGCACGAGGCCGTGTTGACGAAACCCGGGTCGTAGATCGACAGCCCGGGGCTGTCGTCGTCGGTCCGGATCTTCCCGAGGTCCGCGGCCTTGATGGCGCCGTCGGCGATCGGGACGTCGTACTCCTGCCCGGTGCGGTTGTCACGGACGGTGAGAGAGTCGGTCACGCGCTCACGGTAGTAGCACCGCCGCCGTCGTGCGACAGGGGTCTCACTCGTTTTGACCGCCCCCCGCGGCCCCCGTACTGTTACCGGCTGCGCCTACTGCCGCGTCCGCACGCCTCCTGAGGGGGTGTCACGGTCGCAGACCCGGACGAGGACGAGCCGGGCAGTGTCGGTCAGGAGGCGTACGACCAGGCCCGGGCTCACCGGGCCGCCACCGACGAGCAGAACCGAGGATGCCCGTGCGCACCTACAGCCCCAAGCCCGGCGACATCGAGCGCGCCTGGCACATCATCGACGCGGACGACGTCCGCCTCGGCCACCTCGCCGTGCAGGTCGCGAACCTGCTCCGCGGGAAGCACAAGCCGACCTTCGCCCCGCACGTCGACGGCGGTGACTTCGTGGTGATCATCAACGCGGAGAAGATCTCGCTGTCCGGCAAGAAGCGGACCGACCGGATGATGCACCGCCACTCCGGCTACCCGGGCGGCCTCACCTCCACCCCGGTGGGCGAGGTCCTCGACAAGGACGCGCGCAAGGTCGTCGAGAGCGCCGTGTGGGGCATGCTCCCCAAGAACCGCCTCGGTCGCCAGATCATCAAGAAGCTGAAGGTCTACTCCGGCCCGACGCACCCGCACCAGGCGCAGCAGGCCACGCCCTACGAGATCCACCAGATCTCCCAGTGACGCGCCCGCTGACCGCCCACCTGCCTGAGCCGAACCGATCGAGGACCATCTGATGGCTGACGAGACCACCACCCCCGCCGCGGACACCACCGACGCCGCCGGCGACGAGACCTACACGACCGACTCCGCCGGGGTCGCCTACTCCTCCGAGACCGCCGCCGCGCCCGACGCGGGCGCCGCGACCTCGGTCATCGCCCCCGGCGCGGCCACCGGCCGCCGCAAGGAGGCGGTCGCCCGCGTCCGCATCGTCCCGGGCACCGGCCAGTGGACCGTGAACGGTCGCACGCTGGACAGCTACTTCCCGAACAAGCTGCACCAGCAGGTCGTCAACGAGCCCTTCGTGACGACCCACCTGGAGGGCCGCTTCGACGTCATCGCCCGCATCCACGGCGGCGGCATCACCGGTCAGGCCGGCGCCCTGCGCCTCGGCGTGGCCCGCTCCCTCAACGCGATCGACACCGAGGCCAACCGCGCCTCGCTGAAGAAGGCCGGGCTGCTCACGCGTGACGCCCGCGCCATCGAGCGCAAGAAGGCCGGTCTCAAGAAGGCCCGCAAGGCCTCGCAGTTCAGCAAGCGCTGATCCGCGCCGCGCGAGGAGCCTCGTCATGGGGAAGAGGATCTTCGGCACCGACGGCGTGCGGGGGCTGGCGAACGGGGTCCTGACCCCCGAGCTGGCCCTCGACCTCGGGGTGGCCGCTGCACGGGTACTCGTCGGACACGGCGAGTACACCGGGCAGCGGCCCCTCGCCGTCGTGGGCCGTGACACGCGCATCTCGGGGCAGTTCCTCGAGCACGCCGTGGTGGCGGGTCTCGCCGCCGCCGGCGTGGACGTCGTCCGGCTCCGCGTGCTCCCCACCCCGGGGGTCGCGTACTTCACCGACCAGCTCGGCGCCGACGTCGGCGTCGTCATCAGCGCCTCGCACAACGCGATGCCCGACAACGGCATCAAGTTCCTCGCCCGCGGCGGCGTCAAGCTCGACGACGCCCTCGAGCGCGAGATCGAGTCGGTGATGGGCACCGAGTTCGACCGCCCCGTCGGCGGGACCGTCGGCCGGGTCACGCCCCACCAGGGCACCGTCGAGCGGTACGCCGCCCACCTCGTCGCCACGGTCACCCAGCCCCTCGCCGGGCTGCGGGTGGTCCTCGACTGCGCCAACGGCGCGGCCTCCGAGGTCGGGCCGATGGCCCTGCGCCAGGCCGGTGTCGAGGTCATCACGATCAATGCCCAGCCCGACGGCCTGAACATCAACGAGAACTGCGGCTCCACCCACCTGGAGCCCCTGCAGCAGGCCGTCGTCCGGCACGGCGCCGCCGCCGGCTTCGCCCTCGACGGGGACGCCGACCGCTGCCTCGCCGTCGACCGCAACGGCGAGGTCGTCGACGGCGACCAGATCATGGCGATCCTCGCGCTGGGCATGCGCGAGGCCGGCACCCTGCGCGACGACACCGTCGTCGCCACGGTCATGAGCAACCTCGGCTTCCTGGTCGCGATGCGCGAGGCCGGCGTCACCGTCGCGCAGACCGCGGTGGGCGACCGCTACGTGCTGGAGGAGATGAAGCGCGGCGGGTTCAGCCTCGGCGGCGAGCAGTCCGGCCACGTGATCCTGTCCCGCCACGCCACCACCGGCGACGGCGTGCTCACCGCGCTGCAGCTGCTGGACCGCATGGTCGTCGCGGACGCCCCGCTGCACCGGCTCGCCGCGGTGATGACCCGCATGCCCCAGGTCCTCGTCAACGTGCCGGGTGTCGACCGCTCCCGCGCCGCCTCCGACCCCGAGCTCGCCGCCGCCGTCGACGCCGAGGCCGCCGCCCTGGGCGAGACGGGTCGCATCCTGCTCCGCCCCTCCGGCACCGAGCCCCTGGTCCGCGTGATGGTCGAGGCCCCCACCGCCACGGTCGCCCGCGAGGTCGCCGACCGCCTCGCCGACGTCGTCCGGGCGCGTCTGTCGCTGTAGCTCTCCGGAGATCGAGGTGCGTGGAGCGCCAGCGACGCCCCCGGTGGTCGAGGTGCGAGGAGCGCCAGCGACGCCCTCGGTGGTCGAGGTGCGAGGAGCGCCAGCGACGAGCCTCGAGACCCGGTGAGAGGGTCGTCGGTCCGTCCCCGGGGTCTCGAGGCTCGCTGCGCTCGCACCTCAACCACCGGGGTGGGCACTCGCACCTCGACCACCAGTAGCCGGCGTGTCCGGGAACAGAGAGGCGGCGCGGTGTCGTTGGGCCTGACATGACCAACACTCCGGACAAGATCGTCTACACCGCCCGCGCCTCCGTCTCCGGTGGCCGCAAGGACGGCCGCGTGGCCTCCGAGGACGGCGTCCTCGACCTGTCGCTGACCGCTCCGAAGGAGATGGGTGGCCCCGGCACCGGCACGAACCCCGAGCAGCTCTTCGCCGCCGGGTACGGCGCCTGCTTCAACGGCGCGCTGCAGGCCGTCGCCCAGAAGGACGGCGTGGACGCCTCCGGCGCCACGCTCCAGATCGAGATCGGCTTCGGCCCCGACGACACGTCGTACGCCCTGACCGCCGACCTCACCGTCACCATCCCCGGTGTCGACGGCGAGACCGCGCAGAGCCTCGTCGAGAAGGCCCACGCCTTCTGCCCGTACTCCCGCGCCATCAGCGGCAACGTGCCCACGACGGTCACCGGCATCGCCGGCTGACCCACGACGGGACAGCGCGAACCCGCTCGACCCGACCCCGGACGCTCTCGTAGCGTCCGGGGTCGTGCCGTCCCTGGAGCCGGGTCGCGGAGAGGGTCCTCGAGGTCCGGAACTGCCTCCCGAGGACAGAATGACTATCATTCTCAGTTAGGGTGCGGGGCGTGCCCGAGCCCGCCCTCACCGTCCGAGGTCTCCAGGTCCGCCACGGCGGACACGTCCTCGTCGGACCCGTCGACCTGGACGTCGCGCCCCGCGAGCGGGTCGCCCTCGTCGGGGCGTCGGGGGTCGGGAAGTCGCTGACGCTGCGCGCCGTCGCGGGCAGCCTCCCGCCCGGCCTCACCCGCCACGGCGAGGTCGTCCTCGGGGGCCCGGTGGCCTTCCTGGCCCAGGACTCCGCCGTCGCCCTGCACCCGCTCGTGGGCCTCGCGCGCCAGCTGGAGCGGCCGCTGTGCCGCCGCGGCGTACGACGGGACACCGCACGCGGCCGGGTCGCCGACGCGCTGGAACGGGTCGGCCTCGACGCCCGCCACGGCCGCGCCCGGCCCGGCGAGCTGTCCGGGGGCGAACGGCAGCGGGGCTGCCTCGCCCTGGCGCTGCTCACCGAGCCGGCCCTGCTGCTGGCCGACGAGCCGACGACCGCGCTCGACACCGTCGCGCAGCGCCAGGTGCTCGACGCCCTCGGCACGCTGGACGCCGCGCTCGTGCTCGTCACCCACGACCCCGCCGTCGCCCGCCACGCCTGCGACCGGGTGGTGGTCGCGGCGTGAGCGTCCTGCTCGAGGCTTCCGGGGCGGCGTACGCCCACCCCGGCGGGGCCGGGGTGGGCCCGGTCGACCTCGCCGTCGGACCCGGGCGGGCGCTCGGCGTCGTCGGTCGCTCCGGCTCGGGCAAGAGCACGCTCGTCCGGATGCTGCTCGGGCTGACGGTCCCGCAGCGCGGGGAGGTCCGCTGGCGCGGGGCTCCGGTCCCGCGCGGCACCGGCCGCGCCGCCCGCGTCGTCCGCCGGGAGCTGACCTACGTCCCCCAGGACCCGGCCGGCAGCCTCGACCCCCGCCGCACCGTGCGACGCACCCTCACCGACCCCCTGCGACGGCTCGGCGTGGACGGCGGCCCGCGGGAGCACGAGGTCCGGGTGGCCGAGGCGCTGGCCGCGGTGGGGCTCGAGCCCGACGTGGCCGACCGTCGTCCGCCGACGCTGTCCGGCGGGCAGGCCCAGCGGGCCGCCCTGGCCCGGGCCCTCGTCACGGGCGCCCGGGTGGTGGTCGCCGACGAGCCCGTGAGCGGTCTCGACCACGCGCTGCGCGACCAGGTCCTCGACCTGCTCGCCGACTTCGTCGCCTCCGGGCGCATCGGTCTGGTGTGGGTCTCCCACGACCTCGACGCCACCGCCCGCCTCTGTGACGACCTGCTCGTCCTCGACCGCGGCGCCGTCGCGGAGTGCGGGCCCGCGGACGAGGTGCTGCACCGACCCGGGCACCCGGCGACCCGGGCGCTCGTCGAGGCCCGGCTGACCGACCCGACGCCCGCGCGGTGACGGCGCGCACCACCCCGCTGCCGCCCCTCCTGGGTGCGCAGCTGGTCTTCAACACGGGCTTCTACGCCGTCGTCCCGTTCCTCGCCGTCGTCCTCCGCGACGACTTCGCCCTCGGCGGCGCCGCCGTCGGTCTGGTGCTGGGACTGCGGACCTTCGCCCAGCAGGGCATGTTCCTCGTCGGCGGCCTGCTGGTCGACCGGCTCGGCGCCCGGACGCTCGTCGTCCTCGGGTGCGCCGTGCGGACCACGGGCTTCGCCCTGCTGGCCGTGCCCGGCGACCTGTGGCTGTTCGTCGTCGGGGTCGTCGCCACCGGGCTCGGCGGGGCGATGTTCTCCCCGGCCCTGGAGTCCCTCGTCGCGCACGCCGACCGCGGCCGGTCGGGGCGGACGACGGCGTTCGCCCTGCTGAGCGTGGTGGGCGAGACCGGCGCCGTGCTCGGACCGCTGCTCGGCGCCCTCCTCCTCGGGTGGGGCTTCGCCGCCGTCGCCGGGGGAGGGGCCGTGATCTTCGCGGTGACCGGCGTCGTGCTGGCGGTCGTCCTCGCCGGGGTGCCGCAGGCGGGCCGGCCGGACGTCGACCGGGCCGACGGCGCCGCGCGCCGGGTCCTGCCCACCGCCCCGCTCGTGCTGCTCGCCGCGGTCTGCTCGGTCAACCTCCTGGCCTACAACCAGCTCTACCTCGGCCTGCCCTACGAGCTCGACCGCGCCGGTCTCGGCGTCGGTGCCCTCGCGGGTCTGTTCGCCCTGGCGTCGGCCATGACCGTCGCGCTGCAGCTGCCCCTGGCGCGGCTCGCCCGGCGGGTCGGCACCCCGGCCGCGGTGCGCACCGGCTACCTGCTCATGACCGCCGGCTTCGGCGTCCTCGCGCTGGCCGCGCCCGCCCCGCCACCCGCGCTGCCGTGGCTCCCCGCCGCCGTCGCGGTGGGCCTGCTGAGTCTCGGCCACCTGCTCGTCACGCCGACCACCCTCGAGGCGGTCGGGCTGCTCGCCCCGCCGGGCGCCCTCGGGGCGTCGTACGGGCTCATGGCCACCGCCGGCGGCGTCGCCGTCCTGCTCGGCAACACCGGGCTCGGCCTGCTCTACCCGGACGCCGCCACCCCCGGACCGGCCGCGGCCGCCGTCTGGTGCGTGCTCGCCGTCCTGCCCCTCGTCCCCGCGGTGGTCGCCCCCCGCCTCCTCCGCACCGCACCCGGCCCCCACGCACGACCCGACCCACGAACCACCCCTCGAACCCAGGAGATCCCCCGATGAGGACCCCCGTCCGTCTCGCCGCGACCGCCCTGCTCCTCGCCCCGCTGACCGGCTGCTTCGCCGGCGGCACCGATACCGGCGCCGAGGGCGGGGACGCGAGGATCCGCCTCGCGATGCTGCAGCCCCCGCGCTCCGGGCTCAGCCCGCTCAGCGACGACGCCTTCAAGCTCTCGCGGTGGAGCACCGCCGAGACCCTCGTCGAGCTCGACGGGGCCGGCGACCCCCGGCCCGGGCTCGCCACCTCCTGGGAGCGGACCGACCCCCGGACCTGGCGCCTCGAGCTCCGCGCCGACGTCGTCTTCCACGACGGCACCCCGCTGGACGCCGACGCGGTCGTCGGCGCCCTGACGGCCGCCACCGAGGCGTCCCCCGTGCCGAGGATCCTCGACGGGTTCGAGCTCGACGTCGCGGTCGACCCCGACGACCCCGAGGGCGCCGTCGTCATCACCACCGGCGAGGTCGACCCGCTGCTGCCCGCCCGCCTCTCGAGCCCTCAGCTCGCGATCCTCGCCCCGAGCGCGTACGCCGGGGACGGCCCGGTCGACCCCGTCGGGACCGGCACCGGACCCTTCGAGCTGGTGCGCTCCGACGGCACCGCGGGCGCCGCCCTGGACCGCTTCGACGACTACTGGGGCGAGACCGCCGCCGCGAGCGGCATCGACGTCTCCTACGTGCCCGACGGCACCGCCCGCGCCGCCGCGCTGCGCACCGGGGAGGCGGACGTCGTGGAGGCCGTCCCGGTCGCCCAGCTCGCCGGGGTCGACCCCGAGCTCCTCCACGAGGTCGCCATGCCGCGCACGAACACGCTGTACCTGAACACCGACACCGGACCCTTCGCCGATCCGGCGGTCCGCGCGGCGGCCCGCGAGGCGCTCGACCCCGCGCGGCTCGTCGCGGACGTCTACGAGGGCCGCGCCGACCAGGCGACCGGCCTGCTCGGCCCGGCGCTGCCGTGGGCGGCGCCGCTGCGCGAGGACCCGTCGTACGACGCGGAGCTGGGGCGCCGCGTGGAGCCCGCGACCCCCGACGAGGTCGACGGGGCCCCGATCACCCTGGGCACGTTCACCGACCGCGCCGAGCTGCCGGAGGCCGCCGTCCTGCTGGAGCAGCAGCTCGAGCAGGCCGGGTTCGAGGTCACCCAGGAGGTCCGCGAGTACCAGTTCATCGAGGCCGACGCCCTCGACGGCGCCTTCGACGCCTTCCTGCTGTCGCGCGCGACGATCCTCGACTCCGGTGACCCGGTCGCCTACCTGGCCAGCGACTTCGGCTGCGACGGCTCGTTCAACCTCTCCCAGTTCTGCGACCCGGCCGTGGACCGCGCCCTCGAGCGGGCGGCCACGACCCCGGCCGGGGAGGAGCGCCGCGCGGCGATCATGGCCGCCGAGGCCGCCGTCCTGTCCCGCGACGCCGCGATCCCGCTGCTGCACGAGCGCGTCGTCCAGGGGGAGGCCGCCGACGTCACCGGCGCCCTGCGCGACCCCCGGGAGCGCGAGCTCGTCGACGAGCGCACGAGCGTCGGGTGAGGGTCCCCGTCGCGGCCCTGTCGCGGGTCGTCGCCGTCCTCGGCGTGACCGCCGTCGTGGCGCTGCTCCCGTGGCTGTCGGGCCGCGACGCGGCGTACACGGTCCTGCGCGCCCGGTACGCCGACCGCGAGGCCACCGACGCCGCGCTCGCCGCCGTCCGGGCCGAGCTCGGGCTGGACCGGGGACCCCTCGTCATCGCCGGGGACTGGCTGGGCGGGGTGGGCCGCGGCGACCTCGGGACGTCCTGGATCAGCGACCGACCCGTGGCGGACGCCCTCGCCGGCGCGGTCGGGGTCTCGTTGACCCTGACCCTCGCCGCCCTCGGCGTCGCGCTGGTCGTCGCCTCGCTCGTCGTGGCCCCCTCCGTGCGGGCCGCCCTGGCCGGGCGCCCCCGCGTCGGCAGCGGGGTCGTCGCCACCGCCGTGATCTCCCTGCCGGAGTTCCTGCTGGCCACGCTCCTGCTGCTCGTCGGCGCGGTGTGGCTGGGCTGGTTCCCGCCGTACGGGTGGACCGGGCTCGTGCACCTGCCGCTGCCCGCCCTGGCGCTCGGACTCCCCGCCGGGGGCCTGCTGGGACGCCTCGTGGCGACCGCGGTGACCGCCGCGGCCACGGAGCCGTGGGTGCGCACGTGGCTGCTCGCCGGCCACGGCTCCGCGGCCACCGGGCTGGCGCTGCTGCGACGCGCGCTGCCCTCGGTGGCGGGACAGGTGGGCCTCGTCGTCGTCGGCCTCACCGGGGGAGCGGTGGCCGTCGAGGAGGTCTTCGCGATCCCCGGGCTGGGCCGGCTGACCCTGGGTGCGGCGTCGTCGCAGGACCTCCCGGTGCTGCAGGCCGGGCTGCTGGCGCTGATGCTGCTCGCGGCGGGCCTCGGCGGGGTGGTCGCCCTGCTCCGCCGGGCGCTGCTCGGCGGCCGCGCCGCCCCGGCGCTGCCGCCCGCCCTCCCGGCCGCCGGCACGCGGCGGCGCGACCTCGCCGTCGCCGTCGGCGCCGCGGCCCTCCTGGCCCTGGTGGTGGTCGCCGGGCTGCTGCGGGACCCCTTCGCCTCGGCACACCCCCGCCTCGCGGCGCCGTCGTGGACGTTGCCGTTCGGGGCGGACGCCTCCAGACGCGACCTGCTCGCCCGGGTCGGCCACGGCGCGGTGTCCACGCTGGGCACGGCCCTGCTCGTGGTCGCGGTCTGCACCGTGGTGGCGCTGCTGGTGGGCTGCCTGCCCCGCCTCGCCGCCGGCCCGGTCGAGGTCGGCAACGCGCTGCCGCCGGTCGTCGTGGGCCTGGTCCTCGCCGCGCTGCTCGGCGCCTCCGTGCCCGCCGCGGCGCTCGCCGTCGGCCTGGTGTCGTGGGCGCCGCTCGCGGCCCACACGTCGGCCCTGCTCGAGGAGGCCCGCCGCGCCCCGCACGTCGAGGTGCTCCCGCTGCTCGGGGTCGGCCGCGCCCGCCTGCTCCTCACCCACCTGCTCCCGTCGGTCGTCGTCCCGGTCGTCCGGCACGCGGCGCTCCGGGTGCCCGGCGTGGCGCTCGCCCTGGCCGCGCTCGGCTTCCTCGGCCTCGGCGCGCGGCCGCCCAGCCCCGAGTGGGGCCTGCTGCTCGCCGAGGGTGCGGCGTACGTCGAGCGGGCGCCCTGGACCGTCCTGGCACCGGGCGGGGCGCTGGTCCTCGCCGCGGTGGTCGCGGTGACCTCGACGTCGCTGGCGCCGCGACGGTCCCCGGCCGCTCCCCGTCGTACCGTCCCGGCGCCCGCGGGCGAGCCCGACGTCCGCGTGTGAGCGTCCCCGCGCCGGGGTAGGTTTCGCCGCGACGACCAGGGCGGGACCGAGGAGGTGGCGTGTCCGGGAACCAGCGGTCCTCGGCGGCCACCGGCGGTGTCGCCGGACCCGTCGCGGCGGCGCTCGCCGTGCTCGCGGTGCTCGCCGTCGTCACCGCCGGTGTCGTGGCGGGCGTCGAGGGCCTGGGCGGCTCGCCCGGCGCCGACCCCGGGCCCCCGTCGCCGGCCCCCACCGAGGCCACCTCCGGGGCCACGGAGGAGGAGACCGACGAGCCGGCCACCTTCTTCCCCGACGGCCAGGTCATCGTCGGCGACCGCCGCGACAACGCCGACATCGAGGTGCCGTCGGTCGACGAGGGCTGGGAGGTCCAGGCACCCCGCGACGTCCGGGGCTTCCAGTCCGAGACGCCCGACGGGGAGACCGTCTCGGTCGGCGTGACCGGCCCGGCCCTGTGGAAGCCCCTGACCTGCGAGGACGAGTACGGCTACGAGGTGGACTCCCCGCGTGCGTTCGCCGGGTTCACCGCCCCCGGCGAGGACGACGGCGAGGCGGACGCCGTACGCCGCGCCAACGAGCAGACGACCGAGCAGTGGCTCCGGGTGTTCCGGCTCGCCGGCGACGACCTCGCCGACCCGTCGTACGACTCGACCACGATCAGCGACGGCACCCCGGCCCGGCGGGCACGGATCCTCACCGTCCCCACCGGCGACCGCGGCAAGGGGTCGTGCGACGCCACGGCGATCGAGATCAGCCTGCTCAGCTTCGACTCCGGTGACTACGTCTCCACCGTGGTCCTCAGCCGCCTGGTGGCCGACGACGGGTCCGACCTCGACTCGGGGCTGCCCGCCGACGTGGCCGACCAGGTCCTCGCCAGCCCCCGCCTGCAGGAGACGCCGTGAGCGGCCCGGGCTCGCGGCGGGCCGTCCTCGCGAGCGCCCTCGCACCCCTGGCGGTGCTCGGCGTGCTCGTCGCGGGCGTCAGCGCGGCGGTGGTCTACCCGGGCGAGGACGCCGCCTCGGGACCCGGTGGCACGAGCACCGGTGGGTCCCCGACGACGCCGTCGGGCTCGCCGTCGGACTCCCCGACCGCCCCCGAGGGCATGCAGCTGGTCTCGGGCGACGGCCGCTCGGACGCCGTGTTCGCCGTGCCGGAGACCGACGACTGGACCCTGACCGAGGCCGGCACGAACCTCGGCTACTCCACCTCCGACGGATCGGTCACCGAGGGCGTCCGCGACCCGGCGCTCTTCGGCGCCGACTTCTGCGACGACGACCTCGGGCTCACGAACCGGGCGTTCGTCGGCTTCACCCGCCCCGTGCCGGTGGAGGACGCCGACGTCCAGTCCACGGCCCAGGAGCTGGTGACCAGCTGGGCCGGCGTCCTCGGCGCGGACGACGAGGCCGCGGCGCCGACGGTCACCCCGGTGCGGCTCGACGACGGCTCGGCCGGCTGGACCGGCGCGACCGTGGTGCCCGTCACCGACCCCGAGTCCGACTGCGACCCCGCCGCCCGCGAGGTCCGCGTCGTCTCCGTGGCGTCGTCCAGCTTCGTGGCCACCCTGGTCCTGGTCCGGGACGTCCGCGCCGACGGCAGCGACCTCGACGACGGCCTGTCCGCCGACGGCGCCGACGAGGTCCTGCGCACGCTCGACCCGCAGTAGCCCCTGAGGTGGTCGACCGGGGAGCAACCCCGGCGAGCGGCCGCGGCGAGACCGCCGGTCGGCTGACGGGAGGTCTCGACCCGCGGTCGCGCCCTCGCAGGCTCGGGCGCGCGCTCGCTCGACCTCTTCGCGTCGGGACCGGACTCGTTCCTCGCCCGGTCCCGGCTCAGAGCTTCCGGAGCCTCACGTAGCGCACGGAGTGGTCGGCGTCCTTGCGGAGCACGAGGGTGGCGCGGGGGCGGGTGGGGAGGACGTTCTCGCGGAGGTTCGGGCCGTTGATGCGGTCCCAGATCCCCTCGGCGCGGGCGCGGGCCTCGGCCTCGGAGAGGGAGGCGTACTTCGCGAAGTACGACGCCGGGTCCTGGAACGCCGTCTCGCGCAGGCGCAGGAACCGGTCGACGTACCACTCCCGGATCTCGGAGGTGCGGGCGTCGACGTACACGGAGAAGTCGAAGAAGTCGCTCACCGCCAGGCCCTGGCGGCCGTCCTCGCGGGTCCGGGCGGGCTGGAGGACGTTCAGGCCCTCGACGATGAGGATGTCGGGGGTGCGGACGACGACCTTCTCGTCGGGCACCACGTCGTAGCGGAGGTGGTCGTAGACCGGGGCCTCGACGGTCTCGCGGCCCGACTTGATGTCGATGACGAACCGCAGCAGCGCCTTGCGGTCGTAGGACTCCGGGAAGCCCTTGCGCTCCAGCAGCCCGCGGCGCTCCAGCTCGGCGTTGGGGAGCAGGAAGCCGTCGGTGGTCACCAGCGCGACCTCCGGGTGCGCGGGCCAGTGGGCCAGCATCTGCTGCAGCACCCGGGCGGTCGTCGACTTGCCCACGGCCACCGACCCGGCGACCCCGACGACGAACGGCGTCCGGCGCGGCTGGGGGCGGTGCAGGAACGTCTCGGTGTCGCGGTGCAGGCGGCCCGCGGACTCGACGTACAGCGACAGCAGGCGCGACAGCGGCAGGTAGACCTGCTCGACCTCGTCGAGGTCGAGGGCGTCCCCGAGGCCCCGCAGCCGGGCCAGCTCCGTGGCCGTCAGGGGGTTCGGGGTCTCCCGCGCCAGCCGGGCCCAGGCCTCCCGCTCCAGCTCGACGTACGGCGAGGACTCCGCCAGGTGCGCCAGGGGTACGGAGGGTGCGGCACCGTCGTCACTGCTCGCCGGAGGCCGCACCCACGCATTGTTGCAGCGCTCCCACCCGGCCGGAGGGGCAGCCCGGTCCGGGCACGTCCCGTCGAGCCCTAGACTCGGCTCCCATGTGCGGCATCGTGGGGTACGTCGGCGGCGTGGGCTCGGCCCTCGACGCCAAGGACGTCGTGGTCGAGGGCCTCGCCAGGCTCGAGTACCGCGGCTACGACTCGGCCGGCCTGGCGCTGGTCACGGAGCCGGGCGGGCCCGACGGGGGTCAGGGCGGACTCCACGTCGACAAGAAGGCGGGCAAGCTCGCCAACCTCCGCGCCGTCCTGGACGACGCGCCGCCGCCGGCCACCCGGACGGGGATCGGCCACACCCGCTGGGCCACCCACGGCGCGCCCACCGACGCCAACGCACACCCGCACCTGGGCGCGCAGGGCCGCCTGGCCCTGGTGCACAACGGGATCATCGAGAACTACGCCGTCCTGCGGGAGGCCCTCGAGGCCGACGGCCACCGGATGGCCTCCGAGACCGACACCGAGATCGCCGCCCACCTCCTCGAGAACCGCCTCGACGCCGGGGACGACCTCACCACCGCGATGCAGCAGGTCTGCTCGATGCTCGAGGGGGCCTTCACGCTGGTCGCCGTCGACCGCGACGACCCCGACCGCGTCGTCGCCGCCCGCCGCAACTCCCCGCTGGTCGTCGGCCTGGGCGAGGGCGAGAACTTCCTCGGCAGCGACGTCGCCGCGTTCATCCAGCACACCCGCGAGGCCCTCGAGCTGGCGCAGGACCAGGTCGTGACGCTGCGCCCCGACGGCGTCGAGGTCACCGGGTTCGACGGCAGCCCCGCCGAGGGCACCCGCTACCACGTCGACTGGGACCTCTCCGCCGCCCAGAAGGACGGCTACGACTGGTTCATGCGCAAGGAGATCTTCGAGCAGCCGCGCGCGCTGGCCGACTCGCTCCTGGGCCGCCGCGGCCTCGACGGCCACCTGCAGCTCGACGAGATGCGCCTGACCGACGCCGAGCTCCGCGAGATCGACCGGATCGTCGTCATCGGCTGCGGCACGGCGAACTACGCCGGCCTCGTGGCGAAGTACGCCATCGAGCACTGGACCCGCATCCCCTGCGAGGTCGAGCTCGCCCACGAGTTCCGCTACCGCGACCCCATCCTGACCAGCACCACCCTGGTCGTGGCGATCAGCCAGTCCGGCGAGACCGCCGACACCCTGATGGCGATCCGCCACGCCCACCTGCAGAAGGCCAAGGTCCTGGCGATCTGCAACACCAACGGCTCCACGATCCCGCGCGAGTCCGACGCGGTGATCTACACCCACGCCGGCCCGGAGATCGGGGTGGCGTCCACCAAGGGCTTCCTCACCCAGCTCATGGCCTGCTACGTGCTCGGCCTCTACCTCGCGCAGGTGCGGGGCACGATGTTCGGCGACGAGATCAACGACGTCATGGGCGAGCTCGAGGCGATGCCGGCCCACGTCCAGACGATGCTCGACAAGGCCGAGGACGTCTACAAGCTGGCCCACGCCCACGAGGACTCGAAGACCGTCCTGTTCCTCGGGCGTCACGCGGGCTTCCCCGTCGCGCTGGAGGGCGCGCTGAAGCTCAAGGAGCTGGCCTACCTCCACGCCGAGGGCTTCGCCGCCGGCGAGCTGAAGCATGGGCCCATCGCGCTGATCGACGAGGGGCTGCCGGTCTTCTGCGTCATGCCGCCCCGCGGTCGCGACCAGCTGCACGACAAGATGCTGAGCGCCGTCCAGGAGATCCGCGCCCGCGGCGCCCGCACCCTGGTGCTGGTCGAGGACGGCGACGAGGGCGTCGCCCGGTACGCCGACGAGGTCGTCTACCTGCCGAAGGTGCCGACGCTGCTCCAGCCGCTCGTCGCCGTCGTCCCGCTGCAGCTGTTCGCCTGCGAGCTCGCCACCGTGCTCGGCCACGACGTCGACCAGCCCCGCAACCTCGCCAAGTCCGTCACCGTCGAGTAGCCGGCGACGTCCGTGCCGGTGGTCGGCGTCGGGATCGACGTCTGCGAGATCGAGCGGTTCACCGCCGCGCTCCGTCGTACGCCGGGGCTGCGGGCGCGGCTGTTCACCCCCGCCGAGTCGACCCGCGGCGACGCCTCGCTCGCGGCGCGGTTCGCCGCCAAGGAGGCGCTCGCCAAGGCCCTCGGCGCCCCCGCCGGCCTGGAGTGGCAGGACGCCGAGGTCGTCAGCGAGGACTCCGGCCGCCCCCGCCTCGAGGTCCGCGGCACCGTCGCGGACGCCTGCACCGGCCTCGGCGTGACCTCCCTCCACGTCTCGCTGTCCCACGACGCCGGCGTGGCGTCGGCCGTGGTGGTGCTCGAGGGCTGAGCCCGCACCGCTGGTCGAGGTGCGAGGAGCCCTGGCGACGAGCCTCGAGACCGGGTGAGGGCCCCGCGCTGACCTGCCATTCGTCTCACCGGGTCTCGACCCGCGGTCGCGGCCTCGCAGGCTCGGACGCGCGCTCGCTCGACCTGCGCCGCGTCACGGCCTCGCGAGCTCGGCCGTGGCGGCTTGCCATCATGGGGGTGATGAGACGAGCGCACACCGTGCAGGAGATCCGGGCGGCCGAGGCCGCGCTCATGGCGACGCTGCCGGACGGCACCCTGATGGACCGGGCCGCCACCGGCCTCGCGCACCACGTGGCCGACCTGCTCGGCAGCTGCTACGGCCGCACGGTCCGGCTGCTCGTCGGGTCCGGGGACAACGGCGGTGACGCCCTGTACGCCGGCGCGGCGCTCGCCCGGCGTGGCTGCCGGGTCGAGGTGCGGGCGCTGTCCGAGACGCCCCACCCGGCCGGCCTCGCGGCGCTGCGGGCGGCCGGCGGGCGGGTGCTGGCGGCGGGTGAGCCGGGACGGCGGCCCGACCTCGTCCTGGACGCGGTCGTCGGCATCGGGGGCCGCCCCGGCCTGCGTCCGGACGCCGTCGCGGCGCTCGCGGAGGTCGCCGGCGTGCCGGTGGTCGCGGTCGACGTCCCCTCCGGCGTGGGCGTCGACACCGGCGAGCTGGACGGCCCGCACGTCGTCGCCGACGTCACCGTCACCTTCGGCACCCACCGGGTCTGCCACCTCGTCGACCCCGCGGCCGCGGCCTGCGGGCCGGTCCACGTGGTCGAGCTCGGCGGCCCCGGCGACCTGCCGCTCCCGCCGTCCGCGGTCACCGCGCTCCAGGCCGCGGACGTCGCGCGGCTGCTGCCGCGGCCCGGCGGGACGGACCACAAGTACTCCCGCGGCGTCGTCGGCGTCCGCGCCGGCTCGGCCCGCTACCCCGGTGCGGGCCTGCTCTGCGTGGCCGGCGCCGCCTCCGGGCTCGCCGGCATGGTCCGGTACGTCGGGGACGACACCGTCGCGGACCGCGTCCGCGAGCAGCACCCCGAGGTCGTCGGGGCGGGCCGCGTGCAGGCCTGGGCGGTCGGGTCCGGCACCGACGCCGCGGCCCGCCGCACGCTCGAGGAGGCCCGCGCGGACGACGTCCCCCTGGTCGTCGACGCGGACGCCCTCGCCCACGTCACCGACTTCGGCGGCCCGCTGGCCAGCTCCGTCGTCCTCACGCCGCACGCGGGCGAGCTGGCGTCGATGCTGGGGGCGTCCCGCGACGCCGTCGAGGCCCGCCCGCTGGAGCACGCCCGCCGCGCGGCCGCGGCGTACGGCGCCGTCGTCCTGCTGAAGGGCCGCCGCACCCTGGTCGCCGACCGGGACGGCGACGTCCGGGTCAGCGCCAGCGGCACCCCCTGGTTGGCCACCGCGGGCGCCGGCGACGTCCTCACCGGACTGATCGGCGCCCTGCTCGCCGCCGGCCTCGCGCCGTACGACGCCGCCTCGGTCGGCGCCTGGCTCCACGGCTCCGCGGCGACCCTCGCCTCCGGCGGCGGGCCGCTCGTCGCGGGCGAGGTGGCCCTGGCGGTCCCGGCCGCGGTGCGCGCCCTTGCCGACTGATCCGGCGCCGGGCTGAGACACTTCCGGGCGTGCCACCACCGCCCAGGGTCGAGATCCGCGTCGACCTCGACGTGATCAGCGCCAACGTGGCGCTTCTCGCCGAGCGGGTCGCCCCCGCCGCGCTGATGGCCGTGGTGAAGGCCGACGGCTACGGCCACGGCCTGCTGGAGTCCGCCCGCGCCGCCCGCCGCGGCGGCGCACCCTGGCTGGGTGTCGCCACGCCCGAGGAGGCGCTCGCGCTGCGCGCCGACGGGGACGCCGGCCCGCTGCTGTGCTGGCTCACCACCCCCGGTGACGACCTCGCCCCCGTCGTGGCGGCCGGCGTCGACGTGACGGCGTACGACGCCCGCGAGGTCGCCGCGATCGCCGACACCGCCGCCGCGGTCGGCCGGCCCGCCCGCCTGCAGCTCAAGGTCGACACCGGCCTCTCCCGCGGGGGAGCGACCCCCGAGGACTGGCCCGGCCTCGTCGACGCGGCGCTCCGTGCCCGCGACGCCGGTCTCGTCGACGTCACCGGCACCTGGTCCCACCTCGCCTGCGCCGACGAGCCCGCCCACCCGGCCAACGACGCCCAGCAGGCCGCCTTCGACGCCGCCCTGGCCGTGATGGCCCAGCGCGGCGTCGACCCCGGCGTCCGCCACCTCGCGAACTCCGCGGCGTCCCTCCTGCGCCCCGGGGCCCACTACGACCTGGTCCGCTGCGGCATCGCGACGTACGGCGTCGACCCGGCGCCCGGCGCCCACGACCTGGCGGCCTCGGGGCTGCGGCAGGCCATGACCGTCCGGGCGCGGGTCGCGACCGTGAAGCGGATCCGCGCCGGCGCGAGCGTCTCCTACGGGCACCGCTGGACCGCCCCCGCCGACACCTGGGTCGCCCTCGTGCCCGCCGGGTACGGCGACGGCGTCCCCCGGCACGGCACGAACGTCCTCGAGGTGCTCCTCGGCGGTCGCCGCCGGCCCGTGCGCGGCACGGTCTGCATGGATCAGGTCGTCGTCGAGCTCGGCCCCGACGACGCGGACCGCGTCGAGCCGGGCGAGGTCGCCGTCCTGATCGGGGACGCCGCCACCGGTGCGGCGACCGCCGACGAGTGGGCGGCCGCCTGCGGCACCATCGGCTACGAGATCGTCACCCGGATGGGTGGCTGGCGGACGGTGCGCACGCACCACGGCGAAGGGACGGCCCCGTGAAGCGCGGCGGCATCATCGGACTGGCGGCGGGTGCCCTCGGCCTCACCGCGACGGGACTCGCGGCCGGCGCCGCCGTCCAGCGTCGACGCAGCATCCACCGCCGCTCCCCGGGCGAGGAGGTCGAGCTCGGCTCCTTGCGCGCCCCCGCCCTGACGGTCGTCGCGGACGACGGCGTCCCCCTCCACGTCGAGGTCGACGAGGTGGACGGCCAGGGTCCGGGCGACCTCACCGTCGTCCTCGTCCACGGGTATGCCCTGAACATGGACTGCTGGCACTTCCAGCGCGCCGCCCTCCGCGGGCACGTCCGGACCGTGCTCTACGACCAGCGCTCGCACGGCCGCTCCGGTCGGTCGGCGCCGGAGCACACCACCATCGAGCAGCTCGGCCACGACCTCGCGCGGGTCCTCGACGAGACCACCGAGGGCCCCGTCGTCCTCGTCGGTCACTCGATGGGCGGGATGACGCTGCTCGCGCTCGCCGAGCAGCGACCCGAGCTGTTCGGGACGAAGGTCGTCGGCGCCGGTCTCGTCGCCACCGCGGCCGGGGGCATCGCGCCGCACAAGACGGTCCTGCCGATGCTCCCCTCGACGATCGGCGGGGGGCTCTCGACGCGCATCGTCGCCCTGCTCGGACGCAACCACCACACGGTCGACGGGATCCGCCGGCTCGGGAAGGACGTCGCCTTCGTCGCCACGGACGTCTTCGCCTTCGGCGGCCCCGTCCCGGAGGCGTGGCTGGCGTTCGTCGACGACATGATCAACGCCACGCCCTTCGACGTCCTCGCCGACTTCTTCCCCGCGTTCCGCAGCCTCGACAAGTACGCCGCGCTGGCCGCGTTCGAGTCCATCCCGACCGTCGTGATCGGTGCGACGAAGGACAAGATGACGCCGATCAAGCTGTCCCGCAAGCTCGCGGACCGGCTGCCCGACGTCGACCTCGTCGAGTGCGAGGGCGCCGGGCACCTGGTGATCCTCGAGCAGCACGAGAAGGTCCAGCAGGCGCTCGAGGGGATGCTGGAGAAGGCCCGTGCCGACGTCTGAGCCCGGCCCCTCGCCCGTGACCGTCGCGGACGGCGACGCGATGCGGGACCTCGGGGAGCGCCTCGCCGCGCGGCTGCGCGCCGGGGACCTGCTCGTCCTCGTCGGCGGCCTGGGCGCCGGGAAGACCACGTTTACGCAGGGCCTCGGCGCCGGGCTGCAGGTGCGCGGCGCGGTCACCTCCCCGACGTTCGTGCTCTCCCGGGTGCACCCCTCCACCGTCGGCGGCCCCGCGCTCGTGCACGTCGACGCCTACCGCCTCGGCCTCGGCGCCGGGGACGGCGACGACCTCGGCGTCGTCCTCGACGACCTCGACCTCGACGCCTCCCTGGACGACGCCGTCACCGTCGTCGAGTGGGGCGAGGGCCTCGCCGAGCGCCTCGCCGAGGACCGCCTCGAGGTCCGCATCGACCGCTCCTCCGACCCCGACGACGAGACCCGCGTCGTCCGCCTCCTCGCCGTCGGCGCCCGCTGGGACGGCGTCCCGCTCGACCTCTGAGGCCGCCCCCGCGACGGGGCGGGGTCACAGGGGCCTCACCTGCCAGTCGGGGCTTCCCCAGCCAGGCGGCGAAACCCGAGGCGGGAGGGACAGCAGTGACGCGAGTGACCCCAGGGCCGCCGGCACCTCAGCACCCCAGCCCCCCGAGCCCGCGCGGCGCCGGGCGATAGCCTGCGGATCGTGCTGCTGACCCTCGACACCGCGACGGCGTACGTGTCCGTCGCGCTGCACGACGGCACCGACGTCGTGGCCGAGGCGTCCGGCGAGGACCGCATGCGCCACGGCGAGCAGCTCGCTCCGGCGATCGCGCAGGTGCTCGCCGAGGCCGGTGCCGAGCGGGGGGACCTCACCGCCGTCGGCGTCGGGGTGGGGCCCGGGCCGTTCACCGGCCTGCGGGTCGGTGTGGTCACCGCGCGGGTGCTGGGCCACACCCTCGGCATCCCCGTGTACGGCGTCTGCAGCCTCGACGTCATGGCCGTCGAGGCCGTGGCGCGCGGGCAGGTCGACGGCGCCTTCGTGGTCGCCGGCGACGCGCGGCGCAAGGAGGTCCACGTCGCGACGTACGACCACGGCACCCGCCTCGAGGGTCCCGTCGTCGCGAAGCCCGACGCCGTGGCGACGTCGCTGCCGGTCGTGGGGGAGGGGGCGCTGCTCTACCCCGAGGCGTTCCCCGGCGCGGTCGGCCCCACCCGTGTGTCCGCGGGCTTCCTGGCCCGCACGATCGCCGGTGAGCACGCCGAGCTGCTGGACCCCGACCCCCTCTACCTCCGCCGCCCCGACGCGGTCGCCGGGCTGAGCGCCAAGCGCGTCTCGTGACCGGGACCGGCGAGTCCGGGCCGGCCGTCCTCGTACGCCGCGCCACCCGCGCCGACGTCGACGCCGTCGCCTCCTCGGAGACCACCAACCTCGGGGACGACGCCTGGTCGCCCGCGCTGGTGCGGGCCGGGATCCTCGGCGACCTGCCGACGGTCCGCTACCTGCTGGCCGAGACCGACGGGGAGGTCGTCGGCCACGCCGTCGCCAGCCTCGTCGCCGACGTCGCCGAGCTGCAGCGGATCGCGGTCGACGAGGCCCACCGCCGTGGCGGGGTCGCCTCCGCGCTGATCGCGGCCGTCGAGGCCGAGGCGCTCGCCGTGGACGCCGAGCGGCTGCTGCTCGAGGTCCGCGAGGACAACCACGGCGCGCAGGCGTTCTACGCGGCGCACGGGTTCGTCGAGATCGCCCGGCGCCGCAACTACTACGCCGACGGGGCGCCGGCGGTCGTCATGGAGCGCCGCCTGGCGCCGGGGCCGCCTCAGCCCGCGAGCTGACCGGAGTAGAACGTGTGCCGGGTCGCGTACCCGAGCCGCGTGTACACCCGCAGCGCCGCCGCGTTGTCGACGTACACCCCGAGCGTCGCCACCCCGGAGGCACCCGCGAGCGCGCGGCGGGTCAGCGCCGCCGACAGCGCCGTCCCCAGCCCCTGCCCGCCGTACGACGGGAGGACGGCGATGCCGCGCAGGTTGCCGGTGCCGTCGGGCTGGCGCGCCACCGCGCCCACCCCGGCCAGCGTCCCGTCCGCGTCACGGACCCCGAGCCAGCACTCGAGCCCCGGCGTCCCCGGTCGGGCGTGGGTCTCGGGCATCGCGACGTCGAGCACCGCCGTGACCGCCGCGGCGTCGTCCACGACCTCGACCGCGTCCTCACCCGCGACCGCCGCCGGCGCCTGGCGGGTCAGCATCCAGTGCCAGCTGTGCGGCTCGGCCGGGCGCCAGGCGGGCGGCAGGGCACCGGCCGAGGTCTCGTCGACGAACAGCCGCCAGGGCCGGTCCGCCGTCCCGGCGACCTCGGCGAGCAGCGGGTCGAGGTCGGCGGCGGGCCCGACCCCGGCCGTCATGACCCGCACCCCGTCGGCGACGGCCCGCTCCATCTCCACCACCGCGGCGTCCCCGCGGCGCCACACCCGGCGGACGGCGTCCGGCGCGACGTGGTGCAGCAGGAAGGGGTCGGTCAGTCCGTCGAGCAGCACCTGTGACACCCCGCCATCCTCTCCCCGCCACAATGGGCGGGTGGACGAACCCCTGGTCCTCGGCATCGAGACCTCCTGCGACGAGACCGGCATCGGGATCGTGCGCGGCCGCACCCTCCTCGCCGACGCGATCGCCAGCAGCGTCGACGAGCACGCCCGCTTCGGCGGCGTCGTCCCCGAGGTGGCCAGCCGCGCCCACCTCGAGGCGATGGTCCCGACGCTCGACCGGGCCTGCGAGACCGCCGGCGTGCGCCTCGAGGACGTCGACGCGATCGCCGTGACCTCCGGACCCGGCCTGGCCGGCGCCCTGCTGGTCGGCGTCGCGGCGGCGAAGGCGCTGGCCATCGGTCTCGGCAAGCCGCTGCACGGCGTCAACCACCTCGCCGCCCACGTCGCCGTGGACCAGCTCGAGCACGGCCCGCTGCCCGAGCCGTGCCTCGCGCTCCTGGTCTCCGGCGGGCACTCCAGCCTGCTGCGCGTGGACGACGTGACCGCCGGTGTCGACCCGCTCGGCGCGACCATCGACGACGCGGCGGGGGAGGCCTTCGACAAGATCGCCCGCCTGCTGGGCCTCGGCTTCCCCGGCGGTCCCCACGTCGACCGCGCCGCCGCCTCCGGCTCGTCGGTCGCCATCGACTTCCCCCGCGGCCTCACCGGCCGCCGCGACCTCGAACGACACCGCTTCGACTTCTCCTTCTCCGGCCTCAAGACCGCCGTCGCCCGCTGGGTCGAGGCCCGGGAGCGGGCCGGCGAGCCCGTCCCCGTCGAGGACGTCGCCGCGTCGTTCCAGGAGGCCGTCTGCGACGTCCTCGTCCGCAAGACCCTGGACGCCGCGGCGGCCACGGGCGTCGAGGACCTCCTCATCGGCGGCGGCGTCGCCGCGAACTCCCGCCTCCGCGCCATGGCCGTCGAGCGCGCCGAGCGGGTCGGCGTCCGCGTCCGGGTGCCGCGGCCGGGGCTGTGCACCGACAACGGTGCGATGGTCGCCGCGCTGGGCGCCGAGGCCGTACGACGGGGGCGCGCGCCGTCGGCGCTCGACCTCCCCGCCGACTCCTCCCTGCCCGTCACCGAGGTGCTCACCTAGGCGACGTCCCGCCCGGGTGCGCGGGGGACAGGAGAGATCGGTCCCCGACGGCCGGTGGGACGTGATCCGGGGACATCTCTCCTGTCCTCCGCGCACGTGGTGGCCGGCCGTGACGGCGCGCGGCCCGGCGGCCCGGGGCCGCCGGCGGACTGTCTTCCGATCCACCGGGTACATCCCTGGGCGGACGGGGTTAGGTTGTGCACGTCACAGCACGCGAAGGTCAACGGAAGGCACCTCATGCAGCAGGTCAAGGCGGTCGTGGCGAAGGCCAAGGGCGAGCCGGTCTCGATCGAGACCATCAACGTCCCCGACCCCGGCCCGGGCGAGGCCCTGGTGAGGATCCAGTCCTGCGGGGTGTGCCACACCGACCTGCACTACCGCGAGGGCGGCATCAACGACGAGTTCCCCTTCCTGCTGGGCCACGAGGCCGCGGGCGTCGTCGAGTCCGTCGGCGACGACGTGACCGAGGTCGCCGCCGGTGACTTCGTCGTCCTCAACTGGCGCGCGGTGTGCGGCGAGTGCCGCGCCTGCGACCGCGGCGAGCCGCAGTACTGCTTCGCGACCCACAACGCGACCCAGAAGATGACCCTCGAGGACGGCACCGAGCTGTCCCCGGCCCTGGGCATCGGTGCCTTCGCCGAGAAGACCCTCGTCGCCGCCGGCCAGTGCACCAAGGTCGACCCCGAGGCGCGTCCCGCCGCGGTGGGCCTCCTCGGGTGCGGCGTCATGGCCGGCATCGGCGCGGCCATCAACACCGGCGGCGCGACCCGCGGACGCAGCGTGGCCGTCATCGGCTGCGGCGGCGTGGGCGTCGCCGCGGTGGCCGGTGCGGCGCTCGCCGGCTCGAGCCCGGTCATCGCCATCGACATCGACGCCAAGAAGCTCGAGGCCGCGACGAAGCTCGGCGCCACCCACACCATCGACTCCTCCACCGAGGACGTCGCCGCGCGGGTCAAGGAGATCTGCGGCGCCCTCTACCCGGGCGCCGAGGGTGCGGACGTCGTCGTCGAGGCCGTCGGCCGCCCCGAGACGTGGAAGCAGGCCTTCTACCTCCGCGACCTCGCCGGGACCGTCGTCCTGGTCGGCGTCCCGACCCCGGACATGACGATCCCCGAGATCCCGCTCATCGACGTCTTCGGGCGCGGCGGCTCGCTGAAGTCCAGCTGGTACGGCGACTGCCTGCCCAAGCGCGACTTCCCGATGCTGGTCGACCTCTACCGCCAGGGCCGGCTCGACCTCGACGCCTTCGTCACCGAGGAGATCGGTCTGGACGACGTCGAGGAGGCGTTCTCCACGATGCACTCCGGCGGCGTCCTGCGCTCGGTGGTGGTCCTCTGATGGCCGCCGGCACCGGGCTCCGCGTGGACCACGCCGTCACCAGCGGCACCTTCAGCCTCGACGGGGAGACCCACGAGGTCGACAACAACGTCTGGGTCGTCGGCGACGACGACGAGTGCGTCGTCATCGACGCCCCGCACTCCGTGGACGACATCCTCGCCGTCGTCGGCGGGCGCACGGTGAAGGCGATCATCGCCACCCACGCCCACGACGACCACGTCCGCGTCGCGCCGGAGCTGCGCAAGCGGGTCGGCGCGCCGATCCTCATGCACCCCGCCGACCGGCCGGTCTGGGAGCTCACCCACGGCGACGAGCTCTGGGACGTCGACCTGTCCGACGAGCAGTCCATCAAGATCGCGGGCGCCTCGATGAAGGTCCTCCACACGCCGGGCCACGCCCCGGGGGCGGTGTGCCTCTACGTCCACGACCTCGGCTGCGTCTTCACCGGCGACACCCTGTTCCAGGGCGGCCCCGGGGCGACCGGCCGGTCGTTCAGCGACGCGGACCTCATCAAGGACTCGATCCGCGCCCGCCTGCTGACGCTGCCCGACGACACCGTGGTGCACACCGGCCACGGCGACGACACCACCATCGGCCAGGAACGGGTGAACCTCGAGTGACCACCCACCGCACGGCACCCGGAGGCTGCGACCACGGCACGGCGAGGCACGTCTCGCCTCGCCTGTCGTCGTCGTCCCCGGCGGTGCTGTGCGGTCGACGGGACGACGGGGGCGGCCGTGGACGCTGAGTACTGGCAGGCGCTCTGCGACGGCGACCGCCACGCGTCGCTGGCCGCCGTACGACGACTGCGCGCGTCGGGCCTGACCAACTCGCAGGTCATCGCCGACCACATCCTGGTCGCGCAGCGCCGCGTCGGCGACCTGTGGCTCGACGGTGAGTGGAGCGTCGCGCAGGAGCACGCCGCCACCGCCATCAACGAGGGCCTGGTCCACTGGCTCGGCTCCTTCAGCGACCCGCCCGCCGCGGGTCGCCCGCTCGTCCTCGTCTCCTGCCTGGAGAAGGAGTCCCACGCGCTGCCGGCGCTGATCGTCTCCGAGGCCCTGGTCGAGGCCGGCTACCGCGTGAACTACCTCGGCGGCGCCCCGGAGCCGGACGACCTGCTGCGCCAGGTCCTGCGGCTGAAGCCGCGGGCCGTGATGTTCAGCGCCTCCCTGACCTCGTCGCTGGGGCGGCAGAAGCGGATGCTGAACCAGATCCGCTCGCTCGGCCTGCCGGTCATCGTCGGCGGACAGGGCTTCGGCGGCGACGGGTCCCGGGCCGAGGCGCTCGGCGCGACCGCCTGGTGCGCGAGCCCGGCCCACGCGGTCGCCCTGCTCGAGACCCTGCCCGAGCGCACCGAGCGGCTGGCCATGCCCGAGCCCACGATGGCCGACGAGGAGGCCGCCTGGATCGAGGAGCACCGCGCCCAGATCGCCGGGTACGTCGTCGCCGGCCTCCGCGACGCCGAGCACTTCTCCGACGAGCTGGCCCGCTCCTCGCGCAGCTGGCTGGTCGAGCTCGAGGGCCTGGCCGACCACCTCGTCGGCTGCCTCTCCGCCGCCCTGGTCACCGGCGACGAGACGATCATGGTCGAGGCGCACTCCTGGCTCGCCCGCGTGCTGACCGCCCGCGACGTCGACACGGTCCTGCTGGTCGAGGCGTGGTCGCTGCTCGCCGAGTCGCTGCGGGGCCACCCCCTGGCCCGCGCCGCGGTCGCCTCCGCGGCCAGCTACGCCGAGCAGGCCCTCACCGACGACAGCGACGACCGACCGGCCTGAGCACGTCGTACGACGGCCCCGTGACGGGTCGTGCTCAGTCGACCGGCTCGACGAGCAGCGCCGTCCCGACGCCCGCGACCCGGGTCATCACCAGGGTGGCCGTCTCCTCGCCGCTCAGGTCGAGCCGCTTGCGCAGCTGCTCGGGGACGACGTCCACGCCCCGCTTCTTGATCGTCAGGGTGCCGACCCGGCGGAACCGCAGGGCCGCGCGCAGCTGCTTCTCCCGGTACGGCAGCTCCTCGACGACCCGGTAGGACCGCGACAGGGCGGCCGGGCCGGGGGAGTCGGCGCTGACATAGGCGAGGTGGGGGTCGACCAGCCAGCCGTCGCAGCGGGCGGCGACCGCGGTCACGAGCCCGGCGCGGACCACGGCGTCGTCGGGCTCGACCAGGTAGGCCCCGACCGCGCCCGTCGGGGCCGGCGTGCCGGGGGCGACCGGGTCGTCGGCGTCGGTGAGGGTGGCGAGCCCGGACGTGCCGAGCACGGTGGCCCGGTGGCGCGCGGTCGCCAGGGCGGGGCCCCACAGCGCCGCCTCCTTCAGGTGTCCGCGGTCGCTGACCCACTCGGCCTCGACGCCGGCGGGGACCAGGTCGTGGGGCAGCCCGGGCGCCACCTTCGCGACGGCCGGCACCGGGCCGGTCAGCAGCCCGGCGAGCACGTCCCACGACGGCTCCCAGGCGTCGGCGCGGAACGTCCGGCCGGTGCCGTCGCGCCGGGCGGGGTCGATCATCACGGCGTCGAAGGAGCCGAGGGCCAGCGTCGTCCCGTCGCGGACGTCGACGGCCACCGGGAGCCCGAGCGAGTCGACGTTGGCCTGCGCCACCGCGGCGGTGACCGGGTCGAGGTCGGTGCCGACACAGGTCGCGCCGGTGGCGGTGGCGGTCGCCATCAGGTCGCCGCCGATGCCGCAGGTGAGGTCGGCGAAGGCGCGGACGTCGTACGCCTCGAGCCGGCGCGCCCGGTGGGCGGCCACGGAGGGGCGGGTGGCCTGCTCGAGCCCGGCGGGCGTGAACCACAGCAGGTCCGCGGCCGCGCCGAACTTCGCCCGGGCCCGCCGCCGCAGGGAGGCCTGGGTCAGGGCGGCCGTCACGTGGGCGCCGTCGGCCCGGCGCCGCAGCCGCGCCTGCACGGCCAGCTCGGAGGCGCCGTCCCCCAGCGCGGCCGCGGCCTCGTCCAGCAGCCGGCCGCCCTCGTCGGTGCGCAGCCACTCGAACGACTCCAGGTCCATGGGGCCATCCTCGCAACCCCGTCCGGCGAGCGTCCGCGGCGCGACCCTCCCTGGCACTCGCCCGCGCTGAGTGCTAGTTTCGGCATTGGCACTCTCGCCATGAGAGCGCCAGCCAGCACCGGGGTGCGGCACCCGCGACGGCGCTCCCCACCGCAGGCCCCGAACATCTGTGCCCGGCGCGTGCCGGGCCGGCACACACCCCGTACCAGCAGAAAGTGGAGGTCGACATCGTGTCGGTCAACATCAAGCCCCTCGAGGACCGCCTGGTCGTCAAGCCGCTCGACGCCGAGCAGACGACCGCTTCCGGGCTGGTCATCCCGGACACCGCCAAGGAGAAGCCCCAGGAGGGCGAGGTCCTGGCCATCGGTCCCGGTCGCGTCGACGACAACGGCAACCGTGTCCCGCTCGACGTGAACGTCGGCGACAAGGTCATCTACAGCAAGTACGGCGGCACCGAGGTCAAGTACTCCGGCGAGGAGTACCTCATCCTCTCCGCGCGCGACGTCCTCGCGGTCGTCGGCTGACGCTCGGCCCAGCAGCGCCGTAGGGCGGGTCCGTACCGCTCGCGGTGCGGACCCGCACCCTTTTCCCCAGCTCATCCAAGGAGCAAGCAGTGCCCAAGATCCTGGAGTTCGACGAGAACGCCCGCCGCGCCCTCGAGCGCGGCGTGGACGCCCTCGCCAACGCCGTCAAGGTGACGCTCGGCCCGAAGGGCCGCTACGTCGTCCTCGACAAGAAGTGGGGCGCCCCCACCATCACGAACGACGGCGTCACGGTCGCCCGCGAGGTCGAGCTCGACGACCCCTTCGAGAACCTCGGCGCCCAGCTGACCAAGGAGGTCGCCACCAAGACGAACGACGTCGCGGGTGACGGCACCACCACCGCCACCGTGCTGGCCCAGGCGATGGTCCACGAGGGCCTGCGCGCCGTGGCCGCCGGCTCGAACCCGATGTCGCTCAAGCGCGGCATGGACAAGGCCACCGAGGCCGTCGGCGAGGCCCTCCGCGAGGCGGCCCGCGAGGTCGACTCCCGCGAGGACATGGCCTCCGTCGCCACGATCTCGAGCCGCGACGCCCTCATCGGCGACCTGCTCGCGCAGGCCTTCGACAAGGTCGGCAAGGACGGCGTGATCACGGTCGAGGAGGCCAGCACCCTCGGCACCGACCTCGAGTTCACCGAGGGGATGCAGTTCGACAAGGGCTACATCTCGCAGTACTTCGTGACCGACCCCGAGCGGATGGAGGCCGTCCTCGACGACCCGTACATCCTGCTGCACCAGGGGAAGATCTCGTCGGTCTCGGACCTGCTCCCGCTGCTCGAGAAGGTCATCGCCGCCGGCAAGCCGCTCTTCATCCTCGCCGAGGACGTCGACGGCGAGGCGCTGTCGACCCTGGTCGTCAACAAGATCCGTGGCACCTTCAACGCCGTCGCGGTGAAGAGCCCGGCCTTCGGTGACCGCCGCAAGTCGATGATGCAGGACATCGCGACCCTGACCGGTGGTCAGGTCGTCGCCCCCGAGGTCGGCCTCAAGCTCGACCAGGTGGGCCTCGAGGTCCTCGGCCAGGCGCGTCGTGTCGTCGTCACCAAGGACGACACCACGATCGTCGACGGGGCCGGCGACGCCGACGCCGTTGCGGGTCGCGTCAACCAGATCAAGGCCGAGATCGAGAACACCGACTCCGACTGGGACCGCGAGAAGCTCTCCGAGCGCCTCGCGAAGCTGGCCGGCGGCGTGTGCGTCGTCAAGGTCGGCGCCGCCACCGAGGTGGAGCTCAAGGAGAAGAAGCACCGCATCGAGGACGCCGTCTCCGCGACGCGCGCCGCGATCGAGGAGGGCATCGTCCCCGGCGGTGGCTCCGCCCTCGTCCACGCCGTCTCGGTGCTGGACGACGGCCTCGGCCTCACCGGCGACGAGGCTGTGGGCGTCCGCATCGTGCGTCGCTCCGCCGACGAGCCCCTGCGCTGGATCGCCGAGAACGGCGGCTACCAGGGCTACGTCGTGACCTCCAAGGTCCGTGAGCTCGGTGTCGGCAACGGCTTCAACGCCTCCAGCGGCGAGTACGGCGACCTGGTCGCCCAGGGCGTCCTCGACCCGGTCAAGGTGACCCGGTCCGCGCTCGTCAACGCCACCTCCATCGCGGGCATGCTGCTCACGACCGAGACCCTGGTCGTCGACAAGCCCGCCGACGAGGAGCCCGCCGCAGCCGGTCACGGCCACGGCCACGGCCACTGAGCCGAGGCACCTCCCGCACCACCCGCACGCCGTACGACGCCCCCGGTCCCCTCGCGGACCGGGGGCGTCGTCGTGTCCCACCCGCCGCCCCCGGCCCCGAGTCACAGGGGCCCCACCTGCCTCAGGTTTCGCGGGTCGGCTGGTGAAACCCCGTCCGGGCTGACGAAAGTTCGTCCGCCCAGTCGGGGTTTCGTGGGCCCGACCCCGGGTCGCCGGCCGTCGAAGGGACGGCGAGTCCCAGGCGTCCCACCGGTCCCGGGCGCCTCGCGTTTCGCGGGTCGGCTGGTGAAACCCCGTCCGGGCTGACGAAACTTCGTCCGCCCGGACGGGGTTTCGTGGGCCCGACCCCGACCCCGACCCCGACCCCGACCCCGACCCCGGCCGGCCGGCCGGCCGGACCGGATCAACTCGCGCGCGCGGGCGGCGAGGTCAGACCAGCAGCCACGCGAAGCGGGCGGCCTCGAGGACGATCCAGAAGCGCAGGAAGCGGCCGGCGAGGCCGGCCAGGACGAAGACCTCGATGCGGGTGCGGAGCAGGCCCGCGACGACCGAGACGACCGCGAACGGCGGGAGTCCGGTCAGGCTCGAGGTGAACAGCAGCGCCGCCGTGGTCCACGGCCGGCCCTCGGTGCGCGCCCGCCACCGCTCGACGTTCGCGTGCCAGGACTCCTTCGCCATCTTGCGGCGCAGCCACGGGACGCGGTCGAGGCGGTCGCCGGCGTAGTACCAGACGACCTTGCCGAGCATCTGGCCCGTCGCGGCCGCCCCGACGAGCAGCAGGGTGGGAGCGGTCGAGTCGGAGGCGGCGACGACGAGGTAGGCCTCCACGTTCAGCACGGGGATCAGGGCGGAGGCCACCGAGAACCCGAACGTGAGGGCCAGCAGCCACACGTCAGGGGCTCCCGGGCACCGGCAGGCCGAGGCGGAGCAGCCTCACCAGCGACGCCGTCTTGAGCACCGTCAGCGCCAGCGCCAGGACGAGGCCCGCCCACATCGAGCCGGTGACCAGCAGCAGCACGGCCACCAGGGCGGAGTTCGCGGCCTTCCCGGGGGGCGACCAGTTCCACAGCCACAGCCGGCGGTCCACGACGTAGAAGTAGTTGGGGGAGCGGATCGGCCACGCCACGAAGGCGATCGACAGCAGGCAGTCGATCACCATGAACTGGGCGAGGTAGACGAAGACGGCGGGCGCGAGGTCGGGCTGGAGCCAGGCCAGACCGAGGTAGAACGACGCCGCGCACAGCCGGTCCGACAGGACGTCGAGCAGCGCGCCCACGCGGCTCTCCTGGCCCAGGACCCGGGCCGTGAACCCGTCGAGGACGTCGCCGGCCCAGTAGACGACCAGCCCGGCGACCAGCAGGGTCAGCGAGGACTGGTGCGCCGCCATCGCGGACAGCACGACCGCGACCACCGTCCGCGCGATCGTGACGAGGGTGGGGACCGTCAGGAGCCGCTCGTTGGCAGGGATCACCCCGACCCGGGGGTCGTCGGCGCGCACGTCGCGCGGCGGGTCCAGGAGGTGGTCCAGGGGCACGGCCCCAACCTAGCGATCGGCGGTGGGGTCGCAGGGGATGTCGGGGGTCCCCCGCTCCACGCCGTCGAGCAGCCAGACGCGGGCGCCGTCACCGCAGACGGCCGTCACCTCGGTGTAGCGGGCGTCGACGTCGGCGTACAGCGCGGGGGCGGCCGGGTTGCCCCACGAGCCGAACCACGCCTGCTCGACGATCCACGTCGGCGCCTCGGGGGAGTCGATCACCGACCGGAGCTCGGCGTAGTCGGGGTCGAGGGTCCGCATCGGCAGGCTCCACAGGTGCCGGTACGGCGAGTCCATGCCCGACAGCAGCTGGATGTCGGCGCGCCCGCCGAACACCACGAGCGTGTCCTGCGGCTCGGCGACGGCGGCGAGCGCCTCGCCGGTGCGCGCCTCCTGGGCCCGGTCGGGGCCGAGGACGTTGACGACGACCCAGGCGGCGGAGGCGACGACGCACGACACGACGCTCGCGACGATCACCGCCCGCATCGCCAGACCGCGCTTGCTGGTCCGGCCCCGCCGCACCAGCATCGCGGCCGCGAGCGCCGTCCCGGGGACGAGCGTGAACAGGTAGGCGCGCCAGAAGCTGCCGCCCAGGAACATCGCGACGAGGTCGACGGCGATCATCGCGGCGATCGCGGTCGTCAGCGCGGGGCGGTCGCGCCACTCGTCGCGGGCGTGCACCACGAAGCCACCGATGAGCAGCACCACGCCGGCGGCGAGGGCGTACGACAGCAGCTCGAGGAGGCGGATGTCGTTGGCCTCGGAGGAGTACTCGGTGATGACCGCGAACGCGTCCGAGCGGAACCCGTACACGTCGTACCAGAGGGTGCTGAGCCCGACCCCGGCGGCGAGCGCCCACCCGACGGTGGCGAGCAGGGGGACCAGCGCCCCGGCGGTGGCGGCCGCGCCCAGGCGCAGGACGCGCGGCCAGGGGAGCCGGCCCTCCCGCGGACCCAGCGCGGCGGAGGCGACGAGCAGGACGGCGCCGAACACGAGGCCGCCCACGAGGTTCTGCTTCATCCCGAGAGCGGCGGTCGCGAGGAAGCCGGCCGCGCCGGCCTGCAGCAGCGCACGACGCAGGGGCGGCTCGTCGGCGTCGGTCCGGGCGGCGAGGAGGGCCAGCCAGCAGCTGCCCATCACCAGCGGCAGCCCGAGGAGCTCGCCCTTGACCGCCACCGCGTCGATGGCGGTGTTCGAGACGACGGCGGCGGTCGCGACGGCGGTCCAGGCGGCCGCCCGGTCGCCGGCGATGACGCGGGCGCAGCCGGCGGCCGCGACGACGAGGACCACGCACGCCACCGCCCCGGCGGCCCGCAGGGCCGCGACGCCCCCGAGCTGGTCGAGCAGCCCGATGAGCGCGATCAGCGGCGGCGGACGGTCGACGAAGTACGGGCCGAACATGCTCGTGGGCTGGGGGTCCCAGGACCGGGCGACCAGGATGAACCCGGCCTCGTCGGGCCGCACCGGCCAGAACAGGCCGGGGAAACGCAGCAGCGCGGCGGCCGTGGCCGCCGACGCGACGACCACCCGACTCCTCACGTGGGTCGAGGTTAGCGGCGACGAAACACGACCGACGCGGATCCGCAACGACGGCCAGCCAGGCTGGGGTCATGCTCTGGCGCATCCGCACCTCCCTGCCCGACCGCCCCGGTGCGCTCGCGGCCCTCGCCCGGGCCTGCGGCGAGGCGGGGGTCAACGTCCTCGGCCTGCAGATCTTCCCGGGCGTGGTCACGGTCACCGACGAGCTGGTGGTCCGGACGCCGGCCGGCTGGGGCGGTGACGACCTGGCCCGGCTGGTGGTCGGCGCGGGCGGCCAGGCCGTCGCCGTGTCCGTCTGCTCGGAGTCGGCGCTCGTCGACCAACCGGCCCGCTACCTGCGGGCGGCGCGGTCGGTCCTGGCGAGCCCGGCGAGCTTCACCGAGGTCCTGGCCGACCTCTTCGACGCGGGGGCGGGTCCCGAGCCGGGACCCGGGCCGGAGGGAGGCCCGGGAGCCGACGTGATGGAGATGCGGGTGGTCGACGTCGTGGTCCAGGTCTGGCGGCGCACGCCGTTCACCGCGACCGAGCACGCCCGCGGCGCGGCCCTCGCCGACCTGCTCGCCGACGTCCTCGCCGACGACCGGTCCGCCCTGCTCGCCCCGACCGCGGTCCCCGGGGGGCCGACCGCGCTCGAGGTCACGGTCCGGGCCACCGGCTCGGGCGGGGTGGAGGCGGTCGCCGGGGGCGGGGTCGTCGGCGCGGCCACCCTCGACGGCCCCACCCCCGACGGCGTCATGATGCTGCGGCTGCACGTCGAGGCGGGCTGGCGACGACGCGGGGTCGGCACCCGGTTGCTGCTGGGCGCCGTGAGGGAGGCCGGCGCGGCCGGGGCGTCCGAGGTGCTGCTGGAGACCGAGGCCGGCAACCAGGCCGTGCTGCCGATGGTGCTGGCCGCGGGGCTGCGCGGCCGGATCCGCGTCAGCGGCGGGCGGCTCGCCGTCCACGTGCCCGCCCGGGCCCTCGCGCCGCGAGGGGTCCGCACCGCGTGACCTAGAGTGGGGGTCCTCCCCGACGGCGTACGAGAGGACCCCGCAGGCGATGGACGAGACGCACGGCATCCCGGACAAGTTCGCTGCGGTCGGGCTCACCTACGACGACGTGCTGCTGCTGCCGGGCCACTCGGACCTGGCGCCGTCGGACATCGACACGACCACGCGCCTCACGCGTGAGATCAACCTCCGCGTGCCGCTCATCAGCGCCGCGATGGACACCGTCACCGAGTCGCGCATGGCGATCGCGATGGCCCGCGAGGGCGGCATCGGGGTGCTCCACCGCAACCTCTCGACCTCCGACCAGGCCTACCAGGTCGACCTGGTCAAGCGGACGCAGACGGGGATCATCTCCAACCCGGTCACCATCGGCCCGGACGCGACCCTCGAGGAGCTCGACCGCATCTGCGGGGAGTACCGCGTCTCCGGGCTGCCGGTGGTCGACACCGACATGCGTCTGCTGGGCATCATCACCAACCGCGACCTCCGCTTCACCCCGGTCGCGGAGTGGGCGTCGACGAAGGTCGACGAGATGATGACGCAGATGCCGCTGATCACCGGCCACGCCGGGATCAGCCGCGACGAGGCCACGGCGCTCCTGCGCAAGCACAAGCGCGAGCGCCTGCCGCTGATCGACGACGCGGGCCACCTCGTCGGCCTCATCACCGTCAAGGACTTCGTCAAGGGCGAGCAGTTCCCCCACGCGTCGTACGACGGCGACGGCCGCCTCATGGTCGGCGCCGCCATCGGCTACTTCGGCGACGCCTGGGAGCGGGCCACCACGCTCATCGAGGCCGGCGTCGACGTGCTGGTCGCCGACACCGCGCACGGCCACGTCAGCCTGCTGCTCGACATGGTCCGCCGCCTCAAGACGGACCCCGCCACCCGCCACGTGCAGGTCATCGGCGGCAACGTCGGCACCCGGGAGGGCGCCCAGGCGTTCGTGGACGCCGGTGCGGACGCCGTCAAGGTCGGCGTCGGCCCGGGCTCGATCTGCACCACCCGCGTCGTCACCGGCGTCGGCGTCCCGCAGGTCACCGCCATCCACGAGGCGTCCCTGGCCTGCGGCCCCGCCGGCATCCCCGTCATCGCGGACGGCGGCATGCGCCACTCGGGCGAGATCGCCAAGGCCCTGGTCGCCGGTGCCGACACCGTGATGCTCGGCTCGCTGCTCGCCGGCTGCGACGAGACCCCCGGTGAGCTGGTGTTCGTCAACGGCAAGCAGTTCAAGGCCTACCGCGGCATGGGCTCGCTCGGCGCGATGAGCAGCCGCGGCAAGAAGTCCTACTCGAAGGACCGCTACTTCCAGGCCGAGGTCACCAGCGACGACAAGATCGTCCCCGAGGGCATCGAGGGCCAGGTCGCGTACCGCGGCCCGTTGTCGGCGGTCTCCCACCAGCTGCTCGGCGGCCTGAGCCAGTCGATGTTCTACGTCGGCGCGCGCACGGTGCCGGAGCTGAAGGAGAAGGGCCGCTTCGTGCGGATCACCTCCGCGTCGCTGCAGGAGTCGCACCCGCACGACGTGCAGATGACCGTCGAGGCCCCGAACTACGCGGGGCGCTGAGCCGAGCCGGTCCCCGGGTCGGCCGGCGGGTCCTACAGCTCGCCGGTGAGGAACTGGGCCCGGCCCATCCCGAAGGACCAGTCGTCCCGTCCCACCTCCGCGACCGACACCAGCAGGTCCTCGGGACGCAGGCCGCACCGCTCCTCCAGCCGCTCGGCGAGCGCGGCGTACAGCGCCTGCTTCTGCTCGGTGGTCCGGCCCTGCTGGAAGACGTGGACGACGACCTGCTGCGCGGTGCGCTCGAGGCCCAGCCCCGTGTCCTCGAGGATGATCCGCCCGGGCGGGTGCTCGGTGATCACCTGGTAGCGGTCGCGGGGCGGGGCGGCGAAGACGTCGAGCATGCACTCCTGGACGACGTCCGCCAGCAGGCGGAGCTCGTCGTCGGTGCGTCCGGTCTCGAGGTCGATGCGTACGAGGGGCATGCCGGTGGGGTACCCGGTCGCCCGACACTAGGCTCCTCCCCATGACCGAGATCCAGATCGGGCAGGCCAAGCGCGCTCGGCGGGCCTACGCCTTCGACGACATCGCCATCGTGCCGTCGCGGCGCACGCGCGACCCCGAGGAGGTCAGCACCGCCTGGCAGATCGACGCCTACCGCTTCGAGCTGCCCGTGCTGGCCGCGCCGATGGACTCGGTGATGTCCCCGGCGACCGCGATCGCGCTCGGGCGCCACGGCGGGCTGGGCGTGCTGAACCTCGAGGGGCTCTGGACGCGGTACGAGGACCCCACCTCCCTGCTCGAGGAGATCTCCGAGCTGCGCGGCCCGGCGGCCACCCGTCGCATGCAGGAGATCTACACGGCGCCGGTCGTCCCCGAGCTGGTCGCCGAGCGCCTGCGGGAGATCCGCGAGGCAGGCGTCACGGTCGCGGGCTCGCTGTCACCGCAGCGCACCAAGGAGCTCGCGAAGACGGTGGTCGACGCGGGCGTCGACATGTTCGTGATCCGCGGGACGACGGTCTCCGCCGAGCACGTGTCGTCGTCGTCGGAGCCGCTGAACCTCAAGGAGTTCATCTACGAGCTCGACGTGCCGGTGGTCGTCGGCGGCTGCGCGACGTACCAGGCGGCGCTGCACCTCATGCGGACCGGCGCGGCCGGCGTCCTCGTCGGCTTCGGCGGTGGCGCGGCCCACACCACCCGGTCGGTGCTGGGCGTCGCGGTGCCCATGGCCTCGGCCGTCGCGGACGTCGCCGCCGCGCGCCGCGACTACCTCGACGAGTCCGGCGGCCGCTACGTCCACGTCATCGCCGACGGCTCGATCGGCCGCTCCGGCGACCTCGCCAAGGCGATCGCCTGCGGCGCGGACGCGGTCATGGTCGGCTCCCCGCTCGCCCGCGCGAGTGACGCGCCCGGCAAGGGCTTCCACTGGGGCGCCGAGGCCCACCACCCCGACCTGCCCCGCGGCGAGCGGGTCGAGTTCGGGACCGTCGGCACCCTCGAGCAGATCCTGTTCGGGCCCTCCGAGGTCGCCGACGGCACCATGAACCTCATCGGCGCCCTCCGCCGCGCCATGGCCACCACGGGCTACACGGACCTCAAGGAGTTCCAGCGCATCGAGGTCGTCGTCCAGTAGGCGGCCGGAGCCGCGGGGCCCTCACGGGATCTCGTGGCTCGGTCGCTGCGCGACGCTCGCACCTCGATCTCCGGGCGAACCGGAGGTCGAGGTGCTCCGAGCCCTGGCGAGGAGCCACGAGACCCGGTGACAGCCCCGGGGCCTCTCGCCGTCCGTGCCCGGTCGCTGCGCGACGCCCGCACCTCGATCTCCGGGCGAACCGGGGGTCGAGGTGCTCCGAGCCCTGGCGAGGAGCCACGAGACCCGGTGACAGCCCCGCTGCCTCTCGCCGGTCGCCGTCCGTGCCCGGTCGCTGGGCGACGCCCGCACCTCGATCTCCGGGCGAACCGGAGGTCGAGGTGCTCCGAGCCCTGGCGAGGAGCCACGAGACCCGGTGACAGCCCCGAGGCCTCTCGCCGGTCGCCGTCCGTGCCCGGTCGCTGCGCGACGCCCGCTCCTCGATCTCCAGGGGTACGACGGGCGACCGGACGGGGACACGCCGCGGCCCCTGGTTGACACACCCACCCGATGGCGGTCGACTGGCGGGCACCGCACGACACCCCACGGGCCCGGGCCCGGGAAGCGAGATCCCTGTGTCCGAACCGAAGGCGACACCCTCGGCCGTGGCCGACGACGGTGGTCTCAAGAGGTCCATCACCGGCCGGCTGCTGTTCTTCTACGTGCTCGGCGACGTGCTCGGCTCCGGCATCTACGTGCTCATCGGTGCGGTCGCGGGCGAGGTCGGCGGGGCGTTCTGGGCGGCCTTCGCCGTCGGCGTGACCGTCGCGGCCTTCACCGGGCTCGCGTACGCCGAGCTGGCGACGAAGTACCCGCAGGCCGCGGGCGCCTCGCTCTACGTCAACAAGGCCTTCCGCAACCGGGGCCTGACGTTCATGACGACCGTGCTCTACCTCTCCGCGACGTTCGCGGCGGCCGGCTCGCTCGCCGCCGGCTTCGCGCGGTACTTCGGCCAGATCTGGTCGCTGCCCCCGGCCCTGCTGGTGATGATCGTCTTCGTCGGGCTGCTCGCGCTCGTGAACTACATCGGCATCACCGAGTCGGTCGTCATCAACATGGCGATGACGATCGTCGAGGTCGTCGGCCTGGTGATCGTGCTGCTCGTCGGCATCATCTACGTCGGGCAGGGCAACGCCGACTTCTCGGTCCTCGTGAACTTCAGCAGCGGCGACAACATCATCTTCGCGATCATCGCCGGCGTCGCGCTGGCCTTCTTCGCCATGACCGGCTTCGAGAACGCCGCCAACGTCGCCGAGGAGACCATCGACCCGTCGCGGAACTTCCCGCGGGCCCTGGTCGGCGGCATGGCGGCCGCCGGCGTGATCTACGTGCTGGTGTCGATCTCCGCGGCCCTGGTGGTCCCGGTCGACACGCTCGCGAACTCGGACGCCGCGCTGCTCGAGGTGATCCGCGCGGGGATCCTCCCCGTCCCGGTCTCGATCATGGTGCTGGTGTTCGCGATCATCGCGATGATCGCCATCAGCAACACCACGCTGGTGCAGGTCGTGACGCAGTCGCGGATCCTCTACGGCATGGCCCGGCAGGACGTCGTCCCCGCCGCGTTCGCCAAGGTGCACCCCACCCGTCGCAGCCCCGTGACCGCCATCGTGTTCAGCGCGTTCGTGGTCGTGGCGCTGCTCGTCGTGGGGGACCTGCTCAACCGCATCGGCCTGCAGATCGACATCGTGGAGCGGCTCGCCGCGGTCACGGTGGTGCTGCTGCTCGTCGTGTACGCCGGCGTGATCATCGCCTGCCTCAAGCTGCGCGGGCAGGACGACACCGACGACTCCTTCCGGGCGCCCACCGCGCTGCTGCTCGTCGGTCTGGTCGGCAACCTCGTGCTGCTCTACTACGTGATCTCCACCGACCCGGGCTCGCTGCTGTGGTGCGCCGGCCTGGTCGCGGTGGGCCTGCTGCTGTTCGTCGCCGAGCTCGCCGCCGGCAAGCGCGACCGCCCGCCGGGCGTCGAGCGCGGTACGCCCATCGACGGAGGGAACTGACATGGCGTCCACCACCGGGATGCACGTCGTCGTGGCGACGGACGGTTCGAAGCAGTCGCTCGCCGCTGCGAAGCACCTGATGTCCTTCGCCGACCCGGCCAAGATCTCCGAGATCTCCGTCGTCGGCGTCGTGAGCCCCTACGCGTCCGTCGCGTTCGCCGACGACATCTCGGGGTCGACCGGGGACCGCACGTTCCGCGAGGCGGCCAACGACGCCGTCGCGACGGTGGCCGCGGTCCTCGACGCCTGGGGGCCGAAGGTCAGCAAGAAGGTCCGCAGCGGCTCCCCGGCCAACGAGATCGTCAAGGCGGCCACCGCCGCCGGGGCCGGACTCGTGGTCGTCGCGAGCGGTGGCCGCGGCCTGTCGGAGACCATCCTGCTCGGCAGCACCGCCCAGCGGGTGCAGCACTCCGCACCGTGCCCCGTGCTCGTCGTCCGCCCCGCCAAGCGCAAGAAGAAGTGACCCAGCGGTGAGCCGGCGGTGAGCCGGCGGTGACCCTGCGGGTCGCCGCCGCCCAGGCGGAGGCCGTCGCGGCGCACGACACGCAGGGACTGGCGGCCAACGCGGCCACCGCCGCCCGGCTCGTACGGCGGGCGGCCGGCGAGGGAGCCCGCGTCGTGGTGCTGCCCGAGGCGTTCCTCACCGGGTACGACGCCGCCGTGTTCGCCGGTCCGCTGCCCGGTCCCGGCGACCTCGACGCCGGCTGGCTGGACCCGCTGCGGACGGCGACCGCCGAGACCGGGGTCGTCGCCCTCGTCGGGACGGCCCTCGACCGGGGCGAGGTCCGCACCCTGTCGCTGCTCCTCGCTGCGCCGGGCCGCCTCGAGGTCGCCTACGACAAGCAGCACCTCGACGGTGACGAGCGCCCCTTCTTCACCCCGGGGGAGAGCGGTGTGACGCTCGACGTCGACGGTCACCTGCTCGGGCTGAGCATCTGCTACGACGGCTGCTTCGGCGAGCACGCCCGCACCGCCGCCGACGCCGGCGCGATCGGCTACCTGGCCTCCGCGGCGTACTTCACCGGCGGCGAGCACCGCGCCGAGCTCTACTACCGGGCCCGGGCCCTCGACAACGGCATGTACGTCGCGTTCGCCGGTCTCACCGGTCGGTGCGGGAGCGGGCAGTTCATCGGCGCCTCCGCGGTCCACGACCCGGAGGGCCGGACGCTGGCGCGGCTCGGCACCGGGGAGGGCGTGGCCGTCGCCGACCTCGACCCGGCCGTCGTGGAGGCGACCCGCGCCCGCCACACGATGCTCGCCGACCGCCGTACCTCGCTGGGCGGCGTCGTCCGGCTGGCGGTCTGACCGGTCGAGTCGGCACGTCTGCGCAGCTGTGAGGGCTCGAGTCGGCACGTCTGCGCGGCTGTGAGGGCTCGAGTCGGCACATCCGTGCACCGGCCGTGCGCAGACGTGCCGACTCGGCGGTCTGGGGGTGCGCAGACGTGCCGACTCGGCGGGCTGGGGGTGCGCAGACGTGCCGACTCGGCGGGCTGGGGGTGCGCAGACGTGCCGACTCGCGGGGCTGGGGTCAGCGCATCGTGACCGAGGACAGGTCCTCGCGCAGCGAGGTCTTCACGCCGTCGGCCTCGAGGACCTCGGCGGTCTTGGTGACGGGTCGCGACCAGGGCCAGCAGTGGAAGGCCAGGCCGAGGCAGGTCAGCGCGGCCGAGAGCCCGACCAGCACGACCGGCTGGGGGACCGCGAAGGCGAACGACAGGGCGACCGCGACGACGAAGGGGGCCTCGGTGAGCGCGAAGCGCAGGATCATCCCGGTGCGGAACCGGTCCGCCGCGAGGCGTCGGGCCTGCTCGGGCCCGGTGCCGGCGGGGATCGCCGGCACCGTGTAACCGACGAGCTCGGCCGCGACGATCCCGGCGAGGTTCAGCACGGGGACGACGAGCAGCCAGGGTCCCCACGACGCCGTGGGGTCGTCGGTGGCGGCGAAGTAGATCGCGACGGTGATGATCAGCGGCGCGCCGATCAGGGTGGAGGCGAGGGTGACGACGGGTTGACGCATGGCGGCCATGTTCCCGCATCCGAGGGCTGACCGGTGGTTGACATTTAGTACGAGCCTCGTACTTAATAGCCCTTGTGACGCTCGTCATGGGAGTCGACTCCTCCACCCAGTCCTGCAAGGCCGTCCTCGTCGACGCCGCGGACGGGACCGTCGTCGACGCGCGGAGCGTCGCCCACCCGCCCGGCACGGCCGTCGACCCCCGCGCCTGGTCGGCCGCCGTCGACGAGGCCACGGCCGGGCTCCTCGAGCGGGCCGACGCCCTCGCGGTCGGCGGCCAGCAGCACGGCATGGTCGCCCTCGACGCCGACGGCGCCCCCGTCCGCGACGCCCTGCTGTGGAACGACACCCGCTCCGGCCCGGCCGCCGCGGAGCTCGTCGCCGAGATGGGCGGCCCGCAGGCCTGCGCCGACGCGGTCGGCAGCGTCCTGGTCGCGTCCTTCACCGTCACCAAGCTGCGCTGGCTCCGCGACGCCGAGCCCGACCACGCCGCCGCGGTACGACGGGTGCTGCTGCCCCACGACTGGGTCTCGCTGCACCTCGCCGCCCCCGGCACCGCGCCCTGGACCGACCGTGGCGACGCGTCCGGCACCGGCTACCACGACCCGGCGACGGGGGAGTGGCGCCACGACCTGCTGGTCGCCGCCCTCGGCCACGACGCCGACCTGCCCCGCGTCGCCGGACCGGGTGAGGTGGCCGCCGCCACGGCGGCCGGCACCCCGATCGGGGCGGGCACCGGCGACAACATGGCGGCCGCGCTGGGGCTCGGCCTGCGCACCGGTGACGTCCTCGTCTCGCTCGGCACCTCCGGCGTCGCCTCGGCGGTGAGCGCGACCCCCGTGGCCGACGGCACCGGCGTCGCGACCGGCTTCGCCGACGCCGCCGGCGGCTGGCTGCCGATGGTCACGACCATGAACGCCGCGGGCATCCTCGACCTCCAGGCGAGGTGGCTCGGCGTCGACCACGCCGGTCTCGCCGAGCTCGCCCTGTCCGCCGACGTCGGCGCGGGCGGCGTCGTCCTCTCGCCGTACTACGGCGGGGAGCGCACCCCGAACCGACCCGACGCCACCGGGACCTGGACGGGCCTGCGACCCACGACGACCCGCGCCGACCTGGCCCGCGCCGCGGTCGAGGCGCTGCTCTGCAGCGTCGCGGAGGCCGTCGACCGGCTCGTCGCGGAGACCGGCGAGGAGCCGCGCCGCGTCCTCATGACCGGCGGCGCCACCCGCAGCCCCGCCGTCCGCGCCCTGGCCCCCGCGGTCCTGGGTCGGCCCGTCGTCCTGCCGCCGCCGGGTGAGTACGTCGCCCGCGGCGCCGCCCGGCAGGCCGCCTGGGCGTTGTCCGGGGCCGAGGCCGCCCCCGCCTGGACCCTGACCGGCGAGGAGCACCTGCCGCTCGACGACGCCCTCGCCGGGCGCTACGCCGCGGTGCGCACGGCGTACGCCGACCTGCGCGAGCGCACCGCCCCCTGATCCCCGAGACGACCCCGGACCACCCCACCGCACACCCGCACACCCGAGGAGCCCCATGAGCCTGCCCGCCCCGACCCCCGACGACCGCTTCTCCTTCGGCCTGTGGACCGTCGGCTACACCGGACGCGACCCCTTCGGCGAGGCCACCCGCGCCCCGCTCGACCCGGTCCACTCCCTCGAGCAGCTGGCCGGCCTCGGCGCCTACGGCGTGAACTTCCACGACGACGACCTCATCCCGTTCGGCAGCGACGACGCCGAGCGCGAGCGCATCCTCGGTCGCTTCCGCCAGGGCCTGTCCGACACCGGACTGAAGGTCACCACCGCGACCACCAACCTGTTCTCCCACCCCGTCTTCAAGGACGGCGGCTTCACCGCCAACGACCGCGACGTCCGCCGCTTCGCGCTCCGCAAGGTCATGCGCAACATCGACCTCGCCGCCGAGCTCGGCGCCGAGGTGTACGTCTGCTGGGGCGGACGCGAGGGCGCCGAGTCCGGCGCCGCGAAGGACGTCGCCACCGCGCTCGACCGCTTCCGCGAGGGCTTCGACATCCTCGGCGACTACGTCGTCGAGCGCGGCTACGACATCCGCTTCGCCATCGAGCCCAAGCCGAACGAGCCCCGCGGCGACATCCTGCTGCCGACCGTCGGCCACGCCCTCGCCTTCATCGAGCAGCTCTCGCGCCCCGAGCTCGTCGGGGTCAACCCGGAGGTCGGGCACGAGGAGATGGCGGGGCTCAACGCCGCCCACGGCTACGCGCAGGCCCTGTGGGCGGGCAAGCTCTTCCACATCGACCTCAACGGCCAGCACGGCCCCCGCTACGACCAGGACCTCCGCTTCGGCGCCGGCAACGTCCGGGGGGCCTTCTGGGTCGTCGACACCCTCCTCGCCGGCGGGTACGACGGCGTCGTCCACTTCGACTACAAGCCCGTCCGCACCGACGGCGAGGACGGGGTCTGGGAGTCGGCCAAGGCGTGCATGACCAACTACCTGGTCCTGCGCGACAAGGTCCGCGCCTTCCGCGCCGACCCCGAGGTCCACGAGGCCCTCGTCGCCTCCCGCGTGCACGAGCTGTCCGAGCCGACCCTCGCCCCGGGCGAGTCGATCGCCGACCTGCTGGCCTCCCCGGCCGAGGACGTCGACGCCATGGCCGCCCGCAGCATGGGCTACGAGCGCCTCGACCAGCTGGCGCTCGAGCACCTGTACGGCGTCCGCGGCTGACGTGGTCGACCGCACGCCGGCACGGTCGGGCCCGCTCACGACGGGCCCGACCGTGCCCCCGGGCGAGGCGGTGACGCCCGACGACCTGCGTCGGACCTCGACCGCCCGGGTCGTGCGGACGCTGCGCGAGGACGGCCCGGCGAGCCGGGTCGACCTGGCCGGGCGGACGGGCCTGTCGAAGGCCACCGTCGGTGTGATCGTGGCGCGCCTGGAGCGCCAGGGCCTCGTGGGGCCCGCCGACGAGCCCGACGGCCCGGCCACCCGCGGACGGCCCGCGCGCCCGGTCGCGCTGCTCCCCGGGACCTGCTGGGGCCTGGGTCTCGAGCTCAACGTCGACTACGTCGCCGTCGGGGTCGTCGACCTCGCCGGTGTCGTGGTCACCGTCGAGGTCCGCGCCGTCCGGCCGGAGGCCGACGACCGTCTCGCGGTGCTGCTCGACCTGCTCGCCGAGGTGCTGGACGCCCCGTCGTGCCCCGACCGCTCCGGCCTGCTCGGGGCGGTCGTCGCCATCCCCGGACTCATGGACGCCGAGCGGCACCGCGTGACCTGGGCGCCCAACCTCGTCCTCGCCGGCGAGGACGTGGGCTCCCGCCTGGCGGGCCTGCTCGGCCCCGACGTCACCGTCCACCTCGACAACGACGCGAGCTGCGCGGCGTACGGCGAGCGGTGGCACGGTGCGGCGCTCGGCGCCGCGCACGCGCTCTACCTCACGGGCACCGTCGGCATCGGCGCCGGGATCGTCGCCGACGGACGGGTGCTGCGCGGTGCCGCGGGCAACGCGGGCGAGGTCGGCCACGTCCCGCTCGGCCGGCCCGGCGTGCCGTGCGGCTGCGGGCGGACCGGGTGCTGGGAGACCGCGGTCGGCCTCGGCGCCATGCTCGCCGCGGTGGGGGCGGAGGAGTCGGGCACGCCGGTGGAGTCCGCGACCGCGGTGGCCGCCCGCGCCGCACACGTGCCCGCGGTGCGCGCCGGTCTCGAGGCGGTCGCCGAGGACCTGGCCCGCGGCCTCGCCGTCCTCGTCAGCGTCGTCGACCCCGAGGTCGTGGTGCTCGGCGGCTACTTCGGCGCGTTGGAGGAGCACCTGCTGCGCCCGGCGGCCGCCCGCCTCGACGGGCTGCTCCCGTCGCCCTCGCAGCACCGCCCCGCGCTGGTCCCCGGACGGCTCGGCATCACGGCGGCCGCCGTCGGGGCCGCGGAGCTGGCCATGGAGCCGGTCGTGGCGGGCCTGGTCGGTCTGCCGGAGCCCGCGGCGGAGGTCATGCCGACGTGACCGCGCCCGCGCCGAGCACCCGCGCGGCGTCCGGGAGGGCGCCGGCGAGCGCGCCGGCCGGGTCGGCCAGCAGCGGCTCGAACGCGAGCTCGGCGGCCCCGAGGAGGACCGAGTCGGCCCCGAGCCCGGGCAGCGACAGGGAGACCGACTCCTGCGGCGCGGGCAGCGCGACCTCCTCGAAGCCGGCACGCACGTCACCGGGCACGAGGCGCAGCAGCGAGCGGAAGTAGCCACCGAGGACGACGACCTGCGGGTTGAGGACGTTCACGATGCCCGCCAGGCCCTGCCCGAGCTCGCGACCCACCCCGCCGAGGCCGGGCGGCGCGACGTCGTACCGCTCGAGGACGAGGTCGAGGTTCGCCACCTCGTCGGTGGGGCAGCCGATCGTGCGGGCGATCTCGTGGCCGCCGACGGAGGTCTCCCAGCAGCCGCGGGCGCCGCAGTGGCAGTCGCGGCCCGCGGGGCTCAGCGCGAGGTGGCCGACCTCGCCGGCGTACCCGCCGGCACCGGCCAGGGGCACGCCGCCGGCGACGACGCCGGCACCGACACCGACGTTGCCGGAGACGTAGACGAGGTCGTCGATGTCGACGCCGACGCCCCGGTGGTGCTCGGCGAGCGCGCCGAGGTCCGCGTCGTTGCCGACGCGCAGCGGCACGTCGACGCCGAGGGCGGCGAGGATCATCGGGCCGGGGGAGACGTCCGACCAGCCGAGGTTCGGGGCCAGGCGGACCATGCCGTCGCGGCGCCGGACCATGCCCGGCACGGCCAGGCCGATCCCCACCAGCGGCGCCCCGTCGGGTGCGTCGGCGACGACCCGGCGCACCAGCGCTGCGATGTCGGCGGCGATGCGCCACGCCTCGCGGTCCTCGTGGACCCGGGCGGGCAGGCGGGCGTGGAGCTGCCCGCCGAGCCCGACCCGGGCCACGGTGATGCGGTCCACCCCGAGGTCGACGGCCACCACGTAGGGCCCGTCGTCGGAGAGGCCCACGCCCTGCGAGGGCCGGCCGGCGCCCTGCCGCGGTCCGGAGACCGCGGTGGTGGCGCCGACCAGGCCCAGGTCGGTGAGCTCGCCGACCAGGCCGCCGATGGTGCTGCGGTTCAGCCCCATCGCGGAGGTCAGCTCGGCCCGGGACACCGGCCCGGGTGCGAGGTGCACCTGGCCCAGCAGGGTCGAGAGGTTGTGCCGCCGGACGGCCTCCTGGTTGGCCCCGGTCCCTCGGCGTTGCGCGGTGACCACGGCCGGGGCCTACAGGCCCGACGCGGAGCGACGACGCCGCGAGATCGCGTCGACGCCGGCGGCGACGAGCAGCACGATGCCCGTGACGAGGAAGTTGATGTACGCCGACTGGTTCAGCAGGCCGAGGCCGTTGGCGATGGTCGCGATGACCACGCCACCGAGCACGGCGTCGAGCGCGCGCCCGCGGCCGCCGAAGAGGCTGGTACCGCCGATGACGGCCGCGCCGACGGCGTACAGCAGCGTGTTGCCGCCACCGGACGCCGGCGAGACGCCACCGGTGTACGACGACTGCACGATGCCGCTGACCGCGGCCAGCGTGGAGCAGATGACGAAGGCGAGGACCTGCATCCGGGCCACGTTGATGCCGGCGCGGCGGGCGGCCTCGGCGTTGCCGCCGACGGCGTACAGGTGGCGGCCGAAGGTGGTGCGGTCCAGCACGAAGGTGCAGATCAGCAGCAGGACGACGACCAGCGGCAGGACGTAGGGGATGCCCGCGATGGGGAAGAACGGGTTGACGCTGCGGTTCAGGCTCAGCAGGCCGGTGATGCCGAGGACGATGAGCCCGACGACGACGACCCGCACGACGACCAGGCTCAGCGGCTGGTGCTGCAGCTTGTTGGCGACCTGGGTGCGGTAGCGCAGCAGGGAGCCGCCGGCGTACGCCACCACGAGGACGGCCGCGGCCACCCAGCCGAGGACGACGGGGACGTTGTCGATGGTCAGGCCGCGCAGGACCGGGTCCTCGACGCCGACCGAGCCGCCCTGGCCGATCATGTACAGGATCACGCCCTGCAGGCCGAGGAAGAACGCCAGCGTCACGACGAACGACGGGATGCCGAGCCGGGCGACCAGGACGCCGATGACGACGCCGATGACGGCGCCGGTGACGAGGCCGGCGAGGACGGCGACGTACCAGGGCAGGCCCCGGTCGGCGATCGCCAGCGCCGTCATCGCGGCGGCGGTCCCGCCGGCGACACCGGCGGACAGGTCGATCTGACCCAGGAGCAGCACGAAGACGAGGCCCATGGCGAGCAGGCAGATGGGGCCGGCCTGGACGACCAGGTTCGCCATGTTCAGCAGCGAGAAGAACTGGTCGGAGGCGAGGCCGAAGACGATCATGAGCACGACGAGGCCCAGGATCGCGGGCAGGGAGCCCATGTCGCCGCCGCGCACGCGGGCGACGTAGCCGCGGAGGCTCTCACCGAGGGTGGAGGCCTGGGTGCTGTCGTGGGCGAAGTCGGTGTCGGCGAGCGACGTGCCCTTCTTGCCGGCGTCCTTGTCGGTGGACGGCGTCCCGGTGGTGCTGGTGCTCATGGTGGTCCTCGAGATCTGCGTGGCGTGCGGGGCGGGGGGCTCAGACGGTGGCGGTGGCGGGGTTCTCGGCGATGCCGAGCGAGCCGCTGCGGCCGGCGGTGATGAGCTCGACCACCTGGCTGTGGTTCAGCTCGGAGGTCGGGACGTCGGCGGCGACACGGCCCAGGTACAGCGCCGTGATGCGGTCCGCGACCTCGAAGACGTCGACCATGTTGTGCGAGATGAGGACGACGCCGAGGCCGCGGTCGGCCAGGCGCCGCACGAGGTCGAGCACCTGGCGGGTCTGGGCGACGCCGAGCGCCGCGGTGGGCTCGTCGAGCAGGACGATGCGGGAGTTCCACAGCACCGCCTTGGCGATGGCCACGGTCTGGCGCTGGCCGCCCGACAGGCTGGCCACCGACTGGCGGACCGACTTCACCGTGCGCACCGACAGCGACGCGAGGGTCTCCCGGGCGCGGGACTCCATCGCGGTCTCGTCGAGCACGACGCCCTTGCGGGACTCGCGGCCCAGGAACATGTTCTGGACGATGTCGAGGTTGTCGCACAGCGCGAGGTCCTGGTAGACGACCTCGACGCCCATGGCGGCGACGTCGCGGGGACCGGTGACCTCGACCGGCTTGCCCTCGAAGAGGTAGTCCCCGTCGTCGCGACCGTAGATGCCCGCGATCACCTTCACCAGCGTCGACTTGCCGGCGCCGTTGTCGCCGACGAGCGCGGTGACCTGGCCGGGGTAGACGGAGAAGTCGACGTCGTGGAGCACGCGGACGTTGCCGAAGCTCTTGTTGACCGAGCGCAGCTGGAGCAGGGGTGCCGTGGACATGGTTCCTCCGGGAGCGGGTGTGCCGACCGAGCGTGTGTCAGGGGAGCGTGTGTCAGGGAAGCGGGTCGTGCTGGCTGGACGCGGCCCCCTCGGGGTTGACCCGAGGGGGCCGCGTCCTGTCTGTGGTGCGGGCCGGTCAGGAGATGCCGGCGTCCTCGCACATGGCCTCGTAACGCCCGGTGCAGACGTCCTCGACCTTCTGGCCACCGTCGTCGAACACGTCCTGCATGTTGTCGGTGGTGATGGACTGCGGCTCGAGCAGCACCGAGGGGACCTGACGGTCACCGTCGACGTCCTCGGTCTCACCGTTGGTCTCGGCCTCCTCGCCGTTCACCAGCGCGATGGCGGTGTCGGCGAGCGCGCCGGCCTCGAGGTTGGCCGACTTGTAGACGCTCATGCACTGGTCGCCGGCGAGGATGGCCTGCAGGCCCTCCACGGTGGCGTCCTGGCCGGTGACGGGCACCTCGCCGTTGCGGCCGTTGCGCTCGAGGATCGAGATCGCCGCACCCGCGAGTCCGTCGTTGGCGGCGTACACGCCGTCGACGTCGCCGCCGGCCTGCGTGTAGAGCTGGTCGAAGATCGTGACGGCCTCGTCCGGGTCCCAGTCCGGCACGGCCTGCTCGCCGGCGTTGGTGTAGGTCGAGACCTCGTCGAGCACGCTGTGCGCGCCCTCGGAGAACAGGGTCGCGTTGTTGTCGGTCGGCGAGCCGTTGAGGTAGATCAGGCTCGCGTCCTCGTCACCGAGGCAGTCGGCCAGGCCCTGGCCCTGCAGCTCGCCGACGACGGTGTTGTCGAAGCTGACGTAGTAGTCGGCCGAGCCGCCGAGGGTCAGGCGGTCGTAGTCGATGGTCTTGACGCCCTGGGAGGCGGCGCGCTCCTGGATGGCCGCACCGGAGTCGGAGTCCAGGTTGACGATCGCGAGCACCGTCGCGCCGTTCGCGATCATGCTGTCGGCGATCGTCGCCATGCGGTCGGCGCTGCCCTCGGCGTTCTGGATGTCGTACTCCACGCCGGCGTCCTCGAACGCGGCCTCGAGGGCCGGGCGGTCCGCGCTCTCCCAGCGGACCGAGGACTCGGTGTCGGGCAGGATCACGCCGATCGCGCCCTGGGGCGCGTCCTCACCGCTGCCGCCGCCCGAACCGGAGTCCGAGTCGCTCCCACAGGCGCCGAGGGTCATGGCCACTCCGACCACGGCCGCCAGGGCCACACCACGCTTCAGCTTCACGAGCAACCGCCTTTGTCTCCGGGTTCGACGTCCGACCCACGGTTGGTCGGCTCGTCATTTGTTGTCCGCGACAACGTAAGCCGTGGCGTCCGTCACGTCTAGGGGGCGGGAACAGCAAGATTTCCGCAGGTTGCGCTGTGCAGCGCTGTGCGGTTGGTCACAAAACGGCAACGACGAATGTCGTCCGAGACAACAAATCCAGGAATGCGTTCTGGGTGAACAGGTGTGTCGGACGTCGTGTTACTCAGGGGTAGGCACCCACCCGCGCCTCACATACCCTCGGTACATGAACGCCCCCGAGCCGTCCGGTCCCGCTGACCTGCAGGGTCTGCGGGACCCCGAGCACGACCCCCGCGCCTCCTACGCCCTCGAGCCCGAGTACGTCGCTGGCCTGGCGACACGCCTGCGCGCCACCTCGGGGGAGACGACGGCCCTCGTGTCGCCGCTGGCCGGACAGCCCCTCGCGCACCTGCCGGTGTCGCAGGTCTCGGACGTCGAGGAGGCGTTCGCCCGGGCCCGCCGTGCGCAGGAGGCCTGGGCGCGGACCCCGGTTGCGCAGCGCAGCGCGGCCCTGCACCGGCTGCACGACCTCATCCTGGACCGTCAGGACGAGATCATGGACCTGATCGTGTGGGAGTCCGGCAAGGCCCGCAAGCACGCCTTCGACGAGCCGCTGCACGTCGCGCTGACCGCCCGCTACTACGCCCGCACGCTGCCCGGGCTCGTCGCCCCGCGCCGGGCGTCCGGCGCCATTCCGGTGCTGACCCGGGTCGACCTGTCCCGGGTCCCCAAGGGCGTAGTCGGGATCATCTCGCCCTGGAACTACCCGTTCACGATGGCCCTCTGCGACGGCATCGCGGCCCTCGCGGCCGGCAATGCGGTGGTCACCAAGCCCGACGGGCAGACCATGATCACCGCCCTGTACGGCGCGCAGCTGCTCGAGGAGGCCGGCTTCCCGGCGGACCTGTGGCAGGTCGTCCACGGCCCGGGCTCCGAGATGGGCCCGGCGATCATCGAGCGGGCCGACTACGTGTGCTTCACCGGCTCGACGGCCACCGGCCGTGACGTCGCCCGGCGCTGCGCGGACCGCCTGATCGGCTGCTCGCTCGAGCTCGGCGGCAAGAACCCGCTGCTGGTGCTGCGCGACGCCGACCTCGAGCGGGCCGCCGAGGGCGCCGTGCGGGCCAGCTTCGCGAACGCCGGCCAGCTGTGCGTCTCGATGGAGCGGATGTACGTCGCCGACCAGGTCTACGACCGCTTCGTGGAGCGCTTCGTGGCGCGCACGCAGGCGATGACGATCGGCGCCACCCTCGACTGGGGCAACGACATGGGCTCGCTCATCTCCGCGAAGCAGCTCGAGACCGTGGTCGCCCACGTCGACGACGCCGTCGCGAAGGGGGCCCGCGTGCTGACCGGGGGCCGCGCGCGCCCCGACCTCGGCCCGTACGTCTACGAGCCGACGATCCTCGAGGGTGTCACGCCCGACATGACCTGCTTCGCCGACGAGACCTTCGGACCCGTCATCGCGCTGTACCGCTTCTCCGACGAGGCGGACGCCGTCGCCCGGGCCAACGCCGGCGACTACGGGCTCAACGCCTCCGTCTACAGCCGCGACGTCCGCCGGGCGCGGGCGCTGGCCTCGCAGATCCGCTGCGGCACGGTCAACGTCAACGAGGCGTTCGCCGCCACCTTCGCCTCGATCGACGCCCCGATGGGTGGCATGCGCCAGTCCGGGCTCGGTCGCCGCCAGGGCGCCGAGGGCCTGCACCGCTTCACCGAGACCCAGTCGGTGGCGACGCAGCGGCTGATGCGCTTCGGGCCGGCGTACGGGATGTCGGACCGGGCGTACGCCCGGATGATGACCGTCAGCCTGCGCGCGCTCGACAAGCTGGGCCGCGCGTGAGCGCGGCGGACGAGGGGTTCGACTACGACGTCCTGGTCGTCGGCTCCGGCTTCGGCGGGTCGGTCTCGGCGCTGCGGCTGAGCGAGAAGGGCTACTCCGTCGCCGTCCTGGAGGCCGGCGCCCGGTTCGCGGACGACGACTTCGCCTCGACGTCGTTCGACGCGAAGCGTTTCCTGTTCGCGCCGTCCGCCGGCTGCTACGGCGTGCAGCGGATCGACGTGGTCAAGGACTGCGTGATCCTCGCCGGCGCCGGTGTCGGCGGCGGGTCGCTGAACTACGCGAACACGCTGTACGAGCCGCCGGACGCGTTCTACCGCGACCGCGGCTGGTCGCACATCACGGACTGGAAGGCCGAGCTGGCGCCGTACTACGACCAGGCGAAGCGGATGCTCGGCGTGGTCACCAACCCGACGCACACGCCGTCCGACGAGGTGATGCGCTCGGTGGCCGCCGAGATGGGCGTCGAGCACACCTTCCGCGCCACCCCGGTCGGGGTGTTCTTCGGACCCGAGGGCACGCAGGCGGGCGAGACCGTCGCCGACCCGTTCTTCGGCGGCGCGGGCCCGGACCGCCAGGCGTGCCGCGAGTGCGGCGAGTGCATGACCGGCTGCCGCCACGGCGCGAAGAACACGCTGGTGAAGAACTACCTGCACCTCGCAGAGAACCTCGGCGCCGTGGTGCACCCGCTCACCACCGTCACGAGGATCCGACCGCTCGAGGGCGGTGGCTACGAGGTCAGCGCCCGGTGGACCAAGGCGAAGCTGTCGCGCGGCCGGGCGGTGCGCACCTACCGCGCCCGCCAGGTAGTGCTCTCCGCCGCCGCGCTCGGCACCCAGAAGCTGCTCCACCGGCTCAAGGCGGACGGCGACCTGCCGCACGTCTCCGACCGGCTGGGCGAGCTGACCCGCACGAACTCCGAGGCCATCCTCGGGGCCATCGCGCCCCGGTCGACGACGGACTTCACCCAGGGCGTCGCGATCACCTCGTCGTTCCACCCGGACGACGACACCCACGTCGAGCCGTGCCGCTACGGCCGCGGCTCGAACGCGATGGCGCTGCTGCAGACGGTGCTCACCGACGGCGACGGCCCCGGCGCCCGCTGGCGGACCTGGATGGTCGAGCTGTGGAAGCAGCGCAGCCACCTGCTCGGCATGTACGACGTCAAGCACTGGTCGGAGCGGACGGTCATCGCGCTGGTCATGCAGACGCTCGACAACTCGATCACCACCTCGGGCCGGCGGACCCCGTTCGGCTACCGGCTCACCTCCCGGCAGGGTCACGGAGCGCCGAACCCGACGTACATCCCGGTGGCGAACGACGTCGTACGACGCATGGCGAAGCGCATCAACGGCTTCGCGGGGGGCTCGGTGGGAGAGCCGTTCGAGAAGCCGATGACCGCGCACTTCATCGGCGGCTGCACCATCGGCGACAGCCCCGAGACCGGCGTGGTCGACGCCTACCAGCGGGTCTTCGGGCACGAGGGGCTGCACGTCGTCGACGGGTCGACGATCTCGGCGAACCTCGGCGTGAACCCGTCGCTGACCATCACCGCCCAGGCGGAGCGCGCCATGGCGCTGTGGCCGAACAAGGGTGAGACGGACCGCCGTCCGGCCCTGGGGTCGTCGTACGAGAGGGTCGCGCCGGTGGCGCCCACGTCGCCCGCGGTGCCCGAGGCGGCCCCCGGCGCGCTGCGGCTGCCGCTCGTCGCCGTCCGGCAGGGCGACGAGGCCCGGATGGGACGTAACCCGGTCTCCGAGGTGTCGTTGAGCCAGTAGGAGCCGCTGGCACCGAAGCACCACCCTCCCGGCCACGGCTCCTGGTCCGGGTGGCCCCGAGCCCCCGGACAGGCCAGGACCCGGCCATCCTCCCTCCCGGCCGGGTCCTGGCCCCGGGGCCCGCGACCGCGTGCGGGGTGCGAGCGGCCCTCGACCGGCGTGGGGGTCCGGCCCTCGATAGGGTGCGGACGTGTCAGACGAGACGGTGAGAGACGCACGTCCCGAGGCCCACCACGACCTGGTCCTGGTCGTCGACTTCGGAGCCCAGTACGCCCAGCTGATCGCCCGCCGCGTCCGTGAGGCGCGCGTCTACTCCGAGATCGTGCCGCACACGATGCCGGTCGCGGACATGCTGGCGCGGGAGCCGAAGGCGATCATCCTGTCCGGCGGCCCGTCCTCGGTGTACGCCGACGGCGCCCCCGGGATGGACGACACCGTGTTCACGGCGGGCGTCCCCGTCTTCGGCATGTGCTACGGCTTCCAGCTGATGGCCCAGGGTCTCGGCGGCGAGGTCGCGGCCACCGGCGCCCGCGAGTACGGCCGCACCCCCGTCGCCGTGAGCGACCCCGGGACCCTGCTCGCCGACCTGCCCGCCGAGCACCGCGTGTGGATGTCGCACGGCGACGCCGTCACCGCGGCTCCCGAGGGTTTCTCCGTCCTGGCGTCCACCCCGACGACCCCGGTCGCGGCGTTCGAGGACGTCACCCGCGGGCTGGCCGGCGTCCAGTGGCACCCGGAGGTCATGCACACCGAGCACGGCCAGCAGGTGCTCGAGCACTTCCTCCACGACATCGCCGGCTGCCGCCAGACCTGGACGATGCTCAACATCGTCGAGGAGCAGGTCGACGCCATCCGCAGCCAGGTCGGCGACGGCCGGGCGATCTGCGCACTGTCCGGCGGCGTCGACTCCGCCGTCGCCGCCGCGCTGGTGCAGCGCGCGATCGGCGACCGCCTGACCTGCGTGTATGTCGACCACGGGATGATGCGCGCCGGCGAGACCGACCAGGTGAAGCGGGACTTCGAGGAGGTCTTCGACTCCCTCGACGTCGTCGACGCCGCCGACCAGTTCGTCGGCGCCCTCGCCGGGGTCACCGAGCCCGAGCAGAAGCGGAAGATCATCGGGCGCGAGTTCATCCGTACCTTCGAGACCGCCCAGGTCCGGGTCTTCGGCGATGCGGAGGAGGGAGAGACAGCCTTCCTCGTCCAGGGGACCCTCTACCCCGACGTGGTCGAGTCCGGCGGCGGCGCCGGCACCTCGACGATCAAGTCCCACCACAACGTCGGCGGCCTGCCCGACGACCTCACCTTCGCCCTGGTCGAGCCCCTGCGGACGCTGTTCAAGGACGAGGTGCGCGCCGTCGGCGAGCAGCTCGGCCTGCCGTCGACGATGGTGTGGCGCCAGCCCTTCCCGGGCCCCGGCCTCGGCATCCGCATCATCGGCGAGGTCACCCACGAGCGTCTCGACCTGCTGCGCTCCGCGGACCTCATCGCCCGTGAGGAGCTCACCCGCGCGGGCCTCGACCGCGACGTCTGGCAGATGCCGGTCGTGCTGCTGGCCGACGTCCACTCCGTCGGCGTCCAGGGCGACGGCCGCACCTACGGCCACCCCGTCGTCCTGCGCCCGGTCACCTCGGACGACGCGATGACCGCCGACTGGGCCCGCCTGCCGTTCGACCTGCTGGAGCGCATCTCCACCCGCATCACCAACGAGGTCCCCGACGTCAACCGCGTCGTCCTCGACGTCACCAGCAAGCCGCCGGGCACCATCGAGTGGGAGTGACCGCCGGACGCTGACCCTCGTCGGCGGGCCTGTGGAGGAGCGCCGACGCCGGACCCCGGATCGGGGCAGGCTCCTCGCCATGACCTGCGACCACGAGCCCGACAGCCCCTTCCGCCCCCTGATCCGCACCCAGGCCGACCTCGAGGCCACCTGGCGACGTCTGATGGAGCCCCTCGGCTTCTCCCGCCACAGCGTCTGGATCCTGATGATCGACGCCGACGACCGTCCGGTCCCGCAGATCATCGAGATCGACGACGCCCACCACCTGCCGCCCGACCTCGAGGCCGAGGGGTTCGGCCCCTTCGCCCGCCACCTGCTGGACGACGTCGTCCCCGGTGGTCGGCTGGCGATGCTGCGCACGCGTCCCGGCTCCGGAGGTCCGGACGCCGACGACCTGGGCTGGTCCCGGATCCTGCTGGCGGGCTGCCGCAGCGCCGGCGTGCCCACGGACGTGGTCCACCTCGCCACCGACGTCGACCTCCTGCCCCTGCCGCTCGACGTCCTCGGCGCCGCCTGAGGCCCCGGCGAGGGCCCTCCGGGAGGCGGGCGCGCCCGTGCCACGATGAACCCCATGCGTGAGGTGAGCCGGGTCCGGACCGCACTCACCGGGGGACTGCTCGTGCCCCTCCTGGCCGTCGGTCTCGCCGCGTGCAGCGGGTCCTCCGAGCCGGAGTCGCCCCGACCCGTGGTCGCCTTCCTCGGCGGCGCCGACCCGGACTCCCGCCACGTCGAGGTCGACGCAGAACTGCTGCGCTCAGCGCTCGCCGCCGACTGCGAGGACTGCGAGTACGTCGCCCGTGACGCCGAGGGCGACCCGGACCTGCAGGCCGAGCAGATGGCCGAGGTCGTCGAGGGCGGCGCGGACGTCGTCCTGCTCGAGGCCGCCGACGCCGCGGCCGCGGAGGAGATGCTGGCCGAGGCGGGTGACGTCCCCGTCGTCACCCTGGACCGCTCGGTCCCGGGCGCGGCGTACCACGTGGGCTACGACCCGGTCGCCGGTGGACGCAGCCTCGCCCGGGCGGGTCTGCAGGTGGCCCTCGACGCCGGGGCACCCGCCCAGGGCGCGGGCGTGCTGGTGCTCGGGGCCGGCGGCGGGGACCTCGCGGGGACGGCCCGTACCGAGGCCGCCCTCGGCGCCCTCGAGAAGCGGGGCGCCACGGTGCTGGCCACCGACGAGCCGGACGTCGCCACCGCCGAGGACGCCCAGGAGTGGACGGCGGGGCAGATCGCGGAGCGCGCCGTGGAGGAGGTCGCCCTCGTGGTGGCCGCCGACGAGGCCCAGGCCGAGGGCGTCGTCGCGGCCTACGAAGAGGCGGGCGTCGCGCCGGAGGACCGGCCGGTCGTCGCCGGGTCCGGCGCCGACCTGGACTCCCTGCGTCGCGTGGTCACCGGGGAGCAGGAGGTGCTGCTGTACCGCCCTCGGCCGCCGATGACCTCCCGCGCCGTCGAGACCGCCGCGGAGGTCCTCGAGGGCGCCCCCGTCACGGACACGGTGGACGTCGACGGCGTCCCCTCGTTCCTCGGCACCGCGGAGGCGCTGTCCCTGCGCACCCTCACCAGCGTCGCGGTCGCCCGCGGCTTCGTGACCACCGCGGAGCTCTGCGAGGGCGAGACCGCCGACGCGTGCGCCGCCAACGGCATCCGCTGACGGCGTCCCGGGCGCTCAGAGGCCGAGCGACCGGCCGATGATCTCCTTCTGGATCTCGGTCGTCCCGCCGTAGATGGTCTGCACGCGGCTGTCCAGGAACGCCTTCGCGACCGGGTACTCCATCATGTAGCCGTAGCCGCCGTGCAGCTGGACGGCGACGTCGGCGGTCTTGGTCTGCAGCTCGGTGGTCCACCACTTCGCCATCGAGGCGAGGCTGGTGTCGAGGGTGCCCTCGTTGTGGCGCCGGACGCAGTCGTCGAGGAACACCCGCGCGACGTGCACCTCGGTCGCCATCTCGGCGAGCGTGAAGCGCGTGTGCTGGAACTTCGAGATCGGGCGGCCGAACGCCTGCCGCTCCTTGACGTAGGCCAGCGACAGCTCGAGCAGCTGCTCGCAGGCGGTGACCGCGATCATGGCGATCGACAGCCGCTCCTGCGGGAGGTTCTGCATCAGGTACACGAACCCGCCGCCCTCCTCGCCGAGGAGGTTGTCCTTCGGGACGACGACGTTGTCGAACGACAGTTCGGCGGTGTCCTGGGCCTTCATGCCGACCTTGTCGAGGTTGCGCCCGCGCTCGAAGCCCTCCATGCCGCGCTCGACCACGAGCAGGCTGATGCCCTGGTGGCCGGCGTCCGGGTCGGTGCGGCACACCACGATGACGAGGTCGGCGTTGATGCCGTTGCTGATGAACGTCTTCGAGCCGTTCAGCACCCAGTGGTCGCCCTTGTCGACGGCGTGGGTGCGGATGCCCTGCAGGTCGCTGCCGGCGCCGGGCTCGGTCATCGCGATCGCGGTGATCGTCTCTCCGGACACGCAGCCGGGCAGCCAGCGCTGCTTCTGCTCCTCGGTCCCGAGCGTGGTGATGTAGGGGACGATGATGTCGGTGTGGACCGGGAAGCCGGGCCCGCTCGCCATCGCCCGCGACATCTCCTCGCTCAGCACGAGGTTGTAGCGGAAGTCGGTCGCCCCGAGCCCGCCGTACTCCTCGGGGACGTCGAAGCACAGCAGCCCCGCCTGGCCCGCCTTCGCCCACACCTCGCGCGGGACGATGCCCGCCGCCTCCCACTCGGCGTGGTGGGGGACGACCTCGCGGTCCATGAAGGCCCGCGCGGTGGTCCGGAAGTCTTCGTGCTCCTGCTCCAGCAACGTCACCCGCTGATCGTGACACCATCACTGTCACGGTTCAAGGGCCAGTTCCCGTCCTCAGACGCCCGGGCGGTACAGGTCCTCCACACCCCGGACCGATCGTCGCCCGGGGGCAGACGGGGGTCGGGACGATCCACGCGTGCTGCTGCCACCGCCCGTCCTCGCGCTCGCCTCCCGGCAGAGCGGGGTCGTGTCGCGCCGTCAGCTCGTCGGCGTCGGGGCGTGTGACGGTGACCTCCGGTCGTGGCTGCGACACAGACTCCTCGTCGTGGTCCACCGGGGCGTCTACGTCACCCACACCGGCGCGCTGAGCTGGTCGGAGCGGGCCTGGGCAGCAGTGCTGTACGCCGAGCTCGCGTCGCTCCACGGCCCATCGGCGATCCTGGCCTCCCTGGGGCGCAGCCGACAGGTGTCCGAGAAGGCGGCGATCCAGGTGGCGGTCGAGCTCGGACGCCGTCCGTCCTCGCCCGAGGGGGTCGTGGTGAGGCGAGTGGCCCGCTTCGAGGAGCGGTCCCTCCTCGGCCTCAGTCCGCCGCGTGCGCGCATCGAGGATGCCGCTCTCGACGCCGCCGCGGAGGCGACGGACGACCTCGGCGCGATCGCCGTCCTCGCCGAGGTCGTCGGGTCACGTCGCACCACGCCCGCCCGGATCACAGCGGCCCTGGACGCCCGGGGGCGGATCGAGCGCCGGGTCCTTCACCAGGGCGCGTTGTCGGACCTGAGCCTGGGAGCGTGCTCCGTGCTCGAGCGCGAGTACCTGAACCGGGTCGAGCGGGCGCACGGGCTCCCGGCGGCAGCCCGCCAGGTCCGGGCGAGCGCCCGCGGCTCGGTCTTCCGCGACGTCCTCTACGGGAGGTACCGCGCGGTGGTCGAGCTCGACGGGCGGGCCGACCACACCCACCTCCTCGACCGGGACCGCGACCTCGAGCGGGACCTCCATGCCGTGGAGGACGGGCTGGTCACGCTGCGTCTCGGCCATGGTCAGGTGCACGACCGAGCCTGCGCGACGGCCGGCTTCGTCGGCCGTGCGCTCGTCCGCGGGGGTTGGACCGGCCGCCCCAGGCGCTGTGCGCGCTGCCGGTGACACGACAAGGTGGAGAGTTACTGCTCCTGAGGAGCAGCAACTCTCCACCTACCGGGGCGTGACAGCGCCTCAGACCAGCCCGAGCTCCACCGCGCGGTCGACGGTGTCGTCCACGTGCACCGTCTCGTAGCCGAGCCGCGCCAGCAGGCTGCACCCGATGGCGGCGCGAACGCCGCTGCGGCAGTGCACCCACACCGGCCGGGCCGGGACCTCGTCGGTGCGACGCAGCAGCTCGTGCAGCGGCACGTGCAGCGAGCCGTCGATGCCGCCGGACGCCCGCTCGTCCTCGCGGCGGATGTCGAGCACCGTGATCGCCGAGCGCTCCGCCGCGGAGAGTCCCGCCAGGTCGTCGAAGGTGACGACCCGGCGCTGTCGGAGCTGGTCGGCGTCCGCCGCCAGGTCGTGCGGCGCGCCGACCGCGGCGCCCTCGGGCCGGTCGATGCCGATCCGGACCAGCTGCCGCTGGGCCTCGGCGACCTGCTCGGCACTCTCGCCGAGCAGGGTCACCGGGGCGCCCCACGGCATCAGCCAGCCGAGGTACGTCGACATCTGGCCGCCGAGCTCGATGCTGACCGTGCCGGCCAGGTGCTCCGCGGCGTACGCCGTCCGCGACCGCAGGTCGACGACCCACTCCCGCGCCGCGAGCCGTTTGCGCAGCTCGTCCGGCTCCACCGGGGTCGGCGCCGACAGGTCGACCGGACCCGCGCCCGCGAGGTTCGCCACGCCCATGTGGGCGTAGTAGGCCGGGTACGCCGTCAGGCCGGCGATCAGCCGCTCGGCGAAGGCGTCCTCGTCGTCGGTCAGCAGCGCCTCGTTGCGGGCGAGCTCCTCGGCGATCGTGGAGGTGTCGGTGACCACGCCGGTCGATCCCGACGAGCAGAAGCTGCCGAACCCGTGGGTGGGGAAGACCCGTGTCCCGCCCGGGAGACGGGCCAGGCGCCGGGCGGAGCGGTACTGCTCACGGGTGAGCTCCTCGGTGCGGTGGTCCCCGAGGAGGTCGGTGCGGCCCACCGACCCGAACAGCAGCGACCCGCCCGTGAACAGGGCCCCGGGACCGTCCCCGGGGACCGCCTCCACCAGGTAGGCCAGGTGCGTGGCGGTGTGGCCGGGGGTGGCCAGCACCCGCACCCGCAGGCCGCCCACGGTGAGGGTCGCCCCGTCGCTGACGCCGACCCGCTCGAACGCGACCGGGTCGGCCGCGTTGACGAGGTAGTCCGCGCCGCTGCGCCGGGCGAGCTCGAGCCCGCCCGAGACGTAGTCGTTGTGGACGTGGGTCTCCGCGACCGCGGCGCAGGCCAGGCCGCGCTCCGCGAGCAGGTGCTCGACCCGGTCGATGTCGCGCTGCGGGTCGACGACCAGGGCCGTGGCGCCGTCGTGGGCGACGTAGCTGCGGTCGCCGAGCTCGCTGGTCTCGAGGACCTCGACCTGCACCCCGGCCCGAGCCGGCGCGCTCAACAGACCGAGTCCGTCGGCTTGGGGTTGCTCAGCCCGAACAGCGGACGCAGCGCGAGGCCGGCCGCGGTGCCGCCCAGCGCCATGAGGCCCCACAGCCAGCCGTGGAGGCTGAACGAGGCGATGCCGCCGAAGTAGGCGCCGATGTTGCAGCCGAACGCGATGCGGGCGCCGTACCCCATCATGATGCCGCCGACGACCGCGCCGAGGGCGAGCCTGCCGGGGATCCGCTTGTGGACGACGAACGCGCCGGCCATGGCGGAGGCGATGAGTGCGCCGAGGATGATGCCGAAGTCCATCACCGAGGTCTTCTCGGCGAAGATGCCGGCCTGGTACTTCGCGAGGTTCATCGGGTCCTGCCAGAAGCCCCAGGACAGGACGTCGACCCCGACGGCGTCGAGGATCTTGCTGCCCCAGAGGCTGAACGCGAAGGTGACGCCCCAGGCGCCGCCGGACACCCACAGGGTGAGGGCGTTGAGGCCGGCGAGCAGCAGCGCGCCCACCCACAGCGGCCACGAGCCGCGGACGGCGCGGGCGAGGCCGGTCGCGACCGGCGCGCGGTCGACCGGGGGGACGCTGCCGCGGCGGGCGACGACGTACGTCGCGCCGACGATCGCGCCGACGGCGGCCATGGTGATCACCCAGGCACCGGTGTAGCCGAACGGCTGGATCTGCGCGAGCGAGACCGGCTCCGCGGCGGGCAGGCCCGTCCAGAAGCCGAACGTGTAGGCGCCGAGGACCGAGCCGACGATGAAGCCGCCGAGCGTGATGAGGACGGCGGTCTGCCCGCTGCCGACCGCGAACAGCGTGCCGGAGGCGCAGGAGCCGCCGAGCTGCATGCCGACGCCGAACAGGAAGGCGCCGACGACGACGCCGAACCCGATCGGGGCCAGGGTCGGGGTCGCGGGGACGCCCTGCCAGGCCACGCCGACCGCGAGGATCGGCGCGAACAGGGTGGCGGCGACGCCGATCATCAGCATGTGGGCCCGCAGCCCCGCGCCCTGCCGGACCGAGACCAGCTGGCGCCACGCGGAGGTGAAGCCGAAGCGGCTGTGGAACAGCACGAAGCCCAGGGCGAGCCCGATCGCGAAGAGCACGCCGGGGACGGTCCCCGAGCGCAGGACGATGAAGCCGCCGAGCGCCAGCGCCACGACGGCGCCGCCCAGGACGACGGGCACCTGGGGCGGGGGAGCGGTGTCGGCCTCGGCGGCTGAGCGCGCCGAGCGTGTCGGACGGGGTGGTTCGACGGTGGTGGCCATGGTGCGTTCCTTGTCTGGTGCGTGCGGTCGGTGTGCGGGTGCTACTCGGAGAGGGTGTTGCTGGCGGTGTTCTCGCGGGCGTCCAGCACCGTGCCGGCTGCCTCCAGGGTGCCGACCGGGGTGATGGTGCCTCCGGGGAACCACGAGATCTGGGTCGCGTGGTTGTGGGTGGGCGAGCCGTCGGTCGGTGGCTCGGCCATGAGGATCGACGCCCGGGACGCGGCGTACAGCTGGACGGGCTGGGGCTTCGTGCCCCGCGCCTCCGCGAACGCGGCGTACCCGCTGGAGGTGGGCGCCTGGCCCGGCAGGAGCGTGCGGACCAGGTCGGCGTACCGGGCCGCGTCGGCGGACCGGATGTCGAAGTCCAGCGGCAGGACCGCGCCGGAGGTCGAGTCGACCACCCCGCGCGACAGCAGCCAGGGCGCGAGCCAGGTGCCGTCGGAGCGGACCGGTTGCTCGGTGAGCGGCAGGCGGCTGACGGCGGCGAGGCCCTCGGCGGAGGTCTCCCAGCCGGCGACCTCGAGCAGGGCGGTGCGGCCCGTGGCGGGGGCGTCGGGGTCCACGACCTCGACGCCGGAGCCCTCGGCGGCCTCGCGGACGGTGTCGAGGGCCGCGGTGGAGCGCTCGGAGTCGTCGGCGCGCACCGCGAGCCGGCGTACGCCGCGGGCGGCGAGCGTCTCGACCGTGTCGCCGAGGGTCGTCGCGTCCGCGCGGCTCAGCTCGTCGCTCGGGCACGCGCCCACGTCGGGGTCCTCGCCGGCGGCCAGCACGGCCACCGAGGCGCTGAGGCACTCGGGGGCGTCGGCGCTGCGCCACGCGGGGGAGACATCGACCTGCTCACCGGTGTCGACCGGCAGGGTGTGCCTCACGCCGTCGAGCTCGACGACGACCTCGTCGGAGCCCGTCTCGAGGTCGACGCGGGCCCAGAGCCCGTCCGTGCCGGGGACGGCCTGTGCGGCGACGGGCTCGGTGCCCGTCGAGCCGATGAGCACGCCGGCCTCGTCCGACCCGTGGTCGGAGCCGTGCTCGGACCCGTGCTCGGCCCCGTGGCCCGCGGCCGGTCCGGAGATGTCGAGCCGGACGACGTTCTCGCCCGGGGTGGCGGGTCCGACCGCCACGGTGAGGGCGGTCTCGTCGTCGGTGACGACGCGCTGCACCGACGGGACGCCGGCCTCGGTCGGACCGAGGTGCTGTACGTCCTCGGACGCCGCGGCGGCGTCGGAGGCCCGAGGGGCGTCGAGCTGCCAGACGGCGACCCCGGCGGCCAGGCCCAGCGCCAGGACGCCGCCCGTGACGGCGGCGAGGGGCCGGGCCCCCCGCCGACCGCCGTGGCTCGCGCCACGACGGTCGGCGGGGGTGGTGCCGGGGTGGTGCTCGGTCACTTGACGTCCTCGTCGGCGGTCACGAAGAGCATCGAGTGCGGCTTGGCCGGACCCCACTCGCCGTGCGGCCACGCCGCGCGGTCGAAGTCGAGGCAGGCCTGGCCGGTGTACTCGTCGCGGAACTCCTCGTCGAGCGCCAGCGTGCCGTCCTCGGCCTGGTCGGCGATGCACACGCGGTGGTCGCCGTTCAGGCCCGTGCGGGCGACGAAGTAGTTGCTGTACGCCAGACGCTTGGCCACCGCGTCGTCGCGGTAGAAGCCGTCCTCGCCGAGCTCCAGGTTGTCCAGCGCGCCCCAGTGCGGGCCGCCGGGGGCGGACTGCACGTCGACGACCGCGGGGCAGTCGGACTCCTCGCCGCCGGCGGTGACCTCGGCCAGCGTGTCGATCTTGCACTCGGGGGCGTCACCCGAGGCGAGGAGCTCCTCGATGTCGAGCACCAGGATGTACGGCTTGCTGCCGTCGGTGCCCTGGCGTCCCTGGACCGCGTGGTATAGGTACTTGTCGTCGTAGCTGGTCTGGATCCAGGCGCCGTTGCTGCCGCCGCCGTAGTAGTTGCCGGCCGGGTCGGCCGTCTTGTTCGACGTGGTCACGTCGAAGACCTGGCGCCACGTCGGCTTGTCGACGGTGATGTCGGGGGCGTAGAAGATCGCGCCACCCTGCATCGTCGAGACGAACGCGCCCTTGTTCTCGGGCTGGTTGGTGACCGTCACCTCCATCGCCGCGCGGTTCTCCTCGTGGTGCGCGACCTTGCCGGTGCGGGGGCCGTCGGGGAGGAACGAGACGTTCTTCAGCTCCGGGGCGTCCTGGTCGGAGATGTCGTAGGTGCGGACCGTCGGGCGCCGCAGGTACGACGAGGGCGCCTGCACCGGGTTGAGGATGATGTTGCGCGGCTCGTTGTAGTCGCTGGTGATGAGGATGTCGAGGTCCTCGCGGGCCTGGATGCCGTGCGGGTTGGCGCAGGTCGGACGCGGCAGCGCGGGGATGTTGTCGCACCGCAGCTTCGTCTCGCCCTCCTCCGGCGTCGCGGGGGCCTCGTAGATCGTCTCGCCGTTCTCACCGAGCCGGACCACCTCGCCGGGCGAGCCGGCGAAGCCGTTGCCGAAGCGGGTCGAGCCGTCGGAGTAGGTGCAGGGGCCGGGGACGTCCGGGCCGCCCATGTAGGTGCCGTAGGCCTTGTTGTCCTTCGTCACCCAGTAGGCGTCCGGCACCGTGCCGCACAGCGTGTCGGTCGGGAGGTTGATCCCCTTCAGCGACAGCGCGGGCAGGTTGGAGGTGTCCAGGACGTAGGTGACGTCGGTGAACAGGCCGCCGGCGAAGATGTTCTGGCCCTTCTGCCACGTGTACTGCATGTGGTGGGGCTCGTTCTCGACGAGCGGGCCGACCGTGGCGGTGTTGACGACCTTGCCGTAGGTCTCCGACTCGGGCGTGGCGTCGATGACGGCGAAGAAGTCGGGACCGATCAGGTCCTTCTGGCCGATGAGGTCCGGCCCGATGGACTTCGGCAGGTCCAGCAGGTCCGCGCCGGACTTGTCGAGGATGTTGTTGTCACCCGCCCAGGCGACGAGGTACTTGCGGCGCACCCCGTCGTCCGGGGCCTCGCCGCCGGAGTCGCCGCCCACGACGGGCAGGTCGACGAGGTCGAGGTCGAGGCCGGGCACGTCCTCGAGGACGTCGAGCGCGCTCGCCGACAGCAGGTCGGGGCGGATGTGGTTCTTCACCCAGTACTGGCGGCCGTCGCCGCCCTTCTTGCTGGACGTGTTGGTCAGGATGTCGCCGCCGGCGACCTGCTCGAGCAGGTCCTCCACGGACTCCTGGGTGTCGGACGGGGTGTCGACGGGGCCGGCGTCGGCCGCCGCCGGTTCGACACCCGCGGACTGGCTCTGCCAGCCGAGGGTGCTCACGACCAGCAGTGAGCTGGCGAGGACGGCGAGCCTGGTGCCCGACCGCCTCCTGGACTTGAGCTGCACGGTGATGCCTCCGAGAGATCGGCGTCAAGGTCACTTACGAGTGGAACTCGGCAAAGTTAAGTGACCTTGTCGCCTTGAGGCCTTCGAGATGCTGTCGAACGGTGCTCACAGGATCCTGGTGGGACAGGGCGTAACCCCGGCGGCGGTGGTTCGTTCAGGCGCGCCCAGGAGGTACGGACGGGCTCAGGCGAGCCACTCCTTCGTCTGCGACACCAGGGCGGGCTGGTCGCCGTCCAGGGCGGCGGGGACGACGCTGAGGGTCGTCACGCCCGCCTCGGCGAAGGCGGCGATCCGCTCCTTGACGTACGACGCCGGGCCGACGAGGTTCGCCGCGCGGAGCCACTCCAGGGGGACCTCGGCCTCGGCCTCCTTCTTCTTGCCGTCGAGGTAGAGGTCCTGGATGCGCGTGGCCTCCTCCTCGTAGCCGTACGAGCGGGCGACGTCGTTGTAGAAGTTCTTGCCGCGGGCGCCCATGCCGCCGACGTACAGCGCGAAGTGGGGGCGGGCGAAGTCCAGGACGGCGTCCGCGGTCGCGGTGTCCTCGGTGATCGACAGGACGCCGCCGGCGGTGATCTCCAGGGGGCCGAGGGCGGGGTCCCGCTTCGCGGCGCCCGCCCGCAGGGCGTCGCCCCAGACGCGGTCGGAGCGCTCGGGGTGGAACAGCGTCGGGATCCAGCCGTCGGCGATCTCGGCGGTCTGCTGGACCGACTTCGGGCCGAGGGCGGCGATCCACAGCGGTACGGCGTCGCGCTCGGGGTGGGTGAGGATCTTCAGCGGCTTGCCGAGCCCGGTGCCCTGCCCCTGGGGCAGCGGCAGCGGGTAGAGGCCGTCGTTCGTGAGCACCTCGCGGCGCATGCCGCGGCGGATCAGGTCGACGATCTCCCGCAGCCGGCCCAGGGGCTTGTCGTACGGCACGCCGTGGAAGCCCTCGATCACCTGCGGGCCGCTGGCGCCGAGACCCAGGATGGCGCGGCCGCCGGAGACGTTGTCGAGCCCGGCGGCGGTCTGCAGCAGCGCGCTGGGGGTGCGGGAGTAGATGTTGACGATCCCGGCGCCGATCTCGACCGTCTCGGTCCGCGCGGCGAGGTAGCCCATGAGGGTGGGGGAGTCGAAGCCGTAGGCCTCCGGCACCCAGAGGACGTCGAGCCCGGCGCGCTCGAGGGCCACGACGTCGTCGGCGGCCTCCCGCGGGTTGCCGGCGTACATGAGCTGGAGGCCGAGCTTCACAGGTCCACCTTGCTGTCGAGGGCTTGGTCCAGGGCGGCGGTCAGGTCCTCGGCGTACGAGGTCGTGAGGTGACCGGGGTCGCGGTAGGTGACGGTCGAGCCCACCACGGCGGGGCAGGCGTCGCGGAAGCAGAGCCAGGCGTAGGGGTTGAGGTACGGCACGCGCTGCGCCCAGGCGACGCGCTTGGTCACGTCGGCCATCAGCGTGGTGCGGTCGTACGGCGTCCCGAGGCAGCTGCCGAGGTCGACGTCGCCGGTGGTCAGGCACTCGGCGGGGTCGATGTCGAGCTGGGGGACGTCGCCCAGCACCACCAGCTCGCCGGTCAGGGGCTCGAGGGTCGCGAGGCGGTCGTCGATGCCGACCCGGACGGCCTCCGCGACGCCCTCGTCGTCGTCGACGTACTCGTCGTCGACCCAGACGCCCTTCGGCGGCGCGGTGCTCGACACGATCGTGAGGTCGGGGGCGAGGTCGGCGACCTGCTCGTCGACCCAGTCCTGGAACTCGGTGCAGTCGGGCCACGGGTCGGGCGAGCCCTGCACGGTGGTCACCACCCGGGCGGCGGTGCAGCGGGGTTTCACCAGGAAGTAGGCGGTGTAGCCGCGCTCGGCGGCGATCGCGTCGATCGCCGGGATCCAGGCGCGGGCGTGGGAGTCGCCGGTGAGCACCAGCGTCCGGTCGCCGTCGGGGTCGCCCTGGGGGCAGAGCTCGCGCAGCTCGTTGTCCTGGTAGTCGCACTCGACGGGTGCGATGGCGTCGCGGATGTCGAGCAGGTCGGGGGTCAGCTCGCTCGGGACCGGGTCGCCGTCGCGGGCCGCGGCCACCGACGCCCGCACGAGCGCGCGGGCCTCGGCGTCGGCGGAGACCTCCGGCGCCTGCTCGCCGGGCTCGGCGGTGCGCTCCGGCACGGTGATGGCGGGGGCGTCGCCCGCCTCGGCGGCCCAGTTCACGTAGCCCCAGCCGACGGTGCTGCTCGCCACGACCAGCACGATCGAGGCGGGGTAGAGCACCAGGCCGCGGGGCAGACGCACCCGGAGCCGGCGGGGGGCGCCGGGGCGCCGTCGTACGGCGGCGGGCGCGCGGAACGGCTGCTCGACGTACCGGTAGGTCAGGGCGGACAGCCCGAACGTCGCGGCGACGGCGACGATGCTGCCGAACACGCCGAGCGGGCGACCCAGGGCGCTCGCCGGGATGATCAGCAGCGGCCAGTGCCAGAGGTAGAGCGAGTAGGACCAGTCGCCGATGACGCGCATCGGGGCGACGCCCAGGGCCCGGGTCGGCCACGGCGGTGCCTCCCGCAGGCGCAGGCCGGCCACGAGGAGCATCGCCGTGCCGAGGACCGGCGGCAGCGCGGCCAGGCCCGGGAACGGGGTCGAGGAGTCGTAGGCGATCGCCGGCACCAGGATCGCGCCGAGACCGACCGCGCCCAGGATCGTGCGGCCGCGGGTGGTCAGCAGGTCCGCCAGGGCCGGGCCGACGAGGGCGGCCAGCGCGCCGAGGGACAGCTCCCAGATGCGGGCCGTGGTCGAGAAGTACGCCGCCTCGGGCTCGACGCTCGTCGTCACCAGCGACCACAGGAGGCTGAGGGAGGTGACGGCGACCAGCAGCCAGAAGACCGTGAGCCGGGGCAGCCCGCGGCGGGAGTCGTCGCCGTGGCGGTGGCGGTGCCACAGCAGCGCGGCGAGGATCAGCAGCGGCCAGACGAGGTAGAACTGCTCCTCGACCCCGAGCGACCAGTAGTGCTGCAGCGGGCTGGGCGTCAGCCCGTCGGAGAAGTAGTCGGTGCCGGTCTCCGCGAACCGCAGGTTCGCGACGAACAACCCGGCCCACACGGCGTCCACCAGGATCGTCTCGACCTCGATGAGGCTGAGCCAGATCATCGACGCAAGGAGCGTCGCGACGATGACGACCGTGGCGGCGGGCAGGATGCGGCGGGCCCGTCGTACGTAGAAGGTGCGGAGCGAGATCGTGCCGTGCCGTCCGACGTGGCGGAACAGCAGGCGCGAGATCAGGAAGCCCGAGATGACGAGGAAGACGTCGACCCCGAGGTAGCCGCCGGAGAAGGGTCCGAGGCCGGCGTGGGCGCTGATGACGAGCAGCACGGCGAGGGCCCGCAGGCCCTGGACGTCGCCGCGCAGCGCGGTGCCCGGACCGTCGCCCCGCGGGGCGCTCGGGTCCTTCTGCACTGTGCTCGCCGCGCCCACGTTTCCCGCCCGTCCGTGCCCCACCCCAGAGTGCGCCCGCCGCGTGTGGGCGGGCTGGCCGAGTTTACCAACGGCCCGCGGACTACCATCGGTGGTTGATGACCGCGGACTGGTGCGACCTGTGTGAGCTCCCCCTGAGCCAGTGCCCCCACGGGGCACCGCCGCCGCCCCCGCGGCCCGCGGTCAAGGCGACGCCGGTGCGGACGCGGACGGCGAAGCCGGCCACGACCCGGGCCGCGGGCACCCGTCGTACGCCCGGAGAGGCTGCGCCCCGCCCGCCCGCACAGCCCCGGACGCCGCCCGGCCGGACCCCCCAGACCGAGTTCCGCAAGCACCTGCTCGCGGTCCTCGCGACGTACCCGGTCGCCGCCGAGCGCGACGTCGTCCTCGACGAGATGGGGGAGCGGATGACGCTGACGACCCAGGACCGCGGCATCACCGCCGACGGCCAGGTCCGCTGGCGCCGCGCCGCCATGAAGGAGCGCGCGGCCATGGCCGAGGAGGGCCTCGTCGCCTCCGAGGGCCACGCCCTCTGGGTCCTCACCCCCGTCGGCCGCTCCCTCGCCGCGGAGCAGGCCGAGCCGGAGCCGGAGTCGGAGTCGGAGTCGGAGTCGGAGTCGGACGAGCCCACCGACTGACGCAGAGTCGGCCCGGACGTGCGCCTCAGGGGCGCCGAGTCGGCCCGGACGTGCGCCTCAGGGGCGCCGAGTTGGCCCGGACGTGCGCCTCAGGGGCGCCGAGTTGGCCCGGACGTGCGCTCCGGGTTTGGAGTTGCGGGCCCAAGATGTGCGTTCGGGCCGACTCGACGTCTGTACGGCGTGCGCTCGGGCCGACTCGGCGTCTGTACGGCGTGCGCCCGGGCCGACTCGGCGTCTGTACGGCGTGCGCCCGGGCCGACTCGACGTCTGTACGGCGTGCGTTCGGGCCGACTCGGCGTCTGTACGGCGTGCGTTCGGGCCGACTCGCGCTCAGGTGACGGCGAGGCCCTCGACGACCTCGGCGCCCGGGAGGTCGGCCAGGAGGTCGCCGGGCATGAGCAGCTTGGAGTGGCGTACGCCGGACCCGAGGACGGCGACGTCCATGGCGAGGCAGCGGTCGTCGACGAACAGCCGCCAGCCGGTCGGGAGCCCGAGCGGGGTGATGCCGCCGTACTCCATCCCGGTCTCCTCGACCGCCCGGTCCATCGGCAGGAACGACGCCTTGCGGACGTCGAGGAGCCGCTTGACGGCGGTGTTGACGTCGACGCGGGTGTCGGCGCGGACGACGCACGCCGCGATGCGCTCCTCACCGGCGCGCCGTCCGGCGACGACGAGGCAGTTCGCGCCGGCGGTCATCGGGACCGCGTAGGCCTCCGACATGGCGGCGGTGTCCGCGAGCCCGGGATCGATCTCGACCACGGCCGTGCGCTGCGACCCCGCCCAGCGCACCAGTGCGGCCCCGACGGGGTCGGCCAGCAGGCCAGGATGGTCGAGCACCGGCAGCGAGGTCAGGCCGTCGATCTGCGGAAGGCTCATCCGGACATCATCGGCCATTCACGAAGGCGTCACCGCGCGGACCACCGGTGCGGGTCCTCTGGGTGTCGTGTCCGTCACCGAGGTCCTGCCCCTCGCACCGCTCGCCCCCGCCGCCGGGCCGCGCTCGCGCGGCCTGCTCGGCGGCCGGGCGGACAGCCTGGTCGTCACCCCCGCGGTGGTCGGCCACCGCGGCGCCTCCGGCTACCGCCCCGAGCACACCCTCGAGGCCTACCGCACGGCGATCCGGATGGGCGTGGACGACGTCGAGCTCGACCTGGTCCTCACCGCGGACGGGGTGCTCCTCGCGCGCCACGAGAACGAGCTGTCGCTGACCACCGACGTCGCCGAGCACGCCGCGCTCGCGGACCGTCGTACGACGAGGGTCGTCGACGGGCGCGAGGTCACCGGCTGGTTCGCCGAGGACCTCACCGCCGCGGAGGTCGCCACCCTGCGCGCCCGCGAGCGCAGCCCGCGGATGCGCCCGCACAGCGCGGCGTACGACGGTCGCGAGGGCGTCCCCACCCTCGACGACGTCCTCGCCGCGGTCGCCGAGGAGTCGGCCCGGCTGGGCCGCAGCGTCGGCGTGATGATCGAGCTCAAGCACTGCGCGCACCTCGAGGCGCGCGGCCTGTCCGTGGTGGAGCCGCTGCTCGAGGTCCTGGCCCGCCACGGTCTCGACCACCCGCGCTCCCGCGTGACGGTGATGTCGTTCGAGGTCGGCGTGCTGCGGCGCCTCGCGCCGCTGACCCGCCTGCCCCTCCTCCAGCTCGTCGACCGCCTCGAGTCACGCCCCCCGGACCTCGCGGCGGCCGGCGAGCCCACGACGTACGGCGACCTGGTCACCGCGGCCGGGCTCGCCGAGGTCGACACGTACGCCGACGGGCTGGGCGTCCACAAGGAGCTGGTGCTGCCCCGCGACGAGGACGGGACCACGCTCGGCGCCTCCGACCTGGTGCGGGCCGCGCACCGCCGGTGGCTGACCGTGCACGTCTACACCGTCCGCGCCGAGAACCGCTTCCTGCCCGTCGAGGCCCGCCTCGGCGACGACCCCGACGCCCGCGGTGACGTCGCCGCGGAGGCCCGGGCCCTGCTCGACGCCGGGGTCGACGGGCTCATCTGCGACCAGCCCGAGGACGCGCTGGCCGTCCGCGACGCCCGGGTCTGAGCCACCGGGCACCGGGCGTTCACCCGGACGCCTGGACCCCGTCACCCGCGTGGGGCACGATCCGGAGCATGACGACTCGGGTCCCCGCCCTCCGCCGCGCCCTGCTCGGCTCGCTCTCCGCCGGCCTCGCCCTCGCGGTGACCGCCACCGTCGCCCCACCCGGCAGTGCGACCACCGACCCGCCGCTCGACGCGCCGCGCTCCGTCCCGAGCGACGCCGCCCAGCGGTCGGCGGCCGACACCTCCGCGCAGCGCGCCGCCCGCGGCCAGGTCCGCCGGCCGCTGGTCACCGCCCACCGCGGCGCCTCCGGCTACCGCCCCGAGCACACCCTGGCGGCGTACCAGCTGGGCATCCGCCTGGGCGCCGACTACGTCGAGCCCGACCTGGTCTCGACCAAGGACGGCCGCCTGGTCGCCCGCCACGAGAACGAGATCAGCGGCACCACGAACGTCGACGACCTCCCGCAGTACGCCGACCGCGAGACCACCAAGACGATCGACGGCGAGCCGATCACCGGGTTCTTCACCGAGGACTTCACCCTCGCCGAGCTGAGGACGCTGCGCGCGGAGGAGCGCCTCCCCGACGTCCGGCCCGACAACACGCGCTACGACGGGCGCTTCCAGGTCCCGACCTTCGAGGAGATCCTGCGCCTCGTCCGCGACCACAACGCGAAGCCGGGTCGCGACGTCGGGCTCTACATCGAGACGAAGCACCCGACGTACTTCGACTCCATCGGGCTGTCGCTCGAGGAGCCGATGGTGCGCACGCTGCGCCGGTTCGGCTTCGACGAGCCGCGGTCGAAGGTGTTCCTGCAGTCCTTCGAGACCGGCAACCTGCGCGAGCTGGACTCGATGACCGACCTGCCCCTGGTGCAGCTGATGGACGTCGTCGGCGGGCCCTACGACCTCGAGGCGAAGGGCGACCCGACCACCTACGAGGACCTCGCCAGCCGCCAGGGCCTGCGCGGTGTCTCTGAGTACGCCGACGTGGTCGGACCGGAGAAGACGCTGGTGATCCCGCGCAACGCCGACGGCTCGGCGGACCGTCGTACGGCGCTCGTCGGCGACGCCCACGAGTTCGGGATGCGCGTCCACGTCTTCACGATCCGCGACGAGAACCAGTTCATGGCGACCGACTGGCGCCGTGGCGACGACCCGAACGCCAAGGGGAACGTGTTCGGCGAGATCACGTCGTACCTCGACGCGGGCATCGACGGATTCTTCGCCGACTACCCCGACTCCGGGGTCGACGCCCGCGACGCCTGGGTGGCCGCCAACCGCTGAGGCGGGGGCGGTCCCGCACCTCGCCGGATCTCGTGGCTCGGCCGTGGCCGGCCTCGCACCTCGATCTCCGGCGGGCCCCGTGCGTGGAGCTCCGGGCTAGAAGCCCGGGCCCTCCTGCTTGGGCAGCACGGCCCACAGCACGACGTACAGGATGGCGACGGTGCCGAAGCCGAAGACCACGCCGAGCACGGTCACGGCGCGGATGACGTTCACGCTGACGTTGGTCCGGGCGGCGAGGCCGGAGCAGACCCCGCCGAACCAGGCGGTGTCGGAGCGTCGGACGAGTGCAGCCATGTGAGTCCCTCCCAGGAATCGCGAACTCCCATGGTGGCAGGTGGCCTTGAACACTCGTCGCCAGTGGCGCGCGCCGGAGAACCTCGGCGCTCGCCGCGGCCCAGGCACGCGCATCGCGGCGTCCTCGTCGGTCGACGGGCCTCGGCCCGCCTTCCCTCCTCGTCCTTGCGCTGCACGCACCTGGACCACGGCAAGCGTGCGAGGACCTTCGACGCACACCACTAGTCTGCGCCCGTGGAGACGTTGCGGTTGGTCCTGTTGTTCCTGCACATCCTCGGTTTCGCCGCCCTCGTCGGGGGCCTGCTCAGCCAGGTCCGCTCCGACGAGAAGAAGGTGCTGCCGATCATGCGCGACGGGGTCGGGACGGCCTTCGTCACCGGGCTCGGACTGGTCGGCGTCCTGGAGGCCGGTGACGGCGACGTCGACCACGTGAAGATCGGGATCAAGTTCGCGGTCGGCCTCGTCCTGCTCGTGCTGGTGATGGCCAACACGCGGAAGCCGACCATCCCGGCGGGCCTGTACTGGGGCCTGCTCGCGCTGTCGGTGCTGAACATCGCGGTCGCCGTCTTCGTCTCGCCCACCCACGTCACGGAGGTGCCCGCATGAGCGAGCCCACGGTCCAGCACCTCGTCGGCGGCGTCCGTCGTCCCGCGAGCGACGGCAGCACCCGCGAGATCCGCTGCCCCGCCGACTCCACCCTCGTCGCGGTCGTCGCCGAGGGCACCGCGGACGACGCCGCGGCCGCCGTCGAGGCCGCCCGCAGCGCGTTCGACAACACCCACTGGCCCTGGACGCCGACGCCCGAGCGCGCCGCGATCCTCACCCGGGTGGCGGACCACCTCGAGCGCGATCTCGAGACCGTCGCCCGTCTCGAGGCACTCGACACGGGCAAGCGCATCGTCGAGGCCCGCGTCGACATGGCGGACGTCGTCTCGGTGTTCCGTCACTACGCCGCCGTCGGGCAGACCGAGGCGGGTCGCGTCGTCGACACCGGCGTCCCCGACATCTCCAGCCGCGTCGTCACCGAGCCCGTCGGGGTCTGCTCGCTCATCACGCCGTGGAACTTCCCGCTGCTCCAGACCTCCTGGAAGGTCGCGCCCGCGCTCGTCGCCGGCAACACCTTCGTGCTGAAGCCGAGCGAGCTGACGCCGTCCACCGCGTCGTGGCTGATGGACGCCCTCGCCGGGGCCGGCCTGCCCGACGGCGTCGGCAACCTCGTCCTCGGCGCCGGCGACCGCGTCGGACCCACGCTCACCGAGCACCCCGGCGTCGACCTCGTCTCCTTCACCGGCGGCGTCGTCACGGGCCGCCGGATCATGGCGGCCGCCGCGCCGACCGTGAAGAAGATCGCCCTCGAGCTCGGCGGCAAGAACCCGAACGTCGTCTTCGCGGACGCCGACCTGGACGCCGCGCTCGACATGGCGCTCACCGCGGTGTTCCTCGACTCCGGCCAGGTCTGCTCCGCGGGCGCCCGGCTCGTGGTCGAGGAGTCGATCCACGACGAGTTCGTCGACGAGCTCGTCCGCCGCGCCGGCCAGATCCGCCTCGGCGGGCCGTACGACCGCGAGGCCGAGACCGGCCCGCTCATCAGCGCCGCCCACCGCGACAAGGTCGAGGCGTACGTCGCCGCCGGCGTCGCCGAGGGCGCCGTCCTCCGGGTCGGCGGGGAGCGTCCGACGGGGGAGTCCTACGACGACGGCTGGTTCTACCCGCCGACGGTCCTCGACGGCTGCTCCGCCGACATGTCGTGCGTGCAGGACGAGTCCTTCGGACCGGTGCTGACGGTCGAGACGTTCTCCGGCGCCGACCGCGACACCGCCGAGCAGGCCGCGGTCTCGATCGCGAACGACACCATCTACGGACTGGCCGGCGCGGTGTGGACGCAGGACGCCGGCCGCGCCGAGCGCGTCGCCGCCCGCCTGCGACACGGCACGATCTGGATCAACGACTACCACCCGTACGTGCCTGCGGCGGAGTGGGGCGGGTACAAGCAGTCAGGCATCGGCCGTGAGCTCGGCACGGCCGGCCTCGCGGAGTACCGCGAGACCAAGCACATCTGGCACCACACCCGGCCCGTGCCGCAGCAGTGGTTCGGCGGACAGGAGAAGAACGAGTGAGCGAGCGCTTCGACTACGTCATCGTCGGCGGGGGGTCCGCCGGCTGCGCGCTCGCGAACCGGCTGAGCTCCGATCCGTCCACGACGGTCCTGGTGCTCGAGGCGGGCCGCAGCGACAACCGGCTCGACCCGTTCATCCACATGCCCGCGGCGCTGCCGTACCCGATCGGCAACCGGCTCTACGACTGGAAGTACGACAGCGAGCCCGAGCCCCACATGGGCGGGCGCACCGTCTACCACGCGCGCGGCAAGGTGCTGGGCGGGTCGTCGTCCATCAACGGGATGATCTTCCAGCGCGGCAACCCGCTCGACTACGAGCGCTGGGCCGCCGACGCGGGCATGGAGTCGTGGGACTACGCCCACTGCCTGCCCTACTTCAAGCGCATGGAGTCGCGCCTGCTCGAGGACGGCACGTCCGGCGCCGACGCCTGGCGCGGCGGCTCCGGACCGCTCGTGACCGAGAAGGGCCCGGCCACCCGGGCGATCTTCGGGGCGTTCTTCGAGGCCGTGCAGCAGGCCGGCCACCCGCTGACCGACGACGTCAACGGCTACCGCCAGGAGGGCTTCGCGCCCTTCGACCGCAACGTCCACCGCGGCCGTCGGCTCTCCGCGGCCCGGGCGTACCTGCACCCGGTGCGACGCCGCAAGAACCTCGTCGTCCGCACCCTCGCGCAGGTCACCGCTCTCCGCACGACCGGCAGCGGCGACACCACCCGCGTCACCGGCGTCGACTACCTCCGCGGCGCTGCCGGGCGGGGCGCGCGGCGCAGCGTGGACGCCGGGGAGGTCATCCTCTGCGGCGGCGCCATCGGCTCGCCCCAGCTGCTGCAGCTCGCGGGCATCGGGCCGAGCGCCGTGCTCGGCGCGGCCGGCGTCCGCACGCTCGTCGACCTGTCCGGGGTGGGGGAGAACCTCCAGGACCACCTCGAGGTCTACATCCAGCACGCCGCCAAGCAGCCGGTGTCGATCGCGCCGTGGCTGGCCCACCAGCACAAGCCCCGCATCGGTGCGGAGTGGCTGTTCCTGCGCAGCGGCGTGGGTGCCTCGAACCACTTCGAGGCCGGCGGGTTCATCCGGTCCAACGACCGGGTCGCCTACCCGAACCTGATGTTCCACTTCCTGCCCATCGCCATCCGGTACGACGGCTCGCGGCCCGCCGAGAGCCCCGAGCCGGGCGGGCACGGCTACCAGGTCCACATCGGGCCGATGTACTCCGACGTCCGGGGCCACCTGCGCATCCGGTCGAGCGACCCGATGCAGCACCCGGCCCTGCAGTTCAACTACCTCTCGACCGAGACCGACCGGCGCGAGTGGATCGAGATGGTCCGCGCGGCCCGCACCATCCTCGAGCAGCCGGCGTTCGCGGCGTTCAGCGCCGGCGAGATCTCGCCCGGCCCCTCGGTGGAGACCGACCAGGAGATCCTCGACTGGGTCGCGAAGGACGCCGAGACCGCCCTGCACCCCTCCTGCACGGCGGCGATGGGCACGGGCCCGCAGTCGGTGGTCGACCCGCTGACGATGAAGGTGCACGGGGTCGAGGGCGTCCGGGTCGTCGACGCGTCGGTGATGCCGTACGTGACGAACGGCAACATCTACGCCCCGGTGATGATGCTGGCCGAGAAGGCGGCCGACCTGATCGCCGGCAACACCCCGCTGCCCGCTCTCGACGTCCCCTTCTACCGCCACGGCGCCGGCATGCCCCTGTGGCCCGAGGGCGACCCCCGCAACAACGAGGCCGTCCCGGGCACCGTCCACGGCTGACGCCGCCCGGACCACCCACCGCTGGTCTCGACGACGCGGCCTCGCTGCGCTCGGCTGCTGCTCGACCACCCACTGCTGGTCGAGCAGCACGCGAGCCCCTGGGCGAGCGCGCGTCGTCGAGACCCGGTGAGGCGTACGGCGGCTTGTGCCGCGGATCGGCCGCGGTATGAGGGTGCGATCCACGGCACAAGGGGTCTCGACGACGCGGCCTCGCTGCACTCGGCTGCTGCTCGACCACCCACCGCTGCTCGAACAGCACGCGAGCCCCTGGGCGAGCGCGCGTCGTCGAGACCCGGTGAGGCGTACGGCGGCCTGGACCCGCGGCGCTGGCGGTCGGCTCTGGTGGTGCCGGGGTCTCGTGGCTCCTCGCCAGGGCTCGGAGCACCTCGACCTCCAGCGCGGGTGAAGGGTCACGGTTCGGGACAGCTCGGGCTCGGGACTAGGACCTGGGATCGATCCGCGCGATGATGCTGCCGCCCCCGACACAGGAGAACAGCGACGATGACCGACCTCGCCAGCCCTCCCGCCAAGGAGACCCTCCCCGAGGGTCCCGGGGGAGACCCCACCGTCAAGTGGCCGGTCTTCGTGACGTCCGCGGCCATCACCCTCGCGGTGACCCTCTGGTGCGTCCTCGCGCCCGACCACGCCTACGCGACGCTCGGCTCGGTGGTGGGATGGGTCTCGACCTGGTTCGGGTGGTACTACATCGCGCTGACCACGGCCGTGCTGATCTTCGTCATCGGCCTCGGCGTCAGTCGCTACGGCTCGGTGCGGCTCGGGCCGGAGCACTCACGTCCGGAGTTCAGCACCGGCGCCTGGGCGGCGATGCTGTTCGCGGCGGGCATCGGCACCGACCTGATGTTCTACTCCGTCTACGAGCCGGTCACCCAGTACCTGACCCCGCCGTCTACGGCGACGGCCACGCCGGAGACCGTCGAGGCGGCGCGGGAGGCGACGGTCTGGACGCTCTTCCACTACGGGATCAGCGGCTGGGGGATGTACGCCCTGATGGGCATGGCCCTGGCCTACTTCTCCTACCGGCTTGGTCTGCCGCTGGCCGTGCGCTCCGCGCTCTACCCCCTGATCGGCCGCCGTGTGGACGGGCCGATCGGGCACGCGACCGACATCGCCGCCACCCTCGGGACCATCTTCGGAGTCGCCACCTCGCTCGGCATCGGCGTCGTCAGCCTGAACGTCGGCCTGCAGCTGGTGTTCGGCCTGCCCCAGGGACTGGCCGTGCAGAGCGCGCTGATCGTCCTGGCCGTCGGCGTCGCCGCGTTCTCGGCGGTCAGCGGTGTCGACAAGGGCATCAAGCGGATCTCCCAGCTCAACGTCCTGCTCGCGATCCTGCTCGCGGTGTTCGTGCTGGTCACCGGAAAGACGGCCTACCTGCTCAACGCCACGGTGCTGAACGTCGGGGACTTCGTCCGACTGTTCCCGGACATGACGATGCAGAACTTCGCCTACGAGGACACCGGCGACTGGATGAGCTTCTGGACCCTGTTCTTCTGGGCCTGGTGGATCGCGTGGGCCGCCTTCGTCGGGCTGTTCCTGGCGCGGATCTCGCGCGGTCGGACGATCCGCCAGTTCGTGGCGGGCACCATGATCCTGCCGTTCAGCTACATCGTCATGTGGGTGACCATCTTCGGCAACGCGGCCCTCGACGAGATCCGCAGCGGCAACGACGCCTTCACGGCGGTCGCGTCCGCAGCGACCGGGCCTGACCAGGGTCTGTGGGCGCTGCTGCAGGAGTACCCGGCGTTCCCCGTGGTGGCCTCACTGGCGATCCTGGTCGGCCTGCTGTTCTACGTCACGTCGGCCGACTCCGGCGCGCTCGTCATGGCGAACCTGTCCTCGAACCTCCCGACCGCCGAGACGGACGGGAAGCCCTGGATGCGCATCTTCTGGGCCTCCGCCACCGGGGCGCTGACCCTGGCGATCCTGTCGGCCGGCAACATCTTCGCGCTCCAGTACGCCACCGTCATCGTCGGTCTGCCTTTCGCGTTCGTCATGATCGCGGTGATGTGGGGCTTGTGGCGTGCACTGAGTGTCGAGGGACGAGTGGTCGACAGTCGCGGCAGCGCCCTGAACAGCGCGCTGTCCGGGCGCAGCTGGAGCTCGACCGATCGTGGCCAGCACGTGCCGTGGCAGGCCCGCGTACGTCGGGCCATGAGCTTCCCCGACATCGACGACGCCGAGCGCTTCGTGTCCGACGTGGCCCGCCCGGGCCTCGAGGAGGTCGCCGGCGAGCTCCGGGAGCAGGGCGTGGCCGCCGAGGTGGAGTCCGGGACGCTCGACGACGAGCGTCCGGCGGTGCGACTGCTCGTGCCGGCGGGTGACCTGCTGCCCTTCGAGTACTCGCTGGTCCACACCACGGCCCCGGTCCCGGCCTACGGAGGTCGCGTGTCGCGGGGGACCGACGTCTACTCCCGGCTCGAGGTGCACCTGCGGGACGGCGGGCGGGGCTACGACGTGATGGGGTACACCAAGACCCAGCTCATCGACGACGTCCTGGACGCCTACGAGGCCCACCTCGAGTTCCTGCGGATGCAGGCCGCCTCGGGCTGAGGTCGACCCGGCCGGGATCCCTAGAGCGTCAGACGGGCCTCCAGCGCCGGGCCGACGGCGTCCAGCGGCAGGTGGCCGTCACCGACCAGGGCGGCGAGCCCGTGGACGGTGCCCCACAGCGCGTTCGCGAGCGCGGGCGCGTGCCCGACGTCGCGGCCGCGGGCGACGAGCAGGTCGACGACGCACGCCGCCAGGAGCTCCTCGTTGCGGGTGATGAGGACCGCCCGCTCGGGGCTCGGGTCGCCGGGCGGGCACAGCTCGGGGTCGAAGACGAGCGCGAACGCGTGGGGGTGCGCCGCGGCGTACCCGACGTAGGCCTCGCCCAGGGCGACCAGGCGTGCGTCCGGGTCGTCGTGCGCCGCGACCGCCGACTCCTGGGCGGCGAGGAAGTCACCCATGCACCGGTCCCCGGCCGCCTTCAGCAGGTCGCCGCGGTCGGAGAAGTGGTGGTACGGCGCCGCGTGGCTGACGCCGGCGGCCCGTGCGACCTCGCGCAGGCTCAGGCGGGCGGGGGAGTGCTCCTCCACGAGTGCCACCGCCGCGTCGACGAGCGCGCCGCGGAGGTCGCCGTGGTGATAGCTCGTCGACGGGGATCTTGACACGAGAAAGATCGTACCCGACGCTGGGTGCGTCCTGATCTTTACAGTGTCAAGAAAGGCTCACCCCATGTCCCGGATCCTCGTCGTCGACGGCCACCCCGGCCGCGACTCCCTCTGCGCCTCCCTCGCCCACCGCTACGCCGACGCCGCCCGCGCGGCCGGCGCCGACGTCACGCTGCTCCCGCTGCGCGACCTCGCCTTCGACCCCGACCTCCACACCGGCCGACGCGGCGAGCAGCGGCTGGAGCCCGACCTCGTCCGCGCCCAGCACGCCCTCGTCGACGCCGACCACGTCGTCGTGGTCGCGCCCGTGTGGTGGGGCTCGGTCCCGGCGCTGCTCAAGGGCTTCCTTGACCGCACCCTGGAGAGCGGCTGGGCCTACCGCTACCGCGACAACGGGCTCCCGCAGGGCCTGCTCGCGGGTCGGACGGCGCGCGTCGTGGTCACCACCGACTCGCCCGGGTGGTGGTTGCGGCTGCTGATGGGGGACTCGACGGTCCGCCAGCTCGTCCGCAGCACGCTGCGCTTCTGCGGCTTCCGGAAGGTCGCGGTGACCCGCATCGGCGCCGTCCACGGCAGCGACGAGGCCCGCCGTGCCGCCTGGCTCGACGAGGTCGCCGAGCTGGGCCGGCGCGACGCCGCCCGGCCCGCGCGGGCCGACAAGGCACTGCCCGCCAAGCGTCCGCTGGAGGAGCCCGCGGCGGCCGCCTGAGCCGGGTCGAGCCGCGGCGAGGGTGTCGGCGGGCGGACGTAGGCTGGGCGTCTCATGACGTCTCCCGGCATCGACACCGACACCCTCCCCGGTCTCGAGTACGACGGGCCCCGCCGCGAGCCCGGGTCGCGCACCGCCCAGCGGTCCGGGCCCAGCCGCGAGGCCCTGCTCGAGGGCCTGAACGGCCCCCAGCGCGAGGCGGTCCAGCACGCCGGGACGCCGCTGCTCGTGGTGGCCGGCGCGGGGTCGGGGAAGACCCGGGTCCTGACCCGACGGATCGCCTGGCTGATCTCCGAGCGCGGCGCCCACCCCGGCTCGATCCTGGCCATCACCTTTACCAACAAGGCCGCCGCCGAGATGAAGGAACGTGTCAGCGAGCTCGTCGGCAACCGGGCGCGGATCATGTGGGTCTCGACGTTCCACTCCGCGTGCGTCCGGATCCTCCGCAAGGAGATCCACGTCCTCGGCTTCAAGTCGAACTTCTCGATCTACGACGCCGCCGACTCCCGGCGGCTGATGCAGCTGGTGTGCCAGGACCTCGAGCTCGACGTGAAGCGCTACCCGCCGCGCGCCGTCCTCAACTGGGTCTCGGACGCCAAGAACGAGCTCAAGGACCCCGACGACGCCGCGAAGGCGGCCGAGAACGCCCTGGAGGAGACGTACGCGAAGGCGTACGCGGTCTACCAGCGGCGGCTGCGCGACGCCCACGCGCTCGACTTCGACGACCTGATCATGACGACGGTGCGGCTGCTGTCGGCGTACCCCGAGGTCCGCGAGGTCTACCGCCGCCGGTTCCGCCACGTGCTGGTCGACGAGTACCAGGACACCAACCACGCCCAGTACGCCCTCATCGGCCAGCTGTGCGCGCCCAACCCCGAGACCGGCGGGGACGACGACGTCGACGCGCGCGTGCCCCCGAGCGAGCTGATGGTGGTCGGCGACGCCGACCAATCGATCTACGCCTTCCGCGGCGCCGACATCCGCAACATCAACGACTTCGAGTCCGACTTCCCCGACGCCGAGACCGTCCTGCTGGAGCAGAACTACCGCTCGACCCAGACCATCCTGGAGGCCGCGAACGCCGTCATCGGCCGCAACCGCGACCGACGCGAGAAGCGGCTGTGGTCGGACTCCGGTCAGGGCGAGAGGATCGTCGGCTACGTCGGGGACGACGAGCGCGACGAGGCCCGCTTCGTCTCCGAGGAGATCGACCGGCTCACCGACGCCGGCGACGTGCGCGCCGCCGACGTCGCGGTGTTCTACCGCACCAACGCCCAGTCCCGGGTGATGGAGGAGGTGTTCATCCGCACCGGGCAGCCGTACAAGGTCGTCGGCGGGGTGCGATTCTACGAGCGCCGCGAGGTGCGTGACTCCCTGGCCTACCTGCGGATGCTGGTCAACGCGGCCGACGAGATCTCCCTGCGGCGCATCCTCAACGTCCCCAAGCGCGGCATCGGTGACCGCGCGGAGGCCTGCGTCCAGGCGTTCGCGGAGCGGGAGCGGATCACCTTCTTCGAGGCGCTGCAGCGCGCGGAGGAGGCCCCCGGGGTCGCGACCCGGTCGCTCAAGGCGATCCAGGGCTTCGTGACGATGGTCGAGGAGCTGCAGGCGATGGTCGAGGCGGGGGAGCGGGCGGACGTCGTCCTGGAGACCGTCCTCGCCCGGTCGGGCTACCTCGAGGAGCTCGAGGAGTCCGAGGACCCGCAGGACCACACCCGGGTGGAGAATCTCGCCGAGCTCGTCGCCGTGGCGCGGGAGTTCGCCGAGGACCCGGTCGCCGGCCCCTCGGCCGACCCGGCCGACGTGGAGGCGGGGGACGTCGCCCCGACCCTCGCGGACTTCCTCGAGCGGGTCGCGCTCGTCGCCGACACCGACCAGATCCCCGACACCCCGGACGCCGAGGACGGCGAGGACCCGGGCGTCGTGACCCTGATGACGCTGCACACGGCGAAGGGGCTGGAGTTCCCCGTCGTGTTCCTCACCGGCATGGAGGACGGGATCTTCCCCCACATGCGCGCGCTGGGCGGTGACCGTAAGGAGCTCGAGGAGGAGCGCCGGCTGGCGTACGTCGGGGTCACCCGCGCCCGCCAGCGGCTCTACGTCTCCCGCGCCGTCGTCCGCTCCGCCTGGGGCGCCCCGGCCCACAACCCGGCGTCGCGGTTCCTGGACGAGCTGCCCGTCGACCTCGTCGACTGGCGTCGTACCGAGGCCGCGCAGACCCAGTGGTCACGCCCCGACCAGGCCTCGTGGTCACCGGCCGCCCGGGGCCTCGGCGCCCCGACCGCCGCCGGCCGCCGCAACTTCTCGAGCGCGGCCGCCCGTGCCGACGCCGCCGCCAAGTCACGCCCGTCGCGCGCCGTCCCGTCGCTGGACCCGGGGGACCGGGTCATCCACGACTCCTTCGGCATGGGCTCGGTCGTCACCGTCGAGGGCTCCGGCGACAAGACCGTCGCGAGCATCGACTTCGGCTCCGAGGGCGTCAAGCGCCTGCTCCTGCGGTACGCGCCGGTCGAGAAGCTGTAGGCCACGGTGGTCGAGGTGCGAGCGGAGCGAGCCTCGAAACCCGTCGTGCCTCAGGACGCCTGACCCCTCACCGAGATCTCGACGCGCCGCCGCGACCTCGTCACTCGGTCGCGACGCTTGCTCGATCTGATCCCGTGACGCCGGGCGCTCGTTCCTCGCGCCCGCCTACGGGATCAGACCGTGATGCCGTGGACGGCGAGAGCCTCGGCCGGGTCCACGGGGTCACCGGCGCCGGGGCGCACCTCGAGGTGCAGGTGGGGGCCGGTGGAGTTGCCGGTCGAGCCGACGGTGCCGATCTGGTCGCCCGCGGCGACGGTGTCGCCGGTCTGGACGTCGATCGACGTCTGGTGGCAGAACCAGAGCTCGGTGCCGTCGTCGAGCGTGATGACGGTCTTGTTGCCGTACGCGCCGTCGTACCCGGTCTCGGTCACGGTGCCGTTCGCGACCGCGACGATCGGGGTGCCGATCGACGCCGCGAAGTCCAGGCCGGTGTGGTAGCCGGAGGAGTAGTACGAGCGGGCGAGTCCGAAGGTGTTCGTGATGCGGTAGCCGGTCACCGGGAGGACCCAGCGGTTCAGGGCGAGCTCGTCGGCCTGCTCCTCGGCCTGCTGGGCGAACTGCTGGAGAGCGGCGTTGCGCTGCTCGGCCTGGCGCTCGGCGGCGGCGACCTCCTTGTCGTCCGCGGCGTCCTCGAGGGCGTCGCGGGCGGAGTCGCGGGAGACGGCGGCCTGGCGCGAGCGCAGCAGGTCGCTGCTCGCGGTGCCGCTCGTGCCGCTGGTCGCGTTCGCCGGGGCGTACTGGCCCAGGTCGGAGGCGACGACGTCGGCGCTGTCGACGCTGCCCGCGGTCACGGCACCGGCGCCGGAGACGGCGAGCGCGGTCACGCCGACCAGCAGCGGTGCGGAGGGCAGGGCTCGGACGACGCCGCCACGGCTGGCGGTGGCAGGGCGCTCGGCCCTGCGCTTGCCACCGGCCTGACGGGCCGGAGGAGTCGCCGAGGAGTCTGCGCGGCGAGGGCCGCGGCGGTCTGCTCGGTGGTTGCCCATGGGCAGGTGGATCCCTTGCAAGCTCGGGTGCGGGGGCAGCGTGCTCGCGGGGGAACGGCACGGCGACGACCGACTGTAACCGAGGTGCCACGCGGACCGAAATCCCCCACGACGATCATGTGGACCAACGGTGAGCACCGGGTGTCGTCACGGGTCCGGGGCCCGGAGTGACCGAGGCCACGTGCCCGGGCGTGTCCCCGCCGTGGCCGGGCAACCCGGGACCGGACTAGGGTGCCGGACGGACCAGAGCGCCCGTGCGGAGCGTACGGAGCGCCACGGACACACCGACGGGATGCAGACGTGGACCTGATGGAGTACCAGGCGAAGGAGCTCTTCGCCAAGCACGGAGTGGCGGTCACCGCCGGCGAGGTCGCGACCACGCCCGAGGAGGCCCAGGCCGCGGCCGAGCGGATGGGGACCTGCGTCGTCAAGGCCCAGGTCAAGGCCGGAGGCCGCGGCAAGGCCGGCGGCGTGAAGCTGGCCAAGACCCCCGAGGAGGCCCGGCAGCACGCCGAGGCGATCCTCGGCATGGAGATCAAGGGCCTCACCGTCCACCGGGTGCTGATCGCCCCCGCGGCGAGCATCGAGGAGGAGTACTACTTCTCCTTCCTGCTCGACCGCGCGAACCGCCGCTACCTCTGCATCGCCAGCGTCGAGGGCGGGGTGGAGATCGAGGAGGTCGCCAAGACCAACCCCGACGCGGTGAAGCAGATCGCCATCGACCCGGGCACCGGCGTCGACGAGGCCAAGGCCCGCGAGATCGTCGCCGAGGCCGGGTTCCCCGACGTCCTCACCGACCAGGCGGTCGCCATGGTGCAGTCGCTGTGGACCGTGTTCACCGAGGAGGACGCCACCCTCGTCGAGGTCAACCCGCTGGCCCGCCTGGCCGGGGACACCCTCGAGGCGCTGGACGGCAAGGTCTCCCTCGACGACAACGCCGACTTCCGCCACCCCGAGCACGCGTCGTTCACCGACGAGGCCGCGGCCGACCCGCTCGAGGCGAAGGCCAAGGAGAAGGGCCTGAACTACGTCAAGCTCGACGGCGCGGTCGGGATCATCGGCAACGGTGCCGGCCTGGTCATGAGCACCCTGGACGTCGTCGCGTACGCCGGCGAGGCCCACGGCGGCGTCACCCCGGCGAACTTCCTCGACATCGGCGGCGGCGCCTCGGCGCAGGTCATGGCCGACGGGCTCGACGTCATCCTCGGCGACGAGCAGGTCAAGAGCGTGTTCGTGAACGTCTTCGGCGGCATCACGTCCTGCGACGCCGTCGCCAACGGGATCGTCGGCGCGCTCGACATCCTCGGCGACGACGCCACCAAGCCCCTCGTCGTCCGGCTGGACGGCAACAACGTCGAGGAGGGACGGCGGATCCTCGACGAGCGGAACCACCCGCTCGTCACCCTCGTCGAGACCATGGACGGCGCGGCCGACAAGGCCGCCGAGCTCGCTCACGCGGCGAAGTGAGGGCCTGACCAATGTCGATCTTCCTGAACTCCGGCTCCACCGTCATCGTCCAGGGCATCACCGGCGGTGAGGGCACCAAGCACACCGCTCTCATGCTCAAGGCCGGCACCAACGTCGTCGGCGGCGTCAACGCCCGCAAGGCGGGCACGACGGTCTCCCACAAGGACGCCGACGGCAACGACGTCGAGCTCCCCGTCTTCGGCTCCGTGGCCGAGGCCATGAAGGAGACCGGTGCCGACGTCTCGGTCGCCTTCGTCCCGCCCGCGTTCACCAAGGACGCCTGCATCGAGGCCATCGACGCCGGCATCGGCCTGCTCGTGGTCATCACCGAGGGCGTCCCGGTGCAGGACACCGCCGAGGTGTTCGCCTACCTCGACGGCAACTCCACGCGCATGATCGGGCCGAACTGCCCGGGCATCATCACGCCCGGCGAGGCGCTGGCCGGCATCACGCCCGCCACCATCGCCGGCAAGGGCCCGGTCGGCCTGGTCTCCAAGTCCGGCACGCTGACCTACCAGATGATGTTCGAGCTGCGGGACTTCGGCTTCTCGACCGCCATCGGGATCGGCGGCGACCCGGTCATCGGGACGACGCACATCGACGCCCTCGCGGCGTTCGAGGCGGACCCCGACACCGAGGCCATCGTGATGATCGGCGAGATCGGCGGCGACGCCGAGGAGCGTGCCGCCGACTACATCAAGGCCAACGTCACCAAGCCGGTCGTCGGCTACGTCGCGGGCTTCACCGCCCCCGAGGGCAAGACCATGGGCCACGCCGGCGCCATCGTCTCGGGTTCCTCGGGCACTGCCCAGGCCAAGAAGGAGGCCCTCGAGGCCGCCGGGGTCAAGGTCGGCAAGACGCCGTCCGAGACCGCCAGCCTGATGCGGGAGATCCTGCAGTCCCGCTGAGCACCACCTCGGACGACGACGGGGCCCGGACGCCGCACGGCGTCCGGGCCTCGTCGCGTCCGACGGGCCGTCCGGAGATCCCGCTCCTCGACCACCGGTGGCGGAGCGCCGACTCAGAGGCCCTTCGTCGCCCCGAGGCGCACCTGGGCGCGGGTGACGAGGTCGGTGAAGGCCTGCTGGTCGACGGCGGTGCCGGCCGGGACGTAGCCGACCTGCCCGACGGCGCGGCCGTTGCGGACGAAGCCCATGAGGAACTCGACGGTGCGGTCCTCCGACAGCTCGGTGGTGACGCGCCAGGCGAGGCGCTGCCCGGTGTCGTCGGACTCGTCGAGGATCAGCTCGACCTCCGAGCCGAGCTGGTCCTCCTCGCAGGCGTCCATGCGGCCGCGGACGCCGGCGACGAAGTCCTGGGCGCCGACGTCGCGGGGGAAGAGGCCGACGGTCTCGGTCAGCCCGAACTCGTCGGGCAGGTCACCCTCGGGCACCAGGAACGTGCGGGTGACGTCGTCGGTGATCGGCTCGGCGGAGAAGTCGGTCTCGTCGCAGCTGGTCGCCGCGACGTTGACGTCGGCGGGGGCGGGGTCGGTGGCGACCCACGGCTGGTCGACGTCGGCGACGGGGGGCAGGTCGAGCGTGCCGAGCATCCCGCCGGCGGGCCCGCCGAGCGACAGCGGCTCGGTGGTCTCCGAGGACGGCGGCCCGGCGCACCGGCCGGTGCCGTCCAGACCGCACAGCCCGTTGACGGCCGTGGCCAGCAGCGTGGTCAGGGGTTCGCGGACCGGGTCCGCGTCGCTCTGCACGGACCGCGCCAGCGTCGACACGGTCCGGCCCGAGCGGGCGAGGGTGACGGTGTGGGTCGTCACCGGGTCGTCGTACGAGCGCAGGACGAAGAGCGTCGCCTGCTCGCCGACGTCCGACACCTTCTCGGTGGCCAGCAGCTGCACCCGGTCGGCGCCGCAGGCGGCGAACCAGCGGGCCGTCGTCCGGTACGCCGCGCGCGCCTCGTCCTCGGAGCGCGACATCTCCACGAGCTGGGTCACGTCGATGCGGGGAGCCCCCGCCTGCTCCTCGCCCTCGGGCAGCACGCTGCGGAACTGCCGGACGAGGGCGTCGTCGCCGTCCGGGTCGGCGTACCGCGCGGACTGGCACGGCAGCACGAGGCCGTCGCCGGTGGTGTTGTCGCTGGTGTCCCGCATCCGCCAGGGCCGGTCGGGGGACAGCCGGGCGACCTGCTCGCGGCCCAGGAGCCGCGCGGGCTCGAGGCCGGGGTCGCGGTCGGCCGCCTGGCGGGCACCGGCGCCGCCGGTGATGCCGGCGAGGCGCTCGGTCTCCAGCGAGGGGCGCAGGCCGTCCTGGTCGGTCACCAGCACCCCGCTCGCCACCAGGGCGCCCGTGGTGAGGGCGGCCCCCGCGGCGACGTGCAGCCGCCGGCGAGTCGTCCCGGCCCGTCGCACGATGGTCACCCGGGGCCAGCGGACCTTCTCCACGGCCGCTGAGAGGGGCTCGAACAGCACGCTCACCGACGTGGACGGCACGCCCCGGTGCAGCGACAGGTTCGCCGTCGCGGACTGCAGCTCCCGCTCCACCGTCGCCAGGACCAGCCCGAGCTCCTGCGCGATCTCCGGCAGCGTCCGCGACGCCTGGTGGGTGAGGATCAGCACCTTGCGCTGCGTCAGGCTCAGCTTGGCGAGGGCCTCCAGCGTCGCCCGCACCTCGTCGTCCAGGCCGCGCTCGCGGTGCCACGGGCGGGTGGTGCTCCGGCGGAGTGCGGACGCCCAGGCCTGCGGTCGTACGGCGCTCTCGGGGTCCTCGTGCCGCGAGACCTTCCGCCAGCGGTGCCAGGCGGCGACGTAGGCGTCGCGGACAGCACGGCGCGACGCCGGGAGGTCACCGGTCAGGGCCCACGTCTGGACGAGCAGGCGGTGCCGGCCCTCGGCGTAGAACGCGTCGAAGTCGGGCGGGGAAGTCATGGCAGCCGTCCACGGTACCGACCGGCCCCCGCGCAGGCGAACCACGCCGTGCCGCGGCGTGGGTCCCCGAGCCCGGGGGCCGTCCCGGACAGGATGTGCGGTCATGACCTCCCTGCTGCCGACCCCCGGCCGCACCCGGGACGAGGGTGCCGCCGCGACCGGGGCGACCCCCGGTGCGACCACCCCGTCGGGCTCCGGCTCCTGGACGGCCTCCGTGCCCCGTCCGCTGACCCTGGTCGCCCTGCTGGCCGGCGCCCTGGCGGCGGCGACGACGCTGACGGTGTGCCTGGCGCTCGGCGTGCTCGGCTGGTTCCTCGTCGACTCCGGCGCGCACGGCACGCCCGGTGACGGCCTGCGGACGGCGGCCACCGCCTGGCTGGTCGCCCACGGCTCCGCCGTCACCGTGCAGGGCAGCCTGGTGACCCTCGTGCCGCTGGGCCTCACCGCGCTCGCGGCGTGGACGACGTGGCGGGCCGCCGTCCGCTCCGGGGAGCTGCTCGCCGGCCACGGGCCCGACGCCGACCGGCTGGGCGACGGCGAGCGGGACTGGACCGTGCCCCTGGCCTCCGTCCTCTTCTCCGCCGGGTACGTCGCCGTGGCGGTCGTGACCGTCGTCCTCGCCGCCACCCCCGAGGCGGGCCCCTCCACCGGCCGCGCCGTCCTCGGCGCCCTCGCGCTCTCGCTGGTCGTCGGCGCCCCCGGGCTCGCGGTCGGCTCCGGTCGGGCCGCGCTGTGGGCCAGCCAGCTCCCGCCCGCCGTCCCCGCGGCCGTCGCCGCCTGCGGCCGCCTGCTGGTCGCCGTCGCGGTGGCCTCCGTGCTCACCGTCCTCGCGGCGGTCGTCCTCGCGTTCGACGACGTCGTCAACGTCTTCTCCCGCCTGCACACCGGCACCGGGGAGGCCGTGGCCCTCCTCGTGGTCTGCCTGGCCGTGCTGCCGAACGCGGCGGCGTACGCCTCGTCGTGGCTGCTGGGCCCCGGCTTCGCGGTCGGCACGCAGACCCTCGTCTCGCCCGGCCTCGTCGTGGTCGGGCCGCTGCCGCTGTTCCCCCTCGCCGGCGCCGTGCCGGCCGGCGGCGACCCCACGCCGTGGTCGGCGGCCGCGCTCGGCGTGCTGCCCCTGGTCGCCGTCTGGGCCGTCGCCCGGACCCTGCGCCGTCACCCCACGGCGCGCTGGGACGAGGGCGCGATGCGCGGCTGCGCCGCGGGCCTGCTCGCCGGTCTCGCGCTCGGTGTGCTCGCCTGGCTCGCCGGGGGAGCGGTGGGCCCGGGCCGGATGACCGAGATCGGCCCCGCGCCGTTCGCGGTGCTGCTGCACGCCGTGCCGAGCCTGGGGCTCGGCGGGCTCCTCGGCGGCGTCCTGGCGACCTGGCGCCACCGCCGCGCCACCGTCTGACCTCCGCCCGGCACCACCCATGCACCGCCGGACCCGGGTCGGTCGTACGCCACTACAGTGACCCGGTGCCCTCGCGAAGCCCCGCGCGACTCGTCGTGCTCGTCTCCGGCACCGGCACCAACCTCGCAGCCCTCCTCGACGCCTGCGCGGACCCGTCGTACGGCGCCCGCGTCGTCGCCGTCGGCGCCGACCGGCACGGCACGCTGGCGCAGGAGCGCGCCGAGGCCGCCGGCCTGCCGACCTTCGTCCACCGCGTCGCCGACCACCCGAGCCGCGAGGACTGGGACGCCGCCATGGCGGGGACCGTCGCGTCCCACGAGCCCGACCTGGTCGTCTCCGCGGGGTTCATGAAGCTCGCCGGACCCGCGTTCCTCGCGGAGTTCGGCGGCCGCTACCTCAACACCCACCCCGCGCTGCTGCCGTCGTTCCCCGGCATGCACGGCGTCGCGGACGCCCTGGCCCACGGGGTCAAGGTCACCGGCGCCACGCTGTTCGTCGTCGACGCCGGGGTCGACACCGGCCCGATCCTCGCCCAGACCGCCGTGCCCGTCCTGGACGGCGACGACGAGGCCACCCTCCACGCCCGCATCAAGACCGCGGAGCAGGCGATGCTCGTCGAGCACGTCGGCCGACTGGCCCGAGAGGGTCTCGACAGGAAGGTCACCACCGGCCCATGAGCACCCCCGACACCGTCACCACCACCGGTGACGCCCGCGTCCCGCTGCGCCGCGCGCTGGTCTCGGTCTACGACAAGTCCGGCCTCGAGGACCTCGTCCGCGGCCTCGCCGACGGCGGCGTCGAGCTCGTCTCGACCGGCGGCTCCGCCCGCCTCATCGAGTCGCTGGGACTGCCGGTGACCAAAGTCGAGGACCTCACCGGCTTTCCCGAGTGCCTCGACGGCCGGGTCAAGACGCTGCACCCCCGGGTGCACGCGGGGATCCTCGCCGACCGCCGCCTGCCCGACCACGTGAGCCAGCTCGAGGACCTCGGCGTCGCACCGTTCGACCTCGTCGTGTCGAACCTCTACCCCTTCACCGACACCGTCGCCTCCGGCGCCGGCTTCGACGAGTGCGTGGAGCAGATCGACATCGGCGGGCCCTCGATGGTCCGCGCGGCCGCGAAGAACCACCCCTCCGTCGCGATCGTCACCAGCCCCGCGTCGTACGCCGCGACCCTGGATGCCCTCGCCGCCGGCGGGTTCACCCTGGAGCAGCGCCGCCGCCTCGCCGCGGAGGCGTTCGCCCACACCGCGGCGTACGACGTCGCGGTCGCGGAGTGGTTCGCCCGGCAGGTCACCCCCGACGCGTGGCCCGCGTTCGGCGGCACCGCGCTGCAGCTCGGCAGCACCCTGCGGTACGGCGAGAACCCCCACCAGCAGGCCGCGCTCTACCTCGACGGCACCGGCGGGCTCGCCCAGGCCGAGCAGCTGGGCGGCAAGGAGATGTCGTACAACAACTACGTCGACACCGACGCCGCCTGGCGGGCCGCGCACGACCACGACCGGCCCGCCGTCGCGATCATCAAGCACGCCAACCCCTGCGGCATCGCGGTCGGTGAGGACGTCGCCGAGGCCCACGCCCGGGCCCACGCCTGCGACTCGACGTCCGCGTTCGGCGGCGTCATCGCCACCAACCGCCCGGTGAGCGTCGCGATGGCGACCCAGGTCGCCGAGGTCTTCACCGAGGTGCTCGTCGCGCCGGCGTACGAGGACGGCGCCGTCGAGGTGCTGGCCGCGAAGAAGAACCTGCGGATCCTGCGCTGCGAGGCCCCGCCGGCCGCGCCCCTGGAGCGTCGTCCGATCTCCGGCGGGGAGCTCGCCCAGGAGCGCGACGTGTTCCAGGCCGACGGCGACGACGTCTCCGGCTGGACGCTCGCGACCGGGGAGGCCGCGTCCGACGAGGTCCTCGCCGACCTCGCCTTCGCCTGGCGTGCGGTGCGCGCGGTGAAGTCGAACGCGATCCTGCTCGCCACCGACGGCGCGTCCGTGGGGGTCGGCATGGGCCAGGTGAACCGCGTGGACTCCTGCCGCCTGGCCGTCGAGCGCGCCGGCGACCGGGCCGCCGGCTCGGTCGCCGCCTCCGACGCCTTCTTCCCCTTCGAGGACGGCCCCCAGGTGCTCATCGACGCCGGCGTCCGCGCGATCGTGCAGCCGGGCGGGTCGAAGCGCGACCAGCTCACGATCGACGCGGCGAACGCCGCGGGCGTGACGATGTACTTCACCGGCACGCGCCACTTCGCCCACTGAGCCCACTCAGCCCGATCCTCCCGAGATCCCCAGGAGCACCGTCATGACCGCGCAGACCCTCGACGGCAAGGCGACCCTCGCCACCATCCTCGACGAGCTCCGCGGCCGGGTGGCGGCCCTGCGCGAGCGCGGGGTCGTGCCCGGCCTGGCCACCGTCATGGTGGGGGAGGACCCCGGCAACCAGTGGTACGTCGGGGCGAAGCACAAGGACTGCGCGAAGGTCGGCATCGAGTCGTTCCGCCACGACCTGCCGACCGGCACCCCGCAGGCCGAGGTCGAGGCCCTGATCGACGACCTCAACGCCGACGACCGCGTCACCGGCTTCATCGTCCAGCAGCCCACCGGCCTCGACGAGTTCCGGCTGCTGTCGCGGGTCTCGCCGGACAAGGACGTCGACGGCCTCCACCCCGTCAACCTCGGCAAGCTCGTGCTCGGCGAGCCCGGCCCGCTGCCGTGCACCCCGGTCGGGTGCCTCGACCTGCTCCGGCGCCACGGCGTGGAGCTCGCCGGCGCCGAGGTCGTCGTCGTCGGTCGCGGCCTGACCGTCGGACGCCCCCTCGGCCTCCTCCTGACCCGGCGTAGCGAGAACGCGACCGCGACGCTGTGCCACACCGGCACCCGCGACCTGGCCGCGCACGTGCGCAACGCCGACGTGGTCGTCGCCGCGGCCGGCGTCCCCGGGATCATCCGCGGCGACATGGTCAAGCCGGGCGCCGCCGTCCTCGACGTCGGGGTCTCCCGCGTGGACGGCACGATCGCCGGCGACGTCGCCGACGACGTGTGGGACGTGGCGGGCTGGGTCTCCCCGAACCCCGGCGGGGTCGGCCCGATGACGCGCGCGATGCTGCTGGAGAACGTCGTGTCGCTCGCCGAGCGGTCCGTCCAGCAGTCGGCCCAGCACCCGGCAGGGTGACCGCGCACCCGATGACCGACGCGAGCCCCCCACCCGCCCCCGACGACGAGCCCGACCGCCCGCCGCGGCTCTACCCGTCGACGGTCGGGGGCGCGCTCTACCTGCTCGTGATGGCGGCCACCGCGGTCGGCATCGCGATCGTCGGCCTCGGCCCGTGGCGCAGCGGGGTGCGGGTCCTCGCGGGGGCGCTGCTCGCGGCGGCGTCGCTGCGCCTGCTGCTGCCCAGCAAGGACGCCGGCATGCTCGCCGTACGCCACCGCGCCTTCGACGCCGTGCTGCTCACGGTCATCGGCGGGTCGCTGATCTTCCTGACCTACTCGATCCCCGACCAGCCCGTCTGAGCGACGCGTCCTGCCAGCCCCGCTAGCCCCGCTCGTCCACAGGTCGCCGGGGTCGGTGGCGGGTAGTCCCCTGAGGAACTGCTCCGCCGGGCCCCGTCGCACGACGGTTGCTCAGGGGACTACCCGCGTCGGCGGGCCCGGGCTGTGGACACAGGACAGCCGGGTAGTCCGTGACGTTCTGCACCCGCGACCGGCGGTACGACGGTGCAAGACGTCACGGACCACCCGGCTGGGCGTCGTCCGGGTCCGCCCCGAGGGGCGGACGGGCCTCAGATGAGCCCGAGGCCCTTCACGGCGTCGCGCTCCTCGGTGAGCTCGGCGACCGAGGCGTCGATGCGGGTACGGGAGAACTCGTCGATCTCGAGACCCTGCACGATCTCCCAGTCGCCGTTGCTCGTGGTGACCGGGAAGGACGACACGATGCCGGCGGGGACGTCGTAGCTGCCGTCGGAGACGACGGCCATCGAGACCCAGTCGTCGGCGGCGGAGCCGGTCAGCCAGTCGCGGGCGGCGTCGATAGTCGCGGAGGCGGCGGAGGCGGCCGAGGAGGAACCGCGGGCCTCGATGATGGCCGCGCCGCGCTTGGCGACGGTGGGGATGAAGTCGTCCTCGATCCAGGACTGGTCGCCGACGACCTCGGCGGCGTTGCGGCCGCCGACCCGGGCGTGGAACAGGTCCGGGTACTGCGTGGCCGAGTGGTTGCCCCAGATGGTCATGTGGCTGATGTCGGTCACCGGGGCGCCGGTCTTGGCGGCGAGCTGGCTGATGGCCCGGTTGTGGTCGAGGCGGGTGAGCGCCGAGAACCGCTCGTCGGCGATGTCGGGGGCGTTCGTGCAGGCGATCAGGGCGTTGGTGTTCGCCGGGTTGCCGGTGACGCCGATACGGACGTCGTCCGCGGCGACCTTGTTGAGCGCCTTGCCCTGGGCGGTGAAGATCGCGCCGTTGGCCTCGAGGAGGTCGCCGCGCTCCATGCCCTTCGTGCGGGGGCGGGCGCCGACCAGCAGGGCGAGGTTCACGCCGTCGAAGACCTTCTCGGCGTCGTCGCCGATCTCGACGCCGGCCAGCGTCGGGAACGCGCAGTCGTCGAGCTCCATGACGACGCCCTCGAGCGCCTTCAGCGCCGGGGTGATCTCGAGCAGCCGCAGCTCCACGGGGCGGTCCGGGCCGAGCAGGGCCCCACTCGCCAGGCGGAACAGCAGGCTGTAGCCGATCTGACCGGCGGCACCGGTGACGGCGACCTTGAAGGGGGCTGCGCTCACGACGTACTCCTCCGTGGTGCGGACCCGTCAGGGCCCGCGGGCTGGGTGGTGGTCCGCCCGCGAACCTAGCAGCGCGTGGACACGCTCCACGGACGGGTCCGTGCGCTCTGGGACACTGCGCTCATGAGCGACCACGGCCGACGGCGCGGCACGGCGGCAGCGGCGGCCCTCGCCGCGGCGCTGCTCCTCGGCGGCTGCGGCGGCACCCCGCCGGTGAGCCCGACCGCCGGCGTCGACGGCCTGACGATCCCCACGCCGGACCCCGACCCGTACGACTTCACCGCAGAGGTCGACCACCCCCTCTTCCCGCTCGCCGACGACCCCACGTGGACCTACGAGGGCCCCGAGGGCAGCACCGTCGAGCTGAGCGTCGACGGCACCGACCTCGTCGACGGCGTCGAGGTGACCACCGTGCGGCGCGTGCTGCGGGACCGCCGCGGCCGGACCGTGGGGGAGCGACGCTCGTCGTTCGCCCAGGACACCGACGGCAACGTCTGGTCGTTCGGCCGTGAGGTCCTCGAGGGCGACGGACGGTCCTGGGAGGCCGGGACGGACGGCGCCGAGGCCGGCCTCCTGCTCCCGGCCCGCCCCCGCGTCGGCGACGCGTGGCTCCAGCAGGAGTCCGAGGCGCTGACGACGACGGTCGAGGTGCTCGAGCTCGACGACCGCGTCGACGCCCTCGGCGGCCAGGTCGAGGCCGTCAGCACCCGCGACCGCGCGACGGGCGCGGACGTCGACGAGGACGTCGTCCGCTACTACGCCCCCGGCCTCGGCATCGTCCGCGTCGAGGACGCCGTCACCGGCGAGCCGCTCCTCGAGCTCACCGACGTCGAGACGCCGTAGCCCGCTCCGGGTGTCTTCCTGCGGGACTCCGGACTGCCGTTTCGGCAGAAACGGCAGTCCGACGGGGCCCGGAGGTGCCGTTTCGGCAGAAACGGCAGTGCCCGAGCCGCGAGCCGAGCCGCCGGGCCCGCCGGCCCGCCGACGCGACGTCAGGGCTGGTCGGGGCGCATGCGGGTGTGGTCGCCGCCGTCGTCGCCGGGGGTGTTCGGGGGCGTGTAGGGCTGCTGCTCGTAGCCGGGCTGGTAGCCCTGCTGCGGGGGCTGCTGGCCCTGCCAGCCGCCCTGGTCGCCGTACGGCGAGGGCTGCTGCTGCTCGTAGTAGCCGCCCTGCTGCCCCGGCTGCGCGGGCTGGCCCTGCTGTCCCTGCCAGGCGCCCTGCTGCTGGTCGTAGTAACCGCCCTGCTGACCGGGCTGGCCCTGCTGTCCCTGCCAGCCGCCCTGCTGCTGGTCGTAGTAACCGCCCTGCTGCTGCCACGCGGCGTACGGGTCGGTGCCGCGCGAGCGGCGCGAGCCGCCGCCGAGCTTCAGGCCCGACCCGGCGACCGCCTCGCGGTCCTTGCCGAACAGCAGGGGGTAGGTGAACCCCGCGACCGCGGCGCCGATCAGCGTCGCGACGAGGACGACGAGTCCGGAGAGCAGCGAGTCCACGCCGCCGAACACGTTCGTGGCGAGCGCACGGGCGGGGTTGGCGACGCCGCCGGTGGCCGAGGCGCCGGCGAAGACGACGGCGCCGTAGGCGAGCCCGATGGCCAGCGGGGCGACGCCGCGGTGCTCGTGACGGTCGTCGGTCACGGCGAGGACGACGTAGACGAAGAGGACGGTGAGGACGATCTCCAGCAGGATCGCCGACCACCACGCGACGCCGGTGAAGCCGTCGCCGAAGCCGACGAGGAACATCGAGCGGGAGGCGTCGGCGCCGTTGTACCCGAGGGCGAGGACGAACAGCACCAGCCCCGCGACGAGGCCGCCGCCGACCTGGGCCGCGGCGTACAGGCCGGCGTCCTTCCAGGCGAGCCGGCCGGAGAGCGCCGCGGCGATCGACACGGCCGGGTTGAAGTGGCCGCCCGAGAGGCGGGAGAAGGCGTAGCCCGCGCCCGCCAGGGCGAACGCGTAGGCCAGCGGGCTGACCCCGGGGGAGCCCAGACCGGAGAAGTCGGTGCCCAGGTCGCCGGCCGTGAGCTGGGCGAACGCGAACGACGTCGCGGCGCCACCGAGCAGGATCAGCAGGAACGTGCCCAGGGCCTCGCCCGCGAGGCGCTGGACGGTCGTCACGGGGGCGGTCCCCCTGGTCGGGTCCGTGGTCGTGCCGCCGGCGTCGCCCGCCGCGGGGGAGGGGCTGGGGTTCGTCGTCATGCGCGGCACCATATCGCCGCACGGGGCGTCGCCCCGTCGTTGCAGGAGCGCCACGAAGGCTGGGAGGGTGGGGAGCGAGGTCCGGTATCTTGACGTCGAGACGTCCGGTCGCCCGGGCCCCCATCCGTCGACGAAGCAGGAGCTGCACTGCGCATGTCCACGATCATCTACACGCACACCGACGAGGCGCCGCTCCTGGCGACGTACTCGCTCCTCCCCATCGTGCGGGCGTACGCCGCGCAGGCGGGCGTGGAGCTCGAGACGCGCGACATCTCCCTCGCGGGCCGCATCCTGGCCCAGTTCGCGGACCGGCTGCCGGAGGACCAGCAGGTCCCCGACTCCCTCGCGGAGCTCGGCGCGCTCGCCGAGCAGCCCGAGGCCAACATCATCAAGCTGCCCAACATCTCCGCCTCCGTGCCGCAGCTGAAGGCCGCCATCGCGGAGCTGCAGGGGCAGGGCTTCGACCTCCCGGCGTACCCCGAGAACCCGTCGACCGACGAGGAGAAGGAGACCCGCGCCCGCTACGACAAGGCCAAGGGCTCCGCGGTCAACCCGGTCCTGCGCCAGGGCAACTCCGACCGCCGCGCCCCCGCCGCGGTCAAGGGCTACGCCCGGAAGTACCCCCACCGCATGGGGGAGTGGAGCAGCGACTCGAAGACCGCCGTCGCCACGATGGGCAAGGACGACTTCCGCTCCAACGAGCAGTCCGTCGTCCTCGACGGCGAGGACACCCTGAGCATCGTCCACGTCGCCGCCGACGGCACAGAGACCGTGCTCAAGGACGACGTGAAGGCGCTGGCCGGCGAGGTCGTCGACACGACGTACATGGACGTCGCCGCGCTGCGCCGCTTCCTGACCGAGCAGATCGCCCGCGCCAAGGCCGACGACGTCCTGTTCTCGGTGCACCTCAAGGCCACGATGATGAAGGTCTCCGACCCCATCCTCTTCGGGCACGCGGTCCAGGCGTTCTTCCCGACCCTCTTCGAGCAGTACGGCGAGCAGCTGCGCGCCGCGGGCATCTCGCCCAACGACGGGCTCGGCGCCCTGCTGTCGGCCACGAAGGACCTCCCGGACGGCGACGCCATCGCGGCCGCCGTGAAGCAGGGCTTGGAGGACGGCCCGCGCATGGCGATGGTCGACGACCGCAAGGGCATCACCAACCTGCACGTCCCCTCCGACGTCATCATCGACGCCTCGATGCCGGCGATGATCCGCACCTCGGGCCACATGTGGGGCCCCGACGGCCAGGAGGCCGACTGCCTCGCGGTCATCCCGGACTCCTCCTACGCCGGCGTCTACCAGACGGTGATCGAGGACTGCCAGGCGAACGGCGCCTTCGACCCGGCCACGATGGGCTCGGTCCCGAACGTCGGCCTCATGGCCAAGGCGGCCGAGGAGTACGGCTCCCACGACAAGACCTTCGAGGTCCCCTCGGCGGGTCGCATGGAGCTCCGCAGCTCCGGCGGCGACGTGCTCACGACCCACGACGTGCAGCCCGGCGACGTGTGGCGCGCCTGCCAGACCAAGGACGAGTCGATCCGCGACTGGGTCAAGCTGGCCGTCACCCGCTCGCGCGCCTCCGGCGCCCCCGCGGTGTTCTGGCTCGACGAGACCCGCGCCCACGACGCGAACCTGATCGCGAAGGTCCACGAGTACCTCGGCGACCACGACACCGACGGTCTGACCATCGAGGTCCTGGCGCCCGCCGAGGCGTGCGCCTACTCGCTGGAGCGCATCCGCCGCGGCGAGGACACCATCTCCGTCACCGGCAACGTGCTGCGCGACTACAACACCGACCTCTTCCCGATCCTCGAGGTCGGCACGAGCGCGAAGATGCTGTCGATCGTCCCGCTCATCAACGGCGGTGGCCTGTTCGAGACCGGCGCCGGCGGCTCGGCGCCCAAGCACGTGCAGCAGCTCATCGAGGAGAACTACCTGCGCTGGGACAGCCTGGGCGAGTTCTTCGCGCTGGCCGCGTCGTTCGAGCACCTCGCCGGGTACGCCGACAACCCGCGCGCCCAGGTGCTGGCCGACACCCTCGACCGCGCCACGGGGACCTTCCTAGACCGCGACAAGTCGCCGACCCGCAAGATCGGCGGCATCGACAACCGTGGATCGCACTTCTACCTGGCGCTGTACTGGGCCGAGGAGCTCGCCGCTCAGTCCGACGACGCCGAGCTCGCCTCGGCCTTCGGTCCGCTCGCGGAGACGCTGGCCTCGCAGGAGGAGACCATCGTCGGCGAGCTGAACGGCGTCCAGGGCTCGCCCGCGGACGTCGGCGGCTACTTCCGCCCCGACGACGACAAGGCCGACGCGGTCATGCGCCCGTCGGCGACGCTCAACGAGGCACTCGCCTCGCTGGGCTGAGCCCGGTCCACGGCGGCGTCCCGCCCCGGTCTCGTACCGGGGCGGGGCGCCGTCTGCGTGGGCCGTGCGCCGTGAGTCTGCCCACATCGGACGGCCTGATGCCGATGTGGGGAATCGCGTGCGGGTCCCGCAGGCTGGATCCACCATGACCGCCCCCACCCTCGACGCTCCCGCGCGCCCGGACGACCTCACGGGACTCGGCCCCCGCCGCGTGACCCTGGCCATCCTGGCGCTGGCGACCGGTGGCTTCGCGATCGGCACCACCGAGTTCGTCTCGATGGGTCTCCTGCCCGAGATCGCCGCCGGCGTGGGCGTCTCCATCCCGTCCGCCGGCCACCTCATCTCGGCGTACGCGCTGGGTGTCGTCGTCGGCGCCCCCGTCCTGGCGTACTTCGGCGCCCGCCTCCCGCGGCGGGCGCTCGCCCTGGCACTGATGGCCGCCTTCGTGGTCGGGAACGTCGGCAGCGCGATCGCGTCGTCGTACGGCCTGCTGCTGACGGCCCGCTTCATCGCCGGACTGCCGCACGGCGCCTTCTTCGGCGTCGCCTCGCTCATCGCCGCCTCGCTCGTCGCGGAGTCCCGCAAGGGCCGCGCGGTCGCGATGGTCATGCTCGGCCTGTCCGTCGCCAACGTCGCCGGCGTCCCGCTCGGCACCTGGCTGGGTCAGAACGTCGGCTGGCGCGAGGTGTACTGGATGGTCGCCGTGCTCGGCGCCGTCACCGTCACCATGACCGCGCTGTTCGTGCCCCGCCGTCCCGGTGACCCGACCGCCAGCGGCCGCACCGAGCTCAGCGCCTTCGCGAAGCCGCAGGTGTGGCTGACGCTCCTCGTCGGCGCCGGCGGGTTCGGCGGCATGTTCGCCGTCTACACCTACATCGCCGAGACCGTCGTCGACGTGGGCGGCCTGGGCTCCGCGGCCGTCCCGGCCTTCCTGCTGGCCTACGGGCTCGGCATGGTCGCCGGCACCTGGGTGGCCGGCGAGCTCGCCGACCGCTCGGTGATGCGCGCCCTGTTCATCGGCAGCATCGGGATGGGCCTGTCGCTGCTCGTCTTCTACCTGGTGGCGCCGTTCGCCTGGTGGGGCATGCCCGCCGTGTTCGTGATCGCGGTGATGGCCTCGGTGCTCGCGGTCAACCTCCAGCTGCGGCTCATGGCCGTCGCCGGCAAGGCGCAGACCCTGGGCGCCGCGATGAACCACGCCTCCCTCAACACCGCCAACGCCCTCGGTGCCTGGCTCGGTGGCCTCGTGATCGCCGCCGGGCTCGGCTACCGCGCCCCGGCGCTGGTCGGCGCCGCGCTGTCGGTGTTCGGGCTCGTCGTCCTGCTCTTCTCGGCCGCGCTCGAGCGGCGTACGGCGGCGTCGGCGAAGGTCTGACCTGCTGGACACGCCCCGACGAGCGGGGGCAGGCTGCGGAGCATGCGACGTCTCGGGATCGCCCTCGCCCCCGCCTGCCTCGCGGCGGGCCTCGTCCTCCTCGCGCCGACGGCCGGTGCCGCGGCGCCACCGGCGAAGCCGAAGCCCGGCCTCACCGTGGAGCAGACGGTCGTCGACGCCGACCAGAGCTTCCGCGGGCTCGACGCCGTCGACCGCCGTACGGCGTGGGTCGCGGGCGGGAGCGTGTCCGGCGGCGCCGGCTCGGTCCACCGGACGTCGGACGGCGGCCGCACCTGGGTCGAAGTCACCCCGCCCGGCGTCGAGGGGCTCCAGTTCCGCGACGTCGAGGTGACCGGCCGCCGCAGCGCGGTCGCCCTGACCATCGGCGAGGGGGCGCTGTCGCGGGTCTTCCGCACCACCGACGACGGCCGCACCTGGACCGAGACCTTCCGCAACGACGAGCCCGCCGCGTTCTACAACTGCGTCGACTTCTACCCGGGCGGGAAGGTCGGCCTGGCGGTCTCCGACCCGGTCGACGGCCGGTTCCGCATCATCCGGACCGACGACGGCGGCGCCTCGTGGCGGGTCCTGCCGAGCGCGGGGATGCCCGACTCGACCGGCGAGGCCAACTTCGCCGCCTCCGGGGACTGCCTGGTCACCCACGGCCGTGACGCGTCCTTCGGCACCGGCGGCGAGCGCTCCCGGGTGTTCACGAGCCGCGACCGCGGGCTGACCTGGACCGCGACCGACTCCGCGATCCCGGCCGGTGAGGCCGCGGGCGTCTTCGGGCTCGTGTTCCGCGGCGCCCACGGGGTCGCCGTGGGCGGGGACTTCTCGGCGCCGACCGACGGCGTCGACGCGTCGTCGTACACCGCGCCGCCGCGGCGCGGCTGGACCAGCGGCGGCGACCTGACGCACCTCGCGGAGGACGCGGCGTACGTCAGCGGGCGGACGCTCCTCGCCACCGGGGAGTCCGGGGACGTCGCCGGCACCAGCCTGTCGACCGACGGCGGCCGGTCCTGGCGCTTCCTCTCGGACGTCGGCTTCCACACCCTCGACTGCGCGGGCGGCAAGGACGGCGCCTGCTGGGCCGCCGGCGGTCGCGGCCGGGTCGCCCGGGTGGCGGCGGGGCGCTGAGGCGCTCCTAGCCGCGGAAGGTCCCCATCCGCTCGCGGACCTCGGCGAGCGTCGCGTCGGCGATCTCGTTCGCGCGGGCGTTGCCGGCGGTGAGCACCTTGTCGACGTACGACGGGTCCGCTGCGAGCTCGGCGCGACGCTCCCGCAGCGGGGCGAAGAAGGTGTTCAGCGACTCGGTGACGCGCTTCTTCAGCGCGCCGCCCCCGCCGTCCCCGATCTCCTCGGCGATCGCGGCCGGGTCGCCGTCCTCGCAGAGCGCCGCGATGGTCAGCAGGTTCGACACCTCGGGCCGGTTCGCCGGGTCGTAGGTGATGTGGCGGTCGGAGTCGGTCTTCGCGCCCTTGACCTGCTTGGCCGTCTCGTCGGCACTCATGCGGAGCTCGACGACGTTGCCCTTCGACTTGCTCATCTTCGTGCCGTCGGTGCCGAGCAGCAGCGGGGTCGCGGAGAGCAGGGCCTCGGGCTCGGGGAACGTCTGCCCGTAGCGCTCGTTGAAGCGGCGCGCGACCACCCGGGTCTGCTCGATGTGGGGCAGCTGGTCCTTGCCGACCGGGACGACGTTGCCCTTGCAGAACAGGATGTCCGCGGCCTGGTGCACCGGGTAGGTGAGCATCAGCCCGCTGATGGAGGTGATGCCCGCGGTGGCGGCCTCGTCCTTGACCGTGGGGTTGCGCTGCAGCTCGGCCACGGAGACGAGGCTGAGGAACGGCAGCAGCAGCTGGTTCAGCGCCGGGACCGCGGAGTGCACGAAGATCGTGGACCGCTCCGGGTCGATGCCGGCGGCGAGCCCGTCGAGGAGCAGGTTGCGGGTGTTGCCGGCGATGTCGCCGGCGACCTCGCGGTCGGTGATGACCTGGTAGTCGGCGACGAGCACCATGATGTCCGCGCCGCTGGCTTGCAGGCGCAAGCGGTTCGCGATGGAGCCGAAGTAGTGCCCGACGTGCAGCGCGCCGGTGGGCCGGTCCCCGGTGAGCATCCGGAACCGCTCCGGGTGCTCGGCCAGGCGCTTCTCCAGGTCCTCGCTGCGGGTCAGGGACGCCTCGTACGACTCGGTCACGGACGCCGACTCTACAAAGGCGTCGGCGGGGCCGGGCAGGCGAGGCAGTAAGGTGCGGCAGGTGCCCACCATCGGAGTCGCCGTCGCGATCCCGGAGCCGTGGGCGGCCCGCCTGCAGGACTACCGGGCAGGCCTCGGGGACGTCACCGCAGGCTCCATCCCCACCCACATCACGCTCGTCCCGCCGACCGAGGTCGTCGACGAGGACCTCGACGCGCTCCACGACCACCTCGAGGCCGCGGCGTCCTCCCTCGACGCCTTCGAGGTCCACCTGCGGGGGACGGGGACGTTCCGCCCGGTCTCCCCGGTGGTCTTCGTGGCGCTCGCCTCGGGCATCGCCGGCTGCGAGGCCCTCGCGGACGCCGTCCGCACCGGCCCGCTCGACACCGCGCTCGAGTTCCCGTACCACCCGCACGTGACGGTGGCCCACCACCTGCCCGACGAGGTGCTGGACCGGGCGTACGCCGAGCTCGCCGACCTCGAGTGCCGCTTCGACGTCGAGGACTTCCACCTGTACGTCCACGACGAGCTGAGCGGCTGGCAGCCGGTCCGCGGCTTCCCGCTGCGTCGTGTCCCGGTGAGGACCTGATGTCCGGCGTCGGCGACACCGTCCGCGTCCGCCTCAACGAGACCCGCACCCGTCGGCCCGCGGTGGACCACCTGCTCCGCACGCTGCAGCACTTCGGCCAGGTGCAGGGCACCGCCCACGCCGGCGGCGTCACCTTCTTCGGCTTCCTGTCGGTGTTCCCCCTGCTCGCGCTGGCCTTCTTCGCGCTGGGCCTGATCGCGAGCACGACGGGCGCGACGCTCGACCTGGTGCAGACGGTCAACGGGGTGGTGCCCGGCCTGATCGGCAGCGGCGAGGGTCAGATCCCGCTGTCGACCATCGAGTCCGCGGCCGGTGCCGCCCTGGGCATCGGTCTGGTCGGTCTGGTGTACGCCGGGCTGAACCTGCTGTCGGGGATGCGGACGGCGCTGCTCATCGTCTTCGAGCAGCCGGTCGACGAGCAGCCCAACTTCGTGATCGGCAAGCTCCGCGACCTGCTCGCCCTGCTCAGCCTGGGGGCGATCCTCCTGGTGAGCGTCGGCGTCTCCAGCGTGGTGAACCTGCTCTCGAGCTTCCTGCTGGGCCTCGTCGGCCTGGACGACGACCTCGCCTGGGCCCTGCGCCTGCTGACCGTGGTGATCGGCCTCGCGGCGTCCACTGTGCTCTTCTACGCGCTGTTCCGCGTGCTCGGCCGGCCGCTGGCGCCGAACCGGGCGCTGTGGCAGGGCGCCCTGCTCGGTGCGGTGGGCTTCGAGATCCTCAAGCAGCTCAGCGGCGTCCTCATCGGCTCGACGCAGAACCAGCCGGCGTTCGCCGTGTTCGGCGTGGCCCTGGTGCTGCTGGTGTGGATCAACTACTCGGCGCGGCTCATCCTCATCGCGGCGTCCTGGGTCCACACCAGCGACGGCGCGCGCCTGCTGCGGGAGAAGCGGACGGCCGAGGAGCAGGCCCGCCACGCCTCCACCGCGGTGGAGCTGCGCAAGCGTCCGCCGGCCCCCGCCTCGCCCGGGCCGCGCTCGTTCGGTGCCGGCGTGCTCAGCGCCCTGGGTGCCGTCTTCCTGCTCCAGCGACGCCGTCGCCGGGACCGGTGAGCCGCCGATGAGGTTCGAGCGTCGTCACGCCGTCCTGCTGCTGGCCGTCGCGGCCTGGACCGTCCTGTCCTTCGGCAACTTCGCGATGAACCTGTACGGCGCCTGGTCGGCCGGCGAGGACCGCGCGACGTCGTACTGGGTCGCCCACACGATCCTCATCGTCGTGAACATGGTGATCGCCGTCCTCCTCGGCTCGCTGGGGTGGCGCGCCTGGCGCGCCACCGGCCGCCGCGCCGGCCGGACCCCCGTCGACGCCTGACACGGCGGCGGTCTGCGGCCAGACGCCACATGGAGTGGCTTTGCAGCGCCTGGAGCGCTGAGGAGCCACTCCATCCCGTCATCGCCGGACCGGCCCGACCGACGAGTCACCGGGTCGCACGACGAAGGCCGCGACGCGCCGTGGGTGACGGCGTGTCGCGGCCTCGCGTGGTGCTGGGCGGTGCGGGTGGCTGCGCCGGGCTCAGTGCCCGTGGCGGATGGCGGTGCGCAGGTCCTTGTTGAGCTGGGAGATCACGTCGAGCGGGATCTCCTTCGGGCAGGCGGCGGTGCACTCACCGATGTTGGTGCAGCCGCCGAAGCCCTCGGCGTCGTGCTGCGCCACCATGCTGGCGACGCGGCCGTCGCGCTCGGGCTGGCCCTGGGGGAGCTCGCCGAGGTGGGTGATCTTCGCGCCGAGGAACAGCGACGCGGAGCCGTTCGGGCACGCCGCGACGCAGGCGCCGCAGCCGATGCAGGTCGCCACGTTGAAGGCGCGGGTGGCCTTGTCGCGGGGCGCGGGCACCGAGTTGGCCTCCGGCGCGGAGCCGGTGTTGGCGGAGATGTAGCCGCCGGCCTGGATGATCCGGTCGAACGCCGACCGGTCGGTGACGAGGTCCTTGATCACCGGGAACGCGTCGGCGCGCCACGGCTCGATGGTGATCGTCTGCCCGTCCTTGAAGGACCGCATGTGCAGCTGGCAGGTGGTGGTGACCTCGGGGCCGTGCGCCTGGCCGTCGATCATCAGCGCGCACGAGCCGCAGATGCCCTCACGGCAGTCGTGGTCGAACGCCACCGGCTCCTCGCCGGTCTCGTTCAGCTGCTCGTTGAGGACGTCGAGCATCTCGAGGAAGCTCATGTCCTCGCTGACGCCGCCCAGCTCGTAGGTCTTGAGGCCACCCTTGTCGGCGGGGTTCTGCTGGCGCCAGATCTTCAGGGTCAGGTTCACTTGTAGCTCCGCTGCTTCATCTCGATGGCGGTGTAGATCAGGTCCTCCTTGTGGAGCACGGGCGAGCCGTCCTCGCCGCCGAACTCCCAGGCCGCGACGTAGGCGAACTCCTCGTCGTGACGCAGCGCCTCGCCCTCCTCGGTCTGCGACTCGGCGCGGAAGTGGCCGCCGCAGGACTCGCGGCGGTTCAGGGCGTCGATGCACATGAGCTCGCCGAGCTCGATGAAGTCGGCGACGCGGCCGGCCTTCTCGAGGCTCTGGTTGAGCGAGTCGGCGGTGCCGAGGACCTTGAGGTCGGTCCAGAAGTCCTTCTTCAGCTCTCGGATCATGTCGATCGCCTTGCGCAGGCCCTCCTCGGAGCGCTCCATGCCGCAGTACTCCCACATGATGTGGCCGAGCTCGCGGTGGTAGGAGTCCGCCGAGCGGCTGCCGTTGATCGACAGGAAGGTCTCGACGCGCTTCTCGACGGAGCGGCGGGCCTCGACGACGGCCTCGTCGTCCTCGGTGATCTTCTCGAACGGACCGTCGGCGAGGTAGTCGCGGATGGTGTTCGGCAGGACGAAGTAGCCGTCGGCCAGGCCCTGCATCAGCGCGGACGCGCCGAGGCGGTTGGCGCCGTGGTCGGAGAAGTTCGCCTCGCCGGTGACGAACAGGCCGGGGATGTTGGACTGCAGGTGGTAGTCCACCCACAGCCCGCCCATCACGTAGTGCACGGCGGGGTAGATGCGCATCGGCACCTCGTACGGGTTCTCACCCGTGATCCGCTCGTACATGTCGAAGAGGTTGTCGTACTTCTCCTTCACGACGTCCGCGCCCATGCGCTCGATCGCGTCGGTGAAGTCGAGGTAGACGCCGCGGCGGAAGTCGCCCACGAGCGGGCCGACGCCGCGGCCCTCGTCGCAGACGTTCTTCGCCTGGCGGGAGGCGATGTCGCGGGGGACCAGGTTGCCGAACGCCGGGTAGATCCGCTCCAGGTAGTAGTCGCGGTCCTCCTCGGGGATGTCGCGGGGGTCCTTGTCGCAGTCCTCGACCTTCTTGGGCACCCAGATGCGGCCGTCGTTGCGGAGCGACTCGCTCATCAGCGTCAGCTTCGACTGGTGCTCGCCGGAGACGGGGATGCAGGTCGGGTGGATCTGCGTGTAGCAGGGGTTCGCCATGTAGGCGCCCTTGCGGTGCGCGCGCCACGTGGCGGTGACGTTGCAGCCCATCGCGTTGGTGGAGAGGAAGAAGACGTTGCCGTAGCCGCCGGAGGCGAGGACGACGGCGTCCGCGAGGTGGGTCTCGATCTCGCCGGAGACGAGGTCGCGGGCGACGATGCCGCGGGCCACGCCGTCCTTGACGATCAGCTCGAGCATCTCGTGGCGGGTGTACTGCGTGACGGTGCCGGCGGCGACCTGGCGCTCCATGGCCTGGTAGGCGCCGAGGAGCAGCTGCTGGCCCGTCTGGCCGCGGGCGTAGAACGTGCGGGACACCTGCACGCCACCGAAGGAGCGGTTGTCGAGCAGGCCGCCGTACTCGCGGGCGAAGGGGACGCCCTGCGCGACGCACTGGTCGATGATGTTCGTGCTGACCTCGGCCAGGCGGTAGACGTTCGACTCGCGGCTGCGGTAGTCGCCGCCCTTGACGGTGTCGTAGAAGAGACGGAAGACGGAGTCGCCGTCCTCCTTGTAGTTCTTCGCCGCGTTGATGCCGCCCTGGGCAGCGATCGAGTGGGCGCGCCGCGGGGAGTCCTGGTAGCAGAAGGACTTCACGTTGTAGCCGGCCTCGCCGAGCGTGGCGGCGGCCGCGCCGCCGGCCAGGCCGGTGCCGACGATGATCACGTCGAGCTTGCGCCGGTTGGCCGGGTTGACCAGGCGGTTCTCGAAGCGGCGGGTGGTCCAGCGGTCCGCGATGGGACCGGTGGGCGTCACCGGGTCGACGAGCGGCTCGCCGGCGACGTAGTAGCCGTGGGCGTCGTCGGAGGTCTGCTTCGCCGCCTGGTTCAGCGGCGAGGAGCCGTCGTGGAGGGTGGAACCGGCCATGGTGATCGCTCCCTGGTGGTGGATCGGGTGGGGCGGATGGTTCGGGTGCTGCGCTGCTAGGAGATGACGCCCGCGAGGACGAACACCGGGATCAGTGAGTAGCCGCCGGCAATGACGACGGCCAGGAGGTACCCGAGGAGGTTGGCGTTGCGACGGGCGGACGCGGTGTTCGTGAGCCCGAGCGTCTGCGCGGCGCTCCAGGTGCCGTGGCGCAGGTGCATGGCGAGGGCGGCCATCGCGACCAGGTAGATCGCGGAGACCCACCAGATCTCGAAGCTGCCCACGAGGCGCTCGTACGGCGAGTCGGAGTTGCTGCCCGGCGTCACGACGCGCAGCGTGAAGTGGAGGATGTGGAAGACGATGAACAGCAGTAGGGCGGTGCCGCCCCAGCGCATCGTCTTGCTCGACCAGGTCGAGTTCACCCGCTTCGTGACGGCGTACTTCGTCGTCCGCGCCTTGCCGGCCCGCGCCCACAGCGTGTACGCCGCGTACACGTGCACCGCGAGCGCGACCAGCAGCACGATCCGGATGATCCAGAGCAGGCCGGAGTACGGCAGCAGGGGCTCACCGATGGTGCGCAGGTGCTCGGCGTAGGAGTCGAACGCCTCCTGGCCGCTGAAGGCCTTGAGGTTGCCGTACATGTGCGCCAGCACGTAGCCGATGAAGATCAGACCCGAGAGGGCCATCAGCAGCTTCAGCGCGATGGTCGACCGGGACGACCTCTTGTTCTTGACCGCAGTCACAGTTGCCACGGCCCGTACGGTACCCCCGCGCCTGGCCGGTCAGACCATCCGTGGTCGTGAGGCGACAGTCACACAGGGGACCCTCACCGGCCCCGTCCGAGGGCGTCGGAGCAGCGTCAGGCGGCGTCGGCCCCGGCCGCGTCGAGGACGGCCGGCAGGTGCACCGCCAGGAGCTCGGCGGTGGCGTCCGCCCAGGTCCGTCGTACGGCGTGGGCCCGGGCGCGGGCGCCCATCGCGGTGAGCTCCGGGGTGGTCGCGGCGCGGGCGAGGCGGCCCAGGCATCGGGCCATCGCCCCCGGGTCCGCGGGGTCGTAGAGCAGGCCGGTGCGGCCGTCGAGGACGATCTCCGCCGCGGCGCCCCGGGCGGGGGCGACGACGGGGACGCCGCTGGCGGCGGCCTCCCGCAGCACGGGCGCGCAGGTCTCCTGCTCGCCGGGGTGGACGAGCACGTCGAGGCTGGCCAGGGCGGTGGCCAGGTCGCCGCCGGTGACGGTCCCGGTCATCTGCGCCTGCGGCAGCCGCTGCCGCAGCCAGTCGCGCTGCGGCCCGTCGCCGACGAGCACGGGCCGGACGCCGGGGACCCGGGCCACCTCGGGCAGCGCCCGGACGCCGTGGCGGCGGTGCAGCCCGCCGACGTACCCGACCACGAGCCGGGGCCCACCGCGGGAGCGCGCCAGCGACCAGCGGTCGTGGAGCCAGGGGTCGCGCAGCTGCGGGCCGAACATCGCGGGGTCGACGCCGGGCAGCCACAGGTGCGACTCGACGTCGAGCGAGGCGAGGCGGTCGCGGACCCAGGCGGCGCTGACCACGATCCGGTCGGAGCGCTCGGCGACCTTCGTGCGCCAGGACGTGAGCCCGGCGTCCGGGGCGGCCGCGAGCTGCGCCGTCAGGGTCGGTACGCCGGCCCGCCGGGCGTGCTTGAGCGCCTTGCGGCCCAACGTGCCGGGGGAGTGCACCTGCACGACGTCGGGCCCGAAGCGGTCGAGGGCGCGCTGGGCCTGGCCGCCGGGGCGGTCCCGCATGCGCACCCGCTCGACGCGGGCGCCGCGGTAGGTGGCGAGGCCCGGGCCGGGGGCGAGCACCTGGACGGTGTGGCCCTCGTCGACGAAGCGGTCCGCGACCTGCCGCACGGTGCCGGTCGCGGCGTCGACGGCGGGGTAGAAGGACTCGGTGACCAGCATGACCCGCATGGCGCCAGCCTCACGGGTGCGCGCGTCCGGGGTGCGACGAATGCGCGACCCGGGGGTGAACCCTCGGCTGGCGCTCAGGGCCGGTCGTCGGGGTCGGGGAGTCCGCGGCTCCCGACGGGCGCGGCGAGGGTGCCGGGCGGCGGGACGACGCGGATGGGGTCCTCGACGACGCCGGAGGCGAACGCGCTGACCACGGCCACGGCGACGATCGCGGCGGCGTGGATGAGCAGCCAGGCGATGATCGCGAACGCCACCCCGATGACGCCGTACCGGTCGGCGTTGCGCTCCAGCAGGACGGGCATGGCCGTGCCGGCGACCCAGCCGGTGGCGACCTGCAGGATCCCCGCGAACACGGCCCCGCGGCGCAGCACGCCCCAGGGCACCGCGCGCTGCAGCAGGACCCACAGCGTCAGCCACCAGAACGCCGTGTAGACGAGCAGCTGGGCGGCCACCGTCGCGGCGACCGCCCCGAGCAGCGCGTCCAGGCCGCGACCCGCCAACCATCCGGGCAGCCAGGTCGACGTCCCGAGCATCGCGACGATGATGACGAGCCCGGCCGTGCCCGACAGCGCCGCGGTGAAGCCGAGGGTGGGGCGGCGCCAGGCGTGCTCGAAGGTACGGCGCAGCGAGCGGTTGAAGGCCGTGAACGAGACCACCAGCAGCACCCCGCTGACCAGCCCGACCCCGGTCGTCGTGCCGTCGGGCTGCGGCTGGGCGAAGAGCGCCTGGATCGTCGCGGCCACGTCGGCGTCGACGTCGTACCGGTCGATGAGGAGGTCGGAGAACTGCGCGCTCTCGCCCCGGGTCCAGACCGAGGCGAGGACCGAGACCAGCACGATCGTGAAGGGGACGACGGCGAAGAACGCCTGCCCGGCGAGCAGGAACACCCGGTCGCGGGTCTCGACGCTGATCAGGACGAACAGCAGGCGGGTGGCAGGGCCCCCGTCGGCCACCCGGGCGTCGAGGCGGGCCCGGCGCGCGGCCTTGCGGGCGTCGCGGGAGGGTTTCCGCGCCCCCTCGCTCACCCGCCCAGGTCGGCGAGCCGCACCGGCACCACCGAGGTGAGCGGGACCGCCAGGTCGATCGCGTCGTCGTCGTTGACGCCGAGGTCGGCGGAGGCGAGGACGAGCCCGTCGCAACCGGGGCTGAGGTGGACGACGTCGCCGAGGTCGGTGCGCAGGGCGACGTAGCCGGCGCCCTCGCCGGCGGTCAGGTCGCAGGCGCCGGCCTTCGGCTCCGGAGCCTCGTCCCAGGCGCTCGTCAGGTCGTCGAGCGCGGCGCCCTCGAGGGCCTCCGGGGACGCGTCGGGGGAGGAGCAGAGGGCCGCCTCGGTGATCTGCTCGCGTCCGGGGACGACGGGCGCGGTGGCGGCGGGGGCCTCGCAGGTCAGCTCGGCCTCGGTCGCGGCGGCGGGGGGCTCGTAGGTGCCCTGCTGCCGCTGACCGTCCAGGGCCTCGAGGAACGTGGAGACCAGCCCGACCCCGGAGACGGTCCTCGTGCCGGACAGGATCCCGGCGCAGACGCCGGTGCGGACGTCGACCTGGCGGCCGTCGGTGGTCTCCATGACGAGGACCGTGGTCGGCGCGCCGCCGCCGGCCGCGGCGCAGAGGTCGGTGTCGGCGGCGGGCAGGTCCTCGATCGCCCGGGCGAACGCGCCGACGCCCTCGACGAGCGCATCGGCGGGCACCTCGGACGCGTCCTCACCGCAGAGCCGGACGGCGACTACGCGATCCAGGGGCGGCAGCTCGAGGCCCGCCTGTGCCGGGTTCGGGAGCGGGTCGGGGCACGCGGCGGCGGCGTACGGCGCGTCGACCTGCTCCGCGGCGTCGGCGGACTCGCCGTCCCCGGTGCTCCCGTCGGTGCTCTCGCCGGAGGTCGGGGCGGGGGCGTCGTCCCCGCCGGAGGCCAGGACGCTGATGCCGGCCGCGATCGCGCCGACGACCAGCACCACCGCCAGCAGCGCGGCGATCGTCTTCGTGCGGGCCTGGGTCATCGGGTCCCTCTCGGCTGGGTGTCACGCGGAAGCGTCCATCGTGCCCCAGTGGGACGCACGAGGCCGCCGTCCGGTTGCGTCGGGCGTGCCGGGCCCACCCGTCGTCACCGCTGCGGGGCGGCTTCCCTGCCGAGCGTGGTCGGCGGCAGGTCGCCGCGCTCGATGCGCTCCGCGACGTCCTGGATCCGGCCGCCGGAGGCCTTCCAGTCGCCGACCTCCTCCTCCCAGACCGCGGTGAAGCCGCGCCGGGCCTCGATCACCCAGTGGTGGCCGAGCAGGACTCGGCCGAGGACGGCGAACGGCAGCACGAGCAGCAGGAGGAGCAGCTCGAGCAGCGCGACGAAGGCGATGAAGAGGAACGGGAGGATCAGGATGAGGAAGAACAGCCCGACGATCATGCTGATCGGGTCGTCGCCGAGGCCCGAGGGCATGTCGGGGCCGGTGTCGAAGTCCCGCACCCGTCGCCGCCACGGCACCCACCGCCGCGTCACGCGCCACGTCCGCCCCTGGGGGTCCTGCACCTTCATGGCCGACAGGGTGCCTCAGGAGGCGGCGGGCGAAACCCGACGCCGCACGAGGTCGCGGCTCGCTCACGGGGTCTCGTGGCTCCTCGCCGGGGCTCGGAGCACCTCGACCTCCGGCTGTGGGTGCCGGAAACCTCACACTCGGTGGCCGACGTCACTCCCGGTGCCTAGGGTGCCCTCATGACCGACGAGGGCGCTGTGGGCAGCGCCGACGGCGAGGTGGAAGGGGGTCTCGACGACCCCGGGAGCCTGCAGCCCGAGCAGGGTGGGCTCGCGCTCGCCGACCCCGAGCACGACGACCACGCGCGCGCCGACTGGGAGGCCGCGGCGGCGGCCGTCCTGCGCAAGGCCAGGCGGCTGCGCGACGACGACCCGGACGACGCGGCCTGGGGGAAGCTCACGCGCCGCACCCTCGACGGCATCGACGTCCGCCCCCTCGGGACGCCCGAGCAGGCCGAGGACGTCGTCACCGCCGGGCGGCCCACCCGGGCCGGGGACTGGGACATCCGCTCCTTCACCGACCGCGCCGCGCTGGCTCAGGACCCGAAGGCCGCGCACGCGCACCTCCTGACCGACCTCGCCGGCGGGGTCGGGAGCCTCTGGCTGCAGGCCGGGCCCGACACCGACTGGACGACGCTGCTGGAGGAGGTCCTGCTCGACCTCGCGCCCGTCGTCCTCGAGCCCGCGCCCGGCGAGGCCCTCGCCACCGCCCGCGCCTTCCTCGAGGCCGTCGGCGACGCCGACCTCGCCGCCGGGACCCAGCTCGGCGCCGGCCCGGACGACGACGACCTCGCCGAGGTCGCGGCCCTCGCCGCCGAGCGCGGCGTGCTCGGTGTCGTCGTGGACGGCGCGACCGTCCACGACCGCGGCGCCTCCGACGCCCAGGAGCTCGGCTGGGTCCTCGCGGCCGGCGTCCGCGCCCTGCGCACCCTCGAGGCCGCCGGCACCGAGCCCCAGCAGGCGGCTGCACTCGTCGAGCTGCGGCTCGCCGTCACCGACGAGCAGCTGACCTCGATCGCCAAGCTCCGCGCCGCGCGACGCGCCTGGACCCGCGTCCTCGGGGCCAGCGGCGTCACCGACGCACCCGTGCGGGTCCACGCCGTGACGAGCCGCCCGATGATGAGCCGCTACGACCCCCACGTGAACATGCTGCGCACCACCGTCGCCGCGTTCGCCGCGGGCGTCGGCGGCGCCGAGGCGGTCACCGTGCTGCCCTTCGACGCCCCGCTCGGCCGCCCCGAGGCGTTCGGGCGCCGCATCGCCCGCAACACCAGCGCCCTGCTCATCTCCGAGAGCCACGTCGCGAAGGTCGTCGACCCCGCCGGTGGCTCGTACGCCGTCGAGCGCCTCACCGACGACCTCGCCGTCGCCGCCTGGGCCGAGCTGGGCCGGATCGAGGCCGAGGACCACGCCGCCGACGCGTTCGAGGCCCGGGTCGCCGAGGTCGTCGCCGAGCGGGACCGCCAGGTCGCGACCCGCAAGCGACCCCTCACCGGGCTGTCGGAGTTCCCGTCCCTGTCGCTCGAGCAGCCCGAGCGGACGCCCTACGACGCCTGGGACGGTGTCCGCCCCTGGGGCGCGGCGTACGAGGCGATGCGTGACGACCCGCCGACCGCGCACGTCTTCCTCGCCACCCTGGGCCCGATCGCGGCCCACACCGCGCGGGCGACCTTCGCGACCAACCTGCTCGCCGCGGGCGGCGTCGACGTCGACGTCGCCGGGCCCACCGAGGGCCCCGACGACCTCGTGTCGGCGTACGACGGCCAGCCCGTCGTCTGCCTCGCCGGGTCCGACGGCACGTACGACGAGTGGGGCGAGCAGGCCGCCGCCGCGCTGCGCGGGGCCGGGGCGTCGTACGTCGTGGTCGCGGGCAAGCCACGCGAGTGGGCCGACGACGACGCCGCGATGGGTGTGGACGCCGTGGACTTCCTGGGCCGAGTGAGGGAGAAGCTGTCGTGAGCGTGCCGAAGAGCTTCGCCGACGTCCCGCTGGCGGGGGAGGGTCCCGACGACGCGGGCTCGCAGGGCTCGCTTGCTGCTCGACCACCTGGTGGCGCCGGTGCCGAGCCCTGGACCAGCCCGGAGGGCATCGACATCGCGCCCCGCTACGACGCGGGCGACCTCGACGGCCTCGACGCGCTGGCGACGTACCCCGGGCTGAGCCCGTTCCTGCGCGGGCCCTACCCGACGATGTACACGACCCAGCCCTGGACGATCCGCCAGTACGCCGGGTTCTCCACCGCCGAGGCGTCCAACGCGTTCTACCGGCGCAACCTGGCCGCGGGCCAGAAGGGCCTGTCCGTCGCGTTCGACCTCGCCACCCACCGCGGCTACGACTCCGACCACGAGCGCGTGCGCGGCGACGTCGGCATGGCGGGCGTGGCGATCGACTCGATCTACGACACCCGCACCCTCTTCGACGGCATCCCGCTCGACGAGATGAGCGTGTCGATGACCATGAACGGCGCCGTGCTGCCCGTCATGGCGCTGTACGTCGTCGCGGCCGAGGAGCAGGGGGTGAGCCCGGACCGCCTCGCGGGGACCATCCAGAACGACATCCTCAAGGAGTTCATGGTCCGCAACACCTACATCTACCCGCCCGCGCCGAGCATGCGGATCATCTCCGACATCTTCCGCTACACCGCGGAGAAGATGCCGCGGTTCAACTCCATCTCGATCTCCGGCTACCACATCCAGGAGGCCGGGGCCACGGCCGACCTGGAGCTCGCCTACACGCTCGCGGACGGCGTCGAGTACCTCCGTGCCGGCCTCGACGCGGGCCTCGACGTCGACGCGTTCGCACCCCGGCTGTCGTTCTTCTGGGCCATCGGGATGAACGTGTTCATGGAGATCGCGAAGCTGCGTGCCGCGCGGGCGCTGTGGGCGCGGCTGGTGCGGCAGTTCGAGCCGACCAACCCGAAGTCGCTGTCGCTGCGGACCCACTCCCAGACCTCCGGCTGGAGCCTCACCGCCCAGGACGTCTACAACAACGTGGGCCGCACCTGCCTGGAGGCCATGGCCGCCACCCAAGGCCACACCCAGAGCCTGCACACGAACGCCCTGGACGAGGCCATCGCGCTGCCCACCGACTTCTCCGCGCGCATCGCCCGGAACACGCAGCTGCTGCTGCAGCAGGAGTCCGGCACCACCGGCGTCATCGACCCCTGGGCGGGCTCGTACTACGTCGAGCGACTGACCCACGACCTCGCCGAGCGTGCCTGGGCCCACATCACCGAGGCCGAGAAGGCCGGCGGCATGGCCGCCGCGATCGAGCAGGGCATCCCCAAGATGCGCATCGAGGAGGCCGCCGCCCGCACCCAGGCGCGGCTCGACTCCGGCACCCAGGCGCTCATCGGGGTGAACACCTACCGGCTCGAGAAGGAGGACGACCTCGACGTCCTCCGCGTCGACAACGACGACGTGCTGCGCCAGCAGCTCGCCAAGCTCGAGCGGCTGCGGGACGAGCGTGACGAGGACGACGTACGGCGGGCCTGCGAGCGCCTGACGAACGCCGCGGCGTCCGAGACCGACCGCACCAGCCTCGACGGCAACCTCCTCGCGCTCGCCATCGACGCCGCCCGCGCGAAGGCGACGGTGGGGGAGATCTCCGAGGCGCTGGAAAAGGAGTGGGGCCGCCACCGCGCGACCATCCGTACGATCTCGGGCGTGTACCGCGAGGAGGCCACCGGCGGCGGCGACCGCGACGGCTCCGTCGCGAAGGTCCTCGCCGCGACCGAGGCGTTCGAGGCGGCCGAGGGACGCCGTCCGCGCATCCTGGTCGCGAAGATGGGCCAGGACGGCCACGACCGCGGCCAGAAGGTCGTCGTCACCGCCTTCGCCGACCTCGGCTTCGACGTCGACGTGGGGCCGCTGTTCTCCACCCCGGAGGAGGTGGCCCGGCAGGCCGTCGACGCCGACGTCCACATCGTCGGTGTCTCCTCCCTCGCCGCGGGCCACCTGGCGCTCGTGCCCGCGCTGAAGCAGGCGCTGGCCGACGAGGGCCGGGGCGACGTCATGGTCGTCGTCGGCGGCGTCATCCCGCCCGAGGACGTGCCGCGCCTGGAGGAGATGGGCGCCGCCGCGGTCTTCGGACCGGGCACGGTGATCGCCACCTCGGCGCTGGAGCTGCTGGAGAAGCTGAGCGCCGAGCTGGGGCACTGAGCGGGTGCCCCCTGCCCCCGTCCTCGACCTCGACGAGCTGGCCGACGGCGTCCGCGCCGGACGGCGTGCCTCGCTGTCGCGCGCGATCACGCTGGTCGAGTCCTCCCGCGCCGACCACCGGGTCGCCGCCCGCGACCTGCTGACCCGGCTCACCCCGGACGCCGGGGGAGCGGTCCGGGTGGGCATCTCCGGGGTGCCCGGGGTCGGGAAGTCGACCTTCATCGAGGCCCTCGGCTCCGACCTCACCGCGGCCGGCTCGAAGGTCGGCGTCCTCGCGGTCGACCCCTCGTCGGTGCGGACCGGCGGCTCGGTCCTGGGTGACAAGACCCGCATGGGGCGGCTCGCGAACGACCCCGCGGCGTACATCCGGCCCTCGCCGACCGCCGGCACCCTCGGCGGCGTCGCCCGGACCACCACCCAGGCGATGCTCGTCCTCGAGGCCGCCGGGTACGACGTCGTCCTCGTCGAGACCGTCGGCGTCGGGCAGTCCGAGATCACCGTCGCCCGGATGGTCGACACGTTCTGCTTCCTCACCCTGGCCCGCACCGGCGACCAGCTGCAGGGCATCAAGAAGGGCATCCTCGAGATCGCCGACGTCGTCGCGGTCAACAAGGCCGACGGCGCCGGCGAGGCCGACGCCCGTGTGGCCGCCCGGGACCTGTCCGGGGCGCTGCGGATGGTGCGCGGCAAGGGGGAGTGGGCGCCGCCCGTGGTGACCTGCTCGGCGCTCGAGGACCGGGACGTCGACGAGGTGTGGGCGAAGGTGATCGCCCACCGCGACCACCTCGGCGAGGAGGGCCTGCGCGAGAAGCGGGCCGCCCAGCAGCTTGAGTTCACCTGGGCCCTCGTCCGCGACGAGCTCGACGCGCGCCTCAAGGCCTCGCCGGGGGTCGCCGCCGTCCGCGACGAGGTCCGCGCCGCCGTCCTCGCCTCCGAGATCGCCGCCCCCGAGGCCGCCGACCGCCTCCTCGCGGCGTACGACGGGGGCTGAGACCTCGAGGCCCCCGGTGGGGCTGGAGGGGTCGGTGTGGTTGGTGTGGTTGCGGGCGTCTGCCGGTTTCCCAGGGTGCCCTGTGACCTCCGCGCCTACCCTGCGAAATGTCGCGAGGTAGGTGCCGACATCACAGGGCACCCTGGGAAGCCGGCACAGGGGCGCCCACCCACCCCGGGCGGCCCGAGGACGAGAAGCGCCGGACGGTAACCTGCACGGTCGTGCCCACCGACCTGCGACTGCCGCCCGAGGAGGAGCTCGTCGCGTTCCGGCGCGACCTGCACGCACACCCGGAGCTGGCCTGGCAGGAGCGGCGGACGACGGAGCGGATCGCGGCCCGGCTGGAGGCCGCCGGGATCGCCGTACGGCGGACGGAGCCGACGGGCCTGATCGCCGAGGTCGGCGGGGGACCGGGCGGCGTGGGTCCGGTCGTGGTGCTCCGCGCCGACATCGACGCCCTGCCGCTGGAGGACCGCGGCGGTGACCCGTGGGCCAGCACCGTGCCCGGCGTCGCCCACGCCTGCGGCCACGACGTCCACACCACCGCGCTGCTCGGCGCGGCGCTCGCGCTGGCGGAGCTCGACGCCCGCGAGCCGCTGCCCGGCCGCGTCCGGCTGCTGTTCCAGCCCGCCGAGGAGGTCATGCCCGGCGGCGCGCTGCGGCTGATGGAGCAGGGCGCGCTCGAGGGGGTCGTCAGGGCCTACGCCCTGCACTGCGACCCCACCGTCGACGTCGGTCAGGTCGGCCTGCGGGTCGGCCCGCTGACCGGCGCCGCCGACGCCCTCGAGGTGCGGCTGCGCGGCCACGGCGGCCACACGTCACGGCCCCACCTGACCCAGGACCTCACCTTCGCCCTCGGGCACCTCGTCACCGGGCTGCCCGGCGCCCTGTCGCGCCGGCTCGACCCCCGCGCCGGCGCCACCCTGGTGTGGGGCCTCGTGCAGGCCGGCGCCACCCACAACGTCATCCCCACCGAGGGCCGCGCCGCCGGCACGATCCGGATCCTCGACGCCGGCGCCTGGGCCGAGGCCGAGCGCCTCGTGCGCGAGCTCGTGCCCGCCGTCGTCGCGCCGTACGGCGTCGAGGCCGAGGTGCTCTACACCCGCGGGGTGCCGCCGGTGGTCAACCACCCGGAGGCCGTCGGCGTCCTCGCGGACGCCGTCCGTGACCAGCTCGGCCCCGACGGCGTCGTCACGACGCTGCAGAGCCTCGGCGGCGAGGACTTCGGCTGGTACCTCGACCGGGTCCCCGGCGCGATGGCCCGCCTCGGCACCCGGACCCCCGACGGCCGGACCTACGACCTCCACCAGGGCGACCTGCGCATCGACGAGCGCGCCATCGGCATCGGCGCGCGGCTGCTCGCGGACACGGCCGTGCAGACACTCGCTATCGAGTCGGTAACGAAGGCGCCTCCGAGCACCGGAGCACCCCTGTCGAGGCCCTAGTGTCTGCCTCGGTTCGTGCCCGACCAGGGGCGCGTCAGGGCACACACTAGGAGGGCGTCTTGAGGCGCACCACGAAGCTTGCGGCAGTGCTCAGCACCGCCGTCCTCGCACTGTCCGCCTGTGGCGGCGGCGACTCCGAGAGCGACTCGGGCGGCGACTCGGGCGGCGGCGACGCCGGTTCCGACATCAAGGTCGGCGTCGCGTACGACGTCGGCGGTCGCGGCGACCAGTCGTTCAACGACTCGGCGGCCGCGGGTCTCGACCAGGCGTCCGACGAGCTCGGCCTCGACTTCCAGGAGTCCGAGGCCTCCGACGGCGAGTCCGAGGCGGACCGCGAGGAGCGCCTGCGCACCTTCGCCGAGGCCGGCTACACCCACATCATCGGTGTCGGGTTCGCGTACAGCCCCTCCATCGCCGCCGTGGCGCCGGAGTACCCCGAGGTCAGCTTCGCGATCATCGACGACGAGGCCGCGGTCGGCGACAACATCGCCAACCTGGTCTTCGCCGAGGAGCAGGGCTCCTTCCTCGTCGGCGCGGCCGCCGCGCTGAAGAGCGAGTCCGGCCAGATCGGCTTCGTCGGCGGCGTCGAGACCCCGCTGATCCAGAAGTTCCAGGCGGGCTACGAGGCGGGCGCCGAGGCCGTCAACGAGGACATCCAGGTCGACGTCACCTACCTGACCCAGCCGCCGGACTTCTCCGGCTTCGCCGACCCGGCCCGCGGTGAGACCGCCGCGACCGGCATGTACGACGACGGCGCCGACGTGGTCTACCACGCCGCCGGCGGCTCCGGCGGTGGCGTCTTCGAGGCCGCCTCGCAGGCCGACGCCCTCGCGATCGGCGTCGACTCCGACCAGTACGAGACCGCCGACCCGGCCGTGCAGGACGTCATCCTCACCTCGATGCTCAAGAACGTGAACGTCGCGGTCTACGAGTGGCTGACCGCCGCCGCCGAGGGCGACACCCCGACGGGCACCACCCGCTACGACCTCGCCGCCGACGGCGTGGGCTACTCCACCAGCGGTGGACAGGTCGACGATATCGAGGACCAGCTCGAGGACTTCAAGCAGCAGATCGTCGACGGGGAGATCGAGGTCCCGACCACCCCGTAGCGCCACCCGCACCACCGCGGAGGACTCCGCAGGGCCCGCCGGGCAGTGCACGCGCACTGCCCGGCGGGCTCGGTCCACGCCCAGCACCCGCAGCACCAGCAGTCACCAGCGCCAGGAGGTCCCGGCCCGTGCCCGAGAAGGCCAAGAAGCCCGAGCAGCCGGGAGCCGAGCCCGTGGGGGACCTCGCGGTCCGCCTCCGTGGCATCGGCAAGCGGTTCCCCGGCGTCATCGCCAACGACGACATCAACATCGACGTCCGTCGCGGGACGATCCACGCGATCGTCGGCGAGAACGGCGCCGGCAAGTCGACGCTGATGAAGATCCTGTACGGCGTCCAGCCGCCCGACTCCGGGACGATCGAGATCGGCGGGAAGCAGGTCTCCCTGTCCTCGCCGGCCGAGGCGATCGCGCAGGGCGTCGGCATGGTCTTCCAGCACTTCATGCTGGCCGACAACCTCACCGTCGCCGAGAACGTCGTCCTCGGCGCCGAGAAGCTGCACGGCATCGGCGCCGGCGCGCGCGCCGAGATCACCCGGATCTCCGACTCCTACGGGCTGGGGGTCGACCCCGACGCGATGGTCGAGGACCTCGGCGTCGGCGCCCGCCAGCGCGTGGAGATCCTCAAGGTCCTCTACCGCGGCGCGCGGGTGATCATCCTCGACGAGCCCACCGCAGTCCTCGTCCCGCAGGAGGTCGACGAGCTGTTCGGCAACCTGCGCGAGCTCAAGGCCGAGGGACTCGCCGTCCTCTTCATCTCCCACAAGCTCGACGAGGTCCTCTCCGTCGCCGACGACATCACCGTCGTCCGCCGCGGCACCACGGTCGCGACCGTCGACCCGTCCGGCACGACGGCCCGCCAGCTCGCCGAGCTGATGGTCGGCTCGGAGCTGCCGCAGCCCACCCGGGAGGCCTCCACGGTCACCGAGGAGGTGCTGCTCGACGTCCGCGGCCTGACGCTGCCGACCCCCACCGGCCGCCCCCTGCTGGACGACGTCACCTTCCGCATCCACCGCGGCGAGGTCCTGGGCATCGCCGGCGTCGAGGGCAACGGCCAGGCCGAGCTCGTCGAGGCGATCATGGGCATGCGGCCCGGGTCCACCGGCTCGATCACCGTCGGCGGGCGCGACCTCTCGGGCACCTCCACCCGCGAGCGGCGCGAGTCGGGGATCGGCTACATCCCCGAGGACCGGCACCGCCACGGGCTGCTGCTCGACGCGCCCCTGTGGGAGAACCGCGTGCTGGGCCACCAGACCCGGCGCCCCAGCGTGCGGCGCGGCCTGGTCGACCGGAGGGCCGCCACCGCCGACACCCAGCGGATCATCAACACCTACGACGTCCGCACGCCCGGCCCGAACGTCCCCGCGCGGGCGCTGTCCGGCGGCAACCAGCAGAAGCTGATCGTCGGTCGCGAGATGAGCGGCGAGCCGACCCTGCTGATCGCCGCCCACCCCACCCGCGGCGTGGACGTCGGCGCCCAGGCCGCGATCTGGGACCAGATCCGGATCGCCCGCCGCGAGGGCCTCGCCGTCCTGCTGATCTCCGCCGACCTCGACGAGCTGATCGGCCTGTCCGACCGCATCGAGGTCGTCCTCCGCGGCCGCCTGGTCGGGGAGTTCGACCCCACGACCGTCACCCCCGCCCAGCTCGGCTCGGCGATGACCGGTGCCGGCGACGAGCCCGCCCAGGAGAGCGCATGACCTCCCTCGACCCGCGGATCGTGCGGCTGCTGCTCGCCGTCGGGGCCCCCGTGCTCGCCCTGGGCGCGGCGTTCGCGATCACCAGCCTCGTGCTGCTCGTCGCCGGCGACCCGGTCGGGGAGGTGTGGTCGACGATCCTGTCCCCGCCGGAGACCCGGAACGTCGTCAACATCATCAACGCCGCCACGGTGCTCTACCTGTCCGGTGTCGCCGTCGCGATCGGGTTCCGGATGAACCTGTTCAACATCGGCGTCGACGGGCAGTACCGCGTGGCCGCCTTCGCGGCCGCCGCGGTCGCCGGGGAGGCCTGGCTCCCGGGCGTGCTCAACATGGTGCTCGCCGTCCTCGTCGCGATGCTCGCGGGCGCGATCTGGGCCGGCATCGCCGGCCTGCTGCGCGCCACCCGCGGCGTCTCCGAGGTCATCAGCACGATCATGCTGAACTTCATCGCCACCTCGGTGGTCGCGTTCATGCTGCGCCAGCTCGCCGTGCGCGAGGAGGGCAGCAACATCGTGTCCACCCGGCCGATCCCCGAGGGCAGCCGCCTGCCCGGGATCCCGTTCGGCGACCTGCCCAACCTCGAGATCTACGGCTTCGTCGTGGTCGCGGTCGCCGTCGGGTTCGGCTACTGGTTCGTGCTCAACAAGACCCGCTTCGGCTTCGACCTCCGCGCCACCGGCCGTTCGGCGCCCGCCGCGACGGCCAGCGGCATCAGCGTGAGGAGGATGACGATCGCGACGATGCTGCTGTCCGGCGCGATCGCCGGCCTGGTCGGCATGCCGCTGCTGCTGGGCAGCTCGTACGCCTACGGCTCGACCTTCCAGTCCGGCCTCGGCTTCGCCGGCATCGCCATCGCGCTGCTCGGCCGCAACCACCCGGTCGGGATCGCGCTCGGCGCGCTGCTGTTCGCGTTCCTCGACGAGCAGTCGAACCCGCTGCAGATCCTGGTGGGCGTCTCGCCCGACATCGTCGCCATCACCCAGGGGGTCGTCGTCCTCACCGTCGTCATCTCCTACGAGGTCGTCCGTCGGTTCGGCTCCCGCCTCGAGCAGCGTCGCGTCGCCGCGGCGCTGGCCACCGAGCGGGCGAGCGGCACCGACGACAAGCAGGAGGCCCGCGCATGAGCACCACCACGAAGGCCGGCCCGACCCCCGCGGGCGGCCGGGCGGCCAAGCCCGCCCGCCGACGCCTGCGGCCGTCGTACCTGCTGCTCGGCTTCGCGGGCCTGGTCCTGCTGCTGTCGCTGCTCGAGCTCGCCACCGGCGCGACCGACCTGACCTCGGCGGGCACCGTCGGGGCGACGTTCATCGCCGTCACGCCGATCATGCTGGCCGGCCTGGGCGGGCTGTGGGCCGAGCGTGCGGGCATCGTCAACATCGGGCTCGAGGGGATGATGATCCTCGGGACGTACGGCGCCGGCTACTTCGCCTACCACTACGGCGCGTGGGCCGGCATCCTCGGCGCGCTGCTCCTCGGCATGATCGGCGGGCTCATCCACGCCACCGCCACCGTGATCTTCGGCGTCGACCACATCATCTCCGGCGTCGCGATCAACATCATCGCGCTCGGCGCCGTGCAGTACCTCGCCTCGCTGACCTTCGAGGGCCTCGAGGGCGGCGGCTCGACCCAGTCGCCTCCGCTCCCGGACCTGCCGTCGATCACGATCGGCCCGCTCTCCGACCTCCTCGGCTCCGTCGTCGACACCGACTGGTTCTTCGTCTCCCAGGTCGCCGGCATCCTCCAGGCGCTCGTGACGAACCTGTCGGTCTACGTGCTGCTGGCGCTGCTGCTGCTCATCGTGTCGTCGTACGTGTTGTTCCGGACGCCGTTCGGCCTGCGGCTGCGCTCCTGCGGTGAGAGCCCCTCGGCGGCGGAGTCGCTCGGTGTCGCGGTGCTGCGCTACAAGTTCGTGGCCGTCCTGATCTCCGGCGGCATGGCCGGGCTCGCGGGCGGATTCCTCGCCCTCGTCGCGTCGAGCACGTACCGCGACGGGCAGACCGGCGGGCGCGGCTACATCGGCCTCGCCGCGATGATCTTCGGCAACTGGCGGCCCGGCGGCCTGCTGATGGGCTCCGGCCTGTTCGGCTACACCGAGACGCTCGGCCTGCGGCAGGGCGGCACGTCGGTGCACGCGCTGCTGCTCCTGCTCGCCGTCCTCGCCGTGTGCGCCGCCGTCTGGCAGTTCCGCCGCGGGCAGTCCACCGCCGGCGCGGGCATCCTCGTGGGCGGCCTGCTGGTCGGGGCGCTGTACTTCTCGATCGACGAGGTGCCCGGCGACTTCACGTCGATGACGCCGTACGTGATCACCCTGCTGGTGCTCGCCTTCGCGGCCCAACGCCTCCGGGCCCCGGCCGCGGTCGGGCAGACCTACCGGAAGGGGTCGGCCGGATGACCTCCACCGGGGACACGTTCGACTGGGACGCCCTCAAGGCCGCGGCCGAGGAGGCCGCGACCCACGCCTACGCGCCGTACAGCAACTACCACGTGGGCGCCGCGGCGCTCGTCGACGACGGCCGCGTCGTGTCGGGCTGCAACGTCGAGAACGCGGCGTACGGCGTCGCGCTGTGCGCCGAGTGCGGCCTTGTGTCGACGCTGCACCGCGAGGGCGGCGGGCGGCTCACGCACTTCGTGTGCGTCAACGGCGACGGGGACGTGATCATGCCGTGCGGGCGCTGCCGCCAGCTGCTGTGGGAGAACGGCGGCCCGTCGCTGCTGGTCTGGACCGTGTCGGGTGTCAAGCCGATGACCGAGGTGCTGCCCGATGCGTTCGGCGCCGACGACCTCCGCTGACCTCTCCGACCCCGCCTTCGTCGCCGACCCCTACCCGCTGCTCGACGAGCTGCGGGCGGCCGGGCCGGTGGTGCGGCAGGGCTCGGGCCGGTGGTTGGTGCTGGACCACGCCGGGGTGTCGCGGCTGCTGCGGGAGCGAGCGCTCGGCCGGATCTGGCGCGACAAGGAGCCGGCGGCGGCGCTGGAGCCGTTCAACCTGCTGCACCGCCACCAGATGATGGAGAGCGAGCCGCCGGTCCACACCCGGCTGCGCCGGCCTGTGGCGGCGGCGTTCAACCGTGGTCACGTGGAGCGGCTGCGACCGCGGGTCCGGGCGCTCGCGGCGGACCTGCTCGCCGAGGTGGACGCCGGGGCGGGCTTCGACGTGGTCGGGGCGTACGCCGAGCCGCTGCCCGTCCTGGTGATCGCCGAGCTGCTCGGCGTGCCCGCGTCGTACGCGCCGTTCCTGCGCGACTCCTCGCAGGCGATCGTGCGGATGTACGAGCACGCGCCGGCGGAGGAGACCGTGGAGGCCGCGGTCGCGGCGGCCCGGGACTTCGCCGCGCTGGTCGCCGAGCTGGCGGCCGAGCGTCGTCGTACGTCGCCCGAGGCGCGGCCCGCGGACCTGCTGTCGGACCTGGTCGCGACCGAGCTGTCCGACCTCGAGGTGGTCGCGTCCGCCGTCCTGCTGCTCAACGCGGGCCACGAGGCGTCGGTCAACGTGTTCGGCAACGGCCTGGTCGGCCTGCTCCGCGCCGGGCTGCGGCCCGCCGACGACGTGGCGCTGACCGTCGAGGAGATGCTGCGCTTCGACTCGGCGCTGCAGCTGTTCGAGCGGACCGCCACCGCCCCGGTCGACCTCGGCGACGGCCTCGTCGCCGAGCCGGGGGACACCGTGGCCCTGCTGCTCGGCGCCGCGAACCGGGACCCCGCGGTCTTCGAGGCCCCCGCCGTCCTCGACCCCGCGCGCTCGCCGAACCCGCACGTCGCCTTCGGCGCCGGCGTCCACTTCTGCCTCGGCGCCCCGCTGGCCCGGATGGAGCTCGTCGAGTCCCTGACGCTGCTGTTCGACCGCCACCCCGACCTGACGCTCGCCGACGAGCCGACCCCGCGCGGGACCTTCGTCCTGCGCGGGTTCCACTCCGTGCCGGTCCGCGCGGGCTGAGGGTCGGCTCAGTCGCGGGTCAGGCAGCGGGTCAGGCCCTCAGCGCCGTCCGGCCGCTGACGGCGACGCCGGCGAGGGCCATGACGAGCAGCAGGACGAACAGCGCGGCGAGGCCGCCGGAGACGCCGGCGAGGACGGCGACGAGCCCGCCGCCGACGCCGATGACGACGGCCTGGGAGAGCTGGTCGCCGAGCTGGGCGGCCGAGGAGTGGAAGCCGGTGTCCTCGGGCGCGGAGTGCGCGAGCAGCAGGTACGACAGCGACGAGAAGCCGAGGCCCATCCCGGTGCCGGCCAGCGCCCACAGCGGCACGGCGAGCCACGGCACGCCCCACGCGGGGGCGACGAGCAGCAGGCCGGCGATCGCCGTGCCGACGCACACGAAGCCGGCGCGCAGCAGGGCCGGGCGGGACAGCTCGGGACGGCGGCCCTGCCACGCCGAGGACGCCGACCAGCCCAGCGAGCCCACGATCAGCGGGATCCCCGCCGCGGTCAGGGACCACCCGTGGACCTCGGTCAGCAGCAGCGGCATGAACGCCGTCGCGGTGAAGAACGCGCCCGACAGCAGCCCCCGCCCGGCGACGACCGCGGCCACGCCCGGGCGGGCCACGAGCGTGCCCGCGGGGACGAGCAGGCGGACGGCGGGGACCAGGACGGCGAGGGCGACGAGCCCGACGGCCACCCCGACGTACGTCGTGTGGTCGGCCACCCAGCTGATCGCGGCGACGGCGACGGCCGCGGCGAGGGCGCCGGGGAGCAGTCCGCGGCGCCCGGGACGCGGGTTCGCCGGCGCGCCCTGACGGACGGCGGTGCGGGCGATGAGCGCGACGGCGAGGACCACGAGGGGCAGCAGCCCGCCGAACACCCACCGCCACGACGCCTGCTCGGCGAGCAGCCCCGCGACGGGCGGCCCGACCAGCGACGGCACCACCCAGGCCGAGGAGATGAGCGCGAAGACCGCCGGACGGGCCCCCACGGAGTAGACGAGCGCGATGAGCACGTAGACCGCGACGCCCTGCGCGCCCGCCCCGGCGCCCTGCAGGACCCGGCCCACGAGCAGCACCGGCAGGGTGGGTGCGGTCGCGGCGACGAGCAGGCCGGCACCGAACAGGACCGGGGCGCCGAGCAGGACCAGCTTCGGACCGTGGACGTCGCACCACCGGCCCGCGGCCACGGTGCCGACCACGGTGGCGGCGCCGAAGGCGACGAAGGGCCACGAGTAGTCGGACACGTCGCCGAGGTCGGCGACGAGGGCGGGCATCGCCGTCCCCACGCCCATGGCCTCGAAGGCCACGAGGCTGATGAGCAGGACGAGGCCGACCGTCACCCCTCGTCGGTCCGGTCCGAACAGCTCCTCGCGCACCGACGGCGCGGTCCCCGAGGTCGTCATCGCGCGTTCACCGCCCCAGCCTGCAACCTCGACCGCGGTGGAGGTCAACCGGGTTCCGGTGTCTCAGGCCCCGAGCGGGACCTCCTCGCACCCCGGGACGTCGGCGAGCCGGAACCAGACGGGGATGCCCCGCTCCCGGGCGATCGCGACGTCCTGGTCGGCGCCACGGGAGGCGCCGGGGAGCCGGAGCACGCCGTCGCAGTGCTGGAGGAGACGCTGGGCGGTCGGGTACATGACCTGCTCCGCGAGGGGGTCGGTCACCCCGGTGGCGCCGGCGCTGGTCAGGACGGGCAGGGCCACCCACTCGCCGATCATCGGGAGGTGGCCGGCGGCGAAGAGCGGCCACGCGGCGGACTCGAGCGCGGCCAGGTTGGCGGCCATGAGGGCAGGGTCGTCGTCGGTGCCCGAGCGGTAGGGGCCGGCGATCAGGATCATCAGCGGTGTCGTCATGTCCGGGACGCTAACGGGCACGTTCGTGCAGAAGCAAGGTATTTCGTGCAGAACCCGGTAGGCTCGCGCCATGCTGGCGGCGCAACGCAAGGAGCACATCCTCTCGACCCTCCGGGACGACGGGAGGGTGGTCGCGAAGGACCTCGCCGTCGCACTCGACCTGTCGGAGGACACGATCCGGCGCGACCTGCGCGAGCTCGCTGCGGAGGGCTTGCTCCACCGGGTGCACGGCGGTGCGCTCCCGGTGTCCCCGGCGATCGCCGACTTCGCCACGCGCACGTCCATCGGCACGGGGGCCAAGGTCGAGGTCGCCCGGACGGCGTGCGGCCTCGTCCGGTCGGGTCAGACGATCGCCCTCGACGGTGGTACGACGGCCCGCGAGCTCGCCCGCCGACTCCCGGCCGACCTGCGGGCCACCGTGGTCACCCACAGCCCGACCGTCGCCGTGGAGCTCGCGGAGCACCCCACCGTCGAGGTGATCATCGTCGGGGGGCGGCTCTTCAAGCACTCCGTGGTCGCCGCGGGCGCCGTGGCCCACGAGGCCATCGGCCGGGTCAGCGTCGACCTCTTCTTCCTCGGGGTCACCGGCATCCACCCCACGGCCGGGCTCACCACCGGTGACGCCGACGAGGCGGCGATCAAGCGCGCCTGGTCGGTACGGGCCGCGGAGACCTACGTGCTCGGCAGCGGCGAGAAGATCGGCGCCGCGTCGCCCTTCGAGGTGGTCCCGCTCGACTCCGTCACCGCGGTCCTGACCGACTCCGGGGCGCCCCCGCGCGGCGTCGCCGAGCTCCGCGCGGCCGGGGTCCGCGTCCTCGGGGACGCCTGAGCCGCCGTGCGGAGGCCGCTGCCCGAGCCGGCGGCCAGGGCGATACGTTCGCCCGCATGGTGGAGGCACACGACGCGGTCGAGGTCATCGCAGCGAAGCGGGACGGCGGTCGGCTCAGCGACAGCCAGGTCGACTGGGTCGTCGACGCCTACACCCGCGGGGTGGTGGCCGACGAGCAGATGTCGGCGCTGGCGATGGCGATCCTGCTGAACGGCATGGAGCGCGACGAGATCGCCCGGTGGACCGCCGCGATGATCGCCTCGGGGGAGCGGATGGACTTCTCCTCGCTGTCCCGCCCCACCGCCGACAAGCACTCCACGGGCGGTGTCGGCGACAAGATCACGCTGCCGCTCGCGCCCCTCGTCGCGGCCTGCGGGGTCGCCGTGCCCCAGCTGTCGGGGCGCGGCCTCGGCCACACCGGCGGCACCCTCGACAAGCTCGAGTCGATCCCCGGCTGGCGGGCGGCGCTGAGCAACGACGAGATGCTGCGTCAGCTCGAGGACGTCGGCGCCGTCATCTGCGCGGCCGGGTCCGGGCTCGCCCCAGCCGACAAGAAGTTGTACGCCCTGCGCGACGTCACCGGCACCGTCGAGGCGATCCCGCTCATCGCCTCCTCGATCATGTCCAAGAAGATCGCCGAGGGCACGGGCGCGCTCGTGCTCGACGTGAAGGTCGGCTCGGGTGCCTTCATGAAGGACGAGCCCTCCGCCCGCGAGCTCGCCGAGACGATGGTCGCGCTCGGCACCGACGCCGGGGTCCGCACCGTCGCGCTGCTCACCGACATGTCGACCCCGCTCGGGTTCACGGCCGGGAACGCGCTCGAGGTCCGCGAGTCCGTCGAGGTCCTCGCCGGCGGCGGTCCCGCCGACGTCGTCGAGCTCACCCTCGCGCTGGCCCGGGAGATGCTCACGGCGGCCGGCCACGGCGACGTCGACCCCGCCGAGAAGCTGGCCGACGGCTCCGCGATGGACGCCTGGCGCCGCATGGTCGCGGCCCAGGACGGCGACCCGGACGCCCCGCTGCCCATGGCCCGCGAGACCCACGTCGTCACCGCACCGTCCTCGGGGACGCTGACCCGCCTCGACGCGATGGCCGTCGGCCTCGCCGCCTGGCGCCTCGGTGCGGGCCGCGCCACCCAGGGCGAGCCCGTGCAGGCCGGCGCCGGCGTCGAGCTGCACGCCAAGCCGGGAGACACCGTCACCGGGGGCCAGCCCCTGCTGACGCTGCACACCGACACCCCCGAGCGGTTCGAGCGGGCCCTGGCCGCGCTCGCGGGCGGGTACGACGTCGCCGGCGACGCCTCGTCGTACGCCGCGACGCCGGTCGTCATCGACCGGGTGGGCTGAGCCTGCCGGCTCAGCTCAACAGGTCAGCCCGGCAGCTCAGCCCTGCAGCAGCAGGATCAGGTTCTCCGCGACGCAGGCGGGCTTGTCCTCGCCGTCGATCTCGATGGTGTGCTTCATCGCCACCTGCAGGCCGTGACTGGCCTCGGTGACCTCGCCGATCGCGAGGTGGTCGCGCACGCGGGCGCCGACCTTGACGAACTGCGGGAAGCGCACCTTGTTGAGCCCGTAGTTCAGCTTCGGGCCCGGGAAGTCGAAGGTGACGACCTTCGAGCCGAGGAACGGCAGCAGCGACAGCGTCAGGTAGCCGTGGGCGATCGTCGTCCCGAAGGGGCCCTCGGCGGCGCGCTCGGCGTCGACGTGGATCCACTGGTGGTCCTCGGTGGCGTCGGCGAAGCCGTTGACCCGGTCCTGGGTGATCTCGAACCAGTCCGAGGTCCCGATGTCGGAACCGGCGGCGGCGGAGACCTCGTCGAGGCTGGTGAAGGTGCGCATGGGCGCAACCTATCCCGGGGCCGTGCCGGGCGGGACGGGTCTCAGGCGGTGCAGGTGCTGGAGACGAACTCGCTGTAGGCGGTGAGGAAGTTGAGCTCGTCGTCGGAGAGGTCGCGCTCGTCCGCGCCGTCCTCCCCGGAGGAGGTGAGCAGGTCGACCTGGATCTCGAAGCCCTCCCGGGCCTGCTCGGAGATGCCCTCGGGCGTGCCGACGCGGTCCAGCTGCTCGCCGACCTCGTGGGCGCGCTCGGCGCCCGAGTTCTCCTCGCCGTCGAGCGCGGTCGCCGCGTCGCAGAAGTCCGCCACACCGGCGTCCTGCGGCGCGTTGCTCCCGGTCCCGCACCCCGTCAGCAGGCCGGCGGCGGCGATCAGCGGGGCGAGGACGACGATCAGGGGGCGGCGCACCCCGCGACGGTAGCGCCGGCTCACCCGAGGGTGAACTCGGCCCGGGCCGTCGTCCGGCCGCCCAGGTCGCGGACGGTGGCCGTGGCTCCGGAGCCGTCGCGGTCGGCCCGCGCGACGAGCCCCTGGTGGTCGAACAGCGGCGACACCAGGCGGTAGCGGCACGTCAACCCCGGCTCGGTGGCGACGCCCTCGGCGCGCGCCGCCTCCGCCATCGCGAGGGCCTGCAGGGGCCCGTGCGTGACGAGGCCGGGATAGCCCTCGGTGCGGCGTGCGTGGTCGCGGTCGTAGTGGATCCGGTGGCCGTTGTAGGTCAGCGCCGAGAAGCGGAACAGCAGCGGCGGCGTGATCGCCAGCGGCCGGTCGCCGTCCGCGAGGGGCACGGGGTCGACGGGTTCCGGGTCGGGCGGTGCCTCGGCCGGGTCGACGGACGGCGCGTCGCGGTAGACGAGGTCCTGCCGCTCGCGGACGACGACCCGTCCGTGCTGGACGACCTCGTGGTCGACGGAGACGAACTCCAGGCGCCCGGAGCGGCCGTCCTTGACCACCGGCGCGCGGGCGGCGCTACGACGCGTCGCGGGCTCCCCGAGGCGGAGCGGGCCGAGGCTGGTGACCTCGCCGCCGGCCCACATCCGGCGACGTCCGGCGCCGGGCGGGTCGACGGGGCCGCCGGACGTCGGGTGGCCGTCCGGGCCGAGGTCGGCGGTGCGGGGCCGGTCGAGCAGGTGGAACCAGTGCCACATCAGCGGCAGGACGCCGTCCGCGGGCGCCGGGACGTCGAGCAGCCCGGCCACCGCCAGCGCGACGTCCGGCTGCAGGACCTCGGTGGCCTCGGTCGTCACGACGCGCTCCCGGGGGCCCGGGCGAGGAGCGCGCGGGCCCGCGCCAGCACCGGGGCGTCGACCATGGCGCCGTCGTGGGCGAACGCCTCACCGGCCGGGGCCTGCTCCGCGGCGGCGAGGACGTCGCGCGCCCAGGCGAGCTGGTCGGCGGCGGGCGCGAAGGCGTCGCGCACCACCGCCACCTGGGAGGGGTGCACGCAGAGCTTGCCGCCGAACCCGAAGCGGACCGACCGCCGCGCGTCCTCGGCGGCGAGGTCGAGGTCGCGGACGTCGGCGGTGACCCCGTCGACAGGCGGCGCGATCCCGGCCGCCCGGGACGTGGTGGTGAGCGTCGAGCGGGCGTGGGCGAGGACGTCGGGGTCCTCCTCCGCACCGAGGTCGAGGGCGTAGTCGATCGACCCGAACGCCAGCCGCGTCACGCCCGGCACCCGCGCGAGGTCGAGCGCTTGCACGACCCCCAGGGCGGACTCGACGAGCGGCACCAGGCCCGCCCCCGTTCCCGCGCCGGCCCCCGAGGCGACCAGCAGGCCGGCCAGGCGTCGTACGACGTCGGGGTCCTCGGCCTTCGGCAGCACCAGGCCGCGCAGCCCGGCGGGACGGTCGGGGCCGGCCAGCGCGGCGACGTCCGCGGCGTGCCACGGCGTGGTCGCGGCGTTGACGCGGACCCAGGCCGAGCCGGACCCCGCCAGCCAGGCGGCGACGTCGGCGCGGGCGGCGTTCTTGCTGTCCGGGCCGACGGCGTCCTCGAGGTCGACGACCACCTCGTCGGCGCCGGCGGCGACGGCCTTGTCGAAGCGGTCGGCGCGGCTGCCGGGCACGAACAGCCAGGTCACCGCCGTGGCGCTGCTCATCGGGTGCTCCCCTCGACCGGGTGGCGGGCCACCAGCTGGCGGGCGATGACGTTGCGCTGGATCTCGTTGGTGCCCTCGCCGACGATCATCAGCGGGGCGTCGCGGAAGTAGCGCTCGACGTCGTACTCGGTGGAGTAGCCGTAGCCGCCGTGCACGCGGACGGCGTCCAGCGCGACCTTCATCGCGGTCTCGGAGGCGAACAGCTTGGCCATCCCGGCCTCCAGGTCGGCGCGGGCGCCGGAGTCGTAGGTCCGCGCCGCGTGGAGCGTGAGCTGGCGGGCGGCCTCGAGCTGGGTGGCCATGTCGGCGAGGTGGTTGCCGACCGCCTGGTGCTGCCAGATCGGCTTGCCGAAGCTCTCGCGCTGCTGGGCGTAGGCGAGCGCGTCCTCCAGCGCCGCGCGACCGACGCCGAGGGCGCGGCAGGCGACCTGGATCCGGCCGATCTCGAGCCCACGCATCATCTGCGCGAAGCCGCGGCCCTCCTGCTCACCGAGGACGGCGTCGCCGGGCACCCGGAGCCCGGAGAAGGTCAGCTCGCAGCTCTCGACGCCCTTGTAGCCGAGCTTCGGCAGGTCGCGGGAGACCTCGAAGCCCGGCAGGTCGCCGTCCACGGGCTTCTCGACCATGAGGATGCTGATGCCGCGGTGCGCCGGCTCGGCGTCGGGGTCGGTGCGGCACAGCAGGGCGACGAGGCCGGAGCGGCGGGCGTTGGAGATCCAGGTCTTGGAGCCGTGGACCTCCCAGTCACCGGAGTCACCCTCGGTGCGGCGGGCCGTCGTCCGCAGCGCCTGCAGGTCGGAGCCGCCGCCGGGCTCCGTGAGCGCCATCGTCGCGCGGAGCTCGCCGGTGGCCATGCGCGGCAGCCACCGGTCGCGCTGCTCGGGGGTGCCGTGGTCGACCAGCAGCTTCGCGACCACGGTATGGCCGCCCATGGCGCCGGCGAGGCTCATCCAGCCGCGCGCCAGCTCCTCGGTGACCGCGGCGTAGCAAGGCGTCGAGACGGCGGTCTCGCCCCACGGCTCCGGTACGGCGAGGCCGTACACGCCGAGCTGCTTCATCTGCTCGACGAGCGCCTCGGGGTAGGTGTTCGCGTGCTCCAGCTCCCGGACGACGGGTCGGACCTCCCGGTCGACCCAGTCGGCCACGAGCGCCACGATCTCGCGCTCCTCGTCGGACAGCCCTGTCATGCCGCTCCTTCGCTCGGTGGGTGCGTCGTCGTCCATTCTGTTCCGTCGCCCCGCTCCTGAGAGGATCCGACCATGCTCAGCCGCGACGACGTACGACGTGCCCCGAAGGTGCTGCTCCACGACCACCTGGACGGCGGGCTCCGCCCGTCGACCGTGCTGGAGCTGGCCCGCGAGATCGGCCACGAGTTGCCCGTCGCCGCCGACGCGAGCGCCGAGGACCTGGCGACCTGGTTCGCCGAGGCCTGCGACTCGGGCTCGCTGGAGCGCTACCTGGAGACGTTCGTCCACACCGTCGCGGTGATGCAGACCGAGGACCACCTGCGCCGCGTCGCCCGCGAGTGCGTGGAGGACCTGGTCGCCGACGGCGTCGTGTACGCCGAGGTCCGCTGGGCCCCCGAGCAGCACGTCGAGCAGGGCCTGTCGCTGGACCAGACCGTCGCCGCCGTGCGCGCCGGCTTCGAGGACGGCATGACCGCCGCCCGCGCGGCCGGGACGCCGATCGTCGTCCGCCAGCTCCTCACCGCCATGCGCCACCAGGCGCGCTCGCGGGAGATCGCGGAGCTGGCGATCCAGTGGCGCAACGAGGGCGTCGCCGGCTTCGACATCGCCGGCGCCGAGGCCGGCCACCCGCCGACCCGCCACCTGGACGCGTTCGAGTACCTCCAGCGCGAGAACGCCCACTTCACGATCCACGCCGGCGAGGCGTTCGGCCTGCCGTCGATCTGGGAGGCCATCCAGTGGTGCGGCGCCGACCGCCTCGGCCACGGCGTCCGGATCGTCGACGACATCACCGTCGCCGACGACGGCACGGTCACGCTCGGCCGGCTGGCGTCGTACGTGCGCGACAACCGCGTGCCCCTCGAGATGTGCCCCGCCTCGAACGTGCAGACCGGTGCCGCGGCCTCGATCGCCGAGCACCCCATCGGGCTGCTGCGCGACCTCAGCTTCCGGGTCACCGTCAACACCGACAACCGGCTGATGAGCCGCACCTCGATGACCAGCGAGATGCACGCGCTGGTCGAGGCCTTCGGCTACGGCCCCGCCGACCTGCGCTGGTTCACGATCAACGCCATGAAGTCCGCCTTCTGGCCCTTCGACGAGCGCCTCGCGCTCATCGAGGACGTCATCAAGCCGGGGTACGCCGCGCTCGGCGCCTGAACGGTCGCCTCGGCGTCGGAGGTCGAGGTGTGAGGGCCGCCAGGCCCGAGCCACGAGACCCCGGGCACGTGGTCGGCGGGCGTCATCGCCGGTGGTCGGTTCGTCGGGTTCCTCACCGGGTCTCGTGGCTCCTCGGCGGGGCTCGGAGCACCTCGACCTCCGGTGGGGCTGAGGCGGCGTCGGAGGTCGAGGTGTGAGGGCCGCCAGGCCCGAGCCACGAGACCCCGGGCACGTGGTCGGCGGGCGTCATCACCGGTGGTCGGCTGGTCGGGGCGTCACCGGGTCTCGTGGCTCCTCGCCGGGGTGGGGCTGAGGCGGGTCGGAGGTCGAGGTGTGAGGGCCGCCAGGCCCGAGCCACGAGACCCCGGGCACCTGGCCGGCGTGCGTCACCACGGGTGGTCGGTTCGTCGGGATCCTCACCGGGTCTCGTGGCTCCTCGCGAGAGCTCGGAGCACCTCGACCTCCGGTGGGGCTGAGGCGGCTTCGGAGGTCGAGGTGTGAGGGCCGCCGGGCCCGAGCCACGAGACCCCGGGCACGTGGTCGGCGGGCGTCACCATCGGTGGTCGGTTCGTCGGGACCGTCACCGGGTCTCGTGGCTCCTCGGCGGGGCTCGGAGCACCTCGACCTCCGGTGGGGCTGAGGCGGCGTCGGAGGTCGAGGTGTGAGGGCCGCCAGGCCCGAGCCACGAGACCCCGGGCACGTGGTCTGCGGGCGTCATCACCGGTGGTCGGTTTGCCGGGATCGTCAGCGGGTCTCGTGGCTCCTCGCCGGGGCTCGGAGCACCTCGACCTCCGGTGGGGCTTCGGTCACTCAGCGCGGGGCGACGACCGCCCAGAGGTGGTCCCAGCCGCTGAGGCCGAGGGTGTGGCCGGCCGCCTGGGCGCGCGTACGGCGGACCCGGCCGCCGTGGGCGGGGTCGTAGAGCTCCCGGTCGTCGCCGTCGGCGGCGAGCACGAGGACGACGTGGCGGGGGAGGGTGGCGCTGCCGACGAACAGGGCGGAGCCGACGGAGGCGCCGTCCCAGCCGGCACCCGGGTCGTGGCGGGCGGGGACGACGCGGTGGCGGCCGGGCAGCAGGCGGGCGACCTCCCAGGGCGGGGTGCCGAGCAGCCGCGGCCAGGCCGTGACCTGGCGGTGGGTCTCGAGCACCTCCGGCCCGAAGCGGGGCAGCGCGCGGGCGGCGTACGCCGGGTCGTCGAGCATGCGGGCGACCACGACGCAGGCGGGGCCGCAGGTGAAGCGGTCCGGCTGGCGCAGGGCGGGACCCCAGGGCAGCGTGGGCACCTCAGGCACGGGTGGACTCGCGCAGGGCGGCGACCCGGCCCTCGGCCTCCCGCAGGCCGACGGCCTCGCAGCCCTTCGCGACGGCGTCGGCCACGACGTGCCGCTGCTCGCGCATCAGGGCGACACCCCGCCGGACCAGCATCAGCGGCGGCTTGCGGCGCTCCCGCAGGTCGCGCTGCAGGCGGAGCAGGAAGGTGACCGGCGCGGGCCGGCGTACGCAGAAGGCCGCGGCCAGCACCCCGGCCTCGCGCAGCGGCTCGACCACGTCCGGGGCGAAGATGCCCTCCGCGACGACGAGCGGGGCGCCGTCGAGGTGCAGCCGCTGGGTCCCGGTGCGGCCGTTGCGGGCGATCTCGTAGACGGGGACGTCCACCTCGCCGGTGCGGCAGAGCTCGACCAGCGCGGCGACGCCCTCGTCGGGGAGCCAGGAGTCGGGGTGGTCCCAGTCGACGAGGCCCTCGTTGGGGCCGTGGGTGATCAACGGCAGCGACGGGTCGCCGCCGGACTTGTAGAAGTCGTCCAGCCGCAGCACCGGGAGCGCGAGGCGTTCGGCGAGGCGTGACTTGCCGGACCCCGAGGGTCCGGCGAGGACGATCACCCGAGCCGGCATCCGCCCATTCTGCCGTGCCTCATCCGGCGCGCGTGAACGGGAAGAACCCCTCCGGGCTGCTGAGCCCCGTGCCGGCCACCACGAACAGGTCACCCTTCGCCGGTCCGCGGTCCGCGGTGTCCAGCCCACCGGGGAAGCTGGTGCCCACGAAGGCCTGGACCGGGCGCAGACCGTTGCGCTCGACGATGGTGAGGATGCGGTCGTCGGGCTGCTGGTCGTGGGTGACGACGAGGTACCTCTTGTCGCCCGACACGGCGATGTAGCCGCCGCCGTCGTTGCCGGGGGCGAGGTTCTTGACCCGGTTCAGCGTCCCGCGGCCCGCGCCGACCACGGCGAGGCGGGAGTCGTCGGCGCCCCAGAGGTACGCCGTGCTGCCGACCATGGCGACCGCCTCGACGTCGAACGGGAGGTCGAGGCGCTTGCGGATGACGCGCGGCTTCGAGGGCCGGGAGGTGTCGATGACGGTGGCGTCGCCGACGAGCGCGTTGGCGGTCACGACCCGCTTCGAGTCGCCGCTGACGGCGAGCCCGGCGGGCAGGGTGCCGACGTCCACCCGGGCGACGGGGCGGGGCTTGGCGGGGCTCGCCAGCGACATCACCCGGACGCCCTGGTCGGGAGCGCCGAAGCCGCTGCCGTAGGAGATGTACAGGTGCTTCCCGTTGGGCGCGATCGCCACGTCGAGGGCGTCGTCCGGCACCGCCGCCGACATCTCCCGCACCCGCCGTGGACGCTGCTTCGAGACGTCGACGACCTGGAGGCGGTCGTCGTTCACGACGTACGCCCACCGGCTGTCGCGGCGCATCGCGAGGTCGGAGCCGAACACCGTGGTCGCGCGGGCGACGACGGGGGAGGGGCGCTGGGTGACGTCGAGGACGGCGAGGCGGTCCTCGTCGAGCTGGTAGGCGCGCAGCCCGTTCGGCGCGACCACGAGGTCGCGGGGGAAGGTGTTCGGCCCCGACACCTGCGTGCCGTCCTGGGAGACGAACGGCCCGCCCTGCCGTGACGAGCTCAGCGGCGGCTCGCTGTCACCGGTGGCCGACGCCGGGGCGAGCGCGCCCAGCGGCAGGGCCAGGGCGAGCAGGGCGGCAGCGGTCAGGGCACGAGGGTTCCGAGGCATGGCAGCACCCTGGCGCAGCAGGGTCGGGCCGCGCCATGAGCACGGGCGCTCAGCCGTCTCCTCAGACCCCCATCGGGTGCCACACGGTCTTGATCTCGAGGAAGTCCGTCATCGCGTCCAGCCCCGGCTCGCGGGTCCAGTCGGGCTCGGTGGCGGGCGCGCGGCGTACCCGCTTCAGGTTGTCGGCGGCGGCGACCTGCATCGCGACCGCGGCCTCCGCGCCGCCGTCGACCCCGGCGAGGCCGCCGAGGTCGATCGCGTTGACGTCCATGTGGGACGCCAGCCACGGGCCGACCGAGAGCGCGTCGCCGGTGAGGATGTTGACCACCCCGCCGGGCACGTCGGACGTCGCCAGCGCCTCGCCGAGGGTGACCGCCGGCAGCGGGCGGGCGTACGACGACACCACGACGACGGTGTTGCCGGTGACGATCGCGGGGGCGATGGTGCTGACCAGTCCCAGCAGGCTCGAGCCCTGCGGCGCGAGGACGGCGACGACGCCGGTCGGCTCCGGGGTGGAGAGGTTGAAGAACGGCCCGGCCACCGGGTTGGCGTTGCCGACGACCTGGGTGAGCTTGTCGGCCCACCCGGCGTACCAGACGAGACGGTCCACGGTCGCGTCCACCACGGCCTCCGCGCGGGAGGCCGACAGGCCCTCCGAGGAGCGGACGGCGGCGACGAACTGCGGGCGGCGGTCCTCGATGATCTCCGCGACCCGGTAGAGCACCTGACCCCGGTTGTACGCCGTCCGGCCGGCCCAGCCGGACTGCGCCTTGCGGGCGGCGACGACGGCGTCGCGGGCGTCCTTGCGGGAGGCCAGCGACGCGTTGGCGAGGAAGCCGCCCTTGCTGTCGTGCACCTCGTAGGAGTAGCCGGACTCCGAGCGGGGGAACGCCCCGCCGACGTACAGCTTGTAGGTCTTCCGGACGTCGATCCGGGCCTGCTCGCGGGCCATCAGCGACCACCCTCCAGGTACGCGGCGAGGCCGTGGCGTCCGCCCTCGCGACCGAAGCCCGACTCCTTGTAGCCGCCGAAGGGGCTGGTCGGGTCGAACTTGTTGAACGTGTTGGCCCAGACGACGCCGGCGCGCAGCTGGCCCGCCATCGCGAGGATGCGGGAGCCCTTCTCGGTCCAGACGCCGGCCGACAGCCCGTACGGCGTGTTGTTGGCCTTGGCGACCGCCTCGTCGGGCGTGCGGAACGTCAGCACGGACAGCACCGGGCCGAAGATCTCCTCGCGCGCGATGCGGTGCGCGGTCGAGACCTCGGTGAACAGCGTCGGGGGGAACCAGAAGCCCCGGCTCGGCAGCTCGCACTCCGGCGACCAGCGACCGGCCCCCTCGGCCTCGCCGGCCTCGGTGAGCTCGGTGATCCGGGCGAGCTGGGCGGCGGAGTTGATCGCGCCGACGTCGGTGTTCTTGTCGAGCGGGTCGCCGACGCGCAGCGTCGCCATGCGGCGCTTGAGGCGGTCGAGGAACTCGTCGGCGATGCTCTCCTGCACCAGCAGGCGCGAGCCCGCGCAGCAGACGTGGCCCTGGTTGAAGAAGATGCCGGTGACGACGCCCTCGACGGCCTGGTCGACCGGCGCGTCGTCGAAGACGATGTTCGCGGCCTTGCCGCCGAGCTCGAGCGTGACGCGCTTGTCCGTGCCGGCCACCGAGCGGGCGATGGCCTTGCCGACGCCCGTCGAGCCCGTGAACGCGATCTTGTCGACGCCCTGGTGGTCGACGATCGCCTGGCCGGTCGCGCCGGCGCCGGTGACGATGTTGACCACGCCGGGGGGCAGGTCGGCCTGCTGGCAGATCTCCGCGAACAGCAGTGCCGTGAGCGGCGTGGTCTCGGCGGGCTTGAGGACGACGGTGTTGCCGCACGCCAGCGCGGGCGCGACCTTCCACGCCAGCATCAGCAGCGGGAAGTTCCACGGGATCACCTGGCCGGCGACGCCGAGCGGCGTCTCGCCGTACCCGGAGTGCTTCAGCTTGTCGGCCCAGCCCGCGTAGTAGAAGAAGTGCGCGGCGACGGTCGGGACGTCGACGTCGCGGGCCTCGCGGATCGGCTTGCCGTTGTCGATCGACTCCAGGACGGCGAGCTCGCGCCCGCGCTCCTGGATGATCCGCGCGATGCGGAACAGGTACTTGGCCCGCTCCGCGCCCGGCATCCGCGACCAGACCTTCTCGTACGCCGACCGCGCGGCGCGCACGGCGGCGTCGACGTCGCTCGCGTCGGCCTCGGCGACCTCGGCGAGGACCTCCTCGGTGGCCGGGTTGACCGTCTTGAACGGCGTCCCGTGGCCGTCGCGGAACCGCCCGTCGACGAACAGCCCGTAGGACTGCCTGATGTCGACGATCCCTGTCGACTCGGGGGCGGGGGCGTAGTCGAAGTCGATGCCCATCAGAGTCAGTCCACCGTCACGTAGTCGGGGCCGGAGTACCGGCCGGTCTGCATCTTCTGGCGCTGCAGCAGCAGGTCGTTGAGCAGCGTCGAGGCGCCGAACCGGAACCAGTCCGGGTCGAGCCAGTCGCTGCCGGCGACCTCGTTGACGGTGACCAGGAACTTGATCGCGTCCTTGGTCGTGCGGATCCCGCCGGCGGGCTTCACGCCCACCTGGGTGCCGGTGGCCGCGCGGAAGTCGCGGACGGCCTCCAGCATCAGCATGGTCACCGGCAGTGTCGCTGCGGGCTGCACCTTGCCGGTGGAGGTCTTGATGAAGTGCGCGCCCGCCATCATCGCCAGCCACGAGGCGCGGCGTACGGCGTCGTACGTGACGAGCTCGCCGGTCTCGAGGATGACCTTGAGGTGGGCCGGCCCGCAGGCCTCCTTCACCGCGACGATCTCCTCGAAGACGTGCAGGTAGCGCCCCGACAGGAACGCGCCGCGGTCGATGACCATGTCGATCTCGTCGGCGCCGGCCGCGACGGCGTCGCGGGTGTCGGCCAGCTTGATCTCGCGGGACGCGCGACCCGACGGGAAGGCCGTGGCCACGGCGGCGACGTGCACGCCGGAGGCGCCGAGCGTCTGCTTCGCGACGCCGACGAGGTCGGGGTAGACGCAGACCGCGGCGGTGGCGGGGCAGGTCGGGTCGGAGGGGTCGGGGCGCATCGCCTTGCTGGCCAGCGCGCGGACCTTGCCGGGGGTGTCCTGGCCCTCGAGGGTCGTGAGGTCGACCATCCCGATGGCCAGGTCGATCGCCTGCGCCTTCGCGGTGGTCTTGATCGACCGTGTCGACAGGGTCGCCGCGCGGGCGTCCGCGCCGACCTGGTCGACCCCGGGCAGGCCGTGGAGGAAGCGGCGGAGCGACGCCTCGTCGCGCGTCACCCCGTCGAGGTCGGCGCCCGCGGCGGTCCCCGCGGCGGGGTCGATGGTCGGTGCAGTCACCGAGGCAGTCTAGGAGCCTCCGCGGAGGTCGGGTCGGGTGCCTAGGCTGGCTGCCGTGAACGACGACCAGGCGCACGTCGAGCGGTTCCCGGGCACCGGGGGCCTGCTCATGCCGGTCGTCGCCGGGGTGCTCGGCGCGCTGCTGCTCGCCATCGCCCTCGTCGACGGCCTCCAGGGCCGCGACCTGCCCCTGGCCGCGGGCTGCCTGCTCGGTGCCGTGGTCGTGTGGGTGGTCTTCCTGCGCCCCTCCGTGCGGGTCGTGGACCAGGAGACCCTGGTGCTGACCGGGCCGCTCTCGCGCACCGAGATCCCGCTCGCCGCGGTCGAGCGGCTCGCGCTCACCCGGATGCTCGTGGTCCAGGTCGCCGGACGTCGCCACGTCTCCACCGCGGTGGCGCGGAGCATGCGCAGCGCGCTGGCGTCCGGAGGCATGCTCGCCACCCGCTCGGGCCCGGGTGCGCCCGCCGTGCCGGAACGTCCGTCGGAGGCGAAGGCGGCGGGGAGGCGGGAGGGTCAGCCCTACCCGGACTTCGTCGAGGAGCGCCTCGCTCGGCTCGCCGAGAACGCCCGCGCCCGCCGCGGCATCCGCGTGCTCTCCGACGAGCAGGAGGCACTCGCGGCCGACGTACGCCGGGAGGTCTCGACGCCCGCGGTCGCTGCGCTGGGCCTCAGCGCCCTGCTGTTCGTGGCCGCGCTGCTCCTCGTCTGAGACCTCGACCCGGCGTCCTCCACAGCCTGGGGCGCCCTCGGCCGGGTAGTCCCCTGAGGATCCGTCGTCCCCGGGGGCTCCGGACGACCGTTGCCCAGGGGACTACCCGGCCCCGGGGCCAGGACCTGTGGACCACGAGCGCGCGGCGGGGCTACAGGCCGGCGGCCTCGACGAGGTCGGCGCGGATGGCGTCGAGGCGGCCGGCGGCGGCGATGCGGGCCGCGGCGACGGCGTCGCGGCGTACGTCTTGATCGGGCTCGGCGTCGGTCGCGTCCACCCCTACGACGACCTCGAGGTAGCACTTCAGCTTGGGCTCGGTGCCGCTCGGGCGGACGACGACCCGCCCGCCCTCGGCAAGGCGGTAGCGCAGGCCGTCGGTCGGGGGCAGGTCACCGGCGCCGTCGGCGAGGTCCTCCGCCGAGGTCACCGCGAAGCCGCCCATCGTGGTGGGCGGCTGCGCGCGCAGCCTCGCGAGGACGGCGTCGATCTGCGAGATGTCCGTGACCCGGACCGACACCTGGTCCGTGGCGTGCAGGCCGTGGACGATCGCGAGGTCGTCCAGCAGGTCCAGGAGGGTCCGACCGTCGGCCTTGGCCCGCGCGGCGATCTCGCAGAGCAGCAGCAGCGCAGAGACGCCGTCCTTGTCGCGCACGTGGGTGGGGTCGACGCAGTAGCCGAGCGCCTCCTCGTAGCCGTACGCCAGCCCCTCGACCCGGCCGATCCACTTGAAGCCGGTGAGCGTCTCGACGTGCCGCTGGCCCGCGGCCTGCGCCATCCGCCCCAGCAGCGAGGAGGAGACGATCGAGCAGGCGTAGACACCCTCCTCGCCGTGCGCGGCCGCCCGTGCGAGGAGGTGGGAGCCGAGCAGCGCGCCGACCTCGTCGCCGCGGAGCATCCGCCAGCCGCGCTCGGTGGCGGGCGCGGGGACGGCGGCGGCGCAGCGGTCCGCGTCGGGGTCGTTCGCGACCACCAGGTCGGCGCCGACCTCGACGGCGAGGTCCATCGCGAGGTCCATCGCGCCCGGCTCCTCGGGGTTGGGGAACTCGACCGTCGGGAAGTCCGGGTCGGGCTCCTCCTGGGGGCCGACGACGTGGGGCGCGTCGAAGCCCGCCTGCTCCAGCACCGTGCCGACCGTGCCGCCGCCCACGCCGTGCAGCGGGGTGTAGACGACCCGCAGGTCGCGGGGACCGTCCTCGGCGAGGTCGGCGACGGTGTCGAGGTAGCGGTCCAGCAGCTGGCTGTCGAGCGTCCGGCCGCCCGTGCCCCGGGGCACCTCGGCCAGCGGCCCGACCGCGGCGATCCGCTCGGCGATCCCCGCGTCGGCGGGCGACACGATCTGGCTGCCGTCGCCGAGGTAGACCTTGTAGCCGTTGTCCGCGGGCGGGTTGTGGCTCGCGGTGACCATGACACCGGCGACGGCGTCGAGCTCTCGGATCGCGTACGCCAGCACCGGGGTCGGCAGCGCGTGGGGGAGCGTGAGCGCGGTGAGGCCGGCGCCGGTGACGACCTCGGCGGTGTCGCGGGCGTAGGTGTCGCTGTGGTGGCGGGCGTCGTACCCGATGACGACGGAGTCGCCGGGCCTCGCGCCCTGGGCGAGCAGGTACGCCGCCAGGCCGGCCGCGGCGCGGGTGACGACGACGCGGTTCATGCGGTTCGGGCCAGGACCCTGGCGCCCGCGCAGGCCGGCCGTGCCGAACTCGAGGGTGCCGTCGAAGGCGTCCGCGAGCTCCGCGCCGGCGGCCTCGTCGCCGTCCTCGGCCCGCGCGAGGAGCGTCTCCAGCTCGGCGCGGGTCTGCTCGTCGGGGTCCTCGGCCACCCAGGCGCGGGCGCGGGCGCGGAGGTCGTCGGTGATCACCGTCGCACCGTAGCGTCGCCCTCATGGCCGCCCGCGACGAGACGCCCCGCACCGACCTCCTGCGCGAGCACGTCGTCGAGTGGAACCGCTGGGAACCGGTCTCGGACACGCAGCTGCGGGTGTGGTGCTGGCAGGGGAACCGGACGGCGTACGGCGTCCGCGCGGTCGTCGCCGAGGACGAGCAGGTGGTGCGCCTCGCGACCGTCACCGGCACCCGCCCCGACGCCCCGGGGATGACGACGATGGAGGCCCTCGAGGTGTCCCTGCTCGTCGACCTCGCCGCGCCGCTGGGAGACCGCGAGGTCCGCCAGCACCCGGACGCGCTGGGCTGAGCCGCGGTCCCGCGATGACGGACGACGGCCTGGTCGCGCGGCTACGCGCCGCCGGCTGCGTGTACGCCGAGGAGGAGGCCGCCCTGCTGCGGGAGGCCGCTCCCGACGGCACCGTGCTGGAGGCCCTCGTCGGACGGCGCTGCGCGGGCGAGCCGCTGGAGCAGGTCGTCGGGTGGGTCGACCTCGGCGGGCTGCGGCTGCGGGTGGCGCCCGGGTGCTTCGTGCCGCGGCAGCGGACGCTGCTGCTCGTCCGGCAGGCGGTCGTGGCGGCCCGCGCCGCCGGACCGGGTGCCGTCGTGGTCGAGGCGTACGCCGGCGTCGCTCCCGTCGCCGCCCACGTCGCGGGGGGAGTCCCCGGCGCGGTGGTGCACGCCGTCGAGCGCGACCGGCGGGCCCTGGAGGCGGCCCGGACGAACGGCGGTGGACGGGTGGCCGTGCACCCCGGCGACGTCCTCGACGGACTGCCGCCGTCGTTGGCCGGACGGGTCGACGTCGTGGCCGCGGTGCCTCCGTACGTGCCGGACGGCGAGCTGGACCTCATGCCCCGCGAGGCCCGTGACCACGAGGCACCCGAGGCGCTGCTGGGCGGTGCGGACGGGCTGGACCCCTTCCGGTCCCTCGTCGCGGCGGCGGAGCGGTGGCTGGCGCCGGGCGGCGTCGTCCTCGCGGAGATGGCGTCGGGTCAGGTCGCCACAGCGCTCGCCGCCGTGGCGTCGGTCGGGGGCCCGGGACGTGCAGCGACGGCGGCCACCGAGGAGGGGACCGCCGTCGTGCGGGTCGTGCGTGCCGAGCTCGGGTGAGGCTCAGCGGTCGATGGTGCTCATGTCGCTGTAGCGCTCGCCCGCCACCGCGTCGCGCGGGACCGCGGACTCGAGGGCGGCGAGGTCGTCGGCGGTGAGGACGACGTCGAGGGCGCCGGCGTTCTCCTCGAGGTAGCGGACCCGCTTGGTGCCGGGGATCGGCGCGACGCCGACGCCGTCGAGGGCGCCGTGCGACTGCTGGGCGAGCACCCAGGCGAGCGCGAGCTGGCCGGGGGTGGCGTCCTTGGCCTCGGCGAGCTCACGGATCTTCGCCACCAGCGCGAGGTTCGCGTCGAACGCCTCGCCCTGGAAGCGGGGGAATCGGGCGGTGCGGGCGTCGGAGTCGTCGAGGTCGGACGCCGAGCCGATGGCCCCGGTCAGCAGGCCGCGGCCGAGCGGGGAGTAGGGGACGAGACCGATCCCGAGCTCGCGGAGCACGGGGGCGATGTCGTCCTCGAGGTCGCGGGAGAACAGCGAGTACTCGGTCTGCAGCGCGGTGATCGCGTGGGTGGCGTGGGCGCGGCGGATGGTCTGCGGGCCGGCCTCGGAGAGACCGAGGAAGCGGACCTTGCCGGCCTCGACGAGCCCGGCCATGGCACCGACCGTCTCCTCGATGGGGACGTCGGGATCGACGCGGTGCTGGTAGTAGAGGTCGATGACGTCGACCCCGAGGCGCTGCAGGGACGCGTCGGCGGCGGCGCGGACGTAGTCGGGGCGGCCGTTGATGCCGACCCAGCTGCCGTCCTCGCGGCGCTCGTTGCCGAACTTGGTGGCGAGCTGGACCTCGTCCCGGCGTCCGGCGATCGCGGCGCCGACGAGGCGCTCGTTGGTGAACGGGCCGTACATGTCGGCGGTGTCGAGGAAGGTGACGCCCAGGTCGAGGGCGCGGTGGATGGTGTCGGTCGCCTCCTGCTCGTCCGCGGTGCCGTAGAACTCCGACATCCCCATGCAGCCGAGGCCGAGGGCGGAGACGGTGAGCGGGGCGGTGGAGCCGAGGGTGCGTGTGTCCATGCCTGTCCCAACCGGCGGCCGTCGCTGCGTGTTCCGCGCCACAGCCACTCACAGGCCTCAGGACGGGAGGCGGTCCAGGGCGGGGCGCTCGAGGTCACCGAACGTGGTGGGTCCGCCGACGACGGCGCCCTCGGCGTCGTCCGCCTCCCGCCGCTCGACGTCGGCCGCGTAGTCCTCGGCGTCGTCGGCGGGCTCGTAGCCGAGGCGGCGTCCGGGCTCGAGGTCCCACCACGCGCGGGTGTTCGCGGAGATGCCGTGGAGGACGGCGTACCCGGGCGCCGGGGCGACCAGGCAGGCGTGAACCATCCGGATGCAGTCGTCGGGCGACAGCCACGTGGAGAGGTGCCGGACGGTGGTGGGGTGCTCCTCGAACGAGCCGATCCGACAGGCGAGGACGTCGAGGCCGTACCGGTCGGCGTACAGGCTCAGGAGGCTCTCGGCGGCGACCTTGCCGACGCCGTAGAAGGTGTCGGGGCGCACCCGGACGTCGACGGTCAGGACGCCGTCCGTCAGCTCGGCGCGGGGGTGGCGCCCGACGGCGTGGTTGGAGGAGGCGTAGACCATCCGGCCCACGCCGTGGGCCAGCATCGCGTCGAGCAGCGCGCCGGTCGAGACGACGTGGCCCGACAGGGCTTCCGGCAGCGACGTCTCGCCGGGGTCACCGGCGAGGTGGACGACGGCGTCGAGCGGCTGGGCGCCGACGGCCTCGTGGACGGCGTCCGCGTCGGTGCAGTCGGCGACGTGCCAGGTGGTCGCCCCGGCCGGGTCGGGGAGCAGGTCGAGCCCGACGACCTCGTGCCCTGCGGCGGCGAGACCCGCGACCAGGGTGCGCCCGACGCTGCCCGCGGCACCGGTGACGAGGACCCGCACCTCAGATCCTGGGGACGATGCGGGCGAGCAGGTCGCCCATGCGGCCGGCGGCGGCGCGTCCGGCCTCGAGGACCTCGGCGTGGTCGAGCGGGGCCTCGGAGATGCCGGCGGCGAGGTTCGTGACGAGGCTGATGCCGAGGATCTCCATGCCCGCCTCGCGGGCGGCGATGGCCTCCAGCGTGGTGCTCATGCCGACGAGGTCGCCGCCCATGGCCTTGACCATGCGGACCTCGGCGGGGGTCTCGTAGTGGGGTCCGGGGAACTGGGCGTAGACGCCCTCCTCCAGCGACGGGTCGAGCTCCTGGCACAGCGCGCGCAGGCGGGCGGCGTACAGGTCGGTGAGGTCGATGAACGTCGCCCCCTCCAGGGGGCTCGTCGCGGTGAGGTTGAGGTGGTCGCTGATGAGCACGGGGGTGCCGGGCGCCCAGTGCTCCTTCAGCCCGCCGCAGCCGTTGGTGAGCACGATCGCGCGGCACCCGGCCGCGGCGGCGGTGCGGACGCCGTGGACGACGGGCTGGGTGCCGAGGCCCTCGTAGAGGTGGGTGCGCCCGGCGAAGACCAGCAGGCGGGTGTCGCCGGCCCTCACGGAGCGGACGGTGCCCGCGTGGCCCTCGACCGCCGGCGGCGCGAAGCCGGGCAGGTCGGTCGTCCTCAGCTCGGCCACGGTCTCGCCCAGCAGGTCGACCGCGGGGAGCCACCCGGACCCCAGCACGACGGCCACGTCGTGCCGCTCGACCCCCGTCGCCTCCGCCAGGGCCGTCGCCGCTGCCTGTGCCTGCTGCTTCGCGTCGCTCACGGGAGGTGACCCTACTGAGGCCGCAGGCGTGGTGCGGCGTCCGGGACGACAGTGCCGCAGATCGCACGCACCGGGTGCGGGCGATCTGCGGCACTGGTCCTCGACGGGGCGGTGAGGACCGTCAGACCCGCCAGGCGGGCATGAGCTGGGCGAGCTCGGCGAAGACGGCCCGGTTGTGGCGGAACGCCGCGCGCACCTCCTCGACCACGGCCTCCTGGTCGACGGGACCGAGGGGGAGGGCGTCGAGGCGGGCTCGGTAGGCGTCCTTGTAGGGCTTGGGCTTGCCGACCTCCGCGAAGGAGTAGAACGACAGGCCCTCCCCGCGCCGGGGCAGGTCGTAGACGCGGGCGAGCCCGTGACCCACGACCTGTCCGCCGGAGAGGTCCCCGAGGTAGCGCGTGTAGTGGTGCGCCACCAGCAGGGTCGGCTCGTCGCGGGCCGCGGCGATGCGGGCGGCGTACGCGCGGGCGGCCGGCCCGGCCTCCGGGAGGGAGGTGTCGGCCGTCCACCACGCCAGGTCGGCGTCGATCCGGGCGACCCGCGCCAGCGCGGGGTCGTGGACGGCGGCCACCGCCGGGTGGGCGGCGTGCTCGTCGAGCGACGCCTCGAGGGCGGCGTACACGACGCGGAGGTGCACCAGGTAGGCGACGTACGCCGGGCGGGTCAGCCGGCCGCCGAGCAGCTCGGTGAGGAAGGCGGAGCCCTCCGCGGCCTCGTGCTCGGCGGCCGAGCCCTCCCGCATCGCGCGCGAGAGGGGCATCTCGACCTCGGTCGTCGGCTCGGTGAGCGTCATCGGACCGTGAACCTGACCGTGGTGTTCCTCGCGGCCGCGTGGTTCGCGTCCCCGGCGTACGACGTCACCAGGCGGTAGGTGCCGGCGGCGAGCTTCGGCAGCGCGATCGTCGACGGCTTCGCGACCCCCGGGGTCCAGGAGCGGACCGTCGAGCCGTTGGAACGGCGCAGCACGACCGAGGAGCGGCCGCCGAGCGCGCGGCCCGAGTCCGTGGCGACGACGACGCGGGCCGCGCCCGCCCTCGTCCGCGTGGGTGCCTTCGTGACCTTCGTGGTGGTCGACGTCGCGGCCTTCGCGACCCGCAGGGTGCCGCTCCGCTCGCCCGCCTCGGTGTTGGCGTCCCCGGCGTACGACGCGACGAGCGCGTAGGAGCCGGCGGTGAGGTCGCGGGGCAGGGTGAAGGTGGCGCTGCCGTCGGTCAGGGCGGCCGTCCCGACCGCGGTGCCGTCGCGGGTGAGCACGACGTCACCGGTGGGGGAGGACTCGCCCGTGACGGTCGCGGTGACGGTCGCCGCGCTGCCGTACGTCGTCCGCGGGGCCGCCAGCCGCACCGTCGGGGCGGCCTTCGCGAAGGTGAGCGGCGTCGCCTTCTCGTACGACGGGGCCGCGGCGCCACCGCCCGGGTAGGTGTAGATCCCGACGGCGCCCGCGCCGAGGGCGTCGACGTCCGCCTTGTCGACGCGCAGCGTCGTGGAGAAGGTGCCCTCGGGGGTCAGCTCGATGGCGCCGCGCGCGTCGCCGCCGATGGTGGTCATGTCCTCGGCCAACACGGCCCACTTCGTGGCCGACTGCACGTTGCGTCGCGCGGTCGACGGGGCGCCGGCGGACGGGCGCCAGACCTCGTCGTACGAGCCCAGCGCGACGTAGACCCCGCCCGGCTTGCCGGCCAGCGGCGGCCGGGTGGCGGTCGCGGCGGCGGGGTCGAAGCCCTCGCCGGTGACGGTCACGTCCTGCGCGCCGCTGGGGAGCAGGGTGGTGTCGGAGACCTCGACGGTGGGCTCGGTGGCCGGGGCGGAGGCGTCGTACGCGACCGTCAGCGGCTCGGCCGGCTTGCGGGCGTCGGCGCTGCCACCGGTGGAGTACCAGTACGGCCCCGCGCCGGTGAGCTGGGCGAAGTCCACGAAGTCCTGCGGGAAGGCACCCCACGTCGCGGCGGTCCGGTTCTGGGCGGTGGCGCCGCTCGGGGCGTCGTAGACGACCTCGCGGTAGTCGGGGGTGACGGTGAACCCGTCGGAGTCGACCTGGACCCCGGTGAGGGTCGCGACGGTGACCCGCTCGGGGTCCAGGGCGTCCCAGCGGTCGGGGTCGTCCATCGAGGTGGCGTAGCCGTCGACGGTCGCGGTGAGCTCGGCGGTGCCGTCCTCGGCGACCTCCAGCGCGGGGTCGGCGACGTGGAAGTACGTCATGCCGGAGTAGAAGAGGACGGTCGCGTCCCCGTCCCACGAGATCGAGGCGGTGCCCGCGTCGGGGTCGACGGTGCCGCTCCCGGCGCCGAAGACCAGCCGGTTCTCGCTGTTGCCGGAGACCGCGGTGATCTGCCTGCCGGTCGAGTCGGTGCGGGTGCCCGCGAAGCTCGTCGGGGCGTAGCTGCCGTCGGCCGCCAGGTCCTCGACGACGACGTCGCCCGCGGTCGCCCTCCAGCCGGCCGCCTCGCCGTTGCCCCAGGTGGCGCCCTGGTCGGCGGTGCTCAGGGACTGCCCGCCCTCACCGGGGGTCCCGATGCGCCCGGCGGAGACCAGGTTCCAGGTGCCGGGGGCGAAGGCGCCGCTGCCGGCCTCCTTGTTGACGGCCCAGGTGAGGTCGACGTCGTCGACCGTGACGGGCGCCTGGGCTGCAACGTGTGGTGCGGCGGACGCGGTGGGTGCGCCGGCGAGCGTGCCGCCGACCAGGGCCGCGACGGTGAGTGCGCCGAGCGCACCTCGGGTGTTCCTCATGGGTTTCCTCTCGGGGTGGAGCGGTTGCGGGTCGTGGGGCGGACTCTCGGCACGAGGAGCGCTGCTGCTCCGAGCAGCAGCAGGGATCCGACCCACCAGTGCCAGCGGTGGTCCGGGGTCGTCACCGGGGAGGCGACGGGTTCGAGGGCGCGGCTCACCGGCGGCGGGGCCGCGACCGGGGCCGCGGGGGTGGCCGCGGAGCCGCCACGGGGCGTCCGGTCGGTGGCCCCGCCCGCCGACGTCGTCGGTGTCGAGGACGACGTCGGGCCCGGCGGGGTGACGCCGCCGGTGTCGGGCGGCGGGGACGGGGCGTCCGGGGCGTCGGGCTGGTCGGGGTCGTCACCGGCGTCGACGGGCGGCGGTGGCGTCGGCGGGTCCAGGGGGTCGCTCGCCTCCCAGCTGACGGTCAGGGGCGTGGCCACCTTCCAGGCGTCGGTCGCGCCGCCGGACGAGTACCAGTACGACGCCGACCCGGCGCGCTGCTGGAAGTCCACGAACGACCGCGGCCAGGAGCCCCACGCCTCGCCGGTCCGCACCTGCGGGGCGGCGTCGGCGGGGGCGTCGTACCGGACGCCGGCGTAGGCCGGGGCGGCGGTGAGGCCACCGGTCGCGGGGAGGTCCAGGGCGGACCGGTCGAGGTCGGCGAGGACCACCTCGGCGGGCCGCATCGGCTCCCACTTCGACGCGTCGTCCATCGAGCTGGCCCAGCCGCCGAGCGTGCCGCGCAGGACGGCCCGCCGCGGGGTCACCTCGAGCACGGGGTCGGAGACGGTGAAGGTCGACATGCCGGAGTAGAAGAGGACGGTGAAGGTCCCGTCCCAGGCGATCTCGGCGGTGCCGGCTCCCGGGTCGACCTCGCCGCTCCCGCCGTCGAGGACGACGCGGTGGTTGCTGAAGGTGCCCGCCGACGGGCTCCCCAGGTCGGAGCCGTCGGACTGCGTGAACAGGCCGGCCCAGGTCGCGGGCCGGTAGACGTCGTCGGTGCCGGCCTTCTCGATCCGGACGTCGCCGTCCCGTGGGCGCCACAGGTCCGGGGTGACCTTCCGGCCCCCGCCACCCGGGTTGATCGTCCCGGCGCCCAGCATGTTGACGGTCCCGGGCGCGAACGCCCGGTTGGACGCCTCCAGGTTGAGCCCCCACGCCAGCTGGGCGTCGTCCAGGACGACGACGCTCGACTCCTCCTCGTCGGTCGGCGGGTCGCTCGGGCCCGGGGTCTCCTCGGTGGCGTACGCCGGCGGCGCGGCGACCAGCACGAGCGCCGCGAGCAGCACCCCCACCGCGAGGCGCCTCACGCGGTCACCGCGGCGGGCTCGGTCGCGGCCTGCGCCCGGGCACGACGGGTACGACGGCCCCGCAGATGCCGTCGTACCCGCCAGCCCGTGACCGCCAGCAGGACGGCGGTGGCGAGGAGGACGAAGAGCAGGGACAGGGGCACGGGGCCCAGCGACCAGCCCGCCGCCTGCGGCTCGGGGGCCTCGGTGGTCGTCGGGGCCGCGGAGCCCGCGACGGGGAAACGCTCGCGGGCGGAGACCTCCGAGGCCGCCCCGCTGACCCGCAGCTCGTGGGTGCCGGCGCCGATGTCGTCCGGCAGGGGCAGGACGCCGGCGACCTCGCCGCCGGTGCCGGCGGTCAGGGGGCCCAGGGAGACGACGCCGTCGTCGAGGACGGCGACGACCTGCTCGCCGGGGGTGAAGCCCCGGGCGGTGAACGCCATCGCGTGGCCGGCCTGCGCGGTGCGCTTGTCGACGGCCACGCGGACGGCGCCGCCCTTCTGCTTCCCGCCCTTCTCCTGGCCGCGACCGTCGCCGCCGGCGGCGGCCTGCGGGTCGTCGGGGGTCCCGGCGCTGTCGGTGTCGCCGCCACCCGGGTCGTCGGCGGCCGCCTCGTCGCCCGGCGCGGCGTCGTACACGTCCTCGAAGGCGACCGGGGTGAAGGACTCGTTGCGGGCGTTGCGGACGCCGTGCGCGCCGAAGGTGATCACGCCGCAGGTGACCTCACGGCAGTCGACGGAGGTGGCGTTCCCGTCGCGGTCGAGGCTCTCGAAGACGGGGCCGGGCACGACCAGGTCGACCTCGAAGGAGCCCGAGGAGCCCATCACCGCATGGGCCTCGTTCGCCGTCGAGCTGCCGGGGAAGGCGACGAAGCGGAGGTAGCCCGCGTTGCTGCCGGTCTCGGAGTCGGGGACGTAGCGGTAGTCGTCGCCGCTGGTGCCGCCGCGCGACGGCTTCCAGGACCCGCCCCCGGGGTCGCTGACCCAGCCGAAGGCCAGGTAGACGCCGCCGAAGCCGCCCTGCACGGACTGGAAGCCGCTGCCCCGGACGGTGAACGACGTCCGGTAGGTCAGGTCGGCCGCGGACCTGCCGCGGTCGTTGGTCACCGACACCGAGGGGTCGGCCGCGGCCGGGGCGGCGGCGGCGAGGACCCCGGTGGCGGCCAGGGCCAGCGCCAGGAGGGGTCGGGCGGTGGGTGCGAGCAGGTGGCTCATGGGGTGCTCTCCTCGAGCTGGTGTGCGGCGGGACGAGCGGCGCGCCGGGGCAGGACGAGCAGCGCGCCGGTGGCGGGGTGCCGCAGCACCTCGACCGGGTGGGCGTAGACCGACGTGAGCCGCGGGGCGGTCAGGACGGCGTCGGGAGGGCCGTCCGCGACGACCTCGCCCGCCTCGAGGAGGACCACGCGGTCGGCCCACGCGGCGGCCAGCGACAGGTCGTGCAGGACGACGACCGCGGCCACGCCCCCGACGGCGGCGCGACGGACGTCGGCCAGCAGGTCGTCGGCGTGCCCGAGGTCGAGCGCCGCCGTGGGCTCGTCGAGCAGCCAGATCCCGGCGCGCTGGGCGAGGGTGCGGGCGAAGGCGGTGCGGGCCTTCTCCCCGCCCGACAGGGTCGGGAACGTCTGGGCCGCGAGGGGCAGGGTCGAGGTCCGCGCCATGGCGTCGGCGATCGCGGTCTCGTCGTCGTCGGACTCGGGCCGGCCGTGCCAGGGGGCGCGCCCCATGGCGACGACGTCGGCGACGGCGAACGGGAAGGCGAGGTGGTGCTCCTGGGTCGTCACGGACCGCTCCCGCGCGAGCTCGCGCAGGCGCCAGTCGGCGACGGGCCGCCCGTGCACGTGGACGGACCCCGCCGCGGCCGGCAGGTCGCCCACGAGCGCGGCCAGCAGCGTGGACTTGCCGGCGCCGTTGGGTCCGACGAGCGCGAGCACCTCGCCGGCCTCGACCCGCAGGTCGACCCCGCGCAGCAAGGCGCGGCCACCGATCCGGACCTCCAGGCCCTCCGCCGTGAGCGCCGGGGCCGGCGTCGGGGCAGGTGTCGGGGCCGGTGTCGGGGCCGGCGTGCGGGCGCTCACGCCCAGCCCCCCGCCGTACGACGGGTGCGGCGGAGCAGCCAGAAGAAGAAGGGGCCGCCGACCAGCGAGGTGAGCATCCCCAGCGGCAGCTCGGCGTACGCGACGAGGGTGCGGGCGGCGAGGTCGGCGACGACGAGCACGAGCGCGCCGGCGACCAGTGAGGCCGGGAGCAGCACCCGGTGGGAGGGGCCGACGACCATGCGAACCAGGTGGGGAACCACGAGGCCGACGAAGGCGACGATCCCGCAGAAGCTGACGGCGGCCGCGGTCAGCAGCGCGACGACCACGACGAGGACGACGCGGAGTCGCTCGACGTCCACGCCGAGGTGGCGCGCGGGCCGCTCGCCGAGGGCCAGCAGGTCCAGGGGGCGGGCGTACCGCATCGCCAGCGCGGCGCCGAGGAGCGTGAGGGGGACGACGACGCCGACGTAGGTCCAGCGGCTGCCGTTGAGGCTGCCGAGCTGCCAGAACACGATCTGCTCCCGGGCCTGGGTGTCGGCGAGGAAGAGCAGGAGCGCGAGCAGGGCGCCGGCGACGGCGTTCACCGCGATGCCGGTGAGGACGAGGGTGACGACCTCAGTGCGACCGCCCGAGCGGGACAGGGCGTAGACCGCGAGGGTCGTCACCAGGCCGCCGAGGAAGGCGCAGGCGGCGATCGTCCAGACGCCGGCGAAGTCGAGGCCGAGCACGATGGCCAGCGCTGCGGCCACGGCGGCTCCCGCCGAGACGCCGACGACGCTCGGCTCGGCCAGCGGGTTGCCGAAGACGCCCTGCATGAGGGCGCCGGCCACGGCCAGCGCCGCCCCGACGGTGGCGGCCATGACGATGCGCGGGAAGCGGATCTGCCACAGCGTCGCCTCGCCCTGCGGGTGGGCGGGCAGCGGCCCGAGGTCGAGACCGAGGCGGTGCAGCACCGACCCGGCGACCTCCGCCACCGGGATCGGGAGCTGGCCGGAGCCGGCGGCGACCAGGCACGCGAGGACCAGCGCGGGGACGAGCCCGAGCAGCAGCAGTCGACCGCGCGTACGACGGGGCGCCGGCGGCGCCTCGGGCGGCGGGGTCGTCGCGTCCGGGGCCGGCGGTGTCGCCGGGGACGGTGCCGGCAGGACGGCGGTCACAGCGCGTCGGGGGAGTAGAGGGCGACGCCGAGGGCGTTAACGACGTCCGCCGTCCGCGGCCCGAAGCCGAGCACCTGCGTGTCGGACATCGTGACGACGCGTCGCTGCTGGCCGGCCGGGGTGCGGGCCAGGGCGGGGAACTGCTCGAGCAGCCCCTCGACGCCGTCGACCGACTCGAGGCCCTTGGTCATCGTGATGACGACGTCCGGCTGGGCGGCGACCAGCCCCTCGTCGTTCAGGGGCTTCATCCCGGACCAGCCGATCTCGTCGGCGACGTCGTACCCGCCGGCGGCGCGGATCAGGGAGTCGGCGCCCGAGCCCTCGCCGAACATGTAGTAGACGCCGGAGCGGCCGCGCAGGTAGAGGAAGACGGTCCGCAGCCGGTCGGTCGCGGCCTCCGGGGCGGCGGCGTCGACGGCGTCGGCGGCCTCGGTGGCGTCGGCCTCGATCCGGCTGCCCAGCCGCTCGGCCGCCGGTCCCACGCCGAGGGCGTCGCCGACCTGCTGCGTGAGCGACGCCAGGTTGTCGAGGCTGCGCTCGTTGTCGACCACGACGACCGGGACGCCGGCGTCCCGGACCTGCAGGACGACGTCCCAGGGGCCCAGCGAGGTGTCCGTGATCAGCACGGTGGGGTCCAGGCCGAGGATCGCCTCGGCGTTGAGCTCGTGGCCGTCCTGGGTCATCAGCGGGCGGTCGGCGATCTCGGGGAAGCCCGAGGAGGTGTCGCGGCCCACCACGGAGTCGCCGAGGCCGAGCTCGAAGACGGTGCGGGCCAGGGTGCCGCTGAGGTCGAGGGCGAGGATCCGGCTGGTGTCGGTGACCGTGACCTCGGTGCCCTGGACGTCGGTCACGGTCGCCGGGAGCTGCTGGCGCGGCGCCGTCGTCGTCCCCACGGACTCCTCGGGCAGCGTCACGTCGACCGGGCCCTCCCAGGACCGCGGGTCGTCGAGGGGCGTGGTGTCGCCGATCGCCGGCACCGCGCTCGTCCGCTCGCCGCCGTCCTCGCTGCCGCTGGCCGGTCCGGACCCCAGCGGCGCGCACCCGGTGTGCAGGACGACGGCGGCGAGGACCACCGCGGCGACGCGGGCGGTGCGGCGGGTGCGGGTCATGACGCTCCAGGTGTTTAGGTAAGGCTGCCCTAAATCAGGTAAGCCTTACCTAAACAGAGTCCGTGCGAGCGCGTCAGCCCCGTCTCGGTCACAGAACGGTCACAGGTGCCGGTCCACGTTGCCGTTCGCCTGTGGCTGACCGCTTGGGGAGGACGGCCCGGGACGCAATAGGCTGGAGGCGTGAGCCACTTCGACGTCCTCGTCCTCGGCGCTGGCCCCGGTGGCTACGTCGCCGCCATCCGCGCCTCCCAGCTCGGCAAGAGCGTCGGCGTGATCGAGGAGAAGTACTGGGGCGGGGTCTGCCTCAACGTCGGCTGCATCCCGTCGAAGGCGCTGCTGCGCAATGCGGAGCTGTCGCACATCCTCACCCACGAGAAGGACAAGTTCGGGATCTCGGGTGACGTGACGATGGAGTTCGGCGCCACCCACGCCCGCAGCCGCTCGGTGAGCGACGCCATCGTCAAGGGCGTCCACTACCTGATGAAGAAGAACAAGATCACCGAGGTGCACGGCTGGGGCACCATCAAGGACCCGAGGACGGTCGCGGTGAAGGGCTCGGACGGCGAGACGACCGAGCACACCTGCGACACCCTCATCATCGCCGCGGGCGCGGTCACCCGGCTGATCCCGGGCACCGAGCTGTCCGAGCGGGTCGTGACCTACGAGGAGCAGATCCTCACCGACGAGCTGCCGGGCTCCGTCGTGATCGCCGGCTCCGGCGCGATCGGCGTCGAGTTCGCCTACGTCATGAAGAACTTCGGCGTCGACGTCACCATCGTCGAGTTCCTCGACCGCATGGTGCCGACCGAGGACCCGGAGATCTCCAAGGAGCTCCTCAAGCAGTACAAGAAGCTGGGCGTGGACGTCCGCCTCTCCACGAAGGTCGAGTCGATCGACGACTCCGGCGACAAGGTGAAGGTCACCGTCTCGAAGAACGGCGAGTCCGAGACGATCGAGACCGACAAGGTGCTGCAGGCCATCGGCTTCGCGCCCCGCCTCGAGGGCTACGGCCTCGACAACCTCGGCCTCGAGATGACCGAGCGCGGCGCGATCGCCGTCGACGGCCGCGGTCGTACGTCGGTCGAGGGCGTCTACGCCATCGGCGACGTCACCGGCAAGCTGATGCTGGCCCACACGGCCGAGGCCATGGGCGTCGTCGCGGCCGAGACCATCGCGGATGCCGAGACCATGGAGATCGAGTTCGACATGATCCCGCGGGCGACGTACTGCCAGCCGCAGATCGCCTCCTTCGGCTACTCCGAGGAGCAGGCGAAGGAGAAGGGGTACGACGTCAAGACGTCGAAGTTCCCGTTCTCGGCGAACGGCAAGGCGAAGGGTCTCGGCGACGAGGTCGGCTTCGTGAAGATCGTCGCCGACGCCGAGCACAACGAGATCATCGGCGCCCACATGATCGGGCCCGACGTGACCGAGCTGCTGCCGGCGCTGACGCTCGCGCAGCGCTGGGACCTGACCGCCGACGAGGTGTCGCGCAACATCTTCGCGCACCCGACGCTCGGTGAGTCGGTCAAGGAAGCCGTCGAAGGCATCGCCGGCCACATGATCAACCTCTGAGAAGGGACCGCATGAGCCGCGTCGTCATCGTCGGGGGAGGCCCGGGCGGGTACGAGTCCGCGCTCGTCGCCGCCCAGCTGGGCGCGGAGGTCACCGTCGTCGACACCGACGGCCTCGGTGGGTCCGCCGTCCTCACCGACTGCGTCCCGTCCAAGACGCTCATCGCCACCTCCGAGCTCATGACGGACCTCGGCAGCGCGGGCGAGCTCGGCCTGGTGTGGGAGGACTACGAGGGCGACACCGCGGAGAGCCTCCGCGTCGACCTCGCGAAGGTCAACCGGCGGGTCAAGAAGCTCGCCGCCGACCAGTCCGCCGACATCCTGCGCCGCGTCGAGCGCGAGGAGATCCGGATCGTCGTCGGCCGCGGTCGGCTCGACGGGCCCGAGACCGTCGTGGCGACGCTGGACGACGGCTCCGAGGAGCGCCTCGAGGCGGACGCTGTCCTGCTCGCCACCGGCGCCGCGCCCCGCACGCTCGACTCGGCGAAGCCGGACGGCGAACGGATCTTCACCTGGGAGCAGGTCTACGACCTCGACGAGATCCCCGAGAAGCTCGTCGTCGTCGGCTCCGGGGTCACCGGTGTCGAGTTCGCCGCGGCGTACCTCGCCCTCGGTGTCGACGTCACGCTCGTCTCCTCCCGCGACCGGGTGCTCCCCAGCGAGGACGCCGACGCCGCGGAGGTGCTCGAGGAGGTCCTCACCCGCCGCGGGATGACGGTGCTGTCGAAGTCCCGGATGGAGTCCGTCGTTCGCGACGGCGACACCGTCACGGTGACGCTGACGGACGGCCGCTCCGTCGAGGCCTCCCACTGCATCCTCGCGCTCGGCTCGGTCCCGAACACCGCGGACATGGGTCTGCAGGAGTCCGGCGTCGAGCTGAACGACGGCGGTTTCGTGAAGGTCGACAAGGTCTCGCGGACCACCGCCCGGGGCGTGTACGCCGCCGGCGACTGCACCGGCGTCCTCATGCTCGCGTCGGTGGCCGCCATGCAGGGCCGGACCGCGATGCGCCACGCCCTCGGCGACGCCGTGTCGCCGCTGGACCTGCTGAAGGTCTCCTCGAACGTCTTCACCTCCCCGGAGATCGCCACCGTCGGCATCACCCAGCGCGCCGTCGACGCGGGGGAGACCCCGGCCGAGGCCGTGATGCTGCCGCTGGCCGGCAACCCGCGCGCGAAGATGCTCGGCATCCGCGACGGCTTCGTGAAGCTCTTCTGCCGTCCCGGCTCGGGGACCGTCGCCGGCGGCGTCGTCGTCGCCCCGCGGGCCTCCGAGCTGATCCACGCGATCTCGGTCGCGGTCTCCGAGCGGCTGACCGCCGACCAGCTCGCCGCGGACTTCACGGTGTACCCGTCGCTGTCCGGCTCGGTGGCCGAGGCCGCCCGCCGCGCCCACCAGGTCCAGGACTGATCGCCCGTGCACGGTGAGGTCGTCTCCGCGACGCGTCTGACGCCGTCCATGGTCCGCGTCGTCCTCGGCGGGGAGGGCCTGACCGGCTTCGCCATGCCTGAGGGCGACCCCACCGACACCTACGTCAACCTGGCCTTCCCGCCAGCCGGGGCGTCGTACGGGCCGGTCTTCGACCCGAAGGCGCTGCGCGACCTGCCCCGCGAGGATCAGCCCCTGCGGCGGCGCTACACGGTGCGCTCCTGGGACGCCGCCTCCGGCGAGCTGACGATCGACTTCGTCGTCCACGGGGACGCCGGTGTCGCGGGGCCGTGGGCGGCTGCGGCGTCACCCGGTGACGTGCTGGTCTTCCAGGGCCCCAGCGGCGGCTACCGCCCGCGCCCGGACGCCGAGCGCTACCTGATGGTCGGCGACGAGTCCGCCCTGCCCGCGATCGCCGCCTCGGTCGAGGTCGTCCCCGCCGGCCGCCCGCTGACGGTGCTGCTCGTCTGCGACGGCCCCGAGCACGAGCTGGCGCTGACGACGGACGCCGACCTCGACGTCCGCTGGCTGCACCGCTCCGCCGACGGCGCGGGCACCGAGCTCGTCGACGCCCTGCGCGAGGTCGACCTCCCCGCCGGCGCCGACGTCTGCACCTTCGTGCACGGCGAGGCGGAGGAGATCCGCGCGATCCGCAAGCACCTGCTCACCGAGGTCGGCATGGGCCGCGCCGACATGTCGTGCTCGCCGTACTGGCGGCGGACCATGGACGACGAGGCCTGGCGCGCGGTGAAGAAGGACTTCGTGGCGGCGATGGAGCAGGACGCGTAGAGCCCGGCTGGTTCTGCACCGGATCTGATCCACCAGGTGAGTCAGATCCGGCGTGCAACGGTTCACCGCGACCAGTCCACCGCCTCCCACGCCGCGATGAGACGCGCCCCGCGCGTGCGGTCGTGCTGCGCGACCCAGGCGATGCGGCCCCGCAGGTGCTCGGCGTACGACGGGTGGTCGTCGCGGTTCTGGCTGGCGGGGCCGTGGCGGGCGCAGTTGTGGAGGATCGCGCGGAGGCGGTCGACCTCGGCGCGGCTGACGCGCGGGCGGTCGTTGACGACCAGGCCGGTCAGCTGCTGGCGTCCGGCCCGCGGCATGACGCCGGTCTTGCGCGGGTTCAGGCGGAAGCCCTCGTCGACCACGACCTCCTCGATCGCGTCGAGCAGGCGCGAGGTGCCGCGCCCCCAGCCGCGGTCGCCGGAGAGGGCGAGGTCGTCGGCGTACCGGGTGTAGCGCCCGCCCCACGACGCGGCGAGCGCGGTGAGGCGGACGTCGAGACGGTACGCCGCGAGGTTCGCCAGCGCTGGGGAGGTGGGCGCGCCCTGCGGCAGGTGGGGTGCGGCGAGGCGGCGCCCGAGCCGCCAGTGGGCGTCGACCAGGCCGGGGTCGCGCGGCTTCGGGACGGCTCGCCACGCCGACAGCGGCAGGACGCTCGTCGTGAGTCCGGCCAGCGCGTGGGCGACGGACTCGGGGTAGCCGGCGGTGCGGAACAGCCCGTACACCCGGCCGACCGTGACGCTCGCGAAGAACGCCTCGAGGTCGAGGTGCAGGACGACGGCCTGCCCGGCGTGCGGGGCGGCGTACGAGCGCGCCGACCCGCCGGGGCGGAACCCGCGGGCGGCGTCGTGGGGCGGGATGCCGCCGAGGACCTCGTCCAGCAACCGTCGCTGCATCTCCTTCAGCGTGGCCTTCGGTGCCTCCAGGACGCGGATCGCGCCGCTCGGGGCGGTGACGTGGCTGACCCGGTAGTGCTGGAGCGCGGGGGTGCTCGTCCGGCGGGCGAGGCGCTTGGGGTCGGCGTACCAGTCGAGCTCGCCGGCGTTCAGGTCGAGGAAGCGGGCGAGGGCGCCGAGGTCGTCGAGCACCGGGAGGCGCCAGCGGTTGGTGAGCATCCGGGTCGGGCTCACCGGCTGCGTCACCGGCGCAGCAGCCGGACGTCGGGCGCGGGCGCGGCCGGCCTTCTGCGCGGCGGGGCAGGTCGTGATGACCGCGGCCAGCTCGCGGGGGCGGTCGTGCGGCGGGCGCGGGTAGAGCGCGTGCACCTGGGTGGCGAGGGCGGTCAGCCACTGCGGGCGTCGTCCCAGCACCTCACGGCCGCTGGCGGTCAGGCCCTCCGGGGTCCAGTCGCCGGCGAGGTAGCCCGCGGCGAGCGCCCGCGCGAGGTCGGCCCTCACGGGGCCGACAGGCGGGGGAGGGCGGGGTGCGGCAGCGCTGCTCGACCTGTCCCGTCGTGCGCGCGCGGACCTGCAGCGGAGCGCAGCGTCGTGCGCGCGGTGTGGTGCCCGGACGTACCGGTGGACCCCGGGGTAGCCCCGGGGTAGCTCCCTGATGACGCGCACCAGGGTGCCGTCTCGACCAGACGCTGCCGCACGGGGCGCACCCTACGGCCCGGGGGTGAGACGGGAGTGTGGTGGATTTGATCCACCACACTCCGGCGAGAACGCACGCCGGACGGGCTCGGCGGGTCTCGTGGCCCCTGCGCTCGTGCCTCGCTCCGGGGCACCTCGACCTCCGGTGGCGGCGAAAAGCGGGTGCGTCGACGGCCGGCGCCTCCCTACCCTGGAGCCATGTCCGTCGCATCCATGAGGCTCCGCACCCGCGCCTGACGGCGCGGCCCGAACCCCTCTCGCTGCCCGCCGTCCCGGTGTCCCCGCCGGGCGGTGCTCCTGCGTGCGCGCACACCTGCCCGGCTCCACCCACACGATGTGGAGCAGCAGATGCAGACCCCTGTCCTCACCCCGTCCCCGTCCGCCGGCGCGACCGCCCACCTCCGGGCGCGCGGCCTCGAGGTCGCCGTCGCCGGCCGCCCCGTCCTCACCGGCGTCGACGTCACCGTCTCCGCCGGCTCACGCCTCGCCGTCGTCGGCGAGAACGGCCGCGGCAAGACCACCCTCGTCCGCGCGCTCGCCGGGGAGCTCGAGCCGGACGCCGGCGAGGTGACCCGCGCCGGCAGCCTCGCCGTCGCCCGCCAGGTCATCGACGCCGCCGACGGCCTCACCGTCCGCACCCTCGTCGCCGAGGCCGTCGCGGAGCCGCTGGCCGCCCTGGCCGCGCTCGACGACGCCACCACCCGGCTCGCCGACGACGAGCCAGGAGCCGATGACGCGTACGCCGCCGCGCTCGAGGCCGCCGTACGCCTCGACGCCTGGGACGCGGAGCGCCGCGTCGACGTCGCGCTCGCCGGCCTCGACGCGTGCACCGACCGGGACCGTCCGCTGGCCACCCTGTCGGTCGGCCAACGGTCGAGGGTGCGGCTGGCCTGCGTGCTCGGCGGCGCCTACGACCTCCTCCTGCTCGACGAGCCCACCAACCACCTCGACGCCGACGGGCTCGCCTTCCTCGAGGGTGCGGTCCGCGACCACCGCGGCGGCGTCCTCGTCGTCAGCCACGACCGCGCGCTGCTGCGGGCGGTCGCCGAGGAGATCCTCGACCTCGACCCGACCATGGACGGCCGACCGCGCCTGTTCTCCGGCGGGTACGACGGGTGGCGGGCCGGGCGCCGGACGGAGCGGGAGCGCTGGCAGCAGACGTACGACGCCCAGCGCGCCGAGCATGCCCGCCTCAGCGAGGCGGTGGACCAGGCGCGCAGCCGGCTGGGCTCCGGCTGGCGGCCCGACAAGGGCACCGGCAAGCACCAGCGGCAGTCCCACGCGCCGGGCGTCGTCCAGCAGGTGCGCCGCGCCCGGGAGCGGCTCGAGGCCCACCGGGTCACCGCGCCGCGCCCACCGGCGACGATGTCGTGGCCGACCCTGACGGCGCGGCCCGGCCGGGTGCTGGCGCGCGCCGAGGGTGTCACCGTCGCCGAACGGCTCGACGAGGAGGTCGACCTCCGGCTCGAGGCGGGCGACAAGCTCCTCGTGACCGGCCCCAACGGCGCCGGGAAGTCCACGCTGCTCGCCGTCCTCGCCGGGACGCTGGCCCCGACGACGGGGGAGGTGCGCCCGCCGGTCGACCAGACGGCGTACCTCGGCCAGGAGACGCCGGTCACCGCCCGCTCCGCCGGGCAGGCCCGCCGTCGCCACCTGGAGCGGTTGCTGGCGCAGCGCCCGGAGCTGCTGCTGCTCGACGAGCCGACCAACCACCTCGCGGCGCCGCTGGTCGACGAGCTCACGGCCTTCGTCCGGGAGACGTCGGCGGCCGTCGTCGTCGCGACCCACGACCGGCAGCTGCTCGCCGACCTCGCCGACTGGCCGGTGCTGCGGCTGGGAGGCCGGTGAGCCCCGAGCCGTGGGTACCGTCCGGACGTGACCACTGCAGTCGTCGTCGGCTCCGGCCCCAACGGCATGGCCGCCGCCCTCCGTCTCGCGGGGGCGGGGGTGAGCGTGACCGTCGTCGAGGCGTACGACGAGCTCGGTGGCGGGCTGCGCTCGGACGACGGCGCCACCGTGCCCGGGCTCGTCCACGACCTCGGCGCGGGCTTCCACCCGCTGCTGATCGACAACCCGTTCACCGCCGAGGTCGACCTCGAGGCCGCCGGGGTGGAGTGGGCGTGGCCCGAGATCCAGTTCGCGCACCCGCTCGACACCTCGGTCGACCCGCAGGGTGGCGCGGCGGCGTACCTCTCGGTCGACGAGACCGCCGACGGCCTCGGTCGGGACGGCGCCACGTGGCGGCGGATCTTCGCCCCGCTCGTCGACGGCTGGGACGACCTCGCGGTCGACGTCCTCAAGCCGCCGCTGCACGTGCCCCGGCACCCGATCGGGCTGGTGCGCTTCGGCCTCCAGGCGGTCATGCCGGCGGCGCTGATGGCCAGGCAGTTCCGCACCGAGCGCGCCCGTGCCCTGTGGACCGGCATCGCCACCCACGGCTTCCGCCCGCCCACCGTGCCGATGTCGTCGGCGATCGCGCTCATGCTCGGGACGGCGGCCCACAAGTACGGCTGGCCCGTCGCCGTCGGCGGCTCCGCCCGCATCGTCGACGCCACGACCTCCTTGCTGATGAAGGCCGGCGGCAGCGTCGAGACCGGCCGCCGCGTCACCTCGCTCGACGAGCTCGGCTCGCCCGACCTCGTCCTGCTCGACACCGGCCCCGCCGACGCGCTGCGGATCCTCGGCGACCGCGCGCCCGCCCTGACCCGGCGCGCCTACTCGCGCTGGCCCACCGGGTCCGGGACGTTCCAGGTCTCCTTCGCCGTCGACGGCGGCATCCCGTGGTCCTACGAGCCCGCCCGCCGCGCCGGGACGCTCCACCTCGGCGGCACCGTCGCCGACACCACCCGCGCGGAGAAGGACGCCGAGAAGGGCCGCCTGCCGGACCTGCCGTACGTCCTGCTCGGCCAGCAGTACCTCGCGGATCCCTCCCGCTGCGTCGGCTCGACCGTGCCGATCGACTGCTACGCCCACGTCCCGACCGGCTGGGCCGACGGCGACGCCGCCCTCGCGGCGCTCACCGCGCGCATCGAGGGCTACGCGCCCGGGTTCTCCGACCGTGTCGTCGCCACCTCGGTCCGTGGACCGGCGGAGCTGTTCGCCGAGAACCCCAACTGGGTCGGCGGCGACATCGCCGCCGGGCTCGTCACCCCCCTGCGCCTCGCGTACGGCGCCCGCCCCACCCTCTCGCCGTACGACACCGGCGTGCCGGGGGTCCACCTCTGCTCCGCCGTCACCCCGCCCGGCCCCGGCGCCCACGGCCTCTGCGGCTGGAACGCCGCCGGCGCGGCGCTCGACGGGCTCGCCCGACGCTGACGTAGAACCACGCCCACCGGGTCTCGACGACGCGCGCTCGCCAGGGCTCGCGTGCTGCTCGACCACCGGGAGGTGCGAGGCCGGCCACGGCCGAGCCACGAGATCGGGTGAGCGTCAGGCCGGGTGGTCGCGGGCCCAGAGGGCGGCGGAGGTCCGGTCGGCGACGCCGATGCGGCGGAAGATGCTGCCGACGTGGGCCTTGACGGTGCGCTCGGTGATGCCCAGGCGGCGGGCGATCTGCTTGTTGGCCAGCCCCTCGCCGACGAGGTCGAGGACCTCGCGCTCGCGGCGGCTGAGGTCGACGGCGGACCCCGATGGCGACGGCGTGGCGCCGGGCAGGAGCGCCCCGGCGACGCGGGGGTCGAGGGGGACCTGGCCGTCGGCTGCGGCGCGGACGGCGGCGAGCAGCGCGCCGGGCTCGGAGTCCTTCAGCAGGTAGCCGACCGCCCCCGCCGCCAGGGCCTCCCGGACCCGGTCGTGGTCGGCGAAGCTGGTGAGCACGAGGATCCGGGTGTCCGGGGCGTCGGTGAGGATCGCCCGGGTCGCGGCGACGCCGTCCATCACCGGCATGGACAGGTCCATCAGGATCACGTCCGGGTCGCTGGAGGCGGCCAGGGCGATGGCCTGGACGCCGTCCGCGGCCTCGCCGCACACCTCGAGGCCGTCGTCGCCGGCGACCAGCCCGGCGAGGCCCGCGCGGACCAGGCGGTGGTCGTCCACCAGCAGCACGCGCCGCACGTCTGCCGTCACGGGGCCACCTCCAGGCACCAGGTCGTCCCGGTGGGCCCGGTGGCGACGTCGAGGGTCGCGTCCTGCGCTGACGCGGCGTCCATGAGGAGCCTCAGGCCGAAGTGGCCGGGCTCCGGGTGGTCGAGCGCGGCGTCGAGGTCGAAGCCGCGTCCGTCGTCGGCGACCCTCAGCACGACGTGGCCGGTCGCCGGGTCCTGCGTGAGGCTCACCTCGACGAGGCTGCAGCAGGCGTGGGTCGCGGCGTTGCGCAGGGTCTCGCGGGCGACGCCGAAGATCAGCTGCGCCCGCTCGCCGTCGAGGGCCTCGGCGGCGGAGGTGTCGACGTCGAGACGGACGGCGACGTCGCGGCCCCTCAGTCCCGCACCCAGGTCGGTCAGAGCCTGCTCGAGGGCCGCGCCGTCGAGGCTGGCGGGGTAGATGTCGACCAGCAGCGAGCGCAGGCCGCCGATGCCGGCGCGGACGGCGTCCGCCGCCCCGTCCAGCGATGTCGCCAGCTCGCGGTCGCCCGACGCAGCAGCCCGCGAGGCGGCACCGGAGACGACGTACGACGTCGCGGCCAGCTCCTGGACCGGCCCGTCGTGCAGTGTGGCGGCGATGCGGCGGCGCTCCGCGTCGGAGGCGTCGAGGGCGGCCTGCAGGAGCAGCTCGCGCTCGTCACGGCCGCGGCGCAGGTGGCCCAGCAGCCGCCAGAAGATCGGCAGCAGCAGGAGCACGAGGCCGACGAGGCTGACGACGACGATCGCCGCGAAGCCCCGCCAGATCTCCGCGCCACGGTCGGTGACCAGCGAGTACGGCGCGTAGGTCTCGAACAGGAGCACCTCGCCGTCCGGCGTGCGGACCGGGTGGTAGACCTCGAGCAGGCGGCCCTGCCCGCGCTCGTAGACGTTCTCCGGCTCCTCGAGGTCGCTGATCTCGGCCCCGGTCCCGACGCCGTCCGCGCCCTCGGCGATCGCCTCGCGCTCCTCGGTGTCGAGGTCGTACTGCTCGCCGACCAGGCGCTCCTCGTCGGAGTAGACGATCGTGCCGTCGGCGGCCCACAGCTTGGTCCGGACGATGTCGTGGCCCAGGACCTGCGAGCGGACCGCCTCGTCGAGGCGGGTCAGGGCGGCGGGGTCCCCGTCGAGGACCCCGTCGGTCAGGGCGGGCTCGACGACGGCGTCCGCCAGGATCTCGGTACGACGGGCGGTCCCGGCCACGCCCTCGGCCTCGCCCTCGCGGCGGGCCGCCCAGGCGCCGAGCACCGACACCGCGACCAGCACCGCCAGCGTGGCGGCGACGACGCCGGCGTACACCCGGCCCGGGCGGACGCCCGCGTCCGCCCGCCGCGGCGCGCGCCCCTCGGAGAGGCGCCGCCACGGCGGGGGGACGGGTGTCTGCACGAGGTCAGTATCGGCCCCGGCAGCCTGCTCGACGCTCAGGGGAGCGGGGTGGGGTCGGTCGGGTCGGGCGGGACGGGCACGGAGCCGCGGATGCGGTTCTGGGCCTGGCACTGGCTGGTGCAGCTCGTCGCGCCCTGGGACAGCTCGACGGCGTCCTCGCCGAGCACGCCGCCCATGCGGCCGCCGGACGCGACGGACCAGCGGGTCGTCGTCGCGGTTTGCTCGAGCTTGGTCGCGACCTGCGGGCTGTCCTTGCCGAGCAGCATCTGGTGCGCCCCGGCGCCGGAGGGGACCGCCGCGACGCCGTCCCCGAAGTTGATCTTCTGCGTGTACGGGTTGGTGAAGTAGAACAGCCCGGCCCCGAGGGTGTGGGTGATCTCGACCGGGCTGCCGAACTCGGGCTCCATCTGGAAGATGCCGCCCTGGGGGGCGTCCTTCGCCTGGACCTTCAGCTTGCCGGCTGCGGTGCCGAGGATCGCGACGAGCGAGCCGTCACGGATCTCGAGCTTCGTGAGCGAGGGGCTGCGGCGCTGCGCGGCGGTGAGGCTCGGGACCTTCGAGGCGAAGACGACGGTGGGCTTCGTGACCATCCGGTCGGGGGCTGCGGCACCGGTGAGGGTGTAGTCGTACACACCCAGCGTCGAGGGGTCGATGGTGAAGCGGGTGTTGAGGCCGCTCACCGTGATCGGACCGCCGACGGCGACCTTCGCGAGCTTCAGGTCCTTCCCCCGGGCCGGGTCGTACGTCGTCCCGTTGACGGTGACCGCGTAGTCGCCCGCGGCGGCCTTCGACCCACCGCCCTCGCCCTCGTCCTCCCCGCCGCCCTTGCGGGAGGCGGAGGCGGGGGACGCCGTGGCGAGCACGGCCAGGGTGGTCACCAGGGCGCCGACGCCCAGGGTCACGAGGCGGGAGCGGCGGGTGGTGCTGCGGGTCATGGTGTCTCCGATGGGAGGAACGGTCTGTGTCCTGCACAGCCCATCGGAGTCGCGGTCGGAGTCGCCAGGTGATCGATGGTCCTAGTACCTCCTCAGGCCCGTCCGGCCCGGCCGAAGTCGGAGCGCAGCCACTCCGCGAGGTCCTCCGCGGGCGGCTCGCGCCGCGGTGCGTGCCCGCCCACGTCGAGGTCGGCCACCCGGTCGAGCAGGAAGAACCGCCAGTCCTCACGGTCGTGGTCCCACGCCAGGACGCTCCAGCGACCCTCGACCAGGACGCAGCGCAGCGAGTCGACGTGGCGCCGCGTGCCGCGACCGTGCCGGTCGGTGTAGGCGAACCGGATCTCCCGATTCGCGGCGGCTGCGGCCGTGACCGGGCCGAGGAGGAAGCCGGCGTCGCGGTCGAGCGTGACCGCCTCGCTGGCGGCGGCTGCGTCGTCCGCGAGTGTCGCCAGCCGGCGGGGGAGGACCTGCCGCAGCTTCGTCATCGCGCGGGCGGCGGGCTCGGCGGTGGGTCCACGCTCGACGGACCGCAGCCCGGCCACGAGGGCCACGACCTCGTCGTCGGTGAACAGCAACGGGGGCAGCCGGGCCCCGGGCTCCAGCCGATAGTGCCCGCCCGGCCCCGGCACGCCCCGCACCTCGTAGCCGAGCGCGCTCAGTCGTCGTACGTCGCGGCGCAGCGTGCGCGGGCTCGTGCCGAGGCGCTCCGCCAGCTCGGCTGCGCCCCAGGTGGGGCGGGACGAGAGCAGCGTCAGCAGCTCCAGGGTCCTCGCGGCGACGTCGGTCTCCACCGACTCAGGATGCCACCGGATGTGGTCAGGATCCGGCCACGTCTAGCGTTACCGTCGATGCGATGAGTGCTTCGACCCTCGCCCTCACCGCGCCCTCCGGCCACGTCGGACGACATCTGCTGGCCGACCTGGTGCGCGCCGGCGTACGCCCCCGGGCGCTGACGCACCGCGCCGGGAGCGTGGAGGACGCGCTGGCCGACCACGTCGACACCCGCGTCGTCGACCTCACCGACGAGGCCGCCACCGGGGCGGTCCTGGACGGCGTCGACGCGCTGCACCTCACGGTCCCGTCGGTGCCCGCCGAGGACCCGGTCGCGGCGTACGAGCGGATCGGCGCCGGGGTCGCCGCGGCCGTCGAGCAGCACGGCGTGGCCCGGGTCGTGCTGCAGAGCAGCGTCGGCGCCGAGCTCCGACACGGCGCCGGGGAGATCGACGGGCTGGCGCGGGTCGAGGAGCGACTCGACGCCACCGGCGCCGCAGTCATGCACCTGCGCTGCGGTTTCTTCTTCTCCAACTTGCTGCTGCAGCTCGACGACCTGCGCTCCGGAGAGGTCGCCGTCCTGCTCCCGATCGACCGGCCGATGCCCTGGGTCGCGCCCACCGACATCGCCCGGGTGGCGGCCGGGTGGCTGCTGCGCGACGACTGGTCGGGGCGTCACGTGCGGGCGGTGCACGGACCCGAGGACCTCTCCTGGGACGACGCGCTCGCGCGGGTGTCCGCCGCGACCGGTCATCGTGTGGTCGCCCGCCGGGTCGCGGACGACGACCTGCGCGCGACCCTGCTCGGCGTGGGGCTGGCGCCGGGGCACGTCGAGGCCGTCCTGGGGATGTCGACGGGGCTGCGTGACGGCTTCGTCCCCGAGCAGGTCCGCGACGCCACCACGACCACGCCGACCACGCTCGACGCCTGGGCGTACGACGTGCTGCGCCCGCTCCTGCGCTGAGCCCGCGAAGTGTGTCGATTCACTGTCGCCAGGACGACAGCGGATCGACACACTTCACGCGGGGTGGCCGGGGTACCCCCTCCCCGTGACCGATCCCCGCCCCGACCTCGTCCGCCGCTCGCTCGACCTCGCCCTGGAGAACGTCGAGGCCGGCGGCAAGCCGTTCGCCTGCCTCGTCGTGGACGCCACCTCCGGCGAGGTCCTCCACGAGGCGACGAACCAGGTCAGCCAGTCCGGTGACATGTCCGCCCACGCCGAGATCACCGCGATCCGCGAGCTCGCCGCCGCGGGGCGCACCGACCTGACCGGCTGCGACGTCTACGTCACCGCCTACCCCTGCCCGATGTGCCTCGGCGCGCTCTACTACGCCGCACCCGAGCGGGTCGTGTACGCCGCGTCGCGCGAGGAGGAGGACCAGCACTACGAGGACGGCGGCCGCTACATGACCCTGGCGACGTTCTACGACGAGTACGCCAAGGCGCCCGCCGACCGGAACCTCCCCGCCGTCCGCGGCGAGGCCGACGGCGGCCCGGAGCCCGTCGAGCCGTTCCGGCGGTGGACGACCAGGAACGGCTGAGCCGGGGTCGGACGGGCTAGGCCTCCACGAGGTCCGGCAGCTGCCTCGTCGACTGCGGGCCGCCGGTGACCTTCTGCGCCACGGTCTTGACCGGCTTGGAGGCGGCGACCTTGGTCGCGAGGCGCAGCGCACCCACGCCGAGGGCGGTCTTCGGGGCCGCGAGACGGGGGACGCCGCGGGGCAGGTCCTGCGCGTCCTCCACGAGCGGGCGCATCCAGGCGTCGTACGCCGTGAACGCGGCCTCGTCGCCGGCGGGGGTGCCGTCGGCGGCGGAGAGGTACGCCGCGAGGACGTAGGCGCCCGCGATCGCCAGCGAGGCGCCGCCCCCGCCGATCGGGGTGACGCACCAGGCGGCGTCGCCGGTGAGCACGACCGACCCGCGGTGCCAGGTCGGCACGCGGACCTGGCGCAGCCAGTCGACGTACAGGTCGTCGGCGGCGTCGAAGCCGTCGAGGATGCGGGGGACCTGCCAGCCCGCGTCGGCGAACCGCTCCCGCAGCGCCGCGCGCGTCTGCTCGTCGTCGAGGCCGTCGAGGACGGGGGAGTCGGCGAGGAAGTTGAGGTTGGCCCGGATCGTGCCCTCGTCGTCGGGCCGCAGCGCCGCCTGGCGGGACCCGGGGGCGTGGAAGACGTTCCAGAAGTCGTCGTCGCCGGGGGTGCGGGGGATGGTCCCGTACGCCGAGTACATGCCGAGCGTCCGCTCCTGGGCCTCCCCGCCGAAGACGAGCTCGCGGGTGCGGGAGCCGACGCCCTCGGCGACGACGAGGAGGTCGTACGTCTCGTCGTCGCCGGTCTCGTAGGACACCTCGACGCCGCCGCCGTCGCGCTGGGTGACGGCGGTGACGCGGTCGCCGTACCGCCACGCGACGGAGTCCTCGCAGGCGTCCATGACGACCTGGGCCAGCGCGCCGCGGAGGATCTCGAGCTCGGCCGTGGGCCCCTCGGAGCCCTCCGCGGTGTCGACGCCGAACTCGGAGACCACCGTGCCGTCGCCGTCCACGAAGCGGGTGCCGACCTCGCCGGTGTTGCGAGCGCGGACGGCGCCCTCGAGGCCCATCCGGCGCAGCGCCTCGCGGCCGGTGGCGCGGACGTCGATGTTCTGTCCGCCCGGCCGGAACGCGGGTGCGCTCTCCAGCACGGTCACGGCGAAGCCGACCCTCGCCAGCCAGAACGCGGAGGCTGCGCCCGCGATGCTGCCGCCGGTGACCAGGACTCGTCGGCTCATGCCTGCGATCCTCCCCGGGGCGCCAAGCCCGCCTCGTCGTCCCTCCACCGTCGGGCCGTCTCGACGAACTGCGCGACGACCGCGGGCGCGCCGTCGCGGCGCCAGGCGACCTGCAGCGCCACCTGCGGGGGTGAGCCCTGCAGCGGCCGGAAGACCACCCCGGCCGGGCTGGCGCGGGCGTAGAACGCGGGCTGGAGGGACACCCCGAACCCCGCCGCGACCAGCGCCAGCTGGGTGTCGATGTCACCTCCCTCGCTGACCACCCGCGGGCTGAACCCGTGCTCGCGGCAGTAGGCCACGACGATGTCGGAGAACTCCACGCCGAGGTGGCGCGGCCAGCTGACGAAGAGCTCGTCGGCCAGCTCGCGCGGGTCGATCGCCCCGTCCGGGGAGGCGGACGAGGACAACCGGTGGTCGGCCGGCAGGGCGAGCACGAGGGGCTCGGCGACCAGCGGCTCCACGACCAGGCCCGGGGTCGGGGCCGCGGCGCGGACGATGCCGACGTCGATGCTGCGGTCGGCCAGGGCGCGCAGCTGCAGCGCGGTGTCCATGTGCACGAGGTCGAACCGCACGTGCGGGTGGTCGACGGTGAACGCCCGCATCACCTCGGGCAGCACGCTCGCCAGCCCCGTCCGCACCGAGCCGATCGTGAGCCGGCCCGTGATCCCGTGCGCGGCCTGCCGGGCCGCCTCCACCGCGCGGTCCAGCTCGTGCAGCACCCGCGGCGCCGCCTGCTGCAGGGCCTCGCCGGCGAGCGTGAGCCCGACCTGCCGGCTCGTCCGGGTGAAGAGCGCGACGCCCAGGTCGCGCTCGAGCAGGCGCACCTGCTGGCTGAGGGCGGGCTGGCTCAGGTGCAGCCGCTCGGCGGCGCGGCTGAAGTGCAGCTCCTCGGCGACGGCCAGGAAGACCCGCAACCGCCGGGTGTCGACATCCATCAGTCGAAACCTATGGAAGGAGTCAAGACGCGTCTGACGATCTGCTGTCGTGATCGACCGGCACCGGTGAGGGTGGACGCATGAACCGCGACTTCCCGATCGTCGTCATCGGCTGCGGCGGCCTCGGCTCGGCGGCGCTCCACTGGCTCGCGCAGGAGGCCGGCGGCGCCGTCCTCGGCCTCGAGCAGTTCGCGCTCGGCCACGACCGGGGCGCCTCCCAGGACCACTCCCGCATCATCCGGCACGCCCAGCACCAGGACGCGTACGCCGACCTCGCCCCCGCGGCGTACGACGCCTGGCACGCGGTCGAGGAGGCCTCCGGCGTGCAGCTCCTCACCCGCACCGGCGGGCTGGTGATCGAGGACGTCGCCGCCCGCGAGGGCGTGGCCACCGGCACCCGCAACATCGCCGGGTACGTCGACGTCATGCGCCGCCACGGCGTCGAGCACGAGCTGCTCGACGCCGACGAGATCACGCGCCGGTGGCCGCAGTTCCGGCTGAGCGGCTCCGAGCGGGGGATCCACCAGGCCGAGTCCGGCATCGTCGACGCCGCCAAGGCGAACGCCGTCCACGTCGCTCTCGCCCGCGCCGCCGGCGCCACCGTCCTGGACGGGACGCCCGTGCTCGCCGTACGACCCAGCGGGCCGCACGTCGAGGTCGTGGCCGCCGAGGAGACGTACGTCGCCGAGCGGGTCGTGATCACCGCCGACGCGTGGACCAACCGGCTCCTCGCCGGTCTCGGCCGACAGCTGCCGCTCACGGTCACCCAGGAGCAGGTCACCTACTACGCCACCCCGCACCTGCGGCAGTTCGCACCGGACCGGTTCCCGGTCTTCATGTGGCACGGGGCGGACAACTTCTACGGCTTCCCCGTCCACGGCGAGGTCGCGACCAAGCTCGGGCAGCACAACGGTGGCCACCCGGTCACGGCCGAGACCCGCACCTTCACCCCCGACCCGGTGCGCGAGGAGCGTCAGCTGGCGTTCCTCGCCGAGCACCTCCCGGACTTCGCGGGCCCACGGCTCTACACGAAGACCTGCCTCTACACCGTGCCGCCCGACCAGCACTTCGTCCTCGACACGCTGCCCGAGCACCGCGGCGTCACCGTCGCCGTCGGGGCCGGGCACGCCTACAAGTTCGCGAGCCTGATCGGGCAGGTCCTCACCGACCTCGCCCTGCGCGGCAAGAGCGAGCACCCGCTCGACGACTTCCGTCTCGACCGCCCCGCCCTCACCGACCCGGAGTACACGGCGACCTTCCATGTCTGAGCTCTCGATCGCACCCCCGTCCGCACAGCTGACCCTGGCCCCCACCACCCCCGGGTGGAGCCTGCCCGCGTCGTACTACGTCGACGAGCGGGTCCTCGCCCTCGAGCTCGAGACCGTCTTCCTCGAGGGCTGGCTCTTCGCCGGCCACACCTGCGAGGTCACCGAGCCCGGTCAGTACCTGCTCTTCGAGATCGGCGACGACTCCGTCATCGTGGTCCGCGATACCGAGGGCGTCCTGCACGCCCACCACAACGTCTGCCGCCACCGCGGCTCCCGGATCCGCGACGAGCCGCGGGGACAGGTCCGGGCGCTGATGTGCCCGTACCACCAGTGGACCTACGGTCTCGACGGGCAGCTGCGGGCGGCCCGGCTCATGGGCGACGGGTTCGCCAAGGGCGGCGTCCGGCTCGGGGCGGTCGCCGTCCGGGAGCTCGCCGGGCTCGTGTTCGTGTCGCTCGCCGAGGAGCCGCCGTCCTTCGCGCCGATGGCTACGGCCGTCGCCGCGCAGCTCGGGCCCCACCGCCTGGAGTCGGCACGGGTCGTGCACCGGGCGTCGTACTCGGTGCGGGCGAACTGGAAGACGCTCGTCGAGAACAACCGCGAGTGCTACCACTGCCGCAGCAACCACCCGGAGTTCCTCGAGTCGAACTTCGAGTTCGGCAGCCACGGCGACCCGCGGCGCAACGACTCCTACGACGACGCGCTGGCGACGGCGTACGACCGGTGGCGGTCCGACGGCCTCCAGCCCGCGGACGTCAGCTTCCCCGACGGCGAGAGCTTCCGGGTGAGCCGGCTGCCGCTGCGCGACGGGTTCGTCACCGAGTCGATGGACGGCGCGCCCGTCGCGCCACCGATGGGGGAGGTGGGTCCCTCGCCGGGAAGCCTGCGGCTCATCACGCTGCCGACGATGTGGGCGCACGCGAACCTCGACTACGCGATGACCACCCGCCTGACCCCGGTCGGGGTCGACCGCACGGACGTCGAGGTGTGCTTCCTGGTCGACGCCGACGCGGAGGACTCCGACGTCGACCTCGAGCGGCTGACGACGGTGTGGACGGCGACCAGCGAGCAGGACTGGGAGCTGTGCGAGGCCAACGCGGCCGGCATCCGGTCCCGCGGCTACCTCCCGGGCCCGCTGTCGCCGGTGGTGGAGGCGTCGGTCCAGCACTTCCTCGACTGGTACCTGCGGCGGCTCACCGGCTCCGGGCCACGCACCCCACGCACGAGCGCGCCGTCGGCCTGACCTCGAGCCGCGCCCCGGCGATCGGGCCGCCGCACGTCTCGCAGGTGCCGTACGTCCCCGCGTCGAGGCGAGCCAGCGCGGCGTCGACCTCCTCGAGGTGCCGTCGCGCACGAGTGGCGAGCGAGCCGACCTGGGAGCGCTCGAACGCGATCGTCGCGCCCTCCGGGTCGTGCTCGTCGTCGGCGTTGGTGTCGCGGGAGGCGGCGACGACGGCGTCGTACTCCTCGGTCAGCGTGCGCAGGCGGGCGAGCGTCTGCTCGCGCTCGGCCCCCAGCCGGGCGCGCGCCCCGTCGTCCGCCGCCACGGAGCCCCGGCTCAGCGCGGGTCGGCGAGCACGTCGCGCCACGAGTGCTCGGGGGAGTAACCGAGCACCCGGCGCGCCTTCTCGATCGAGTAGAAGGTCTCGTCCGGACCGAGCTCGCGGCGGACCTCGACGCCCTCGTAGAAGTCGCGGAGGATCTCGTCGGTCTTCGCGGCCACCGACATGTCGGCGTTCGCGACGTTGAACACCTCGTAGCCGAGGCCGTCGGTCTCGAGGGCCCGGCGCACCAGCTGCGCGAGGTCGCGGGTGTCGATGTAGGCGAACACGTTGCGGCGGCGCAGCGAGGGGTCCTTCAGGTAGTCGCCGAAGTACTCCTCGTACTCGTGCGGCTCGATCACGTTGTTGATCCGCAGGCCGTAGATGTCGGCGCCGGTGCGCTGCTGGAAGGACTGCGCCACGGCCTCGCCGGCGACCTTCGACATCGCGTAGGAGTCCTCGGGGACCGTGGGGTGCTCCTCGTCGACCGGCACGTAGAGCGGCTTGCGGTCGCCCTGGGCGAAGCAGATCCCGTACGTCGTCTCCGACGAGGCGAACAGGACCTTGCGGATCCCGAGCCGCGTGGCCGCCTCGAGCACGTTGTAGTGGGCGAGGATGTTGGTCCGGAAGGTCTCGGAGTCGCTCTCGAGCATCGGCCGCGGGATCGCGGCGAAGTGCACGACCGCGTCGTACGGCGGGTTGTACGGCTCGGCGTCGAGCTGTCCCTGGTTGGAGGGCGCGGTCAGCGCCGAGTACACCTGGCCCACGTCCGTCAGGTCGACCCGCAGGTCGTCGACGCCGTCGAGGCCGAGGGGCTCGAGGTCGGCGTTCGTGACCTGGTGCCCCTGCTCGAGGAGGTGCTCGACGACGTACTTGCCGGCCTTGCCGGTCCCACCGGTGAAGAAGATGCGCATGGTGGTCCCAACGGCGCCGCGCGCCCACCGTGTTCCCGACCGGGAGCCGCTGACGAGACTCCTCGCAACAGATCGGGGGTCCCGTGCGTCGTAGGGGTGTGAGCGGTCCGGACTTCGACGCGTGGGTCGAGCGGCGCGGCGACGCCCTGCTGCGGCTGGCCTACCTGCTCACCGGCAGCAGGACGGACGCGGAGGACGTCGTCCAGGACGTCCTGGTCCGCGCCCTGCCGCGCTGGGACCGCATCGCCGCCGCGGACGACGTCGACGCCTACGTGCGCCGGATGGTCGTCAACGCCCACACCTCGTGGTGGCGGCGCTGGCGCAAGCGGGAGACGCCCGTCGAGCAGGTCCACCGGACCGGCCACCTCGAGCCGGTCGAGCCCCGCGACGACGCGCTGTGGCGCGCCTGCCTCGCCCTGCCCGCCGACCAGCGCGCGGCGGTGGTGCTGCGCTTCTACGAGGACCTGACGTACGCCGAGATCGCGGCCCTGGCCGGCGTCCGTGAGGGGACCGTGCGCTCGCGGGTCTCCCGCGGGATCGCCGCACTGCGCATGCAGGTCGCCACCCTGGAGGACGTCCGATGACCGACCTCGAGACCCGCCTGCGCGACGGCCTCACCCGGGCGGCGTACGACGCCCCCACCGCCGCCGGGCTGGCGGCGCGGGTGCGGGCGCGACGTCGTACGCGCCGGACGACGACGACCGCCTGGAGCGCCGGCGTCCTCGTCGCGGCGGTCGTGGCCCTGATCGCGGTCGTGCCCGGGCTCCTCGGGAGCACCGGAGGCGAGGTCGGGGTGTCCGACTCCCCGTCGGGCGAGCGGACCCTCGAGGGCGGCTGGCGCACGGTGACCCTCTCGGAGGGCGGGAGGAACAGGCTCGAGATCGACCTCCCCGAGGACTGGCCGGAGAACGGCCTGTTCACCTACCCCGCCGACCGCCGTGATCGTGAGCGGGCGCAGGGCCGGGTCAGGGCCGGCATCGACAGCGTCGTCGGCCAGGTGCTCGTGGGGGACACGATGATCTCCGTGGACGTGCGGTCCGCTGCCACGGTCCGCCGGGTCCTGGCCTCCGCGCGCCCCGGCGGCACCCCTGCCGCCGAGGTGACCGGCTGGGAGACCGAGACCGTCTCCGACGAGTACGGCGAGGTCACCGCGCAGGTGCCGGACGACCCCCGGGTCGAGGTCCGCCTGCTCGACGGCTTCCCCGACTGCGAGCCGGGTCGGTCGCCCGCCGAGCCCGACGGGGAGGGCGGGTGGTCGGCGACCCTGTGCCGTGACCGTGTCGTCGTGGTCGACGCCCCCACCCAGGCGCTCGCCGACGTGGTCGCCGCCACCGTGCGGGGCTACTGACGACCGTCGGTGCCAGGGGCCAGGATGGAGCCATGGAGCGCGCCTGGACCTTCACCGACACCGCCGTCACCGTCACCCTCGTCGACTTCGCCGACCCGGCCCTGGCGGGGGAGCCTGACGTCCGGGAGCGCGGCGTACGCCTCGAGGTGCGGCCGCTGTCCTGGTCGACGACGGGCTCGATCTACTCCTCCCCGGCGATGACGCTGGGGTCGGCCGTGCTGCGGGTCGACCTGCTGGAGTCCGCCCCGGGCAAGGCCGACCGCATGCACTGGCACCCGACGATGTCCGACGGGGAGCCCGGCGACCGCAGCTTCGAGGTGACCATGGTCGACGACCCGGTCGGGTGGACCCGCGACCTGCTGACGACGCTGGACGACCGCATCGGCGCCGACGCCGCGGCCGAGGTCCGTGACGCGACCGAGGACGTCCTGGCGGAGGTCGAGCGGACGCTCGCGCAGGCGCGCCGGCCGTGGCCGGACGTCGTCCACGACGAGCGGGGCCTCGCCGTCGGATGAGGGCGGCCCGATGAGCCACGAGGTGCTGCTCGTGGCCGGGGCGGCGCTGGCGATCATGATCGCGGCGTCGGTGTTCTCGCGGCGCACGGGCGTCGCGGCGCCCCTGCTGCTCGTCGGGCTGGGCATCGCGGTCAGCTACGTGCCGGGGGCGCCCGTCGTCCGGCCCGACCCCGACCTGGTGCTCGCCGGCGTGCTCCCGCTGCTGCTGTACTCGTCCGCGGTCAACCTCCCGGTCACCGACGTACGTCGCAACCTCGGGCTGATCTCCTGGCTCGCGGTGGTCATGGTCGTCGTCCAGGCCGTGGCCATCGGCGTCGTCGTCCACCTCGTCTTCCCCGACGTCTCCCTGCCGCTGGCCGTCGCGCTCGGCGCGGTCGTCAGCCCCACGGACGCGGTCGCGGCGACCGCGGTGGGACGGCGGCTCGGGCTGCCGCCGCGGGTGATGACCGTGCTCGAGGGCGAGAGCCTCGTCAACGACGCCTCGGCGCTCGTCGTCCTGCGGACCGCCGTGGCCGCGCTGGCCGTCGCCGGCGGGTTCTCGCTCGGCGGGACCGCGCTCGAGTTCGTGTGGGCGGTCATCGGGGCCGGGCTGGTCGGTGGCGTCGTCGGCGTCCTCACGGTGCGGCTGCGCCAGCGCCTCGACGACCCGGTGCTGAACACGGCGATCTCGTTCGCCGTCCCGTTCCTCGCCTACGTGCCGGCGGAGTCGGTGGAGGCGTCCGGCGTCCTGGCGGTGGTGGTCGCCGGGTTGGTCACGGGATCGCAGGGCAGCCACCGGTTCAGCGCCGAGGACCGGCAGACGCAGGGGACGACGTGGACCACCGTCAGCTTCGTGCTCGAGTCCGCGGTGTTCCTGGCGATGGGCTACCAGCTGCCGGAGCTCGTCGCGGACGTGCAGGGCGAGACCACGGCGGCCCAGATGACCGGGCTGGTGGCGCTGGTCCTCGCGCTGCTGGTGGTGCTGCGGTTCCTGGGGCTGGCCTGGCCGGCGCTCCTCGTCCGGGGTGGCCGCGGGGAGGCGCACCAGCAGCTGCGGGACCGGTTCGACGCCTTCGAGGAGCGCCTCGACGCTCTCGCGACCGACGGTGGCCGGCAGGAGAAGCGGGTCCGCTGGGCGCGGACCCGGCTCGCGCGGAGCCGGGCCGACGTGGACTTCGAGGAGCGGGAGCCCCTCACCGGACGGGGGATGCTCGTCATCGCGTGGGCCGGGATGCGGGGCGTCGTCACGGTGGCGGCGGTCCAGACCATCCCGGAGGACGTCCCGCAGCGGGGGACCGTCGTCCTGGCCGCGTTCCTGGTCGCGCTGGTCACCCTGGTGGCGTTCGGGCTCACGCTCCCGGCGGTCATCCGTCGTACCGGCATCGAGGCCGCCAGCGCCGAGGACCAGCGGGACGCCGTCCACGCGCTGCTGCGTCAGGTCGGGTCCTCGGCGCTGGAGACCGTGGGTCCGCCGGAGGACCTCGAGGTCGACGGGAGTCCCGTCGACCCCGAGGTGGCCGCGACGATCAAGGACCGGGTGCTGCCCCGGCTCGTCGCCGGCGTGAACGAGCGTCGTACGGCGCCCGCCGGGGCGATCGAGCAGAGCCTCGGCATCCAGCGGGTGTACCTCGACGCGATGCGGGACGCGCTGGCGTCCGAGCGTCGGGTCGGTGCCTACCCGACCGCGACGTACCGCCGGGTGGAGTCGCTCCTCGACGCGATGGAGCAGCGGCTGCAGCCGGGCCTGTGACCAGCTGACCCCTAGAGCATCTCGCCGTCCACGACGACCGACTCCACGTCACCGGGCACGGCGGCCCACAGGATCGACGTCCCCGGGGCGAGCTCGGTGTCGACGCGTCCCTCGACCGTCTCGCCGGTGGTGCTGACGAACTCGACGCTGGTGACGTCGTCACGGGCCACGCCGGCGACGACGAGGCTCGGGGCGTCGCCGGCGAGCGTGAGGTCGGGCTCGACGACCCGCACCTCGTCGGGGCCGAGGTCGCCGAGCCAGGTCTGGTCGGGGCCCGCGCGGCCCGTCAGGGTGGTGGTGAGTCCGGACCGTGTCAGGAGCACGGGACGACAACCCTCCGCTGCGGTGCCCGACTCGCAGCCGAGTCGCCACTCGCCGGCGTCGACCCGCAGGGCGCCGTCCGCGAGCTCCGTCAGGCGGGGGTCGTCCTCCGCCCGGGCGCGGTCCGCGAACTCCAGCCAGTCCGTGGCGAGCCAGTCCGGGAAGGCGCCGGGCACGAAGCCGTCGGGTGTCGCATAGAAGGGGACCCCGAGCCCGACCACCGGACCGGCGAGGTCGCGGTAGCCGTTGGTCGGGGGCAGGTCGGTGTCGCCCGCCCGCGGGTCGGGCAGGTCGACCTGCGTCGGGGAGGACCGGACGGCGCCGGGCACCTCGTCGAGGATCCGCTCCTGCAGGGCGGCGAGCTCGGGCGGGAGGTCGGGGGAGGCCTGGATCTCGGGGTCCTGCTGGTCGCCCTGGGACGCGACCTGCGGCGTTGGCCCGGCGGGGACCGGTCCCTCGCTGCTCCCGCTGCCGACGAGGAACGGGGTGCCGACGGCGAGCGCCACGGCCAGGCCGGCGCCGCCGGTGACCAGCGCGCGACGGCGGGTACGGCGTCGGCGCCCGTCCCGGCGGATGTCGGCGAGACGCGCGGGGTGCAGGGGGGCGGGGGTGTCGGCGTGCAGCTCGCGCTCGAGCCGGGTGGTGATGTCGCTCATCGCTGGATCCCTTCGGTCGTGCCCTGGGTGTGGTGCCGGGTCTGGTCCTGCTCGGCGTGGCCGAGGCCGAGCCGGAGCTTGGCGAGCGCGCGGGACAGCGTGCTCTTCACGGTGCCGCGGGAGACGCCGAGCTCGTCCGCGACGTCGGCCTCGGAGAGGTCGAAGTAGTGCCGCATCACGACGACCCGGCGCTCCTTCAGGCTCAGGTCGGCGAGGAGCCGGACGACGTGGTCGCGGTCGGCGACCGTCTCGGTGTCGGCCCGCCTCGTCGCCCCGTCCGCGGCGAGCAGGGCGTCGCCGCCCACCTCGGTGACGCCGTGACGGCGCCGGTGACGGTCGATGTTGAGGTTGACGAGCGTCCGTCGGGCGTAGGCGAGCGCCTCGGTCCGTCGTACGCGACCCCAGCGGTCGTAGGTCCGCACCAGCGCGGTCTGCGCCAGGTCCTCGGCCAGGTGCACGTCACCGCACAACAGGTACGCCGACCTCCGCAACCGCGGCCACGCCGCGGCGGCGAACTCGTCGAACTCCTTCTCGGCGTCCCCGCCCATCACCCCTCCTGCCGTCGTCCTCACCCTGACCCACACGCAGCCGACCGTCGGGAGGTTGAGTGAACCCGGTCAGACCGGTGGTCGAGGTCGACAGCACCGGTGGTCGAGGTGCGAGCGTCGCGCAGCGACCGAGCCTCGAGACCCGGTGAGCGGGAGGTTGTGGAGAGCGGATCGCCATTGTCGGTGGTCGAGCGTATGTTCGAACCATGGTCAGGGACGACGGCGCGGGCGGCGCAGGCGGGACGGAGTGGGGGCTCGGCTCCCACCCCCTGCTGACCGCGTCCACCTCGCTGACGACGGCCCTCGCTGCGGCGCACGGGGCGATCGACTCGGGCTCCGACCCGTCGTGGCTGGCCCCGGCCGAGCAGGGTGCGTTGCTGGAGTCGCTGGGGCGGGCGCAGGCCAGCCTGGACGCGCTGCTGATGCGGGTGCTGCCCGCGTGCTCCGGACCGGACTCCATCGCCGACGACACCGCCTGCCGCACCGCCGCGGACTGGCTGGCCCACCGCCAGCACACCCGCGCGAACCGGCTGCACGCTGCGTCGAAGCTCGGGCAGTCCCTGGCCCGGTGGCCGCGACTGGCAGCCGCGTTGGCGTCTGGAGAGATCACCACCGACCACGCCCGCGCCGCCGTCGAGGCCCTCGACCGGCTCCCCCGCAGCGGGCCCGACGCCCTCGACCCCGAGACCCTGGACAAGGCCGAGACCGTGATGCTCGGCCACTGCCGTGAGTTCACCCCGATCCAGATCCGCACCCTCGGCGCCCGCCTGCTGGAGGCCGTCGCCCCCGACGTCGCCGAACGCCTCGAGGGCGAACGCCTCGCCGACGAGGAGCGCCAGGCCCGCCGCGAGACCACCTTCTCCATGTCCCGCACCGGACGCGGCACCCGCCGGTTCCGCGGCGAGATCCCCGAGCTCCACGCCTCCATCCTGGAAGCCGCCCTACGTGCCGTCACCAACCCACGACGCACCCACCTCGACGGCGGCATCCCCTACGACGACAGCAGATCCTGCGACGACGCGACGGTCCAGGACGGCCAGCGCCTGACCGACTCCCAGCGCCTCGGCCAGGCGTTCTGCACCCTCGTCGAGAACCTGCGCACCGACCGCCTTCCCGTCCACGGTGGGTCCCCGGTCACCGTGGTCGTCACCATCACCGAGGAGACCCTGCGCCGAGAGGCGACCGAGCACGGCTACTCCGGCTACGGCACCACCACCGGCGGGGCGCCGGTCTCGGTCGGGGAGGCCCGGCGCCTCGGCTGCGTCCACGGCGTCCGCGGGGCCGTGCTCGGCGGTGCCTCCGAGGTCCTCGACCTGGGCCGCAAGGTCCGCCTGCACCAGGGTCCTCAACGCCTCGCCCTCGAGCTGGAGCACCCCACCTGCCAGGCCCGCGGTTGCGACGTCCCCGCCCCGTGGTGCGAGACCCACCACGTCACTGAGTGGGCCGAAGGAGGCGACACCAGCGTCGAGGACGGCGCCCTGTTCTGCCCCCATCACCACCATCGCGTCCACGACCCGACGTACGAGACCCGCTGGCACGACGACGACACCGTCACCTTCCACCGACGATGCTGAGCCGAGGGGTCAGCGGTTGACTGGCGCCGTGGCGACGCATCTCCTGCTCATGGCCGACACGCACCTCCCCAAGCGCGCCCGCGACCTGCCGGCGCAGCTGTGGGAGGAGGTCGAGCGCGCCGACGTGGTCGTCCACGCCGGCGACTGGGTCGACGTCGCCCTCCTCGACGACCTCGAGGCGCGGTCTCGTCGACTGGTCGGGGTCCACGGCAACAACGACCACGGCGTCCTCCGCGAGCGGCTGCCCGAGGTGGCCCGGGTCGAGATCGAGGGCGTCCGGTTCGGCGTCGTGCACGAGACCGGCGACAGGACCGGGAGGGAGAGGCGCTGCGCCGCGGCGTACCCCGACCTCGACGTCCTCGTCTTCGGCCACAGCCACATCCCGTGGGACACCACCACGGACACCGGGCTCCGCCTGCTCAACCCGGGGTCGCCCACGGACCGTCGCCGCCAGCCCCACTGCACCTACATGACCGTCACCGCGGACGGCGGCGCGCTCGGCGAGGTCGCCCTCCACCGGCTGCCGCCGCGCGCCGGGTGAGGTCAGACCGGGGGCAGCTCGGCGCGGTGGGAGGCGTGCGGCTCGCCACGCCACCAGACGATGAAGGACGCCCCGGTCGAGGCAACGGTCCCCTCGAGGTCGGCGGCCGCGTACGCGTGGCCCTGGCCCGGTCGCATGGCATCAACACCCCGGTCGCGCCGTGCTGCGACCTCCCAGTCAACGACGTGCTCCCGCCACTGCTCCGGGGTGACGAGGACGGTCGTGCGGTTCACGACGAGCCGGTCGCCCTCCCACCTCCCGCCCGCTAGCCGCGGCAGGTCCGCCCACAGCGTCACCGCGTCCGGCAGCGAGGCGTCGACGGCGGCCCTCTCCGCCGTGGTCGGGTCCTGCTCCGGCGTCTCGTACGTGCCTCCCACGACAAGACCGAAGGCGATGGCGTCGACGTACCCACCGGGCTGCTTCGCGTCCTGCGATCGACGCCACTCCGCGTCGAGACCGAAACGGGCCCGGGCTGTGGGAGGTTGGTCGCCGTCGTGGATCGTGCAGTCGATCACGAGCTCCGGGAGACCGTCGTCACGAACGTCGACTCGCAGGACCAGGTCCCGGACGTCGGGAACCTCGTCCTCGGAGCCGAAGTAGGCGACCTCCTTCGCCCGGTGCGCAGCGACGGCCGCGGGCAGGTCCCGACGCAGCCCCTCGACGTACGCCGCTGTCTCGACGTCGACCTCCCCGCTCATGCGCCGAACCTAGGTCACGGCTGTGCCCGCGAGCACCAGGGTCTGCGTCGCGCGGGTCATCGCCACGTACCGGTCCACCGCGCCGCCGGCGCCGTCCCAGCCCGGGCCCTCGACGAGCACCACGAGGTCGAACTCGAGGCCCTTCGCGAGGGTGGGCGTCAGGGTCCGCAGGCGCGGCGAGTCCGGGAGGTCGAACGGTGACGACAGGGGCGACACCACGCACGCGGTCCCCTCGGCGTGCGTCGCGAGCCAGTCCTCGAGCCAGGCCCGGAGGTCGTTCAGCGGGACGTCGAGGACCGGGGTCCCGGTCGAGCGGACCGAGGTCGGCACCGAGGCGTCGGGGACGACGGCCCGGATCACCGGTGCCGCGGCCTCCATGATCTCGGCGGGGGTGCGGTAGTTGACGGTGAGCGTCCGGACGTCGGCCCCGGGCAGGCCGACCCGGGCGAGACGCTCGGCCCACGAGCCCACGAACGGCTCCCGCGCCTGGGCCCGGTCACCGACGACGGTCAGCCGCCGCGACGGGCACCGGCGCAGCACCATCGCCCACTGGGCGTCGGTGAGCTCCTGGGCCTCGTCGACGACCACGTGCCCGAAGGGCCCGGCGAGCCGGTCGCCGCCGGCCGGGTCGAGGGCGTCGGTGTCGACGAGCAGCGACTGGCCGTCCTCGGCACGGAGCATGCTGACCAGCCCCACGCCGTACTCCTCGCCGGAGTCGCCGCGCGACGCCGACACGAGGTCGTCGACCGCCTCGTTGACCCGTGCCCGTTCCCGGGCCGCCGTCGCGGCGGCCCGGCGCCGGCGGCGGGCCGCGTCGGGGTCGCCCAACCGGTGGCGGGCGGCGTCGAGCAGCGGCAGGTCCGCGGTCGTCCAGGTCTGGGGGCCGGGTCGTCGCAGCGCGCGTCGCTCCTCCTCGGTGAGCGACGGCGCGCAGTGCCGGAGGTACGCCGGCACCTCCCAGAGGTCGCCCACGAGGTCGGTCGCCTCGAGCAGGGGCCAGGCGCGTCCGAGCACCTCCCGCAGCCCGGGGTCGGCGCGGACGACGGCTCCCACCGCCGACGCGTCCGGCCCGTCGAGGTCACCGACCCCGATCTCCTCGCCGACGATCGTGGCCACCTCGTCCAGAACCTGCTCGCGGCCCTCGGCGTGGGAGGTGCCGGGGTCCGGGGCGGCGAACGCCCGGGCCCACCGCGCCCGCCCGAGGGTGACCTCCCCCCACGGGGTGGCGACGTCGAGGCGCTCCGTCGGCGGCTCCTCGTACAGCCGCACCGCCGGCTCGATCGCCTCGACCAGCGCGGACGACCCCTTGAAGCCGGCGGCCACGGGGTCGGTCTCGGGACCGGCGGTGGCGCCCTCGGCCACCAGGGCGTCGAGGGTGCAGGTCGCCACCGACTCCTCGCCCAGCCCGGGCAGCACGTCCTCCACGTAGGCGAGGTACGGCGCGTGCGGGCCGACGACCAGCACCCCGCCACCGCCGCCGACCAGCCGCGGGTCCGCGTGCAGCAGGTACGCCGCCCGGTGCAGCGCCACCACCGTCTTGCCGGTCCCGGGCCCGCCGTCCACCACCAGCGGTCCCCGCGCCTGTGCGCGGACGATCGCGTCCTGGTCGGCGGCGATGGTGGTCAGCACGTCCCGCATCCGCCCGGTCCGGCTCTCGCCGAGGCCGGCGAGGAGCGCCGAGTCGTCGTCCAGCGTCGCCGCGGACACGTCCGGGAGGTCGGCCGGGTCGCCGTGGAGGACCTCGTCCGAGTAGTCCACGACCCGGCCCCGCACCCACCGGTAGCGCCGCCGCGCGACCAGGCCCCGCGGCTCCGCGCGCGTCGCGGCGAAGAACCCCTCGGCGGCCGGGGTGCGCCAGTCGACGAGCAGACGTGTCCCGTCCGCGCCGAGGAGCCCGGTCCTCCCGACGTACGTCGCGCTGCCGTCCGCGGCGGTCATCCGTCCGAGGCAGGCCTCGACCCCGAAGCGGCGCAGGAGCCGCAGCCGCGCGGTGAGGCGGTGCACCTCCTGGTCGCGGTCCATCGCCGACTGCCCCGTCCCGCCGGGACCGCGACGGGCCTCGGCCAGTCCGTGCGTGAGCTCGTCGTCGAGCCGCTCGAGACATGCTGCGATCGCCGCCAGGTGGGCCTCGTCGGCGCGGGTCAACCGGGGATCGGACTTGGCGGAACGAGGGGCGGGGAGGGCGAAGAAGGAGTTCACGACCCGTGATGGTGGACCCCTCCACGGGTCTTGCCGCAAGCCCCCGCGACCGCTATACCTTGGGAGTGGAGGGACGCCGAGGCGTCCCTCGTACCATGTCCGGACGCGTGCGATTTTGCTGGTACAGCAACGAAGTTTGCGGTTACCTCCGGATGGTCGCACAGTGGTGCCATGAGCCACCAGCACGGCGCCCAGGGCGCCTCCACGGGCGACGCGGACGCCGCCGCGAACCACGCCGACACCGACTTCTTCGAGCCCGCGGGGTGGGAGGACCGGTACGCCGGCGACGCCACGATGTGGAGCGGTCACGCCAACCCGCAGCTCGTCGCCGAGGCGTCACGCCTGGCCGCGGGGACCGCCCTCGACGTCGGGTGCGGGGAGGGTGGTGACGTCGTCTGGCTCGCCCGCCAGGGCTGGCGCGTGACCGGGGCCGACTTCGCCGCGAACGGCCTGGCCCGCGCGGCCTCCCACGCCGAGCGCGCCGGGGTCGCCGACGCCTGCGACTGGTGGCAGGTCGACGCCCGGTCCTTCGACGCCGAGGGCCGGACCTGGGACCTCGTGACCACCCACTTCCTGCACCCGCCGGAGGCCGGCATGGTGGCGGTGACGGCCCGCCTCGCGGCCGCGGTCGCGCCAGGTGGTCACCTCCTGGTCGTCGGCCACGCGCCGTCCCCGCTGTTCACCCAGCTCGACGAGCGCCGCGCGAACGCGATGTGGCACGCCGCGGACCTCGTCCCGGCCCTGCCCGACGACTTCGAGGTGCTCGTGGTCGAGGAGCGCGCCCGCACCGCCGAGCGCGACGGCGTCACGCACGAGATCGAGGACGCGACCCTGCTGGCTCGGCGGCGGGGCTGAGGGGCTCCGCGCTGTCGCGGGCGACCACCCAGGTCGCCCCGAGGGCCAGGACCAGACCCACCGCGGTCAGGACGGTCAGGGGTTCGTCGAGGGCGACGGCGGCCCACAGGGTCGTGACGGGCGGGACCAGGAACAGCAGGGCGTTGACCGTCGTCACCCCCGACCGCTCAAGCAGCAGCCAGTAGAGGCCGTACGCCGCCAGCGTCGGGACCGCCGCCAGCCAGGCCACGGTGACCCAGAAGACCGGCGACGCCGGCGGGACGACGGCCCCGGCGGCGACCGCGACCACGGCGAGCACGGCGGCCGAGGCGGCCGTGTGGACGGCGAGCCGCTCCACGGGTCGGATCGCCGCCGGCGTGCGCTGCTCCACGAAGGTGGCCGCGACGAGGCTGGCCATGCCCAGCAGCGGGACGGCGTACGCCGCGGCCGGCACGTCACCGCCCTGTGCGGCGTCCGCGGCGACGACGAGGCCGACGCCGAGCGCGCCGACCGCCAGTGCGGCCCACTGGCGGGCGCCGACGGTGACGCCCAGCAGGGGGCCGGCGAGCGCGGCGACGACGAGCGGCTGGACGCCGTCCATCAGCGACGTGGTCCCGCTCGCGACGCCGAGGGAGAGCGCGGCGTACACCGACCCGACGTACCCCGCCTGCGAGAGCACGCCGATGACGGCGTGGCGCCCGCTCGACGCGAGCCGGCCCTCCCGGCGGGCGCGGGCCAGGTGGCGTACCAGGAACGGCGCGAGGACCGCCGCGGCCGGCAGCGAGCGCCACAGCAGCAGCGTCATCGCGTCGGCCTGCTCCAGCGCCCAGGCCGGGCCCACGAAGCCCGAAGACCACGAGAGGACGAAGGCGGCGCCGAGCGCCGTGGTCACGAGGGCCGGAGGTATACCGATCGGTGTACTCATGGGCCTGACGGTACACCGATCGGTATAGTGGCGCCATGACCCCGGTCGTGACAGACATCGAGTGGACCCCGAAGGCGCGTGCCGTGCTCGCGGCTGCGGACGAGCTGTTCTACGACCGCGGCATCCACGCGGTCGGCGTCGACCTCGTCGCGGAGCGGGCGGGGGTCACGAAGAAGACCCTGTACGACCGGTTCGGGTCCAAGGACCGCCTCGTGGTGGCCTACCTCGAGGACCGCGACGCCCGGTGGCGCGTGCTGCTGGCGGAGCACCTCGACGCCGCCGGGCCGGAACCGGCGGCCCGGGTCGCGGCGGTCTTCGACGCCTCGGCGGCCTGGACGTCGTCCCACGCCCCGCGCGGCTGCGGGATGATCAACGCCCACGCCGAGATCAGCGACCCGGACCACCCGGCGTACGCCGTGATCACCGGGCAGAAGGCATGGATGCTGGCGCTCTTCGCGGATCTCGTCGGCGACGCCGCACCCGCGGTGATGCTGCTCCACGAGGGTGCGCTCGCGGCGAGCGGGATGGGCGCGGTCGACGACGCCTTCGCCGTGGCGCGGGACGCGGCGCTGCGGCTGCTGCAGGTGTAGGACGCCGACGTCCGTGGAAGGGTCGGTCCATGAAGGCCGTCCTCGCCCTGCTGAGCGTGCTCTGCTTCCTCGTCGCGCCGGTGCTGCTCGTGCTGAGCCTGGCGCAGCTCAACCCCGACTACGACACGGAGAGCACCAGCGACTGCACCACCGTGCCGCCGGCCAGCGAGGGTCTGGGCGCCACCGAGCAGTGCACCGGCGCCGACGCCGCCGGAGGACAGCAGGCCTTCACGGTGTGGGGCGCGGCGTTCCTCGTCTCGGGCGCCGTGCTGGCCGCGGCGTCGGTGGCGGTCCGGCACCCCGACGAGCGCCGGGCCCCCGCGCCGTGGCAGGGGGGCCCGCCGCGCCGCTGAGCGGGAGGAGCCGCTCAGACGTCGGCGACGAGCGGGGCGACCTCGGTGCCGAGCAGCTCGATGCCGCGCAGCAGGTCCTCGTGCGCCAGGCGCGGGTTGGTCATCTGGATCGACAGCCGGTCGACGCCGCCGAGCTGGTCGGAGACGCGCCGGATCTTGTCGGCGACCTCGGTCGGGTCGCCGAGGAAGAAGGCGCCGTCCGGGCCGGCGGTGGCGTCGAACTGCAGCCGGCTGGGCTGACGGAAGCCGCGCTCGCGGGAGATCTTCGTGAACATCTCGTGCCAGCCCGGGTAGATCGTGTCCGCGGCCTGCTGGTGCGACTCCCCGACGAACCCGAAGACGTGCAGGCCCACCTTCAGGCTGGCCGGGTCGTGCCCGGCCTGGGCGCCGGCGCGGCGGTACAGGTCGACGAGCGGCGCGAACTGGCGCGGCTCCCCGCCGATGATGGCGATCATCAGGGGCAGACCGAGCAGGCCCGCGCGGGCGAACGACTCGGGGGTGCCGCCGACGCCGACCCAGATCGGCAGGGGGTCCTGCACCGGGCGCGGGTAGACGGCCTGGCGGTTCATCGGGGGCCGGTGCTTGCCCGACCAGGTGACCTCCGTGGAGTCCCGGATCTTCAGCAGCAGGTCGAGCTTCTCGGAGAACAGCGAGTCGTAGTCGGCGAGGTCGAGGCCGAACAGCGGGAACGCCTCGGTGAACGACCCGCGCCCGACGACGAGGTCCATCCGGCCCTTCGAGATCAGGTCGAGGGTGGCGAACTGCTGGAACAGCCGCACCGGGTCCGTCGCGCTGAGGACGGCGACGGCGCTGCCGAGGCGGATCCGTTCGGTCCGCGCGGCGGCGGCGGCCAGGATCACCGGGGGAGCGGAGTCGTAGTACTCGCTGCGGTGGTGCTCACCGATGCCGAACGAGTAGACCCCCGAGCGGTCGGCGAGCTCGATCTCCTCCAGCAGGTGCGCCATGCGCTCCTGCGGCCCGATCAGGCGCTCGGTGGCGGGGTCGGTGACGGCGGCGACGAAGCTGTCGATTCCCAGGTGCATGACATGTCAACCAAGGCGGCGGCGAACTATTCCGAGCCGCCCTGACCGAGGCGTCCGGGGCCGGCCCGCGTCGCGCTAGAAGTCGAAGCCGCCGAAGTCGAACCCGCCGCCGGCGTCGGCGCTGCCCGAGGCGTCCATGCCGCCCCAGTCGCCGCCGCCGTCACCGCCGCCGCCGTCGAAGTCACCGCCGCCCATGTCGCCGCCGTACCCGGCGTCGAAGCCGCCGTACGGCATCATCATCGACGTCAGGAACATCGCGGGCAGGATGCCGCTCATCACGAAGCCGCCGAAGTAGCCCTGCGCGTAGGGCCCGTACGCCGGGCCCGCCTCGTAGTAGGGCACCATCCGGTTGCCGTCGCGGACCTTGCGGACGTCCGGCTCCGCGCCGGCCTTCACGCGGTCGGCGTCGGCGGCGCAGACGGGGACCTCGCGCTCGACGCCCCCGGGCGGGGCCCAGTTGATGTCGCGGTCGGCCGGGCCGTGGTTGGGGTTGAAGAAGCACGGCGGGCGCCGCGTCGGGAGGTCGCGCCCGTCGCGACGGGCCAGCACGCAGGCCATGGCGTAGCGGCCGTCCTCGAGCGCGGTCGTGACCTCCTTGAGGTCGTCCGACGCCTGCGCGTCCTTGAGCAGCTGCTTCGCCTGCTCGTAGGAGTCCAGCGCGCGCTGGTAGTCCTGGCGCATCGCGGTGTCGAGCTCGTCGGTGAGCGTCTCGATGTGGAGGTCGGACAGCTCCTCGCCGAAGCGGGTGACGTCCTCGTCGATCGGCACCCGGACCTTGCGGAACGCGTCCGCGGCCTCCAGCTCGCGCTTCTGCGTGGCGCGTCGGCCCGCCACGAGGGCCACGCCGCCGAGCACGGCGACGATCAGCAGGACGACCACCAGCTCCGTCATGGACCGAGTCTACGGACCGTCTGTGAAGTACAGCGGTGTAGTTATGTCAGAACTCTGGTGTGACTGATGTGACGCATGGTGCCCTTGTGGCCATGCGCCTCACCCCCCGCCTGCTCGGCCCTGTCCTGCTCGCCGCCCTCGTGCTCCCGGTCGGTCCGGCCGCGCCGACGGCGAGCGCGGCGTCCGTCGACGGCGTGACGCTGACCGGCCACGGCTACGGGCACGGCATCGGGATGTCGCAGTACGGCGCGTACGGCGCCGCGCGGGAGGGGCTGTCGTACGGCCGGATCGTCTCGTTCTACTACCCGGGCACGAAGCCCGGACGGACCGACGGGCGGATCAGGGTCCAGGTCTCGGCCGACTCGGGCGGCGACGTCGTCGTCGAGCCGCGCCAGGGCCTGCGCGTGCGCGACCTGGCCACCGGACGCACCCGCGAGCTGCCGTCCGGCAACGGTGCCCGGCTGTGGCGGCTGAAGCGGAACGCCGACGGCGACACGCTCGTGGGCTTCCGCGACGCCCGGCAGTGGCGGTTCCTCACGCGCCTGAAGGGCCTCGGCGAGCTCGACGCGAAGGGCGCCGTCCTAGCGCTGCACACGCCGTCGGGCGTGCGTCGCTACCGCGGGTCGCTCCGGCTCGCGGCCGGCGACACGGTCAACGTGCTCGGGATCGACAACTACCTCAAGGGCGTCGTCCCCGGCGAGATGCCGTCGTCGTGGCACCCGCAGGCGCTGCGTGCGCAGGCGGTGGCCGCGCGGAGCTACGCCGCCTGGGAGCGGAGGAACCCGCGCGCGGGTCACTTCGACGTCTTCGACACCGTCGCCAGCCAGGTCTACGGCGGGTACGGCGCGGAGGCGGCCTCGACGAACGCGGCCGTCGACGACACGGCCGGCGAGATCCGCACGTCCGGCGGCGGGCCCGCGTTCACGCAGTTCTCCTCGTCCAACGGCGGCTTCGCGGCGCCCGGCTCGCAGCCGTACCTGAAGGCCCACCGCGACCCGTACGACGGGTGGTCGGGCAACCCGAACCACGACTGGTCAGTCCGGGTCCCCGCCTCCACCATCGAGGCCCGCTGGCCGGGGGTCGGCGACCTCCGCGGCGTCCGCGTGACCAAGCGCGACGGCCACGGCGAGTGGGGCGGCCGCGCGGTCACGGTGGCGATCACCGGGTCGGGCGGCACGACCACCGTGAGCGGCCCCGACTTCCGCTTCGCCCTCGGCCTGAGGTCGCACTGGTTCCGGGTCGGCTGAGGTCGGCTGAGGTCGGTTGAGGTCGGCCGGGCTCAGCCCCGCGCCGGCACCCCCAGCGGCCGCATGAAGCCCTCGGGCACCTCGACGACGTCCGGGGTGAGCTGGTCGATCGACGACAGGCCGAGCCCGAGCAGGGCGGAGTCGACGCCGGAGCGGAGCACGTCCAGCACGTTGCCGACGCCCTCCTCGCCGTTGGCCGCGAGGCCCCAGAGGTAGGCGCGGCCGATCATCACGGCGCGGGCGCCCAGCGCGAGGGCCTTGACCACGTCGGAGCCGCGGCGGATGCCACCGTCCATGAGCACCTCGACCTGGTCGCCGACGGCCTGGGCGATCGGGTTCAGCACCCGGATGGTCGCCGGGGTGCCGTCCAGGTTGTTGCCGCCGTGGTTCGAGACCGAGATGGCCGCGACGCCGGCGTCGACGGCGCGCTTGGCGTCGTCCACGCGGCAGACCCCCTTGAGCATGAACGGGCGACCGCCGCTGATCTGGCTCCAGGTCTCCCGCATCCACTCGACGTCGTCCCAGGTGGGCGGGGTGGTGGTCATCCACTCGTAGTAGGCGCCGAAGAAGGTCGGCGCCTCGCCGCCGTCCGGGGGAGCGAGGTTGGGGGCGCGCAGGTCGGGGATGGTGCCGGTCTTCCCGAACTCCCAGAGCCACCGCGGCTTCGTCGCCACCTTGGGCGCCATCCGCACCATCGTCTTGAGGTCGACCTTCTCGGGGATCTCCGGGCTGCCCCAGTCGCGGCCCATCGAGAACGACCAGTCGAGGGTCGCGATGAGGCCCTTGGCGCCGGCGGCGTGGGCGCGCTCCATGCGTTGCACCATCACGTCGCGCTGGCCGGTCCAGTACATCTGGAAGAAGGTCCGGTCGTTGACCGCGCAGACCTCCTCGACGGACTTGGAGGCGAAGTTCGACAGGCCCATCACCGTGCCGCGGGCGGCGGCGGCGCGGGCGACGGCGACCTCCCCGTCGGGGTGGACGGCCTGGACGCCGGTCGGGCTGATGATGACCGGGAGCGACACGTCCTGGCCCATCACCGTCGTGGCCATCGAGCGCTCGGGCTGGTGACCCGCCACGTGCGGCGCGAAGCCGATCTCGGTGAAGGCCCGCTGGTTGTCGTCGATGGTCTGGCCGCGCTCCGACCCGGCCACCAGTGCGCCGTACACCGGGGCGGGGAGGCGCTTGCGGGCCCGCTGCTGCGCGACCGCGACGGACTCGAACCAGGGGTTCTGCTTCCAGGGGTTCTGCAACCAGTCGGGCTTGCTGCTCATGGGGGCCTCGCCGGGGTCGGTGTCGTGGTGTGTCACGGAGTCGGGTGTGACCTGGACCACCGAGGTTATGGCACTCTGGGCCACAACGGAACCGTCCGACCGGGTAGGAGGTGGTCATGGCCGGAGGCGGACGACCCAGCGCCACCACCCACCACACGATCGAGCGGGTGGCCTTCCGGCTCTTCGCCGAGCGTGGCTTCGACGCCACCCCGCTGGAGCTGATCGCCGCCGAGGTCGGTGTCGGCCGGCGCACGCTGTTCCGCTACTTCCCGTCGAAGAACGACATCTGCTGGGGCGCCTTCGACGACACCCTCGGCGGCTTCGCCGCGAGCCTCGAGGCCGCCCCCGCCGAGCGGCCGCTGTGGGAGGCCGTCCACCGTGCGGTCGTCGACTTCAACGACTTCCCCCTCGACGCCGACCCGCCCCACGAGCAGCGGATGCGGCTCATCCTCGGCACGCCCGCGCTCCAGGCCCACTCGGTGCTGCGCTACGCCCAGTGGCGTGCGGTGATCGCGGCGTACGTCGCCCGCCGCACCGACGCCTCGCCCGACGACCTCCTGCCCCGCACCGTCGGCCACGTCAGCCTGGCGCTCAGCCTCGCGGCGTACGACCGGTGGCTCGACGACACCTCCGTGTCCCTGCCGGGCCTCGTCGACGACGCCATGACGGGCCTGCGCGACCACCTGGCGTGACGGACCGGACTCAGCCGAGCACGACCACCAGATCGCCGCCGTCGACGCTGGCGGTGCCGGACAGGGCGACGCGCTCGACAGTGCCGGCGCGGGGGGCGGTGATGGAGGCCTCCATCTTCATGGCCTCGATCGTCGCGACGGTCTGGCCGTCGCTGACCTCGTCGCCCTCCTCGACGACCACGGTGACGACCCCCTGGAAGGGGGCGGCGACGTGGCCAGGGTTCCCGGCGTCCGCCTTCTCGGCGGCGGCCGAGTCGGCCTGGACGTTGCGGTCCCGGATGCCGACGGGGCGCAGCTGGCCGTTCAGGGTGCACATGACGGTGCGGACCCCACGCTCGTCGGGCTCCGAGACGGCCTGCAGGCCCATCAGCAGCGTGACGCCCTCCTCGAGCTCGACCTCGTGCTCCTCGCCCTGCCGCAGGCCGTAGAGGTAGTCGCGGGTGTCGATCACCGAGGTGTCGCCGTACGTCGACCGCGCGTTGCGGAACTCGGTCGTCGGGCCGGGGAAGAGCAGCTCGTTGAGCACCTCGCGGCGACGGGTGGAGTCCAGCGCCTCGGCCTGCTCGGCGCTGAGCTCCTCCTCCTTCGGCTCCCAGGTGCGGCCCTCGAGCGCGCGGCTGCGGAAGGGCTCCGGCCAGCCGCCGGGCGGGTCGCCCAGCTCGCCGTGGAGGAAGCCGATGACGGAGTCGGGGATGTCGAACTCCGCCGGGTCGGCCGCGAACGCCTCCGGGTCGGCGCCGACCGCGACCAGGTGCAGCGCGAGGTCGCCCACCACCTTCGACGACGGGGTCACCTTGACCACGTTGCCGAGGATGTCGTTCGCGGCGGCGTACATGTCCTCGATCTGCTCGAACTTCTCGCCGAGGCCCAGCGCGACGGCCTGCTGGCGCAGGTTCGAGAGCTGACCGCCGGGGATCTCGTGCCGGTAGACGCGGCCGGTGGGGGAGGCGAGCCCCGACTCGAACGGGGCGTAGACCCGGCGAACCGCCTCCCAGTACGGCTCCAGCGCGTTGACCGCGGCGAGGTCGAGGCCGGTCTCCCGCGGGCTGTGGTCGGTGGCCGAGATCAGCGCCGACATGGCGGGCTGCGAGGTCGTGCCGGCCATCGCCGCGCAGGCAGCGTCCACGGCGTCGACGCCCGCGTCGATCGCCGCGGTCAACGTCGCCAGCTGGCCGCCGGCGGTGTCGTGGGTGTGCAGGTGCACCGGCAGGTCGAAGCGCTCCCGCAGCGCCGTCACCAGCGTCCGCGCCGCGGGGGCCCGCAGCAGCCCGGCCATGTCCTTGATCGCCAGCACGTGGGCGCCGGCGTCGACGATCTGCTCGGCGAGGCGCAGGTAGTAGTCGAGCGTGTAGAGCCGCTCGGACGGGTCGGAGAGGTCGCCGGTGTAGCAGAGGGCCACCTCCGCGACGGTCGTGCCGGTCGCGCGGACGGCGTCGATCGCGGGCCGCATCTGGGTGACGTCGTTCAGGGCGTCGAAGATGCGGAAGACGTCGATGCCGGTGGCTGCGGCCTCCTCCACGAAGGCGTCGGTGACCCGCCGCGGGTACGGCGTGTAGCCGACCGTGTTGCGTCCCCGCAGGAGCATCTGCAGGCACAGGTTCGGCATGGCCTGCCGCAACGAGGCCAGCCGCTCCCACGGGTCCTCGGCGAGGAAGCGCAGCGCCACGTCGTACGTCGCCCCGCCCCACGCCTCGACGCTCCACAGCTGGGGCGTCGACCGCGCGACGTGGCCGGCGACGCCGAGCAGGTCCCGGGTCCGGACCCGCGTCGCGAGCAGGCTCTGGTGGGCGTCGCGGAACGTCGTGTCGGTGACGGCGACCCGCTCCTGCGCCCGCAGCGCGGCGGCGAACCCCTCGGGCCCCAGCGCCAGGAGCTGCTGGCGGCTGCCGTCGGGGGCCGGGACGGCCAGGTCGACGTCCGGCAGCTTGGTGGCCGGGTCGACGCTGACCGGCGCCGGCCCGTGCGGCTGGTTCACCGTGACGTCGGCGAGGTAGGTCAGCAGCTTCGTGCCACGGTCGCCCGACGAGCGCGCCGTCAGCAGCTGCGGGTGGGTCTCGATGAACGACGTCGTCACCCGCCCGGCGGCGAAGTCCGGGTCCTCGAGCAGCGCCTGGAGGAAGGCGATGTTCGTGGCGACGCCGCGGATCCGGAACTCCGCGACCGCCCGCCGCGCCTTCGCCACCGCGGTCTCGAAGGTCCGCCCGCGGCACGTCAGCTTGGTGAGCATCGAGTCGAAGTGGGCCGACACCTCCGCGCCCGTGTACGTCGTCCCGCCGTCGAGGCGCACCCCGCCGCCGCCGGGGGAGCGGTAGGTGGTGATCCGGCCGGTGTCGGGCCGGAAGCTGTTGGCCGGGTCCTCGGTCGTGATGCGGCACTGGAGCGCGGCGCCGCGCAGGGAGACGGTGTCCTGCGACAGGCCGAGGTCGGCCAGGGTCTCGCCGGCGGCGATCCGCAGCTGCGACTGCACGAGGTCGACGTCGGTGACCTCCTCGGTCACCGTGTGCTCGACCTGGATGCGGGGGTTCATCTCGATAAAGACGTACTCGCCCTCGGGGTTCAGCAGGAACTCGACGGTGCCGGCGTTGCGGTAGCCGATCTCGCGGGCGAACCGGACGGCGTCGGCGCACATCCGCTCCCGCAGCGCCGGGTCCAGGTGCGGAGCAGGGGCGATCTCGACGACCTTCTGGTGGCGCCGCTGCACCGAGCAGTCGCGCTCGAAGAGGTGCATCACGCCCTCGTCGGTGCCGGTGCCGTCGGCCAGGATCTGCACCTCGATGTGCCGCGGCTCGGTGACGGCCTGCTCGATGAAGACGGTGGGGTCGCCGAACGCGCCGTCGGCCTCACGCATGCACGCCTCGACCGCCTCGCGCAGGTCCGCCTCGGCCTCGACGCGCCGCATCCCGCGGCCGCCGCCGCCGGCGACGGCCTTGACGAACAGCGGGTAGGGCAGCTCGCGGGCGGCCTCGATCAGCGCGTCGGCGTCGTCGGTGGGCTCCACGCTGGACAGCACGGGGACCCCGGCCGCCTTCGCCGCGGCGATGGCGCGGGCCTTGTTGCCGGTGAGGGTGAGGACGTCGGAGGTCGGGCCGACGAACGTGATCCCGGCGTTGGCGCAGGCCTCGGCGAGGCGGGGGTTCTCCGACAGGAAGCCGTAGCCGGGGTACACCGCGTCGGCGCCGGAGCGGACCGCCACCTCGACGATCGCCTCGGGGTCGAGGTAGGCCCGGACCGGGTGCCCGCGCTCGCCGATCTCGTACGCCTCGTCGGCCTTCAGGCGGTGCTCGGACCAGCGGTCCTCGTGGGGGAAGACCGCGACCGTGCGCGCCCCGAGCTCGTACGCCGCCCGGAAGGCACGGATCGCGATCTCGCCGCGGTTGGCGACGAGGACCTTGGAGAACATGGGCCGCAGGCTAGCGGCGCCCGCCGCCGGGCCGGTCCGACGTCCGCGGGCGGGCACGTACGCTCCCCGCCGTGAGCTTCCTGCGACGCGCCGCCAGCCTGGCCATGCGCCACGGTCCGACCGTGGTCCGTCAGGTCCGGGCCGCCCAGGCCCGCCGGACGGCGGCGCCCCCGGCCCCTTCGGCCCCACCGACCCGGAAGGCGGCCCCGGCCCCCGGCCCGGCTCCGACGGGGGACGGCGTGTCGTACGCGCCTCGGGCGGACGGGCAGCCCGACCCAGGCGAGGTCGTGTGGGGCCACGTGCCCTACGAGGACGACCCGTCGCAGGGCAAGGACCGCCCCGTGCTGCTCGTCGGCGAGCGCGACGGCCGCTGGCTCGGGCTCTACCTCACCTCGAAGGACCACGACCGCGACGCCGCCGACGAGGCCCGCTGGGGCCGGCAGTGGATGGACGTGGGCACCGGCGGCTGGGACGCCCAGCGCCGGCCCAGCGAGGTGCGGCTGGACCGGCTGGTGGTGCTGGACCGCGACGCCATCCGCCGCGAGGGCGCGGCGCTCCCGCGCCCGGTGTACGACGAGGTCGTCGCGCGGGCGCGGGAGCTCGGCACGCTCTGAGCGCGTCCCCGCTCAGTCCCGTCGGCGGGCGTTCCACCGCCAGTCGTCGAACACACCGGGGTAGCCGTCGAACTCGTAGCTCTCGCTCCCGACCAGCACGGTCGGGTCGGCAGGGAGCTCCTGCAGGTCCTGGCCGACACCGCCGTTGAGGGCCCACCACGACTCGGTCTCGGGCGGGGTCAGCGGACAGTCGACCTCGACGTCGGCGGAGTGGGCGCCCGGCCGGATCTCGACGCCGTACTGGTTCAGCGGCTCGCCGTAGACGACGATCGAGGCGAGGCCCTCGAACGAGTCGCTGCCCTCGTAGGTGCATCCGCTCCCGGTGTCGGTGCCGGAGATGCGCCAGGTGATGGTCGCGGGGCCCTGCGAGAGCGGGCTGTCGTCGCCCCCGAAGGGACTGGTCAGGAAGGTCGCCGTCCATGTCTCGACGACCCCGTCGGCGGTCCGCGTCCCCGAGGCGGTCCCGGTGAAGTGGAGCGGCTCGGCGCCTCGGCACGAGATCAGCTCCTCGGCGGTGCAGCGGTCCGGGTCCGTCGGGCTGTTGCCCCGGGTGCCGGGCGAGCCGCCGTCACAGGTGTCGTCGTCGGCGCCGCCGTCGCAGACGTCGGTGCCGGGTCCGCCCTGGAGGCGGTCGTCGCCGGCACCTCCGACGACCCGGTCGCGGCCGGGACCGCCGGTGACGGCGACGTCGTCCCCGCCGCGGGCGTCGATGGTGTCGGTGTCCTCGCCGCCGTCGATGAGGTCGGCGTGGTCGCTCCCGGTGATGGTGTCGTCGCCGTCCTCGCCCCTCGCGGAGCCGTCGGGTCCGCCACCGAGCCGGATCTCGTCGTCGTCGGGTCCGCCGAGGAGCGTGATGCCGCCGGCCTGGGCGACGAGGAGGTCCTCGCCCTCCTGACCGTCGAGCAGGCCGTTGCCGCCGGCACCGGCGCCGCTGTAGAGGTCGTCGTCGTCGGGCCCGCCGTCGAGCCGGTCGATCCCGGCGCCGCCGTCGATCAGGTCGTCACCGGGCCCGCCGTCCACCTGCACGTCGTCGCCGCCGTCGGCGCTGATGTGGTCGTCGTCGCGGCCGCCAGCGAGCCGGTCGGCCCCGTCGCTGCCGAGGATCCGGTCGTCGCCGGGGCCGCCGTCGACCATCCCGGGCTCGGTCAGGGTGAGCCGGTCCTTGCCGCCGCCGCCGCAGATCCGGTCGGTGCCGCCGAGCCCGTCGATGCGGTCCTTGCCGCCGCGGCCGACGATGACGTCGTCCCCAGGGGTGCCGCGCAGGGCGCCGCCCCTCGCCGTCGCGACGATCGTGGCGCGCTGGCCGAAGCAGGTCGGGACGCCGCGCGCCGAGGCGCTGCCGTCGGTTGCCGCCGCGGAACCCACGCCGGCGAGGAGCGCGGCGGGGGCGAGGGCGACCGCGCCCACGGCCAGGAGGCGGCGGAGCCGTCGTACGGCGCTCACGGCCGGGCCCACCGTCCGCGACGGCGGGTCCGGCGGGCCCGGTGCTCGGCGGCGTGGACCGCCTGGTGGCGCGCCTCGGTGCGCAGCGCGTGCTCGTGCTCGGCGAGGCGGAGTGCCACGTGGGTGGGGAGGGTCGAGAAGGTCATGGCGTGGGCCCGTCCTGTGACTGCGTCGGCCGGTCCGAGTCCCGGGAGGCCGCCCGTCGCGGCCTCGGGACCGACCCTGGGCCCCGTGCCTTGCACTCCGGTTGCAGTCGGCTCGCCGTCCCTTGCAGACGGTGCAGTCGGTGCAGTCGGTGCGGGCTCAGCCCGCGGCGGCGCGCAGCTTCTCGAGGAGCGGCTCGGCGGCGTGGGTGAAGAAGGGATCGACGCCCTCGTCGCCGACCTGCACCAGCGCGACGTCGGTGAACCCGTTCTCCCAGAACGGCCTCACCGCCTCGACGATCGCGTCGAGGTCGGGGCCGCAGGGGATGTTCTCGGCGACGTCCTCGGGCCGCACGAACTGGGTCGCGCCGGCGAAGCCCGCCGTCGTCGGCAGGTCGGCGTTGACCGACCAGCCGCCGGCGAACCAGCGGAACTGCTCGTGGGCGCGCTCGACCGCGCGCTCGCGGTCCGGGTCCCAGCAGATCGGGATCTGGCCGATCGCCCGGGCGCCGGCGCCGATGGTCTCGGTGCCCTCGGTCGCGTTCCAGGTGCTCACCAGGTCGGCGGAGGGCTCGGTCGCGATGAGGTGGTCGGCCAGTGGCCCGAACCGGGCGATCGCCTTCTCCCCGCCCATCGCCACGCCGATCGGGACGCCGTCGTCCGGGAGGTCCCAGATGCGGGCGGAGTCGACCCGGAAGTGCTCCCCGGCCCACGTCGTCAGCTCGCCGGTGTGCAGCGCCCGGATGATCTCGATGGCCTCGACGAGCATGTCCTGCCGCTCGTCCAGCGCCGGCCAGCCCTCACCGATCACGTGCTCGTTGAGGTTCTCGCCCGAGCCCAGGCCCAGCGTGAAGCGGCCGTCGGCCAGCAGCTGCAGGGTCGCGGCCTTCTGGGCCACGACGGCGGGGTGGTAGCGCATCGTCGGGCAGGTCACGTACGTCATCAGCTCGACCCGCTCGGTGGCGTGGGCGACCGCGCCCAGCACCGTCCAGGCGTGCGGCGCGTGGCCCTGCGCGGACAGCCAGGGGAAGTAGTGGTCGGAGGAGACCTCGAAGTCGAAGCCGGCCCGCTCGGCGGCCACCGCGTGGCGCACGAGGTCCTTCGGGCCGCTCTGCTCGGTCATGAGGGTGTAGCCGAAACGCGTCATGATCCCGCCGTACCCGGTGCGGCGAGGGGTCAGCCGGGGGCGGCCGTGACGTCAGCGGGCGCTGATGCGCAACCAGAACACCCCTTGGCTCCCACCGCTCGTGTTGCCGGTGATGGCGATCCGACCGCCGCGGCCGGCGTCGATGTCCCTCGTGTTGTACGGGCCCCGCACGGCGCCGACGAAGTCGCCCGTCGGCGTGAACGCCTGGATGCGACGCGAGGCGTCGACGACGAGGAGCCAACGACCAGTCCAGGCCACGGAGTACGGGCCGTCCTGGAACTTCCCGTCGCCGGTGCCGAGGCCGCCGAAGGACGACAGGTAGCGGCCCTGTCGGTCGAACAGGTGGACCTTGTGCTTGCCGTAGTCGGCGACGGCCACCCCCTTCGACGTCGTCGTGATCGAGTCGGTCTGCCGCATCCGCACCCCGGTGTGGGCGACCGGCTCGTCCTCGGAGTCGGGATCGAAGCGCCACAGGGTGTCGCTCAGGTCCTCGAGGACCCACTGCGTCCCGTCCTTCGCGACGGCGACGTCGTCGGGGGAGAAGGGCCGGCCGGACGTGGTCCCGGCGCTGTAGGTCCGTACCAGCTCGCCGCCCCGCTTCACGACCCAGACCGACCCGTCCCTGTCGCGCGACCGGCCCTCGGGCACGTGGACGAGACCGTCGGGTGCCACCTCGACGCCGAACCCGGCGCCGGCGTACGGCGGCCCGAGGGTGACCCGGGAGACCAGGCGACCTCGGTCGTCGAACCGCAGGAGACGGTTGCCTCGTCTCTGGACGACGACGTCGCCGTTCGGGGCCAGGGCCACGCCGCCGGGCGGCGACTCCTCTGTGGGAGTCGTGAGGGGTCGGAAACGCTCCCAGGTCAGCCTGAGTGAGCCGGCCCTCCCGGCGTCGGAGGACGCCGGGGAGGGCGACGACGCGGACGCCGCGCCCCGAGGAGCGCCCTGCTCCGCGGCCACGGCCGCGGCCGGGGAGAGCAGGGCGGACAGGACGGACGCGACACCGACGAGGCGGACGGGGAGTCTCATGGCGCGGGACCCTAGACGACGGTGGCCGCGGCATCCAGCGCGTGCGACGGGTCCCTCAGGCGTCCTTGATCTCGCAGACGACGGCGCCGTTGGTGAGGGTGTCGCCGACGGAGGCCGTGAGGCCGGTGACGGTGCCGGCCTTGTGGGCGGTCAGGGACTGCTCCATCTTCATGGCCTCGATGACCACGACGGTGTCGCCCTCGGCGACCTCGTCGCCCTCGGAGACCACGACCTTGACCACGGTGCCCTGCATCGGCGAGGTGACGGCGTCGCCGGAGGCGGCCGCACCGCCGCCGGACTTCTTGCGCTTCCGCTTGGCGGGCGCGGCGCCGGCGGCTGCTCCGCCGCCACCGAGGGCGAGGCCCGCGGGGAGGCTGACCTCGAGGCGGCGACCGCCGACCTCGACGGTGACCGTCTGACGCTCTCCGGCGCCCTCGTCGTCGTCTCCCGCGCCTCCGGCGTACGGGGTGATCTGGTTGTCGAAGTCGGTCTCGATCCAGGTCGTGTAGACGTCGAAGGAGCCCTCGCCGGAGGGGTTCGAGGCGCCGACGTACGCCGGGTCCTCCACCACCGCGCGGTGGAACGGGATGACGGTGGGCATGCCGTCGACGTCGAACTCCGCGAGGGCACGGCGGGAGCGCTCCAGCGCCTGCTGGCGGTCGCGGCCGGTGACGACCAGCTTGGCGATCAGGGAGTCGAAGCTGCCCGGGATCGTCTCGCCGTTCTCGTAGCCGCCGTCGATGCGGACGCCGGGGCCCTGCGGCGGGCTCCAGCGGGTCAGGGTGCCGGGGGCGGGCATGAAGTTGCGGCCGCCGTCCTCGGCGTTGATCCGGTACTCGATGGAGTGGCCGCGGATCTCGGGGTCGTCGTACCCGAGCTCCTCGCCCGCGGCGATGCGGAACATCTCGCGGACCAGGTCGATGCCGGTGACCTCCTCGGAGACGCAGTGCTCGACCTGGAGGCGGGTGTTGACCTCGAGGAACGAGATGGTGCCGTCCTGGCCGACGAGGAACTCGCAGGTGCCGGCGCCGACGTACCCGGCCTCCTTCAGGATCGCCTTCGACGCCTCGTAGAGGCGCGACATCTGGTCGTCGGAGAGGAACGGTGCGGGGGCCTCCTCGACGAGCTTCTGGTGGCGGCGCTGCAGCGAGCAGTCGCGGGTCGAGACGACCACCACGTTGCCGTGGGAGTCGGCGAGGCACTGGGTCTCGACGTGGCGGGGACGGTCGAGGAACTTCTCGACGAAGCACTCCCCGCGACCGAACGCGGAGACCGCCTCGCGGACCGCCGACTCGTAGGCGTCGGCGACCTCCTTCATCTCCCGGGCGACCTTGAGGCCGCGACCGCCGCCGCCGAAGGCGGCCTTGATCGCGATCGGGAGCCCGTGCTCCTCGGCGAAGTCGACGGCCTGCTGGGCGTCGTCCAGCGGGTCCTTGGTGCCGGGGGCCAGCGGGGCGCCGACCTTCTCGGCGATGTGGCGGGCCTTGACCTTGTCGCCGAGGTTCTCGATCGCGGACGGCGGCGGGCCGATCCAGACCAGTCCGGCGTCGATGACCGCGGTGGCGAAGTCGGCGTTCTCGGCGAGGAAGCCGTACCCGGGGTGCACCGAGTCGGCGCCGGAGGACTTCGCGACGGCGATGATCTTCTCGATGTCGAGGTAGGACTCGGCGGGGGTGGAGCCGCCCAGGGAGTGCGCCTCGTCGGCGACCCGCACGTGGACGGCGTCGCGGTCGGGGTCGGCGTACACCGCCACGGAGCCGATCCCGGCGTCGCGGCAGGCACGGATGACGCGGACGGCGATCTCGCCACGGTTGGCGATCAGGACCTTCTGCAGGGGGACGACCTCGGGCACGGAACGGCTCCTTCGACGACTGCGCGGCAGCGTAGCGCCCCGGGGTGTGGGCGCCGGCGGCCGCTCACGGAGGCTTAGTGTGTGCGCGGCGTCACCTCGGGCGCCCTGGAAGGAGAGCCTCGTGCTTCCTGGTTTCCTGCGCCGCGAGCGGATCATCGCCCGTCCCGGCTTCAACCGCTGGCTCATCCCGCCCGCGGCGCTCGCCGTCCACCTCAGCATCGGGCAGGTGTACGCCACGAGCGTGTACCGCTCGACGCTCAAGGAGGAGTTCGCCGCCTCCGAGACGGCGATCGGCTTCATCTTCTCGATCGCCATCGTGATGCTCGGTCTCTCGTCCTTCGCCATGGGCACCTGGGTCGACCGGAACGGCCCCCGCGCCGCGATGGCGCTGTCGATGGTGTTCTGGGTCTCGGGCTTCCTGGTGGGCGCGCTCGGCATCGCCACCGCCCAGCTCTGGCTCGTCTACCTCGGGTACGGCGTCCTGGGCGGCATCGGCCTGGGCATCGGCTACATCTCGCCGGTCTCCACGCTGATCAAGTGGTTCCCCGACCGCCCGGGCCTCGCGACCGGCATGGCGATCATGGGCTTCGGCGGCGGCGCACTGGTCGCGAGCCCGCTGTCCGGCCGCCTCCTCGCGCTGTACGACGGCGACTTCGACCCGTCGTCCGCCGACTCGGTGGCGTCCAGCGGCGCCCTCGTCGGGCTGTTCCTGACGCTGGCCGCGATCTACGCCGTCTTCATGTCCTTCGGCGCGCTCATCGTCCGGGTGCCCGCCGACGACTGGCAGCCGGAGGGCTTCGACCCGTCGCAGGCCAAGAAGAGCGACATGATCGCCACCGCGAGCGTCACCGCCCGCAACGCGCTGCGCACGCCGCAGTTCTGGCTGCTGTGGATCGTCCTGTTCTGCAACGTCACCGCCGGTATCGGCATCCTCGAGCAGGCCTCCGGCCTGATCCAGGACTCCTTCTCGTCGGTCAGCCCCGCCGGGGCCGCCGGGTTCGTCGGCCTGCTCTCGATCGCCAACATGGCCGGCCGGTTCATCTGGTCCACGACCTCCGACAAGGTCGGCCGCAAGCAGATCTACATGCTGTACCTCGGCGGCGGGGCGGTCCTGTACGCGCTGTTCGCCACCGTCGGCTCCAGCTCGATCGTCGTCTTCCTGGTCCTCGCGGTCTTCATGCTGTCGTTCTACGGCGGCGGGTTCGCCACCATCCCGGCCTACCTGCGTGACCTCTTCGGCACCCTGCAGGTCGGCGCCATCCACGGCCGGCTGCTGACCGCCTGGTCGGCCGCCGGGGTCGCGGGGCCCCTCATCCTGAACGGCATCCTCGACCTCACCGGCGCCGTGACCATCGCGCTGTTTGTCATGGTCGGCCTGCTCGCCGTCGGTTTCCTCGCGAACCTGATGGTCAAGCCGGTGGACTCCAAGTGGCACGAATCCGAGACCGACCCGGCCCTGAAGGGGAGCAACGCATGAGCTCGATCACCGACAACAAGGGCTTCATCGGCATCGCGTGGGCGCTCGTGGCCGTCCCGCTGGCGTACGGGCTGGTCGAGACGCTGATCCGGGTCTCGGCGCTGTTCGCGGGGTAGCCCGTGGACCGGCGGCGACCTCCTCGGTGGTTAACAACCGCTAACCGCCTCGGGTAGCCTGGGTCACATGACCCACGGTTTCGAGCTGTCCCGCGAGCACGAGGAGTTCCGCCGGAGCGTCCGCGACTTCGCCGAGTCCCAGATCGCGCCCCACGCGGCGCAGTGGGACCGCGAGCACCACTTCCCGGTCGACGTGGTGCAGCAGATGGGCAAGATGGGGCTGTTCGGCCTCACCGCCCCTGAGGAGTACGGCGGCGCCGGCCTCTCCGGGGAGGACGGCGGGTTCACGTCGCTCTGCCTCGCGATCGAGGAGATCGGCCGCGTCGACCAGTCGATGGGCATCACCCTCGAGGCCGCCGTGGGCCTCGGGATCAATCCGATCCTCACCTTCGGCACGGCCGAGCAGAAGAAGCGCTGGCTCCCGGCGCTCGTGGCCGGCGAGGCCGTCGCGGGCTTCGGGCTGACCGAGCCCGGCGCGGGCTCCGACGCCGGTGCCACCCAGACCAAGGCCGTCCTCGACGGCGGCGAGTGGGTCGTCGACGGCGCGAAGCAGTTCATCACCAACTCCGGCTCCGACATCACCTCGCTGGTGACCGTCACGGCCCGCACCGGCACCCGGGAGGGCGCCGACGGCGCCACCAAGCCGGAGATCTCGACGATCGTCGTCCCGTCGGGCACGCCCGGCTTCACCGCCGAGAAGGCGTACGACAAGCTCGGCTGGCACGCCTCCGACACCCACCCGCTGACCTTCACCGGCGCCCGGGTGCCCGAGGACCACCTCCTCGGCGAGCGGGGCCGCGGCTACGCGCAGTTCCTCGCCACCCTGGACGACGGCCGCGTCGCGATCGCGGCCCTGGCAGTCGGCTGCATCCAGGCCTGCCTCGACATGAGCCTCGAGTACGCCGGACAGCGCCAGACCTTCGGCGGCCCGATCGGGCGCAAGCAGGGCGTCGCGTTCCAGATCGCCGACCTCGAGGTGCTGCTCCGCACCGCCCGCCTGCTGACCTACTCGGCGGCCGCCATGAAGGACGCCGGCGCCCCGCTGAAGGAGTTCAAGCAGGCCGCCGCGGTGGCCAAGCTCCAGACCACCGAGGCCGCCGTCACCGCCACCCGGATCGCCACCCAGGTCTTCGGGGGCTACGGGTTCATGGAGGAGTACCCGGTGGCCCGGTTCTACCGGGACGCGAAGGTGCTGGAGATCGGCGAGGGCACCTCGGAGATCCAGCGGATGCTCATCGCGCGGGGGCTCGGCCTGCCGGTCGAGTAGGTCCGCCCCGTCACGGGTAGGTTTCACCGTGTGGGCAGATGGCGCAGACGCGGGACCGAGGGCGCCAAGTTCGCCGGCGTCGGCACCGTCTCGACGATCGTCTCGTTCGTCCTGTTCAACGTGCTGCTGCACGGGGTCTGGATCTTCGACGACCCCTGGCTGAGCGGCTACCCGATCACGGCGTACGTCGTCGCGAACACCGTCGGCATGGTCGTGACGTACGTCGGCAGCCGGACGTGGGCGTTCAAGAACCGCGAGACGCACGGCAAGGACGGCGGCGTCCTGTCGTTCGTCGTCATCAACGTGACGACGATGGCGATCCCCGTCGCGCTGCTGTGGGTCAGCCGCAACCTGCTGGGGCTCACCGACCCGATCTCGGACAACATCGCCGCGAACGTCGTCGGCCTCGCGCTGGGCTTCGTCGCCCGGTTCTACCTGTTCCGGAAGTTCGTCTTCACGAAGCCGGAGCAGACGGGGGAGCAGACCAGAGGTCCGGCCACCGCAGGCCGACCTCCCGCAGCAGCTCCCGCAGCAGGGGAAGGCTGAGCCCGACCACCGCGTGGTGGTCGCCCTCGATGCCGCGCACGAACGCCCCGCCGTACCCGTCGACCGTGAACGCCCCGGCCACCACGAGCGGCTCGCCGGTCGCGACGTAGGCCTCGATCTCGTCGTCGTCGACCTCGGCGAAGTGGACGACGGTCGAGGCCGTCCGCGACACCACCCGGCCGTCGGGCGCGCGCAGGCTGTGCCCGGAGTGCAGGACGCCGGAGCGGCCGCGCATCACCCTCCAGCGCGCGGTCGCCTCGGCGGCGTCGGCGGGCTTGCCGTACGCCTCGCCGTCCAGCTCCAGCACCGAGTCGCAGCCGAGCACGAGCGCGTCGTCGGCGACGTCCTCGCGGGCGACGACCGCGGCGCACTTGAGCCGGGCGAGCTCGAGCGCGAGGTCGGCCGGGGCCAGACCGGTCACCTGCTCCTCGTCGACGCCGGACACGATCACCTCCGGCTCGATCCCCGCCGCCCGCAGGGTCGCGAGCCGGGCGGGGGAGGCGGAGGCGAGGACCAGGGGCTGCCTCGCCGCCATCAGCGGGGCAGGCCGCTGGCGCGCCAGGCGCCCGGGCCGGGGTGGTGCGGGGTCCGCAGGCGTCGCCCGGGTCGCGACCACTCCGAGGGACGACGGGCCGCCGGGGCCTCACCGCCGCCCGACGCCGCGGCCAGCACGGCCACCAGCGCCGCCAGCTGCTCGGGGGTGGGGTCGCCCTTGACGACGCGCAGCACGGGCGCCTGCGACGCTCCGTCCGAGTCGTTCGCGGCTTCGCCGCTCACAGTGACCCCCTCCTGCCGTGACGTCGGCGCTCATCGCCGAGTCGGCATGTTCTCCCGGCCTCGCTGGCGCTCGGGCGGGAGAACATGCCGACTCGGCTCGTCGTCCCGCTGTTCGGGGGGCGCTTCGCTGCCCCCCTCACAGCGGGATGTTCCCGTGCTTCTTGGGCGGCAGCGTGGCGCGCTTGGTGCGCAGCAGCCGGAGCGCCCGGACGACCTCGGCGCGGGTCTCGTGCGGGGTGATGACCGCGTCGACGTACCCGCGCTCGGCGGCGATGTAGGGGTTCGCGAGGTGCTGGTCGTACTCCTCGACGAGCTCGGCGCGGCGCTTCTCCGGGTCCTCGGCCTTCTTCAGCTCGCCGCGGTGGAGGATGTTGACCGCGCCCTGCGCGCCCATGACCGCGATCTGCGCGGTGGGCCACGCCAGGTTGATGTCCGCGCCCAGGTGCTTCGAGCCCATGACGTCGTAGGCGCCGCCGTAGGCCTTGCGGGTGATGATCGTGACCAGCGGGACCGTCGCCTCGGCGTACGCGTAGATCAGCTTCGCGCCGCGACGGATGATGCCGCCCCACTCCTGGTCGGTGCCGGGCAGGAAGCCCGGGACGTCCACGAAGGTCAGCACGGGCACGTTGAACGCGTCGCAGGTCCGCACGAACCGCGCCGCCTTCTCGGAGGCGTCGATGTCGAGGGTGCCCGCGAACTGCATCGGCTGGTTGGCCACGACGCCCACCGGCCGGCCCTCGACCCGGCCGAAGCCGATCACGATGTTCGTCGCGAACAGCGGCTGGACCTCGAGGAAGTCCCCGTCGTCCACGACCGCCTCGATGACGGTGTGCATGTCGTACGGCTGGTTCGGGCTGTCCGGGATCAGCGTGTCGAGCGCTCGGTCGTCGTCGCTCGGCTCGAGGTCGTCGTTGGACAGCTCCGCCGACGGGTCGTACGGCGGCTCGTCGAGGTTGTTCTGCGGCAGGTGGCTCAGCAGCGCCTTGACGTAGTCGAGCGCGTCCTCCTCGTCGGAGGCCATGTAGTGGGCGTTGCCGGACTTCGTGTTGTGCGCGCGGGCGCCGCCGAGGTCCTCCATCGTCACGTCCTCGCCGGTGACGGTCTTGATGACGTCGGGGCCGGTGATGAACATGTTCGAGGTGCCGTCGACCATCACCGTGAAGTCGGTGACGGCGGGGGAGTAGACGTGGCCGCCGGCGCACGAGCCCATGATGAGGCTGATCTGCGGGACCACGCCGGAGGCGTGCACGTTGCGGCGGAAGATCTCGCCGTACAGGCCGAGCGAGACGACGCCCTCCTGGATGCGGGCGCCGGCGCCCTCGTTGATGCCGATGATCGGGCTGCCGGTGCGCATCGCGAGGTCCATGACCTTGGTGATCTTCTCGCCGTACACCTCGCCGAGCGAGCCGCCGAAGACGGTGAAGTCCTGGGAGAACACGCAGACCTGACGGCCGTCGATCGTGCCGTAGCCGGTGATGACGCCGTCGCCGTACGGGCGCTTCTTCTCGAGGCCGAACGCCGTCGAGCGGTGCCGCGCCAGCTCGTCGAGCTCGACGAAGCTGCCCTCGTCGAAGAGCTGTCCGATCCGCTCCCGGGCGGTCTGGCGGCCCTTCGCGTGCTGCTTCTCGACGGCCTTCTCCGACCCGGCGTGGACCGCCTCGTCCAGGCGGCGGTCGAGGTCGGCGAGCTTGCCGGCCGTGGTGTGCAGGTCGAGGTCGTCGGGGACCTCGGTGCCGGCTGCGGATGCGTCGGGACCCGTGGGTTCGTCAGTCTGCGCGCTCACGTGCGTCAACCTAGTACGCGTGCTCCCCGCCTCCGAGTCCCGTCCGCCGCTGGATCCGCGCCGCCTGGGCTCCGACGTGCTCCCCACCGGCCTCCTCCCCGGGCTCCGCGTCGAGGTCGTCGAGGCGACCCCGTCGACCAACGCGGACGCCGCCGCCCGCGCCGCCGCGGGGGAGGAGCCCGGCCTGGTGCTCGTCACCGAGCACCAGACCGCCGGGCGGGGACGGCTCGACCGGGTGTGGACGACGCCGCCGCGGGCGTGCCTGACCTTCTCCACCCTGCTGCGCCCCGACGTGCCGATGGCGCACTGGCCGTGGCTCCCGCTGCTGACCGGGTACGCCGTCGCCGCGGCGCTGCGGACCCACCTCGCCGTCCCCGGCGGCCCGGACCCGGTGGGGCTGAAGTGGCCGAACGACGTGCTGCTCGACGAGCGCAAGGTCGCGGGGATCCTCGTCGAGCGCCACGAGGCGCCGGGCGGCCCGGTCGCCGTGGTCGGCATCGGCCTCAACGTGACCCTGCGCGACGACGAGCTGCCCGTCCCGCACGCGACCTCGCTGCTCCTCGCGGGCGGGCCCGTGCCGGACAGGGAGGACCTCCTGCTCTCCGTGCTGGCCGAGCTCGCCGCGGCGTACGACGCGTGGCGGGCGGAGCCGACCGGGTCGCGGCTGCGGGCGTCGTACGCCGCGGCCTGCACGACGGTGGGCCGACGGGTGCGGGTGGAGCTGCCCGTCGGACCGCCGCTGGTCGGCACGGCCGTCGACGTCGACCCCGGCGGCCGGCTGGTGGTCGACGACGGCGTCGTCCGCCGTCCCGTCGGCGCCGGCGACGTCGTGCACGTCCGGCCCGCCTGAGCCGCCCGGAGACCTGTGCCGGGATGACAGACTGGCGCCCGTGACCTTCCCCACCCGTCTGCTCAACGAGGGCGAGCGCGTCGTCGTCTCGACGCGGACGCACGTGAAGGTCCTGCTGCTGCCCCTCCTCGTGCTGCTGGTGACGCTCGTCGCGGCGGTCCTGCTGTCCCGGCTGGGGGAGGGGACCACCGAGCAGGTCCTCGACTACGTGGCCTGGGGGCTCGCGGCGCTGGTGGTGCTGTGGTTCGTGGTCCGGCCGTTCCTGCGGTGGTGGACGACGACGTACACGTTCACCGACCGGCGCTTCGTCGCCCGCTCCGGCGTCGTCGCCAAGGAGGGCCGCACGATCCCGCTCAACCGCATCAGCGGCGTCGACTTCGACATCGGGATCCTCGACCGGATGCTCGGCTGCGGCACGCTCGTGGTCTCCGACGCCAGCGTCGAGGGCCGGGTCGAGCTGCACGACATCCCCCGGGTCGAGCGGGTCCAGCTGCAGGTCGCCGAGGAGCTGCACCGCCTCGGCGGCGGGGGACGACGCGGGGACGACGGCTCCTGAGGTGACCCAGGACGACAGCAGGGACCAGAGCACGGTCGACGGCACGAGCGGCACCGACGACGCCAGGACCCACGGGACCGGCGCCCGCGGCCCCGGCGAGGCCGCCACCTCCCGGCTCGAGGAAGCGATCCTCGGCGAGCGGCCCACCCTGACCGGGGCCGAGGTCGCGGAGCAGGCGGGCGTCGACCCCGACCAGGCGCGACGGATGTGGCGCGCGCTCGGCTTCCCCGAGCTCGAGGGCGGCGAGGACGACGGGAGCCGGGGCACCCCGGGCGTCGTGGGCTTCACGACCGCCGACGTCGAGGCGGTCCGGGACCTGTACGCCACGGCCGGGCACGGCCTCATCGACGTCGACACCGCCGTCACCCTCGCGCGGGCCGTGGGCCAGACGATGAGCCGGCTGGCCGACTGGGAGGTCGCGACGCTGGTCACCCGCATCGAGCAGATCGAGGCCCAGGGTCGCGCCCGCGCCGGGGCGAGCGGCTCGCAGGAGCCGCGCCCGGGTCGCGCCGACCTGGCCCTCAAGCTCGTCGAGGACATCGGCACCGGCTTCGAGTCGCTGCTCGTCTACACCTGGCGGCGCCACCTGGCCGCGGCCGTCGCGCGCCTCGAGGCGCTCAGCGCCGCCGAGGAGGACCTCCACACCGCGAACCTCACCGTCGGGTTCGCCGACATCGTCAGCTTCACCGCCCTGTCGAACCGGCTCGAGCACGACCGCATCGGCGACCTCGTGGAGCTGTTCGAGCTGCGGTGCCACGACGTCGTCAGCGCCCACCGCGGCCGGGTCATCAAGAGCATCGGCGACTCCGTGCTGTTCCTGAACGACGACGCCGGCCGCGCGATGCGCACGGCCGAGGGGATCATCCAGGTCATCGGCCGCGACCGGAAGATGCCCGACGTGCGGGTCGGGCTCGCCAGCGGCGCGGTCACCCTGCGCCTCGGGGACGTGTTCGGCCCGCCGGTCAACATGGCCGCCCGCCTCACCGCCGTCGCGCGCCGCAACCGCGTCATCGTCGACTCCGCGACCGCGGACCTGCTGCCCCCGCACTACGAGACCCGACGCCTGCCCGCGCGGCCGGTCCGGGGGTTCGGTCTCGTCGAGCCCGTCGCCGTCCGCCGCGCCTGAGCACGCACGGCCGACGGTAAGGATTTCCGGGTTCCGCCACGCGGGGCGCCGCTGCTGCCTACCGTTTCTCGTGTGTTCACCGCCCAGGACGTCCGCGTCGATCCCGCCGGTCGGCGTGCCTGGCGGGACGGGGTCGAGCTCGAGCTGACCCGCAAGGAGTTCGACCTCCTGCACGCCCTGATCTCCCGCGCCGGCGACCTGGTCACCCGCGAGGAGCTCATGCGCGAGGTGTGGCAGACGGACTTCTGGAGCTCCTCGAAGACCCTCGACGTCCACCTCGGCTGGCTGCGACGCAAGCTGGGCGACGACCCGCGCGCGCCCGGGCTGATCACCACCGTCCGTGGCCGCGGCCTGCGGTTCGAGACCGTCACGCCCGTCGTCGGGGCCTCCTGAGCCCCTCGTACGACGCTCCTCCGACCCCCGTCGTCCGCCCCCGGCGGATCGGGCGCCGGGACCGCCGCCGCGCTGACTAGGGTTGCCGCCGTGGCACTCCCCGCGACCCCCGGCCCGGCCCCCGGCCGGGCGCCCCGCACCGCCGTGATCGGCGGCGGCCAGCTCGCCCGCATGATGGCGACCCCGGCCGCCGAGCTCGCGCTCCCGCTGCGCCTGCTCGCCGAGGGCCCGGACGTCTCCGCGGCGCAGGTGATCGCCGACGTCGTCGTGGGCGACCACACCGACCTCGCCGACCTCCGTCGCGCCACCGAGGGCTGCGCCGTGGTCACCTTCGACCACGAGCACGTGCCCACCGAGCACCTCCGGGCGCTCGAGGCCGACGGGGTCGCCGTACGACCCGGGCCGGACGCGCTGGTCCACGCCCAGGACAAGGTCGTGATGCGCGAGCGGCTCACCGCGCTCGGGGTCCCCTGCCCCCGCCACGTGGTCGTCACCGAGGTCGCCGACGTCGAGGCGTTCGGCCTGCCCTGCGTGCTCAAGACGAGCCGCGGCGGGTACGACGGCAAAGGCGTCTGGGTGGTCCGCGCCCCCGAGGACGCCGCCGAGGCCTTCGCGACGGCCGCCGCGTCCGGCGTCCGGGTGCTCGCCGAGGAGCTCGTCGACTTCCGCCGCGAGCTGTCCGCGCTGGTCGTCCGCTCGCCCAGCGGCCAGGCGGCGGCGTACCCGGTGGTGGCCTCCGTGCAGCGGGACGGCATCTGCCACGAGGTCGTCGCCCCCGCACCCGACCTCGCCCCCGAGCTGTCGGAGCACGCCCAGGAGGTCGCCCTGCGTGTCGCGGGCGAGCTCGGCGTCGTCGGGATCCTCGCCGTGGAGCTCTTCGAGACCCGTGACGGGCGGATCCTCGTCAACGAGCTCGCCATGCGGCCCCACAACACCGGCCACTGGACCCAGGACGGTGCCGTCACCAGCCAGTTCGAGAACCACCTGCGCGCCGTCCTCGACCTGCCGCTCGGCTCGCCGTCCCCCCGCGAGCGCTGGACGGTGATGGTCAACGTCCTCGGCTCCACCCAGGACCCCGACGGCCCCGACGTCGGCCGCCTGTACGACGGCTACCCCCACGCGCTGGCCCGCGACCCGCGGCTGCGCGTCCACCTGTACGGCAAGGACCTGCGGCCCGGCCGCAAGGTCGGCCACGTCAACGCCTTCGGCGACGACCTCGAGGACTGCCTGGAGCGGGCGCGGCACGCCGCCGCCTGGTTCGCGGGCGACCTCGGCAACGAGAGCGAGTGAGATGACCGAGAACAGCCAGCAGGCCCGCGTCGGGATCGTCATGGGGTCCGACTCCGACTGGCCCGTCATGCAGGCCGCCGGCGAGGCCCTCACCGAGCTCGGCGTGACCTGGGAGGCCGACGTCGTCTCCGCCCACCGGATGCCCGAGGACATGCTCGCCTGGGGCCGCGACGCGGCCGGGCGCGGCATCGACGTGGTGATCGCCGGGGCCGGCGGCGCCGCGCACCTGCCCGGCATGCTCGCCTCCGTCACCCCGCTGCCGGTGATCGGCGTCCCCGTGCCGCTGCGCCACCTCGACGGCATGGACTCGCTGCTCTCGATCGTCCAGATGCCCGCCGGCGTCCCCGTCGCGACCGTCGGCGTCGGCAACGCCCGCAACGCGGGCCTGCTCGCCGCGCGCATCCTCGGCGTCGCCGACGAGGCCCTGCGCGGCCGGATGACCGACTTCCAGGCCGCCCTGCGCGAGACCGCCCGGGAGAAGGGCGGCGTCGTGCGCCGCGCCTCCGGCGGCGAGCGGCCGCGGACGGGGTTCTGAGCGCCGCCGACGCACCCACCGCCCCCGTCGTACGCCGGGGGCGGCTGCTCGGGCTGGACGTCGCCCGCTGCCTCGCGCTGGTCGGCATGGTCGCCACCCACGTGGCCGCCGAGCGGGACGCCGACGGCTCCCTGAGCCTCGCGCACCAGCTGGCGAGCGGCCGCGCCTCCGCGCTCTTCGCGGTGCTCGCCGGGGTCACGCTGGCCCTCGGGACCGGCGGCCGCGTCCCGGCCGTCGGGCGGGAGCGAGCCGCCCGCAGCGCCGGGTTCGCCGTCCGCGCCCTGATGGTGGCGCTGCTCGGGCTCGCGCTCGGCGGGCCCGACTCCGGGCTCGCGGTGATCCTCACCTACTACGGCGTGCTGTTCCTGCTCGGCCTGCCGTTCGTCGCCCTGCGGGCGGGGCCGCTGCTGCTGCTCGCGACGGCCTGGTGCGTGGTGGCCCCGGTCGTGTCGGAGGTGGTGCGCCCGCTGCTGCCGGACCGGGGCTTCACCAGCCCCGACCTGTTCTCCCTCGCCGAGCCCGGGCGGCTGCTCGCCGAGCTGCTGTTCACCGGGTACTACCCGGCGGTCCCGTGGCTGACGTACCTCCTCGTCGGCATGGCGCTCGGGCGGCTGGACCTGCGGCGGCCCGCCGTGGCCGCGGCGGTCGCCGTCAGCGGCCTGGTCGTGGCCGTCGCCGCGACCGCCGTGTCACGGCTGCTGACCGGCTCGGCGGCGCTCCGGGCGACGCTCGCCTCCGAGCTGCCGATCCCCGTCCGACCCGACGAGCTCATGGACTCCCTCGCCGGCGGCCTGCCCGGCACGACCCCCACCGGCGGGTCCTGGCAGTGGCTGCTCACCGCCGCGCCGCACAGCGCGACCCCGTTCGACCTGGCCGCCACCGTCGGCAGCTCGCTGCTCGTGGTCGGCGTCTGCCTGCTCGCGTGCGGCGCCCTGCCCGCCGTCCCCGGCCGCGCCGTCGAGGTGGTCTTCGGCGCCGGCCGCATGACGCTGACGCTCTACAGCCTCCACGTCGTGCTGAAGACGCCGTCCGTCCCGCCCGGCGACGACCCCGAGGACCTCGCCCGCCACGTCCTCGTCCTGCTCGCGATCGGCGCCCTCTTCGCCGCCGCCCGATGGCGCGGCCCCCTCGAGGCCGCCGTCGGGACGGTCAGCACCGCCGCCGTGGCCGCCGTACGCCGAGTCGGCACGTCTGCGCACCCCTGAGGGGTCGAGTCGGCACGTCTGCGCAGCCTTCTCGACGGTGACCACTCAGCCGCGGCGTCTCCACTCGATGGCGGGGCAGGTGTCCATGACCATCGGGACGCCGGCGGCGGTGGTGCGGGCGAAGGCGTCCTCGTCGACCACGCCGAGCTGGAACCAGACGGCCTTGGCGCCGATGGCGACCGCCTCGTCGGCGAAGCGCCCGGCCTGGTCGGAGCGGCGGAAGACGTCGACGACGTCGACTCCGAACGGGATCTCGGCCAGCGAGGTGTAGCCGGGCTCGCCGAGCACCTCGGCGCCGCGCGGGTGGACGGGGACGATCCGCTTGCCGCGCTGCTGCAGCAGCTGCGCGATCTGGTACGCCGTCCGGCTGGGGTCGCCGCCGAGGCCGACGACGGCCCACGTCTCCAGGTCGTCGAGCATGAGGCGCACGGCCTCGGGGTCCTGCCAGTTCTCGGTCACGACCCGACTGTAGGTTCCGGAGCATGGGTGAGCGCATCGAGATCGACGGACCGGACGGCGCCAGGGTCGAGGCCTACGTGACGGCGGGGCCGGACGGCGGGCCCGGCGTCCTGCTGTGCATGGACGCCATCGGTCTGCGCCCGCGCCTCGAGGAGATGGCCGACGAGATCGCGTCGTGGGGCCACACGGTGCTCGTCCCGAACCTGTTCCACCGCTTCGGCCCCGCCGCGGAGATGGCGCCCGACGGCGACCTCACCGCCCCGGGGGCGCGCGAGGCGTTCTTCGGCCCCGCGATGGAGCGGGTGCACGCCTACACCGCCGAGCAGGCCGTCGCCGACGGCCGCGCGGGGGTCGCGGCCCTCCGCGCGCTCGGTGTCACCGGACCGGTCGGCGTCCACGGCTACTGCATGGGCGCCGCGGTCGCGGTCCGTGCCGCGGGCGCCATGGCCGAGGACGTCGCCGCATGCGGCGGGTTCCACGGCGGCGGCCTGGTGACCGACGCCGACGACAGCCCGCACCGCACGCTCGCGTCGGCCCGCGCGTCGTTCGCGTTCGGCCACGCCGACCAGGACGCGTCCATGCCGGCCGAGGCGGTCGCCGAGCTCGGCCGCACCCTCGACGAGCACGGCCTGACCGCCGTCAACGAGGTGTACGCCGGCGCCGGCCACGGCTACACGATGGCCGACACCTCGGTGTACGACGCCGCTGCCACCGCGCGCCACTTCGACGCGCTCCGCGACCTGTACGGACCCCTGCGCGGCTGACTACTCGAGCGCCGGGTCGTCGAACAGGGCGGGTGCCTCGGAGGCGCGCCCGGTGAACTCCGGTGCGCGCTTGCCCAGGAAGGCTGCGACGCCCTCCTTGCCGTCCCCGACCGAGGCGTGCCACATCGCGATCGAGTCGGCGCGGTGCGCCTCGACGGGGTGCGCGGCGCCGAGCCCGGCGTACATCAGCCGACGGGTCATCGCGACGGCGACGGGGGAGCGGTTCTCGGTGAACCGCCGTGCCAGCGCGTACGCCGCGTCGAGCAGCTCGTCGGGGGCGTGCAGCGAGCGCACGAGCCCACCCTCGTGGGCCTCCTCGGCGGTGAGGATGTCGGCGGCGTAGCTCCACTCCAGCGCCCGGGAGATCCCGACGATCCGGGGCAGGTACCAGGACGACGCGGCCTCGGGGACGATCCCGAGCCGGCCGAAGACGAACCCGATCCGCGCCGACGTCGACGCCAGCCGCACGTCCATCGGCAGCGTCATCGTGGCGCCGATGCCCACCGCGGCGCCGTTGATCGCCGCGATCACGGGCTTGGTGCAGTCGCGGACAGCGAGCGTCACCCGTCCGCCGAGGTCGCGCACGCCGGTGACGACGGCCGGGTCGTCGAACCGCTCCCGCAGGAGGGTCGGCGTCACGTCGGCGTCCTCGTCGAGGCCGAAGACGTTGCCGTCGCTGCTGAGGTCCATCCCGGCGCAGAAGGCGCGGCCGGCGCCGGTCACGACGATCGCGCCGACCCCGTCGTCGGCGGAGGCGCGCCCGTAGGCGTCGATCAGCTCGTCCGCCATCGCGACGGTGAAGGAGTTGAGGGCGTCGGGGCGGTCGAGGGTGAGGGTGAGGACGCCGTCGGCGACCGTCCAGTCGAGGGTCTCGTACCCGGGGTCGGTGCTCACTGGTTCGCCAGTCCGGACGGCGTGCAGAGCTGGCGTCCGATCTTCTCGGTCTCGTCGTTGCGGATGCGGTTGAACATCTCCTCGGACCTCTCGGCGTCCCAGTTGACCGCCAGGTCCGCGATCGGGACGCCGCAGGTCAGGCCGTTCTCGCCGTCCACACGGGTCATCGCGAAGGCGAAGCGACCGAGCGCGAACGGGCCGGTGCCCTCGCTGACCCGCAGGGAGCCGGCGGCGGCGATGTTGAGCCGCCACCAGCGCACGGGGTTCAGCACCGACCAGGGGGAGAACACCTTCGCGCCGACCGCCGAGACGACCTCGCGCTGGTTCTCGGCGCGCTGGATGTCGCTGGTCGCGAACGTCTTGCGGGTGCGGGCGTAGCCGAGGGCGTCGGCGCCGTCGACCTCCTGGCACCCCTTCTTGATGTCCAGGTTCGCCAGCGGGTCGTCGATCGCCTGCTCGGGGCAGATCTCGATGCCGCCGACGCCGTCGATGATGTTGACGAAGCCGCCGAAGCCGATCTCGACGTAGTGGTCGACCCGGATGCCCGTGTTGGACTCGATCGTGTCGGTCAGCAGCTCCGGCCCGCCGATCGCGAACGCGGCGTTCACCTTGTTCGTGCCCTCGCCGGGGATGTCCACGATGGAGTCGCGCGGGATGGACATCAGCAGGTTCGGTCCGCTGCCGACGTGCAGCAGCATGATCGTGTCGGTACGACGCCCGGCGGCGTCGCCGGTCCCGAGCTCCTCCCGCTCGTCCGCGGACAGGTCCTCCCGGGAGTCGCTGCCGACGAGCAGGTAGTTCGTGCCGGGCTGGCTGTCGAGGCGGTCGTCGCCGAACGCGTCGACGCGGTCGATGCGGAAGTAGGCGATGATCGGCACGGCGACGATGAAGACCAGCCAGGCCGCCAGGAGCAGCACGAGGTAGCGGGCGCGGAAGCGCGGACGCCGACGCGCTCGCTGCGTCCTCGGGGCGGGCGCCGGTCCCGGCGGTGGCACAGGACGACGCTGCGGCTCGTCGCGCCGGGGCGGCTCGCCGCGACCCACGGCCGGCATCGACTGGGTCGCGCCGACGCCCTGGCCCTGGCCGCCCGCGCCGCCGTACAGGTCGTAGGGGTCGCGGCCCGCGGGGGGCTGCTGCGGGGGGCCGGCCGGGGGAGGGGTGCCGCCCTGCTGACGGAAGACCTGCGTGGACTCGTCGTCCGGGCTGGGCGCGGCCCGCTTCCCCGGGGACGGGGGCGGTGGAGGGGCGCCGGCACCGCTGTCGCCGCCGGGGCCGCTTGTGGACGTGCCGTAGAGCCAGTCGTACTCGGGCGTGCCCCTCTCGGGTCCCTGCCCGCCGCCCTGCGGCCCGTCTGCCATGCGGCGACCGTACCGGGCCCCCTGGTGTCGGTGGGGCGAGGCACGATGGCGGGCGTGCCGCACCACGACGCCGTCGCCGCCCGGGTGCGCGAGGGTGCCCGCGACTGGCGGCACACCCGCACGGAGCGCCTCCTGCTCGACGCCTACGACCCCGCCGACCTGCCCGCGCTCGGCGCGCTGCACGCCGACGCCCGCGTCTGGCGGCACTTCCCGAGCGGTCGCCACCACGACCTCGCCCGCACCGCCGCGACGGTCGCGGCCGACGCGGCCTGGTGGGCACGCGACGGCCTGGCGCCCTGGTCGGTGCGCCTGGCGGCGGCCGGTCCGGGGTCCCCGGTGGTCGGTCGCGTCGGGTGCTCGGTGCCGGACGGGAGGCCCTGGTGGAACGTCTACTACCGCCTCGCCCCGGCGGTGCACGGCGCCGGGCTCGCGCTCGAGGCGGCCCGGCACGCCGTCGCCGCGGCGTACGACGTCGACCCCGCGCGCCCCGTCCTGGCCTTCCTCGTCGAGCACAACGTGGGCTCCCGTCGTACGGCGGAGGCGCTCGGGCTGCGGCTGGTCCGCCGCGGACCGGACGTCGGGAATCCCGACGCGGACGCCGTCCGTCTGGTCTTCCTCGACCGCGACCCGACCCCCGAGGTCGAGGCGGCGCTGGCCCGTCTCACCGTCTGACCCACCTGTCGCCGGTCTCACCCTGAAGTTCAGGTCGAGGGTTCGGCGCGCCGTCGAGGCTGTGACAGGTGGGGCTGGTGATACTGACGGGCACGTCGCTGCTTCCTTCCCCCGAGCAGAGAGGTCCCGATGTCGCTCGACCGTCCTCCGGTCACCCCGCACCCCGCGGGGCCCCGGTCGTCCCCTGGGTCCGCGACCCCCGACGACCGTGCGGCCAGGGTCCGGTTCCGCCGCGCGATCACCCTGATGCTGCTGACGCTCGTGGCCCCCGGATCGGCGCAGCTGCTCGCGGGCAACCGCCAGGTCGGGCGCGTCGCGCTGCGGATCTGGGTGGGTCTGATCGTGGTCGTCGTCGCGCTGCTGGCGACCGGCCTGGTCTGGCACGGGATGGTCTTCGAGCTCGCCTCCGACACCCTCGTGCTCGGCGTCTTCCGGTTCGTCCTCATGGCGCTCGCGGTCGGCTGGGCCACCCTGTTCATGGACGCGTGGCGCCTCGGCGACCCGCTGACCCTGCGCCAGCCGCAGCGGGTGGCGGCGGTCGGCGTGAACGGCCTGCTCTGCTTCACCGTCGCCGGGACCCTGCTCTTCGGCGCGCACGTCGTGGGCGTGCAGCGCGAGCTGATGTCGTCGATGTTCAGCGACGGCGAGGCCACCGCGGCCACCGCCGGCCGCTACAACGTGCTGCTCATGGGCGGCGACTCCGGCGCGGGCCGCGTCGGGCTGCGTCCCGACTCGATGACCGTCGCCAGCATCGACGCCGAGACCGGCCGGACCGTCCTGATCTCGCTGCCGCGGAACATGGCGAACTTCTCGTTCCGCAAGGGCAGCACGATGGACAAGCAGTTCCCCGAGGGCTGGACCTGCGACGACTGCTACCTCAACGCCGTCAGCACCTGGGCCACGGACAACCCCGAGCTGTTCAAGAAGTCGAAGAACCCCGGCATCGACGCGACCATCGACGCGATCGAGGGCATCACCGACCTGCGCATCAACTACTGGGCGATGGTCAACATGGCCGGCTTCACCGAGCTGGTCGACGCCGTCGGCGGGGTCGAGCTCACCGTCCGCGACCGGATCCCCGTGGGCGGCCTCGGCGACGACGTCACCGGCTACATCGAGCCCGGCGTCCGCACGCTCGACGGTCACGACACGCTCTGGTACGCCCGGGCCCGCGAGGGGTCCGACGACTACTCCCGCATGGCCCGTCAGAAGTGCGTGATGAGCGCGATGCTGCAGCAGATCAGCCCCCAGAGCGCCCTGAGGAACTTCTCCGACATCGCCCAGGCCGGCTCGGACATGATTTCGACCGACGTCCCCAACTCCGAGGTCGGCACCTTCGCCCAGCTCGCGCTGAAGGCCCGCAACGAGCCCGTCTCGACCGTCTCCCTGGTGCCGCCGCTCATCAACACGGCGGACCCGGACATCGAGCTGATCCAGAACCGGATCAGCAACGCGATCGACCGCGCCGAGGGCAAGGACGCCCCCAAGCCGTCCCGCAAGCGCACCAAGACCCCCACCGACATGACCGGCGGCTCCCTGGGCTCGATGAGCGAGGGCTACGCCGCCAACCAGGCCGAGGACCTCGGCGCCACCTGCTGAGCGGCACGCGAGCGCTGGTGGATCCGAACGCTGGTTGAGGTGTGACGAGCGCCCGCGAGGAGCGTTGCCCGTCGGTGGTTGAGGTGTGACGAGCGCCAGCGAGGAGCGTTGCCCGTCGGTGGTTGAGGTGTGACGAGCGCCAGCGAGGAGCCTCGAAACCCGGTGAGGGGACGTCGGTCGGGTCGCGGGGTTTCGAGGCTCGGGCCCGGGGGCCCTCGCACCTCAACCAGCGTGGGGTTCGGCGGTGGTTGAGGTGTGACGAGCGCTAGCGAGGAGCCTCGAAACCCGGTGAGGCAGTCCGAGCTCACCCGCCGTTGTCCTCGCCCGCGAGACGGGCCTGGACCGCCTTGCGCCGGCTGAGCGCCGGGAGCCCGGCGAAATCACCGCGGATCAGCGCCTCACGCTTGGCGCGGCTCCACCCCTGGACGCGCTTCTCGAACGCGAAGGCCTCCTCGATCGAGTCGTACTCACCGGACCAGACCAGGACGACGGGTCGCCGGCGCCGGGTGTACGCCGCGCCCTGGTCGTCGCTGTGGTTGTGCTCCCACAGGCGGCGCACCAGGTCGATGGTGCTCCCGACGTAGTAGGTGCCGTCGCTGCAACGGAGGACGTAGGTGTGGGCCATGGGCGGCAGTCTCGGCGTCCACGCGGTGGTCCGGAGGACGTCGTCCACAACGTCCGTACCGTGGGCGCCCTGTGGAGGTCACCGGGTTTCGAGGCTCGTCGCTGGCGCTCCTCGCACCTCAACCAGCGGGGACGGCTGGCGCTCCTCGCACCTCCACCAGCGGGGACGGCTGGCGCTCCTCGCACCTCAACCAGCGGGACGGCTGGCGCTCGTCACACCTCAACCACCGGGAAGGGGCCGGGTCAGGGGGCGACGAGCGAGCCCGCGAGGGGGGCGACGACGGCGTGGACGGCGGGGGAGGCGGCGACCACGAGGGGGCCGTGCTCGTCGAGAAGGTGCGCCCGCGTCGGGTCGTACGGCGACCCGTCGGCGCCGCCGGTCGCCCCGCCGGCCTCGGTGACCAGGAGCGAGCCGGGGGCGTGGTCCCAGGGGGCGCCGTTGCCGTACAGCGCGATGGTGGCCTTGCCCTCGATCAGCGAGGGGTAGTCCAGGCCGCAGCAGACCCAGGTCAGCTCGAAGGGCCGCAGGCCCGGCAGGCCCCGGCCGCGCCACCGGCGCTTCGAGGTGACCGGGAGCCAGGCGGCCGGGTCGTCCCCGGCCTCGGGCACGGTGAGCCGCTCACCGTCGCGCCACGTGCCGGCGCCGCGCTCGGCGACGTACGAGCGGCCGTGCTGCGGCTGGTGGATCCACGCGCGCGTCACGAGCCCCTCGCGGAGCTCGGCGACCATCACGGCGTGGTCGGGGGAGCCGTTCACGAAGTTCTTGGTCCCGTCGACCGGGTCGACGGTGAAGGCGTGGCCGGAGCGGGCGGCGGCGGTGAAGCGGTCCGCGAGCGCCGGGTCGCCGGCGTACGCCTCCTCGCCGAGCACCACCGCGTCGGGGTACGCCGCGAGGAGCGCCGCGGTCAGCTCCACCTCGGCCTCGCGGTCGGCGATCGTGACCAGGTCGCCGGGGTTCTTCTCGGAGACCTCGTCGCTCGTCAGCGACCGGAAGCGGGGGGTGATCACCCGCGCGGCGACGTCGGCGATGAGCTCCAGCACGGCGTCGGTGTCCACGAACCCCAACAGTAGGGTGGCCGCCGTGACGGTGGTGGCGGTGGTGGTGACGTTCAACCGGCTCCCCCTCCTCACCACCCTCGTCGAGCGGCTCGGCGAGACGACCGGTCTCGACGAGGTCCTGGTCGTCGACAACGCCAGCACCGACGGGACCGGCGAGTGGCTCGCCAGGACGGGCGAGGGCCGGGACGACCTCCGCTCCCGCGTGCTGACGACCAACACCGGCGGCGCCGGCGGGTTCCACGAGGGCCTCGCCTGGGCGCTCGAGCGCGGCGCCGACCTCGTCTGGCTGATGGACGACGACGGCCTGCCCGACGTCGACTGCCTGCCCGTGCTGCTCCGCCACGCCGGCGACCTGGACTTCTGGGGGCCCGTCGTCGTCGACCAGGACCACCCCGAGGAGCTCGTCTTCCCGATCCGCCTGCCCGGCGGCATCCGGACCGCGCACCGCGTCGCCGAGGTCGAGGCCGCCGCGACCGACGGCCTGCTCGCGGACGTCGTCATCCCCTTCAACGGGGTCCTCGTCACCCGCGCCCTCGTCGAGGAGATCGGGCTGCCCCGCGAGGAGTTCTTCATCTGGGGCGACGACCACGAGTACCGGCTGCGCGCCGAGCGGGCCGGCGGCCGCGTCGCCACCGTGGCCGGCGCCCGGGTGCGTCACCCGAGCGTCGGCGACCTCGGGACGCCCATGATGTTCGGCCGCACGACGTACAACCACAGCCCGAGCGAGCTGAAGGCCTACTGCATGGCCCGCAACAACACCGTCAACCTCCGCGACTACCGCGGCTGGGCCCACGTCGTCGCCTTCTGGGTCAAGACCGTCTGGTTCTACTCGTTCACCCGCCGCGACCCGGGCCGGATCACCCTGTCCGCCCGGGCGGCGTACGCCGGCCTGCGCGGCGACTTCACCGGCCACCGGAGGTTCCTGCGTGGGTGACCCCACCGGACGGCGCGAGACCGTGGCGGTCGCCGTCGTGACCTACGACCGCGCCGACCTGCTGCGCGGCATGCTCGACGGCCTCGCCGCGCTCGACCCCGCGCCCGACGCGGTGATCGTCGTCGACAACGCCAGCACCGACCACACCCCCGAGGTCCTCGCCGCCCACGACCTGCCCGGTCTGCAGGTGGACCGGGCCGAGACCAACCTCGGCGGGGCCGGCGGCTTCCGCCGCGCCGTCAAGGCGGCGTACGAGCAGGGCTTCGACCGCATCTGGCTCATGGACGACGACGTCGTGCCCGCCCCCGACTGCCTCGGCGTGCTGCTGTCGTACGACGAGGACTGCCTCATGGCCGTCCGCGAGGACCGCGCCGGCGCACTGGTCGAGAAGGCCGCGCTCACCTTCGACCTGCGCCACGCCCGCGCGATCAAGCCGAAGACCGCGATGGTCGAGACGACGTACGGCACCCGGGGGGCGATGCCCGCGACCGTCGAGCTGGAGAACGTCGCGTTCGAGGGCTTCATGGTCCGTCGCTCCGTGGTCGCCGAGATCGGCCTGCCCGACGCCTCGTTCTTCATCTTCTACGACGACTGCGACTACGCCATCCGCGCCCGGCGTGCCGGTCGGCGGATCCTGGCCGTCCGCGACGCCGTGCTCGTCCGGCAGCTGGACTTCGACCAGCAGCACGACCTGGCGGGGTGGAAGGGGTACTACATGTACCGCAACCTCTTCGCGGTGCACCTGCGCTACGGCGAGAACGCCCGGGTGCGGGCCAAGCCCTGGCTGATCACGGCGGTGGTGGTCGCCCTCAGCCCGGTCCGGGGCGGGCGGGGTGAGGCACGCAACGTGGTCCGGGCGCTCCGCCACGCGCGGGCGATGCGGCCCCTGCCCTCCACTTCCGTAGACTGACTCCCCGTGTCACTCCCTGATCTTGTCGTCGTCGGCTCCGGATTCTTCGGGCTCACCATCGCCGAGCGCTGCGCGCGGGACCTGGACCTGAAGGTCCTCGTCCTCGAGCGGCGCCACCACCTCGGGGGCAACGCGTACTCCGAGAAGGAGCCGACCACCGGGGTCGAGGTCCACAAGTACGGCGCGCACCTCTTCCACACCTCCAACGAGCGGGTGTGGGAGTACGCCAACCGGTTCACGACCTTCACCGACTACCGGCACAAGGTGTTCGGGAAGTACCAGGGCCAGATCTACTCCCTGCCGATGAACCTGTCGCTGATCAACCAGTTCTTCGGCAAGGCGCACACGCCGGCCGAGGCGCGCGAGCTGATCGCCGAGCAGTCGAGCGAGATCGCCACCGAGGACGCCACGAACCTCGAGGAGAAGGCGATCAGCCTGATCGGGCGCCCCTTGTACGAGGCGTTCATCAAGGGCTACACCGGCAAGCAGTGGCAGACCGACCCGACGAAGCTGTCGGCCGACATCATCACGCGCCTCCCGGTCCGCTACACCTACGAGAACGGGTGGTTCTCCGACACCCACGAGGGCCTGCCGACCGACGGCTACACCGCCTGGCTGACGGCCATGGCGGACCACCCGAACATCGAGGTCCGCCTCGAGACCGACTTCTTCGACGTCGCGGACGAGTTCCGGGGCAAGGTCCCGATCGTCTACACGGGGCCGGTCGACGAGTACTTCGGCAACTCCGAGGGCCGCCTGTCGTGGCGCACCGTGGACCTCGAGGAGTCCGTCGTGGACGTCGACGACTTCCAGGGCACCGGGGTCGTCAACTACAACGACGCCGACGTCCCGTACACCCGCATCATCGAGTTCCAGCACTTCCACCCGGAGCGCGCCAAGACGCACCTGCCGGGCAAGAGCGTCATCGTCCACGAGTACAGCCGCTTCGCCGGCCCGGACGACGAGCCCTACTACCCGGTCAACACCGCCGAGGACCGCGAGAAGCTGCTGCGCTACCGCGAGAAGGCCAAGGCCGAGCCCATGGTGCTCTTCGGTGGCAGGCTCGGGACCTACCAGTACCTCGACATGCACATGGCGATCGGCTCGGCCCTGTCGATGTACGACAACACGCTGCGTCCCCACTTCGCCGAGGGCGCGGCACTGACGAGCGGAGGTGTCGACGCATGAGTGCTCGCCGACTGCTGCAGCGCCAGATCCTTCCCGTCGACGGGGACCTGGACGTCATCAGCCTGTACGTCGACTCGAAGCCCGCGAGCCTCGACCTGGACCGCTACGAGGTCGGGTCGAACAAGACCGCCCAGGCCGTCAACGCCACCGCCATGCGCGGTGGCACCGGCGGCGGCGAGACCATCGGTCCCGAGCAGGTCGAGTCCCGGACGGCGATGCGCGTGCCGTCGGGCGAGCGCCTGTCGTTCGGCACCTACTTCAACGGCTTCCCCGCCAGCTACTGGCGCCGCTGGACCGTCGTCGACGAGGTGCGCCTGACGGTCCAGGTCGCCGGTGCCGGCGCCACGCTCGTCGTCTACCGCTCGACGGCGGACGGCCGCTCCCAGCGCGTGGACGGCGGCAGCACCGGGGAGGAGTCGAAGGCCACCTTCGCCTTCGACCTCCCGCTGAAGCCGTTCGTGGACGGTGGCTGGTACTGGTACGACCTCGTCAGCGGCGACAGCGACGCCACGCTGCTGGGCGCGGAGTGGAGTGCCGAGGTCCCCGACGACCGGGCCGAGCACGGCACCGTCGACATCGCCATCACCACCATGAACCGTCCGGACTTCTGCGCGAACCTGATCGCCCAGATCGGCTCCGACGAGCACCTCAGGCCCTACCTCGACTCGGTCATGGTCATGGAGCAGGGCACGCAGAAGGTCGTGGACTCCGAGCACTTCGCCGCGGCCCGCGACGCCCTCGGCGACACGCTGCGGATCTACGAGCAGGGCAACCTCGGCGGCTCGGGGGGGTACGCCCGGGGCCAGCTCGAGTCGGTCCGCAAGGGCACGGCGACGTACGCCCTGATGCTGGACGACGACGTCGTCTGCGAGCCCGAGAGCATCGTCCGCGCCGTCACCTTCGGCGACCTCGCCCGCCGCCCGACGATCGTCGGCGGCCACATGTTCAGCCTCTACTCCCGCGCGCGGCTGCACAGCTACGGCGAGAAGGTCCAGCCCTGGACCTTCTGGTGGGGCTCCGCGCCCGGCGTCGTCAGCGACTGGGACTTCGCCGCCCGCAACCTGCGCTCGACCCGGTGGCTGCACAGCCGTGTGGACGTCGACTACAACGGCTGGTTCATGTGCCTCATCCCGCGCTCCACGATGGAGCGGATCGGCCTGTCCCTGCCGCTCTTCCTGAAGTGGGACGACTCGGAGTACGGGCTGCGCGCCCAGGCCGCCGGCATCCCGACCGTGAGCCTCCCGGGCTCCGCCGTCTGGCACGTGCCGTGGACCGACAAGAACGACGCGGTCGACTGGCAGGCCTACTTCCACCAGCGCAACCGCTTCGTCGCCGCCCTGCTGCACAGCAAGTACGAGAAGGGCGGCCGGATGGTGCGGGAGAGCCGCAACCACCAGATCGCCCGCCTGATCTCGATGCAGTACTCGACCGTCGAGATGCGCCACCAGGCCCTCCTCGACGTCCTCAAGGGGCCGGACCACCTGCACCGGGTGCTGCCCACGCGTCTGGCCGAGGTCAACGCGATGCGCAAGCAGTTCCTCGACGGCCGGCTCGAGTCCGACCCCGACGCGTTCCCCGAGGTGAAGCGGTCGAAGCCCCCGCGCAAGGGCCGCGACGGCAACCACATCCCGACCCGTCTCGAGCTGCTCGTCCGCGCCGGGCTGCAGCCGCTCCGCCAGGTCAAGCGCCCGCGGGAGCTCTCACGCACCCACCCGGAGGCGGAGGTCCGCGCGACGGACGCCAAGTGGTACCGCCTGGGCACCCTCGACTCGGCCGTGGTGTCGATGAACGACGGCACCTCGGCCGCGCTCTACCGCCGCGACCCGGAGACGTTCCGCGCCCAGCTCGCCAAGACGGTCGAGATCCACGAGCGCCTCAAGCGCGAGTGGCCCCGGTTGGCCCGCGAGTACCGCGACGCCCTGCCTCGCATCACCTCTCCGGAGGCGTGGGAGGAGACCTTGAGGCCCTGGAGGGACGGGTGACCGACGTCGCCCCCCGCAGCGCGTCCGCGGAGGGTGAGCCGTACGACGTCTCGCACCTGCCCCTGGTCGCCCCGGCGGCCACGACGGGCCTGCTCGAGGTGTTCCGCCGTCGCTACCTGCTGCGCCTGTTGGTGCGTCGCGAGATCAGCGCGCGCTACCAGGCGTCGTTCCTGGGGATCATCTGGTCCTACGTGAACCCGTTCACGCAGTTCCTGCTCTACTACTTCATCCTCGGCATCGTCGTGGGCCTGGGCTCGCGGTTCCAGAACTTCGCCGTCCACGTCTTCTGCGGGCTGGTGATCGTCTCGTTCTTCACCGAGACCTTCAACGCCGGCACCCGCTCGATCGTGGGCAACAAGCAGCTGGTCCAGAAGCTCGCCGTGCCGCGGGAGATGTTCCCGGTGGCCTCGATGCTGGTGTCGGGCTACCACGTGATCCCGCAGCTGGTGATCCTCGTGGTGGTGGCCCTGTTCTACGGGTGGACACCGGACCCCGTGGGGATGCTCGGGCTCCTGGTGGCCCTGCTCATCGTCGGCACCCTCGGCACGGCGCTGGCGCTGCTGTTCAGCGCGGCCAACGTGTTCTTCCGTGACTTCTCGCAGGTCGTCAACGTGCTGACGAACTTCGTCCGCTTCGGCGTGCCGATGATCTACCCGTACACGCTCGTCTCCGAGCGCTTCGGGCCCGTGGCGCAGTTCTACCTGCTCAACCCGATAGCGGACGCCGTCCTGCTGGTGCAGCGCGCCTTCTGGGTGGGGACGACGGACGACCCTGCCGAGTACACCCGGCTCCACATCCCCGACCACATCCTCACCATCGGCCTCGGCGCGTTCGTCGGCTCGGCCGTCGTGCTGGTCATCGGTCAGCTGGTCTTCAGCCGGCTCGAGAACAAGATCCCGGAGCGTCTGTGACCACCTCCATCGTCGTCGACGGCGTCGCCAAGAAGTTCACGCTCCGCTACCACCGCACCCTCAAGCAGGTGACGGTCGCCGCGGTGCGCCGCCAGGAGCTGTCGAACAGCTTCTGGGCGCTGCAGGACGTGTCGTTCGAGGTGCAGCAGGGCGAGTCCATCGGGCTGATGGGGCTGAACGGCTCCGGCAAGTCCACGCTGCTGAAGCTCGTGAACGGCGTCATGCGGCCCGACAAGGGCTCGGTGCTGACCCGCGGCCGCATCGCCGGCCTCATCGCGGCCCGCGCGGGCTTCCACCCGCAGCTGTCGGGGCGCGAGAACATCTACCTCAACGCCGCCGTCCAGGGCATGAGCGAGGCGGAGACGAAGCGGAAGTTCGACGACATCGTCGACTTCGCCGACATCGGCAAGTTCCTCGACTCCCAGGTCGGGCACTACTCGTCCGGCATGACCGCCCGCCTCGGCTTCTCGGTGGCGGTGCACGTCGACTCCGACATCTTCCTGGCCGACGAGGTCCTCGCGGTGGGGGACCGGCCCTTCAAGAAGAAGTGCATGGAGCGGATGCAGGAGATTCGCGACTCCGGCCGCACGATCTTCTACGTCAGCCACGCCCCCGGGTCGGTGCGCAAGATGTGCGACCGGGTCATCGTGCTCGAGGAGGGCCGCGTCGGCTTCGACGGCCCCACCAATGCCGGCATCAAGTACCTCAAGTACGACAGCAAGCCCGACGAGGACGACACCGACGACGACCTCGGCGCCGACATCTGACGCTCGCCCACCCGGTGGTCGAGGTGCTCCGAGCCCCGGACCTGGTGCCTCTCGCGCCCCGACGAGGCGACGTCGACCCCGCGACGCGCCGACTTTCTCGCCGTCGTCGGCGTGTCGACTGGAAATTACAGAGTTGTACTTACTCAGTTCCCTGCCGTAACGCATGTGACTGGTGTGAAACTTGGGTGCTCGAGTGAATCTTCCCCGGCTCTGGAGTCACCAGGATGCGTCCTTCGCAGGCTCGTTTCGTCACCGTGTGCCAGCAGCTGCTAGCCCTCGCGGTGGTCCTCGTCGTCCTGGCCCCGGCCGCCGGGATCGCCACGCTCGACGTGGTCGACCGCATGCCGGACGAGCCCGGGACGGTCGGTGACGCGCGCGTCCTGATGGACCCCGCGGCGTACCGGGTCGAGGACGCGGAGGTGGAGACCGCGCCGGTCGAGCCGATCGTCGTCGAGCACCAGCTGACCGCCGACACCTCCGCGGCGCAGCGGAGCGAGCCGGGCCGCAGCGCCCGCTCCACGCCGTCCGCGCTGGCGGGCGGTCGTCTGCTGAGCAAGGCCGAGCCGGTGACCGGGTACGGCGCCGTCGGCGTCACCTGGGGCGACGCCGAGGAGGTCGGCGAGGACGGCATCGCCGTCTCGGTGCGGACCCGGACCGGCGACGGGGCCTGGAGCCGCTGGGACGACGTCGAGTACCACGACGACCACGCCCCCGACCCCGGCAGCGCCGAGGCCCGCCGATCGCGGCCGGGCACCGAGCCGACCTTCGTCGGCGAGGTCGACGAGGTCCAGGTCCGCGCGGAGACCGACGAGGGCGCGATGCCCGCCGACATGAGGCTGGCCGTCGTCGGGCCCGGCGAGTCCCGGGGCACCGACACCGAGGCGCCGGCGTACGGAGCGGAGCCCGCCGAGGCAGCCACCCAAGAGTCCAGCGAGGGCGACCTCGCCCTGTCGGCCGCCGCGGGCGCCGCGAGGCCGACGATCTTCTCCCGCGCGCAGTGGGGCGCCGACGAGCGGCTGCGCTCGGGCAGCCCGAGCTACGGCTCGGTCAAGGGTGGCTTCGTGCACCACACGGTGAACGCGAACGACTACTCGCCCGACCAGGTGCCGGGGATGCTGCGGAGCATCTACGCGTACCACACGCAGAGCCGCGGCTGGAGCGACGTCGGGTACAACTTCCTCGTCGACAAGTTCGGCCGCATCTGGGAGGGCCGGTACGGCGGGGTGACCCGCGCGGTCATCGGCGCCCACACGTTGGGCTACAACCACGAGTCCTTCGCGATGTCGGCGATCGGCAACTTCGAGACCGCCACCGCACCGGACGCCATGGTCCGGGCGTACGGCGCCCTGATGGGCTGGAAGCTCGGGATCCACGGCGTGGACGCCGGGGCCGGCGCCACCATCGCGGGCCGTCGCTTCGCCAGCGCCATCAACGGCCACCGCGACGCCGGCTCGACCGCCTGCCCGGGCCGCTACCTCTACGACCGGCTCGGCGCGATCCGCTCGCTCGCGAAGGCCGCGCAGAACGGCAACGGGGGGGAGCAGCCCCCGACCGAGCCGCCGACCGAGCCGCCGGTCGAGGTGTCGGGCACGCCCGACCTCGACTCCAACCTCGTCGGCACCCGCCACCCGGACCTCGCCGTCCGGCGCGCGAGCGACAACCGCCTGCTGCTGCTGCGCACCGCCGGCGGGACGAAGTTCACGACGGCACGCCCGGTGACGCGCAGCGTCCCGGCGTCCGCCCAGGTGTTCGCCAGCCCCGACCTGACCGGCGACGGCGTCGCCGACCTCGTCGCCGTGGACGGCGGCCGCGCGGCGATCCACCCCGGCGCGGGCGACGGCACCTTCGGCGCGCCGGTCCGGGAGGCGAAGGGGTTCGCGGGCATGTCGACGGTCGTGGCCGCCGGTGACCTCGACGGCGACGGGCGGCACGACCTCGTGGGGCGCACGGACTCCAGCGGGCGGCTGACCGCCTTCCTCGGCACCGGCCGCGGGGGCTTCTCCCGCCAGGTCCTGGGTGCGGGGTGGAACACCTACGACCGGGTCACCGGCCTCGGGGACGTCGACGGTGACGGGTACGGCGACCTCCTCGGTGTCGACGCCCAGGGCCGCGCCTTCGTGCACCGCGGGGCGCTCAGCAGTGGAGGCGGCACGGGCCAGGGCCGCGTCGCCGTGCTGCCGCGCCAGCAGCTGGCCGAGGGCCTGTCGGCGCTCAGCGGCGTGGCCGGTGTCGGCGACGTCAACCGCGACGGCCGGGCCGAGCTGCTCCTGCGCCGTCAGGGCGGGGCGACCGTCCTGCACGGCGTGGAGCCCGACCTGACCCTGGGACCGGCCATCGGGCCGGTGACGGGGGCCGAGGGACTCGGGTCGCTGAGCGGCGGCGTCGACCTCACCGGCGACGACTGGCCCGACCTCCTGGCCCGCAGCGGCGGTCAGGTCGTCGTCGTGCCGCACAAGGGCACCACCGAGGTGCTGGAGCCGATCGTCACCGACGTCGACCTGTCCGGGGCGAACCGACTGATGACCGCCGGTGACATGAACGGCGACGGCCACGGCGACGTCGTGGTCCGTCAGGGCAAGGGCGTGCTGAACCTCTACCGCGGCGACGGCGCGGGCGGCTTCGCGGCGAAGGCGCGGATCGGGACCGGGTTCAGCAACGTCCAGGGCCTGCGCGCCGTGGGCGACGTGACCGGCGACGACAAGCCGGACCTCCTCGGCACCCGCGGGGGCCGCGCCCTCGTGTGGCCCGGTCGCGGGGCCGCCGAGCTCGGCGAGCCCGTCGCCGCGCCCGCGGCGCTGGTCGCCTACTTCCGGCCCGAGGTCAACGCCGGCACGAGCTGGGACTGGGCGACCACCGTCAGCGACCTCCGGCTGGTCGGGGCGCCCGACCTGGTCGTGGGCGACCGCGAGTCGCGGCTGCTGTGGTCGCGCAACCGGCGCAACGACGGCACCTACGAGACCCGGCGCCTGCTCACGCGGTGGGACGGCGCCTGGAACCTGATGGGCTGATCCCTCAGGCCCCCGGCAGGGTGGCCCGGCGGGTGACCCGCTCGGTGCCGGCGAGCGCGGTCAGCCGCGCCTCGTCGGCACCGACGACCACCACCAGCGACGCCCCGCGGGACCAGGTGGCGAGCAGCAGGCCGAGCCCGTCGGCAGAGCCGGGGTCGCCGAGCAGCAGCAGCCGGTCCCCGTCGGCGACCCGAGGGTCGGTGGCCGCTGCCGCGACCAGCTCGCCCTGGGTGGCGTCCGGGGTGGCCTGGTCGTCCGCGGACGGCGGGTCGAGGGCGAGGAACGCGTCCGGCTGCGACCAGATCTCGACCCCGACGTCCAGCACGCCGGCGGGCAGCGGCTCGGCGAACCGCATCCCGAGCGGCAGCAGGGCGCAGGCGAGGACGGTGGCGCGGTCGGCGTACGGCGCCCACGCCGCGACCGTGGCGGGCCCGCAGACGACGGCGGCTGGCGGCGTCGCCCCGCGGGCGGCGTCGGAGGGGACCACCTGCAGGCCCGCCGTCCAGGCCGCGGCCGCGAAGACGGTGGTCAGCCAGTGCGGGGGCAGGTCGAGGACGAGGGCGTCCCCCCGCTCGAGGTCGCACTCGTCGACGAGCAGGGAGGCCGCCTTGGCGACCCAGTTGGCCCAGGTCGTCACCGACAGCTCGACGCGCTCGCCGGTGGTCTCGTCGTAGAAGGTGACCAGCGGACGGCCGGGGTCGGTCGAGGCCAGCGAGGCCAGCAGTGCGGGGATGCTCACGACCCCCGACCCTAGACTCGGTGCCATGGGGTTCTGGGCCGTGGTGCCGGCGGGCGGGGCGGGGACACGGCTCTGGCCGCTGTCGCGCCGCGACGACCCGAAGTTCCTGCACGACCTGACCGGGTCGGGGTCCTCGCTGCTGCAGCAGACCCGCGCCCGGCTCGAGCCGCTCGCCGGCGACCGTGTCGTCGTCGTGACCGGTGCGGCGCACGCGGACGCCGTCCGCGCCCAGCTGCCCGACGCCGTCGCCGCCCGGGTCGTTGCCGAGCCGTCCCCGCGCGACTCGATGGCGGCCATCGGGCTCGCCGCGGCCCTGATCGAGCGCCAGGACCCCGACGCCGTCCTGGGCTCCTTCGCCGCCGACCACGTCGTGGCTGACGACGCGGCCTTCGCCGAGTGCGTACGCCGTGCCGCCGCCGTCGCGGCCGACGGCTGGCTGGTGACCCTCGGGGTGCGGCCGACGTACGCCGCGACCGGGTTCGGGTGGATCCACCTCGGTGAGGAGCTCGCGGGCCACCCGGGCGCCCACGCCGTCGCGCAGTTCGTCGAGAAGCCCGACGCCGACCGGGCCGCGGTCTACCTCGCCGGCGGCGAGCACCGCTGGAACGCCGGCATGTTCGTCGCCCGCCCCGGCGTCCTGCTCGACCTGCTGGCCGACTCCGACCCGGGGTTCGCCGCCGAGCTCCGGGCGATGGCCGCGGACCCCTCGCTCGTCGGGGCCGCCTGGCCGACGCTGCCGAAGATCGCCATCGACCACGCCGTCGCCGAGCCCGCCGCCGACGCCGGCCGGGTCGCCGTCGTCGAGGCGGACTTCGACTGGGAGGACGTCGGCGACTTCGCCGCCCTCGCCGGCCTGCTGCCCGCCACCGGCCCCGGCCCCCGCGTGCTCGGCGACGCCGCCCTCGTCCACGCCATCGACTCCGACGGCGTCGTCGTCCCCGCCGGCGGACGCCCCGTCGCCGTCGTCGGCGTCCCGGGCGTGGTGGTCGTCGACACCGGTGACGCGCTGCTGGTCACCACCGTCGAGCGCGCCCAGGACGTCAAGCGCCTCGTCGCCGAGCTCGGCGCGACCCGGCCCGACCTGCTCTAGGGCGCCGAGTCGGCACGTCTGCGCACGCCCAGGGGGTCGAGTCGGCACGTCTGCGCAGGTTCAGGGGGTCGAGTCGGCACGTCTGCGCACCCAGGTCCGTCCGGACCGTCGGTCTCGACACGCCCGACCACCGGTGGGTCGAGCGTGCCGAGACCGTTCACCGAAGCCCGCGACCGCGTTCCTCGGGTCGCGCGAGGGGCCGAATGCTCACCACGCTAGGTGGGTGAGTGCCGGCATAGCGAGGTGAACTCGCCGCGCTATGCGTCGGCTCGCCTGCCTAGCGTGGTGAGCGGCGTCGGGGGTGGTGCGTCGGCTCGGGACCGCTGCGACCAACGTACGGCGCCCGCGACCGCCGCGGCTTCGTCCCTCAGCCGCGACCTCGTCCCTCGGTCGCGTCGCTCGCTCGACCCGGTGTGACCACGCTCCGCACTCGTTTCTCGTGCGGAGCTGTCACACCGCGTTCGGCTCGGGGGAGTCCGTGTAGGGGAACTCGGTCATGAAGGAGTCGAGCGCGGCGCCACTGGGCTCGGAGCAGTACTGCCAGATGCCCGTCTGCGCGCCCTCCTCGATGATCCCGTCCTCGACCGCGGTCGGGTTGTTGCCGGCGGACCAGCGGGTCATCGCGATGTGCTGGCCGTCGGGGAACGGGTCGCCGTCCTCGGACGTCCACGGCACGGCCTTGAACTTGTTGCGGAGGTCCTCGCTGCCCTCGAACTTCTCGGACAGGGCGCGGATCTCCTCCATCTGCTCGGCGTCGTCCGCGACGGTGTCGTCGTACCAGAGGATCGTGTAGCCGTGCTCGAGGTTGTGCACGAGCATCCCCAGCTCCGGGCGGTCGGAGGCGCTGTAGAACTTGCGGTCGAACCCGTCCCAGTTCTCCCAGTGGCGCCCGAAGGCGGGCGGGGAGTCGGGGTAGGTGAGCGGCGTGCCCTGCGGGACGTGCTGCTGGTTGCCGTCCGCGGGCTTCGTCTCGTAGTCGGTGCAGACGTCGGCCGGGGCGCCGATGTCGGCGACGGAGGCGTCCTCGTACTGGCGCAGGTTCCACCACTGGCTCACCGGCTGGAACGCCGCGGCGCCGACGATGAGGAGCGCGATCAGCACGCAGACGCCGACGATGGCGAAGTTCCTCCGCTTCTCGCCACGCTTCTGCTGCTTGCGCATCTTGTCCGCCACCGCACGACGGTCGGACTTCTGCATCTTCTCTGCCACGGCCTGCGCTTCCTGTTCGTCGGACGACGTCCGCGGGGAGTCTACGGAGTGCTCGGTCGCGACCGGAGGCGGACGAGGCGACCCTCGACCTCGACGTCCCACCCGTGGGCCAGGGCGAGCACGCGCAGGCGGACCCGGTCGGCGCCTGCGGGGTCCGTCCCGGCGACCTCGACGGTGTCGTCCGCGGCGAGCGACGGCGTCCCGCACCCGACCGTGGTCACCGCGGCGGCCACCTCCTCGCCGCTCGCCGCCCCGCCGTACGGCGACGCGTCGCCGGCGCCGGCGCGCTCGCCCGCCAGGGCCTGGACGACGGCCTCCCGGGCGCCGTACCCGAAGAGGTCGCCCCCGGGCGGCCGCACGAGCGTCCGGGCGCCGGGCCCGTCGTCGCCGACGGGGAGCACGAGGCGCCCCAGGCCGCGGACCAGGGCGAACGGACGCGCGGTGAGCTTCCCGCCGGCCAGCTCGGCGGCGCCGGCGACCTCGTCGGCGACCGCGGGCGCCGTGACGGCGAGCGGGTTGCCGTAGGCGTCGGTCCGCCCCGCGTGGTCGTCGAGGACGAGGACGCCGGCCGCCCCGATCGCGAGGTCGGTCTGCCCCTCGCGCCAGGCCCGGCCGACGGTGTCGGTGACGACGACGCCGACGTTCGCCCCGGTACGACGTCCGAGCCCGGCGCGCAGCACCCGGGCCGAGGCGTCGGGGTCGACGGGGAGCAGGATCACGTGGCCGGCCGGGACGTTCGAGGCGTCCACCCCGGCCGCGGCCATGGTCAGGCCCAGGCGGGTGCGGACGATGGTGGTGGGCCCGCGGCGGGCCACGACACGGACCCGCTCGCCGGCGAGCTCCTCCGCGAGCCCGTCGTGCCGGTCACCGGGCCGCAGCCGGCCCTCGGCCTTGCTGACGACCTTGCTGGTCACCACCACGACGTCGCCGTCGGCGAGGGACTCGCCGGCGAAGGCCAGCGCGTCGACCAGCAGGTCCGCGAGGTCGTCGCCGGCCGCGACCTCGCCGACGCCGTCGGGGGCGAGGACGACGAGCCGGTCGCTCACCGCAGGACCAGCTCCGTCGCCGCCGCGGCCATCCGTCCGGTGGCCGCGTCGTCGCTCATCAGCAGGGGGACGGCGGCGCAGGCGATGCCCGCGGCCTCGACGCCGGCGACCTGGTCGGCGTCGGTGTCAGCGACCAGCCAGCCGTCGAGGACGCCCCCGGCGGCGCGCGCGCCGTAGTGCCGGGCCACGGCCCCGGCGGAGACCTCGACGCCGAGCGAGTCGAGCAGCTGGCGGGCCATGCCGTGCACGTGGCTGGCGCCGATGATGGGGGAGACCCCCACGACGGGCGCCGGGCCCTCCCGCAGCGCCTCGCGGAGCCCCGGCACGCCGAGGATCGTGCCCACCGAGACGACCGGGTTGCTGGGCGGCAGCATGACGAGGTCCGCGCCCGCCAGGGCCTCGAGGACGCCGGGGGCGGGCGTGGCGCGGTCGAGCCCGACGACGACGACGGCCTCGGCCGGCACCTGCGCGCGCATCCGCACCCAGTACTCCTGGAAGTGCACCGTGCGGCGCCCGCTCGCCTCCTCGGGGTCGGCGATCGCGATGTGGGTCTCGACCCGGTCGTCGGTCATCGGCAGCAGCTCGACGTCCGGCTCCCAGCGCCGGCACAGCGCCGCCGTGACCGCCGAGAGCGGGTAGCCCGCCTCGACCATCTGGGTGCGGACGAGGTGGGTGGCGATGTCGCGGTCGCCGAGGCCGAACCACTCCGGCCCCGCGCCGTACGCCGCCAGCTCCTCGCTGGTCGCCCACGTCTCGCCGTCGCGTCCCCAGCCGCGCTCGACGTCGATCCCGCCGCCAAGGGTGTACATGACGGTGTCGAGGTCGGGGCAGACCTTCAGGCCGTGGATCCACCAGTCGTCGGCGGTGTTGGCCACGACGGTGACGCTCGCGTCGGCCGCGACCCCGGGCAACGCGCCCGCGCGGAGGGCTGAGAGGGTTCCGCGGAGGAAGCGAGCACCGCCGACGCCTCCGGAGAGCGCGACGATCGAGCGTGCAGCCGGGGTGGCCCCGTCAGGGGCCGTGAGGTCGGGGGAGGGGGCGTGCGACACGCCCACAGCCTGCCTCACGTGCGGCGACGTGGCCTCGCGCGGTCCGCGTCGTGGGGCGGGAAGGGCCGCGCCAATAACACAGAACGGCTTGACTTCCTCTGTACGACAGGCATGTAATTCCCTCAGTGTTCTTCACCGCCAGGTTCGTTGCACCCTGGCGCTCCAGGTGGCCGGAGGCGCGGGGGTTCCGAGAGCACGACCGGGTCGAAAGGGCGTAGCGCGATGAGAGAACTGTTCCTGGTAGAAGGTGATGGAGACGGCGAGGAGTTCGGCTGGCAGGAGCGGGCGCTCTGCGCGCAGACCGATCCCGAGGCGTTCTTCCCGGAGAAGGGCGGATCGACGCGGGAGGCCAAGAAGGTCTGCCTGACCTGCGACGTCCGCGACGAGTGCCTCGAGTACGCCCTCGCCCACGACGAGCGCTTCGGCATCTGGGGCGGCCTGTCCGAGCGCGAGCGTCGCCGCCTGAAGAAGCTCGCGGTCGTCTGACCCTGCGCTGATCCTCCGTTGACCGCGCGGCACCGACTCCCGGCGCTGCCGCCGGGATCGAACGCGCTCAGCCCTCGTCGTTAAGGTGGTCGGCCGTGGCCGACACACTCGAGCCCGCCTCCTCCGTCGCCCCCGCGGCGGGGACGTCGAGCGGGCCCCCCAGCGCTCTGCTGGGAGAGGTGTCCCCCGACGCCCCCGGTCCCGTGCTCGCGCCCGGCCGTGTCGCCGTCGTCCTCGTCAGCCACGACGGCGCCCGCTGGCTGCCCACCGTGCTCGACGGCCTCGCCTCGCAGCGGGTCTCGCCGTGGCGCGTCGTCGCCGTCGACACCGGCAGCCGCGACGACAGCCTCGCGCTGCTCGACGACAGCCCGGCCGTCGACGACGTCCTGCGGCTGCGCTCGGACGTCGCGTTCCCCGGTGCCGTCGCCGCCGGGTACGACGCCCTGCGCGCCGCGGGCCTGCGCGACGACGACTGGCTCTGGCTCCTGCACGACGACTCGACCCCCGACCCGGCGGCCCTCGAGCAGCTGATGCTCGCCGCGGGCGCCGACCCCGGCGTCGACCTGCTCGGCCCGAAGCTCCGTGAGTGGCCGTCGCTGCGCCGCCTCCTCGAGCTCGGGGTGACGATCTCCGGCACGGGACGCCGCGAGACCGGCCTGGAGCGCGGCGAGTACGACCAGGGCCAGCACGACGACCTCCACGACGTCCTCGCCGTCAACACCGCCGGCCTGCTGGTCCGCGCCGGCGCCTGGGAGGCGCTCGGCGGGCTCGACGAGCGGCTCCCGGTGTTCGGCAACGACGTCGACCTCGGGTGGCGGGCGGCCGCGGCCGGCCGCCGTACGGTCGTCGTGCCCGCGGCCGTGGTCTTCCACGCCGAGGCCGCCCACCGCGGGGTCCGCCGTACGCCGCTCACGGGGCGCCACACCCACTACGCCGAGCGGCGCGCGTCGCTCTACACGCTGCTGGTCAACGCCTCCGCCCGCTCGCTGCCCTTCCGGGTCCTCCGGCTCGCGCTCGGGACGCTGCTGCGGATGGTCGGCTTCCTGCTGTTGCGCTCCCCGGGCGAGGCGCTCGACGAGCTGGCCGCGCTGGTCGCGGTCTACCGCCGCCCCGGCGAGGTCCGGGCCGGACGGCGGGACCGCGCGGCGAGGCGCCAGGCGGCGGCCGGGTCGGCGGGCGAGGCCCGGGCCGACCGGTCCCGCGAGCTGCTCGCGCCGGCCTGGCTGCCCTACCGCCACGGGCTCGACGTGGTCGGCGACGTGCTCGCCGCCGCCACCCAGCAGGCCTCCGACGTCGCCGAGCGGCGCCGTGACGAGCGCGCCGTCGAGCACGCGGCGCGCACGGGCACGGGACGCCGCAACCGCCACCAGGCGCCCGCCGCCGTGCTCGGCGCGGTCGGGGACGACGACGACCTCGCCCTCCCGGCCGACCGCGGCCTGGTGTCCCGCTTCCTCGCCAGCCCGGTGGCGCTGGCCGTCACCGCGCTGGTGCTCGTGGCCCTCGTCGGCGCCCGCGCCGCCTGGGGCCCGGTGTCCGGCGGCGCGCTGGCACCCGCCCCCGCCGGGGCGGGCGACTGGTGGACGCTGCACCTCGCCACCTGGCACCCACTGGGCCTGTCGGGCAGCGACGTCCCCGCCCCGCCGTACGTCGTGGTGATGGCCCTGCTGGCGAGCCTGCTGCTGGGCAGCGCCACGGCCGCGGTGTCCGCGGTGCTGGTCCTCGCCGTCCCGCTGGCCCTGTGGGGCGCGTGGCGCTTCCTGCGGGTCGCCGCCCGGCTCGCCGACCCGGGCGGTGCGCCGGCGTGGCTGCTGGCCGCGGGTTCCGGCGCCTACGCGCTCGTGCCCGTGACCTCGGGGGCCTGGGGGCAGGGACGCCTCGGTGTCGTCGTGGTCGCCGCGCTGCTGCCGTGGATCGGCCATGCCGCCCTCGGGTTCCTGGACCCCGAGCCGGACCGGCGCCGCCGGGCGGGCTGGCGCACCGGGCTGCTGCTCACGGCGGCCGCCGCGTTCGTGCCCACGACCTGGCTCGTCGCCGCCGCGATCCTGCTCGTCGTCCTCGTCGTCGGCTTCGTGCTGAGCCCGCGGGGGATGCGGTCGCGCTCCGCGTGGGGTCCGCTGCTCGTCGCGCTCGCGGTGGCCCCGCTGCTGCTGTCGCCCTGGCTGGTCGGGCTCCTGCTCGCCGGCGCCCCCGAGGGCCTGCTCCTCGAGGCCGGCCGCCCGCCGGTCGCCGCCCCCGGGCCGCTCGACCTGCTCACCGGACGCGTCGGCGGACCCGACCCGGACGGCGTCCTCGGGCCCGTCCTGACCTGGCTCGGCGTCGTCCCCGTCGTCCTGGCGCTGCTCGCCCTCGGGGTACGCCGGACCCGCGGCGCCGTCGTGACCTGCTGGGCCGTGGCGCTCGTCGTCGTCGGAGTGGCCGCCGCCCTCGCGCTCGTGCGGGTCGACCTCGGTGCGGCGCTCGTGCCCGCCGCGGTGTCCCCGGCCGTCCCGCTGCTGGCCGGCGCCGCCGTCACCGCCGCCGTGGCGGGTGCCGCCGGGGCGGGAGGGGCCCGGGGCCGCGGCCCGTTCCGCCTGCTCCTCGGCGCGGCCCTGGCCGTGGTCGCCGTCCTCGGCGCCGCGGGCTTCGTGCTCGGATCGACGGGACAGCCCGGCGAGCTCGCCGCGGACGACCCCGTGCCGGCGTACATGACCCAGAGCGCGCTCGAGGCTCCCGGCAACGGCGTCCTCGTCGTCACCGGGGACCTCGACGAGGGCCTCACGTACGTCGTCCGACGCGGTGACGGGACGACGCTCGGCGAGGCCGAGGTGGAGGCCCTCGCCGACCCCGACCCAGCGGCGGAGGCCGCCGTGGCCACCCTGCTCGCCAGCCCCACCGACGAGGCCGTCGCGGCGCTGCCGACCGTCGGGGTGTCGTACGTCGTCCTCCCGCCGCCGGCGGACGGGCGCGTCGCCGCCGGGCTCGACGCGGTCGACGGCCTCGTGCAGGCCGGCGCCGAGGACCGCTCGACCCGGGCCTGGGAGGTCCAGGTCGAGGCCGACGGGACGGACGCCGCCCTCGACGCGCCGGCCGACGCCACCCCGGCCTGGGTCCACGTGCTGCTGCTCGTGGTCCAGCTGCTCCTGCTCGTCGTCGTCGCTGTCCTGTGCGGTCCGAGCCGGAAGGGGACCCGATGAACGCCGCCGGCGGTCACCGCGGCAAGCGTGCCGCCCCCCGCAGGCGCCGCTCCGGCGGTGCCGAGCCGACCCCGCGACCGGAGGGGACCCCGCGGCCCGACCGCCCCCGGGGGAGCGTCCGGGGCAGCGTCCGGGGGAGCGCCCGGCGCGGCCCCGCGGTCCTGCTCGCCGTCGTCCTGCCCCTGGTGACGCTCGGCGCCGGGCTGCTCGTGACCCCCGACGCCCCCGAGCCCGCGCCCGCCGCGGCGCCGACCGCGACGACCCTGGCCGAGCAGACCCTCGTCTGCCCGCCGCCCCCGACCGGTGCGGCCGCGCCCGTCGTGGTCGGCCGCGACGCCCCCGACGCCCCCGACGCCTCCGCGGCCGACCGTGCCGTCCTGCTGGAGGGCATCGGGGAGGACCCGGTCTCGGAGACCCTCGAGGTCCCCGCACTCGGGACGGTCGGCCCCGTCGTGGCCTCCGACGACGCCGCGGCCGTCCGCGCCGAGGGCGACACCGCGGCCGGGCTCCTCGCGGGGCGGTTCGGGGACGACGCCGTGAACGGCACCTCCTGCGAGCCCACGGCCGCGGACCAGTGGTTCACCGGGCTCGGCGCCGGACCGGAGCGGTCCTCGGTGATCGAGCTCGTCAACCCCGCCGCCGGCGACGCGGTGGCCGACGTCACGCTGCTGGGCCCGGACGGCCCGCTCGACGTCCCCGACGTCGCCGGCGTCACCGTGCCCGCCGGGGAGCGGGTGTCGCTCGACCTCGGGGCCCTGACCCCGACGGGCGACGAGCTCGCGGCCCGCGTGCAGGTCGTCCGCGGCCGGGTCGCCGCCTCCGTCCTCGACACCGCGACCCCGATCGGCGGCACGGACGTCGCCGAGTGGCTGCCGCGCCAGGCCGAGCCCGCGACGACCTCCCTGCTGCCGGGCCTCGTCGGCGGGGAGGGTCAGCGCACGCTCGTCGTGGCCAACCCCGGGGACGCCGCCACCCAGGTCGAGGTCGACGTCCTCACCCCGACCGGTGCGGTCCGGCCCACCGACGTCCGGACCCTCCAGGTCCCCGCCGGTGGCGTCGAGACCGTCGCGCTGTCCACCCAGCTGCAGACCCAGGCCGACCAGGGCGCCGGCGGCGTCCTGCTGCGCTCCGAGGCCCCCGTGACCGCGTCGCTGCGGGGCCTGGTCCGCGAGGACCTCACGTACGCCGTCCCCGTCGCCCCGGCGTCCTCCGGCGCGGCGGTGCTGCCCGTGGGGGAGTCGCGGGTGCTCGTCACCGCGGAGCCCGACGCGGACAGTCCTACGACCGCGACCGTCGTCGGCCGCGACGCCGACGGCGAGGAGGTCATCAGCGAGGACGTCGAGGTCGTCCCCGGCGGCCTGGGCGAGGTCACGCTGCCCGAGGACGCCGCCTCGGTCGCGGTGAGCACCGACGGGGAGGTGTCGTCCGCCGTCGTGGTGCTGCGCGGGGAGGGCAACGTCGTCCTCCCGCTGCGCCCCGCGGTGACCGAGGCGCTCGTCGCGCAGGTACGGCCCGGCCTGCCCTGAGCGGCCCCGCCCACCTCGGGGGCACGTGGCGCCAGACACCCCGGATCCTCCTGGCGCGTCCCGCCTCGGCGGACGCCTCCGACGGGTAGCGTCCCTGCCGTGAACACCGCCCGACGCTGCTCGCGCGCCGCGTGCGGCCGCGCCGCGGTCACCACGCTGACCTACGTCTACGCGGACCAGACCGCCGTGGTCGGCCCGCTCGCGACGTACGCCGAGCCCCACGCCTACGACCTCTGCGCCGCCCACAGCGAGCGCCTCTCGGCCCCGCGCGGCTGGGAGATCATGCGGCTGGCGCCCTCCACCGCGCCCACCGGGCCCTCGACCGACGACCTGCTCGCGCTGGCGGACGCCGTCCGCGCGACGCCCACGCCGGTGGGCACCGCCGTGACCGCGGGCACCGACCCGCGCCGTGGCCCCGACGACGACGGCCGCGGCACCCGGCGCGGCCACCTGAGGGTGCTGAGCAGCGACTAGGCTCGCCGACATGGTCGACGCCTCCCCGCAGACGCGGGACCTCTCAGCTGTGTTCAAGGCGTACGACGTCCGGGGGCTGGTGCCCCAGCAGATCGACGAGGACCTCGCCCGGGCCGTCGGCTCGGCGTTCGTCGAGGTCGTCGGCGCCACCGAGGTCGTCGTCGGCCACGACATGCGACCCAGCTCGCCCGGCCTCGCGGGGGCCTTCGCCGACGGCGCCAGCGCGGCCGGCGCCGACGTGACGATGATCGGGCTCGCCTCGACAGACCAGCTGTACTTCGCCTCCGGCCACCTCGGCGTCCCCGGCGCGATGTTCACCGCCAGCCACAACCCGGCGCAGTACAACGGCATCAAGCTGTGCCGCGCCCACGCCCAGCCCGTCGGCCTCGAGACCGGGCTCGCGGAGATCCGCGACCACGTCGCGGCGGGGGCGCCCCCCGGCACCGCGGCCACCCGCGAGGGCGCGATCGCCGAGCACGACGTCCTCGACGCCTACGCCGCCCACCTGCTGTCCCTGGCCCCCGTCGAGGGACGCCCGCTGAAGGTCGTGGTCGACGCTGGCAACGGGATGGCCGGGCTGACCGCCCCCGCCGTGTTCGGCCGCCTGGGCGCCGGTCGTGGCGACGCGGTCGACCTGGTCGAGATGTACTTCGAGCTCGACGGGACCTTCCCGAACCACGAGGCGAACCCCATCGAGCCCGCCAACCTGGTCGACCTCCAGCGCCGCGTGGTCGAGGAGGGCGCGGACGTCGGGCTGGCCTTCGACGGCGACGCCGACCGCTGCTTCGTCGTCGACGAGGCGGGGCGGGCTGTCTCCCCGTCGACCGTCACCGCGCTCATCGCCGCCCGGGAGCTCCGCCGTGTCCCCGGGTCGTCGGTGATCCACAACCTGATCACCAGCCGGGCCGTGCCCCAGATCGTCCTCGAGAACGGCGGCACCCCGGTCCGCACCCGGGTCGGGCACTCCTACATCAAGGCGACCATGGCCGAGACCGACGCCGTCTTCGGGGGCGAGCACTCGGGCCACTTCTACTTCCGTGACTTCTGGCGCGCCGACTCCGGCATGCTCGCGGCCCTGCACGTGCTGGCCGCGCTCGCCGGGTCCGACGTCCCGCTGTCGGTGCTGCTCGCGGACTACGAGCGCTACGTCGCCAGCGGCGAGATCAACTCGACCGTCGACGACCAGGCGGCCGTGCTCGCCGCCCTCGAGGCGGAGTACGGCGGCCGCGAGGGCGTCACCGTCGACCACCTGGACGGGCTGACCGTCGGGAGCGAGCGCTGGTGGTTCAACGTGCGCGCCTCCAACACCGAGCCGCTGCTGCGGCTGAACGCCGAGGGAGAGGACCTCACGACGATGGAGACCGTGCGCGACGAGGTGCTCACGAGGATCCGGGGTGGTCTCGCGTGAGCGTCGACCCGAAGCTCCTGGAGATCCTGGCCTGCCCGGGCTGTCGCAGCAGTCTCCGCGAGGGCGACGCCACCCTGACCTGCACCGGTTGCGGCCTGGTCTACCCGGTGCGCGACGGCATCCCCGTGCTCCTGCTCGACGAGGCCGAGCGGCCCGGGTAGGAGCCCCCGGTGCCCTGGTTCGACGAGTCCCGCCTGGACGACGAGCGCGCGCTCGCCGTCGCCGACGCCCAGCTGCGCGGCCTCGCCGAGTCGGGCGCGCGGCTGCGTCGCGCCGCCCTCGAGGCTGCCGAGGACGCCGAGGTCGCGGTGGCGTTGTCCGGCGAGCTCGACCCGCCCCGGGCCGTCGTCGTCCTCGGGCCGGAGGCCGAGCTCGTCCGCCTGGTGCTGGCCCCGGTCGCCGGTGTCCCCGTGGTCACGTGGGAGGACGCCGACCTGCCGGGCTGGCTGGGCGGCGCCGACCTCGTCGTCGTCCTCGCTCCTGAGGGCGCGCCCGATGCGGTCGTGGTGCCGCAGGTGGCGGGCGCCGTGCGCCGCGGCTGCCAGGTGCTCGCCGTCGCCGCCGACGGCTCCGCCGTCTCCGACCACGCGCGGGGACGGTGGTCGACGGTGCTGACCACGGCGTCCCCCGAGCCGACGGCGGTCGCGCTCGTCGCGCTCGCCCACCTGGCCCGCACCGGCCTGGGCCGGCCCCTCGACCTCGACCTGGTCGCCGACGCCCTCGACGAGGTCGCCGTCGACTGCTCGCCCTTCTCCGACGCCGGGACGAACCCCGCGAAGGTCGCGGCGGTCGGCCTGGCCGAGAGCGTGCCGCTCGTCAGCCCCCGGGCGGCCACCCCGCTGGGCCTGGACGCCGCGGTCCGGGCGGGGGCCGCCCTGCGCCGGATCACCGGGCTGCCGGTCGTGGCCGGCGACGCGGCGACCGTGCTCCCCGTCCTCGAGGCGACCGCGACCCGCACCGTCTTCGACGACCCGTACGACGACGCCCCGGACGCCGTCCGCCCCTCCCTGCTCCTGCTCGGCTCGCCCGGCGAGGGCGCCGCGCCGGCGGGAGGGCCGGGGCCGGACCTGCAGGAGGTCGCCGAGGGCCGCGGCGTCCGCGTCGTCGAGCTCGGCGACGAGCCCCTGGACGCCCCGGTCGCCCACGCCACCACGGTCCTGCGCGCGACGTACGTCGCCGTCTACCTCCGCCTGGGCACCACCGACTGACGAGTCGGCCCGAACGCACGTCCCCAGGGCGCCGAGTCGGCCCAAACGTGCGTCCACAGGGCGCCGAGTCGGCCCGAACGTGCGTCGGGAGAGGCTCGAGTCGGCCCGAACGCGCGTCGGGAGGGGCTTGAGTCAGCTCCGGCTACGTGCGCTCGGGCCGACTCGGCGGTCCTGAGGGGCGCGTTCGGGCCGACTTGGCGTCAGTGACCGATCCGGGCGCGGACCTTCTCGGGGAGGGCGGAGACGGCCGCGACGATCAGGCCGCCGACGAGCAGGCCCAGCACCGCGGACGCGAGGGTGTTGACGAACCAGCCCGCGACGGCACCGGCGGCCCCCAGGGCGTCGTGGACGAGGACCTCGACGTGGTGGACGGCGTCGTACGGCGCCGCGAGGCCGAGCTCCTCCATGCCGACGAGGAGGATGTGGCCGCCGACCCAGAGCATCGCCGCGGTGCCGACGACGGAGACGACCGCCATGACCTTCGGCATGCCCCGCACCAGCGACCGGCCGAAGCGCTGCGCGGCGGGGGAGGGACGGCGGGTGAGGGAGAGGCCGACGTCGTCGACCTTCACGATCACCGCGACGACGCCGTACACCAGCACGGTGATGCCGATCGCGACCACGACGAGGATCGCGGCGCGGGACCAGAAGCCCTCGGTGGCGACCTCGTTCAGCGAGATCACCATGATCTCCGCCGAGAGGATGAGGTCGGTCCGGATGGCGCCGGACACCATCGTCCGCTCGGCCTCCTCCGGCGTCTGCGGCGTCGAGGAGACGTCCGCCGTGGCGGGGCCGTGGTGCTCCTCGGCCGGGCGCAGCTTGTGCCACACCTTCTCGGCGCCCTCGTAGCAGAGGAAGGCGCCGCCGAGCATGAGGATCGGGGTGAGCAGCCAGGGCAGGAACTGCGACAGCAGCAGCGCGGCGGGCAGGATGATCAGCAGCTTGTTGCGCAGCGAGCCGACCGCGATCTTGCGGATCATCGGCAGCTCGCGGTCGGCGGCGACGCCCTGGACGTACTGCGGGGTGACCGCGGCGTCGTCCACCACGACCCCCGCCGCCTTCACGCTGGCGCGCCCCGCGGCGGCGCCCACGTCGTCGATCGACGCGGCCGCCATCCGGGAGAGAGCGGCGACGTCGTCGAGCAGGGCGAACAGTCCGCTGGCCATGGCGGCAGGCTACCGAGACACCGCCGCGGGCGGGGCCTCGAGGATTCTCGTCGGGCGCGGGGGGCGGCTTACCGTGGAGTTCTTCACAGGACCACCGACAGGGGAGCGAGTCAATGGACTACAAGGTCGCCGATCTCAACCTGGCCGACTACGGCCGCACGGAGATCACCCTCGCCGAGAACGAGATGCCGGGCCTCATGGCCATGCGTGAGCGGTACGGCGTCGAGAAGCCCCTCGCGGGGGCTCGCGTCACCGGTTCGCTGCACATGACGGTCCAGACCGCCGTGCTGATCGAGACGCTCGTCGACCTCGGTGCCGAGGTTCGCTGGGCCTCCTGCAACATCTTCTCCACCCAGGACCACGCCGCCGCCGCGGTCGTCGTGGGGCGCCCCGAGTCCGGTGGCACTCCCGAGGCCCCCGCCGGCGTCCCGGTCTTCGCCTGGAAGGGCGAGACGCTGGAGGAGTACTGGTGGTGCACCGAGCAGGTCCTGAACTGGGGCCCCGGTGTCGAGCCGAACATGATCCTGGACGACGGCGGCGACGCCACCCTCCTCGTCCACCTCGGCGTCGAGGCCGAGAAGACGGGTACGGCGCCCGACCCGGCCACCGCCCAGAGCGCCGAGCAGCGCGTCATCTTCGGCGTCATCGCCCGCGCGCTCACCGAGGACGACCAGCGCTTCAGCCGCATCGCCAACGAGGTCAAGGGCGTCACGGAGGAGACCACCACCGGCGTCCTCCGCCTCTACGACCGGATGCGCGAGGGCTCGCTGCTCTTCCCGGCGATCAACGTCAACGACTCGGTCACCAAGTCGAAGTTCGACAACAAGTACGGCTGCCGCCACTCGCTGATCGACGGCATCAACCGCGGCACCGACGTCCTCATCGGCGGCAAGGTCGCGGTCGTCTGCGGGTACGGCGACGTGGGCAAGGGCTGCGCCGAGTCGCTGCGCGGCCAGGGCGCCCGCGTCATCGTCACCGAGATCGACCCGATCTGCGCGCTGCAGGCGGCGATGGACGGCTACCAGGTCACCACCCTCGAGGAGGTGCTCCCGACCGCCGACATCATCGTCACCGCCACCGGCAACAAGGCGGTCGTCACCGTCGACCACATGCGGTCGATGAAGCACCAGGCGATCGTGGCGAACATCGGCCACTTCGACAACGAGATCGACATGGCCGGCCTCGAGGCCGAGGGCGTCGCGACCCGCAAGAACGTGAAGCCCCAGGTCGACGTGTGGACCTTCAACGAGGGCTCGGGCGCCGAGGGTGAGGGCACCACGATCATCGTGCTCTCCGAGGGCCGCCTGATGAACCTCGGCAACGCGACCGGCCACCCGTCGTTCGTGATGTCGAACTCGTTCACCAACCAGGTGCTCGCCCAGATCGAGCTCTTCACGCGCACCGAGGACTACCCGGTCGGCGTCTACGTGCTGCCCAAGCACCTGGACGAGGAGGTCGCCCGCCTGCACCTGGGCGCCCTGGGCGTGCGCCTGACGGAGCTCAGCCAGGACCAGGCGGACTACCTGGGCGTGGCCGTCTCCGGCCCGTTCAAGTCCGAGGCGTACCGTTACTGAGGCATGACAGACATCGCACCCCGTGGCCGCGTGCTCGTGGTCGACGACGACGCCTCGCTCGGCGAGATGTTGTCGATCGTGCTGCGGCAGGAGGGCTTCGACTCCCGCATCTGCACCCGCGGTGACCGCGCCCTCGCCGAGTTCCGCGACTACAAGCCGGACGTCCTGCTCCTCGACCTGATGCTGCCGGGTCGGGACGGGATCGACGTCTGTCGCGAGATCCGCGCGGAGTCCGGGGTGCCGATCGTCATGCTCACCGCGAAGGGTGACACCGTCGACGTGGTCGTCGGCCTCGAGTCCGGGGCCGACGACTACGTGGTGAAGCCGTTCAAGCCGAAGGAGCTCATCGCCCGGGTCCGGGCCCGGGTGCGCCGGGTCGAGCCCCCCGGCCCGGAGACCCTCCGGATCGGCGACCTCGAGATCGACGTCTCCGGCCACACCGTGACCCGCGGCGGCCGCTCGCTGTCGCTGACGCCGCTCGAGTTCGACCTGCTGGTCGCCCTCGTGCGCAAGCCCGGGCAGGTGTTCAGCCGCGAGGTGCTGCTCGAGCAGGTCTGGGGCTACCGCCACGCGGCCGACACCCGACTGGTGAACGTGCACGTCCAGCGCCTGCGGTCGAAGGTGGAGACCGACCCGGAGAACCCCGAGATCGTCGTCACCGTCCGGGGCGTGGGCTACAAGGCCGGCACCCCCTCCGCGGCCTGACATGAGCACGCCGGCGCCCCCGGCGTCCTCGACGTCCACCGCCGCGGCGTCACCGACGACCGCCCCGACCGACGGCGCGCCGTCGGGCGACGACCCGTTCGCGGACGTCGGACGACGACGTCGTCTCGCGGAGTCCCTGCGGACCGGCCTCACCGTGTGGCGCCGTTCCATCCAGGTGCGCGTCGTGGCCAGCACGATGGTGCTCTCGGCCCTCGTCGTCGGCGCCGTCGGGTGGTTCCTGCTGCAGCAGACCCGCGACGGCCTGCTCGACGACCGGGTGGAGGCGGTGGTCGCCGAGGCCGGCAACGAGACCGCCGAGGCCCAGGACCGGCTGCTCGCCGCCAGCGGCACCGACGCCGACGCCGCCGGACAGCGCGTCCAGCTCATCGAGCCCATCGTGAACCGCGGCGAGGCCCGCGGGTTCGCCGTCGTCCTCGCCGGGCCGACGGAGCCGGGGGAGTCGCTGGGCGAGGCGGGCGACACCCAGTTCACCCCCGGCCTGGACGTCGCGAGCGTCCCGCCCGCGCTGGTGGCCCACTTCGCCGACTCCTCCTCGCCGGCGTGGACCTACGGCCGCATCCGCAGCGAGGACGACCGCGGCCGCTCCCGCAGCGGCCCCGCCGTCGTGGTCGGCTCGCAGGTCGAGCTGCCCGCCGACGGCGAGACGTACACGCTGTACTACCTCTTCCCGCTCGAGGACGAGGAGGAGACGCTCGCGCTCGTCACCCGCGCGCTCCTGACCGCCGCCGTCCTGCTGCTCCTGCTCGTCGGCGGCGTGACCTTCCTGGTCACCCGGCAGGTCGTCACCCCGATCCGCCTGGCCCGGCAGGTGGCCGAGCGCCTCGCCGCCGGCCGGCTGACCGAGCGCCTCCGCGTCGCCGGCGAGGACGACCTGGCCCGCCTCGCGACGTCGTTCAACCAGATGGCGTCCAACCTGCAGACCCAGATCCGCCAGCTCGAGGAGCTCAGCCGCCTGCAGCGCCGGTTCGTCTCGGACGTCTCCCACGAGCTGCGGACGCCGCTGACGACCGTCCGCATGGCCAGCGACGTCCTGTACGACGCCCGCGACAGCTTTCCGGGCGGCACCGGGCGCGCGGCCGAGCTGCTGCAGACCGAGCTCGACCGCTTCGAGGTCCTGCTCGCCGACCTGCTGGAGATCAGCCGCTTCGACGCCGGCGCCGCCGTCCTCGAGATCGAGGACGTCGACCTCGCCGACCTGGCCCGCCGCGTGGTGGACGTGACCCGGCCCCTCGCCGACCAGCGCGGGGTCAGCGTCGTGGTGGACGCCCCCGCCCGCCGGGTGCGGGCCGAGGCCGACGCGCGGCGCGTCGAGCGCGTCATCCGCAACCTCGTCACCAACGCCATCGACCACGCGCGTCCCACCTCGGGCGACGCGGCCGGGGCCGGCGCGGGGGCCGGACAGGGTGACGGCACCGCCGCGGACGTCGTGGTGCGGGTGGAGGGCGACGACCGGGCCGCCGCCGTGGCCGTGCGCGACTACGGGATCGGGCTGGAGTCGGGGGAGTCGGCGATGGTCTTCAACCGGTTCTGGCGGGCGGACCCCGCCCGCGCCCGCACCTCCGGCGGCACCGGTCTGGGGTTGTCCATCTCGCTGGAGGACGCCCACCTGCACGGCGGCTGGCTCCAGGCCTGGGGCCGTCCCGGCGCCGGCGCCCAGTTCCGTCTCACTCTGCCGCGCCGCAGCGGCGGCGAGCTGCGCCAGAGCCCCCTGCCGCTGGTGCCGACCGACGCGGGGAGCCGGCGGTGAGCGGCCGTCGTACGGCGGGGGTGGCGGCCCTGCTCGTCGCCGTCGTGCTGCTGGTGTCGGGCTGCGTCCGGCTGCCGGTGTCCGGACCGGTGGTGGCCGAGTCCGGCGAGACCACGCGGACCGAGACGCCCGGCACCTTCTACGTCCCCAGCGGGCCGCAGCCGGGGGAGTCGCCGACCGACATCGTCCGTCACTTCATGGAGGCCATGACGGCGACGCCGCTGCAGACCGGGGTCGCGCGGGAGTTCCTCACCGACGACGCCGCCGGCTCGTGGGAGCCCGACCGGGAGACCATCACCTACTCGGGCGCGCTGCGACCCACGGGCGGCACCGAGGTCTCCCTCCGCCTGCCGGACGCCAGCCGCCTCGACCGCACGGGCACCTGGCTGGGCGACCTGACCGGGCCGGCGTCCGTGCTGGGCTTCCCGATGTCGCGCGTGGACGGCGAGTGGCGCATCGCCGAGGCCCCGGACGCGCTCGTCGTCCCCGAGACCTGGTTCGACGACCGCTTCCGCCCCGTCTCGCTCTACTTCTTCGACCCCGAGGCGACGATCCTCGTCCCCGAGCCCGTCTTCGTCCCCGACGGCGAGCAGCTCGCGACCACCCTGGTCCGACGGCTGCTCGACGGGCCGCGGCTGCCGGGGGTCTCGCGGACGTTCCTGCCCCCCGAGGCCTCCCTCGGGCTGTCGGTGACCGTGTCGCGCTCCGGCGTGGCCGAGGTGACCCTCCAGGGCACCGGTCGCTCCGTGGCCGACCCCGAGGTCGCCTCCCTGCTGCTGACCCAGCTCGGCTGGACGCTGCGCCAGGACCCCTCGATCGACGCGTTCCGCCTCGTCGTGGGCGGCGAGCCGGTCCGGCTGCCCGACGGCACCTCGCAGGTGCCCGTCGACATCGGCGGGGAGTTCGCCCCGTGGGTCTCGGCGAGCAGCAGCCGGCTCTTCGGGCTCCTCGACGGCTCGGTCGTCGACGTCTCGCCGGGCGAGGGCACGGCCGCGGTCGCCGGGCCGTTCGGCACCGGGGACTACGGGCTGGGCGAGATCGCCGTCGACATGGCCGGCGACCGGCTGGCGGGCGTCTCGGACGACGGGACCACCGTGCTGGTGGGCGCCGTCGACGACGACGGCACCGAGGTCCGCACCGTCCTGTCCGGCGGCGAGGACCTCGGCAAGCCGTCGTGGGACCACGCCGGCCGCCTGTGGACCCTCGACCGCACCGCGGCCGGGGGCCGGGTCTCGCTGGTCACGCCCGGCGGCGAGCTGCGCGAGCTGGACGTGCCCGGCGTGACCGGCCGGTCGGTGAAACGCATGATCGTCTCCCGCGACGGGTCGCGGCTGGTCTCCGTGGTCCGGGGACCCGAGGGCGACTCCGTGGTCGTCAACCGCGTCCGGTACGGCGACGAGGGCGGGATCACCCTCCTGACCGCGGCCCGGACCGTCTTCGCGGGCAGGGAGGAGCCGATCCGGGTCGTCGACGTCGCCTGGTCCTCCCCGACCACCCTGGACGTCGTCGACCGCAGCCAGCGGATCTGGTCGGTCACCGAGGTCCCCGTCGACGGCTCCGGGGCGAACGCCGACGACCAGACCCCCCTCGCGCTCGACCGCACCCCCGTGTGGCGCGTCGCGAGCGCCCCCGAGGACGGGCTCCCGGCGTACGTCGTCACCGCCGACGGCGCCGAGGTGCTCGGCAGCCTGCTCCGCACCTCCGACGAGGTCGACCCCCGGGTCCGCGGCCTGACCTACGTGGGCTGAGGCGCCGCCCCCGCTCGCGGGGCCACCCGACGTCCCCAGGCGCTCCGCGGGGCCCGTCGTCCCCAGGCCCGCCGCCGGCGGCACCGCTCCGCGTGGCCGACGTGGTGGGCTCGGGCATGACCGAGTCGCACCCCACCGTCGACGACCCCGGGGGACCGCTGCGGGTGCGCGAGGCCGTCGCGGACCTGCTCACCGGGGTCACCTGCCTCGGCTGCGGCCGGCCCGGACGGTTGCTGTGCGCGCCCTGCCGCGGCGCGCTGCCGACGACCGCCGCGCCGGCCGTCCTCGACCCCGTCCCGCCGGGGCTCGCACCCACCTGGGCGGCCGCGCCGTACGACGGGGTGGTGCGCGCGCTGGTCGTCGGGCACAAGGAGCGGCGCCGGCTCGCCCTGCGGGCGCCGCTGGCGGACCTGCTCGCAGCCGCCGTGCGGGCCGCCGCGCCGGGCGCCGGCCCGGTCCTGCTGGCGGCGGTGCCGAGCCGTCCCGCCGTGGTCCGGGCGCGGGGTCACGACCCGCTCGGAGCGGTGGTCGCGCTCGCCGCGCGGCGGCTGCGGCACGAGGGGGTCGCCGCACGGGTCGTCCGGCTCCTGGCGCCCCGCGGCGCGGTCGCCGACCAGGCCGGCCTCGACGCCGCGGCACGAGCGGCGAACCTCGCCGGGTCGCTGTGGTGCCCCCACGTCCGCCGTCTCCCGGCCACCGCGGCCGGGTCGCGGCTCGTGGTCTGCGACGACGTCGTCACGACCGGGGCCACGCTCGCCGAGGCGCAGCGCGCCCTGGCCGCGGTCGGGCTGCCCGTCACCGGGCACGCGACCGTCGCGGCGACGCTCCGGCGCCACCCGAGCTCCGGACGCCCGGCGCCGACCGGGGCGACCTCCGAGCCGCTTCCGCTTCCGCGAGCCGACCGACTGCACTAACGTCTCGTCATGGAGTCCGTCCCGGCACGTGGCAGGTGCCGCCGGCACGCCGCGACCGGCACGTCGCGAGCGCGGAGGGACGCACTCCGCGTCACTCCTCCTCGTGGTCGTGGGGCTCCGCACGCCCACCACGAACGCCCCGTCCGGGGCTAGAACGAGGGAGGTCGCAGCATGGAGGTCGTCGTCAGCGCTCGGCACTGCGAGGTGTCCGAGGGTTTCCGTGCCCACGTCGAGGAGAAGCTCGCCCGACTCGAGAAGCACGACCACCGCATCATGCGGATCCAGGTCGAGGTCTCGGCCGAGCGCAACCCCCGTCAGCACGACCAGGCGGTGCGCGTGGAGCTGACGGCCTTCTCCCGCGGCCCGGTCGTCCGCGCCGAGGCGGCCGCCGAGGACAAGATGGGTGCCCTCGACCTGGCGATGGACAAGATGGCCTCCCAGATGCGCCGGGCCGCCGACCGCCGCCGGGTGCACAAGGGACGCACGGTCCCCGCCGAGGTGGGCCAGACGCTCACCGCCCCGGCGCCCGCCCCCGCGGTGCAGGACACCGAGGACGGCGTCACCTCGCGCCACGTCGGGCCCATCGAGGTCACCGGTGACGGTCCGCTGGTGGTCCGGGAGAAGAGCCACCCCGCCGAGCCGATGACGCTCGACCAGGCGCTCTACGAGATGGAGCTCGTCGGCCACGACTTCTACCTGTTCGTCGACAAGGAGAGCGAGCGCCCGGCGGTCGTCTACCGGCGACGGGGCTACGACTACGGCGTCATCTCGCTCGAGCTCGGCGACTGAGGCACACCCGGCCGGGCTCGTCCCCGGGTCGGCGTCACCGTGGCAGGATGCGGTGGTGGCCGATCCGGGGACTGCCGCCGACGTGAGGGTGCTGGTCGCGGACGACCAGGAGCTCTTCCGCCGGGGGCTCGCGATGGTCCTCGACGCGGAGGACGGCGTGTCCGTGGTCGGCTCCGCCGCCGACGCCGACTCCGCGGTTGTCGAGACCGCCCGCACGAGGCCCGACGTCGTCGTCCTCGAGGGCCGCATGTCGGGGCGCGGCGGCCTCGACGCCTGCCGGCGCATCACCGCCCACCACCCCGGCGTCCGGGTGATCGTGCTCAGCACCTCCGACGACGAGGCCGACCTGTTCGAGGCGGTCCGCGGCGGCGCGCTCGGCTACCTGCTGAAGGACGCCTCGCTGCCCGAGCTGGTGCAGGCCGTCCGGGTCGTCGCCGCCGGCCAGTCCCTCATCAGCCCCTCGATGGCGGCCAAGCTCGTCAGCGGGTTCCGCGAGGCCGAGGTGGCCGACGCCCGCCCGAGCGACCCCGCGAGGCTCACGGCCCGCGAGCTGGAGGTGCTGACGCACGTCGCGCGCGGGCTGGCCAACCGCGAGGTCGCGGCGCGGCTGTCGATCAGCGAGAACACGGTGAAGAACCACGTCCGCAACATCCTGGAGAAGCTCGGGCTGCACTCGCGCATGGAGGCCGTCATGTACGCGATGCGGACCAAGCTCCTCGATCTCCCGTGACCCCGTCCCTGCCCGGCCCCGCGCCCGAGCGGCTGACCCGGACCCGCGCCCGCCGCGTGGCGCTGGCCGCCCAGGGGTTCACCGACCGCCCCCACGCCACCCCCTCGCTCCGCACCCTGGAGCGGACGCTGCGCCGTACCGGCGTCCTGCAGGTCGACTCCGTCAACGTCCTCGCCCGCGCCCACCTGATGCCCGTGTTCTCCCGCGTCGGCCCGTACGACGTCGACCTGGTGCGCCGCGCCTCCGAGGTGCGCCCGCGCCGGATGGTGGAGTACTGGGCGCACGTGCAGGCCTTCATGCCGGTGGACCTGTGGCCGGCCATGCGCCACCGGATGGCCGAGCACCGACGCCGCCACGAGGCGGACGGCCCGCGCTGGTCGCCCCAGGTGGAGGCCGACGTCCTCGCCGAGGTCGCCGCGCGCGGACCGGTGACGGCCCGCGACCTCGACGACGGTGCGCCCCGTCGGACCGGGCACTGGGGCTGGAACTGGAGCGAGGCCCGGCAGGTGCTCGACCTGCTCTACCGCACCGGTGAGGTGGCGATCGCCGGCCGCAACCGCCAGTTCGAGGTCCTGTACGACGTCCCGGAGCGGGTGCTGCCGCCCGACGTCCTCGCCCGGCCGACGCCCTCGGTCGAGGAGGCGTCCCGCGAGCTGGTCCGCCGCGCCGCGGCGTCCCACGGCGTGGCGACGCTCGTGTGCCTGCGCGACTACTACCGGATGTCCCCGGCCGCGGCGGCGCGGGCGGTCGAGGAGCTCGTCGAGTCCGGGGAGCTGCTGCCGGCGCGCGTGGAGGGCTGGGACCGCCCGGCGTACCTGCACCACGAGGCCCGCACGCCCCGTCGCATCGGTGCCCGGGCGCTGCTGAGCCCGTTCGACCCCGTGGTGTGGGAGCGCGAGCGGACCGAGCGACTCTTCGGGTTCCGCTACCGCATCGAGATCTACGTCCCCGCGGCCAAGCGGGTGCACGGCTACTACGTCCTGCCGTTCCTGCTCGGCGACCGGCTGGTCGCCCGGGTCGACCTCAAGGCCGACCGTGCCACGGGCCGCCTGCTGGTCCACGCGGCGTACGCCGAGGCGGGCACCTCGGCCGGTGAGGTCGCCGACGCACTGGCCGACGAGCTGGCCGACCTGGCGGACTGGCTCGGGCTGGAGACGGTGGTCGTGGGCGAACGCGGGGACCTCGCCCCGGCCCTCGCCGCCGCCGTGGGCCGCGGCGGGCGCTGAGAGCCGGCCGGCATCGGGGGATCGGGCCGCTCCGCATGGCCCGCGCGGGTCATGGTGGGCGGCCGGGCGTCGTCCTAGGTTCGCGGGCATGGTGAGGGACCTCGCGCTGGCCGCCCTGGTGGGCCCGGGACTGGTCCTGGGCCTCGCCACGACCCTGGACCAGCAGGGCGTCCTCGCGGTGGAGGGGATGTGGCTGCGGGTCGTCACGGTGAGCGCCGTGGCGCTCGCCCTGTGCGCGTTCGTGCTCCTGAGCGGGCTGCGGCGGGCCCCGTCGCCCCGACGGCGTCCCCGGCGTCGCGGCCGCCCGGGCTGATCGTGTCCCGGGCCTCCGTGCTCGCCGGTTAGAGTTGACGACGGCCCCGGGCCCGAGCAGCAGACGACCCGGCCGATCCTCCGTCCCGAACCCCAGGAGACATCCGCTGTGCCCGCCATCATCGACAAGCTCCTCCGCATCGGCGAGGGCAAGATCCTCCGCGAGCTCCAGGCGATCTCCAAGGCGGTCAACGCCATCGAGGACGACTACAAGGAGATGACCGACGAGGAGCTCGCCGGTCAGACCGTGGAGTTCAGGAAGCGCCTCGCCGACGGCGAGACCCTCGACGACCTGATGCCCGAGGCCTTCGCCACGGTGCGCGAGGCGGCGTCCCGGGTGATCGGCCAGCGGCACTACGACGTCCAGATCATGGGCGGTGCGGCACTGCACCTCGGCAACATCGCCGAGATGAAGACCGGCGAGGGCAAGACGCTGGTCGCCACGCTCCCGTCGTACCTGAACGCCCTGTCAGGCAAGGGCGTCCACGTCGTCACCGTCAACGACTACCTGGCGAAGTACCACGCGGAGTGGATGGGCCGCGTCCACCACTTCCTGGGCCTCACCACCGGCGTCGTCGTCCCGCAGATGCGCCCCTCCGAGCGCCGCGAGGCCTACGCCTGCGACATCACCTACGGCACGAACAACGAGCTCGGCTTCGACTACCTGCGCGACAACATGGCCGGCTCCGTCGAGGAGTGCGTCCAGCGGGGCCACAACTTCGCGATCGTCGACGAGGTCGACTCGATCCTCATCGACGAGGCCCGCACGCCGCTGATCATCTCGGGCCCCACGCAGGACGAGGTCCGCTGGTACGGCGAGTTCTCCCGCATCGTGAAGAAGATGGAGCGCGAGGTCGACTACGAGGTCGACGAGAAGAAGCGCACCATCTCCGTGCTCGAGCCGGGCATCACGAAGGTCGAGGACCACCTCGGCATCGACAACCTCTACGAGTCGGCGAACACGCCCCTGATCTCGTTCCTGAACAACGCGATCAAGGCCAAGGAGCTGTTCCGCAACGACAAGGAGTACGTCGTCATGGACGGCGAGGTGCTCATCGTCGACGAGCACACCGGCCGCATGCTGTCGGGCCGCCGCTACAACGACGGCCTGCACCAGGCCATCGAGGCGAAGGAGGGCGTGACGATCCGCGAGGAGTACCAGACCCTCGCCACGATCACGCTGCAGAACTACTTCCGCCTCTACACCAAGCTCTCCGGCATGACCGGTACGGCGATGACCGAGGCCAGCGAGTTCGACAAGACCTACTCCCTCGGCGTCGTCCCCATCCCGACGAACAAGGCGATGGTCCGCCAGGACGGCGCCGACCTCGTCTACCGCACCGAGGACGCCAAGTACGAGGCCGTCGTCGAGGACATCGCGGAGCGCCACGAGAAGGGCCAGCCGATCCTCGTCGGCACCGCCTCGGTCGAGAAGTCCGAGCAGCTGTCGGTGCTGATGAAGAAGCGCGGCATCGCGCACACGGTGCTGAACGCGAAGGTCCACGCCGACGAGGCGAAGATCGTCGCGATGGCCGGCCACAAGGGCGCCGTCACCGTCGCCACCAACATGGCCGGTCGCGGCACCGACATCATGCTCGGCGGGTCGGTCGAGTTCCTCGCCGACCAGGAGCTCCGCAAGAAGGGCCTGCAGCCGGCCGGGGAGACCGCCGACGAGTACGAGGCCGAGTGGCCCGAGACCCTCGAGCGGCTGAAGAAGCAGGTCGCCACCGAGCACGACGAGGTCAAGGACCTCGGCGGCCTCTACGTCGTCGGCACCGAGCGCCACGAGTCGCGCCGCATCGACAACCAGCTCCGCGGTCGTTCCGGCCGGCAGGGCGACCCCGGGGAGTCCCGGTTCTACCTGTCGCTGCAGGACGAGCTGATGCGGCTGTTCAAGTCCGACTGGGTCGACCGGGTGCTGCAGGTGCTCAAGGTCCCCGACGACGTCCCGATCGAGAACAAGCGCGTCACCGGGGCCATCGCCAGCGCGCAGGGCCAGGTCGAGTCGCAGAACTTCGAGTCCCGCAAGAACGTCCTCAAGTACGACGACGTGATGAGCCGCCAGCGCGAGGTCATCTACGGCGAGCGCCGCCAGGTCCTCGAGGGCGCCGACCTCAAGGAGCAGGTGCGCGGCTTCCTGGACGACGTCGTCGAGGGCTTCGTCATGGGCGCCACGATGGAGTACGCCGAGGACTGGGACCTCGAGGCGCTGTGGACGCAGCTGGGCCAGGTCTTCCCGATCTCCATCGACCGCGAGGAGATGACCGAGAAGGCCGGCGGCCAGGCCGCGCTGAGCCGCGAGAACCTCGTCGAGGACCTCCGCGCCGATGCCCACCGCGCGTACGACGCCCGCGAGACCGAGGTCGGCGAGGACGTCATGCGCGAGCTGGAGCGGCGGGTGCTGCTCTCCGTGCTCGACCGCAAGTGGCGCGAGCACCTCTACGAGATGGACTACCTCCGCGAGGGCATCCACCTGCGGGCCTACTCGCAGCGCGACCCGCTGGTGGAGTACCAGCGCGAGGGCTTCGACATGTTCGGCGCGATGATGGACGGCATTAAGGAGGAGACGGTCGGCTTCCTGTTCAACCTCGAGGTCGAGGTCGAGCAGCACGACGACCACGAGCACGTCCTGGTCTCGGACCCGGACGTCGCGGACGGCGCCCTGGAGGGCGACCTGCCCGAGGAGGGCGACGAGGACGACGCCGAGGTGGCCACCGTCGGTGCCACCGCCCGGACCCGCCCCGACGCGCCCCAGATCCGCGCGAAGGGCCTGGAGCCGCAGCGCTCGAACCAGCCGCTGTCCTACACCGCGCCGTCCGAGGACGGCGAGGCCGAGGTGCACACCGAGGCGCCCGTCGCCGACGACGACCCGTTCGCGGGCACGGGCCGCAACGCCTTGTGCCCCTGCGGGTCCGGCAAGAAGTACAAGCGCTGCCACGGCGGCCCGGGCGGCGGCCCGACCGGCACGACGACCCGCGCGGGGGGCTGAGCACCCCCGTGCCCGGTGTGCCCCGGCACGTGGTGCTGCACGTCGGCGCCATGAAGACGGGCACGTCGTTCCTGCAGTCGGTGCTCGACCACCACCGCGCACCGTTGGCCGCGGCGGGGACGACGTTCCCGCCCTCCAGCGTGCACGCGGTGCGGGCCGTGCTGCGCGGCCCCGCCCAGGGCCCGCCGGACGCGACCCGGTGGCGCGAGCTGGCGGGGTCCACCGACGGCGACCTGCTGGTCTCGATGGAGTTCCTCAGCTTCGCCGGGCCGGAGCGGATCGCGCTGCTCCTCGAGCCGTTCGCCGGCGACCGGGTGAGCGTCGTCGTCGGCGTCCGCGACCAGCGGGCCGTGCTTGGCGCCCAGTGGCAGACCCACTGCCGCAACCGGGGCGTGCTGGCCTGGCCCGACTGGCTGCGCGCGATCCGCGGCGACGCCGACCCGGACGCGGCCGGCGTCGCCGACGCCCGCCGTACCTGGGACCGGGCGCAGCGGGTCCCGCGCCTGCTCGACCGCTGGACGGACGCCGGCGTCGACCGCGTCGTCGCCGTCACGGTCCCACCGTCGGGGACGGACCCCGGCGTGCTGTGGGACCGCTTCGCGCGGGCGGCCCGGTTGCCCGAGGTCCCCGTCGACGTCACGCTGGCGCGGACCAACCCCTCGCTGGGCCACGGCTCCTGCGAGCTGCTGCGCCGGGTCAACCCGCTGCTGGCGGACCGCCCGGCCGGGAGGTACCGGCGGGCCGTGCGCGACCTCGCGAACACCGCGCTCGTCGCGCGGCGTGACGCCGAGAGCCGCGTGGTGGCCGACGAGGTCGCCGTACGGCGGGCGCTCGAGGCCAACGCCCGGGTCCGCGAGCGGCTCGGCGACGGCGTGGAGCTCGTCGGCTCGCCCGACGACCTGCCGACCCCGGAGGAGGTCGGGACCCCGCCCGCCGGGCGCGCGGCCTCGGTGTGCGAGGAGGCGGAGGTGGCGGCCGCGGGGCGGACGGCGTACGCGCACCTCCACGGTCGGCCCGCCCCGGACGGCGCGGACGTCGCGTGGCTCGTCGCGGAGGTCGCGGAGGGCCTGCGGTGAGGCACGGGCATGATCGGGGCATGTCCCGCCGCGTCGTCCTGCACATCGGGGCGATGAAGTCGGGGACCAGCTTCGTGCAGTCCACCTTGCGCCGCCGTCGCCCCGCCCTGGCGCGGGAGGGCTGGACCTACCCGCGCGCCAGCATCGACGAGGTCCGCGCGGGCCTCGGACGCGGGCGGCCCGGGGGAGTCCCGGACCCGGAGCCGTGGCGGGCCCTGACCGCCGTCGAGGGTGACCTCGTGGTGTCGATGGAGTTCCTCTCCTTCGCCCGGCCCGCACACCTCGACGACTTCCTCGCCCCGTTCGCCGACGACGACGTCACCGTCGTGATGGGCGTGCGGGACCAGGTGCGGAGCCTGCCGTCGCAGTGGCAGACGTGGTGCCGCAGCCGGGGGACGCTGGACTGGCCGGACTACCTCGCCGCGCTCCGCGGGGAGGGCGAGGGCCAGGTCGCCGCCGACGTGCACGCCGCGCACACCCGCGTCCGCGCGCCCGCGGTGCTGCGCCGGTGGTCGGCGCACCCGGCGGTGGACCGCGTCGCGGTCGTGACGGTGCCCGCCGCGGCCGAGCCGGCCGAGCTGTGGCGCCGGTTCGTCGCCGCGTCCGGCCTGCCGCCGGTGGAGGTGGACCTGGAGCGCGCCCGGCCGAACGCCCGGATCGGGTACGGCTCGACCGAGCTGCTGCGGCGGGTCAACGGCCACCTGCCGGACGTCGGCTACGGCGAGTACCGCCGCGCCGTGAAGGCCTTGTGGGACGAGGTGCTGGCCCCGCGCAGCGACGCGGAGTCCCGGATCGTGCTGGACCGCCCCGCGACCGAGGCCGCCCACCGGGCCAACGCGGTGGTCCGCGACGTCCTCGCCGACCCGGGCGCCGGTCTCGTGCTGCACGGTGACCTCGGTGACCTGCCGGTCACCGGGGAGCCCGCGGTCGAGGTGGCCGGACCGCCGCCCGCCGGGGAGGTCCTGGCGGCGGGGGAGGCGGCGCTGGCGTGGCTCGGCGAGGACGCCCGCGCCGACCCGCGTGCGACCGACGCCCGGGAGCTGGCCGCGCGCGTCGCCGCCGGCCTGCGGCGGCGGCACGGCTGGTAGGCGACGCGACTCAGGCGAACTCGAGGGCCGCGCACTGCCAGCGCCCGCCCGCCAGCTCGAACCGCGCGGCGATCGCGCGGGACCGGGCGCCGTAGCGGACGTGGATGCTGGTCTCGGCGACGTCGCGGCCCACGAAGCTGGTCCGCACCCCGAGCACCTGGGCCCGCACTGCGGTGCGGTGCCGACGGCCCTGGCCGGCGACGTGGCCCCCGGCGCGGGCGACCAGGTGGGCCCGGCGGGCCAGGTCGGCGTACACGGCGGGGGTGGTCCACCGCAGCAGCTGGCTGACGGGACGGTCACCGGCGACGACCTCGACGACGGCCTGGGCGTAGCGCCAGGACCACGCCTCGAGCGCGCGGCGCTGCTGGCGGTCGATCGGGACCACGTCGCCGCGGCCCCCGTGGGTCCCGCCGCGGCCACCCCCGTGGTCGAAGCCGTGGTCGTCGTCCTCCGGGGCGAGCCGGGCGGGCACCGGCGGCGGCTCGAGGCGCGGCGCCAGGTCGAGGGCGAGCGTCCCCTGCACGGTCGGGATGTCGGCGGGCATGGGTCCTCCTAGTCGCGGGAGCGGTCGTGGTCGGGTCGGGCGTCGGGAGCGGCGTGGCCGGGGGTGCGCAGGTGCTGGCCGGGGAGGAGGAGGTCGGGGTCGGGACCGACCACGTCGGCGTTGGCCGCCCAGAGGGCGCGCCACTCCGCGTCGACGTCGGCGGCCGACGGGGCGCGGTCGTCCCGTGCGCGGAGCCGGTCGGCCGCGAGGTCCCACAGGGTGTCGCCCGGCCGGACGACGTGGACCCCACCCTCGCCGGCGGAGGGACGGACCGGGTCGCCCGGTGTCGCGCGGCCGCGGGGGCCCCGGTCGCGGTCGGCGTCGCGGGCACCGGGACCGGAGTGCGCACGGTCGGGCATCGGCAGGCCGTGCAGGTCGGGGCCGTCGGGGTCAGGGGTGGCGGCCACGGCGGCAGCTGGGTCCGCGGAGCCGACGAGGGCACCGGAGGCGAGCGAGCCGCCGACGGGCACCGGGCGGGGCAGCGGGTCGGCCGAGGCGGGCAGGGTGAGCCCGGTGACGAGGGCGCCCGTCGCGGCGGCTCCGCAGGCCGTCAGCAGCAGCCGTCGCAGCGCCGCCGGGCACCCCGGCACCGCGTCGCGTCGGACGCCGCGGGCGGCGTCGAGGGCCACCAGCCCGGCGACGACCCACAGCCAGCCCAGCGCGAGGCTCGCGGCGGCCGCGGCGAGCCAGCCCAGGAGCACCTCGAGGGGGCGCGCCTGCCAGGAGCCGTCGGCGACCGCGGCTGCTGCGTCGGTGAGGTCGGGCGCCACGAGGGCGCCCAGGCCGAGCACCGCGACGCCGATTCCGCCCCAGACGCCGAGGCACCGCAGGGCGGGCGCCGAGGGGACGTCGGTGGCGGTCATCGTCGTTTGCCTTTCGTTTGACCTTGTTTGCGTCATTTGACGTTGTTTGCGCATGATCGTCAACCTCTGCGTCCACAGGTGGAGGCGCCGGTGCCGTGCGACGATGACCGGGTGGGGGCGGGCGACGAGCAGCTGTTCGGCCTCCTGGAGGACCTCGAGGCGCAGGCCGAGAGCGCGTACGACGCCGAGCGCCGGGTCGACCTCGAGGACCGGAGCCGGGCCGAGTACCGCGAGGTCACCCTCGCCGCCCGGCTCGTGGCGTCGGTGGGTCACGACCTCGAGGTCGACGTCGCCGGGGTCGGGCCGGTCCGCGGCGTCCTCGAGCGGACGGGCGACGGCTGGCTCCTCCTCCGGGCGCCGTCCCAGGACTGGGTCGTGCGGACCGCGTCGCTGCACCGCGTCGTCGGCGCCTCCGACCGCGCGGTGCCGGAGGCCGCCTGGTCACCGCTGCAGCGGCTCGGCGTCGCCTCGCTCCTGCGCCGCCTCGCCGACGCCGGCTCCCGCTGCGTCGTCCACACCCGCGACGGTCGTCGTCACGAGGTCGTCGTCACCCGTGTCGGCGCGGACTTCCTCGAGGCCCTCGAGGGCACCGGCGACTCCCGCCGCTCCGTCCTGCTCACCCTGGACGGCCTCGCGGCCGTGCAGAGCCCCGAGCCCGAGCTCTAGCGCCCGGTCGGGCGAGTCGGCACGTCTGTGCAGCTGAGAGGGGTCGAGTCGGCACGTCTGTGCAGCTGAGCGGGGTCGAGTCGGCAGAAGTGTGCGCTGATCGGTGGACGTCGGCCGCTCGCGGCGGTCCCTGGGTCGCCGGCTCGCTCGGGCTCAAGACCAACCCCCTCGGGCCGGTCGGTGCCCGGCCCACCCGCCGTCACTCCCGATCGCCGAGTCGGCAGGGGTTCCCTCACCCGCCAGGGCTCGCTCGGTGCGTTTCAGCCGACTCGGCTCGGGTGCCACTGGTTCTTGCTACCTGGCTTGCCGGGTGCCACGTGGTGCCGAGACCTGGCTCGCCGGGTGCCGCTCGTTCTTGCTACCTGGCTTGCCGGGTGCCGCTCGTTCTTGCTGCCTGGCTTGCCGGGTGCCGCTCGTTCTTGCTGCCTGGCTCGCCGGGTGCCACTTGGTGCCGAGACTTGGCTTGCCGGGTGCCGCTCGTTCTTGCTACCCGGCTCGCCGGGTGCGGCTCGGTGCCGAGACCTGGCTGAGGGCCGGGCTACGTGGCCTCGACGTCGTACGGCGGGATCTCGCCGGGGGCGAGGACGCCGGCGCGGCGCTTCCGGGGCTTCTCCGCGGGCTCGTCGGGCTCGTTCATCGCGTCGATCACGTGCTTTCGCACGATCTCGCGGGGGTCGAGGTCGCGGAGCTCGAGGTCGGCGTACTCGGGACCGAGCTCGCGGCGGAGGTCGTCGCGGGCCGAGTTGGCGAGGGTGCGGAGGCGGCGGAGCATCTGCCCCGCCTGCTTGGCGAGCTCGGGCACCTTCTCGGGCCCGAAGACGAACACCGCGACGAGCGCGATGACCGCGGCCTCCGCCAACCCGATCCCGAACACGGGGTCAGGCCCGGCCGGTGGGGGTCAGCCCGAGCTGCATGCCGGCGAGACCGCGGCCGCGGCCGGCGAGGTCGGTGGCGATCCGGCTGAGCTCGACGGCGGCGGGAGCGGTCGGGTCGGCCTCCACGATCGGCTTGCCGACGTCGCCGCCCTCGCGCAGCGACGGGTCGAGCGGGATCGTCCCGAGGAGCTTGACGTCGTACCCGAAGCGCTCGGACAGGGTGCCGGCGACCCGGACGCCGCCGCCGCTGCCGAAGATGTCGATCTTGTGCTCCGGCCCGCAGTGGGGGCAGGGGAGCCACGACATGTTCTCCACGACCCCGACGACGCGCTGGTGCATCATCGACGCCATCGTCCCGGCGCGCTCGGCGACCTCGGCGGCCGCCTCCTGCGGGGTGGTCACGACGACGACCTCCGCGTTGGGCAGGTGCTGGCCCAGCGAGATCGCGATGTCACCGGTGCCGGGCGGCAGGTCGAGCAGCAGGACGTCGAGGTCGCCCCAGTAGACGTCGGAGAGCATCTGCACGAGCGCCCGGTCGAGCATCGGGCCGCGCCAGGCGACGACCTGGTCGCGGCGGGGCTTGAGCATGCCGATCGAGATGACCGAGACGCCCGAGGCGGTGGGCACGGGCATGATCAGGTCGTCGACCTGGGTGGGACGGTGGTCGGCGACGCCGAGCATGGCCGGCACCGAGTGGCCGTAGATGTCCGCGTCGACGATGCCGACCTTCAGGCCCTCGCGGGCCATCGACAGCGCGAGGTTCACGGTGACCGACGACTTGCCGACCCCGCCCTTGCCGCTGGCCACGGCGAGCACGCGGGTCAGCGACCCGGGCTGCGCGAACGGGATCTCCCGCTGGACCTGGCCGTTGTTCAGCGTCTTCTTCAGCTCGGCCCGCTGGTCGGCGTCCATGACGCCGAGGGTGAGGTCCACGTCGGTGACCCCGTCGACGGCACCGACCGCGGTCGTGACGTCGTGGGTGATGGTGTCCTTGAGGGGGCAGCCGGACACCGTCAGCAGGACGTGCACCGCGACCCGGCCGTCGTCGGAGACCTCGACGGAGTCGACCATCCCCAGCTCGGTGATCGGACGCTTGATCTCGGGATCGTTGACCGTGGCCAGGGCCTCACGGACCCGGTCGGCGGAGGGAGCGCTCATGATGTCCCAGCCTAGTTCGCGGTCCGCGGGACCGCGCAGTCCGGGACCAGGAACGCCCGTGCGACGGCGTCCAGGAGCGGGTCAGGACGGGTCGGGACAGGTCGGGACCGCGTCAGGACCGGTGCCGGGGCTCCTCCGGCTGGCCCTCGCGGCGGCGGGCGTCGAGCTCGTCGAGGTCGGAGAGCAGCGAGCGGAGCTCGGAGCGGACGAAGTCGCGGGTGGCGACCTCGCCGACCGCCATCCGCAGCGAGGCGACCTCGCGGGCCAGGAACTCCATGTCCGCGTGCGCACGGGCGTTCGCCTGGCGGTCCTGCTCGGCGATCACCTTGTCGCGCATCTCCTGGCGGTTCTGGGCCAGCAGGATCAGCGGGGCGGCGTACGACGCCTGGAGGCTGAGGATGAGCGTCAGGAAGATGAACGGGTAGGCGTCGAAGCGGGCCCCGTCCGGCGCGAGCCGGTTCCACACGATCCACACGACCACCACGAGGGTCATGTAGAGCAGGAACTGGGCGGTGCCCATGAAGCGGGCGAACTGCTCGGCGAAGACCCCGAACGTGTCGCCGTCGCGACGCCGGCCGGCCCCGAGGCGCCGACGCGCGCCGAGGCGGCCCCCGAGCGGGGTGCGCAGGGGAGTGCTCAGCGGTGTGCTCAGCGAACCGCCGGAGGGCGGCATCGGGCTGTCCATCCGGTTGCCCTCACGACGCGACGCGCCGCCGGGACGGTCCGCCATCTCACGCCCTCCGCGTCGCGGAGGCGGGGACGTCCATGCTCGGGACATCGGGTCGCGGGGCGTGGTCGCGCCAGTTCGGCGGCAGCATGTGGTCGAGCAGGTCGTCGACCGTGACGGCGCCCAGGAGGCGCCCCTCGTCGTCCACGACCGGCGCCGCGACGAGGTTGTACGTCGCCAGGTGCGCCGCGACCTCCTCGATCCGGGCGTCGGGGTGCAGGTGGTCCATCGAGGAGTCCAGCGCGCCGGCGACGAGGCTGGACGGCGGCTCCCGCAGCAGGCGCTGGATGTGCGCGACGCCGAGCAGGCGACCGGTCGGCGTCTCCAGCGGCTGGCGGCAGACGTAGACCAGGGCGGCCAGGGACGGGGTCAGCTCGGGACGCCGGACGTGGGCCAGCGCGTCGGCGACCGTCGCGTCGGGGCCCAGGATCACGGGCTCGGGCGTCATCATCGCGCCGGCCGTCTCCTCGGCGTACGACATGAGGCGGCGGACGTCCTCGGCCTCCTCGGGCTCCATCAGCCCGAGGAGCAGGGTCCCGGTGTCGGCCGGCAGCTCGGCGATCAGGTCGGCGGCGTCGTCGGCGGACATCTCCTCGAGGACGTCGGCGGCCCGCTCGACCTCGAGGGCCTCGAGGATCTCGACCTGGTCCTCCTCCGGCATCTCCTCGAGGACGTCGGCCAGCCGCTCGTCGTCCATCGCCGCCACGACGGCGGTACGACGGTCGGTGGGCAGGTCGTGCAGCATCGAGGCCGCGTCGGCCGGCCGCATCTCGTTGATCGCGGCGACGAGGTGGTGGGCCCCGTGGGCCTCCTCCCGCCCGACCAGGCCGTCCAGCTCGCCCCACTCGACGACGTGGGACTGGCCGCGCCGACGCAGGCCCTTGCCGGTCTCGGCGACGGCGAGGCGGCTCACGACCCAGTCGCGGTTGCGGGCCTGCTCCATCGCGAGGTCGTAGACGGTGGCGGACACCCCGGACTCACGGAGCGTGACGGTGCGGTCCAGCAGCTGGGCGATCGCGAGGGTCTCGGTGGGCCGCTGCTCGAAGCGGCGCAGGTTGAGCAGCCCGGTCGTGTAGACCTGCCCGGAGTCGATGTTGGTCACGCGGGTCATCGGCACGAAGATCCGGCGCCGGCCGAACACCTCGGCCACCAGGCCGAGCACGCGGGGCTGTGCCTGCGCCGAACGGATGGCGACGACGACGTCGCGGACCTTGCCGACCTGGTCGCCCTGGGGGTCGTAGACGGGCAGGCCGACCAGCCGGGCGACGTACACGCGGGGAGGGCTGCTGCTCACCTGCCCAAACTACCGGCCGCGCGGGCTCGGGGACGTCGGGGCGCTCGGTTACCCTGCACGACGTGAGCGCGGAGGAGCAGCGGTCGTCCGGGCCCGGTGAGGGTGCGGGACCGAAGGGTCCGCAGCCGGGACGTCGTGACGCGGTGCTGACCGTCGTCGTGGTGGCCGCGCTGCTGTGCGTCGTCGCCCTCGTCACGACCGTGGACCTGACGGCGCTGGGCGGCTCCGACGACTCCGCCAGCGAGGCGGCGCCCCCGGCGACCTCGTCGTCCTCCTCCTCGGCGTCGGCCGACGACACCCGTGCGCCGGCGACGGACGACCCCGGCGACCGGCTCCCGCCCCGCGAGCGCCGCGAGTCCGACCCCACCTCGCAGGCCCAGCCGCCGGCCCTGCCCACCCTGGCCGAGCTCGACCGCACGATGCGCCGCAAGGGCCTCGTCCGCGTCGGGGGCGACGCCGTGGACGGCCTGGAGTTCACCGCCGCGTCCTTCAACGTGCTCGGGGCCAGCCACACCCGCGGGCCCAACGGACGCAAGGGCTACGCGATCGCCGAGCGCCGGCTCGGCCCGCAGCTCAGCATCATGGAGTCCAAGGGCATCGAGATCGCCGGGATGCAGGAGTTCCAGCAGGACCAGGTGCGGGCCCTGGGCCGACAGGGCCGCGACTGGGCGATCTTCCCCGGCCTCGAGCTCGGGACGCGGCTCGCCGACAACTCGATCATGTGGCGCGACTCCCTGTGGGAGCGCGTCCGCACGCAGACCACCCCGGTGCCGTACTTCGGCGGCAACCCCGTCCCGATGCCGCAGGTGCTGCTCGAGCACCGCGAGACCGGACGCCGGGTCTGGGTCGCCAACTTCCACAACCCGGCGGACTCCCGCGGCAACGCCGCCGCGTTCCGCCAGCGTGCCCTCGAGATCGAGGCGGACCTCGCGCTCCGGCTGGGGGAGGACGGCACCCCGGTGCTGCTGACCGGCGACATGAACGACCGCGCCGAGTTCGCCTGCCCGTTCTCCCGGCTCTCCGGGATGGTCTCCGCGGACGGCGCCGCGACGCGCAACGGCCGCTGCGTCCTGCCGCAGGACATGTTCGTCGACTGGATCTTCGGCAACGACGCCCTGGCCTTCTCCGACTTCGAGGCCGACCGCAGCGTCGAGCGGGACCGGCTGAGCGACCACCCGCTGATCAGCTCCACGGTCACGCTGCCCGGCGTCCGCGACACCCCGGGCTGCCGCACGCGCATCGTGCGCCGCGGCCAGGTCTGGTACTGCCCCGCCTGACGCCCGCCTGATCGGGCGGCCCCCCGAGGACGACGGCCGGGTCACCGGACCTCGTGGCTCGGCCGTGGCCGGCCTCGCACCTCGATCTCCGGTGGGAACGACCTCGCGCCCCGATCCCCGGGCAGCCGGGGGTCGGGGCGCGAGGGGTCGGGCGATCAGTCCAGCGGGAGGACGTTGAGGCGCTGGGTGGTGTTGACCTGGCTGCCCGGGATCGGGGGCAGCTTGAGCGCGGCCGTGACCAGGTTGGCGGCGGCGCCGATCATGACCGGCCCCGTGCCGTCGTACCGGCCCTGCCCCGTGCGCTCGTACGTCGACTCCGGGTTCAGGGTGTAGAGCCCCTCGCCGCGGGGGACGCCCGGGCCCCGGACCAGCAGCGGCACCTCCTGCAGGCGCTGACGGCGCACGGTGGGGCTGTCGCCCTCCTTGGAGGCGCCGGTGGTGCCGGCGACGACCACCATCGTGTTCGCCAGCGCGGGGGTGTTGTTCACGGCCGCGAGGATCGCGCCGATGCGCTGGTCGAGGGTCCGCAGCGCGGCGACGTGCTCCTTGCTGCCGTACTTGCTCCGCGCCCGCGCGGCGGCCAGGCCCGTCATCTCCACGACCGTCAGCCTGGCGGGGTTCGCCCGCAGGTCGGCGGCCACGCGGGAGGCGACGGCGCCGTCGTCCGGCAGGACCGGGTCGACGTCGATCTTGTCGCGGCCGTTGTCCGGGCCGAACGGGTCGCCCCCGCCGTGGGCGCCGTCCCAGGTCCGCCGGATCAGCGCGGAGCGGGGGTGCGCGGAGTAGAACGCGGTGCGCATGCCGTGGTTGTGGGTGAGGTCGAAGACGCTCGAGGTGTACTGCCCGGCGGCGGAGTGCACGGTGCCGCCGGTGTCGCTGTTGCCGGTGACGCCGTGCCCGCCGTCGGCGCGGGCGACCCGACGTCCGGTGAGCATGGTGACGAGGTTCGGCATCGTCAGCGTGGTCTCGGGGGCGGTGCGGGCCGAGGTCGTGGAGGCGCCCGACCCCATCAGGCGCTGCAGCACGGGCGTGGCGCCCTTGTGCGTGCGCAGCAGTCGACCACCGAGACCGGCGGCGCCGATGACGAGGACGCGGTCCGTGGCCGCGGAGCGCACCCGCGGCGCCAGGATGTTGGCGTTGGCCACGATGAACGGGTGGTCGCTGGCCTCGCTGACCTGCGCGTCGCGCAGCGAGGTGTGGCTGGTGAAGGAGTTCTCCTTCGTCGACACGATCCAGTCGACGTCCATCTGACCGGGGGGCCGGCACCCGCCCTGGGCGGTCCGGTAGCCGCCGGCGGAGGCGATGACGGGAGCGCGGCGGACCATCGGGCAGAAGAACTTGTCCCGGTCGTTCATGTCGCCGGTGAGGAACACCGGCGCGCCCGGGGTCTCCCGGCTGAGGCGGTTGATCAGGTCGCCCTCGCGGCGCACCGCCTCCGCCCGGAACCGGGTCGCGTCACCCTGGGTGTTCGCCGGGTTGTGGACGTTGATGAACCACGCCTCCTGCCCGGTGCCGCGGTGACGCAGCAGCACGTAGGGCATGGGCAGCTCCTGGCCCTTGAAGTAGGGGATCTTGATCGTCTGCAGCTTCACGGCCTCGAAGACGCTCTTGTTCCAGGACAGCGAGAAGCGGCCGGGGTCGGCGCCGCGGCGGGTGCCGGGGAACGTGGCCCACTCGTCACCGAAGTTCGCCGTCCACTGCTGCGCCTGGGGATAGTGCATCTCCTGGAAGCCGACGACGTCGACGCTGCGGGCGTCGATGATGCGCTTGGTGATGCCCAGGCGGACCTTCGAGTTCTTGAACTTCTTGCGCGGCGCCTTCGGGCCGTCGGTGTGGCCCGCGCCCAGCAGGTTGAAGGAGGCGATCTGGAAGACCGCCGTCCCCCGGGGCTGGTCGCCGGGGTCCGCCGCGGCGCCGGAGGCGCCACCGACGACGAGGGCCGGGCCGAGGAGGGCGGTCGCGAGGACCAGGCAGGCCCCGCGGAGACGGGACGACGCGCGCGGGAGCGGGTTCATGGGGAGTTCGCACCTCGGTGGGGGAGGATGTCGGGCACGGCACGAGCGCCCGTGTCCTGCTGCCTGTGACTGATGTGACGGATGTTGCGTCGAAACGCTGGGAGCGATGGTAGGCGGCCGGTGCCGTATCGTCCGGCAATCACCGTTTCCCGCGGGTTGCGGACGAGGCCCGGCACCGGGCGCACGAGGACGACGACCGACGACGACCGACGGAAGGGGTGAGGGGGTGGGTGACCCCACGGCCGTGGCGCGGCCCGACCACGTGGTCGTGAGCGACACGGGTATCAGCCTGCGCGCGAGCCACGACGCTCCCGTCGACGTGCTCTTCGACGGCAGGCGCATCGGCTCGTTCTGGTCCCTGCGCGACACCACCGAGGACGCCGACGGCGGGGCGGAGGGCGTCCGCACCTGGGCCTGGCCCGACATGCTGCGCCGCCGCCTGGAAGGCCGCACCTCCCTGACGCTCGCGATCCACGGCGAGGACGAGCCCTTCTACTCCGCCGAGACCACCTTCGGGGAGGGCGCCGAGCCGCTCGACCTGGTCGACCACCGCGGCAACCCGCTGGCGCTCGACAAGAGCAACCGCCTCACCCGCGTGTTCGAGGGTCGCGACGAGGAGCACATCGCCCCGCTGCTGGACTCCATGCAGGTGGTCCTCGAGGCCCTCCAGGCCGCCGGCATCCGGCCCTTCATCGCCTACGGGACCCTGCTCGGGGCGGTCCGCGAGGGTGGCCTGATCGGGCACGACTCCGACGCCGACCTCGGCTACGTCAGCGACCACGAGCACCCCGCCGACGTCGTGACCGAGTCCTTCGACCTCCAGCGACGCCTCGTCGACGCGGGCTTCGAGGTCCACCGCTACTCGGGCGCCGCCTTCAAGGTCGTCGTCCTCGAGGGTGACGGCAGCCGTCGCGGGCTCGACGTCTTCGCCGGCTTCGTCCGCGCCGGGACGCTCTACCTGATGGGGGAGGTCGGGGCCCCGTTCGACCGCTCCTGGGTGCACCCGCTGACCGAGGTCGAGCTCGAGGGCCGCACCTTCCCGGCCCCCGCCGTGCCCGAGCGCTTCCTCGAGGCGATGTACGGCACCTCGTGGCGCGTGCCCGACCCGGCGTACAAGTTCGAGACGCCGCGCAGCACCACCCGCCGCCTCAGCGGCTGGTTCCGCGGCACGCGGGTCAACCAGGAGGCCGTCTGGGGCCCGTACTTCGCGGACGCCGCCTCGCTCGTGCAGTCCCGGCCCAGCGCGTTCGCCCAGTGGGTGGAGCAGCGGCTGGACGACGGCGACACCGTGCTGGACGTCGGCTGCGGCGCCGGCAAGGACGTCATGTGGCACGCCAAGCAGGGCCGGACGGCCGTCGGCTACGACTACGTGCGTCGCGCCTACAAGCGCCGCATCACCCAGGCCAGGCGCCGGGAGATCCCGGCGACGTTCGAGCACCTCAACCTCACCGAGACACGGTCCGTGTGCGCCACCGCCGCCGTCGTGGCGGGCATGCGGGGTCCCGTGGTGCTCACCGCGCGGCACGTCATGGACGCCGTCAACGCCACCGGCCGGGCCAACCTGCTGCGCCTCGCACGCTCCCTGCTGGCCTCGGGCGGTTGCCTCTACCTGCAGGTGTACGTCGGCGGGCAGGACCAGGCGCCGCACGGCGTCCGGCCGATGTCACCGGCGGGCCTGCGCGCGCAGGTGGCCGCCGCAGGTGGGACGGTGGTCCTCGAGGAGCTGCGTCGCGACGACACGGACGCCGGCTCGGGCGTGCTGGCCGACCCCGACCGCGGGGAGGCCCGGATCTTGCGAATGGTGGTCGAATGGCGCTGAACAGGGTGAAGCAGCAGGTCAGGAACGCCGTGGACCGCGTGGGCACGGACGACTCCGAGCTGCGCGCGCGCGTCGAGGAGCTCGAGGCCGAGGTGCAGGAGTGCCGCGAGCTCAACCTGCGGATCTCCGAGCTGACGGACGTGGTCGTCGAGCTGCTGGTGCCGCTCGCCGACAGCGACGACCCGCGGGTCGCCGAGATCGTGCGCCGCTACCGCCTGGGTGTGACGAGCGCGGTCGACGACCAGCCGTGACCCGCCGGACGTTCCTGCACGTCGGGATGCCCAAGACGGGCACGACGTACCTGCAGGACATCTGCTGGTCGCACCGGGACGCGCTGCGCGCCGAGGGTCTCCTGCTGCCCGGCACCGGGCACCGCGAGCACCTCTGGGCGGCGCTCGACGTCCAGCAGTCCACCGAGCGCCTCGCGCGCCGCAACCCCCGTGCCCCCGGCACCTTCGAGCGCTTGCGCGGCGAGATCGCCGCGCGCAGCGAGCCCGACGCCCTGCTCACCCACGAGTTCTTCTGCCTGGCCTCGAGGAAGCAGGCCGCACGCGTCGTCGAGGCGCTCGCGCCCGACGAGGTCCACGTCGTCGTGACCGCCCGCGACACCGCGGGGATGCTCCGCGCCGGGTGGCAGGAGCGCGTCAAGAACGGCAGCACCGCCACCCTGCGCGACACCGCGGACGCCTCGCGCACCGGCTCGGAGTTCAGCTGGGGGACCTGGGACCTCGCCGGGATCGTCCGCCGCTGGGCCCCCGCGGTGCCGCCGGAGCGCTTCCACGTCCTCCCCGTGCCCTCCCGTGACGAGCCGGCCGACCAGCACTGGCGCAACTTCGCCTCCGTCCTCGGCGTCGAGGGCACGTACGACGCGTCGCAGGAGGCGGCCAACTCCTCCCTCGGCCTGGTCGAGGTCGAGCTGCTGCGCCGGGTCAACGCCCACCTCGCCGACTTCCTCGGCGAGCAGGACCGCGGGCGCTGGATCCGCGGCTACCTGGCCGAGGGCCACCTCCGCGACGACGGCGGAGCGCCGTTCGTGCTGGACGACGACCTGCTCGACGACTGCCGCGAGCGCAGCGAGCGGGCCGTGGCGGTGATCCGGCGCAAGGGGCTGCACGTCGTGGGCGACCTCGACCGGCTCCTCGTGCCCCCCTCGGCGGGCCAGGGGCGCGGGGTCGACACCGTCTCGGACACCGAGCTGCTCGGGGCGGCCACCGAGCTGGTCGCCCGCATGCTGGCCGACGTACGCCGGCTCACCGACGGCGCTGAGTCCGAGGGCGGGGACGACGGGGGCGACGGGGGAGAGGCGTCCGGCCGACGCGGAGCCCTGCGCGGCGTCGTGTCACGCCTGCGCGGGTCCCGCTCCTGACCCCGTCACCGGGTCGTCACCGGACCGTGACCGGAGCGTGATCGCAGCGTGATCAGCGGGCTCCCCGACGACGCGCCGGAAGACTGGATCGTCCACCTTCGTCGGGTACGCTCCGCGGCGTGCTCAAGTCATCTCTCGGCTCCCGGTCCCCGCGACGTCTCGTGTCGCTGCTGACGGTCGCGGTCTCCATGAGCGTCGTGGCCGGCCTGACCGTCGGGGCGCCCGTCGCCTCGTCCGCGTCGGGCGAGGTCGTGGCCGCTGCCCCGACCGCGTCCCAGGTGCGCTCCGCGCCGGAGACCAACGCGAAGCGCTACATGCCGAAGGAGGGTGCGCACTTCAACACCCCCCGTGAGGGCGCGCGCCAGTACGTCATCGAGCGCGAGGTCCTCGGCGCGATCAACCACGCCATCAAGGGCACGGCGATCCGCATGTCGATGTTCTCCTTCGACCGCATGGTCGTCGCCGACGCCCTGGTCCGCGCCAAGCGCCGCGGCGTGAGCGTCAAGGTCCTCGTCAACAACCACGAGATGACCGCCGCGCAGGCGAAGCTCCGGTCCGTGCTGGGCAACAACCGCAACAAGAAGAACTGGTGGTTCCAGTGCAAGTCCGCCTGCCGCGGGCAGGGCGACGTGAACCACAGCAAGTTCATCCTGTTCCGCAAGGCCGGCGGCGCGAACTACACGACCATGGTCGGCTCGATGAACATGAAGCAGAACGGCACGGACAACCAGTTCAACGACCTCTTCGTCGAGAACGGGCAGAAGCCGCTGTTCACCTTCTACAACCGGATCTTCAACGAGATGGCGAAGGACAAGAACGCCAAGCCGATGTACGTCAAGAAGACGTTCGGTGACGGCAAGTTCTGGGTCCACATCCTGCCCTTCCCGAAGGCCCCGCTGGGCACGCCGAAGACGCGCTACACCGTCGCCCGCGACCCCATGAACCAGATCCTGCGCCCGATCAAGTGCCGCAACGCGCGGACGCCGAGCGGCCGGACCGCCGTCCGCGTCAACATGCACGCCTGGGACGGCACCCGCGGCACGATGCTCGCGAACCGCTTCCGCGACCTGTACGCCCAGGGCTGCGACGTGAAGATCCTCGTCGGGTTCGCCGGCGAGAAGGTCCGCCGGGTCTTCGCCAACCGCACCAAGCGCGGCTACGTGCCGGTCCGCAGCACCGGGTTCGACACCAACGGTGACCGCATGATCGACAAGTACAGCCACGAGAAGACGCTCATGGTGAACGGCAACTACGGCAAGAAGCGCGGCGACAAGTTCATCGTCACCGGCTCCGCCAACCACCAGGACGGCGGCCAGTACGGCGACGAGATCATCATGCGCGTCCGTGGTCCTCGCCTGCACTCCCAGTACGTCAACAACTGGAACGTGAAGTGGAACCGCTACAGCCACGGCTTCAGCTGGGGCGCCGCGGGCATGCCCCGCGCCTCCGGTCCCGCCATCCTCGGCTGGAACGGCCTCGGCACCGACAGCCCCGAGTGGGAGGACGAGTAGTCCCGACCAGCCCGCGAGGGCGCCCGGCCGGGAGCCGCGCATGATCGTCACGGTCAGCACCGTCAAGACCTCGCTGGCCGGGGTGCAGCGGTTCGTGGAGGGCAACCTCGCGGGAGGGGCCGACCACCTGGTCGTCTTCCTCGACGAGGCGGACGCCGAGGTCGAGGGCTGGCTCGCGGGCCGGCCCGAGGTCACGGTGGTCGTCACGAACGACGCCTGGTGGGGCGGTGACCGTCCGCGGCGCATCAACAAGCGCCAGCGGATCAACGCCAACGTGGCCCGGTCCGTGCTCGCCCTGACGGACTGGGCGACGTGGCTCTTCCACGTCGACAGCGACGAGGTCGTCCGGATCGACCGGGCGCAGCTGGACGGCGTCCCCGCGCACAGGCGGGCCGTCAACCTGCGCCCCCTCGAGGTGGTGAGCGTCCGCGAGCCCGACGGGGAGCCGACGCTGTTCAAGCGGCTGCTCGAGCCGGGCGAGCTGAACCTGCTGACCGTGCTCGGCGCCCTGCCCGAGCCGTCCAACTCGCTGTACTTCCGCAGCCACATCGCGGGCAAGGTCGGGATCCGGCCGGCGCTCGACATCTGGCTGGGCATCCACAAGGCCACCACCCGCGAGGAGGACCGCGTCGGTCTCGCACGTCGTCCGGGTCTCGCGATGCTGCACTACGAGTCGTACTCCGGCGACGAGTTCGTCCGGAAGTGGCTGGCCATGGTCGGCTCCGGCACCGACCTCAAGCTGTCGTTCGGCGAGCACCGCCAGAAGCTGGCCGACGCGATGGTCACCCTGCTCGGCATGGACCTCGACCCGGCGGCCGCGCGCCGGCAGCTGGGGGCGATCTACGAGCGGCACATGGCCGACCCCGTCGACGTCCTCGACGACCTGGGGCTCCTCGAGCGCGTCGACGCGCGTACCGGTGGCCACGTCCCCGAGCCGCTGCCCGCGGGGGAGGCCGACCTCCTGGTGTCCCGCCTGCAGGCGCTGGCGGGGGTGCCGATGGCGGACTTCCTGCCGGAGACCGAGGGCGCCGACGTCGCCGGCCTGCTCCGCTCCCGGCTCGGCGACCTGGACGACCTCGGCGATCTCGACGAGCAGGCCGCGGACGGCGGCTCCGCTCGCGGCCGGGGGCTCAAGGGGCTGCTGCGCCGTCCCTAGTGGCGCTTCTCACAGCGCCCCGCGTGGCTACCCGTGGGTAGTGTGCGAGCACCCGCAGTCCGCCCCCGCAAGGAGTGTGCCGTGCCCCGCTTGTGCCAGACCGAGGGACTGTCCGAGGACCAGAGCGAGATCCTCAAGGCCGTCCGCACCTTCGTGACCGAGAAGATCCTCCCGGTCGCCACCGAGCTCGAGCACGCCGACGAGTACCCCACCGACATCGTCGAGGAGCTCAAGGAGCTCGGCGTCTTCGGCCTCACCATCCCCGAGGAGTACGGCGGCCTCGGCGAGTCCCTGCTGACGTACGCGCTGGTGGTCGAGGAGATCGCCCGCGGCTGGATGAGCGTCTCCGGCGTCATCAACACCCACTTCATCGTTGCGTACATGCTGATGCGCCACGGCACCGACGAGCAGAAGCAGAAGTACCTGCCCCGCATGGCGACCGGCGAGGTGCGCGGCTCCTTCTCGATGTCCGAGCCCGGCCTGGGCTCCGACGTCGCGGCCATCAAGACCAAGGCCAAGGCGACCACCCTCGACGACGGCTCCGACGGCTACGAGATCACCGGCCAGAAGATGTGGCTGACCAACGGCGGCTCGTCCAACCTCGTCGCCGTCCTGGTCAAGACCGACGAGGGCGCCGAGAGCGTCTACAAGAACATGACCACCTTCCTCGTCGAGAAGGAGTCCGGCTTCGGCGAGACCGCCCAGGGCGTCACCATCCCCGGGAAGATCGACAAGATGGGCTACAAGGGCGTCGACACCACGGAGATGGTCCTCGAGGGCCACCGCATCGGGGCCGACCAGGTCCTCGGTGGGGAGTCCGGTCGCGGCTTCTACCAGATGATGGACGGCGTCGAGGTCGGCCGCGTCAACGTCGCGGCCCGTGCCTGCGGCGTCGCGAACCGCGCCTTCGAGCTCGGCATCGCCTACGCCCAGCAGCGCGAGACCTTCGGCAAGCCCATCGCCGAGCACCAGGCGGTCCTGTTCCGCCTCGCCGAGATGGCCACGAAGGTCGAGACCGCCCACGCGATGATGGTCCGCGCCGCCCGTCTGAAGGACCGCGGCGAGCGCAACGACGTCGAGGCCGGCATGGCGAAGTACCTCGCCGCCGAGTACGCCCACGAGGTCGTCGAGGCGTCCTTCCGCATCCACGGCGGCTACGGCTACTCCAAGGAGTACGAGATCGAGCGCCTGTACCGCGAGGTCGCGTTCCTCCTCATCGGCGAGGGCACCGCCGACATCCAGAAGATGATCATCGGCCGCGCCCTGCTCAAGGAGTACAAGCTCTAGGCACACCGCGCCGAGTCGGCCCGAACGTGCGCCCCAGGGGTGCCGAGTCGGCCCGAACGTGCGTCTCAGGGGTGCCGAGTCGGCCCGAACGTGCGTCTCAGGGGTGGCGAGTCGGCCCGAACGTGCGTCTCAGGGGTGGCGAGTCGGCCCGAACGTGCGCCCCAGGGGTGCCGAGTCGGCCCGAACGTGCGCCCCAGGGGTGCCGAGTCGGCCCGAACGTGCGTCTGAGGAATGCCGAGTCGCCCCCTGCGGGGTGCGTTGGGGCCGACTCGGGCGTCGTACGGGGTGCGTTGGGGCCGACTCGGGCGTCGTACGGGGTGCGTTGGGGCCGACTCGGCTGCATGACGACGGCCCGGTGGCGGGTGCCACCGGGCCGTGAGGGTGTGGAGGCGACGGGCGGGACTACTCCGACGCGTCGTCGGCGGGGGACTCCTCGTCGGCGGGCGACTCCTCCGAGGTGTCGTCGCCGGTGCCGGTGTCGCCCTCCTCGGAGTCCGAGGAGCAGCCGGACAGCACCAGGGTGGCGCCGAGGGCGAGGGCGGCGGTGCCGCGGGTCAGGGTCTGACGGGTCAGCGAGGATCGGTTCATGCCTCCATTGACCCGCCGCCGGGTGAACGGTCCGAGAGCGCCCCGGTGAACCGTCGTCGCCCTCCCGGTGACCTCTCGGTCGCGGTCGCCGGGGCGTCACCGCGCTGTCCCCGCGGGGTGGGCGAGCCGCCACCGGACGTTCGCCCCGGCCCCGCGAGCGATACCCGGTCGCCCGGCGGGCCGTGCCGTGCCAGGGTGGGAGCGGCGCCGTACCCCGGCGCCACGACGCAGCACGGACGAGAGGAGCGGTCATGGCCGAGCGCGAGGGCAACGAGGACCTGAAGGCGAAGATGCGCGAGGCCCTGGAGCGCAAGAAGGGCGCCTCCCACCCCGACGACACCGCCGGCTCGAAGGCGAAGGCCCACGGCTCCGAGGTCGTCGGCGGCGGTCCCCAGATGCACCGCCGCAAGGCCGGCGGCGGGGGTTCCTGAGGCGCGCCGCGGGCGGATCCGCCACTATGTGCGCGGACGTCGTCGCCGACGTCCGACCCACCGGGGTTCGTCGGGAGGAGCAGGCATGCAGTTCGGTCGGACCTACGAGGAGTTCGAGGTCGGCGCGACGTACAAGCACTGGCCGGGCAAGACGGTCACCGAGTTCGACGACCACATGTTCTGCCTGCTGACGATGAACCACCACCCGCTGCACCTCGACCAGCACTACGCCGAGGAGACCACGCAGTTCGGTCGCAACGTGGTGGTCGGCAACTACGTCTACTCGATCCTGCTCGGGATGAGCGTCCCCGACGTGTCCGGCAAGGCGATCGCGAACCTGGAGATCGAGTCGCTGCGCCACGTGGCGCCGACGTTCCACGGCGACACGCTGTACGGCGAGACCCGCGTGCTCGACAAGTGGGAGTCGCGGTCGAAGGACGACCGGGGCGTCGTCCACGTCGAGACGATCGGCTACAACCAGGACGGCACCGTCGTCTGCGTGTTCCGGCGGAAGGTGATGGTCCCGAAGGACTCCTACCTCGCCGAGCGGGGCGGGGAGCAGCCGGGACGTCCCGTGCCGCGTCCGGACAAGAACTGGCCCGGGCCGGACGGCACCGGCGGCCACGAGAACGGCTGAGGCGGAGCCCGACGTGGTCGACGAGCTGTGGGTCGTGCGGCACGGCCAGACCGAGTGGAGCCGCGACGGGCGCCACACCTCCGTCACCGACCTGCCGCTGACCGACCACGGGTCGCAGCAGGCGCGCAGCCTGACCCCGCTGCTGGCCGGGACGGACTTCACCCTCGTGGTCACCAGCCCGCGCCGGCGGGCGGTGCAGACCGCGCGGCTGGCCGGCTTCGAGGAGACCGCCAGCGACCCGGACGTCGCCGAGTGGGCGTACGGCGACCTCGAGGGCCGCACCAGCGCCTCCATGCGCGAGGCGGACCCGAGCTGGAGCCTGTGGACCCACGGCGCCCCCGGGGGCGAGACCCCCGACGAGGTCAGCACCCGGATGGACCGCTTCATCCGCGGCGTGGACGGCGTCCCGGGGCGGGTCCTCGTGTTCTCCCACGGCCACGCCTCGCGGTGCCTGGCCGCCCGCTGGCTCGGCCGGCCGGTCGCGGACGGCGGCATGTTCTCCCTCGACACCGCCACGGTCTCGGTGCTCGGCCACGAGCACGGCCGCCGGGCGGTGACGGTCTGGAACTCGACCGGGGCGCCCCGGTGAGCGACGACCCGCCGCGACCCTCCTCGCCGGAGGAGCCCGCCCTGCCGATGACCCCGGCCTGCCCCCGGTGCGCCGGGCCGGTCACCGGGGGGACCGGTCGGCGTGAGTGCCCCGACCACGGACCGGTGCCGCCCCTGTGGCGGCCCGAGGAGGCGTCGTACGACGCCCTGGTCGCGCAGGTCCACGCGGCCGGGTCGGCGAGGGCCGACACCCCGACGTACCTGCCGTGGCCCATCGGGCCGGGGTGGGCCGTCACCGACCTCGGCACGGTGGGGGAGCCGGGCGACGTCCGCGCCACCATGACCGGCTGCTCGGGCGCCACCGACCTCGACGGGGCGGTGGACCTGCTGGTCGTCGTGGAGGAGCCGGGCACCGGCCTCGGCGCGGCCCGCGCCGGGCTGCCCCACGGGGTGACCGGTGGCCCGCCCGTCGAGCTCTTCGACGACGCCCCGCAGACGCGGCTCCGCGCGGGGGGTCTCGACGTCCGCCTGTGGGCGGTGCCGCTGCCGGAGGACCGTGAGACCTCCGCCGTCCCGGACACGCCGGGCGCGCTGTTCGACCCGCTCGCCGACGTGGGCCTCGACCGGTCGGTGCTGGTGGGGGAGGCCTCCGGCCGCTGGCTGTGGGTGCTCGTGCGGCCCGCCTCGGCGCTGCTCCTGCTCGGCGCCGACCTGGCGCTGGCCGACGCCGCCGACCTCGGGACGGCGCTCGTCGAGGTCTCGTTCGCGGGCCCACCGCCGCGCTGGTGAGGGCGGCGCCGGGGGCGGTGGCCGCTGGCGCCGTCGGTGGTCGTCCCTAGGCTCGCGGTGTGCGCATCGACCTCCACACCCACACCGACGTCAGCGACGGCACGACCTCGCCCACCCAGCTGGTGCGCGACGCCGCCGCCGCCGGCCTCGACGTGCTGGGGCTGACCGACCACGACACCGCGCGCGGCTGGGACGAGGCGGCCGCCGCGGCGCGCGAGGAGGGCGTCGCCCTGGTGCGGGGGATGGAGCTGAGCACCCGCCTGGACGACGGCCGCGGGGTGCACCTGCTGGCCTACCTGCCCGACCCGACGACCCCGGGGATGGTGGCCGAGCTCGAGCACGTCCTCGGGGGCCGCGGCGGCCGGGTCCCCGAGATGGTGGCCCGGCTCAACGAGCACGGCATGGCCATCACCGTCGAGGACGTCGCCCATCAGGCCGGCGACACCGCGGCGCTCGGGCGCCCCCACGTCGCCGACGCGCTCGTCGCGGCCGGCTACGTCGCGCACCGCGACGACGCGTTCGCGGACTGGCTGATGGCCGGCAAGCCGGCGTACGTCGGGCGCTACGCCGCCCCGATCACCCGCATGATCGGCCTGGTCGAGGAGGCCGGCGGGGTCACGGTCATCGCCCACCCCTGGGGCCGCCACGACCCGTCGAGCCTGCCCGCCGCGGCGCTGGCGGAGCTCCGGGACGCGGGCCTGGGGGGCATCGAGGTGGACCACCAGGACCACACCCCCGACCAGCGCCGCGAGCTGCGGGCGATCGCCGACGACCTCGACCTCGTGCGGACCGGGTCGAGCGACCACCACGGCGAGGGCAAGCGCGACCACGACCTGGGCTGCAACCTCACCGAGCCCGCGCAGCTGGAGCGGCTGCTGGCCCGTGCCGCGGCCGCGGCGGCGCGGTCCGGGGCGACAGTGCCGCCGGGACCGTTCGGGGACCCGTCCGGCCGCTGACGTCGCGCGGGGGGCCGGCCGGTCGTGCACACTGTCGGGCACGACGGCCGCCTCCGGCCGCGCAGCCGAGGGAGTGTCCATGTCCCGCCTCCACCTCGCCGTGCTGGTCAGCTCGGTGCTGTTCCTGGCCCCGGCGCCGACGACGGTGCCGCTCGCGGCGGCCTCTCCCGTGCCGGCCGCGGGCGGATTGCCTGCCGGCCGGGTAGTCGTGACCGATGCCTCGGACGACGCCTTTGGCCGACCGTCCCTGCGCCCTGCCGCCGAGGTCGTGAGCGCCAGCTACACCCTGCCCGGTGACGGCCGTGTGCGGCTTCGGATGGGCCTGCGGTTCCGTCATCTGCGCGATCGTGACGAGGCTCGCGGCCGTGTGCGCCAGCTCGCCACCACGGTCCTGACGACGCCCCGGGCCGAGTACCTCGTGATCGCCGCCAGCGGGGTCCGCACGGCCGCGCGAGTCCTGCGCCTCACGGACGACGGCACCGTCCGGGTGCGGCCGGACAGCCTGACGGTCCGAACCCTGCCGGGTCCTCGGGGCGTGCTGGCGGTGCAGACCTCCACGGAGTGGATCGACGGGGACGAGGTCCGCTTCCAGAGCTTTGGCTCCGCAGGCCGGGGGCGCCCGGCCCGCGACCGGATGAGCCGGACGTCGTCCATCGCCCTGAGGTCTCCGGCGGGAGACCCGCGAACCGGCTAGCGACCCAGCGTCTGCAGGCGTTGCAGCGCGCGGTCCGGGACGGTACGGGCGGCCGCGGTGATGACCCGGTAGCGCCGGGTGGGCACCGACAGCGCCCGGCCGCGGGCCAGGTCGTCGAGGGCCCGGGCGGCGACGCGGTCGGCGTCCAGCCACAGCGGGCCGCGCCCGGGGGCCACCCCCATCCGGGTGTGGAACTCGGTCCGGACGAAGCCCGGGCAGGTCACGGCCACGCGGACCCCGCGGTCGGCGTACTCGGCGGCGGCCCAGGTGCTGAACCGCACGAGCCACGCCTTGGCGGCGCCGTAGGTCCCGCGGGGGAGGAAGGCCGCGACGCTGGCGACGTTGAGGACGGACCCGTGGCCGCGCTCGGTCATCTGTGTCAGCGCGGCGTGGGTGAGGCGCATCGGGGCGGTGACGAGCAGGTCGAGCATGGCCTGCTCCTGCTCCACGTCGTGGTCGAGGAAGCGGCCGCGCAGGCCGGCGCCGGCGTTGTTGACCAGCAGGGCGACGGGCCGCTCGGGCTCGGCGAGGCGCCGCTCGACGGTGGCGAGCTCCACGGGGTCGCTGAGGTCGGCGGGCAGCACCTCCACCTCGACGCCGTACGCCGAACGGAGGCGGGCGGCGACCGCCTCCAGCCGTGGGGCGTCCCGGGCGACCAGCACGAGGTCGTGGCCCCGCTCGGCCAGGAGCCGCGCGAAGGACCAGCCGAGACCCGCCGAGGCGCCGGTGACCAGGGCGGTGCCCCCTCCGCCGGCCACCTCGCCCGTCGCGCCGGAGGTGGGTACGGCGGCGGTGCGGGATCCCATTGCTCCACCCTTCCCGGACGGGGCCCGGCGCACAAGATCGGGGACCCCGACGATCCCGGGACGATCCGGCATGATGGGTCGTGATGACCACCTGCCTCGCGATCGCCAACCAGAAGGGCGGCGTCGCCAAGACGACGTCCGTCGCCTCCCTCGGGGCCGCGCTCGCCGAGCTCGGGTCCTCGGTGCTGCTGATCGACCTCGACCCGCAGGCGTGCCTGACCTTCTCGTTGGGGATCGACCCCGAGGACGTCGAGGTCTCGGTGCACCACGTGCTCACCCAGGGTGTCGACCCGACCGAGGTCATCGTCGAGACCGAGGACGGCGTCAGCCTGCTGCCGGCCACCATCGAGCTCGCCCGCGCCGAGGCGGACCTGCTGACCCGCACGGGTCGCGAGCACGTGCTGCGGACGCTCCTCGAGCAGCTCGCCGAGGCCGGCGTGCACTACGACTGGGTGCTCCTCGACTGCCCGCCGTCGCTCGGCGTGCTCACGGTCGCGGCGCTGACCGCCGCCGACGGGGTCGTCGTCCCGCTGCAGTGCGAGACGCTGTCGCACCGCGGGGTGGGCCAGCTCCTCGACACCGTGCACGACGTGCGCCGGTTCACGAACCGGTCGCTCGAGGTGTGGGGCGTCCTGCCCACCCTGTACGACGGCCGCACCAACCACGCGCGGGCGGTGCTGGACACGATCTCCGAGACCTACGGCCTCGAGGTGCTGCAGCCGCCCATCCCGAAGACGATCAAGTTCGCGGAGGCGCCGGCCGCGGGCCGGTCGATCCTGTCCACGGGGCGTCGTACCAAGGGGGCGCAGGCGTACCGCGAGGTCGCCGAGTCGCTGGTGAAGCGGGCCGGCTGAGTCGGCTGGCCGCTCAGAGGGCCCGCATGCCGCCACCCTGCGGCACGAACGTCGTCCCCATGAGCAGCGGGACGTCGTCGGCGACGTCGAGCGCCGCGGCGATGCTGACGTCCTCGCCGTAGCCGCGCTCCACCAGCTCCCGGCCGCTGCCGGTGGCCCGCAGGGCGACCTCGATGTCGCCGTCCGCGCCCACCGCCGCACGCCAGGCGGCGAGGGCGACCGCGGCCTCCGGGGAGGGCGTCAGGTCGGGCACCGCGGCGACGAGTGCCTCCAGGACCGCGCCCGCGCCGTACAGGTCCTCGGCGGCGGGGCGCAGCGACCCGTCGCGGGCCCAGCGCTCGCCGGCGGGGACGAGCGCGACGGCGCTGCCCTCGGCCATCCGCTCGGCCAGCCAGCCCGCGACCGCGGTGCGGTTGCGCAGGCACCCCGCGACGACGCCGGCACAGCGCTCGGCGAGGTCCACGGCGGTGGTGGCGCCGTTGGGGGAGGGGAGCACGACCCGGCGCAGGTCGGCGGGGGCGTCGCGCAGGGACGCCGGCGACAGGGACACCCCGTCGCGCTCCCTGGCCTCGTCACGGCCCAGGGCACGGACCGCCGCGTGCTCGGCGGCGTACGCGTCGGCGTCCTCGTCGGGACGCGACGCCCGCCAGGGCAGCACGTCGATCCCGGCGCCGACGGCGACACTCACGCAGGTGGTGAACGACAGGACGTCGACGACCACGGCGTACGTGTGGCGGTCGACGACCTCCGCGCCGCCCACCGGCCCCCACTCGAGGCGCAGCCGGTGGCCCGCCTGGTCGTACGGCGAGGGGTGGGAGGCGCCGAGCGCCGGCTCGGGGGTCATTCCGAGGCGGGTGCCTGCTCGCCGGTCGCCGACGAGCGGCGGCGACGACGACGGTTGCGCGAGCGCGGGGCCCCGCCCTCGGCTCCCGCGTCCGCAGCGGCGGGTGCGTCGCCGCCCGTGACCGCCGTGACCGCTGCGGCGTCGTCCTCGCCGGCGCGGGTGCGCGTCCGGTTGCGGTCGCGCGCCGGCCGGTCGCCCTCGCGTCGGCGGGAGCGGCCGCCGTCACGGCCGCCGTCACGGCCGCCGTCTCGGCCGCCGTCGCGTCCGCCGGAGCGCTCTCGCGGCGCCTGCGGGGCGGGCGGCACGATGCGACCCGTGGTGCCCTCGGGGATGCCGAGGTCGGTGTAGATGAGGGGCGAGGTGGAGTACGTCTCCGGCGGCGACGGGAACGGCAGGTCGAGCGCGTTGTTGATCATGGTCCAGCGGTGCAGGTCGGACCAGTCGACGAACGTGATCGCGACGCCCGAGGCGCCGGCGCGGCCGGTGCGACCGATGCGGTGCAGGTAGGTCTTCTCGTCCTCGGGGCACGTGTAGTTGATGACGTGCGAGACGCCGCGGACGTCGATGCCGCGGGCGGCGACGTCGGTGGCGACGAGGACGCGGACCTTGTCCTCGCGGAACCGCGCCATCGCCTTCTCGCGGGCGGCCTGCTGGAGGTCGCCGTGGAGCGGCGCCGCGGAGAAGCCCCGCTCGGCGAGGTCGTCGGCGATGCGCTGGGCCTGCCGCTTCGTGCGGGTGAAGACGATGGTCTTCTCGCAGTCGTCGGCCTGCAGGACGCGGGCGATGATCTCGGGCTTGTCGAGGTCGTGCGCCTGGTAGATGTACTGCGCCGTGGCCGGCACCGTCTGGGTGTCCGAGGACGACTCGGCCCGGATGTTCATCGGGTGGCGCATGTGGCGGCGGGCCAGCGCGACGATCGCACTCGGCATCGTCGCGGAGAAGAGCATGGTCTGGCGCTTCTCCGGCGTCTTCGCGATGAGGCGCTCGACGTCGGGCAGGAAGCCCAGGTCCAGCATCTCGTCGGCCTCGTCGAGGACGAGCGCGTGGACGTGGGAGAGGTCCAGCGCGCGACGGTCCGCCAGGTCGAGCAGGCGACCCGGGGTGCCGACGACGACCTCGACGCCCGCGGTCAGCGCGTCGAGCTGCGACTCGTAGCCGACGCCGCCGTACACGGTGAGGACGCGGAGGCCGATGTCCTCGCTGGCGAGGTGGAGGTCGCGGGAGACCTGGAGCGCGAGCTCGCGGGTCGGGGCGACGACGAGGGCCTGCGGCTTGCCCTGCGGCAGGTCGCCGTACCCGGGGGCGTCGACGGCGGTGCTGCGCTGCAGCAGCGGGATGCCGAACGCCAGCGTCTTGCCCGTGCCCGTGCGGGCCTGGCCGATCAGGTCGGCGCCGCCCAGGGCGACCGAGAGGGTCATCTCCTGGATCGGGAACGGGTGGGTGATGCCCTTGCGGTCGAGCGCGTCGCAGATCCCGGGCATGACGCCGAGGTCGCGGAACGTGTGGACGACGGCGGGCTCGGCGGCCTGCTCGGCCGTGTCGTCGGTGGTCTCGTCGGTGGTGATGTCGGTCGCCGCGACGGCCTCGAGGGCGTCGTCGGGCTCCGGGGAGCTCAGGGAGTTCAGTGTCTCGTCGCTTCCGTGCGTAGGTCCGTGGTGGTTCGACACAGGCGGCGTGCCGTCGAGGTACTCACGGACCCACCGCGCACATGCGCCCGGCGGCGGTGTCAGGACTGCCGCCAGGGGTCTCGAGGGGGCGCTCCGGGAGGGGCGCGCGCCGTACGAGTGGACTCCAGGGTATCGGTAGGGTGCGCGCATGACCGTACCGACGCCGGAGGACGACCTCACGACCACGGCGCCGGTCCCGGACTCGGCCCTGGCCGACGAGGGCTACCGCGCCGCGGTCGTCGACCTCCTGGCGGCGGTGGCGTACGGCGAGATCTCGGCGTTCGAGCGGCTCGCCGAGGACGCGAAGCTGGCCCCGAACCTGGCCGACATGGTCGAGCTGAGCACGATGGCCGCCGCCCAGCTCGGGCACGTCGTCGAGCTGCGGGAGCGCCTGTACGCCCTGGGGGTCGACCCCTTCGACGCGATGGAGCCCTTCCGGGTCCCGATCGACGAGTTCCACCGCCACACCGCCCCGGCGGACTGGTGGGAGGGCCTCGTCAAGGCTTACGTCGGCGACGGACTCGCCGCCGACTTCTACCTCGAGGTCGCGGGCTTCCTCGACGAGTCGACCGCCGACCTCATCACCCGCACGCTGACCGACGTCCACCACTCGGAGTTCGTCGTCGGACGGGTCACGCAGGCCATCGAGGCGGACCCGCCGCTCGGCGGCCGCCTGGCGCTGTGGGGCCGCCGCCTGATGGGGGAGGCCCTGTCACAGGCGCAGCGCGTCGCGGCGGAGCGCGAGTCCCTGCTCGACCTGGTCGCCGGCGGCGTCGGCCGCCCGGGCCTGGACCTGCTCGAGCTCGGCCGGATGTTCACCCGCATGACCGAGCGTCACAACCAGCGGATGGGCACCCTCGGGCTGGCCTTCTAGGCGCCCGGTCGGCACGACTGCGCAGCAGCAGAACGGCGTCGAGTCGGCACCTCTGCGCACCCTGACCGCCCGCTCGGGCCCTCAGGACTGCGCAGACGTGCCGACTCGAGCCCTCAGGAGCGGAAGCCGACGGTGCCCTGCGTGGTGGCGCCGATCTCGACGTACGCCAGGTGGCCGGCGGGGACGAGCACGGTGCGGCCCTTCGTGTCGGTGAGGGTGAGGACGCCGGAGGCGGCGACGGCCTCGGCGACCTGCGAGCGGAGCTCGTCGGCGGACAGGTCGCTGTCGACGGACAGCTCGCGCGGGGCGTTGCGGATGCCGATCTTGACGTCCATGGGGTGCCTCCTGGGTCTGGGTGGTGCGGGTTCGCTGCGGGTTCGCTGCCGGTCGTGGGGGCGCTCAGTCGTGCATCGGGTAGCCGCGGATCCCGCGCCACGCGAGACCGGAGACCAGGGCGGACGCGACCTCGAGGCCGATCCCGCTCTCGTCGTCGCCGTGCTCCACGAGCCAGAACCGGGCGCTGACCTGCGCCATTCCCACCAGGGACACCGCCAGGAGGCGGGCCTCGGCCTGGGGCAGGTCGGTGTCGTTGGCGATGACGGCGGCGATGAGGTCGGCGCACTCGGAGGTGACGCGGTCGACCTGGGCGCGGACGGCGGGCTCGCTGGTCAGGTCGGACTCGAAGACGAGACGGAAGGCGCCCGCGGCGTCGGCGACGTAGGAGTAGAAGACCCCCATCGCCGCCTCGACGCGGGTGCGGTTGTCCTGGGTCGACGACAGGGCGTCGCGGCAGTTGGCGATGACGTCGTCGGCGGCGACCTCCAGCAGCGCGAGGTAGAGGTCGAGCTTGCCGGGGAAGTGCTGGTAGAGCACCGGCTTCGAGACCCCGGCGCGCTCGGCGATGTCGTCCATCGCGGCGGCGTGGTACCCCTGGGCGACGAAGACGCCGAGCGCCGACTCCAGGAGCTGCTCGCGGCGCTCGCGGCGGGGCATGCGCACACCGCGGCCACCCACCTCGGGGGCCGCGTCGGCTCTCGGCTGCCCTGCGGTCACGTCGAGAACCCTACCCACGGGTCACCTCGGTCGGTGTCGCGGACCGGACGGCGGCCCGCCGGACCGGAACAAGCCTGGGAGGATCGACGTTCGCACAGGTGCCGGGGCCCGCACCGGGTCCCTTCATCCGATCCAACCGAGGAGTACGTCGTGAGCTACCCCGCTCTCGTGGAGCCGGCCGACGAGCTGACCATCGACGAGGTGCGGCGCTACAGCCGCCACCTGATCATCCCCGACGTCGGGATGTCCGGCCAGAAGCGGCTGAAGAACGCCAAGGTCCTGGTCATCGGCGCCGGCGGCCTCGGCAGCCCCGCGCTGCTCTACCTCGCCGCCGCGGGCGTCGGGACGCTCGGCATCGTCGAGTTCGACGAGGTCGACGAGTCCAACCTGCAGCGCCAGGTCATCCACGGCCAGTCGGACGTCGGCCGTTCGAAGGCGCAGTCCGCGAAGGACTCGATCGCCGAGGTGAACCCGCTGGTGAACGTGGTCGTCCACGAGGAGCGCCTCGAGAACGACAACGTCTACGCGATCTTTGAGGGCTACGACCTCATCGTCGACGGCACCGACAACTTCGCCACCCGCTACCTCGTCAACGACGCGGCGTACTTCGCCGGCATCCCCTACGTCTGGGGCTCGATCTACCGCTTCGACGGCCAGGCCTCGGTCTTCGCGCCGTCGCTCGACGGGATCGACGGCGAGGCCCCCTGCTACCGCTGCCTCTACCCCGAGCCCCCGCCGCCGGGCATGGTGCCGTCGTGCGCCGAGGGCGGCGTGCTGGGCGTGTTGTGCGCCAGCATCGGCTCGATCCAGGTCAACGAGGCCATCAAGCTGCTCACCGGCATCGGCGACCCGCTGGTCGGCAAGCTGATGATCTACGACGCCCTCGAGATGGAGTACCGCAAGCTGAAGGTCCGCAAGGACCCCAACTGCGCTCTCTGCGGCGAGAACGCGACCGTCACCGAGCTCATCGACTACGAGTACTTCTGCGGCGCCGTCTCCGACGAGGCCGCCGAGGCCGCCGCGGACGCGACCATCTCGGTCGTGACCCTCGAGCACATGCTCAAGGAGCGCGAGGAGGGCAGCCGCGACTTCGTCCTCGTCGACGTGCGGGAGCCCAACGAGGCCGAGATCAACCACATCCCCGGCGCGATCCTCATCCCGAAGGGCGACTTCCTCAACGGCTCCGCCCTCGAGAAGCTGCCGTCCGACAAGCAGGTCGTCATGCACTGCAAGACGGGCGTCCGATCCGCGGAGACGCTGGCGATCGTCAAGGGCGCGGGCTACTCGGACGCCGTCCACGTCGGTGGCGGCGTGTCCGCCTGGGTGAACCAGATCGACCCCAGCCAGCCGTCGTACTGAGCCCTCCCGGGGGTCGGCGCAGCACCTCGGAGAACGGTCGTGACCCGACCGTGACCTGATCGCTCCCCGCTCGTTGGACGTCGGTACCGGGCCCACGAGGCCCGGCACCGACATCCTGGGAGGGAACCCTCGTGATCACGTCACCGCACGCCCGCCGCACCGCCCTCGGCGTGGCCGCCGCCTTCCTCGGGGCCGCCGGAGCGATCGCCGTGGCCCCGTCCGCCGAGGCCGCCCCGCGGTCCGACTGGGCGCCCGCGGACTCCGCCACCATCCACCCCGGCGTGCAGATGTACACCGAGGGCGCGCAGTGCACGGCCAACTTCGTGTTCACCGACGACGCCGGCTCGACGTACGTCGGGTACGCCGCGCACTGCGCGGGCACGGGCGAGGCGACCGACACCAACGGCTGCGAGGCGGCGTCGCTGCCCCTCGGCACGCGGGTCGAGTTCGCCGAGGGCGGCTCGCTGGTCAGCGGCGGCACCCCGGTGGGCGCCGGCACGCTGGTCTACAGCAGCTGGGACGCCATGGACCGCGCCGGCGAGACCGACGAGAACGCCTGCGCCTACAACGACTTCGCGCTCGTCGAGGTCGACGCCGCGGACGCCGACACGGTGAACCCGAGCCTGCCGTTCTGGGGCGGACCGACCGGCATTGACTCCGACGGCCTCCCGGCCGGCGAGCAGGTGTTCAGCTTCGGCAACTCCAGCCTGCGAGGCGGCGTCGAGGTCCTCTCACCGAAGACCGGCGCCGGCCTCGGCGACCCGGCCGGCAGCGACGGCTGGACGCACCCGCTCTACACCGTGACCCCCGGCGTCCCGGGCGACTCCGGCAGTGCCTTCCTCGACGCGGAGGGCCAGGCCGTCGGCACGCTGTCGACCCTCGGGCTCGCGCCCCTGCCGGCGTCCAACAACATCGGCGACCTGTCCCGCGAGCTCGCGTACGCCCAGCAGACGTCGGGCATCGCCGGGCTGCAGCTCGTCGAGGGCACGGAGCCCTTCACGCCTGTGCCGTGACCTCCTGAGACCGCACGACCCGTCCCCCGACACCGCCACGGCACCGGACCCCGTCGGCGGACCGAGACCCGCCCGGCCCCTCGCCGGGCGGGTCTCGTGCGTGCCGACGGTTTCGTGCGTCGTACGAGCGGGCAGGACCCGGGCACACCACCCAGGCCCAGGAGCACCCATGACCGCACGTCCCCGCACCCCCCGGCACCCTGCCGCCCTCACCGTCGCGCTCGGTGGCACGGTCCTGGTGGCGGGCGCCCTGCTCGCGCCGGTGCCCGCCACCGCTGCTCCCGCCGAGACGACGGCCGCCGTGCTGTCCGACCCCGACGACTGGGCTCCGGTGGACGAGGCGACCATCACGCCGGGCATGCAGATGTACACCGAGGGCGGTCAGTGCACCTCGAACTTCGTCTTCACCGACGCCGAGGGCACCGTGTACGTCGGCTACTCGGCGCACTGCGCCGGCACCGGGGAGTCCAGCGACATCGACGGCTGCGCCAACGGCTCCCTGCCCCTCGGCACGCGGGTCGAGTTCGCGGAGGGCGGCTCCCTGGTCGAGGAGGGCACGCAGGTCGGTGGCGGCGAGCTCGTCTACAGCAGCTGGCTCGCGATGGACGAGGTCGGCGAGACCGACCCCGACACCTGCCTCTACAACGACTTCGCGCTCGTGGAGGTCGACACCGACGACGTCGACCAGGTCAACCCGTCCATCCCGATCTGGGGTGGTCCCGTCGGCATCGACACCGACGGCCTCGAGGCGGGGGAGCGGGTCCACAGCTACGGCATGTCCTCCCTCCGCGGCGACCTGAACCCGCTGCTGTCGCCCAAGGTCGGGGCCGCGATGGGCGACGCCTCCGGCGCCTGGACGCACCCGCTCTACACGCTGTCGCCGGGCATCCCGGGCGACTCCGGCAGCGCGTTCCTCGACTCCGAGGGCAACGCGGTCGGGAGCCTGTCGACGCTGACGATCCTGCCCGTCCCGGGCGGCAACAACATCGCCGACATCAACCTGGCCCTGGCGTACGCGCAGGAGCACTCCGGCATCGAGGGCCTGGAGATGGTGGCCGGCACCGAGGACTTCTCCGGCGCGCCGTGACGACGGGGGAGACGAGGGGGACCGGGCCGTGACCGACCGTCGACGCGATCGTTGCCCCTGACATGCGACCCGTCCGAGCCCTCGCCTCCGCCCTGTCCCTCGCCGCCCTCGGTGCGGCGTTCCTGATGCCGGGCGCCGCGGCGTCCGCTGCCTCGGCCGTCGGCTCCGCGGTCGACTCCGCCGACGCCGGCCGCTGGGCCCCCGCGGAGACGGCGACGATCACCCCGGGCGTGCAGATGTACACCGCCGGCGCCCAGTGCACCGCCAACTTCGTGTTCCGCGACGGCTCCGGCCGGACCTACGTCGGGTACGCCGCGCACTGCGCGGGCACCGGCGAGGCCACCGACACCAACGGCTGCGAGGCGGGCTCGCTGAAGCTCGGCACGCCGGTGCGCTTCGCGCGCGGCGGCAGCCTCGCGAGCGGCGGCGAGACGGTCGGCCGGGGCACGCTGGTCTACTCCTCGTGGCGCGCGATGCGGAAGGCGGGCACCACCGCGAACCGGATCTGCGCCAACAACGACTTCGCTCTCGTGCGGGTGCGCGCCGGCGACGTGAAGAAGGTCAACCCGTCGGTCCCGTTCTTCGGCGGTCCCACGAAGGTCGCCGACGCGCCGGCGGAGGGCACGCAGGTCTACACCTACGGCTCCTCCAGCGCCCGCCCGACCGACGTGCTCTCGCCCAAGACCGGCGCCTCGCTCGGCACGACGGGCCGTGGCTGGGGCTTCACCGCGTACACCGTGACGCCCGGGATCCCGGGTGACTCGGGCAGCGGGATGCTCGACGACCAGGGCCGCGCGGTCGGCACCCTGTCGACCGTGGCGATCGCCCCGCTCCCCGCCTCCAACGGGCTGGGCTCGCTGGACGAGGAGCTCACGTTCGCGCAGAAGCACTCCGGCATCGCCGGTCTGCGCCTGGTCCGCGGCACGGAGCCCTTCACCCCGATCCCCTGAGGCCCCGAGGCCCGTCCTGCTCGGTAGCGTCGGGACGGTGGAGCGCCCCGACACCGAGGAGTACGTCGAGCTGGTGCTCGCCTGCGTCGAGTCGGTGCCGGCCGGCCGCGTCACGACGTACGGCGCCATCGCGGCGCACCTCGGCTGGTTCGGGCCGCGCCGCGTCGGCAACGTGATGTCGGCGTGGGGCGGTCCGGTGCCGTGGTGGCGCGTCGTCCGCGCCGACGGATCGCTGCCGCCGAGCCACGGGGCCGAGGCGCGGGCGGCGTACCTCGAGGAGGGGACGCCGGTCCGCCCGTCGGGGAAGGTCGACCTCCCCGAGGCGTTCTGGGACCCGGGCGACGAGTCCTGAGCCGGCGGCGGGCTGTGATACTGCCGCCGTGATGTACCAAGTGCTCCACACGGTGGTGCCGCCCGTGGCGAAGGCCGTCTGGCGGCCGCGCGTCTCGGGCCTGGAGCACGTGCCCGCCACCGGCGGGGTGCTGCTGGCGAGCAACCACCTGAGCTTCGCGGACAGCCTGGTCATCCCGATCGTGGTGCCGCGCAAGGTCGTCTTCCTCGCCAAGTCCGACTACTTCACCGGCCCGGGCCTGAAGGGCCGGATGTGGAAGGCCTGGTACGAGGGCCTCGGAGCGCTGCCGGTCGACCGTGACGACTCCCGCGCCGCCCTGGACAGCCTCGACACCGCGCTGGCCGTGCTGCAGCGCGGGGAGGCGTTCGGCATCTACCCGGAGGGCACGCGGTCGCGCGACGGCCGGCTCTACCGCGGCCGCACCGGCGTCGCGCACCTGGCGCTCACCGCGGGCGTCCCGATCGTGCCGGTCGGCCTGAGCGGCACGGAGAAGCTGCAGCCGGTCGGCGCGCGGCTGCCCCGCCTGGTGACGGTCGACGTCCGCTTCGGTGAGGCCCTCCACGTCGCCGGGCGGTACGACGGCGTCCCGACCGGCCGGGCCCGACGCGAGGTGACGGACCGCGTGATGGCGGCGATCTCGGCGCTGAGCGGTCAGGAGGAGGCCGGGGTCTACAACGAGCGGCCGGTCGATGCCTGACACCGGAGCGTCACGTCCGCTGACCGTCGTGACCGGCGGCACCCGCGGGATCGGCGCGGCCACCGCCCGCCGCCTGGCGGCCGACGGCCACGACCTCGTGCTGTCGTTCCTCTCCGACGCGGAGGCCGCGGAGGCCACCCGCGCCGCGTGCGCGGGCCACGGCGTCGACTGCGCCGTCGTGCGGGGCGACCTCAGCCGCAGCGAGGACGTCGACGCCCTGTTCGCGGCGCTGCCCCGCACCCCGACGGGCGTGGTCAACAACGCCGGGCTCACCGGCCCCGTGGGCCCGCTCGCCGAGGCCGACCCCGACGTCGTACGGCGGGTGGTGGACGTCAACCTGACCGGCGCGATCCTGGTCGCGCGGGCCGCCGTCCGCGCCCTGTCGACGTCGTACGGCGGGGACGGTGGGGTGCTCGTGAACGTGAGCTCGGGCGCCGCGACGATCGGCTCGCCGGGCGACTACGTGCACTACGCCGCCGCGAAGGCCGGCGTCGACACCCTGACGAAGGGGCTGGCCCAGGAGGTCGGGCCCCAGGGCGTGCGGGTGGTGGGGGTGGCGCCCGGCGCGATCCGGACCCGCATCCACGCCGACGCGGGCGACCCGGACCGGCTCGACCGCATCGGCGGCGCCGTTGCGCTGGGCCGGGCGGGGGAGCCCGAGGAGGTCGCCGAGGCCGTCGCCTGGCTCCTGAGCGACGCCGCGGCGTACGTCACCGGGACGACGCTGCGGGTGGCCGGCGGACGCTGAGGGTTTGAGTATCAGGCAACTGATACTAGGCTCCTCCTCATGCGGGTCGTCGTGGTCGGTGCGGGCATCGGCGGGCTCGCGCTCGCGCAGGGCCTCGTGGGCGAAGGGGTCGACGTCCTCGTGCTGGAGCGGGACCGTGCGCTGCCGGACACCGGGGGCTACCGGTTGCACCTCACCCCGGCGGCCGGCTCCGCGCTGCGGGGTCTGCTGGGCGCCGAGGCCTGGCGCTCGGTGGTCGCGGCCTGCGCCCCGCCGGGCGCCTCGCGGCGGATGCACGTGACCGACCGCCGCCTCCGGACACTGGTCACCGCCCCCTTCGAGCCCGGGCCGGACGACGAGCCGCACCGCATGGTGGGCCGGATCCCGCTGCGGGTCGCGCTCGGCACGGGACTGGCCGACCGGCTGCGGCTCGGGGTCCGGGTGACCGGCACGGCGCCCCGGACGGCGGGCGGGGTCGACGTCCTCCTCGCCGATGCGGACCCCGTCGCCGCCGACGTGGTCGTCGCCGCGGACGGCGTGGGGTCGGTCGTCGCGCGCGGCTGCGCCGGCGGGCCGACCTCCGCCCCGGTCGGCCTGCAGGGCCTCGCCGGTCGCGCCGAGCCCGGTCCCGGGGTGCCGGAGCTGCTCGGGGCCGGACCCGTCCTCGGCATCGGACCCCACGGCGTGGGCGCCTTCCTCACCCTCCACGCGCCGGCCGACGAGGTTCCCGAGGCGATCTGGGGCCTGGTGGTCAGCGACGGGGCCGCCGCCCGCGCCGACCTGGGCGATGCCGACCCGCGGGCCGCGGCGGCCCGGCTCCTGCGCGGCTGGGACCCCTGGCTGCGTGACCTCGTCGCCCACACGGACCCCGCCACCGTGGGGCGCTACCGCTTCCACGCCGCCGACCCCCGCCGTGGGACGGCCCCGTGGCGGGTCGACCCCGCCGCGCCGGTCGTGGCGCTCGGCGACGCCGTCCACGCCATGCCGCCGACCGGTGGGCAGTCGGCCTCGACGGCGGTCCTGGACGCCGCCGACCTTCGCGACGCGCTGGTCCGGTCCGCCCCCGACGCCGCCACCCTGGCGGCACGGCTCGACGAGGTCGGCGACACGATCGCCCGTCGGGGCGCGGCGGCCGTGGCCGAGTCGGTGGCCCCGGCGCGGTGGATCCGTCGTACCGAAGGCCCCGTCGGCTCGGCGGCGCTGCTGGGCGCGGAGCGGGCCGTCAGCTCGGCGCGCGGCCTCCTCGGCGCCCTGGGCGTCCGTCGGGGTCCCCGGTGACCAGGTCGGCGGGCGACCTCGTCCTGTGGCGGCTCGTGCAGACCGCGCACCTCGCCCGGCAGCGGTTCGAGGACGCCTTCGCCGCCGAGGGCCTGACCGGCTCGCAGTTCGGCGTCCTCGCCGCCCTGGCCGACGGCGACGACCTCACCTCGGCCGAGCTGGCCCGCGCGATCCTGGTCCGCCCGCAAAGCATGACCGCCTTGGTGCGGCAGCTGGAGTCGGCGGGCCTCGTCGAGCGGGCGGGGCCGGGCGGTCGGGGCCGGGCCACCCCGGTCCGGCTGACCACCTCCGGGCGGGAGCGCCTGGCTCGCGGGTACGCCGTCGTCGCGTCGCTCCACGCCCCGTCGGTGACCGGTCTCGACACCTCCGCCGCGGACCGCCTCGCTGCGCTGCTCACGACCGTCCACGCGTCGCTCGAGGACGCCGACGAGCCGGATCCGTGAGCCGCGAGGAGTCCGGGCGCCCGGGGTGGGTGGGCACACTGCTCGGCGTCGGGCAGAACGTCGTCCTGCCCATCGCGGCGTACCTCGTCCTCGTCGGCCTGGGCTGGGCGCCGGTGTGGGCCCTGGCGGGCTCCGCCGCCGTGAGCGTCGTCGTCCTGGGCGTCGAGTGGCGCCGGACGCGGCGCGTCGACGCCCTCGGGGGCCTCGTGCTGCTGCGCTTCGTGCTCTCGCTCGCGCTGGCCTGGCTCACCGGTGACGCCCGCGTGCTGCTCGTCAAGGACAGCGCCATCACGGCGGTGATCGCCCTGGTGGGCCTGGCCTCCCTGCGGTGGGAGCGCCCCGCCGTCGCCCGGATCCGCGCCGACCTGTCTGGGGACCGGGAGGCCTTCGACGCCGAGCTGGCCCGCCGCGGCGACCTGCGGGCCCTGCACCGTCGCCTGACAGTCGTGTGGGCCGTCGGTCTGCTCGCCGAGGCGGCGACCTCCACGACGGTCGCGCTGCTGGCGCCGATCACCGTGGCGGTCGTCGTCACGAACCTCACCGGTCCGGCCGTCATCGTCGGCCTGGTCGCCCTCACCGAGCTGCGGGCCCGCCGGCACCGGGCCCCGGCCGAGGCCTGACCGGCGCTGTCGGTGGCCCGTGCTTGGGTGGTTGCGTGCCCGAGCCCAGCCCCGCCTACCGCCTGCTCCCGCCGTCCGCGCCGCCGGCGGCGCCGGTGCTGGACGACGCGCAGAAGGCGGTCGTGGAGCACCCCGGCGGGCCCCTGCTCGTGCTCGCCGGCCCCGGCACCGGCAAGACGACGACGATGGTCGAGGCGATCGTCGACCGGGTCGTGACCCGGGGCGCCCGCCCGGAGGAGGTGCTGGCGCTCACCTTCTCCCGCAAGGCCGCCGACCAGCTGCGCGACCGGGTCCAGGGCCGTCTCGCACGCACGACCTCGACCCGCACGTCGTGGACGTTCCACTCCTACGCGTTCGCCCTGGTCCGCCGCTACGCCCCGGACGACCTGTACGCCGCCGAGCCGCGATTGCTGTCGGCGCCCGAGCAGGACGTCGTCATCGCCGAGCTCCTCGCCGACCACCCGGAGTCCGTCACCTGGCCCGCGCACCTGCGGGCGGCGCTCGGCACCCGCGGCTTCGTCCGCGAGGTGCAGGCCGTCCTCTCCAGGGCCCTCGAGCGGACGCTCGAGCCCGCCGACCTCGTGGGGCTGGCCGAGGTCGAGCAGGCGCCCGAGCTCGCCGCCGCCGGTCGCTTCCTCGACCAGTACCTCTCGGTGCTCGCGCTGCGCAACGCCGTGGGGTACGCCGACCTGGTCGCCCGGGCCACGCAGGTCGCCGAGGAGCACCGCGACGAGATCCGGGCCGGGCTGCGCCACGTGTTCGTTGACGAGTACCAGGACACCGACCCGGCCCAGGTCGCGCTGCTCCGCGCCGTCGCCGGCGACGGACGCGACCTCGTGGTCGTCGGCGACCCCGACCAGTCGATCTACGGCTTCCGCGGCGCCGACGTGCGCGGCATCCTCGACTTCCCCGCTGCGTTCCCCACCGTCTCCGGCGCCCCGGCCGACGTCGTCGCGCTCGGCACCACGCGCCGGTTCGGCTCCCGCCTGCTGCGGGCCTCCCGGCGCGTGGTCGGCGGCATCCCCATCGCCGGCGCCATCCCGGCGTCCGCGCGGACGGTGTTCCGCCACCCCGAGTCCGCGGCCCAGGACCTCGGGCACGGCTCCGTCGAGGTGCTGACCTTCGACACGCCGCGGGCCGAGTCGGAGCACCTCGCCGACCTGCTGCGTCGCGCCCACCTCGAGGACGGCGTGCCCTGGTCCGACATGGCCGTGCTCGTGCGGTCGGGGCGCGGCAGCATCCCCGGCCTGCGTCGCTCGCTGGTAGCGGCGGGCGTGCCGGTCGACGTGGCCGCCGACGAGACACCCCTGGTCGACGAGGCCCCCGTGCAGCCGCTGCTGCGCGCCCTGCGGGTCGTGGTGGGCGACGCCGTCGACCACGGCGACCACGGGGACAGCCCCGAGGGCCCGGTGGACGTCGCCACCGAGCACGCCGAGGAGCTGCTGACCTCGCCGCTCGGCGGCCTCGACGCGACCGACCTGCGCGCCCTGCTGCGGGCGCTCCGCGCCGCCGACCCGCGGGTCACGTCCGCCGGCCTGCTGCGGTCCGTGGTCCTCGACCCGGCCCTGACCGCGGACCTGCCCGGCGAGGCGGCGCGCCGCGCCCACCGCCTCGCGACCCTGCTCGCGACGGCGCGGGCGCAGGACGCGGCCGGCGCGAGCGCCGAGCAGGTGCTCTGGACGCTCTGGGACGGCGTCGACTGGGGCCGACGGCTGCGGCGCGCCACCGAGACCGGCGGCAACGCCGCCCGCCTGGCCCACCGCGACCTGGACGCCGTCTGCGCGCTCTTCGAGACCGCAGCCCGCGACCAGGAGCGTCGCGGTCGCGTCGGCGCCGCCGGCTTCCTCGAGACCCTGCGCGCCCAGCGGATCCCGGGCGACACCCTCGCCGAGCGGGGCGTCCGCGGGGGAGCGGTGCGGCTCCTCACGGCCCACCGGTCGAAGGGGCTAGAGTGGCGGCTGGTCGTGGTCGCCGGGGTGCAGGAGCAGCGCTGGCCCGACGTGCGCCGCCGCGACTCGCTCCTGGGCGCCGACCGGATCGGCGGGCCCGACACCCCCGGCCTGCTGCCGCCCCCGTCGCGACGGGCGATGCTCGCCGAGGAGCGCCGCCTGTTCTACGTCGCCGTGACCCGCGCGCGCCAGCGGCTGGTCGTCACCGCCGTGGCCTCGCCCGACGACGACGGCGACCAGCCCTCGCGCTTCCTCGCCGAGCTCGGCGTCCCCGTCGTCCACCGCGTCGGTCGCCCCCGCCGCCCCCTCTCGCTCCCCGGCCTCGTCGCCGAGCTCCGCCGCACCCTCGCCGACCCGGAGGCCCCCGAGCCGCTGCGTGCCGCGGCCGCCCGACGCCTGGCCCGGCTCGCGTCCGCCGAGCACGCCGGCCGACCGCTCGCCGCCGCGGCAGACCCGGCGACCTGGTGGGGACTGCGCGCCCCGAGCCGGGCCGACGTCCCGGTGCGACCCGACGACGAGCCGCTGGTGCTGTCGGCCAGCACGCTCGAGGGCCTGCTGACCTGCCCCGCCCAGTGGTTCCTGCGCCGCGAGGCCGGCGGCGAGGAGGTCAGCTCCGCCAGCCAGGGCTTCGGCCAGGTCGTCCACGGCATCGCGGAGCGCTACGCCACCGCCGGGCCCGACCTCGACGTCGAGGTCGACCTCATGCCGCTGGTCGACGAGGTCTGGGACCGGATGGACTTCCGCACCCCCTGGTCGGCCGCCCGGGAGCGCACCGAGGTCCAGGCCGCCCTCGAGCGCTTCGTGGCGTGGGTCCGCACCCCGGGCGCCCGGCCGGTGATCGCGACCGAGCCCCGCCTGCGCGCCGAGGTGACCCTGCCGGGCGGCGAGACCGTCCGCCTCCACGGGTACGCCGACCGCCTCGAGCTCGACGAGGACGGCGCGGTCGTCGTGGTCGACCTCAAGACCGGCAAGTACCCACCCACCCGCGACGAGGTCGCCGTCCACCCGCAGCTCGGGCTCTACCAGCTCGCCGTCGAGCACGGCGCCGTCGACGAGGCCCTGGGCGGGCCCGGCCGGTCGGGAGGAGCCGAGCTCGTGCAGCTGCGCCACGGCACCGACCTGCCGCGGGTCCAGCGCCAGCCGGCCACCCCGACCGACGAGGAGCCGCCCGTGCTCGCCCAGCTCGCCCAGGCCGCCGCCGCCTTGCGCGGCGAGGACTTCCCGGCCCGCCCCGGCAAGCAGTGCGACCGCTGCACCTTCCACGCGGTGTGCCCCGACAAGAGCGCAGGGAGCGTCCTCTCGTGACCGGCCCGACCACGACCCAGACCCCGACCCAGACCCCAGCCCCGACCCCCGACCCGACCCGGGCCCGCCGCGTCGACACCCCCGCCGAGCTGGCCGCGCTGCTCGGGGTGGCCTGGGAGTTCAGCCCCCAGCAGTTCGCCGCCGTCACCGCCCCCCTGGGCCCGGGCGTCGTCGTCGCCGGCGCCGGGTCGGGCAAGACCGCCGTGATGGCCGCCCGCGTCGTCTGGCTCGTCGCCACCGGGCGGGTCGCCCCCCACCAGGTGCTCGGCCTGACCTTCACCACGAAGGCCACCGCGGAGCTCCAGACCCGCATCCGCGAGAGCCTGCGCGCCGCCGACCTGCTGCCCGAGCGGGGCACGCGGGCGACGGAGCCGCCGGGCGCGCCGGACCCGACGGAAGGGGCCGACGGGGCCGACGGCGAGGACGACGAGCCGGAGGAACCGACGGTCTCGACGTACCACGCCTACGCCGCGGCGCTGCTCACCGAGCACGGCCTGCGGATCGGCCACGAGCCCGACACCCGCCTGATCGCGGACGCCAGCCGCTACCAGCTGGCCGCCCAGGCGGTGCAGGGCCACACCGGGGCGGTCGCACAGCTGACCGACCACCCGCAGACCGTCGTCCAGAACCTCCTCGCGCTCGACGCCGAGATGAGCGAGCACCTCGTCGACCCCGACGAGGTCCGCGCGTACGACGTCCGCGAGCGCCAGCGGTTCGTCGACGGCATGGCCGCCGAGCACCGCAAGACCTACCGCGAGGTCAACGAGAAGGCGATCTCGGCGATCGACCGGCGCGCCGAGCTGCTCGGGCTCGTGGCGGCGTACCGCGAGCGGAAGGCGCGGCTGGGGGCGATGGACTTCTCCGACCAGATCGCGCTCGTCGCCCGCCTCGCGCAGGAGCGGCCCGAGGTCGGAGCAGGGGAGCGGGAGCGGTTCCGGGTCGTGCTGCTCGACGAGTACCAGGACACCTCCGTCGCGCAGGCCCTGATGCTGAGCCGGCTGTTCTCCGGACCGGACGAGGCCTCGGGCCTGGGCCACCCGGTGACGGCGGTGGGCGACCCGCACCAGGCGATCTACGGCTGGCGCGGCGCGTCGGTGTCCAACATCCTCGAGTTCGCGCGGGACTTCCCGCCGGTGGCGGGCGAGCCGCTGCGCTTCCCGCTCACGGTCAACCGGCGCTCCGACGCGCGCATCCTCGCCACGGCCAACCACCTCGCGGCGGACCTCTACGCCGCCCGGGCGGACCTCGAGCCGCTGGTGCCCGCGCCGGGTGCCGCCGACGGCCACGTCGGCTGCCTGGTGACCGAGACCGCCGCCGACGAGCTGGCGTGGCTGGCGCGCAGCGTGCGGGAGACGCACGACGACCTGGTCCGGGCCGCCGGCCCGGACGCTCCGGTGTGGCGCGAGATCGCCGTGCTGACCCGCGACAACAAGCAGGCCGCGGCGTGCTTCGACGTGCTCTCCGACGCCGAGGTCCCGGTCGAGATCGTCGGCCTCAAGGGCCTGCTGCGGCTGCCCGAGGTCGCCGAGGTCCTCGCCTGCCTCACCCTCGCCGCCGACGTCACCGCCAACAGCGCCCTGCTGACGCTGCTCGCCGGGCCGCGGTGGGCCGTGGGTCCACGCGACCTGGCGCTGCTGGGGCAGCGGGCCAAGGAGCTGGCGGAGGTGCCCGCCCCCTCCGACGCCGAGGACGGCGCCGGGGCGGGGCCCCACGACGACCTCCGGGACGACCTCCTCGCCGCCGTGGCCGGAGCCGACGCCACCGAGCTGCCCTGCCTCTGCGACGCCCTGGACGACCCCGGTGAGCGGCCCTACAGCGCGCAGGCGAGGGAGCGGTTCGCCCTGCTGGCGGTCGAGCTGCGGCGCCTGCGCGCCGCGGCCGGCGAGCCGGTGCTCGACCTGGTGCGGCGCGTGCTCGACGTGACGGGCATCGACGTGGAGCTCGACTCCTCGGTCAGCCCCGCCGCCGCGGCCCGCCGCGACAACCTCGACCTGTTCGTGCAGGCCGTCGCCGACTTCCAGGCCGTCGACGGCCGGGTCAGCCTGCCTGCGCTGCTGGCGTGGCTGGAGGCGGAGGACGAGTACGGCCAAGGCCTGGACGTCGCCGTTCCCAGCGAGGCCGACTCCGTCAAGCTGCTCACCGTCCACCGGGCCAAGGGCCTGGAGTGGGACGCCGTGTTCGTCGTCGGCGTCTGCGAGTCCAAGTTCCCCACCCGGCAGACCCGCTCCACCTGGCTGACCGTGCCCGCCGCGCTGCCCATGGCCCTGCGCGGCGACGCCCGGGACCTGCCGGTCCTCGCCGGCCACACCCCGGCCGACGTCAAGGCCCTGCTGGCCGCGAACCGCGAGCACGCCGCCACCGAGGAGCTCCGGCTGGCGTACGTCGGGTGGACCCGCGCCCGCCACCGGCTCACGGTCTCGGCCCACTGCTGGACCCGGGGCCGCAAGTCCGGCCTCGGCCCCTCGGCGTACATCGAGGCGACCCGGCAGGCGATGGCCGGCTGGGGCGCGGAGCCCGAGGCGTGGCTCGGTGTCCCCGCGAAGGGGGAGGTGAACCCCGTCGGGGAGGAGCCGGACCAGGCCTGGCCGATCGCACACCACGCGACCCGCGAGGTCGAGCGGCGCCACGAGGCCGCCCGGCGGGTGCGTGAGGCCGACCCCGACGAGCCCGACGGTCTCGAGGACGTCCTCCTCGCCGAGCAGGTCACCCGCTGGGACACCGAGATCGACCGCCTGCTGACCGAGGCGGTCGGCGACGCGGGCCAGGAGGTGGGGGTGCCCCTGCCCCCGAGCGTGTCCGCCACCTCGCTGTCGCGGCTGCGCGACCCCGCGGCGTACGCCCGGGACCTCGCGCGCCCGCTGCCGCGGCCGCCGTCGTCCACGGCGCGCTCCGGCACCGACTTCCACACCTGGGTGGAGAACCGCTTCGGCCAGCAGCAGCTCATCGACCCCGACGAGCTCGAGGACCGCGCCGACGCCCGGGTCGACGACCCCGCCGACCTGGACGCGCTCGTCGCGGCGTTCGAGGCGGGGCCCTTCGCCGACCGACCGCCGCACGCGGTGGAGGCCCCGTTCGCCCTCGTCCTGGCCGGGCAGGTCGTGCGCGGCCGCATCGACGCGGTGTTCGCGGAGCCCGACGGCTCCTGGCTGCTCGTCGACTGGAAGACCGGCCGCACCGAGCTCGCCGACCCGTGGCAGCTCGCGGTCTACCGGGTCGCCTGGGCCGAGCTGGTGGGGGTCGACGTGGAGCAGGTGCGCGCGGCGTTCTTCCACGTGCGCAGCGGGCGCCTGGTGAGTCCCGACGACCTGCCCGACCGCGCCGCGCTGGAGGCGATGCTGCGGGCGTAGATTCGCCGCTCGTGGCCCACCCGCACCAGCGCATCTCCCTGACCCCGCACGACCGCCTCGGCGTCCACCGCCGCGACGCCGTCTGGCTCGACGACCGGTGGCAGCAGGCCGGTACGCGGGTGCTGCCCGTGGCCGGCGGGCGCGTCCGTCGTACCGGGCGCGACGAGGGCGGCGGCCCGGCCTGGACCAGCCCGGACGCGGCGCCCGAGGGTCGGCGGGTGCTGCTCGGCGAGCGCGACGGCACCACGTCGTTCGCCGTCATGGTCGACCCCGGGTCGGTGGACGAGGATGACCGGTCGTGGGCGGCGCTGCGCGAGATGCTGCCCGTGGTCGACGGCCACCCCGACGCCCCGCTGGTGCTGCACGCCGTCGGCCTCGGCGAGTGGCTGGCCGTCACCCGGTTCTGCCCGAACTGCGGGGCCGGCCTCGAGGCCGCCGCGTCCGGGCACGAGCTGGAGTGCCCGCGGTGCGGTCGGCGCCAGTTCCCGCGCACCGACGCGGCCGTGATCATGCTCGTGCGCCACGGCGTCCCCGGCGCGGACGACGAGCGCTGCCTGCTGGGCCGCCAGGCCGTCTGGCCGGAGGGCCGCTTCTCGACCCTGGCGGGGTTCTACGAGCCGGGGGAGACCCTCGAGGACACGGTGCGCCGCGAGGTGGCCGAGGAGACCGGGGTGCAGGTGGGCGACGTCGAGTACTTCGGCAACCAGCCGTGGCCGCTGCCGGCCAGCCTGATGCTCGGGATGGTCGCCGAGGCGACCAGCACGGACATCGTCCGCGTCGACGACGAGCTCGAGGATGCGCGCTGGTTCACCCGCGCCGAGATGGCCGAGCAGGCTGCGGCGGGGGAGCTCGTCCTCCCCGGCGGCATCTCGATCAGCCGCTCGCTGATCGAGCACTGGTACGGCGGGGAGCTGCCCGGCTCCTGGTGAGCCGGGCGCCCGCCGCCGGTGCCGCGCGGCCGTCAGGCCAGCGCGGCCAGCTTCTCCTTGACCTGCGCCAGGGAGGGGTTCGTCTGCGCGGTCCCGTCGGAGTAGACCAGCGTCGGGACGGTCTGGTTGCCGTTGTTCGCCTGCTCGACGATCGCGACGGCGTCGGGCTGCTGCTCGATGTCGACCATGTCGAACTCGATCCCCTCGCGAGCCAGCTGGCTCTTGAGGCGGTGGCAGTACCCGCACCACGGAGTGCTGTACATCGTGAACGACCCGGCCATCTGAGGACTGTCCCTTCGCACGTCTACTGTTCCTGACGCACCCTCAACCACCGCGATCCGGGAGTTCATTCCGCCCATGCCCGACCCCCTGTCCGACCCCGGGGCACTGCTCGACGCCCTCGACCCCGAGCAACGTCGGGTGGCCGAGGCACTGCGGGGTCCGGTGCGCGTGCTCGCCGGTGCGGGGACCGGCAAGACCCGGGCCATCACCCACCGGATCGCGTACGGCGTGGCCACCGGCGTCTACGCCCCGACCGAGGTCCTGGCCGTCACGTTCACCACCCGCGCGGCGGGCGAGATGCGCGGCCGGCTCCGCGGGCTCGGCGCCCCCGGCGTCCAGGCGCGGACCTTCCACTCCGCCGCGCTGCGGCAGCTCCGCTACTTCTGGCCGCAGGTCCACGGCACCGACCTGCCGACGCTAACGGAGTCCAAGCTGTCGATGCTCGCGCTGGCCTCGCGCCACTGCCGGCTCCGGCTCGACCAGGCCGGGCTGCGCGACCTCGCCTCCGAGGTCGAGTGGGCGAAGGTCAGCAACGTCACGCCCGCCGACTACGAGCGGGTCGCCACCCGCGCGGGGCGCTCGGTGACGGGCCAGGACGCAGCCAGCGTCGGACGCCTGTTCGCGGCGTACGAAGAGGTCAAGCGCGACCAGGGCCGCATGGACATGGAGGACGTCCTGCTGCTCACCGCGGCGACGCTGGACGCCGACGAGCGGGTCGCGGCGCGCGTGCGCTCGCAGTACAAGTGGTTCGTCGTCGACGAGTTCCAGGACGTCTCCCCGCTCCAGGCCGCGCTGCTGCGGCTGTGGCTCGGCGGGCGCGACGAGATCTGCGTGGTGGGCGACCCGGCCCAGACGATCTACTCCTTCGCGGGGGCCGACGCCGACTACCTGCGCCACTTCACCCGTGAGCACCCGGCGGCGACGACCGTCGAGCTGGTGCGCAACTACCGCTCCACCCCCGAGGTGGTCGCCTCCGCCAACCGCCTGCTCACCGGCACCGCGAGCAAGGGCGTCGAGCTGGCCGCGCAGCGCCCGTCCGGGCCGGCCGTGACGTGGACCGGCCACGCCGACGAGGTCGCCGAGGCGACCGCGGTCGCCGAGCAGGTCCACCGGCTCCACGCCGCCGGCACCCCGCTGCGCGAGATCGCCGTGCTCTTCCGCATCAACGCCCAGTCGGAGCAGATGGAGGAGGCGCTCGCCGCCCGCAGCATCGCGTACGTCGTGCGCGGCGCCGCCCGGTTCTTCGACCGCGCCGAGGTCCGCCAGGCCGTGATGCTGCTGCGAGGCAGCGCCCGGGCCGGGGAGGCCGGGTCCGACCTGGTCGCCGACACCCGCGCGACGCTCACCGGCGCCGGCTGGAGCGAGGAGCCGCCCGAGGGTCGCGGCCAGGTGCGCGACCGGTGGGAGTCGCTGCAGGCGCTGGTCGACCAGGCCGTCGAGCACGCCGCCACCCACCCCGACGCCACGCTCGGCGACTTCGTCGACGAGCTCGACCGGCGGGCGGCCGAGCAGCACGCCCCCGTCGCCGAGGGCGTCACCCTGTCGACCTTCCACGCCGCGAAGGGCCTGGAGTGGGACGCCGTGTTCCTCACCGGGGTCCAGGAGGGCACCCTCCCCATCACGTACGCCGAGGGGCCCGTCGCCGTCGAGGAGGAGCGACGACTGCTGTACGTCGGGATCACCCGCGCGCGACGTGACCTCGCCGTCAGCTGGTCCGCGGCCCGCAACCCCGGCGGTCGCCAGAGCCGCCGTCCCTCCCGCTTCCTCGACGGCCTGCGACCCGCCGACGCCGGGGGCTCGTCCGCCGCCGGGGTCGCGCCCGGTGGTCGCAAGCGCGCCCGCAAGGCGCAGCACTGCCGTGAGTGCGGCCGTCCCCTCAGCGCCCCGGCGGAGCGCAAGACCGGACGCTGCGAGAACTGCCCGGCCTCGTACGACGAGGCGCTGTTCGAGCGCCTGCGGGAGTGGCGCGTCGGGCGCGCGGGGGAGGAAAAGGTGCCGGCGTACGTCGTGTTCACCGACGCCACCCTCCAGCTCATCGCCGAGATGCGGCCCGACTCCCCGGAGGCGCTGCTGCGCATCAGCGGGGTCGGCCGCGCCAAGCTCGAGCGCTACGGCGAAGACGTCCTCGGTCTCGTCGGCTGACCCGGCGCGGGTCCGTCCGGGACGAATCCGCGCCGAAAGAGAGCCGATCCCGGGGCCGCACACGGCGGGCACGAAATCAACGGGTTTATTCGTTTGCCCCTTTCCTGTAAGGGGCGTTACGGTTCACGGGAACTGACCAGCAGCGCACCACGCCCCCGCCAAGGGGCGGCGCACGAGGCCCGGATGGAGGTGGCCGCGATGAGCACCATGACGACTCTCGCTCCGTGGACGAACGTCTACCGCGTCGAGCACACGATCGCGCCCGTCTCCGCGCTCCGCCTCAAGGGTGACGTCTGCCTGCAGTCCGTCGGCAGCATCGCCCCGTCCTTCCCGGCCTTCATGGGCGCGGAGGGCGGCGTGGCCGTCGTCGCTGATGAGCGCACCACGGGGACCCCTGCCTGGAGTCCGCCGGACTGTCGATAGACAGCACCGGCAGCCTCCAGGCCGCGGATCCCACCACCGGGATCCGCGGCCTTTGTCGTTTCCCGGGTCCGACACCGAGACCGACGAGACACCGAGAGGAGGTGAGACCGACATGACGAGCACCCTCGTCACCGCCCACCAGGACGCTGCTGGTCCCAGCCTGAGTTGCCTGCACGACGAGGCCGGGCAGTACGACGACGACCGGCTGCCCTGCCGTAGCGGGAACCCCGAGCTGTGGTTCGCGGAGCTGCCGAGCGACGTGGAGCACGCCAAGGCCCTGTGCCGGGACTGTCCCGTCCGGGCCCTGTGCCTGGCCGCGGCCAAGGACCGCCGCGAGCCCTGGGGCGTCTGGGGCGGAGAGCTGTTCCTGCAGGGAACCGTGATCCCCCGCAAGCGCCCCCGGGGCCGACCCCGCAAGGACGCCGCCTAGGCGCCTGGACCTTCCCCCGCGGGAAGGGCCCACCCTCCGAGAGCAGCACCCGCCCACCACCCACCACCGACATACGGACGAGAACCGGAGCACCGCCATGACCCACCTGCCGGAGGAGCTGGCCCGAGCACACCGCTCGGTCCTGCTGCACGACGCGCGCCAGGAGCGCCGCCGTCGGGCCCTGTCCCGCCGACGCCGCAACGACCGCCAGGCCGCCGAGCTCGCCCGCCGGGCGCGCGAGGCCGTCGTCCGCGACCTGTGAGGACCGACCACCGATGACCACCGACCCGATCACCGACCCGATCACCGACACCACCACCCACACCCCTGAGATCAGGAGCACCACCATGCAACTCATGCACGAGGAACTGGCACGCGCACAGATGTCCGCGCGCCTGGGAGAGGCGCAGTCACACCAGCGCGGCAACCGTCTCGCGAAGGCCCAGCGGCTGTCCCGCCGGGCCGAGCGGGCCGCCGCCAAGGCCCGGCTCGCCCTCGCGCGCAGCCTCTAGGCCCCGCAGCACCGAGCAGCACCCGCACCGCCCCGCCGCCGATCTCGGCGGCGGGGCGGTGTGGCGTCCGGACTCGCTACCGTGGGCCGATGCCGACCTGCGACTTCTGCGGGCGCCACGCGGACGGCGCCGACGCCCTGGCCTGGACCACGTCGGTGGAGCGGGGGCGGCAGCAGCGCTACTGCGACACCTGCTCCCGGGAGCACCTGCGCGCGATCGAGGGGAAGCTCGACAGCGAGTGGTGGTGACCCCGGTTCTCCCGCGTTCGATCGCGGACGCCGCTCAGCCCGTCAGGTGGTTGCCCCACCCGCAGCCGCAGCAGGGGTGCGGCGACACCGGGCGCGGGGTGGTCCCGCTCTCGGCGTCGGCGGACACCTCGATCGTCGCCGACCACGTCGCGGGTCGTCCGCCCTCCGCCCAGGTGACGACGTCGCGGGCGGCGTACGCCACGGCGAGCGTGCCGAGCACCGGGTCGACCGGCTCCAGCCCCTGACCCTGCTGCTCCACCACGAGCGACCGGCGGGGGTCGCGCTCGGACAGGTGGGCGTCGAGGCACCGCAGGCACGAGGTGACCCCGGGGACGACGAACGGGCCGACCCGCACCCGGCCCTGCACCGCGGCGAGGACGAGGTGCGGCCGGCCGGCCCGCACCGCGTCGTCCAGCCGGGCGCGCTCCGGCTCGCCGACGCCGAGCAGGACCAGGAGCCCCGAGGAGTCCCGGCGCCGCCGGTCCGGGGCCCGCACCGTCAGGCCCGCCACGGTCATCAGCTCGCGCGCCTGCGCCGCCCAGTCCGACGCCCCGGCGACCTCGACCTGCAGCGACCGACGTGCCGTCAGCCGCTGCGCCGCGGCCGGGCCGTGCGCGGCGAACGCGGCGCCGACCGAGGCCCGGGCCCGGGCGCCGGCGGGGCTGAGAGCCGTCATCGCCGTCGGGTCGACGAGCAGGCCCCGCGCGGTGAGGTCGTCGAGCAGCCGCGGGTCCAGCTGTCCGGGGGCCACGGGGCGACCCGTCGCCAGTTCGGCGAGGGCGGCGGCGGTCGCCGGGCGGTCCGCCACCACGAGCCCCAGGTCGTCCAGCCCGACCTGCAGGTGGGTGGCGTCGCGCCGCACGACCCGGACCCCCGGCCGAAGGCAGACCCGGACGTCGTCCCGGGTGGAGCGGCTGCTGGTCATGGGCCGCACGGTGCCACCTGTGCCCGCCGGGCGCCCGGCTCTGTCCACAGGACGCAGGAGAGGCCCCCGTCGACCCGTCCGGCCCGCCTTCCCCTAACGGACCGTCCGGACCGGCCCGGGGGCCTCGTCCACGACCCACGCTAGGAGCGCCTCGCCAGGAGGTCAACGGGTGCCATGACCCGCCTGTGGAGGAGGCTGTGGACAGCCCTGTGGACGGGCGACGCGGCCGGTGGACAAGACCGGGGGCGCCGTGGACGGGCCTGGGGACGACACGCCGGGCCGACAGCGCCGCAGTGGCCTGACCAGCCATGATGGCCGCCAGCGGGTGTGCACGGAAGAAATCCGGTGGCCCGCCGACGTGCCGGAGCAGGGGGAGGCCGATGGGGGACACGTACGACGCCGGGCCGGTCGCCGCGCTGCGCCGGATCGCGTTCCTCCTCGAGCGGGCCCGGGAGGACACCTACAAGGTCAAGGCCTACCGGTCCGCCGCCGCCACGCTGCTGCCCCTGGACGCCGACGAGGTCGCCGCCCGGGTGGACGCCGGGACGCTGACCGAGCTGCCGGGCATCGGGCGCAGCACCGCGACCGTCGTCGCGGAGGCCGTGCGCGGGGAGACCCCGTCGCGGCTGGCGAGGCTCGAGGCGGAGCAGCAGGGGCCGCTGGTTCCGGGCGGGCGTGAGCTGCGGGCGGCGCTGCGCGGAGACTGCCACTCCCACTCCGACTGGTCCGACGGCGGCTCGCCGCTCGAGGAGATGGCGTTCACCGCGCTCGAGCTCGGCCACGAGTACCTCGTCCTCACCGACCACTCGCCCCGCCTGCGGGTGGCGAACGGGTTGTCCGCGGCACGCCTGGCGAAGCAGCTCGACGTCATCGACGCGGTCAACGGCCACCTCGACGCGCAGGGCGAGGCCTTCACGCTGCTGAAGGGGATCGAGGTCGACATCCTCGACGACGGCGGGCTCGACCAGAGCGACGAGATGCTCGCCCGGCTCGACCTCCGGGTCGCCAGCGTCCACTCCAAGCTCCGGATGGACGCCGAGCCGATGACGCGGCGGATGGTCGCCGCGGTCGCGAACCCGTTCGTGAACGTGCTCGGCCACTGCACGGGCCGGCTCGTCACCGGGGGCCGCGGGACCCGTCCGCCGTCGGAGTTCGACGCCCGCGCCGTCTTCGAGGCCTGCGTCGAGCACGACGTCGCCGTCGAGATCAACTCCCGGCCCGAGCGCCGCGACCCGCCGACGACGCTGCTGGAGCTCGCCCGCGACCTCGGCTGCCTGTTCAGCATCGACTCCGACTCCCACGCCCCGGGCCAGCTGGACATGCTCGACTACGGCTGCGAGCGCGCCGAGGCCGCCGGCATCGAGCCCGACCGCATCGTCAACACGTGGCCCCGCGACCGACTGCTGGAGTGGGCGCTGCCGTGAGCGGGACCACGGGGGAGCAGGTCGAGGTACGACGGTCGCGGCGCCGCCGTCGTACCGTCTCGGCGCGGCGGGACGGCGAGAAGATCCTGGTGCTGATCCCCGCCTCGATGAGCGAGGCGGACGAGCAGCTCTGGGTTCCGAAGATGGTCCAGCGCGTCCTGCGGGCCGAGCAGCGACGTCGTACGCCGCCCGGCGAGGAGGACCTGATGGCCTGGGCGACGCGCCTCTCCGACCGCTACCTCGGCGGGCTCGCGCAGCCCGACTCGGTGCGCTGGGTCGACAACCAGAGCTCCCGCTGGGGCTCCTGCACCCCCGGGGAGAGGACGATCCGGCTCTCCACCCGGCTGCAGCAGATGCCGCGGTGGGTCGTCGAGTACGTGCTCGTCCACGAGCTCGCCCACCTGCTGGAGCCGGGTCACGACGCGCGGTTCTGGGCCTGGGTGCGGCACTACCCGCTCACCGGCAAGGCGCAGGGCTACCTGCTCGGCTGGTCCGCCGCCCACGGCGTCGAGCCGCCTCCCGGGGAGACCGAGCCCGAGCCGGAGTGAGCCGAGTCGGCCCGAACGTGCGTCGTGGGGACGCCGAGTCGGCCCGAACGTGCGTCGTGGGGACGCCGAGTCGGCCCGAACGTGCGTCCAAGGGACGACGAGTCGGCCCGAAGGGGTCACAGATGGCGCGAGGCGACCCGGGCACTCTCCGTGGGGCGGGCCTGGAGTGCGGTGCTGACCGTTCGGGCCGACTCGGCACCCCAGTGGAGTGCGTTCGGGCCGACTCGGCACGTCCGGGGCGTGCGTTCGGGCCGACTCGGCGGCTACAGACGCGCGCGGGCGAGGGCGACCAGGTGCAGCATGTCGGCGTCCGGGTCGGGCAGGGCGTCGGCGGGCCACCAGCGGAGGTCGGCGGACTCGTCGCTGATGCCGAGGGGTGCGTCCGGGTCGGCGACGGCGAGGAAGCGGACGTCGAGGTGGTGGGTGGTGCGCGCCCGATCGCTCGAGCCGTCCGGGCCCTCGGGGCGGGGGCCGCAGAAGGGGACGGGGTGCTCGGACAGCTGGAGCGGCACGGGGTCCAGCGCCGGGCCGGACGCCAGCCCCGACTCCTCCGTCGCCTCGCGCAGCGCGGCACCGGCGAGCGTGGTGTCCGCGGCCTCGCAGTGCCCGCCGAGCTGGAACCAGCGCCCCGCGCGGGCGTGCAGGGTCAGGAGCACCCGGGACCCGTCGGGGCTGGCGACCAGCGTGCTGGCGGTGAGGTGGTCGGGCAGGCAGGAGCGGTCCAAGCCGTCGGGGTGCGCCGCGAGGTGCCCGACGTACCGGCGGCGCAGGACCTCCTGCGCGTCGTCCGGTGCCACCCACCCGCCGAGCACCGCGAGGGCGTCGGCGTGGAGGCTCACGCCGGGCCGTCGCCCTTCGGGCCCTCGTCCTTGGGCCCCTCGTCCTCCGGGTCCACGTCCTTCTCGTCCGAGGCGGGGGTGGTGCCGTCGAGGAGAGCCTGCAGCTCGGCGTCGAACTGCTCCTCGCTCAGCTCGTCGGGCTTGGCGGCGTCCTCGCGGAAGCCGAGCGGGTCGTCGAGGTCCGCGTCGGTGGGGAGCAGGTCGGGGTGCATCCAGACGCCGTCCCGGGCCTCGACGCCCTGCCGGGTGCGGAGCGAGCCCCACAGCGTCGAGGCGTCGCGCAGGCGCCGGGGCCGGAGCTCCAGCCCGACCAGGGAGGCGAAGGTCTGCTCGGCGGGCCCGCCCGCGGCGCGGCGGCGGCGTACCGCCTCCTGCAGCTTGGCGGCGGCGGGCATCCGCGTGGCGGTGGCCTGGCCGACGACCTCGTCGACCCAGCCCTCGACCAGGGCGAGGGTGACCTCGAGGCGCGACAGCGCCGCCTTCTGGGCGGGGGACTGCTCCAGGTCGAACATGCCGCCCTCGAGCATCTCCTGCATGGCGGCGGGGTTGGTCGGGTCGAGCCCGCGAAGCCGCTCCTCCATCGTGGACTGGATCTGCTCGGTGTTGATCTGCAGGCCCTCGCCGTAGTCGCGGACGGCGCCGAGCAGGTGCTCGCGCAGCCACGGGACGCCGGCGAACAGGCGCTGGTGGGCTGCCTCGCGCAGCGCGAGGTACAGCAGGACGTCGTCACCGGAGACGTCGAGGCCGTCGGCGAGGGAGGCGACGTTGGCCGGGACGATCGCGGCCTTGCCGACCGGGCCCAGCGGCAGGCCGATGTCGGAGGCGGTGAGCACCTCGGAGGCCAGGGCGCCGAGACCGGAGGCGACCTGGCCGCCGACCATCGCGCCCGTGACCTTGCCGAGCATCCCGATGAGCGGGCCGGCCATCTGCGCGGCCTCGGCGGGCAGGGCCTTGCCGAGCGCGCCGTTGGCGGAGGCGGCGATGGGCTCGACGAGGTGCTTCCAGACGTCGAGGGTCTCGACCAGCCACTCCGCGCGGCTCCAGGCGGCGGTGGTGCTCACGCCGGAGGTCAGCTCGGTGGTCTCGTCGAGCCACAGGTCGGCGAGACGGATGGCGTCGGCGACGGCGTCCTTCTGCCCCGGCGTCGGCGTCGGGTCGGGCTGGGAGGCCACCTGCTTGCGGGCGGTGTCGAGGACGACGTCCCAGTTGACCGGGCCGTCGTACGGCTGCATGAGGGCCTGGACCTGCGCCATCATCTGGCCGAGGTCGGGCATCTGGCCGCCGAAGAGGGCGGACAGGTCGGGCATGCCGCCAGGCAGGCCGGGCCCGCCCTGGCCGCCGGCCCCGCCACCGAGGGCGCCGAAGAGCTGCTCGAACGGCGTGCCCTTGAACGGGTTCTCGCCGCGCGAGGAGTCGTCGCCCGTGGGGTCGTCGGGTCCGTCGTCCGGTGGGTTCGCCATGCTCCGAATCTACGCGGGTCGACCAGCCGACCACGACCGATCCGCGGTCCGGGGGAGGGGTGTTCGCCGAGGGCGCACTAGCCTCGCGCCCATGACCTCGCCCCGGCCCGAGCGCGTCCCCGACCCGCCCCGACCGGTCAGTGAGGTGGTCCGGTGGGTCGACATCGTCGCCGAGCCGCTCGACGCCGACGCCGTCGCCGCCTCCCTGGACGACCTCGCGGCCGGTGCCGTCTGCGTCTTCGTCGGCCGCGTCCGTGACCACGACGAGGGCCGCGACGTGTCGGGCCTGGCCTACGAGGCCCACCCCTCCGCGCTGGAGCGGATGCGGGAGGTCGCCGAGCGCGTGGCAGCCGAGCACGACGTGCGCGGGCTGTCCGTCGTCCACCGCATCGGTGAGATCCCGATCGGCGGCGCCGCCGTCGTGGCCGCCGCCTCTGCCGCGCACCGGTGGGAGTCGTTCCGCGCCACCGAGGCGCTCGTCGACATCCTCAAGGCCGAGGTCCCGATCTGGAAGCACCAGACCTACTCCGCCGGCGACGCCGGCTGGGTGGGCGTCGACACCGAGGGCTGAGGCAGACCGCAGCTCCAGACCGGCGGCCCCGCCGTGGCCGCTCGACCACCTCGGTGCGGATCTCGATCTCCCGAGGGCGCCCGCGTGGCTTCCCAGCGGGACGCGCCCCGCTCCCTAGCCTGGGCGCGTGGAGATCCTGCTGTGGCTCGTGCCCTCCGTGGCGGTGACGGTGGTCGCCATGTGCTGGGTCGGCTGGTACGGCCGCGAGGGGCGCGGCGAGGTCGATCGGGAGGTCGCCGTCGCCCGCATGGCGCAGGCGCTGCGCCGCGAGCACCGGGGCGGGTACGCCGTGCGCCCGGCACCCGCCCGCGACCGCAGCCGGGGGATCGCGGTGCGGCCCTCGCGCACCCCGCCCCCGGGTCGCTGAGCCGCACCCACGGTCGCCCGGAGCGCTGTTGTCGGTGTTTGAGAGGCTGACGCCATGAGTCAGCGGACCCTCGCGGGGATTGTGGCGGTACCGCTGCTCGTCGCGCTCTGGGTCCTCGCGCTCGTCCTGCCCACGCCGGTGGTCACCAACAGGCCCGGCCTGACCGTCGACGTGCTCGCCGCCCCCGACGACCGGGAGACCATCCAGGTGCAGGGGGCCAAGACCTACCGCGACGACGGCCAGCTGCGCCTGACGACCGTCTACGTCACCCAGCCCGGCGCCCGCGTCAACCTGTTCGAGGCCATGGCTGCCTGGGTCGACCCGCGCGACGCCGTGCTGCCGTACGACGCGGTCTACGCGCCCGAGGAGTCACGTCAGGACTCCGAGGCCGAGTCCGCCGCGCAGATGGTCTCCTCCCAGGACACCGCGATCGCTGCCGCGCTGACCGAGCTGGACTACGACGTCACGGAGGACGTCGAGGTCCTCGCCGTCACCGCCGACACCCCGGCCGACGGCAAGCTCGCCGCCGAGGACCAGCTGCTCGAGATCGACGGTGAGGAGATCGAGACCCCCCAGGACGTCGTCGACGCGGTGACCGCGGCCGGCTCCGGGGACCCCGTCGAGTTCGTCGTACGGCGCTCCGGCGAGCGGCGCACCGTCGAGGTCACCCCCACCGAGGTCGACGGCAAGCCGCGGATCGGGATCCTGCCCGGCGTGGGCTACGAGTTCCCCATCGACGTGTCCATCGAGATCCCCGACTCCATCGGCGGACCCAGCGCCGGCCTCATGTTCTCGCTGGGCATCCTCGACACCCTCACCCCCGACTCCCTGACCGGCGGCGAGACCATCGCCGGGACCGGCACCATCACGGCCGAGGGCGAGGTCGGACCCATCGGCGGGATCCAGCAGAAGATCGTCGCCGCCGAGGGTGACGGGGCCGAGCTGTTCCTCGTCCCTCCCGGCAACTGCGCCGACGCCCTCGAGACCGACGTCGACGACATCCGACTCGTGCGCGCTGACACCCTGTCCGACGCCCGCGACGCCCTGGCTGCGTGGGTCGCCGACCCCGACGCCGACCTTCCCTCCTGTGAGGACGCCACGTGAGTGACGACGACCTGAGCGACCCCGCCCTCGACACCGCCCTGGTCGGTGACGACCTGGACACCGACCCGGCGCTCGCCGCGGCCGTCCTCGAGATCGAGGGGCACGTCGCGGGCGCGGGGTGGGACCAGCCCGGCCGGCTGTACGCCCTCGTCGAGACCGCCCGCCTCGTGGAGCGCGAGCCGTCGCTGGCCGTCCAGGCCGGCCTGGCCGACGCCAGCGCCGACGGGTCGCTGACCCCGATCGAGCAGGACCAGCTCCCGCAGGAGCGCCCGCTGGAGGAGATGCTCGCGGAGATGGCCTGGCCCGCCGAGGTGGCCGGCTGCGTGGCCGTCGTCGAGCGCCTCGTGCTCCCGCCCGGCGCGGACGACGAGCTGCCCGCCGACCCCGAGGACGCGGAGGCGTTCGCGCGCTCCCACCCCGACCGCCAGGAGGTCCGCATGGTCGCGGGCGTCACCCGGGCGGGCGCCACCTACTGCGCGCTGCGACTGCGCGCCCACGACGACGACACCTCCGTGGTGACGGGGTCCGACCTCGTGCCCGGACTCGTGGAGCTCGTGCGCTCCACCCTGGACGACCGAACCGACGAGGAGCAGGCCCCGTGAGTGACATGTTCGACGACGAGCCCGGCAGGCCGCAGCGCGGCGGCCGGGGCACCGTCACCGCCGGACCCAGCGGGCGCAGCAAGGCGCTGCTGGTCACCGGTGCCGTCCTGCTCGTCCTCTTCCTCATCCTGACCGGCCTGTCGTCGTTCTGGACCGAGCGTCTCTGGTTCGTCTCGGTCGACTACGGGTCCGTCTTCACCACGCTGCTGCTGACCCGCATCACGCTCTTCGCGGTGTTCGGCCTGGTCATGGCCCTCGTCGTGGCGCTCAACATGTGGCTGGCCTACCGCTACCGGCCGACGTTCCGCCCGCCGTCGCCGGAGCAGACGAGCCTCGAGCGCTACCGCGAGGCCGTCGCCCCCATGCGCAAGTGGCTGGTGCTGGGCATCGCCCTGCTCATGGGCGCCTTCGCCGGCACGTCGGCAGCGGGCCAGTGGCGCAACTACCTGCTGTGGCGGAACGGTGGGTCCTTCGACCGGTCCGACCCCTACTTCAGCCGGGACGTCGGCTTCTTCGTCTTCGACCTGCCCGCCTACCACTACGTCGTCGACTTCGTCATGGCCGCGGCCGTGGTCGGCCTGATGGCCGCCGCCGTCGTCCACTACCTGTACGGCGGCATCCGCCTGCAGCCCGGCTCGGACCGTCTGTCGGGGGCCGCCCAGGTCCAGCTGTCGGTCCTGCTCGGCGTCTTCGTGCTCGCCAAGGGCGTCGACTACTGGATCGACCGCTACGACCTGCTGACCGACTCCAGCGGCCTGATCACGGGCATGACGTACACGGCGGAGAACGCCGAGCTGCCGGCGAAGGAGATCCTCGCGGCGATCGCCGTGATCTGCGCGGTGCTGTTCTTCGTCAACGTCTGGCGCCGGACGTGGATCCTCCCCGGTGTCGGGCTCGGCCTGCTGCTGCTCTCGGCGGTCCTGCTCGGCCTCGTGTGGCCCGGCCTGGTCCAGCGCTTCCAGGTCACGCCCACCGAGGCGGACCGCGAGGAGCCCTACATCCAGGCGAACATCGACGCCACCCGGGACGCCTACCAGCTCGAGGACACGGTGGTCGAGCCGTACACCGCGGAGTCGGACGTGGCGGGCGAGCAGCTCGCCGCCGCCGCGATCGGCGCCGAGGGCATCCGTCTGGTCGACCCGGCCGTGGTGCCGCCGACCTTCGAGCAGAGCCAGCAGGTGCGCGGCTACTACAGCGTGCCTCCGGTCCTCGACGTCGACCGCTACCCGGTCAACGGCATCGAGCGCGACATGGTCCTGGGCGTCCGCGAGCTCAACCAGGCCGGCATCAGCGAGGGCAGCCAGAACTGGCAGAACCTCCACACGGTCTACACGCACGGGTACGGCGTGATCGCGGCCTTCGGCAACCAGCGCCCCGCGTCGAACGACGAGGCCATCAGCGGTGCCTCCTCCGGGGACGGCCTGGCCTTCGCCGAGCAGGACCTGCCGCCCCGCGGCGAACTGACCGACCAGAGCCCGGACGGCTACGAGGGCCGCATCTACTTCGGCGAGAACTCGCCGTCGTACTCGATCGTGGGCAAGGCGTCCGAGGACGCCGACGACGTGGAGCTCGACCTGCCGAGCGGCACCGAGAGCAGCGACGGCTCCGACGCCACCAACACCTACGACGGCGCCGATGGCGTCTCGGTCGGCAACCTGTTCAACAAGCTGCTGTACGCCGTGAAGTTCGGCGAGCCGAACATCGTGCTGTCGGGCCGGGTCAACGAGAACTCGAAGATCCTGTACGACCGCGACCCCGCCCTGCGGGTCGAGAAGGTCGCGCCGTGGTTGACGGTCGACTCCGACCCCTTCCCGGCGGTCATCGACGGCCGGGTGCAGTGGATCCTCGACGGCTACACCCTCTCCGACCGCTTCCCGCAGTCGGAGAAGGAGTCGTTCGACGAGATGACGGACGACTCGTTGGCCAACGACAACCAGTTCCAGACCCTGCCGACCGACGAGGTCAACTACATCCGCAACGCGGTGAAGGCCACGGTCGACGCCTACGACGGCACGGTCAGGCTGTACGCCTGGGACGAGTCCGACCCCATGCTCGACGCGTGGATGTCGGCGTTCCCGGACACGGTCGAGCCGCGGTCCGCGATCTCCGACGAGCTCATGGACCACCTGCGCTACCCCGAGGACATGTTCAAGGCGCAGCGCTACCAGCTCGCGCCGTACCACGTGACCGACGCCAGCGACTTCTACGAGGCCAACGACCGGTGGGAGGTCCCGGCCGACCCCAACGACGGTCGCTTCCTCCAGCCGCCGTACCGCCTCTCGCTGCCGCAGGAGGACGGGGCGGACGACGTGTTCTCCCTGACCTCGGTCTACACCCCGGTGAACCGCGAGAACCTCGCCTCGTTCGTGTCGGTGGACGCCGACGCGGCCGAGGACGAGTACGGGACCATCCGGATCCGCCGTCTGCCGTCCACCAGCCAGGTGCCGGGACCCGCGCAGATCGCCAACGCGATCGGCTCCGACACCGGCGTCACGGCCCTGACCCTGCCGCTGGAGAACAGCGGCGCCACGGTCGTGCGGGGCAACCTGCTGACCGTCCCCGTCGCCGGGCAGCTGCTGTACGTCCAGCCGATCTACGCCCTGCGGTCCGCGGGCGAGGGCAACTTCCCGGTGCTGCGGTACGTCGCCGTGTCGTTCGGCCAGGACTCGGTCGGTGTCGGTGAGACGCTCGGTGAGGCGCTGTACGACGTCCTCAGCCTGCCGGGCGACCCGCCGGACACGCAGGACGACCCCGGCGGTGAGGACCCGGGCGGCCAGGATCCGCAGGAGGGCAACGCCGGTGGTGGCGGCGGGGAGCCGACGGGCACGGTCAACGAGCAGATCCGTGACCTGCTCGACCAGGCGGACCAGGCCTTCACCGACGCCCAGGAGGCCCTCGACGCGGGGGACCTCCAGGGCTACCAGGACGCCAACGACAACGCCCAGGACCTGATCGAGCAGGCCATCGAGCTGTCCGAGGGCGGCGGAGGCGGCACCGACGGCGCTGCTGGCGGCTCGACCGACGGCGCCACAGGCGGGGGAGACGCCGAGAACTGATCAGCGGCTGTGCTCGACGCCCCGGATCCGGTCCACCCCGTGGATCAGGTCCGGGGCACTGTCGTTCCGGGCTGGTCGCGCCGGCGACGACCCCGATTTGAGGCCCCCGGACCCCGTGACGTAGTGTTCTGTTCACCGACGCGGGGTGGAGCAGCTCGGTAGCTCGCTGGGCTCATAACCCAGAGGTCGCAGGTTCAAATCCTGCCCCCGCTACCACGACGAACCGCCTCCGGAAATCTTCCGGGGGCGGTTTCGTCATTCTCGAGCAGCGTGGTTGGCTTTCGCCCGTGACGAGGACGATCGAGGCCGACTACCTGGTGGTCGGGGCCGGCGCGATGGGCATGGGCTTCACGGACGCGCTCGTGGAGCACGACCCCGACGCGCGCGTGGTGATGGTCGACCGCCGTGACGGGCCCGGCGGCCACTGGCGGGCGGCGTACCCCTTCGTGCGGCTGCACCAGGCCTCCCAGTTCTACGGCGTCCAGTCGACGGTGCTCGGCGGCCGCATCCAGGAGTCCGGCCCCGAGGCGGGTCTGCACGAGCGCGCCGACCGGGCGACGATCCTCGGCTACTACGACGACGTGCTCGCGCGGATGCGCGCCACCGGCCGCGTCGAGCTGCTGAGGGGCCACGAGGTCGACGGCCGCACCGTGGTCTCGCGCGAGACCGGGGAGCGCCTCGCGGTGCCGGAGCACTGCCGGGTCGTGGACGCGCGCTACCTCGCCCCCGAGGTGCCGGCGGAGGTGCCGCCGCGGTTCGCGGTCGACGGCGCCCGGGTGGTGCCGGTCGGCGACCTGCCGGGCGTCGAGGACGACCCGAGCCGGTACGTCGTGGTCGGCTCGGGCAAGACCGCCACCGACGCGATCGTGTGGCTGACGGACGCCGAGGTCGGCCGGGGGATCGACCCCGACCGCATCACCTGGGTGCGTCCCCGCGACCCCTGGATGCTCGACCGGGCGGTCGTGCAGCCCGACCCCGTCGTCTACCTCGGGATGGTCGCGGAGATGATGCGCCTCGCGGGCGACGCCGACGACCTCGACCGCCTCTTCCTCGACCTCGAGGACGCCGGGATCATGATGCGCCTCGACCCCGGTTCGACCCCGACGATGGCGAAGGCCCCGACGCTGGGCCGCTGGGAGCTCGAGCGGCTGCGGCAGGTCGAGGACGTCGTCCGACTGGGCCGCGTCGTGAGCGCCGGCAGGGGTCGGCTGGACCTGCAGGAGGGGTCAGTCACGACCGCCCCCGACGCCCTCGTGGTCAACTGCGCCGCCGACGGCCTCAGGAACCGCCCGCTGGTGCCGATCTGGGGCGAGGACGTCGTCACGCTGCAGCCGATCCGCGCCGGCTTCCCCTGCTTCGCGGCAGGTCTCGCGGGCTACGTCGAGGCCACCCGCGACGACGACGCCACCAAGAACCGGCTCTGCCCGCCGTCCTCGTTCGGCAACTCGCTGACCGACTGGGCCGCGATGCAGGTGCGCGGCTTCCGCGCCTCCGCGGCCTTCGGCTCCGAGCCCGACATCAAGGCGTGGGCCGACCGCGTCGCGATCAACCCCTCCCGCGTCCCGCCCGAGCACCCCGGTTCGCCCGAGCTCGACGCCGCCCGCGAACGCCTGGCCGCCCACGTCGGCCCGGGGCTGGAGCGGCTCGCGGCGCTGAGCGGCGAACCGGCGTCCTGACGGCGTCCGACGGTCAGGGGCGCTCCCGTCGTCCCGGATCGTCGCCATCGTCCCCGTCGTGGCGCCGGCGCCGCCCGATCCCCGCGTTGGCCGCGAAGCCCACCGCCGCGGCACCCAACCCGAGCGCGAACTTCCAGACGTCGTCGTTGGTGTGGGAGACGGCGACGAGCCCACCTCCGGCGGCCAGTCCGGCCGGAGCGAGGACGAGGGCACGGACCGGGCGCAGTCCCCAGGCGCGGGCCACGGCCGCTCGCCAGGTCGAGCGCGGCGACCGTGCCGACCCCGCCGATGCCGGCTCGGCCGGCAGGTCCAGCAGCAGTGCCGCGAGGTCGTCCGCCGTCGACGCGGTCAGCGCGAGGCGCTGACGTCGGTCGAGCTCGTCGAGGGTGAGGCGCCCGCGCACGTGGTGCTCGGCCAGCACGTCGACGCACGCGTCGCGCTCCGCGTCACCGATGCGCATCGCCGGCGGTCCGGCGACCGCGTCCTTCGTCTGTCCCATGCTGGATGCTCGCACGTCGCGGGGCGGGATCGCCGTACCGCGGAGCGCGGGTCCCGCGCTGCGTCCTAGAGCTGGATGCCGCGCGTCAGCGCGCCGTCCACGACGAGGTTGGTGCCGCTGATGCGGCGGGCGGCACGGCTGGCGAGGAAGACGACCGGGGCCGCGACCTCCTCCGGCGTGCCCATCTGACCGGTCGGGTTCAGCCCCAGCGCGGTCGAGTAGAGGTCGGGGTCGCCGGACTCGATGCCGGCCCACACGCCGCCCTCGAAGTAGGTGTTGCCGGGGGAGACCGTGTTGGCGCGGATCCCCTTCTCGGCGAGCTGCAGGGCGAGGCCGTGGACGTAGCCGATGATCGCGGTCTTGGCGGTGCCGTACGGGCCCGAGGCGAAGTCCGACTCCCGGCCGGACACGCTCGAGACCGCGATGATCGAGCCGGCGTCGCTGCGCTGGAGGTGGGGCATCGCGGCCCGGACGAGGCGGACCGTGTGCATGACGTCGACGTTCAGGCTGGCCTCCCAGTTCTCCTCGGTGTCGGGGATCGCCAGTGCGCTGACATTGGCCACGACGACGTCGATGCCGCCGAGGGCCCCGGCGCTGGCCTCGACCCAGGCGGCGAGCGCGGCGGCGTCGCCGACGTCGACGCTCGTGCCGTACGTCGTCCCGCGGGCGGCGAGGACCTCCGAGGCGGTGCGGACGTCGTCGGCGTTGCGGGCGCAGAAGGCGACGTGGGCGCCCTCGTCGAGGAACGCCTCGACGACCGCGCGGCCGATGCCGCGGGTGCCGCCGGTGACGAGGACGCGGGTGCCGTGCAGCTGCAGGTCCATGGTGGGGCCTTTCGGGGGAGGGGCGGGGAGCGGAGACGGAGGGCGGGGTCAGACCGAGCCGAGGCTGCGCGCCCGGGTGCGCAGGTCGGCGTGGAGGCCGTCGTACGGGTTCACGGGCGGGAGCAGCGAGGTCGCGGCCTTCACCACGACGCTGTAGTTGGCGTCGACGACGTTGGCGATCGGGGCGCGGGCGACCTGGGAGAGCAGCTGGTAGGAGTCCATGGTGTGCAGGCCGGACAGCTCCGCGACCCAGCCCACGAGGTCGGCGTTGGCGATGCGCCAGGAGTCCTCCAGCGGCCGGCTGGAGCCGATGACCATGAGCTGGTCGTCGTCCTGCAGACGCGGCCAGCCGGGGGCGCCGCCCTTGACCAGCTCGACGATGAGCGTGGTGGTCATCGCGCCCTCGACGGCGGTGCCGCAGGCCTCGCCCTCGCCCTGGCGGTAGTGACCGTCGCCGATCGAGAACATCGCGCCCTCGACGTTCACCCCGAGGAAGCAGGTCGTCCCGGCCCGCATCTCGGGCGTGTCGGTGTTGCCGCCGAACCGGTCGGGCACCAGCGACGAGCGCACCTCACCGCCCGCCGGGGCGACCCCGACGGTGCCCAGCATCGGCTCCAGCGGCAGCTCGAGGCGGTGCTCGGAGTGCCGCGCGGCGAACCCCACCGTGCCGCGCTCCCGGTCCAGCTCGTAGATCCAGGTCGTGTCCGGCAGGGCCGGCTGCAGGGAGACCGTGCGGTCGGTGCTGGTCATGCCGCCGAAGAACGGGATCGCGGCCGAGGCGCCGAAGTCCCGGGCGGGCTCGAGGGCGACCAGGTGCAGCGCGAGCGTGTCGCCGGGCTCGGCGCCCTCGACGTAGAAGGGCCCCGACTGCGGGTTGACGAACCGCAGGTCGACCTTCTCCGCGGACAGGTCGTCGACGCTGCGCAGGGCGCCGCCGAAGGCGTCGTCCGACCAGATCCGCAGGACGCTGCCGGGCGTCACCCGCATCACGGGCGCGGCCCCGCCGAACGTGTAGGTGTACTGCTCGCGGGTGGGCACGTACTCGATGACGTCCATGCCCGAACCTACCGCGCGCGGTGGACGGGTGGGGGTCCTAGGACCATCGGACAACTGTCGGACGGACGGATCCGCGACCAGCATGGGTGACACGTCGACCACCGACGTCCACCCACACTGGAGGACCCCATGAGCACCCCCACGACCGTCCGCCGCGCCGCGGCGTCCACCCTGCTCGCCGTCACCCTGGGCGCGAGCCTCGTCGGCGTCGCCGGCGCCCCCGCCCAGGCGTCGGGCGGGGACGACGACCGCGTCGAGCGCACCGGTAGCTGCACCGGCCCCGGCGTCTCGGAGTGGAAGCTGACGGCGAAGTCCGACGACGGCGGCGTCGAGGTCGAGGGCGAGGTCGACAGCAATCGGGCCGGTCAGACCTGGTCGTGGGTCATCCGTCAGGACGGCGACCTGGTCGCCCGCGGCACCTCGACCACCCGCGGCCCCAGCGGCTCGTTCTCCGTCGAGCGCCGCGCCCGCGACGCCGCCGGCACCGACCGCTTCACCTTCCGCGCCACGCGCGGCAGCTCCGGCGAGGCCTGCGCCGGCAGCCTGCGCTTCTGACCCCCCTGGGGCGGTGCGACCGGGCGCTCAGGCGCCCGGTCGCACCAGCCGCTCGTCCGGGACCACGGCCACGCCGACGATCTCGACGAGGGCCTCCGGCTGCCACAGCGCCGTCGTCCCGATCCCCGCCATCGCCGGGTACGTCGTCCCCGCGAGCTCGCGCCACACGCGCCCGATCTCGCGGCCGTGGGCGATGTAGTCCGGGATGTCGGTGAGGTAGATCGTGATGCTCACGAGGTCGCCCGGCTCGCCGCCGGCCTCGGCCAGCGTGGTCAGCACGTTCGAGAACGCCTGACGGAACTGCTCGACGATCCCGCCCTCGACGATCCGCATGTCCGCGTCGAGGGCGGTCTGGCCCCCGAGGTAGAGCGTGTTCCCCGTCAGCGTGCCGTGCGAGTACCCGCTGGGCTTCGGCAGCGACGAGGGGTTCACGGGCACGGGCGACAGGTCGGGGTGCGTGGAGGTCATGCCCGTGAGGCTAGGCGATCCATTGACACCTCAGCAACGATCGTGCTGACTATGGAACATGGATGCCGAGCAGAACGATCACGTCCTCGAGGGGGACCCCTCGCCCTGGGCGAACGAGCACGGCCTCGTCGTGCCCGTCGTGACCCGGGGCGGGCAGGAGCCCGACGACACCGGCCAGTCGGCCGGCGCGAGGCGGATCTCGGGCGTGAGCCCGCAGCACACCCCCGCGCAGCGCATCTGGTTCGGCCAGGTCCACAACCTCGGCGGCTTCCGGTCGGTCCCGCACCACCACGGCGAGGCCGAGACCGGCGGGTTCGTCCTCTCCGGCCGAGCGCGCATCTACTTCGGCGAGAGGTTCGAGGACTACCTCGACATGGCCGAGGGCGACTGGGTGTTCGTGCCCCCGTTCATGCCGCACGTCGAGTGCAACCTCGACCGCAACCACCCGCTCACGTGGATGACCACGCGGACCCCCGACAACATCGTGGTCAACCTGCCGCAGGTCGACGACTCCGCGCTCCCCGACTGGGTGGACCGCCCGTGAGCACGTCTGAGGTCTTCACCGACGCGGTCACGCTCACCGCCGCCGGGGCCGAGCACCTCGACGTCGCGTTCACCGCGACCACGCAGGCCTGCCCCTGGCCCAAGGCGTACGGCGGGGACCTCGTCGCGCAGGCCGTCGCGGCGGCCGTACGCACGGTCGAGGACAAGACGCTGCACTCGATGCACTCCTACTTCATGCGGCCCGCCGACATCGGCGCGGAGGTCCGTCACGAGGTCGAGCTGCTCCGCGACGGCCGCGGCTACGCCACCCGCCAGGTCCGCGCCTACCAGCACGGCAGGTGCGTCTACGTCTGCCTCGCCTCGTTCGCCGCGGGGGAGGCGGGCGGCAGCGTGAGCAGCCCGCTCCCCGAGGACCTGCCGGGCCCCGACGAGCTGCCGACCTCGGCGGCGTACCTCGAGGGCCGCGAGGGCGGCACCTCGACGGAGACCTCGCGGGAGTACTGGTCGTCGGGCCGCAGCTTCGACATGCGGCACGTGCCCGGCCCCGTCTACCTCACCGTCGACGGCGGGAACGCTCCGCACCAGGCCGTCTGGGTCAGGCCGTACGACGCCCTGCGCCCGGTCGAGGGCCTGAGCGACGACCAGCGCGACCAGGCGGCCCTGGCCTACGTGTGCGACTACACGATCCTCGAGCCCGTCCTGCGGGTCCTGGGCCGGCCGTGGGCCGAGCCGGGCCTGGTCACCGCGAGCCTCGACCACGCCATGTGGTTCCACCGCACCGGGCCAGCCGGGTGGATGGACGGCTGGCTGCTCTACGCCCAGGAGGCCGTCGCCGCCGAGCACGGCCGCGGCCTCGGCACCGGCCGGTTTTTCACCCCCGACGGCACCCACGTCGCGACCGTGGCCCAGGAGGGGATGCTGCGCGAGCCCGCGGCCGACGCCGGGGAGACGTCGTGAGGCTGCTGCCGTCGGCCCACGTCGACACCTTCACCCGCGACCACCTGCCGCCACCGGAGCTCTGGCCGACGATCGAGCTCACCCTGCCCGCGCTGCAGGAGGTGCCTGACACCCTCAACGCCGCGACCGCGCTCGTCGCCGACACGATCGCCCGGGCGGGGGATGACCGCGTCGCGCTGCGCACTCCCGACGGGGTCGCGTGGACCTACGGCTACCTCGAGCGCACCTCCGACGCCGTCGCGCGGGTCCTCGTCCAGGACCTCGGCGTCGTCCCCGGCAACCGGGTGCTGCTCCGCGCGCCCAACACGCCGTGGACCGTCGCCTGCTGGCTCGGCGTCCTGAAGGCCGGGGCCGTCGTGGTGACCACGTTCGCCGCCCTGCGCGCCCGCGAGCTGGGCCCGATCGTCGAGCGCACCGGGCCGGTCGTGGCCCTGGTCGACCACCGCTGGACCGAGGACGTCGCCGAGCTCGCCGTCCCGACGCTGCGCCTGGTCGCCGTCGGTGGCGACGGCCCCGACGACCTCGTGGCGCTGGCCGCGGCCAAGCCGGGAGGCTTCACCCCCGTGCCCACGAGCGCGGACGACGTCGCGCTGCTGTGCCCGACGTCCGGCAGCACCGGCGTCCCGAAGATCACCATGCACACCCACCGCGACCTGCTCGCGATCGACGCCACCTTCGGCCGGCACGTGCTGCGCCTGGAGCCGGACGACGTCGTCGCCTGCACCGCGCCCCTCGCCTTCACCTTCGGGCTCGGGATGCTCGTCGTCTTCCCGCTCCTCGTCGGCGCGAGCGCCCTGCTCGTCGAGGCGGCCACCCCGCCGCAGGTCGCCGACCTGGTGGCCGCCCACGGGGTCACGGTGCTGGCGACGGCGCCGACGTCGTACAAGCAGATGATCAGGGCCGGCAAGGTCGAGCAGCTGCGCGACCTGCGGGTCGCGGTGAGCGCGGGGGAGCACATCCCGGCCCACACCTGGCAGCACCTGCGCGACGCGATCGGGCTCGAGGTCGTCGACGGCATCGGCTCCACCGAGCTGCTCCACATCTTCATCTCCGCGGCGGGAGCCGACATCCGGCCCGGCGCGACCGGGAGACCTGTGCCCGGCTGGCGGGCGACGATCCTGGACCCGACGGGCCAGGAGGTCGGCCCCGGGGTGCAGGGGCGGCTCGCGGTCGTCGGCCCGGTGGGCTGCCGCTACCTCGACGACGAGCGCCAGCGCGCCTATGTCCAGCACGGCTGGAACGTCACCGGCGACACCTTCGTGGTCGACGAGGACGGCTACTTCACCTACTGCGCCCGCGCGGACGACATGATCGTCTCGTCGGGCTACAACATCGGCGCGCCCGAGGTCGAGGCCGCGATCGACACCCACCCGGCGGTGGCCGAGGCGGCGGTCGTCGCCAAGCCGGACGCCGAGCGCGGCTCCGTGGTCTGCGCATTCGTGGTGCCCCGCGAGGGCGTGGCGGCCGACGAGGCGCTCGCGACAGGGATCCAGGCGCACGTGAGGGCGACGATCGCGCCGTACAAGTACCCGCGGGAGGTCCGCTTCGTCGACACCCTCCCGCGCAACACCAACGGCAAGCTCCAGCACTACCGCCTGCGGCAGCAGGTCGAGGCGGAGGCCGCGGAAGGGGTCTCACCATGAGGATCGCGATCGTCGGCGGCGGGCCCGGGGGGCTCTACTTCGCCGCCCTGATGAAGGGCCTGGACGCCGGGCACGACATCACCGTCTGGGAGCGCAACGCCCCCGACGACACCTTCGGCTTCGGGGTCGTCTTCTCGGACGAGACGCTCGGCAGCATCGAGGGCGCCGACACGGTGGTCCACGAGCAGATGGAGCGCGCGTTCGCGCGGTGGACCGACATCGACACCGACGTCGACGGCACCACCTTCACCGTCGGGGGCCAGGGGTTCGCGGCGATGGGCCGCAAGGACCTGCTCCGCGTGCTCCAGGAGCGCGTCGCCGACCTCGGGGTCACCGTCCACTACCGGACCGAGGCGCCGGACGTCGACGAGCTGCGGGCGTCGTACGACCTCGTGCTGGCGTGCGACGGGGCCAACTCCGCCGTCCGCGGCCGGTACGCCGACGCGTTCGGGCCCACCCTCGACCGCCGGCAGAACAAGTACATCTGGTTCGGCACGGACCTCGTCTTCGAGGCGTTCCAGTTCGTCGTGAAGCAGACGGAGTGGGGCACGATGCAGATCCACGGCTACCCGTTCTCGGCGGCCGGTTCGACGTTCATCGTCGAGATGCACACCGACGTGTGGCGCCGGGCCGGGTTCGACGCCACCGAGGACCAGGCGTTCCCGCCCGGCACCTCCGACACGTACGCCGCCGAGCGGGTCGCCGAGATCTTCGCCGACGAGCTCAAGGGCCACGAGGTCCTGCTCAACAACTCGAAGTGGCTGAGCTTCACCACGGTCCGCAACGAGCGCTGGTACGACGGCAACGTCGTGCTGCTCGGCGACGCCGCGCACACCGCGCACTTCTCGATCGGCTCGGGCACCAAGCTCGCGATGGAGGACGCGCTCGCCCTGGCCGCGTGCCTCCACGAGCACCCGAGCACCGAGGCGGCGCTGGCGGCGTACTCCGACGAGCGGAAGCCGGTCGTCGAGTCGACGCAGCGCGCCGCCCAGGCCTCCCTGGAGTGGTTCGAGAACATCGGCATGTACGCCGACCAGGACCCGGCGCAGTTCGTCTTCAACCTGCTCACCCGGTCCCGGCGGATCACCTTCTCCAACCTCGAGGAGCGCGACCACGAGTTCGCGCAGCGGATGGAGCGGGAGTTCGCCCGCCAGGAGGGCACGCACCCCGGGGCGGACGCGGCGGACCCGGGGCCGGCGATGTTCCAGCCCGGCCGGATCGGGCCGCTGGAGCTCAGGAACCGGGTGATCCTCTCCCCGATGGACATGTACGTCGCCACCGACGGCGTCCCGGACGAGTTCCACCTCGTCCACCTGGGGTCGAAGGCGCTCGGCGGCGCCGGCCTGGTGATGACCGAGATGACGTGCGTGTCGCCGGAGGGTCGGATCACGCCCGGCTGCCCCGGCCTGTGGACCGACGAGCAGGCCGACGCGTGGCGTCGCGTCACGGACTTCGTGCACACCCGCACCACCGCGAGGATCGGCCTGCAGCTCGGCCACTCGGGCCGCAAGGGCTCGACGCGGCTGATGTGGGAGGGCATGGACGAGCCGCTCGAGGACGGCAACTGGGAGGTCGTCGGACCCTCCGCGCTGCCGTACGGCGAGGGCTGCCACGTGCCGCGCGAGGCGACGGAGGACGACCTGCGCGCCATCACCGCGGACTTCGTCGCCGCCGCGGAGCGGGGCGTGGCGGCGGGCTTCGACCTGGTCGAGGTGCACGCGGCGCACGGCTACCTGCTGTCGTCGTTCCTCTCGCCGGTGGCCAACCACCGCACCGACGCGTACGGCGGCCCGCTGGAGAACCGCCTCCGCTTCCCCCTCGAGGTGTTCGACGCGGTGCGCGCCGCGGTGCCGGAGTCGGTCCCGGTGACGGTGCGCATCTCGGCCACCGACTGGATGCCGGACGGCAACACCGACGAGGACGGCGTCGCCATCGCCCTCGCGTTCGTCGAGCACGGCGCCGCCGCGATCGACGTGTCGTCGGGGCAGGTGAGCAAGGACGAGAGGCCGGCGTTCGGGCGCAGCTACCAGACGCCCTTCGCGGACAAGATCCGTCACCGGGTCGCCGCGCCCGCGGGTGTCGCGGTGATCGCGGTCGGCGCGATCTCGTCGTACGACGACGTGAACTCGATCCTGCTGGCCGGGCGCGCGGACTTCTGCGCGCTGGGCCGCACCCACCTGTTCCAGCCGAACTGGACCCTGGCGGCCGCGGCGGAGCAGGACTACACCGGGCCCGGGGCGGTGTGGCCCGACCCGTTCGCGGCGGGACGCCGCAAGCCGCCGAGCGCGCGGACGGACAAGGTCCCGCCGCGGCTCGCGCTGCTGCGCGACGGTGCGCAGGACGTGCACGTGAGGTGGACTCCGACCCCCTGAGCCGGGGGAGGGCAGGATGGGCGCCGTGAGCAGGAGCGACGGGGACGGTACGGCCCGGAGCACCCGGACCGTGGTCGTCACGTTCCTCGGCTCGGTCGTGCGGTCGATGGGGGACTGGATGCCGATCGGCGGCGCCGTCGACCTGCTCGGCGAGGTGGGCCTCGACCCCACGAGCGTGCGGACGGCGGTCTTCCGGCTGAAGAAGCGGGACTGGCTGGTCTCCGAGGTGCGCGACGGGGTGCGCGGCTACGCCCTGACGCGGCAGGCGCTGACGTCGCTGGCGGCCGGCGACGAGGTGATCTGGCACGCCCGCCGGCAGGCCGCCCTGGACGACGGGTGGTGCGTCGTGAACTTCTCCGTCCCGGAGACCGAGCGGGCGAAGCGCCACCAGCTCCGCTCCCACCTCGCCGCGCTGGGGTTCGGCAACGTCGGCACGGCGATGTGGATCGCGCCCGCCCGCATGCGGGCCGCGGCGGAGCAGGCGATCGCCGAGCTCGGGCTGACGTCGTACTCGGCGGTGTTCGAGGGAGCCCACGTCGGTGGGCAGGACCTCCGCACCCTCGTGGCCGGCAGCTGGGACCTCGACGGCATCGCGGAGGGCTACCGGGACTTCCTGGCCCGGTTCGGGACGGTCGCGGTCGACACCCCCGGCGACGCCTTCGCCACCTACGTGGAGCTCGTGGACCACTGGCGCAAGCTGCCCTTCCGCGACCCCGGCCTCCCGCCCGAGCTCCTGCCCACGGACTGGCCCGCCGCCGACGCCCTCGCGCTGTTCGAGGGCCTCGTCGCCCGGCTCGAACCCCCCGCCCTCGCCCACGCCGCGACCCGCTGGACCCCCGCCTCCGCCGCCGGCTGACCGCCTCCTGGGGTGGTCGAGCAGGGGGAGCCCTGGCGACGCTCGCACCTCGATCTCCGGGTGACCCGCCGGAGGTCGAGGTGCTCCGAGCCCTGGCGAGGAGCCACGAGACCCGGTGACGGTCCCGGGGCCCCTCGGGGGGATCTCGTGGCTCGGTCGCTGCGCGACGCTCGCACCTCGATCTCCGGGTGCTGGGTGATCGAGCAGGGGGAGCCCTGGCGACGCTCGCGCCTCGACCTCCGGGTGACTCGGCGGAGGTCGAGGTGCTCCGAGCTCTGGCGAGGAGCCACGAGACCCGGTGGCGATCCCGGGGCCTCTCGCGGGGATCTCGTGGCTCGGTCGCTGCGCGACGCTCGCGCCTCGATCTCCGAGTGCTGAGGTGGTCGAGCAGGGAGGAGCCCTGGCGACGACCGCGTCGGGACCGCCGGTCGTCGAGGTCACCGTCGCGGCGTGATCGACGCGGACTTCACCCGGGGGTCGCGTTCCCGATGGACGCCGTTCGTCCGGTCCCCGCAGGCTGCCCGCGGAGCGCCGGTCACTCGGGACCTGGCGCCACTGACTCGGGAGCCCCCTCTTGTCGACCCCACGCCAGACCTGCCGCCGGACGCCGCGGGTCCTCGTCGCCCTGACCACCCTGGCCGTCGCTGGCCTGCTCGCCCCGGCCGCGGCCGCGGAGCCCCGCGCGGCGGCCGCCCCTGCCGCCGCCGACCGCGACGCGACCTTCCGCGGCGAGGTCCACGTCGTCCGCGGGCAGGACAGGACGCCACGACGGCTCGAGGGCACCGTGTTCGACGACGCCGACCGGGACTCCCGCCAGGACCCCGGGGAGCGCGGCCTGCCGGGGGTGTCGGTGTCGAACGGGCGCCAGGTCGTCACGACCGACCGCCAGGGCCGCTACACGCTGCCCGTGAGCGACAACACGACCGTCTCCGTCGTGCAGCCGCGCGGCTGGCAGGTGCCGGTGGACGACGCGAACATCGCCCAGTTCTTCTACAACCACCTCCCCGCGGGCTCGCCGCCCCTGCGGTACGGCGGCCTCGAGCCGACCGGCGCCCTGCCCGCGGCGGTGAACTTCCCGCTGGTGCGCAGCGCCGCGACCGCCTCGGCCGACCAGCGCTGCGTGATGGCCGCCGACGTGCAGACCTACACGGAGCAGGAGGCGGAGTACGCCCGCGCCGGCACGTTCGGGGACCTCGCCGGACGGACCGACCACCGCGGCTGCGGCGTCCTCATGGTCGGTGACCTGGTCGGCGACGACCTGTCGATCTTCGAGCGCACCCGGGCGCTCACCTCGATGCTGAACGGCCCCGCCCGCGCCCTGCCCGGCAACCACGACCTCGACTACGACTCCCCGAGCGCCGAGCACAACTTCGACACCTACCGCTCGGAGTTCGGCCCGACCCACTACTCCTACGACGTCGGCCGGGCGCACGTCGTCGCGCTGCAGACCGTGGAGTACCCGACCCAGACCCCGCCCGCCATGAGCTCCTACCGAGGCGCGATCGACCCCGAGCAGCTCGCCTGGCTCCGCCGCGACCTCGCACGGGTGCCCGAGGACCGTCTCGTCGTCCTCGCCGGGCACATCCCGCTGCTGGAGACCTACTACAGCCCCAGCCACCAGATCCGCGGCCTCGCAAAGCTCTACCGCCTCCTCGAGGGTCGGACCGTCGTGTCCGTCAGCGGCCACACCCACATGATCGAGAACCTCCGCGAGGGTGACCTCCTGGCGGGGTGGAAGGACGTCCTCGGTGACGACGGGCTGCCGTTCGACCACCTGGTCGCGGGCGCGGTCTCCGGCCACTGGTACGCCGGCCGGATGCTGCCCGAGGGCTACCCCACGGCGATCATGCGCGACGGCGCCCACCCGGGCGTGATGACCCTCGAGCTCGACGGCACCCGCTTCACCGAGTCGTACGACGTCCGCGGCCCCGGTCGCGGTCCGTCGCTGTCGCTGGGCCTCAACACCCCGGCGTACCGCGACTGGTTCGCCGACAACCAGGCCGCCGCCCGGAGCAACAGCCGGGAGGCCGCCGTGCGTCCCCGCGCCACGGCGACGCGCGGCACCCCGCCGCCTGCCCGGGTCGTCACCCGACGGGACCTCCGCGGCGGCTCCTGGCTGACCTCGAACGTGTTCCTCGGGACGTCGGCGAGCTCGGTGCGCGTCCGGATGACCGGTCCCGACGGGCGGCCCGGCCGGTGGCAGGACGCCGAGCACACCCAGCCGATGCAGGGCGAGCCGCTGCGCGTGGGCGCGGAGTGGTCCGACCCCACGGCCAACCGGGAGACGATGGTCCACGGCGGCGGTCTCGTCGACCGCACCAGCCACCTGTGGCGTCTCGCGCTTCCCGAGGACCTGGTGTCCGGCCGCCACGTCGCGCAGGTCCGCACCGTCGACCGCCACGGCCGGGCGTCGTCGCGGTCGATGACCTTCCGCGTGCGCTAGCCCGCCGGTCGTCGCACTACCCCTGATCTGACCGCGCGCCTCCCGCCGGATCCGTGGCTCGGTCGTTGCGCGACGCCCGAACCTCGACCTCCGGAGCAGGCACGCCTGGGAGGATGCGCGCATGGGTGGGAACCACGCGCGGACGGCGGCGCCGCAGACGCGACGGATGCGCCGGTGGGCGCTGGCGCTGATCCTCCCGATCGCGGCGCTGACCCTCGTGGCGACGGCGCTGCTGTGGCCGACGGAGGGTGTCGACTCCTCCGACGGGCTGGCCGCGGCGCAGCGCGACGCCCGGGTCACGGCGATCGACGCCCAGCCGTGCGAGGCGTCGCTGCCCGACGACGTCAACGGCTGCGGGACGGCGGGAATCCTGCTCGAGGACTCCGACACCGACGTCGAGGTCGCCCTGCCCAACGGGGCCGGTGCGCCCCGGATCGCGGTCGGGGACGACGTCGTCGTGACCGAGGCGGAGGGGCCGGACGGGCCGACGTACACGATCGTCGACCACCAGCGCGGCACCGGGATGTGGGTGCTGGTGGGGGTCTTCGCCCTGGCGCTGGTCGCCTTCGGGCGACTACGGGGCCTGGCGGCGCTGCTCGGGCTGGCGGTGACGTTCGGGGTGCTGCTGCTGTTCGTGGTGCCGGCGGTCCTCGCCGGCTCGTCGCCGGTGCTGGTGGCGATCGTCGGTGCGGCCCTCATCGTGCTGACGGTCCTCTACCTCACCCACGGGCTGACGCTGGTGACCACGGTCGCCGTGGTCGGCACGCTCGCGAGCCTCGCGCTGACCGGCGTCCTCGCCGTCGTCGCGACCGCCGGGCTGAACCTCACCGGCGTCACCGACGACCTGTCCGGCTCCGTCTTCACCACGTACGGCGTCGACATGGCCGGCCTGCTCGTCGCGGCCATCATCATCGGCTCCGTCGGCGTGCTGGACGACGTCACGGTCACCCAGTCCGCCACCGTCGCCGAGCTCGCCGCGGCGGACCCGACGTCCGGCGTCCGGGGGCTGTACGCCGCCGCCTCCCGCGTCGGCCGCGCCCACATCGCGTCGGTGGTCAACACCATCGTCCTCGCGTACGCCGGGTCGACCCTGCCGCTGCTCCTGCTCATCGTGGCCGACAACTCGTCGTTCACCGGGGTGGTGACGACCCAGCTGGTGGCCCAGGAGATCGCCCGCAGCGCGGTGGCGACCCTCGGTCTCGTCGCTGCGGTCCCGATCACCACGCTGCTCGCGTCGGTGGTGATCCGGCGGGCCCAGCCCGCCGTCGCCCCACCGCCCGCTCATCTTACCGGCACGTGACGGGCCAGGAAGTCCAGGTAGTCGGCCATCGCAGCCTCGAACGCCTCGCCGAGGTAGATCGCGAAGTGCCCCACGGGGTAGGTGCGGACCTCGACCCGCGGCGCCCGCGACACCTGCCGACGGGCGCGCGCGCTCGGCGCGACCGTGTCGGGCTCGCAGAGGGCGACGAACAGCGGGCAGCCGATGCGTGAGGCCCGCCGCCCGGGGGCGTAGCGCAGCACGTCGAGGGCCGAGCGGGCCGTGAGGCGGTTGTCGAAGTCGTCCGCGCCCCGACCGAGCGCCGTCATGCCCGGCAGTGCGTCGTGGGCGGTCATGAAGGCCGTCCGGCCCGGCTCGCCGGCGGCCGGCCGGTAGACAGGTGGTCGTCCCGCGAGGGCACCGGCCCGGTCCCGGAGAGCGACCGCGGTCAGCCGGACACTCGTGAGCGGCGGGACGGCGAGCGCCGAGGCCACGCCGTCGGTGAACGGGCACTGGGCGATCGCCGCGGCCAGCCGGCGGTCCTCGGCGGCCAGCGTGAGGGCGTGCCCACCGCCGAAGCTGGTGCCCCACGCGACGACACGGTCCGGGTCCACGCCCTCCAGCCCCCGCACGTGCGCGATCGCGGCGCGCCAGTCCTCGAGCTGGCGTCGTACGGACAGGAGCTGGCGGGGCTCCCCGCTGCTCGCGCCGAAGTGGCGGTGGTCGAGGACGAGGCAGACGTACCCGGCGGCGCTGAACCGCTCGGCGTACGCCGCCAGCCGCATCTGGCGGGTCCCGCCGAGGCCGTGCGCCAGGACGACCGCGGGGCGCCGACCCCCGTCGTCCGTGCCGGGTCGGTAGAGCCAGGCGGCGCAGGTGCCGTCGCCGCTGCGGAACGAGGTGTCGGAACGCACGGGGAGGATCATCGCGGATCAGAATGTGTGACATCTCTTGGCAAATCCGTCACGAGAGTGTAGAACATATAGGACCTACTTCGCTCACGAGGAGACCGCGATGACGACCGTTGACGACCCGCGCACCGGAGCCGCTCCCGAGCCCACCGGCCCGGTCAGCACCATCGACTACGACGAGCGCATCCCGAACAACGTGAACCTCGCCGGGGACCGCCGGCTGCAGCGCGCCCTCGAGGGCTGGCAGCCGAAGTTCCTGGACTGGTGGAAGACCCTCGGCCCGGCCCTGCCGACCGAGGACGTCTACCTCCGCACCGCCATCGCCGTCGGCCGCGACGGGTGGGCGCACTTCGAGCACGTGCCGATGGAGGAGTACCGCTGGGGCATCTTCCTCGCCGAGCAGAACCCCGACCGCCAGATCGCCTTCGGCAAGCACAAGGGTGAGCCCGCCTGGCAGGAGGTGCCCGGGGAGCACCGCGCCGACCTGATGCGGCTCATCGTCATCCAGGGCGACACCGAGCCGGCCTCGGTCGAGCAGCAGCGGATCCTCGGCAACACCGCGCCGAGCATTTACGACCTGCGCAACCTCTTCCAGGTCAACGTCGAGGAGGGTCGACACCTCTGGGCGATGGTCTACCTCCTGCACGCCTACTTCGGTCGCGAGGGCCGCGACGAGGCCGAGCAGCTGCTCAAGCGCAACTCCGGCGACCTCGACGCCCCGCGCATCCTCGGCGCCTTCAACGAGGAGACCACCGACTGGCTGCAGTTCTTCATGTTCACCTACTTCACCGACCGTGACGGCAAGTACCAGCTCGGCACGCTCAAGGAGTCGGCGTTCGACCCGCTGGCGCGCACGTGCGAGTTCATGCTGAAGGAGGAGGCGCACCACATGTTCGTCGGCACCACCGGCGTGCAGCGCGTGGTGGAGCGCACCGCCGAGGTGATGAAGGCCAAGGGTGGCGAGGCGACCTTCGAGGACGGCGTCATCCCGCTCGACGTCGTCCAGAAGTACCTCAACTTCCAGTTCTCGGTCTCGATGGACCTGTTCGGCTCCGAGCAGTCCACCAACGCCGGCAACTACTACTCCTCGGGCCTCAAGGGCCGCTGGCAGGAGACCCGTCGCAAGGACGACCACGTGCTGCTCGACGACGAGCGCGAGATGAACTACGTCGAGGACGGGCAGATCAGGCAGAAGACCGTCCCGATGCTGAGCGCGCTCAACCTCGACCTCCGCGACGAGTACGTCGCCGACTGCGCGAACGGCGTCCGCCGCTGGAACCAGGAGCTCGAGGACGCCGGGCTCACCGAGCGTCTGTTCCTGCCGCACGAGGGCTTCAACCGCAAGGTGGGCGCGTACGCCAGCCACCACGTGAGCCCCGAGGGCGAGGTCATCGACGACGCGGCCTGGGAGGCCGGTGTCGGCGGCTGGCTGCCCTCCGAGGAGGACCGTCGGGCGGTCGCCGCGCTGATGGTGCCCGTCTACACCTACGGCGAGTTCGCGCCGTGGATCGCACCCCCGAAGACCGGCATCAACGACCAGCCGGTCGAGTTCGACTACGTCCACCTGGCCGAAGAGGGCATGGCCTGAGATGACCGTCGCTCCCGACCCGTCGTCCGTCGCCAGCGACCTGCAGTGGGTCCGCGAGGAGTCCCCGACGTGGGACGCCGACAAGGTCCGCGTGATCGGCGGCGCCCCCGAGGGGGCCTTCGTGCTCCCGTTCTCCGACGGCGAGCAGCTGCCGGGGGACTGGTTCTCGGCCCGCGACGCCGGCGGCGCGGTCGTCGGCTACGGCCGCCTCGACACCACGTGGGGCGGTGACGCGGAGATCCTCCTCGCCGTCGACCCCGGCCACCAGGAGGCCGGCGTCGGCTCGTTCGTCCTCGAGCGCCTCGAGGCGGAGGCCGCCGCCCGCGACATCAACTACATCCACAACCGCATCCGCGACCACGCCCAGAGGGACGTCGTCCACGACTGGCTGGTCGTCCGCGGGTTCCGCGGTCCGGTGGACGGCGACCTGCGCAAGCGGGTCGGCGCCGGCGGCCGGCGTCCGCGGCCGGAGGCGCGTCCCGCGTCGTCCGCGGCCTCGGGCACCCCGGACGGGCGTGGACCGGGCCACGAGGAGCAGGGCGGCTACGTGGACGTGGAGGAGCACCAGTACTGAACCCTCGCCCGGAGATCGAGGTGCGAGTGTCGCGCAGCGACCGAGCCACGAGATCCGGTGAGGGGTCCTGCGGTCGTCTCGCGGGATCTCGTGGCTCGGCCGTGGCCGGCCTCGCACCTCGATCTCCGGTGGTGCGGCCGGCCTCGCACCTCGATCTCCGGTCTCGCGGCCGTGCTTGCACCTCGATCTCCGGTGGTGCGGCCGGCCTCGCACCTCGATCTCCGGTGGGCTAGATCCGGTCGGAGGCCTCGGCCTGCAGGCGGGCCCAGACTTCCTGGGCGCCGGCGTGCCACGCGGCGTGGCGGGCGTGGAAGACATCGGCGGCGGCGCGGCCCGGCCAGTCGTCGTCCAGCAGCTCACGGGGCAGGTCGGGGTCGAGGAACGGGAAGCGGCGCCACTCCTGCACGAGCTCGACCTGCGCGGTGAAGGCCTCATCGGCGGAGTCGGCCCGCCGGTCGCTGAAGGTCGCCAGGAAGACCCGGTAGCGCTCGGCGAGACCGGCGAGGTCCCAGGCGGCGTCCACCAGCAGCGACTCGTTGCCGATGCCCGCGGTCGGGCCGACCCAGGCGACGCTCTGGTCGCCCAGCCCGAGCTCGGTGATCACCTCGTCGACCTCGGCCACCTTCTCGGCGTCGGGGGAGACCCACAGGCCCGAGTACGGCGACCCCATGCCGAGCCACGTCAGCCGCGTGCGCAGCCGGTGGCGCAGGCGCCGCTGGCTCTCGGGGATCGACACGGTCAGCACGAGCCACCGCGAGTCCCACACGTGCGAGGACCGCAGGAAGCCGTAGATGCGCGTGGTGCCCTCGGCCAGCAGCTCGGCGCCGCGCGGCGTCAGCGACCACGCCGTACGACGGCCGTGCCGCTCGGAGGCGAGCAGGTCCTCGGCGCTGGTCCGGGCCAGCGCCTGGCGAGCGGCGCGCTGCTCGACCCCGAGGCGGGAGAGGGCGTCCAGGACGGTGGCGGTCCACACCGGCTCGGAGCGGGGGAGCGCGAACTCGCCGAGGATCGTCAGCAGCAGGGAGCGCGCGGACGCCGACCCGACCTCGCGGCGCCGCGTGAGGGCGCTCGGGCTCTCGCTCACGGGGCCTCCTCTCGCGGTGCACCGGCCGGCGTGATCGTCAGACAGGGTCGCACGGAGCACCCTGCCACAATTCGTTCCACACGCACTTGACGGCTTACCAACTTTCCGTAGAGTGTTTCACCTCACGCCGGAGGCCCGCGCAGGCGAGCGGTGCCGTGCCGGGTCCTGACCGAGAGGTGCCCACATGACTGCCGTCCAGCACGACGAGCCGGAGACGCAGACGGCCGACGCCGGCCCGGACGCCGGGGCCGTCGCCCCGCCGGTCGTCGACTTCGACACCCACCCGGACCGCTACAAGCACTGGCGCCTGGACGTCGACGGCGAGGTCGCGACCCTCACGCTCACGGTCGCCGAGGACGGCGGCCTGGTGCCCGGCTACGAGCTGAAGATGAACTCCTACGACCTGGGCGTCGACATCGAGCTGCACGACGCCGTCCAGCGGCTGCGCTTCGAGCACCCGGGCGTCAAGGCCGTGGTCGTGACCGGGGGCCTGGACCGCATGTTCTGCGCGGGCGCCAACATCCGGATGCTCGCCCAGTCCAGCCACGCCTGGAAGGTGAACTTCTGCAAGTTCACCAACGAGACCCGCAACGGCATCGAGGACGCCACCGAGCACAGCGGTCAGACGTACGTCGCCGCGCTCAACGGCACCGCGGCCGGCGGCGGCTACGAGCTCGCCCTGGCCTGCGACGACATCGTCCTCATCGACGACGGCAGCTCGACCGTCTCGCTCCCCGAGGTGCCGCTGCTCGGCGTGCTGCCCGGCACCGGCGGCCTGACCCGGGTCGTCGACAAGCGTCTGGTCCGCAAGGACCGCGCCGACCTGTTCGCCACCAAGTCCGAGGGCTACCGCGGGGAGACCGCCGTCCGGTGGGGTTTCGTCGACGCCACCTTCCCGAAGCGGGAGTGGGACGAGAAGCTCGCCGCCCGCGCCGCCGACGCGGCGTCCCGCTCGAGCCGGCCGGGTGGTGAGGGCGTCGAGCTGACCCCCCTCGACCGCACCGAGGACGGCGACACCCTCACCTACCCGTACGTCCGCGCCGAGATCGCCCGCGACGCCCGTCGGGTCGACCTCACGATCGAGGGCCCGACCGACGCCCCGCCCGCCGACGAGGCCGCCGTCCTCGCCGCCGGCGTCGACTACTGGCCGTTCGCCGTCGCCCGTGCGCTCGACGACCTCGTCCTGCGGCTGCGGACCAACGAGCAGGACCTCGGCACGTGGACCTTCCGCACCGCCGGCGACCCCGCCGCCGTCCTCGCGTACGACGAGCAGCTGCGCGAGCTCGCCGACGACTGGTTCGTCAACGAGGTCACCCAGTTCCTCAAGCGCCTGCTCAAGCGCCTCGACGTCACCAGCCGCAGCCTCATCGGCATCGTCGAGCCGGGCAGCTGCTACGCCGGGTTCCTCGCCGAGGTGCTGCTGGCGTGCGACCGCCAGTACATGCTCGAGGGCGTCTACGAGGACGTCGACCCCGACGCCGACCCGGCGACGGTCACCCTCACGGCCGCCAACGACGGTCCGTTCCCGATGTCGAACGGGCTGACCCGGCTCGCCAGCCGCTTCTGGGGCCACGACGACGACCTCGAGGCGGCCCGCGCCACCTTCGGCACCGCGCTCGACGCGACCGCGGCCGACGAGGCGGGTCTCGTCACGCTGGCCATGGACGACATCGACTTCGAGGAGGAGCTGAGGATCGTCCTGGAGGAGCGCGCGTCGCTGTCGCCGGACGCCCTGACCGGCATGGAGGCGAACCACCGGTTCGTCGGCCCCGAGACGATGGAGACCAAGGTGTTCGGCCGGCTCACCGCCTGGCAGAACTGGATCTTCAACCGTCCCAACGCGTCCGGGCCGGAGGGAGCGCTGCGGCGCTACGGCAGCGGGCAGCGCGGCAGCTACGACTACAAGCGGGTCTGAGCCGTGGCCGCCCCCGCCTCCGACCGGAGCGGCTCCAACGCCGCGCAGTACCTCCTGCACCGCCACCTCGACGAGGGGCGGGGCGACCACCCCGCCGTCCGCGGACCCGGCGGCGAGACGTCGTACGCCGAGCTCTCCGACCTGGTCCGCGACGTCGCGGCGGCGTACCGGGCGATGGGCCTGCGCCGCGACGACCGGGTGCTGTTCGTGGCCGCGGACGACGTCCCGCTGCTCGCGGGACTGCTGGCCGCCTTCCACGCCGGGGTCGTCGCCGTCCCCGTCTCGACGATGCTCACCGCGAAGGAGCTCGGCGGGATCATGGCCGACTCCGGCGCCCGGATGGTCGTCGTGAGCGAGGACTTCGCCGGCACCGTCGCCGAGGCCCTCGCCGCGGCGCCCGAGGTCGAGATGGTCACCACGATCGGCGCGCCCGGCGCGTTCGCCACCGACCACGGCACCCACGTCGTCCGGGACTTCGACGCGGTCGTCGCCCTGGGCCGGGAGGCCCGCGCGGACGACGACGCGGCCGGGGACGTCGCCGCGACCAGCCAGGACGGCTGGGCGCTGTGGCTCTACACCTCGGGCACGACCGGCCAGCCGAAGGCGGCCATGCACCGCCACGCGAACATCCGCCACGTCTGCGAGACCTACGGCACCCAGGTCCTCGGGATCACCCCCGACGACGTCACCTTCTCGGTGGCCAAGCTGTTCTTCGCCTACGGCATCGGCAACTCGCTGTTCTTCCCCTTCTCCGTCGGCGCCACCACGGTGCTCGAGCCCCGCCGGCCCAGCCCCGCCGTGGTGGGGGAGCGACTCGCGGCCGACCGGCCCACGCTGTTCTTCGGCGTCCCGACCTTCTACGCGGCCCTCGTCGCCAGCGACCTCCCGGACGACGCGTTCGCCTCGGTCCGCTGGTGCGCCAGCGCGGGGGAGGCGCTGCCGGCGCCGCTGCAGCAGCGGTTCTCCGACCGCTTCGGGGTCCAGATCCTCGACGGCATCGGGTCCACCGAGGCGCTGCACATCTTCCTGTCCAACCGCCCCGGCGACATCCGGCCCGGCACCACCGGCCGGGCCGTCCCGGGCTACGAGGTCGAGGTCCGCGACGAGGACGGCAAGCGGGCGCCCGTCGGTCAGCCCGGCGCGCTGTACGTCCGGGGCGAGTCCATCGCGCTCGGTTACTGGCGGCGCACCGACGCCACCCGCCAGGTCTTCCAGGGCTCCTGGCTGAGCACCGGCGACACCTACGTCCAGGACGACGAGGGCTACTTCCGCTGCCTGGGCCGCAACACCGACATGCTCAAGGCCGGCGGGATCTGGGTGTCCCCGGCGGAGGTCGAGAGCCGTCTGCTGGAGCACCCCGCGGTGCAGGAGGCCGCCGTGGTCGGTCTCGCCGACGCCGACGGTCTCGACAAGCCCGTCGCCGTCGTGGTGGCGGACCGGACGAAGGCCAGCGCGGAGGACCTCGTCGCCTGGTGCCGCGACGGCCTCGCGCACTTCAAGGCGCCCCGTCAGGTCGTGCACGTCGACGAGCTGCCCAAGACCGCGACCGGCAAGCTGCAGCGCTTCAAGGTGCGGGCCTTCCTCGTCGCCGCCGACGAGCCCGAGGTCGTCGAGCCGACCCCCTCCGAGCCGGCGGTGGCGACGTGAGCACGAGCAGCACGCGCCACGAGGTCGACGTCCTCATCGTCGGCGCCGGACCCGTCGGGCTGTACGGCGCCTACTACGCCGGCGTCCGCGGACTCTCCGTCGCGGTCGTCGACTCGCTGAGCCAGGTCGGCGGCCAGGTCACCGCGATGTACCCCGAGAAGGAGATCTACGACATCGCCGCGCTGCCGGTCGTGACCGGCCGCGACCTCATCGCGGGCCTGCGCACGCAGGCCGACCAGTACGACCCGACGTACCTGCTGGGCCAGGAGGCGCAGGAGCTGTCCCGCCGTACCGACGACGCCGGGCGGGAGCGGCTCGTCGTCCGCACCAGCGCCGGCGTCGAGGTCGACTGCGGTGCCGTCGTCGTCACCGGTGGCATCGGCACCTTCACCCCGCGCCCGCTCCCGGCGGGGGAGGACTTCCTCGGCCGGGGCCTCGAGTACTTCGTGCCGTCGAAGGACGCGTACGTCGGCCGCGACGTCGTGGTCGTCGGTGGCGGTGACAGCGCGATCGACTGGTGCCTGATGCTCGAGCCGGTCGCCTCGTCGGTCACCCTCGTGCACCGCCGGGCCGCCTTCCGCGCCCACGCGGCGAGCCTGGAGCAGGTGCGCGCCTCGACGGTGCGGATCGTCACCGACGCCCAGGTCGTCGCGCTCGACGGCGACCTCGCCGACGGCGGGATCGAGTCGGCGACGATCCAGATCAGGGGCGCCGATCCCGAGACCGTCCCCTGCCAGCAGGTGGTCGCGGCGCTCGGGTTCACCGCGAACCTGGGTCCGCTGCGCGAGTGGGGCGTCGAGCTGCACGACAACCGGCACCTCGTCGTCGACACCACCATGGCGACCGCCGTCCCCGGTGTGTACGCCGCCGGTGACATCACCGACTACACCGGCAAGGTGCGCCTCATCTCGGTCGGGTTCGGCGAGGTCGCCACCGCGGTCAACAACGCCGCCGTCCACCTCGACCCCGACGCGCAGCTCTTCCCCGGTCACTCGACCGACCTGCCCCACACTGTCCCCGTCCCCGCCTGATCCAGCCCGCCACTCCGAGACGTCAGGAGCGACCTGCATGCCGTACGTGATCGCCAGCCCGTGCATCGACACGATGGACAGGAGCTGCGTCGAGGAGTGCCCCGTCGACTGCATCTACGAGGGGGAGCGGAAGCTCTACATCAACCCCAAGGAGTGCATCGACTGCGGCGCCTGCGAGCCGGTCTGCCCGGTGGAGGCGATCAGCCAGGACCGTCGGGTGGCGGACGGCGACGAGGCCCACGTCGAGGACAACCGGGCCTTCTTCACCGAGGTCCTGGACGGCCGCGACGAGCCCCTCGGCGCGCCCGGCGGCGCCCACAAGACCGGCGAGATCGGCGTGGACACCCCGCTCGTCGCCGGTCTGTAACCGTGCTCGACGGCCACGTCCTGGTCGACGCGCACGTCCACGTGCCCGTCCTGACCTCGCTCGCCCCCGCGTGGATCCAGTGGGCCCGTGACTTCGGCCCGGAGGGGATCCTCGACCGGGTCTGGGACGCCGAGGGCCGCCCCCGGCCCGCGGTCCTCGCCGAGCTCTTCGCCGAGCAGGGCGTCGACACGGCGCTGCTGTTCTGCGAGTACAGCCCCCGCGCGACCGGCTACCAGCGCTTCGACGACCTGCTGCCGCTCGTCGAGCACGACCCGCAGCGGTTCCGCCCCGTCGCGAACGTCAACCCGCACCTGCACTTCCCGATCGCCGCCGAGGTGCGCCGCCAGCTCGACCTCGGCGCGGCGGCCCTGAAGCTGCACCCCGTCCACGGCGGCTTCCGGTGCGACGACGCGCAGCTCTACCCGGCGTACGCCGTGCTGGAGGAGCGCGGCGTCCCGCTCGTCGTCCACTGCGGCACGAGCAGCTTCCCCGGCTCACGCAACGAGCTCGCCGACCCGGAGTTCCTGCTGCCGGTCGCCCGCGACTTCCCCGGCCTGGACGTCGTCCTCGCGCACGGCGGGCGCGGCTGGTGGTACGACGCCGCCGCGTTCATGGCGCTGAGCCACCCGAACGTGTGGATCGAGCTGTCCGGGCTCCCTCCCAAGCGGCTGCCGGAGTACTACGCCCGCTACGACCTGCGCCGCCTCGCCCGCCGCTGGATCTTCGCGACCGACTGGCCCGGGGTCCCCGGCACGGCCGCGAACGCCCGCGCGGTCGTCGGCCTCGGGCTGGACGACGAGCTGGCCGGGCTCGTGCTGGGCGGCAACGCCCGCGCCGTGTACGCCGGTCTCGACCACCTGGAGCACCTCGCCCCGCCCCCTCCCGGAGGAGAACCCGCATGACGACCCCGTCCTACCTCGGCCGCCCGGCCGGCGAGCTCACCGACGACGAGCTGGAGCAGCAGGGCCGCAACGCCCACGAGACCCGCAACTGGGTCTTCCTGCACGGCACCGCCGAGCAGTTCGCGACCCACACGGCGCGGATGCTCGAGCTGGAGCAGGAGTACCTGCGACGCCACCCCAAGCGCACCTGGCAGGGCTCCGGCGGCGCCGCGACCGAGGAGTCGCAGCTCGTCGTCCTCCGCAAGGCGCTGCGCGGCATCCTCGTGCAGCTCGAGGCGCTCCTGGAGCCCGCCGCGACCGAGGTCGACGAGGTCCCGGCAGGGGAGGACCCCACCACGCTGCTGCTGCGCCAGGTCGGCGCTGCGCCCGGTGGGCGGATGAACAAGCTCGAGGTGCACCAGCTCGCCCGCGAGGTCGGCCTCGAGCGCGCCGCCCTCGCCCGGCTCTACACCGGCGACGCCCCGCTGCTCGCGACCGACAAGGGCGACCGCGTCCTCACCGACGCCGGCCGCGCCCACCTGGGCTGACCTCCCGGCGGCTCACGGGATCTCGTGGCTCGGTCGCTGCGCGACGCTCGCACCTCGATCTCCGACGCGGCGGGCGAGCCGTAGCCGCGGGCGCCGTCCCTCGCTAGCATTACCGACCGATCGGTCAGTCACTCTGCAGAGGAGCGTCCATGGACGACCTGAGCCCCCGCCCCGACGAGCTCGACCCGATCGAGCGGGCGTCGACCGACGAGCTGCGGGCGCTGCAGACCGAGCGGCTGCGGTGGACGGTGCGCCACGCGTACGAGAACGTCCCGCACTACCGGGCGGCGTTCGAGGCCGCGGGCGCCCATCCGGACGACGTCCGGGAGCTGTCCGACCTCGCGAGGCTGCCGTTCACGACGAAGGCGGACCTGCGGGAGAACTACCCGTTCGGCATGTTCGCCGTGCCTCGCGAGCGGGTCGCCCGGGTCCACGCCTCCTCCGGGACGACGGGCCGCCCGACCGTCGTCGGCTACACGGTGGACGACCTCGACGTCTGGTCGGACGTCGTCGCGCGCAGCATCCGCGCCGCCGGCGGGCGGGCGGGCCACGTCGTCCACGTGGCGTACGGCTACGGACTGTTCACCGGCGGCCTCGGCGCCCACTACGGGGCCGAGCGCCTCGGCTGCACCGTCGTCCCGGTCTCGGGCGGCATGACCGAGCGCCAGGTGCAGCTCATCGGCGACTTCGCGCCCGACGTGATCATGGTGACGCCGTCGTACATGCTGGCGATCGTCGAGGAGATGGAGCGCCAGGGCATCGACCCCCGCACCACCTCGCTGAAGGTCGGCATCTTCGGCGCCGAGCCGTGGACCGACGACATGCGGCACGAGCTCGAGCAGCGCCTCGACATGCACGCCGTCGACATCTACGGGCTGTCCGAGGTGATGGGGCCGGGCGTCGCCAGCGAGTGCGTCGAGACGAAGGACGGCCCCACGATCTGGGAGGACCACTTCTACCCCGAGGTCATCGACCCGATCACCGGCGACGTCCTGCCGGACGGTGAGGAGGGTGAGCTCGTCTTCACCTCGCTGACCAAGCAGGCGATGCCGGTGATCCGCTACCGCACCCGGGACCTGACGAGGCTGCTGCCCGGCACCGCGCGCACGATGCGGCGGATGGGCAAGATCACCGGCCGCACCGACGACATGATCATCCTGCGCGGGGTGAACCTCTTCCCGACCCAGATCGAGGAGCTGATCCTCCGCGACCTGCCCGCGCTGTCGCCGCACTTCCAGTGCCGCCTGTCCCGCCCCGGCACGCTCGACGAGCTCACCGTCGTGGTCGAGCGCCGCGAGGGCGTCGGCCCGGAGTCCGCCGAGGACGCCGGCCGCACCCTGCGCGAGCGCATCAAGGCCGTCATCGGCGTCACCGTCGCCGTGGACGTCGTCGGCCCCGGCGGGGTCGAGCGGTCGGTCGGCAAGATGCGGCGGATCGTCGACGAGCGCCCGAAGCGCTAGTCCCGTCCCGGCCGACGGAGGACCAGCGAGCCGAACAGCACGACCAGCGCGACGTTGACGGGCACCGCGACCACGGCGACGTCCCCGATGTGGGCGACCGGCCAGGCGACCACGGCCAGGACCAGCAGGACCGGTTCCCAGCGTCGGCCCAGGCGCCACAGGGCCACCGCCACCAGCGCGAGCGAGAGTGGGAAGAACAGCCCGAGCGGCTTGATGAGGTTCGCCGCCCCGGCCTGGTCGACCAGGGCCACGTCGCCGAGCGAGGCGTGGATGGCCTCGAACCCGTAGGCGACGTTGCCGGCCATCCCGGCCAGAGCCGTCACCAGCAGGGCGGCGGCCAGGCGGGTGCCGGGCAGCCAGGCGGCGACCCGCAGGACGACGGCGGCGTAGGCGATCGCTCCGAGCACGTGGACGACGCCGGCGGTGGGGGAGTCCCACCCCCGCAGCGCGTAGGTGGTGTCGGCGGCGAGCGACAGGACCGGCCCGACCACGAGTGCGGCGGTCAGCACGGTGCGGGTCGGGTCGGCCGCTGAGCGGTCGGGGGCGGTGTGGACGTCAGGCGCTGTCTGGGTCATGCCCCGACCGTCGTCCGCGGGGGCCCGGACGCGGTACGGGGAAAACCCTGGAGCCCGTCCGGCCCCGTTCCTGGGACCATCGGCAGGTGTCGTCCGCGGCCGGCCGTCGCCTCCCACCCCTCCTCGGCCTGGCTGTCGCGCTCGCCCTCGTCGCGGTGGGTCTCGAGCGGGGGGTGTGGTGGACGAACCTGCACAACGGTCTCCTCGCGACGGTGCTGGCAGCGGTCGGCGCCTACGTCCTGCTCCAGCGGCCGGGGCATCGCGAGGGCGTCCTGTTCCTGGCCGCGGGCCTCGTGCAGGCCGTGATGTTCCTCGGTCGCCAGCGGGGGCACGACCCGGTCGCGGACGTCGACCGGTGGCTGGGGTGGCTGGGCGTGTGGCCGCTGGCGGTCTCGATCGGGCTCGTCAGCCTCGTGGCCGTCCTCTACCCGGACGGTCGGCTGCCCGCCCCCGGTTGGCGCTGGGTGGTGCGGGTGGGCGCGGTGCTCGTCGCGCTCTGCGCCCTGACGTCGGCCCTGTGGCCCGTGGAGTACGGCGCCACCGGCGTCGTCACCCCGTTCCCCCTCGCCCTGCCGCAGCCCGCGTTCGTGCAACCGGCGTGGGACGCGGTGGCGCACCCGTCGTACGCCGTGATGCAGCTCCTCCCGCTCCTGGCCCTGGCCCACCGGTGGCACCTCTCGGGCGCGGTGGTGCGCCGCCAGATCGCCTGGGTCCTCGGCGCGGCCGTCGTCTCCGCCCTCGCCGTCGTGATGGGTCTGGTGGTGTGGCAGACCCCGCGCCCCGGCATCTGGTCGGCGGCACTGCTCCCGGTGGCGGCGGGCTGGGCCATCGTCCACGGGCAGCGGACGGCGACCCGGCGCGCGCTGACCTGGTCCGCACCCGCGCCGGAGCCCGGAGACGCCGCGGACCCGCCGGTCGCGCTGGCCCGGGCGGCCGCGGAGTCGTTGGCGGCCACCACGGGGAAGCTGTGGATGGGCACCGCGGACCGCCTCCAGGCCGTCGCCGTGTGGCCCGTCGACGCGGCGTACGGCGAGCCGACGTCGTGGGACCTGCTGGCCGCCTCGCCGGACCACCAGGTGCGCTCGGTGACGAGCGCGGGCGAGGTCGTCGGTGCACTCGGCGTCGAGCGCTCGGCCGCGGACCGACTCTCCATCCACGAGGTGACGATCCTCGACGCGCTCACCGGCCAGGCGGGTCTGGTCGTCGCGAACCTCGACCTGGCCCGCCTCGTCACCCGCGAGCGCGGAGCCGGGCACCTGGACCGGCTGACCCCGCGGGAGCGCGACGTCCTCGAGCTGATGGCCCGCGGCCTGTCCAACCAGGCCATCTGCGCCGAGCTCCACCTCAGCATCAAGACCGTCGAGCCGCTGGTCAGCTCGGTCTTCGCCAGGCTCGACCTCCACGCCGACTCGGCGACCAACCGGCGGGTGCTGGCGGTGCTCGCCTTCGTCCGGGAGGCATGATCTCCGGCGTGCCCGCCCCGATCGCCGACGTCCTCGCCGCCCGCCCTGTCGTCCTCGACGGCGGCCTCGCCACCCTGCTCGAGCGGCACGGCCACGACCTCTCGTCCGCGCTCTGGTCGGCGCGGCTGCTGCGCGACGACCCCGGCGCCGTCGAGGCCGCCCACCGGGAGTTCTTCGACGCCGGCGCCGAGGTGGCCACGACGGCGTCGTACCAGGCGTCGTTCGAGGGCTTCGCCGCGCTCGGCCTCGACCGGGACGAGGCGGCGGGGCTGATGCGCCGCAGCGTCGAGGTGGCCGTCGCCGCCCGCGACGCCGTCGCGCCGGAGGGCTGGGTCGCGGCGTCGGTCGGACCGTACGGCGCCGTGCTGGCCGACGGGTCGGAGTACCGCGGCGACTACGACCTCGACGTCGGCGGGCTCCGGGCCTTCCACGCGCCCCGGCTCGCGGTGCTCGCCGAGGCCGGCGCCGACGTCCTCGCCGTCGAGACCGTGCCCTGCCTCGCCGAGGTCGAGGCGGTGCTCGCCGAGCTCGACGGCACGGGTCTGGTCGCCTGGCTGTCGCTGACCGCCGTCGGCGGCCGCACCCGCGCCGGGGAGCCGCTGGCCGAGGCGTTCGCGATGGCCGCCGACGTGGCCGAGGTCGTCGCCGTGGGGGTCAACTGCGTCCCGCCGGCGGAGGTCGCGGGCGCGGTGGCGCTCACCGGGGGGCTCCCGGGGGTCGCCTACCCCAACAGCGGCCAGGGCTGGGACGCCGTCGCCCGCGCCTGGACGGGGGAGTCGGCTTTCGCCGCGGACGACGTACGCCGCTGGGTCGACGCGGGCGCCCGGTTGGTCGGCGGCTGCTGCCGCGTCGGACCGGAGGACGTCACGGCCCTGGTCGAGCGGCTCGGCGGGACCGGAGAATGACGTCATGGACACCGTGAGCGACACCGACCTCGTGCACCTGCGGCGGTGCGTCGAGCTGGCCGCTGAGGCGGTCGACGCCGGCCACCAGGCCTTCGGGTCGGTGCTGGTCGACGCCGGCGGCGTCGTCGTGGCCGAGGCCCGCAACGAGGAGGGCGGGGGTGACGCCACCCGGCACCCCGAGCTGGAGCTCGCCCAGCTCGCCGTCCGCCACCTCGCTCCCCAGGAGCGTCCGCGGGCCACGGTCTACACCTCCGGTGAGCACTGCCCCATGTGCGCGGCCGCGCACGCCTGGGTCGGCCTCGGACGGATCGTCTACGCCACCTCGGGGGAGCAGACCGCCCGCTGGGCCGCCGAGCTCGGGGCGGCGCCGTCCCCGGTGGTGTCGCTGGCGATCAACGAGGTCGCCCCCGGCATCCCGACCGCCGGGCCCGTGCCGGAGCTCGCGGACGCCGTGCGGGAGCTCCACCGCCGGGCCGCCGGAGGCGCCTGAGCCGACGCTGCAGGTCGACTTCCGCGGTGTTCTCGCCACTGCAGTGGGCGCTGGCGGGCCTACGGGCGCAGCAGGGCCGCGATAGATCCACCTGACCGCGGTAGATGCGGCGACCGGCTGCCTCGACGCGGTCGCTCGCCGGGGCTGCGAGGTCAGGTGGTCGAGCAGCACGCGAGCGCAGCGAGCGCGCGTCGTCGAGACCGTGGTGGGACGACCGGCGGTCTCGACGCGGCCTAGAAGACGACCGTGGAGTTGCCGTGGCGGGCGACGCGGTCCTCGCAGTGCCAGCGGACGGCGCGGGACAGCACCGCGCGCTCGACGTCCGAGCCGAGGCGGGTGAGGTCGGCGGTGGAGTGGCGGTGGTCGACGCGGACGACGTCCTGCTCGATGATCGGGCCCTCGTCGAGGTCGGCCGTCACGTAGTGGGCGGTGGCGCCCACGAGCTTCACGCCCCGGTCCTTCGCCTTCTGGTACGGCGCCGCGCCGATGAAGGCGGGCAGGAACGAGTGGTGGATGTTGATGAGCGGGCACCCGACGGCGTCGAGGAAGTCGTCGGTGATGATCTGCATGTAGCGCGCCAGGACGACGAGGTCGACGTTGCCGCGCAGCAGCTCGAGGATCCGCGACTCGGCCTCGGCGCGGTTGTCCCGCGTGGCCGGCACGTGGAAGTACGGCACGCCGAACGGGCGGACGTCGTCCGCGAGGTCCGGGTGGTTCGAGATCACCATGGCGATGCTCATGTCCAGCTCGCCGCGGCGGTTGCGCCACAGCAGGTCGAGCAGGCAGTGGTCGGTCTTGGAGGCCATGATCGCGACCCGCTTGGGGCGCGAGGCCTCGGAGAGCTGGAAGTCGACGTCGAAGCGGGAGGCGACCTCGTCGGCGAAGCGGCGCTCCAGGTCGTCCCGCGCTGCGTTGAGGCCGGGCAGGTGGAACTCGGTGCGCTGGAAGAACCGCCCGCCCTCGGCGGCGGTCGAGAACTGGTCGAGCGTCACGATGTTCGCGCCCGCCCCGGTGAGGAACGAGCTGACGGCGGCCACGATGCCTGGCTGGTCCTGGCACTGGATCATCAGCCGGCCGCGCTCGCGCGACGGTGCGGCCGGGGAGGCGGCGCGGGGCAGGGGGGCATCGGGTGTGCTCGTCATGGTCCCTCCGGAGTTCTGCGCCCACGTCGTGCAGCGTCGGCGGACGCTACCGCAGCGGAGGCCCCCGCCGTACGACCACCCGATAGCGCTGTTGCCTCGTAGACATTGTCGCCTTCATCAGGTTGGCTGGTGCGGCCGAAGCGACCGGTCGGCACGCCTCACCCTGCCCGTCCGTTCGCCCGCAGCCCGGAGGTGTGCGTGAACCGCCTGATCCGAGGGACCGACCCCGCCGTCTTCTGGGGTTCCGCCGCCCTCATCGCCGTCTTCGTCGTCTGGGGCCTGGTCGCCCCGGCGAGCCTGGGCAGCTCCATGGCCGCGGCGCTCGGGTGGGTGGTCGGCAACTTCGGCTGGGCGTTCATCCTCATCGCCTTCTCCGGCCTGATTTTCTGCCTCGTGCTGGTGATCCACCCGTGGGGCCGCATCCGGCTCGGGCCCGACGACTCGCGGCCCGACTTCAAGACGTTCTCCTGGGTCTCGATGATGTTCGCCGCCGGCCTCGGCGCCGGTCTCCTCTTCTACGGCGTCGCCGAGCCGGTGACCCACTGGTCCGCGCCGCCGCACGGCCTCGCCGAGCCGCAGACCCAGGAGGCGGCGCTCACCGCGCTGCGCTACACGTACTTCCACTGGGGCTTCAACGGCTGGGCGATGTACGCCATCCTCGGCGGCGCGATGGCGTACTTCAGCTACCGCAAGGGGCTGCCGACGCTGGTCAGCGCGACCTTCACCCCGATCCTCGGCCCGAACGCCTCGACCCGCCCCCTGGGCCGTCTCGTCGACGCTCTGGCGATCGTCGCGACCATCTTCGGGACGGCGACCGCCCTCGGCCTCAACGGCCTGCAGCTGAACAGCGGCCTGGACTACCTCTTCGGCGTCCCCAAGTCGAACGCCGTCGCGGTGACGATCATCGTCGCCGTCACCGCGCTGTTCCTCGTCTCGGCGACGTCCGGGGTCGAGAAGGGCATCAACTTCCTCGCCAACGCCGGCTCCATCGCGACGATCGTGCTGTTCGTGTTCTTCCTCGTCGTCGGTGGCTCGACCGTCCTGGTCATCTCCAACGGCATCCAGTCGATCGGCGACTACGTGATCCAGGTGATCCCGATGTCGCTGGAGACCGGGGTCGGCGACGAGCCGTGGATGGCCAGCTGGACGATCTTCTACTGGTCCTGGTGGATCTCCTGGGCGCCCTTCGTGGGCATGTTCGTCGCGCGCATCTCGCGGGGTCGCACCATCCGGGAGTTCGTCCTCGGCGTGGTCGCCGCCCCGACCGGGTTCGGCTTCATCTGGTTCGCCGTCGTCGGCGGGACCGGCATCGAGCTGCAGCGCACCGGCCAGGCCGACATCCTGGGCAGCCTCGCCACGCCCGAGCTGTCGCTGTTCCAGGCCCTCGACGCCCTGCCGTGGCCGACGGTGATCTCGTTCGTCTGCGTCATCCTCATCGCCCTGTTCTTCATCTCGGGCGCCGACGCCGCGAGCGTCGTCATGGCCACGATGGCCTCCCGCGGCTCGCTCGAGCCGTCCCGGGTGGTCGTGATCGTCCTGGGCCTGCTGATGGGCGGGATCGCCTGCGCGATGCTGCTGGTCGGTGGTCTGGTCGCGCTCCAGCAGGCCGCCGTGCTCGGCTCCGTGCCGTTCACCTTCGTGATCATCGGTGTCGCCTACTGCTGGGTGAAGGCGCTCCGGGAGGAGACCCGCGACCAACGGGCGGCCGCCGCCGAGGAGGCGGGCCGGAAGGGCACCGCCGACGCGGACGCCGTCCTGCCCGAGGCCGGGCGGTCGGCGTGAGGGTGGTCGCGGTCGGCGCCGCGGGCCTGCTGGCGGCCGGACTGTTGACCGCGTGCGGCACCTCGACCGAGCAGGACGCCTCCCAGCAGCCCCAGGGCGCCTCGGTGCGCGTGCGGATCGGCACCCAGGAGTTCCCCGAGGCCCGCGTCCTCGGTGAGCTCTGGCGCCAGGCGCTGGCGGTCAACGGGTACGCCGTCGACCTGCAGACCGGCGTCGGCCCCGCGGAGGACCTCGACGAGGCCCTCGCCGCGGAGGAGATCGACGGGTACGTCGCCTACACCGGCACGGTGCTCTCGGTGGTGGCCGGCGAGGACGTCTCCGGCCTCGACCCGGAGGAGACCTACCGGGCCGCGGAGGACTTCTACGCGACCCAGGACATGGTCATGAGCGAGATGACCCCGTTCGAGAACACCGACGCCGTCGCGGTCACCCCCGAGTACGCCCGCGCCGAGGGCCTGTCCGAGATCGGGGACCTCGCCGACGTCGGGCCGCTCCGCTTCGGCGGTCGCCCGGAGTTCGAGGACCTCGACCTCGGTCTCGTCGGGCTGTCCGACGTCTACGGCCTCGACGACGTCGACTTCGTCCCGCTCGAGCTCGGCACTCAGTACGCCGCGCTCGACGACGGCGAGGTCGACGCCGTCGACGCGTTCAGCACCGACCCGCAGCTCGAGGGCGGCGGCTACACCCTGCTCGAGGACCCCGAGCGGCTGTTCGGGTCCCAGAACGTCGCGATGGTGCTGGGGGAGCCGAAGCTGGAGCGCATCGACGGCGAGGCGTTCCTCACCGTCGTCGACACGGTGAACCGCTCGCTGACCGAGGAGGCCATGGTCGCGATGAACGCCCAGGTCGCCGACGGTCGCGACCCCGGGGACGTCGCCCGCGCCTACCTCGACGACGAGGGCCTCACCACCCCGCTCGACCTCGGCTGAGCGTCGTCCCAGCCGTCGTACCGCCGTCGCACCAGGAGGAACCATGTCCGACCGCCACACCAACCCCTTCGACGGCGTCGCCGACTACTTCAGCGAGCTGGGGCGGATGCGCAGCCTCGGCACCCACGGAGCCGTCGGCGGGCCCGAGCGCGGGGTGGAGGCCGCCGAGCGCACCCACGCCTCGGCGTGGGTGCCGACCACCGACATCGTCGCCGTCGGCGACGACCTGCTGATCCAGGTGGAGCTCCCGGGCATCGCCGCCGAGGACGTCGACCTGCGCTTCCACCACGGCGTCCTCACCGTCTGCGGCGCCCGCCCCGGGGCGAGTCGACTGCGGGACGCGGCGTACTACGTCCAGGAGCGCTACCGCGGCGAGTTCCGCCGCTCCATCACGCTGCCGGACGGCACAGAGCCGTCCCAGCTGGTCGCCGAGTTCACCGACGGCCTGGTGGAGATCACGGTGCGCGGGGCGGCGCGGGAGTCCGACACCACCCGCATCGCCGTCGCCGACCGGTCGCAGGGCTCCACCACGCGCGGGGTCGCCGTCGACTGACCCACCCGGGAGGCGGCACGCGGGTGCGCGGGACGAGGATCCGACACCGGGCGGCCCGATCTGGCAGAATCGGCACTGCCGTTTCCCGTCGTCTCCAGGAGACCCGACACACCGATGGACTGCGACAGTCCGAGCCGACAACCGGCTCCCACTCGCCCCCTCCGTCCTCGCCGCGCCGCTGAGCCGGCACGCCTCCCCCTCGGGGAGGTCCAGCCATGTGGGTCCTGAGCCTGCTGCTCGGCGTCGTCGTCGTGCTGCTGATCACGGCGGCCACGGGCTACTTCGTGGCCCAGGAGTTCGCCTACATGACGGTGGACCGCAACCGTCTGAAGGCCCGCGAGGCCGAGGGTGACGTCTCGGCGTCCCGCGCCCTCGCGGTCACGCGCCGTACCTCGTTCATGCTGTCGGGGGCCCAGCTGGGCATCACCGTCACCGCGCTGCTCGTCGGGTACGTCGCCGAGCCGCTGATCGGCGAGGCCCTCGGCGTCGCCCTCGGTGGGGTCGGCGTCCCGACCGGCGTCGGCATCGGCATCGGCACGGCGTTCGCGCTGATCTTCTCGACCTTCGTGCAGATGCTCTTCGGCGAGCTGTTCCCGAAGAACCTGTCCATCGCCAAGCCGGAGCCCGTGGCCCGGTGGCTCGCGCGGTCGACGACGATCTACCTCGCCGCCTTCGGCTGGCTCATCGCCATCTTCGACGCGGCGTCCAACGCGCTGCTCAAGCTCGCCGGCATGGAGCCGGTCCACGACGTCGAGTCGTCGGCCAGCCGCGCCGACCTCGCGCACATCGTCGCGGACTCCCGCGAGACGGGCGACCTGCCCGCCGAGCTGGCGCTCCTGATCGACCGGATCGTGGACTTCCCCGACGAGGACGTCGAGCACGCCATGGTCCCGCGCGCCCGCCTCGGCACCGTCCGCGCGGACGACTCGCTGGACGAGCTGTGGACGACCATGGCCTCCGGCCACTCCCGCTACCCGGTCCTGGGCTCCGACCAGGGCATCGAGGAGATCGTGGGCGTCGTCCACCTCCAGGACGTCCTCGGCGTGACCGACCGCTCCGGGCGCGACGTGGCCAGCGTGATGCGCGAGCCCGTCCTGGTGCCCGCGGTGATGTCGCTGCCCGACGCGCTGACCGAGCTGACCGCCCGCAAGGAGCAGCTCGCCTGCGTGCTCGACGAGCACGGCGGGCTCACCGGCGTCATCACCCTCGAGGACCTCGCCGAGGAGCTCGTGGGCGAGATCGACGACGAGCACGACCCCGACCTCGCGCCCGGCCTCGACAGCCTCGACCACGAGGAGGGCGAGGAGCCCGCGACCGAGTGGACCCTGCCCGGGTCCCTGCCGTACGACGAGCTGGAGCGCGCCGTCGGCCGCGACCTGCCCGAGCTCGAGAGCGAGACCCTCGGCGGCCTGCTCGTCGAGGTGAACGGCGCGTTCGCCGAGGTCGGCGACGTCGTCGAGGTGGACCTCGTCCCCGCCGGCGAGGACCTGCTCGACAGCGACGCCCCGCCGGACCGGCTGCGACTCGAGGTGCTCGAGCTCGAGCGCCACGTCCCCGGCCTGGTCCACGTCACCCTGGTGGACGCCGACGACGTCGAGCCCGACACCGCCGACGAGCGGTCCGAGACCACCGACGACGGGGACCTGCCCACCGTGGACACGACCGACCGGCAGGAGGAGCGGGCATGACCTCGAACCCGATCCTCGTCATCGCGATCACCGTCGCCCTCATCGTCGGCAGCGCGCTCTTCGTCGCCGTCGAGTTCGCCCTGCTGGGCGCCCGACGCCACCGCCTCGAGGAGCTCGCGCCCACCAGCCGTGCAGCGCGCGCAGCGCTGCGCAGCCACGGCGAGCTGACCGTGCTGCTCGCCGGCTCGCAGCTGGGCATCACCGCCTGCGCCCTCGGCCTCGGTGCGGTCACCAAGCCCGCCCTGGACTACGCCCTGCGGCCGCTCCTGTCCGACATCGGTGCGCCGGGCTGGCTCGCGACCGCGGCGGCGTTCGCGATCGCGCTGATCGTCGTCACGTTCCTGCACCTCGTCATCGGAGAGATGGCCCCGAAGTCCTGGGCCATCGCCCACCCCGAGACCGCCGCGACCATGCTGGCGATCCCGATGCGGGGCTTCATGTGGATCTTCCGCCCGGTGCTGGTGTTCCTCAACGAGTCCGCCAACTGGCTGCTCCGCCGGGTGGGGGTGACCCCCCAGGACAGCGTCTCGTCGGGACAGGACGCCTCCGACCTGCGCCAGCTGATCGAGCACTCCGCCAACGTCGGCGCGCTCGACCCGGCGTTCTCGGCGCACCTCACCGAGACGCTCGACCTGCAGAACCTCACCCTCGGCGAGCTCGTCGACGTCGGTCGGCAGGCGACCGCCGTCCCGGCCGGCGCCACGATGACCGACGTACGCCGGGTCGCCCGGGAGACCGGCCACCTGCGGGTCCTGCTGGGCCCGACCGGTCGGTGGAACGGGTTCGTCCACGTGCGCGACACCCTCGCCGAGGACGACGGTGCGCTGGCGGAGTCGCTGCTGCGGCCGCTGCCGCTCATCGACGGGGCCACCCCGGTCTACGAGGCCGTACGACGCATGCGCGAGCAGCGCTCGCACCTCGTGCTCGTCTCGACCGACGAGGGCACGGGCGTGATCACGCTGAGCGACGTCCTGACCCGGCTGTTCCCGCACCCGGTGGAGCCGTCGCAGGCCTGAGCCCCGCGCTCCTGCGGCGCGCCCTCAGCCGAGGTCGCGCCGCAGCAGGAAGAAGAACGGCTGCTCCATGCCCCGGAGGTCCATCAGACCGAGCACGGCGTCGTCGTCCAGGCGGCGGAAGTGGTCGTGGATCGGCAGCGCGTCGTAGGCCATGGTCGCCGTGACCACGCCGCGGTGCTCGATCATCCGCAGCCGCGAGCGCGGTGACCGGGTGCGCGCCAGCGCGACCGCGCGGCGTCCGGCCGCGGCGACCGGCGCGGGACGCAGCCGGGGTCCGAACCGGGACACCAGCCCCATCGGCACGAGGGCGGGGTTCGCGCTGAACAGCCCGCGCGGGCCGCGGAAGACGAGCGGGTGACCGTCCTCGGGGCCGTCGAACCGCTTGCCGTGCCAGCCGTAGGCCTCGAGCAGCCCGTCCATGGGGTGGCCGGTGGGGACGCCGCTGCCGCGCCACGCGCCGAGCATCTCCTCGACCGTCACCGCGGGCAGGGCGTCGTACACGGCGAGCGCCTCGGCGGTCGTCGTCCCGCCCTCCAGGTCCGTCCAGGTCGTCATGCCCACCTCCCGCGGGGTTCGTCGGATCCCCGAGACTAGGTCCGTGCAGCCATCTGGGGGAGCCCCGTCCGTCGTCGTCATCGGGACGGGGTTCGGGGGCCTCGCCGCCACCATCGAGCTGAAGCGGCGCGGCGTGACTGACCTCGTGGTGCTCGAGAAGGGCGACGACGTGGGCGGGGTGTGGCGCGAGAACACCTATCCCGGCGCCGCCTGCGACGTGCCGTCGCCGTTCTACTCGTTCTCCTTCGCCCCGCACACGCGCTGGCCCCGCCGCTTCTCGCGGCAGCCGGCGATCCTCGACTACCTGCGCTCCGTCGCGGACGCGTACGACGTCCGCCGCCACGTGCGGTTCGGCACGACGGTCGTGGGTGCGACGTACGACGAGCCGGCCGGCCGCTGGGAGGTCGAGCTCGACGACGGCGAGCGCCTGACCTGCGACGTGCTCGTGTCGGCGGTGGGCCAGCTCTCGCGGCCCGCCGTCCCGGACCTGCCGGGCCGCGACTCGTTCGCGGGTCCCGCCTTCCACACCGCCACCTGGGACCACGACGTCGACCTGGCGGGCAAGCGGGTCGCGGTCGTCGGGACCGGGGCCAGTGCGATCCAGGCGGTCCCGGAGATCGCACGGGTCGCGGGGCACACGACCGTCGTGCAGCGCACCCCGCCGTACCTGGCCCCGCGCCCGGACCGTGCCTTCGGGCCCGGTCACCACCGGATGTTCCGCTGGGTGCCGCTCACGCTGCGGGTCGAGCGGCTGTTCTGGTACCTCGTCGTCGAGACGCTCAGCGTCGCCTGGGCCTACTCGCGGCCGCTCGCCGCGGTGGTCCGCGCCTGGTCGCGGCGTCACATGCGCCGCCAGACCGCCGACAAGGACGGGCTCTTCGAGCAGGTGTGGCCGTCGTACGCGATCGGGTGCAAGCGCCTGCTGTTCTCCGACGACTACCTGCCGGCGCTCGCCCGTCCCGACGTCACCCTGGTGACCGGTGGCGTGGAACGGGTGGTGCCCGAGGGGATCGTCACCGACGACGGTGTCCTGCACCCGGCGGACGTCGTGGTGTGGGGGACGGGGTTCGCGGCGAGCGAGTTCCTCGCGCCGATGACGATCCGGGGGCGCGGGGGCCGGGACCTGCACGAGTACTGGTCCGAGGGCGCCCACGCGCTGCACGGCATCACCGTGCCCGGCTTCCCGGGGCTGCTGTGCCTCTACGGCCCGAACACCAACACCGGCGGCGGCTCGATCGTCTACTTCCTGGAGACCCAGGCGTCGTACGTCGGCGACTACGTCGACCACCTGCGCCGTACCGGCAGCCTGCTCGACGCCCGCGAGGACGTCGAGCGCGCGTACGACGACCGCTTGCAGCGGCGGCTGCGCGACAGCGTCTGGACCCGCTGCTCGTCGTGGTACCGCACCGCCTCCGGTCGCATCACGACCAACTGGCCGGGCCTCGGGATCGAGTACCGGCGCGCCGCCCGCTTCGACCCCGCGGACTACGAGCGCGTCAGGTCCTGACGACGCAGGACGACGACGAGGCCGGCGACGACGGCCAGGAGCAGCGGCAGCAGGGGCGAGGAGTCCAGGAACGCGAGGTTCGCGACGGCGGCGCCCAGCATGAGGAGGACGAGGCCGCCCGCGGCGAGGGCGGCGACCCGCGGGACCAGCAGCCCGACCGCCCCGAGGACCTCCAGCACCCCCACCACGAGACGCAGGAGCGGCTCGCTCCCGAGGGTTGTGAACATCTCGACCATGGCCGGGTCGGCGAACAGCTTCGCCGCACCCGCCATCACGAAGACGACCGCCAGTGCGACCTGGGCCACCCACGCGACCACGGTGGCGGCGCGCCCCCGGCGCGCAGGGACGGTGGTGCTGGTGTGCGGTGCGGTCATGGCTGCTCCTCGTCGTCCGGATGTCCCGCAGCACGGACCATCCGATCGCTCCGGACTCATCGGTACGACCGCGGGGCGCCGACCCCGCTTCGTACCGCTTCCCTCAGGCGTTGACCTCGGGGGTGCCGACGACGTGGAGGCGGCCGGCCTTCTCCTTCTCCCACGCGCGCCAGGCGAGGCGGCCGATGAGGGCGAGCCAGGCGACGATGAGGACGGCGTCCAGCCAGCCCGGCAGGCCACCGAGCAGCGCGACGACGGTCACGAGGTTCACGAGGATGACCAGGCCGCCGACCATGGTGCCCATCGGGGCGTGGGGCAGCCGGCCGGCGAGGCGGGCGGCGATCGGGGCGATGCAGACGCCGCCGAGGACCAGGCCGAGCACGGGGAGCCAGGGGATGTCCTGGTGGGCGGCGCCGGTGATGAACCCGGCGGACACGGAGACGGCGACGGCGAACTCGGCGGCGTTCACGGTGCCGACGACCTTGCGGGGCTCGTGGCGGGTGATGGTCATGAGGCTGGGCGTGACCACGGGGCCCCAGCCGCCGCCACCGGTGGCGTCGACGAAGCCGCCGAGCACGCCGACCGGTGCCAGCCAGCGGGTGCGCTCGCCGTTCTTCGGGACGGGGATGAGGCGGACGCCGAAGCCGAAGCGCAGCAGGATGACGGCGCCGAAGAACAGCAGCAGCCCGGACATCCAGCCCTTCGCGGCCTCGAGGCTGATGCCGGTGAGGACGACGGCGCCGAGGAAGCCGCCGACCATGCCCGGCAGGGCGACGCGGACGAGGATCTTGGCGTCGATGTTGCCCTCACGCCAGTGCGACAGCCCGGAGATGAGCGTCGTCGGGAGCTTCGCGGCGTGGGTGGCGGCGCTGGCGGTCGCGGGCGCGACACCGAGCGCGAGCAGCACCGTGGCCGACGTGACGCCGAACCCCATGCCGAGGGTGCCGTCCACGAGCTGGGCGAGGCCACCGGCCATCGCGAAGGCGAGTACGAGCCACATGTCTGAGGTCCTCCGGGTCTGCTAGATCTAGCGAACAGCCGAAGACTAGTGGAATACACGACCTTTCACGACATCGGCCGCGCCTATCGCCCGCGTGTCGTCGGACACGCCCGTTCCTGACCCGCCCGAGCGGCCCCCCGGTCCCCGTCCAGGGCCCGTCGCGAGCCCCGCGAGCCACCCGTCGTCCACAGGCGCCGGGTCGTGGCCGGGGTGGGTGCGGTGGGGTTTCACGGGTCGGCTGGCGAAACCCCCTCCGGGCGGACGGAACTTCGTCCGCCCAGTCGGGGTTTCACCAGCCAACCCGCGAAACCCGAGGCGGATGGGGCTCCTGGGACCAGCCGGCGGGGCGCCGGAGGTCAGTCCGCGGCGGGCGGCCAGGTCTTGGCGACGAGCGTGAGGACGTCGTACGTCGCGACGGGGGCGCCCTCGGCGTTGGTGACGACGGCGTCCCAGCGGACCTCGCCGTACTCGGCGCGGGCGCGCGGGGTGATCTGCTTGACGGTGAGCGTCACCGCGATGTCGTCGCCGGCCTTGACCGGAGTGAGGAAGCGCAGCGAGTCGACGCCGAAGTTCGCCAGCACCGGGCCGGGGTCGGGCTGCACGAAGAGCCCGGCCGCGATCGAGACCACGAGGTAGCCGTGGGCGACGATGCCGCCGAACAGCGGGTTCCTCCGCGCCGCCTCCTCGTCGGTGTGGGCGTAGAAGGTGTCGCCGGTGAACTCGGCGAAGTGCTCGATGTCCTCCAGGCTGATCCGCCGCGACTCCGAGGCGATCGTGTCGCCGACCCGCAGCTCGGCGAGGGACTTCCGGAAGGGGTGGGTCCCGTCGTCACGCCGCTGCGAGCCCGTCGTCCAGCGGCCGGTGACGGCGGTGATCATGTCGGGGGAGCCCTGGACGGCGGTGCGCTGCATGAGGTGCAGCACGCCGCGGACACCGCCCATCTCCTCCCCGCCGCCGGCGCGGCCGGGTCCGCCGTGGACCAGCGTCGGCAGTGGGACGCCGTGGCCGGTGGACTCACCCGCGTCGTCGCGGTCGAGCACCAGCACGCGGCCGTGGTGCGGCGCGAGCCCGCGGACGAGGTCGCGCGCGACGACCGGGTCGTGGGTGACGACCGACCCCGCGAGGCTGCCCCGGCCGCGGGCGGCCAGGGCGACGGCCTCGTCGACGGAGGAGTAGGTCATGACCGTGCTGACCGGGCCGAACGGCTCGACGTCGTGGGGCTCGGCGGCACCCTCGCCGGCGCGCAGCAGCACCGGGGACATGAACGCGCCGCGCTCGGCGTCCGCGCCGGTGACCTCGACCGAGGCCGGGTCGCCGTACGCGATCTCCGAGGAGGCCCGGAGCCTCTCGACGGCGGAGCGCACGGCGTCGCGCTGCTCGACGCTGACCAGGGCGCCCATGCGGACGCCCTCGGCGGCGGGGTGGCCGACGGTCGTCCGCGCCAGGCGTGCGGAGATCGCCTCGACGACCTCCTCGGCGCGGCGGGCGGGGACGATGGCGCGGCGGATGGCGGTGCACTTCTGGCCCGCCTTGTACGTCATCTCGGTGACGACGCCCCTGACGAACAGGTCCCACTCGGGGTCGTCGGGGGTGACGTCGGGGCCCAGGATCGAGCAGTTCAGCGAGTCGGCCTCGACGCCGAGGGTGACCCCGCCGTGGACGACGGCGTCGTGGGTGCGCAGCAGCGCGCCCGTGCGCGCGGAGCCGGTGAAGGCCACGTGGTCGCCGACCGTGAGGGCGTCGAGCAGGCCGTCGGGGGAGCCGACGTGCAGCTGCAGCGCCCCCTCGGGCAGCAGTCCGGAGTCCGTGATGATCCGGACCATCCGCTCGGTCACGTACGCCGTCTGCGGCGCCGGCTTCACGATCTGCGGCAGCCCGGCGAGCAGGCCGGGACCGAGCTTCTCCAGCACGCCCCAGACGGGGAAGTTGAAGGCGTTGACCTGCACCATCACGCCCGCCCGGGAGGAGAAGAGGTGCTGGCCCAGGAAGGTGCCGCCCTTGCCCAGGGGCACCGGCTGGCCGTCCAGGACGATCGTGTCGTTGGGCAGCTCGCGGGTCCCGACGCTCCCGGCGGCGAACAGCGTGGAGATGCCGCCCTCGATGTCGCCCATGCCGTCGCCTCGCGTGGCGCCGGTGCGCAGCGACAGCTCGTGCAGCTCCGCGGCGTGCCCGCCGAGGTGCTTGCCGAGGGCCTTCAGCAGCCCCGCGCGCTCGTGGAACGTCAGTGCGCGCAGCGCCGGCCCGCCCACCTCGCGGGCGTGCCGGGTCATCGCCTCCAGGTCGGGCGCGGCGCCGGAGAACCGGGCCACCTCCTCGCCGGTCGAGGCGTCCAGCAGCGGTGCACCCTCGTCGGAGGGCGTGACCCAGCGGCCGGCGACGTAGTGGTCCAGGAGCGGGGAGGACGTCATGCCCGGACCCTATTCCGGACCGATCGGTCGGTAAACCCGCTGAGCCAGGGGTGGTCGGCGGCGGTGACAGGGTGGGTGCAGACGTGGCACACTGGATTACAGACCGATCGGTCAGGAAAGACTGGTCGCGACACACGTGGAGGCCCCGTGACCGTCACCGATCCCGCACCCGACGCCGCTGCCGCCGAGCTGCAGGAGCAGTTCGACGCCGTGATCGCCCGGCACGACCGGGTGGAGCCGCGGGACTGGATGCCCGAGAAGTACCGCGCCACCCTGGTCCGCCAGATCGCCCAGCACGCGCACTCCGAGATCATCGGGATGCAGCCGGAGGGCAACTGGATCACCCGCGCGCCCTCGCTGCGCCGCAAGGCGACGCTGCTCGCGAAGGTCCAGGACGAGGCCGGCCACGGGCTCTACCTCTACTCCGCCGCCGAGACCCTCGGGGCCTCGCGAGGCGAGCTGACCGAGAAGCTGATCTCGGGCAAGCAGAAGTACTCCAGCATCTTCAACTACCCGACGCTGTCGTACGCCGACGTCGGCACCATCGGCTGGCTCGTCGACGGCGCGGCGATCTGCAACCAGGTCCCGCTGTGCCGGACGTCGTACGGGCCCTACGGGCGCTCGATGATCCGCATCTGCAAGGAGGAGTCCTTCCACCAGCGGCAAGGCTACGAGCTGCTGATGACGATGATGCGCGGCACCGACGAGCAGCGCGCGATGGTGCAGGAGTCGGTCGACCGGTTCTGGTGGCCGGCGCTGATGATGTTCGGCCCGCCGGACGCCGACTCCCCGAACACCGCGCAGTCGATGGCGTGGGGCATCAAGCGCGACACCAACGACGACCTGCGCCAGAAGTTCGTGGACATGTCCGTCCCGCAGGCCGAGCGCCTCGGCGTGACCCTGCCGGACCCCGACCTGCGCTGGAACGCGGAGCGCGGCGCCCACGACTTCGGGCAGCCCGACTGGGACGAGTTCATGGCCGTGGTCAAGGGCGGCGGTCCCTGCAACGCCGAGCGGATCGCGCACCGCAAGCGCGCCCACGACGACGGTGCCTGGGTCCGCGAGGCGGCCTCGGCGTTCGCCGCGAAGGGGGCCTGATGCCGGACTCGCAGCCCGAGGACTTCGCCGCCGACGGGGGCCATGGCGCCGTCCCCCTCGACGGGGTGCCGACCGCGCTCGGCGAGCAGCCGCCGTCGGGGGAGTGGCCGCTGTACGAGGTCTTCGTCCGCGGCAAGCGCGGCCTCAACCACGTGCACGTCGGCTCGCTCCACGCGGCGGACGACACGATGGCCGTCCACCACGCCCGCGACGTCTACACGCGCCGCAACGAGGGCGTCTCGATCTGGGTGGTCCGCGCCGACGCGATCACCGCGTCGAGCCCGGACGAGAAGGACCCGATGTTCGCCCCGGCGGGCGACAAGGTCTACCGGCACCCGACGTTCTACGACATCCCCGACGACGTCCCCCACATGTGAGGACGGACGGCCATGACTGACGACCACGACTCCGTGTACGACGGCCTGCTGGGCGAGGACGACTCGCACTGGGCCTTCGGCACCTCCTTCGAGGACCCCCTCGCGGGCGTCGACACGACGATCCCGGACGGCGCCGACCCGGCCACGCTGGCGACGTACTGCCTGATGCTCGGCGACGACGCCCTCGTCTACTCCCACCGGCTCTCGCAGTGGGCCAGCAACGCCCCCGACCTCGAGGACGACATCGCGCTCGCGAACACCGCCCTCGACCTGCTCGGCCAGGCGCGGCTGCTGCTGGCCCGCGCGGCCGCGGCGGACCCCTCCGCCGTCCCCGCGATGCCCGAGGGGTCCCCGGTGCCCGCCGAGGACTCCCTGGCGTTCTTCCGCGACGAGCCGGCGTTCCGGAACCTGCGGTTCGTCGAGCCGGAGAACGGTGACTTCGCCGTCACGATCGCGCGTCTGCTGGTGTTCTCGACGTACCGCCTCGCCCTGCTGGAGCGCCTCGCCTCCTCGAGCGACCCGGTCCTGTCGGCGATCGCCGCCAAGGGCGTCAAGGAGGTCGCCTACCACCGCACGTACGCCGGCCGCTGGTTCGTGACGCTGGCCCAGGGGACGCCGGAGTCCCGCCGCCGCCTCGAGGCCGCCCTGCCGCTGGTGTGGCGCCACCACGACGAGCTGTTCGCCACCCACCCGGTCGAGGCCGACGCCGCCGCGCAGGGCGTCGGGGTCGACCCCGCGGGCCTCGCCGGCGAGGTCGGCGCCGTGCTCGACCAGGTGCTGGCCACGGCGGGCGTCGAGCGTCCCGAGGTCCCCTCGGCCGGCCCGGTGGCCGGCGGCCGGGGCCGCGACGGACGGCACACCGAGCACCTCTCGCGCCTGCTCGCCGAGATGCAGTCCGTGGCCCGCGCGCACCCGAGGGGGCAGTGGTGACGACGACCGCCCTCGCCGACGCCCGGTCCGTGGCCGCCCAGGTCACCGACCCGGAGATGCCGATGCTGACGCTGGAGGACCTCGGCGTCCTGCGCGACGTCGCCGAGGACGACGGCCGGGTCGTCGTGACCATCACCCCGACGTACTCCGGCTGCCCCGCCATGGCGACCATGCGCGACGACCTGCAGCACCGCCTGCTCGACGCCGGGTACGACGACGTCCAGGTCAGGGTCAGCCTGTCGCCCGCCTGGTCGAGCGACTGGATCACCGACCGCGGGCGTCGTGCCCTCGCCGAGCACGGCATCTCGCCCCCGGGCGCCGCACCGGCCGGGGGACCGGTCGTCCTCGACCTGCTCCCGACCCGCCGCGCCGTGCGCTGCCCGCGCTGCGGTGCGGACGGCGTACGCCTGGTCTCGGAGTTCGGCGCCACCGCCTGCAAGGCGGTCTACACCTGCGGCGCGTGCCTGGAGACCTTCGACCACGTGAAGGAGATCTGATGCGCGCGGGGTTCCACGAGCTCACCGTCGCCGAGGTGGAGCGGCTGACCGACGACGCGGTCGCGGTGACGTTCGACGTGCCGGACGACCTGCGCGCCGAGTTCGACTTCGTCGCCGGCCAGTCGCTGACGCTGCGCCGCCGGATCGACGGCGAGGAGCACCGTCGCAGCTACTCGATCTGCGCCCCTGCCGGGGCGCGGCCGCGGGTCGGCGTCCGCGAGATCCCCGACGGCCTCTTCTCGACCTGGCTCGCCCGCGACGTCCGTCCCGGCGACACCGTCGAGGTGCAGACCCCGACCGGCAGCTTCCGCGCCGACCCGGCCGAGGCCGGCCGTCACCTCTGCATCGCCGCGGGGTCGGGCATCACGCCGATGCTCTCGATCGCCTCGACGGTCCTGACGAACGCGGCGTCGTCCGTGACCCTGGTCTACGGCAACCGCCGCACCGACTCGGTGATGTTCGCGGAGGACCTCGCGGACCTCAAGGACCGCTACGGCTCCCGCCTGAACCTGGTCCACGTGATGTCGCGGGAGCCGCGCGACGTCGAGCTGTTCTCGGGGCGGCTCGACGCCGACCGGCTCCGACGCCTGCTGCCCATCGTCACGCCGCTCGGCGCGACCGACCACGTGTGGCTGTGCGGCCCGTACGGCCTGGTCACCGACGCCCGCGACGTCCTCGGCGAGCTGGGCGTCCCGGCGGAGAAGGTCCACGTCGAGCTCTTCTACGTCGACGAGCCGCCGCCCGAGCTGGACCGGCCCGAGCCCGAGGTGTCGGGCGAGGCCGCCCAGGTCACGATCGTCCTCGACGGACGGACGACGACCGGTGCGGTGGAGCGGTCGACCACGATCCTGGACGGCGCCGCGGCGAGCCGGAACGACGTCCCCTTCGCCTGCAAGGGCGGGGTCTGCGGCACCTGCCGCGCGAAGCTCGTCGACGGCGAGGCCGACATGCGCCGAAACTACGCGCTCGGGGACGACGAGGTCGAGGCCGGGTTCGTGCTGACCTGCCAGACGTTCCCGGTGAGCGACGCCGTCACGGTGGACTTCGACGCGTGAGCGCCCCGTCGCTCGGCCCCGACGAGGTGGCCCGACGCAGCACGGAGGAGATGCTGCGCGGCGACGCCGCCGGTCGGATGCTCGGTCTGGAGCACCTCGACGTCGGCCCCGGCCGCGCCGAGGTCGCGATGGTCGTGCGCGAGGACATGGTCAACGGCTGGGACATCTGCCACGGCGGCCTCATCGCCACCCTCGCCGACACCGCGTTCGCCGTCGCCTGCAACGCGGGCGGCGAGGTCACCGTCGCCGCCGGCTTCGACGTCAGCTTCCTCGAGCCCGGGCGCCTCGGCGACCGCCTCGTCGCCCGCTGCCACGAGGTCAGCCGTCGCGGTCGGTCGGGGATCTACGACGTCACCGTCTCCCGCGCGTCGGACGACGTCGCCATCGCCGAGTTCCGCGGCCGCAGCCGCTCCACCGGCCGCCCCAACCCGGCGCTCGCGGACGGGTGACGTGGCTCGGCTCCCTCGGCTCGCACCTCAGGTGCCTTGTGCCGTGGATCGACCGTGCCATCGCGGTTCGATCTACGGCAGAACGGCTGCGACCGGACATCCGGCACCGCAGGCGTACGGCGTGACCTCGATCCCTCGCGAGCGCAGGAACCGGATGACGGCCGCGATGGTCGCGCACCCTGTGCCGTAGACCTGCCGGTAGCCCAGCCTGACGTTCACCCCGCCGTCCGCAGCCACCTCGAGGTCGCGCGCGAGGTCGGCCTCCCACTGCTCCCGGCGCCCATGGACGGCCCAGCCGTCCAGCTCGACCGTCGCGGTCCTGCCGTAGCGGGCGTCCCGGTAGACGACCCCTGTCGGCGTCTCCTCACGGCACTGGCGGAGGGCCTGCGGCAGACCGTGGGCACGTTCGAGCTCGCGGTAGCCACGTTCGAGGACGCTGTGCGTTCCCTCGGCGGCGTCGGTCAGCACCGCCTCGATCCACGGTCGACGCGAGATGCGACACCGCTCGTCCAGGGCCGACCGCAGCCGGGCGGCGGTCGTGCGGCGTGAGCCGCAGGCGTCGAGCAGGACGGCCACGGCGGCCAGGTCGTTCTCCGCCGAGGCCGCCAGGTCGAGGACGGCGTCCTCGAACCGCAGCCGCGGTGGGCTGAGGTTCCACCGGGCCCGCGCCTCGAGATCGGTGACGAAGTGGACCGCGACGCCGGGCACCCGGGCGGGCCGGGCCCTGGTGCGGTCGATGCCGACGTGGATGAGGTCCGCCGCTGCCCCCGTGCTGTGGGTGGCCGCGAGCACCGAGGCCCCGAACAGGGCGGCGGGCCAGTGGCCGAGCACCGCACCCCACGCTCGTTGCCGCCAGGTCGGCCGACCCGTGTGGTCGACGTACACGCCGGGCTGCAGGAGCGCCCACTCCCGCCGCCGCAGGAGTCGCTCGACCTGGTGCGCGCGCAGTCCCTCCTCCAGCGCCTGAAAGCGCGCGACGACGCCGTCCTGCCGCGCGAGCAGCGCGACGAGGTCGGGCGGGAGCAGCGTCGTCGACACCGTGCCAGCCTGGTCGCTCGGCACGGTCTGTGCTCGAGGAGCGGCCGAACCCTGTGGACAACCCCTTCTGCCGCGGATCACACCGTGATGCTGCGTTCGATCTACGGCACAAGGCCGCCCGGCCTCCCGCTCAGCGCCGCGCGAGCCCGTCGAAGACCAGCGAGGTGAGCGTGTCGGCGAGGACCTCGCCCGTGACGGGGCCGCCGGGGCGGTACCACTCGACGAGCGAGTTGACCGTGCCGAACAGCAGGCGGCTGACGAGGTCGGGCTCCAGGTCGTCGCGCAGGGCGCCGTCGGCGACGGCTGCGGCGACGAGTGCGGTGAGGCGGTGGTCGATGTCGCGGCGGCGGGCCAGGGCGGCCTGCTCGACGGCACTGTTGCCGCGCACGCGCAGCAGGAGGGTCACGGTCGGCTGGTGGTCGACGAGCACCCGCACCGAGCGGCGTACGACGGCGCGCAGGCGCTCCTCCGCGGTCAGGTCGTCGGCGGTCGCCGCCTCGAGCAACGCCGCCTCGAGGGCGTCGAGGGCGTCGTCGAGCGCCGCGCGCAGCAGCGACTCCTTGCCGTCGACGTGGTGGTAGATCGCCGACTTGGTGAGGCCCAGGTGGGCGGCGAGGTCCGACATCGAGGTGGCGTCGTACCCCTGGGCGTTGAACAGCTCGACCGAGCGGGCGAGCACCGTCGCCGCGTCGTAACCGGGGCGGCCGCGGCGTGCGGGGGGTCCGTCGGTGGGGTCGGCCGTCACGTCCGTCAGTCTCCCAGCCCTACCGGTGAGGCCACCGCAGGTGCTGGGATGTCGTCATGAGCGAGCCCACCGCCCCCGTCCACGTCGAGATCGAGAGCGAGGGCGGTGTCCGCCTCGCCGGCTACCGCTGGGAGCCCGCGGGTGAGCCCCGCGGGATCGTCCAGCTGGTCCACGGGATGGGCGAGCACGTCGGCCGGTACGGCGAGACCGCCCGCCGCCTCGCCGGCGAGGGGTACGCCGTGTGGGCCCACGACACCCGGGGCCACGGCCGGACCGCGGTCGAGCTGGGTGGCGGGGTCGAGGCGCTCGGCCGGGTCGGCGCGGACGGGTGGCGCGAGTTCGTCCTCGACATCGGTCGCGTCGGCGCGGCCGCCCGCGAGGCGCACCCGGGCCTGCCGCTCGCGGTGGTCGCCCACAGCCTCGGCAGCTTCGCCGCCCAGCAGTACGTCGTGGACCACAGCGCCGACCTGGACGCGCTCGTGCTCTCCGGCACCGCCGCCATCGACCTGCTGGAGCCGGCGGTCGACCTGGACGCCGAGATGGACCTCAGCGGCTTCAACGGCCCGTTCGAGCCGGCGCGCACCGACTTCGACTGGCTGACCCGGGACGAGGCCGTCGTCGACGCCTACGTCGCCGACCCGTGGTGCGGCTTCAGCATCGACGCGGCCGCGGTGCGGGCGGCCTTCGAGGGCGGTCGCGTCCTCGCCGACCCGGACCGGGTGGCGCAGGTCCGCGACGACCTGCCCGTGTACGTCGTCGTCGGTGACGCCGACCCGCTCAACGGCGGGCTGGCGCTGGCCACGGCCGTCACCGACCGCTACGAGGCCGCGGGTCTCACCGACGTCACGCTGGTGGCCCACCCGGGTGCGCGCCACGAGGTCTTCAACGAGACCAACCGTGTCGAGGTCCTCGACGGGATGGTCGCCTGGCTCGACCGGGTGCTGCCCGCGCGCTGAGGACGCGGGGACCGGGCCTCACGCCAGCGAGGGGTCCAGCAGGTGCGCCACCGCACGGCGCACGGCGTCGGGGTCGGCCGTGCGGTGGTCCGCGGACCAGGCGTCGGCGACCTCGTCCACGAGGTGCTCGGCGAGGCGCCACAGGTGCTCCTCGGCGTCGCCGTCGTCGAAGGGCCCGGCCGTCCAGGCGGGCAGCGGGGGAGCGGCCAGGCCGGTCACCTCGGTGAGCAGCTCGGTGAGGTCGCGGGCGGCCGCCAGCATCGCCAGGTCGTCGGCGGCGTTCACCGGCCGCGGGGACGCCTGGACGACGACCCCGCCGGACCTCGTCGCCGTCAGGACGGCGGGCCACGCCGCCACCGAGACCGCGCCGCCGGCGGTGGTGTCCTCGCAGGTCGACCCGTCGTCCTGGTGGGTCGCGACGAGCGTCGCGCCGGCGTCGACCCGGCCCTCGACGAGGCGTCCGTGGTCGCAGCGGGTCGTCCGGGCGCAGTCCCGGCAGACCGTGCGGGGGTGGGCCCGTGACCAGGGCGCCACGCCCCGGCAGACCGGACAGGGGTGGATCGGCGGGTCCGGGGCGGGCACCCGCCGCAGCGCCTCGGCCTCCTCGAGGTGAGCCGCCGCCTGCAGCACCGTGGGGGCGCCCAGCGGGTGGAACTGCCGCAGCATCATGAGGATCCACTCCGCGCCCGGCAGCTCGACCAGCCCGACGCCCGGGCGCTGCTGCACCGGCACCGCGGCGACCCGTCGTACGCCGAGGCGCAGGGCCGCCAGCGCCGCCCGCTGGTGGGCCCCGAGGTGCCGCGGGGGCACCGGGACGGGGTCGCGGGCCGACCGCTCCCACGCCCGGAGCACCACGTCGCGTCGTCCGGGCTCGTCGCCGGGGTCCACCCGGACCGCGTGCGAGCCGTCCCGCCCGGCCACCAGCAGGAGACGGCCGAAGCGGAAGGCGTAGCCGCCGGCGGGGTCGTCGGCGTAGCCGTCGACGACGACCTCCGAGACCTCCGACGCGTCGACGCCCCGGCGGGCGGCGACCGCGACGGCCCACGCCCGGGCGCCGCCCCGGGTGAGGGGCTGCTCGGGCCCCGCCGTGCCCGTCGGGTCCGGCACTACTCCAGGCCCAGCAGCTCGGGGCTGCGCTGGCGCATCTCGACCTTGCGGATCTTGCCGGTGACGGTCATCGGGAACTCGTCGACGACCACGACGTGGCGGGGGATCTTGAAGTGGGCGAGCTTGTCGTGGCAGTACGCCCGCACGGCCTCGGCGGTCAGCGGCTCCGCGCCGGACCGCATGCGCACCCAGGCGCACAGCTCCTCGCCGTACCTCTCGTCGGGGATGCCGACGACCTGCACGTCCTCGATGTCGGGGTGGCCGTAGAGGAACTCCTCGATCTCGCGGGGGTAGATGTTCTCCCCGCCGCGGATGACCATGTCCTTGATGCGGCCGACGATGTTGCAGTAGCCGTCCTCGCGCATCACCGCGAGGTCGCCGGTGTGCATCCAGCCGTCGGCGTCCAGCACCTCGGCGGTCTTCTCGGCGTCCTCCCAGTAGCCGAGCATCACGCTGTAGCCCTTGGTGCAGTACTCGCCGGTCTCGCCGCGCTCCACCGTCTCGCCGGTCGCGGGGTCGACGACCTTGATCTCGAGGTGGGGGTGGACCCGCCCGATCGTCGACGTACGACGGTCGAGGTCGTCGCTCATCAGCGTCTGGCACGACACCGGTGAGGTCTCGGTCATGCCGTAGGCGATCGACACCTGCTCCATGTGCATCTCCTCGATGCAGCGCTTCATGACCTCGACCGGGCAGATCGAGCCGGCCATGATCCCGGTTCGCAGGCTGGAGAGGTCGTACGAGGCGAAGTCGGCGTGGTTCTGCATCGCGATGAACATCGTGGGGACGCCGTACAGCGCGGTGCAGCGCTCGTCCTGGACGGTCCGCAGCACGGCGGCGGGGTCGAACGCCGGGCCGGGGATGACCATCGTGGTGCCGTGGGTGACGCAGCCGAGGTTGGCCATCACCATCCCGAAGCAGTGGTAGAAGGGCACCGGGATGCACAGGCGGTCGGCCGCGGTGAGCTCGATCGTCTCGGTGACGAAGTGCCCGTTGTTGAGGATGTTGCGGTGGCTCAGCGTCGCGCCCTTGGGGCGGCCGGTCGTGCCGCTCGTGTACTGGATGTTGATGGGGTCGTGGGCCCGCAGGTCGTGGCCGACGCGGCTGACGGCGTCGACCGGCAGCGCGGCGCCCTCCTCGAGCAGCTCGCCCCAGTCGTCGGTGTCGAGCAGGACGACGTGGCGCAGGGACGGCACGTACTCGCGCACCTCGGCGACCATGGCCGCGTAGTCGCTGCTCCGGAACGACGAGGCGGAGACGAGGAGGCTGACGCCCGACTTGTCGAGGGCGTAGGTCAGCTCGTGGGTCCGGTAGGCCGGGTTGATGGTCACCAGCACCGCCCCGATGCGGGCGGTGGCGAGCTGGGTGATGGTCCACTCGGCGCAGTTGGGCGCCCAGATGCCCACGCGGTCGCCGGTGCGGACGCCGCGGGCGAGCAGGCCGCGCGCGAACGCCTCGACGTCGGCGGCGAGCTCACCCCAGGTCCAACGCCGGTCGGTGGCGGCCTCGACGAGGGCCTCCTCGTCGGCGTGCTCGGCGACGGTGCGGGCGAACCGCTCCCCGATGGTGTCCTCCAGCAGCGGGACCTCGGTGGACCCGACGTCGTACGACTCCATGTGACCTCCTGTGTCGACCTGATGTCGGCTGGCTACAGCCAACCGTCAACGGGGGCCGGGGGCAACGCCCGACCGGGCAGGTCGTCCGAGGAGGGGCGGGACGTCAGAGCACGGTCTCGCCGTACATCTCGCCGAGCGGGTCGGCGATGAGCTCGATGCGGGCGCCGTCGGGGTCGGTGAAGTAGACCGACGTGCCGGAGTGGACGGCGTGCTCGACCCCCTGGGCCTCGAAGCGCTCGACGATCGCCTCCCACCGGGAGGGCTCCATCGAGATGGCGACGTGGTGCAGGCCGCCGAGGACCTCGGCGTACGGGCCGAGGTCGAGGCCGGGGAAGTCGAAGAAGGCCAGGAGGTTGTCGTGGCCGATGTCGAAGAAGAAGTGGGTCGAGCCCGGGTAGTCCCGGTTCTCCACGACCTCGGTCAGCGGGAAGCCGAGGAGGTCCTGGTAGAAGCGGACGGTGCGGTCGACGTCGCTGCTGACGAGCGCGGTGTGGTGCAGCCCCCGGGCGGTCGAGGCGGGCCGGTCGCCGGGCGCACGCAGGTGCGTGGCCCGGATCCGGTCGCGCTCGACCGCCACGGCGTCGAGGTCCACGGTGTCGTGAGCGGCGGTGTCAGCGGTGGCGTGCTGGTCGGTCACGGGAGGCTCCTCGGTGGGGACGTCGTACGGGGGGTGTGGGGCTCAGGCGGTCTTGATCGCGGAGATCTCGAACTCGAGGTCGATGTTCTCGCTGACGAGGACGCCACCGGTCTCCAGCGCAGCGTTCCAGGTGACGCCGAAGTCCTTGCGGTTGATCCTGACGGATCCCTCGAAGCCGACGCGCTGGTTGCCGAACGGGTCGGTGGCGCCGCCCTCGAACTCGAAGGGGACGGTGACGGAGTTCGTCGTGCCCTTGATCGTGAGGTCGCCGGTGATGTCCAGGCCGGTCGGGCCGGTCTGCGTCACGCCGGTGGACACGAAGGTGATGGTCGGGTACTCGTCCATCGCCAGGAAGTCGTTGCTGCGCAGGTGGCCGTCGCGCTGCTCGTTGCGGGTGTCGATGCTGGCGGCCTGGATGGTGACCTCGACGCGGGCGTCCGAGAGGTCGGAGCCGACGGTCGCGGTGCCAGCGACGTCGTTGAACGCGCCGCGGACCTTGGTGACCATGGCGTGGCGGGCGACGAAGCCGATGCGGGTGTGGGCGGGGTCGATCTCGTAGGTGCCGGCCAGGTCGGTGACGGTGGCGGCGGCGGCGGACTCGGTCATGGGGTTCTCCTCGGTTCGGGTTTCGGTGATGTGTCAACCATCTTGCCGAACAGATGATGATGCGTCAACTATTCCGCTACGATGGACCCATGACCGACGGACCGTGGCTCGACGACCGCCAGCAGCAGGTGTGGCGGCGGTGGCTCGCGGTCGAGACCCTGCTGCCCGCCGCCCTCCACCGCGAGCTGCAGGCCGACGCCGGCCTGTCGCTCCAGGACTTCGCGGTCCTGGTGCAGCTCACGGAGGCCGAGGAGGGCCGGCTGCGGGTCACCGACCTGGCCCGCCTGCTGACCTGGGAGAAGAGCCGGGCCTCGCACCACCTGACCCGGATGGAGTCGCGGGGGCTGGTCGAGCGCCGCGCCTGCCCCGAGGACGGTCGCGGGTCCTTCGTCGGCGTCACCGCCGCCGGTCGTCAGGCCATCGAGGCCGCCGCGCCGGGTCACGTGCAGGAGGTCCGGTCGCTGCTCTTCGACGGCCTCAGCGACACCGAGCTCGAGGTGCTCGACACGGTCCTGACCCGGGTGGTCTCGCGGCTCGAGGCCTGACCGCCGTCACCGGGGTCGCAGGCGGGCTACCAGCCGGGAGCGAGCACGGTGGCCCACGCCAGGCCGGGGCCCACGGCGACCACGATGCCGGCGTACCCGAGCAGCCGGCGGTAGTAGGCGTCGCGCTCCTCCTCCGGCACGTTCGCCAGCACGAGCGCGCCGTTCGTCGAGAACGGGCTGACGTCCACGATCGTCGAGGCGATCGCGAGCCCGACCACGAACAGCACTGGGTCGAGGTCGCCGGCCTGGAGGAACGGCACGGCCAGGGCGATCGCGACGCTGATGATGCCGACCGAGGAGGCCATCGCCGAGGTGACGCCGGCGAGGTAGTACAGCAGCAGCGCGGCCAGCAGCGGCACCCCCAGTGCGGTGATGCCGTCGGAGACGAACTCGACCGTGCCCGCCAGCTGCAGCACCTCGATGTAGGTGACCATGCCGGTCACCAGCACGACGACGGACCAGCTCACCGACCCCAGGGCCTGCTTGGCGGCGTCCGGCTTCGCCAGGGCCAGCAGGGTCGCCAGCACCAGGGCGAGGGAGGTGATGTCGAGGCCGAACGCCGTCGTCCCCACGGCGAGGACGAGCAGCGCGCCCAGGGTCACCAGCTGGTACGGCGTCGCGCGGGCCGAGGTGGCCCCCTCGCCGTCGGCGTCCTCGTCGATGCGCCCGGCGGCCCGCCAGCCGCCGCGGACGGCGTACAGGACCCCGGCGACGCCGACGTCGAACACCAGGGGGACGAGGAAGAGCGTGAGCGGCTCGAAGGGGACGTCGTCGCCGAGGAACCCCGCGATCGTGACGCCGTACACGCTGATGGGGCTGAACGCGCCGGCGAGGGCGCCGTGCACGACCATCATCCCCATCATCAGCTGGTCGAGCTTGTAGCGGCGGGCGAAGGGCAGGGCGAGCGGCGCCACGATCGCCACGGCGAACAGCGCGCCGAGGGCGATCAGGACCGCCGCGAGGAGGAAGAACACCCAGGGGGCGAGTGCCACGCGGCCGCAGCAGGCGCGCATGATCCAGGTGACCAGGACCTCGATGCTGCCGTTGTGCTGCGCGAACCCGAACAGCAGCGTGAGCGCGACGAGCACGAGGAACAGGTCGCCGGGGAACAGGGCGACCACGTCGTCGGCGGTGAGGCCGAGCGAGAGCTGGGCGACGGCGTACGCCGCGGCGAAGCCCAGGATGCCCAGGTTCACCGACCGGACGGTGCCGACCACGAAGACGACGAGCAGGACGATGATCGAGGTGACCTCTGGGCTCACCGGCGACAACCTAGGACACGACGTGACACGGGTCACGTCCTGCGTCCACGACGAGGAGACCGCATGACCGAGGCCCCGAACGCGGACCGCGTCCTCGACCGGCTGTGGGTCGGGGGCGACCTCGAGACCGCCGACGAGGACGTCGCCCGCGCCCAGCTCGCCGCGCTGTACGACGCCGGGGTGCGGCACATCGTCGACTGCCGCCTCGAGTGGGACGACCGGGAGTGGGTGGCCTCCGAGCGTCCCGACGTCGACTACCTCTGGCTCGGCGTCGACGACGCGGGGCAGACGATGCCCGACGAGTGGTTCGAGACCGGCAGGACCGCGGTGGTCGAGCAGCTCGACGGCGGCGGCGCCTCCCTCGTCCACTGCCACATGGGCATCAACCGCGGCCCGTCGATGGGCTTCGCGGTCATGCTGCGGCTCGGGTGGGACCCCCTCGAGGCGCTGGACCGCATCATCGAGCGTCGCCCGATCGCCTACGTGGACTACGCCGAGGACGCCGTCGACTGGTGGCTGCGTCGCGAGGGCGCCGACGAGCACGCCCGGACGGCGGCCGCCGAGCGGGTGCGCGCGTGGCGCGCGGACCGCGGTGTGGACGCCGCCGACCTCATCCGCGGGGTGCGCGGGGGACCGACGTCCGGCTGACTCACCAGTTCGCGGCGTCGGTGAGGCAGAACGGGTGACCGGCGGGGGAGAGCAGCACCCGCCAGGTCTCGCCGGGCTGCTCGTCGGGGACGGAGCCGCCGAGCTCGACGGCCCGGGCCTCGCTGGCGGCCATGTCCTCGCAGCCGAGGTCGAGGTGGAACTGCTTGGTGCCACGGGGGTTCGGCCAGGCGGGCGGCTCGTGGTCCTCGACGCGGCCCAGGCCGAGGGCCGGGGCGCCGGCGCGGGTGAGCATGGCGTACTCGTCCTCGACGACGGCGACGTCCCAGCCGAGCAGGCCGGCCCAGAACGCCGCCTCCGCGCGGACGTCGGCGCAGTCGAGGGTGATCATCTTCAGCTCCGTGGTGGTCATGGACCCAGGCTCCTACGATCGCGCCGTGGTCGATAGGACGAAGGCGACCAGCACCACGGCGGGCATCCTGCGCCCCGAGGAGCTCGCCCGGCACGCCGCGGTGGAGCGCGTGCCCGCCCACCCGGGCCTCGGCCGCCACGTCGAGTACCACTGGCGGCTGTGCTGGGACCTGCCGCCCGGGTCGTCGTACCCGAGCGAGACGCTGCCGCACCCCGCCTGCACGCTGAGCGTGGAGCTCGGCGAGCCCCGGGAGGGTGTGGGGGAGGACCGCGTCGTCGTGACCGGTGTCGTCACCCGTCGCTTCGACGTCACCCTCACCGGCTCCGGCTGGGTGCTGGGCACCAAGTTCCGGCCCGGTGGGCTCGCGGCGCTGGCGGGGCTGCGGGCCCGCGACCTCACCGACCGCACCCGGCCGGCGAGCGGGCTGCTGCCCGAGGAGGTCCTCGCACCGCTGCGCGACCTGACGCCCGAGGCGTCCCCCGCCCGGGCGGCGGCGGTCGTCGACGAGGCGCTGCTGGGCGTCGGCCCCGACCGGCCGGACCCGGTGTACGACGACCTCCTGCTGCTCGTCACCGAGATGCTCGCCGACCGCGACCTGCAGCGGGTGGCCCAGCTCGAGGAGCGGTCCGGCTGGTCGAGGCGGCAGCTGGAGCGCCGGTTCGCGGCGTACGTGGGCGCGACCCCGAAGTGGGTGCTGGCGCGCTACCGGATGCACGACGTCGTCACCGCGCTCGACGCCGGGTACGACGGGCCGCTCGCCGACCTCGCCGCGGACCACGGCTGGTACGACCAGGCCCACTTCGGCCGGGAGTTCGTCGCCCTGGTCGGTCAGACGCCGGCGGCGTACCGCGCACGGACCGGACGCAGACGATCCACAGGTTCGCCACAGCAACATGCGTGATCCTGTGGCCATGAGCGACCTCACACAGCCCGACCTCGTCCGCGCCGACGGGTCGCCGCTGCGCGTCCTCGTGGTCGACGACGAGCCGAACATCGCCGAGCTGCTGAAGATGGCCCTGCGCTACGAGGGCTGGGACGTCAGCGTCGCCCACACCGGGGGCAACGCGGTGACCACCGCGAAGGACGTCCACCCCGACGTCGTCGTCCTCGACTGGATGCTGCCCGACCTGGACGGTCCGGAGGTGCTGCGCCGGATGCGCGCGACCGACGACGACGTCCCGGTGCTGTTCCTCACCGCGCGCGACTCCGTCGAGGACCGCATCGCGGGCCTCACCGTCGGCGGCGACGACTACGTGACGAAGCCGTTCTCGCTGGAGGAGGTCGTCGCCCGGCTCCGCGCGCTGGTGCGCCGCTCGGGCGCCCGCCGCGCGAGCGCCCGCTCGGTGCTGAGCGTCGGCGACCTCACGATGGACGAGGACAGCCGCGAGGTCGCCCGCGGCGGCGACGAGATCCTGCTGACCCCCACGGAGTTCGAGCTGCTGCGCTACCTCATGCGCAACCCGCGCCGCGTGCTCAGCAAGGCCCAGATCCTCGACCGCGTCTGGAACTACGACTTCGGCGGCCAGGCCAACGTCGTCGAGCTCTACATCTCCTACCTCCGCAAGAAGGTGGACGCCGGCCGCCCGCCGATGATCCACACCATGCGCGGCGCGGGCTACGTGCTCCGACCCGCGAGCTGAGGTACGACGGCCCGGTGCGCCCCGTCCTCCGCCGACCCGTCTCCCTGACGGCCCGTCTGGTCCTCACCGTCGTCGCGCTCACCGTCGTCGTCACCGTCGTGGCCGGCGGGGTGACCAGCGTGGCCGTCGGCCGGTTCCTGCACGACCGCCTGGACAACGAGGTCCGGGCCGCCCTGGACAGGGTGACCTCCGGGCCGGACGGTGACCGGTTCGGCACCCCGAGCGACGGCAGCGATCCCGACCTGGGCGGGGACGCGGACGCCGACGACCTCGGCCCGCCCCCCGGGCAGTCCGTCGGGACCCTCACCGCCGTGCTGCCGACGACCGCGTCGGACCGGGAGGGCACCGTGCTGCTCCAGACCGATCCCGGACCGGCCACCGAGGTCCCGCTATCGGAGGCCGACCTCGCCGCCCTCGCCGACGTCCCGGACGACGGTGGGTTGCACGACGTCGACCTCCCGGACCTGGGGGAGTACCGGGTCGCCGCCGACGACCTCGACTCCGAGACGTTCGCCACCGGGCTCCCGACGGAACCCGTCCACGAGGTGGTCCGCACCATGGTGCTGTGGGAGCTGCTGCTCCTCGTGCTCAGCGCCGTGGCGGCGTGGCTCGGGGGCCGGTTCCTCGTCCGGCGTCAGCTCCGGCCGCTGCGGGAGGTCGCCGCCACCGCGGACGACGTCGCGAAGCTGCCCCTGGCCACCGACGAGGTCGACCTCCACGACCGCGTGCCCGCCCACCTCCGCGACGAGCGCACCGAGGTCGGTCGGGTCGGCGACGCCCTCGCCAACCTGCTCAGCACCGTCGGGTCGTCGTTCGCCGCCCGCCGCCGGGTCGAGGAGCAGATCCGCCGGTTCGTCGCGGACGCCTCCCACGAGCTGCGGACGCCGCTGACGACGATCGGCGGCTACGTGCAGCTGGCGCGCCGGCGTCCCGACGACCGCGAGGCGACGGCGACGGCACTGGCCAAGGTGGAGGAGGAGGCGGCCCGGATGACGGCGCTGGTCGAGGACCTGCTGCTGCTGGCCCGCCTCGACTCCGGCCGGCCGCTGGAGCGCAGCGAGGTCGACGTCACCAAGCTGATGCTCGAGGCCGTGGCCGACGCCCGCGTCGTCGGCGCGGGGCACCGGTGGCGGCTCGACGTCCCGGACGACGACCTCGTCGTCGTGGGCGACCCGCTGCGGCTGCACCAGGTGGTGACGAACCTGCTGACGAACGCCCGCAAGTACACCCCGCCCGGCAGCACCGTCACTGCGCGGGCCGCCCAGGAGGACGGCCGGGTGGTCCTGGCCGTCCACGACGACGGACCGGGCTTCGACCCCGACGCCGCGGCGCACGCGTTCGAGCGCTTCGCCCGGGGCGACCCGGCGAGGGTGCGCGCCGGGGGAGTCGGACTCGGTCTCGCCCTCGTCGAGGCCATCGTCGAGGCCCACGGGGGCGCCGCCCGGCTGGAGAGCCAACCCGGCGACACCACGGTCTCGGTCACCCTCCCGGCGACGGCCTCGGTCGCGGGGGCGCCGACTACGGTGGACGCATGAGCGAAGACCAGCTGCAGCCCGAGGACACCCTGGACGATCGCGGGGTCGACGACGTCCTCGACGAGGGGATCTCGCCCCCGGAGGCCTACCGCGGGGTCACCGCGAAGGGCACCACCACCGCCGAGCAGATCGAGGGCGAGACCATCGACGACCGCCTCCCGCAGGAGGAGCCGGACGTCTGGGAGGCCGCCGAGGTCGAGGACGAGAACCAGGCCGCCCAGGAGTCCGGCGTCGTGGACGGTCCCGTCGGCGGTGAGGTGGGCTCCGAGCGCACCGGCCGCCTCGGCGAGGACGTCGACGACCTCAGCAGCATGACCGCCGAGGACGAGGGCATCGACGGCGCCGCCGCGGGTGCCGAGGAAGCCGCGATGCACACCATCGAGGACGACCCCGCCTGAGCCCCTCCCCGCACCCGGTGCGACGCCCCGGACCCGGCCCGCGTGGGGTCGGGTCCGGGGCGTCGTCCGTCGTACGGGCCCGCACGGTCCCGGCGCCGCGGCCGGGTCAGCGCAGCGCGCGGGCCTCGACCACGAAGCGGCGGCCGTCGTCCTCGCGGCGGGGCGAGGCACTGACCAGCGTCACCGTCACGCCCAGCACGCGCGAGGACGTGACGTCGGTCCGGACGGTCGCCGTACCGGCGGGACCCGTCAGCGGGACGTAGCGGCGCCCGAGCGTCCCGTCGGCACGACGGGTGGTCACGACCACGGCCGGCTGCGCCGCGCCGGGAGGCCCGTCGACAGCCAGCCGCAGCCGGGTGCCCGCCGGCAGTCCGCGCGAGTGCAGGCCGAGGCTCGTCGAGCTCAGGTGGGCGGGCTCGGCCTCGAAGCGCACGGCGCGGTGCGAGGGCCGCAGCGTCTCCTGCCTCGCGACCGGCGCCCGCAGGCCCCAGGCGGCGCCCTCGGGGTAGTACGGGCTCCGCCCGGGCGCGAGGTTGTCGGCAGCGAACCGCGCGTACGCCTCCCGCAGGTCCCCGCCGCGCCCCGCCAGCGCCGTGGTCAGCGCCGGGACCGAGGAGAGGCCGCCGCCGGGGGAGCCGTCGAGGGGCGCCGCGGCAGCCTCGAGGGTCTCGCGGACCAGGTCGACCCCGAACCGGGTCGTCAGGTGCTCGACGAACGCCCAGTTGCCGTACGCCCCCGTGTGCCGGTCCAGGGGGACCCGGGGCCGGCCGACCTGGCCGTCGGCGAGGAACTGGCGGTTGTCGTCGACGTCGTCGGCGAACCGCTCCTCGACCCAGGTGGCGGTCGACTCGAGCAGCCAGGTGTCCTCGCCGGCGTCGTAGGCGTACTGCACGGCGTGCAGGAACTCGTGGGCCGCCGTGACGCGCAGGTTGTCGTCCGGGGTCTGGCGTCGTCCGAACTCGTCAGGGGCGTAGTCGTTGTCCAGCACGCAGTACGACGGCCGCACGCGGCGCTGGGGACCCTCGGCGGCCTCGGGGGAGCAGAAGCCGTAGAGACCGGACCCGCCGATGTCGGCGAGGTAGACGTCGAACCGGGCGTCCCCGCCCTTCGCCGCCGTGCCCGCGTCGGGGACCGGCGCGCGAAGGCCGAGCTCGTCGACGTGGTGGGACCGGACCTCGCCCATCACCTCGAGGGCGCGGCGCGCGAATGTGCCGGTGGCGGCGTCCGCCGTCGTGGTGACGTGGTGGACGCAGAGGTCGTCGTCACAGGCGCGCTCGACGTCGTCCGTGGTGTACCCGCCGCCCAGCTCGGCGGCGGGGCCGTCGGTGGGCCGGGCGAGCAGCCGGCGGGCCCGGGCGCGGTCGTCGCCCTCGAGGTCCGCCGCGGCGAGCGCGAGGTCGAGCAGGGCGAGGCTGGCGTCGGGGCTCCCCGCGGCCGGGTCACCGGCCGGGCCGGCGAGGGCGTCCTCCGCGGTCGCGAGGGCCTCTTGAGCGGCCGCGGCCGGGCCGTCCTCCGGTGAGACCGGTGCGAGCGCGGCGCCGGTCGCCGTGGCCGGGCCCGGCGCCACGAGGGCGCCGGCGAGCGCGAGGACGAGCGCGGGCAGCAGGGACGCCGGTCGGCGCGGTGGGCGCAGCACGAGGTGGGGCCTTCCGGGACGGCCTGGCGCGGCGGGGGTCCGCGCCGGAGGAGGCCGGGTCAGCCTACGGCGCGGAACCTCGCGGAGAGCACCTGATCGTCGTACCGGGGCTCGCCGGCGCACGCGAACGGCTGCCCCTCCCAGCAGTCGTAGCGGGCCGAGGCGTTGACGAGGGTCACGGTGACCCTCTCGACCCGTCGGGGGCTGAACGGGACCTGGACCTTGCCCCGACCGTTGCCGCCGATCTTGACCGGACGCGCCTGCACACGGCCGTCCGCGAGGTGGACGACGACGCGCGCGGCGGTGCGGACGGGGGCGCCGGGGGTCCGCACGGACACCCGCAGCACCCGCGGGGTGCGTTTCGGGGACGGCTTCGGGATGACCTCGGCGCTGCGGCTCGAGAGATGCGGCAGCCGGGTGGTGAAGCGGGTGCTGCCGCCGGCGCGCAGCCGCTTCGTGAGCCCCACCGGCGACGCGTCGTACGCCGCCCCCTCGGAGTAGGCGCGGCCGGGCGTGAGGTTCCCGGCGGAGAAGACCGCGAGGAACGAGCGCAGGGAGCTGTCGTTCTCGGTCAGGAAGCGGCTCAGGGCCTGGACCGAGTACTCGTCGGGATCGCCGCGGCCGGCAGCGACCCGCTCCCAGAGGCGGCGGACGGCGTCCGTGCCGTAGGTGTCGGCGAGACGCTCGAAGAACAGCCAGTTGCCGTAGTGCGCGAGCCCCTCGGGCTCGAACGCGTCGAGCGACACGCCGGGGCGGCCCAGCTGGCCCTTCGGCAGGTACTGGCGGTTGTCGTCGGCGCCGGGGGCGAACTGCTCCTCCATCCAGACCGCCGTGGCCTCCATGAACCAGCGGTCCTCGCCGACGTCGTAGTCGAACTGGACGGCGTGGAAGAACTCGTGGGCGGCGGTGACCGCGAGGTTGCGGCCGGGCGGGCCGTCGAACTCGGCGAAGTCGTTGTCGAGGACGCAGTAGCCGGACGCCCTGCGCTCCTCGCCGGGCCGGCCCTTCTCGGGGCTGCAGTAGCCGTAGTAGCCCTGGGCGCCCACGTCCGCGAGGTAGACGTCGAAGCGGCTGCGACCGCCGGGGGAGCCGCCGCGGTCACCGTCCGGGGCGGGGGCGCGGTAGCCGAGCTCGCCGACGTGGTGCTGCCACACGCGGGCCATGACGGTGCGCACCCGGCGTACCCAGGCGAGGTCGGGGGGTGCGTCGGGGCCGTCGGCGACGTGGTGGACGCAGATCCGCGCCCCGCACAGCGGCTCGGCCTCGGGCCGGTCGTAGCCGTCGCCGTAGGTGTCGCGGGCCCGGTCGGTCGGGCGGGCGAGGAGTGAGTCGGCGACCTCGCGCTGCTCGGCGTCCAGCCGCGGGTACGCCGTGAACAGCTCCGCGAGGGTCAGCGTGGGGGCGTCGACGCGCTCGAGGGTGGCGCCCTGCACCGCCGTCCGGGCGCGTCGCAGCACGTCGTCGCCGTCGGAGTCCGCCATCGCGGTCAGCCCCGCGAGGAGCTCCGGGAGCGGCATGGAGGTCCGGGGACCGGGGTCCTGGGCCGGGACGGCGGCCGACGCCGGGCCGGCGACGAGGCCCACGGCGAGCAGGCCGGTCAGGAGGCAGGACAGCAGCACCGCCGGCAGGGCACGGGTGGGCTGCACGGCGCTCGCTCTCGTCGGGGGAGGACGCACAGGGCTGTCCCGGGGGCTGCCCGACGAGCGTAGGTGGCTGGGGCCCGTGTGACCTGTGTGACGCGCGGGGCGGGGCCGATCAGCCTGTGGAGGAGATCTTCTCGATCAGCGCCGTCGTGGAGATGGCGGGCGTGCGGGTCAGGTAGACGACCTCGCAGACGTCGCGGAACTCGTCGAAGCGTCCCTCCCAGTCGTCACCCATGACCAGGACGTCGGCGCCGTGCTCGAGGATGTAGTCGCGCTTCTGCTCCAGGCTCTCCTCGACGAAGACGGCGGAGACGGGCTTGAGGGCGGCGACGATCTCGAGCCGCTCGTCCTGGCTGAAGACCGGCTCGCGGCCCTTCTTGCGCAGGTTGAGGGCGTCGGCGGACACCCCCACCACGAGGCGGTCGCCCAGTGCCGCGGCGCGCTCGATCACCCGGAGGTGGCCGACGTGGAACACGTCGAAGGTCCCGAAGGTGATGACCGTGCGTGACATGCCCGGGATTCTGGCACGTCGTGGGGTGCGAGGATCGGCGGCGATGACCACCGTGACCCGCGCCCCCATGGTCCAGGCCGACCCGGCGGCGGACGAGCTCCGGCGCCGCGGGCTGCGGCGCATGCGGCTGGTCGCCACCTCGCTGCTGGTCCTCGCGGCCGTCGTGTACGTCGCCACGCTGGGCCAGGACGGCGTCCTCGGGTTCGTCAACGCCGGTGCCGAGGCCTCGATGGTCGGCGCGATCGCGGACTGGTTCGCGGTGACCGCGCTCTTCCGGCACCCGCTCGGCCTGCCAATCCCGCACACGGCCCTCATCCCGCGCCGCAAGGACGACCTGGGCAAGGGGCTGCAGGAGTTCGTCGGCGAGAACTTCCTCGCCGAGGCCGTCGTCCGCGAGCAGGTGCTCGGCGCGGAGCCGTCCCGGCGTGTCGGCACCTGGCTCTCGCAGCCCGCGAACGCCCGTCGCGTCGTGGACGAGGCGGTCGAGATCGCGACCATCGGGCTGTCGAAGATCCGGGACGACCAGATCGCGGACCTCGTGGAGGGCGCCGTCCTCCCGCGGTTCCGTGAGGAGCGGGTCGCGCCGCTGGCGGGCTCGCTGCTGGCGGAGGTCGTCCGCGACCGCGTCCACCACGGGCTGGTGGACCTCGCCCTCGGCGAGATGTACCGGTGGCTGGCCGAGAACCCGGACCGCTTCGCCGAGATCGTCGGCTCCCGCGCCCCGTGGTGGGCTCCGCAGTCGCTCAACGAGGCCGTCACCGGGCGGCTGCACACCGAGGCCCTGCGCTGGCTGGGCGACATCCGCGACGACCCCGACCACGACGCCCGGGCCGCCCTCGACTCGCTGCTGGAGCAGCTGGCCCAGGACCTGCTGTTCGACCCGGCCACCCAGGAGCGTGCGGAGCGGCTCAAGGACCGGGTGCTGGAGCACCCGCAGGTCCTCGCCACGGCCGTGTCCCTGTGGCAGGCGTTCCGGCGGGCGCTGCTGACCTCGCTGCGCGAGAAGGACGGTGAGGTCCACCGCCGCCTGCTGCGTGAGCTGACGGCGTTCGCCGAGCGACTCGTGACCGAGGCCGACCTCCGCGAGCGGCTCGACACCCGTGTCGCCGACGCCGCGGTCTTCGTCGTCAGCCGCTACGGCGAGGAGGTCACCGCCGTCATCAGCCGCACCATCCAGCGCTGGGACGGCAAGGAGGCGTCGCAGCGCATCGAGCTCCACGTCGGCCGCGACCTGCAGTTCATCCGCATCAACGGCACCGTCGTCGGCGGCCTCGTCGGCGTCGTCATCCACGCCGTCGCCGTCCTCCTCGGCTGACGGGCGCGACGCCGAGTCGGCACGTCTGCGCACGCTCAGGACGTCGAGTCGGCACGTCTGCGCAGCTGTACGGGGTCGAGTCGGCACGTCTGCGCACGCTCAGGACGTCGAGTCGGCACGTCTGCGCACGCTCAGGACGTCGAGTCGGCACGTCTGCGCAGTCGTCGTGGTCGGCCGGGTCGCCTCGCCCCACCGGGTCTCGACCCGCGGCCGCGGCCTCGCAAGCTCGCCCGCGCGCTTGCTCGACCTGCGCCGCTGCACGGCCTCGCGAGCTCGGCCGTGGCGGCTTGCCGACTCGGCGGTCAGGAGGAGGTGGTGACCACCGCGGAGCGTCCGTCGAGGGACACCACGTCGCCGCCGGCGAGCAGCCGCCCGCGCTGGATCTCGGGGTGGCCGTTGACGGTCACGAGGCCCTCGGCGACCGCGGACTTGGCCTCGGCGCCGGAGTCGACGAGGTCCGCGAGCTTGAGGAACTGGCCCAGGCGGATGGCACCGGTGACCGGGACCTCCGCCGGCTCCTGCCCGGGCGCGCCGGGAGGCGGGGTGGTCAGGAGACCGACACCAGGTCGACGACGAAGATCAGCGTCTCGCCGGGCTTGATGACCCCGCCGGCGCCGCGGTCGCCGTACCCGAGGTGGGGCGGGATGACGAGCTGGCGGCGACCGCCGACCTTCATGCCCGGGACGCCCTGGTCCCAGCCGGCGATGACCTGGCCGACGCCGATGCGGATGTCGAGGGTCTGGCCGCGGTCCCACGAGGCGTCGAACTGCTCGCCGGTGGAGTGCGCGACGCCCACGTAGTGCATCGAGATCGCCGCCCCCTTCGTCGCCTCGGGGCCGTCACCGACCACGAGGTCGGTGACCTCCAGGTCGCTCGGGGGGTCGAAGTCGGGGAAGTCGATCTCAGGACGCTCAGCCATGCGACGAGCCTACGAGGTCGTCGCGGGCGCCGTGGACCGGTGGCCTGCTCAGGACTGGCGGAGGTAGTTGTCGAGCTGGTCGCGCTCGAACTCGAGCTGTCCGATCCGGCTCTTCACCACGTCGCCGATGCTGATGATCCCGACGAGCGATCCGTCGTCCACGACCGGGACGTGACGGATCCGGTACTGCGTCATCGTCGCCATCAGCTCGTCGACGGAGTCCGCGGAGCCGCAGGTCTGCACCGTGGCGGTCATGATCGCCGACACAGGGCCGTCGAGGACCCCGTCACCGCCCGGCAGCCGGCGTACGACGTCCCGCTCGCTGACGATGCCCGCGACCGGACCGCCGTCGGTGTCACGGACGACGACCGCGCCGATGTTGTGCTCGGCCAGCAGCTCGACGAGCTCGCGGACCGCCGCGTCGGGGCTGATCGTCACGACGTCGCGTCGGGCGCCACCCGCCTGGGCGTCGAGCACCTCGTGGATCCGCATGCCGGTCTCCTCCCGCCGACACCCCGTCGGGCGTCGGGTGGGGGACAAGGTAGTCCCGCCGGGGGGCCCTGGCCAGGGTCCGGAGTCAGTCCTCCGCGCGGGGGCGGCGGCGCAGGTGGGACACCGAGCCGGGCCCGAAGGCGCGGACGTCGGGGTCGCCGTGGTCCTGGGCGGCCGTGCCCAGGAACGAGAGGGCGACCTCGTGCAGGTGCCCGTTGGTCGCGAGGGCGTTGCCGCCCCAGGGTCCCGGGGCGCCGTCGAGGGAGGAGAACCGGCCTCCCGCCTCGCGGACGATCACGTCGAGGGCCGCCATGTCGTAGACCTGCAGCTCCGGCTCGGCGGCCACGTCCACGGCGCCCTCGGCGAGGAGCATGTAGGACCAGAAGTCGCCGTACGCCCGGGAGCGCCAGCAGCGCCGGGAGAGGGTGACGAAGTCGTCGAGGCGGTCCTGCTCGTCCCAGCCGTCGAGCGAGCTGTACGACAGGGACGCGTCCTCGATCCGGCGTACGTCGGACACCTGGCAGCGGCTGGCCCGGACCAGCGAGCGACCCGTCCACGCGCCGTTGCCCTTCGAGGCCCACCACCGGCGGTTCAGCTGCGGGGCGGACACCACGCCGCACACCACCTCATCGCCCACCGCCAGCGCGATCAGCGTCGCCCAGACGGGCACGCCCCGGATGAAGTTCTTCGTGCCGTCGATCGGGTCGACGATCCAGCGCCGGTCGGACTCGCCGTCGGAGCCGAGCTCCTCGCCGGTGATGGCGTCCCTGCTGCGGACCCGGCCCAGGGTCCGGCGCAGCCCCTCCTCGACGGCCCTGTCGGCATCGGTGACGGGGGTGAGGTCCGGCTTGCTCATCACGTGGAGGTCGACGGCCTTGAACCGGTCGGTCGTCAGGGAGTCCGCGTCGTCGGCCAGCAGGTGCGCCAGACGCAGGTCGTCCATGTGGTCGGTCGCTCCCAGCAACGGCATGGGGTCAGGCTAGTGCCGCGGGTCGAAGGTCCTCGCACGGCGACCACCGGGGTTCCTCGAACGCGCGGCTCCAGGGCCCGGCCCCACGCGACTGTGCCTACCCTGTGCGCATGGAGATCGCCGGGCTGCCCGCCCACGCCCTCGTCATCCACGCCGCCGTCGTCCTGACGCCCCTGGCGGGTCTCGTGGCGATCGTGTACGCCGCCGTGCCGCGCTGGCGGTGGGCCGTCCGGTGGCCCCTGCTCGGGCTGGCCGTCCTCACCGCGCTGTCGATCTTCGGGGCGTGGCTGACCGGCGGGTCCTACCTCGACGCCAACCCGTCGCTGGAGCAGATCCCGGCCGTCAGCACCCACGCGGAGCGCGCCGACGTGATGCTCTGGGTCGGCCTGGTCTTCGCCGCGCTCGCCGCCGCGTCGGCCTTCGTGCTCGGCGGCCCCACCGGCCTGGCCTCGGGGCGCGGGGCCCGCGACGTCCGCAGCGTCGCGGTGGACCGCGGCCTCGCCGCCGTCCTCGCCGTCGCCGCGGTCGCGGCGATCGTGCTCGTGGTCCTCACCGGTGACGCCGGCGCCCGGGCGGTCTGGGGCGGGTAGCGCGTCCGCGCGTCCTCACGCGTCCCTCCTGTCGCTCGCTCACCACGCTGGCCAGGCCCCGTCGCCCGACCCGCCCTCAGTCGCCGGTGTCGCGGACGCGGGCGGCGAGCAGGCGGCGCAGGGAGTCGACGCGCTCGGGCTCGACGCGGCCCTCCGCGACGGCGAGGTCGAGGCCGCACTCGGGGGCCTCGGCGGAGTGGTCGCAGCCGCGGGAGCAGTCGGAGGCGGCCTCGTCGAGGTCCTGGAACGACCTCAGCAGGTCGTCGGGGGAGACGTGCGCGAGCCCGAAGGACCGGATCCCCGGGGTGTCGACGATCCAGCCGTCGCGGCGCTCGGAGCCGTCGCCGGGCAGCGGCAGCATCAGCACCTGCGTCGACGTGTGGCGCCCCCGGCCGGTCACCGCGTTCACGTCGCCGATCTCGCGGCGGGCGCCCGGGACCAGCGCGTTGACCAGCGTCGACTTCCCGACCCCGCTGGGCCCGACGAGCACCGAGACCCGACCGGCCAGCGCCTCGCGGACGGCGGCGGGGTCCTCCCCGCGGCGGCTGACGACCCACCGCACCCCGAGCGCCCGGTACGTCGACACGAGGTCGTCGGGGGAGGCCAGGTCGGCCTTCGTGAGGCACAGCAGCGGGTCCATCCCCGCGTCGTACGCCGCCACGAGGGCGCGGTCGATCAGCCGGGCACGGGGCTCGGGGTCGGCGAGGGCGGCGACGACGACGAGCTGGTCGGCGTTGGCGACGACGATCCGCTCGACCGGGTCCTCGTCGTCGGCGGTACGACGCAGCGTCGTGGCCCGTTCCTCGACCTCGACGATCCGCGCCATCGTGCCGTCGTCCCCGGAGACGTCGCCGACCAGGCGGACGCGGTCGCCGACGACGACCGCCTTGCGGCCCAGGGGGCGGGCCTTCATCGCCGTCACGGGCAGCGCGTCGAGGGGGCGACCCGCGATCCGCACCCGCAGCCGGCCGCGGTCGACCCGCATCACGGTGCCGTCCACCGCGTCGTCGTACGACGGCCGCTCCTTGGTGCGCGGCCGGGTACGGCGGCGCGGCCGGTCGTAGTGCTCCTGGTCCTCCTCGCCGTACCGCCGTGCGCCCCGGGCCATCAGCGGCTCACAGCAGCCCGGACCAGACGTCGGCGAAGCCGGGGAAGGTCTTCGCCGTGGTGTCGACGTCCTCGATCCCGACGCCGGGCACGACGGCCCCGACCACGGCCGCGGCGTGGGCCATCCGGTGGTCGGCGTACGTGCGGAACACGTCGCCGTGCAGGGGGGCCGGCCGCAGCTCGAGGCCGTCCTCGCGCTCGGAGACGTCGGCCCCCAGGCGGCCCAGCTCGGTGGCCAGGGCGGTGATGCGGTCGGTCTCGTGGCCGCGGATGTGCGCGACGCCGCGCAGCACCGACGGCGACGACGCCAGCGCGCACAGGGCGGCGACGACCGGCGTCAGCTCGCCGACGTCGCGCAGGTCGAGGTCGACGCCGGCCAGCTCGTCGGGCCCGGTCACGAGCAGGCCGTCGTCACCGAGCTCGGCCGTGCAGCCCATCAGCGTGAGGATCTCGCGGAGTCGGTCGCCGGGCTGCGTGGTGGACGACGGCCAGTCCCGCACCAGCACCCGTCCACCGGTCGCGGCGGCGAGGGCCAGGAAGGGCCCCGCGTTGGACAGGTCCGGCTCGATGGTCGTGTCGAGGGCGCTCACGGGACCGGGCCGGACCGTCCACCGGTCGGGCTCGGAGCCCTCGTCGCCGGGCGCGGTCACGTCGACGCCGTGCTCGCGCAGCATCGCCACCGTCATCTCGAGGTGAGGGAGGGACGGGACGGGCTTGCCGTCGTGCAGCACGTCCACGCCCTCGTCGTACGACGCCCCGGCGAGCAGGAGTGCGGAGACGAACTGCGAGGACGCCGACGCGTCGAGCACGACGCGCCCGCCGCGCACGGAGCCGTGCCCGACGACCCCGAACGGCAGGAACGGTCCACCGTCGACCGCCACCCCGAGGTCGCGCAGGGCGTCGAGCAGGGTCCCCACCGGCCGGGTCCTCATGTGGGGGTCACCGTCGAAGTCGACGCGCCCCGTGTGCAGCGCGGCGACGGGCGGCACGAACCGCATGACCGTGCCGGCCAGGCCGCAGTCGACACGCGCGTCGCCAGCACCGCCGGAGGACGGCGTCACCGCCCAGTCGTCGCCCGAGGAGTCGACGCCGTGACCGAGCGCGCGCAGCGCGGCCGCCATCAGCTCGCTGTCGCGCGACCGCAGCGCCCGCCGGACGACGGAGGGGCCGTCCGCGGTGGCCGCCAGCAGCAGCGCGCGGTTGGTCAGCGACTTGCTCCCCGGCAGCCGGACGACGGCGTCGACCTTTCCGTCCGCGACCGGCGCCGGCCACACCGGCGCCGTCACGGGCGGGGTCACGGGGGTGTTCAGGGGGGCTCAGCTGGCCTTGGCGGCCGCGAGCTTGGCGGCGTTGGCCATGTCGTGCTGGACGTGCTTGGCCTCGCGCTTGACGTCCTTCGCGGCGCGACGCGCGCGCCAGGCCACGCCGGGCTTGCCCTCGGTGTCGACGCCGGCGAGCAGCAGGCCGCCCAGGGTCGAGACGTTCTTGAAGAAGGCGAGGCGCTGGGCCTTGACCTGGACCGGGTCGGTCTCGTTCCAGAAGGCGTGACCGGCGATGGTGGTGAGCGTCAGCGACCCGGCGAGCACCGAGGAGCTGAGGCGGGGGAAGCGGTTGGTGGCCAGCGCGGCGGCGGCGGCGATCTGCACCACCGCGTTGACGCGGACCAGGGTGGTGGGGTCCTCGGGGATGGGCGCGGAGGGGACCGCAGCCTTCGCCGCGGGCACGACCCGGTCGGTCACGTTCTGGGCCTTCGGGCCGAGCGACTCGGCGTTGCGCAGCGCGTTCGCCGCGCCGATGAAGAACACGGAGGCGAGCATCGGCCGGGCGATCAGTCTGATGGCGGTCATAGGGGCATTCCTACACGATCCGTCACGCCGGGGCGCCGTACGCTCGTCCCATGTGCGGCCGCTACGCCTCCACCCGTGACGCCGACGCGCTCGCCGAGGAGTTCGAGGTCGTCGAGCAGGTGCTGGCGACCCCCCTCGAGGCGGACTGGAACGTGGCGCCGACCAAGCCGGTCCCGGCGATCCTCGAGCGGCCGCCCCGGGAGCCGGGCGCGGGGGGCGAGGACGACGAGGACGCCGGTCCCCAGCGCCAGCTGCGCTCGCTGACGTGGGGACTCGTGCCCTTCTGGGCCAAGGATCCCGGCATCGGCAGCCGCATGATCAACGCCCGCACCGAGACGGTGGCGGACAAGCCCGCCTTCCGCCAGGCGTTCGCGAAGCGCCGCTGCCTGCTGCCCGCCGACGGATACTTCGAGTGGTACCCCACCCAGCAGCGGGGGAAGGGCGGCAAGCCGCTCAAGCAGCCCTTCTTCATCCGCCCCCACGACGGCGGGGTGCTCGCGATGGCGGGGCTGTACGAGATCTGGCGCGACCCCGACCGCGCGGACGACGACCCCGAGCGCTTCCGCTGGACCTGCACCGTCCTCACCACCAGCGCCACCGACGAGCTCGGCCACCTCCACGACCGGATGCCGATGACCGTGGCCCGGGAGTCCTGGGCGGCCTGGCTCGACCCCACCCGCTCCGACGACGCCCGCGGCCTCCTCGTGCCCGCGGCGCCGGGGGCGCTCACGGCGTACCCGGTCTCCACGGCTGTCGGCAACGTCCGCAACAACGGCCCGAGCCTCGTCGAGCCGCTGCCGCTGGAGGAGGTCGACCCGGAGGTGGCCGAGCAGGCGACGGGCTCGCCCGGATGACGGCCCGGGAGCTGGACACCCCGCACGGTCCTGCCCGCCTCGAGGTGGCGCGGGCCCGGTCCCCGATCGCGACGCTGCTCCTCTCCCACGGCGCGGGCGCCGGCGCCGACACCCACGACCTCGAGGCCCTCGCCGCCCACCTGCCGCGCCAGGGCGTGACCGTCGCCCGCCTCACCCAGCCCTGGCGCGTTGCCGGGCGGAAGGTGGCCACCGCCCCGCCGACCCTGGACGACGCCCTGCTGGTCGCCGTGGGCTCGCTGCAGCGCTCCGCGCGCCCCCTGGTGCTCGGGGGACGGTCGGCCGGCGCCCGGTCGGCCGCCCGCTGCGCCCGGTCCGCTGGCGCCGCCGGATGTCTCGCGCTCTCCTTCCCGCTCCACCCGCCGGGTCGGCCCGAGCGCAGCCGCCTCGACGAGCTGACCGGCGCCGGCGTCCCGACGCTGGTCGTGCAGGGCGAGCGCGACCCGATGGGGACGCCCGAGGAGTTCCCCGCCGACCTCGAGGCGCACGACGTCCACCTGGTCGTCGTGCCTGCCGCCGACCACTCGCTGCGGACCCCGAAGCGCTCGGGACCCGCGCCGGACGACGTCGCGGCGCTGCTCGTCGAGGCCACCCTCGAGTGGCTCGTGCGCGAGGTCACCGGCTCCGGCTGAGCCGCGGGCCGGCGTCCACGGAGCCGCGGCCGGTACCCCGCCCCGGTGCGGGAATGCCCGGCCCGGGGGTGCTGTTCAGCCGACATGCCCGCACTGCTCACCACCACGCAGACGGAGTCGGTGCCCGCCGCCGGTCCCGTCTCGACCGGCCCCCGCGCCGAGGCCCGAGGGCTAGGGTGGACGTCGATGACGAACACCGCAGCCGACGAGGTCGACACCGTCGACGTGGCGACCGAGACCCCCGAGGACCGAGCAGCCCGCTTCGAGAGGGACGCCCTGCCGTTCCTCGACCAGCTCTACTCGGCGGGCATGCGCATGACCCGGAACCCGGCTGACGCCGAGGACCTGGTGCAGGAGACGTTCGCCAAGGCGTACAGCTCCTTCCACCAGTTCCGCCCCGGCACGAACCTGAAGGCCTGGCTCTACCGCATCCTGACCAACACCTTCATCAACTCCTACCGCAAGAAGCAGCGTCAGCCGCAGCAGTCGATGTCCGAGGACGTCGAGGACTGGCAGCTGGCCCGCGCCGAGTCGCACAGCTCCACCGGGCTGAAGTCCGCGGAGACCGAGGCTCTCGAGCACCTGCCCGACTCGCAGGTCAAGGACGCGCTGCAGCGACTGCCCGAGGAGTTCCGCCTGGCCGTCTACCTGGCCGACGTGGAGGGTTTCCCCTACAAGGAGATCGCCGAGATCATGGACACGCCCATCGGCACCGTGATGTCGCGCCTGCACCGGGGACGCCGGCAGCTGCGCGACATGCTCACCGAGCACGTCCGCTCCAACGCCCTCGTGGCCGACGAGACCGTCGAGCGCGCGGTGCGGAAGGGGGGAGCGCGATGACCAGCCAGTCCGAGGCCGACCGGCCCGCAGGCAGCGCCGAGGCCGGCGACGGCTGTGCGGAGTACCTCGAGCGCATCGTCTACTTCCTCGACAACGAGCTCGACCAGGCCGACTGTCAGCAGGTCCAGCTGCACCTCGACGAGTGTGCGCCGTGCCTGCGCAAGTACGACCTCGAGCGCACGGTGAAGGCCGTCGTCGCCCGCTCGTGCTCCGAGGCCGCACCGTCCGGTCTCGCCGAGCGCGTCCGCATGCAGATCCGCACGGTGCAGGTCCAGATCACCGACGGCTGAGGCCGCGTGGGACGATAGGCCACCACCGTCACGAGGAGGACACCATGGGCAAGACCGGACGCAAGCGCCGCGCGCGCAAGAAGAAGGCCGCCAACCACGGCAAGCGCCCCAACGCCTGAGGCGCGCAGCGCGGCCCCACGGGGCCGACGCCGCCCGACGAGCCCCCGGTCACCGACCGGGGGCTCTCGTGCGTCCCGGGGCCTTCGTCCTCCCCAGGACGGGGCCCTCGCGGCGGGTGGTCCCCTGACCTTCCGTCGTCCGAGGGGGCCGCGGGGAGCAGGTGCTCAGGGGACCACCCCCGGCCCGGGTACCGCCTGGGGAGGACGGCGCTCAGCAGTCGAGGGCGGGCGCGACCGCCGCGGCGACGGCCGCGAAGCCCTCGTCGGAGGGGTGGAGCGAGTCGCCGGAGTCGTACGACGGGCGCAGGCGGGCCGGGTCCGCGGGGTCGCGCAGGACGCGGTCGGTGTCGACGACGCCGTCGAGCTCGTCGGTGCTGCGGATCCAGTCGTTCACGGCCTGCCGGTCGGCCTCACCGGCCTCCGTGGCGTAGCCGAAGCCCGTGAACGGGGTGAGGGTCGCCCCGATGACCCGGACGCCGTCGGCCCTGGCGCGGTCGACGAGGGTGCGGTAGGCGTCGATCAGCTCCTCCGGCTCGAGGTCGCCCTCGGCACCGCCGATGTCGTTGATGCCCGCGAGCACGACCACCGTCCGCACGCCGGGGACGGCGAGGACGTCGCGGTCGAAGCGGTCCAGGACCGGGTCCCCGGTGCGTCCGCTGCCGCTGAGCACCCGGTTGCCGCCGATGCCCGCGTTCACGACCCCGCACCGGCCCACGGGTCCGGTCGACCCGGCTGACCCGGCGGAGGCGGCCGTCCCGCCGAGGAGCCTCGCGGCGACCTGGTCGGGGTAGCGCAGGTCGGCGTCCACGCTGGAGTTCGCGCCCGCCGTGATCGAGTCGCCGACGAACACCACCGTGCCGTCGTCGTCGTCGGTGGCGACGTCGACGCCGGCGAGGAAGTAGCGCGACTCGTCGAGGGTCTCGAAGGCGTCGCCCGGGTCGGTGACGTGCTCGCCCTCGGCGACGAAGGAGGTCGCGAACGCCGACGCCTGCCACGTGGCGGGACCCGTCGGCCCGGGCAGGTGCATGCTCACGACGACGTCGGCGAGGTCGGGGACCCGCACCCGGACCGGGTCCGAGGCCAGCACCTCGCCGACGGGGATGCTCGTCGACTCCTGGCCGTCGAAGGTGACCCGACGGAGGTCCACGATGTCGACGCGGGGCCGGCCCTGGTTGCCTCGGCGGACGGCGACGGTGACGGCACCGATCTCGAGCGGGCGGTCGCCGTACACGTTGGAGAGGCGGAGCCGCAGCGCGTCGCCGCCCAACGACAGCCGCGCCACCTGGCGCAGGGTCACGTCGGTGAAGCCCTCGGGGGCGATCTCGTCGGCCTCACCCGCCTCGTGCAGCGCGGCACCCCACGAGCCGACCCAGCTGCTGCCGGGCGGCAGGTCGGCCGCCGCCTGCTCGGACGGCTGGCTCGGGGACTGGGCGAGCAGCACGGAGCCGACCGCGGTCAGCGTCGCCAGGCTGAGGGCGCTGAGGACCGCCGTCAGGCGGCTGCGGCGCGCAGGAGCCATCGGATCCTCCTGCTCGAGGTCCGGCCGTGGGCGGCGCGCTCCCCACGAGCGCGGTCACACGGGAGGGAATGAGGTCTCCAGTGTGGCAGTGGCGCTCAGTCCTCGTGCAGGAACCGTCGAATCTCGACGACCGCCCGGACCACCTCGCCGGTGGCGACCTCGACCTCCTCGGTGTCGTCACCCACGCGATGGCGGGCATGGACGGCGAACCGCGCCCGCCGACCGCCCGGAGCGTCCTCGCCCGAGCGGCGCGCGGTCACCACCACGGTGGCCCCGACGGGGCTCGGCGCCCGGTGCTCGAGGCTGACGCGGGTCCCGACCGACGTGCTGCCGTCGGGCAGGTCGGCCTCGAGGGCGGCACAGGTCGCGGCCTCCATCCAGGCCAGCAGGCGGGGTGTGCCGAGGACGGGCAGCGACCCACTGCCGACAGCGGCGGCGGTGTCGTCGTCGGTGACGGTGAAGCGGAGCTCGGCCTCGGCGGGGACGGCAGGAGCAGGGGTGTCGGGCACGGGACCTCCGCGATCTCGGGGTGGGGGTGGGGCAACCTGGGGCGATGTCAGACGTCTACCAGGTGTGAGGACGGACGTGACAGATCTCGGGGCCGCGCGGAGCACTGCCGTGCGTGCCGGCTCCGTGGACGACGGGGGACCGTCGGTGGGGCTGGAGGAGCTGTACGCGACGCACCGGCTGTCCCTGGTGCGCCTCGCGCTGCTGCTCGTCGACGACGTGGCCGCGGCGGAGGACGTCGTCCACGACGCGTTCGCGCGGATGGTCGCCCGGCGCACCCCGCTGCGGGACCCGCACGCCGCACTGGGCTACCTGCGGACGTCGGTGGTCAACGGCTCCCGGTCGGCGCTGCGCCGCCGTCGTACCGCCCGGGCCTACGCGCCACCCCTCGACGTCGCGCCGACGTCCCCGGAGGACTCCGCCGTGCTCGCCGAGGAGCACCGGGCCGTCCTCGACGGCCTCGCCCGCCTGGGCCGCCGCCAGCGGGAGGTGCTGGTGCTGCGCTACTGGTCCGGGCTCTCGGAGGCCGACATCGCCGCGACGCTGGGCATCAGCCGCGGCACCGTGAAGTCCACCGCCAGCCGCGCCCTCGTCGCGCTGGAGCGGGTCATGACGCAGGAGGCAGACCGATGAGCAACGAGCTGGAGCAGCGCCTGGCCGCGGCCCTCGAGGCCCGCGCCGGCCAGGTCGGACCCGACGACCTCACCCCCCGCGGGCTCCCGGGCCCGGCCGGGCGCGGCCCCTCCCGCGCCGTGTGGGTGGGGCTGGCCGCCGCGGCCTGCCTGGCCGCCGTCGGCGCCGGGGTGGTCGTGCCCCGGCTCCTGGCCGACCTCGACGCGTCCCAGCCGCCACCGGTCTCCCGTCCCGACGTGCCGCCGGACGTCGGTCAGGACTGGGAGCCGATCGGCGGGGTCGAGAGCGACGTCGACCTCGACGGCGACGGCGAGGCCGACCGGGTCCGCCTCCGCGGGGAGCCGGACCCCGACTTCGAGGGCCGCACGCGTCTCGACGTCGAGCTCAGCGGTGGCGGGTCGGCGTACGGCGTCGTCGCGCTGGGCTCGACCCTCGCCACGTACTCGCCGCGGGGTGCGGACCTCGACCTCGACGGCGCCGACGAGATGGTCCTGACCGTCGACGTCGACGAGGCCACGACGGCCCCGCGGGTGCTCGACCTGCGCGACGACGTCCTCGTCGAGGTCGCGCCGGCGGCCGGTGACGGGACCCCCCTGGTGGCCGGGCCCGTGCGCGCCGGGACGGACCCTGCGACCGGCCTGGTCGAGCAGCGGGCCGCCGACTGGTGGTTGGCGGACGGGACGTTGCGCTCCTCCGTCTCCGAGAGCGCCTACCCGGCCCTCGGGATGAGCTGGTGGGTCCCGGACCCCTTCGTCGCCCAGGTCGTCACCTGGCGGCTCGAGGGCGACGTGCTGGTGCCTCGCCTCGACGAGGACGTCTGCATCAGCCGGCTCGAGGAGGAGCGGCGCCCCTGCGAGCCGGGGGAGCAGGACGGCCTGCCCGACCTGGCACCGGTCGCCGACGACCTCGTCGGGGCGGGGGAGTCGGCCCGCCTGATCGGGGGACTGCCCGCCACCGCGCGGATCATCCGCTCCGGGCGCTCCGACCGCGTCGTCGTCACCCCCGACGGCGGCCGCCCCAGCGGCTTCACCATCTTCGGCAAGCGCCTCCGTGTCTTCACCACGGCCCCGTCCGCGCTGGTCCTCGACGAGGTCGCCGCGGCGTACGACGAGGACGGCGACGACCGACCCGACGGTGTCCTCGTCGCCCCCACCGACGGGCCGATCACCCCGCTGCGGGCCCCCGACGACCAGCGCGCCTGGCTGGCCGAGGACGGGGCCGTGTACACCGTGTCCGGGGGGTCCGGCCGGGTCGAGCTCGGCCAGTGGGCCCGGGACGGCGACGACCTGCTCGTCGTCCCCCTCGGGACCGTGTGCCTCCCCGACGACGGCGACGTGACCGCGGCGGAGCGCTGCTGACCTCCTCCTCAGGTCGGACCGGGGATCGAGGTGCGAGCGTCGCGCCGCGACCGAGCCACGAGGTCTGGTGAGGGATCGTTCGGTGGTTCGCCGGGTCTCGTGGCTCCTCGCCAGGGCTCGGAGCACCTCGACCTCCGGTCGGTCCGGAGATCGAGGTGCGAGCGTCGCGCAGCGACCGAGCCACGAGGTCTGGTGAGGGATCGTTCGGTGGTTCGCCGGGTCTCGTGGCTCCTCGCCAGGGCTCGGAGCACCTCGACCTCCGGTCGGTCCGGAGATCGAGGTGCGAGTGTCGCGCAGCGACCGAGCCACGAGATCCGGTGGGAGGTCGCTCGTCGGCTGCTCGACCAGCGGTGGTCCCGGGTGGTCGAGCTGGTGCGGCCCGCCGGTCGGCGACCGAGCCACGAGATCGGGTGGGAGAGGTCAGCCGCCGTGGATCGTCGAGAGCTCCTGCGCGAGGTCGCCGGGGGCGGAGAGGGTGCCCTCGACCAGGCCGCCGCCGCTCGCGCGACCGGGCACGGTGGAGTCGGGGGAGTCGGTCAGCCGCACGCTGCGGCAGCCGAACCCGTCGACGGACACGCCCGTCAGGTCGCCCTGCTCGTCCGCGGTGACCAGCAGCCAGCGTGGGCCGAGCTCCTCGGTGCACATCTGGTCGGGGTCGCTCGGCTCGAGCCCGGTGAGGCTCTCCTCGATCCCTGCCAGGTCGTCCTGCGGCACCTCCACGGGCTCGCCGACGAGCTGCCAGCCGTTCCTCGACTCGTACTGGCACACCCACGCCCGGTCGACCGGCGCCAGGTCCGGCGCCTCGGTGGCGGGGTCGGTCACGCCGAAGCCGCCGTCGCCGTCGTCCGGCAGCTCCGCCGGGCACAGCTCGTCCGCGGCCGGGGCCGAGGCGGCGTCGCCGGCCGAGGTGTCGTCCGACCCGGAGTCCGGAGCGGAGTCTGCGCCGGAGCCGGAGTCGGCCCCGGAGTCGGTCGAGCCGCACCCGGCGAGGACGCCGAGCAGGGCGAGAGCGGCGAGGGAACCCGTCGTGGTCTTCATGCCCCTGTGACGGATGGGGCGCGCGACCGGTTCCCGGGTCGTCGCTGCCAGCACAGGTCCCACGATCCGGCCCACGCTCAGATCCCGAAGGTGCTGCGGGGGTACGCCGCGTCGACGTCGGTGATGACGTTGACCAGGTACGGCACGTTCGCGGCGAACGCCCGGTCCAGGGCCGGACCGATCTGGCGGGGGTCGGTGACCTCCTCGCCGGCGCCGCCGAGGGCCTCCACGACCCGGTGGTACGGCGTCCGCTGGGCCAGGTCGGCGACGACGTCGTAGCCGTAGAGCATCTGCATGGGGCCCTTCTCCAGCGCCCACGCCGAGTTGTTGCCCATCACCATGACCACCGGCAGGTCGTGCCGGACGAGCGTGTCGACGTCCATCAGCGAGAAGCCGGCGGCGCCGTCGCCGAGCAGCAGCACCACCTGCGCCGACGGACGGGCGATGCGCGCCGCGATGGCGGCACCGAGGCCGGCGCCGAGGCAGCCGTACGGCCCGGGGTCGAGCCAGCCGCCGGGGCGCTTGGGCTCGACGTACTTGCCGGCGAACGACACGAAGTCGCCGCCGTCGCCGATGACGACCGAGTCCTCGGCGAGGCGGGGGACGAGCTCGCCGTAGATGCGGGCGGGGTGGACCGGGTCGGCCTCGGCGGTGAGCAGCTCGCGGTCCCGCTCGACGGCGGCCGCGACGGCGTCCTGCAGGCCGGAGACCCACGTCGACCAGTCGGGCTTGCGCGGGGCGCGCTCGACCGCGGCCTGGACGCCGTCCAGCACCGTGGTGAGGTCCCCCGAGGCCGACGCGGCGAGCTCGGCGTGCCCGGCGACCTGGTCGGGGCTGTCGGCGAGGTGGACGACGCGGGCGGGCGTGGCGCCGTCCTTGCCGCCGAACACGCCGTAGCCGAGCCGGAAGTCGAGCGGGGTGCCGACGACCACGACGAGGTCGGCGCCGCCGAGCGCCTTGCTGCGGGCCTTGGTGACCAGCATCGGGTGGCCGCCGGGCACGATGCCGCGACCCATGCCGTTGGTGATGGCGGGCAGGCCGAGCTGCTCGACCAGGCGCAGGGCCGCCTCCTCGGCGCCGTCGGCCCACACGTCGGTACCGATGACCATCACCGGGCGGGAGGCCTCCGCGAGCAGCTGTCCGACGTGGGCGACGGCGTCGGCGTCCGGCTCGAGGGGGGCGCGCCCCGGTGGCACGGGCGCAGCCCCGTCGGCGGAGTTGAAGAACTCGTCCATGGGGACGTCGACGAACACGGGCCCGCGGTGGGAGGCCCCGGCGGCGGTGAACGCCTCGTCGAAGCCGCCGAGCACGGTGTCGGCGGTGGGGAGCGTCCGGGCGAGCTTGGAGACCGACGCGAGGATCGGGGGCTGGTCGAGCTCCTGGAGGCTCCCGGAGCCCCAGCGGTTCTGCGGCGCGCGACCGCCGACGACGACCATCGGCGAGCCGGCGAAGCTGGCCTGGGCGATGGCGCTGACGCCGTTGGTGACGCCGGGCCCGGCGGTGAGGACGGCGAGGCCCGGGGTCCGGGTGAGCTTGCCGGTCGCCTCCGCGGCGAACGCGGCCGTCTGCTCGTGGCGGACGTCCAGCAGCCGCATCGGCGGGTCCGCCTTGACCGCCCCGTCGTACATCGGGAAGACGTGGGCCCCGGAGAGGGTGAACTGCGTGGTCACGCCGTGGGCGCGGGCGACGGCGACGGCGAGCTCGCCCGCGTGGCCCTGGATCTGGTCCTGGGTCTGGTCCTGGGGATCGGTCATGCGGGCACGCTACCGGCCGGTAGCCCCGGACGGCACGAGCCCGGGCCGCCGCCTGGGACGCCTCCCGGGGGACCTCAGCGGGACGCGGCCAGGGTCTGCGGGTTGGCGGCCCGCAGGGCGTCGACGAGGACCAGCAGCAGGTCGTGGCGGCCTGCCGGCGGCCGGGGGGAGAGCTGCACCTGCAGGTGCAGGGCGCGCAGGAACGCCTGGGCGTCGTACCCGCGGTCTCCGTCGGCGCCGTACGCCGCCGCGGCGACCGACGCGATGCGGCGCACCCACGGCTCGAGCACCGACAGCGGCACCTGGTTGCGGCGCAGGACCGCCATCGTCGCCTCGGCCATGCGGTCCGGCTCGCCGGCCAGCAGCAGCCCCGACGCGGGGGCGGTGAGGCGGTCGACGAGCACGTCGAGCAGGACCGTCAGCTCCGGGGTGCCGAGGTGCGAGGACGACGCCAGGACGCCGATCGCGTCGGCGCCGTGGGCGACGGCGTGCGCCCAGCCGCGCTGGGGGACGTAGCCGCGGACGTCCTCCTCGCGCAGGAACCAGCTGACCAGCCGGTCGGCCCACTCCAGGACCTTGGCGCCGGGCACGAGCCGGTGGGCGTTGTCGCGGGCGATGCACTCGGCCAGCGCGAGCGCGGAGAAGCTGCGGCGGAACACGGTGTCGGTGCCGGACTGGCCGAGGCCGGTGGTCAGGCCGCGGGCCATCCCGTCGCCGAGCCCGGGGAGCAGGTCGTCGTACACGCCGCGCCCGATCCAGGTCGCCAGCGCCGGGTACGCCGTGCCGTCGCGCTCGTCGGGATCCGTCGACCCGAGCATCGTCGTGAGCTCGGCGGTCAGCTCGCCGAGGTCACGGTCCGTGGGCACCTGCAGGCCCCCGTCGACGACCTGCTGCCAGTAGCCCGAGACCATGCTCGGCATCCTGCCAGCCGTCGCGGGGGTCGCTCTAGGGTGGGGCGGTGCCCGTGCTGACCGACCTGGTGCGTCTGCACACCGACCTCGACGAGGCCGCGCTGGACCGTCTGCACCGGCTGCTGGCGGACTGGCAGATCCTCGCCGACCTGTCCTTCGCCGACCTCGTCCTGTGGCTCCCGGACCGCAGTCGGGCGGGCTTCTGGGCGGGCGGGCAGATGCGTCCCACCACCGGCCCGACGGCGTACGTCGAGGACGTGGTCGGCACGTTCGTCCCCGCCGGTGGCCACGCGATGCTGGACACGGCGTACGCCGAGGGCCGGCTGGTGCGGGACGCCGACCCCGAGTGGCGGGCGGAGGTCCCGGTGCGGGTCGAGGCGATCCCGGTCCGTGACGGGGCGTCGGTCATCGGCGTGGTCACCCGTGACACCAACCTGCTCGGCGTCCGCACCCCCAGCCGGCTTGAGCTGGCCTACCTGCGCACCGCCGGCGACCTCACCCAGATGATCGCGGCGGGGGAGTTCCCGCCGGCGACCTCCCGCGGCGACCACGCCGACTCCCCGCGGGTCGGCGACGGCTTCCTGCGCGTCGACGCCGCGGGCCGGGTGGAGTACGCCAGCCCGAACGCCCTGTCGGTCTACCGGCGACTCGGGCTGTCGGGCGACCTGACGGGGCTGTCGCTCGCCGAGGTGACCCGGGAGCTGGTGCCGGCGCGGCGCCGGCCCGACGAGGAGATCCTGTCGGCGGTCCTCGCGGGGCGCGCCGACTCCGGCACGGAGGTCGGCACGGAGTCCGTCTCGCTGATCGTCCGCTCGATGAGCCTGCGGCCGGCGGGGCAGCACATCGGCGCGCTCGTGCTGGTCCGCGACGTCACCGAGCTGCGTCGCCGCGACCGCGAGCTGGTCAGCAAGGACGCGACGATCCGCGAGATCCACCACCGGGTGAAGAACAACCTGCAGACCGTGGCCGCGCTGCTGCGCCTGCAGGCCCGCCGGGCCCGGGACCCCGAGGCGCGCGAGCCGCTGGAGGAGGCCGTCCGCCGGGTCGGGTCGATCGCGATCGTCCACGAGACCCTCAGCCAGGCCGCGACCGAGGCCGTCGAGTTCGACGACGTCGCCGACCGGCTGGCCCGCATGGTGCTCGACGTCGCCGCCGCGGGCGACCGGGTCGACGTCCGACGTGACGGGGGGTTCGGGACGCTGCCGTCGGAGACGGCGACGACGCTGGCGATGGTGCTCACCGAGCTGCTGCAGAACGCGGTGGAGCACGCCTACGTCGACCAGGCGGCAGGCCGGGTCACGGTCCGGGTACGACACGGCGCGGAGCAGCTGGAGGTGGCCGTGGCCGACGACGGGCAGGGCCTGCCCGTCGACTTCGACCCGGCGACGTCGGGGTCGCTGGGCCTCACGATCGTCCGGACCCTCGTCACCACCGAGCTCGGCGGCTCCCTGGGCTTCGGGCCGGGGCCCGGCGGGCGGGGTACGAGGATCGTCCTCGCGGTGCCCCTCGGGTCCTAGTCCGTCAGTCCGTCAGTCCGTCAGCCGGTCCGTCGCGACCGGGTCAGGCCGTCCGGATGCGGGCGCGGGCGTTGCGACGCTTCAGGGCGCGGCGCTCGTCCTCGGACAGACCGCCCCACACGCCGTGGTCCTGGCCGGCCTCGAGGGCCCAGGCCAGGCACTGCTCGCGCACCTCGCAACGACGGCACACCTGCTTGGCCTCCTCGATCTGGAGGATGGCCGGGCCGGTGTTCCCGATCGGGAAGAACAGCTCGGGGTCCTCGTCGAGGCAGGCAGAACGGTTGCGCCAATCCATGGCTGGGCGGTCCCACTTTCACGTCGTAGAGCAAACAGGCGGTGGCCTGAGAAGTCAGATCCCTCGGCACGGCACTGGAGTGTCCCCATGGCTCACGTGCTCGAGCGCAGCGACAAGCGTCCCAGTATCTGCCAGCGCAGACAACCCTCTGGGGGATTCCCTGGGTAGTCACGTCCGTCACAGACCGCCGACGGCCGCGTGGCGCGGCTCCGGCGTGGGTGTGTTCGTAGGGTAACGGGGTGGACGGACACGGACGTCAGGCGGCCCCCGCCCCGCTGGTGACGGCGGCCTCGCTGGTGGCCGTCGAGGCCCTGGTGATGCTCGGGCTGGCGGCGGCCGAGCTGTTCTCGACCGACGGCGGCCGCCTGCTCCTCGGCCTCACGACGACGCTCTTCTTCGGTCTGTACGGCGTCCTGCTGCTCGTCTGCGCCCGGCTGGTCACGCGCGGCGTGGGGTGGACGCGCGGCCCGATCCTGCTGGCGCAGCTGATCCAGCTGGGCATCGCGTGGTCGATCCGGGACGTCGAGAGCCCGCTCGTGCTGGGCCTGCTGGTCGTCGTCTCGCTCGTCGTCCTCGCGGGCATGCTGCACCCGGCGTCGCTGCGGTTCCTGCTGGAGGACGCGACGCCCGAGGACAGCGGCCCTCGCTAGTCAGCGCTGGTCAGCGCTACTCCGGGTCCTGCAGGGAGGTCCGCAGCTGGTCGAGGGTGCGGCTCAGCAGCCGTGACACGTGCATCTGCGAGACACCGATCTCGGCGGCGATCTGGGTCTGCGTCATGTTCTTGAAGAACCGCAGCAGCAGGATCTTCTTCTCCCGCGGTGCGAGCTGGTCGAGCAGGGGCTTGAGGGACTCGCGGACCTCGACGTGCTCGATCCCGGCGTCCTCGACCCCGAGGCTGTCGAGCATGGTGGCGGCGCCGCCGTCCTCGGAGGAGTCCGAGGCGTCGAGGGACAGGGTGGCGTAGGCGTTCGCCGACTCCATGCCCTCGATGACCTCCTCGACGCTGCAGCCGATGTGGGTCGCGAGCTCGGAGGCGGTGGGGGAGCGGCCGTGGGTCTGGGTGAGCTCGGCGGTGGCGGAGCTGATCTGCATCCGCAGCTCCTGGAGGCGCCGGGGCACCCGCACGGCCCAGCCCTTGTCGCGGAAGTAGCGCTTGATCTCGCCGATGATCGTGGGCGTCGCGTACGTCGAGAACTCGACGCCGCGGTCGGTGTCGAAGCGGTCGACCGACTTGATGAGCCCGATCGTGCCGACCTGCACCAGGTCCTCGAACGGCTCGCCGCGGTTGCGGAACCGGCGTGCGCAGTGCTCCACCAGCGGCAGGTGCAGCTCGACGAGCGCCTCCCGTGAGACCTGGCGCTCGAGGTCGGTGGCGGTCTCGTCGGCGATCTCGGCGAAGAGCTCGGCGCTGCGTCGTCGTACCTCGACCATCGCGGGGGAGGGGCCGCCCGTCGCGGGTCCCTCCGGGGGTGCCTCCGGTGGCGTCTCCGGGGGTGCCTCGGGGTCCAGGGCGCGCTCCTCGACCGCCGTGTCCGGCTCGCCGGCGGACGTCACAGCGACGCGGAGGACTCGATGGTCAGCGCCACGGTGACCCGGCCGTCCTCCACCCAGCTGTCCGCGCTCGACGCCAGCGTGCTGAGGACCTGCCAGGCGAAGCCGTCGCGGTCCGGCGCGACGGTGTCGGCTGCGTCGTACGCCTCGCCCGCGCCGTCGAGCGAGATCGCCACCCGCATGAGCCCGGGGGCGAGGTCGAAGGCGCAGTGGAGGTCGGCACCGGGCCGGGCGGACTCGAGGAGCAGGGCGCAGGCCTCGCTCACCGCGATGCGCAGGTCCTCGATGTCGTCGATCGGGAAGTCGAGCCGCGCGGCCAGCCCCGCCGTGGCGGTCCGCAGCACCGAGACGAAGGCGCTCTCGGCGGGCAGCCGGAGCTCGACGGCGGGTCGGGCGTCGCCCGTCAGCGTCGTCCCCGACGTGGGGACCCCGGTGTGCGTCATGCGGCTCAGACTAGCCCTCGCCCGCCCTCGGTCCGGGGGATCAGCGCGTGCAGTCCTGCTTCTGCGCGTACGGCCCGGTGTAGACGTCGAGGCACCCGGTGCGCTGCAGGATGGTCCCGTCCTGCGACACCACGAGGCTGCCGACGCTGCGGGAGGTCGGGGCCAGGGAGACCCGCTCGCGAATCTGGCCGCCGGTCTGCCACAGCCGCGCCCTCGAGCGGGCGACGACGTCGATGGTGCGGGCGTCGACCTGGATCGATCCGTCGGAGAGCACGTCGCCGACGATGAAGTCGGTGCGACCGTTGCCGGCGTACCCGCCGTGGGTGATCTGCACCGGCCCGGGGCCCCGCTTGACCGCCGTGAAGTCGTGCACCTCGCCGGCCAGGTACAGGTCGGCGCCGTGGCGGACCATGGACTGCCAGATCGGCGAGCTCTCGCCGTACGCGGTGGTGGGTCCGCCCCCGCCGCGCCGACGCACGGGCTCGAGGATCGGGAAGTGCCCCTGGACGATGATCGTCGTCTCCTCGGGGGCGTCGGCGAGCACCTTGTCGAACCAGGCCAGCTGACCGCCGGAGACCGTGACGTCGATCGTGTCGTCGCTGATCTTGTCGAACCAGTCGACGGTCACCAGGAGCACCCGTCCGCCGTCGAGGTACTTCGCGTACGCCGAGCCCTCCTGAGCGGTGCCGACGGGACGCATCGGGTAGCGCGGCGTGCCGTTGGGGCGCTGGGTGAAGTGCTCGGCGAAGAGGTCCTTGTAGGTGTCGTACGCCGCCAGCTGGGTGTCCCGCGCCTTCCAGGGGTTGTCGCCCATCTCGTGGTCGCCCACGGCGGTGCGGACGCGCCAGGACGGGATGCCGGCGTCCTCCCAGAACTGCAGCCACTGCGGGTAGTAGGTCTCCCCGGCCCGGCGTACCCGCGCGATCCGCTCGGCCATCGTGCGGCCGGGACCGAACGTGCCGGTGTCGCCCTTGTCGTAGTGCCAGCGGCCGTTCACCATGTCGCCGGCCACGAGGTAGGTGTTCGCGTCGAAGTCCGCGAGCTGCCCGAACAGGTTCTGCGTCGTCTCGGCCCAGCGCGGGGACCACGAGTTGGGGGCGCCGCCGCGGTAGAACGCCGAGCCCGTGACGTCGCCGATGTCGGCGTTGAAGAGGTCGGGGGCGGACAGGAAGCGGAACGGCTCCCGGTAGGGGTCGTCGGCCTGCGTGGTCCCGGCCGTCGACGCCGCCGGTCCTGCGTGGGCGGGCGCCTGGGCGGGTGTCGCGGACACCGCCGGCGTCCCCGGCGTGGCGGCGACGGCGAGGGCGGCGGCGCCGACGAGCGTGGTCAGGGCGCGCGAGTACGCGGTCTTGCGCATGAGGGCTCCTACGGACGAGCGGCTGGGGATGCCTGCCCGAGATGCTTCGAGGGTAGGAGGGTTCCTGCACGTCGCGCGGGAAAACGCAAGAACTGCGCAAGGCCGGCCGACCCCCGGTTTCGCGGGTCGGCTGGCGAAACCCGAGGCTGCTGAGGCCCCTGGGAAACGCGACCCCGCGGACGACGAACGCCGCCCGGCCCACCGACGAGCGGCGGGCGGACGGCGTCGTGCGTGACGCGGGTGGTGACCCGGGCCGTCAGGCCTTCTTGGTCTCCCAGAAGATCTCGGCGATCTCGTCGATCTTGGCGAGCAGCTGGTCGGCGACGTCACCGTCGAGCGAGCCCTTGGCGCCGGTGGCGCCCGCGAGCTTGGTGGCCTCGTTCACGAGCTGGTGCAGCTGCGGGTACTTCTCGAAGTGCGGGGGCTTGAAGTAGTCGGTCCACAGCACCCACAGGTGGTGCTTGACCAGCTCCGCACGCTGCTCCTTGATCAGGATGGCGCGGGTGCGGAAGTCGGGGTCGTCGTTGTCGGCGACCTTGCCGATGATCCCCTTGATGGACTCGGCCTCGATGCGGGCCTGGGCGGGGTCGTACACGCCGCAGGGCAGGTCGCAGTGGGCCGAGACCTCGACGGTCGGGGCGAGCAGGCGAGCGAACATACGGTGCTCCTCACGTGGTGGTTCGGGATGACGGGCTGTCCATCGGCGACAGTACCCCCGTGGCACCCCCCTCATCGCCCCGCGTCCTGTCGCCCTTCGGCCTGGCGCGCGTCCGCGGCGACTCGATGCGCCCGGCGCTGCGTCCCGGCGACCTCCTGCTGGTCCGGTACGGCGCCCGCGTGCGGCCCGGCGCGGTCGTCGTGGCCCGCTTCGCCGACGGGACCCTGGCGGTCAAGCGGGCCGCGGAGGCCCGTCGTACCCGCACGGGCGGGGCCGGCTGGTGGCTGCTCTCGGACGACCCGGCGGTGGGGGTCGACTCCCGCCACCGGGGCCCGGTGCCGGAGCGGGACGTGACGGGGGTCGCACTGATGAGGGTGTGGCCGCGGCCGGGGCGCGTGCCAGACTGACCGGCCAGGGAGACCCCCGCACGACCCGCGCCCGACGATCGGCACACCCCCGCCGTGGCGCACGCCTCATGACAGAGAGCCGACTGCGATGACTCCCAGCCCGATCGACGCCGACCACCGCGCGCCGACGCCCAGGCCCGCCGACCACCCGTACGCCGGCGACCCGGTCTTCGACCTGCACCACGGCGGCAAGATGGAGACGGTCTCGACCTCCCCGCTGCGCGACGCCGCCGACCTGTCGCTGGCCTACACCCCGGGCGTCGCCCTCGTCTGCGAGGCGATCGCGGCCGACCCGGCGCTCAGCCGCAGCTACACCTGGGTGCCGAACACGGTCGCCGTCGTCACCGACGGCACCGCCGTGCTCGGCCTGGGCGACATCGGCCCGGCCGCCGCGATGCCCGTCATGGAGGGCAAGGCCGTGCTGTTCAAGGAGTTCGGCGGCGTCGACGCCGTCCCGATCTGCCTGGACACCACCGACGTCGACGAGATCGTCGAGACCGTCGCACGGATGGCGCCCAGCTTCGGGGGCGTCAACCTCGAGGACATCTCCGCGCCGCGCTGCTTCGAGATCGAGCAGCGCCTGGCCGCGCGCCTCGACGTCCCCGTCTTCCACGACGACCAGCACGGGACGGCGGTCGTCGTCCTCGCGGCACTGGTCAACGCGCTGCGCCTGACCGGCCGGGACGCCGCGAGCACCCGGGTCGTGATCGCCGGGGCGGGCGCCGCCGGCGTGGCCTGCGCCAAGATCCTGCTCGCCGCAGGGGTCACGGACCTCGCGGTCACCGACCGCCGCGGCGTGCTGCGCACGGGCCGTGAAGGGATGACGCCCGTCAAGACGGAGCTCGCCGCGATCACGGCGGACCGCACGGGCCGCGAGGGGAGCCTCGACGACGTCCTCGAGGGCGCCGACGTGTTCATCGGCGTCTCGGGCGGAGCGGTGCCCGAGTCGGCCATCGCCCGGATGGCACCCGAGGCACTGGTGTTCGCGCTCGCGAACCCGACCCCGGAGGTCCACCCGGACGTGGCGCACCGGCACGCCCGGGTCGTGGCCACCGGTCGTTCGGACTTCCCCAACCAGATCAACAACGTCTTGGCGTTCCCCGGGATCTTCCGCGGGGCCCTCGACGTGCTCGCCACCGGTGTCGACGAGTCCATGAAGCTCGCCGCGGCCATGGCGATCGCCGGTCTGGTGGGCGACGATCTGGCGGCGGACCACGTGATCCCGTCGCCGTTCGACCCGCGGGTCGCGCCCGCGGTCGCGGCCGCGGTGGCGGACGCTGCCCGGACGGCGGGTCTCGCCCGGCGCTGAGGTCGGTAACGTCACCGCCATGTTCGCCGTCTACGCCGAGTCCTTCTCCTCCGACGACCCCGTCTCCGCCCTGTCCACGGGGGAGCGGCCCGAGCCCGAGGTCCCCGACGGGTGGACCACGATCACCGTCAAGGCCGCCTCGCTGAACCACCACGACCTGTTCAGCCTGCGCGGTGTGGGCCTCAAGCAGGAGGCGCTGCCGATGATCCTCGGCTGCGACGCCGCGGGGTACGACGAGGACGGCAACGAGGTCGTCGTCCACGCGGTGATCTCCGACCCGGCCTGGACCGGCGACGAGACCCTCGACCCGCGGCGGTCGCTGCTCTCGGAGCGCTACCAGGGCACCTTCGCCGAGCGGGTGGCCGTGCCGCGGTCGAACGTCGTCCCGAAGCCCGCGTCGCTGTCGTTCGAGGAGGCCGCGTGCCTGCCGACGGCGTGGCTGACGGCGTACCGGATGCTCTTCGGCCAGGGGAACCTCAAGGCCGGGGACACCGTGCTGGTGCAGGGCGCCGGCGGCGGCGTGGCGACCGCGCTGATCACGCTCGCCCGCGCAGGCGGGCTCAAGGTGCTGGCCACCAGCCGTGACGAGCACAAGCGCTCGCGCGCCCTCGAGCTCGGCGCCCACGAGGTCTACGAGTCCAACGAGCGGCTCCCGGGCAAGGTCGACGCCGTCATGGAGACCGTCGGCAGGGCCACCTGGTCGCACTCGATCCGGTCGCTGCGCCCCGGCGGGAAGATCGTCATCTCGGGCACCACCTCCGGCCCGAAGGTGGACGACGCCGAGCTGACCCGCATCTTCTTCCTGCAGCTGTCGGTCATCGGCTCCACGATGGGCACCCGGGCCGAGCTGGCCTCCCTGGTGCAGATGCTCGACGCCACGGGCGCCCGGCCGCTGATCGACCGGACCGTGCCGCTCACCGACGCCCGCGAGGGGTTCGCGGCGATGGCCGGGGGCGACATCTTCGGCAAGATCGTCTTCACCGCCTGATGGGCGCCTACCTGCTCACCGGTGCGGGATCCGGCATCGGTGAGCTGGTCGCCCGCGCCCTGCACGACCGTGGCGAGGAGCTCTGGCTGCTCGCCCGGTCGGCGGAGCGGGCCGAGCAGCTCGCGGCGTCGTACGACGGGGCGCGGACGCTGGTCGCCGACCTCGCCGACCCGTCCTCCCTGACGGGGCTCGACGTCCCGGACGCGCTCGACGGCGTCGTCCACTCGGCCGGGGTGATCGGGCTGGCGGCCATGGACCACGCGGACGCCGCGAGCCTGACGGAGTCGGTCACCGTGAACCTGCTCGCGCCCATGCTCCTCACGCGGCTGGTCGTCGGCGCCGTGCGCCGACGACGGGGGACCCACGTCTTCCTGAACTCCCGGTCGGGTCTGTGGGCCCGCGCCGAGCAGTCCGCGTACAACGCCTCCAAGTTCGGGTTGCGTGGCTTCGCCGACGCGCTGCGCGAGGAGGAGACCGCGCACGGGGTCCGGGTGACGAGCGTCTTCCCCGGACGCGTGGCGACACCGATGCAGGAGCGCCTCCGCGCCGCCGAGGGGGAGGACTACGACGCCTCGGACTGGATCCGCCCCGAGACCGTCGCGGCCCAGGTGGTGTCGGTGCTCGACCTGTCCGAGGACGCCACCATCACCGACCTGACCATCTCGCCGACCCCGCGGTAGCCGCGACTACGACCGCTCGACCACCGGGGGGTGCGGGTGGGGTGCGGGCCGTCAGCCCTGCGACTTCCAGTTCAGGGCGCCGACCAGGACCATCCGCAGCTGGGTCCGTGCCTGGTCCTTGATGTCCTGGGTCATCTCTGGCCGGGCGGCCAGGATGAGGGCCTCGGCGGTGGCGACCATCGACGTCACCATGAGCCGTGACAGCACGCGCAGGTCGTCGCTGGCCCAGGCCTCGGTGCCGGGGATGCGGGCGATGTCGGTGGCCAGCTCACGCTCGACGAGCTCGATCTGGTGGCGCACGGCCTCGCGCACCGCAGGGGGTCCCGCGACCCGCTCGCGGGCGATGAACCCGAAGTGTGCCCGCCGTGCCTCGACGTGCTCGGCGAGGACGTCGACCGAGCCGTCGATGAGCTGCTTGAGCGAGGGGTCCGGACGACGGACGTCGCGGAGCACGGCCCGTAGGGACACGAAGGACTCGTCCACCAGCTCGAGACCGAGCGCCTCGATGGAGGCGAAGTGACGGTAGAAGGCGGTCGGCACGATGCCGACCTCCTTCGCCACCTGCCGCAGCGAGACGGCGACCAGGCTGGTGTCGGCGGACAGGTCGAGAGCCGTGTCGAGGATCGCGCGGCGGGTGCGTTCCTTGCGCTCGACACGGCTCAGCGAACCCTCCCCGAGCGCTGTGGCCATCCCTCCAGTCTAGGAGCCTGGCAGTGACGAGGACCACCTCACTACACACCTGTGCACAAAGGTGTGCACGCGGTCACACGGATGTGGCCACAGACACCGCGGCAGGCCGTTGACGTGAGCACAGCCGCTCGTCAGACTGAGAGTACAGACGTTCACTGAATCGTATCGACGTCAGGGGGAGACCCGATCATGAGCCTGGCCACCACCGTCCTGAGGTCCAAGACGCTCGCCGCGCTGACCTCGCCGCACGGGGTCGACCGGTACCTCGAGCTCGTCAACCCGATGTGGGCCGCCCACGAGGTCCGCGCCCGCATCGTCGAGAAGACCGTGGAGGTCGACGTCGAGGGCCACCCGCGCGTCGCGACGCTGACCCTCCAGCCGACCTCCACCTGGCGGGGCCACCGCGCCGGCCAGCACGTCCAGGTCGGCGTGGACATCGACGGCGAGGGCGGCGGACGCCGTACGACGCGCGTGTTCACGATCTCGAGCCTCGACTCGCGGCCCGGCGACCGCTTCACGCTGACGATGCGCGCCAACCCGGACGCCCCGGAGGGCCGTGGCGTGTCCCGGTACCTCGTCGAGGAGGCGCAGCCCGGCACCGTCGTCCACCTCAGCCAGGCGCAGGGCGACTTCGTCCTGCCCGACTCGGTGCCCGAGCACATCGTGCTGATCTCCGGAGGCTCCGGCATCACGCCCGTCATGTCGATGCTGCGCTCGCTGCAGAACCGCACGCACCGCGGTCGTGTCACGTTCATCCACTACGCCCAGTCGCCGGAGCACCAGATCTACGCCGGGGAGCTGCGCGACGTGGCGCGCACCGGGTACGGCGTCGACCTTCACCTGCTCCACCCCGAGCTCGGCGACCCCAACCTGTCGCCGGCGTGGCTCGAGAGGCTCGTCCCCGGCTACCGCGACGTGCCGACCTGGGCCTGCGGCCCGGCGCCGCTCATCGAGGGCGTCCGCGACGCGTACGGCGACTCCGAGAACCTGCACGTCGAGTACTTCAAGCCCCCGCGCACGACGGGCGGCGACGCCGGCGGCGAGGTCACCTTCGCGCGCAGCGGGAGGACGGCCCCCAACACCGGCGCGTCGCTGCTCGAGCAGGCCGAGGCCCTCGGCCTCACGCCGGAGTACGGCTGCCGCATGGGCATCTGCTTCTCCTGCGTGTCGCGCAAGACCGACGGCGTCACCCGCGACGTGGTCTCCGGCGACACCTCGACCCTGCCCGACGAGGAGATCCGCATCTGCGTCAACGCCCCCGAGGGCGACTGCACCGTGGACCTCTGAACCACCTGACCACCCGCCCCGCCCGACCCCTCACGACCGAGAGGACACCGGACATGAGCACCGACATCCCGACCCTGACCCCCGAGCAGCTCGACACCTTCGGCGAGGAGATGGACGCCATCCGGCGCCGCATCCTCGACGACCTGGGCGAGAAGGACGCCGACTACATCCGCAGCGTCGTCAAGGCCCAGCGCGGCTTCGAGACCGTCGGCCGCGCGCTGTTCTACCTGCCCCCGGCCTGGCCGCTGGCGGTGGCCTCGCTGAGCGTCTCCAAGATCCTCGACAACATGGAGATCGGCCACAACGTCATGCACGGCCAGTACGACTGGATGGGCGACCCCGGCCTGAACTCCCGCATGTACGAGTGGGACAACGTCTGCCCCAGCGAGCAGTGGAAGAACTCCCACAACTACATCCACCACACGTTCACGAACATCCTCGGCAAGGACCGTGACATCGGCTACGGCATCCTCCGGATGGACGAGGACCAGCCCTGGCACCCGTACTACCTGGGCAACCCGGTCTACGCGCTGCTGCTGATGACGTTCTTCGAGTGGGGCGTCGCCCTGCACGACCTCGAGGTCGAGAACATCGTCGCCGGCAAGCGCAAGATCGAGGAGAACAAGGCGCTGCACGCCGGGATCATGCGCAAGGTCAAGCGCCAGGCGCTCAAGGACTACGTCCTGTTCCCGGCGCTCACCGGCCCCCTGTTCGTGCCCACCCTGGTCGGCAACGCGACCGCGAACCTGGTCCGCAACATCTGGGCCTTCAACATCATCTTCTGCGGCCACTTCCCGACCGGCGTCGCCACGTTCAGCCAGGAGGAGTGCGAGGACGAGAGCCGCGGCCACTGGTACTACCGCCAGCTGCTCGGGTCCGCCAACATCACCGGCGGCTCGCTGTTCCACCTGCTGACCGGCAACCTGTCGCACCAGATCGAGCACCACCTCTTCCCGGACCTGCCGGCTCGCCGCTACCCGGAGATCGCCGTCGAGGTCCGGGAGATCTGCGAGCGCTACGGCCTGCCCTACAACACCGGGCCGCTCGGCAAGCAGCTGTTCAGCGTCGCGTCGAAGATCTGCCGGATGGCGCTGCCCGACCGGAAGAAGAAGGACGCGCCGGAGGCCACGAGCACCGACGACGCAGTCACCACGGACCGGGAGACCGTCGCGGCCTGACCCTGTCGCCGTCCGCCGTGGTCGTACGGCCCGTCGTACGCCCGTCGTAGTCACCGACGTCACCCGCCCCGGCGCTAGCCAGGGCGGGTTTCGTCGCGCCACGATGGGGGGATGGACGAGCACCTCTCGAAGTCCGAGATCCGCAAGGACGCCGTGCAGGACGCCGTCGAGGCGACGGCAGGCGCCGTCGGTCAGGTGGCGACGATCCTCACCGGGGCCGTGCGCGACGTGGCCTCGGCGATCGGCGGCCTGGCCACGGAGATGTTCGAGATCCGCGACGCCGCCCGTCGGGCCGCCGAGGAGTCCGGGCTGGTCGACGAGGACGAGGACACCACTGTCTGACCCAGGTCAGGTAATGTCCGGGGCGTGGACCGGACGACAGCGACCCTGCGTGGCTTCAACCGCACCTGGACGCAGCGCGTCGGCGCCCTGGACGAGTCCTACCTCGGCACCGGCCGGCCCCTGGCCACCAGCAGGTTGCTGTTCGAGCTCGACCCCGTGGCGCCGACGCCCGTGACCGACCTGCGGGACTGGCTCGGTCTCGACGCCGGCTACCTGGCGCGGCTGCTGCGCCGCCTCGAGGCGGAGGGGCTGGCCACCACCGTCCCGGACCCCGAGGACCGCCGGCGCCGCCAGGTCGGCCTCACCGACGCCGGTCGCGATGAGCGCGCCGAGCTCGAGCGCCGGTCGGCGGAGGCGGCGACGAGGCTCCTGCGTCCGCTCACCGACCGTCAGCGCGAGCGACTCGCCGACGCCCTCGCGGTCGCCGACCTCCTCGTCCGGGCCGCCACCCTCGACCTCCGGCGGGCCCGGCCGGACGAACCGGCGGTGGCACGGGCGCTCACCCGGTACGTCGCCGAGCTCGCCGACCGGTTCCCGGCCGGCTTCGACCCCGGCCCGGCCGACCCCCGCGACCCGGGGACGACGTACCTGCTCGCCACGAGCGACGGGGAGCCGGTGGCCTGCGGCGGGGTACGTCCGCTCGAGGCGGGGACGACGGGGACGGCCGAGGTCAAGCGGATGTGGGTGGATGCCGCCTGGCGCGGTGCCGGCCTCGGTGCCCGGCTGCTCGCGTCCCTGGAGGACCTCGCCCGCGACCTCGGGCACACCCGGGTCGTCCTGGACACGAACAGCACCCTGGTCGAGGCCGTGGCGCTCTACGACCGCGCGGGCTACCGCCGCATCGACCGCTACAACGACAACCCGTACGCCGAGGCCTTCTTCACGAAGGGCCTGTAGCGCGAGTCGGCCCGAACGCATCCCTCAGGAGCGCCGAGTCGGCCCGAACGCATCCCTCAGGGGCGCCGAGTCGGCCTGAACGGATGCCTCAGGGGCGCCGAGTCGGCCCGAAGGGGTGCCTCAGGGGTGTCGAGTCGGCCTGAACGGACCACTCAGGCGCGTCGAGTCGGCCTGAAAGGACGTGTTCGGGCCGACTGGGCGTCGTACGGCGGTGCGTTCGGGCCGACTGGGCGTCGCACGGCGGTGCGTTCGGGCCGACTGGGCGTCGTACGGCGGTGCGTTCGGGCCGACTCGGTGTCGTACGGGGGTGCGTTCGGGCCGACTGGACGTCGTACGGCGGTGCGTTCGGGCCGACTCGGCGTCAGTCGTCGGGGTCGTCGAGGCGCGCGAGCCAGGTCGCGATCGCCTCGACGGTGCCCTCGGTCTCCGGGTGGGCGTCGACGTACTCGCGGAGGCGGTCGGCGACCCAGGCGAGGGTCACCTCCTCCTCACCACGACGCTCCTCGAGCTCCTCGAGCCCGCGGTCGGTGAAGTACATCCGCGCTCAGCCCTCGGCGGGGCCGCCGAACGCCCGCGCCACGAGGTCCTTCTGCTCGTCGGTGTGACGCTTGAGCGTGCCGACCGACGGGGCGGCGGACGCCGACCGGGTGACCGGCTCGACGGTGACGTCGAGCTGGGGCCACACGTTCAGCGCGAAGTTCGGCCACGGGCCCATGTTCATCGGCTCGTCCTGGACCCACCGCACGTGCTGCAGGTTCGGGAAGCGCGCGATCTCGGCCCGGATCTCGTCGACCGGGCGCGGGTAGAGCTGCTCCACCCGGCCCAGCGCGACCGTGTCGTCCTCGCGCTTCGCGCGCTCGACGAACAGGTCCCACGACACCCGGCCCGACGACATCAGCAGGGTGCGCACCTTGTCCGGGTCCGCCGTCGCGTCGCCGATGAACGGCTGGAAGGTCCCCGAGGTGAACTCGTCGGGCTGCGAGGCCGCCTCCTTGCGCCGCAGCAGCTGCTTCGGCGTGAAGACGACCAGCGGACGGTGGTGGCCGCTGAAGGCGTGGCGTCGCAGCAGGTGGAAGTACGACGCCGAGCTCGACGGCTGCGCCACGACGAAGGCGTCCTCGGCGGTCATCGCGAGGAAGCGCTCGATGCGGGCCGAGGAGTGGTCGGGGCCCTGGCCCTCGTAGCCGTGCGGGAGCAGCAGGACGACGCCCGACTGCTGGCCCCACTTGGTCTCGCCGGCGGTGATGAACTCGTCGATGACCGTCTGCGCGCCGTTGACGAAGTCACCGAACTGCGCCTCCCAGGCCACGAGGGCCTCGGGGCGGGCGACGGAGTAGCCGTACTCGAACCCGAGCGCGGCGTACTCGGACAGCAGCGAGTCGTAGACGAAGAACTTCGCCTGGTCCTCGGTGAGGTTCGCCAGCGGGACCCACTCGTCGGCGTTGGTCCGGTCGATGATCGTGGCGAAGCGCTGCACGAACGTGCCACGACGCGAGTCCTGGCCGGCCAGGCGCACCGGACGCCCGTCCATCAGCAGCGAGCCGAACGCGATGATCTCGCCGGCGCCCCAGTCGATCGGGCCCTGCGTGATGGCGGCCGCGCGACGCTGCAGCTGCGGCAGCACCTTCGGGTGGACCGTGAAGCCCTCCGGCGGCGTGATGTAGGCGTCGGAGATCCGCTTGAGGACCTCCTGGCTGACGGCGGTCGACTGGTCCCCGTGCGGCTTCTCCGGGTAGTCGGGCACCGTCGTCCACTCTGTCGGCGGCTCCTTGCCGGCCTCGCGGACCTCGTTGAACACGCGCTCCAGCTGGGCCTGGTAGTCCCGCAGGACCTCCTCGGCCTCCTCCACCGTGATGTCGCCGCGACCGATGAGGGACTCGGTGTAGAGCTTGCGCACCGAGCGCTTCTGCTCGATGAGGTCGTACATCAGCGGCTGCGTGTACGACGGGTCGTCGCCCTCGTTGTGACCGCGGCGGCGGTAGCAGACGAGGTCGATGACGACGTCCTTGTTGAAGGTCTGGCGGTACTCGAACGCCAGCCGCGCGGCCCGGATGCAGGCCTCGGGGTCGTCGCCGTTCACGTGGAAGATCGGCGCCTGGACCATCCGCGCGACGTCGGTGCAGTACAGCGTCGAGCGTGACGAGCCGGGGGAGGTGGTGAAGCCGACCTGGTTGTTCACGATGACGTGGACCGTTCCGCCTGTGCGGTAGCCCCGCAGCTGCGACAGGTTCAGCGTCTCGGCGACCACGCCCTGGCCGGCGAACGCGGCGTCGCCGTGCACCAGCAGCGGCAGCACCGGGTAGAACTCGGCTCCGCGGTCCAGCACGTCCTGCTTGGCGCGGGCGATGCCCTCGAGGACCGGGTTGACGGCCTCGAGGTGGGAGGGGTTCGCGGCGACGGAGACCTTGATGCGCTCCCCGGTGCCCGCCTCGAACTCGCCCTCGGCGCCGAGGTGGTACTTCACGTCGCCGGAGCCCTGCACGGTGCGCGGGTCGATGTTGCCCTCGAACTCGCGGAAGATCTGGCTGTACTTCTTGCCGACGATGTTCGCCAGCACGTTGAGGCGGCCGCGGTGGGCCATGCCGATCGCGACCTCGTCCAGGCCGGACTCGGCCGCGGCCTCGCAGAGCTCGTCGAGCACGGGGATGGTGGTCTCGCCGCCCTCGAGGCTGAAGCGCTTCTGCCCGACGAACTTGGTCTGCAGGAACGTCTCGAACGCCTCGGCCTGGTTGAGCTTCAGCAGGATCCGCAGCTGCTCCTCGCGGGGCGGCTTGGTGTGGGGCTGCTCCACCCGCTCCTGGACCCAGCGGCGCTGCTCGGGGTCCTGGATGTGCATGTACTCGATGCCGGTGGTGCGGCAGTAGGAGTCGCGCAGGATCCCGAGGATCGAGCGGAGCTTCATGAACCGGCGGCCCTCGCCCCCGAAGGAGCCCGTCGCGAACTCGCGGTCGAGGTCCCAGAGGGTCAGGCCGTGCGTCTCGACCTCGAGGTCGGGGTGGCTGCGCTGGCGGTACTCCAGCGGGTCGGTGTCCGCCATCATGTGGCCGCGCACGCGGTAGGCGTGGATCAGCTCGAGGATCCGGGCCTGCTTGCTGATCTCGTCGTCGTGGTCGGCCGGGACGTCGCGAGCCCACCGGATGGGCTCGTAGGGGATCCGCAGCGACCGGAAGATGTCGTCGTAGAAGCCGTCCTCGCCCAGCAGCAGCTGGTGGACGGTGCGGAGGAACTCGCCGGACTGCGCACCCTGGATCACGCGGTGGTCGTAGGTGGAGGTCATCGTCATGACCTTGCTGACCGCGCCCCGGGCCAGGGCGGCCTCGGAAGTGCCCTGGAACTCGGCCGGGTACTCCATCGCGCCGACGCCGATGATCGCGCCCTGGCCCTTCACGAGCCGGGGGACGGGGTGGTTGGTGCCCAGGCCGCCGACGTTGGTCAGCGACACCGTCGTGCCCTGGAAGTCGGTGACGGCCAGCTTGTTGTCGCGGGCCTTGGTGACGAGCTCCTCGTAGGCGGTCCAGAAGCCGGCGAAGTCCATGCCCTCCGCCGCCTTGATGGACGGGACGAGGAGCTGACGGGTGCCGTCGGACTTCTTGATGTCGATCGCGAGCCCGAGGTTGACGTGCGCCGGCTCGATGAGCGTCGGCTTGCCCTCGACGACGTCGTACCCGACGTTCATGGCGGGGATCGCCTTGAGCGCACGGACCAGCGCGTAGCCGATGATGTGCGTGAACGAGACCTTGCCGCCGCGGGCACGGGCGAGGTGGTTGTTGATGACCGTGCGGTTGTCCCACAGGAGCTTGACCGGCACCGAGCGGACCGAGGTCGCGGTCGGCACGGTCAGCGACTCGTCCATGTTCTTGGCCGTGCGGGCCGGCGCGCCGCGCAGGGTCGTGTACGACGGCTCCTCGCGGGCGGCGTCCTCGGCGGCGGCGGGCGCGGCCTTCGACGCGGCGGCCTTGCGGCCCTCGCTCGGCTTCGGCGCCGGCTTCGGCGCCGGCTTCTCGGCGGGCTTGTCAGCGGCCTTCGGGGCCGGCTTCTCGGCGGGCTTGTCGGCCGGCTTCGGTGCCGCCGCCTTCTCGGGAGCCTTCGGGGCGGGCTTCTCAACCGGCTTCTCGGCGGACCTGTCGGCCGGGGCACCGGCGGCAGCACCGTTCGAGGAGCCGTTCGAGCCGGCGAAGTACTCGCGCCAGGCGGCATCGACGCTCTCGGGGTCCCGCTCGTAGGCCTCCCGCATCTCGTCCACGAGCCACTCGTTGGCCCCGAAGTCCTGGGCGGCTGCCGCCGCGGTGTCGGAGGTGGAGGTGGAGGAGCCTCGGGACTGCGGCACGGCTGGGATCGCCTCTTCCGGTGAGCGCGCGGAAAGAAAAGAACGGGAGTCAGGCTAGTCCCATCCTGCAACGGATGTCGCAGGGGACACGGGCCCCGGTGAGAGGGAGACCGGACGTGGGGCCGTCTGGGGGGTTCGGCCCCACGTCCGGTGTCTGGCGTCGCCGTCGAAGGCGGGACGACGTCGCCGACCCACGCAGATGCGTGGCAACACCAATTAAACCGGTTGGCGGGGGGGCCTGTCGCGACACCCAGGGTAAAAAGTCAATCGGCCCGGCCGTCCGCAGGCGGACGGCCGGGCCGATCGTCAGGGGAGGGTCAGCCCTTCTTGAAGTAGAGGGCGGAGTGCCCGATGTCGAGGGTGATCGGGTCGAGGCCCGAGTTCACGACGTTCGGGATGTACTTCACCCGGAGCGCGGTGTTGGCCGCGCCCGAGGCGCCCTTCTTCAGGATCCGTCGGGTGACCTCGACGGCGCCGTTCTCGTAGCTGCGGGTCTGGCCGGGCTTGGGCACGGGCACCTCCTCGCCGGAGATGATCAGCGTGCCCACCGACGAGCCGAACTTCGTGGTGACCTTGCCCTGCGAGGGGTTGCCGTTGACCGCGACGCGCGAGGTGATGTCCTCCACGGCCACGGTGGGCAGGAGCGGGGCGAGCTCGGGCGGGAGGATCGAGACGCTGCCGACCTTGGCCACCGTGGAGGCGGCGCCGGTGCGGCCGGACTGGTTGCCGGTGATCTCGGACCGGGCGTCGGTCACGTCGACCACGAGCGGGGTGGCGATGCCGCCCGACGGGCGGTTCTGCACGACCTTCTTGCCGAAGGTGCCCTCGCAGGGGATCAGCGTCTGGTTGGTGGCGCCGAAGGGGGCTGCGTCGTTCAGCAGGTCACCCTGCAGCGCCGCCGTGCCGCCCTGGAAGACGCCGGCCGGGACGGGCTGGCTGACCCGGGCCCGGGTGTTGCCGAGGCTCACCGCGGCGAGGTTGCCGACGAGCAGGCGGACCTGCAGGCCGGAGGTCTCCTGCTCGGCGGAGCCGCGCGCGCCCTGGGTCACCGTGCGGGTCGAGGGGGCCAGTGAGAGGCGGGCCAGGCCCGGGATCTCGATGGTCTCGCCGCCGCCCAGCTGCTCGAGCACGTCGGCGGCCCCACCGCCGATCAGGTCGAGGAGGTCGCCCAGGGGGCCGTTGTCCGGCAGCCCGGACACGCTGATGCCGTCGAAGGTGAAGGAGCTCGCGGTGTTGAACCGACCGTTCTGGCGGTAGGCGTCAGAGACCGACTTGAAGCCGTTGAGCACCAGACGCGGGGAGTCCTCGGTGCCGAGCGTGACCTTGGCGATGCGGTTGACGGCGCGCGCCCCGGTCCGGCCGTTGGCGTACTTGTAGGTCACGTTCTGGCTCTTGACGCCCTCGAGGGCGATGGCGTCGCCCAGGGCCGGGGGAGTCAGAGCCGCCGAGTTCGTCTTCTTGCCGACGGTCTTGGTGCATCCGAGCTCGGTGCGGGCGAGACGCGCCTGCTTGATGGAGATGCCGTTCGTGTAGATGCTGGCGCCGAACGACCGGGCGGTGAAGGCCAGGTTGACGCGCTGCTGGTCGGCGGCCGAGGCGGCCGTGGTGGCGCCGCCGCCGGCGACGAGCGCGCTCGAGGCGGCAACGGTCGCGACGAACGCCGCGAGGATCTTGCGTGGCTGCGTGGTCATGGTCCTGGTCTTCTCCCCAAGTCGTACGACGTCGGAGAGGGGCTCGGGACCCTGGGCCTCCAACGGCCGCGGGGGGTGCGGCGGACTTAGACAACCCCGCCAGGACGCATTCCCGCAGCAATTTGACCCACCAAGTACTCGTGTCGGCGACATTTCTCCGAGAAACAGGAGAAGTCATTCACCGCTCAACTATTTTGGCTGTAAAAGTAGTTGAGGATTGAATGGTCGCGGCCGTGCTGCCGGGCGCACAGGGGCGAGGGACAACCTCTCGCGGGAGGTGGTGGAGCGAGGGAGCGCGAGACGCGCGGGGCCGCGAGAGGATCGTGCGGCTTCGGTACCCCCGGCAGGATTCGAACCTGCGCTTCCGCCTCCGGAGGGCGGCGCTCTATCCCCTGAGCTACGGGGGCTCAGACGTGCGGGCATCAACCTACCGTCCCCGGCCTCCGGCCCGAAACGCGGCTCCGGTCCCGGTTCGGCTCCGACGCCGGATCAGGCGCCCGGTCGGTGGTGTCCGCGCCGTCGATACCCTTGGCCGGTGACCCCCGAACAGCTGTCGACCGCCGTCCGCGACGTCCTGACCGGACTCGTGGAGCGAGGCGCCCTCGCGCTGCCGGACGGGCCGCCCGAGCGGGTCACGGTCGAGAGGCCGCGCCAGCAGGGCCACGGCGACTGGGCCACCAACGTCGCCATGCAGCTGGCGAAGAAGGCGGCGACGTCCCCGCGCGAGCTGGCCGAGCTCCTCGCCGCCGACCTGCGCGAGGTCGACGGGGTCGGCGCGGTCGAGGTCGCCGGCCCGGGCTTCCTCAACATCACCGTCGACGCCGCTGCGCAGGGCACCCTCGCGGCCGAGATCGTCGCGGCCGGGTCGTCGTACGGCACCTCGGGCGCGATGGCGGGGCAGCGGGTGAACGTCGAGTTCATCTCGGCGAACCCCACCGGACCGCTCCACCTCGGCCACACGCGCTGGGCGGTGGTCGGGGACGCCTTGGCCCGGGTGCTGCAGGCGGCGGGCGCCGTCGTCGCCCGGGAGTTCTACATCAACGACCGCGGCAACCAGATGAACCTGTTCGGCGCCTCGGTGGAGGCCCGGGCCCTGGGCCGGGAGGTCCCCGAGAACGGCTACCACGGCGGCTACGTCGCGGATGTCGCGGCCGAGGTCGTGGCCGAGCGGCCGGACCTGGTCGACCTGGAGGGCACGGCACGCACCGAGGCCTTCCGGGAGGCGGCGTACGCCGTGCAGCTGCGCCAGCAGCGTGACCAGCTGGAGCGGTTCGGCACGCGGTTCGACGTGTGGTTCTCGGAACGCTCGCTGCACGAGAGCCAGGACGTGGCGACCGGGCTGGAGACACTCCGGGAGCAGGGCCACCTCTTCGACGCCGACGGGGCGCTGTGGATGCGCACGACGGACTTCGACGACGACAAGGACCGCGTGCTGATCAAGTCGGACGGCGACCTGACCTACTTCGCCTCCGACACCGCGTACTACGTCGACAAGCGCCGCCGCGGGTTCGACGTGTGCGTCTACCTGCTCGGCGCGGACCACCATGGCTACGTCAACCGTCTCCGGGCGATGGCCGCCTGCGCCGGCGACGACCCGGACCGCAACATCGAGGTCCTCATCGGTCAGCTCGTGAAGATCATGAAGGACGGCGAGGAGCTCAAGCTGTCCAAGCGTGCGGGGACGCTGGTCACGCTCGAGGAGCTGGTGGACCTCATCGGCGTCGACGCGTTGCGCTACACCCTGTCGCGCTACCCGGCCGACTCCCCGCTGACCCTCGACGTCGCCGAGATGACCAAGCAGTCCAGCGACAACCCGGTCTTCTACGTCCAGTACGCCCACGCCCGGGTGGCCTCGCTGATCCGCAATGCCGCCGACCTCGGCCTCGCGCCGGACCCCGCGGCGTTCGACCCCTCGCTGCTGACCCACGAGAAGGAGGGTGCGCTGCTGCGCACGCTGGCCGAGCTGCCACGCGTCGTCGCGGGCGCGGCGGAGCTCCGCGAGCCGCACCGGGTGGCGCGCTACCTCGAGGAGCTGGCCGGGGACTACCACCGCTTCTACGACGCCTGCCGGGTGCTTCCGCAGGGCGACGAGGAGCCCGGTGACCTCCACCGGGCCCGGCTGGTGCTCGTGGCGGCCACGCGCACGGTGCTGGCCAACGGCCTCGAGCTGCTCGGCGTCTCCGCGCCCGAGCGGATGTAGGGGAGTCCTGGTGAGCACCACCCACGAGGCGGGCTGGGCGCACGCGTCCGGCGCCCTGCGCGGCCCGTCCTGGCTGCGGCCCCCGGGCGAGGTCAACGACCTCGTCCCGGCGCTGTGGTCCGGCACCGCCCGCAAGGTCGACGGCGAGCTCGAGGTCGGGGGCGTCCGCCTCGCCGACCTGGCCGCCGAGCACATGACCCCGGCGTACGTGCTGGACGAGGAGGACTTCCGCTGCCGCGCCCGCGCCTTCCGGGACGCGTTCGCCGGCTGGGACGTCTACTACGCGGCCAAGGCCTTCTGGTGCACCGAGGTGGCGTCCTGGATGGCCGCCGACGGCCTCCACGTCGACTGCTGCTCGCCCGGCGAGCTGCTCGTGGCGCTGCGCGGCGGGGTCGACCCCGCCCGCATCGGCTACCACGGCAACAACAAGACGGTCCCCGAGCTGCGCCGCGCGGTCGACGCCGGCGTCGGCCGGGTGGTCGTCGACTCCCTCACGGAGGTGGAGCGCGTCGCCGCGGTGGCGGCCGACCTGGGCGTCGTCCAGCCCGTGATGGTGCGGGTCACCGCGGGCGTCGAGGCCCACACCCACGAGTACATCGCCACGGCCCACGAGGACCAGAAGTTCGGGCTGTCCATCACCACCGGCGACGCCTACGAGGCCGTACGACGGGTGCTCGCCGCCGACAGCCTCGAGCTGCGGGGGCTGCACTCCCACATCGGCAGCCAGATCTTCGACGCCTCCGGCTTCGAGGTCGCCGCGCGCCGGGTGCTCGCGCTGCACGCCCGGATCGCCACCGAGCTCGGGGCCGAGCTGCCCGAGCTCGACCTGGGCGGCGGGTTCGGCATCGCCTACACGACCCAGGACGACCCGGCCACGCCCGCGCGGCTCGCCGAGGACCTCGACCGCATCGTCACCCACGAGCTGCGCGCGCTCGGGCTGGAGCGGCCGCGGCTGTCGATCGAGCCGGGCCGGGCGATCGCCGGCCCGTCGACGTGCACCGTCTACACCGTCGGCACGGTCAAGCCGGTGACGCTCGACGCGGGTGCCGTGCGGACCTACGTCTCCGTCGACGGCGGCATGAGCGACAACATCCGCACCGCCCTGTACGACGCGGACTACTCCTGCACCCTGGCCAACCGCGCCAGTGACGCCCCGCCCGTGCTGGCCCGGGTGGTCGGCAAGCACTGCGAGGCGGGCGACGTCGTCGTCCGCGACGAGTTCCTGCCCGCCGACGTCGCGCCCGGGGACCTCCTCGCGGTCCCGGCCACCGGGGCGTACTGCCGCTCGCTGGCCAACAACTACAACCACGCCCTGCGGCCTCCGGTGGTCGCGGTGCGGGACGGATTCGCGCGCGTCGTCGTCCGGCGGGAGACTGAGGACGACCTGCTGGCCACGGACATGGGAGGACCCCGGTGAGCACCGGAGCGATCGCCGGGACCGACCGGCTGGGAGTGGCCGTCCTCGGCTGCGGCTCGGTGGGCTCGCAGGTCGTGCGCCTGCTCCTCGAGCAGGCCGACGACCTCGCCGCCCGGGTCGGGGCCCGCATCGAGCTCGTCGGGGTCGCCGTCCGGCGTCTCGACGCCCCTCGCGAGGTGGAGGTGCCCGACGGGCTGCTCACCACCGACGCCGCCGGGCTGGTCGTGCGCGACGACGTCGACCTCGTCGTCGAGGTGATCGGCGGCATCGAGCCCGCCCGCGGCCTGGTGCTGAGCGCACTCGAGCACGGCGCGAGCGTCGTCACCGCCAACAAGGCCCTGCTCGCCGAGGACGGCCCGACCCTGTACGAGGCGGCCGCCAAGGCGGGGCGCGACCTGTTCTACGAGGCCGCCGTCGCCGGCGCCATCCCGATCCTGCGGCCGCTGCGCGAGTCGCTGGCCGGCGACAACGTGACCCGCGTGCTCGGCATCGTCAACGGCACCACCAACTTCATCCTCGACCGGATGGACTCCTCCGGCGCCGGGTTCACCGAGGCCCTCGAGGAGGCCCAGGAGCTCGGGTACGCCGAGGCCGACCCCACCGCGGACGTGGAGGGCTTCGACGCCGCCAGCAAGGCCGCCATCCTGGCCTCCCTGGCCTTCCACACCCGGGTCACCGCCGCCGACGTGCACCGCGAGGGCATCTCGGAGGTCTCCGCGGCCGACGTCGCGTCCGCCCGCGACATGGGCGCCGTCGTGAAGCTGCTGGCGATCTGCGAGCTGCTCGAGACCCCGGACGGACCGGCCGTCGCCGCTCGCGTGCACCCGGCGATGATCCCGCGCAGCCACCCGCTCGCCTCGGTGCGCGAGGCCTACAACGCGGTCTTCACCGAGTCCGAGGCCGCGGGCCAGCTGATGTTCTACGGCCCGGGCGCCGGCGGCTCGCCCACCGCGTCCGCCGTCCTCGGCGACCTCGTCACCGTCGCCCGCAACCGGCTCGCCGGGTTCCGCGGCGCGGGGGAGTCGGCGTACGCCGACCGCGAGGTGCTGACGATGGGCGAGACGCAGACGCGCTACCACGTGGCGATCGACGTCGAGGACCGCGCCGGCGTGCTGGCCGCGGTCGCGACGGCCTTCGCCGAGCACGACGTCTCCATCCAGACCGTGCGCCAGGAGGGCCGCGGGGACGAGGCCCAGCTCGTCGTGGTCAGCCACCGCGCCACCGACGCGCAGCTGAGCGCGACGGTGGAGCACCTGCGGGGGATGCCGATCGTGCGCGAGGTGACCTCGGTGATGCGTGTCGAGGGGGAGAGCGAATGACCACCACCAGCTCGGTCGGAGGTCCGGTCGGCGGCCCCGCGGGAGCGGCGCCGTCCACCCACGCCCCCGCCGTGACCCCCACCCGGCAGTGGCGCGGCGTGATCGAGCAGTACCGCGAGCTCCTGGACCTGCCGTCCGGCCTCGCGGCCGTGACCCTGCGCGAGGGCGGCACGCCGCTGGTCCGTTCCGACTGGCTCTCGGCCCGCTCCGGCGCCGAGGTGTGGCTCAAGGTCGAGGGCGACAACCCCACCGGGTCCTTCAAGGACCGCGGGATGACGACCGCGATCTCGCTGGCCGCCCACGAGGGCGCGCAGGCCTGCGTGTGCGCCTCGACCGGCAACACCTCCGCCTCCATGGCCGCGTACGCCGCTCGGGCCGGGCTGAAGCCCCTCGTGCTCGCCCCGGAGGGCAAGATCTCCGCGGCGAAGATGGCGCAGGCCGTGCTCCACGGCGCGCAGGTGATCAGCGTCCGCGGCTACTTCGACGACTGCCTCGACCTGGCCCGCGGCCTCGCCGCGAACTACCCGGTCGCCCTGGTGAACTCGGTCAACCCGGTCCGGCTCGAGGGTCAGAAGACCGCAGCGTTCGAGATCGTCGACTTCCTCGGCGACGCCCCCGACGTCCACGTCCTGCCCGTCGGCAACGCGGGCAACATCTCGGCGTACTGGCTGGGCTACACGCAGTACCAGCAGTGGGGTGCAGCGACCCGTCGCCCGGAGATGCGTGGCTTCCAGGCCGCCGGGGCGGCGCCGCTGGTGCACGGGGCCCCCGTGAAGGACCCGGACACGAAGGCCAGCGCGATCCGCATCGGCAACCCGGCCTCCTGGGACCTCGCCGTCACCGCCGCCGAGCAGTCCGGGGGTCGCTTCGCCGCGGTCAGCGACGAGCAGATCCTGTCCGCGCAGCGCGAGCTCGCCCGGCGCGACGGCGTCTTCGTGGAGCCGGCGTCCGCCGCGGGCGTCGCCGGGATGGTCGCCGACCTCGACTCGGGTCCCGACGCGATCACCCGCTGGCAGGCGCGGACCGTCGTGGTCACCGTGACCGGCCACGGGCTCAAGGACACCGCCACCGCCCTGGAGGGCGTGGGCCCCATCGTCGACGAGGTCGTGGACGCCGACCTGCACGCCGCGGCCGAGGCCGCGGGCCTCGTCTGAGGTCCGGGTTGACGCTGCGTCGCGACGAGGTCCGGGTGCGCGTCCCGGCGACCTCGGCGAACCTCGGGCCGGGGTTCGACACCCTCGGCCTCGCGCTGTCCCTGTACGACGACCTGTCGGCGCAGGTCCTCGACGACGGGCTCGTCGTCGACGTCGAGGGGGAGGGGGCGGACGACGTCCCCCGCGACGGGACCCACCTCGTCGTGGCCTCCCTGGTCGCGGCGCTGGAGCTCGCCGGCGTCCGGGCGCCGGGCCTGGCGGTGCGCTGCCGCAACGTCCTGCCCCACGGCCGCGGCCTGGGGTCGTCCTCCGCGGCGATCGTGGGGGGCCTCGTGCTCGCCCGGGGTCTGCTCGAGGACCCGTCGCGGCTGCCCGACGCGCTGCTGCTCGACCTTGCGAACCGCATCGAGGGCCACCCCGACAACGTGGCGCCCGCCCTGCTCGGCGGCTTCCTCGTCTGCGGCACCGACCCCGACGGGACGGCGTACGCGGTGCACTCGCCGGTGGCGGACGGTGTCGAGGCCGTCGTCGTCGTGCCGCCCCACGAGGTGGCGACGCGGGAGGCCCGCGGCCTGCTGCCCGACGTCGTCCCGCACGCCGACGCGGCCGGCAACGCGGGCCGCGCCGCCCTGCTCGTGGCGGCGCTGGCCCGGCGGCCCGACCAGCTCCTGCGGGCCACCGAGGACCGGTTGCACCAGTCCTACCGCGGCCCCGCGATGCCTGAGACCCTCGGGCTCGTCCACGACCTGCGGGCCGCCGGGGTGCCGGCGGTCGTCTCGGGTGCCGGCCCCACCGTGCTGGCGTTCGTCGGGGACGCCGTCGGGGTCGCCCCGCGGACGGTGCTCGACCGCGCTCCGAGCGGCTGGGCGGCCCACCACGTCGAGGTCGCGGGCCCCGGGGCCACCGTCCTGTCCTGACCCGCGCGGCTGGTACCGTCCCCGCGCGGCGCCAGGACCTCACACCCGGCGCCCTCACGCCCGGGTCCGTCCCGTCCTCCGGGCCACCGTCGTCGGTGCGATCTCCGCACCAGCCCCGTCACCGCATCCTCAGGAGCACCCGTGAGCGAGTCAGGCGAGACCGCCCCCGAGCCCAAGAAGCGCGGCAGCCTCGCTGCGATGCGCATCGCCGACCTCAAGGCGATGGCCGGGGGGATCGGCATCTCCGGCGCCGACGGCATGCGCAAGGCGCAGCTCGTCGAGGCCATCAAGGCCGCCGGCACCGTCAAGAAGGCGCCCGCACCCGAGACCGCACGGTCCGCGGACGGCGCTCCGCGGGCCGCCGCCCGGCCCGAGCCGACCCCCGAACCGACCCCCGAACCGACCCCCGGGCCCGCATCCGGCGACCAGCAGCCGGAAACCCAGCCCGAGCAGCCTGAGCAGGCGAGGCAGCCCAAGCAGGCGAAGGCCAAGCAGCAGGGCAAGCAGCAGAAGCAGGGCAAGCAGCAGGGTCAGCAGCAGGGCCAGCAGCAGGGCCAGCAGGGCGCTGACCAGCAGAGCCGAGGCGACTCCCCGTCCGACCAGGACGAGTCCCCGGCCGGTCGCCAGAAGCAGAACCAGGGCCAGAACCAGGGCCAGCAGAAGCAGCAGAACCAGCAGAACCAGCAGAACCAGCAGCAGTCGAAGCAGCAGGGCCAGCAGAACCAGGGCCAGAACCAGCAGCAGAACCAGCAGCAGAACCAGCAGCAGAACCAGCGGGAGCAGAACCCGAACCAGCGGGACCAGAACCCGAACCAACGGGACCAGAACCCGAACAACGACCAGCAGGACGTCGGGGACGACGGCGACGACGGCACGGGCTCGCGTCGCAGCCGGCGTCGCCGCGGCCGTGACAACCGCGAGCCCGCCCCGCGCGGCAACCGGCGGAACGAGCCGGACACCCAGGTGCTCGAGGACGACGTCCTCGTCCCGGCGGCGGGCATCCTCGACGTGCTGGAGAACTACGCGTTCGTGCGGACGAGCGGATACCTGCCCGGCACCGAGGACGTGTACCTCTCCCTGTCGCTGGTCCGGAAGTTCGGCCTGCGGCGCGGTGACGCCGTCAAGGGCCAGGTCCGTCAGCCGCGCGAGGGCGAACGTCGGGAGAAGTTCAACCCGATGGTCCGCATCGACGGCGTGAACGCCCACGACCCCGACGAGGCGCGGACGCGGCCCGAGTTCGACGAGCTCACCGCCGAGCACCCCTCGGAGCGGATCCGCCTCGAGACCGGCCCCGACGACGTCGTCGGGCGGGTCCTCGACGTCGCCGCCCCGATCGGCAAGGGTCAGCGCTGCCTGGTCCGGGCCTCCCCGCGGTCCGGACGCACGGCGTTCCTCAAGTCGCTCGCACACTCGGTCACCGCGAGCCGCCCGGAGGCCCACCTGATGGTGGTCCTGCTCCACGAGCGTCCGGAGGAGATCACCGACTTCGAGCGGGAGGTGGAGGGCGAGGTCATCGCGTCGTCCTTCGACCACCAGCCCGCCGACCACGTCGGCGTCGCCGAGCTCGCACTCGAGCGGGCCAAGCGGCTGGTCGAGCTCGGGCACGACGTCGTCCTGCTCGTGGACGGGCTGACCCGCCTCGCGCGCGCCCACAACCACGCCGGCGTCGGCGGCGGCCGCATGCTCCCGGGCGGGGTCGACGCGTCCGCGCTGCTGCCGCCGAAGCGGCTGTTCGGCGCCGCCCGCGCCACGGCCGAGGGCGGGTCCCTCACCGTGGTGGCGACGGCGTCGGTCGACACCGGTGCCGCCACCGACGAGCTCGTGCTCGAGGAGCTGGAGGGCACGGCGAACGCCGAGGTGAGGCTGAGCCGCGCCCTGGCCGACGCCGGGCTGCACCCGGCCGTCGACCTGCGCGAGACGACGACGCGTCACGAGGACCGCCTGCTCGGGGCCGAGGAGCTGGACGCCGTCCGGCGGCTGCGGCGGACGCTCGCGGAGCGTCCGGACCCCGCGGCGGCGCTCGGGCTGCTGCTCGAGCGGGTCGGCGCGACCCGCACGAACATCGAGATGCTCAGCCGGGTCGGCAAGGCGTAGGCCTCCCGGGACCTCCCGGGACCCGTTTCCGGCCGATCCGCCAAACGGCTGACCTGCTCCGGGTGCCGCCCTACTATGGGACCCGGAGGACGGGTCCTCCGGAGGTGGAGCGAGGGGACGGCAGACGTGGCGCACATCCTGGTGGCGGACGACGACGCGGACATCCGCGAGCTGGTCGAGTTCAAGTTGACCACCATGGGCCACCGCGTCGTGGCCGTCGGCGACGGCGCCGCGGCCCTCGACGCCCTGCGGGCCGAGCGGCCCGACCTGGTCGTCCTCGACGTGATGATGCCCGGCATGTCGGGCCTGGAGGCGGTCGCCGAGATCCGCCGGGACCCCACCCTCGCGAACCTGCCCGTCATCCTGCTGACCGCGCGCGCCCAGGAGTCCGACGTCGAGAACGGCCTGCACAGCGGCGCCGACCAGTACGTCACCAAGCCGTTCAGCCCCCGCGACCTGGCCACCCGGGTCGAGGACCTGCTCGGCGCGCCGGCCTGAGCCACCGCCCGCGTCCCGGGCCGCGAGGCACGGGAACAGCCTGATTGGGTCCGGCGTTGGACCCACTGGCACAATCGTGCGCTGGTTCCGGTTCACGCCCCCGCAGCAGGCGGTGGGCGACCCGGCGGCCGAGAGAGGACCTCCCTGTGAAGAACGACATCCACCCCGAGTACGTCGAGACGACGGTGACCTGCACCTGCGGTTCCACCTTCACGACGCGCAGCACCGCGAGCTCCGGCACCATCCGGTCCGACGTCTGCTCGCAGTGCCACCCCTTCTACACCGGCAAGCAGAAGATCCTCGACACCGGTGGTCGCGTGGCTCGCTTCCAGGCGCGCTACGGCAAGGCGAAGCAGCAGGCGGACTCGGACTCCTAGTCCCACCCGAGCGCCGGTCCCCGCACAGCGGGGGCCGGCGCTCGTCTGCGTCCCCCACCCTGCCGCCCAGTCGCCACCCCGAGGAGCCCACCGTGTTCGAGGCAGTCGTCCCCCTGCAGGCCGAGCACGCCGACCTCGAGCGCCGCCTGGCCGACCCGGAGACCCACGCCGACCCGGCCCTGGCCCGCCGTCTGGGCCGTCGCTACGCCGAGCTCGGCTCCGTCGTCGCGGCCTGGCAGGAGTGGAACCGCCTCGGTGAGGACGAGCAGGCCGCCCGGGAGCTCGCACCCGACGACCCGTCGTTCGCCGAGGAGGCCGAGCGCACGGCGGTGCGCCGCGACGAGGTCGGCGCGCGCCTGCAGCGGCTGCTGCTGCCGCGGGACGAGGCCGACGACAAGGACGTGATCATGGAGCTGAAGTCGGGGGAGGGCGGCGAGGAGTCCGCCCTGTTCGCCGGCGACCTGCTCCGCATGTACACGCGGTACGCCGAGCAGCGCGGCTGGCGCACCGAGGTGCTCGAGGCCAACGAGTCCGACCTCGGGGGCTACAAGTCCGTGACGGTGGCCGTGAAGGGCTCGTCGGCGTCGTCCTCGTCGTCGGAGGAGGACCCCGCGCCGTACGCGACGCTGAAGTTCGAGGGCGGCGTGCACCGGGTCCAGCGCGTGCCCGTCACGGAGTCCCAGGGACGTGTCCACACCAGCGCCGCCGGGGTGCTGGTGCTGCCCGAGGCCGAGCCGGTCGACGTCGACCTCGACGAGAACGACCTGCGCATCGACGTCTTCCGCAGCAGCGGACCGGGCGGTCAGAGCGTCAACACCACCGACTCCGCCGTCCGCATCACCCACCTGCCCAGCGGGCTGGTCGTGTCGTGCCAGAACGAGAAGTCCCAGCTGCAGAACCGCGAGCAGGCGCTGCGGATCCTCCGCTCACGCCTCCTCGCCGACGCGCGCGACCGCGCCGACGCGGAGGCCAGCGAGGCCCGTCGCAGCCAGGTCCGCACCGTCGACCGGTCCGAGCGCATCCGGACCTACAACTACCCGGAGAACCGGATCTCCGACCACCGCACGGGCTACAAGGCGCACAACCTCGACCGGGTCCTCGACGGCGACCTCGCGCCGGTGATCGAGTCGTGCCGGGAGGCCGACGTCGCCGCCCGGCTGGAGGCGCTGGGGGAGGGCGCGTGAGGTCCTGGCGCGCGGGTGCCGAACGGCTCCGGGCGGCGGGCGTCGCCTCCCCGGACGCCGATGCCCGCCTGCTGCTCGCCCACGTCCTGGACGTGCCCCTGCTGCGGCTGCCGATCGCGCCCGAGCCGGACGCCGAGCAGCAGGCGACGTACGACGCCCTGCTGGCGCGCCGCGCCGCACGGGAGCCGCTGCAGCACCTCACCGGGACGGCCCCGTTCCGTCGCGTCGAGCTGGCCGTGGGGCCCGGGGTGTTCGTCCCGCGGCCCGAGACCGAGCTGCTCGCCGGGTGGGCCGTCGAGGCCGCCCTGGCCGTCTGTGCCGCCGAGGTCCGCGACCCCGTGGTGGTCGACCTCGGCACCGGGTCCGGGGCGATCGCCCGCGCGGTGGTCGACGAGGTCCCCGACGCCCGCGTGCACGCCGTGGAGCTGGACGAGGGCGCCCACTCCTGGGCCACCCGCAACCTCGCCGGCACCGGGGTCGACCTGCGGCTGGGCGACCTCGCGGAGGCGTTCACCGACCTGGACGGCGAGGTCGACGTCGTGGTGTCGAACCCGCCGTACATCCCGACGGCGGCGTGGGAGTCGGTGGCGCCCGAGGCGCGCGACCACGACCCGTCCGCCGCCCTGTGGTCGGGGGAGGACGGGCTGGACGCGATCCGCGCGGTGGAGCGTCGCGCCGCGGCCCTCCTCCGCCCGGGCGGCGTCGTCGGCGTGGAGCACGCCGAGGTGCAGGCCGAGGCCGCCCCCGGGGTGCTGACCGCCACCGGGCGGTGGGCCGCCGTCCGTGACCACGAGGACCTCACCGGGCGGGCCCGGTTCGTCACCGCCCGGTTGGTGCGCCGCTCCGTCGACGATGAGGACCCTGAGGGAGGATGACGACGTGACCCGCCACACGATCACCCCGGCCGAGGACGACGCCGACGAGGCCGCGATCTCCGCGGCGTCGGAGGCGCGGGAGAGCGCCATCGAGGCGGCCGCGCTCGCCGTGCGCCGCGGCGCGCTGGTCGTCATCCCGACCGACACCGTCTATGGGGTCGCCGCGGACGCCTTCGACGCCGACGCGGTGCAGCTGCTGCTCGACGCCAAGGGCCGCGGCCGCGACATGCCGCCCCCCGTGCTGGTCAGCGCGCCGGGGACCATCGACGCCCTGGCGATCGACGTCCCCGGGTGGGCGCGGGCGCTGCTCGACGCCTTCTGGCCCGGCGGCCTGACGCTCATCTGCCGCCAGCAGCCGTCGCTGCAGTGGGACATCGGCGAGACCCGCGGGACCGTCGCCGTCCGGATGCCCGACCACGCCGTCACCCTCGAGATCCTCGAGCGCACCGGCCCGCTGGCCGTGAGCTCGGCGAACGTCACGGGCGAGCCCGCGGCGACCACCGCCGACGACGCGGACGACATGCTCGGCGACGCGATCAGCGTCCTCCTCGACGACGGGCCCTCCCCGGGGGGCGTCGCCTCGACGATCGTCGACGCCACCACCCCCGAGGGCCGGGTGCTGCGCGAGGGGGCGCTGTCGACGGCCGAGCTCAACGCCGTGATCGAGCCCCTCGGGGCGGTGCTCACGGGGCCGGACGCCGCCGGGGACCCCGACGACGCCGACGACGACACCGACGGCGACACCGACGACACCGACGACCCCGGCGTGGACCTGAAGAAGCCCCGCGACGAGGGGGAGTGACGCCGGCGCATGCGTGAGTACCTGGTCGTCTTCCTCGTCGCGGGCGCCGTCACCTACCTGCTGACGGTGTTCGCCCGGGAGATCGCGCTCCGCACCAACGCGGTGGCCGCGGTCCGCGACCGGGACGTCCACGCCGAGCCGATCCCGTACCTGGGCGGGCTGGCGCTCCTCGGTGGGCTGGTGGCCGCCTACGTCGTCGCCCGGGAGCTCCCGTTCCTGTCGACCTCGCAGGACTTCGTCTTCCAGGACGCCGGGGTGGTGCTCGTCGCGGGCGCGCTCATCTGCGCGGTCGGGGTCGTCGACGACATCTTCGAGCTCGACGCGCTGACCAAGCTCGGCGGTCAGGTGCTGGCGTCCGGGCTGCTCATCTACTTCGGTGTCCGCTACTACTACGTCCTGGACCGGGACGGCGGACAGATCTCCCTCGTCCCGTCGCAGGGGGCGCTGCTGACCGTCCTGGTCGTGGTCGCCACGGTCAACGCGGTGAACTTCGTCGACGGCCTGGACGGCCTCGCCGCCGGCGTGGTCGGGATCGGCGCGGCGTCCTTCTTCCTCTTCTGCTACCAGCTCACGGTGATCAACGACGCCACCCGCGCCACGACCGCCGCGCTGCTGAGCGCGGCCCTGGCGGGGGCCTGCGTCGGGTTCCTCGTGCACAACTCCCACCCGGCGCGCATCTTCATGGGCGACTCGGGCTCGATGCTCATCGGGCTGGTGCTGTCGGCGAGCACGCTGACCCTGACCGGTCAGTTCTCGGCCAGCGAGCTGTCCACCGCCCAGGGGACCGGCCCCGGGTTCCTGCCCGTCATCCTCCCGGTGCTGCTGCCCGTCGCGATCCTCATCGTGCCGCTGGTCGACCTGCTGCTGGCCGTCCTGCGCCGTACCCGGGCCGGCCGATCGCCGTTCGCCCCCGACAAGCAGCACCTGCACCACCGCCTGCTCGAGATCGGCCACTCCCACCGCCGCGCTGTCCTCCTGATGTGGCTCTGGGCGGCGCTGATCGGCTTCGGCACGGTGCTCGCCAGCCTCTACCAGGGCCCGTTGATGTGGACCTCCCTCGCGGTGATGGTCGTCGTCACCCTCGCGCTCACCTTCGTCGTCCCCAACGCCCCCGCCCCGGCCTTCATGGCCGAGGAGGACGACTGAGCCCTTCCCCAGCGGGTCGAGCGCGCGTCGTCGAGACCCGGCCCCACCGGTGGTCGAGGTGTCCCGGAGCGACGCAGGAGCGTCGGGGTCACGAGATCCGGTGAGGGGTTGTCGTACGTCGTGCGGGATCTCGTGGCTCGGTCGCTGCGCGACGCTCGCACCTCGATCTCCGGGGGCGGGCCCCGCGAGGTGAGCGTGGGGGACCGCTTGTGATAACTTTCACGAGCGTTCCGACGGGGTTCCACCCGTCGCCGGACGCCCGCTCCGCCCCCGATCAGGAACGGCCGCCACCATGACGACCGACCGCAGCCCCGCCCGCCAGATGCTGGTCTCGGGGTCGTTGGGGACCGTCGTCGTCGGTGCCGTGTGCACCGTCGTCGCGTGGTTCCTCGCCGGCACCCCCGGGCTGTGGGGCGCGCTCACCGGTGTCGCCGTGGTGTGGGGCTCGTCCCTGGTCAGCATCATCGCGCTGAGCGCCACCCGCCGGGCCGAGCCGACCATCGCGCTGATGGTCGCCCTGGTCGTGCACTTCGGCAAGGTGATCGTCCTGATCGGTGCCCTGCTCCTCATCTCGTCGACCGGCCTGCTCGACGGCACGCTCGACCGCTGGAGCCTCGCCGGGACCATCGTGGCGGTCGCGATCACCTGGTCCCTGGCCGAGATCAACGCCTACCTGCGCACCCGTCAGCCGACGTACGACCTGGACGCCGCATGAGCGCCCGCGGCTGTTACGGTTCCCACCGTCGCCTGTGGGCGACCCAGCACCCCCTGCTGCTGCCCGGCCGCGCCCTCGTGCGTCCGCGTGCCGACCTGAGCCCCCTGGAGGATGGACAGTGACCCTCGCCGGTGCCGCGATCCGCGCCTCGGAGTCGCCTCCCCAGCCGGGGCCGGCCGACTTCAACCTGCCCCCGATCTTCGAGGTGGCGGGCTTCGGGATCACGAAGCCCATGGTGCTGGTCGTGCTGTCCGCCGTCATCGCGTTCGGTGTGCTGTACACGATGTCGCGACGCGCCGCCGTCGTCCCCGGTCGCCTGCAGTTCGCGGGCGAGGCCATGTACGGCTTCGTGCGCAACGGGATCGCCCGGGAGAACATCGGGGCGCCCGACTACCACCGGTACGTGCCGTACCTGTTCACGATCTTCGTGTTCGTGCTCGTGAACAACTACTACGGCATGATCCCGTTCTTCCAGTTCCCGACGATGTCGCGCATCGGCTACCCGCTGGCGCTCGCGCTGATCGCCTGGGTCGTCTACAACGTCGCCGGCATCGCCCGCCACGGCCTCCTCGGCTACCTGCGGCTCCAGACCCTGCCGCCGGGCCTGCCCGCGTGGATCGTCCCGATCATCGTGCCGCTGGAGTTCCTCTCGAACATCCTGCTGCGGCCGCTGACGCTGACGCTGCGTCTGTTCGCGACGATGTTCGCGGGCCACCTGCTGCTCATCCTGTTCGCGCTCGGCGGCGAGTACCTGCTGCTGCACTCGGACAACGCGCTCGCCATCCCCGGCGGCATCCTGTCGTTCGTCATGTTCATCGCGATCAGCTTCCTCGAGCTGCTGATCATGTTCCTCCAGGCCTACGTGTTCACGCTGCTGACGGCGATGTACATCGGCCTGGCGCTCGCCGACGAGCACTGAGTCGGACGAGGAGCACCGCGCACCACCCCCGCACGACCCGCACCACCACTGACTCGACACGTACCACCCACCGGCGCCGTACCGTGCGGTGCCAACCCAGAAAGGAATCGCCGTGGAACTGGGCACTCTGAACATGGTCGGTCTCGGCCTCGCTGCGATCGGCCCCGGTGTCGGCATCGGCCTCATCTTCGCCGCGCTGGTCAACGGGATCGCCCGTCAGCCGGAGGCCGAGGGCCGCCTGCGCACGACCGCCATCCTCGGCTTCGTGCTCTGTGAGCAGCTCTTCGTCATCGGCGTCGCGCTCGCCTTCGTCCTCCAGCCGTAGCAGGACGCACCATCGGACCGGGAAGGACGACCATGAGTACAGACGTGGTGCGGGCAGCGGAGGACCTCAACCCGCTGATCCCGCACGTCTCCGAGATCGTCATCGGGCTTGTCGTCTTCGGCATCCTGTTCTTCCTCATCGTCAAGTTCGTCGCGCCCAACTTCGAGAAGGCGTACGCCGACCGCACCAAGGCGATCGAGGGCGGCATCAGTGCGGCCGAGACGAAGCAGGCCGAGGCGGACGCACGCCTCGCCGAGCTGGAGAAGCAGCTCGCGGACGCCCGCCACGAGGCGGCACGCATCCGTGAGGAGGCTCGCGAGCAGGGCGCGCAGATCGTCGCCGAGATGCGCGAGCAGGCCAACCGCGAGGCCGAGCGCATCAAGGAGAACGGCAAGGCCACCATCGAGGCGGAGCGCCAGCAGGCGGTCACCTCGCTGCGGGCCGAGGTCGGCACCCTGGCCACCGCGCTCGCCGGTCGCATCGTGGGCGAGTCCCTCGAGGACGACGAGCGCGCCAACCGTGTGGTCGACCGTTTCCTGGCGGACCTCGAGGACCTCGAGACCTCCCGCCAGGCTGCTCCGGGCGTGAACGGCGGGGCGGTCTGATGGTCGCCTCCTCCGCTCTGCGCGGTGCGTCGGCCGAGTCGCTGGCGACCCTCGACGAGCAGCTGTCCGCAGCGCTCGGCGGGGCCGACGGCACCGCGGACGCCGCGCGGGTCGGCGACGACCTGTTCGGGGCCGCGATGCTGCTGCAGCGCGAGTCCGCGCTGCGTCGTACGGCGACCGACGCGTCCCTGGACGTCGACGCCCGCTCGGGCCTGGTGCGCCAGGTGCTCGAGGGCCAGCTGTCGGCGACCGCCCTGGACCTCGTGGCGAAGGCCGCGACGCTGCGGTGGACCGCGAGCCGGGACATGCCCGACGCGCTGGAGCACCTGTCGGTCGTCGCGACCGTCCGCTCCGCGCCCGACGCGTCCGACCGTCTCGCCGACGAGCTCTTCGCCGCGGCGGCGATCGTCCGCGAGGAGCCCGGTCTGCGCGACGCGCTGGCGGACTCCGCCCGCACCGCCGAGGACCGCACCCGCCTGGTGGACGACGTGTTCGGCTCCCAGGCCCTCGAGGCCACCACGGTGCTCGTCAAGCGCGCCGTGACCGGCACCTACCGCACCGTCGGGGTGGCGCTGGACGAGTACCAGAAGATCGCCGCCGACGTGCACGCCGAGCGTGTCGCGGTGGTCACCGTCGCCGCGCCCGTCGGCGACGACGAGCTCGACCGGCTCCGCCGCGCGCTCACCTCGCAGTACGGGCGCGACGTGCACCTCAACGTGCAGGTCGACGCCAGCGTGATCGGCGGCATGCGGGTCGAGATCGGGGACGACGTCATCGACGGCACCGTCTCCGCGCGGCTCGACGAGGCGCGCCGCAGGCTCGCCGGCTGAGTCGGCCCCGCCGGTGCAGCCACCCCCCAGACATCATTGGAAGATCGACCCACCGAGAGTAGGGATCAGCTCATGACGGAGCTCTCAATCCGTCCGGACGACATCCGGGACGCGCTGCAGCGGTTCGTCTCCGACTACAACCCGGACACCGCCTCCAAGGAGGAGGTCGGCACGGTCGCCGAGGCCGCCGACGGCATCGCCCGCGTCTCCGGCCTGCCCTCGGCCATGGCCAACGAGCTCCTCGAGTTCGAGGACGGCACGCTGGGCCTCGCCCTGAACCTCGACACCCGCATCATCGGCGTGGTCGTCCTGGGTGACTTCGACGGCATCGAGGAGGGCCAGACGGTCCGCCGTACCGGCGAGATCCTCTCGGTCCCCGTCGGCGACAACTTCCTCGGCCGGGTCGTCGACCCGCTGGGCACCCCGATCGACGGTCTCGGCGACATCGAGTCCTCCGAGCGCCGCGCCCTCGAGCTGCAGGCGCCGACCGTGATGCAGCGCAAGTCGGTGCACGAGCCGCTCTCCACGGGCATCAAGGCGATCGACGCCATGACGCCGATCGGCCGTGGCCAGCGCCAGCTCATCATCGGCGACCGCGCGACGGGCAAGACCACCATCGCGATGGACACGATCATCAACCAGCGCGCGAACTGGGAGTCGGGCGACCCCGACAAGCAGGTCCGCTGCATCTACGTCGGCATCGGTCAGAAGGGCTCGACGCTGGCCTCGGTCCGCGGCGCCCTCGAGGAGGCCGGCGCGCTCGAGTACACGACCATCGTCGCCGCGCCCGCCTCGGACTCGGCCGGCTTCAAGTACCTCGCGCCGTACACCGGCTCGGCCATCGGCCAGCACTGGATGTACGACGGCAAGCACGTCCTCATCGTGTTCGACGACCTGACCAAGCAGGCCGAGGCGTACCGCGCCGTGTCGCTGCTGCTGCGTCGTCCGCCGGGCCGCGAGGCGTTCCCCGGCGACGTGTTCTACGTGCACTCCCGCCTGCTCGAGCGCTGCGCGAAGCTGTCCGACGAGATGGGTGCCGGCTCGATGACCGGTCTGCCGATCATCGAGACGAAGGCCAACGACGTGTCGGCCTTCATCCCGACGAACGTCATCTCGATCACGGACGGGCAGATCTTCCTGCAGTCCGACCTGTTCGCGGCGAACCAGCGCCCGGCCATCGACGTCGGCGTCTCGGTGTCGCGCGTGGGCGGCGCCGCGATGACCAAGGCGATGAAGGGCGTGACCGGCTCGCTGAAGGTCGACCTGGCGCAGTTCCGCGCCATGGAGGCGTTCGCGATGTTCGCCTCCGACCTCGACGCTGCCTCGCGCCAGCAGCTCGACCGCGGCCAGCGCCTCATGGCGCTGCTGAAGCAGCCGCAGTACTCGCCGTACCCGATCGACCAGATGACGGTCTCGCTGTGGCTCGGCACCTCGGGCCGCCTCGACCGCGTCCCGACCGACGACGTGCTGCGCTTCGAGCAGGAGTTCATCGACTACCTCAAGCGCAGCCACGACGGCGTCCTCTCGGCGATCCGCGAGTCGCTGAAGTTCGAGGACGACACGGAGAGCTCGCTGAGCGACGCGTACGACTCCTTCCTCGACCAGTTCGAGACGTTCGACGGCTCGTCGATCAAGCCGGGCAAGGAGTCCCACGAGGCCCTCGACGACGAGGACATCGAGCAGGAGCAGATCGTCAAGCAGAAGCGGGGCTGAGGTCACACCATGGCTGTATCGCTGCGGGAGTACCGCGCACGGATCAAGTCGACGGAGTCGATGAAGAAGATCACGCGCGCCATGGAGCTCATCGCTGCGTCCCGGATCATCAAGGCGCAGCAGCGGGCCCAGGCGGCAGCGCCGTACGCCCGTGAGCTGACGCGGGCGGTCTCGGCGGTGGCCACGTTCTCGAACGTGGAGCACCCGCTGACCATGGAGCCCGAGGACCCGAAGCGGGCGGCGGTGCTCATCGTCACCAGCGACCGGGGTCTCGCGGGCGCCTACTCGTCGTCGGTGCTCCGGGAGGCCGAGCGCCTCGCCGAGAAGCTCCGCGAGGAGGGCAAGGAGGTGGACACCTACATCTCGGGCCGCAAGGGCCAGGCGTACTTCACCTTCCGCCAGCGCCCCGTCGTCCGCTCCTGGTCCGGCTTCTCGGACCAGCCGACGTACGACAAGGCCGCCGAGATCGGGCAGGCGCTCATCGCGGCGTTCAACGCCGCCGAGGGCGAGCAGGGCACGGCGACGGCGGGGGACGAGGAGTACGAGGTCCCCGCGGTCGACGAGGTGCACGTGGTGTTCACCCGGTTCCGCTCGATGCTGAGCCAGGAGCCGAGCACCATCCGCCTGCTGCCGCTCGAGGTCGTCGAGGGCTCCGAGAAGCCCGACGAGTCCGAGCTGCTGCCGCTCTACGAGTTCGAGCCCAGCGCCGAGGAGGTGCTGGACACGCTGCTGCCGCAGTACGTCCAGAGCCGCATCTACTTCGCGCACCTCCAGGCGGCGGCCTCCGAGCTCGCCGCCCGTCAGCAGGCGATGAAGTCCGCCACCGACAACGCGGACGAGCTGATCAAGAAGTACAAGCGCATCGCCAACCAGGCCCGCCAGGCCGGCATCACCCAGGAAATCAGCGAGATCGTCGGAGGCGTCAACGCGCTCGCCGACGCCGGAGCCGGGAGAGACTGAGAGACCATGACTGCCACCATCGACGAGACCACCACCGAGTCCCACGAGGGCTCGGTCGGCCGCATCGCCCGGGTCATCGGCCCGGTCGTGGACATCGAGTTCGCCTCGGACTCCATGCCCGAGATCTACAACGCCCTCAAGGTGGACCTGGAGCTCGGCGGCGAGACCCAGACCCTGACCCTCGAGGTCGCCCAGCACATCGGCGAGGGCATGGTGCGCGCCATCTCCATGCGCCCCACCGACGGCCTGGTCCGCGGCTCGCAGGTGCGTGACACCGGCGGCCCGATCTCGGTGCCGGTCGGCGACGTGACGCTCGGCAAGGTGTTCAACACCACCGGCGACTGCCTGAACCTCGCCGAGGGCGAGACCCTCGAGGGCGTCGAGCGCTGGGGCATCCACCGCAAGGCGCCCGCGTTCGACCAGCTCGAGTCCAAGACCCAGATGTTCGAGACCGGCATCAAGGTCATCGACCTGCTGACGCCGTACGTGCAGGGCGGCAAGATCGGCCTGTTCGGCGGCGCCGGAGTCGGCAAGACCGTGCTGATCCAGGAGATGATCGCCCGCGTCGCCAAGGACCACGGCGGTGTGTCCGTGTTCGCCGGCGTCGGCGAGCGCACCCGTGAGGGCAACGACCTCATCGAGGAGATGACCGAGGCCGGCGTCATCGGCCAGACTGCGCTGGTCTTCGGCCAGATGGACGAGCCGCCGGGCACCCGGCTGCGCGTCGCGCTGTCCGCGCTGACGATGGCGGAGTACTTCCGCGACGTCCAGAACCAGGACGTGCTGCTCTTCATCGACAACATCTTCCGGTTCACGCAGGCCGGTTCCGAGGTCTCCACGCTGCTCGGCCGCATGCCGTCCGCGGTGGGCTACCAGCCCAACCTGGCCGACGAGATGGGTCAGCTTCAGGAGCGGATCACCTCCACCCGAGGCAACTCGATCACCTCGCTGCAGGCCATCTACGTGCCCGCCGACGACTACACCGACCCGGCGCCGGCGACGACGTTCGCCCACCTGGACGCCACGACCGAGCTGTCCCGCGAGATCGCGTCGCAGGGCATCTACCCGGCCGTGGACCCGCTGACCTCGACGTCGCGGATCCTCGACCCGCAGTACATCGGTCAGGCGCACTACGACTGCGCCATCCGGGTGAAGCAGATTCTGCAGCGCAACAAGGAGCTGCAGGACATCATCGCCATCCTCGGTGTCGACGAGCTGAGCGAGGAGGACAAGGTGATCGTCCAGCGCGCCCGCCGCATCCAGCGCTTCCTCTCGCAGAACACCTACGTCGCGAAGCAGTTCACCGGCATCGAGGGCTCCACGGTCCCGGTCGCCGACACCATCGAGGCGTTCGACAAGATCGCGGACGGCGAGTACGACCACGTCGCCGAGCAGGCCTTCTTCATGTGCGGTGGCCTGGACGACGTCGACCGCAAGTGGTCCGAGCTGCAGAAGAACGGCTGAGCCATGGCATCGGAGAACCTCCAGGTCGAGCTGGTCGCGGCCGACCGGCTCGTCTGGTCGGGCGAGGCGAAGCAGGTGACGGCACGGACCGTCGAGGGCGACCTCGGCGTCCTGCCGGGCCACGCCCCGCTGCTGTCCGTGCTCGTGCCCGGCGTGGTCGACGTCCAGACCGCCGACGGGGAGACCTGGGCGGCCGCGGTCGACACCGGGTTCCTGTCGGTGGCGGACAACCGGGTGTCGATCCTGTCCGAGTACGCCCAGCTCTCCCACGAGATCGACCTCGAGAAGGCCCGTCACGACCTCGAGCGTGCGCGGGAGGCCGGCGAGGACGACGACGAGGCGCTGGCGAACGTCCGGAGCGCCGAGGCGCGCATCCGGGCGGCCGAGCGCGAGACCTCGGGCCGCGCCCGCTAGCCTGACGTCGGTGGGTGGGCGAGAGGCGTCGCGCCCCTCGACAAGTGTGTGGGTCGGGAGGTGCGGATGGCGTGGTGGCAGATCGCTCTCGAGATCGTCGGCGTCCTGCTGTTCCTCGTCCTCCTCTACGGACTCGTGCTCGTCGCCCGCCGTCGCTGGCTCTCCCGTGACGGCGGGACCTTCGAGCTCTCCCACCGCGTCCGGTCCGACCGGGAGGGACGGGGCTGGGTCCTCGGGCTCGGTCGCTACTCCGGCGAGCGCCTCGAGTGGTTCCGCATCTTCTCGCTCTCCCCGCGGGCCAGTCGCGTGTTCGTGCGGTCGAGGCTGGTCCTCGAGCAGCGCCGTGACCCGGAGAGCAGCGAGCTCGCCGCGCTGTACGCCGAGCACGTCGTCGTCCGCTGCCGCACCCCGGACGGCGAGGTCGAGCTCGCGATGAGCCCGTCGTCGCTCACCGGCTTCTCGTCCTGGCTGGAGGCCCATCCTCCCGGGGCCCGGAGGCTCGGCTAGGTGCGCACCGTTCTCTGCGGCGTGCTGGCCCTGGTCGCCGTCGTCGCCGGGACCGCCTCGGTCCTGCTCATCCTGACCGGTGCCTTCGTCGCCGACCCCGACCGCCCGGGACGCCTCGGGGCCCTCGCGCTCAGCTCGCCGGTCGTCCAGGACCAGGCCACCGACTACCTCGTCGACACCTTCGCGGGCCAGGCCCCGGCGATGGGCCTCGAGCAGTCGCAGGTCCGCCGCGTCACACAGCGGGCCGTCGACGACCCCCGGGTGCGCGAGGCCCTCGCCGAGGCCGAGGTGACGCCCGACGGCCGGCTGCGCCTGGACGGCGTGTACGGCGCGGTGGCCGACCAGCTGGAGGACGCCGGTCGACCCGACGAGGCCCGCCGGGTGCGGCAGCTGCCGCGGCAGGCGGTCGACTCGGGCCCCGTCGCCGACGAGCTCGCCGACCTGGTGCGCACCGCCCGGCTGGCACTGTGGGGCGGAGCACTGGTGGCGGGCATCGTGTCGCTCGTCGCCGGCTCCCTCGCGCTCGCCGCCGCCCGTCGGCGGCTGCTCTGCTTCGGGCTGATGCTCACCGGGGTCGGCGCCCTCGCTGCCCTCGTCCTCGAGGTCGCCCCCCGTCTCGCGGGCGACGTCCGCGCCCGCGATGCCGGGTGGCTGGGCGCGGCCCGCGGCCTCGACGAGGTGCTCGGCCAACCCGGGCTGGTCACCGTCGTCGCGTTCTGCGTGGTCGGTGTCGTGGTGGCCGTCCTCGGTCTGCGCTCCCGCCCGGCCTGACGGACAGCAGACGGAGGGGCGGGGACCCTCAGCCGTCCTCGTCGACGACCTGCAGCAGCCCGGCCACGATCTCGACGTACGCCGCCGTGCGGTCGCGCACGTCCACGTCACGGAGGTCGGCCGCCGGGTAGGTGCCCACGAGGACCACCTCGCCGTCCCCGTCGTCCCCGTCGTCCCCACTGTCCCCGGCGTCCCCGCCGGAGGGGTCGTCGTCCTCGGCGCCGTCGGCCCAGACGGTGATCGTGGGCTCGGCGGTGTCGCTCAGCGTGAGCCACACCGCCACCCGGTCGTACGACGTCCCGTGCGCCTCGCCGATCGAGCGGCGGGCGTGCGCGACCCCGGGGTCGACGAGCAGGGTCTCGCAGGCGCTGTCCCACGCCGGGTCGGCGGCCGGGACGACGCCCCACGACGGGTCGTCGTCGAGCGGGGGGTGGTCGGTGCGCCAGGCGGAGCGGACGCCGGCGGGCAGGTCCTCGGTGAGCCACTGGAGGACGAACGGGCCGGTGCCCTCCGCCGGCTCGCCGAGCGCGAGCAGCGCGTCGGCCTCCTGCCAGGCCCAGTCGTCCGGGTCGAGGACGCCGCCGGTCGTGTGGACCCGCTCGTAGGTGTCCCGGCCGCGCGCGAGCACCGCGGCGGCGACGGCCTCGGACACCTCGCCCCAGTGGTCGTGCGTCACGTGGCAGCGCTCGAGCAGGCCGTCCACGAGGTCCCGGACGGCCTCGCCCAGCTCGCGCTCCTCCTCGGCTGCCAGGGAGTCCCCGAGCCGACCCACGCTCGTCTCGTCGGCGACACCGTCGAGGGCGCGCAGCAGTTCCCAGACCCGAGAGGAGTTCACCGCGACATCGTGTCAGCCGACGCGTCCGGGCGCAGCACGTCGTCGGAGGCGTCACACGGGGCGGCGAAGAACCGGCGCTCGTGCTCGGTCGACGTCGCGAAGGCCCGCTGCATCCGTGCGCGGACCGCCGGCGTCGTCGCGGCGGCGGTCCGCCCGACGATCCCGACCGCCTCGGCGGTCACCTCGGCGAACCCCTCGTCGCCGTAGGTGCGCAACCAGGCGGCGTACGGGTGCTCGTCGTGGGCGTGGGGCAGCAGCCGCTGCCCGACGTCGGTGTAGACCCAGAAGCAGGGCAGCAGGGCGGCGACGAGGACGGGGTAGGACCCGCGGGCGACGGTGGCGAGCAGGTGGTCCGTGTACGCCGTCAGAGCGGCACCGGGTGCGGCGCCGAACAGGTCCGCCGGGGGCAGGAACGAGCCGTGCAGCGCGAGCTCCGTGGCGACGGCGTCCTGCGCGGCGCCGGCCCAGAAGGCCTGCTCGGCCGGGGTGGGGGCGAGGTGGCTGGCCGCCGCGAGGGCGCGGGCGAAGTCGAGCAGGTACAGCGCGTCCTGACCCACGTAGTGGTCGAAGACGTCGCGGTCCAGGGAGCCGTCGGCGAGGTCGCGCACGAACGGCAGGGCGTCGATCGCGGCCCGGGTCGCGGCGGTGTCCGCCCACCAGCCGTCGGTGACCTCGGCCGGCGACGGCGTCGTGGCGACGCCGCCGCGGGACCACAGGCCGGCGAAGTGCGACACGGGTCCGCGCCCCTGCCCGACCCGGAGGGCCGCGCCGCCCGCGACGGACTCGTGGAGCCAGCGCGTGGCCTCGCGGCAGGCGGTCGGCCAGTCGCCGTGGGAGACCCGGAGCGTGGCGACGGCCGAGGACAGCGAGCACCCCGTGCCGTGGGTGTGCGGTGTGTCGACCCGCGGGGCCTCCAGCTGGACGACGGTGCCGTCGGGCGTCACGAGGGCGTCCCGCACCCGGTCGCCGTCCAGGTGGCCGCCCTTGGCGAGCACCCGGACCCCCAGGTCGGCGGCGACCGAGCGGGCCTGGGCGAGCACGCCGTCCCAGTCCGCGGCGACCGCGCCGCCGTCGCCGGCCAGCACGGCGAGCTCCGGCACGTTGGGGGTCACGAGGTCGGCGACCTCACGGACCAGGTCGAGCAGCGCCTCGACCGCGTCCTCGTCGAGGAGGCGGTCGCCTGAGGTCGCCACCATCACCGGGTCGACGACCACGACCGGCGGGCGGTGCTCGACCAGCCAGTCGTGCACGGTCCGGACGAGCCCGGCGTCGGCCAGCATCCCGACCTTCACCGCGTCGAGGACGACGTCGTCGGACACGGCGTCCAGCTGCTCACGCAGGAAGGACTCCGGCGGCCGGTGCACCGAGCGCACCCCCTGGGTGTTCTGCGCGACGAGGGCGGTGACGACGCACAGGCCGTACCCGCCGTTGGCCGCGATCGACTTCAGGTCGGCCTGCACCCCGGCCCCGCCGGTCGGGTCGGTGCCCGCGATCGACAGCACCCGCGGCGGGGGAGTGCTCGCGGTCGGGGCGGTCATCGTGCGGCCTCCCAGGCCCGGACGAGCCGGCGGGCGGCGGACGCCGGGTCGGCGGCCGCGCACACGGCGGACACCACCGCCGCGCCCGCGAAGCCGCCGGCGCGCAGCACCGGCAGGTCGGTCTCGTGCAGCCCGCCGATCGCGACGGGCGCCAGGCCCAGGTCACGGGCCACCGTGGCCAGGGCGCAGGCCCCGGCGGTGCCGAGCGGGGGCGGGGCGTCCGTCTTCGTGGCGGTCGCGTGGACCGCCCCGATGCCGACGTGGTCCGCTCCGGCCCGCGCCGCGGCGCGGAGCTGGTCGGGGGTGGAGGCGCTGACGCCGAGGGCGAGGTCGGGGCCCATCAGCGCCCGGGCGTCCGCGGGGGAGCCGTCGGACTGACCGAGGTGGACGCCGTCCACCCGGACCCCGGCGTCCAGGGCCGCGCGGACGACGGCGACCCGGTCGTTGACCACCAGTCGGACGTCGTCGGGCACGGCGTCGCCGACGGCGCGCAGCAGGGCGAGGGTCTCGGCGTCGGTCTCCTGCTTGCACCGCAGCTGGACCCAGCGGACGCCTCCGGCGACCGCCGCGACGACGGTGGTGACGACGTCGCGGTCGTGCCGCGCGGCCTGGGCGGCGTCGGTGACGAGGTAGACGCCCAGGTCGGCCAGGTCGGCCGGCCTCGCCCTGGTCGGCGCTGCCGCGGCGTTCACGCCAGCCTCGCGGCGAGGAGGGAGTCGGGCGTCAGCGCGGCGAGCGCGTCGAGCATCGCGACGGCGAAGGAGCCCGGCCCGGCGGCGCCCGTGGCGGCGCGCTCCGCGGCGACGGCGTACGACGCGCACCCGGCGACCGCCGCCACCAGCGGCGGGGAGGTGGCGCAGAACGCGGCGACCACGGCCCCCAGCAGGCAGCCGCCGCCGGTGACCTGCGCGAGCAGCGGGCTGCCGCCGGCGACGCGGACCTCGCCGTGCGGCGCACAGACCAGGTCGACCGGGCCGGTCACCACGACCACGCCCCCGGTGCGCCGCACCAGGTCGCGGGCGGCGTCCGCGGCGTCGTCGACGGACGCGGCGGAGTCCGTGCCCCGGCCGCCGGCGCCGTGACCGGCGAGGGCCATCACCTCGGAGGCGTTGCCCTTGACCACCGTCGGGCGGCGGTCGAGCAGGTCCGCCGCCAGGGCGGTCCGCACGGGCAGGGAGCCGACCGCCACCGGGTCGAGGACCCAGGGCGTGCCCGACCCCTCCGTGGCGTCGACCGCCTCGACCATGGCCTCGCGCTGCTCGCCGTGGGGGGTGCCGAGGTTGACCAGCACCGCGGAGGCGACGCGGGCGAAGGGCCCGGCCTCCCCGGGCACGTCGACCATCGCGGGGGAGGCACCCAGCGCCAGCAGGCCGTTCGCCGTCCACGGCATCACGACCGCGTTGGTCAGGCAGTGGACCAGGGGAGGGGCCTGCCTCAGCGCGGCCAGCGCCTCGGCCAGGTCCGCCGGGGCGGGGGTGGCAGCAGGGTCCATCGGACATCCCTTCGCTAGTGCGAGCTAGATCAGGTTCGACGGGTGTGATCTCAGCCCGCTCGGCGGCGGGCACCCCGTGTCGACCTCGACGCTACCCCAGCGAGGGGAGGGGGTCAGGCGGACCTCAGCGCTCCCCGCCCGGCTTCCACAGCACGTCGCCCTGCTGACGGTTCGCGTGGCGGGCGAGGATGAAGAGCAGGTCGGAGAGCCGGTTGAGGTAGGTGATCGCGACCGTGTTCATCGCCTCGCCGTGCTGATCGTGGGCCCGCCAGGCGGAGCGCTCCGCGCGGCGGCACACGGTGCGGGCCACGTGCAGCAGCGCCGCGCCGGGCGAGCCGCCGGGCAGGATGAACGACCGCAGCGTCTCCAGGTGCTCGTTGTAGGCGTCGCACCAGCCCTCGAGCCGGTCGACGTACGTCTGCTCGACGCGCAGCGGCGGGAACTCGGGGTCGGCGGTGACCGGGTTGCCGAGGTCCGCCCCGGCGTCGAACAGGTCGTTCTGGATCGTGCGCAGCACCGCGACCACGTCGTCGTCGAGGCCGCCGAGCTCGATCGCCACCCCGATCTGCGCGTTGGTCTCGTCCACGTCGGCGTAGGCGTGCAGCCGCAGGTCGTTCTTCGTCGTCTCCGTCATGTCGACCAGACGGGTGCGCCCGCCGTCGCCGGTGCGGGTGTAGATGCGCGTCAGGTTCACCATGCCGCTCACCCTAGGGCTCACGGGGCGGCGGGCTAGGTTCTGCGCATGGACCTCCCGCGCACCGCCGTCCTGCGGCGCACCCCCGCGGCGTACGCCGCCCTCTGCGCCGTGCCGGGGGTGGGGCTGGCCGTGGCCGGGCTCTTCCACCCGCACTCGCTGAGCTACGAGACCTCCGGGCTCTGGTACGGCCTGCACCTGCCGGGCCTGCTCTTCTTCCCGCTCGTGGGGCTCGCGCTGCTGGCCCCGGTGCGGGGGCGCACCGACGTCGTGTCGTGGGTGGTCCGGCTGACGGCGTACGTCTACATGACCTTCTACTCCGCCCTCGACGTCGTCAGCGGGATCGGCGCCGGCTACGTCACCCGCGAGCTGGGGCCCGACGAGCCGCGCCCACCCGCGGTGAGCCTGATGTTCCGGATCGGGACCCCGCTGGGCGAGATCGGCTCCTGGGCGCTGCTGGCCTGCTGCGTGGTGCTGCTCGCCGACCAGGTACGGCGCCTGGGCGCGCCGGCGCTGGTCGGGCTCCTGCTCCTGCCCGGCGCGTGGCTGGTGCACATCGGTCACATCTTCAGCCCCGAGGGCGTCGCCGGCATGCTCCTGCTGGCCGCCGGCACCGCGGGGCTGACCTACCTCGGGGCGACACGTGTGACGCAATCCACGGATAATGCAACCAACGGGGGTTCTCGCGCGTCATCCTGATCGTGCACACGATCGGGGGACGCATGGGATCCGAGGTCGAGCTCGACGCGGGTGAGCACCGGGTGGTGCTCGTCGGTGACGTCGACGTGCGGTGCACCGACAGGCTCCGCGCCGAGCTGGACGCCGCGCTCGCCGCGTCGGACCCCGACGCCGACGACGGGCTCGTGGTCGTGGACATGCGCCGCGTGGAGTGCGTCGACCTCACCGCGCTCCGGGTCCTCGCCGCGGCGTCGTACCGGGCGGGCGCCCGGGGGCGCCGCCTGGTGCTGCGCGACCCGCCGCCCGCCGTCCGCCGACTGCTGCACCTCTCGCACCTGATCCGGGTGGTGGAGGTCCAGCAGACCGCCCGGCTCGCGCCCGGCCACGCCTGAGCCGTCCGTCCGGCCCGGGCGGTGTGGCCTTTTCCACACCCTTCGGCGGGTTACCGGGCGGTAGGCGCCGGTCTACCCTCCGATCATGAGTGACGCGATCCCCGCCCGCCCGGAGCGCGACCGCCCCTGGGTCATGCGCACGTACGCCGGGCACTCGACGGCCGCCGCGTCCAACGCGCTCTACCGGGGCAACCTGGAGAAGGGCCAGACCGGCCTCTCGGTCGCCTTCGACCTGCCGACGCAGACCGGCTACGACCCCGACGACGCCCTGGCGGTCGGCGAGGTCGGCAAGGTCGGCGTGCCCGTGCCGCACCTGGGGGAGATGCGTCGGCTGTTCGACGGCATCCCGCTGACCGGGATGAACACCTCGATGACCATCAACGCCACGGCGATGTGGCTGCTGGCGATGTACCAGGTCGCCGCCGAGGAGCAGAACCCCGACCTGGCCCCCGAGGAGGTCGCCGCCCAGCTCGCCGGGACCACCCAGAACGACATCATCAAGGAGTACCTGTCCCGGGGGACCTACGTCTTCGGGCCGGAGCACTCGCTGCGGCTGATCAGCGACGTCATCTCCTACACGGTGCACCAGGTGCCGAAGTGGAACCCGATCAACATCTGCAGCTACCACCTGCAGGAGGCGGGGGCGACCCCGCAGCAGGAGCTCGCCTACGCGCTGTGCACCGCGATCGCCGTCCTCGACCAGGTCAAGAACGCGGGCCAGGTCACGGAGGAGGACTTCGGCAAGGTCGTCGGCCGGATGTCGTTCTTCGTCAACGCGGGCGTCCGCTTCGTCGAGGAGACCTGCAAGATGCGGGCCTTCGTGCAGCTGTGGGACGAGCTGTGCCGCGAGCGGTACGGCGTCACCGACCCGAAGATGCGCCGCTTCCGCTACGGCGTCCAGGTCAACTCGCTCGGCCTCACCGAGGCGCAGCCGGAGAACAACGTCCAGCGCATCGTGCTGGAGATGCTCGGCGTCACCCTGTCGAAGAACGCGCGGGCCCGCGCCCTGCAGCTGCCCGCCTGGAACGAGGCGCTCGGGCTGCCCCGCCCGTGGGACCAGCAGTGGTCGTTGCGGCTGCAGCAGGTGCTGGCCTTCGAGTCCGACCTCCTCGAGTACGAGGACATCTTCGACGGCAGCCACGTCATCGAGGCCAAGGTCGCCGAGCTCGTCACCTCGGCCCGCGAGGAGATGGACCGGGTGCAGGCGATGGGCGGGGCGATCGCCGCCGTCGAGTCCGGCTACATGAAGCAGGCGCTGGTCTCCGCGCACGCCGCACGCCGCGGCCGGATCGAGAGCGGCGAGGAGAAGATCGTCGGCGTCAACGTCTACACCTCGACGGAGCCGTCGCCGCTGACCTCCGACCTGGACGGCGCGATCCAGACCGCCGACCCCGAGGCCGAGGCCGCCGCCAAGCGGTCGGTCGAGGAGTGGAAGGCGCAGCGCGACCAGTCCGCCGTCGACGCGGCCCTCGAGCGGCTGGCCGCCGACGCCAAGACCGACACCAACCTGATGCACGCCACCCTGGCCGCCGTCCGCGCCGGCGCCACCACCGGCGAGTGGGCCGGGACGCTGCGCGAGGTCTTCGGCGAGTTCCGCGCCCCCACCGGCGTCTCCGGCGCGGTGGGCGTCGTGGCCGCGGCCGGCCAGGCCGGCGACGAGCTGCGCGCCGTCCGCGAGAAGGTCCGTGCCACCGGCGAGGAGCTCGGCGGCCGGCTGCGCCTGCTGGTCGGCAAGCCCGGTCTGGACGGTCACTCCAACGGCGCCGAGCAGGTCGCCGTCCGCGCCCGCGACGCCGGCTTCGAGGTGGTCTACCAGGGGATCCGCCTCACCCCCGAGCAGATCGTCCGCGCCGCCGTCGACGAGGACGTCCACTGCGTGGGGCTCTCGATCCTGTCCGGATCCCACATGGAGCTCGTGCCCGCCGTGGTCGAGGGCCTGGCCGCAGCGGGGCTCGCCGACCTGCCCGTCATCGTCGGCGGGATCATCCCCGACGCCGACGGCCGCCGCCTGAAGGAGGCCGGCGTCGCCGCCGTCTACACACCGAAGGACTACGGCCTCACCGCGATCATGTCGAGCATCGTGGACGTGATCCGGGAGGCGGAGGGTCTCACGGCGTCGGACGCCGACGGCTGATCGACGTCGACGGTCGGCTCACCGGGTCGCGACCCGCGGCTTACCGGGACTCGACCCGCCGTCGCCCGGTGGAGGCCGTCGCCCGGTGGAGGCCGTCGCCCGGTGGAGGCCGTCTCCCGGCTCACCGGGTCTCGACCCGCAGTCGCGACCTCGTTCCTCGGTCGCGCGCTCGCTCGGCCCCTGAGGCCGCCTCTCGCCTCACCGGGTCTCGACCCGCGTACGCGCCTTCGCAAGCTCAGGCGCGCGCTCGCTCGACCTTCGTGCGCTGGGATCCGCGCTCGTCCCTCGCGCGGTTCCCCGCACTCACCAGCCCCAGGACCCGGGGATGCCCTTGAACGGGCCGGCGACCTTCGAGGTGATCCAGCCGCCGTAGAAGCCGCCCTCCTGGGGCCGGACGAGCTCGCCGTCGACGTAGCAGGCCTCGACCGCCAGCGGCGTCACCGCCCAGTAGCCGAGGAGCTCGGTGAAGTCGGACGTGGGGGAGGGGTAGGTCCAGGCGGCCCGCTCGGCGCGCACGCCACCGCCCACCAGGTCGGCGTACGCCGCCTCGCCCTTCCACTCGCAGAACGACGACCCGGCCACCGGCACCAGCGCACCGTCGGCGAAGGCCTCGGTGGGCAGGTAGTACGTGGGGGGGTGGGAGGTCTCGAGGACCTTGAACGTCCGGGTCGACTCCGCGACGGTGACGCCGCCGACGACCACGCTCACCGACTCCTTGCTGGCGACCAGCGCGGGGGGACGGGGGTAGTCCCACACCGACTCCTGGCCGGGTCCGGGCTTCTCGGGCTGAGGTCTGCGCATGCCCCCAGTGAACCCGGTGTCCCTGACCGGGACCAAGGACACAGGTAAGGCTTGCCTCAATCGCTGCTACGGTGTGGTCATGGGCAAGAAGTCGTCCCCCGGGCTGCCGAAGACGAAGTGCTGCGTGTCGAAGGACAAGTGCGGCCGCTGCCCGCTGCGGATGCTCAAGGAGGGCACGCTGCCCGAGGCGTACGCCGTCAAGAAGCGTCGCCTCGTCCACGCCGACTCGATGGAGCCCGTCCGCAAGGACGACCTCAAGAAGTCCCGGAAGGTCGAGGTCGTGAGCGCCGGCAAGGCGACGAAGGCCGCCAAGGCGAAGGCGTCCAAGAAGGCCGGACGCAAGGGCTCGCGTCTGCCCGCCGCCGCCTGACAGGCTGCGCCCCATGACGGCCACCCGCTTCGCCAGCCAGCTCAACGAGCAGATCGGTCACGAGCTCGCGGCCCACAACCAGTACCTCGCGTGCGCCGTGCACTACGACGCCCTGACGATGCCGCGCATGGCGGCGTTCTTCTACGCCCAGGCGCTCGAGGAGCGCGACCACGCGATGATGATGGTCCGCTTCCTGATCGACACCGACGCCGAGGTCGCGATCCCCGCCCTGTCCGCGCCGCAGTCGACCTTCGCCGACGTCGTGGAGCCGGTCGCCCTGGCCCTCGACCAGGAGCGCCGCGTGACCGCCCAGATCAACGCGCTGGTCGCCACGGCCCGCGAGGAGCTCGACTTCGCGGCCGAGCAGTTCATGCAGTGGTTCGTGAAGGAGCAGGTGGAGGAGGTCGCGACGGTCTCCGACCTGCTCGCGGTCGTCCGCCGCAACGCCGACGACGTCGACGACATCGAGGACTGGGTCGCCCGGGAGGCCGCCGGCGGTGGCGGGGAGGACCCCGGCGCCCCGCCCGTCGCCGGCGCCTGACCGGCCCCCCGACTCGCGACCGTCCCGGCGTCAGTCGAACAGCGCGCGGACGTCGTCCGCGGTGATCAGTCCGCCCGCGGCGCCGCCACCGTCGACCACGTCGGCGAAGAGCGCCGCCTTGCGTGCCTTCAGGGCCATGACCTTCTCCTCGATGGTGTCGGCGGAGACCAGCCGGTAGACCATCACCGTGCTGCGCTGGCCGATGCGGTGGGCGCGGTCGACGGCCTGCGCCTCGGCGGCCGGGTTCCACCACGGGTCGAGGACGTAGACGTAGTCGGCCTCCGTCAGGGTCAGGCCCACGCCGCCCGCCTTGAGGCTGATGAGGAAGACCGGGGCGTCCCCGTTCCGGAAGCCCTCGATGACGGCGGCGCGGTCGGTGGTGGCCCCGTCGAGGTAGGCGTGGTCGAGGCCGGCCTCGGCCAGACGGTCGCGGGCGCGACCCAGGAAGCCGGTGAACGAGCTGAACACGAGCACCCGGTGACCCTCGGCGGCCACCTCGGTGACGTGCTCGACCAGCAGGTCCAGCTTCGCCGAGCCGATGTCGTCGTGGTCGGCGTGGACCAGCCCGGGGTCGAGCGCGAGCTGCCGCAGCCGGGTGAGGGCGGCGAGGACCGCCACCTGGTTCTCGTCGAAGTCCTCGAGGAGGCCCAGGATGCGCTGCTGCTCGCGGGCGTGGCGGGCGTCGTACAGCTCGCGGTGCCGGGGTGAGAGCCGGACCGACAGCTCCTGCTCCTGCTTCGCCGGCAGGTCCTTCGCGACGAGCTGCTTGGTGCGGCGCAGCATGAACGGGCGCACCCGCTGCTGGAAGCGGGCGAGCGCGCGCTCGTCGCCCTCCCGCTCGACCGGTTGCGCGACCGCGCGGGAGAAGCCCGCCAGGGTCGGGTACAGGCCCGGGGCGACGATCGCCAGCAGCGACCAGAGCTCGCGCAGCCGATTCTCGAACGGCGTGCCGGTCACCGCGAGCGCGAACGGCGCCCGCAACCGGCGCACGGCCTTGTGGGCCAGCGACTTGTGGTTCTTGACCTGCTGCGCCTCGTCGAGGACGACGCCCGCCCAGTCGACGTCGGCGTACTGGTCCTGCTCGAGCCGCAGCAGCGTGTAGCTGGTCACCACGACGTCGGCGCCGGCGGCGACGTCGGCGACCGTCACCCCGCGCCGGGCCTGGGTCGCGGTCACGGTGGCCACCCGCAGGCCGGGCGTGTGGCGGGCGGCCTCGGAGGCCCAGGCACCGACCACGCTGGTCGGGGTGAGGACCAGGAACGGGGCGGACTCGCCCCGGCTGCGTGCGTGGGCGATGAGGGTGAGCACCTGCAGGGTCTTGCCGAGGCCCATGTCGTCGGCCAGCACGCCGCCGAGGCGGTGTCGCCACAGGAAGGCGAGCCAGGCGAACCCCTCGCGCTGGTAGGAGCGCAGCTCGGTCACGACGCCGACGGGCTCCGGCCGCTCGATGTCCGTCAGGTCGCGCAGGCTGCGCGCCCGCTCGACCCACTCCGACGCCCGGGCGTCGACGCGGCCCACGTCTGCGAGCGCCGCCAGCGTGCCGACGTCGTCGCGGGCCACCCGCAGGCGGGTCGGGTCGTCGTCGGCCTGCGCCCGACGGTCGCGCAGGGCGGCGGCGGCCGCGACGGTCTCCGCCAGCCGGGCGAGCTCGGGCCCGTCGATCCGCACGATGAGCCCGCTGGGCAGCACCATCACGTCGTGCCCGGCGGTCAGCGACGCCAGCAGCTGGGGGAGGGGGACCGGCTTGCCCTCCACCAGGACGACGACCTCGAGGTCCAGCCAGTCGGTGTGCTCGTCGACGCTCCCCGAGCCCGCACGCCGACCCGGGGCGGGCTCGGCGAGGTCGAAGGAGATCTCGGGGGCCTCCTCGGCGGGTCGCAGGTCGGGCCGGTCGACCTGCACGACGTCGAGGTCGTCCCGGGACTCCCAGTCGGGCAGCTCGAGCAGGGCCAGGGAGACGACGTCGGCGCCCGCCACGGTGCGGTCGACCGGGTCGAGCCCCTCGAGGTCCGCCAGGAGCATGCGCTCCGCGGCGCGGTCGCGCAGGCCGCCGAGGTCGTCGGAGGAGCCGAGCGGGACCGCGTGCGTCTCGCCGTCGGTGCTGTAGGTGACGGACCAGAGCACCTCGGCGGAGGCCGCGGTGCTCCACCGGACGGTCACCCGGAGCCGGGGCACGACGGCGTCCGGCAGCGCGACGGAGGCGTCCGTGGAGGTGAGGGGGAGCAGGCGGCCGAGCCGGCGCAGGTAGTCGGGCAGCTCGTCGACCTCGGACGCCGGGACCGTGAGCCGTCGCTCGCCCAGGACGGTCGCCACGTGCTCGGTGAGGGGCGCCGCCAGCGGGGCGAGGAGCAGCACGCCGTCGGTCGCGACGGCGACCGTGTGGGCGGGCGAGCCGGCCAGCGCGACCGCGGTCGAGGCCCGGGGCTCGCCGTCCAGGGTCACCCGCAGCCCGACCTGCACCGCGCCGGCGTCGGTCGCGACGAGGTCGACCTCGGCCACCGCCGGCTCGTCGAGGAGGCGCACCTCGGTGAGGGGCGGCTCGCCGTACAGCACCACCCCGGCCTCCCGGGCCTCGCGCAGGAGCCGCAGCACGTGGGGTCCGAACTCGCCGAGGGTCCGGTCGACCCCGGCGTAGAAGTACTGCGCGCCTAGGGCGTGGTGCAGGGCGAGCAGCGCTGCGAGCTGCTCGGGGTCGTGGCCCCGGCGCAGCGCCGCGGCCGGGACGTCCTTCCAGTCGAACCCCCGCTGGACCCATCCCCGCCTGCCCTGCTGCATCGGTCGCAGCCGCACGGTGGGTCGGCCGGTGCCCGTGGCACCCAGGAAGGAGGAGGCGAAGCGCAGGGCGGTGGCGACCGGTGCGGTCTCCGGCGGGGCCGCGGCACCCAGGCCGTCGAGCACCTGCTCGAGCTGGGTGCGCCAGGTGGGGCGGGGGACCGGCGAGGCCACGTCGGGGAACGCGAGGGCCAGCGCGAGCGCGGCGCCGTGCTTGCACTGGTGGCCGACCGGGCAGGTGCAGGAGGTCAGCAGGTCGACCTGGCGGCGGACGCCGACGTACGCCTCCAGGTCGACGCGGTACGGCGCCGGTGCCGTGCCCTGCACCCGGGCGCGGGCCACGACGTACGACCGGTCCTTCTCGAGCACCTCGACGGCGTGCACCGACCGCACCAGGCCACCGCGGGCGCGAACGAGCGAGCCGAGGTCGAAGTTCGCCCCCAGCACGTCGGGGTCGGCGAGGAGGTGGAGGTCCATGGTCCGGCCATCGTGGCACCCGGGACCGACATCCGGCGGCCGCCGTCCACAGGCCCCACGGGGCCCTGCTCAGGGGCCCCGGCGCTCCCGGCGGCGGTAGACCGCGACGGCCAGGACGGTGGCCACGACGAACACGACGACCGCGGCCAGCAGGCCGAACGGCTCGCCCGCGGCCTCCTGGACGACGGTCCCCGCCAGCGCCGAGAGGACCATGACGCCGAACGCGAGCACGACCCGGACGCCGATCTCGGCCATCAGCAGGCTGGAGAAGGACCGGCCGCCGGCGGGGTCGGCCCGCGGGGCCGTCGAAGGAGCCGTGGAAGGGGCCGTCGAGGGTGCCGGCAGCTCGGTGACCGCCACGACGGCGTCGACGGGGATCGCGCCGTACACGTGGGGGAAGCGCTCGGTCGACCCCGGCTCGCCCGGCTCCTCGACGACCGGGGCGTCGAGGAGGTCGGTGTCGATCGTGAGCAGGAGCAGCGGCTCGGTCACGTCGTCGTACACCGCGTCGCGGACCCGCTGCCACTGGTGGGCGTGGGAGCAGTGGACGAACCCGACCTCGGCGAGCGAGCGCCCGCGGGTGGAGCGGTCGTAGTAGCGGCCCGCGCGGGCGGCGTCCCAGTCGGGGCGCTCCGCGAGGTGGAAGATCCGCATCAGGGCCGCCGCATCAGAACAGGCGCGAGCCCGGGTCGTCGAGCCCGCGCAGCGCGTCGTAGTCGACGACGGCGCAGGCGATGCCGCGGTCGGTGGCCAGGACGCGGGCCTGGGGCTTGATCTCCTGCGCCGCGAAGATGCCGCGGACGGCTCCCTTGCGGGTGAGCGCCGGGTCGCGGTTGAGCAGCTCGAGGTAGCGCGTCAGCTGCTCGACCCCGTCGATCTCGCCGCGCCGCTTGATCTCCACGGCCACCGAGGTGCCCGCGGCGTCGCGGCACATGAGGTCGACCGGCCCGATCGCGGTCGGGAACTCGCGGCGCACCAGCGACAGGCCCTCCGCCAGCGTGGCCGGGTGCTCCGCCAGGAGCTCCTGGAGGTGCTTCTCGACGCCGTCCTTGACCAGGCCCGGGTCGACGCCGAGGTCGTAGCGGGAGTCGTGGACGACCTCGCTGATGAGGATGCGCAGGGTGTCGTCGGTCTTCGGGCTGGTGACGGTCCACTCGACCTCGCCGTCGTCCGTGGTGCCCTCGCGCAGGGTGCACGGTGGCGACATCCAGTTCAGGGGCTTGTAGGAGCCGCCGTCGGAGTGCACCAGCACCGATCCGTCGGCCTTGATCATCAGCACCCGGGTCGCCATCGGCAGGTGCGCCGTCAGCCGCCCCGCGTAGTCCACCTGGCACCGCGCCACGACGAGTCTCACGCCGGGCGAATCTACCCGCCTGCCAGGATGAGCCGCGTGGCCGACCTGCACACGACGACCCTGGGGGAGAGCGGGCCGTGGGTGGTGTTCTGCCACGGTCTCTTCGGCCAGGGCAAGAACTGGACGACGGCCGCCAAGACCCTGGCGGGCTCCCACCGGGTGCTCCTCGTCGACATGCCGAACCACGGACGCTCCGCCTGGACCGACCACCTCGACTACGTCGACATGGCCGACGCCGTCGCGGAGCTGCTCGACCCCGCCGAGCCGGCGGCCCTGGTGGGTCACTCGATGGGCGGCAAGGCGGCGATGCTGCTGGCCCTGCGGCACCCGGAGCTGGTCGAGCGCCTCTGCGTCGTCGACATGTCGCCGGTGACCTACGAGGAGGGCGGGCGCGAGGAGTTCGGGCGCTACATCCGCGCGATGCGCTCCCTCGACCTGGCCGCTCTCGAGACCCGCGCGCAGGCCGACGAGGCGATGAGCGAGGCGGCGCCGAGCCCGACCGTGCGGGGGTTCCTGCTGCAGAACCTGCGTCGCGACACCGCCGAGGGGGGAGCCTCCTGGCGCTGGCAGCCGAACCTCGAGCTGCTCGCCGAGGAGCTCGACGTGCTGGGCAGCTGGCCGGAGGACCGCGTGGCCGACGCCCCGCCGTACGACGGTCCGGTGCTGTGGGTGGCGGGCGCCGAGTCGCCGTACGTGCAGCCGGAGCACGCCGAGGCCATGGAGCGGCTGTTCCCGCGCGTGCGGAAGGTGACGGTCAAGAACGCCGGTCACTGGGTGCACTCCCAGCAGCCCGAGGTGTTCGCCGAGGTGCTCCGGCGCTTCGTGGACGCGCCGGCCTGATCGCCGCCCTCCCGGCGGGCCCGGGTGGCCGACGTCACAGGTCGGGACGTCCGTGCCCCGTGGCAGGATCGCGAGCATGACTGACAGCGCCACCGAGCCCGCCGCCCGCACCGACGTCGTCGGGGTGGTGGGCCTGGGCACGATGGGTGCCGGCATCGCCGAGGTGTTCGCCCGCCACGGCTACTCCGTGGTCGGGGTCGAGGTCGACGACGCCGCTGCTGACCGCGGCCAGGGCCACCTCGACCACTCCACGAGCCGGGCGGTCGCGCGCGGCAAGCTCTCCGAGGAGGACGCCGCCGCGCTGCTCGGGCGGGTGCGGATCACCACCGACCTGGCCGACCTGGCCGACGCCACGCTGGTCGTGGAGGCCATCGGGGAGTCCCTCGACCTCAAGCGACGGATCTTCAGCCGCCTCGACGAGATCGTCGGCCCCGACGCGGTGCTGGCGACCAACACCTCCTCGCTGTCGGTCACGGAGATCTCCGCGGCGACCTCCCACCCGGGCCGGGTCGTCGGCATGCACTTCTTCAACCCGGCCCCGGTGCAGAAGTTCGTCGAGGTCGTGCGCACCGTCGTCACCGACCCGCGGGTGCTCGACGAGGTCACCGGCATGGTCGAGAAGCTCGGCAAGAGCCCGGTCGTCTGCGGCGACCGCGCCGGCTTCATCGCCAACACGCTGCTGTTCGGCTACCTCAACCACGCGGCGTCCATGTTCGAGAGCCGCTACGCCACCCGCGAGGACATCGACGCCGCCATGCGCTTCGGCTGCGGCTACCCGATGGGCCCGCTGGCGCTGCTCGACCTGATCGGTCTGGACACGGCGTACGAGATCCTCGAGACGATGTACCGCCAGGGCCGCGACCGGCTCCACGCGCCCACGCCGCTGCTCAAGCAGATGGTCTCCGCGGGCCTGCTGGGCCGCAAGACGGGCCGGGGCTTCTACACCTACGAGGGCCCCGACAGCCCCGTCGTCGTGGACGACGAGCGCACGCCGTCCGCCGCGGACGCGGCCGAGCTGCGGCGTCCGGTCCGGACCGTCGGCGTGGTCGGCACCGGGACCATGGCCTCCGGCATCGTCGAGGTCTTCGCCAAGGGCGGGTACGACGTCCTGTACGTCGGCCGCTCGGCCGACAAGGTCGACGGCGTGGCCGCCCGCGTGGCGAAGTCGCTCGACAAGGCCGTCCAGCGCGGCAAGCTCGAGGAGTCCGCCCGCGACGAGGTGCTCGGTCGGCTCACCGGCACGACCTCGCTCGACGACCTGTCGTCGGTGGACCTGGTGGTCGAGGCCATCGCCGAGGACCTGAAGATCAAGACCACCCTCTTCGAGAACCTCGACGAGATCTGCCGCGACGGCGCGATCCTCGCCACGACCACCTCGTCGCTGCCGGTCATCGAGCTCGCGAAGGTGACCTCCCGCCCCGGTGACGTCGTCGGCATGCACTTCTTCAACCCGGCGCCGGTCATGAAGCTGGTGGAGGTCGTCTCGACCGTCGCCACCGCCGACGACGTCGCGGAGACCACCCGGGCCCTGTGCGGCGCGGTCGGCAAGACCGCGGTGTCCTGCGGCGACCGGGCGGGCTTCATCGTCAACGCGCTGCTGTTCCCCTACCTCAACGACGCGGTGAAGATGCTCGAGGGCCACTACGCGACGGCCGACGACATCGACACCGCCATGAAGCTGGGCTGCGCCCTGCCGATGGGGCCGTTCGAGCTGCTCGACGTGGTCGGCAACGACGTCTCGCTGGCCATTCAGCGCGAGCTCTACCTGGAGTTCCGCGAGCCCGGGTTCGCCCCGGCGCCGCTGCTGGAGCACCTGGTCACGGCCGGCTACCTCGGCCGCAAGACCGGGCGCGGGTTCCGCGACCACAGCCGCTGAGCCCGGTCAGGGGCAGAAGCGGCGGACGCCCCTCGGGCTGACCGCGAGGTCGCGGCGCACCAGCGCGATCCGGCCGTCCCACTCGCGGCAGGCCGTGCGGAAGGCCGGGTCGCGGTACTCCACCGCGAGCACCCGGGCGCCGTACACGCGGCGGTAGGCGCCGCACTCGTCGTACTGGCCGCACTCCTCGGCGACGGCGAAGTCGAGGCCGAAGCGCTTCCCGTTCCACCCCGCGCGGTTCTTCTGGGCGATGGCGAGGCCGCTGCCGTGGGCGCGCTCCGCCAGGAGACGGACGAAGGCGTTGGTCTGCTGCTGGCTGATCAGGCCCTTGCTGCGCAGGTAGGAGTCGAGGTTGTCGGGCTCGACGGCGTCGTAGCCGGCCTCGGCGCAGCCGCTCATCCAGCCGCCGACGATGCGCGCCAGCCGTTGGCGCTTCGCCGGGGTGCGGATGTCCAGCAGCCACTCGCCCCACCCGGAGTCGACGACCGCACGACCGTTCTTCTTCAGGACGAGGCCCCACCGCTTCTTCCAGAACTGCTTCTCGTTCGGCTGGGTCTGGAAGGCGTTGACGTAGCAGACGTCGTAGACGCCGTCGCGGCCCACCGGCGGAGCCTCGCGGTCCCGGATGACGACGTCGACGCTCCCGGGCACCGTCCGGGTGCCACCGATCTGGTAGTCCCACCGGTCGGCCGCGGGTGGCAGCGCGTAGTCGCCGGCGCCGCGCCCGGCCGTGGCCGCGGGGTCCGCGGTGGCGGTGGTGGCCGGCAGGGGGACGCCGACCACCGCGAGGACGAGGGCGAGGAGCAGCAGGCGAGGACGCACACCGGGATTCTGCCCGACGGCGCTCACCGGCGGTCAGGACCGAGTGGTGCGTCGGCGGGCGCGGTACGCCGCCGCGGCCTCGCGGTTCGTGCAGGTCGTGGAGCAGAAGCGGCGCGAGCGGTTGCGGGACAGGTCGAGGACGACGCCCTCGCAGCCGTCGGCGTCGCAGGAGGAGATGCGGCTGAGCTCGTCGACGCGGACGACGTCCATCATCGCCATGGCGGTCTCCACGACGATCCGGTCGGGCAGCGGGGCGTCGTCGTCGATGGCGTGCAGGTGCCAGTCCCAGCCGTCGTGGCGGGCGAGGCGCGGCACGGCCCCCGCGTCGGCGAGCATCCGGTTCACCATCCCCGCGGCCGTGTCGCGGTCGGCCGTCAGCAGCGTGCGCAGCGTGGGGCGCAGCGCCCGCACCGCCTCGAGCTCGGCGACGTCGCCGTCGTGGCGGCCGGTGTAGCCGTACTCCTCCCACACGGCGTCGAGGTCGGCGACCGACGTCAGCGTGTCCGGCTCCTCGGCGCTGTTGACCAGGGCGGTGGCGGCCTGCAGCGACATCACGGTGTCATGAGTGAAGTCCACGTTGACACCTTACGACATCCGGTCCTAGGGTCAGGAGCCATGAGCACGATGACTCCTGACGTCCGGTCGAGCGGTGTGGCGGGGGGCCTCGCGTTCGCGCTGGTCTCGGCGACCGCCTTCGGTCTCGCCGGACCCCTGGCCCGCGGCCTGCTGGACGAGGGATGGACCGCCGGCGCCGCCGTCCTGGTGCGGGTCGGCGTCGCCGCCCTCGTCCTCGCCGTACCGGTCGTCGTCGTGCTCCGCGGCCGCTGGGGGCTGCTGCGCAGCAACGTCCGCGTCGTCACCCTGTACGGCGTCGCCGCGGTCGCCGGCATCCAGCTCGCGTTCTTCTACGCCGTCACCTACCTGGACGTCGGCGTCGCGCTGCTGATCGAGTACACCGCCCCTGTCGCGGTCGTGCTCTGGATGTGGCTGCGCCACGCCCAGCGCCCCGGCCGGCTGACCCTCGTCGGGGCCGTCGTCGCCGCGGTCGGGCTCGTCCTGGTGCTCGACGTGGTCTCGGGGGCCTCCCTCGACGTCGTCGGCGTGGCCTGGGCGCTGGCCGCGATGCTCGGACTGGCCGTCTACTTCGTCGTCTCGGCCGACGCCGACAACGGACTGCCGCCGATCGTCCTCGCGGAGGGCGGGCTGGTGGTCGGCACCGTCGTCCTCGGGCTCGCCGGGCTCGTCGGCCTCGTGCCGATGGCCGCCTCGACCGCGCCCGCGTCGTACGCCGGGTTCGAGCTGCCGTGGTGGGTCGCCGCACTGGGTCTGGGTGTCGTCTGCGCGGCGCTCGCCTACGCGACGGGCGTCGCCGCCGGGCGCAGGCTCGGCTCGCGCCTGGCGTCCTTCGTCGGGCTCAGCGAGGTCCTCGCCGCCCTGGTCTTCTCGGTGCTGCTCCTCGCCGAGCTGCCCGGACCGCTCCAGCTCGCGGGCGGCGTCCTGGTGCTCGCGGGCGTGCTGCTGGTGCGCGCCGGGGAGCCGGCCGCCGAGCAGGTCCTTCCCGCGGTCCCGCCCGTGGTGGAGGATGCCCGTCGATGACTCGCGAGTGGGACGCCTCGACGTACGACGCCCTGCCCCTGCCGCACGAGGCCTGGGGCGCCGGCGTCCTGGACCGTCTCGACCTGCCGGGTGACGGCGCGGGTCTGCGGGTCCTGGACGCCGGCTGCGGGACGGGCCGCGACGCCGCCGCTCTCCGCGACCGGTGGCCCGGGGCGGAGCTCGTGCTGCTGGACGGCTCCGAGCGGATGCTCGAGCGCGCCCGGGAGCGGTTGGGCGACTCCGCGACGTACGTCCACGCGGACCTGACCCGGCCGCTGCCCGACACCGTGGGCACCGTCGACGCCGTCATGAGCGTCGCGGCCTTCCACTGGGTCGGTGACCACCGGGCCCTGTTCGCGCACCTCGCCGCCGTCCTGCGCCCCGGCGGCCGACTGGTCGCCGAGTGCGGTGGTGCGGGCAACCTCGACGCGATGGACTCCGCCCTGCGGACGGCGCAGCGGGCCTTCGGGATCGACGAGGACCCGGGGGAGTGGTGCTTCGCCGGGGTCGACGACACCCGCGCGGAGCTGGTGTCGGCCGATCTGGTCGTCGACGACGTCCGGCTCCGGCAGCACCCGATCCGCCTGGCGGAGCCCGACCTGCTGCGCCGCTACCTCGCGACCGTGGTGCTCGGCGGCTACGCCGAGCCGCTGGCGGACCGCTTCGACGCCTTCGTCGACGCGGTCGCGGAGGCCATGACCGAGCCGGTCGTGGACTACGTCCGGCTCGAGCTGGAGGCCACGGCGCCCTGAGGGGCGCCGTGGCCGGTCCTCACTTCTTGCGGGGCCCCTTGGCCGGCGCCGCCTGCGGGCTGGCCTGGGTCGCCTCCGGGTCCGGGGTCGTGGGGGCCGCGGCCGCGTCGTCGGGCTCGTCGTCGCCGAACCCGGCCACGACGTCGCGCAGGGCGCCCAGCTGCACGGCGATGGCCTCGCGGCGCTTGATCATCCGCTCGACCTGGGACCGCACGGCGGCGAGCTCGCGCTCGGACTCCTTCGTGCGGTTGTCGGTGATCGCCTCCGCCTGGGTGCGCGCCGAGGACACGACCTGCTCGGCCTCGCGGCGGGCCCGGGAGAGGATCGCCTCGGACTCCGTCTGGGCCTGCTGGCGGTGGGCGGTCGCCTGGGCGATCGCGTCGCGGGCGCGGGCCTCGGCGGCCGTGGCGCGCTCCTCGGCCTCGGTGACGAGGCGCTTGGTCTCGGCGGTCGCCGACTCGTGGTGGTCGGAGGCCTCGCGGGCCAGCCGCTCCTTCTCCACGGCCAGGGCGCGCCGGGCCTCCTGGGCCTCGCGGTCCGCGGCGGCCCGGACCTTCTCGGCCGCGCGGGTCGCGGACGTGCGGACCTCGTTGGCCTCCTGGTCGGCGGCCAGCCGGAGCTGGTCGGCTTCGCGCTGGGCGGAGGCGCGCACGTCCTCCCCCTCGGACCGGGCCAGGGCGCGCTCGGTCTCGGCGTCGGCGAGCACCCGGCTGCGGGTCTCGTCGAGGTCCTTCAGCTGGACCAGGCGCATGTCGTCGGCGTCCCGGGCGGCCTCGGCGCGGATGGCCTTGGCGTCGCGCTCGGCCTGCTCGCGGATCTCGGCCGCCTCGCGCTCGGCGGCGCGCCGGACGTCGCCGGACTCCTCCTCGGCGAGGCGCAGCATCGCCGACGCGCGGCCGCCGAGACCGGCGTACGACGGGTTCTGGTTCTCCGCCAGCTCGGCCTCGAGCTGGGTGATCCGGGCCTCGAGGTCGCCGTGGCGGCGCTCGGCCTCGGCGAGGTCGGTCGCCAGGGCGGCGCGGTCGCCGGCCATCTCGCGCACCTTCGCGTCGACCGCGTCGGCGTCGTAGCCGCCGCGGCGGACCCGCGGGAAGCTCGGCGGCAGGGTCGGACCCGGCCGGGTGGCCGGACGGGGTGCCGGGCGCGGCGGCGCCTGCTGCGGCGCCCGCGAGGGCGGGGCCGAGGAGGCCTGCTGGGTCCCCGTCGTGGGCGTCGGGGTCGTGTCCGGGCCTCCCTTGCCGGCGCCCACCGTGGGGATGGCCTGCGTGGCGCGGTCGTCCTGGGTCGTGCCGGCGCCCTCGGTGGAGGACGGCGCGTCCGCGTCGTCGTCGAAGATGGACAGGCCGCGGTCGCTCATGCAGGCGCCCTCCTGGCTCGCGAGGTGGTCGTGGAGAAGACCCCAGTCTGTCGGATCGGAGGGCGAGAACCCACCCCGCACGGGTGTGGTGCGCGCCCCGTCCGAGCAGATCCCGCGCCCCGTCCGGGAAGGTGGCGCGGGACCCGGGTGATCAGACCCCTCGGAACCGGTTGATCGCGTCCAGGTGGGTCGCGCGGAGCTCGTGGTCGTGCACCCCGAGACCCTCCTCGGGCGCCAGGCAGAGCACGCCGACCTTGCCCTGGTGCTTGTTGTGGTGGACGTCGAGCGTGGCCTGCCCGACCTCGTCCAGGGTGTAGGTCCGGGACAGCGTCGGGTGGATCTTGCCCTTCGCGATGAGGCGGTTCGCCTCCCACGACTCGCGGTAGTTCGCGAAGTGCGAGGAGATGATGCGCTTGAGGTTCATCCACAGGTAGCGGTTGTCGTACTCGTGCATGTAGCCGCTGGTCGAGGCGCAGGTGGTGATCGTGCCGCCCTTGCGGGTCACGAACACCGAGGCGCCGAAGGTCTCGCGACCCGGGTGCTCGAAGACGATGTCGATGTCCTCGCCGCCGGTGAGCTCGCGGATGCGCTTGCCGAAGCGACGCCACTCCTTCGGGTCCTGCTCGGTGTTCTCGTCGTTCCAGAACCGGTAGTCCTCGGCGGAGCGGTTGATGATGAGCTCGGCGCCCATCGAGCGGGCGATGTCGGCCTTCTCCTCGCTGGAGACCACGCAGATCGGGGTCGCGCCGCCGTTGAGCGCGTACTGCGTGGCGAAGCCGCCCAGGCCGCCCGAGGCGCCCCAGATCAGGACGTTGTCGCCCTGCTTCATGTCGCCGCCGTTCTTCGACACCAGCTGGCGGTACGCCGTGCAGTTGACGAGGCCGGGGGAGGCGGCCTCCTCCCAGGTGAGGTGCTGCGGCTTCGGCATCAGCTGGTTGGCCTTGACCAGCGCGACGTCGGCGAGGCCGCCGAAGTTCGTCTCGAAGCCCCAGATGCGCTGCTCCGGGTCGAGCATCGTGTCGTTGTGGCCGTCGGGGCCCTCGAGCTCGACCGACAGGCAGTGGGCCACGACCTCCTGGCCGGGCTTCCAGGTGTGCACGCCGGGGCCCGTGCGCAGCACGACGCCGGCCAGGTCGGAGCCGACCACGTGGTACGGCAGGTCGTGGCGCTTCGCCAGCGGCGACAGCCGTCCGTAGCGCTCGAGGAAGCCGAAGGTGGAGACGGGCTCGAAGATCGAGGTCCAGACGGTGTTGTAGTTGATGGCGCTGGCCATGACGGCCACCAGCGCCTCGCCCGGGCCGAGCTCGGGCATCGCGACCTCGTCGACGTGCAGGGACCGGCGGGGGTCCTTCTCCTTGGCGGAGAGGCCCTCGAACATGTCCACCTCGTCCTTGGCGACGTACGCCGCGCGGTAGGACTCGGGCAGGGCGAGGGCTGCGAAGTCCTCCGACGAGGTGTCTGGGGCCGAGATGGCGTCGAGGATGTGCTGCACGGGGAGCTCCTGGGTGTCTCGCGGTCCGGGGTGCACGCAACGTACCGACGAGTAACCGGCCGCGGGCCACTCCGTGTCCTACGTCACGGCCGACCCGGGCTTCGCCGGCCCACCGTCGGCGCCTGCGGCGGCCCGCCCCGTCCACCGGGCAGGACAGGCTGTGTCGCCAGTCACAGCGGACCGCCTACTGTCAGCACATGAGCCAGACCGACTCGGGCCCCGCCGAGCAGACCGAGGTGAGCGGCGAGCTCGCCACCCCGCTCGACATGCTCCTCGCCGACGCCTCCTCCAGCCTCCCCCGCCGCTTCGTGCCCGGCATGTCCGGGATCCGCTTCGCCGCGGGCCTGGCCCGCCACCCCCGCCGTGTCGTCGGGCGCACCGCCGGCCTGGCCGGTGAGCTCGTCAAGGTCGGGCTGGGCCGCTCCGAGCTGGCCCCCGACGAGAAGGACCGTCGCTTCGGCGACGACGCCTGGGCGAAGAACCCGCTGTTCCGGCGGGCGCTGCAGACCTACCTCGCCACCGGGCACGCAGCCCGGGGGCTCGTGGACGACGCCGAGCTGAGCTGGGGCGACGACCACCGCATCCGCTTCATCGTCGACAACATCGTCGAGGCCGCGTCGCCCAGCAACCACCCGCTGACGAACCCGAAGGTCCTCAAGCGGACCCTCGACACCGGTGGCGGCAACCTGCTGGAGGGCGGCCGGCGCTTCGTGCGGGACTTCGCCACCGCGCCCCGCGTGCCGTCGATGGTCGAGCCCGACGCCTTCGAGGTCGGCGCCGACATGGCGGTCACGCCGGGCGCCGTCGTCCTGCGCACCGAGCAGTTCGAGCTGATCCAGTACACGCCGCAGACCGACAAGGTCCACGAGATCCCGATGTTGATCGTGCCGCCGACGATCAACAAGTACTACGTGATCGACCTCGCCCCGGAGCGCTCCCTGGTCGAGCACCTCGTCCGCTCCGGCAAGACGGTCTTCTGCATCTCGTGGCGCAACCCCGACGTCCGGCACGCCCAGTGGGACCTCGACACGTACGGCGCCGCGATCCTCGAGGCCATGGACGCCGCCCAGGCGATCTCGCGGCAGTCGAGCACCTCGATCTTCGGCATCTGCTCCGGCGGGATGATCGCTTCGATGGTGCTGGCGCACCTCGCGGCGGTCGGCGAGCTCGACCGCGTGGCGTCGTACACGCTGGCGGTGACGGTGCTCGACCAGGCGCGGGCCGGCGTGACCAGCGCACTGATGTCGCACAAGGCGGCCGCCGCGTCGACCCGGGCGTCCGCGGAGAAGGGCTACCTCGACGGCCGGACGCTGGCCGAGGTGTTCGCCTGGCTGCGACCCAACGACCTGATCTGGAACTACTGGGTCAACAACTACCTGATGGGTCACGCGCCCAAGGCGTTCGACATCCTCTACTGGAACGCCGACCCGGTGCGGATGTCGGCGGGCATGCACCGCGACTTCATGGACCTCGCGCTGCGCAACGCGCTGGTCGAGCCGAAGGCCGCGACCATGCTCGGCTCGCCGGTCGACCTGTCGACGATCACCACCGACTCCTACGTCGTCGCGGGCATCGCCGACCACCTGTGCCAGTGGCAGTCCTGCTACCAGGCCACCCAGCTGTTCGGCGGCGACACGCGGTTCGTGCTCTCGACGAGCGGCCACATCGCCGCGATGGTGAACCCGCCCGGCAACCCGAAGGCCAACTTCCGGGCCTCCCCGGAGCGCGACGGTCACCCCGTGAACCCGGAGTCGCCCGAGGACTGGCTGGCCAGCGCCAACCGGGTCCAGGGCAGCTGGTGGGAGGACTGGTCGGAGTGGCTGTCCACCCGGTCCGGCGGGGAGCGGGGCAAGCCGCGGAAGCTCGGCAACGCCGACCACGAGCCGGTCGCGGAGGCGCCGGGCACCTATGTCCACGACCGCTGAGGCGCGGGTCGTGGACACCGCGAGGTCCGGGGCGGCTCCCGACCGCGTCCGTCAGGTCTCGGTCCGCGGCCTGACGGCCCGCGTCTCGGTCCGTCCCGCCACCGGACCCCTGACCGACGCCCCGCCGCTCCTGCTGTGCAACGGCATCGGCATCAGCCTCGAGGCGCTGCAGCCGCTGGTGGACCACCTCTCCCCGCACCGCGGGGTGGTCCGCTTCGACGTGCCCGGCATCGGGGGCTCCCAGCTGCCGCCGACGCCGTACCCGATCGCGGCGCTCAGCTCGTGGGTCACCGCGCTGATGAAGAAGCTCGGCCACCGCAGCTTCGACGTCTTCGGGCTGTCGTGGGGCGGTGGGCTGGCCCAGCAGCTCGCGCTGCAGTCGCCGCGGAAGGTCCGGCGGGTGGTGCTCGCCGCCACCGGCACCGGCGTCCTCATGGTCCCGGCGCGGCCGGAGGTCCTGAAGATCATGTCGACGCCGCGTCGTCACCGGGACCCGGCGTACGCCCGCGAGGTGGCGTCCACGATCTACGGCGGGTCGATGCGGACGAACCCGGCGCAGGGCGCCGCACTCCTGCACGCGACCACCCGGTCCGGACCCAAGCGCGGCTACTACTACCAGCTCGCGGCCATGACGGGCTGGAGCAGCCTGCCGTTCCTGCCCTTCGTGCGTCAGCCGACGCTGGTCATGGGCGGGGACGACGACCCGATCATCCCCGTCATCAACCCCCGGATGCAGGCCGCGCTCATCCCCGGCGCCCGCTTGCACGTCTACTCCGGGGGGCACCTGGACCTGTTGGTCCAGGCGGCCAAGAACGTCCCCGTCATCGAGCAGTTCCTGAGCGAGGAGAACCCATGACCGCCGGCGGTGCCATCGAGGTGGACGAGTCCCCGTTCTCCGACTTCCTGGGGTTCGAGCTGCTCCTGGCCGAGGAGGACCGTGAGCTGCTGAGCCGGGTGCGGGCCTTCATGACCCGCGAGGTCGAGCCGGTCATCAACGACTTCTGGACCCGGGCCGAGTTCCCCCACGAGCTGGTCCCCGGCATCGCGGAGCTCGGCATCGCCGGGCTCGCGTACGACGGCCCCGGCTGCCCGGCCCGCGGCGCGCTGGTCGACGGGCTCGTCGCCATGGAGCTCGCGCGCGTCGACCCGTCCATCGGCACCTTCATGGGTGTCCACGGCGGCCTCGCGATGGGCTCGATCATGCTCGGCGGCTCCGACGAGCAGCGCGAGCGCTGGCTGCCCGCCATGGCGCGGATGGAGCTGATCGGCGCCTTCGGGCTGACCGAGCCCGAGGTCGGCTCGGCCATCAGCCAGGGCTTGGCCACCACCGCGACCCGTGACGGCGACGGCTGGGTGCTCAACGGCCGCAAGAAGTGGATCGGCAACGCCGCGTTCGCCGACCTCGTCGTCATCTGGGCCCGCGACACCGACGACGGCCAGGTCAAGGGCTTCGTGGTCGAGAAGGGCAGCGAGGGGATCGAGTTCACCAAGCAGGAGGACAAGATCGCGCTGCGCGTGGTGCAGAACGCCGAGATCACCATGACCGACTGCTACGTGCCCGAGTCGAACCGCCTGGGTCGCGCCGAGTCGTTCCGGACGACGTCCGACGTGCTCCGGGTGACCCGGATGGGCGTCGCGTGGCAGGCCGCCGGCTGCGCCCGCGGTGCTTTCGAGCACGCGCTGCGCTACACCAAGCAGCGCGAGCAGTTCGGCCGCCCGATCGCCGGCTTCCAGCTCGTCCAGGACCTACTGGTGAAGATGCTGTCCAACGTCACCGCGTCGACCGCGATGAACGCCCGCGCCTCCCAGCTGCAGGACGCGGGCCAGCTCCGTGACGAGCACGCCTCGCTCTGCAAGGCCCACGCCACCGCCCGCATGCGCGAGGCCGTCGGGTGGGCCCGTGAGGTCCTCGGCGGCAACGGCATCCTGCTGGAGCACCACGTCGGCCGCTTCGTCGCCGACGCCGAGGCCATCTACTCCTACGAGGGCACCCGCGAGATCAACACCCTCATCGTCGGTCGGGCGATCACGGGGGAGTCGGCCTTCGTGTGACCCGACCCTCCGCCGTCGGGCGAGCGGTGACCGGGGTCCTGGCCCTGCTCCTGCTCGTGGCGGGTTGTGGTGGGGACGGCCCGGCGCCGCCGGAGCCGGTGGTGGTGCCGGGTGGCGTCGACGCCGCCGACCCCGTGCTCGGCTGGTTCGACGTCACCACCGCCGCGGTCGACGCCCTCGACTCGCCGGTCCAGTCACCCCGCAGCGCACTGTGGGCGACCGCGTGGGGCGCCGGCGACCGGGCGGTGTCCGCCGCGGCGACGCCGGGTTCGCCGGGGTCGCCGGGCGCGGGGGCGGTGGCGTTCGCCCGAGCGGTCCACGACGTGCTCGTCGACCGGGTCCCCGCCGTCCAGGAGGCCGCCGACGCCCAGCTGGAGGCGACCCTGGCCGCCACCGAGGCCGGTCCCGACCGGGACCGGGCCGTCGACCTCGGCGCCGCGGCGGCGGCGGAGGTGCTCGCGGAACGGTCCGACGACGGCCTGGGCGCCGACGCGGTGGCCGCCGGCGCCGAGTCGTTCAGGCCCCGCGGTGGTGCCGGCTCCTGGGTGCTCACCGACGTCGACAGCACACCGAGCCAGTCCGCGCTGGGCCGGGCGACGCCGTTCCTCGTGGCCCCCGACGAGGTGGACGTGCCGTCACCGCTCGAGCTCGGCACACCGGCGTACCGGGAGGACCTGGCGAAGGTCCGCGCCCTCGGCGGGCGCACCGGGTCCGACCGCACGGCGGGGCAGACCGCGACGGCGTCCTTCTGGGCCGACGACAGCCTCGGGTCCTACACGCAGGTGCTGCGGGGGCTCCTCGAGCGGGACCCCGGCCGGCCCCTCGCGCAGCGCGTCCACCTGGTCGCGGTCTTCCACCAGGTCAGCACCGACGCGCAGATCGCCTGCTTCGCCGCGAAGTACGACGTCCAATTCTGGCGGCCGGTCACCGCGGTCCGGGAGGCCGCTCCCGACGGCTACCCGATCCCCGACGGCGACCCGCGGACCGTGCCGGACCCGGCCTGGGAGCCGCTGCTGGAGACCCCGTCGCACCCGGAGTTCCCGAGCGCGCACACCGTGTTCGCGGGTGCGGCCGAGGTGGTCCTCGACGCCCTGGCGGGGCCACCGTCCGAGCCGGTGCGGATCGACGTCGACGGCGTCGGGACGCGGGCCTACACCGACTGGACCGACCTGGTCGAGGAGAACGTGGACGCCCGGGTCTGGTCCGGCATCCACTACCGGACCTCCGACGAGGCCGGCGCCACGCTGGGCCGCGGGGTGGCCCGGCTCGCCCTGGACCGGCTGGGCGACTGACCAGCGGTGGTCGGGACCGTCGCTCAGGCGGGGGCGGGCTCGACCAGCTCGACGAGGACCCCGCCGGCGTCCTTCGGGTGGACGAAGTTGATGCGCGAGCCGGCGGTGCCGCGGCGCGGCTCGTCGTACAGCAGGCGCAGGCCGCGCTCGCGCAGCGTCGCGCTGACGGCCTCGACGTCCACCACGCGGTAGGCGACCTGCTGGAGGCCGGGGCCGCTGCGGTCGAGGAACTTCGCGATCGTCGACTCCGGCGACAGCGGCGCGAGCAGCTGCACGTGGGAGCCGGAGTCACCGACGGCCATCATCGCCTCGCGGACGCCCTGCTCGTCGTTGACCTCCTCGTGCGCCAGCGTCATCCCGAAGGAGTCGCGGTAGAACGCGATGGCCGCATCCAGGTCGGGCACGGCGATGCCGACGTGGTCGACGGCGGTGAACAGGTCGGAGGGCAGGTCGGCCAGGGGAGCGCTCATGCCGCCATCGTCGTACGGCGGACCGCCCGGCGGCGAGGGGTGTGACGTGCGTGACACCTCTCGTCGCCGTCGGTGGGCGTCGGTAGTGTCCGAGTCCTGAGCACGAGCAGCCGCACCGCCCACCCCGCCTGGAGGCACCCATGTCCGGATCCGTCATCGTCGCCGGGGCCCGCACCCCCATCGGCCGCCTGCTCGGCGGGCTGAAGACCCTCAGCGCCGCCGACCTCGGCGGCGTCGCCATCAAGGGCGCGCTGGAGAAGGCCGGGGTCTCGGGCGACCAGGTCGACTACCTGATCATGGGCCAGGTCATCCTCGCCGGCGCCGGCCAGAACCCCGCCCGCACCGCCGGCCTCGCGGCCGGTCTGCCGGCGTCGCTGCCGTCGATCACGATCAACAAGGTCTGCCTGTCGGGCCTCAACGCCATCGCGACGGCCGACCAGATGATCCGCGCCGGCGAGGCCGAGGTGATCGTGGCGGGCGGCATGGAGTCGATGACCAACGCCCCGCACCTGCTGCCGAAGTCCCGCGAGGGCACGAAGTACGGCGACGCGACGCTCGTCGACTCGATGGCGTACGACGCGCTGTACGACCAGCTCACCCAGCAGGCCATGGGAGCGCTGACCGAGCAGTGCAACGCCGACGGCCTCCAGCTGACCCGCGAGGAGCAGGACGCGTTCTCCGCGCGCTCCCACCAGCGGGCCGCCGAGGGCTGGAAGAACGGCGTCTTCGACGACGAGGTCGTCCCGGTCTCGATCCCGCAGCGCAAGGGCGACCCGGTCGTCGTCAGCACCGACGAGGGTGTCCGCGGCGACACCACCACCGAGTCGCTCGGCGGACTGCGTCCCGCCTTCGACAAGCAGGGCACCATCACCGCCGGCTCCGCCTCCCAGATCTCCGACGGCGCCTGCGCCGTGGTCGTCATGAGCAAGGCGAAGGCCGAGGAGCTCGGCCTGGAGTGGCTCGCCGAGATCGGCGCGCACGGCATGGTCGCCGGCCCCGACTCCACCCTGCAGATGCAGCCCGCCAACGCCACCGCCAAGGCCTGCGCGAAGGAGGGCATCGAGCCCTCCAGCCTCGACCTGGTCGAGTTCAACGAGGCCTTCGCGGCGGTCGGCATCGCCTCCGCGCGCGAGCTCGGCCTCGACGAGGACAAGGTCAACGTCAACGGCGGCGCCATCGCGCTGGGCCACCCCGTCGGCATGTCCGGCGCGCGCGTCGTCCTCCACCTCGCCCTCGAGCTCAAGCGCCGCGGCGGCGGCACCGGCGCGGCCGCGCTCTGCGGCGGCGGCGGCCAGGGCGACGCCCTGATCGTCAAGGTCCCCGCCTGAGCGGCACCACCCGACGCCCCGGACGTCCTGGACGGCACGGCGGCGACGCCGCGGACCTCGTCACCCGCGCCCGCGCGGGTGAGGTCCGCGCCGTCGCCCGCCTCGTGTCGTGGGTCGAGGACGAGGCCCCGGGTCTCCCGGAGGTCGCCCGGCTGCTCGCCCCGCACACCGGCCGCGCGCAGGTGATCGGGGTGACGGGCGCCCCCGGCGTGGGGAAGTCGACCACCACCAACGCGCTGATCGCGGCGCTGCGGGCGGCCGGCCGGTCCGTGGGCGTCCTCGCCGTCGACCCCTCGTCGCCCTTCTCGGGTGGCGCCCTGCTCGGCGACCGCGTCCGCATGGGTGACCACGCCGGGGACGGCGGCGTGTTCATCCGGTCCATGGCCGCGCGCGGCCACCTCGGCGGGCTCGCCTGGTCGACGCCGCAGGCGGTGCGGGTCCTCGACGCGTCGGGGTACGACGTCGTGCTGGTCGAGACCGTCGGCGTCGGCCAGTCGGAGGTCGAGGTCGCGGGCCTCGCGGACACCACGCTCGTGCTCCTGGCGCCGGGCCTCGGCGACGGGATCCAGGCGGCGAAGGCCGGGATCCTCGAGACGGCCGACGTCCTGTGCGTCAACAAGGCCGACCGCGAGGGCGCCGACCGGCTGGTGCACGACCTGCGCGCCGCGATGAACCTCTCCGAGCGGCACCCCGACGACTGGCGCCCGCCGATCCAGCGCGCCGTCGCCCGGGACGGGACCGGGATGCCGGAGCTCGTGGGCCGCCTGGACGAGCACCGCGCGTGGCTGGAGTCGTCCGGCGACCTGGCGCGGCGTCGTACGCGGCGGGCCCGGGCGGAGGTCGAGGCCATCGCGGTGGCCCGGCTGCGCTCGCGGTGGGCCGACCTGTCGGGCTCCGCGGACCTCGACGACCTCGCGGCGGCCGTCGCCGCGGGCGACTCGGACCCGTACGCCGCCGCCGGGGTCCTGCTCGCCGACCTCCCCGACGGCGCCGGTCCCTGAGGTCGGGTTGGCCCGGTCCGCGGACGGGTAGGGTCCACGACCGTGCTGCGCCGTCTCCTCGCCCTCAGCCTGGCCACCGGGCTGCTGACCCTGTCCGGGGTCGTCGGCGGGCCGGCGTACGCCGACGAGGCGGAGACCTCGCCCGCCGGCGGGATGGTGCTGCCCGGTGAGGACCTCGAGGAGGAGTCCTCCGACCTCGGGGCGCCCGTCACCGTCACCGCCGGCACGTGGCGCGGCGAGCTGGGGGAGGGCGGGAGCGCCGACGCCGCGCGCTACTTCGCCTACGACCGGGTCACGCCCGGCAGCTCGCTGGTGGTCTCGGTGCTGAGCCCCGGTGCCGAGCAGTCGGCGCCGGACGGCATCTCCCTGTCGGCGGTGAGCGCCGACGGCGAGGACTGCACGATCTCGCCGAGCACGGCGACCCGGTTCGAGACGGACTTCGCCACGATGAGCGCCAGCCTGGTCGTCGGGGTCCAGGACGCGGTCGCCGGCGACGACGAGTACCTCTGCCTGACCGACGACCGCATCGTCCTCGGCGTCACCCGCGACGACGAGGCCGAGGGCGCGGCGCCGTACGCGCTGCGGATCGTGGAGGAGTCGCCGCTGGCCTCCGGCGACGGCCTGCCCGGCGCGCTGGAGGAGTTCCCCGAGCCGGAGGCGCCGAGTGTCGACGGCGACGCCGAGGCCGTGTCCGGCACCCCCGGTCTCGAGGACGCGCCCGAGGTCCGCGACGGCATCTACCAGCAGTCGGGCTCCTCCGACCGGACCACCTACTACCGCGTCCCCGACGTCGGGTGGGGCCAGAGCGTGCGCGCCGCGGCCGTCGTCCAGCCGTCGTCCGACCTGGACCAGTTCGAGTCCGGCCCGGAGGTGACGGTGGCCGTCCTCAGCCCCATGGGCGAGCCCCTGACGGACGACTACACGAACGTCAGCGGCTCCGAGCCGGAACGGACGGTCGTCGACTCCGGCCCGGTGCGCTACAAGAACCGGTTCAACCAGTCCGTGGCCCTGCCCTGGGCGGCGGGCGACCACTTCCTCCGCGTCACCGTCGAGCCGAGGGACGGCGAGCAGATGGACGTCGACTACACCCTCCAGGTGCAGGTCGCCGGCGAGGAGGACGACGCCCCCGACTTCACCGACGACGACGCCTACCTCGTCGCGGACGGCGACCAGCAGCCGGTCATCACGGCCTGGGGCGTCTCCGGGTTCGACCGGGTGCTCGGAGGGCTGGCGACGATCGTGCGGTACGCCGGCGCCGGGATCCTCGCCGTCCTCGGGCTCGTCGCGCTCGTCGCCGGGGCCCGCACCCTCCGGGCGCCCCGGCCCGCGGCGGCCTAGCCCGACAGCGCCAGCACCGCGGCGAGGACGAGCAGGACGACACCGACCCCGACCAGGCCCGCCCCCTTGACCGTCTGCCCGAGCGGGCGCCGGGCGGCCGCCGCCGACGCGGCCGGCGCCCCACCGGCGTACGCCGAGGCCGGGGAGTGGGTCGGCACGCCCGAGCCCTGCGCGAGGTGGGGCGTGCGGGTCGGGGCCTGGGAGGCGTCCATCGGGGTGCCGGCCGGTGGGTGGTCGTAGGCCGCGAAGACGTCCGCGACCTCGATGCGCTCGCCCGGCTCGGCGGGCAGGGAGGCGAGGTCGAGCGCGAGGAGGTCCTCCCGCATCCGGGCGGCGTCGACGGGCCGCGCCTGCGAGTCGGGGTCGGCGGCGCGTCGCAGCAGGTCGACGAGGCCGGCGACCCGGGCGTCGTGGGCCTGCGGGACCGGCAGGTCCGGGCCGAAGCCGCCGTCCGCCGGCGGCCGGATCCCGCTGAGCATCTCGAGGCCGACGACGCCGACGGAGTAGAGGTCCTGGCGCGGGTCGGGGTCGGCGCCGTGCTCCTGCTCGGGCGGCATGTAGCCCGGGGTCCCGATGGCGCCGCCGGCCCGCGTCATCCGCGGGGAGTCGACGGGCGCCGCGATCCCGAAGTCCGTGAGCCGCAGGTGCGGCCGGGCGCGGCCGGTGGGCTCGAGCAGCAGGTTGGCCGGCTTCACGTCGCGGTGCACGATCCCCGCCGCGTGGACGGCCTCCAGCGCCTGCAGGGTCTGGTCGAGGAGCGTCGCCGTCCACCGGGCGGGCAGGGCTCCGAAGCCACGGATCAGGTCGGCGACCGACCCGCCCCGCACCAGCGGCATCGTGAACAGCACCCGGTCGTCCATGCCCGCCCACGACTCCGGGGTCACGACGTGGCGGTGGTCGATCCGCACCGACTGCTCGCGGACGAACCGCAGCAGCGAGGCGGCGTCCGACTGCTGCAGGATCTTGGCGACCTTGAGGCGACCGTCGCTCTGGTCGCGGATGGTCCACACCGTGCCCATGCCGCCCATCGCGACCGGCTCGAGCAGCTCGTAGCGCCCCGCGAAGACCTCACCCACGGGGCCACCCTAGGTCCGCCCGCGGGCGATGGGCGAGGATGGGGCCATGTCGCAGCAGCCGTTCAGCCGCCCCGGCGCGGTCGACCTGTCCGCCCTGAAGCGCCCCGCCCCGCCCGCCGGTGGAGCCCCCGGCGCGGCCGGTGGGCCGGCCGGCCCCGGCGCGGGTGGAGCGCCCGGCGCGGGACCCGGCGGAGCGGGTGTGCGGGGTGCGTACGCCGTCTCGCTGGACGAGCAGAACTTCCAGGCCACCCTCGAGGCGTCGATGTCGGCGCCGGTGCTCCTGGTCTTCTACTCGCCGTCCCGCATGCCGGAGAGCGCGCAGCTCGCCGAGGACCTCGCTCTGCTGTCCGACGAGTTCGCCGGCCGCTTCCTCGCCGGTCTCGTCGACATCGACGCCGTCCCGCAGATCGCGCAGGCCATGCAGATCCCGTCGGTGCCGCTCGTCGTCGCCGTCCTCGAGGGCCGACCGGCCCCGCTGCTGCAGGACGTCGTCCCGCTCGAGGAGCTGCGGACCGCGCTGACCCAGGTGATGCAGCAGCTCGCGTCGCAGGGCATGACCGGACGCCACCAGCCGCTCACCGCGGGCGTCGCCGAGGTCGAGGACCCCGACGCCGAGCCGCCGCTCGACCCGCGCTTCGTGCCGGCCGAGGACGCCCTGCAGCGGGGGGACGCCGCCGCCGCGGTCGCGGAGTACCAGAAGCTCGTCGACGCCAACCCCGCCGACACCGAGGCCGCCGCGGGGCTGGCCCGGTCCAAGCTGCTGCAGCGCGCCGGGACCGCCGACCTGAACGAGGCCCGCGCGGCCGCGGCCGCCGCCCCGGACGACATCGACGCCCAGCTGCTCGTCGCCGACCTGGACCTGCTCGGCGGGCACGTCGAGGACGCCTTCTCCCGCCTCGTCGACCTGGTCCGACGGACGCGCGAGGGCGACCGGAACCGGGTCCGCGAGCACCTCGTCGAGCTGTTCGGTGTCGTCGGCAACGACGACCCGCGCGTGCAGCGCGGCCGGCAGAACCTGGCCTCGGCGCTGTTCTGAACGCCCCGGACATGCCCACCGACCCCACCGTCGAGACCCTCGACGACGGTGTCGCCCGTGTGCGCTGGACCGGCGCGGGGGCGGACGCCGTCCGCGCCGCCGTCGACGAGGCCCTCGTCTCGCACGGACGGGTCGAGGCCCACGTCGCCGCGGACGACACCGCGGGCCAGCGCACCGCCACCTGGTCCGGCCTGCGCAAGGAGGGCGTACGACGGGGGGTCGCCGGCGACCACGTCGTGTACGCCCGCCTGCGCTCCGACGCGCCGGTCGGCGAGCCGGACGGCTTCCGGGCCCTCCTGAACAGCTTCCTGCCGCGCAAGCGGGGGATCGGCCAGATGCTGATCCGCGACGACCGGGGACGCGTGCTGCTGTGCCGCCTCACCTACAAGCGCGACTGGGACCTGCCCGGCGGCGTCGTCGAGGTGGGGGAGTCACCCCGCGTCGCGGTGGGCCGGGAGGTCCTCGAGGAGCTGGCGCTCCAGATCGACCCGGGCCCGCTGCTGCTGACCGACTGGCTGCCCCCGTGGGGTGGCTGGGACGACGCCCTCTGCCTCGTCTTCGACGGCGGCACCCACACCCCGGCCCTGCTCGACCGGGTGGTCCGCCAGGAGCGGGAGATCCGCGACGTCGAGTTCTGCGACCCCGACCAGGTCGAGGAGCGCTGCGCCGACTTCACCGCCCGCCGCGTCCGCGCCGCGCTCGCCGCCCTCGACGGCGGTACGACGTACACGGAGTCCGGGCGGGTCTGAGGACCGGCGAGCCTGATGTCCGGCGGGGCTCGGCGCTCAGGACAGACCGAGCATCCGACGGATCCGTTGGGCGGTGACGGTCGGACGGGAGTAGTCGGACCAGATGAGGCGCACCATCCCGCAGCCGGTGGCCTCCCGCATGCGGTCCTCCCGGTTCTTCTCGCCGAACACGACCTCGCCGGGGTCCTGGCCCGGGCGCAGGAGACGCCGGTACTTCCACTGACCGTCGAACTCGCCCAGCAGCCGGAACTCGCGCCACCACCAGTCGGTGGTGCCGATCAGCTCGCCATCGGGTGTGCGTACCTCGTGCTGCACCACGGGCTGCGGGATCCGGTGCTGGCGGAAGAGCCACCGTCCGCGGCTCTCCCCGGGGCCGTCCGCGCCGGGCTCGACCATGCGCAGCGGGATGTGCAGCCGACGGGTGTTCGGCCAGTCGGCCATGAGGTCGGAGCGGTGCAGGAGGTCCTCGGGGGTGCAGAGGCCGAGGTGGGTCATCGAGTCGAAGACCACGAGGGCGCGTTCCCCGTCGGCGAGGCTGGCGGCCTCGATCGCTGCACGGTCGGGCCGTGTCACGAGCATCCCGTCGACCTCCACCACGTCGTCCTCGGTGAGCCGGCCTGCGTGGAACGTGACGTCCGCCTCGACGCGGCTCGACCGGCCGTCGAGCCGGGTGACGTGCACCCGGTCGAGGCAGTGGCCCCAGACCACCCCGCCCTGCACGAGCACGGAGGAGACGTGGCTGAGGGCGAAGCCCGGGCCGAGGGACCGCAGCACGGCGCGACAGCGCACGACGTGGCGCCGCGCGTCGTCGTACCCGCGCCAGACATCGACGAACGCGTACGAGCCGCGGCGGAACCGAACGACCAGGTCGGCCCTGACCGCAGCCGTGAGGTCGCCGTCCCGGTAGCCACGGGAGAGGGCGTCGGCGCGGGTGAAGAAGCCGCGTGCTTCGGCGAGCAGTCTGAGGTCGTCCACGCCCCGAGGGTCGACGAGCGAGCCGTCGTTCGGCGCCGCCGGCGACGTCCCGGTGGACAGCTGGTCCCGCCCGGCGGGTGTGGACGGGTTGTGGCCCACGCCGTCCCCACGCGGCTCACCACGCTAGGGAGGTGAGCCGCCGGTCAGCGAGGTGAGCTCACCTCGCCAGGCGCCTGCTCGCCTCCCTAGCGTGGTGAGCGACACGCCCGACGCCGCAGCTCACCCACCTAGCGTGGTGAGCCACGACGGCGCCGGGGCCGGTCGGCGTCGCGCTCAGGCGCGGCGGCGGAACCAGACGGTGGCGAGCGGGGGCAGGCGGACGTCGGCGTGGGCGGGCTGGCCGGAGACGTCGCCGGCGACGGCCTCGACCGAGCCGAGGTTGCCGACGCCGGAGCCGGTGTAGCCCTCGGCGTCGGTGTTGAGGACCTCGTCCCACACTCCGGCGGCGGGCAGGCCGAGCCGGTAGCCCTCGTGGGGGACGGCGGCGAAGTTCGCCACGCAGACCAGGTCCGGCGACCCGCCGTCCGGCGAGCGCCGGACGAACGAGAACACGTTGTGGCCGGCGTCGTTGGCGTCGACCCAGCTGAACCCCTCGTGGGAGGAGTCGGCCGACCACAGCGCCGGGCTGTCGAGGTAGACGTTGTTGAGGTCGCGCACCAGCGAGTGGACGCCGCGGTGCTCGGGGTGGTCGAGCAGCCACCAGTCGAGCTCGCGGGACTCCGCCCACTCCGACTCCTGGCCCATCTCGGCGCCCATGAAGAGCAGCTGCTTGCCGGGGTGCGCCCACATGTACGCCAGGTAGGCGCGCAGGTTCGCGAGCTGCTGCCACCGGTCGCCCGGCATCTTGCGCAGCAACGAGCCCTTCCCGTGCACGACCTCGTCGTGGCTGATCGGGAGCACGAAGTTCTCCGAGTAGGCGTAGACCAGCGCGAACGTCAGCTCGCCGTGGTGGTGCGACCGGTAGATCGGGTCGTACGCCACGTAGCCCAGCGAGTCGTGCATCCAGCCCATGTTCCACTTGAAGCCGAAACCCAGACCGCCTTGGTCGGTCGGCTTCGTGACCCCGGGCCAGGAGGTGGACTCCTCCGCGATCGTCACCACGCCGGGGCAGCGGCGGTAGACGGTCGCGTTCATCTCCTGCAGCATCGCGACGGCCTCGAGGTTCTCGCGGCCGCCGAGGTGGTTCGGCGTCCACTCGCCCTCGGCGCGTGAGTAGTCGAGGTACAGCATCGAGGCGACGCCGTCGACACGGAGGCCGTCGGCGTGGAACTCCTCGCACCAGTAGACGGCGTTCGCATAGAGGAAGTTGCGGACCTCGCGGCGACCGAAGTCGAAGATGTGGGAGCCCCACTCCTTGTGCCACCCGCGCTGCGGGTTCGGGTCCTCGTACAGCGGCTGTCCGTCGAAGCGCACCAGCGCCCACGGGTCCGTCGCGAAGTGGCCCGGCACCCAGTCCAGGATCACGCCGATCCCCGCCTGGTGCAGGCGGTCGACCAGCAGCCGGAAGCCGTCCGGGTCGCCGAAGCGGCTGTCGGGCGCGAAGTACGACGTCACGTGGTAGCCCCACGACCCGCCGAACGGGTGCTGCATCACCGGCATCATCTCGACGTGGGTGAAGCCCAGGTCGGAGACGTAGGCGACCAGCTCGTCGGCGAGCTGCTCCCAGGAGCGGTCGCGCCGCCAGGACGCCAGGTGCACCTCGTACGTCGACATCGGCGCCGCCACCGGCTGCTTCTCCGCGCGGGCCGCCATCCACTCCGCGTCGTCCCACGTGTACGACGACTCGAAGACGCGGCTGGCCGTCTCCGGGGGCGTCTCGGCCCAGGCCGCGAGCGGGTCGGCGCGGTCGGTCCAGACGCCGTCGGAGCCGAGGACGGCGTACTTGTAGCGGGTCCCGGAGCCGACGTCGGGGACGAACAGCTCCCAGACGCCGGACGTGCCGAGCTGCCGCATCGGGTGCTGCGCGCCGTCCCAGCCGTTGAAGTCGCCCTTCACGCGGACGGCGCGGGCGCGGGGCGCCCACACGGCGAACGCGGTGCCGACCACGTCGCCCTCGAGCCCGCCGGTGTAGCGGTGCACGCGCGCGCCGAGGACGGTCCACAGCTGCTCGTGGCGGCCCTCGTTGACCAGGTGCAGGTCGGTCTGGCCGAGGCTCGGCAGGAACCGGTACGGGTCGTCGGTGACGTGGTGCGCGCCGTCGGGGTAGGTGACCGATACCCGGTAGTCCGGCGTCTCGGCGAGCGGCAGCACGCCGGCCCAGATCCCGCCGTGCTCGTGGGTCAGCGCGGTCTCCAGCGAGCCGTCGGGGGACGGCGCGGCGCCGTGCCGGATCGTCACCGACTCGGCGAACGGCCGCAGCACGCGGACGGTCACGCCCGAGCCGTCGGCCGCCGGGTGGGCGCCGAGGATCGCGTGCGGGTCGCCGTGCTGGCCGTGCAGCAGCAGGTCGAGCTGGTCGGTCGGCACCGGGACGGGCCCGGCCCCCGGGCTGGCCGGCGTGGGCTCGGGCGTGGGCTCGGGCGTGGGAGGGGTGGGCGGGGTGGGCGGGGTGGTCATCGGGCTCCGATCCGAGCGATGGCTGCAAGCGGGATGGACACCCACGTCGGCCGGTTGCGGGTCTCGTACACGGTCTCGTAGACCGCCTTGTCGGCGACGTACGCCGTGAGCAGGGCGCGTTCGGCGTCGGTCAGGTCGCGAGCGGCGTACGCCGTCAGGAAGGCCTCGCGGTTGCGGTCGGCCCACTCGGCGGCGCGGTAGGCCCGCTGCGGGGCGCCCTCGCCCTCGTCGTCGTCGATGGTGTGCTGCACGACGCGCGGCACGTAGTCGAAGGAGCGCAGCATCCCGGCGACGTCGCGCCACGGGGAGTCGGGCAGCACGCGCTCGGCGAGCTGCTTGGCGGGCTCGCCCTCGAAGTCGACGATCTTCCAGCCCTTGGTGGTCCGCAGGGTCTGGCCGAGGTGCAGGTCGCCGTGGATCCGCTGCACGGGGATGCCGTCCAGGGTCGCGATGTCGGAGTACAGGCTGCGCAGGGCCGCGGCGTCGGCCTCGAGCTCAGGGACGACGGGCAGCGCCTCCTCGAGGCGCCGGGTCATCGCGGCGGCCAGCTCACCCATGGCGGCGCGGTCGGCGTCCGCGGTGGGGAAGTGCTCGGCGAGGGTGGCGTGGACCTCCGCGAGCGCGACCCCGAGCCGGGCGGACTCGCCCGCGAAGTCACCACCGACCTCGTCGGCGTGCAGGTCGGCCTCGGCGAACAGGTTCCGGACGCTGGCCAGGCCGAGCTCCCAGCCGTCGGAGGCGGTGCGGAGGAACTGCTGGATCATCGCGAGGTGCAGCGGCTCGCCGGTGGCGGGGTCGCGCGCCTCGAGCCAGCCGTACAGCGCGGCGACGTGCTCGGACTCCGCGCGCGTCAGCACCTCGTGGATCGTGATGTCGGGGTTGAGCCCGGTGGTGACCTTGCGGAACACCTTCATCAGCGAGTCCTCGCCGAAGGCGACCGAGGAGTTCGACTGCTCGCCGGTGAACAGCAGCGAGGTGGCGGTGTCGTCGAGCGTGTAGAACGGCAGCCGGTGGAACGACAGACCGTCGGTCTGCATCACCTTGTCGGGGGCCTCGAAGGCGTCCGAGAAGGCCGTCAGCCAGCCGGCCATCGCGGTGCGGTCGTGCAGCGCGTCGTACGCGTGCTCCGGCCGAGCCCCGTCGTTCTCGCCGCCGTCGGTGGGCGTGTACATCCCGACCTGGGCGTACTCGAGGTGCTCCTGCGGCTCGGCGTAGCAGGACAGCGGCACCTGGTAGGTCTCGCGGGAGTCCGTCGCCGTGCCCTCGGCGTACGCCACGTCGACGAGCAGGACCCGGACCGTCGGACCGTCGGCGGGCACGGAGCCGAGGTGGGTGACGCCCGTGACGGAGAACGCGCGGCCCTTGCCCCCGAACCAGCGGGTCCGCACCAGGTAGGCCTCGAGGGCGGCGAGGAGCGGGTCGGTGCCGGGTACGGCGTTCACAGCAGGCCCCCCGTCGTCGTGGTCTCCGGCGCGGTGAGGCGGAACCAGTAGAAGCCGTACGCCGACAGCGTCAGCAGGTACGGCAGCTCGCCGATCACGGGGAACGGCACCCCACCGAGCAGCTCGACGGGGCGGTACCCCTCCCAGCGGCGCAGATCCAGCTCCACCGGCTGCGGGAAGCGCGACAGGTTGTTGACGCAGAGGATGACGTCCTGGCCGTCGACCGGGTCGGTGTGCGTGCGCAGGTAGGACAGCACCGACGGGTTCGAGCCGCCGAGGTCGACGAAGTCCCCGAGCCCGAACGCGCCGTGCTGGCGGCGGGCGTGGATCATCCGGCGGGTCCAGTGCAGCAGCGAGGACGAGCTCTCCAGCTGCGCCTCGACGTTGACCGACTGGTAGCCGAACACCGGGTCCTGGATCAGCGGCAGGTCGAGCCGCCCCGGGGTGGCCGAGGAGAAACCGGCGTTGCGGTCCGGCGTCCACTGCATCGGGGTCCGGACGCCGTCGCGGTCGCCCAGCCAGATGTTGTCGCCCATCCCGATCTCGTCGCCGTAGTAGAGGACGGGGGAGCCCGGCAGCGACAGCAGCAGGGCGTTGAACAGCTCGAGCCGGTTGATGTCGTTGTCGAGCAGGGGGGCCAGGCGTCGTCGGATGCCGATGTTGGCCTTCATGCGGGGGTCCTTGGCGTACTCCTCCCACATGTAGTCGCGGTCGGTGTCGCTGACCATCTCGAGGGTGAGCTCGTCGTGGTTGCGCAGGAAGATGCCCCACTGGCAGTTGTCCGGGATCGCCGGCGTCTGCTCGAGGATCTCCGAGATGGGGTAGCGCGACTCGCGCCGCACCGCCATGAAGATGCGCGGCATCACGGGGAAGTGGAACGCCATGTGGCACTCGTCGCCGCCGACGGAGTAGTCGCCGAAGTACTCCACGACGTCGGCCGGCCACTGGTTCGCCTCGCACAGCAGCACCCGGCCGGGGAACTCCTCGTCGACGAAGCGGCGGACCTTCTTGAGGAACTCGTGGGTCTCGGGAAGGTTCTCGCCGTTCGTCCCGGGCCGCTCGTAGAGGTAGGGCACCGCGTCGAGGCGGAAGCCGTCGAGGCCCATGTCCAGCCACGTGCGCATCGAGTCGATCATCGCCTCGTGCACGGCCGGGTTGTCGAAGTTGAGGTCCGGCTGGTGGTGGAAGAACCGGTGCCAGAAGTACTGGCCGCGGACCGGGTCCCACGTCCAGTTGCTCGGCTCGGTGTCGACGAAGATGACCCGCGCCTCGGAGTAGAGCTCGTCGGTGTCGGACCAGACGTAGAAGTCGCCGTACGGGCCGTCGGGGTCCTTGCGGGACTCCTGGAACCACATGTGCTGGTCCGAGGTGTGGTTGCAGACGAAGTCGATGATCACCCGGATGCCGCGGGAGTGGGCCTCGTCGAGGAGGTGGTGGAAGTCCTCGACCGTGCCGACCTCGGGCAGGACGCCGTTGTAGTCGGCGACGTCGTACCCGCCGTCGCGGAGCGGGGAGGGGAAGAACGGCGGGATCCACAGGCAATCGACGCCGAGCCACTGGAGGTAGTCCAGCTTCTCGACCAGGCCCTTGAAGTCACCGGTGCCGTCGCCGTTGGAGTCACGGAACGACCGCACCAGGACCTCGTAGAAGACCGCGGTCTTGAACCAGTCCGGGGTGTCGCCGGCGGCGTACTCGGCGTTGTCGGCCGCGGTGGTGCCGGCGGCCGGGTCGGACTCGACGGCGGGGTCGCCGTCGAAGGTGAGGTCGTCGGTCACGGGGTTCTCCTGACGACCAGCACGTGGGCCGGCTCGTGGTGGGGGTCGAGGCGGACGTAGTTGCGCTCGCCCCAGCCGTAGCTCTCGCCGGTGATCTCGTCGGTGACGGTGAACCCGTCGTGCCAGTCCATGCCGAGGGCGGGCATGTCGAGGTGCACCGTGGTCTCGCGGGTGGCGTGGGGGTCGAGGTTGAGCACGACGATGACCTGGTCGTCGCCGTGGGACTTGGAGAACACGAGCGTGTGGTCGTCGTCCGCGTGGTGCAGGCGCAGGTTGCGCAGCAGCTGCAGCGCCGGGTGGCGACGCCGGACGTCGTTCAGCCGCGTGATGTACGGCGCGAGCGTCCGGCCCTCGGCGGCCGCGGCGTCCCAGTCGCGCACCCGCACCTGGAACTTCTCGGTGTCCAGGTACTCCTCGCTGCCCGGCTTCACCGCGACGTGCTCGTAGAGCTCGTAGCCGGAGTAGACGCCCCACGAGGGGGCCGACATCGACGCCAGCACGGCGCGGATCTTGAACGCCGGCGGGCCGCCGTACTGCAGGGAGGCGTGGAGGATGTCGGGGGTGTTGACGAAGAAGTTGGGCCGCATCAGGTGGTCGGTCTCGGAGGAGAGCTCGCGGAGGTACTCCTCGATCTCCCACTTCGCCGTCCGCCACGTGAAGTACGTGTAGGACTGCTGGAACCCGATCGCGCCCAGCCCGTGCATCATCGCGGGCTTCGTGAAGGCCTCGGCGAGGAACAGCACGTCGGGGTCGGTACGGCGGACCTCGCCGAGCAGCCACTCCCAGAACGCGACGGGCTTGGTGTGGGGGTTGTCGACCCGGAAGATCCGCACGCCCCGGCTGATCCACAGACGCACGATCCGGAGCACCTCGCGGCAGATGCCGGTCGGGTCGTTGTCGAAGTTGACCGGGTAGATGTCCTGGTACTTCTTCGGCGGGTTCTCGGCGAACGCGATGGTGCCGTCGGCGCGGGTGGTGAACCACTCGGGGTGCGCGGTCACCCAGGGGTGGTCGGGGGCGGCCTGGAGCGCCAGGTCGAGCGCCACCTCGAGGCCGAGGCCGGTCGCGTGGGCGACGAACGCCTCGAAGTCCGCCTCGTCACCGAGGTCGGGGTGGATGGCGTCGTGGCCGCCGTCCTTGCTGCCGATGGCCCAGGGGCTGCCGGGGTCGTCGGGGCCGGGCGTCAGGGTGTTGTTGGGGCCCTTGCGGTTGACCTCGCCGATCGGGTGGATCGGGGGCAGGTAGACGACGTCGAAGCCCATGTCCTTCGCGCGGTCGAGGCCCGCCACGGCGGTGCGGAAGGTGCCGGAGACGACCTTGCCGGTCGCCTCGTCGACGTACGCGCCCTCGGAGCGGGGGAAGAACTCGTACCAGGAGCCGTACAGCGCCCGCGGGCGGTCGGCGTACGCCCGGAACGGGCCGGCGGTGGTGACGAGCTCGCGCAGCGGGTGCGCGGTCATGACGCCGACCAGGGCCGGGTCCTGCAGCGCGGCCAGCCGGGCCTCGACGGGACGGGTCGTGTCCGTGCACGCCTCGATGCCCGAGGCGACGACCGCCTGCTCCTCGGCGGTCCCGCCGGTCGCGCCGAGGTCGGCGGCGACGCGCTCCAGCAGGAGGCGGCCCTCGGTGAACATCAGCTCGACGTCGACGCCGGCGGGGATCTTCAGGCCGGCGGCGTGCTCCCAGGTCGCGAGGGGGTCGGACCAGGCCACCACCTCGAAGCCCCAGGCGCCGGGGGCGTCGGGCGTGACCCAGGCGCTGTAGAGGTTCGGGGTGTCGGCGTCCTCGACCATCCGCACCGGCGCTCGGCGCCCGCCGCTGGGGTCGACGAGGACCACCTCGGCGCCGAGCCGGTCGTGGCCCTCGCGGAACACGGTGGCGGTGACGGGGAAGGGCTCGCCCACGGTCGCCTTCGCGGGCAGGCGCCCGAGATCGACCACGGGCGAGACGTCCATGACGGGGATGCGTCCGACCATGACTCGACCCTAGTCAGCCCCGCACCCCCGCCCGCAACCGCGCGTCCACGGCGGACCCGCCCCCGCTGGTCGAGCCCGGTCCCCGCCACAGCTGGTCGAGCAGCACGCGAGCGCAGCGAGCGCGCGTCGTCGAGACGCGGGCAGCACGGCTGGTCGAGCAGCACGCGAGGGCAGCGAGCGCGCGTCGTCGAGACCACGGGCAGCACGGCTGGTCGAGCCCGGTCCCCGCCGCAGCCGGTCAAGCAGCACGCGAGCGCAGCCAGCGCGCGTCGTCGAGACGCGGGCAGCACGGCTGGTCGAGCCCGGTCCCCGCCACAGCTGGTCGAGCAGCACGCGAGTGCAGCGAGCGCGCGTCGTCGAGACCACGGGCAGCACGGCTGGTCGAGCCCGGTCCCCGCCACAGCTGGTCGAGCAGCACGCGAGGGCAGCGAGCGCGCGTCGTCGAGACCCGACGAGGGTTGTCCACAGGCCCGAGCATTCGCACTGGCCACCGCGGCCGCCGGACCCGAGGATCTCGGCATGAGCCGGTCCGCGTTCGCCTACATGCTCCGCTGCAGCGACGGCAGCTACTACGTGGGCAGCACCACCGATCTCGACGCCCGTCTGAACCAGCACAACCTGGGCATGGGTGCCGAGTACACGCGGCGTCGCCTTCCCGTCGTCCTCGTCTGGCACGAGCAGTTCGAGCGGATCGACGAGGCCTTCGCGCGGGAGAAGCAGATCCAGAACTGAAGCCGCCGCAAGCGTGAGGCGCTGATCGACCAGCGGTACGACGTGCTGCCGGCACTGGCCGAGAGTCACTACTGGTCGCAGGTGCGCGAGGCGGAGGCGCGTCGGCGGGGGCCGTCGTAGAACGCTCGCCGTGGTCTCGACGACGCGCGCTCGCTGGCGCTCGCGTGCTGCTCGACCAGCTGAGGGTTCGGGGTCTCGACGACGCGCGCTCGCCGCTCGACCGGCTGGGTCCGGGTCTCGACGACGCGCGCTCGCTGGCGCTCGCGTGCTGCTCGACCAGCTGAGTGTTCGGGGTCTCGACGACGCGCGCTCGACCGGCTGCGGCTCAGACCGGGCAGGAGTCGACGCGGAGGTTGGGCCCGGTCTCGACGTAGTGGCACGTGACGTAGCCGGACGCCGGCGCGGTGATCTTCGCCCAGTTGCGGGAGGTGTTGCCGCCGATGGTCACCGCCTCGCCGACGGCCTGGCACTGGACCGTCATGACCGTGCCGTTGGCCAGGCTCGCCACGACGGCGCCGGAGGTCGACGGCGTGGTCCGGACGTTGAGGTTGCCGACCGTGGCCCGCAGCGGGGTGCCCTCGGACGGTGGGTCGGTCGGTGGCGTCCCTCCCTGGGCCGCGGCGACGTCGGCCCGCATCGAGTCCAGGGTGATGAAGGAGGGGTCGATCTTGCCGGTCGTCGAGGTCTCCCGGTGGCCCCGGGCGTACGACGAGTCGCGGCCGAGGCGGTCCAGCACGGCCGCCGTCGCGGTGACGGAGGCGTTGTACTGCGCCGTCGTCATCTGCTGGCGCACGCCGCCACCGCCGTCGCCGGCGTAGTCGATCTCCCACCCGATCATCAGCGTGTTGCCGTCGCCCGCCGGGATCGGGCCGGACCCGGCGCTGCGGCCGGCGTGGTTGGCCCGGTTGGCGCTGATGACGTGGAAGACGCCGTGGTAGTCGACGAGCGCGTGGCACAGCGGCCCGGGCAGGTCGGAGCGCCCGTTGATGCAGATGTTCAGCGCCGGGTGAGGGTTCGACGCGCTGCTCGGCGCCGCGGTGTGGTGCCACAGCACGCCGATGGGGGAGAACGACGACCCGGCGCTGCGGGAGAGCCAGTTCCCCTCCTCGACCACCTGCACGCCGGCGGCGCGGAGGACGTCAGCCAGCCACGAGATCGCCACGGCTCACCACCCCCATCTCGATGAGGTCGGCCAGGCAGGACGGCTCGGCCACCTGCTCGTAGCCGCGGGCGTCCACGCCGTCGCCGGCGCGCTCGTCGGCGTAGGCCGGGGCGTCGCCCAGGACGGTGAGCGCGGCCGGAGCGACGGCCAGCGCGCCCAGCCCCTTGAGCACTCCTCGGCGCCCCGCACGCAGCGGGGTGGGATCCATCGGGGGTGTCATGGCCCCACACCACCACGTCGACCCGGCGGGTCGAAACGGGGAGATCCCTTGTCGGGGAAGGACCGAGGGCCCGGCCGCTGCAGGTGTGGTCGGGCCCTCGGCGTGTGGGGAGCTGCGGGTCAGTAGACCTGCAGCTCGGCGGCCCGCACCGACTCGTCACGATCGGTGGCGGACGTGCAGTCCGTGTCGTTCGTGGGGTCGTCGTCCTGCTCCCCGGCGTACCCGCCGAAGCCGGTGCACTGGTTCTCCAGGGCGACGAACCGCAGCGCCTGCGCCTTGGTGGCGGGCACCGTGAACGACCGCAGCTGCTGCGTGCCGATCGTCGGGCGGGGCCGCACGGACGGGAACGCGTCGGCCGGCGAGGTGTAGAACCGGCGGAACGTCGCGTCCGGGCTGCCGCACTGCGAGACGCACGCCTCGAGGGCGAAGCGGCGCAGCGAGGTGAAGCGCGACCCGGCGTCCGTGTCGTCCTCGCCCTCCGCCGCGGCGGGCCGCAGCATCGCGCTGACCTGGACCCGGCGCACCGTGCGGACGCCGCCCGCGAGGTCCACCGTGACCGACGGGCTGGTGCCCTGGTCGACCGGGACACCCGTGCCCGAGCTGCGCCCGGCCCAGTTGGTGGCCTCGGTGCCGTCGATCAGGTCGTCGGCGTTCAACGACCCGGCCGTGCTCGTGGTGACCTTCGCCCCGTTCGCGGCGGCGGCCAGGTTCTCCGGCGCGGCGACGCTGACGGTACGACGCTCGCCCGGCTTGACGGTCAGCGAGAAGCGCTTCGCGCCCCGGGTGGGGGAGACGTAGAGCATCTCGTAGGTGCCGGGCACGAGGGTGGCGGTGTCGCCGAGCTCGGTGCCGCGCCGCGTGTCCGCCACGGGGCGGGAGCGGGCCTCGAACTGACCGACGTACACGTTGCCGGCACCGGCGGTGTCGAAGGTGATCCGGCCGTTGTCCGAGCGCGGGGAGGCGAAGCCGCCGACGACGGTGGTGTCGTCACCGCCGCGGCTGACAGCGTCCTCGCCCATGCCCCGACGGGCGAAGGCGTCCCAGATGACCTTCTGGTTCGCGCCGTTGAAGCGCACCCGGTCCGCGGCGAGGAAGGCGTCGCGCATGTCGAGCATGCTGACCGAGCCGCTGGCCTGGAGGAGGAACGAGTCGAACATCAGCTGGACCCAGCGGCGGTTGCCCGCGCAGACCTGCGGCCGCAGCGGGGAGGCGGCGGCCCGGCCCTGGGCGCAGCTGAGCTGGCGCTTGGCGTCGCGGTAGGGGTAGTCGCGCTCCCACTTCTCGACGAGGGCCTGACGGACCTCCCACATGGTGCCGTTCCAGATCTCGCCGTCGGCGTGGACCTCGGCGCCGGTGGTGTCGTAGCCGTAGTTGGAGTAGTTCAGCGGGTTCTTGTTCGTCGCGTAGTTCCGGATGCCGGTGACCTTGTTGCCGGTCGCGTAGGCGCCGGTGACGAACGGGTCGGCGCCCTGGTCGTAGCCGTGGCTGAAGATGTACTCCGAGGCGACCAGGTCGCTCCAGGACTCACCCATGGCGCCGCCCTGCTCCGAGGTCAGGCCCTCGTCCGGTCCGGCGATCATCCGGTTGCTGATGGCGTGGGTGTACTCGTGGCCGGCGATGCTGAAGTCGAGCGCACCGTCAACGCACGGGGAGTAGAACGCCCCCGCGATCGGCTGGAACAAGTACTGGTTCGTGATGCCGGGGATGCCGTCCTGCAGCGTGATCTGGTTGGCGTTGTCACGGCCGAGGCCGGTGAGGACCGGTGCGCCGGACAGCGCACCCGCCTGCACGTTGCCGACCTCGGGGTCGCGCTCGCGGCTGGCGTCCGGGTTCTTCCCGAAGTTGCTCACCTGCATGTTGTAGTTCTGCTCGGTGAAGCCGAGGCCGTAGCCGTAGTCGTGCATCCGGTTGTGCTGCACGTTCAGGTTGGTCGTCGCGTAGACGACGTCGTTGCCGCCGGGCACCAGCTGCGCGGGGTTGCAGCGCGCGTTGTTCCACGCGTCGGTGAAGCGCGGCGTGGTGTAGCGGCGCTCGGGAGAGAACGGGCGCTGCATCAGGCCGCCCGGGGTCAGCGGGCTGGCCCACGCCTCGGCGGTGTTCGCGTTGTTGCCGAGCGAGGTGAAGCTGGGCACGTTGACGCCGGGGATGATGTCCCAGGGTGCGCTGAACGGCTGGTCGACCGGTCCGCTCTCGAGCGTGCAGCCCTTCGGCTTGTCGCCGAGGCCCCGTCGTCCGCCCCAGCAGGCCACCCGGTCGTTGGTCGGGGTGGTGTCGGCGCTGAAGTCGAGCTCGGGGTTCGCGGGGAAGAAGCGGTAGCGCGGCAGCTGGTCGGAGGGGTTGCCACCGCCGCCACCGCCGGGCAGGCCCTCGTCGCTGGTCTGGACGACGCCGGCGTACGTGCCGGGCTCCATCACCGAGGCCGCGTCGAACGGGCAGACCTGGACGGAGTACTCACCGGCCGGGATCGGGTCGTCCGGGGAGTAGGTGAGGGCCTCCGGGGAGGTCAGGAGGTCCTGGCTGACGAGCAGGTCGCCGTTCGGGTCGAACAGCTTGACGGTGACGTCGTTGGTCGGGATCGCCGCGGTGACGCCGACGACGATGGAGCGCGTCGCGTCGTCCGTGAGCGGGACCGGGTAGGGGTCGTCGCAGGCGGTCGGGGTGATGCTGCCCTGGAAGGGCAGGGTCTGGGTGGTCGTCGCCACGGGCGCGGCGCCCACGGCGTGCTCGACCTGGTTCTCGCGGAACAGGACCTCGCCGGTCACGGCGTCCACCAGGGAGGTGTAGGCCAGGGAGGCGCGGTCGTCGGTCGGGACGGCGTCGACGACGTTGGCCTCGACCACCGGACGCACCGTGCCGTCGGCGAGCGCGAGGGCGGTGGGCCGGGCCTGCTGCTCCTGGGCGAGGCCGTCGACGGTCAGCCGGGTCCACGGCGCGGCGGCGCCGACGGCGTCGGAGACGTCGTCCACGACATCGTTCACGACGTCGCCCGCGGACACGGGCAGCCCGACCTCGTCGGCCGCGGCCAGCCAGCCCTCGACGGGGCTGAGGTCGGCGGTGTCGTCGAGCGCGCCGGGCTCGGCCTTGACCAGGGACGACGACACGTAGTGCACGCGGCCGTCCTTCACGGCGACCGTCACGAGCCCGCCGCGCGCCGAGCCGAAGCCATCCTCGCCGAAGGTCTGGCGGAACAGCACCGCCCGGCCGCTGGACTGGCGGAGCTTCTGGGCGTTCACCAGCTCGAGGCCGTCGACGACCTCCTCGTTGATCCCGAGCACGTCGCGGTGCTCGCTGAGCCAGGCGGTGGCGCCCGCGACGGCGTCGCCCGGCGCGTCGCCGAGGTCGGCGCCACGGGCCGGGCTCACCGAGCCTGCGGTGCCGAAGGTGTTCCACGAGACCCGGAAGCCCGCGCGGCGCGCGGCGTCGACCTGGCCGGCGGTGCGGTCGACGGAGTCGCGGAGGTCGAGGTCGCTCAGGCCGTGGGGCGAGTCCCCGAGCGTGCGGACGTCGTCGGGGGAGGAGGGGGCCGCCGGAGCGGTCGTGACGCCGGAGATGGCCGGCAGGGGTGCGAGGGCGGGGACCGCGATGGCGAGCCCGAGGCCGAGGCCGAGAACCCGGAGGCGGGGACGGCGTGGACGACTGGTGGTCATGACTGCTCCCAACGTGACCCGGGGCACGTGGTTACGGCCTGTCCACGCACTGCTCGCGCCGGGATCGACGGACATCCGGGGTTGGATCGATCCAAGATGGGCGTTAGCGTTCGCCGGTGCGCGCTATCCGTCGGTTCACCGTCCGTCCCCTGCTCCCCGAGGCGCTGGAGGGCCTGGCGGTCCTCGCCCGCAACCTCCGGTGGTCCTGGCACCCCGAGACGCAGGACGTCTTCGCGGCCGTCGACCCGGAGCTGTGGGAGGCCAGCCGCCACGACCCGGTCCGTCTTCTCGGCGCGGTCTCCCGCGACCGCCTCGCGGAGCTGGCGCGCGACCGGCGCTTCACCCGCATGCTCGAGCTGGCCGTGGCCGACCTCGACCAGTACCTCAGCGGCGACCGCTGGTACCAGCGCCACGAGCCCGCCGCCGGCGAGAGCCCGCGCGGCATCGGCTACTTCTCCCCGGAGTTCGGCATCACCTCGGTGCTGCCGCAGTACTCCGGCGGCCTCGGCATCCTCGCCGGTGACCACCTCAAGACCGCCTCCGACCTCGGCGTCCCGATCACCGGCGTCGGGCTGCTCTACCGCCACGGCTACTTCCGCCAGTCCCTGTCGCGCGACGGCTGGCAGCAGGAGACCTACCCGGTCGCCGACCCCGACGGCCTGCCCATCACGCTGCTGCGCCGCGAGGACGGCACCCCGGCGACCGTCAGCATCGGCGTCCCCGGCGGCACCCTGCACGCCCGGATCTGGGTCGCCCAGGTCGGCCGCGTGCCGCTGCTGCTCCTCGACTCCGACATCGAGGCCAACGAGGGCCAGCTGCGCGAGGTCACCGACCGGCTGTACGGCGGCGCCGGCGAGCACCGCCTGCTGCAGGAGCTCCTGCTGGGCGTGGGCGGGACCCGCGCGATCGGCGTCCACAGCGAGATCACCGGTACGCCGTACCCCGAGGTCTTCCACACCAACGAGGGGCACGCCGGCTTCCTGGGCCTCGAGCGGATCCGCCTGCTCTCCGTCGCCGAGGGCTCCCCGGGGCTGTCCCTCGACGCCGCCCGCGAGCTGTCCCGCGCGGCGACCGTGTTCACCACCCACACCCCGGTGCCCGCCGGGATCGACCGCTTCCCGGTCGAGCTGATGCGCCAGTACTTCAGCGCCGGCCGCGACGGCTCCGACGGCCCCGTGCCCGGCCTGCCGGTCGACTGGGTCCTCGCGCTCGGCGCCGAGGACTACCCCGGCGGCGACCCCGGCGTGTTCAACATGGCGGTCATGGGCTTCCGGCTCGCGCAGCGCGCCAACGGCGTCTCCCTGCTGCACGGCGAGGTCTCCCGCGGCATGTTCAACGGCCTGTGGCCCGACTTCGACACCGCCGACGTGCCGATCTCCTCGATCACCAACGGCGTCCACGCCCCGACCTGGGTCGCCCGCGAGGTGTTCGACCTCGCCGCGAAGGCCGGCGGCGACGCCGACGACGAGTCGGTCTTCGACGTCGTGGACGCGATCCCCGCCACCGACCTGTGGAGCACCAAGCGGGTGCTGCGCGCCCGGCTGGTGGACGACGCCCGCCGCCGCCTGCGCGACTCCTGGCTCGAGCGCGGCGCCGCGCCCGCCGAGCTCGGCTGGATCGACGAGGCCCTGAGCCCCGACGTCCTCACGATCGGCTTCGCGCGCCGCGTGCCGTCGTACAAGCGGCTGACGCTGATGCTGCGCGACCCCGCGCGGCTCAAGCGGCTGCTCCTGCACCCGGAGCGTCCGATCCAGCTCGTCATCGCCGGCAAGTCGCACCCCGCGGACGACGGCGGCAAGTCGCTGATCCAGCAGATGGTGCGCTTCGCCGACGACCCCGAGGTCCGGCACCGCATCGTGTTCCTGCCCAACTACGACATCGCGATGGCGCAGCCGCTCTACCCCGGTTGCGACGTGTGGCTGAACAACCCGCTGCGCCCGTACGAGGCGTGCGGCACCTCCGGCATGAAGGCCGCGCTCAACGGCGGCCTGAACCTGTCGATCCTCGACGGCTGGTGGGACGAGTGGTACGACGGCCAGAACGGCTGGGCGATCCCGTCCGCCGAGGGCCCCGGCACCGGACCTGAGCTCGACAACGGCCACCGCGACGACGTCGAGGCGACCGCGCTCTACGACCTCATCGAGAACCACGTCGCGCCGCGCTTCTACGACATCGGCCGCGACGGCGTCCCCGACCGCTGGCTGGCGATGGTCCGCCACACCCTGAAGTCGCTCGGCCCGAAGGTGCTCGCGACCCGCATGGTCCGCGACTACGTCGAGCAGCTCTACGCCCCGGCGGCCCTCACCGCGCGTCTCCTGGACGGCGACTACACCGGCGCCCGGGAGCTCGCGGACTGGAAGGGCCGGGTCAACGGTGCCTGGGGCCAGGTGGCGGTGGAGCACGTCGAGGCGGCCGACCTCGCCGACGCCCCCGAGATCGGCTCGACCTTCTCGGTCCGCGCGTTCGTCGCCCTGGGCTCGCTGTCGCCGGACGACGTCGTGGTGCAGCTCGTCCACGGCGGCATCTCGGCGACCGACGAGCTCACCGGCTCCGTCAGCCAGCCGCTGACCCTCGCCGAGTCGTACGACGGCGGCCGCCACCGCTTCGAGGGCACCGTGACCCTCGACCGCACCGGCGCCTTCGGCTACACCGTCCGCGTCCTGCCCACCCACCCCCACCTCGCCGGCCCCGCCGAGATGGGCCTCGTCGCGCTGCCGTCCTAGGGGCGGGGCATCCCCAGGGTCACACGGGTCACGGCAGTCCCAAACGCCGCGCGCGTCACTGTGGTCGCTGTGACACCGGGAGTCCCGGGGACCAGAGGTTTCGCCGCCTGACCCGTGAAGCCCCGGCTGGGCGCACGAAACTTCGTGCGCCCAGTCGGGGTTTCACCAGCCGGCTGGTGAAACCCCGAGGCCACTGGTGCGCCCGTGACCCGAGCGACGCTCGTGACGGGGGTGACTCCAGCGACCACCGAGGCCCCTGAGGCCACCGAGCCCAGCGAGGCGCGAGGCCGACCTACGGCGCGTGCGGGCGGGGGCGGTCGGTGGGGTCGGCGGCGCCGAGCTGGGAGCGCCAGGGGCTGGCGGGGTAGGTGCCGAGCATGCGGAGCTCGTCGGTGAAGAACGACAGCTCCTCGAGGGCGTAGCCCAGGCCGGTGTCGTCGGGGTGGCCCTCGACGTCGGCGTAGAACTGGGTCGCGGCGAAGACCCCGCCGATCTGGTAGCTCTCGAGCTTCGTCATGTTCACGCCGTTCGTGGCGAAGCCGCCGAGCGCCTTGTAGAGCGCCGACGGGATGTTGCGGACCCGGAACACGAACGACGTGACGTACGGCGTCCCCTCCTGCCGCGTCACCTCGACGGGCTCGGGGGAGAGGGCGACGAAGCGGGTCGTGTTGTGGTGCTCGTCCTCGACGTCCGAGGCCAGCACCTCGAGGCCGTACAGCTCGGCGGCCAGCAGCGGGGACAGGGCGCCGACGGTGCGGTCGTCGCCCTCCGCGACCTCGCGCGCCGCGCCGGCGGTGTCGTCGGCGACCACCCCGCGCCAGCCGTGCTCGCGGATGATCGTGCGGCACTGGCCGAAGGCGTGGGCGTGGCTGCGGACGCTGCGCACGTCGGCGATCGTCGTGCCGGGCAGGGCCATCAGGTGGAAGTGGATGGGCAGGAAGTGCTCCCCGGCCAGCCACAGCCCCGAGCCGGGCAGCAGGTGGTGGACGTCGGCGACCCGGCCGGCGCTGGAGTTGTCGATCGGGATGACGGCGAGGTCGGCGGCGCCGTCCTGCACCGCGCCGATCGCGTCCTCGAAGGTCTGGCACGCCATCGGCTCGAGGTGCTCGGCCATCTGCTCGCAGGCGAGGTGGGAGTTCGCGCCGGGCTCGCCCTGGTAGGCGACCCTCCCCGTGCGGGGACGCGGGGCAGGGCGTGTGGTCACGGGTGGTGAGCCTAGGACTGCCGCAGCACCACGACGCAGCGGGCGTCGAGCTCGAGCGCCGACCCGGCCGGGACGACCGTGCCCTCCGTGAGGCTGGGCAGCGTCGACAGCACGACCTCGCCGGCCTCGGACCAGTCCTCGGTGGGCAGCGAGACCGTGACGCTGCCGGGGCGGCCCTGGATCCAGACGAGGAAGGACGCGTCGTGCTGCTGCTCCCCGCGGGGTCCGGGGGAGCGCAGCGGGGAGCCCGACAGCAGCAGGCCGATGACGGCGAGGTCGGAGTGCCAGTCGTCCTCGGTCATCTCGCGACCCGACGGGTGGATCCACGCCAGGTCCTTCGGCCCGCCCGGGACCGTGGGGCGCCCCTCGAACCAGTGCCGCTGACGCAGCGCCGGGTGCTCGCGACGCAGCCGCAGCGCCGTCCGGACGACGTCCAGCACGTCGTCCCACGACTCCGACCAGTCCACCCAGGAGACCTCGTTGTCCTGGCAGTAGGCGTTGTTGTTGCCGCCCTGGGTGCGGCCGCGCTCGTCGCCGGCGGTGATCATCGGCACGCCGTTGCTCAGGCACAGCGTCGCCATGAGGTTCGCGGCCTGCCGACGGCGCCGCGCGTCGATGCCGGGGTCGTCGGTGGGGCCCTCGACGCCGTGGTTGAAGGACCGGTTGTTGTCGGTTCCGTCGCGGTTCGACTCGCCGTTGGCCTCGTTGTGCTTGTGGTCGTACGAGACGAGGTCGCGCACCGTGAAACCGTCGTGGGCGGTCACGAAGTTGACCGACGCGTACGGCGACCGGCCGTCGTCGGCGTACAGGTCGGAGGAGCCGGCGAGCCGGGTCGCCACGGACCGGATCGCGCCGGGCCCGGAGTGGTCGCCGCGCCAGAAGTCCCGCACGGCGTCGCGGAACTGGTCGTTCCACTCCACCCACGGCGGCGGGAACGACCCGACGAGGTAACCGTCAGCGGAGGCGTCCCAGGGCTCGGCGATGAGCTTGACGTGGCGCAGCACAGGGTCCTGCCCGATGGCCGACAGCAGGTGGCCCTTCAGGTCGACCTCGTGGCCGTCGCGGGTCAGCGCCGGCAGCAGGTCGAAGCGGAACCCGTCGACGTGCATCTCGGTGACCCAGTAGCGCAACGAGTCCATGATCAGCCGCAGCGACGCCGGGTGGTCGGTCGAGACGGTGTTGCCGCAGCCGGTGACGTCCCAGTAGTGCGGCACCGTGCCGGGGCGCGTGGGGGCGGCGCGGTGGTAGCTCGCCTCGTCGAGGCCCCGCAGCGACAGCACCGGCCCGTCGAGGCCGCCCTCGGCGGTGTGGTTGTAGACGACGTCGAGGATCACCTCGAGGCCCTCGGCGTGCAGCGCCTTGACCATCGCCTGGAACTCGGTGACCTGCCCGCCCTCGGAGCCGGCCGACGAGTACGCCGCGTGCGGGGCGAGGAACCCGATCGTGTTGTAGCCCCAGTAGTTGACCAGCCCGCGCTCGGAGACGCCGGGCTCGGTGAGGAACTGCTGCACCGGCAGCAGCTCGACGGCGGTCACCCCGAGGTCCCTCAGGTACGACGTCACCGCCGGGTGGGCCAGGCCGGCGTACGTGCCGCGCAGCTCGGCGGGGACGTCGGGGTGCAGCGCGGTGAGCCCCTTGACGTGCGCCTCGTAGACGACGGTGTCGCGCAGCTTGCGCCGCGGCGGGGTGTCGGCGCCCCAGTCGAACCCGTCCCGCACGACGACCCCGCGCGGCACGTACGGCGCGCTGTCGACGCCGCTCGGGGCGTCGGCGGTCGGGTCGTCGTACGTCGCGGGGTCGGGGGTGAAGGAGCCCGTCACCGCGCGGGCGTACGGGTCGAGGAGCAGCTTGGCCGGGTCGAAGCGCAGCCCCTCCGCGGGCCGCCACGGCCCGTCGGCGCGCAGGCCGTACCGGGTGCCCGGCGCCAGGCGCGGCACGGCGCCGTGCCAGATGCCGAGCGACTGCTCGGGCAGGCGGTGGCTGGTCTCCCGCTCCGTGCCGTCGGCGTCGGTGGTGAAGATGCAGACCCACATCGCGGTCGCCGCGGGGGAGTGCACCGCGAAGTTCGTGGCCTCCGGGGCCCACGTCGCGCCGAGCGGCCAGTACCGGCCGGGCCAGACCTCCGCCGTCTCGCCGAGGCCGGTCCAGGTCGTCGAGACGGTCACGGGCGTCATTCAACAGGAGGTGCCGCGCACCCCCCGACGTCGCCCGCAGGTGGCACCATGCCCCCATGAGCAGCCCCGGGAGCGAGTCCGAGACCACCGTCCACCTCGAGGTCGCCGACGGCGTGGCCACGATCCGGCTGGACCGGCCGAAGATGAACGCCCTCGACGTGTCCACCCAGGAGCAGATCCGGGCGGCGGCGGCCGAGTGCACCGACCGCGACGACATCCGCGCGGTCGTCGTCTACGGCGGCGAGCGGGTGTTCGCGGCCGGCGCCGACGTGGTGGAGATGCAGACGATGTCGCACCTCGACATGGTCAAGCGCTCCGGCGGACTGCAGTCCGCGCTGAGCGCCGTGGCCCGGATCCCCAAGCCGGTCGTCGCCGCCGTCACCGGCTACGCGCTCGGTGGCGGGTGCGAGCTCGCGCTGTGCGCCGACGTCCGCATCGCCGCGGACGACGCGACGCTGGGCCAGCCCGAGGTCCTCCTCGGCATCATCCCGGGCGCCGGCGGCACCCAGCGCCTCACGCGTCTGGTCGGCATCAGCACGGCGAAGGACCTCATCTTCACCGGGCGCTTCGTCAAGGCCGACGAGGCGCTCGCGATCGGCCTGGTCGACCGGCTGGTCCCCGCCGCCGAGGTGTACGACGCCGCGGTGACCTGGGCGAAGCAGTTCGCCCAGGGCCCCGCCCTCGCGCTGCGGGCGGCCAAGGAGGCGATCGACCGGGGGATCGAGACCGACCTGGAGACCGGTCTGGAGATCGAGCGGGCGGCCTTCGCGGCCCTGTTCGCCACCGACGACCGGACCGCGGGCATGACGTCGTTCGTCGAGAAGGGCCCCGGCAAGGCGACCTTCACGGGCCGCTGACGCCGTCCTGCGTCATACTCGCGGGTAACCCGTGGGCGGAACGACCGTTCACCTTGTTGTGACCGTGCCGGATCGGCGAGGATCCAGGCCACGCGCCGAGGGAGGAACCATGTCGACCGAGACCGACAAGCCGACGCCCGAGTCCACGGGCGATCCGAAGGCGAGGACGCGGGCCGAGGTCAAGGCCAAGCGCGCCGAGCGCCGCGAGGAGCGTCAGTCGGCTCGCGCCGAGAAGGCGGCGACCAAGGCCACCGCGGCCGAGGAGAAGCAGAAGGCCAAGGCCGAGAAAGCGTCGGCCAAGGAGTCCGCCAAGGGCTCCGGCGGCGGTGGCAAGGAGAAGAGCAAGGGCGGCGGCACGAGCGCCGGGCCCGCCATCAAGGGCGGGATCGACTCGCTGCGCACCCTCGTCGGCCAGGTGGTCTGGATCGCCGCGGTCGTCTGCGCGCTGTTCCTCGCGGTCGGCGCCCTGTGCATCGCGCTCGACGCCAACCGCGACAACGCCCTGGTCTCCTTCGTCCTCGAGGGCGCGGAGACGGTCTCGCTGGGCGTCTTCTCCGTGCGGGGCGACGGGGTCTTCGACTTCGTCGGCGCCAACTCGCAGATCAAGAACGCGCTCGTGAACTACGGGCTCGGAGCACTGCTGTACCTGGTCGTCGGCCGCATCGTCGAGCGCGTCCTGCGTCCCTGACGCCCGCGGCCGAGGCCCGGTGGGATCGCCCATCGGGTACCGGTTGTGTGAGTCTTGCCACCGTCCTCACCCCTGCCGACCGCATGTGACTCGCGGGTAACATCGCCGGGGTACACCCGAGCGCACAGGAGGGGCCCGAGGGCCACACCATGAACATCGTTGTCTGCGTGAAGTACGTCCCGGACGCCACGGCGGACCGGCAGTTCGAGTCCGACAACACCGTCGACCGCGTCGGCGTGGACGGTCTGCTCTCCGAGCTCGACGAGTACGCCGTCGAGCAGGCGCTGCAGATCAAGGAGAAGAGGTCCGACGAGGACATCTCCATCACCGCGCTGTGCGTGGGACCGGAGAAGGCCGTCGACGCCGTGCGCAAGGCGCTGCAGATGGGGGCCGACAAGGGCGTCCACGTCAGCGACGACGCGATCGCGGGCTCCGACTACGCCGCGACCTCCCTGGTCCTCGCCAAGGCGGTCCAGAAGATCGACGCCGAGGAGAAGGTCGACCTCGTCATGTGCGGCATGGCGTCGACCGACGGCTCCGGCAGCGTCGTCCCGGCCATGCTCGCCGAGCGCCTGGACTACCCCCAGGTCACCTTCGGCTCGAAGATCGAGACCCAGGGCGACCAGGTGCGGATCCAGCGCGACGGCGACGTCGCCACCGAGATCATCGGCGGCTCGATGCCGCTGGTGCTGTCGGTGACCGACCAGACCGGCGAGGCCCGCTACCCGTCGTTCAAGGGCATCATGGCGGCCAAGAAGAAGCCGATGGAGACCTGGTCGCTCGGCGACATCGGGGTCGACGCCGGCGAGGTCGGTCTGTCGGTGGCCTGGACCACCGTCCAGGAGGCCACCGCCCGCCCGCCCCGTCAGGCCGGCGAGGTCCACACGGACGAGGACGGCTCCGGCGCCGGTGCGCTGGCCGACTTCCTCGCCTCCAAGAAGTTCATCTGAGGAGCGGATCGATGTCTGAAGTTCTCGTCCTCGTCGACCACGTCGACGGCGCGGTCAGCAAGCCCACCCTCGAGCTGCTCGCCCTCGCGGGCCGGCTCGGCGAGCCCTCCGCGGTCTTCATCGGCCCGTCGGGCCAGGGCGCCGAGGCCGCCACGAAGCTCGGCGAGTACGGCGCCGCCAAGGTGTACGTCGTCGACGACGCCGAGGTGAAGGGCTACCTCGTGGCCCCCAAGGCCGAGGTCCTCGCCCAGCTGGTGGAGAAGACCTCGCCCGCCGCGGTCCTGCTCGTGTCCTCCTACGAGGGCAAGGAGATCGGCGGCCGGCTGGCCATCAAGACCGGCTCCGGCCTCATCACGGACGCGGTCGACATCGCGGACGACGGCACCACCACGCAGGCGGTGTTCGCGGGCAACTACTCGGTGCAGGCCAAGGTCACCCGCGGCACCCCGATCGTGACGGTGAAGCCGAACTCGACCGCCCCGGAGGCGTCCGGCGCCGCCGGCACCGTCGAGGAGTTCTCCGCGACCATCTCGGACTCGGCCAAGAAGGCGCAGATCGTGGCCTCGCAGCCGCGCAAGGCGTCCGGTCGCCCCGAGCTCACCGAGGCCGCGATCGTGGTCTCCGGCGGGCGTGGCACCGGGGGAGACTTCGCCCCGGTGGAGGGCCTCGCCGACGCGCTCGGCGCCGCCGTCGGCGCCTCCCGCGCCGCGGTGGACTCCGGCTGGATGCCGCACAGCTTCCAGGTGGGCCAGACCGGCAAGACGGTCTCCCCGCAGCTGTACCTGGCCAACGGCATCTCCGGCGCCATCCAGCACCGCGCCGGCATGCAGACCTCGAAGACCATCGTCGCGGTCAACAAGGACGAGGAGGCGCCGATCTTCGAGCTCGTCGACTTCGGCGTCGTGGGCGACCTGCACGCCGTCCTCCCGGCCCTGACCGAGAAGGTCAAGGAGCGCAAGGGCTGATCCGCACCCCGCTCGACACGACGACGGGCCCGACACCGCGAGGTGTCGGGCCCGTCGTCGCTCTCGTGCGGTCCGGCCGTGTCCGGCCGTGTCCGGCCGTGTCTCGTCAGTCGCAGGCGTTGCGGGGCTGGCCGCAGATCAGCCCCTCCTTCGGGACCGTGACGGTGCGGGCGCCGGGCTCGCCGCCGATCACGACCTTGCGGAGGGCGATGTCCTTCGACGCGTCCTCGTCGGCCTCGTGGAGCAGGTCGCGGGGGTTCGCCTCGACGCTGATGAAGTACGTGCCGTTGGGCAGGCCCTTCAGCCGGAACGCCTGGCCGGCGCGGTACTGCGTGTAGGTGTCACCGGAGCCGGCGGACAGCACCTGGCGCAGCGACTGCGCGGAGCGCGACCCGCAGGCGCTCGAGAGGTCCGTGCCCTCGGGACGCCAGTCGGCCCCGGGGCGGGTGTAGTCGACGGCGTCGGTGTTGGCGAGGCAGAACGACTGCTTGGTGCTGCGGACCACCGTGCTGCGGTCCTCGCTCAGCAGGCGGTAGCGCGCGAAGTCGAGGAAGTGCCAGTGGTGGTGGCTGGGCGCCGCGTGCCAGTGCATGGCGCCGACCCCGCAGTAGCCCTCCTGGGTGAGGTCGCCGTCCTCGTCGCGCGAGTAGAAGTACTGGTAGGCGTCCATCAGCTCCTCGTCCGCGCGGCGGAACCCGTCGACGACCAGCGGGCTGTCGCCGGAGTTCCAGACCGTGGCGGCGAAGCTGAGGTTCTCCCCGCGGGCGTCGATGCCGAACGCCGGCAGCGACTCGAGGTCGGGCAGCGGGTCCTCGGCACCCGGCTCGTAGTCGCACGCCTGCGTCGCGGCGGAGTGGGCCATGCCGTCCATGTCGGCCATGCCGCCGGAGCCGCGGGTGGGCGCGGGACGCGGTCCGGGCTCGGCGGGCGGGACGGCTCCCTCGGCGCGCTCCCGGGCCTCGCGCCTGCCGCCCTCGTCGTCGCCGCGGACGCGCAGCGGGTAGGTCACGGACCGGCCCTCGGTGACCCCGAGGAGCTCCGCCCACGCCTCGCCGATCGTCGCCCGCACGGTGTACCGGCCGGCCCCGATCGGCAACCGGGTCCAGTCCTGCACGGAGGCGGCGTACCCGGCCTCGATGCCCTGCACGGAGCCGACGGTGAACGGGTTCCGCGGACAGCCACCGGGGTAGTGGGGCTCGGCGGGCGAGTCGGGCCCGAGACGCTCCGGCTCGTAGCCGTTCAGGCACCCGTCGACGCTGCGCTCGACCTTCGGACCCGTGCCGTCGGCACGCCTGACGACGATGTCGACGACGCCCAACAGGCGGTCGAACCCCTCCATCATGCGGCGGGGGACCTTCACCCCGTCGGTCCAGGTGGTGGTCCCCTCCACCCAACCGCCGGGGAAGTAGCGGGTCTCGGGCTGCTTCGCCCAGTCGGTACGACGGGTGCGGAGCTCGACGCGACCGTCGCTGGTCGCGAGCCGGACGCCGAGGTCGCCGTACGCGCGGTCACGGTCGGCCCACATCTCGCCCGGGGCGCCGCGCAGGCTCACGGAGGGCTCACCGGGAGCGGCCGTCGGGGCGAGGGCGGTCGCGGCACCGCCGCTGACCGCTCCGGGCACCAGGGACGCCGCGAGCGCGGCGGCCGCCGCGGCGGCGGCGAGGCTGAGTCGGGGTCTGGTCACGTGTCTGCTCCCTCGATGACGGAATGCTCTCGAGAACCAGGACGCCCCGAGAGCCGGATGCGTTGCGTCCGACGGCAGGCGGATCGTGTCACCGGTCCGGGCCCGGGTCCCGGAACGTTTCCACAAGATCGCGGGCGCCCGTCCCGGCCGGCGTCCGAGGGGGCGGCTCCCTGCCGGTAGCATGCGGACATGTCCTCGATCGCCCCCCTCGTCGTGCTCGCCTCCGAGTCGGGGGAGGAGCCGCTGGTCAACGTCTGGCTGGTCGGTCTCATCGCCTTCGCGATCCTCATCGGGTTGCTGGCCGCTGTCATCGCCATCGGCGGCGGCCGCGACCACAGCTGAGCTGTGCGCATCCCGTGGCGGACCCGGTAGTCGAGCCCGTGACCCGACGTCGCGTCGGGGTCATGGGCGGCACGTTCGACCCCATCCACCACGGGCACCTCGTGGCCGCGAGCGAGGTGCAGTCCTGGTTCGGCCTCGACGAGGTGGTGTTCGTCCCCACCGGTGACCCCTGGCAGAAGTCGGGTCGTGAGGTCTCCCCGGCCGAGCACCGCTACCTGATGACGGTGGTCGCGACCGCGTCGAACCCCCGCTTCACGGTCTCGCGCGTCGACATCGACCGCGCGGGGCCGACGTACACGATCGACACGCTGCGCGACCTGCGCCGGCAGCTGCCGGACGCGGACCTCTACTTCATCACCGGTGCCGACGCGCTGGCGGAGATCTTCACCTGGCGCGACGCCGACGAGCTCTTCGAGCTCGCGAACTTCGTGGGCTGCACGCGTCCGGGGTACACCATGGACGCTGCGACGCTCGACAAGATCCCGGCCGAGCGGGTGACCATGGTCGAGATCCCGGCGCTGGCCATCAGCTCGACCGACTGCCGGGAGCGCACCACCAAGGGCGACCCGGTCTGGTACCTCGTGCCCGACGGCGTCGTGCAGTACATCGCCAAGCACCAGCTCTACGCCGGCGTCGCGGTGACCCACCTCGACGCCGTGCTCCTCAGGCCCCAGAACGGAGACCAGACCACCGCATGAGTGCCACCGACCACGCCGTGGAGCTCGTCCACGCCGCCGCCGTCGCGGCCTCGGACAAGCTCGCGAAGCAGATCGTCGCCTTCGACGTCTCCGAGCAGCTCGCCATCACCGACGCCTTCCTGATCGCCTCCGCCACCAACGAGCGGCAGGTCGGCGCCGTCGTCGACGCCGTCGAGGACGCGCTGCGCGAGCACGGCGAGAAGCCCATCCGCCGCGAGGGCCACAAGACCGGACGGTGGGTGCTCATCGACTACGGGGAGATCGTCGTCCACGTCCAGCACGAGGAGGAGCGGCAGTTCTACGCCCTCGAGCGGCTGTGGCGCGACTGCCCCGCCATCCCGCTCCCCGCCACCGTGACGGAGGACCGCTGAGCGCCGAGGCCGGCCGCACCCTGGTGCTCGTGCGCCACGGCCGCACCGAGTGGAACGCCGCCGGTCGCGCCCAGGGCCACACCGACGTCGACCTCGACGCCACCGGCCACGAGCAGGCGGCCCGCATGGGCCCGGTCGTCGCGGGCCTCGGCCCGTCGCTGCTGTGGTGCAGCGACCTGGCGCGCGCCCGCGACACCGCGGCGTACGTCGGCAAGGAGGTCGCCCTCGAGCCGATCACCGACCCGCGGCTGCGGGAGTACTCCCTGGGGGAGCGCGAGGGGATGCTCGACAGCGAGTGGCGCGCGCGGTTCCCGGAGGAGCGTGCGGCCTTCGAGGCGGGCGACTACGACGTCGTCCCCGGGGGTGAGCGGAGCGCCGAGGTGGGCGCCCGTGTCGCCGCCGCCTGCCGGGACCTCCTCGCGGCGACCCCCGCCGGCGAGACCGCCGCGGCGGTCTCGCACGGCGGCGCGATCCGGGTGGGGGTGGGGACGCTCCTCGGCTGGCCCGAGGGCCTGCACGGCACCCTCGGCAGCCTCGGCAACTGCGCCTGGGTCCGCCTCGGCGAGCGGTCGTACGGCGCCGGGCTGCGCCTGCTGTCGTGGAACGAGCAGGCCTGACCCCCGGTTTCGCACCCCCGCCGCGAGCGGGGTAAGGTTCCCGTCGTTGTCCACTCCGGTGGGCACACCTTTGGGGCTGTGGCGCAGCTGGTAGCGCACTTCCATGGCATGGAAGGGGTCAGGGGTTCGAGTCCCCTCAGCTCCACCCTTTCGCACCACCCGCCGCTCCCGGCCCGCCGTCGCGCAGGCCAGGAGCGGTTTCTGCGTCGCGGGTGCGCTCGGGGACCGCGACGAGTAGCGAAACTGCAGCGATCCCCGAGACATTGGGCTCATGAGCCACCCGATCACCGTGCTGTGGAGCATCCCGCGGTCCGTCTCGACGTCGTTCGAGCGCATGGTCAGCGAACGCGGGGACCACACCGTCCTCGACGAGCCGTTCTCGCGGGCCTACTACTTCGGCCCGGACCGGCTCTCGGACCGGTACTCCGAGACCATCCCGCACAGCGCGCTCCACGAGGTGGTGGAGGAGATCGACGACGCGGCCCGGCAGCGACCGGTGTTCGTGAAGGACATGGCCTACCAGGCCCAGGCGCTGCTCGACGAGGCCTTCGTCGGCCGGCTGCGCCACAGCTTCATGGTGCGGCACCCGGCCGCGACCCTGCGCTCGCTCGCGCGCACCTGGCCCGACTTCACCGACGACGAGACCGGGTGGGAGCACCTCGGGCTCGTGGCCGATCTCGTCGAGGCGCAGGGCGACGAGCTGGTCGTCGTGGAGGCCGAGTCGCTGTGCTCCGACCCCGGCCCGGTGGTCGCGGACTGGTGCGAGCGGATGGGCCTGGACCACCGTCCCGACGCGCTGACGTGGGAGCCGGGCATGCGGCCGGAGTGGGAGCTGTGGGCGGAGTGGCACGGGTCGACATCCCGGACCACCGGCTTCGCACCGCTGCGCCCGACCCCGCCCCCGCCGGGTGAGGACCAGCCCCGCCTGCGGGCGGCGTACGACGCGGCCGTGCCGGTCTACGAGCGCCTGCGGGCCCACGCGCTCTGAGGATGGGACCTGGTCGGGCGGGTGCTCCGTACGCTGGTCCGGTGGCACTGAGCGCGGAGGACGTCGACACCGTCCTGGAGCACATGGACGCCGACCACCGCGAGGCGAGCCTCGCGATCGTGCGGGCGCACGGCTACCCGGCCGCGACCTCCGCGGAGATGACCGGCGTGGACGAGCACGGTGGGACGTGGCACGTGACGGTCGGGACCACCGAGGCCTCCCTCCGCGTGACCTGGCCGGACGGACCGGTGGCCGACCTCGACGGCGTACGGCGGGCGGTCGTGCGGCTCTCCCGCGCGTCGTCCACAGGTCGGGGCGGGCCGGCGGGATAGTCCCCTGAGGTCCTGCTCGTCCGGGGGCCTCGGGACGACCGTCGGTCAGGGGACTACCGGCGAGGGGCCGGGCGGGCTGGGGAGGGACCCCGAGTCGCCGAGGGTCGCGGCGAGACGACGCGGGTCGTCGGCGGCGAGGGTGTCGAGCCGGACCCGCCGCGGGTGCGCGGCGTCGCCCACCACGAGGTGCGTCTGGCCCGGCCGCACGGTCGCGGCCTGGGCGTGCACCTCCGGGGGGTGGGGGTCGGCGTACGCCGCCGGAGCGGGCCGGTCCGCCAGGGCGTCGCGCACCACGCGGCGCGGGTCGTAGGCCCGCGGGTCGAAGTCCTGCCACTCCCGCCGCAGCACGTCGGCCCCGGTCCCGGACTCCGCCCGGGCCCGCTGGGCCTCCACGAGGTCGCGGAAGGACCGCACGGTCCGGCCCAGCTCGCGGGCGTACGCCGGCAGGCGGTGCGGGCCGAGCAGGAACCCGGCCAGCAGGACGACGAGGAACAGCTTCTCGAAGGTCAGGCCGAACACGCGGTGCTCCTCTCCGCGCGGTGCTCGCGCAGGACGGTGAGGGCGACGGCACCGGGGAACAGCACCGTCATGGGCAGGGCCACGACGACCATCGACAGCACGTCCGCGGCCGGGGTGACCAGCGCGCTGAACAGGGTGATGACGACGACGATCAGCCGCCAGCTGCGGCGGATCGTGCGCGAGCTGACCAGGCCCAGGTGGTGCAGCATGACCACCAGGACGGGCAGGACGAAGGAGATCCCGGTCGCGACGACCATGGTGAGCACGAAGTCGACGTAGGTGGAGGCGGACAGGATCGTGCTGTCCTCCGCCGACGAGAAGCCGGCCAGCACCACCACGACGTGGGGGAAGAGCCAGAACCCGAAGCCGCAGCCCGCGGCGAACAGGACGGCCGCGCTGCCGCCGTACCCGGTGACCAGCCTGCGCTCCCGCCGTTCGAGGCCGGGGGAGACGAAGCCGAACAGCTCGGTGACCCACACCGGGCTCGAGAGGACCACGCCCGCGGTCACCGCGATGCGGAGGCGGAGGTCGAAGGCGCCCGTGACGGTGTCGTAGTTGAGGCTGGCGGCCCGCTGGTCGGCGATCGCCTCGATCGGCTCCCGCAGCAGATCGAGGACCTGCTCGGACAGCAGGTAGCCGACGACGACACCGACGAGCAGCGCCGCCGCCGCGCGGGTGGCACGGCGCCGCGCCTCCCGCCCGTGCTGAGCGAGGGGCATCGTCCCCCGCGCCGTGGCGGGAGGGGCGGCGGCGCTCACGAGGCGGTGCGCCGCAGCTGCGGCTCCTCGACGGCTGACCGGTCGGCCCGGTCGCGCTGGTCGGCGCGGTCGGCGCGGTCGGCGTGGTCGGGACGGGCGGTCTCGTCCTTGAGGATGCGCATCGACTCACCCACGCTCCGGGCGAGGCCCGGGAGCTTGGAGGAGCCGAAGACGAGCAGGACGACGGCGAGGATGATCAGGGCGTGCCAGCCCGTGAGGTTCTGCAGCATGGGTTCTCTCCCGGTGTGGGTGTGTGGGTGGGGCGGGGGTGTCGTGGCAGGCGGTCAGCTGTCGGAGCCGGGCGGGGGACCGGACGGCGGCTCACCGCCACCGGGGCCGCCGTCACCGGGCCCGCCGCCCATGCCGCCCATGCCTCCGCTGGAGGGCTCGGTCGTGGTGTCCACCGCCACCGCGAGGCGGGCGGTGTAGCCGGCCGTGGGGTCGCCGCTGATCTCGGGCACCTGGAGCTCCCAGTCGCCCTCGCCGAACAGGCCGTCGTCGCTGACCTGGGTGCCGACGCCCGCGAGGTTCTCCGTCGAGCCGGCGTACGCGTCGGCCCAGCGGGTCGAGGAGTAGACGTCGGCGAGCACGTCGGGCGGGAACGCGAGCTGTGAGGTCGCGATGACGTGGGCGACGTCGGTCGCGGAGGCGGCGTCCGGGTAGACCTCGAAGTGGATGTGGGTCCAGCGGCCGGCGTAGCAGCCCGGGACGATGGTCGTGAACGTCACCTCGCCGTCGGCGTCCGCGACCTGCACGCCGCGCAGGTAGGTCTCGTCCTCCACCCCGGAGGAGTACATCGAGTAGCGGCCCTCGGCGTCGCACTGCCAGGCGTAGACGGCGACACCCTCGAAGGGCGCGTCGCCCTTGGCCGCGTCGGTCACCGCGAACGTCAGCTCGAGCGGAACCCCGTCGACCGTCGTCCCACCGTCGAGGCTGGAGGTGATGTCGCTGCGGACGATGCCGGAGTCCTCGAGGATGTTGAGGTCGGCGGTGCCGTCGGCGGGGTAGGGGCCGTTGGTCTCCTCGGGGATCTCCCCGGCGGACGTGGTGGCCGACGACGCCGACGAGGACGAGCCGGACCCGCTCGAGCCGGAGGCACCGCAGGCGGCGAGCGCCGCGGCGCCCACCCCGACGCCCACCAGGCCGAGCAGCCGGCGGCGGGTCACGAGGGTGCGGACGTCGAAGCCGGCGCCCTGGTCGACGACCTCGTCGTCGGGTCGGGTGAGCAGCCGCCCCTCGTAGGTGGGTCCGTCGGGGGTCCGGTCGGGCTCGGGGATCTGGGGCATCGGTGGGTCGTCCTCCTGGTCGTGGGGTTCTCGGTGGCACCACCCTGACTGGCCGACCAGTGAGGACGATGGGATTCAACAGTGAGATTTCTGTGAGCATGTTTTGAGCCGGGGCGAGGCGGCGGCCGTCGAGACCGCCGTGCGCCCCCGTCCCCGCCGATGAGTTCCGGGGCGATTTGCGGTCGGACGAGGCATGACCACCCACACCGTCACCGTCCCCGGCGCCACGCTCACCTACGACGTCCACGGGGAGCTCGGACCCGGCGTCGTCCCGCTCGTGCTCGCCGGGTCGCCCATGGACGCCTCCGGGTTCGAGACGCTGCGCTCGCACTTCGCCGATCGTGCGGTGGTCACCTACGACCCGCGCAACGTCGGCCGCAGCGTCCCGGACGACCGCACCGCCGCGGTCACGCCCGAGCAGCACGCCGACGACCTGCACGCGGTCCTCGCGGACGTCGGCCACGGCCCGGTCGACCTGTTCGGCACGAGCGGGGGAGCGGTCAACGCCCTCCACCTCGTCGCCCGCCATCCGGACGACGTGCGGCTGGTCGTCGCCCACGAGCCGCCGGCGGCCAACGCGCTGCCCGACCACGCCGAGATCGTCGCGGTGTGCGACGACATGGTCGCCACGTACGACGCGCAGGGCATGGGCCCCGCGATGGCGAGGTTCATCGCCGCCGTCATGCACCGCGGCCCGGTCGGCGCCGACTACCTCAGCGGGCCTGCGCCCGACCCGGCGGCGTTCGGCCTGCCCACCGAGGACGACGGCGACCGGGGTGACGGGCTGATGGGCAACATGCGGGGCGAGGGGGTGGCGCGCGGCATGCCCGACCCGGCGACCCTGCGGGCGGCGTCCACGACGGTCGTCGTGGCGGTCGGCGAGGAGTCCGGCGGGCCCGAGGACGGCGAGATCGCCGGCCGGGCGGCGTACGCCGTGGCGGCCGCCCTCGGCCAGGACGCCGTCGTCTTCCCCAGCGGCCACGCCGGGTTCCTCGGTGGCGAGTACGGGCAGACCGGCCAGCCGGACGCGTTCGCCGCCCGGCTCCGTGAGGTGCTGGCCTCGGCCTGAGGTGCGCCTACGGGTGGGCGGCGTGCAGGGCGTGCAGGCGGACGAAGCGGGCGCCCTCGTGGTCCACCGGGCCCGGCATGCGCAGGGTTGCCGGGTCGCCGGGGTGGGACAGCAGCAGCAGCGCGTACGGCCCGGCGTCGCGGTTGCCGTCGGCGGCCAGCCGCTCGACGATCGCGGCCACCCGCTCGTCGCCGTCGGCGCGCAGCTGCGCGGCGTACGAGGCGGTCAGGGCGAGCATCGGCACCCGTGTCTCGATGCGCGGGACGACGGCCATCAGACGCCCGTCGCGCTCGAAGGCCACGTGGGTGACCTCCGGGTCCGGGACGTCGGCGGGGGCGCAGACCAGCACGGTGTGGTCGAGGTACTCCCGCCACGCGGACCGGGCCGGGACGACGACCACGTCGGTCCCCGGGGGCCGCGAGGAGGGGCGGCGCAGGCCGAGGTCGAGGGCGTCGAGGTCGGCCAGGTCCAGCTCCAGACCCACCGGGTCCGGGGTCGCCGCGGGGCGGTCCGTCGGCTCCGACGCGGGCGGCTCGACCACGATCGGCGGGCCCTCGTCGAGGAGGTGCTCGGCCTCGTAGACCGCGACCAGCTCCTGCAGGAGCAGCCGGCTGGTGGAGTCCACCGGCCGGAGCGGGTCCTCGAGCACCGCGACGATGGCCTTGGTCAGCCACGCGAACGAGCTCCACGCGATCCGCGACCGGACCGACTCAGCGACCCCGTCCGGTGCGGCGAGCCAGGTCGGCGCCGGCGGGTCGTTGGAGATCACGAACACCCACGACCGCGGACCCAGGTCGCGCGCCACCGCACGGATGCGGTCGCGCGCCGCACCGTCGACGCCGTACGCACCGGGCCGGGTGGAGACCTCGAGCCACCAGTCCAGTTCCGCGCGGAGCCGAGGGATCGGACCGTCGAGGTCGAGCGAGACGCCGGGCAGGTCCGCCTCGAGGCCTGTGGCCTCTTGGAGCAGGTCCCGCACCAGGGCAGGGTCGAGCCGCGCGATCACGGCGAGCGTCGCGTGCACTGCGCGGTCTTCGTCCGCGCCGCCGAACAACGGCATGGTCATGTCACGGCACCCCCCGGGCCGTTCTCGCCGCGCCCTCGACCCCCCGGTCACAGGCAGCGGCGACTGTCGTACGCGGACTGCCCCCCGGCAGCCCGTCCCCCATTGAACTAGGCAGCACCCCAAAGGTCACGGCGTGCGGCCCAGGTGCGGCCAGGCTTTACCCTGGCGACGTGGTGGACCCGGTGGCCGTTCCCCTCCCGGACTGGGACGAGAGCACCCGTCCGACCACGTCGACGTACGACGAGATCGGGGCCGACGAGCGCGCCGCGGGTCAGCACCTGACCGCGATCCACGACATGTACCGGCAGGGCCTGGCCCAGGTGTCCGCGGTGCTCGACCAGGTCGTCGACGGCGCCGCGGGCCTGGGCGAGGCCCGGGAGGCCGTGCGTCAGCTGGGTCTGCGGACGGCGGTCGAGCGGGCGGGCTCGTTCTGCGGGCAGCTCTGCCGCGCCGTGGAGTCCCACCACCGGATCGAGGACGCCTACCTCTACCCGGCGCTGCGCATCGCGGACTCCGGTCTGGGCGGTGTCCTCGACCGGCTCGACAGCGAGCACCTCGTCGTCCACGAGCTGCTGGTGCGGCTCGACGACACCCTCGTCGCCGTCACCCGCGACCCCGACCGGCTGGGCGTGCTGGTCGAGGAGTTCACCCACCTGCGCCGGCTGCTCGAGTCGCACTTCGTCTACGAGGAGCAGCAGATCGGCGGCGCCCTCGGCGTCCACCGCATCACGGTCTGAACGCGACTGCGCGTCGCCGGACCGGGTAGCGGGGTTCGGGAGTAGCCTCCCGGTCGATGTGAACGACCTCACTGCTCGGGAGGGCCGATGGACGAGGCACTGCGTCTCGACGCGAACTGGATCGACTACCTGCTCGTCGCGCTGTACTTCGGCTTCGTGCTCGGGATCGGTCTCGCCGCCAGACGACAGGTGTCGACGAGCCTCGACTTCTTCCTCTCGGGACGGAGCCTGCCCGCCTGGGTGACGGGTCTGGCCTTCGTCTCCGCGAACCTCGGCGCCGTCGAGATCGTCGGCATGAGCGCGAACGGCGCGAACTACGGCATCGCGACCATGCACTACTTCTGGGTCGGCGCCGTCCCGGCGATGCTGTTCCTCGCGATCGTGATGATGCCGTTCTACTACGGCTCGAAGGTCCGCAGCGTCCCCGAGTTCATGCGTCGCCGCTTCGGCACGGGGGCGCACCTCGTCAACGCGATCTCCTTCGCGGTCGCGCAGCTGCTGATCGCGGGCATCAACCTGTTCCTGCTGGCCACGGTCGTCGAGGTGATGCTGGGCTGGTCGCTGATCGTCTCGCTCGTGGTCGCGGCGCTGGTCGTGCTGACCTACACCGCCCTCGGCGGTCTGTCGGCGGCGATCTACAACGAGGTCCTGCAGTTCTTCGTCATCGTCGCGGCGCTGCTGCCGCTGACCCTCGTCGGCCTGCACAAGGTCGGCGGGTGGGACGGGCTGACCGCCGCGGTGTCCGACAGCCCGGGCGGGGCCGAGCAGCTGTCGAGCTGGCCCGGCACCGCCCTGACCGGCTTCGACTCGCCGGTGCTGTCGGTGATCGGCATCGTGCTGGGCCTCGGCTTCGTGCTGTCCTTCGGCTACTGGACCACCAACTTCGTCGAGGTCCAGCGCGCCATGGCCGCCGACTCGATGGCCTCCGCGCAGTCGACGCCTGTCATCGGCGCCTTCCCGAAGATGTTCGTGCCGTTCATCGTCGTGATCCCCGGCATGATCGCCGGGGTCCTGGTCACCGAGATCGCGACGGAGAAGGCGGCGGGCGGGGAGCCGGCGTACAACGACTCGATCCTGTACCTGATCCGCGACCTGCTGCCCAACGGGATGCTCGGCGTCGCGATCGCCGGTCTGCTGGCGTCGTTCATGGCCGGCATGGCCGCGAACATCTCGGCCTTCAACACCGTCTTCAGCTACGACCTGTGGCAGCAGTACGTGAAGAAGGACGAGCCCGACGAGTACTACACGAAGGTCGGCCGATGGGCGACCGTCGGCGCCACCGTCATCGCGATCGGCACGGCGGGCATCGCCTCGCAGTACTCGAACATCATGGACTACCTCCAGACCCTGTTCGGCTTCTTCAACGCCCCGCTGTTCGCGACGTTCATCCTCGGCATGTTCTGGAAGCGGATGACCGCCACGGCCGGCTGGGTCGGCCTGGTCGCCGGCACCGCGTCGGCCATCGGCGTCTACGTGCTCTCGGGCGACGTCCTCGGCGTGATCGGGCTCTCCGGCCAGGGTGCGGCGTTCGTCGCCGCCGGTGTCGCGTTCGCCGTCGACATCGTGGTCAGCGTCGCGGTCTCCCTGATGACCCGACCCCGTGAGTACGCCGAGCTCACGGGTCTGGTCTGGTCGGAGACCCCGCGGGAGACCTTCCGCGACGTCGACGCCGAGGCCCTCCCGTGGTTCCGTCAGCCCACGAAGCTGGCGGGCATCGCCCTGGTCATGGTCATCGGCCTCAACCTGCTGTTCCTCTGAGAGGGGACGACATGAGCGACAAGAAGACGGCTCGCGCGGCGCGGGCGTTCGACGTCCGGACCTTCATCGCCGCCCTGATCGGCCTGTACGGCGTGATCCTGCTGCTGACCGGGATCTTCGGGACCTCGGACGCCGACCTGGCCAAGGCCGACGGCCTGAACGTCAACCTCTGGACCGGCCTCGGCCTCCTCGCCTTCGCGATCGCCTTCCAGGCGTGGGCGATGCTGCGGCCCGTCCGGGTGCCGCCCAGGAAGGATCCGGAGCAGTAGCGACGTCGGCCGTGGCGGAGGACGGGACCAAGGCCTCCGATCAGGCGCTCTGGCGGCAGTCCCGGTGCCTTTCTCCCGTTCTGCGCAACGAGTCCAGGCACTGCGTGACCCAGTCGGGCCGGAGAGTCACGTCGTCGTACCCGAAGCGGACGACCGTTCGTCCCGAGACGGTCAGCGCGGTGTAGCGCCAGAGGTCACGAGCGAACTGCTTCGGCCCGCCGTGGTAGAGCCAGCCCTCCGCCTCGACCACCAGACCCAGGCGCTCGTCCAGGAGGTCGGGGTGCAGGGTGACCCCCTCGACCTGCAGCTCGACCTGCGGGACCAGCCGCAAGCCCGGGACCCCCAGCCCCAGCGCCCGCAGCGCCGACTCGAGGGGAGAGGCAGCCAGGGGTGTCGCCTCGCGACCGACCACGGCGACCTGGGCGCTGCCCGGACCTCGGGCCAGGTTGGCCGACGAACAGAGCTCGTCCGGGTCGACGGTCCCGCTGCGCAGGGCCGAGTCGGCCACGGCGAGCGCCTCGGTCAGAGGTAGACGGCGGGCACAGTCCAGGACCGTCCTGAGCGGCGAGCTCACGCTGCGCCCCTCCGTCTCGCCGTAGCCGAGTCGCACCCCGCGGCGCCGGTGAGGAGCGACGTTGCGGTTCGGCGGCACCTGGACCCACGGGCGGTCCGCCCGCCGCAGCACTGGCCAGCCGAGCTCCTGGGCGGCTGAGAGCCCGAAGACCATGCCGTCGAGCCGCGTCGCGGCGACGATCGCCGCGTCGGCGGACGGGAGGCCGTAGCGACCGAGGGCGAGTCGGACGACGCTCCCGGACCGGACGGCCGCCGCGAGGTCGCGCTCGCTCACGATCCTGCGCAGCTGGTCGGTGCGCGCCGTGCCGCCGAGCCGCGCGACCACCTCCGCCACCTCCATGCGACGAGCCTGGCCGGAGGCGGCCGGGCTCGCATCCCTCTCTCCACAGCCTCCGGCGGGGTCGGCTACCCTGGACGCGTGAACGGCCGCCTGCTCCTTCCCTAGCCGCGTCGAGAACCGACGCGGCCGCCCCTCTGCGCGAGGGGCTTTTTTGTGCCTGGAGCCAGGCCGGGACCGGAGCACGGCAACGACCCACGAGGAGACCGTCATGAGCAGCGAGCAGCACCCCGCAGGCGCCCCCGAGGCCGCGACGTACGACGTCGCCGCCGTCGAGGCCGCGTGGCAGGAGCGGTGGGCCGCGCTCGACCTCTTCACGGCCGACGACGCCAGCGAGAAGCCGACGAAGTACGCGCTGACGATGTTCCCGTACCCCTCGGGCGACCTGCACATCGGTCACGCCGAGGTGTTCGCGCTGCACGACGTCATCGCCCGCTACTGGCGCTTCCGCGGTTTCGAGGTCCTCAACCCGATGGGGTGGGACTCCTTCGGGCTGCCCGCCGAGAACGCCGCGATCCGCCGCGACGAGCACCCCGCGACGTACACCTACGCCAACATCGAGACCCAGCTCGCGGCGATGCAGCGCTACGGCCTGAGCTTCGACTGGACCCGTCGGCTGCACACCTCCGACCCGGAGTACTACCGCTGGACCCAGTGGCTGTTCCTGAAGTTCCGTGAGCAGGGGCTGGCCTACCGGAAGAACAGCCCGGTCAACTGGTGCCCGCAGGACCAGACCGTGCTGGCCAACGAGCAGGTGCTGGCCGACGGCACCTGCGAGCGGTGCGGCGCCGAGGTCACCAAGCGCGAGCTGACCCAGTGGTACTTCCGCACCACCGAGTACGCCCAGGAGCTGTACGACTGCCTGGACGACCTGCAGTCGACCTGGATCGGCAAGGTCGTCAACGCCCAGCGCAACTGGATCGGCCGTTCCGAGGGCGCCCACGTGCGCTTCGACGTCGAGGGCCACGAGCCGCTGACCGTCTTCACCACCCGCCCCGACACCCTGTGGGGCGCCACGTTCATGGTGGTCGCGGCCGACGCGAAGCTGGCCGCCGAGCTGGTCACGGACGAGCAGCGTCCTGCGCTGGCGGCGTACGTCGACGAGGTGCGCAAGGCCTCCGACATCGACCGCCTGGCCACCGACCGCCCGAAGTCGGGCGTCTTCCTGGGCGTGCACGCGACCAACCCGGTGACCGGCGAGCAGGTCCCGGTGTGGGCGTCCGACTACGTGCTGGCCGACTACGGCACCGGCGCCATCATGGCCGTCCCGGCCCACGACCAGCGCGACCTCGACTTCGCGAAGGCCTTCGACCTGCCGGTACGCCGGGTGGTCGACACCGGCGAGCCCGACCCGGCCATCTCCGGGGTCGCGACCACCGGCGACGGCGCGTACGTCGACTCGGGGCCCCTGGAGGGCGTCGCCGACAAGGCCGAGGGCGTCCGCCGCGCGATCGAGCTGCTGGAGGCCGACGGGCGGGGGACCGGCACGGTCAACTTCCGCCTGCGGGACTGGCTGCTGAGCCGCCAGCGCTACTGGGGCGCGCCGATCCCGATCGTGCACTGCCCCACCGACGGCGAGGTCGCCGTCCCCGAGGACCAGCTGCCGGTCGAGCTGCCCGAGCTGCGCGGCGCCGACCTGAAGCCCAAGGGCACCTCGCCGCTCGGCGCGGCCCGGGAGTGGGTCGAGACCACCTGCCCCACCTGCGGCGGGCCGGCGGAGCGCGACACCGACACGATGGACACGTTCGTCGACTCGTCCTGGTACTTCTTCCGCTACCTGTCACCCCACGACTCGACCCAGGCGTTCGACCCCGCGCTGGCGAAGCGGTGGGGCCCGATCGACCTGTACATCGGCGGCGACGAGCACGCCGTCCTGCACCTGCTGTACGCCCGCTTCTTCACCAAGGTCCTGCGCGACCTGGGCGTCATCGACTGGGACGAGCCGTTCTCGGCGTACCTGTCGCAGGGCAAGGTCATCAACGACGGCCGCAAGATGAGCAAGTCGCTCGGCAACGGGGTGGACCTGGGCGCCCAGCTCAAGGAGTTCGGCGTCGACGCCGTCCGCCTGACGCTGGTCTTCGCCAGCCCGCCGGAGGACAACATCGACTGGGCGCGGGTCTCGCCGGCCGGGTCGCTGAAGTTCCTGCAGCGGGCGTGGCGCCTGGCGCACGAGGTCACCTCCGAGCCGGGTGCGGACCCGACGACCGGCGACGCCGCGCTGCGGGCCGCGACGCACCGCACGGTGCACGAGGTCGAGCAGCTGGTCGAGTCCTACCGGTTCAACGTCGTCGTCGCCCGCGTCATGGAGCTCGTCAACGTCACCCGCAAGGCCATCGACTCCGGCTGCGGGCCGGCCGACCCGGCGGTCCGGGAGGCCACGGAGGCGGTGGCCGTCATGCTCTCGCTGGTGACCCCGTACGTCGCCGAGGAGATGTGGGCCGAGCTGGGCCACTCCCCGTCGGTGAGCCAGGCCGCCTGGCCAGTCGTCGACGAGGCCCTGCTGGTGCAGGAGTCGGTGACGGCCGTCGTCCAGGTGAAGGGCAAGGTCCGGGCCCGCCTCGAGGTGTCGCCCGACATCTCCGAGGCCGACCTCGAGGCCGCGGCCCTGGCCGAGATCGCCGACCTGCTGGCCGACCAGACGGTCCGCAAGGTCATCGTGCGGGCACCCAAGCTCGTCAACGTCGTCGTCTGACGGACGGCGCCCCGGGCGGACCGGACGGACTGGGCGGACGGGGCGGGCACGGGGGTTCACCCTTCCGTTGCCCGCCCGTCGCCCGGCCGTGGTGGGCTCCGCGCATGCAGACATCTCGGAGGACCATCCTGTCCGCGGGCGCCGTCACCGGCGGCGCCCTGCTCGTCGGCGGCGCCACCTCACCTGCCGCCGCAGCCCTCGACCACCGCCCCAGCGCGGCCGCCGCCCGCCTGCGCACCGACCCGTTCACCGTCGGGGTCGCGTCGGGCGACCCCGCTCCCGACGGGTTCGTGATCTGGACCCGCCTCGCGCCCGACCCGACCGCGGCCGACGGCCTGGGCGGCATGCCGTCGTCGCGGTACCGCGTGCGCTTCCAGGTCGCGACCGGCCGTCGCTTCCGTGGCCGCGAGATCGTCAAGCGCGGCGAGGTCACCGCGGGCCCGGAGACCGCCCACGCGATCCACGTCGAGCTGCGCGGCCTCGAGCCGGGCCGACCGTACTTCTACCGGTTCTCCGTCGCCGGCTGGACCTCCCCGGTCGGCCGCACCCGGACGGCGCCCGAGCCCACGTCGTTGACGCCGCTGGCGATGGCCTTCACGTCCTGCTCGAACTACCCGGCCGGCTACTTCACGGCCTACCGGCACCTCGCCGAGGAGAACCCCGACCTGGTGCTCCACCTGGGCGACTACCAGTACGAGGGCCCCGAGGCCGCCAACGCCCTCGGGCGACCCCACCTCGGCCCCGAGACGACGACGCTCGCGGGCTACCGCCAGCGCCACGCGCAGTACAAGACGGATCCCGACCTGCAGGCCGCCCACGCCGTCGCCCCGTGGCTGGTGGTGTGGGACGACCACGAGCTCGACAACAACTGGGCCGGCGACGTCCCCGAGAAGCCCGCCGAGCAGGGCCAGTTCGCCGCCCGCAGGGCCGCCGCGTTCCGGGCCTACTACGAGAACATGCCGCTGCGCCGGACCTCGGTCCCGCGGGGCACCGACCTGCAGCTGTTCCGCCGCGTGCAGTGGGGCGCCCTGGCGACCTTCCACATGCTCGACACCCGCCAGTACCGCGACGACCAGGCGTGCGGCGACGGGTACAAGGACTGCCCCGAGGCCACCGACCCCTCCCGCACCCTCACCGGGGCGGAGCAGGAGCGGTGGCTGCTCGACGGCTTCGCCGCCTCGACCGCCCGGTGGGACCTGCTCGGCCAGCAGGTGTTCTTCGGCCGCCGCGACAACGACCCCGGCGCCGCCCGGACCGTGTCGATGGACGCCTGGGACGGGTACGCCGCCTCGCGCGACCGGGTCGTCAACGGCTGGGTGGACGCCGGCGTCCGCAACCCCGTCGTCCTCACCGGCGACGTGCACGCCCACTGGGCCTCCGAGGTGCTCGCCGACTTCGACGACGCCGACTCCGAGGTGCTCGGCTCCGAGCTCATCAGCTCCTCGATCACCTCCGGCGGCGACGGCTACGACCAGCCCGACGGCCAGCACCCGTGGGCCGACTGGAACCCGAACCTGGAGTTCTGGACCAACCTGCGCGGCTACGTCTCCACCACCATCACCGCGGACTCGATGACCGCCGACTTCCGCTGCGTGCCCCGCGTGACCACGCCGGACTCCGACGTCTTCACCCGCCGCCGCTACGTGATCGAGGACGGCGTCCGGGGCCTGCAGCTGGCCCTCGACAACCCGCAGCCGGCGGGCTCGTTCTCGGCGCGGTCGCTCCCGAGCGACGCGCAGATCATCCGCGACACGATCCGGGAGGAGACCGGCTACTGAGCTCCGCCCGCGACCTCCGCGGTGGCACCGCGGCCGGCCGGTGAGCGTGCCCTAGGGTGCGCGACATGCCTCCGCAGCCCGGCGCTCACGGTGGTCGCGTGGTGGTCGTGACCGACTCCACGGCCAGCCTCCCCAGCGCCCTCGTGCGTGACCGGGGGCTGGTCGTCGTCCCGCTGCAGGTCGTCATCGGCGACGAGATCCTCGACGAGGCGCTGAGCGAGGAGGAGGGCGCCGAGGGCGGTGCGACCCCGGCGCGGGTGGCCGAGGCGCTGCGCGGCCACCAGGCCGTCAGCACCTCCCGGCCGAACCCGGCCGCGATGGGTCGGGTGTACGCCGACCTGGCCGCCGACGGTGCCACCGAGATCGTCGCGGTGCACCTGTCGGGCGAGGTCAGCGGCACCGTCGAGTCGGCGCGGGTCGCCGCCCGGGAGGCGTCGGTGCCGGTGCACGTCGTCGACACCCGGCAGGTCGGCGTGGCCACCGGGTACGCCGCCCTCAGCGCCGCGCAGACCCTCGACGCCGGCGGCTCCGCGGAGGAGGCCGCCGACGCCGCCCGTCGCCGCGCCGCCTCGGCGACGTCGTACTTCTACGTGGACACCCTCGAGTTCCTGCGTCGCGGTGGTCGGATCGGCGCGGGTGCCGCCCTCCTGGGCAGCGCCCTGGCGGTCAAGCCGCTGCTGTCGATCACGGACGGCGTCGTCGGGCCCCTCGAGCGGGTGCGGACGACCACGAAGGCGCTCGCCCGGCTGGAGGAGCTCGCCGTCCGCGACGTGCTGTCGGCCGGCGGGGAGGGCGGCGTCGCCGTGGAGGTGGGGGTCGCCCACCTCGCCAACCCCGAGCGCGCCGAGCGGCTGGCGGCCCACCTCCTCGAGCGTCTGACCGGCGAGGCGGACGTCGAGCTGGTGGGTGGTGAGGTGCGCTGCGTCGAGCTCGGCGCCGTCCTCGGCGCCCACGTCGGTCCGGGCATGGTCGCCGTCTGCGTGTCGCCGGTCTGACCCGATCTCGTCCACAGGCTCCGGCGCGAGGGACTCCTCCACAGGTCGTGCCGTCGACCCGATCGGTGAAGCCGTTCGCCTCCTAGCGTCGCGGTCATGCGATCTCGACGGCCCTCGCCCGCCCAGCAGGAGGCGGTCGCCCGACGCCTGGCGCTGCTGGACGCCGAGCTCTCCGCGGTCCGCACCGGCGAGCACCGCGCCGGTCCGGACGACGGGGACCCGTCGGAGGTGACCGGCTGGGACGTCGCGCCCGCCGGCGCGACGGACCCCCCGCCGGCGGCCCGCTGGGCGCCACCGGACACCCACACGCGGCCACGCCAGGTCCGCCCCGACCCGGACGACGGCGGGTCGGTCATCGGCTCCGTGCCGCGGATCGGCCGTCACGCCCACCGGCGGCCGGCCGGGCCGGTGGCCACCTCGGGGGCCGGGGACCCCGGGCCGGCCCCCGGGTGGACGTCCGGGTGGGCCGCGCTGGTGCCGGAGACGTTGCGCGGTCGGGCGGGGCTCGGTCCGGCGCACCTGGCCGTCGTCGCGGTGCTCGTCAGCGTCGGGCTGGGCGCGACCTGCTGGTGGGTCCTCCGGTCGGGGCCGGAGCCGTTGCCGGCGACCGCTCCCGTCAGCGCCCTGGTCACCCCCACGGGAGCCGTGACGCCGGAGAGCACGACGTCCTCGGGGGCGGCCCCGGTGGCGGGCGGGACCACCGGTGGTCCTGCGGCCCCGGGTCCGTCGGTCGCGTCGGGCGCCGAGGTGGTGGTCGACGTGGCGGGGCGGGTACGACGCCCCGGCATCGTTGTCCTCCCGGGCGGCTCCCGCGTCGCGGACGCTCTCGAGGCCGCCGGGGGCGCCCGCCCGGGCACCGACCTGACCCCGCTCAACCTGGCCCGGGTGCTCCTCGACGGCGAGCAGGTGCTCGTCGGGGTCGACGCCCCCGCCGGCACCGGAGGCCTGCCGGTGCCGTCCGACCCGGGCGCCACCGGGGCCGCCCCGACGCCGGGCGCGCCGACGGCGCTGGTCAACGTGAACACCGCCGACCTGGCGACCCTCGACACCCTGCCCGGGGTCGGGCCGGTGACCGCCCAGGCGATCGTCGACTGGCGGACCGAGAACGGCGGGTTCAGCGCCGTCGCCGACCTGCTCGACGTCAGCGGCATCGGTGAGGTCACCCTCGCCGAGCTGACGCCGCTGGTGACGGTGTGACGTGCGGCCCGCGCCGCGGGTCGGCGTACGGGACCTCGCGGGGGAGGGCGCCGGGCAGGAGGTGGCGGAGCCGGAGGAGCCCGACCGTCCGGACCTCCGGACGCCGGCCCTCGCGGTCGCCGCCTGGTCCGGGGGGCTCCTCGGGCTGCTGTGCCCGCCCGCGGTGCTGGCGGGGGTGCTCGGCGCGCTCCTCTTGACCGCCCTCCTTCTCGGGCGGGGGCTCGTGCGCCGGGTGCCCCTCGGGCCGGGCGGGCGTGCCGGTCGCGGAGACCTGCTGCGGGCCGCCGCCGGCTGCCTCCTCGTGCTCGTCGCCGTGGCCGTGGTGGCGGGGATCCGGGTCGCCGTGGTCGCCCAGGACCCGGTCGCGGTGCTGGCCGCCCACGACGCGTCGGTCCGCGTCGAGGCGACCGTCACCTCCGACCCCCGGCTGCGCCAGGGCGGGTTCTCGGACTACGTGCTGCTCCGGGCTCGCGTGGTCGAGGTCGCCGCCCGGGGGCAGCGGACGCGGGTCTCGGCCCCGGTGCTGGTCATCGCCGACCCGTCCTGGATCGAGGTGGAGCTCGGCTCGCGGGTGGCGGTGGCGGGCCGGCTGGAGCCGGCGGACGGCGACGACCTCGCCGGCCTGCTGGTCGCCCGCGGGGACCCGGAGGTCCGCGCACCGCCGGGCCCGCTGTGGCGGGGCGCCGACGCCGTCCGTGACGCCATCCGCGACGCGGTGGCCCACCGCCCGCCGAGCCAGGCGGGGCTGGTCCCCGCCCTCGTCGTCGGGGACGACTCCCGGCTCCCGGAGGACCTGACCGAGGACTTCCGGACCACCGGGCTCACCCACCTGCTGGCGGTGTCCGGCACCAATGTCTGTCAGGCAGACTGGTGTCATGACCACCGCGACAGACACCCTCACGGGCCGGGAGTACCTGCGTGTCTCCCTGGACCGGAGTGGGACGGGCAAGAGCCCTGACCAACAGCACGACCAGAACGCAGACGCCTTCCCCGGTGCGCTCGGAGAGCCCTACAGAGAGCCGGGCAGTGCCAGTGCGTCCCGGTACGCCCGCAAGGCCCGTGAGGTCTTCACACGGCTCCTGGACGACCTGGGGGCGGGGGAGTTCGGTGCCGATGCGCTGGTGCTCTGGGAGTCGTCCCGTGGGTCCCGTTCCGTGGGGGAGTGGGTTGCTCTCCTGGACGCTTGTGAGACTCAAAATGTCGGCATCTTCGTCACGACTCACGGACGCCTGTACGACCCGAAAAACGCTCGGGACCGCAGAACGCTTCTAGAGGACGCGGTGGACTCTGAGTATGAGTCCGCCAAAACCTCCACCCGTGGCAAGCGGAACACGGCTGCAAACGCGGCGACGGGCAAGCCTCACGGGAGGGTGCTCTACGGGTACGTCCGGGAGTACGACCCTGCCACCCGCGCTTTTCTTCGGCAGGTCGTGGACGCTCCAAAAGCTGAAATTGTGAGGGAGGCTGCTCGACGGATCGCGTCCGGTGACTCGTGCTACGGCATCGCACGAGACTTCAACACGGACCAAGTTCCTGTGCCGCACCGACCCTCCAACCCTCGGAATTTCCCAGAGTGGAACGGGGCTCAGATCAAGCGGATGGTCACAAACCCCGGATACATCGGGAAGCGGGTTCACCGTGGCGAGGTTGTGGGCGATGCCGTTTGGCCCGCCATTCTGGATGAGGAGACGTTCTACACCTGCGCTCGCATCCTCAACGACCCGGCCAGGAAGCGGAGCAAGGATGGTGCGATTCAACATCTCCTGAGTGGCATCGCTACGTGCGGGGAGTGTGGTCGCATCCTGCGAACGGGTCGGCAGAGCAACGGGGCAACGCCATACAAAACTTACGTCTGCAAAAACTGGTGCGCGTCCCGCCGTGTCGAGTACCTGAACGAGTTTGTTGAGGAACTGGCAATCGAGCGTCTGTCTCGTCCTGACCTGTTGGCAGTCCTCACGTCCGGTTCTGACGGCTCTGAGTCTGCGCTTGCAGAAATTGCCGAGAAGAGGCTGCGTCTGCAAGAGGTCGAGACTGAAATTTCTGCTGGTGGTCGTGCGGTCGTGATTCTTTCCCGCGTTGCAGACGATCTGCTCGAGGAAATCGAGAACCTAGAAAGCAAGATCAAGCGAGCATCTGTCTCGCCTGCCGTGGGCTCGATGATGGGACCGGACGCTCGGGAGAAGTGGGAGAGCGCGTCCATCCCGCGCAAGCGAGAAATTCTGCGTGCTCTCTTCTCGGAACTTGCGATCTTGCGGACGCCCAAGGGTCGCCAGGGCAGGCGGGGTTTTGATCCTTCACTTGTGCGATGGGACTTTTTTGGGACTGACTTCCCGGAGGACGTTCCCACCCGTCGCACTGTGCGGGTCCCCGCCAATACGCAGTTTCAAGATCAAGTTCGGGACACGAAGCGTCGTGCTGCCGTAGACGCTGCGCCCCTGGTCCCTGTGGAGCAACAGGAAGCGATCAAGCGGGCTCTCAACTCCTGAGAACACAGAACAAGGCACCGACTCAGGGAATGGAGGAACCCTGAATCGGTGCCTTGCTTTTTGTGTCGCTCTAGACGTGAGGGGACAAGGAAGGTGAAGACCCCCACGGAGCGACACCGGCCAGAGGTTGTCTGTGGCGATCAGACACCCTCTGGCACGTCCACTGGGTCAACTCCCCATCGCCTACCCCGTCGTCCCTCCTTGGCCCGGTTCTGCGCCTCTTGCATGGCACCCAGGTAGTTGTGAACCGCCATGCGAACTACTGCCGCTCGCGTGAGAGACAGGAAATCCGCCCGCTCTTCAATTCGCCGCATCGTGTCTGGCGAAACCTTGAAGTCGATGAATGCTTTTTGAGCCCGACGGGTGTTGTCGTCCTGCCACTGGCCGGGGATGACCACCTGATCTAGCCAGACCAAAACCATGGTGCGAATCATCATGGATTTTGACATTCCATGCCGCTCGGCCAACTTTTCGATCGTGGCGTTCATCCTCACGGTCAACCGCAGACCGACACTACGTGTCAATTTTCTTTCGGCAGAGTTCAACCGCTCTTGCCAGTCAGTCTTTTCGCGGGTCACGAGACGTAGACCTCCGTGTAGACAACTTCTCGGGCTCCGAGAATGTGACGAACAGAAATGATGCTTCGTTCGCCCTCAGGAAGCGTCAACTTGTCCACGTTCTCTAGGGCCACGTCTCCCGGCATCCTGACGACTGCTCGGGCAGAGACTTCCTGCCCGCCTTGATCCCGCACCATGCGATAGGACTCCTCAATACGGGCGGGGATCGTGGTGAGGTTGCCGGGGATGGGCTGCCCGTAGTCGTCATATCCGCCTGTCGTGCCGTAGGACACGGACTGAGGGAAGAGACGGGGTGAAATCTTGCTGGGTGGCTTCTCTCCACTCGGAACGATGATTTCACTCATCACATCGCCTTTCGTCGGTACCTGTTGAGGGTTTGAACCTCCACAAGTGACCATCCGTAGAGCGTGCCGGGGGAGACGGCGTAGTCCCCGATCTGCTCGCGCTTGTGCTGCTCGGGGTTCACGACGGTTCGTGCCGTCGCCATGATGATGACCGACACAATTTCGCTGTTTGGCCCGGTTTCCTCGAAACCCCTGCCGCGTGTGTAAGCCTTTGCAAGTTCGGTCACGATGCCAACGTGAACCCCGGCCAGGGAGACGAGTTCTGGCTCATCTCCCCGGCCAAGGAACGCGGCAACGTCACTACCCGTGACTGTCGCCATTGTGAGACTCCAATCAGGCAGTGACGGCCTTGAGAACCACGACCGCAGCCGGGTTCATCGGGGCGGCGTCATACCGCGTGATGACCCTGAGGGCCTGCTGGTCGTACTCCGCGAATCGCTCCGTCAGGAGAGTGACGGACGGGGCAAGGTCACGGGCAACAGCGATCTGAGAAAAATCGGCGAGGACAACCTCAGACTCGTTCGTGCCGGTTCCGCCGTTCTTGGGAATCCGGTTCGTGACCGTGACGGGGTACCCGAGAAGGAGATACTTCCCCGGCTCCGTGGGGTCCGGCTGCAACTGATAACGATTCTGCGAGTCCTTCAACTTTCGAAGACCCACAAAATCGCGGGAGTTCATCATCCATCGCAACCCGCCCTCGGGGTCCACATCGGCACCGAGCGCCAACCCCACCGCATCGTGAAGGTGGTCGAGAGTCGGCTTGCCCACCGCAGCCATGCTCTGGATGCCCGGATACTTCCTGATGCCAACGGGCGTGTTATTCGCTCCGGTGCTGTTGAGAAGCGCGTCATCCATCTTGTACGCAACGTCACGCACCAGGCGGAGTTTGAGCGATTCTGAAATGTCCACAACGGCCTGACGTGCAAGTTCGTTGCTGAAACGAGTGATGACCTTAACGCTCTTCATGTTGCTCGGAAGCAACGTGATTTCGTTGAACGTCGCATCCTTCTCGGTAATGAGTTCGTTTTCACCGACCCAATCGGGGTTGGTGGGGTCCGGCAACTTAGGAACGCGGACCGGAGAACCGTTGGAGTTAAAAACGTTGGACTTGGGGACCGCCGCAAGGAAGACGGACTTCTTTTCAAGCGGCTGGATCAAAATCTTCTTGACCTGATCGTTGGTGAGCGTAGTTCCGTTCGTAACCATCTTGGCCCGACACCTTTCATGTTTGTGGATTTCACTAACACGAATGGCATCGGGCCAAGACTCGTTTGCCCATCAGGGGCGGTTTGAAGTTATGTGAGCAATGTTGCCTTATCCGGCGCTTTGACGCAAAAGCGAGGCCAACGAGAAATCATCGCCCCCGCCTTGATTTCCCTGCCCAATGTCGCCACGGGGACGACGCGGGGCAAGGTGCGGCTTGCGTTCGATGAGGGCTTCGGCCGCCTCCTTGATCTTTTCGGGATCAGGAAACCCGTCCTCATCGCTCATGGACTCTTCGTCGTACGTCAGATCAGTCGGATCGACCAGAATCCCGCTCGTTGCCTCACGAACCGTGGACACAGTGAGCCGAGAGAGTGCCGTCTCTCCCCTTTTGGCCCGATCCCGGTAGTTCTGGCTCTCTTTGCGAATCTTCTCGACGTACGACCTCGGGAACGTGTCGCCCTGGGGCTCCTGCTCGCCCTCTCCCGGCTCTGTGGGCTCGTCCTGGCCCTCGGGTCCACCCGTGGGTTCATTGTCGTTTTCAGGCCCGTTCTGGGGCTCGTCAGTCGGCTGAGTCATGCTTCCTCATCTCCATTTTCATTCTTGGGGTTCAAAACCGGCAGCATGTTCGGGTCGAAACCGAGACGTTCGAGAAGTGCGGGCGGAACGGACCCAAGAGAGTCAGAAATCTTCGATGCCGCGTCTGCCTCCTGAGCGATGGTCCGCGTTGAGGGATCGGCCCACACCGCGCTCACATGCTCAGAGGGCATCAGGGTCCTCTCTCCGACCTCATAAACCATCCGCAGCACCCGTTCCCACGAACGACCGAACGACCGCATACGGGCGTGTGCTCGTGCCGTCAGGGATGCCTCGCTCGCCCTGATGCTGTCTGCCGACACGGGGGAGTTGCTGAGAATCCCCACGTAGTGGGCGGGCAGTGTGCTCACGGCCATGATCTGACCAAGCAAAATCCGAACCGGGACCTCATAGCCGTTCATGTTGGCTGTTTCGAAGTTTCCGAACTTCGTGAGTTCGCTCTCGCTGGTCCACGGGGCTTCACTATTTTCGGGGAATGGAGACTTTACAGACGGGTTTTCTGCCGACTCTGGCTTGTCGTTGTCGAAGTCTTCGTTGTCCTCCAGTTCGATGCCGGTCGCCCACCGACGGGGACGGGCGTAATACTCACTCGTCACCATCACGTCACTCATGATTTTCGTGAGTCCGTCAGTCATGGGGATCACGTCCCGCATCTCAGAAATGCCGTGCTCATCGCTGAGACGTTCCGAGTTCTTGAACTGCACCACGGGGACGAAACCGAGCGGGTTGGGGATCGTGTTGACCCGGTTCCACGCCCCGGCCTCAGGGGCAGTGCTGGGGTTGGACTCGAATCGGATGATCTCGTTTGGGAGATACAAGACGGCTACGTCAACGGACAACTCGGGTCGCTCAACGTCAGGACGGGTCCACCGCTTCACGGCTGCCCGAATCTCTCCCGTGCCGGGGTCCTCGATCGCGTAGAACTGCCGAGCCGTCTCGACCGAGAGCGTGGGGTTGCCCTTGTCGTCGGCCCACACCAGGACGAACGCTTTCCCAAGAGCTAAAACTTCGCGGTGAAGCGCGGCGCTCTGCTCGTCGCAGTCGTTCTGCTGCCATACCGACCACAACCAGGGGTCGATCTGACCGCCCCGGACGAGAGCGATGATCCTCAGTCGCTCCGCAAGGCTGTTCACGACCAGGCGCGGGATGTTGACCGTCAATTTGGTCACTCGGTTTTTGAGTCGTTCTGCATCTTTCGGCGTCAGGAACGCCAACGGCTGCTCACCATCGAAGTACGCATCCAGGTACTTCAAGTGGTTCTGGCGCTCCTCCAACTTCCCGAGAAGGTGCCGCAATGTCTGATGCTCTTTCGTGTCACCCTCAGTAGGAAGCACCGTAAATCACCCTCATCTTTTTGCTCTTAGTTTGACTCTTGTTGTTGGCGTGCCATGACGCTCGATCGATCGCACCGATTGCACAGACGGCCAAGTCGATTTTCAGTTGGCTCATCTTTCGTTCCTTCACAACGACGTCGCCCATCGGCGTGCTCTTCGCGACGCAGTTGGCGACGTGACGCCTCAAATCTTCGTGGCCGTCGAACGTGAACTTCTCTTCCATCGCCAGGGCGTAGAAACGGTCCGTGGCGGGTGCCATGCGGCTCACGACGTTGGTGGGCCACTCGATGACTCGCTCTGATCCGAATTCTGCCGCCCATCCTTCGATTTCCGTTCGCCACGACCAGGGATCGCAAGCAACTTCCAGCACATTGTGAGTCCGAAAGAACTCGCGGACCGTCTCAGTGACCTCGTGGCGAGGGACCCGCCAACGTGGGTCGCCAGGGTTGGCCCAATGGCCGATCACGAAGAGGTGAGGCTTCTCGCCGTTCTGGGGGACCGTGCAACCGACGAGAGCCGTGCTGTCACCCGAGTAGGACCCATCGAAGAACGCGACAACGGGAGTTGCGGGATGGATGACCACGTTCGGGTTTGCCAGAGGGGCAAACTTCTCGTCGGCAAGCCATTTGGACATGTCGTAAACCCACTGGCCCAGTTTGAGACGCCGGAACGCGGCTTCCGTCATGGTCCGCATGAGTGCGAGCATCGTGTCTTCGGCAAGGAACGGGTTTTTGTCCGCCATAGCGGGATTCGCAGTCATCCAGGCCTCACGGTCGTCAACTTCGCACTCATCCGGGGCAGCAAACTCCCGAAAGAAGAAACTCGGGTCCGTCCCCTCGCGTCCGTGCTGCACCAGGGGCCACATGACACTGTTTTTCGTGTTTGAGGGAGTGGAGATAGCGAACGTGAGGGACGACGGACGCTTGCCGGATGCCGACGTGCAGGCAACCCACACGTCCTCGGTCACTACGTGAAGTTCGTCCACGATCAGTAGTGACGGGTCGTAACCGTGCAGGGCATCCGGCTCCGCACTGAGGGCAACCATGAGCCCAGCGTTGCTCTCGACCTTGATTTTCTGCTGATACCGCTGCGAACGTCGATCGAGTTCGGGATTTAGCTCGATCATGCGCTGTGCGATTCGAACCGTGATTTCCGCCTGAGCCGACGATGACGCGACCACCAGGACCTCAGGTCCAGGAGGACCGTCGAACAACGCCCAGAGGGCCACCATCGCCGCTAGAGACGTCTTCCCGTTGCCTCGACTGACGCTGACGAGGGCTGTTCGGACACCTTCCGAGAAAGCACCCCGGATTATTTCTTTCTGGAACTCCCGCAGTCGGACCTTTTTCCCGGCGTCGTGACCTTTGGGCACGATGCAGAAGTGCTCGATCCATGCAATGCAGCGTTCTGGGCCGCTCTCAGGGAACCGTTCGCGCACAACTTTGCCGCCCACAACCCGCGTTCGAAAGCGGGGGATTGGGAGCGGCGATTTGTCAGCGGTTCTTTTCGGCCCTGCCTGCATAGCAAATAGGTTCGGTCCTATCCGCTTTTTGGTCAAATGGCGGGTTTCTGACGGAATCCTAATTCTGCCTTATTGACTCGCCATATCTGTTTGTTTTATAGGTCTACGCAGTGATTACCGGAACGGTAATCACGAGGAAGACCCGGCGCGGCGGTGATTGAGATGCGGACTCGACCCCTACCCCCCTCCTCGTTTGTCAAGGGTCCACAAGAAAAATGTTGACGTGAAATGTCTGACCGAGAGAACTCAGAACCGACGGACACGAATTTGTCTCGCCGCCCCTTTGCGACTGTTGCACTCACGACACAGAACTTGCACGTCATCGAGTGTCAACTTTTCCCCGCGTTGTTGCTTCATCCATGCCTCAGGACTGTGGTCAGTCGTGAGTGGGTTGGAGTTGCTGCCTGTTGTGGAGCACCACAAACAGAACGGTTGCAACTTCTTGGCGCGACGGCTCAGACGTTGGAACTCCTTGGTGTAGCCCTGCTGCTCCTTCGTCCCGCGTCCACCCGTTTTGGGATCACGCAAACACAGAGCACACCGCGCACTGCCACGCGCTGGGGGAGAGAACAACTCACCGCAACTCAGGCACGGCTTCTTGAGAATGGGGGATGGGTTGTCTGGCATTTTCGGGCTCTCTGCAAATTTCGGTCCAAAGGTGTCCAGACACAAGAAACCCCCACGGGAGAGAGAAGGGCAACCAACCAAAATCTCGCCGTGGGGGTTCTTGCTGTCGTACCGAAATTCCCGTTTCGGTATGTTCTACTTTAGATCTGTACCTCAGTCTTGGCAAATGACTAGTTTTTACTCAGATGTTTTTGGTGTCTCACTAAATCTTGTTGGCCCACGAGTAGCAACGGTCGTCGCCCTCCCAATTCGGGCCACGAGAGCCGCGAGGATCGCTTCTCCCGCGTCGCCATGCCTTCATCGCGTCTTGGTGCCGCCAGAGCAATTGCTTGCCTGTGGGACGGCTCCTGAGGATGCGCTCTAGGTTACGGGGCTCGGCTCCCAACTGCCGCGCTGCCTCATCGAGTCCGAGTCCACGACCAAGCAAAATGCACGCATCCGCGTACAAATCTTCTTTGCTCCGGTTGTCAGTCTTAATGTTTGGGGCTTCCAAATCCGTTTGTTCATCAGTCCTCCATTTTTCGTAGACCGTTTTCCTTGTCACGTTGAAGTATTTTGCTGTACTAATCGCTGAGTAGACACCTCTACATGCAAGGATTTTTTCGTCTCTGTTGACGACTCGATCAAGGGCTTGCTTTTTGACCCTCACAGATTTGGTCATTTTTGAGCCTTCCACTCCTGAAAAACGTCGAACGCTGTTGGCCGGTCGAGGTCCGGGAAGCGTTCCAACAATTTCTTGACGGAAGCAGAGTCCTCTAGACCGCCTAGGAAGTCAAAGTAGGCACTCCCGTCTCGTGAAAGTGCCCCGCTATTTTCTTGGTTAACAACCTTCCGAGAAGTGTTGTCTGTCTTGTCAGATTTTCTAACCACCATCCGTTTTTTGTAAGGGTCCTTGGGTAAGGGTCCTTTAGTCCCGTCAGGTGAAGGTGCCCCACTCCCGCCAGGCGAAGGTGCCCCACTCCCGTCTGGTGAAGGTGCCTCCTTCGTGGTGAAGACGAGACGGTACAAATTTGGGAGCGGCTGCTGTCCCGGTCGTTGATTTCTTCGGTCAATTTTGAGGACGCCCATGTCCTCGAGAGTTTTGGTGTTGTTGGTGAGAGCCGTCTGACCCAATTTGCAGAACTGCCTCAAGTGCTCCTGGCTCACCCATCCCGAACCGTCTTGCCCCATGCGCAGATGGATTGCCATGAGGATTGCGGCTTGTGGAGTCGTGAAATCGTGAGCCGAGAGAAGTTCGCGCATGAGGTCTCTCGTGTCCCGCGATGCGACCTTGCGAATTTTCGGCATGGCCTCATCAGCCCTGACCCTTCGTCACCCGACGGCGGACGACGCGGGCAGAACGCCGCTTCTCGGCGCGTGGGGACGGGTTGTCCTGGGGCCAGTTGCAGCGCATATCAATCATGTTTCGCAACACATCGGCCATAGATGAGCCCTCGATGAGCGCAATGTCTTGCAACTTCTCTCGGTGCTCTTTGTCCAGGTGGAGAATAAATCGGTAGTTGTCACTAGCCACGGTCTTACCTTTCGATAGCGGATACCTGCTACCAATGGGACCGTTATTCACGCAATCTGTCAAATTGCCTATTTTCGTCGGCGTCTTTATTGGGATTCTGGATCTAGCGCGGCAGTTCCGGATGCTGAGTCTGAAATTTTCGCAGTGCGCGTGTGCGTTGGAAATACGTTAGCCCGATGCTCTGTGTTGCGCGCACCTCAGCGCGCGCTTCCCGCAAGAAGTTGTCGAGAGCGGCCTGGTGGGCTGCATGGTCAAAGGGTGCGTCGCTCGACTGGGTCGGCGCCTTCAGTGTCGCAATCGTAATTGCGTCTAGCAGCGTTTTCGCCCGTGCCTGACTGGCGTGTTCCGCCGCAATTTGATTGTTGGCGGCGGCATTTGCCTCCTTGCGCCTCTCTCTCAACATCTCGAGAGTTCGAGACTCCGCCCTCGATTTGGATTGCCTCTCTGTCGCGTCCTCAATCAGGGCAATCGCTTCGAACCGGTCCGCGCTCGCGTGTAGTTCATTTGCAACATCGCGGAGTGCTTTAATGGAAAGTCCCAAAGCGCTACTGCTTTCGATAAGGGCGGCCGCAGCATCGCTCTTACGTCGGGCATTCTCTTGCCGCGCTTCCCAGATTTTGACGAATGCCTGTGTTACTAGCGCCAGGGAACCGATAATCACGGCTGCGATGATCGGCGCTATCACTCCGATAGACGACGCTTCCGCCATTGCTTTTCCTTCCAGCGTCACGGTCCTCACCTCGCTCAGTATGTGCCTCAGGAGAGGGCTGTCTGTACCCTCTGCGGCGGGCGTTCCCACGGTCAGAACCCCATGTCAGTCCGTGGGGGCGTCCCTCTTGCACCCCTGCGCCTGTAGGCCGGTGTCGGGCACCAACCTCACCCTGCTCGTCGGGTTCCTCCTCGTCGCGGCCCGCTGGTGCGGCGTCCGCGGTCGCTGGCTGCACCTGGTCGGTGCGGTCGGGATCGCGGGGTTCGTCCTGCTCGCGCGGACCGAGCCGAGCGTCGTCCGGGCCGCGGCGATGGGCACGGTGGCCCTGATCGGGATGGGCAGCAACGGACTGCGCCGTGGCACCCGGACGCTCGGGGTGGCCGTCACGGTCCTGCTGCTGGTCCACCCCTGGTACGCGCTGTCCGCCGGCTTCGCCCTGTCGGTCCTCGCGACCGCCGGCATCCTGCTCCTCGCGCCCGGGTGGCGCGACGCCCTCGCCCGCCGCCTCCCGCGCTGGCTGGCCGAGGCCGTGGCTGTCCCCGCGGCCGCTCAGCTCGCCTGCACGCCGGTGGTCGCCGCGATCTCCGGGCAGGTCAGCCTCGTCGCGGTCGTCGCGAACCTGCTCGCCGCCCCGGCGGTCGGACCGGCGACCGTGCTGGGTCTACTGGCCGGTCTCGTCGGCCTCGTCTGGGACGCCGCAGCACGGCTGGTCGGCACCGGCGCGGCCTGGTGCGTCGCGTGGATCGTGCTGGTCGCCCGTCGCGGGGCGGCGCTCCCGACGGCCGCGGTGGACTGGGGCACCTCGGCGGTCTCCCTGACCCTGCTGACGCTGCTCTGCCTCGCGATCGCGGTCCTGCTGCCGGTGGTGCTGCGCCGCCGCGGTGGCCTCCTGCTCTGCGTCGGCCTCACGGCGGTCAGCCTCGGGGTGCCCCTGCCCACGCCCGGGTGGCCCGCCGCGGGGTGGGTGGTCGCGGCCTGCGACGTCGGCCAGGGCGACGCCCTGGTGCTGCGGGCGGGGGAGGGGGCCGGCGTCGTCGTCGACACCGGACCGGATCCGGCGCTGGTCGACCGGTGCCTACGTCGTCTCGGCGTCGACCGGGTGCCTCTGGTGGTCGTCACCCACTTCCACGCCGACCACGCCGACGGGCTGTCCGGGGTGCTGTCGGGTCGTGACGTCGGCGCCGTCGAGGTCACCGCCGTCGCCGAGCCGGCGGACGGGGCGGAGGCGGTGTCCCGGGCGGCGGGCGAGGCGGGGGTGCCGGTCCGGGTGCCGGCGTACGGCGAGACCCGGCAGGTGGGTGACGTGACGCTCCAGGTGCTCTCGCCGCTGCCGGGCGTGGCCCCGGTCGCGGGCGCCGAGGGCGACGCCGCCAACGACGCCAGCCTCGTCGTCCTCGCCGAGGTCGGAGGGGTGACGGTGCTGCTCACCGGAGACCTCGAGCCGCCGGGGCAGGAGGCGCTGGCGGCGTCCGTGCCGGGCCTGCAGGTGGACGTCCTCAAGGTCCCGCACCACGGCAGCCGCCACCAGGACCTCGACCTGCTGCTGTCCCTCGACGCCTCCCTGGCGCTGGTGTCGGTGGGGGAGGACAACACCTACGGCCACCCCTCCCGCGAGGTCCTCGACCCGCTCGAGGAGGCGGGGGTCGAGGTCGGCCGCACCGACACCGACGGCGACCTCCTCGTCGTCCCGGGCGAGGACGCCCCCGAGCTCGTCACCGGAGTAGCACCGCTCGCCGGGTCTCGACGACGCGCGCCGCCGGCACGGTGGTCGAGCAGCTGACGAGCGCAGCAAGTCCGCCGTCCTGGTGGTCGAGCAGCCGACGAGCGCAGCGAGTCCGCGTCGTCGAGACCCGTGGATCCGGGTCGCCGGGTCGCCGGGTTTGCTCGAGGGGTCTCGACGACGCGCGCTCGCCGGGGGCTCGCGGGCTGCTCGACCAGCGTGGGGCCGGTCAGGTGGTCGAGCAGCCGACGAGCGCAGCGAGTCCGCGTCGTCGAGACCCGTGGGTCCGGGTCGCCGGGTTGCTCGACCGGCTGGGGGGCGACGTCCTCGGGACCGCCACGTGGTGCTCGTCCACCGCCGACCCGGGGCGTCGGCGGGCTGTGGCAGGGTCTGCCGCATGGCCCGATCCTCCGCCGCGACGTCGGTCTCGTCCGCGCCCGCCTCGGTCCTGGGGCGCGTGACGCTCGTGACCGGCAAGGAGGAGTTCCTGCGTGACCGCGTCGTCCGCGACGTGCGCGCCGCGGTGCGCGAGGCCGACGTCGAGGCCGAGCTGTCCGAGACCCGTGGCAGCGAGCTGACGCTGGCGACGCTGGGCGAGCTCGCGGCGCCGTCGCTGTTCTCCTCCACCCGCGGGGTCGTGGTGTGGGAGCTCGAGAACCTGCCGGAGGAGTCCGTCGCCGGCCTGGTCGGGTACGCCGCCGAGCCGGCCGAGGACGTCGCCCTCGTGCTCGTGCACTCCGGCGGCCCCCGCGGCAGCGGCGTGCTCACGAAGCTCCGCAAGCTGCCGGGAGTGGCCGACATCCAGGTGGAGGAGGTCAAGGGCTACCAGATGTCCGGTTTCGCCCAGGCCGAGATCCGCCGCCACGGCTCCCGCCTCGATCCCGACACCGCGGGCTTCCTGGTGCAGGCCGTGGGCCACGACCTGCGCTCCCTGGCGGCCGCCGCCCACCAGCTGGCGACCGACTTCCCCGGCCGCACCGTGTCGTCCGAGGAGGTCAAGCGCTACTTCGGGGGCCGGTCCGAGGCGACGTCGTTCGCGGTCGCCGACCACGCCCTCGAGGGCCGGCGCACCGAGGCCCTGGAGGAGCTCCGCTGGGCCCTCGACGGGGGAGTGGCGCCCGTGCTGGTGACCTCGGCCTTCGCCTCGGGGGCCCGGGGCCTCGCCCGGTTCGCGACCGCCCCGCGGGGGATGCGGGACGCGGACCTGGCCCGGGAGGTCGGCGTCCCGCCCTGGAAGCTGAAGAGCCTCCGCTCGCAGGTTCGCGGCTGGGACGAGCGGTCCCTGGCTGCCGTGCTCGTCGAGGTGGCGCGCACCGACGCCGACGTCAAGGGCGCCGCCACCGACGCGGCGTACGCCCTCGAGCGCATGACGCTCACGGTCTGCGCGCTCCGGCGGGGCTGAGCGGAAGCACCACCGGCCCGCCGCGAGGACGCGACGGGCCGGTGGAACAGAGTGTGCGGGTGGGCCTCAGAGGCCGGCGGCGCGCACCGCGATCTTCGACTTCCGGTTCGCGGCCTGGTTGGCGTGGATGACGCCCTTGGAGGCCGCCTGGTCCAGCTTGCGGGTCGCCGCGCGGGCCAGGGTCGTCGCGTTGTCGGTGTCGCCGGCGTCGGCGGCCTCGCGGAACTTGCGCACGGCGGTCTTCAGGTCCGACTTCACGGACTTGTTGCGCTCGCGGCGCGCCTCGTTCTGCTTGTTGCGCTTGATCTGGGACTTGATGTTCGCCACTGGTGGGTGTCCTCGATGCTCGACTCGGTGCTGGACTGAAGATCTGAAGGCGCGCAGCGATGCGGCGCTGCGCGCGACAGGGCAATCTATCAAGCCGTGCCGACGGCTCCCAAATCACTCGCGCCACCCGCGGCCCCGGCGGGGCCGATCCAGCCCCGTCGCTCGGCCAGCCACCCCCACGCGACCTGGGCGCACTGGTCCTGGTGGGCGCGCAGCCACGGCGAGGCCGGGGGGACCGGGCGGTCCCGCGCCTGCAGGTAGAACCCCGCCATCAGCGCGATCAGCCGGTCGACGTGGTCGGGCGGCACGTCACGGGTCAGCGACCGCGAGGCCAGGAGCGCGTCGACGTCCACGCCGTCGCCCCGGGGCCCGAGCAGGAGGTCGACCGTGTCGATCCAGGCGGCCCCGCGGGCGGGGAAGTTCCAGTCGCACAGCCACACCTCGCCGTGCGGGCCGACGAGCACGTTGTCGTCGCGGACGTCGGTGTGGACGGCGGTCCCACCAGCGGTGACCTCGACGTGGGAGGCGGCCAGCCGGGCCGCCTCGGCGGCGTGCTCGGCGAGGCCGGGCAGGTCGTGGCGGACGCCGGCCCAGGCGGCGACGGCGCCGGTCATCTCCTCGGCGAACGTCGCGGGCGCCAGGCCCGGCGGTGCCGGCGTCAGCAGGTGGGCGCACTCCTCGAGGGCGTCGAGCGCACGGTCGAGGTCGTCGTCGGTCCACGGACGGGGGGCCGGGACGCCGGGCACGTGCTCGATGGCCAGCACCACCCAGTCCTCGTCGCGGTGCCACCACCGCAGCCGGGGGGCGGGGACGCCGGGGGGCAGCAGCGCCAGCCGGCGGGCCTCCTCGGCGTACGCCGCGGCGAACTCTCGCTGCGCCTTGACGCTGGCGGCCTTCACGAAGTGCCGGGTGCCGTCCTCGCAGGTGAGGACCGAGGCCATGCCGGGCGTGAAGCCGCCGCCGCAGGAGGCTGCGTGGACCACGGCGGACCCGAGGCGGCGGGCGACGAGGTCGCGCAGCCGCGGGGGCAGGAACGACCACTCGAGACGGCGGGCGGTGGCGCCGTGCGGGATGGGCTGCAGCACGCGCACAGCCAATCACGGCCGGCCGCGACCCCCGACGCTCGACGGGCCCGGCGGAGTGCCGCCCGGAGTGCCGCCCCCCGGGACGGGGAACGGAGGGTCATGACCACCGTCGCGGACCACCTCGCCGAAGCCCTCGCCGCCCACGGCGTCACCCAGGTCTGGGGCGTGGTCGGCGACGCGCTGAACCCCGTCACCGACGCCATCCGCCGCCAGGACGGGCTGGACTGGGTCGGGGTGCGCCACGAGGAGGTCGGGGCCTTCGCCGCGGGCGCCCAGGCTCAGCTGACCGGGCGTCTGGGCGTGTGTGCCGGCACGGTCGGGCCGGGCTCGGTGCACCTGCTCAACGGCCTGTACGACGCCAAGAAGTCCCACGCCCCGGTGCTCGCGATCTGCGGCCAGGTGCCGCGGGCCGACATCGGCAGCGACCTGTTCCAGGAGGTCGACAACCACGTCCTGTTCGCGGACGTCGCGGAGTACCGCGCCACGGTCACCGACCCGACGCAGCTGGCGCACGTGCTGGAGCAGGCCGGCAACGCGGCCCTGGCGTCCGGGGGCGTGTCGGTCGTGATCCTGCCCGGCGACCTGGGCGACCTCGAGCTCCCGGAGGGCACCCCGCCCACGCGGTGGGCTGCGCTGCCCGCGCCCCCGGCGCCTGCCGCCGAGCCCCTCGCCGAGGCCGCCGCCGCGATCGAGGACGCCTCCCGGGTGACGATGCTCGTCGGTATCGGCGCGCGCGACGCCCGCGACGACGTCCTCGCGCTGGGCCGGCGCCTGCGGGCGCCGATGGTGCTCAGCCTCAAGGCGAAGGAGGGCCTCGAGCACGACAACGAGCTCGAGGTCGGCCAGACCGGCCAGCTCGGCAACCCGGCCGCCGCGCAGGCGCTCGAGGACTGCGACCTGCTGCTCATGGTCGGCACCGACTTCCCGTACACCGACTACCTGCCCCACGGCACCACGACGGTGCAGCTCGACGCCCGCGCCGCCCACGTGGGCCGTCGTACGCCGGTCGCCCACGCGGTCGTCGGCGACGCGGGGGAGTCGCTGCGTGCGCTCCTGGCGGTCGTCGCCGAGCGCGACGACTCCGGGCACCTCGACCGCGCCCGGTCGTCGTACGACGCGTGGCGGGAGGAGCAGCGACGCCTCGGGGAGCCCGGGGCGTCGGCGAACGGCGTCCGGCCCGAGGTGCTCGCCGCGGCGATCGACCGCCACGCCGCGTCGGACGCCGTGATGACGACCGACACCGGCATGGCGACCATCTGGGCCTCCCGGCACGCCACGATGGGCGCCGGCCGCCGACTGCTCGGCTCCTACAACCTGGGCTCGATGGCCAACGCCATGCCGCAGGCGCTCGGCGCCGCGGCCGCCGCACCGGGTCGCCAGGCGGTCGCCTGGTGCGGCGACGGGGGCCTGACGATGCTGCTGGGCGACCTGCTCACCGTCGCCGAGCAGGACCTGCCGGTGAAGATGGTGGTCTTCGACAACGGCCGGCTCGGCCTGGTGAAGATCGAGCAGGAGCACTCCGACCTGACCGAGCACGGCACCGGTCTCGACAACCACGACCTCGCCGCCGTCGCCCGGGCCGTCGGCGTCCACGCGGTCCGGGTCAGCACCGACGCCGAGGTCGACGACGCGGTGCGGGAGGCCTTCGCCCGCCCCGGCCCGGTCCTGCTCGACGTCCTCACCGACCCCGGGGCCACCGCGGAGGACTGAGCCTCCGGGTGGTGCTCAGCGCCGCTTCGGGCGCAGCGTCCGGCTGAAGAGCGAGGCACCCTCGACGTCGCGCAGGTGCACCGTCAGCGCCTTCGTCCCCGCGTCGATCTCGACCTCGCCGAAGAACTGCGACCCCTCCGCGGGCGAGGTGTTCGGCGCCGGCGGGGCGGCCACGAACGCCGCCCGGGGCCCGAAGGTGCCGTCGAGCTCGCTCGGCCCGAACGCGCCGGCGTTGAGCGGTCCCGACACGAACTCCCAGAAGGGGTCGAAGTCCGTGAACGCCGCGCGGTCGGGGGAGTAGTGGTGCGCGGCGGTGTAGTGGACGTCGGCGGTGAGCCAGACGTGGTTGCGGATCCCCAGGCGCTTGAGGCCGGACAGCACGGTCGCGATGCCCTGCTCACGGCCGAGCGGCGCACCGTCGTCGCCGTTCGCGATCCCCTCCCAGGCCTCGCCGTCCGGCACGAGGAGCCCGATCGGCAGGTCGGCGGCGATCACCTTCCAGGTCGCGGTCGAGCGCTCGAGCTCGCGCAGCAGCCAGCGGGTCTGGCGCGCGCCGAGCACCCCCTGCCGCTCCGCGGGCTCGAGGTTGGCGGTGTTCGGGTTCTTGAAGGTGCGCATGTCCAGGACGAACACGTCGAGCAGGGGTCCGTAGGCGATCTTGCGGTAGACGCGCCCGTCGGGGTCGGGGGAGAGGTCCGACAGCGGCGTCCACTCGTGGAAGGCGCGGTGACCGCGGCGGGCGAGGGTGTCGACGTCCTTCACCCGGTAGCGCTCGTCGTCCAGGATCTCGCCCGGGTACCAGTTGTTCGTGACCTCGTGGTCGTCCCACTGCACCACCTGCGGGGTGCGCGCGAGGAACTCCCGCCAGTTGTCGGCCAGCAGGTTGTAGGCGTACTGCCCGCGGAACTCCGCCAGCGTCTCGGCGACCTTGGACTTGGCCTCGGTGACCTCGTTGCGCCAGATCGAGCCGTCGGGCAGCTCGACCTGCTCCTGCACCGGCCCGTCGGCGTACACGTAGTCGCCGGAGCAGAGGAAGAAGTCGGGGTCGCGGCGGGTCATGGCGTCGGCGATCCGGAAGCCGCCGTACTCGGGGTTCACGCCCCAGCCCTGGCCGGCGATGTCGCCCGACCACAGGAACCGGACGTCGTCCCCCCGCCCGGGCGCGGTGCGGAGCCGACCGACGACCGGCTCGCTCGCGCGACGGGCGTCATCGAGGTCGACGGCGCGGACGCGGTAGTGCAGCTCGGCGCCGGTCGGCAGGTCCGTGAGGGCGACGTGGCCGGTCAGGTCGGTGCCGGGGCGGACGACGGGCCCGCGGACGGTGCGCACCCGCCGGCGGAACCGGGGGTCGCGGGAGACCTCGACGACCAGGCGGGACGGCCGGTCGGCGCGGCCCCACACGACGGCACCGCCCGGTCGGACGTCGCCCGACTGGACGCCGTGGGTCAGCCGGGGCCGGCCCCCACGCACGAACGCGGGCGCGGAGCCGGGGACCGCGCCGGCGTGCGGGGCGAGGAAGCCGGAGGAGGCGGCGACGGAGGCGGCTGCGGCGAGGCCGGTGCTGCGCAGGACGGTACGGCGGTCGAGGGATCCCGAGGTCATGGGGAGAAACCTGGCGGACCCGGACGAACCACAGGTGGCGCCGGGGTGAACGCGGTCCGCCGCGAGGCGGTGGGGCGAGGGGTCGCGTGGGAGGATCGGGTCGACCCGACCGCCCGCAGGACCGAGCAGAGAGCAGCCGTGGCCACCACCTCCGTCGCGACACCCCAGCAGCCGGGACGCACCGACCCGTCGCTGATCCGCAACTTCTGCATCATCGCCCACATCGACCACGGCAAGTCGACGTTGGCCGACCGGATGCTGCAGCTGACCGGCGTGGTGAGCGACCGCGACGCGCGTGCGCAGTACCTCGACCGCATGGACATCGAGCGCGAGCGCGGCATCACGATCAAGAGCCAGGCCGTCCGGATGCCGTGGACGGTCGACGCCGAGGCCGCCGAGCTGCACGAGATCCCGGCCGCGTCGTACGTGCTCAACATGATCGACACCCCCGGCCACGTCGACTTCACCTACGAGGTCTCGCGCTCGCTCGAGGCCTGCGAGACCGCGGTGCTGCTCGTCGACGCGGCGCAGGGGATCGAGGCGCAGACCCTCGCGAACCTCTACCTGGCGATCGGCGCCGACCTCCACATCATCCCGGTGCTCAACAAGATCGACCTGCCCAACGCGCAGCCCGAGAAGTACGCCGCGGAGCTCGCCGGCATCATCGGCTGCGAGCCCGGCGACGTGCTCCGGGTGAGCGCCAAGACCGGCGTCGGCGTCGAGCACCTGCTCAACGAGATCGTCGCCCAGACCGCGGCACCCGTCGGCGACCCGGACGCCCCGCCGCGCGCGCTGATCTTCGACTCCGTCTACGACACCTACCGCGGCGTCGTCACCTACGTGCGCGTCGTCGACGGGAAGCTGAGCCACCGCGACCGGATCAAGATGATGTCCAACGGCGTCGTCCACGAGATGCTCGAGGTCGGCGTGATCAGCCCGGAGCCGACCAAGGCCGGGGACCTGGGCGTCGGCGAGGTCGGCTACCTCATCACCGGCGTGAAGGACGTCCGTCAGTCCCGCGTGGGCGACACCGTGACCAGCCAGCACCACGGGGCGACGGAGCCGCTCGGCGGCTACAAGCACCCGAAGCCGATGGTCTACTCCGGGCTCTACCCGATCGACGGCGACGACTACCCGACGCTGCGCGACGCCCTGGAGCGGCTGCAGCTCAACGACGCCGCGCTGGCGTACGAGCCGGAGACCTCCGGCGCGCTCGGCTTCGGCTTCCGCTGCGGCTTCCTCGGCCTGCTGCACATGGAGATCGTGCGCGAGCGCCTCGAGCGCGAGTTCGACCTCGCGCTCATCTCCACGGCCCCGAACGTGGTGTACGGCGTGCTCATGGAGGACGGCTCCGAGCAGGTCGTGACCAACCCCAGCGAGTACCCCAACAACGGCAAGATCGCCGAGGTCCGCGAGCCGGTCTGCAAGGCCACGATCCTGTCGCCGAGCGACTACATCGGCGTGATCATGGAGCTCTGCCAGTCCAAGCGCGGACAGCTCGAGGGGATGGACTACCTCTCCGAGGACCGCGTGGAGATGCGCTACACGCTGCCGATGGGCGAGATCGTCTTCGACTTCTTCGACCAGCTGAAGTCCAAGACCAAGGGCTACGCCTCGCTCGACTACGACGTGTCCGGCGAGCAGGCCGCCGACCTGGTGAAGGTCGACATCCTGCTGCAGGGCGAGACCGTCGACGCGTTCAGCGCGATCGTGCACCGCGACGCGGCGTACGGCTACGGCGTGATGCTGGCCGGCAAGCTCCGCGAGCTGATCCCGCGCCAGCAGTTCGAGGTGCCGATCCAGGCCGCCATCGGCGCCCGGGTGATCGCCCGCGAGACCATCCGCGCGATCCGCAAGGACGTCCTCGCCAAGTGCTACGGCGGTGACATCAGCCGCAAGCGGAAGCTGCTGGAGAAGCAGAAGGAGGGCAAGAAGCGGATGAAGATGGTCGGCCGCGTCGAGGTCCCCCAGGAGGCGTTCATCGCCGCGCTCTCCACCTCCGGCCCGGCGGGCGACCAGCCGAAGAAGTAGCCCCGAGGACCGTCGTACGACGCCTCAGCGGCAGGTGCCGTCGGCGCACCGGGCGCGTCGGCCCGCAAGGGTCGCCCCGAGGCCCACGGCCCAACAGGTGGGGCAGCCGCGCCACGCGACCACGGTGCCGACGAGGCCCAGCAGCGCCCACGGGTGGTCGCCGGCGTAGGCGAACGCGGCCGCGGCGAGCAGCAGGCCGACGACCCCGCGCACGAGGTGCTCCGTCAGGGTCCGGCTGGCGAACACGAGCCCGGGCAGGTCGTCCGCGGTCGTGACCGGCGGCTGCTCCTGGGTGGGGGTGCTCACGCCGTCCACGGTAGCCCGCGGCCCGTCAGCCGAGCAGCGCCCGCAGGGTGTCGCGGTGCCGCGTGTACGCCGCCCGGCCGGGCCGGGTCGCCTTGTACGTGGTGGTCGAGCCCCGGCCGCGGCCCGACTTGCTGATCGCCAGGTAGCCAGCCGCCTCGAGCGCCCCGGCCTGCTTGGACAGGTCGGAGTCGCTGACCGCGAGGTGGTCGCGGAGGAAGCCGAAGTCGGCCGAGGTCGCTCCCGTGAGGACGGCCATGATCGCCAGGCGCTTCGGTGCGTTCAGGACGGGGTCGAGACCGGCCAGGGCGGAGACGGGGGTCTCGGTCACGCGACGCGCGCCTGCACGGCGGCCGACGCCCGGGCGTACGCGCGGTTGTAGAGGAACACCGCCAGGCCCCAGGTGACGCCGATGAAGACGGCGGCGACCCAGCCGGCCGCGTAGTGGCCCAGCAGGTACGTGACCGGGACGATCACGAGCGGCGAGCAGAACAGCGCAGCCGTCGCCCGGTTGTACTCCCGCGGCATCCGCCCGGTGTAGGACGGGTACGCCGCCTGGGTGCGGTGGTCCCACCAGATGTAGCCGAGCATCACGGCCAGGTGGAGCAGGGACCAGAGGTTGCCGGTCACGCCGTCGAGGTAGGCCAGGCCGAGGGTGAACGTCGCCGCCCAGGCCGCCATGGCGATCGGCGTCCAGGCCGGGAACCGGTAGCCGGTCCACCCGAGGGTCTCGCCGCGCTCGGCCTCGCGGAGCTCCTGTCGGAGGGTCTCGTTGCTTTCCATGACGGAAACCGTAGAGAGAACTTTCCGGTGGTGCAAGTGGAAAGTTTCGCTCCGACAGGTGGAGCCTGCCCGAGCGGACACCGTCCGCGCCCGGCTCAGACGGCCTCCCGCGTCAGCGTGACGTCGGTGATGGTGATGCCTAGCGCCGCCTCGACCGCCGCGACGGGTGCGTCGAGGTCGCCCTTCCGGGGACGGCGGGTGCGGGCGAACCAGGTGACCTCGAGCGGACGCCGACGGGCCGAGCCCATGGCGCGCCAGTAGCCGGTGATCCGGCCGTCGACCAGGAGCGGCGGCAGGACCGTGGCGTTGGCCTGGTTCCACAGTCGTCCGTGGTGGGCGGGGTCGGCGAAGCGGGTGCGCGACGAGGGCTCGTAGGCGCACATGAACGCGTCGAACTCGGGGAGCAGACGGACGCCCGTGTCGGCCACGGCAGGCGGGGCGTCGGGGAGGTCGACGTAGACCCGACCGTCCGGGCCCTCCTCCCCGTCGAGGGACAGCCGTTCCAGGGCGGCGTCGACGGTGCCGAGCGTGACCCCGGCCCACCAGGCGAGGTCCTGCCGGCTCGCCGGCCCGTGCGCGGTGAGATGAGCACGCACCAGGTCGGCGACGACGTCGGGGTCGGTGAGCCGACGGCCCCGCTCCGGTGCCACCGAGGTCGTGTAGCCCGCGCGCCCCTGGCCCTCCCACCCGCCGCTGAGCGGGCGCCGGACGAGCCCCCCATGGGTGTAGGACAGCGACCGGCCGATGCTCGCCCGCACCTCGTCGGGGTCGCGTCCGTCGCGCCCGCCGACCCAGGCGGCCAGGTGGGTGTGCAGGTCGTCCGCGGTGCGCGGCTCGGACGCGGCGTACGACTCGAGCTCCGACCACAGCTCGTCGACCGTGAAGCGCTGGGGCCGCAGCACGCGCGCGACGTCCCTGCGACGGGCCATCCGGGTGACGGCCTCGTGCAGGGGGTGGTCCTCCGCGGCGACGGTGTGGACGGTCCCGCGGAGCGTGCTGCCGCGCAGGATCGCGCCGGCCTCGAACGCGTCGGTGATCGCCGCGTGGGTGACACCGGGGAACCGTGCGGCCATGCCGAGGAATGTCGACCGCGCGGTCTGCGACTGGATCGCCCCGGTCCGGCGCAGCGCGGCGGCGACCTGCGCCGGGTCGGCCGGCGGTACGACGTCCGCGGGGAGCTGGCGGGCGAGGGCGCGGGCGCCGAGGTCGTCCCAGGTGGTCACGCCCCCGAGTCTGGGCCCCAGTGCGGGTCGCGGCCCAGCCTCCCGAGCAGCCGGTCGGAGGCGGAGGCGTCGTCCGGCACGCTCACGGGCGGCCCGCAGATGCCCTCGCTGTGGAGCGCGGGTCCCCAGCCGTCGGCGAGGGCGGAGAGGGCGTCCGCGTCGGGGACCTCGTACGACGCTCCCGCGGCGACGGCGACGTCCCAGGCGTGGATCTCGAGGTCCCAGCCGTAGAAGTCGGCCATGGTGGCGCCGATCGTGGTCGGCCCGAAGAACCCGTCGTAGGTGCGGGCGGCGACGTCGTCGGTCAGCACGACGGCCATCGCGCGGGCGTGCGCGCGCCAGCGGGCGGCCGGGTCGTCACCCGACGGCGCCGGGACGGTCAGTCCGTGGCGGGCGAGGAAGTCGCGCTCGGTGTCGATGACGTGGTCGACGACGTCGGCCACCGTCCAGCCCTCGCAGGGGGTGGGGGCGTCGTGGTGGCCACCGGCCCGGTCGAGGGCGGCGCTGAAGCGGTCGGCGCGGTCGCGGAAGGCGGCGGCGCTGCCGCCGGCGGTCTCGGTCGTGGTCATCCGACGACCGTAGGGCCGGTCGCCGACGGCGGGCTTGTGATAATCCGACACGTGCCCGCCCCCGACGTCGACCGGATCGATCCGGTCGACCGCGCGCACCTGACCGGGCGCAGCCGGCCCACACCGCCGATCGCGCGCTACTCGGCCTCGCCGGCGGTGGCCGGGCTCGTGTCGCGCTACTGGGTGCCGGTGTGGTCGTTGCCCTCGCCGCAGACCCAGACCACGCTGCAGCACCCGGTCTGCCTGCTCGTCGTCACGCCGGCGTACGCCCGGCTGTACGGCGTCGCCCGTGGCGCGTCGAGCGTGACGCTGGAGGGCGACGGCTGGGCCGTCGGCGTCCTGCTCCGACCCGCGGCCGGGTCGCTGCTCGTCGACGGGTCGGTGGCGCCGCTCGTGGACGGCGACCGGCCGATCGACGGACTGCCGGGTCTGGACGGGCCCGCGCTCGTCGCCGGGGTACGGGACGCCATGACCGACGACCCGGGCGCCGAGGCGTCGCACCGCACGGCGATCGCGGCGTACGAGGGCGCGCTGGCTGGCCTGCTGCCCCTCGACGAGGAGGGCGTGGCGGTCAACCGGGTCGTCGACCTCGTCGCGACGCTGCCGGTCGACGCCCGCGTGGTCGACCTCGCCGAGGCCTGCGGCCTGACCGAGCGCACCCTGCAACGGCTGGTGACCCGCCGCGTCGGCATCACGCCGAAGTGGCTCCTCCAGCGGCGGCGCCTGCACGACGCGGTCGAGCGGCTCAAGGCGGGGGAGACCTCGTTGGCCGCCATGGCGGCGGAGCTCGGGTACACCGACCAGGCCCACTTCACCCACGACTTCCGCACCGTCACCGGCCTCACCCCCGGTCGCTACCTCGCCGACCAGCCGGCGGGCTCGTGATCGACGTCCCGGCCGGGCTGGCCGACCGGCGTCGGCTGGGGGAGGACTGGGCGGCCTGGCTCGACCGTCTTCCGGCTCTCACGTCGACCCTGTTGGCGGAGTGGTCGCTGCGGCCCGACGGCGACCCGCTGCACGGGTTCTGCTCCCTGGTGCTGCCCGTGAGGGGCCCGGACGGGCCCGCGGCGCTCAAGGTGAGCTTCGACGGCGACGACGAGTCCGCCCTGGAGCACCTCGCGCTGCGGCGGTGGGACGGCACCGGCGCCGTCCGCCTGCTGCGCGCCGACCCACGGCGGCGCGCGCTGCTGCTGGAGCGGATCGGCCCGCACGACCTCGGCGACGCCTGGGACGTCGAGGCCTGCGAGGTCGTCGCGGGCCTGTACGCCGGCGTCCACGTCCCCGCGCTGCCGCAGCTGACGACCCTGGCGTCCGTCGTCGAGCGCGACGACGCACGCCTCGGCGACCTGCCACGCGACGCCCCGCTGCCGCGACGACTCGTGGAGCAGGCGCGGTCCCTCACCCCGGACCTCCTCGCCCCCGGCGGGGAGGACCCCGTGCTCCTGCACGGCGACCTGCACTACGGCAACGTGCTCGCCGGCCGCTCCGAGGCGGAGCCGTGGCTCGTCATCGACCCCAAGCCGCTGGCGGGCGACCGGCACTACGAGCCCGCCCCGATGCTGTGGAACCGGATGGACGAGCTCGGGGGGTCGGCGTACGACTCGGTGAGGGACGGCCTGCGCCGCCGCTTCCACACCCTCGTCGACGTCGGCGGCCTCGACGAGCACCGGGCCCGCGACTGGGTCGTCGTCCGGATGGTGCACAACGCGCTGTGGACGATCGACGACGCCCGGGCCCAGGACCGCGCCCTCGAGCGCGGCGAGCGCGACTGGATCACCCGCTGCGTCACCGTCGCCAAGGCCGTCCAGGACTAGCGCCGAGTCGGCCCGAACGCACCCGCTGGGGGCGCCGAGTCGGCTCGAACGCACCCGCTGGGGGCGCCGAGTCGGCCCGAACGCACCTGCTGGGGACGCCGAGTCGGCCCGAACGCACCTGCTGGGGGCGCCGAGTCGGCCCGAACGCACCCGCTGGGGGCGCCGAGTCGGCTCGGAGTCCTGGGCCGGGGGTCCTGGAGACGTTCGTTCGGGCCGACTCGAGGGCTGTGCGAGGTGCGTTCGGGCCGACTCGGCGGTGCTGGGGAGTGCGTTCGGGCCGACTCGGGCTACCGGGGCAGGGCGAGGGCGTGCTCGAGGCGGGCGCCGAGGGCGAGCAGGGTCGCGTCGGCACCGGCGGCGCCCATGAGCATCGCGCCGACCGGCATGCCGTCGACGACCGAGAACCCGGCGGGCACGCTGAGCGCCGGGACGCCGACGAGGTTGGCGACGACGGTCCAGCAGTCGGTGTACGGCGCCGCCATCGGGTCGGCGAGCTCCTCGGGGGTCAGCTCGCCGGCCAGCAGGGGAGCGGTGGTCGGCATCGTCGGGCACAGCAGCACGTCGCAGGTCTGCAGGGCCCGCGCCACCTGCAGGCGCAGGCGCCGACGGACGTGCTCGGCGCGGTCGAGCTCGTCCTGGCCGGCGGCCGTGGTGAGCAGCTCGCGGCCGATGGCCACCCGCCGCTCGACCTCCTCGCCGGCGCGCCCGGTGGCCACCCAGGGCTCCAGCACGGGCACGCAGGCCGCCGAGGTCAGCGACATGTACGACGCCAGGCCGCGCGGCCCCTCCGGCACCAGCTCGCGGACGACGTCGACGCCCAGGTCGACCAGCGCGTCGAGCACGCCGTCGAAGCACCGCAGCACGCCGTCCTGGTTCACCCGGCCCGAGAGCTCGTCGACGATCCCCACCCGCAGGGGCTCGTCGCGGCGCACCGGCAGCTCGGCGGGCGTCGGCGACCCGGCGAGCACGTGCAGCAGCCGACGGACGTCGCCGACCGACCGCCCGAGCGGGCCCACCCGGTCGAGACGCGGCGCGAACGGCACGACCCCGTCGAGCGGGACGAGCCCGGGGGAGGGCGCCATCCCGACGACCCCGCACTGCGACGCGGGCTCGCGCACGGAGCCGCCGGTGTCGGTGCCGACCGCCAGGGTCGCCATGCCGGCCGCCACCGACACCGCGGCCCCGCCGCTGCTGCCGCCGGGGCTGCGGCGCCGGTCGTGGGGGTTGCGGGACGGCCTCGTGACCGACGTCTGCGTGGAGGCGCCCATGGCGAGCTCGTCCATGTTCGTGCGACCCAGCAGCACGGCGTCCGCCGCGCGCAGCCGCGCGACCGCCGGGGCGTCGTACGCCGCGGGCACGCCGTCGTGGGCCGCCGAGCTGCAGGCCGTCACCTCACCGGCGACGTCGAGGTTGTCCTTCACGCTCACGGGCACCCCGGCCAGCGGGCCCAGCCCGTGCCCCGCCGCGCGCCGCGCGTCGACCGTGGCCGCCTGCACGAGCACCCGGTCCGGGTCGACCGCCACGAAGGCGGAGAGGTCCGGGTCGACCTGCTCGACCGCGCGCAGGTGGGCCTCGGCGACCTCGGTCGCCGAGGTCTCGCCGCGGCGTACGGCGCGCGCGATGCGGCCCGCGGAGGCGCGCGTCAGGTCCTGCACGACGAGCAGGGTCCCACCCGGGCATCATGGGCGCCGAGGGGCCTCCGACGGGGCCGGCGAGAGCAGGAGCGGGACGTGACCGGAGACGACTTCTGGACCCAGGCCGAGCGGCACCTGGTCCGGTACGGCGGAGCGTTCACGCCGCGCGTCATCGCCCGCGCCGAGGGCTCGTGGGTGCACGACGAGGAGGGTCGCGCGATCCTCGACTTCACCTCCGGGCAGATGAGCGCCGTCCTCGGGCACTCCCATCCCGACGTGGTCCGCACCGTCAGCGAGTCGGTGGCCACGCTGGACCACCTGTTCTCGGGGATGCTCAGCCGCCCCGTCGTCGACCTCGGCGTGCGCCTCGCCGGCACGCTGCCCGACCCGCTCGAGCGGATGCTGCTGCTGACCACCGGCGCGGAGTCGAACGAGGCCGCGATCGCGATGGCCAAGCTCGTCACCGGCCGCCACGAGGTCGTCGCCTTCGACCGGTCCTGGCACGGCATGACCACCGGGGCGCGCGCCACCACCTTCTCGGCCGGTCGCAAGGGCTACGGCCCCGCGATGCCCGGCAGCCTCGTGCTCCCGACCCCGAACGCCTACCGCTCGCCGTTCCGGCACCCCGACGGCAGCCACGACTGGGAGACCGAGCTCGACTTCGGCTTCGGCCTCGTCGACCAGCAGTCGACCGGGTCGCCGGCGGCCTGCATCGTCGAGCCCATCCTGTCCTCCGGCGGGATCATCGAGCTCCCCGAGGGCTACCTGCGACGGCTCAAGGACCACTGCGAGCGGCGCGGGACGCTGCTGATCCTCGACGAGGCGCAGACCGGGGTCGGGCGCACCGGCACGATGTACGCCTTCGAGCGCGACGGCGTCGTCCCCGACATCCTGACCCTGTCGAAGACCCTCGGCGCCGGCCTCCCGGTCGCCGCGGTCATGACGAGCGCGGCGATCGAGGAGGCCTGCCACGAGCGCGGGTTCCTCTTCTTCACCACCCACGTCTCCGACCCGCTGGCGGCCTCCGTCGCGCTCACCGTGCTCGACGTGGTCGAGCGCGACGACCTCGTCACCCGCGCCCAGGTGCTCGGCAAGGAGCTCGGCGAGCGCCTCGCCGACCTGCACGAGCGGTACGACGTCGTCGGCGACGTCCGCGGCCGAGGCCTGCTGCAGGGCCTCGAGCTCGTCACCGACAAGGCCAGCCGCGCACCGGCCGACGAGCTCGGGCGCGCGGTCACCGCCGGCTGCCTGGAGCGCGGCCTGCACGTCAACATCGTCCAGCTGCCCGGCATGGGCGGGATCTTCCGGATCGCCCCGCCGCTGACCATCAGCTCCGACGACCTGCACCTCGGCGTGGACCGGCTCGAGGAGTCCCTCGTCGCCGCGCTGGGCTGAGCCCTCACAACCGAGGCTCAGGCGGTCGCGAACCTCCCGAGCACCTGCTCGGCGCGGATGCCGCCGAGGTGGTCGGCGAAGATGCGCTGGTAGCCGAGCTCCTCGCGGCTGCGCGCCGACGGCAGGCCCTCGAGGCGCACGGACTCCCACTCGTCGTCGGGCACGAACGCCTCGGCGCGGCGGGTCATCACGTCGGCGGTGCCCGAGCCGTCCCCGAACTGCTCCTTGCGGCGCCACAGCACGGAGTCCGGCAGCCACCCGGCGAACGCCTCGCGGAGGATCGCCTTCTCCTGCGCCTGCTCCTGACCGTCCTCGCCGAGCAGCTTCCACGCCACGGGCACGCGCTGCGCGACGGCGAGCATCTCGCGGGCCAGGAACGGCACCCGGGCCTCCAGTCCGAACGCCATGCTCACCCGGTCCGCGCGCTGCAGGTTGAGGTGGTGCAGGACCTGCACCCCCTCGACCAGGGCGTCGGCCAGTGCGGCCTCGTCCAGCTCGCGGAGGTGGTGGTAGCCGGCGAACAGCTCGTCGGCGCCCTCCCCGGTCAGCACGACCTTCACGTGCTGCGCGGCCAGCTCGGAGAGCAGGTAGTTCGGCACGGCGGAGCGCACCAGCGACGGCTCGTAGGACTCGATCGAGCGGACGACGGCCGGCAGCACGTCGATCACCTCGTCGTCGGTGTAGACCCGCTCGTGGTGCTCGGTGCCGAGGTACGCCGCGACCCGGCGGGCCGCGACGAGGTCCGGGCTGTCCGGCGTCCCCGCCGCGAACGACCGGACCACGGTGCCGGGACCCGACACGTGCTCGATCTCGCGGACCATGATCGCCGCGACGAGGCTGGAGTCGAGGCCACCGGAGAGGAAGACGCCGATCGGGACGTCGGCCATCATCCGCGCCCGTACCGCCTCGACCAGCGTCCCGCGGATGGCGGCGTGCGCCTCCTCCCGCGTCGTGTACGACGGCCCGACCGGCTCGTCGGTGCCCAACGGGTCGGTGCGGAGGTCGACGAAGGGCTGCAGCCCGGTGCGCGGGGTCCAGTGGTGGCCCGGCGGGAACTCCTCGACCGCGGGCCGGACCTCGGGCGGGAAGGCGCCGAGCTCGGAGGCGGCGAGCAGCCGGCCGTCGTACCGGGCCCAGTAGAGGGGCTTCACGCCGAGGGGGTCGCGGGCGAGCACGAGTCCGCCGTCCCCCTCCCCGCCGTCGTCGGTGCCGTCGTCGGTGCCGTCCTCGGCGGCGACCGCGAAGGCGTACATGCCCCGGAGGTCGTGGATGCCGTCGAGCCCGCGGGCGGCGACGACGTGGAGGATCACCTCGGAGTCCGAGGAGGTCGCGAACGGCCCGCCGAGCTGGTCGCGGAGGTCGTCGTGGTTGTAGATCTCGCCGTTGGCGGCCACCCAGCGGCCGGCCACGGTGCCGCCGTCCGCGGAGGTCATCGGCTGTCTGCCGCCGGCGAGGTCGACGATCGCCAGCCGGGTGTGGCCCAGCCAGGTGGAGCCGACGAGGCGGGACCCCTGCCCGTCGGGCCCGCGGTGGGCGATCGGCGACAGCATGCGCTCACCGATCTCACAGGCCGTTGCCAGACGCTCGGGGGTGGGATCGAACTCGTGGACCACGGCGATGCCGCACACGCTGCTCAGCTCCTAGGGCGTCCCGCGCACGGTGGCGGGCCGATGAGTCGATGCCGAAAGGTTAGCGACGGCGTGTTACCGGTGAGTTGCGGCGTGATCTAGGTTACCCAGCAACACAGGCCCCGCCGGCTCGCGCCGGCGCCGGAGAGGGAGACCCATGACGACCACGCAGGACGCGTCCTTCGTCGATCACCTGCCCACCAACGTCGCCGTCCAGTTCTTCGACCGGGTCGCCGTGGCGCCGGGCGCCGAGGCCTTCCGGTTCCCCGTCGGGGAGGCCTGGGAGTCGGTCACCTGGAAGCAGGCGGGGGACGACGTCTCCGTGCTCGCCGCCGGCCTCGTCAGCCTGGGGATCACCCCCGAGCAGCGCGTCGGCATCGCCTCGGGCACGCGCTACGAGTGGATCCTGGCCGACCTCGCCATCATGGCCTCCGGAGCCGCGACCACGACGGTCTACCCGACGACGAACACCGAGGACACGGCGTACATCCTCGGCGACTCGGAGAGCCGCGTCGTCTTCGCCGAGGACGACGAGCAGATCGCCAAGCTCCGTGAGCGGCGCTCCGACCTGCCCCTCGTCTCCAAGGTCGTGACCTTCAGCGGCACCACCGACGGCGACTGGGTCATCGCGCTCGACGACCTGCGCCGCCTGGGCAACGAGCTGCTGGACCGCGAGCCAGGCACCGTCAAGGACCGCGTCGCGGCCACCGGCCCGGACGACCTCGCCACCCTCATCTACACCTCCGGCACGACGGGTCGCCCCAAGGGCGTCCGGCTGACGCACCGGTCGTGGGTCTATGAGGGCGAGGCCATCAAGGCCCAGGACATCCTCGGCCCCGACGACCTGCAGTTCCTCTGGCTGCCGATGGCGCACTCGTTCGGCAAGGTGCTGCTGTCGACGCAGATGGCGTGCGGCTTCGCGACGGCCGTCGACGGTCGCGTCGACAAGATCATCGACAACCTCGCCGTGGTGAGGCCGACCTTCATGGGCGCCGCGCCGCGCATCTTCGAGAAGGCCTACTCGCGGATCACCGTGATGACGGCCAGCGAGGGCGGGGCCAAGGAGAAGATCGCCACCCAGGCCTTCGCGGTCGGGCGCAAGGTCAAGGCCCTCGAGCTCGCCGGCAAGCCGGTCCCGCTGCCGCTCAAGCTCCAGTACGCCCTCTTCGACAAGCTCGTCTTCTCGAAGGTCCGCGCCCGCTTCGGCGGTCGCGTCCGGTTCTTCATCTCCGGCGCCGCGGCGCTCAACAAGGACATCGCCGAGTGGTTCCACGCCGCCGGCATCCTCATCCTCGAGGGCTACGGCCTCACCGAGACCGCCGCCGGCTCGTTCGTGAACCACCCCGACCACTACAAGTTCGGCACCGTCGGCCCCGCGGTGGCCGGCACGCAGGTCCGGCTGGGCGACGGCGACGAGGTCCAGATCAAGGGCCCCGGCGTCATGAACGGCTACCACAACATGCCCGAGGCGACCGCCGAGACGCTGACCGAGGACGGCTGGCTGCGCACCGGCGACAAGGGCTCGCTCGACGCGGACGGGTTCCTCACCATCACCGGCCGCATCAAGGACCTCTTCAAGACCTCCGGCGGCAAGTACGTCGCCCCGTCGGCCATCGAGGCGCAGTTCAAGGCGCTGTGCCCCTACGCCAGCCAGTTCCTGGTCTTCGGCAACGACCGCAACTACTGCGTCGCGCTCGTCGCGCTCGACCCCGAGCAGATCCAAGGCTGGGCCGATGAGAACGGCCTGGTCGGGTCGTCGTACGCCGAGATCGTGGGCTCTGACGCGGCGAAGAAGATGGTCGGCGAGTACGTCGACCAGCTCAACGCCCGCCTGAACCGCTGGGAGACCATCAAGAAGTGGGACATCCTCGACCACGACCTCACGGTCGAGTCGGGTGAGCTCACGCCGTCGATGAAGGTCAAGCGCAACGTCGTGGAGTCGACCCAGTCGGCCCGCATCGACGCGCTGTACGCCGGCTGACGGCTCCCACCCGGGTGCCCTCCCCGGCGTTGTCGGCGCCGGGGAGGATGGACCCATGTCGTTCGGGGTGTACGTCCACGTCCCGTTCTGCGCGACCCGCTGCGGCTACTGCGACTTCAACACCTACACCGCCACCGAGCTCGGCGGCGGGGGAGCGCAGGCGCAGTGGGCGACGTACGCCGAGGCCGAGGTCGACCTCGCCGTGGCCGCACTGGGCCCGCGGGAGGTCGAGACGGTCTTCTTCGGCGGTGGCACCCCGACGCTGATGCCGCCGGAGGACCTCGTGCGGGTCCTCGGCGCGGTCGGGGACCGGTTCGGGCTCGCCCCGGGGGCCGAGGTCACCACGGAGGCGAACCCCGACAGCGTCACGCCCGCGTCCCTCGCCGCGCTCCGCGAGGGCGGCTTCACCCGGATCTCGTTCGGGATGCAGTCCGCGGTGCCCCACGTGCTCGCCGTCCTGGAGCGCACCCACGACCCCGCCAACGTCGCCCGGGCCGTCGCCTGGGCGCGCGAGGCAGGGTTCGAGCAGGTCAGCCTCGACCTCATCTACGGCACCGCGGGGGAGTCGCTGGCCGACTGGCGGACCTCCCTGGAGGCCGCCCTCGAGAGCGCACCCGACCACGTGTCGGCGTACTCGCTCATCGTCGAGTCCGGCACGCGCCTCGCCCGCCAGGTCCGCTCCGGCGCCGTCGCCGCGCCGGAGGAGGACGACCTCGCCGACAAGTACCTCCTCGCCGACGAGCTGCTCACCGCCGACGGGCTGGAGTGGTACGAGGTGTCGAACTGGGCGCGGACGCCGGCCGCCCGCTGCCGGCACAACGAGCTGTACTGGGCGAGTGCCGACTGGTGGGGCGTCGGCCCCGGCGCCCACTCCCACGTCGCCGGCGAGCGCTGGTGGAACGTCAAGCACCCCACCGCCTGGTCCGGCCGTCTCGCCGCGGGGGAGTCGCCGGCGGCCGGCCGGGAGACCCTGACCGACGAGGACCGCCACCTCGAGCGCGTCATGCTCGAGCTGCGCCACCGCTCCGGCCTGCCCCTCGACCTCGCCGACCCCGCCGCCGTCGACGACGTCGTCGCGCGCGGGCTCGTCGTACGGCACGACGACCGGCTGGTCCTCACCCGCGACGGGCGGCTCCTGGCCGACGCCGTCGTGCGGGACCTGCTGCCCTGACCTCCTGGTCGGAGGTCGAGGTGCGAGGGCCGCCAGGCCCGAGCCACGAGACCCGGTGCGATGGAGGTGGTCGTCTCGCCGTGCGGTGGTCGGCGAGGCCGGCGTTCGTCTCACCGGGTCTCGACACGCCGGTCGCGACCTCGCAGGCTCGGTCGCGCGGCTGCTCGACCTCCCCGCCCTACGACCCCTCGTTCCTCGGGGTCGGGGCGGTGACGAAGTCGATGAGCTCCTCGACCCGCCCGAGCAGGGCCGGGTCGAGGTCCTGGAAGCCGCGGACGCCGCCGAGGATGTGCTTCCAGGCGCGGGCGATGTCGGCCTGGCCGCGGTGGGGCCAGCCCATCCGCTGGCAGACGCCCTTCTTCCACTCCTCGCCGCGGGGGACGTCGGGCCAGGCCTCCTTGCCGAGGCGCTGCGGCTTCACCGCGGCCCAGATGTCGATGAACGGGTGGCCGACGATCAGCACGTGCGCGCCCACGTCGGAGCGGCGTACGGCGTCCGCGATGCGGCTCTCCTTCGACCCGCGCACGAGGTGGTCGACGAGGACGCCGACCCGGCGCTGCGGGCCCGGCCTGAAGTCACGCAGCTCGGCGGCGAGGTCGTCGACGCCGCCGAGGTACTCGACGACCACGCCCTCGACGCGCAGGTCGTCGCCCCACACCTTCTCGACGAGCTCCGCGTCGTGGCGGCCCTCGACGAAGATCCGGCTCTGGCGGGCGACACGGGCGGGGGCGTCGTGGACGGCGATCGAGCCCGACGCGGTGCGGGTCGGACGCTCGGGGGCGCGCTGCGTGACCGGGGCGGTCAGCACGACCGGGCGGCCCTCCAGCAGGAAGCCGGGACCGAGCGGGAAGGTGCGCCGCTTCCGGCGTCGGTCCTCGAGGGTCACCGTGTCGAGGTCGCGGTCCACCGCGACCACCTCGCCGCACCAGTCGGTCGTGACCTCCTCGACGACGAGGCCGCGGTCGGCCGGGGTCTCGACGGCACGGCCGTTCTTCGGCCTGCGCCAGTCGGTGGAGAGGACGTCGGTCCCGTAGCGGTCGCTCACCCGCCGAGGCTAGGTCCGCGCACCGCCCCGACGGGGGAGGGCACGCCGCCGGGCACGGGGTCGGGTCAGGAGGTGGGGTCGTCCTCGTCGTCCCCGCCACCGCCGCCGATCTCGTGGTTCGGGTCGGCGAGCGGGTTGTCCTCGGCCGGGCGCACGTCCTCCGGCAGCGCCGAGTCGGGGATGCCCTGCTGGCCCTCGTCGCGGGACGGGGACTGCTCGGTCTGCTCGCTGCCGGATTCGCTCATGCTCGGACCGTAGACGCTTCCGCCGACACCCGACAGGGGCTGGGCCCGGTCCGTCGGTTCAGACGAGGGGAAGGCGCTTCTGGGCGCGGGGGAGCTGCTCGTAGATCCGGCGTACGGCGTCGCCGAGGCGGTCGGCCGGGAAGGGCCACTCGGCGGACCCGAGCGCGTCGTCCACGCGGATCCCGCGCCCGGCGAGGTCGCGGGCGGTCTCGGCGAGGATCCCGAGGTCGGCGCGCTGGTCCTGCACGAACGCCCGGTCGACGACGGGCCCGTGGCCGGGGACGACGACGGTGGTCGGGGTGACGAGCTGCAGGACGAAGTCGAGGGTCAGCGGCCACTCGAGCGGGAACGAGTCGGGGCCGAGGCCGGGCGTCGCGGCCTCCCGGTCCGAGGACTCCACCAGGTCGCCGGCGAGGACGACGTCCGCGTCGGGCACCCGGACGACGACGTCCCCGCCGGTGTGGCCGCGGCCGGGGTGGACGACCTCGAGGGCGCGGTCCCCGAGGTCCACGATCCCCACCGACGACAGCGTGTGGTCGGGGAGCACCGGGTCGGCGAGGCTCTCGAGGAGCTCGTCGCGGTGCGGGGCGTCGGGCGGCTCGCCCTGGACGTGGGTGCGCAGGTCGGCCAGGTACGCCGGCAGCGCGGCGGCTGCGTCGTCGTGGGCGTGGATCGGCACGCCGGGGTGCGCGTCGCGCACGGCGCGGTTGCCGAGCACGTGGTCGAAGTGCGCGTGGGTGTTCACCACGGCCACGACGTCGGCGCCGGGGACGAGCGAGCCGAGGTCGGCCAGGACCTCCCGCATCGCGGGCCCGGAGGCGTGGGTGTCGACGACCACCAGGCCGCGGTCGCCGCCGACGACGGTGACCGAGACGTCGCACCAGGCGTGGCGCCGTACCCAGACCCGGTCGGCGACCTCGACGAACGACGGGTCCTGGGGCACCCCCCGACCCTACGGGGCCCGGGGCGCGGCTCAGATGAGGCCGGCGTGCAGCTCGCGGCGCAGGAGGTTCGAGAGCTCGGCGGGGGTGCGCGCGGTGCGGGAGAACCAGACCGTGCGGGTGTGGGCGCCGTCCAGGTCGATCCAGCAGACCTCGACCCCGGCGGGTGTCAGGTGGGCGAGCGAGGCGGCGATCAGCTCGGAGCGCGGGGCGCCGGTGGCGAGCGCGAGGGAGGTGACGAGCTCGCCGGCGTGGCACTCGTTGGCGTGGTGGGTCGCGCGGCGCAGGTAGCCCTCGTTGAGGCGGTGCGCGGAGTCGGCGTAGAGCGCGAGGGGGACGGTGCGCCGGGCGGTCGACCCGTCCTCGGCGGGCTCGAGGACCACCACCAGGGAGGGGGTCAGCGTGACCACGCGCGCGTCGGCGCAGCACGACCCCGGTACCTCCTCCTCGGCGAGGCGTCCGGCGATGACGACCGACACGCCGTCGCCGCCGTCCTCGGACGCGGGCCCGGTCACGCGGAGCAGCGCGCTGCGACGCTCGCGGGCGGCGAGGGCGACCGGGGCCTCGCGGTGGCACCAGAAGGTCGGGACGCCGTCCCGCTCGGAGAGGCTCAGCCCGTCGGAGTTCAGCAGGTGCTCGACGCCCTCGGCGACCATGCTCGCCGCGGCCGGGCAGGACACCGCGCTGCGGGCGAGGCCGGCGAGCTCGGTCGGGTCCAGCGTGCCGACGGTGAGCGTCATGGGTACCTCCGGAAGAGCGCCGATCAACAATTTAGGTGAGCCTAACCTATGCAACGGGTCCCGGCGCAAGGGTTCGACCGCAGGTGCCGGGGCCGACGGCCGACGCCCGGTACGATTGGCACTCGACGCGCGGGAGTGCCAGAGTCGTGGGTCGCCGTCGTGGACCGTCGTCGCAAGGAGGTGCAGCATGGTCGAGGACCGGAGGCTGGCCGTCCTCCGCGCGATCGTGGAGGACTACGTCCGCACCGAGGAGCCCGTGGGGTCGCGCGCCCTCGTCGAGCGCCACCGGCTCGGCGTGTCCCCGGCGACCGTCCGCAACGACATGGCGGCGCTCGAGGACGAGGGCCTGATCGCCCAGCCGCACACCAGCGCCGGGCGGGTGCCCACCGACAAGGGCTACCGGATGTTCGTCGACCGGCTGACGACGCTGAAGCCGATGTCGGCCCCCGAGCGCCGCGCGATCGCCAACTTCCTCGACGGTGCCGTCGACCTCGACGACGTCGTGCAGCGCAGCGTCCGGCTCCTCAGCCAGCTGACCCGCCAGGTCGCCGTCGTGCAGTACCCGACGCTGTCCTCCAGCACGGTCCGCCACGTCGAGCTCGTCACGCTCACCCCCGCGCGGCTCCTCGTCGTCCTCATCCTCTCCAGCGGGCGCGTCGAGCAGCGCGTCGTCGAGCTGGCGGAGGGCTCGGCCGGGGGCCCCGACGTGGACGACGTCGAGGCCGGGGTCGCCGACCTCCGCCCGCGCCTGCTCGGGGCCGTCGTCGGCAAGCGGATCGTGGAGGCCGCCGCCGCGCTCGCGGACCTGCCCGGTCAGGTCCGCGAGGAGGACCGCACCCTCACGACACGCGTGGCCGAGGCGCTCGGCGACGCCATGTCCGACCACAGCGCCGAGGGCCGGATCGCCGTCGGCGGGACCGCCAACCTCGCGCGGTACGGCGACTCGTTCGACTCCGCCGTCCGGCCCCTGCTCGAGGCGCTCGAGGAGCACGTGGTGCTGCTCAAGCTGATCGGCGAGGCCACGGCGGGCGGCGCGGTCACCGTGAGGATCGGCGCCGAGGGCCCGTACCACGAGCTGTCGTCGACCAGCGTCGTCGCGACCGGTTACGGGCCCGCCGAGGCGCCGGCCGCCCTGGGCATCGTCGGCCCGACCCGCATGGACTACCCGGGCACGATGGTCGCGGTGCGCAGCGTCGCCCGCTACGTCTCCCGCATCCTCGACGACGCCTGACCAACGCCCCGGCGCGGCCCACCGGCCGATCGAGCGCCGGAGAACCACCAGACCCGCACCATCCCCGACAGACACGAGAGCCAGGAACCAGTGAGTCAGGACCTCTACGAGCTCCTCGGAGTGCCCCGCGACGCCGAGCCGGACCAGATCAAGAAGGCCTACCGGCGCCTCGCGCGGCAGCTGCACCCCGACGTGAACCCCGACGAGGCGACGCAGGACCGCTTCAAGGAGGTCTCGATGGCCTACGAGGTGCTGTCGGACCCGCAGAAGCGGGCGGCGTACGACCGTGGCGGGGACCCGATGGGAGGCGCCGCCGGCGGCTTCGGCCAGGGCGCGGGCTTCTCCTTCACCGACATCATGGACGCCTTCTTCGGCGGCCAGGGCGGCGGCGGCATGGGCGGTCCCGGCCAGGGACGCGGCCCGCGTCCGCGCATGCGTCGGGGCCAGGACGCGCTCATCCGGGTCGAGGTCGAGCTCGCCGAGGCCGCGTTCGGCGTGACCCGCGAGGTGACCGTCGACACCGCGGTCACCTGCGGGCTGTGCGGCGGCAACGGCGCGGCCGAGGGCTCGCAGCCGAAGACCTGCGAGACCTGCCGCGGCCACGGCGAGGTGGCCCACGTGCAGCGCTCGTTCCTCGGCGAGATCCGCACGCTGCGTCCCTGCGCGGCCTGCCGCGGCTACGGGTCGATCATCCCCGAGCCCTGCCGCGAGTGCTCCGGCGACGGCCGGGTCCGCTCGCGCCGCACGCTGACCGTCAAGATCCCCGCCGGCGTGGACGACGGGACCCGGGTCCAGCTGTCCGAGCAGGGTGAGGTCGGGCCCGGCGGCGGGCCCGCCGGCGACCTGTACGTCGAGATCTCGGTCGCCGCCCACGACGTCTTCACCCGCCACGGCCAGGACCTGCACTGCACGGTGACGATCCCGATGAGCGCGGCCGCGCTGGGGACGACGCTGCGGCTGCCGACCCTGGAGGCCGACCTGGTCGGCGCCGAGGCCGAGCCGAAGACCGACCTCGAGACCCACTACGACCTCGAGCTGCGCGCCGGCACCCAGTCGGGCGCCGAGCACCTCCTGCGCGGCCGGGGCATCCCGTCGCTGCGGGGGACCGGGCGCGGTGACCTCGTGGTCAACGTCACCGTCGAGACGCCCACACGCCTCGACCACCGCCAGGAGGAGCTGCTCGCCGAGCTCGCCCGCCTGCGCGGCGAGGAGAAGCCCGACGGCAGCGTCAAGCCGAGCACCCGGTCGGTGTTCGGCCGGCTGCGCGACGCCTTCAGCTGAGCCGACGCCCCGCCCGACCGGGTCGGGCCGACCGGTCGACCGCCCGGCGGCCGGGGCTCGTCACTCGATGACGAAGCCCCGGCTGTCGGCGTACGACCCGGCGCCCTCGGCGCCGCCCGTGGGGTCGTCGTTGCGGGCGATGAAGGTGTAGGTGCCGGGCTCGAGGTCGGACACGTCCACCTCGACGCTCCAGGGGTAGAGGCCGTCGACCCAGCCCTCCGCGGTGGTGACGCCCTCGTCGACGACCTCGCCGTCGATGCCACCGCTCCGCAGCTCCCACTGCACGGTGGCCTCGAAGCCGCTGCTGCGTCCGTCGGCGGCGAGCACGTCGCCGGTGACCTCCTGGGCCTCGACCGGGTTCGTGATGTTCATCAGCGCGAGGGTGTCGAGCTCGGCGGCGGCCGTCTCCGGGCCGGCGCCGACGCCGAGCAGGTCCCCGCCGTCCGGGCCGGACAGGAGGATCGGGTCCCGGGACTGCACGACGGCCTGGGTCGTCCAGACGACCTGCTGGCGCATCATCGTGGCCACGGCGTCGTCGATGCCGCCGGGGCGGCCCGCGAGGTCCTCGCTCTCGCTCGTCAGCCGCACACCCCACGGCTCGCCGTCGCCGCCGCTGACCTCGACGACGGTGTCCTCGGGCCACAGGGTCTGGTAGTCGGGGTCGCTCGGACGCACCGTCACCGCGGTGCGGACCGCGGCCTCGATCGTCGAGGCGGTGTCCTCGCCGTACGCGTCGGCCGGCCGGAATTCCCGCACCAGGCGGGGGCCGAGCTTCGTCCCGATCATGTAGTACGACGGCACGACCGGCGTCGCGACGACCTCGCGGTCCTCGCTCTCGTCGTTGCTGCCGCCGCCACCGCCACGCGTCCGGCCCTGGGTGGGCTCGATCTCGCGCGGGGTCGGCATCTCGGTGGAGCTGCTCGACTCGCTGGACGAGGCGGTGCTCGTCTCGTCGTCCGATCCGCCGCCGAGGACGGCGATGGTCACGATGACGACGGCGGTGGCCAGGACGGCGCCGCCGGCGCCGACGAGCCAGGTACGTCGGGACTCGGGCACGGGGGTCTCCTCGGTCAGGGGGGTGCGGGTGGTCCGCGGGGCCGGGGTGGTCCGCGGGGTGCCGCCGGGGGAGGTGCGGGCACGGATGGCCTCGAGGCGGTACGCCGGCTCGACGTCGTCGACGGCGTCGTGCATCAGGCCGCGCAGCTCGACGTCGTGACCGGGGTCGCGGGAGGTGTCGCGCCGGTCCCGGCCCGGCCACCTCATCGGTCCGCCTCCAGCAGGTCGCGGAGCTTGGCGGCGCCCCGCGAGGCGTGGCTCTTCACCGCGCCGCGGCTGATGTCGAGGATCTCGGCGATCTCCGACTCGGAGGCCTCGGCGTAGTAGCGCAGCACGAGCACCTCGCGCTGCCGGCGCGGCAGGCGGGCGAGGGCCTCCACCACGGTGCGGCGGCGCTCGGTGAGCAGCGCCATGCGGTCGGGGTCGCCGTCCTGCCCGGCGCCGCCCGGGTCGGGGCGGGCCGCCTCGGAGGCGAGACGTCGCCGGTGCTTCTCCACCACGCCGGCGTGACGCAAGGCCGAGCGCGACCGGTTGACGACGGCCTGGCGCAGGTAGGCCAGGGCCCGGTCGGGGTCGCGGAGACTGGACCACCGGCCGTGGGTCGCGACGAAGGCGTCCTGGACGACCTCCTCGGCCAGCCCGACCTCGCGGACGAGCAGCACCGCCAGCCGGACGAGACCGCGCCAGTGCACGGCGTACAGCTGCTCGAGGGCATGGTCGGCACCCCACCCGTCGGCCGTGGGGTCGGCGGTCGTGCCGGTGTGCGTCACGGTCCTCCCCGGCGCTCGCTGGTGTGTGATCACGCTAGTGGGACGCGTGGGGTTCGCCCGGGGTTGACACGTCCGGGCGAGTCGCCGTCCCCCGGGCCCCCGGCGACGGTCGTAGGGTCCGACCATGAGCGACCCCGACTGCCTGTTCTGCCGCATCGTGGACGGCGCGATCCCCGCCGAGGTGGTGCACTCCACCGAGCACTCCGTGGCCTTCCGGGACGTGAACCCGCAGGCCCCGACCCACGTCCTCGTCGTCCCGCGGGCCCACCACCGCGACGCCGCGGCCCTCGCCGCCGCCGACCCGGCCGCCGTCGCCGACCTCGTCGACGCCGCCGCCCACGTGGCGGCGTCCGAGGGCCTGGAGGGCTACCGCCTGGTCTTCAACACCGGGGAGGCCGCCGGCCAGACCGTCTTCCACACCCACCTCCACGTCCTCGGCGGCCGCCCGCTGTCCTGGCCCCCCGGCTGACCGTCGAGTCGGCAGATCTGCGCAGCCCTACGGCGTCGAGTCGGCACGTCTGCGCAGCTGTACGGCGTCGAGTCGGCACGTCTGCGCAGCCGTACGGCGTCGAGTCGGCAGATCTGCGCAGCTGTACGGCGTCGACCCGGGCCCCTCGGGTGCGCAGACGTGCCGACTCGAGCCCCCTGGGGTGCGCAGACGTGCCGACTCGAGCCCCCTGGGGTGCGCAGACGTGCCGACTCGGCACCGAGGGGCGGGGTGGGTACCGGAGGGTGCCCGGCGAATCTCGGTGGGCGGCCTCGGGGGACCGCGATATCCTCGAGGTGCCAGGACATCACCACCAGGAAGGCTGTTGCAGCCCTTGACCGACGACACCCCACAGACCGTCTCCCAGGTCGTGATCGTCCCCAACAGCATCGACATGGTCACGCTGCTCGGTCCGGCCGACAGCCACCTCGCGCTCGTGGAGCAGGCCTTCGGCGCCGACGTCCACGTGCGCGGGAACCGGATCACGCTGACCGGCGAGCCCGCCGAGGTGGCCCTCGCCGAGCGGCTGCTCGACGAGATCGTCACGATCATCCGCACCGGCCAGGGCATGAGCGCCGAGACCGTCGGGCGCGCCATCGCGATGATGCGCGAGGAGACCTCCGAGCGCCCCGCCGAGGTGCTGAGCCTCGACATCCTCTCCAACCGCGGGCGCACGATCCGGCCGAAGACGCTCAACCAGAAGCGGTACGTCGACTCGATCGACAAGCACACGATCACCTTCGGCATCGGCCCCGCCGGCACCGGCAAGACCTACCTGGCGATGGCCAAGGCGGTCCAGGCGCTGCAGAAGAAGGAGGTCACCCGGATCATCCTCACGCGTCCGGCCGTCGAGGCCGGTGAGCGGCTGGGCTACCTCCCGGGCACGCTGAGCGAGAAGATCGACCCCTACCTGCGCCCGCTGTACGACGCGCTGCACGACATGATCGACCCCGAGACGATCCCGAAGCTGCTCGCGGCCGGGACCATCGAGGTCGCCCCGCTGGCGTACATGCGCGGTCGCACGCTGAACGACGCGTTCATCATCCTCGACGAGGCGCAGAACACCTCGCCGGAGCAGATGAAGATGTTCCTCACCCGCCTCGGCTTCGGCTCGAAGATCGTCGTCACCGGTGACGTCACCCAGGTCGACCTCCCGGGCGGCGTGAAGTCGGGCCTGAAGGTGATCCAGGGGATCCTCGGCGACGTCGACGACATCGTCTTCAACCAGCTCAGCAGCCGCGACGTCGTCCGCCACCGGCTCGTCGGCGCGATCGTGGCGGCGTACGACGTCTTCGACAACACCCCTGCGCCGACGGGGCAGGCCCGCCCGGCGGCCGCGCCCGACCGTCGCCGGTGACCCGCCGAGGACCGGTCCGGTGATCGAGGCCACCGACGAGTCGGGGACCGACCTGGACCTCGACCCGTACGTCGCCGTGGCGGCGCACGCGATGCGCTGGATGAAGGTGCACCCCGAGGCGGAGCTGTCGGTGACCGCCGTCGACGAGGCCGCGATGGCCGAGCTGAACGGGCGCTGGATGGACAAGGAGGGCCCCACCGACGTGCTGGCCTTCCCCATGGACGAGCTGCGGCCCGGTGACGGCGTGGAGGGCGTGCTCGGAGACCTCGTGCTCTGCCCGACGGTGGCGGCCCGGCAGGCCGAGGAGGCCGGCCACCCCCAGCAGGCCGAGCTCGAGCTGCTCACCGTCCACGGCGTGCTGCACCTGCTCGGCTACGACCACGCCGAGCCCGACGAGCACCGCGAGATGTTCGGGCTGCAGGACGAGATCCTGGACGCCTGGAGGAACGGAGACCCCGCCCCGTGAGCACCGAGAAGGACCTCCCGCCCGAGGACGCCAAGCTGCTCACCCTCGCGCGGGCCACCCGCGCGCGGACCCGGGCCGCGGAGGGTGCCGCGGTCCGCGACCTCGACGGACGCACGTACGCCGCCGCGACGGTCGACCTGCCGTCGCTGCAGCTGTCGGCGCTCGCCGGCTGCGTCGCCATGGCCGTCGCCTCGGGCGCGGCCGGACTGGAGGCGGCGCTCGTGCACACCGCGGCCGAGGCCGTCGCCCCCGACGACCTGGCCGTGCTGCGGGACCTCGCCGGGGCCGACGTCCCCGTGCACCGTGCCGGACCCGGCGGTGTGACCTCCACCACCACGACCTGAGCCGTCCAGGAGTACGTTGCCGGGAGTGACCGGGAACGTGGTGGGTGCACATGAGCACCAGGAGGGCGTCGAGCGCCTCCTGCGCTCGTTCTCGCTGCTGCCCGTGGACGCCCCGGTGCGGCTGGCCAAGGCCACGACGAACCTGTTCCGGCCCCGCGCGGCCGCGGCCTCCGGGCTCGACGTCTCCGGGCTGACCGGGGTGGTGTCGATCGACCCGGTCGCGCGGACGGCCGACGTCCAGGGGGTGTGCACGTACGCCGACCTCGTCGACGCCACGCTCCCGCACGGGCTGGCGCCGCTGGTGGTGCCCCAGCTGCGGACGATCACCCTCGGCGGCGCCGTCGCCGGTCTCGGGATCGAGTCCACCAGCTTCCGCCACGGGCTGCCGCACGAGTCGGTCCTCGAGATGGACGTGCTCACCGGCGCCGGCGAGATCGTCACCACGCGGCCGGGCGAGGAGCTGTTCGACGCCTTCCCGAACTCCTACGGCTCGCTCGGCTACGCCACGCGGCTGCGGATCGAGCTGACCGAGGTGGCGCCGTACGTCGCGCTGCGGCACCAGCGGTTCTCCTCGGCCGGGCTGCTCGCCGCGGCGGTGGCGCGCATCTGCGAGCGGGGCTCGTGGAAGGGGGAGCGGGTCGACGCGATGGACGGTGTCGCCTTCACGCCCGGCGAGCTGTACCTGACCCTCGCCCGCTGGACCGACGAGCCGGGGCCGACCTCCGACTACACCGGCGACCGCATCTTCTACCGCTCCCTGCAGGAGCGGGCCACCGACCGCCTGACCACCCACGACTACCTCTGGCGCTGGGACACCGACTGGTTCTGGTGCTCCGGGGCGTTCGGGCTCGACGACCCGCGCGTGCGTCGGCTCTGGCCGCGACGGTGGCGCCGCTCCGACGTCTACAGCCGGCTGGTCGGGCTCGAGCGCCGGTACGGCGTCGTCGACCGGCTCGACGCCCGCGCCGGCCGCCCGCGCCGCGAGCGGGTGATCCAGGACGTCGAGGTACCGGTGGGACGCCTCGCCGACTTCCTCACCTGGTTCGACGCCGAGGTCGGCATGCGCCCGGTGTGGCTGTGCCCGCTGCGCCTGCGCGCCGGGACGGCGGGCGACGGCCGCCCGTGGCCGACCTACCCGCTGGAGCCGGGGACGACGTACGTGAACGTCGGCTTCTGGGGCACGGTCGGCGTCGGCGACGGCGCCGAGGACGGCCCGCTGAACCGGGCGATCGAGACCCGCGTCCACGAGCTCGGCGGCCACAAGTCGCTGTACTCCGAGGCCTACTACGACCGCGAGACCTTCGACGCCCTCTACGCGGGCGACCACCTCGCCGCGGTGAAGCGGCGGCACGACCCCCAGGACCGGCTGACGAGCCTCTACGACAAGGCGGTGCGACGACGATGACGATCACACGGGGACACACGCAGGGCGAGGCCACGATCACGATCGGCGAGGCCCTGGAGACGCTGCTCCGCGACGGGCTGCCCGTCCGGTTCACGGCGTACGACGGCAGCACGGCCGGCCCGCCCGACGCCGACATCGGCCTCGAGCTCGTCTCGGAGCGCGGTCTGTCCTACCTGCTCACCGCTCCCGGCGACCTCGGGATGGCCCGTGCGTACGTCTCCGGCGACCTGCGCCTGACCGGCGCCCACGAGGGCGACCCGTACGACGCGATGCGGCTGCTGCAGAACCACCTCGTCTTCCGCCGCCCGGGCGCGGCCGAGCTGGTGCGTATGGTGCGCGGCCTCGGCGCCTCCCACCTCAAGCCCCCGCCGCCGCCCCCGCAGGAGCACCTGCCCCGCTGGCGCCGCGCCGTCGAGGGCCTGCGCCACTCGCTCAGCCGCGACGCCGAGGTCATCGGCCACCACTACGACGTGTCGAACCGGTTCTACGAGCTGGTGCTCGGGCCGTCGATGACCTACACCTGCGCGCTCTACCCGCACGACGGCGCGACGCTGGAGGAGGCGCAGGCCGCCAAGTACGACCTCGTCTGCCGCAAGCTCGGGCTCCGGCCCGGCATGCGCCTGCTGGACGTCGGCTGCGGCTGGGGCGGGATGGTCCGTCACGCCGTGCGCGAGTACGGCGTCACCGCCCTCGGCGTCACCCTGTCGCGCGAGCAGGCCGCGTGGGCCGCCGAGGCGGTCGAGCGGGAGGGACTGTCCGGCTCCGCCGAGATCCGGCACGCCGACTACCGCGACGTGACCGAGTCCGGCTTCGACGCCGTCAGCTCCATCGGCCTCACCGAGCACATCGGGGTCGCCAACTACCCGGCGTACTTCGGGTTCCTGCGCGACCGGCTGTGCCCTGGCGGGCGGCTGCTGAACCACTGCATCACCCGCCACGACAACCGCATGCGGGCCACCGGCGCCTTCATCGACCGCTACGTCTTCCCCGACGGCGAGCTCACCGGCTCGGGGCGGATCATCACCGAGGCGCAGGACGCCGGCCTCGAGGTGCAGCACGCCGAGAACCTCCGGGTCCACTACGCCCGGACCCTCGCCGGCTGGACCGCGAACCTCGTCGAGCACTGGGACGAGGCCGTCGCCGAGGTCGGCGTCGGCACGGCGCGGGTGTGGGGGCTGTACATGGCCGGCAGCCGGTTGGCGTTCGAGCGGAACGAGATCCAGCTCCACCAGGTCCTCGCCACCCGCACCGCCGACGACGGCACCTCCGGCTACCCCCTGCGCCACGACTTCCCCTGAGCCGAGTCGGCACGTCTGCGCACGCTGAGGGGCTCGAGTCGGCACGTCTGCGCAGCGGACACCCCGTCCGGGCGCGGAGATCCGCCGATCCGGCGGTGACTAGGGTGGGGACCGATGACCCGGCGCGCCCAGCAGTACGACGTCCAGGTGCTGCGCCGGGAACGTCTCGGTGAGCACCTGGTGCGGCTCCACCTCGGTGGACCGGGCCTGGCGGGCTTCACCTCGACCGGTGTCCCGGACGAGTGGGTCGGGCTCGTCGTCCCCGGCCAGTTCCAGCACCGCTACTACACGCTGCGCTCGGTCGGCCCGGACGCGCTCGTCGTCGACGTCGTCGTCCACGCCGAGGGTCTCGTCACCCAGTGGGCCGAGCGCGACTGCACCGGCGAGACCGTGACGATCACCGAGCCCAAGGGTTCCTTCGCGCTGCCGGACGGCGCCGCGTGGCTGCTGCTGGTCGCCGACCTCACCGGCCTGCCCGCCATCGCCCGCATCGCCGAGTCCCGCCCGGCGGGCCTCCCGTGCCGCGTGTGGGTCGAGTCCGCCGACGACCTCGGCGACTACCTGCCGGCCACCGACGGCCTCGAGGTCACCTGGGTGCGTCCCCCGGCCACCGGCACCAGCGGCCTGGCGGACCTCGTCGCGGACGTCGACTGGCCCGCCGGTGACGGCTACTTCTGGATGGCCGGTGAGTCAGCCCAGATGCGCGCCATCCGCAAGCACCTCCGCCACGACCGCGGCCTCGGGGCGTCGGCGTACGACGTGATGGGCTACTGGCGCGACCAGGTGCGCCAGCGCCGCACCGTCGACCCCGGCCCGATCTACGCCGCGGGCAAGGCCGCCGGGAAGAGCGACGAGGAGATCTGGGACGACTACGACAAGGCGAGGGAGGCCTGACATGAGCCTGTTCGGCGAGGTGCCCGAGGGGTTCCGGAGCGGGTTCGCCTGCTTCGTGGGCCGCCCCAACGCGGGCAAGTCGACGCTGACCAACGCCCTGGTCGGCACCAAGGTGGTCATCACCAGCTCGCGACCGCAGACGACGCGAACCGTCGTCCGCGGGATCGTCCACCGCCCCGAGGCCCAGCTCGTCCTCGTCGACACCCCCGGCCTGCACCGGCCGCGGACCCTGCTCGGCGAGCGCCTCAACGACCTGGTCCGCGCCACCTGGGGCGAGGTTGACGTCGTCTGCTGCTGCTTCCCCGCCGACCAGCCCATCGGGCCCGGGGACAAGTTCCTCGCCGGTGAGGTCGCCAAGGTCCGCCGTACGACGTTCGTCGCGCTGGCCACCAAGACCGACCTCGTCGGCCCGGACCGGCTCGCCGAGCACCTGATGTCCATCGACGCCATGGGCCGCGACCTCGGCATCGACTGGGCCGAGATCGTGCCCGTCTCCGCCGTGGCCGGCCACCAGGTCGAGCTCCTCTCCGACCTCCTGGTCGGGCTGATGCCCGAGGGACCGCCCCTCTACCCGGACGGCGACCTCACCGACGCCCCCGAGGAGGTGCTCGTCGCCGACCTCGTCCGCGAGGCCGCCCTGGAGGGCGTCCGCGACGAGCTGCCCCACTCCATCGCCGTCGTCGTCGACGACATGGAGCCCCGCGAGGGCCGGCCCGACGACAAGCCGCTGCTCGACGTCCACGCGTCGCTGTACGTCGAGCGCGACTCCCAGAAGGGCATCGTCATCGGCCACAAGGGCTCGCGCCTGCGCCAGGTCGGCACCGACGCCCGCAAGCAGATCGAGTCCCTCCTCGGCACCCCGGTGCACCTGGAGCTGCGCGTCAAGGTGGCCAAGGACTGGCAGCGCGACCCACGGCACCTGCGCAAGCTGGGGTTCTAGGGCCGACTCGGCGTCTCGGACCGGTGCGTTCGGGCCGACTCGGCGTCTCGGACCGGTGCGTTCGGGCCGACTCGGGGTTGTACGGCGGTGCGTTCGGGCCGACTCGGGTCCTACGCCGGGGTCCAGCAGACGCCGTACCGCTGGCCGGCGTCCCACTGCTCGGCGGTGGGGTACTCGTAGCCGAAGCGGAAGTTGAGCGGGTCGGAGGCGGTGTCGCGGGCGGCGTCCTCGCAGACGCCGTCGCCGGCGGCGGAGACCTGGTCCTCGCCCGGGTACTCCTCGCCCTCGGCGAGCGGCACGGTGGCGATCGCCCGCCACGAGGCGTCGTCCGCGCGGCACGGGACGCGCTCGAAGCCGTCGGTGCCGGGCTCGGCCGTCGCGCACAGGGCGTACGCCGCAGCCGCGTCCGGGGTGGAGAACAGGCCCTCCAGGCGGCCGGTCAGCGGCGCGAGCTCACCCTGGCCGGCCAGCGCGATCACGTCGCACCGGTACCAGGAGGCACCCTCGTCGGACTGCTCCACGGTGGGCGAGAACCAGACGGCCCGCAGGACGGTCAGCCGCAGGTCCTCCTCCGACCCGCCGAGGAACTCGGCCAGCCGCGGCGGGCACTCGGCCGCCGGCTGGGCCTGCGCCCGCTCCGAGTCGACCGCGAGCAGGTGGCCGTCGACGAGCAGGTCCAGCTCGCCGACCGCGAAGGTGCGGGAGGTGTGCTCCCCGGCGCAGTCCGTGGGGGCGGTCTCGCTGACCGGCGCCAGGGCCTCGTCGAACCCCAGCGGGTAGCAGGCCTGGACCTCGGGGACGGCGACGGCCGCCGGGGTGGGGTCCCCGGAGGACGCCGGGTCCGACGAGACGGGCCCGGCGGGCGTGGCCGACGGGCTCGCCGACGCGGCGTCCTGCGGTGCGGCGTCGTCCCCGCCACAGCCCGCGACGAGGAGGAGCGCACCGAGGGCGGCCAGGGCGGGCGCGAGGCGACGGAGGCTCACGAGTCGGTCCTGGCCCAGCAGATCGAGCGGCGGTTGCCGGCCTCCCACTGGCCCTCGCCGAAGGCGGTCCACCCGAACTCGTAGTCGAGGGGGTAGCCGAGCAGGGCCCCGACCTGGCTCGAGCAGGCGTCACGGCTGGTGACCTCGACGACGCGGTCGCCGGGCCACGGGTCGTCGTCCTCGCCGACCGGCACGGTCGACACGGCCCGCCAGGTGTGCGGCTCGGTGCACGCGACCTTCTCGCCCTCGGAGACGGTCGGCCCGTCCGCGCAGACCGTCCAGCGGTCCTGGGGGACCCCGGCCAGCAGTCCCTCGGCGGTCTCCGGGAGGTCGACGTACGCCTCGCCCGTCACGCCGCCGCCGACCGCGTCGCAGCGGTACCACCGGGCGCCCTGCTCCCAGGCGTCCTCCGACGGGCGGAACCAGGCCCAGCTGACCGTCGAGCGCATGACGCGGGACTCATCGCCGCCGACGAAGCGGCCGAACGCCCTCCCGCACGTCTTGTAGGCGAACGCCCCGAGGTCCGGGGAGTCGTACGCCGCGTCGGTGAAGCGGTCGGGCAGCGGGCCCACCGCGAACGTCTCGGCGGTGTGGCGCTCGGCGCAGTCCACCGGCGCCGTGCTGTTGCTGGGCTCGGCGACGTCGGAGGGACCCAGCACCCGGCACAGGCCGACCTCGGGCGTCTCGACGGTGTCGGCGGAGACCTGCTCCGGCTCGTCGCCGTCCCCGCCGCCGCAGGCCGTCAGCAGCAGGGGAGCGGCGAGGAGGAGGCCGAGCCGGTCGAGCCGACCGAGCGGGCGACGGAGCACCGGAGTCCGGTCGTCCGTCATGTCACCTCTCCCGGGGTTCTCGCCAGTACGTCGAGCGCGTGCGTCGTGCGCCCGTCTCAGACGCTCAGCAGTGCCGCGATCGTAGCGCCCAGCTCGTACGCCGAGGCCGTGTGCGTCGCGTCCACGTCACCCACCACGGCGAGGACGTCGCTCGACAGCCGCCACGGCAGCGCCCCGGCGATCGCCAGCACCGACCGCTCGGCCCCCTCGGTGTCGTACCGGCCGTGCACGTAGAGCCCGAAGGGCAGCCGCCCGCCGGCGGCCCCGCCGGCGGACCCGTCGTCCGAGAGCGCGCCGCCGGCCTCGAGGAAGACCGTGTCGAGGAAGTGCTTGAGGGCTCCGGACATGTAGCCGAAGTTCGCGGGCGTGCCCAGGACGACGCCGTCCGCGGCGATCAGGTCGCCGGCGCCCGCCTCGAGCGCGGGCCGCTCGACGACCTCGACGCCGGTGATCGCGTCGTCCTGCGCGCCGGCGAGCACCGCGTCGGTGAGCGCCCGGACCGTGGGCGTGGGGGAGTGGTGCACGACCAGCAGACGAGCCATGCCGAGAGCGTAGGTCCCGGCCGCGCTAGGGTGGCCCAGATGACGCGTCAGCGACTCCTCCTTCGTCGCCGCAGCGGGGCCTGAGAGCCGGACCCCTCGTTGCGGAGAGCACGTCTGCGCCGGCTGTACCGCCGATGCCGCTCCCACTCCGCACAGACGAGGACCACCCGATGCCGTTCCAGACCCCCGAAGCCCGCCAGAAGCCCAGCGGGATGCCCGTCGGGCGCTACCGCGCCTTCCCGCCGATCGACCTGCCCGACCGCACCTGGCCCTCGCAGACCATCACGCAGGCCCCGCGCTGGCTGTCGACCGACCTCCGCGACGGCAACCAGGCGCTGATCGACCCCATGACGCCGACCCGCAAGGCGGCGATGTTCGACCTGCTGGTCCGCATGGGCTACAAGGAGATCGAGGTCGGCTTCCCGGCGGCCAGCGAGACCGACTACGCCTTCGTGCGCCACCTCATCGAGGGTGACCGCATCCCCGACGACGTCACGATCTCGGTGCTGACCCAGGCCCGCGACGACCTGATCGAGCGCAGCATCCAGTCGCTCGTCGGTGCGCGCAAGGCCACGGTCCACCTCTACAACGCCCTCGCCCCGCTGTTCCGCCGCGTGGTGTTCCGCGCCGACCGTGACGAGGTCAAGGACATCGCCGTCCGCGGCACGCAGATGTTCATGAAGCACGCCGAGAACCTGCTCGACGCCACCGTCATCGGGTTCGAGTACTCCCCGGAGATCTTCACCGGCACCGAGCTGGAGTTCTCCGTCGAGGTCTGCGAGGCCGTCTGCGACGTGTGGCAGCCCGACGACCACCGCGAGATCGTGCTCAACCTGCCCGCCACGGTCGAGATGTCCACGCCCAACACGTACGCCGACCAGATCGAGTGGTTCTCCCGACAGCTGACCCGGCGTGACGCCACCGTCATCTCGCTGCACCCGCACAACGACCGTGGCACCGCGGTCGCCGCGACCGAGCTCGCCCTGATGGCCGGCGGCGACCGGGTCGAGGGCTGCCTGTTCGGCCACGGCGAGCGCACCGGCAACGTCTGCCTGGTCACCCTCGGCATGAACCTGCTCAGCCAGGGCGTCGACCCGATGATCGACTTCTCCGACATCGACGAGGTCCGCCGGACCGTCGAGTACTGCACCCAGCTGCCCGTGCACCCCCGCCACCCGTACGCGGGGGACCTCGTCTACACCGCCTTCTCCGGCTCCCACCAGGACGCCATCAAGAAGGGCCTCGAGGCGCTCGAGGTCGAGGCGGCCGCCGCCGGTCACGACGTGTCGGAGCACCCGTGGGAGGCGCCGTACCTGCCGATCGACCCGAAGGACGTCGGCCGCAGCTACGAGGCCGTCATCCGCGTCAACAGCCAGTCCGGCAAGGGCGGCGTCGCCTACCTGCTGAAGGCCGAGCACAAGCTGGACCTGCCGCGCCGCGCGCAGATCGAGTTCAGCCGCGTCGTGCAGGAGCGCACCGACGCCGAGGGCGGCGAGCTCACCTCCGCGCAGATCTGGGAGGTCTTCTCCGCCGAGTACCTGGACCGCACCGCCCCCCTCGCCCTCGACTCCGTGCAGACCTGGTCCGAGGCGGGCGAGGAGGACGGCCTGCGGGTCGGTGTCCGCGTCGACGGCGAGCCGATGACGTTGCACGGCTCCGGCAACGGCCCCATCGCGGCGTTCGTCGAGGCGCTCGCCGGCCTGAAGGACGCCCACGGCGACTCCTTCGACGTCCGGGTCCTCGACTACGCCGAGCACGCCCTGTCGTCGGGCGGCGACGCCATCGCCGCGGCGTACGTCGAGTGCGCGGTCGGGGAGAAGGTGCTGTGGGGCGTCGGTCTCGACGCCAACATCGTCACGGCGTCGCTGAAGGCCGTGACCTCGGCGGTCAACCGCGGTTGAGCCGCCCCGTCCGCGGCCGGCCGGCGGGTTCGCCCGCCGGCCCGGACGCCGACCCGCCCGCCGGCTCGGCTGCGGCCTCGGCGGCCGGTCGCGGCAGCGCGGCCGGCGCCGGGCTGTCCTGGAGCGGTAGCCGCACCGAGAACGTCGTCCCGGCCAGGTGGGCGGAGCGCACGAGGATGCGGCCGCCGTGCGCGGCGACGACCGAGTGGACGATGGACAGGCCGAGCCCGGTGCCCTGGATCGCACGCCGCTGGGCGGTGGTGGACCGGAAGAACTTGGTGAACAGCCGTGACTGCTCCTCGGCGGGGATGCCGATGCCGGTGTCGCTCACCGCGAGGACGGCCTCGCCGGCCTCGGCGCTGACGCAGACCTCGATGCGGCCGCCGTCGTCGGTGAACTTCACCGCGTTGCTGACGAGGTTCACCAGCACCCGGTCCAGGTGCTCGGCGTCACCGTGGACGACGACGCCGTCGTCCTCGGGCAGGCGGTAGGTGACGGCGAGGTCGCGGCCGTGCAGCAGCGGGACGAGGGTGTCGCGGCTCCGCTCGACGAGGGCCCCGAGGTCGACCCGCTCACGGCCCAGCTCGGCGGCGCCCGACTCCAGGCCCGAGAGCGTCAGCAGGTCGTCGGCGAGGCCGATCAGACGGTCGGCGTTGCGGGCGATCGCGTCGAGGAAGGGCGCCTGGTCGTCGCGGGGGACGTCGACGGTCCCGTCGCGCAGCATCTCGGTGTACCCGACGATGCTGGTGACGGGCGTGCGCAGCTCGTGGCTGACCGTCGAGACGAAGTCGTTCTTCGCGTGGTCGAGGGCCTGCAGCCGCTCGACCGCGGTCCGCTCCTTCTCGAGCGCCTGCATCAGCAGCTGCTGGCTCTGCCGCTGCTCGGTGACGTCACGGCCGATGCACAGGAAGCCGACGCCGAGGTCGGGGTCCGCCACGATGCTGAGCGTGGTCGACACGGTCCGGGCCGTGCCGTCGGTGTGCAGCCACTGGAGGTCCTCGGGCACGGGCGGCTGCCCCGGCGCGATGTCCAGCGTGAGCCGGAAGAACGACTCCTCCGCCGTCTGGAGCGTCGGGTCGACGCCCCAGCGCTCGAGGCACTGGCCGGGGTCGAAGATGCTGACGAACGGGGAGCCGACGGCCTCCTCGGCGGTCCGCCCGAGCAGCCGCTCCGCGCCGGTGTTGAAGAAGGCGATGCGGCCGTCGGCGTCGGCGCCGATGATCACGGTGGTCATGGCCGCCTCGAGCAGCTGGCTGACCATGAGGCGCTGGCGGCGCTCGTCGGTCACGTCGATGCCGGTCATGATCAGCAGGTTCGGGGTGCCGTCGGGGTCGCGGGCGAAGTCGGTGCTCCACAGCACGCGTCGCCGTCCTCCGTCGCGGCAGAGCAGCTCGGCCTCCGAGGACGGCGGCAGCTCGGAGTGGGGCAGGTCGGCGATGGCGCGACGCAGGGTGCCCTGACGGTCGGCGGGCAGCAGCTCCCACACGAAGCGGCCGACCAGCTCCTCCTCCTCCCAGCCGAGCATGCTGGTCGCGGCGGGGTTCGCGGCGACGAGGATGCCGTCGACGTCGACGATGAGGATCAGGCACGCCGCCGTCTCCGCCACCGCGCGGCTGAGCTCGCGCTCGCGGTCGGCGTCGCGGTGGGCGTCGCGCACGGGGGTCAGGTCGACCAGCTGGGCGGACCGGACGCCGTCGCCCTCGGGATCCCGGGTGCCGGAGACCGCGAGCCCGATGCGGGTGCCGGGGCGGCCGTGCAGGCTGACCTCGTCGCGCCACGGGTCGCCGTCCTCGACGCACTGGCGCACGAGCGCGGGGTCGAGCTCGAAGAGGTCGTGGAGGTGGCGGCCGAGCACCTCGTCCGTGCGGCCGCCGATCATCTCGCCGGCCACGTCGTTGAGGTCGACCACGACCAGGTCGCCGTCCTCCTCGTGGAGCTGCAGGAGGCCGACGACGGACTCGGAGAAGCTGCGGCGCAGGCTCCGCTCGCTGTCCAGCACGCGCAGGAGGAGCTCGCGACGCTGCTCGAGCGCGAGGGCGAGCGGCAGCGCGACCAGCACCGCGCAGATCACGTACGACTGGGTGAGGGCCGCGTAGAAGTACGCGGCGTACAGGTCGCCCGAGGTGGAGGCGAACAGGCCGACGCCGAGCCGGGCCGCGACCGTGATGCCGATGGCGAGGACCAGCAGCTCGACGACCACGACGCGGGTCCCGAGCCGGAGCCCCGCCCACACCAGCAGCGGCAGCGGGGCCAGGGCCAGCAGGCCCGCGCTGGTCGGCTCGGAGACAGCCAGGACCAGGGCGAGGACGAGGGCGACCGCCTGGACCGTCGTCTCCAGCCGCGGCGGGCGGGAGCGTCGGCCCCGGAAGGCGAGCGCCGCGGAGACGACGGTGAGGGTGCCGGCGAGGTGTGAGGCGGTGGTGTTGCGCAGCATCGCCAGCAGGCCGTCCTGGCCGTCGGCGGCGACGGCGGCGACGGCGATCAGGGAGCAGGCCAACGCGCCGAGGGTCGAGGCGAGGGCGATCCGCCAGAAGTCGTCGAGGCGGGTCAGGGGCCCGTCCTGCGGCGAGCGGGTCACGCCCAGCATCGACCGCAGGACGACGGTGGCGACGCCGATCTCGGCGAGCACCGCGACCCCGAACGGCAGGGACAGCTCGAGGCTCCGCCCGCCCAGCCAGATGGCGAGGGTCGAGACGGGCCAGGACAGCAGCACCAGGGCGGTGGCCGTCCGGCGGGAGCCGAGGAAGGCGAGGACGACGGCGAGGCCCGACGCGGGCCACCAGGACGAGCTGGGTGCTCCGGCCGGGGCCAGGCCGACCGAGCTCCAGGTCAGGACGAAGACCCCCAGCAGGCCGAGCGGCACCGCGAGCCGCGCCGACACGGCGTGCAGATGCTGCTCCAGGACCCGGGACATACACCGAATACTCATCGCTGCGGGAGCCCCGCTCCAGTGACTTGAGGAACCCTTGCGGAAGTCTCACGCCGACCCACGGGGCGACGTCCCGAGGCCCGGGACGGCCCCGTCGCCCGCCGTAGGGTGGCCGCGTGCCCACCGCAGCCCCGCCGCTCGTCTCGGAACGCATCGGCCAGTTCTTCGTCGGCGACGACGGCTCGCGCGACCGCCTGGAGTACACCGAGTACGGCGCCGGGGAGGCCTGGGTCGTGCTCCTGCACGGCCAGCTGATGCCGCGCCGCATGTGCCAGCCGCTCGCTCGCTCGCTGGCGGCCGAGGGCCTCCACGTCGTGACGCTCGACCTGCTGGGCCACGGTCGCTCCGACCGACCCGCGGACCCGCTGGCCTACTCGATGACGGCGTTCGGGACCCAGGTGGTCGCGCTCCTGGACCACCTCGGCGCCGAGCAGGCGGTCGTCGGGGGCACCTCCCTGGGCGCCAACGTGTCGCTCGAGGTGGCGGTCGCGGCCCCGGAGCGGGTCCGGGGGCTGCTGCTGGAGATGCCGGTCCTCGACAACGCGCTCGAGGCCGGGCTCATCGCCTTCGCCCCGCTCATGCTGGCGGCGCGGTTCCTTCCGTGGACCGTCGCGGGGGTCCGGATGCTCACGCGGCCGGTCCCCCGCGGGTTGGTGCCCTTCTGGACCGGCATCGCCCTCGACACCCTCGACCAGCGCGCCGACTCCCTGGCCGCGGTCGTGCACGGGATCTTCTTCGGCCGGATCGCGCCGCCGTCGGTCGAGCGCCGCCGGATCACCGCGCCGGCCCTCGTCGTGGGCCACCCCTCGGACCCGATCCACCCCGCGGCCGACGCCGCGATGCTGGCCGGGGAGATGTCGTCCGCGGAGTTCGTGCGCGCCCACAGCATCCTGGAGTGGCGCGCCCGCCCCGCACGCCTCGACGCGATCGCCGGCGCGTTCGCCCGGGAGTGCTGGCGCTCCGCCGCGAAGCCCGCCCGTCGCCGGACGCGGCGTCCCGCTGGGGGGACCGCCGACCCGGCATGATGGGCAGGTGCCCGTCTACCGCGACGAGGCGGTCGTCCTGCGCACCCAGAAGCTCGGCGAGGCCGACCGCATCATCACCCTCCTGACCCGCCGGCACGGCCGCGTCCGCGCCGTCGCCCGGGGGGCCCGTCGTACGACGTCGCGGTGGGGCTCGCGGCTCGAGCCGTTCACCCACGTCGACCTGCAGCTCGCCCAGGGCCGCACGCTCGACGTCGTCACCCAGGCGGTCACCCTGGACCCGTTCTCCATCACGCTGCGCGCCGACTACGACCGCTACACCGCGGGCACGGCGATGCTCGAGACCGCGGAGCGGCTCGTGGTCGAGGAGAAGGAGCCGGCGGTCCAGCAGTTCCTGCTGCTGGTCGGCGGCCTGCGCGCCATGACGGGCGCCGAGTCCGCGACCGGCGTACGCCGGCGGCCCGAGGAGGTCCTCGACTCCTACCTGCTCCGCTCCCTGTCGGTGGCCGGGTACGCCCCGTCGTTCGAGGCCTGCGCCCGCTGCGGCGAGGTCGGGGAGCACCGCTGGTTCGCGCCGGCGGCGGGCGGGATGCTCTGCGGACGATGCCGCGTCCCGGGCGCCGCGACCGTCGCCCCCGGCACGGCGAGCCTCCTGGGCGCGCTGCTGGCGGGCGACTGGCCGCAGGTGGCGCTGGCCGGCGACCGGCAGCGACGCGAGGCCGGTGGCCTGGTCTCCGCCTACCTGGCGTGGCACCTCGAGCGTGGGCTCCGCTCGCTGGCCCACGTCGAACGGTGACGGGGGCCCTGTCCGGCAGCGGCCGGGCGGCTCAGGTGGCTCAGGCCGGCGAGGTGTCCTTGCGGCGGGTCCAGTCGGCGACGTCGTCGTTGAAGCGGGACAGCAGGCGCAGGAACGAGACCTGGTCCGCCTCCGGCCAGCCCTGGAGCATGGCCTCGAGGGCGGCCTGTCGCGCCTCGCGGGCGCTCGCGACCGTGTCCCGACCGAGGTCGGTCAGGTGGAGGATGGTCGCCCGCCGGTCGGACGAGTCCTGGGTGCGCTCGACCAGCCCGAGCCGGGAGACGGTCTGGACCTGCCGGGTGACCGTGGACGGATCCAGGTCGAAGGCCTGGGCGATCCGCCCGATGCGTTGGGGCCCCTCGTCGTCGAGGAGGCAGAGGATGGAGTAGCTGGAGCGCTCGATCTCGGCGTCGCTCGACCCGGCGACGTGCAGCCGCGGGTTGCGACGGTGCAGGGTCAGGAGCTGCTGCTCGATGTCGGCGTTGATGCTGGACACGGGTGGTCACCTTTGTGCGGGGGACGGTCACGACGTGGGGGGAGACTCCCACTTTAGAGGGAAGTGTGTGTTTCAACTATCCATGAGCGGTCCTAGAACACTGAAGATGTCCGCAAGGCTCCATGAACGGCCCGGCGACGGCCCGCCGCGTGGGACAGCGGTGGTCGGACCGTGAGGCGTCGAGCGCCGGTGCGCACGCCCGACCCCCACCCGTCCGGAGCGACGCCGCCCCCCGTGCCGGCCGACCTCGTGCCCGCCCACGTGGCGATCGTCATGGACGGCAACGGGCGCTGGGCCAAGGAACGCGGGCTGCCGCGCACCGCCGGGCACGAGCGGGGCGAGGACTCCTTGTTCGACGTCGTCCAGGGCGCGATCCAGGTCGGCGTGCGGGCGGTGTCGGCGTACGCCTTCTCGACGGAGAACTGGTCGCGCTCGCCCGACGAGGTCCGCTTCCTCATGGGGTTCAACCGCGACGTGATCCGCCGTCGACGTGACGAGATGCACGAGCTCGGCGTCCGGGTCCGGTGGGCCGGACGGCGTCCGCGCCTGTGGCGGTCGGTCGTCGACGAGCTCCGGGTCGCCGAGGAGATGACCAAGGACAACGACGTCCTCACCCTCACGATGTGCGTCAACTACGGCGGGCGTGCGGAGCTCGCCGACGCCGCGCGAGCGATCGCCCGCGAGGCGGCCGCCGGGCGGCTCGACCCCGAGCGGGTGGGGGAGCGGACGCTGGCGCGGCACCTCTACGTCCCCGAGCTCCCCGACGCGGACATGGTCTGGCGCACGTCGGGGGAGCAGCGGCTCTCCAACTTCATGCTGTGGCAGGCGGCGTACTCCGAGATGGTCTTCACCGACGTGCTGTGGCCCGACGTCGACCGGCGCGACCTCTGGGCCGCCATCGAGACGTACGCCGGCCGCTCGCGGCGCTACGGAGGGGCCGTCTGAGGCGCTCGGACCAGGTTCGACCGCCGCGCGGTGATCGAGGTGCGAGCGTCGCGCAGCGACCGAGCCACGAGATCTGGTGAGACGTACGACGCCCCTCGCCGGGTCTCGTGGCCCCTGCGCTCCTGCGTCGCTCCGGGACACCTCGACCTCCGGCGCGGCCGGTGGTCTCGACGACGCGCGCTCGCTGCGCTCGCGTGCTGCTCGACCAGCTGGAGCCCGGAGGCCCGACCCGGAGATCGAGGTGCGAGGGTCGCGCAGCGACCGAGCCACGAGGTCCCGCGCGCCGACCGGCGCGGTCCGGGTGGCAGGTCACGCAGAGGCGGCGCAGTCGGCGCAGGTGCCGAAGAGCTCCAGGGTGTGGGCGACGTCGACGAAGCCGTGCTCGGTGGCGACGGCGGTGGTCCACCGCTCGACGGCGGGTCCCTCGACCTCGACGGTGCGTCCGCAGCTGCGGCAGACGAGGTGGTGGTGGTGGGTGCCCGAGCAGCGGCGGTAGATGGCCTCGCCGTCCTCGGTGCGCAGCATGTCGACCTCGCCGGCGGTCGAGAGGCGCTGCAGGGTGCGGTAGACGGTGGCGAGGCCGACGCGGTTGCCGCTGCGGCCCAGCATCTCGTGGATCTCCTGGGCGGAGCGGAAGTCGTCGAAGGACTCGAGGGCCTCCGCCACGGCGCGCCGCTGACGGGTGGGTCGCCCCCCGCCGGTGTCGGCGGTCTCCTTCTCGGCGCTCGCGTCAGTGCTCGTCATAGTGACCTCCATGAGGGGCGTGTCGGTGCCCGTCGTGAAGGTAGTCGACGTGGTCGCCGTGCTCGACCGCCGGATGGCCGCACCCGTCGCCGTGCTCGTGGCCGTGCTGCTCGACCGCGTGCGCGCCGGCCGGCACCGCGACGGGCAGCGTCTCCGCGGCGAACGGCACCCGCAGCGCCCGCCGCCGTCGTAGCCAGACCCCCACGGGCCAGGTCACGACGAAGCCGGCGAGGGCGACCAGGACGATCGTCGGGCCGGGGGCGACGCGGGCCGAGAAGGACAGGTACGCCGCCAGCAGCAGCCCGCCGAGCGCCGCGCCGAGGCCGAGCACCATCGCCATCCAGACCGTCCGGCGGAACGAGCCGGCCAGCTGCTGCGCCGTCGCGACGGGGATGATCATCAGCGCCGAGACGAGCAGCAGGCCGACCGTCCGCATCGCGACGGTGACCGTCACGGCCGCCATCACCGCGACCAGGACGTTGTAGGCCCGCACGCGGAGCCCGGCGACCCGCGCGAACTCCGGGTCGTGGGTGACGGCGAACAGCTGGGGGAGCAGGCCGACGGCGACCACCACGATCACCGCGGCCAGCACCATCGTGAACCACACGTCCGCCACCGAGATGGTGGTGATCGCGCCGAACAGGAACTCCTGGAGCCGGCTCGCGGACTCGCCCGCCACGCCGGTGATCAGCACGCCGCCGGCCAGGCCGCCGTAGAACAGCAGGGCCAGCGCGACGTCGCCGCCGGTGCGGCCGTACTCCCGGATGACCTCGATCGCGACCGCGCCGAGGACGGCCACGACGACGGCCGTCCAGGTGGGGGAGGTGCCGGTCGCGAGGCCGAGCGCCACGCCGGTGACGGCGACGTGGCCGATGCCGTCGCCCATCAGCGACAGCCGGCGCTGGACCAGGTAGATGCCGACCAGGGGCGCGGCGAGACCGACGAAGACGGCCGCGATCAGGGCGCGCTGCATGAACTCGTACGACAGCAGCTCGATCACGGGCGGCCTCCGTGCTCGTGGGCCGCGGCGCCGAGGCCGTCGACCGGGGCGCCGAGGTAGGGGAGGTGGTCGTGGCGGACCGGGCGCTCGTGGTGGTGCCCGCCCGCGGGGTCGTGCGCGCCGGCCACGTCGTCGGTGATGCGGCCCTCGCGCACGGTGATGGTCCGGTCGACCAGCGGTGCGAGGGGCCCGAGCTCGTGGGTGACCAGGACGACGGTCGCCCCGGCGTCCGAGACGACGCCCAGCGCGTCGGCCAGCGCCTGCTGGTTGGCGGCGTCGACACCGGCGGTGGGCTCGTCGAGCACGTACAGGTCGGGTCCGGAGACGAGGGCGCGGGCGATCAGCACCCGCTGCTGCTGCCCGCCGGACAGCGTCGTGACCGGGTCGCCCGCCCGGTCGGCGAGCCCGACGACGGCGAGGGCCTCGTCGATCGCCGTGCGGTCGGCGCGGCGCAGGGGGCGCAGGACGGACCGGTGCACGAGGCGGCCGGACGCCACGACCTCCCACACCGAGGCCGGCACGCCCGACCCGGCGCCCGAGCGCTGCGGGACGTAGCCGACGCGTCGCCAGTCGGAGAAGCGCTGCTGGTCGGTCCCGAACAGCCGGACGGAGCCCGAGGTGACCGGGCGGAGCCCGACGACGGCGCGAATCAGCGTGGACTTGCCCGAGCCGTTGGCGCCGACGACCGCGACGAACTCCCCGGGGCGCACCACCAGGTCGACGTCCCGGAGGACGGGTCGCCCACCCAGCACGACACCGCCGCCGAGGACCTCGACGACGGTCTCGACATCGGCGCCGTGGGCGTCAGGGGCGGCCGTCACCGGCCGCGGGACGGACCTCAACAGCCGTTCGCCGCCTGCAGGGCCGTCAGGTTCGAGCGCATGAGGGAAAGGTAGTCCTGATCCGCGGTCTCGTCGCTCAGGCCCTCGATCGGGTCCAGGGTGGCCATCTCGACGCCGAGGTCGTCGGCGAGGGACTGCGCGGCCTCGGGGCTGGCCAGCGTCTCGGAGAACACGGTGGTGACGCCCTCCTCGCGGGCGAGCTCCTCGATCTGGGCGCGCGCCGCCGGCGTCGGCTCGGCGTCCGGGGTGAGACCGGTGATGGCCTCGAACTCGAGGCCGTACTTGCCCAGGTAGCCGAAGGCGCCGTGGTTGACGACGACCAGGTCCCGCTCGCAGGAGGCGAGCCCGTCGGCGTACGCCGTGTCGAGGTCGGTCAGCTCCTCGCGCAGGGCCTCCGCGTTGTCGGTGTACGTCTGCGCCCCGTCGGGGTCGATGTCGCCCAGGGACTCGGCGACGGCGTCGGCGAGGTCGGCCATGCGCACCGGGTCCTGCCAGAAGTGGGGGTCCAGATCGCCGTGGTCGTGGTCGTCGCCCTCCTCGGAGTGGGCCTCGTCCTCGTGGGCGTGGTCCTCCTCCTCGGCGTGATCCTCCTCGGAGTGGCCCTCCTCGGAGTGGTCGTGCTCGTCCTCCTCGGAGGCCGGGATGAGGTCGACGACCTCGGCGGCGTCGAGGGTGTCGGCGGGGCCGTTCTCCTCCACGGCGGCGTCGACGGCGACCTGGAAGCCCGACTCGAAGACGACGAGGTCGGCGTCGCTGACCTGCGCGGTCTCGCCGATGCCGAGCTCGAGGTCGTGGGGCTCGGCGCCGGGGGTGGTGAGGTTGGAGACGTCGGCGCGGTCGCCGGCGACCTGCTCGGTCGCCCACGCCAGCGGGTAGAAGGCCGCGACCACCTGCGGGGTGCCGTCGGACGCGGCGGCCGCGCCGTCGTCCGAGCCGGTCAGCGCGCCGCAGCCCGACAGGGTCAGGACGGCCGCGAGGCCGAGGGCGGCGGGCGTGAGCAGGGCACGGGAGCGGGACCGACGAAGCATGACAACGATTCTCACTGGGACTGAGAATCGATGTCAAACCGGCGTCTGGTTGGCTGGAGGGGTGCTCGTCCTCAGCAGGTTCCGGGTCGCCGACGCCGACGTCGTCTCCTTCCGCGCCGACGTCGATGCGGCGCACGCGCTGCTGGCTGCGCGGCCCGGTTACGTCGGCGGGGAGGTGGGGCGCAACGTGGACGAGCCCGACCTCTGGGTGCTGTCGACGCGCTGGGAGAACGTGGGCTCCTACCGCCGCGCGCTGTCGTCGTACGACGTGAAGCTGGGGGCCGTCCCGCTGCTCTCACGGGCCGTCGACGAGCCCAGCGCCTACGAGGTCCTCGAGCCCGGAACCACCGGCAACGACCCCGGAGCCCGCTCGCCAGGAGCCCGCTGAGGGAGGCGCACGCTGCGTGACGCGCCGGGCGCGCGCTGGCGGCCTCGACGTCACTCGACGCACCTCGGGTGCGCCGTCGCTCCGTCGAGTTGCCATCGCGGGCCCCTCGCGCCACTCGCTTGCGCGCCTCCCTCAGCAGTCTCCTAGGCTGACCCCTTGTGCGTCCGGCAGCCGGTCGGGCGCCGAACCCCAGGAGTCAACCCGTGGCCAAGCCGCCCCCCAGCACCCTCGACCAGGTCGTCTCCCTCGCCAAGCGGCGGGGCTTCGTGTACCCCTGCGGCGAGATCTACGGCGGCACCAAGTCGGCCTGGGACTACGGGCCGCTGGGCGTGGAGCTGAAGGAGAACATCAAGCGCCAGTGGTGGCGCGCGATGGTCCACTCCCGCGACGACGTCGTCGGCCTGGACTCCTCGGTGATCCTCCCGACCCGCACCTGGGAGGCCAGCGGCCACCTCAAGACCTTCTCCGACCCGCTGGTCGAGTGCCAGTCCTGCCACAAGCGGTTCCGCGAGGACCACCTGCAGGAGGAGTACGCCGGCCGCAAGGACGTCGCGGACCCCGACACGGTCGACATCAACGAGTCCGTCCCCTGCCCGAACTGCGGCACGCGTGCGGCGTGGACCGAGCCGCGGCAGTTCAACATGATGCTCAAGACCTACCTGGGCGTCATCGAGGACGCCTCCGGCCTGCACTACCTGCGCCCCGAGACCGCCCAGGGCATCTTCCTGAACTTCGCCAACGTGGTGACCTCGAGCCGCCAGAAGCCGCCCTTCGGCATCGCCCAGATGGGCAAGAGCTTCCGCAACGAGATCACGCCCGGCAACTTCATCTTCCGCACCCGCGAGTTCGAGCAGATGGAGATGGAGTACTTCGTCAAGCCCGGCGAGGACGAGGAGCTCCACCAGCACTGGATCGACACCCGCACCGCCTGGTACGTCGACCTCGGCATCGACCCCGCGAACCTGCGCCACTTCGAGCACCCGAAGGAGAAGCTCTCCCACTACGCCAAGCGCACCGTGGACATCGAGTACCGCTTCGGCTTCTCCGAGCGGGACTTCGAGGAGCTCGAGGGCATCGCGAACCGCACCGACTACGACCTCTCGCAGCACAGCACGCACTCCGGTGTGGACCTGTCCTACTTCGACCAGGCCGCGGGCGAGCGCTACCTGCCGTACGTCATCGAGCCCGCCGCCGGCCTGACCCGCTCGCTGATGGCGTTCCTCATCGACTCCTTCTCCGTCGACGAGGCCCCGAACACCAAGGGCGGCGTCGACAAGCGCACCGTCCTGCGCCTGGACCCGCGCCTCGCGCCGATCAAGGTCGCCGTCCTGCCGCTGTCGCGCAACGCCGACCTGTCGCCCAAGGCCCGGGACCTCGCCACGGAGCTGCGCCGCACCTGGAACGTCGACTTCGACGACTCCGGCGCGATCGGTCGCCGCTACCGCCGCCAGGACGAGGTCGGGACGCCGTACTGCGTGACCGTCGACTTCGAGACCCTGGAGGACGGTGCGGTGACGGTGCGCGAGCGGGACACGATGGCGCAGGAGCGGGTCAGCCTCGAGGGCATCTCCGCGTACTTCGCCACGCGTCTCCTCGGCTGCTGAGAGCGCCACGGAGAGGCTGGCGCTGCGGCATGATCACCCGTGTGACCCGACGTCCGACCACGCCCCTCGTGGCGACCGCGACGCTGCTCGCCGTCGTCGCCCTCGCGGGCTGCTCTTCGGGGCAGGAGGAGCCGGCCGAGACCCAGGAGTCGTCGTCCGGCCCGGCCGACGGCCCCGACCTGGACCCGGCGGCCGACGCCTACCCCGACGTGCCCGGTGCGCCGGAGCTGACCCCGCCCGGCACGGAGCTGGGGTACGGCGACGAGGCCGAGGTGGCGTGGCAGCCCCGCGAGGGCACCGTCGGCGCGCTGAAGATGAAGGTCATCGAGGTCGAGGAGACCACCCTCGAGGAGTTCTCCGCGTTCGAGGTGAACAGGGCCGTCAGCAGGTCGCGCCCGTACTTCGTCACCGTCCGCGCCGAGAACGTCGGCGACACCGACCTCGGCGGCGTCGGCATCCCCCTCTACCTGCTCGACAGCCGCGACACCCTCGTCGAGCGCTCGGTGTTCGGCAGCGAGTTCACCGCCTGCCCCAGCGAGCAGCTGCCCCGCCGCTTCCGCACCGGCGACGTCACCAGGACGTGCCTGGTGTTCCTCGCGCCGCAGGGCAGCGAGGCGGAGGCCGTCACGTTCCGGCCGACCGAGGAGTTCGACCCGATCACCTGGACCGGGGAGATCACCGAGCCCCGGACCGGCAACCAGGGCAACCAGGGCAACCAGGGCGGCGGTCAGGGCGGCGGTCAGGGCGGCGGTCAGGGCGGCCAGGGCGGCGGTCAGGGCGGTCAGGGCGGCGGTCAGGGCGGCGGCGGGTGACCGCGCCCGCGGCCACCGCCCACCCGGGCCTCGACGTCGGCGGGCTGCACCTCGACGTCCCGGTGGTGCTCGCGCCGATGGCCGGGGTCACCAACGCGGCGTACCGCCGGCTCTGCGCCGAGCAGGGCGCCGGCCTCTACGTCTGCGAGATGATCACCTCCCGGGGGATCGTCGAGCGTGACGAGCACACCCTGCGGATGCTCGTCTTCGACGAGATCGAGACCACCCGCTCGGTGCAGCTGTACGGCACCGACCCCGTCTACATGGGCAAGGCCGCGGAGATCCTCTGCGCCGAGCACGGCGTCGGCCACGTCGACCTGAACTTCGGCTGCCCCGTCCCCAAGGTCACCCGCAAGGGCGGCGGGGGAGCGCTGCCGTGGAAGCGGGGGCTGCTCGCCGAGATCCTCACCTCCGTCGTCGCCGCCTGCACGCCGTACGGCGTCCCGGTGACGATGAAGACCCGCCTCGGGCTCGACCGCGACCACCTCACGTACGCCGACGCCGGCCGCATCGCCCAGGAGTCCGGGTGCGCCGCGATCGCGCTGCACGGGCGGACCGTCGAGCAGTCCTACTCCGGGGAGGCGGACTGGGGGCCCATCGCCGAGCTGGTCGACGCCCTCGACATCCCCGTCCTCGGCAACGGCGACGTCTGGGAGGCCGACGACGCCCTGCGGATGGTGGAGACCACCGGCGCGGCGGGCGTGGTCGTGGGCCGCGGGTGCCTGGGCCGTCCCTGGCTGTTCGCCGACCTCGCCGCCGCGTTCACCGGCGCCCCGAGGCCGCCGCTGCCCACCCTCGGCGACGTCGCGGCCATGATGCGCCGTCACGCCGAGCTGCTGTCCGCCCTGATGGGTGAGCCGCGCGGCTGCACCGAGCTGCGCAAGCACGTGTCCTGGTACCTCAAGGGCTTCCCGGCCGGCGGCGAGCTGCGTCGCGCCCTGGCGACCGTGGGCTCGCTCGCCGACCTCGACCGGCTGCTCGCCCAGCTGGACCACACCGCGCCGTACCCGACCTCGGAGCTGGGCGCCCCCCGCGGCCGTCAGGGGTCGCCGCGTCGCCGCGTCGCCCTCCCCGAGGGGTGGCTGGACGACGCCGACGGCGCCGGGACGGGCGTGCGCGAGGACGCCGGGGAGACCTCCGGGGGCTGAGCGCACCCGCGCGAGGGATCCAGGTGACCCCTACCACGGGGCCCGGACGCGATTGGGCGGGCCTCGGTGGTCTGTGTTTGACTCGGGCCTTCTGCCGGGTCCTCCCCCCTTGTCACCCGGCCGCCCCCGTGTCAGCAACAGCAGAGGAAACCGCGCTGTGGCAAAGCCCCGCCCCAAGCACCGCGCCGCCAAGCACCGTGCGGAGCGACCGCCGTCGTCACGCCCCCGCGTCGCTCTCGTCGCCGCCCCCGTCGCCGCGACGGTCACCGTCGGCGCCATCGGCTTCGGCCTGTCGGCCGGCGCCCAGGACGACGTCCGGGTCGTGGTGAGCGAGGCCAGCGGCTTCGAGAGCATCAGCGAGCGCGCCGTCAGCGGCACGAGCCGCTCCGGCGACCGTGAGTCGGAGGCGCCCGCCGAGGACGCCGCCGAGGAGCAGGCCGCCCAGCGCGAGGCCGCCCAGGAGCGCCAGGCCGCGCAGGAGCAGGCCGAGCTGGAGGCGACGGAGCAGGCGGTCTCGCAAGCCGACACGCAGCTCTGGACGACCACCGAGCTGAACCTGTGGACCGAGCCGGAGGAGGCCGAGGCCGAGCAGCTCGGCGTCCTCGAGGGCGAGAAGAAGGTCCTCGTGACCGGTCGCGCCGAGGACGGCCGCGAGGAGATCGTCGTCGACGGCGAGTCCCGCTGGGTCACCGCGGGCTACCTGTCGGAGGAGAAGCCCGCCGAGACCGGCCTCGACGTCGACTGCACGAACGGCAGCTCGTACGCCACCCCGGTGAGCCAGAACATCGTCGACGTGCACCGCGTCGTCTGCGGCAACTTCCCGGAGATCACGACGTACGGCACGCTCCGCAGCGACGGCGAGCACGCCCAGGGCATCGCGATGGACATCATGGTCTCCGGCGACCGGGGCTACGAGGTCGCGAACTTCCTGCAGGCCAACGCCGCCGAGCTCGGGATCAACTACCTCATCTACTCCCAGACGATCTGGTCGGTCGATCGCGCCTCCGAGGGGTGGCGCGGCATGGAGGACCGCGGGTCCACCACCGCGAACCACTACGACCACGTCCACGTCACGACGTACTGACCGTCCTGCGGTCGTGACCGGTGCCCGCACCGGTAGCGTCCCGCCGGTGGTCCTCGAGGCGTCGTACGACGAGCAGGCGCGCGAGCGGTTCGTCGGTGAGCCTCCGAAGCGCGTCGACTCCCCGGACCGGACCGCCTTCGAGCGGGACCGCGCCCGGCTCGTCCACGCCGCCTCGACGCGGCGTCTCGCGGCCAAGACGCAGGTCGTCGGGCCGGGGACGGACGACTTCGTCCGCAACCGGCTGACCCACACCCTGGAGGTCGCCCAGATCTCGCGGGACCTGTCGCGTGCGCTGGGGTGCCACCCCGACGTCGCCGAGTCGGCAGCGCTGGCCCACGACCTGGGGCACCCGCCCTTCGGGCACAACGGCGAGCGGTTGCTGGCCGAGGTCGGCGGTGCCTGCGGCGGGTTCGAGGGCAACGCCCAGACGTGGCGGCTGCTGACCCGGCTGGAGTCGAAGACCGCCCGCCCGGACGGCCGGTCCGCCGGTCTCAACCTCAGCCGCGCCGTGCTGGACGCGTGCACCAAGTACCCCTGGACCCTCGACGAGGCCCGCGCGACCGGCCTCACCCCCGGCGGCGCGCACGGCGACGGCTCCCCGCGCGTGGTCGTGAAGTTCGGGGTGTACGACGACGACCACGACGTCTTCGCCTGGATGCGCGACGGCGTCGAGGGGCGACGCCAGTGCGTCGAGGCGCAGGTGATGGACCTCGCCGACGACGTCGCCTACTCCGTCCACGACGTCGAGGACGGCGTCGTCGCGGGTCGGGTCGACCTCGCGGAGGTCCGCGCCGACCCCGCCGCGGTCTGGGAGACCGTGCGGTCCTGGTACCTGCCGGACGCCGACGACGCCTCCCTCGACGCGGCCCTCACGGACCTCGCCGGGGTGGCGGGCTGGCCGACCGCGCCGTACGACGGCTCCCGCGCCGGGCTGGCCGCGCTGAAGAACCTCACCAGCGACCTCATCGGGCGCTTCTGCCAGTCGGTCCAGGCGGCGACGGCCGAGGCCTCCGGAGGTGGACCGCTGGTGCGCCACGCGGGCGACATCGTCGTCCCCGGGGCGACCCTCACCGAGATCGCCGTGCTCAAGGGCATCGCGGCGCACTACGTGATGCGGGCCGAGGACCGGGTGGCGCTGATGGGCCGTGAGCGCGAGCTGCTGGCCGAGCTCGTCGCGGCGCTGCTCGACCGCGGCCCGGACGCGCTGGACGCGCCGTTCGCCGACGACTGGCGCGACGCCGGCGACGACCCGGCGCGGCTGCGGGTGGTGCTGGACCAGGTCGCGTCGCTCACCGACGCCAGTGCGCTGGCCCGCCACCGGCTCCTCGTAGGGTGACCCGCATGACCGGTACCGACCCCCTGGTGTGGCTGCCCTTCGACCCCGCCGAGCTCGGCGACCTCCCCGCGGGGCTGCGCTACGAGCAGGTCGACCCGGTCCGCGACGAGCTGCCGTCGTCCAAGGACGAGGTGCGGTTCCTCGTGCCGAACTACCAGCTCGGCGGCCGCATCGGTCCCTTCCTGGCGCAGCTCGGTTCGCTCGAGGTCATCCAGACCCAGACCGCCGGCGTGGACGACGTCCGCCCCCACGTGCCGGAGGGCGTCACCCTCTGCAACGGTCGCGGCATCCACGACGCCTCGACCGCCGAGCTCGCGGTGACGCTGACGCTGTCGGTGCTCCGCGGCATCCCCGGCTTCACCCGCGACCAGGACCGCGCGGAGTGGAACCACGGCTGGCGCCGCTCGCTGGCCGACCGGCGCGTCATGGTCCTCGGGTACGGCAGCATCGGCGCGGCCGTCGAGGCTCGTCTCACCCCGTTCGAGTGCGAGGTCGTGCGGGTGGCCCGCTCGGCGCGCGAGGGCGTCCACGCCTTCACCGAGCTCCCCGACCTCCTCGGTGACGTCGACGTGGTCATCGTCATCGTCCCGCTGACCGACGAGACCCGTGGCATGGTCGACGCCGACTTCCTCGGCCGCCTGCCGGACGGTGCCCTCGTCGTCAACGTCGCCCGCGGTCCGGTCATCGACACCGAGGCGCTGCTCGCCGAGCTGCGCGCCGAGCGCCTCCACGCCGCCCTCGACGTCTTCGACACCGAGCCGCTGCCCTCCGACCACCCGCTGTGGACGGCCCCGAACGTGCTGATGACGCCCCACGTCGGAGGCACCAGCAGCGCGATGCACCCCCGCGCCTACGCCCTGATCCGCGCCCAGCTCGCCCGCTTCGCCGCGGGGGAGCCGCTCGAGAACGTGATGACCGGCGCCTACTAGGTCCGAGGCTGCTCGAGGTCGCTCGCGGGCCTGGGGACGGCCGCGGCGGGATGTCGGCGCCCGGCCGTAGGGTTGCCGTGTGGCAGGCCGGATCCGCGAGGACGACATCGCTGAGGTGCGCGAGAAGGTGCGCATCGAGGAGGTCGTCTCCTCCTACGTCACCCTGCGCAACGCCGGCGGCGGCTCCCTGAAGGGGCTCTGCCCGTTCCACGACGAGAAGACCCCGTCGTTCAACGTGAACCCTGCACGCAACTTCTTCCACTGCCTCGCCGGGGAGACCCGGGTGCTGACGTGGGAGGGAACGCGACCGATCGCGGAGCTCGCCGGCGGCGAGCACCGGATCCTGAGCGCCTCCAACACCTGGGTGACCGCGCCGTTCCGCAGCTATGGGCACCAGCGGCTGCACCGCATCACGATGACCCGCAACAGACAGGTCAAGGAGCTCTACGCCACCGACGGCCACCGGTGGTTCGTCCGTTCCGGTGCCCGTGGGACCGGGAGGCGGGAGAAGGTGACGACGTCGCTCCGGGCCGGTGACCGCCTGGTGTCCGTGTTCCCCACCATGCGCGTGCGGCGCACGACGCCGTCGCCGTTCGGCATCGCGCACGGGTTCACGTACGGCGATGGCACCCGGTCCGGCACGGGATCGATGGCACAGCTGTGCCCGCCGAAGGACCTCGCGATGCTGAAGTGGTTCCCGAACAGCCACACGAGCGCCAAGGACGAGAACCTGCTCGTCCACCACCTGCCGCGGTTCTTCAAGGACCTCCCACCGCTCGACGAGTCGGTGTCCTACCTCTACGGCTGGCTGGCTGGGTACTTCGCGGCAGATGGGTGCGTGGCCGACGACGGGACCGTCATGCTGAACTCGGCGGACCGGCGAGACCTGGAGTTCGTCCGCGACGTGTGCACCCGTCTCGGGATCGACACCTACGGGATCACGACGCAGAGCAGGGTCGGGTTCGAGGGTCGCGAGCCCAGCGACCTCCACCGCGTCCACTTCGTCAACGAGACCCTGACTAAGGCGTTCTTCCTCCTGGACGAGCACCGCCGCCGCTTCCTCGAGGCCGACAAGTCCTTCGCGCGGCGCGGCTGGATCGTCCAGGGGGTCGAGGAGACCGACCGGGTGGAAGAGGTCTTCTGCGCCGAGGTGGAGGACGGTCACGCCTTCGTCCTCGAGGACAACATCCTGACGGGCAACTGCTTCGGCTGCCAGGAAGGCGGCGACGCGCTCGCCTTCGTGCAGAAGATGGACGGCCTGAGCTTCGTCGAGGCCCTCGAGCGGCTGGCCGACATGGTCGGCGTCCAGCTGCGCCGCGAGGAGGGGGACGACGAGCCCCGAGGCCCCCGCGGCCCCGGCCGGCAGCGCCTGGTCGAGGCGCACACCGTGGCCGAGACCTTCTACCGCGAGCAGCTCGGCACCCCCGACGCCGTCGAGGCCCGCCGCTTCCTGGACTCCCGCGGCTTCGACCGCGCCGCCGCCGAGCAGTTCGGCGTCGGCTTCGCGCCCCGCGACGGCGACGCGCTCCTGCGCCACCTGCGCGCGCGCCGCTTCACCGACGAGGAGTCGGTCGCCGCCGGTCTCGTCGCGCAGGGCCGCTCGGCGTACGACCGGTTCCGTGGCCGCCTGCTGTGGCCGATCCGCGACGCCGGTGGCGACACCATCGGGTTCGGGGCGCGGCGCATCTTCGACGACGACCGGATCGACGCGAAGTACCTCAACACCCCCGAGACGCAGATCTACAAGAAGAGCCGGGTGCTGTACGGGCTCGACCTCGCCCGCAAGGCGATCGGCCTGCACTCCCAGGCGGTGATCGTCGAGGGTTACACCGACGTGATGGCGTGCCAGCTGGCCGGTGTCCCGACCGCCATCGCCACCTGCGGCACGGCGTTCGGCGAGGACCACGCGAAGATGCTGCGCCGCTTCCTGCACGACCACGACGAGTTCAAGGGCGAGGTGATCTTCACGTTCGACGGCGACGAGGCGGGGCAGCGGGCCGCGGTCAAGGCGTTCTCGCTCGACCAGAGCTTCGTGTCGCAGACCTACGTGGCCGTCGAGCAGGAGGGTCGCGACCCCTGCGACCTGCGTCTCGCCGAGGGCGACGAGGCGGTGCGGGAGCTCGTCGCGACCCGTGCGCCGCTGTACCGGTTCATCCTGGGCAACATCTTGAAGAACTACGACCTGGACCGCGCCGACGGCCGCGTCGACGCGATGCGCGAGGCCGCGGAGCTGGTGGCCTCGATCCGCGACCAGTCCAAGGTGACCGCGTTCGCCCAGGAGGTCTCCCGCATGATCGGCGCGGAGATCGACACGAACGTCGTCCTCGCGCAGGTCCGCCGCGCCGCCGCCCGGGGGCCCGAGGTCAAGGCCGCGCCCCGTCGTGACCGGGTCGACGCCGACGCGGCGACCCCGGAGGCCCCCCGCCGGGAGTCCGCGCCGCGGCCCGACCTCCGCGACCCGCGCTTCGGGCTCGAGCGCGAGACCCTGAAGCTCGTGGTGCAGCACCCCGGCGTCCTCGGACGCACCGTCGACGACCTCGACGTCGACGACTTCACCCACCCGACCTTCCGTGGCGTCTGGGAGGCGGTGGCGGCCTGTGGCGGTGCCCGGGCGGGCGCGGGGGACACCGGCTGGGCCTCGCGCCTCACGGAGGCCGCCACGGACCCCGCGGCACGCTCCGCCGTGAGCGCCCTGGGCGTCGAACGGATCCCGGTCGCGGGGGACCCCGACTCCTCGTACGCCGCCGCCCACGTCACGAAGCTGCAGGAGCTGACGGTCCTGCGCCGGATCCAGACGCTCAAGTCACGCCTGCAGCGCACCAACCCGGTGGAGCAGCAGACCGACTACAACCGCATGTTCGGCGAGCTCGTCGCCCTCGAGCAGCAGCGCCGTGCGCTGCGCGACCGGTTGGTGGCGGAGCAGTGAGCTTCCTGGACCGCCTGCGACCCGGCGCCCGGGAGCGCGCGCCCGAGGTCGCGAGCGCGGCGGGGGAGCGGCTGCTGGCCTGGTCGCGGACGAACGGCGGGGAGCACCCGGACGACGTGGTCGCGGGCACCCGCGACGCCCTGCACCTCCCCGGCGCCCACCGGGTGCCGTGGGAGCGGGTCGAGACCGCCGACTGGGACGAGGAGTCCAGCACGTTGCACGTGGTCGAGGTCGGGGCCGGGCGCGCCGAGCACCGGGTCGTCCTCGGGGAGGCCGGGCTGCTGCTCTCTCTCGTGCGGGAGCGGGTCACCGCCTCGATCGTGCTCCAGCGCCACGTCGCCGTGCGGGGCCGCCGCGGCTTCTTCGTCATCGCGCGCCGGCCCCCCGCGGGCGAGAGGACCGTGTCCTGGACGCTGCGCCACGACGCCGGCGTCGACCCCGACGACCCCGAGGTGCGCCGCGCCGCCGCGGACGCGCTCGACCGCGCCCGGGGCGACATCGGCGCGGACTGAGGCCGGTGGCCGGACCAGGTCGCGAGGACCCGATCCGATTGGTGGGCCCGCCCGGCCGGTTGCTACTGTTGCGCGCGCTGCCACCGCTTCGGCGTCACCGCGGAGCGATCCCCTGTAGCTCAATTGGCAGAGCATTCGGCTGTTAACCGGAGGGTTGCTGGTTCGAGTCCAGCCGGGGGAGCCAGGAGTCCCGGGCGCGTCGTCGCCCGGGACACCTCTCTAGGCTTCCGCCCGTGGCTCCCGATCGCAGTGCCTGGGAGCGCCGCACCGAGTGGGCGCTCATCGTCGCGGCCCTGGTGTTCCTCGTCGCCTACGCCTGGCCCATCCTCGACCCCGACCTCCCGGAGCCCGGACGGCGGGTCGCCTCGCTGACGGTCACGGTGGTCTGGGTGGTCTTCGGCGTCGACTACGTGGTGCGCCTGGCCGGCGCCGCCGATCGCCGTCGGTGGTTCGTGCGTCACCTGCCGGACCTGGCGATCCTGGTGCTGCCGCTGCTGCGACCCCTGCAGCTGCTCCGGCTCCTGACGCTGGTGCAGGTGCTGAACCGGTCGGCCGCCGGTCGCCTGCGCGGCCGGGTCGCGCTGTACGTCGTCAGCGGCGCCGTCGTCCTCGCCGCGGTCGCCGCCCTGGCGGTCCTCGACGCCGAGCGGGGTGCCCGTGGCGCACTGATCACGACGTACGGCGACGCGCTGTGGTGGGCGGCGGCCACGATGTCGACGGTGGGGTACGGCGACGTCTACCCGGTCACCGGCACGGGCCGTGTGGTCGGCGTGCTGCTGATGATCGGCGGGATCACCCTGCTCGGCACCGTGACGGCGACCCTGGCCTCGTGGCTGGTCGAGGCCGTGCGCGACGAGCAGGACGAGTCCACCCGCGAGCTGGACGCGTTGCGCGTCGAGGTGGCGCGGCTCTCCGCACGTCTGGAGGCCAGTGACGGGAGTGACACGAGAGGCTCCTGAGGCGTTTCTGGCCCGTGTGAGCCATCGATAATCGCAGGTCACACGGCGTGTCGCTGACTTTTGCGGTTTTCCTGCAACAACCCAGAGGAGACCTCACGATTTCTCTCGTGCCCGACCCCGCGGGCACCCCGAAGCCGGAGAAGTCGCCCCATGTCTCTTCCCTCAGGATCCAGCACCCACGGTGACACCCGTCGCCGTGTCCGTCGTCTGCTCGCCGCCTCCAGCGCCGCGCTCGTCGTCGCTGCCGGGACGGTCTCGACCGAGGCCGCGGCGACCACGGTCCCCTCGACGGGGACCCTCGCCGGCGCCCCCCTCAGCAGCGCAGCCCAGGCCGTCGAGCCCGGTGTCGCCGAGGGTGACTGGAAGCTGCTGGACACCGAGGACTTCACCACGCTCGACCGCGACCGGTGGCACGTCTACGACTCCCGCTCCTCGGGCGACGCGTCCCACACCTTCCGTCCCTGGCGGGCCAAGGTCCGCAAGGGGGCCCTGCGGCTCAGCGGAGGATCCGGGAAGAACGGCGTCTGGTCGTCCGGCACGGTCGGCGGGTGGGGCTGGGACGCCGGGAACCTGCGGCAGGGGCGCGTCGACATGCGCGTCATGACCGCGGCCGGTGCGGGCGTCGAGACCAACCTCATGCTCTGGCCCGACTCGCAGTCCGCGCCGCCGGCCCTCGAGCTCTACTCCAGCCCCGCCACCTGGGGCTCCCGCCAGCAAGCGGTGCAGCAGACGCACTTCCGGAAGGCCGACGGCACCAGCGCCCGCAAGTCCTCGACCCGCCGCGGCAACTTCACCCAGTGGCGCACGTTCAGCGTCCGCTGGGACGCCTCCAGGGTCATCTACCTCATCGACGGGGTCGTCACCCGCATCGACCGTACGGCCGAGCTGCTGCCGACGGGCCGGCTCTGGCCGCTGCTGCAGACCGTCGTCCACCGCAACGCCCAGGGCCGGGTCCCCGCCAGCGCCCAGGGCGCCACCACGAGCATCGACTGGATCAAGGTCTACGACTGGAAGCGGCCCGACGTCGGCACGGAGCCCGAGGAGCCGACCGACCCGGAGCCGCCGACCGAGCCGACCGGCGACTGGGTGAGCGTCGGTCGCGACGACTTCAACGGCAACGCCCTCGACACCAGCAGGTGGACGACGTTCTCGGGCACCCCCGGCTGCTGCGGCGACACCGTCTGGCAGGGCTCCCAGGTCCAGGTGTCGAACGGTGAGCTGGTCCTGCACAACCGGATGACGCCGGACGGCTGGCGCAGCGGTGGTGTCGGCGGGTGGAAGTGGAAGGAGACGGTGCGCCAGTACGGCCGCATCGACGCTCGCATCCGCTTCGACAAGGGCACCGGGTTCTCCGCGGCGGCGCTGACCTGGCCGACGGACGGCAGCTGGCCGCCCGAGATCGACTTCTACGAGATCTACGAGTCGCGCGGCAACCGCGACATGATGGCGCAGAGCACCCACTACAAGAGCCCGTCGTCCGCCACGGGCCGGGGCGTGGACCAGAAGTTCAACCACGGCATGGACTTCAGCAAGTACCACACCGTGTCCATGCGGTGGGCGGCCGACGAGCTGTCCTACTGGATCGACGGCCAGAAGGTCCACACGGTCCGCGACGTGACCAAGATCCCGCACAAGGCGATGTGGATCGGCTTCCAGACCCACGTGCACAAGATGAACGGGCAGTGGCCGTCCATGCCGGCCGGCCAGGACACCGTCGCGCTGCGCGTCGACTACGTCGAGGTCTTCAAGCAGAGGTGAGCTTCGAAGGGGGCGCTGAGCCACAGCGTCCCCGTGCGGCAGGACATCCCGGGGGTGGGCCTGCGCCGTCCGCGGGGGGGGACGGCGCAGGCCCGTCGGGCTGTGCGGGCCCGGGCGGCTACTCGCCCCACCCGGTCGGGACGACCTCGAAGGCCGCGGCGTGGGCGACCCCGAGCCGCTGCCCGGTCGGGCGGCTGATCCCCTCCAGGAACTCACCCGCGTCGAACCCCTCCCACCCGAGGCCGTCGAGGTAGGCCCGGTGGGCCTCCAGGGAGGCCACCCCGGCGTCGAGCGTCCCCGTCGTGTCGACCGCGTGGGTCGCCTCGGGGGAGCCGAACAGCCACACCTCCCGGACCCCTCCCCAGGGGGCGAGGCCGTCGACGAGCTGCTCGCGGTGCACCCACCGGTTCCCGGCGTCACCGACGGCGTCCAGGACCGCCCGCCCGACGGCGACGTGGTCGGCCTGGTTGCGGGTCCGGCCGCCCCAGGTCTCCCGGTGGTTCGCCGTGACCACGACGTCCGGGCGGTGGCGACGCACGACGTGCGCGATGCGTCGCCGCAGGTCGACGCCGTACTCGAGGACGCCGTCGGGCATCCGGAGGAACTCGACCTCCCTCACCCCGACCAGGCGCGCGGCCTCGACCTGCTCCGCCTCCCGCAGGGGTCCGCACTCCTCCGGGGGCAGCGCGTCGATGCCGGCCTCGCCCGAGGTGACCATGCAGTAGACGACCTGCTTGCCCTGCCCGGTCCACCGCGCCACGGCGGCGGCCGCGCCGAACTCCAGGTCGTCGGGGTGGGCCACCACGCACAGGGCGCGGTCCCAGTCCTCGGTCAGCGGTGCGAGCGGTGACGGCGTCTCGGCGCGGTCCTGGGTCATCCCCCGAGCATGACCACGAAACCGGTTTGCCCGCCAGGGGGCGGCCGGGGTGCGATGGCCTCATGGGCCTGCTGGTGCGCGAGACCGACCTGACCGACGACGGGGCGCTCGCGGCCTGGCACGCCCTCGAGGCGGAGTCCGTGCGGGCGTCGGACCCCCACGCGGCCCACCGCACCCTCGAGGCCCTCCGCGCGAGCGTGCAGCACCCCTCGGCGTACGTCGACCGGTTGCTGCTGGAGGCCCGCGACGGCGGGAGCCTCGTCGGGGTCGCCGAGCTGACGTGGCCCCTGCAGGAGGACCACCACCTCTGCTCCGCCGACGTCCACGTGCGCCCCGGCGCCCGCCGGCGCGGCGTCGGGCGTGCGCTGTGGCAGCAGGTCGACCGCCGTCGCCGTGGCCTGGGTCGCACCACCGTCGAGGCCGAGCTGGAGGTCCCGGTGGCCGACGGCGACGCACCCGGCCCGGCGTTCGCCGAGGCGCTCGGGTTCCGCCTCGTGCACCTCGAGGACCACCTCGTCCTCGGCCTCCCTGTCGACCCCGGCCACCGGGAGCGGCTGGTCGAGCACGCGACGGCGGCCTCCGGCGGCTACGAGGTCGTCACCTGGCGGGGCCGGTGCCCCGACGACCTCGTCGAAGCCTACTGCGCGCTGCGGACCCGGATGGAGCACGACGTCCCGACGGGCGAGCTGGCCGGCACGCCGGTGACGTGGGACGAGGCCCGGCTGCGGTCGAGCGAGGAGCGGACCTCCCGCTCGTACACGGTGCTCGTCGCGGCGGCCCGGCGTGCGGCGGACGAGGAGATGGCGGCGTACACGCTGCTGTTCGCACCCCACGACGACGACACCGCCCTGCAGGACGACACGCTCGTCATGCCCGAGCACCGCGGCCGGCGCCTGGGCACCTTGGTGAAGCTCGCCAACCTGGAGGCACTGGCCGAGCTCGACGAGCCCCGCCGCCTGGTGCACACCTGGACCGACCCGGACAACGCCGCGATGGTCGCGGTCAACCGTGCCTTCGGCTTCGTCACGGTCTCGCGGTGCCACCAGGTCCAGTGGCGCGAGGACGCCGCCGGACAGGCCGGATAGGGTCGCGCCATGTCTCGCCCGGGGCGTTAGCTCAGTCGGTCAGAGCAAGCGACTCATAATCGCTCGGTCGTCGGTTCAAGCCCGACACGCCCCACCAGCCCGGCGGTGGGCCCGGCGTAGGTTCGGCCCATGGCCGCTCCGCCGCTCTCCCGCGCCACCCGGCGCCGGGTCTACCTGCTCCTGATGGTGGTCTGCCTCGGCCTGGTCCTCCTGGCCTGGAACGTCGTGCGCTTCTTCTCGGTGCCCCTCGCGGTGGGCATGAGCGTCCTCGCCGCCGTCCTGCCGCCCGCGGCGGCGTTCGTCGCGAACGCGGGGGTGTCGGGCGACCGCACCGCCGGCCTGGAGCGACGGCCCTGGGACCGGCGCGAGCCGCCCGACCCCGACCGGTAGGCGCCTCTGGTACGACTGGGGGATGAGCCAGCGCCGCCCGTTCCGCTACAGCCGCCTGATGTCCGTCCTCACGGCGGGCTACGCCGTCTACGCCCTCGCCGAGCCGCGACACCTCGGCTCGGCGATGGACGCCGGCCGCGGCGAGCTCGAGAGCTACGACAACGTGGCCAGGGTCTTCGGGGTCCGCGACCTGGTCGTCAGCGGCGTCGCCCTGACCGGCAAGGAGCCGGCCACGGTGCAGGCCGCGATGCGCATCCGCATCGGGCTCGACGTCGCCGACGGGCTGCTCCTCGCCCGCCAGGCCGACGACTCCGGTGTCCGTACGAAGGTCCTCGCCGTGACGCTGGGCTGGGCGTCCCTCAACGTGCTCGCGCTGCGCGCGGACCGACGGCGCGACCGGGTCTGAGCCCGGCCGCGCCGCCGTCCTGCTCCGGCCCGCCCGCCCCGCTGGGCGGGTCCGGGCTCAGGACGCCGTGGTCTGCGCGTCGCTGTCCAGCGTGACGTCGGCGGTCTGCTCGTCGCCGTCGCGCAGGTAGGTCAGCGTCACCGTCTGGTCGGGACGCTCGCCGCGCACGGTGGCGACGAGGCTCTCGGAGCCGGAGACGGTCACGTCGTCCAGCTTCGTGACGACGTCGCCCTCCTGGAGCCCGGCCTCGTCGGCGGCCGAGCCTGGCTCCACCGACTGCACCTGGGCCCCGGTGACGAGCCCGTCGTCGCTCGTCACGTCGCCCACGCTGACGCCGAGCTGGGCGTGCGTGGGGGTCTCGCCCGCCCGCAGCTGCTCCACGACCGGCCAGACCTTGCTCATCGGGATCGCGAAGCCGAGGCCGATCGAGCCGCCCTCCCCGGAGGTGCCGCCCGAGCGGATCGAGGAGTTCACCCCGACGACCTCGCCGGCCAGGTTCACCAGCGGGCCGCCGGAGTTGCCCGGGTTGATGGCGGCGTCGGTCTGGATGGCGGGGTAGGTGGTCTCGTCGGTGCCGGTCTCGCCGCCCACGGAGACGGGACGGTTCAGCGCGCTGACGATGCCGTCGGTGACGGTGGCCTCCAGGCCGAAGGGCGAGCCGATGGCGACGACGTCCTCGCCGACGTCGACGACGTCGTCGGTGGCGATGCTGGCGGGGGTCAGGTCCGACACGTCCTGGGCCCTGATGACCGCGAGGTCGGTCACCGGGTCGGTGCCGACGACCTCGGCCGGCACCGTGGTGCCGTCGTCCAGGCTGACCGTGAGCCGGGCGCCGTCGCCGACGCCGGTCACGACGTGGTTGTTCGTGAGGATCTCGCCGTCGGAGCTGAGGATGATCCCCGAGCCGCTCGCCTCGCCCTGCTGCGAGGAGACGTTGATCTTGACGACGGACGGCAGGACCGCGGCGGCCACCGCCTCCGTCGAGCCCTCCGGCGCGTCGTCGTCGGTGCCGCTGGTCACGGTCGCGGTGGTGACGCTGTCGTCGACGGTCGCGGCGAACGGGATCGTCCCCGACCCGGCGGCGATGCCGCCGACCGCACCGGCCAGCCCGCCCATGGTCAGGGCCGCCACCAGCAGCCCGGCGACGAGCGGCTTGCCGAGCGTCGCCCTCCGGCCGGCGCGCGGGGGCTCGGCCACGGCGGTGGCCCGGGGCGGGCCGTAGGGCGGCGGGTTCCAGCGCGGTGCGCCGTACCCGGTGGGCGGGGTGGGGGCGAACGGGTCGCCGACGGGTCCGGGTCGTCCCTGCGACGAGGGCGGCACGGGTGCGGCCGGGGGCACGAAGGGCTGCGGGGGGCGGTTGTCGGAGGGTCGCTCGTCGGTCATGTCACCACCGTGGCCGCCCGGGCTGAGAGGACGGTGAGACCAGGGCAAGACGAGGCGAAGAACCTCAGGTGTCCGCCGCGCCGCCGTACGAGCGTCGGTACGCCAGGACCGCGTCGCGGCCCCGCTCCAGGCGTCCGGTGAGCGTCGCGAGCAGCGCGGGAGCCGGAGCCAGGTCGCCGCGCTCGCCGGCCAGCTCCAGGGCGAAGGCGGTCTCCGCGACCTGGGGCACACCCAGGTTGAGGGCGCTGCCCCGCAGGCGGTGGGCGGTCGCGGTCACCGCCGCGGCGTCCCCGGCCTCGATGCCGTCGGCGATGCGGGTGTGCAGGTCGGGGGTCTTCCGGACGAAGTTGCCGATCACCCGGTCGACGTACGACGTGTTGCCGGGGTCGAGGTCGCGCAGCATGTCCAGGCGCTCGAGGTCCAGGTGCTCCAGGTGCTCCGTGAGGTCCACCGGAGCCTCGTCAGCCTGCACCACGGAGACGGTACCGGTGGTCTCGGGCGCGACGGCCGGTGCCGTGTCGCAGGCCGGCGGGGCGGGGTCGCCGCCGGCACCGGGCAGCTGGTCCGCGAGCACGGTGGCGAGGTGCGGCGGCGACACGGGCTTGGTGAGGAAGTCGTCCATGCCCGCCTCGAGGCAGCGCTCCCGCTCGCCGGTCACGGCCGCGGCCGTCATGGCCACGATCGGCAGCCGGCGGGCGCCCGACCGGGCCTCCCGCTCCCGGATGGCCCGCGCGGTCGCGTACCCGTCCATGCGGGGCATCTGCACGTCCATCAGCACCAGGTCGAACGCGGGGTCCGACGCGGGGTCGGCGGCGAGGCGCTCCAGGGCCCGGACGCCGTCGTCCACGGACTCCGAGTCGTAGCCCAGGGCGGAGAGGATCCCCTCGGCCACCAGCTGGTTGACCGGGGTGTCCTCGACGATCAGCACCCGGCCGCGACGCCCCCCGGCGCCGCGTGCCTCCGGGGCCCGTCCGGTGCCGCGGTCCCCACCCGGGTGGGTGGCCGGTCCGGGACGCGGTGCGTGCTGCCCGGCCGGATCGGTGCCGTGGACCGCCGCGACGAGGACGTGCCGCAGGCGGTCGCCGGTCACGGGCTGCTCGACACCGAGGGTGCGGACACCCGCCCCGGCCTCGGGCAGGACCTCGCCCGGCTCGAGGAGGTGGACGACCGGTGCGGCGGGGGAGGACCCCTCGGCGGGCGACCTCCGCACGCCCGGCCCGAGCAGGACGACGTCGACGGCCCCCGCGGACTCAGCCGGGTCAGCGGGGTCGGCGGGGTCGACGCCGTCGGCGTCCATCCCCCAGTGCACCAGCCGGTCGACCAGCGCCTCACGGCGCGTCATCCGGTCGTCGACGACGCGGGCGCGACGGCCCGCGAGGTCCGCGACCGTGCCGCGGGCGCCGGGTGTCGGTGCGAGGGGCAGGCGGCACCAGAACGTGCTCCCGGACCCCGGCTCGCTCCGCACGCCGGCCTCGCCGCCGAGCGCGCCGACGATCTCGCGGACGATCGCGAGGCCGAGCCCGGTGCCGCCGTACTCCCGCGTGGTGGTGGCGTCGGCCTGGATGAACGGCTCGAAGATGCTCCGGACCCGCGACGGGTCGATGCCCACACCGGTGTCGCTCACCTCGAGGAGCAGCGGGACGGTCGGCCCGGTCGGGCCGACGGCCCGCAGCGAGACGACGACCTCGCCGTCCTCGGTGAACTTCACCGCGTTGGACACGAGGTTCGACACGACCTGCGTGAGGCGGACCCGGTCGCTGCGGACCAGGGCGGGCACGTCGCGGTCGCAGTGCCAGACCACCTCGACCCGGCGCGCGCGGGCGGTCTCGGCCGTCATCGCCACGACGTCGTCGAGGACGGCGCGCAGGTCGACGTCGATGGTCTCGAGCAGCAGCTGCCCGGCCTCGATCTTCGAGAAGTCCAGGATGTCGTCGACGAGCCCGAGCAGGGCCCGCCCGGAGGCGCCGACGCCGGAGACCAGCCGGTCCTGGTGCTCGTCCAGGGTGGTCGTGCGGAGCAGGTCGTTGAGCCCGATCACCCCGTTCAGGGGCGTGCGGATCTCGTGGCTCATCGTCGCCAGGAACTCGGACTTCTGGCGCGAGGCCTCCTCCGCGGCGTCCCGGGCGGCGGCGAGCTCGTGGGCGGTGGCCTCGCGCTCGGCCACGCTGGAGAGCTGGGCCACCACCCGGGTGACCATGTCCGAGACGGTGTCGTGGTCGCCGACCGGGGAGTCCGAGCTCATGACGATGACCGCGACCGGGCGGCCGGCGGCGGTGATCGCACAGGCGACGGTCGTCCGGGTCTCCTCGTCCCAGACCGGGCCGGTCGCGCCGAGCGCGGAGCGGGCCACGCGTCGCTCGCGGTCCGGTACGTCGGGGTCGTGGGGGACGGACCCGGTACCGAACGACAGCGGCCACTCGGTGAGGGCGTCGTCCGGGTCGAAGGTGCGGGCGCGGCGCCACCCGTCGTGCCCGACCACCAGCGGGCCGCACGCGGTCAGGGCCTCACCGAGGCTCTGCGAGGCGTTCGCGGCGACCGCGACGGCGCGCATGAGCTCGTTCTGGCTGACCAGGTCGCGCAGGGCGGTCTCGGACTGGTGGATGCCGGTGACGTCCTGCACCGTGCCCGACAGCCCGACCAGCCGACGGTCCTGCCGGTGGGCCACGACGCGGACCCGCAGCCAGCGCTCGGGCCCGGTCGGCTGCGACCGGAGGTCGATCGTGCGTGTGTCGGCCTCCCCGCGCCCGAGGGCGCCGACGGCCTCGTCGACGGCCGTGCGCGAAGCGGGCTGCAGGGCGTCGAGGGTGTCGCCCCAGGAGCGCGTCGTGGGACAGGTCGGCTGCTCGATGAGCTCGACGAAGGTCGACGAGAGGGTGAGCGTGTCGGTGGTGAGGTCGGCGGTCCAGCTGCCCAGCCCCGCGACCCGGTGGGCCTCCAGCAGCTCCTGGCGGTTCGCCTCCAGCGCTGCCTCGAGGCGGCGCCGCTCGTCGAAGTCGTTCAGGCTGAGCAGGATGTTCCCGCCCTCGGGACCGGGCAGGTGGGCCTCCGTCACGAGGAACCACGCCGTCGTCCGGTCGCCCCGCACGAACCGGCACTCGACGGGGTGGGACGGGGGTTCACCGCGGGCCAGGCGTGCCGTCCACTGCTCCCGTCCCTCGGCGTCCAGGAACTCGGCGTGGTCGCGGCCGGTGAGCGCCGCACGGTCGGTGCGCATCATGTCGGCGAGCCGTTGGTTGGCGAAGACGGTGCGACCCCGGGCGTCGAGGACCCACAGGCCGTCGGCCGAGGACTCGACAACGAGTCGGTACAGCTCCGCGTGAGTCACTCGTCCCCTCCGGTCCCGCGACCCCGCCGCGCTGATGCTTGCTGAGGCAAACATAGGGGTCGGGTCGGGGCGTGTCCGGCGAACCCGGTCCGGGCGGGTCGTTCGTCGGGGGAGCCCCGTCAGTTCTCGCCGGCGATGAGGTAGTCACCGGCGTCGGTGAGCTCGAGGCGCAGCGTCGGGGTGTCGGTGGTGGTGCTGCCGTCGGTGCGCGTGTAGTCGACCGTGTAGCTGACCGTCATCGTCCCGGGGTCGGCCTGCACGTCGCTCACCTGCGCCGACTCGATGGTGTCCCAGAAGCCGCGGTAGCCGTCGAGCCCACCGCTGGCCTCCTGGAAGCCCGGGGTCAGCTGGTCGAACGCCGCGTCGGTGTCGGAGGTGACCGTGCCCAGGTAGCCCTCGACGAAGGCGGCCATGTCCTCGGCGTCCGCCTCCGGGGACTCCGACTCCGAGGGGGACTCCGACGGCGAGGGGGAGGCCGACGGCGACGCGGGCGCCGACGACCCGGCGTCGCCACCGGGCTCGGCCTGCTGGGTGTCGTCGTCCCCGCCCTGGAGCCCGAGCCAGAGGCCGATCAGCGCGACGAGGACGACGGCGACGGCCACGACCGCTGCGGGGAGGGCGCGCGACCGTCCGCCGGCGCGGCTGCCGGAGGAGGTCACGGTCTTCGTGGTGCTCCGGGCGGCGGGCCCGTCGGGCTCGCGGCGGGTCGCGGTCTCCAGGAAGGAGGGCTCGGGCCGGTCGGGCGGGGGAGTGGCGAGCACCTGCGTGGAGCCCGGGGCGGCGGGCGCGCCGTCCCCCGAGGCGACGGCGCGCGCCCGGTCCCGCACCTGGGCCATCGTCCACCGCTCGGCCGGCTCGAGCGCCATGGTGTGCGCGAGCAGCTCGGCCAGGGGGTCGCCCGCCGGCAGGCGGGGCGGGTCGTCGTTCACGATGCGGTAGAGCGTGCCGAGGACGTTGTCCTCCACGGCGTACGGCGGCCGGCCGGTGAGGGCGTGGAAGAGCGTCGCGCCCAGCGACCAGACGTCGCTCGCCGGCGTCGCGCTGCGCCCGGAGGCCACCTCGGGGGCGAGGTAGGCCGGCGACCCGGTCACCATCCCGGTCCGGGTGAGGGAGGCGTCGGTCTCGCCGCGGGCGATGCCGAAGTCGCTGATCTTCACCTGGCCGTCGACGGTGACCATGATGTTGGAGGGCTTGACGTCGCGGTGGACCACGTGCGCGACGTGGGCGGCGTGCAGGGCGTCCGCGGCCTGCGCGACCAGGTCGGCGACCCGCCGTCCGGGCAGGGGGCCCTCGGACTCCACCAGCTCCGACAGCGCCGTGCCCTCGACGTACTCCATGACGAGCCACTGCGCGTCGCCCGACTCGACGAGGTCGTAGACGGCGACGACGTGGGGGTGGTTGATCATGGCCGCGAGACGCGCCTCGCGCTCCGCGCGGACGGTGTCGACGACCTCCTGGGGGCCCTCGGGGGCGTAGCCGATGCGCTTCAGCGCGACGGGGCGGCCCAGCAGGACGTCCTCGCCGAGGTAGACGGCGCCCATGCCGCCGCGTCCGATCTCGCGCTGCAGGCGGTAGCGGTCGGAGACGTCGTGCGGGATCACCCAGCTCACTCCCCTGCGTCGTTCTGGCGTCGTTCCGGATCGGTCTGCCCCCGTGAGGGGAGCGGTCCCCGCTCCGCACGGGCCGCACGGCGCGATCGTAGGCAGGTCGGCGACGCGAGGCGAAACCGATGGCCGGCCCGGGACCTGCTCAGGCCCGGTTGAGGACCCGCGGCGGCTTGGCGACGCCGGTCGCCAGGACGATGGCCGCGGGCGCGAGCGGGAGCCACCAGTTGACCGTGTCGCCGTCGACGATTCCCACGTAGGCCATCGCCCCGAGGGAGGCGGCCATGCCGACCACGGCGAGCACGGGGCGCCAGGCGGCGGGGGAGGGCCGGTCGTCGCGCCCGGCCTGCTCGAAGCGGCCCGCGAGGGCGGCCATCACGAGCGTGGTCAGCGCCAGCACCAGCAGCCACAGCGGACGCGAGGTCCACCACTGCGAGGTCAGCGGCTCGAGGCGCAGCCCGACGCCGCCGAGGGCCAGCGAGGCGGCGATCACGACGCCCATGGCGGTCAGGTGCCACAGGTAGAGCGTCATGATCCGGCCGTTGACCAGGATCGTGGCGGTCCAGACCCCGTGGCGCGAGGCGAGCCGCCGCAGCGCGGGCTCGAGGAGCAGGACGACCCCGGTCTGGAGCATCCCGAGGAAGACCAGCGTGACGCGGGTGGGCAGCTGGTTGTTGATGCCGTAGCCCTCGACGCCGACCATCGAGACGGCGTAGGGCCCGACGGTGGTCAGCAGCACGAGGACGACCAGGCCGACGACCAGCAGCAGGGCACGCCGGGCGGCACCGGCCAGGGCGCCGTCGAGCCAGGCGTAGCCGAGCTGGTGGATGGTGCCCCAGACCACCAGGTAGTTCAGGAAGCCGAGCAGCAGCTGGTCGGTGGCGATGCTCGCCACGTCCACGAGGGCGGCGAGCGCCACGCCGCCGACGACCGAGGCCCACCCGAACCGCTCCCACAGCACCAGCGCGCCGGGGGCCACCGCGACGACGACGACGTACGCCGCGAGGAACCAGGTCGGCACGAGCGCGGCGGTGGTGGCGATGCGCAGGTAGTCCGAGCCGAGGCCCGCCCAGGCCATGAGCGGCGCGAACGCCGCCCAGAACACCATCAGCGGGACCACCGGCAGCGCCAGCCGCCGCAGCCGGGCCCGCAGCCACCCGCCGTACGACGTGCCGCGGGAGCGGGCCGAGCGCCACGACAGCCCGTTCGCGTAGCCGCCGACGAGGAAGAAGATCGGCATGACCTGGATCGCCCAGGTCGCCGGGTGCAGCCACGGCGCCATGCCCAGCACGTCGCGGTTGACGACGTCGCCGTCGCCGCCCACCTGGATGCCGGCGACGAGCCAGTGGCCGAGCACGACCACGAGGATCGAGACCGCGCGGAGCAGGTCGACGACCCGGTTGCGGTCCTCGGGCGTGGCGGTCGCCATCGCGGAGGCGGTGGCGACCATGCCCCGGCGTCGGCCGGGGGCGGCCGGCTCGGCGGCCGGGGGCGGCGTGGATGTCGTCATGGCAGACAGCATCGCCCCGATGTCGACCGAATTGCGTGAGTAGAGGTACCCAGATCCGTGCGGGGCGCGGTGCGGCAGACTGCAGTCGTGACCGACGTGAGCCTCCTCGACGACCTCGAGTGGCGCGGCCTGATCGCGCACTCGACCGACCGCGACGCCCTGGGCGCCGCGCTCGCCGCGGGCAGCGTGCGGTTCTACGTGGGCTTCGACCCCACCGCGCCGAGCCTCCACATGGGCCACCTGGTGCAGGTCCTGACCGCACGTCGGCTGCAGGACGCCGGCCACACGCCGTACGCGCTGGTGGGTGGGGCGACCGGGATGATCGGGGACCCCCGCGACTCGGGGGAGCGGACCCTGAACCCCGCGGAGACCGTCGCGGAGTGGGTCGGTCGCGTCCGGTCGCAGATCGAGCCCTTCCTGTCCTTCACCGGCGAGAACGCCGCCACGATGGTGAACAACCTGGACTGGACGCAGGGCCTGTCGACCATCGACTTCCTCCGCGACGTCGGCAAGCACTTCCCGGTCAACCGGATGCTCGCCCGCGACACGGTCAAGAGGCGCCTCGAGGCGGGCGGGATCTCCTACACCGAGTTCAGCTACGTGCTGCTCCAGTCGTGGGACTTCCTGAACCTGTACCGCCAGCACGGGGTCACGCTGCAGTTCGGCGGGTCCGACCAGTGGGGCAACCTCACCGGCGGCGCCGAGCTGGTGCGCCGGGCCGACGGCGGGACCGTGCACGCGTTCGCGACACCGCTCCTCACCCGCAGCGACGGCACGAAGTACGGCAAGACCGAGGGCGGGGCGCTGTGGCTCGACCCGGACATGTTGTCGCCGTACGGCTTCTACCAGTTCTGGCTCAACGTCGAGGACGAGAAGGTCCCCGAGCTGCTGCGCGTGTTCACCTTCCTGTCGCGCGAGGAGATCGGGGCCCTCGAGGAGCAGACCGCGGAGAAGCCGTTCCTGCGGGCCGGGCAGAGGGCCCTCGCCGAGCACGTGACGACCCTGGTCCACGGCGCCGAGGAGACCGCCCGCATCCAGGCCGCCTCCGCCGCGCTGTTCGGCGGCGGCGACCTGCGAGGGCTGGACGCGGGGACGCTCGACGCGGCGCTGGGGGAGGTGGGGGGCACCACCGTCCCGTCCGGTCCGCTCCCGGGGGTGGTCGACCTGCTCGTGGCGAGCGGGCTGGTCTCGAGCAAGGGCGAGGCGCGGCGGGCCATCGCCGACGGCGGTGCCTACCTCAACAACGACCGGGTGTCCGACCCCGACCACGTGCCGGGTGCCGACGACCTGCTCGCCGGGTCGTGGCTCGTGCTGCGGCGGGGCAAGAAGAAGCTCGCCGGCGTCCGGGTGGGTTGAGCGTGGACGGCGCGCGCCCGGGGTGGGACCACGACCCGATCGGCGGCGCCGTCGGCGAGTACGTCGCCCAGGGAGTGGGGGCCGGGATCTCGGTGGGGGAGGCGACGGCCGCGTGGCGCGACTGGCGGCTCCTGCCCCGGACGTTCGCCGACACCACCCGCGTGGACCTCGGCTGCGAGCTCCTCGGTCGCCCGTACCGCCGGGCCTTCGGGGTGGCACCGACGACGCTCCAGCGCGCCATCCACCCCGACGGCGAGCTCGCGGTGGCGAGGGCCTGCGCGGCGACGGGCACGCCGCTGGTCGTCACCAGCAACGCGGCGACGCCGTTCGCCGAGATCGGCGCGACCGGCGTCGACTGGTGGTTGCAGGTCTACGTCCCTCAGGAGCGCGGCCTGGCGCTCGGCCTGCTGCGCCGGGCCGTCGAGGCCGGCGCCCGGGCCGTGGTCCTCACGGCTGACACCCCGGTGGTCAGCACGCGCCTGCTCGGGCCCTCCGGCCTGGTGTGGGACGTCGTGCCGCCCTCCTCCGTCCGGGTGAACTTCGACCCCGGGTACGACGACACCAGCCCCGGCGCCGCCAAGGCGACCGACCTCGGGCCCGCCGACGTCACCTGGCTGGGTGAGGTCACCGGTCTCCCGGTGGTGGTCAAGGGTGTGCTGGACCCGGACGGGTCCCGTCGGTGCGCCGAGGCCGGGGCCGCCGCGGTCTGGGTGTCGACCCACGGGGGGCGCCAGCTCGACCGGGTCGTGCCGACCGCCCACGCGCTGCCCGGCGTGGTGTCCGCGGTCGGGACGGACGTGGAGGTGTACGTCGACGGTGGGGTCCGCGACGGCGTCGACCTCCTCGTCGCCTGGGCGCTGGGCGCGCGGTGCGTGTTCGTGGGCAGGCCCGTCTCCTGGGCGCTGCAGCAGGGAGCCGACGGGGTGAGCGCCTGGGCGGAAGGCCTGTCGGAGCAGGCCGTCGAGGCGCTCCGACTGGCCGGCTGCACGGGTCCGCAGGACGCCGCCGGGCTGCGCGTGGAGCGCGCCGGAGGGGCCTGTGGCGCAGGTCACCGCGGATGGATTTGACCCCGGCGCCGGACCTGCCTAATGTTTCACCTCGTTGCCCCGAAGCACGACGGGGAGCAAGGCCGGTCTGGTCGGGCTCTCGGTGAGGGGCAGCCGCCCCGCACCATCCGGGCCTCTCGCCAGTTTTGAACCTGGCAGCGAGTCGGAGTAGCGTGCGGATCCTGGTCAAGGGTGCTGGTCCCTGAGGGACGAAGCTGTGACATGGGTGTGTTGTTTGAGAACTCAACAGTGTGTCATTCATATGATGATGAATTAGTTTGTATGCCCTGACGGTTTCTATCGTTTTGGGTTTGCTAGTTGTTTTGTTTGGTCATGGTTATGGATTTTCCATGGTTTTCGATGGAGAGTTTGATCCTGGCTCAGGACGAACGCTGGCGGCGTGCTTAACACATGCAAGTCGAGCGGTAAGGCTCCTTCGGGGGTACACGAGCGGCGAACGGGTGAGTAACACGTGAGTAATCTGCCCTTCACTCGCGGATAAGCTTCGGAAA
>NZ_CANLDB010000002.1 GCF_947489365.1 uncultured Nocardioides sp.
TATCCCGCCGACGGTGGAGCCCGAGTTCAGTTCGCCGCAGTGGGCGGCCCGGCATTCATCGACCAGGACTCCGCTGGCAACATCCTCGTCGCCGACCGCTCCAGTAAGAACCTCCTCGCCATCGCCCCAGATGGCGCCAAGACGATCCTCTCGAGTGGTTTCTTGAACCCCGTGTCGGTCGCCCAGCGCCCCGACGGGTCCTACGTGGTCGTCGATGAGGACGGAGGCAACACCATCAAGCTGGTTCCCGCCGGCGGAGGTCCAGCCACTGTGCTGACCCCCATCCGGGGCGCCTACGACTCCGAGGCCCAGCCCAACGGCGACGTCTACTTCACGTCCTACAACTCGAGTTCAGTGGTCAGGCTGCCCGCAGACGATGGCGCACCGGTCACGATCGCCACTGACGTCACTACCCCCTACGGACTGGACCTCGTGACGCCGGCGGCTGTCCCTCCGACCACTCAGCAGATCACCTTCACCTCTGAAGCCCCTGAGGACGCAACCGTGGGTGACACCTACACCCCGACCGCGACCGGCGGCGCGTCCGGCAACCCGGTGACGTTCTCCATCGCCGAGTCCGCGGGCGAGGTGTGCTCCATCGACGTCGAGACCAACGAGGTCACCTTCGACGGTCCCGGCACCTGCACCATCGCTGCCGACCAGGCCGGAGGCACCGTTGACGACGTCACTTACGCCGACGCCGAGCAGGTCACACAGGACGTGGTCGTGAACGTGCCCGAGCTGTTCATCACCGGCCAGGTCAGCAGCGAGCTCCCGGCGAACGAGGCCGGCTGGTACCGCACACCCGCCACCATCACCTACACCTGCGGCGGCGGCACCGCCCCGCTGGTCTGCCCCGAGCCGGTCACCCGCGAGAACACCCAGCCCGGGTTCAAGGTCGCCCGTAAAGTCACCGACGCCAACGGCCAGGAGACCAGGGTCCGCACCCCGCTCCAGGTCGACACCACCGCACCGCGGATCAAGCTCACCCGCACCGGCACCGCCCCGTATGCCCGCGACGCCCGTCCCATCACCTGCACCGGCGTCGACGCCAACTCCGGCATCGACGGCGACTGCACCGTGACCTACGGCGAGATCGTCCAGGGCCCCCAGGGCGGCGCCACACGCCGCTGGACCGCCACCGCCACGGACGTCGCCGGCAACACCACCACCGTGTCCCGCGCATTCCGCGTCAAGGGCAAGGCGCCCGCACGATCGTTCGCAAGCCCCACCCTGCGCTAGTCACACACTAAGCAACGACCCCACCCCGAGCCCTCCATCTCAGGTGGGGTCGTTGCGATGTCAGGAGGAAGAAGAGGGCCGCCCCGCTCGACATGGGGTTCCAGCGGGACGGCCGACCGGCATCCTAAACACCGGACCCGTCCCAAACGACCATCGCGTCGGAGTCGCGAGCGAACGAGTCGTTGGATCGCTGGTTCTGTAGGACCCGCTCGGCGGCAGCCTCCGCGATGCCCTCGATCTTGGCGGGTCCCCAGGGGGTGTTGAGAGTGCCCTGGACGCGCAGCGGGCCCTCCACGCGGACAGTGGACGGGCCGCTATAGCCGCCTCCCCCACCGCCGGACCGCAACGCGGCTTGCACGCCGGCGCGCTCGGCCTCTCGACGCTGGTGGGCTCGCATCTCCTCGGTGTCGTGCAACGGCCGGATGCCGCCACGGGCGTACCACTCGACCTGGCCGCCGAGGATGCTCGCGGTCTGCTCGAGGATCGACCGGGCGCCAGGTCGGCGCCAGTCGTTCGCGTGGGGGATGTACGACTCGCCCTTCGTCTCGGGCTCACCCCAGACGCGGGTTACGCCACCGGTGGCGATCTGCGGTCGGTGGGCGTTGGCGTAGTCGCCGTTCATGATCCGGTCGTTGGCGATCGCGCTAGCAGTCCTCGGCAGCGCGCCGGCTGCCTCCGAGGCGTACAGCCCACCAGCAGCGTTGGCGCGGACGTTCCGCGTCTGCACGGTCACGGTGACGGTCTTGGACTGGATCGACGCCATCATCGCCCTGATGCCCGACAGGGGCCCCGAGGCGTTGTCGTTGATCCCCACCGCGGGGCTGGGGCGCAGGCGTCCGAACTGGTTGAGTTCGTCGCGAGCCTGGCCGGTCTTGCGCATGGCCTCGCCGATGTCGGCACCCACGCCGGGGTTGGTCTTGGTGCGGTCGAGCTGGCGGAGCCGGTTGTCCATCCCCTGGATCGTCGACATGCCGGGCCGAGAGTTCGCGCCGACCACGGGGGTGGGGCGTCGGCCGCCGATCTCGCGCATGCGTGAGTCGAACCGGGACAGCATCTGGTTGCCGCGGCGGGTCTCTGGTTCAACTCTGGGGCGGGCGCGCTGACTGTTGAGGCGCTCGACGCGGCGGGTGGTGGCGTCGAGGCCCTGTCGGGTCTGCCGCTCGCCCTCGAGCGCGAGGCGGGAGACGACCTTCTTGGGCATGTCGAGGTACCGGCGCGCGAGGCGCTTGGCGGCCTGCTCGTTGCCCGTCATCTGCGTGGCGACGCGCACGAAGGCGTCACGGGCGGAGTAGTAGCGGTCGGTGTTCTGCTTGACCGCGTTGGACATGCCGTTCCACGACGACGCCATCCCCGACAGCAGGGCGCGGTTCTCGCGACCGGCCTCGGTGTGGGAGCTGATCCCCCGCGCACCCTTGGCTGCGGCCTCCTCAGCATCGGCGAGGGACTGACCCCACGCGGTCTGGGCGTCGAACGCCCCCAGGGCCGCGTCCTTCTGCCTCCACAGCGCCCGGGTCATCTCACCGATGCTCTGACCGGCACCTGAGGCGGCATCCCCGGCCTCATTGGCGGAGTCGGCGTACCTACCGTTCCCGCCGGCGGCGTTGTCGAGGGCGGTCTGGTAGGCCCCGAAGTTCGCCATGACGTCCTCGCGCGCCCAGGGTGCGATCGAGGCACCCTCGGGGGCTCCGGTAGCCGCCTCCAGGATGCGCTGCATCGCCTTCTCGGCCTTGCCCGCGTTCCCGGACTCCACCATCTGCGCCAGCGCCTGGTCGACGGCATCGATGTTATCGACCGCGTTGTCCATCGGGGTGTTGCCGAACAGCCCGAACGCACTGAACACCTCGCGGATGGGCTCGGCGGCCTTGTTCTGCCACCCGGCCATGTACTCGAGCGAGTTGCCGACCTGGTCGAGCAGCTTGGTGTCCGCGCCCTTGGTCAACGCGTCGAGGTCGCGGGTCAAGTTGCCGAGGTCGATCTTCGCGCCGGTCGCCTCCGCCAGCCCGTTACCCAGGATCGTCGCCGCAGCACCAGCGGCAGCAAGGCTGCCCGCGAGACGCCCGACCCCGCCCGCGGAGCCGGCGATGGTCGAGTTCATCGCGGCAGCGTTGCCGCGGGTCTTCGCGAAGAATCCCGCAGCACCGGCACCGGCACCGGCGGCGACGGCCTTGTTGAACAGGATCATCCCGGCCGCGGCCTGGATCAGCGGCGTCCCCACCGGGGAGTCGGCGATCGCGGAGACGGCCTTGGCGACCGCCTCGAGCGCGTCCAGCGCCGGACCACCCAGCGGCGCGGCAGCGGTCGCGATGTCGACCAGCGCCCCACCGATCGCGGACGCAGCCTCAGCCACCTCGGGACCGTTCTGCTTCAAGTAGGCGACGAACTCCCGGAACCCCTCGGTCTTCGACAGCCCGGCAGCCCAGTCGTCGAAGTCGCCGGCCTGGACCCGCAGCCACGAGGAGAAGTCCTGGTTGGTCGGATCGAAGGCCATGACCAGCTCGGCGAGACCGTGGGTGACATCGCCGACCGTGCCGACCAGATCGGTGAGGATCGGGCGGGCGTTGTTCTGGATGTAGGAGAAGAACGACTCCCAGCGTTCCCCGGTCAGTGAGGCGAGGCTGTCGCCGGCCAGGTCGCCGGTCACGGTGCCGAGCTCGTTGAAGAACGACTCGATGCGCGGCAGAGCGGACTCGAGGTCGTCCATGCCCTCGAGCAGCCCGGGGAAGAACCCCTCAGCGGACGCATCGACCGTCGCCGCGGCAATCGCTGGGCGAAGCCTGCCCACCTCGCGGGCGAACTCACGCGCCTGCGGCGACAGCGCCGACAGGGCGTCGCGCATCTTCTGCAGGTTCTCCGCCGTCGGGTCCAGACGGGCGGCCTCGATCGACGTCAGCGCCTCGCCCACGCCCTGGAACGCCAGGAGGGCCGACGTCCCGGCCCCGGCTGCGACCGACAGTTGGGCAGCGATGCCGGCGATGGCAGGGACCGCGAGGCCGGCCATCGGGATGAGGGCCGGACCCAGGGTCAGCGCAACCTGACCGGCGAGCCGCAGCCGGCCCGTCAGGTTGTTGATGCCGGAGTCGAGCTGGCGGATGCTGCGCTCGGACGACACCGCATCCCGCGACAGCGACCCGAGCCCGCCGCGGGACGTGCGCTGGGTGATCCGGTCGACGTCTGCGCTCGAGGCGCCGAGATCCTTGAGTACCGCCGTCAGCAGCTTGACCGCGGCGGCGTCCTTCGCTGCCTGCTGGGCGAGGTTCGACGTGGCGTGGATGCGGATCTCTTCTTTACGGACTGCGATGGCTCAGCCCTCCTGGCTCGCGGCGTAGTCGGCCAAGAACTGCTCGGCGAGCGTTCCCTTGGGCTGGCCGTCGACGGTCGGGGTGGCGATCCGGTCGAGGTTCATCACCAGCGACTCGACCGCGCCCAGGAGCTCGGCCATCTCCTCGGTGGTGTGGTCGAAACGCCGGATGCCGGTGAGCTGCACCCGGGTCCCTTCCTTCTCGTCATGACTCATCCCGCCGATGAGGTCGACGATGCGGAACAGGCGGGCCTGGGTGCCCGGACCCAGCGCGGTGAACTGCTCGGTCAGATCCGGCAGCATCAGGCCGGCAGCCATCGTGCGACTCACGATGTCGGCGACCGAGTGGCGCGGACGGGACGGGTTGCCCTGCGGGCGGCCCTTGGCCTGGTTGGCCGCCATCAGCTCGCGGCCTGCGCGGCATCGAAGCTGCTGGCGAGTCGATCGATCTCGTAGTCCGACATCGTCCCGAGCTCTTCAGGTCGTACCTCGAGCTGAATCGCATCGTGAAGGACCTGCTGCATGTTCGGCTCGACGTGCTCCCACAACTCCTCGAACCGCGGTGCGACGTCGGGGCGGGTCTCGAGGAACTGGTTGGCGACATCACTCCAGCGCATCTCGTAGGAGCGCTCGGCGATCGCGCGAGCGAGAGGCTCATCGCCCTGCCGCTCCGCACGAGCGAGGAGGGCGGCAGCCTGCGCTGGGGTCTCCAGCTGCTCGGCCCGGTCCGCCGCGTCGCGGCGCGAGATGGCCCACGACGGATCAGTACTCCCACGCCCGGCGAAGATGTCCCGCTCGAGGGTGCGGCGGTAGTCCTTCACGGCCGCGTCACGCTCGGCTACCAGTCGGTCGCGTGTCGCGCGCATCCGCTGGTAGGACTTCGCGACCTCGGCCTTCTTGAACTCCTCGGTGCGACTGGTGTCGCGACGGATCTGGTAGAGGTCGCCGGCGATCTCGGCCTGCGCCTTCTCCATGATCTCGGCGTTCGTGGCGAACTTCTTACGCATCGCTGCCCCTCGCATCGCGGGTTGTCGACTGGATGCTCCGAGCCTGTGGCGAGTTCCCGTTGCGCCTCTACGCCAGTTCCTCCGGGGGAACTAGGCACCCCCAGGGGGTGACCCCAGACCCCGGCGACGCAGGACCGCGGGGTAGGGCTCTCATATGTGCGGAGGGTTCAAACATTCCGCTGCGACCGCCCGGTCCCCAACTGACGGGCCTGATCCCGCAGCCGGCCCAGGTCACCCGTGCTCGCACTGCCGGCGGCGAGATACGCCTCCATTTGGGCTGATCGACCGCTGTCGACCAAGAACGCAGCCGAGTACGGCGCTCGATGAACCGTCTGAGACGTCTCGCCCGGGCCACGGTGCTCACGCTCATGGTGCCTTCGGGCGTTCGCCCAGTTCCGGAAGGCGGTGGTCGCCTTCCAGTTCTCAGACGACCAGGGGCCGGGCCGCTGGTCGTCGGCCCACACCTCAATGCAGGGCCCGATAGCCAGAGCCGCGGGGAAAGGCTCGTCAGTCGCCTCTAGGGCGCGGCGCCTCACGATGCCGGACGGAGCTTGTAGACCCCGCGGGCGCCAACTCGACGCTGCGGACGGTTCTCGCCCCCGTCGCCCGAGGGCATCCGCAAGGCAGCCAGCAACCGCGCCAGCGCGATGCGCTGCTGACGTGCCTCGACGAGGGCGGGATGTGCGCGTTCGCCCTGCGGGGTCGTCACCAAGGGCCCATCGCAACGCACACGCTCGTCCAACTTGGCCAACACCTCGACCGTTCTGACGGCCTCGACCAACAGCGCAAGCTCGTGCTCGTCAAGCTCGTACTCGTCGACCACCGATGACCAGAGCCGGCTGGCCGCCGACCCGAGGCCAGCGGGCTTCCGGGGCTTGTTCTCGCTCATGTGAGCCTCCTTCGTTTGTTAACTGCTCGGTTCGTTTTAGATGTCGCGCACAGCGAGGGACCTGCCCCTCGGTCCTCTCAACCGGGCCCCTTGGCCCCACCCCCTGGGGTCCATCAGGCCGCCCGAGAGCTCTCGAAGACGGCGAGCGCCTCCCGGCTGACCCGGTACCGCTCGCCCACACGCTCGGCCTCGAGCCGACGGTCCTCGATCGCCCGACGGACGCCGCGCGGTGTCATGCGCAGCTTGTCGGCGACCTCGCCGGTCGAGAGCCACTGCGACCGCTCGACACCAGGCTCCACCGCTGCCGGCTCAGGCTCACCCGTGAGCGCCACGCGGTACTCGAGCGCAACCTCGTGGATCTCGCTCAGGTACTTCGATGCCCGAGGGTTCGTCCCACGGGCATCGACGCGCAGCTGACTGAGGTTCGCGTTGCGGTCCAGCCAAGCCACGAAGTCCGCCGGCAAGATGAGGCCGGGCCCACCGCGGAAGATCGTCACGAGTTCGTCCTCTCGTGCGTGGGGGCGTGGTCGGTGAGGATGCGGTCCAACACCTCGAGCGCGTCGTCAACGACCGCGGTGAGCGTCTCAGTGGTGACGAGGAGCTCGCCGGCTTGCGCGTCCCTGGACTGACGGAGACGAGCAGCTAGAGAAGCGAGCCGGTGGGGCGGGCAGTCGCACGCCTGCGGCAGGCGTGACGTCAGGTCATAGATACGGGCGGTCATGACGCGCGCCGATCAACGTTGCGGCAGTCCTCGGGGCAGCGCTGCCACGGATGCCACTCGCAGTCCGCGACCTCGACAGCGGCCTTGCTCGAGGCGGTCCTCTCGTTGCTGCGCTTGTCATCGCGACGCACGACCTGAGGTGTGTCGCTCAACCTCAGCGAAGCGTCTACCTCTTGGGTACCTGCTCTCGCGTACCCCTGGGCCCCTTCTAGGGGTACGCCCTCGCGTACCCCTACGTGACCGGGTTTCCGTACCTCTGTCTGAGGTACGCCCTCGCGTACCTTGGGAGCCACGACCAGGCCCTGGTAGACCGCCGTTGTGCCGGGCCTTGGGCGCCTCACCTGGCTCAGGAATCCGGCCTTCTTCGCCTGGTTGATCCACTCGGTGATCCGGGCCGGAGCGCAGTCGAACTCCTCGACGAGCTGGGTGCGCGGGATCGACACGATGGCGTTGGCGTTCATCGAGTCCGACAGCCGCAGGAGCAGCACCTGGGCGCCGGGCGTGATGCGTCCACGGGCGGCGTAGACGCCGCGGCGGAAGCGCATGACACGGGCCGAGTAGGTGGTCATCACCGGATCACCTCGTCGTCCTGGATCAGCGCGACCTGAGCCCTGGCCTCGCACGCCTTGGCGATCTCAGTGAGCCGGCACCACCGAGCCCGTCGCTGCTCGAGCGTGGAGTTGCCGAGGAAGTCACCGGGCCGGGCGCGGGCGTCGAGGAACGTCTGAGCCCGCCGGCGCCAGTAGGTCGCCGTCGCTTCCCGCATCGCGTCCTGTAGGACCCGCGCTTGGAAGTGGGCGACGTAGGCGTCCAGCTCGGCCGGCGTGGCCTCGACCGCCTCTCCGTTCGTACCCGTGGGTACCAACGGGATCTCCTGCATCGCGGTCACCACAGGCCCTCCGACTCGGACGCCGGTGGGATGTCATACGAAGTCGCACCGCCTGATGTGACTTCGGCGGGAGCCGACATCTGCTCGCGCCTCTGTCGAGTGGCCTGCGGACCGAGGACGACGATGTCGTAGCCCCGCTCCTCAGCGAGCGCCACGACGTCGCGGGCGGTGTGCTCCTGCACCGACCAGCCGTGGGCCAGCGTGCGCCAGACGGGCGGCCGCCCCACGACCTCGGCGATTAGTTCACGAGAGCCGTGGCCACGCATCAGCGACCCGACACCGTCGAACTCGACCTCGAGCACCCGGCGCCTCATGAGGCCACCGCCTCGGTGACGAGGTGCACGCAGACCGGCCCGAGCTCACGCTCGACGGACCGCGGCGCAGTCAGGAGGGCACCGCATCGCTGGCACCAAACGCGGTCGTCAGCGGATACGATCTGGGTGTCGCCCGTCAGTGACACTTGGGACGCCTCGGTCTGGGAGCCGGGGCGTTCTGTTCGTTCACGACGCAACGCGATCACCGCCGGCTGCCTCGTGGGCGCAAGCGGGACGGAGCAGTGCTGCCAGCCGGCTGCGCTGCTCGTCGGTCAGGGGTGGCGCCGAAGCCACCGTCCTAGCGATGACGTCCGCGAGGCGCTCCGCCGCGAGTTCGCGGCGCGCGTCGACGAGTTCGGGATCGGTGGCGTTCCGCGACCTGCTGAGGGCAGCTACGCGTCCACGATGATGAAGTGTCTGAGACACCGGGTCCTCCGAGCATGGCTTTGAAGCCATCTGCTCGGATGACGTGACCTGCGCCGTCGGAGATCCGTCGACCAGTGCTTACAGACTAGCAGCGTGGAGGCTTAGGACTGGCGATCTATGCGTGCCGCGAATGACTTGAAGTCGATCTCGCGAATGCCGAAGTCCCAGAACCGCTGCGCCACAGACTGAACTCGGTCCTCCCGAAATACCCGCGGTCCACCGCACATCCCACACGCCAGTGGCATCCGAAGCCGAGAATCCGCCTCGCTCGCCCCGAGGCCCGACATGAGTTTCTCGGCGGCGGCGAAATCCCCCCGCTCCAGAGCCTCTTGGGCTGCAGCTAGAGCCGCCTGCTCCCCCCGTGGGTTCGTCGGCTGATTCGCCGCCAGCTGCTGGACACCCTCGCCGCCGTCCTGCCTCTGCAGACGAATCAGGTAGCCATCGCCCGTGAGATAGCGGCGCTCCCAAGCCCAGTAGTTGTGGCCCCGATCGGCTGCGACCTCGTGACTGACGACGAACGACCCGAGTAACCAGAGTGCGTGCTGGTCCTCGCAGTAGATACCTACGCGCGGCCAATCCAGGTCCGCAGAATGCGTCGACCGCGTCTCGGCCTCAGCCCATCGCGAAGCCGACAGAACTGGCACCTTGAAGTTGTAGGTCATCAGGCCACCCACTCGATCGCGACTGTGTCGGGACGGAAGTACGACTCGCCGGGCTTCCATCCCGGTGGCCTGCCCCGGCCGGACTGCTGCACGATGACTGTCATCAGCGCGCCGAGAACTAGCCTCCGTCGCTCGAGTGTCGACTCGAGCCACGCCTGGCCAGGATCGGGCGCTCCCCCGATGTCGGCCAATGCCGTGCCGTTGTAAGCAACCGCGATCTGCTCGCGCACGCCATCGAGCTCGGTCGTCAGGCGCCGGCTCCCCTCGGCGAGCTGTCGAGCATCAACGTCCCCGTCGGCGAAGAGTGCGGCGAGCTGCGTCTTTCGCTCGTCCAACTCGATGGCGCGCGCCTGCAGCCCTTCCAGGTCGACATCTGCGGCGGGGGCCGAGAGGAGGTCAGCGAGGTCGTCGCGGCGAAGGCGCTCGACCAGCACCGCGGATACGTATGCGTCGAGTTGTTCCATGTCTCGGCTGGCGTGGCCGGCCTCTCCCCCACGCTCGGCGCAGCGGTAGAGCGGACGGCCATATCGGTCGTGTCCCGCCCTCATCGGGCCGTGGCAAAGTCCGCAGCGGTAGAGCCCGGAGCCGAGATGCTTCGGTGCGTTGGTCTCAGGATTGGTCCGTCTAGCCGGGTCGAGAAGGATGCGGCGAACTGCCTCCCACTTCTCGCGGTCCACGATGGCCGGCCACTGGGCATCGCCCACGATCTCGCCGCGGTGCTCCATCAAGCCGGCGTTACGTGGCCGCAGAAGCGCTCTACGGGGCGCTGAGAGCCCCCAGGGCTTCCCAGTGGTGGTCGTCAGGCCCGCAGCGTTCCAGGCTCGTGCAATCGACCTCAGCGACTCGCCCGCCAGGACTTGGTCGCAGGCCGAGCGAAGTGCAGCTGCCTCGTCCTCTCGAACCGTCACCCCGTCCGCCTCGTACCCGAACGGACGCCGACCGCCCTTCCAGACACCGGCCTCGGCGCTGCGCTGTTTCGCCCGCTGCATTCGCTCGACCGCGTGCTCGACCTCGTATCGGGCGTGGTTGCCCAGGGTCCGAGCCACCATCCGCCCCGAGGAGGTCGAGAGGTCGACGGGGCCAGCCTTGACGGTGTGCGTCGAGACGGCGCGCTGTTCGCAGGCGGTGATGTACTCCTCGAGCTCAGCCGGGGAGCGATGTAGCCGGTCTGTGTGCCAGGCCAGGACGACGTCGACCTCCCCATCCTGAACTTCTCGGAGCAGGTCGCGGTAGCCGGGCCGCGGCTTCCCCGAGTACGCAGACAGGTCGTTGTCGGTGTGCACGGAGACGATGGACGCGCCTAGGCGGTCGGCGAGCTCGCGGCAGTCAGCCTCCTGGGTCGCTACACCCAGACCGGCACCCTCACGGTCTCGACTGATCCTCGCGTAGACGCTTGCTCGCACAATCTAAGTGTGTCATATTCTCACTCTCGCGAGGTCGAAGTGGGTGCCCCGCTTGGGCAGGTCTGCCGGCGACAGCAGCACCGTGATCCGCTTCGTCGCCGGCCACGGCAGCCGGGAGTTGACCACGGCCATCCGGCACCGGTCGCGGGCCTCCGACAGCGACGCGTCGGGCCGCCCCACGAGGGTCAGCCCCACCTGGCCGGGCGACACGTCGGTCTGGACGTCGATGAGGTGGCCCACCGCCCCGTGCAGGGACACGGTCCGGGCCGTGGCGACGGGCACGTCAGCCGATCCCGCGGACGTGCTCGACCACGGCGGCGCCGCGCAGCGGCCGCAGCACGGCCACCAGGTCGACCCGCATCTCCGGCGGGGTGCAGCCGCGCTCGGCGGCCCAGCGCACCCCCAGCCTCTGCAGGCGGTCCAGCTTCTCGGCGTCCACCGCCTCGTGCGGGCTCCCGCCCTCCTCACCGGTGCGGGTCTTGACCTCGCACACCACGAGCGCGTCGCCGTCCTTGCAGACCAGGTCGATCTCCCCGACCGGGTCCCCCGGCGAGCGCCAGTTCCGCTCCAGCACCTCCAGGCCCTCCTCGACCAGGTGCCGTGCCGCCACGCTCTCCCCATAGGCCCCCAGGGCCTGCTTGCTCGCTGCTGTCGTCGTCATGTCGACCTCCTCGAGCGCCAGCCTGCGGCGGCGCGAGGGGTCGTGGGGGCCGTCGACCGCGGGCCTGTGGAGGACCCGACGCGGTCGGCGCCTGTGGACGCGGAACGGCGCGGGCGACCCGGTCGCCTCAGGCGGGGGCGGGCTCCTCGAGCTCCACGGCGCCCGCCTCGACCTCGAGCCCGGCGGCCCGCCGTACGTTGACGAACCGCATGCGGTGCTCGGGGCACGGGCCGTGCTCGGTCAGGGCCGACGAGTGCGACGGGGTGATGTAGCCCTTGTGCACCGCGAAGCCGTACGCCGGGTGGTCGTCGTGCAGCCGCGTCATGAGGCGGTCCCTGGTCACCTTCGCGAGCACCGACGCGGCCGCGACGCACGCGGCGACCCGGTCGCCCTTCCACATCGCCAGGGCGGGGGCGGGCAGTCCGTCGACGGGGAACCCGTCCGTCAGCACGTACGACGGCCGGACGGCGAGGCGGGCGACGGCGCGGCGCAGGGCCTCGATGTTGGCGACGTGCATCCCGAGGCGGTCGCACTCGCCCGGCGGCACGACGACGACGGACCACGCCAGCGCGCGCCGCACGACCTGGGCGTAGCAGCGCTCCCGCGCGGCCTCGGTCAGCAGCTTGGAGTCCGCGAGGCCGGGCACCACGCCCGCCTGGGAGGCGGGCAGCACCGCGGCGGCGGCGACCAGCGGGCCGGCGCAGGCGCCGCGCCCGGCCTCGTCGGTGCCGGCCACGTGCTCGAGCCCGGCCCGGCGCAGCGCGCGCTCGTAGCCGTAGAGACCGGCGTCGCGCCGCACCGTCGTGCCGGCGACCCGACCGGTCACGATCCTGCGGGCACGTACTCGAACGCGTCGGGACGCTTCACCCAGCGGAAGTTGTCCTGCGGCCAGACGACGACGAACACCTTGCCGACGACGAGGTCGGTGGGCACGAACTCCCGACCCGGGGTGCAGTCCGTGGCGTTCTGGGGGCACATGTGGACCGTCGAGTCCGCCGAGCGGTTGCGGTTGTCGCCCATCACGAAGATCTCGTCCTCGGGTACCGGCCCCGCGGTCCAGGAGCAGCTGCCGATCATCGGACCGGCGCAGCGCTCACCGCTGCTGTTCCTGGTCGACCCGGGCTTGGTGTAGCCCTTCTCGTCGATCGGCACCCCGTTGACGATGAGCCGTCCGGTGCCCTCCTCACAGCACTCGATGACGTCGCCCTCGACGCCGATCACGCGCTTCACGAGGTGGCCGCCGGTCGGGTAGAGCCCGATCCGGGTCATCAGCGACGTGACGACGCCCTGGTCGGTGGGGGTCGGCTCGTCGAGCCACCCGCCGGGGTCCTCGAAGACGACGACGTCGCCGCGCTCCGGCGTGCCGCCGCCCCAGTAGGACACCTTCTGCACCAGGATCCGGTCGTTCTCGACCAAACCCGGCTCCATCGACTCCGACGGGATGTAGAAGGCCTGCAGGAAGAAGGTCTTGATGACCAGCGCGAGGACCAGCGCGAGGGCGAGCAGGAGCGCGGTCTCCTGCCACAGCCGCAGCCCCCGACGGCGTCCGGCGGGCGCCTCGGAGGCCGGCCCGTCAGCGGGGTCGGGACCCTCGGAGGACCCGACGCCCCCCGTGTCGTCCACGGGGTCCGCGCCGCGGTCGTGGGTGGTCACCTCGAGAGACTAGCCAGCGACCCTGAGCCGACTCCGGGCGAGCCCGGGGTCCTGCTCAGATCTCCCGCCGCTCCTTGATGCGGGCGGCCTTGCCGCGCAGGTTGCGCAGGTAGTACAGCTTCGCGCGGCGGACGTCACCGCGGGTCACGACCTCGACCTGCTCGAAGATCGGGGAGTGCAGCGGGAAGGTGCGCTCCACGCCGACGCCGAAGGAGACCTTGCGGACGGTGAACGTGCGGCCGATCCCGGAGCCGTGCACGCGGATCACGATGCCCTGGAAGATCTGGACACGGCTGCGGTTGCCCTCGACGACCTTGACGTGGACCTTGACGGTGTCGCCCGCGCGGAAGGCGGGGACGTCGTCACGGCGGACGGCGGCGTCGAGCGCGGTGATGGCGTTGGTCATGGGTGCTCCTCGCAGTGGCCACAGGTCGACCGCGGACTCGATGCTGGTACTGGTGGTGGTCCGACCCTCGGTCGGCGGCGCCGCTCCCCCTGTGGCAGGAGCCCGACGCGGATCCCCGGCGCGCGCACGCGGCGGGCGGTCCGTGTTTCGACCGGCGGGACCAGTCCAGAAGTGTGCCACAGCCGCGCTCCGGGGCGGAAAACGCCTCCCGGACCGGGCCGGGTCTCAGCGGCGGCGGGGCTTGGCCAGCACGGCCGGGCCGCTGGGGAAGTCGTCGAGCACCTCGACCACGCGGTAGCCGGCCCGCCGGTAGCGCCGCAGGTTGGCCGTGGAGTCCTTGCCCGTCACCAGCCGGTACGACGTCGCGTCGGGGTGGGCGACCGCCTCGGCGTGCTCGAGCAGCACCCGCCCCAGCCCCCGGCCCCGCAGGTCGGGGGCGACCATCAGGCGTCCCACCGACCAGGCCCCGTCGTCCTCGAGTCGCCCGCGGACCGACCCGACGAGCCGGCCGGCCGCGCGGACGACGTACGTCCGCCAGTCGCGCAGGCCGGCCTCGACGTCGGCGAGGTCCTCGTGGAGCGCCGGGATGGCGAGGTCGTCGTTGGCGATCGCCTCGGTGACCCAGCAGGCCCGCTGGAGGGTGAGCAGCTCGGGGGCGTCGGAGGGCGAGGCGGGCACGATCGCCCACGCCTCGTCGCCGTGGGCCAGCACGGCTGAGGCGTGCAGCAGGTCGGGCCGCCGCTCCGCCGTACGACGGGTGGCCGCGGCGCGCCGCCAGGCGGCGACCTTCCGGTGGTCCCCCGAGAGCAGCACCGGGGGCACCTCGAGGCCGCGCCACGACGGCGGCTTCGTGTAGACGGGGGCCTCGAGCAGCCCGGCCTCGTGGGACTCGTCCGTGAGCGACTCCGGGTTGCCCACGACGCCCGGCAGCAGCCGCACGACGGCCTCGAGGACGGCCAGCGCCGCGACCTCGCCGCCGTTGAGCACGTAGTCGCCCAGCGAGACCTCCCGGACCTCGGTGCGGGTCCGGGCGTGGTCGACCACGCGCTGGTCGATGCCCTCGTAGCGCCCGCACGCCACGACCAGCCGGTCGCGGGTGGCGAGGTCGCGGGCGGTGGCCTGCGTGAACGGCTCCCCCGCCGGCGTCGGGACGACGAGGGTGGCGCCCTCGAGGTCGAGGGCGTCGAGCGCCTCGCCCCACGGCTCGGGCCGCATGACCATGCCGGGACCGCCGCCGGCCGGGGTGTCGTCGACGGTGCGGTGGCGGTCGTGGGTCCAGTCCCGCAGGTCGTGGACGCGCAGGTCGAGCAGGCCGGACCGCTGCGCCCTGCCGGGCAGCGAGAGGTCGAGCGCGGCCAGGTAGGCCGGGAAGACGGTGACGACGTCGACGCGCATCGCCGGTCTCCTACGTCTCGTCCGGGAAGGGTGTCACCAGCCCCGGGCGGTCGGCGACGACGACGCGTCCGCCGGCCAGGTCGACCTCGGGGACCAGCGCCGACACGAACGGCACCAGTCCGGTGCGACCGGACGGGGTGCGGACCTCGAGGAGGTCCTGCGCGCCACCGTGCACGACCCGGGCGATCACGCCCAGCGGCGTCCCGTCGACGTCGGTGACGGCCAGCCCCACGAGCTGGTGGTCGAAGTACTCGTCCGGGTCGTCCGGCACCTCGTCCGGCGCCAGGGTGGTGTGCAGGAGGGTGCCGCGCAGGGACTCGGCCCCCTCGCGGTCCTCGGCCCCGACGAAGCGGAGCAGCAGCCGGCCGGAGTGCCAGCGCACCGAGGCGAGCTCGAGGTCGGCGACCCGGGCGGCCGGGGCCGGGGTGTCACGGCCGGGCTCGCCGCGCAGGTGCGCACCGACCACGAAGCGGAGCTCCGGGGAGTCGGTGCGCACCTCGACGCTGACGTCGCCGCGCAGGCCGTGCGGGCGACCCACACGGCCGACGACGACCTCGACGGCCTCGCTCATCGCAGGCCGCCGTACGAGCCGGTCAGCGGCGGCGGTCGACGTCGATGAAGTCGACGCGCGCGCCGCCACGACCGGCGAGGGCGGAGACGACGGTCCGGAACGACGTGGCCGTGCGGCCACCCCGTCCGATCACCTTGCCGAGGTCGTCGGGGTGCACGCGCACCTCGAGCACCGACCCGCGGCGCAGATCCTTGTCGTCGACCCGCACCTGGTCGGGGTTGTCCACGACGCCGCGGACGAGGTGCTCGAGCGCCTCGGCCAGCATCGCGGGACTCGCCGGGGCGGTCACGACGAGGCGCCGTCCTTCTCAGCCGCGGGCTCCTGCTGACGCTCGGCGTCGACGGCCTCGGTCTCGGCGGCCTCGGTGTCGGCCTCGGCGACCGCGGGGGTCTCGTCGGCCGGGGTCTTCTCGGCGGCCTCGGCAGCCTTGTCGGACTTGGCCTTGTCGGCCTTCTCCGCGCGCTCGACCTTCTCGACCTTCTCGGCTGCCTTCTCCGCGTTGGTCAGCTTCTCGGCCTTCGGGGCGGCGGCCTCGACGGTGTCGGAGCCGGCCTCCTTCAGCGCCTCGTTGAAGATGTCGAGCTTGCTGCGCTTCTCGGGGGCCGTCTTCAGGCGACCCTCGGTGCCCTTGGTGCCCTTGAACTTCTGCCAGTCACCGGTGATCCGGAGCAGCGACTCGACGGTCTCCGTGGGCTGGGCGCCGACACCGAGCCAGTACTGCGCGCGGTCGGAGACGACGGTGATGACCGACGGCTCGTCCTTCGGCTGGTAGGTGCCGATCTCCTCGATCACGCGGCCGTCGCGCTTCTTGCGCGAGTCGACGACGACGATGCGGTACTGCGGGACCCGGACCTTGCCCAGGCGCTTCAAACGGATCTTGACGGCCACGTCTGTGGTGTCTCCTCGGAAATCGTGTGCGGGTGAGGGCCTCGACCACGGGTGGGGTCCGGGTCGCTGTCCTCGGTGGGAGTGACGGCGTCGGCTGAGAGGGACCGAGGCGCGCGCACTCGACCCACGAGTCTGCCACGTCGTCGCCCGCGGTCCGAATCCGGTGTGCACCCGGCGGTGTCGGGGATGATGCGCCCATGAGCCAGCAGCCTCCGCCGCCCGGGTCGTACGGCGCCCAGCCCCCTCCCGGACCGTACGGCGGTCCCCCGCCCGGCTCCCCGACGCCACCGGCCAGGCCGCGTCGCCGGCGTCCCCGCGCCTGGTGGTTCGCGCTGCCCCTCGTGATGTTCGTGGCGGCGGGGACGCTGCTCGTGACGGCGTTCGTGTCGGCCCTGGGGCCGCTGTCCCAGCAGGACGCGGTCGTCCCCGCGGACGGCTCGGCCCAGGGCGTAGAGCTGGACGACGACGGCCCGCGGCTGCTGATGGCGCCGGAGGGCCAGGTGCCCCCGTCGTGCCAGGCGACCGACGCGCAGGGCGAGCCGGTCGACGTGGACGCCCCCACCGCCAGCTACACCTACGGCAACGGCTCCCGGTCGTGGTCGGGGTTCGGCGTGGTCGACCCGGGCGGGGACTCCCTCGAGCTGACCTGCTCGTCCTCCGCCCCCGGTGCCACCGAGGTCCGCGTCGGACCCGCCCCGGCCGGCGGCGCGTTCGCCGGGTTCGCGGTGATGCTGGTCGCCGGCATCGGCCTCGGCTTCGGCGGCTTCGCCGTCCTGGTGCTGCTCGTCGTGCTCTACGCCTCGGGCGCGCCGCGGAAGCCCGCTGCGGGCTGAGCGTCAGAGCACCCGGACGCCCCGCAGCACCACCGCGGACGGCCGCCGCAGCACCGACAGGTCGGCGAGCGGGTCGGACGGGTAGACGACCAGGTCGGCCGGTGCCCCCTCCTCCAGCCCGGGGTGGCCGAGCCACTCCCGGGCGCGCCAGCTGGCCGCCCCCAGGGCGTCGTACGGGCTCATCCCGATGCGGGTGAGCGCCTGCACCTCGCCGGCGAGGTTCCCGTGCCGGGAGATGCCGCCGCCGTCGGAGCCGGCGTAGATCGGCACCCCGGCGTCGTACGCCGCACCGAGGGTGGCGGGCATGCGGCTGTAGAGGTCCGCCATCGTGGCGGCGTAGTCCGGGAAGCGCTTCTCCCCCGCCGACGCGTGCCCGGGGAACTCGTCGAGCTGCATGATCGTCGGCACCAGCGCGGTGCCGTGGGCGACCATCGCGTCGACGAGGTCCTCGGTCAGCCCGGTGCCGTGCTCGAGGCAGTCGATGCCGGCCTCGATCAGGCCGGGCAGGACGTCGTGGCCGAAGCAGTGCGCGGTGACCTTCGCGCCCTCCGCGTGGGCGGCCTCGATGGCGGCCGCGAACGCCGCGGCCGGGAAGGACGGCGTCAGGTCGCCGGCGTCCCGGTCGATCCAGTCCCCCACCAGCTTCACCCACCCGTCGCCGCGGCGGGCCTCCTGCGCGGCGTACGCCGCCAGCTCGTCCGGCTCGACCTCGTGGGCGTAGCCGCGGATGTAGCGCTTCGTCGCCGACAGGTGCCGCCCGCAGCGGATCAGCCGCGGCAGGTCGTCGCGCTCCTGGACCCACGAGGTGTCGGCCGCGCTGCCGCAGTCGCGGATCAGCAGCGCCCCGCCGTCGCGGTCGTCGACGGCCTGCTGCTCGGTCTCCTCGGCCCCGACCGGGCCGTGGTCGTCCAGCCCCAGGTGGCAGTGCGCGTCGACGAGCCCCGGCACCACCCACCCCTCGGCCCAGGTCTCGGCGCCGGCCTGCGGCTCGTACGTCACGCGCCCGTCGACGACGTACAGGTCGCGCGCCTCCCCGTCGGGCAGCACCGGACCCCGGACCCTCGCAGCAGCACCCATGCCCGGCAACCTAGTGCCGAGTCGGCACGTCTGCGCACCTCCAGGACGCCGAGTCGGCACGTCTGCGCAGGTTCTCCCCAGGCGGGACCGCTGTCGTGGGACGTCGTACGAGCCGGGACGTCGTACGACCGGGCGCGGAGCTGCGCAGACGTGCCGACTCGGCTCTTCTGCTTGATGAGTGGGTGGCGCCATCTCGTGCTGGAGCTCGCTGGGTCGTCTCGGGTCGGCTGCACGAAAGGACACAGTTCGCCTCGGCGGTGGGTGCGCCGGTGCGGCCTGGTGCGGTGTGAGGCGGCGAGAGAGCCCGCCCGGTGTCGAACTGTGTGCGTTCTGCACGGGACCAGGGGGCCTTGCGCCGAGGCGTGGCGGCGCCACGCGCCCGGCGCGCCGGTGGTCGACGGGGTCGCCAGGCGTTGTCCACCGTGACCGGGCGAGCCGCAGGGTTAGTCTCCTGAGGTCCTGCTGTCCGGCACGGTCCGGGACGACAGTTCCCCAGGGGAGTACCGGGGCGGACCCGGCCAGCTGTGGACGAGCGGTACTCCGTGACGTCTCGCACGAGCTTGGTCCCGCGGATGGGGCGAATCGTCACGGAGCACCGCGACCACGCCTCCCGACCGCGATCGGGCCACGGACCCACACAACCAGCAGGAGAGCCCGACTCGAGGTTTCCTGACTGCGCAGACGTGCCGACTCGAGGGCTCCTGGCTGCGCAGACGTGCCGACTCGGCCTAGAGGAGGTCGAGGAGCCAGGTGGGGCCGACGTACTCGGCGCCGACCGCGAGGACGCGGCCCTGGAGGACGACGTCGGCGGTGACGACGGTGACGCGGGAGCCGGCCCCGACGGCCGCGGTGGCCTGGGCGACGATCTCGCGGTCGCCGTCGCGGGGGGCGTGGACGACGCGGACGTGGGCGTCCTTGCCGGCCCTCACGCCGGCCTTGGCGCCGCCCTCCAGCACGAGCACCACCTGCTCCTGGGGCACGGGTGCGACCAGCAGCGAGTCGTGGAGGCGGCGGGCGGCGCCGGGGCGGTCCTTCCACCAGCCGTCCGGCCGGGCACCGACGACGTTGGCGCCGTCGACGACGAGGACGGTCGCGGGCGCGGCCCGGGCGGCGGCGCTCAGCGCAGGTACTTCGAGAGGTCGGACGGCAGGTTGAGGTCCTTCGCCGCCTTCTCGTAGTCCACCGGCTCGCCGTCGGGGTTGCCGAACGGGGAGCCCTTCGCGGCGGGGGCCGGCTTGGCTGCGGCCGCCTTGGCCGGGTTGCCCGAGCGGCGCGCCTTGCCCTTCCGGGCCGCGGGCTTCGCCTTGCCCTTCCGCCCGCCGCCCATGCCGGGCATGCCCGGCATGCCGGGCATGCCGGGGATCCCGCCGCCCTTCGCCATCTGCTGCATCATCTTGCGGGCCTCGAAGAAGCGGTCGACGAGCTGGTTGACGTCGCTGACCTGCTGCCCGCAGCCCTTCGCGATGCGGGCGCGGCGGGAGCCGTCGATGATCTTGGGGTTGGCCCGCTCGGCGGGGGTCATCGACTGGATGATCGCCTGGATCCGGTCGATGGAGCGCTCGTCGAAGTCCGCCAGCTGCTCGCGCATCTGGCCCATGCCGGGCAGCATCCCGAGGATCGAGGACAGCGAGCCGAGCTTGCGGACCTGCTGCATCTGCTCGAGGAAGTCGTCGAGGGTGAAGTCGCCCTGGCCGCCGAGGAGCTTGCCGGCCGCCTTCTCCGCCTGCGCGGCGTCGAAGGTCTTCTCGGCCTGCTCGATCAGGGTCATGACGTCGCCCATGTCGAGGATGCGCGAGGCCATGCGGTCGGGGTGGAAGACGTCGAAGTCGGTCATCTTCTCGCCCGAGGAGGCGAACATGACCGGCTTGCCGGTGACCGAGCGGATCGACAGCGCCGCACCACCGCGGGCGTCGCCGTCGAGCTTGGTGAGGACGACGCCGTCGAAGCCGACGCCGTCGAGGAACGCCTGGGCCGTCGAGACGGCGTCCTGGCCGATCATCGCGTCGACGACGAAGAGGACCTCGTCGGGCCGGACGGCGTCCCGGATGTCCGCGGCCTGCTGCATCATCTCGGCGTCCACGCCGAGCCGGCCCGCGGTGTCGACGATGACGACGTCGTGCAGCGAGCGCTTCGCGTGCTCGATCGACGCGGTCGCCACCGACACGGGGTCGCCCACGCCGTTGCCGGGCTCCGGCGCGAACACGGGGACGCCGACGCGCTCGCCGTTGACCTGCAGCTGCTGGACGGCGTTGGGTCGCTGGAGGTCGCAGGCGACGAGGATCGGCGTCTTGTCCTGGTCCTTCAGGTACTTCGCCAGCTTCGCCGCCAGCGTCGTCTTGCCGGCGCCCTGGAGGCCGGCGAGCATGATGACGGTCGGGCCGGACTTCGCGTAGCGCAGCCGGCGGGTCTCGCCGCCCAGGATCGCCTGGAGCTCGTCGTTGACGATCTTGATGACCTGCTGCGCCGGGTTCAGCGCACCGCTGACCTCCTCGCCGCGGGCGCGCTCCTTCACCGCCGCGGTGAACTCCTTGACGACCGGCAGCGCGACGTCGGCCTCCAGCAGCGCGATGCGGATCTCGCGCGCGGTGGCGTCGATGTCGGCGTCGGAGAGGCGTCCCTTGCCCCGCAGGTTCTTGAAGGTGTCGGCGAGGCGGTCGGAGAGGGTGGCGAACACGTGTGTGAGGTCCCTGGGTCGGTGACTGGGTCGATGTCGCAGGGCCCGCGGGAGGGTCCGAGGGACCCCGGCTCGGGCGGTGGCCCAGCCTATCCGGAGCCGGCGAGGGCAGCGCGTACGGCGTGGGCCGCGTCCGCGGCGCGGTCGTCGGCGAGCGCCCCGGCCCAGGCCTCCTGCAGGTAGAAGACGTCCACTGCCTGCGGCCCGAGGGTGTCCACGTGGGCCGAGCGGACGGCGATCTCCAGGCCCGCCAGCGTCGCGCAGACGTGGTGGACGACGGACAGCCGGTCGCTCGCCCGCACCTCCAGCACCGTCGAGGTGCGCGACGCCTCGTGGTGGACCTCGACGGTGGGCGGCAGCACGTCGGGGCTCCCGTCGAGCCGCAGCCGGCGGCCGACGTCCAGGCGCCCCTCGACCAGGGCGGCGAACCGCTCGCGCAGCACCGCGGGGTCGACCTCCTCGCTGACGTCCCACGCCGAGACGCCCCAGGCGTCCTGCGACCACGCGCGCGCGGCCCGCACCCGGACCCGCTGCAGGGCGAGGACGGCGGAGACGTCCGCCAGCAGCCCCACCCGGTCCCCCGAGACCACGGTGACCCGGGCACCGTCGGCCACGGGCTCGACCGTGAACGCCGCCCGGCGGGGGTCGCCGCGGACCGCGTCGGGGACGGTGACCTCGGGGTCGGCCACCCGCGGCGCCGAGGTGCCGGCCTGGCGGGCGAGGAGGACGGCGAGCACGCCGGCGGCGAGACGACGCACCAGGCCCGCCCGCCACGACGACCACGCCTGCGCCGACGCGGCGCGGGCGTCGGCCTCGGTGAGCGCCACCAGCAGCGAGAGCACCTCGGGGGTGCCGACCCGGTCGGCGACGTGGGCCAGGGTGACCGGGTCGTCGGGGTCGCGGCTGGTGGCGGTCTGCGACAGCAGCAGGTGCTGGCGCACCAGGGTGGCGACGACGTCGCACTCGTCCTCGTCGAACCCGAGGCGCTGCGCGATGCGCCGGGCGATCGGCGCGCCCTCGACGGAGTGGTCGCCGACCCCGCCCTTGCCGATGTCGTGGAGCAGCGCCGCGACGGCGAGGACGTCGGGCCGCCCGACGCTGCGGATCAGTCCCGCCGCCTCGACGCAGGTCTCGACGGAGTGCCGGTCCACGGTGAAGCGGTGCACCGCCGAGGCGTGGGGGAAGAGCCGGATCCGCTCCCACTCCGGCAGGACGGCGGACAGCGCGCCGGTCTCCTCCAGGGTCTCCCACACCGGCAGCAGGCCGGGCCCGGCGGCGAGCATCCGCACCAGCAGCCGGCGGGCCTCCGCCGGCCACGGGTCACCCAGCGGCGCGCCCTCCCGGGCCAGCCGGGCCGCGGTCGCGGGGGCCAGCGGGGCGTCACGCTCGGCGGCCTCCGCGCAGGCGCGCAGCAGCAGCGCGGGGTCGGACTCCGGCCGGGCGCTGCGGTCGAGGACCACCTCGCCGGCCGCCAGGGCGACCCCCGGGGCGAGCACCTGCAGGCGGGGCCGGCGGGCGCCGCGGCCACCGGGACCGGCCAGGACGGCGTCGACCCGGCGCCAGGCCAGCCGGGAGAAGTGGGTCAGGCGGCGGCCCAGCTCACGCACGTGGCGCTGCGCGGCGACCGCGTCGGGCAGCTCCAGCCGCTCGGCGAGCGCCGGCCAGTGCTCGGGCGCGATGCGGTCGACGGCGCGTCCGGTGACGGCGTGCAGCTCGTCGCGGGCGTCGAGCAGCCCCCGTCGTACGGCGTCGGAGTCGGCCTGGGAGGCATCGACCAGCCAGCTCGCGACGAGCGCGCGCAGGACGGTCGCGTCGCGCAGCCCGCCGTGGGACTCCTTGAGGTCGGGCACCGAGGAGTGCGCGAGCTCGCCGGCCCGGACGTGGCGGGCGTGGGTCAGCGCCTTGAGCTCGGGCAGCCGGCGCCGGGCGTCGCGGCGCCAGTGGGCCAGCTGCTCGGTGCGCAGCCGCAGGCTGAGGTGGTGGTCGCCGGCGAGGTGGCGGACGTCGAGCTGGCCCAGCATCACCTTGAGGTCGTCGTGGGCCGCGGTGGTCATCTCGCTCAGCGACCGGACCGAGTGGTCGATCCGGCTCCCGGAGTCCCACAGGGGGTACCAGAGCTTCTCGAGCACCGCGTCGAGCGCACCGGCGGGGAGGTCGTCGTCGTGCACGAGGACGACGTCGAGGTCGGAGCAGGGCGCCAGCTCGCCGCGCCCGTAGCCCCCGACCGCCACGAGCGCCACCCCGGACGACGGCCCGCCGGCGTCGGCGTACGCCGCGGCGCACAGGGCGTCGGCCGCCTCGGTGCGGGCGGCACGGTCAGCGGCGCTCATGTCGGTGATCCTCCCTGGTGCAGGGGCGGGGACGGCACACCTCGGCCCCGCCTCGCCGGGGCGAGACGGGGCCGGGTGTGGTGCCGTCCCGGGTGCAGGCCGGTCCGGTCGTCGGTGGGAGGCGGGTCAGATCGCGGCGGTGTCGCGGTCGCCGGTGCGGACCCGGACGACGGTGTCGACCGAGGAGACCCAGACCTTCCCGTCGCCGATGCGTCCGGTCTGCGCGGTCCGCACGACGATCCCGACGATGTCGTCGGCGTCGCCGTCCTCGACCACGATCTCGATGCGGAGCTTGGGCACGAGCGCGATGTCGTACTCCGCGCCCCGGTAGACCTCCGTGTGGCCCTTCTGGCGGCCGTAGCCGCTGACCTCGCTGACCGTCATGCCGGTCACGCCGAAGGTCTCGAGGGCCTCGCGGACCTCTTCCCACTTGTGCGGCTTGATGACCGCGGTCACGAGCTTCACTGGGAGGTCTCCTTCGTGGTCGACGGGGCCCGGGTGGAGGCCTCGGGCTTGATCGGGGCGTTGGCCGCGAGCCCGGAGGACACGCCGCCGCCGATCCCGGTGTGCAGGTCGTAGGCGCTCTCGCCGTGGGCGACGAGGTCGATGCCGGTGGCCTCGTCCTCGTCGTCAAGGCGCAGGCCGATGGTGAACTTGATGGCCAGGCCGATGACGAGGGTGAGCACACCGACGTACGCGACCGCGACGAGCACACCGAGCACCTGGTCGACCAGGGAGCCGACGCCGCCGCCGTAGAGCAGGCCGTCGATGCCGCCGGCACCGTCGGCGGTGGAGAACAGGCCGATCAGCACGGTGCCGAGGACGCCGCCGACCAGGTGGACGCCGACCACGTCGAGCGAGTCGTCGTACCCGAGCTTGTACTTCCAGCCGACCGCGACGGCGCAGACACCGCCGGCGATGACGCCGATGGCCATGGCGCCGCCGATGTCGACCGCGCCGGCCGCGGGGGTGATGGCGACGAGCCCGGCGACGACGCCGGACGCCGCGCCCAGGGTGGTGGCCTTGCCGGAGATCATCCGCTCGACCAGCAGCCAGCCGAGGATGGCGGTCATCGCGGCCAGGGTGGTGTTGGCGAAGGTGCGGCCGGTCTCGGCGAGGAACTGCGCCTCGTCGTACCCGTCGGCGAAGACGATCGAGCCGACGTTGAAGCCGTACCAGCCCATCCACAGCAGCCCGGCGCCCAGCATGGTGAGCGTGAGGTTGTGCGGCCGCATGGTGTCGCGGGGCCAGCCGCGGCGCTTGCCCAGGAGCAGGACGAGCACCAGGGCGGCGATGCCGGCGTTGATGTGGACGGCGGTGCCGCCGGCGTAGTCCTGGGCGCCGATCTGGCCGCAGATCAGCGAGTTGTCCTGGCACCCGAAGACCATGTAGGCCATCGGGAAGTAGACGAGCACCGACCAGATCGGCACGAAGAGGACCCAGGCGGAGAACTTGAGCCGGCCCTCGAGGGCACCGCTGATCAGCGCGGCGGTGATGACGGCGAAGGTCATCTGGAAGGCCATGCCGACGTAGGCGTCGGTCGTGAGGCCGTCCAGCAGGAGCTGGTCGAACGGGTTGCCGAAGAACCAGTTGCCCTCCGACCACCCCATCGACCAGCCGATGAGCACGTAGAGCGGACCGACGATGGCTGCCGCGACGAACGACATCATCATCATGTTGAGCACGGACTTCGAGCGCGACATGCCGCCGTAGAACAGCGCGAGCGCCGGGACGGTCATCATCATGACGAGCGCTGTCGCGACGAGCATGAAGGCGTGATACCCAGCCACGGGACCTCCAGGGAGCGGGACGGAGAGGAGGGCGGCCGAGTGCGACCTCGCTGTCGCACCGCACCGCCCGATGTGTCTCCGACCCTCTGATCCCGAGGTTTCACCGGGGTCGAGTCGGTGTTTCCGTCAGGAAACACCTCTCCGGGGTGTGTTACATCGACGTTTCGTCGGGCTGTGGATCACCCGAGAAGAGCCTCGGTGAACGCCTCGGCGTCGAACGGTGCCAGGTCGTCGGGGCCCTCGCCCAGGCCCACGAGCTTCACGGGGACGCCGAGCTCGCGCTGGACCGCGACGACGATGCCGCCCTTGGCGGAGCCGTCGAGCTTGGTCAGGACGATGCCGGTGACGTTGACGATCTCCGAGAACACCCGGGCCTGCACCATGCCGTTCTGGCCGGTGGTGGCGTCGAGGACCAGCAGCACCTCGGTCACCGGCGACTGCTTCTCGATGACCCGCTTGACCTTGCCGAGCTCGTCCATCAGGCCGGCCTTGTTCTGCAGGCGGCCGGCGGTGTCGACGAGGACGGTGTCGACACCCTCCGCCTTCCCCCGCTTGACGGCGTCGAAGGCGACGCTGGCGGGGTCGGTGCCCTCCGGGCCGCGGACGACCTCGACCCCGACCCGCTCGCCCCACGTGCCGAGCTGCTCGACGGCCGCGGCGCGGAAGGTGTCGGCGGCGCCCATGACGACGGACATGTCCTCGGCCCGCAGCAGGCGCGCGATCTTGCCGACCGTCGTGGTCTTTCCGGAGCCGTTCACGCCGACCACGAGGACGACGCCGGGCTCCTCGCCCTCACCCGTGACGGCGAGACGCCGGTCCATGGACGGGTCGACGAGCGCGAGCAGCTCCTCCTTCAGCACCGCGCGGACGTCGGGCGACCCGCCGCCCTCGACGCGGAGCCGGGTGCGCAGGCGCTCCACGAGCTGCTGGGTCGGGGCCACACCGATGTCGGCGCCGAGGAGGGTGTCCTCGATGTCCTCCCAGGTGTCCTCGTCGAGCCGGTCGCGCGACAGCAGCGCGAGCAGGCCCTTGCCGAGACCGCCCTGGGAGCGGGACAGCCGCTGACGCAGCCGGACGAGGCGGGACGCCGCACCCTCGGGCTTCTCCTGGGTCGGAGCGGCCGGGGCCTCCGGGACCGGCGGGGGCTCGGCCTCCGGCTCGGCGACGTCGGTCGCCGGCGCGGTGGCGGTCGTCTCGTCGGTGTCCGTGCGCGGTGGCGCCAGGACGTCGGTGCCCCCGCCGGGCGTCAGGTCCTCGTCGGTCCCGCGGCGTCGGCGGCTGCCCGAGAGGAGTGCGACCCCCGTGACGCCGGCGACGAGCAGGAGGCCGACGACCAGCAGCACCCAGTCAGCGATGTAGCCCATGGCCGACCATGTAACCAGACCGGTACGACGGGCTCGCGGGCGCGGCGCTCAGGCGCCGCCCGGCCCCGGTGGAGGAGCCTGCGTCAGCGGCGCGAGTGGTCGCGCAGGCCGCGCTGCTCGTCCTCGGACAGGGGCTTCAGGCGGTTCGACCAGCGGCGGACGGCGTCGCCGAACCACGGCGCGCCGGGGACCTCGGAACCGCGGTAGGGGTAGGCCACGAACACCACGACGGCGGTGGCGACGAGCAGGATCAGGAACATCGCGAAGACGATGAACAACACGGACTTCAGGCCCTTCGGACTTCGGGTGCCGGGCCCCCCTGGCCTCGACTCACACCAGTGAAACACACCGGTGTGAGCCTTCGGTAAACCTCGGTCCGGGCCGTCCGGGACCCCCGTGGCGACCGTCTGTGGACAGCCCTGTGGAGGGCCCTCCGGGACGTGACGGAGATCTCGCCCGGGGGCGTCGCGACCCCGGACGAGGGTCCCGTCTCGTCGGATCTCGCGGCTCTGCCGTGGCCGGCCCCGCACCTCGATCTCCGCCGGGGCACACGCTGGTCGAGCAGCCCGCGAGCGCAGCGAGCGCGCGTCGTCGAGACCGCCGTACGACGACCGGCGGTCTCGACGTGGCTTCTCGGCCGCCTCGGCCTCAGAGGGTCGGGACCCCCGCCATGGCCGCCTGGATGGCGTCGTCGGTGAGCTCGAGGTCGGTCATGCGGCCGGCGAGGAACGACTCGTAGGCCCCCATGTCGAGGTGGCCGTGGCCGCAGAGCGCGGTGAGGATCGTCCGGGAGACGCCCTCCTCCTTGCACTTGGTGGCCTCGCGGATCGCGGCGGCGATCGCGTGGGTCGGCTCGGGGGCGGGGACGATGCCCTGGGTGCGGGCGAACATCAGCGCGGCGGTGAAGCACTCCACCTGCCCGATGGACTCCGCCTCGGCCAGACCGAGCTCGTACACGTGGGACACCAGCGGGGCCATGCCGTGGTAGCGCAGCCCGCCCGCGTGGATCGGGTCGGGGACGAAGCCGTGGCCCAGGGTGTGCATCTTCATCAGGGGGGTCATGCCGACGGCGTCCCCGAAGTCGTAGCGGTACTCCCCCCGCGTCAGCGTCGGGCAGGACGCCGGCTCGACGCACCGGATCGTCGGGTCCATCCGCCCGGCGAGCTTCTCGCGCAGGAACGGGAAGATGAGCCCGCCGAAGTTCGAGCCGCCGCCGGTGCAGCCGACGAGGACGTCGGGGGTGTCGCCGGCCATCTCGAGCTGGCGCAGCGCCTCCTCGCCGATGACCGTCTGGTGCAGCAGCACGTGGTTGAGGACGCTGCCGAGCGCGTAGCGGGTGTCCTCGCGACCGACCGCGGCCTCGACGGCCTCGGAGATCGCGATGCCGAGCGAGCCCGGGGAGTCCGGGGTGGCGGCGAGGATGCCGCGGCCCGCCTCGGTGAGGTCCGAGGGGCTCGGGTGGAGCGTGGCGCCGTAGATCTCCATCATCGTGCGGCGCGCGGGCTTCTGGTCGTAGCTGCTGCGGACCTGCCACACCTCGCAGTCCATGCCGTACTGCGCGGTCGCGAAGGCGAGCGAGGTGCCCCACTGCCCGGCCCCGGTCTCGGTGGTGAGGCGCTGGACGCCCTCCGCGTGGTTGTACCAGGCCTGCGGCACGGCGGTGTTGGGCTTGTGGGAGCCGGCGGGGCTGACGCCCTCGTACTTGAAGTAGATCTTCGCCGGGGTGTCGAGAAGCTTCTCGAGCCGCCGCGCCCGCACCAGGGGCGAGGGCCGCCAGATCTTGTAGACGTCCAGCACGCCGCCGGGGATGTCGACCCAGCGCTCGGTGGAGACCTCCTGCTCGATCAGGGCCATCGGGAACAGCGGCGCGAGGTCGTCGGGGCCGACCGGCTCGTGCGTGCCCGGGTGCAGCGGCGGCGGCGGGGGCTCCGGCAGGTCGGGGACGATGTTGTACCACTGGGTCGGGATCTCGGTCTCGTCCAGCAGGAACGTGCTGCGCTCGGTCGTCACGACGGCTCTCCTCGGGGGTGGGGGCGGGACAGGGCAGGGACGGCGGGGGCGGGCCGGGCTCAGCGGGACTCGAGCGCCAGGCGGCCGGCGAGGACGGCGAACGACGCCGCGAACGCGGCGCGGAGCCGCTCGACGAGGCGGGGGCGGGCGAGCACCCGGGTACGCAGGGTGCCCGCGGCCACGCCGTACGCCGAGAAGACGACGAACGTCAGGGCGGCGAAGACGCCGCCGAGCAGCGCCATCCGGGCGGACGCGTGGGGCGTGCCGGCAGGGACGAACTGCGGCAGGAAGGCGAAGAAGAACAGCGTCAGCTTGGGGTTCAGCAGGTTGAGGGTGATCCCCTCGCCGAGCACGCGCGGCGTCGAGGTGGCGCCCTCGCCCAGCTCGAGCGGCTCGCGTCGGCCCCGCCAGGTCGCGACGGCCAGCAGGAGCAGGTAGGCGACGCCGAGGTACTTCAGGACGGCGAACGCCACCCCGCTGGCGTGCAGCAGGGCCGCGAGACCGGTGACGGCGGCGAGCAGGTGGGGCAGCACGCCGAGGGTGCAGGCGACGGCCGCGAGGACGGCCGCCCGGCTGCCACGGGCGAGGCCGGTGGCGACGGTGTACAGCGATCCGGTCCCGGGCGTCACCACGATCACGGCCGCGGTCAGCAGGAACCCGGTCCAGGTGGCGGCGGTCACGGGCCAGAGACTCCCACCCCTCCGCGGGCGCCGTCGAGGGTCCGTCCGGCAGGCGGGCCCTACGCCGGCTCGGCCTCGCGCAGGCGCTGCGAGATCACGGTCGAGACCCCGTCGCCGCGCATGGTGACGCCGTACAGCGCGTCGCCGACCTCCATCGTCCGCTTCTGGTGGGTGATGACGAGCAGCTGGGAGGTCTCCCGCAGCTCCTCGTAGATCTCCAAGAGGCGGCCGAGGTTGGTGTCGTCGAGGGCGGCCTCGACCTCGTCCAGGATGTAGAAGGGGCTGGGCCGGGCCTTGAAGAGCGCCACCAGGAACGCGACCGCGACCAGGGAGCGCTCCCCGCCCGAGAGCAGCGAGAGCCGCTTGACCTTCTTGCCGGGCGGGCGCGCCTCGACGTCCACGCCGGTGGCGAGCATGTCGTGCGGGTCGGTCAGCAGCAACCGGCCCTCGCCGCCCGGGAACAGCCGGGAGAAGACGTGGTCGAACGCCGCCGACACGTCCTTCCAGGCCTCGGTGAAGACCTCCTCGACCCGGCCGTCGACCTGGCGGACGATGTCGAGCAGGTCGCCCTTGGTCCGCCGCAGGTCCTCGACCTGCTCGGACAGGAAGCGGTGCCGCTCCTCCATCGCGGAGAACTCCTCCAGCGCCAGCGGGTTGACCCGGCCGAGCTGAGCGAGCTCCCGCTCCGCGCGACGCAGACGGGCGGCCTGCTCGTCGCGGTCGAAGGGCACGGTCTCGACGGAGGTCGGCTCGTCGTCCTCGCCCGGCTGCTCGCTCTCCGGGCTCGCCACCGGGACGCCGACCTCCGGGCCGAACTCGGCGACCAGGGCGTCCGGGTCGAGACCGGTCTCGGCGAGCGCCCGCTCGGCGAGCTGCTCGAGCCTCATCCTCTGCTCGGTGCGGGCCATCTCGTCGCGGTGGGCCGACCCGACCAGCTCGTCGTGCCGGGCGCCGAGCTCGCGCAGGGTCGCACGGCACTCCCGCAGCGCGGTCTCCCGCTCCACGCGCCCCGCCTCGATCTCGGCCCGGGCCGCCGCGGCGACCTCCACGGAGCCGGCCAGCCGCTCCAGCACGAGACCGGCGGTGCGCTCGACCGCGGCGGCGGTGGCGGCCTGGCGGCGCATCCGCTCGCGGCGCTCGACCGCCCGGGCACGGGCCTGCCGCTCGGCGGCTGCGGCCCGGGTGAGCTCCTCGGCGCGTCCGTGCAGGGCCCGGCCCCGCTCCTCGGCGGTGCGCAGGGCGAGCCGGGCGTCGGTCTCGGCCTGGCGGGCGTCGCGGGCGGCCTGGGCCAGCTCGTCGCGCCGCTGCGTGTCGGGCTCGGTCTCGGGGGCCGTCTCGGCCTCGGACAGGCGGGTCTCGAGGTCGGCCAGGCCCTCCAGGTCCGCGGCGCGGGCCTGCTCGGCGCCGGCGATGGCGGCCGCGAGGCGGTCGGCCTCGCCCCGGGCGGCGCGGGCGGCGGAGCCGTGCTGGCCCAGCTCCTCCGCCACCGCGGCGAGGGTGGCGTCGGACTCGTGGAGGCGGGCGAGGGCGACGTCCACCCGGCGCCGTGCGTCCTCGCGCTCCGCCTCGAGCCGGGAGGTCTCGAAGGTCAGCCGCTGCGAGGCCGCGGTCGCCTCGGCGAGCTGCTCGCCCGCCTCCTCGACGGCGGCGGTGACCTCGATCAGGCTGGGCTGGCTGGCCGAGCCGCCCGCCGAGAAGTGACGACCGACGACGTCGCCCTCGCGGGTGACGGCGACCAGCGCGGGCGCGTCGTCCACCAGGCTGCGCGCGGCCTCGAGCCCGTCGACCACGACGACGTCGCCCAGCAGCCGCCGCAGCGGTGCGGCGGTGCCCTCGGGGCCGGTGACCACGTCGACGGCGTACGTCGCGCCGGGCGGCAGCGGGGGGCGGTCCCCGGAGCCGGCGGCCTCCGACGGGTCGACGACGAGCAGGCCGGCTCGGCCGAGGTCCTCGGTCTTGAGGTGGGTGATGGCGTCGGTCGCCGCGCCGGTGCCGGCCACCACGACGGCGTCGGCCGCCGCACCGAGGGCCGCGGCGACGGCGGCCTCGTAGCCGCTGCGCACGGTGAGCAGCGCGGCGACGGACCCCAGCACGCCGTCCAGCTGCTCGCTCGCCGCCAGCAGCGCACCGGCACCGTCCTTGCGGGACAGGCCGATCTCGAGCGCGTCCTTGCGGGCGGCCAGCGCCGTGCGGTCGCGGTCGGCCTGGGCGACCTCGCCGGCGAGCTTGGCGAGGCGCTCGGTGACGTCGTCGAGGGCGGCGCTCGCGGCCTCGTGCTCGGCGTCGAGGCCCTCCTCCCCCGCGTCGAGCCCGGCGACGCGGGTCTCCAGGGCGGTGAAGTCGCGCTGGGCGCGCTCGGCGCGGGCCTCGGCCTCGGCCCGGGCGTCGGTGAGCCGCCCGATCTCCGCGTCGGCGCCTGCGGCGCGGGAGCGCAGGGCGTTGACCTTCCCCGTCAGCCGGGCGAGGCCCTCGCGCCGGTCCGCGGCGGCCCGCTGCAGGCCGACCAGTGCGCGCTCCTCGGCGGCGGCGGCGTCCTCGGCGGCGGTGCGGGCGGTGACGGCCTCCTCCAGCGCCGTACGACGGGCGGCGACGTCGGCGGCGATGCGCTGCTCCGCCTCCCGCGCGGCGGCCGCCTCGGCATCCGTCTCGTCGGGGTCGCGACCCGTGGACGCCGGGGCCGCCTGGTCGGAGCGGGCGCTGCGGAGCCGCTCGGCGGCGAGCGACCGGGTGCCGCGCAGCCGCTCGGTCAGGCCGGTCAGCCCGAACCAGGTCTCCTGGGCCGCGGACAGCGCGGGCAGGTCCTCGCGCAGCGCGGCCTCGAGGGCGGCCTCCCGCTCGTGGGCGGCGGCGAGCCGTCGCTCGACGTCCGCCTGGCGCTCGCGCAGGGCGGTCTCGTCGGCGAGGTCGCGGGCGAGGGCCTCACGGGCGCCGACGACGTCGTCGGCGAGGAGGCGGGCGCGGGCGTCGCGGACGGCGGCCTGCACCGACCGGGCGCGGCGGGCCACCTCGGCCTGACGGCCCAGGGGCTTCAGCTGGCGCCGGATCTCGGTGAGCAGGTCGGCCAGCCGCGTGAGGTTGCCCTCGCAGGCGTTGAGCTTGCGGAGCGCCTTCTCCTTGCGCTTGCGGTGCTTGAGGACGCCGGCGGCCTCCTCGATGAACCCGCGGCGGTCCTCGGGGGTCGCGTGCAGGATCGAGTCGAGCTGGCCCTGGCCGACGATGACGTGCATCTCGCGGCCGATGCCGGAGTCGCTCAGCAGCTCCTGGACGTCGAGCAGCCGGCACGACGAGCCGTTGATGGCGTACTCCGAGCCGCCGTTGCGGAACATCGTGCGGCTGATCGTGACCTCGGCGTACTCGATCGGCAGCGCCCCGTCGGAGTTGTCGATGGTCAGCTGCACCTCGGCACGGCCCAGCGGCGGGCGGCCGGACGTGCCGGCGAAGACGACGTCCTCCATCTTGCCGCCGCGCAGCGACTTCGCACCCTGCTCGCCCATCACCCAGGCCAGGGCGTCGACGACGTTCGACTTGCCGGAGCCGTTGGGCCCGACCACGCAGGTGATGCCGGGCTCGAGGCGGAGCGTGGTGGAGGACGCGAAGGACTTGAAGCCCTTCAGCGTCAGGCTCTTCAGGTACACGGAACTCTCCTCGGACAGCGCACAGCAGGGGCGTCGCGTCTCGGGGAAGGGCTCGGCCGCCTCACCCTAGCCGCGGGCACGGACGGCGCTGCGGGACCCACGCCGCTCGGCGGGGCGGATCCGGCTCGGGGAGCGGGGCGGCCTCAGGCGGGCTGCATCACCGCGTCGCGCTCGCGCACCAGTGCGAGGTCGGCGACGAGGCGGTCGTTCTCCTCCGACAGGTGGCGCACCAGCGCCTCGAGGTCGGCGACGCGCCCGCGGAGGCGGGCGTTCTCGGAGTCGAGGCGGGCGGTCGGAGCGGTGTCGCGTCCGAGGTGTCCGAGCAGCGCCTTGGCCATGGGTCCTCCGGGGAAGTGCGTGGGTGTACGTGGGTGCACGTGGCTGTGCTGGGGAGCGCTCCCGGGACTGCTCCCAGGGGCACCCGACGGCGGGTCTGCGCCGAGCTGTGCGGTGTCGCGGCCCGTGGTGTGGGCCGTCGACCAGAGTGACACCCCGCCCGGGCCGGGGTCAACGTCGCGCGCGCGGCGCCGGCTGGCACCGCGGGCAGAAGAACGAGGAGCGGTTGGTGAACACGATCCTGCGCAGCGGCGTCCCGCACCGCAGGCAGGGCAGTCCCTCGCGGCCGTACGCCGACAGGGACCGCGCGAAGTAGCCCGACGAGCCGTTGACGTCGACGTACAGGGCGTCGAAGGACGTGCCGCCCTGGGCGAGCGCCTCGCTCATCACCTCGCGGACGTGGCCGAGCAGGTCGCGGCACTGCTTCGCGGTGAGCCGCTCGCCCGGCCGGTCGCCGTGCAGGCGGGCGCGCCACAGGGACTCGTCGGCGTAGATGTTGCCGACGCCGGAGATCAGGGTCTGATCGAGGAGCAGGCGCTTGACGCCGGCCGTGCGGCGGCGGACCCGGCGGACCCAGGCGTCGTCGTCGAACGCCCCGTCGAGGGGGTCGAGGGCGATGTGGGCGATCTCGGGCGGGACGTCGTACCCGCCGTCGCTGAGCGCGAGACCGCCGAACATGCGCTGGTCGACGAAGCGCAGCTCGCGGCCCTCGGCGGCGCCCTCGAGCCGCATCCGGACGCGCAGATGACGCTCGTCGGGGGCGTCGGCGGGCTGCACCAGCATCTGGCCGCTCATGCCGAGGTGGGCCATCAGGGCGTCGTGGGTCGGACGGCCGTCGAGGTCGTCGAGGGGCACCCAGAGGTACTTGCCGCGCCGCCGGGCGACGCCCAGGCGGCGACCGGTCAGGGCCAGCGCGAAGCCCGCGGGACCTCGGGGGTCACGGCGGACCGGACGTGGGTGGAGGACCTCGACGGAGACGACGCGGGCGCTGGTGACCCAGCGCTCGAGTCCGGCGCGGACGACCTCGACCTCGGGGAGCTCGGGCACGGTGGGTGGGGCTCAGGCCTCGCCGGACGACGGGTCGGTCTCGGTGGGCGAGCGGCGCGAGACCAGCTCGCCGTACGCCGTCTCCGCGGCGGCCTGCTCGGCCTCCTTCTTGGAGCGGCCGATCCCGTTGCCGTAGAGGCCCCCGGCGACGCGGACCCGGGCGGTGAAGGTCTTCGCGTGGTCGGGGCCCTCGTCGGTGATGATGTACTCGGGCACGCCGAGGTCGTCCTCGGCGGCGAGCTCCTGCAGGGAGGTCTTCCAGTCGAGGCCGGCGCCCAGCTCGGCAGCGGTGGCCATCAGCGGGTCGAAGAGCCGGTGGACGACCTCCGCGGCCACCGCGAGGCCGCCGGAGAGGTGGATCGCGCCGATCACGGCCTCGACGGTGTCGGAGAGGATCGAGGCCTTCTCGCGACCGCCGGTGCTCTCCTCGCCGCGACCGAGCTTCACGTGCTCACCCAGGCCGATGCCGCGGGCGACCCCGGCGAGCGCGCGGGCGTTCACGACCGCGGCCCGCAGCTTCGCCAACCGGCCCTCGGAGAGGTCCGGATGAGTCAGGTAGAGCGTCTCGGTGACGACCACGCCGAGCACGGAGTCCCCGAGGAACTCCAGGCGCTCGTTGGTCGGCAGCCCGCCGTTCTCGTAGGCGTACGACCGGTGCGTGAGGGCACGCTCCAGCAGCTCGACGTCCAGGACGGGGTCGCCGAGTGCGGTGCGGAGCGCGATGTAGTTCAGCGGCTCGGCTGCGCGTCGCTCAGAGGACCTGGCGACGGGCGTTGCGAGCGCCGTACTGGCCGCAGGCGCCGCACGCGCGGTGCGGGAGGTGCTTCTCGCCGCACGCCGGGTTGGCGCAGCTCACCAGGGTCGGCGCGACGGCCTTCCACTGCGACCGGCGGTGCCGGGTGTTGCTGCGCGACATCTTCCGCTTCGGGACTGCCATGTCGATCTCCTCGCCCGGGCCGGTTCTCGGCCCTCTTCTGTGCTGCTGGTGCTGGGTCGTGCTGGTCTGGTGCGGCACCCAAGGATGCCGGGTCGTTCCGCTGGTGCCGACGGCGCCCCCGCCGGGGCGTCCGGGAGGGCCTCAGGCCTTCTCGGGCCCGTCCTGGGGACTGAGCGCCGCCAGTGCCGTCCACCGGGGGTCGATCGGCTCGCCGTGGTCGTGCTCCGGGTCGTCCGCGAGCCGGGCGCCGCACTCGGCGCAGAGCCCCGGGCAGTCCTCCCGGCACAGCGGCTGGAAGGGGAGCCCCAGCACCACGGCGTCGCGGAGCACCGGCTCGAGGTCGAGCAGGTCGCCCTGCATCCGCTGGGTGCCGTCGTCCTCGTCGTCGGGGGTCGCGCGGCGCGACTCGTCGTCGTACAGGAAGAGGTCCTGGAACCGTGCGTCCACGTCGACCACGTCGGGGTCGGTGATCGGCTCGAGGCACCGCACGCAGTCGCCGGCCAGCCGGGTCGAGGCGGTCCCGGTGACGAGCACGCCCTCGACCACCGCCTCGAGGCGCAGGTCGAGCTCGACGGGCGACCCCACGGGCACGGCCAGGACCTCGATGCCCAGGTCCTCCGGAGCGGGCACCGTCCGCGTCACCTCGCGCTGCGACCCGGGTCGGCGACTCAGCTCGCGGGTGTCGATCACGAGCGGCGCTCTCGGGTCCAGGGTGTGCAGGGCGGTCCTTGTCTACGGGTGCGAGCAGATCAGCACTCGATGGTAGTCGGCGGGCTGCGCCACGCCCAAATGCGCCGAGTCGAGGTCGTACGGCTGCGCAGACGTGCCGACTCGAGGCCGTACAGCTGCGCAGACGTGCCGACTCGAGGCCTACAGGCGGTCGCGGAGGGCGTCGAGGACGACGGGGGGCACGAGGGCGGAGACGTCGCCGCCGCCGCGGGCGACCTCCTTGACCAGGCTGGACGACACGAACCCCCACCGGGGGTCGGTGGGCAGCAGGACGGTCTCGAGGCCGGTGAGGTGGGCGTTCATGTGCGCCATCGGCTCCTCGTAGTCGTAGTCCGCCGCCCCGCGCAGGCCCTTCACGACAGCGGTGACGCCCTGCTCGGCGCACCAGGTGGTCAGCAGGCCGGAGAAGCCCTCCACGCGGACGTTGTCGACCTCGCCGACGGTGCGGCGCAGCATCCCGAGGCGCTCGTCGGGGGTGAAGAGCTGGTTCTTGGACGGGTTGGTGCCCACGGCGACGACGACCTCGTCGAACAGCGCCGCCGCCCGTCGTACGACGTCGACGTGGCCGAGCGTGACGGGGTCGAAGGAGCCGGGGCAGACGACGCGGACCACTCAGCCATCCTCCCCCACCGGGTCGCCGCCGGCTCGGAGGTACCAGAGGGCGGTCTCGCCGTAGGTGCGTCCGCGCTCGGTCTCGAGGCCCGCCGGGAGGGTCGGCCCGGGGCCCCGGGCGGACCGCTCGACGACGACGAGGGCGTCCTCGGCGAGCCACCCGCCGTCGACCAGGGCCGCCAGGGCTGCGGTGAGCTCCTCCTCCCCCACCGGGTACGGCGGGTCGGCCAGCACCAGGTCGTACGGCGCGGCCGGCGGACGCCCGAGCGCGGTGGCCACCGAGGCGGTGACGACCTCGGCGACGCCGCAGCCGACGTCGGCGGCGTTGCGGCGGACCAGCCCGGCGGTGGCGCGGTCGCGCTCGACGAGCGTCACCGCGGCGGCGCCGCGGGACCAGGACTCGAGGCCGAGGGCGCCCGAGCCGGCGTACAGGTCGAGCACGCGGAGCCCGTCGAACCCGCCGAGCCGCGCCTCGAGGGCGGAGAACAGGGCCTCGCGGACCCGGTCGGAGGTCGGGCGCGTCCGATCGCCCGGCGGCGTGCGCAGGCGCCGGCCGCCGGCGGTGCCGCCGATGAGGCGGGTCACGAGCGGTCCATGAACTCCGAGGCCGTGCTGGCCTCGAGCTCCGCCACGCCGGCGGCCAGCGCCGGCCGTGTGGTGAGGTCGGGGTCCTCGTCGAGCATCGCGACGGCGGCCTCGCGCGCGGCGACGATGGTCTTCTCGTCGCGCAGCACCCGCAGGCTCTGCAGGCCGGAGCGGAAGCCGGACTGGGAGCGTCCGAGGACGTCGCCCTCACGTCGCTGGGCGAGGTCCACGCGGCTGAGCTCGAAGCCGTCGGAGGTGGCGGCGACGGCGGCGAGCCGCTCGCGGGCCGGGGTCTGCGCCTCGGCGTACGAGACGAGGAGGCAGAGGCCCGGCAGCCCGCCGCGGCCGACGCGGCCGCGCAGCTGGTGCAGCTGGGAGACGCCGAAGCGGTCGGCGTCCAGCAGCACCATCGTGGTGGCGTTGGCGACGTCGACCCCGACCTCGATGACGGTGGTCGAGACGAGGACGTCGATCTCGCCGGCCGCGAAGGCCCGCATGGTGCGGTCCTTCTCCTCCGGAGGCATCCGCCCGTGCAGCGTGGCCACGCGCAGCCCCGCGAGCGGACCCTCCGCGAGGAGGGGGGCGACCTCCTCGACGGCGGCGAGGGTCCGCTTCGGCGCCTCGTCGACGGGCTCGTCGAACCAGTCGGCGTCGTCGGCGGCCTGCGAGGGGTCGGACTCCCCCTCCTCCTGCTCCCCGGCCGTGATGCGGGGGCAGACGACGTACGCCTGGTGGCCCTTGCCGACCTCCTCGCGCACCCGCTCCCAGGCACGGTCGAGCCAGCGCGGCTGGTCGGCGAGGGGGACGACGTTGGTCTGGATCGGCGCGCGGCCGGCGGGAAGCTCGGCCAGGACGGACGTCTCGAGGTCGCCGAAGACCGTCATGGCGACGGTGCGCGGGATGGGGGTCGCGGTCATGACCAGCACGTGGGGCGGCGTGCCGGCCTTGTCGGTGAGCGCCGCCCGCTGCTCCACGCCGAAGCGGTGCTGCTCGTCGACGACGACGAGGCCGAGGTCGGCGAAGGACACGTGGTCCTCCAGCAGGGCGTGGGTGCCGATGACCAGGCCGGCCTCCCCCGAGGCGATCCGCAGGAGCGGCTCGCGCCGCTGGCCCTTCGTCATCGAGCCGGTCAGCAGCTCGACGGCCGTGCCGTCGGGGTGGCCGCCGAGCATCCCGCCGCTCGCGAGGTCGCCGAGCATGGCGGTGATGGAGCGGTGGTGCTGCTGGGCGAGGACCTCGGTGGGGGCCAGGAGCGCGGCCTGGCCGCCGGAGTCGACGACGCGGAGCATCGCGCGCAGCGCGACGAGCGTCTTGCCGGAGCCGACCTCGCCCTGCAGGAGGCGGTTCATCGGGTGGTCGCGGGCCAGGTCGGCCTCGACGTCGGCCCCGACCTCGCGCTGCCCTGCGGTGAGGGTGAACGGCAGCCGGGCGTCGAACGCCTCGAGCAGCCCGCCGCCGCCCGTCCGGGCCCGCGCCCCCAGCCGTCGTACGGCGGCCCGGCGGCGCGCCAGGACGAGCTGGGTGATGAGCGCCTCCGAGAAGCGGAACCGCTGCTGGGCGCGGGTGAGCTGCGCCCAGTCGGCCGGGGCGTGGACCCACTGGAACGCCGTGGTCAGGTCGAGGACGTCGAACCGCTCGCGGTCGGCGCGGTCCAGCGGGTCCGGGATCTCGCCCACCATGTCGAGCGCGGTCCGGACGGCGGTGAGGATCGTGAAGGAGTCGATCTTGCCGCTGACGCGGTAGACGGGCAGGAGGCCGCGGAGGGTCTCCGCGACGGCGGGGTCGACCTGGGCCGGGGAGCCCTCGAACATCACCTTGTGGGGGCTGGAGAGCTGCCACTGGCTGCGGAACTGCTTGGTGCGTCCGGTGAACACGCCCCGCGAGCCGGGCGGCATGTCCGCGGCGAGCGACTCGGCGTGCGGGCCGTTCTTCGCGAAGAACGTCGCCTCCAGCGTCGGGCCGCCGCCGGCGGTGGCGAGGCGCACGGTGGTGCGGAAGGCGAGGCGGGGCCTGGCACGGTGGCTGCGGACGTCGGTGGCGAGGACCTTGGCGACCACCATGAGGTCCTGGCCCTCGGTCAGGGCACCGAGCTCGGTGTCGCCCTGGGTCTCGAGGTAGCGCCGCGGCAGGTGCCACAGCAGGTCGCCGACGGTGCGCAGGCCGAGGTCGTCCTCGACGCGCTTGCGCGTGACGGTCGCGCGGCCGAACACGGCGGCGACCGGTGACTCGAGCGTGGTGTCCCCCATGACGTCCTCCTACTCCACCGAGAGCAGCACGGGATAGCGGTCCTGGCCCCCGTCGTACACCACGACGTCGACAGCGGGGTGCTGCTCCTCGAGGTACGACGCCAGCGCGGCGGTGGTGCCGTCGTCCTCCTGGCCCGCGACGAGGGTGACCAGGTCGCCGCCCCCGGCGAGGAGCCGCTCGGCGACCTCGCGGGCGACGGTCCCGACGTCGGGCCCGACGACGGCGAAGTCGCCGGCGATGACGCCCAGGGCGTCGCCGGGCTCGCAGGGCCCGGCCATCGTCATGCCGCGGCGGGCCGCGACGGTGACGGCCCCCTGCCGCACGTGCCGCGCCGTCGCGGTCATCTCGAGCACGTCGGCGGCGAGCGTCCGGGCGGGCTCGTGGACGGCGAGCGCGGCGAGGCCCTGGACCTGGGAGCGGGTCGGGACCACGACGACCTGCACGTCCCCACGCTGACGCAGCGTGCCCGCCGCGAGCTCCGCGGTGGCGACGGTGTCGGCGTCGTTGGGCAGGACGACGACCTCCGCGACGTCGCCGGCGCCCATCGCCTCCAGCAGCATCCCCGCGGAGGGACGGCGCCCGGGGCCCCCGGGGACGACGACGGCGCCGGCCTCGGCGAACAGCCGCTCGAGACCCTCCCCGGCGGCCACGGCGACGACACGGCGCCCGACCCGCTCGGCCTCGGCGGTGGCGGGGAGCGCGGTGATGGCGATCTCCGACGGCGTCCCGGCGGCCAGCCCCGCCTCGACGGCGGCGCCGGCGTCGTCGACGTGCACGTGGACCTTCCACAACCCGTCGCCGCCGACCACGACGAGGGAGTCGCCGAGCCCGGACAGCCGCCGGCGCAGGGCGGGGACGGCGTCGTCGGGGGCGCGGAGCAGGTAGACCACCTCGTACGCCGGCGGCGCGGGGCGGGCGGCGCCCCCGGCGGGGGCGGGCGCGGTGACGTGCCCGACGACGGGGATGCGGTGGGTCGCCAGCGTCGCGGGTGCCGTGACGGGACGCCGTCCGGTCAGCACGTGCTCGGCGGCGTCGAGGACGACGACCAGCCCGCGACCGCCCGCGTCGACCACGCCGGCCTCGGCGAGCACGGCGAGCTGCTCGGGGGTGTGCCGCAGCGCCTCCCGCGCCGCGGCGGCCGCGGCGGTGACCACCCGTCGTACGCCGGCGGTGGGGGCGGTCTCGGCGGCGGCGTCGGCGGCCGCGCGGGCGACGGTGAGGATCGTGCCCTCGACGGGCTCGCCGACGGCGGCGTAGCTCGCGTCCACGGCGCCGGCCATCGCGTCGGCGAGCACCGCGCCGGGACGACGTCCCGCCGGGGAGGACGTCGCGGCGGCGACGGTCGCGGCGACCGCGCCCAGCATCTGGCTGAGGATCACCCCGGAGTTCCCGCGGGCGCCGAGGAGAGCGCCCCGGGCCATGACCGCCCACACCTCGGCCAGCGGCGGGGGCGCCGCGACCTCGTGCCGGGCGTCGGGGTCGGCTCCCGGCAGCGCCCGCACGGCGTCGCGGGCCGCGGAGAGGGTGAGGTACAGGTTCGTGCCCGTGTCACCGTCCGGGACGGGGTAGACGTTGAGGGCGTCGATCTCCTCGCGCGCGGCGGCCAGCGCCTCGGTAGCCTCGTCCAGGAAGCGCACGAGGGCAGGGACCTCGCTGGTCTCGCCCGGGGTGCCCTCCACGCGCGACAGGCTAGAGGGTGCTGATTGGCCCGGGGCCGACCGGCTCGGCTACGCTTCTGCGGTTGCCTCGGCGCCCTGGTGGTGCCGTGCGCACGTACTTCGTACCTCGATCCCAGGAGCTGACAGTGGCCGCCGTCTGTGACATCTGCGCCAAGTCCCCGGGCTTCGGTCACAACCGGCCGTGGTCGCGGAAGATCACCAAGCGTCGTTTCGACCCGAACATCCAGCGCGTCCGCGCCACGGTGAACGGCACCCCGAAGCGCATGAACGTCTGCACCAGCTGCATCAAGGCCGGCAAGGTCACCCGCTGAGAAGCTGACGCGAACCTCACGACAGCCCCCGACGCCCCCGGCGTCGGGGGCTGTCGCGTTCGCAGGCCGGCGTCGTCCCGCCGGGCTCCGAGGCCCGCCCGCTCGTCCCTCCGGGCTCGCACCTCAACCAGCGGCGCCGTCGGGCGGGTCCCAGCCCGGGACCTCGGCGGCCTCCGCGACGAGGGCCTCGAGAACGGTGGCGACGGCGACGCGCACCGCGCGGTCGGGGCGGGCGAGGGCGGCGATGCGCCGGACCGGGCGCTCGGCGCGGGTGCGCGCCGGGCGGACCGGGCGCAGGACGAGCCGGGCGTCCCCGGCGCCGCCCACCGCGTGCTCGACGGCCTGCCGCGGCATCAGCGCCACGCCGTGGCCGGCGGCCACCAGTGCCTCCTGGACGCGCAGGTCGGTGTAGCGGTGGCCCACCCGGGGCAGCCGGTCGGCCGCGGCGAACCAGGCCATCAGCGCCCGGTCGAAGGGCCAGCCCTCCGGGACCCCGACCCAGGTCTCGTCGGCCACGTCGGCCACGGTGACCTCCGTCAGCCCTGCGAGCCGGTGGCCCGGCGGAGCCACGACGTCGAGGGGCTCCGAGGCGAGGTCGCGGACGACCAGGTCCTTCGCCGGGCCGTCCGACCACGTCCCGTCGACCCAGGCGCGGTGGGCGAGGACGACGTCCACCTTCTCGGTGCGGGCGGCGTACGCGTCGCCCACCATGTCGGCCTCGGCGACGTCGAGCCGCAGCTCCGGGTGGACCGCGAGCCGCAGCAGCAGGCCGGGCAGCAGCGCCTGACCGGCGGTCGGGTAGACGCTCAGGCTCACGACGCCGGCGACACGGTGCCGGTAGGCGTCCCAGGTCGCCTCGACCCGGGCCCGCGCCTCCTCCAGGTCGCGGGCGGCGAGGACGAGGGCCTCCCCCGCGTCGGTGAGCTCCACCCCGCGACCCACCCGGGTGAGCAGCGCGGTCCCCGCCTCCCGCTCGAGGACCTTCAGCTGCTGCGAGACCGCGGTCGGGGTGAGGTGCAGCGCCTGGGCGACCGCGGTGACGCTGCGCCGGCGGGCGAGCTCGCAGAGCAGGGACAGCCGGCGCGGCTCGAGGTCGACCATGAATCGACGCTACATCGTCGGTGAACCGATCCTCGATGGATCTTCACGATCGGATCCGCGAGGCTCCCAGGGTGCCGATCACCGCGATGCCCACCCGCGACGTCCTGCTCGCCGCCTTCGTCGCCGTCACGTGGGGCGTCAACTTCATCGCGATCGACGCCTCCCTCGGCCACTACCCGCCGATGTTCCTCGTCGCGCTGCGCTTCGCCGTCCTCGCCGTCCCCGCCCTGCTGTTCGTCCGACGACCGCGGGTGCCGCTGCGCTGGCTGCTGGGGTACGGCGCGGGGTTCGGCATCGCGCAGTTCGTGCTTCTCTACGCCGGGCTGGAGGCCGGGATGCCGGTCGGTCTGGCCTCGCTGGTGCTGCAGGCCTCGGCACCCTTCACCGTGCTGCTGGCCGCCGGCCTGCTCGGCGAGCGTCCGTCCAGGACGGCGATGGTCGGCGTCGGGATCGCCGTCACCGGGCTCGCCGTGATCGCGGCGTGGCGGGGGCTGACGGTCTCGTTCGTGCCGGTCGCCCTGGTCCTCGGCGGCGGGCTGGGCTGGGCCTTCGGCAACGTGTGCTCCCGCCAGGCGCAGCCGGAGTCGCCCTTCGCGCTGATGATGTGGATGACCGTGGTGCCGCCCGTCCCGATGGCCCTGCTGTCCCTGGCCGTCGAGGGGCCCGACCGGATCGGGGCGTCGCTCGCCACCGCGTTCACCGCCGAGGCCCTGCCGGCGAACCTCGGCCTGGCCTACACCGTCCTGGTCGCCACCGTCATCGGCAGCGGGATCTGGACCGCCCTGATGCGGCGCCACCCGTCCAGCGCGGTGGCCCCGTTCTCGATGCTGGTGCCCGTCACCGGGTTCACCTCGGCCTGGCTCGTCCTCGGCGAGGTCCCCGCCCTGGTGGAGGTGCTCGGTGGGGTCCTGGTCATCACCGGGGTGCTGCTGCCGACCCTCGTGGGAGCCGTCCGCGGATCCCGGGGCCGGGGCTCAGAAGTGGGTCCACCCGCCGGCGCCCTCGTGGGCGACGCCGTCGACGGTGACCCGCGGGTCGCCGTCCGCGGCTAGCACCCGCCCGATCACCCGGAAGGCCGCGGGGACCTCGTCCGCGGAGCCGAAGGTCGCGACCAGGCTGTGGTCGTCGCCCCCGGTCAGCACGAGCTCCGTGGGGTCCGACCCGGTCGCGGCGGCCACCGCCTGCAGCGCCTCCGGCACGTCCAGCGCCGCGCGCTCCAGGTCGATCGAGACGCCGGAGGCGCGCGCCAGGTGGGCGAGGTCGCCGAGCAGGCCGTCGGAGACGTCGAGCATCGCGGTCGCGCCGGCGTCGGCGGCCGCCGGCCCCGCGTCGTACGGCGGCTGCGGGCGGCGGTGCGCCTCGACGAGCGCCCTCGGGGAGCGGAAGCCGCGGCTCAGCACGGCCAGGCCGCCCGCGGCCCAGCCCTGCCGTCCGGCGATCGCGACCACCTCGCCCGGCTCGGCGCCGGAGCGCAGGACCGGGTCCAGCCGGCAGCGCCCGATGACGGTGACGGCGACGACGATCGCGTCGGCGCGGGTCAGGTCGCCGCCGACGACGCTGGCACCGACCAGCGCGCACTCCTCGGCGAACCCGCGCGCGAAGTCGAGGACCCAGGCGACGGGGAGGTCGGCCGGCACGGCCAGGCCGACGGTGAGGCTGTGGGCCCGACCGCCCATCGCGTTGATGTCGGAGAGGTTCTGCGCCGCCGCCCGGTGGCCCACGTCGGCGGCCTCGGACCAGTCGCGGCGGAAGTGGCGGTCCTGGACCATCAGGTCCGACGAGACCAGCACCTGGTCGTCGTCGCACCACAGGACCGCCGCGTCGTCACCGGGCCCCACGTCGACGTGGTCGCCCTGCTCGAAGATCGCCGTGAGGGCCTCGATCACGCCGAACTCCCCGAGGTCGGCGAGGGTCGCGTCCCTCGGGACGGACGGGGTCGGATCTGCGGGGGCCATGGGTCCATCACAGCAGAGCAGGCCGTTGCCAGCGGCGCCGACCTGCGGGGTAGGTTGACCCGTGACACCGGTCACCCCGGACCCCTCCGGAGCGACCGATCCCACCCCGTCGTGCCTTCGACAAGGAGCTCACATGGTCGTCCAGGCGTACGTCCTGATCCAGACCGACGTCGGCAAGGCCGCCGAGGTCGCCGCCGCGGTCGCGAAGGTCAAGGGCGTCACCATGGCGGAGGACGTCACCGGCCCGTACGACGTGATCGTGCGCGCCGAGGCCCGCAACGTCGACGAGCTGGGCAAGCTGGTCGTGGCGAAGGTGCAGACGCTCGACGGCATCACCCGGACGCTGACCTGCCCCGTCGTCCACATCTGAGCCGCCGCCCCCGCGCCGCGGCCCTCCTCGCCGCTGCCCTCCTCCTCGCCACGGCCACGGCCTGCGCCCCGACCCTCGAGGTGGACACCCCGGACGTCGAGGGTGCGGACGCGCGTGCCTGCGCCGACCTGGTCGACGCGCTGCCCGACGAGCTCGCGAACGCACGGCGCCGCGAGGTGGTCTCCACCGGCTCCGAGGCGGTGGCCTGGGGAGACCCGCCCATCCTGCTGACCTGCGGGGTCGGCACCCCGCTGGGCTTCAGCCGGGTGGCGTCGGCCTGCCAGGACGTGGCCGGCGTCGACTGGTTCGTGCCCGACGAGCAGATGGAGGACCAAACCGCCGAGGCGGTCGCCACCACCATCGGGTTCTCACCGGCGCTCGAGCTGCGGATCCCGGCCGACTACCGTCCGCCGGTCCAGGTGCTCATCGAGATCGCCCCGGCGATCAAGGCGACCATCGACAACCCGAACCCCTGCGTCGTGGCGGACCCGCGCGACTGACCCGCGGTGCTCAGGCGTCCCCGGAGGCCCGTCGTCCCGGCCCGGCCACCTCGGTGTGGGGTCGTGACTGCCACAGCGCCCACTCGGCGCTGACGTCCCCCGCGGTGCGCACCAGCAGCGGCAGGTGCTCGTCGACGAGCCGCTCCCGGCTGGTCTCGGCGGCGTGGACGGTGACGTTCATCGCCGCCCGCACGGTGCCGGTGCCGTCGCGGACTCCGACCGCGGCCGAGCGCACGCCGGGGGCGAGCTCCTCGTCGGCCAGCGCCCAGCCCCGGGCGCGGACCTCGGTGAGCTCCTCGGCGAGGCGCTCCGGGCTCCGTCCGATGTACGGCGGGAGGCCGGCGCGGCTGGGGGTCGCCAGCACGCGCTCCAGCTCGTCGGGCGCCAGCGCGGCCAGGAGGACCTTGCCCTGCGAGGTCTGCGGGGCGGGGAAGAGCGTGCCGATCTCCACGCGCAGGGCGATGATCTTCGGCACGGCCACGCGGGCGACGTACACGATGTCGCTGCCGTCGAGCTGCGCCATCGACGACGACTCCCCCGTGCGCGCCACCAGCGCCTCCAGGTGGGGCCGCGCGATGTCCCAGAGCCCCAACGACGACACGTACGCCGTCCCGAGGTCGAGGACCCGCGGGGTCAGGGCGTAGGAGCCGCCGTCGGCGCGGACGTAGCCGAGCTCGGTGAGCGTCAGCAGCAGCCGCCGGGCGGTGGGTCGCGCGAGCCCGGTCGACTCGGCGACCTCGCTCAGCGTCATCGACGTGTGCGCCGTCCCCAGCCCGCGCAGCACGTCGAGCCCCCGCGCGAGGGCCTCCACGAAGTCGGGTCCTGCTCCTCGTCCCGCCACGACACCTCCTCGTCGACCGGCCGTCCGTCTAGCCCTCGGCTCAGGACCCGGTCGGCTCCCCGAAGATGGTGCCCCGTGCGCCGTGCGTGGCGTCGGACTTGAACTGCGTGTACTGGTACGGGTTGTCGAGCACCGCGCCGTCGTCGTCCGGCATCGCCGGGTCCATGCCGGCCGCCCAGACGTCCTCGCCCATCTCGGAGCGCAGGTGCTCCACGGTGGCCTCGACGTCGCGCCGGACGGCCGCGAGGTCCGCGCCGACGAGGCGGTGCTCCGACTTCACGACCCGGCCACCGACCAGCACGGTGTGGACGTCGCCGCGCTGGGCCTGGAAGGCGATGTGGCCGTAGGGGTTGAGCAGCGGGAACGAGTACGCCGAGTGCTCGTTCTTCAGCAGCACCAGGTCGGCGGTCTTGCCCGCCTCGATGCTGCCGAGGTCGTCGCGGCCCAGGGCCTTCGCGCCGCCGAGGGTCGCCCACTCCACGACCTGCTCGGCGCGCAGGTGGAGCTGGGTGACGGTGTCGCCCTCGGCGTGGGCCTCGAGGTGCTCGCGCGACCGGTCGGCGCCCAGCGTGGTCCGCATCGCGCTGAACAGGTCGGCGCTCCACCACACGCTCGTGTCGTGGGACAGGGAGACGTCGATGCCGTGGCGGCGGACCTGCCAGGTGGGCGGGTAGCCCTGCCCGGCGCTCTGCTCGGACTCGGTGGACACCGAGATCGAGCCGCCGCTGGCGGCGATGCGGTGGTAGGAGTCGCTGGTGAGCGTCGCGGCGTGGACGTACACGGTGTCGGGCCCGGCGAAGCCGTGGTCGTGCATCAGCCGGATGCCGTCGTCGTTCGTGGCGCCCCAGACGCCGGCGTGCGTGGTGACCGGGACGTCGAGGTCGCGGGCCACCTCGAAGGCCGCCCTCTCGGGGAACTCCGGGTCACCGGTGACGTCGAACGCGAGCTGGACGCCGAGGCGCCCGCGGTCGCGGGTGCGGCGCAGGAAGTCCTGGACGTCGGGCTGCGTCGTCCACTCCCACGGGGCCGCCGCGATGTTGCCGTACGCCAGCACGAACCGGCCGGGGACCGCCTCCAGCGCCTGCGCCGCGGCCTCGGCGTGCTCGACGGACTGCAGCCCGTGCGACCAGTCGACGGTCGTGGTGACCCCGGCCTCGAGCGCGTCCCAGGCGGACAGCGTGTTGCCGGCGTGCACGTCCTGCGGCCGGAAGCGACGGCCGTGCTCGAGGTAGTACCAGACGAAGTACTGGGTCAGGGACCAGTCGGCGCCGTACCCGCGCATGGCGGTCTGCCACATGTGGCGGTGGGTGTCGATCATGCCGGGCATCACCAGGCCGCCCGAGGCGTCGACCTCGGTCGCGCCCGCGGGTGCCTGGAGGTCGTGGCCCACCTCGGCGACGCGGTCACCGACGACCAGGACGTCGGCGCCGTGCAGCACGCGGCGCCCGGCGTCCATGGTGACGACGGTGCCGCCGCGCAGGAGGACGGCGCTGTCGGGGCTGACGGGCTGGCTCATGGGGCATCCTCCGGAAGTGCGGACGACTGTCCGCTTGACGGTCGGCTCGGGAGTTGCCACTGTGGCCGTCGTCACCTCGGGCTGTCAACGGCCCTCTGACAAGGGTCAGCACGACGGGGTGATGCTGCGTACAGGTGTCCGCAGACCACGGAACGACCAGGCGGAGGCCACGATGACGACCCCGGAGCGCAGCGGGCCCCTGGCCGGGCTGCTGGTGGCCGACTTCTCCCGCATCCTGGCGGGGCCGTACGCCTCGATGCTGCTGGCCGACCTGGGGGCGGAGGTCGTGAAGGTCGAGAGCCCGGGCGGCGACGACACCCGCAGCTGGGTGCCGCCGGTCCGCACCGACGCCACCGGGACGACGGTCGGCACCTACTACCTCGGGGTCAACCGCAACAAGCGCTCGATCGCGCTCGACCTGAAGAACCCGGACGACGTCGCCGTCGGGCAGCGGCTCGCCGCGCGGGCGGACGTCATGCTGGAGAACTTCCGCCCGGGAGGGCTGGCGAAGTACGGCCTCGACTACGACTCGGTGGCGGCCACCAACCCCGGGATCGTCTACGCCTCGATCAGCGGGTTCGGCAGCAGCGCGGAGGGAGCGAAGCTGCCGGGCTACGACCTGATCGTGCAGGCGATCTCGGGGTTGATGAGCCTGACCGGGTCGCCCGACGGGGCGCCGTACCGGGCGGGCATCTCGGTCTTCGACGTGATGGCCGGGATGCACGCCACCATCGGTGCGCTGGCCGCGCTCGAGAAGCGCCACGAGACGGGCCGGGGACAGCACGTGGAGGTCAACCTCATGGCCTCCGCGCTGTCGGGGATGGTCAACCAGACCTCGGCGTACGTCGCCGGCGGCACGGTGCCGCACCGGATGGGCAACAGCCACCCGAGCCTCTTCCCCTACGAACCGCTCCCCTGCCGCGACAAGGACCTCATCGTCACCGCGGGCAACGACGGGCAGTTCCGGAAGCTGGTCGAGGTGCTCGGGGTCCCCGGGCTCGCCGACGACGAGCGGTTCGCGCGCAACGAGGCCCGCAACGCCCACCGCGACGAGCTGCGTCCGCTGCTCGTCGAGCGGCTCGCGACGCGCAGCGCCGACGACTGGTTCACCGACATCATCGCCGCCGGCGTCCCCTGCGGGCCGATCAACTCGGTCGACGCCGGCGTCGCGTTCGCGACCTCGGTGGGCCTGGACCCCGTGGTCGAGGTCGGCGAGGGCGAGGCCATGGTCCCGTCGGTCCGCCACCCCATCCGCTTCTCCGAGACCCCACCCGACTACGTCCTGCCACCCCCGGGCCTCGACCAGCACGGCGCCGAGATCCGGGCGTGGCTCGAGGAGGACAGCCCGTGAGCGACTCCCCCGAGCAGACCCGCCTGCAGTTCCCCACCTCGCTGGGGACCTCCAGCGCCGACGAGATCCGACTGCTGGGCCACGACCTGACCGCCGAGCTGATGGGCGAGGTCGGCTTCGGCGAGCTCGCCTTCTGGCTGGTGGCCATGCGCCGGCCCTCCCCCGGCGAGGTCCGGGTGCTGGAGGCGGTGCTGGTGGCGCTCGCGGACCACGGCTTCACGCCGACCGCGATCGCCGCCCGGCTGACCTACCTGTCGGCGCCGGACTCCCTGCAGGGGGCGCTGGCCGCGGGCCTCCTCGGCGGTGGCTCCCGCTTCCTGGGGGTGACCGAGGACTGCGGGCAGTGGCTGCACGCCGTCCTGGACGACGAGGACGCCCCGGCGGACGCCGACGACACCGACGCGTGGGACGCCCTCGCGCTGGCCGCCGTACGACGGACCAAGGACGCCGGCCGCTTCGTGCCGGGCATCGGCCACCCGGTCCACAAGCAGGGCGACCCCCGCACCCCGGTGCTGCTGCGCATCGCCGAGGAGGAGGGCCTGCGCGGGCCGCACCTGCGCCTGTTCGAGGCGGTCGGGCGCACCCACGAGCAGGTCCTGGGACGCCGGCTGCCGCTCAACGGTGCCGGGGTGTGCGGCGCCGCGCTGGCCGACCTCGGCCTGCCCGTCGAGATGCTGCGCGGCTTCGCCCTGCTCGCCCGGGCCGCCGGGCTGCTCGGCCAGATCGCCGAGGAGCGCCGCCGTCCGATCGGCATGGACGCCTACCTGGCGATCGACCGCAACGCGGTGTACGTCGACCCCGACGTTACGCCCGAGACCGAGGAGGCCTGATGGCGACCGTGTGCGCGGTCATCGCGTCGACGCACCACCCCTTCTACTACCGCGCGAGCACGGCGACCGGGGACGACCGGCCGCCGTTCGCCGACGCGTGGGTCGAGAAGATCGAGCGCTTCCGCGAGACGCTGACGGCCGCACGGCCCGACGTCCTGGTCATGGTCGGCAGCGACCACTTCCACCAGCTGTGGCTCGACAACATGCCGCAGTTCCTCGTCGGCAAGGCGCCGGCGTACGACGCCAACTGGTACAACGAGGAGCGCGAGTTCGGGCTCCCCCGGCTCCACCTCGCGGGCGAGGAGCAGCTCTCCGCGCACATCCTGCGGCAGGGCCTCGACTCCGGGTTCGACCTGGCCTTCAGCAACGAGCTGCGGATCGACCACTCGATCACCTGCCCGATCATCACGCTGCGGCCCGAGGCCGACCTGCCGATCGTGCCGATCTACACCAACATCTTCGCCCCGCCGCTGCCGCCGCCGTGGCGCTTCGTCGAGCTCGGCAAGCAGATCCGCACCATGGTCGAGTCCTGGCCGTCGGACCAGCGCGTGGCCATCATCGGCACCGGCCACCTGTCGCTCGAGCTCGGCGGTCCCCGTCAGTTCGGGCCCCAGGGCCCGGACCCGGAGTTCGACCGGCGCGCGGTGGACTGGATCGCCCGGGGAGACCTCACCGGGTGCCTCGAGGAGGTCACCCTCGACAGCCTCCACCTGCCGGGCAACGCCACCCACGGCTTCATGGACTTCATGCTGATGATGGGCGCCGCCGGCGACGGCGTGGCCGCCGACCACGTGGACTCGCTCGACCTGTTCCACACCATGGAGGCCTACTTCACCTGGTATCCCGGAGGTGACCCCCGATGAGCAGGTACCTGCTCGACAAGTTCCTCTTCACCGTCGACCGCGACCCCGAGCTCGTCGAGCGCTACCGCACCGACCCGGTGGGGCTCGTGGAGTGGTGGGAGGCCGAGATGGCCAACCGGATCCTGGGCGCCACCACCGGCGAGCAGTCGACGTGGCTGGCGTTCACCGACGACGAGCGCGAGGCGCTGCGGACCCACGACCACGTCGCACTGTTCGGCATGGGCGCCCACCCGTTCCTCACGCTCACGCTGTTCATCGCGATGTTCGAGCGCGACCACGGGCCGATGGAGTACCAGCGGGCGTACGGCGCCGCGCTCGCCCACGTGACGCTCCCCTACCCCGACATCTCCACCTAGGCGCACTGGTGCGCGCCCTCGTCGTGGTCTCCCCGGGTCAGCCACCCGTCGTCGACACCCGCCCCGAGCCGACGTCCGGCCCGGGCACGACCCTGGTGCGCCTGACGGCCGCCCCGGTGGTGCCGCTCGACCTGCTGTGCGCGTCGGGGACGTCGTACTTCGGGGCGCCGGCGACGCCGTACGTGCCGGGGGTGCAGGGCGTCGGGGTGGTCGAGGCGTCCGCGGCCCACCTGGTCGGGTCGCGGGTGTTCGTGTCCACCACGGCGGGGATGGCGCCCGGCGACGGCGCGCACGCCGAGAGGGTCGTCGTCCCGGACGGTGCGGTCACCCCGTTGCCGACCTCCGACGCACCCGACGGTTCCCCCGACGACGCGACGGTGGCGGCGCTGGGCCTTTCCGCGGTGGCCGCCTGGGCGTGCCTCGTGCTGCGGGCGCGCCTCGCGGCGGGCGAGCACGTCCTCGTGCTGGGCGCGGGGGGCGCCGTCGGCCAGGCCGCTCTGGGGGCGGCCCGGTCGCTGGGCGCCGCCCGCGTCGTCGCGGGGTGCCGCCCGGGGACGGCGGCCGACCGGGCGCGCGCCGCCGGGGCCGACGTCGTCGTCGACACCACGGGTCCGGTGGGCGAGGTCGCTGCGCGCCTGGCCGAGGCCTGCGGCGGCCGGCTCGACGTGGTCGTGGACCCGGTGTGGGGCGCACCCGCCGAGGCCGCGCTGGCGGCGATCTCGCCGGGCGGCCGGCTGGTCAACCTCGGCAGCGCCGCCGGGGAGACGGCGACGCTCGGCTCCGCGCTGCTGCGCAGCCGGTCCGCCGTCGTCCTCGGCCACACGAACAACGCCCTGTCGGCCTCCGAGCGCGACGAGGGCCTGCGCGCGATGCTCGACCTGGCCGGGCGCGGCGAGGTCCGGGTCGCCCACGAGGTGGTGCCGCTCGCGGAGGGGCCGCGCGCCTGGGCGGCCGTCGGCGACGGCACCGCAGGCTCGCGCGTCGTGCTGGCCCCCTGACCTCAGCGCAGGCCGGTGGAGCGGGTGAGCGCGAGCTCGACGAGCCGGTCGAGCAGGGCCGGGTAGTCGAGCCCGGTCGCGGCCCACATGCGGGGGAACATCGACAACGACGTGAACCCGGGCATGGTCTCGACCTCGTTGACGATCACGGAGCCGTCGGGCAGCACGAAGAAGTCGACGCGGGCCAGCCCCTCGACCTCGAGGGCCTCGAAGGCGCGCCGGGCCAGGTCGGTGATCTCGGCGCGCAGGTCGTCGTCCACGTCGGCGGGGACGGCGAAGCTCTCCTCGAGGTACTTGGCCTCGAAGTCGTAGAACTCGTGGCCCTCGCCGACGAGGATCTCGGCGGGCACGCTGACCTGCGGCGCACCGCCGTCCAGGCTGTCGAGGACGCCGACCTCGATCTCGCGGGCACCCTCGGCCGCGGCCTCGACGAGCACCTTCGGGTCGTGCCGAGCGGCCTCGGCGATCGCGGCGTCGAGCTCGGACGGCGAGCCGACGCGGGTGATGCCGTGGCTCGAGCCGGCGCGGGCCGGCTTCACGAAGACCGGGTAGCCCAGGGCGTCGACCTCGGCGCGCACGGCGGCCGCGTCGCGCTCCCACGCGCGGGGGCGGACGACGACCCACGGCAGGACCGGCAGCCCGGCGGCGCGGAACAGCTGCTTCATCACGTGCTTGTCGGTGCCGACCGCGCTCGAGAGCACCCCGGCGCCGACGTACCGGACACCGGCCATCTCGAGCAGGCCCTGCAGGGTGCCGTCCTGGCCCCACGGGCCGTGCATGACGGGGATGACGACGTCGACCTCGCCGAGGACGCCGGGCACCTGCGCGGGGTCGGCGGCGACGAGGCCCTGGCCGGGGACGAGGGCGACCTCCGCGTCGCTGCTCACCCGCGGGAGCTCGCCGCCGGGGCCGAGCGCGAGACGTGAGGGGTCGGCGGACTCCAGCACCCAGCGGCCGTCGGTGGCGATCCCGACCGGTACGACGTCGTACCGCCCGGGGTCAAGGGCCGCGATCACGGAGCCGGCCGAGATGCACGAGATGGAGTGCTCACCGGAGCGGCCACCGAACACCACCGCGACGCGGGTACGGCGGCCCGCGGTCGGGCCGGGTGGGGTCGTGGCGTCGTCCTGAGGCATCGTCGGGACCCTATCGGGGCTCGTGGGAGGCTGGCCGCATGGACCGCGACGACCTGCAGACCCCCGTCGACCTGTCCCGGACCCGGATGGCCACCCGCGCCGCTCGCCTGGGTCGACCCGCCCACGACCCGGACCAGCCGTTCAACGAGCCGATCACGATGGCGTCGGTGTACGCCGCGGGGGGCGAGCGGGAGTACGGGCGCTACGTGAACCCGACCTGGTCGGCGTTCGAGGCGGCGCTCGGCGGCCTGGAGGGCGGGCGCTGCCTGGCCTACCCGAGCGGCCTCTCCGCCGTGGCGACCCTGCTGGACCTCGTCGGCCACGGAGAGGTCGTCGTCGCCCCGCGGCACGCCTACCTCGGCTCGCTCACGCAGCTGGGCGACCTCGAGCTGCGCGGCCGGCTGAAGGCGCGCCTGGTCGACGTCACCGACACCGCCGCGGTCGCCGCGGCCTGCGAGGACGCCGCCCTGGTCTGGATGGAGTCCCCCACCAACCCGGCCATGGAGGTCGCGGACCTGCCGGCGATCGCGGAGGCGGCCCACGCCGCGGGAGCGCGGCTGGTCGTCGACAACACGTTCGCGACCCCGGTGCTGCAGCGTCCGCTCGAGCTCGGCGCCGACATCGTGCTGCACTCGGTGACCAAGTACATCGGCGGCCACTCCGACCTGCTCATGGGCGCCGTCGTGGTCGCCGACGAGCAGCTGTACGGCGTCCTGAAGCAGCGTCGTGACTCGTACGGCAACACCCCCGGGACCCTCGAGGCGTGGCTCGCGCTGCGCGGCCTGCGGACGCTGCCGCTCCGCGTCGAGCGCGCCCAGGCCACCGCCCAGGAGCTGGTCCGGCGCCTCTCCGACCGCGACGACGTGGTCGAGGTCCGCTACCCGGGCTTCGGTGGGATGCTCGCCCTCGTCCTCGACTCCGGGCCCCGCGCCGACCTCGTGCAGCACTCGACCGGGCTGTGGGTCTACGCCACCTCGCTGGGCGGCCTGGAGTCCACCCTCGAGCGGCGTCGTCGCTGGCGCTCCGAGCCCGAGACCATCCCCGAGGGCCTGCTGCGCCTGTCGGTCGGCATCGAGGACGTCGAGGACCTCTGGGACGACCTCGCCCAGGCCCTCGACGCCGCCCACTCCTAGCCGAGTCGGCCCGAACGCACCCCGTACGACCGCCCAGTCGGCCCGAACGCACCCCGTACGACCGCCCAGTCGGCCCGAACGCACGCCGTGCGACCGCCGAGTCGGCCCGAACGCACGCCGTACGACGACCGAGTCGGCCCGGCCGTACACGTTCGGGCCGACTCGCGTCCCCCAGGGGGCACCTTCGGGCCGACTCGCGCCCCACCGAGGGCACGTCCGGGCCGACTCGGCGTCAGTCGGTCTCGGCCTTGGTGTCGCGGGCGATGAAGGCGTTGACCATGTCGATCGGGGTGATGTGGCCGGCGAGGACGGCGCTGACGGCCTCGGCGATCGGGGCGTCGACGCCGTGCTCGCGCGACAGCGCGAGGATCGAGGCGCAGGACTTGGCGCCCTCCGCGACCTGACGGGTGGAGGCGACGATCTCGTCGACGCTCATCCCCTGACCGAGCTTCTCGCCGAACGTCCGGTTCCGCGACAGCGGCGAGGAGCAGGTGGCGACGAGGTCGCCGAGCCCCGCCAGGCCCATCAGGGTGAGCTGCTGGGCGCCCAGCGCCCCCGCCAGACGCGCGGTCTCGGCGAGGCCGCGGGTGATCACCGACGCGGTCGTGTTGTCGCCGAAGCCGAGGCCGACGGCCATCCCGACGCTGAGGGCGACGACGTTCTTGTAGGCGCCGCCGACCTCGCAGCCGACGACGTCCGTCGAGGTGTACGGCCGGAACGCGCGGGTGTGGACGAGACCCTGGAGGCCCCGCGCGACGTCCTCGTCGGTGCAGGCGACGACCGAGGCGGCGGGCTCACGCGACGCGATGGGGCGGGCGAGGTTGGGGCCCGAGACGACGGCGATGCGCTCCGGACCGGCGCCGGTGACGTCGGTGATGACCTCGCTCATCCGGCGCAGGCTGCCGAGCTCGACGCCCTTCATCAGCGACACCAGGACGGCGTCGCCCGGCAGGGCGCCGGCCCAGTCGACGAGGTTCTCCCGCAGCCGCTGCGACGGGACGGCGAGCACGACGACGTCGGCGCCGGCCGCGGCCTTCTCCGGGTCATGGGTCGCCTCGATGCTGGGCGGGAGCTCGACGCCGGGCATGTACTCGGCGTTCTCCCGACGCTCGTTGATCTCGGCGCACAGCTCCTCGCGGCGCCCCCAGATCGACACGTCGTTGCCGGCGTCGGCGAGGACGACGGAGAACGCCGTCCCCCACGAGCCCGCCCCGAAGACCGCCACCTTGCTCATCGCGCCCCACCTGTTCCCCGGCTGCCGCCGGCTGCGTCGTCGTCGGTGTGCGGGTTGCCGTGGGCCGGCAGGCCCGCCCGGCGCGGGTCGAACCGCTCCGCCGGGGGCTGCTCGCCCCGGATCTCGGCGACCAGTCCGGTGATCGCGGTCATGATCGTCTCGGTCGCCTCGACGAGCGTCCGGGCGTCGAGCGGGCGGTCGGCGTACGCCGAGAGGTCGACGGGCTCGCCGACCCGCAGCGTCACCCGGGTGCGGGGCAGCAGCCGCGGCCTCGTCGCGTACGGCGCCAGCAGGTCCTGCGCGCCCCACTGGCCGATGGGGATGACGGGGCAGCCGGTGCGCAGCGCGATGCGGGCGGCGCCGGTGCGGCCGAGCATGGGCCACAGGCCGGGGTCGCGGGTCAGCGTGCCCTCGGGGTAGACCACCACGCACTCGCCGGCCTCGACCGCCTCGACCGCGGCGCCGAACGCGTCCGCCGCGGCGGCGCCGTCCCTGCTGACCGGGATCTGGCGGGCGTTGCGCATCAGGGCGCCCAGGAACCGGTTGCGGAACAGCCCGTCCTTGGCGAGGTAGCGCGGCAGGCGGCCGTGGTCCCAGACGATGTGGGCCGCGACGAGGGGGTCGACGTGGCTGAGGTGGTTCAGCGCGATGACGCAGCCGCCGCGGGCGGGGATCCGCTCGCCGTGCACCCAGGTGTGCCGGGTGAAGGTCAGCAGCGCCGCCTTGATGATCGCGCCGCCCACGAGGAGCGCCCAGCCCTTGCGCTGGTACTTCGGCCGGACCGCCACCCTGCTCCCCCCGCGTCGCACCACCATCCGTCTCGGACGTCCCGCGGACCGCGGGTACGCCGGCAGCAGCCTACTGGTCGGTACTGGAAGAATGCGGCCGGTGAGCGGTGCGAGCGGCGGCTGGGTCTGCCTGGTCCCGGCCAAGCCCCCGTCGGTCGGCAAGAGCCGGCTGGCGCTGCCCGACGAGGCCCGGCGCGAGCTGGCGACGGCCTTCGCGCTCGACACGGCGAGCGCTGCCCGCCTCGCCTCCCGGGTCGCCGTCGTGCTGGCGGTCACCGACGACGCCCGGTTCGCGGACCGGTTCGCCATGCTCGGCTGCCGCGTCGTGCCGGACGGCGTGGGCGGCGACCTGAACGGCTCGCTGGTGCAGGCCGCGGCGGAGGCACGGCGCCGCTGGCCCGACCTGCGCCCCGTCGCCCTGTGCGCCGACCTGCCGGCGCTGCGCCCGGCCGACCTCGACGAGGCCCTCGCGGCGGCGGAGGACGTCGACGGGCCGTCGTACGTCGTCGACGCCGACGGGGTCGGCACCACGCTGTACGCCGCGCCGTCGTACGACGGGTTCGCGCCGCGGTTCGGCGGCGGCTCGGCCGTCGCCCACACGGCCGCCGGCGCGACGCCGCTCGGCGGGGTCCTCGCGGGCCTGCGCCGCGACGTCGACACGGCCGCCGACGTGCGGACGGCCGCGGCGCTGGGGCTCGGGGCCCACAGCGCCGCGGCCGTCGCGCGACTGGAGATCTAGCGGGGCGTCAGCCCAGGAAGCCCACCAGGGCCTCGTTGAACTCCTCGGAGTGCGACACGTTGAACCCGTGCGGGCCACCCTTGACCACGTGCACCGAGGCGTTGCTCAGCGCAGCCACGGACCGCTCGCCGGAGGCCTCGAAGGGCACCACGCCGTCGGAGTCGCCGTGGAGCACGAGCACCGGAACGGTGATCTTGGTCAGGTCCTCGCGGAAGTCGGTGCGACCGAAGGCGTTGATGCAGAGCAGGACGGCCTCGTCGCGGGCCGGCTTGGCCAGCTCGAGGGCCTCCTGACGCTGCTCCTCGGTGACCTTCAGCTCGTCGCCGGCGGTGAAGAAGTTCGTCACGAACCCGTCGAGGAAGCCCTCGCGGTCGGTGGTGACCGACTGCTCGAAGTCGTGGATGCCCTCCTCGGGCAGCCCGCCGTCGGGGTTGTCGTCGCTCTTCAGCAGGTACGGCGGGACGGCCGCCGCGAGCACGGCGGACCGGACGCGGTCCTCGCCGTACGTCGAGAGGTACCGGGCGACCTCGCCGCCACCCATCGAGAAGCCGACCAGCGTCGCGTCGGAGACGTCGAGGCCGGTCAGCAGGCCGTCCAGGTCCGCGGCGAACGTGTCGTAGTCGTAGCCGGTCTCGGGCTTCTCCGAGGCGCCGAACCCGCGGCGGTCGTAGCTGATGACGCGGTAGCCGGCGGAGGTCAGCGCGGGGGCCTGCTCCGACCACGAGGCGCCCGAGAGGGGCCAGCCGTGGATCAGGACGACGGGACGGCCGGAGCCGCCGGTGTCCTCGTAGCTGAGGGTGATGCCGTTGGTCTCGATCTCGGGCATGGTGCACCTTTCCGTCGGGAACGTCTCGTGTGCAAGACAGTCACCAGAACGACGGCGGACCATGCACTCTTCCCCCACGTCTCACATGGTGGGAGGGTGCTCCGCGCGGCGGCGCAGGACCTCGACCAGCAGGTGGGCGTAGCCGCGGGCGTCGTCCACGGCCGCGTGCGTGTGGGGGACCTCGCCGAACCACGCGCGGGGCAGGCGGTGCACGGAGAAGTCGGCGGGGTCGCCCCCGACCACGCCGCAGGCGAAGCTGTGCAGGCACACGCCGGGGCCGTCGAACAACCGGTCGGTCTCGTACGGGCCCTGGCACACCCCGTACGACGTGAACCGCCGCAGGTAGTGGTCGATCCAGCCCCCGTCGAACCCCAGCGGTGAGGCCACGAAGTGCCGCGGCCCGTCGAGGGCCCGGACGAAGGCGACGTACGCCGCCATCACCTCGGGCACCGGCCGGGGGTCGCGCGTCGCCGCCGCCCACGCCTCGGGCACGGTCTGGAACCAGGCGTACGTGTCAGGGTTCGGCTGGGCGCCGGGGAGCGGCTCGAGGACGGCGGTGAACTCCCCGTGGACCTCCCCGTCGGCGCTGACCGCGACCGAGGCGAAGGACCGCATCGAGTGCGGCCCGGGCCACGGCCCGTCGACCTCGATGTCCGTGACGACGTAGACCGGCGCGTCCATCCCGGCAGCCTGCCACCCCTCCTCCCGCGGGGGCCTCAGGCGACGCGTCAGAGCGTGGCGGGCTTGAAGCTCGGCCGCTTCTCCTCGTACGCCGTGATGTCGTCCGCGTGCCCGAGCGTGATCCCGATGTCGTCGAGGCCCTCGAGCAGCCGCCAGCGGGTGTAGTCGTCGATGTCGAAGGAGTCCTCGATCGCGTCGGTGCCCTCGCCCGCGCGCACGGTGCGCGACTCGAGGTCGACGGTGACGACCGCGCCCGGCTTGTCCTCCAGGAGGTCCCACAGCCGGCTGACGACCTTGTCGTCGACCTGCGCGGCGAGCAGGCCGGCCTTGCCCGCGTTGCCCCGGAAGATGTCGCCGAAGCGCGGCGAGATGACGGCGCGGAAGCCGTAGTTCTGCAGGGCCCAGACGGCGTGCTCACGGGAGGAGCCGGTCCCGAAGTCGGGCCCGGCGACGAGCACCGAGCCGCCGGAGAACTCGTCGCGGTTGAGCACGAAGTCGGGGTTGTCGCGCCAAGCGGCGAACAGGCCGTCCTCGAACCCGTCGCGGCTGACCCGCTTCAGGTAGTGGGCGGGGATGATCTGGTCGGTGTCGACGTTGCTGCGGCGCAGCGGGACGCCGACGCCGGTGTGGGTGGTGAACGCGTCCATCGGTGGTCCCTCTCAGGCGTCGGTCGGGGTGAGCTCGGGCAGGTCCGCGGGGCTCGACAGCGTGCCGCGGACGGCGGTCGCGGCGGCCACGGGCACGGAGACGAGGTGCGTGCGACCGCCCTTGCCCTGGCGGCCCTCGAAGTTGCGGTTGGACGTCGAGGCGCTGCGCTCGCCGGGGGCGAGCTGGTCGGGGTTCATGCCAAGGCACATCGAGCAGCCCGCGCCGCGCCACTCGGCGCCGGCCTCCTTGAAGATCACGTCGAGGCCCTCGTCCTCGGCCTGCAGGCGGACCTTGGCGGAGCCGGGGACGACGAGCAGGCGGGTGTCGGGGTCGACCGTGCGGCCCTTGATGACCTCGGCGGCGAGGCGCAGGTCCTCGAGGCGGCCGTTGGTGCAGGAGCCGACGAAGACGGTGTCGACCTTCACCTCGCGCATCGGGGTGCCGGCGGTGAGCGCCATGTACTCCAGCGCCTTCTCGGCTGCGACGCGGTCGCCGGGCTCGTCGAACGAGGCGGGGTCGGGCACGGCCTCGCCGAGTGGCACGCCCTGGCCGGGGTTGGTGCCCCAGGTGACGAACGGCGTCATAGTGGAGGCGTCGAGGACGATCTCCTCGTCGTACGTCGCGTCGTCGTCGGTGACGAGGCTGCGCCAGTGCTCGACGGCGGCGTCCCAGTCGGCGCCCTGGGGCGCCTCGGGCTTGTCGGCGAGGTAGTCGAAGGTGGTCTGGTCGGGGGCGATCATCCCGGCCTTCGCGCCCCACTCGATCGACATGTTGCAGATCGTCATCCGGCCCTCCATCGAGAGCTCCTCGATGGCGGGTCCGCGGTACTCGACGATGTAGCCCTGCCCGCCGCCGGTGCCGGTGTGGGTGATGAGGGTGAGGACCAGGTCCTTGGCGGTGACGCCGTCCGGGAGCGAGCCGTTCACGGTCACGGCCATCGTCTTCGGCCGGGTCTGCATGAGGGTCTGCGTGGCGAGCACGTGCTCGACCTCGGAGGTGCCGATCCCGAACGCGAGGGCGCCGAACGCGCCGTGGGTCGAGGTGTGGGAGTCGCCGCAGACGATGGTCATGCCGGGCTGGGTGAGGCCCAGCTGCGGGCCGATGATGTGGACGATCCCCTGGTCCTTGTCGCCCAGGGCGTGCAGGCGGACGCCGAACTCCTCGGCGTTCCTGCGCAGCGTCTCGACCTGGGTGCGGGAGACGGGGTCGGCGATCGGCTTGTCCCAGTCGAGGGTGGGGACGTTGTGGTCCTCGGTCGCGAGGGTGAGGTCGGGACGGCGCACGGTGCGGTCGTTCAGGCGGAGGCCCTCGAACGCCTGGGGCGAGGTGACCTCGTGGATGAGGTGGAGGTCGATGTAGAGCAGGTCCGGCTCTCCGGGTGCCGTGCGGACGACGTGCTCGTCCCAGACCTTCTCGGCCAGTGTCCTGCCCATGTCTCCTCCATGCTCCCCGTGCAGGGGCCTCGTGTCGTGTCGTCGGGCCGCGGATCCCGCGGTTCCAGCGTCGCGCATCACCGTACGCTTGCGTCCCAGGATCTGAGACTGCAGTATTGCCATATGGACAGCGGAAGCGGTGTGGGGGTCCTCGACAAGGCCGCGGTGGTGCTCGCCGCGCTCGAGAGCGGACCGGCCACGCTGGCCGGCCTGGTGGCCGGGACGGGCCTGGCCCGACCGACGGCGCACCGCCTCGCGGTGGCGCTGGAGCACCACCGGCTCGTGGCCCGGGACATGCAGGGCCGCTTCGTGCTCGGCCCCCGCCTGGCCGAGCTCTCGGCGGCCGCCGGCGAGGACCGCCTCCTCGCCGCCGCCGGCCCCGTGCTCGCGCGTCTGCGCGACATCACCGGCGAGTCCGCCCAGCTGTGGCGCCGCCAGGGCGAGCAGCGCGTCTGCGTCGCCGCAGCCGAGCGCCCCAGCGGCCTGCGCGACACGATCCCCGTCGGCTCCCAGCTGACGATGCGCGCCGGCTCCGCCGCGCAGGTCCTCCTCGCCTGGGAGGACCCCGAGCGGATGCACCGCGGCCTGCAGAACGCGGCGTACTCCGCCACCGCGCTGTCGGGCATCCGCCGCCGTGGCTGGGCCCAGTCCGTCGGCGAGCGCGAGCAGGGCGTCGCCTCGGTCTCGGCACCCGTCCGCTCCCCCGGCGGCAAGACGATCGCCGCCGTGTCGGTCTCCGGCCCGCTCGAGCGCCTCTCGCGGCAGCCCGGCCGCATGCACGCCCCCGCCGTCCTCGCCGCCGCCGAACGGCTCAGCGAGTCCCTGCGACGCCAGGCGGAGTAGCCGCCTCGCGGTCGTCCGGGGCCACGCCGCGTCATGGCCGCTCACCACGCCAGGTGGGCGAGCCGACGGGTAGCGCGGCGAGCTCACCGCGCCAAGCATCGGCTCACCTGCCTAGCGTGGTGAGCCGCCGCGGGGCGCCGCGGCACCCCGCCCACCGAGCCACCCCGCCCAGCGAGCCTCAGAACAACGCCGAGCCGCCGCCGGTCTCCAGGTCGAGCAGGGTCCGCTTGCGCTCGATGCCACCTGCGAAGCCGGTGAGGGTGCCGTTGGCGCCGATGACGCGGTGGCAGGGCACGACGACCGGGATCGGGTTGCGGCCGTTCGCCGCACCGACCGCCCGCGAGGCGCCGGCGACGAGACCCAGCCGCTTCGCGACCTCGCCGTACGACGCGGTCTCGCCGTAGCCGATGCGGCTCAGCTCGGTCCACACCCGGCGCTGGAAGTCGGTGCCGACGGGGTCGAGGGGCAGGTCGAAGTCCTTCAGGTCCCCCGCGAAGTAGGCGGCGAGCTGCCGGGCGGCCTCCACGAGGACCGGGTGGTCGTCGGCGCGGTCCCCGAGCTCGAGACCGCCGGGCGGGTCACCGAACGGGCTGAACTCGATCGCGCGCACGGCGGTGTCGGACGCGACGATGCGCAACGGGTCGATGGGGGTGTCGATCACGGTCCACACGGGTCCTCCTCGGGACGCTCGGACGGGGGTGGCTGTGGGCTCGGGAACATCGGGTCGACCACGGTGTGCCACAGGTGCAGCAGCGCGACGGAGCGCCAGGGTCGCCAGGCCTCCGCGATCGCGGCGGCGCCCTTCGCGTCGCAGGGGTGGCCGAGGTCGCGCAGGGCGTTGCGGACGGCCAGGTCGCCGGGCAGGAACACGTCCGGGTGGCCCAGGGCGCGGATGGCGACGTAGTCGGCGGTCCAGGGACCGATGCCGGGCAGGGCGACCATCGCGGCGCGCACGTCGGCCCGCGCGGTGCCGCCCTCGAGGTCGACGCTGCCGTCGTCCAGGGCGGCCGCCAGTCCGACGAGCGCACGGCCGCGGGCGCGGGGCATCGGCAGCGTCCCGGGGTCGACGGCGGCGAGGGTCTCCGGCGACGGGAACAGATGGGTGAGGCCGGGCTCGTCGGTGCTCACCGTCTCGCCGTGCGCGGCCACGAGGCGCCCCAGCACCGTCCGGGCGCCGGCCAGGTTGACCTGCTGGCCGACGACGGTGCGCAGGGCCGTCTCGGAGCCGTCGACCTGGCCGGGGACCCGCAGACCGGGCTGTCGCGCGACGAGGGGACCCAGGACGGGGTCGGCGCCGAGGGTGGCGTCGGCGGCGAGCGGGTCGGCGTCCGCGTCGAGCAGCCGTCGCGTGCGTGCCGTGGCGGCGGGCAGGTCGCGCAGGTCCGTCAGCCGCAGCCAGGCCTCGACCTGGCCGACCCCCGGGCCGGGGAGGTCGCGCAGGCGGACCCGGAGGGTCCCCGGGCCGTGGGGCAGCCGCAACGTCCGGGCGTACGTCGCCCCCTCGGCACCGCCGGCCCCCTCGGCCCCCTCGGCCCCCTCGGCCCCCTCGGCCCCCTCGGCCCCCTCGGTCCCCGGGGTGGTCGTCTCGACGCCCGCGACCACGTGGGCGGCCAGGAAGCGCCACACGGCCAGCCCGGCGTACGGCGTCCGCACCGGGACGCGGAGCCGGACCTCCCCCGGCGTCGTGGGGCCTGCCGCCGCGGCGCGGCGGCGGCGCAGGTCACCGGGGGTGGTGTCGTACACCTCCCGCACGGTGTCGTTGAACTGGCGCACGCTCGCGAACCCCGCCGCGAACGCGACGTCCGCGAGGGACAGGTCGGTGGTCTCGAGCAGGGTCCGCGCGGTCTGGGCCCGGCGGGCACGGGCCAGGGCCAGCGGTCCGGCGCCCAAGCGGTCGCCGAGCACCCTCCCGAGGTGGCGGGGCGTGAACCCGAGACGGTCGGCGAGCCCCTCGACGCCCTCCCGGTCGACCACGCCGTCCGCGATGAGCCGCATGGCCCGCCCGGCGACGTCCCCGGCGAGGTCCCACTCCGGGTCGCCCGGGACGGCGTCCGGCAGGCAGCGCTTGCACGCCCGGAAGCCGGCGGTCTGCGCCGCGGCGGCGCTGCGGTGGAAGGTCATGTTGCGCGGGGCCGGGGTGCGCGCCGGGCAGGAGGGGCGGCAGTAGATGCCGGTGCTCGTGACCCCGACCCAGAACACGCCGTCGAAGCGGCGGTCGCGGCTGGCCGCGGCGCGGTAGCAGGCCCCGGGGTCGAGGTCGCCCGGCGCGGCGGGGGCGGTGGTCATGACCCCATCCTGCCCCGCGCCACCGACAGCTTCTGGCGGGTTTCGGACACGGCCGTGCATGCCGGGAAAGGCAGCAGGCCCGGTCGTGGTGACCGGGCCTGCTGGGTGTGTACCCCCGACCGGATTCGAACCGGCGCTACCGCCTTGAGAGGGCAAGCCTCGGCCTGTCGCTGCCCCTCACCTGACCTGCACGAACACCCCGAACTCTTGACCTGACCTGCGGCGATGCCACTCCGGGAGGTCTCATTCGGTCTCACTCGATCTCGCGGCCTCTTGCGGCCTCGTGCGGCCTGTGTGCGGCCTCAGTGAGGCCCGGAGGCTCGCCCGGCCCCGGCGGGCCCCTGAGGCCGTCCCTGGGAGCCAGAGAGCGACCCCACGGCGGTGTCGGTGCCCGCGCGTAGGTTGTGGCTCCCTCTCTTGGCAGGAGAACCACATGACGACCTCTCAGGACGATCTGGACATGCGCGTCCTGGAGTACCTGTACGACCACGTTGACGACCACACAGCGGTCCCGCTCGACCTCCAGGACGACCTGGGGTACGACAACGTGCTGCGAACGATCACGGGCCTCGAAGACCGGGGCCTGATCGTCAGCGACGGCCGCAACGGGCACGACCTCACCGCGGACGGTCATAGCGAGGTGGAGGCCATGCTCGCTCGCCGGAACGACCGGGGCCTACGGCGTCGGCTCTGCCGCGACCTGTTGCTCCGCTGGACGGACGAACAGGGGGCCGACAATCCCCACGCGCGCGTCCGGCGGTCCACGTTCGACGCCGCCCCGGACCTGAAGCCCTTCACTGGGCAGGAGACCCGCGAGGCCGCGGAGTTCCTCGCGGAGCGGGGCCTCGTCAAGACTGCGGGCGGCACGGCACAGGTGCTGTGGACGACAGACCTGGGCAGGGAGTGCCTCGACGACGGAGGCGACGTGGCCGCGTTCCTCGGTGGCAGCGGGCCGACAGGCGGGCAGGTGTTCCACATCTCCGGCTCAGGGAACAGCGTCGCTGCGGCCATCGGGGACGGCAGCAACGCGACCGCGAACCTGTCGACCTTCAACCACGAGCAGGCCGTCCAGTTCGCGGGGGCGGTCAGGGAAGCGTTGCCGGCGCTCACCCTCCAGGGCGTCGACGCTCAGGAGGTCGAGCGGCACGCCGCGGAGATCGAGCAGCGCCAAGACCCGACCAGAGCGCAGCGGGCGACCGCGCTGCTGCACAGGATGGTCGAGAGCACGACGACCGGCACCCTCGGCGGCTTGCTCTCGGCTCTCGGCGCTGGAGCCCTGGGCATCGGCTAGCGCTGGCACCTGCCCGGCCGTCCAGCGGCCCGGCAGGTGCCCGGCGGGTGTGTCCTCGGGCGAGACCCAAGGAACAAAGCACGCAGCATCCCGGCCCCGCTCTGGGCCGGGATCTCGGCGCGGGCGTTCACAGCGAAGGCAGACGGGAGACCGACGCCCGGCGACGTGCGTGCCTGGCTGGCGGGCCGCGCGGTCGCTCCGACAAAGCAACCCGTCGCTCACCTGATGGTGACGTACTGTCAGCGCGATGGATGATCAGTTGACATCGTGCGGATGCTGCGGACGATCGTTGCCCCGCAGGTCACTCCACGCGCTAGATGACGGCGCGGCTTACATCTGTCGGCGGTGCGGTGCATGGGTGGCAGTTCTATGGCGGGGCGACCGCCTCGACGAGCACGACCCCTCAGCCTAGGGGCTCGCCCGCGCCCTCTCGGTCCCGGGCGAGGGGCGCAGGGGCGTCACGCGCCTCTCAGACAACGACCCTCGACCCCCGCGTCGGGATCCTCGGGCGGGAACAGGGGCCACCACCGGGGCCATGGCCGGTATCCCGGGTGCGCGAGGGCCTGGAGGTGCTCGACCGTGACGTCGGTCTGGGCCTTCGCCTTGTCGATCTCGTGGACCCACCCCGCCGCGAGCCGCGCGTCCTCGGCGGTGAGGTCGTCGGGCATCAGGTGGCCCCACCGTGGGGAGAGGTCGCGGGCGTAGCGGTGCAAATCGTAGGGCTGCGGCATGACGGTCGGCTCGTCGGCGAGCAGCACCACGAGGGCAAGCCCGGCGAGTTCCCGCGCGCCGGCGTCGGTGAGGGTCGCGAACCAGTCCGAGACCTGTGGCTCGTCGAGGCGACGGACCTCGGCCTCGGTCACGCGCTCCAGCCGCGTGAGCCGTGCGAGATGACGTCGGGGTCGGTCCATCCTGATGCCCTCCGTTCGAGGTCGGTGAGTCGCTGGTCAATTTCGTCGGCGGTGACGCGCTGGGCGACCTCCAGGACCGCGCGAGCGGCCCGGACCCGAGTTGCCGGGGAGCCGGACCTCATGCCCTCACGAAGCGCCTGCACGGCCTCCCGCTGGGCCGAGAGGAGGTCACTGGTCGCGGACTCCGCAGCCGCCCGGGCGCGGGCTCGGTACAGCGCCCGGAAGTCGTCGTCAGCGAGCCACCTGCGGACGGTCCGCTCGGTGACGCTCGCGGCCTGGGCCGCGTTCGGGGTCGAGCCGTCGAGCAGCAGGGAGGCCAGCGCGAGATCCCAGCCCGGACGAGGGCGGTCAGATCCGGTCATCGCCGAGGGCGTGCCTTTCGGGTGCCACAGGTGCTGGGACCTGTCATTCGTGTGCACAGGTTCGGGGGTGTGCTGCCGGAAACCGCGCGGGAGCGAGGAGGACCGCGCGGCTTCCGGCCCCCGCTCTGGGCCGGGGTCTAGGGGCGGCTGCGCCATCCGGAACGGACGGGGCCGGACAGCAGCCGTGCGGGGCCGGCGCTGCGGAGACCACGCTGCCGCTGTGCCTCACCTGGAGCGGGCTCGGGGGCAGAGTCCGCGGCGGTGTGGAGGGTCCCGGGGTCCATGCCGAGGCGGCGGGGCTGGGGTGGTCGGACGAGCGGGGCGGAGTGCTCGACGGCGTGCACGACCGCGGCGATGTCGACCGGTGGAGCCGGGGTCAGGTCTCGACGCCGCCCGCTGTCCCGTTCCTCCGTGGTGACCCTGGCGGTCGAGGTCAGGCTCTGGACGCCCTGGAGGGCCCGGGCCTGCTCTGCGATCTCCGCGAGCGCGGTGACGTGATCGCGGGCCTGGTCGGCGAGAGCAGCGGCCCGGGCCTGCACCTCGGCGTCGATCGAGTCACCGTGGCGGGCGATGGCCGCGGAGCGTGCGACGTCGAGCCGTTCGGCCTCCCGCAGCAGCGTCGTCTGCACGCTGAGGCGCTCGTGGTCGGACACCCCGAGGGTCGGCTCCATCGTCTCCGGAGCCCGGCCCTCGGCCAGCGCAGAAGCGACCTCCGCGCGGTGGGCCTTAAGCGCGGCTTCGTAGCGCTCGCGGTCCGCGCCGATGCTGCGGGCAGCGACCGCTCGCCGCTGGTCTAGATCGGCTCGCTGGGCGTCGATCGCCACGACCTCGGGTAGGGCGTCGATAAGGTCCGCGATCAGGTCTCGGGCGGGGCTCGCTGCCGTCGTCGGTGCCGTGGGTGCCTGGGTCGGGGTGCTGGTGTCGCTCATCGGCCGAGGGCCTTCCTGGTCGCGGCTGCGAGACGTGCCCGCAGCGGGTCGATCGTGGACGAGTCGGAGGCGGTCTCGCCGTACCGCTGCCGGTCGCGGATCTCCCGCGGCGTGGCGGTGATCCGGGGCGGACCGAGTCGACGACGGGCGCGGGCAACGAGCCCACGGCGAGTGAAGGTCACCGGGTCCTCCGTCCGTCGTACCGGTCGAACAGGTCGGTCACGGCGTCCGCCGCGATCTTGCGGGCCTGCTGCTCGGCGCCGCTCGCCTGGTCGAGCCGTCGACGGGCGCGCTCGGCATCGGCCGGGGTGCCGTACCTCAGGAAGGTGCGGAGTTCGCCCTGCTCCAGCGGAGTCAGGTCCCGACGGGTGGTCTCCAGGTCCCGCAGCCGCAGACGCCGGTCCTCCGTCATTCGGTCGTCGTTCCTGGGTGCTTGGTGCTGGTACATCACTGCTCCTGGTGTCGGTCGGCTCTTCGGTCTCTGGCTCGTCGTCCTGGTCCTGCTCGTCACGCCGGGTGATCTCTCGCGGGCCAGCGGTACGCGGCACGGTCGAGCCGGTGCCGGATGAACCCGAACGGTGACGCCACGTGGTCGGGCGGGTCCCCGCCGATGACCTCGATCACGACGCCCTCGCGGTGCTCGGCCGGGACGGCAGCGAGCCGGTCGGCCAGGGCCCGGAGATCGGCCGGGGCGATCCGGCGGACGTCGATCCCGAACGCCTCCTCAGCGATGGCGGTAACGGCAGCAGCGGCGTCGAGCACGTCGCCGATCTCCCGGTCGAGACGGTCGCCGAGCGAGGCCATCTGCCGCTCGCGGTGCTGCTCGTCGTCGTCACGGGCCGACCCTCCGGCCGAGCCGTCAACGGCGGTGAGGCTCGGGGGGCTGGGGGGCCGGTAGTTCTCTCTTGGTACTCCCCTCTCTTGGGTGATCATGGGTGAGCGGTTGGGGCCGTCAGATGAGCAGTTGGGAACGGCTCCCATGTGCTCATCGGTGAGCGGTTGGGGGTCTGCGCCCATGTGCTCATCGGTGATCGGTTGGCAGCACAGGACCCATGTCGTCGCGTACGCCTTCCCTCCCCGTCGCCCGCCGCGGCGTTCCTGCCGGATGAGGCCGAGCCCGGTCAGGGTCGCCATGTGCCGCCTGACCTGTGCCGTCGAGAACCCTGTCCAGCGCGCGAGCGATGCCGTCGAGGCGTACAGGGTCCCGGCCTCAGGTCCTGTGCCCTTCGCCGTGGCTGCGAGCGCGAGCGCGACCGCGAGGACACCCTGAGTCGCCTCGGGGTCGTCGCGGACGGCGCGAAGCCACGTCAGGGGCTTCATGGAGTGAGGTCAGGCCACCGGACGGGGGGCGTCGCGGCGGGCGTCAAGCCAGGCGTCCACCTCGGCCCGGCGGTACCGGACGCGAGCCCCGACCTTGAAGCCCGGAGGTCCGTCGCCGGTGTGGCGCATCTGGTAGAGCGCCCCCGGGCTTACGCCGAGGTAGTCGGCGGTTTGCCGCAGGCTCATCAGCCGGTCATCACTCATCGCCCTCTGCCCTTTCCTTCGTCAGTGTCAGAACGAGTGTGCACGCCTCACCCGGTGTTAGGATCCTGCTATGCGATCTCCGGGAGAACACATGAGCGCGCGGAGTGCCGTCGGCGAGCGGATCCGCACCCTTCGCACTGCCCGCGGCTGGACTCAGGCGGCGCTCGCGGCCCGACTCGGTCAGGTCGGCATGACCCTGAGTCAGAGCAATCTGGCGCGGCTAGAGAGCGGCGAGCGGAACGTGACCCTCGATGACCTGTACGGGGTCGCTCTGGCGCTGGACTGCCCGCCGCTCGCTCTCCTCGCGCCCGGTGACGGCACCCCGGTGAAGGTCGGGACCCGTGGTGAGAGCCCGGCCCGGCTCCGCGCGTGGTTCGTGGGTAGGCAGCCGCTCGACACGGTCCGTGACCACGGCGTCTACCGCGAGCACGTGGGGCGGCTCCGGGAGCCCGCCGGGATGACCCTCGGCCCGTTCCTGCGGGAGGTCGCGGGGCAGTTGGACGCCGACGACCTCGACGGCCAGGCGGAGATCATCCGCGCAGCACAGGACTACTTGCGCGGAGCGGCCAGGGCCGTTCGCGTGGCACAACAACGGCAGAAGGGGTAGACGTGGCACACGTGGAGAAGCGGGGCCCGGGCAGGTGGCGGGCTCGGTACCGGGGGGCCCGACGGTCGTGAGCGGTCGCGGACGTTCCCGCGGAAGGTGGACGCCGATCGGTGGCTCAACGGCCAGGAGAGGGCCCTCGCCGAGGGGACGTGGCTGGACCCGTCGCGCTCGGCGATCCTGCTCGCCGACTGGGCCGAGACGTGGCTCCCGACCCGCTCCGACCTCCGGCCCACCTCCCGGGCGCGGCTTGAGTCCGTCGTACGGCTGCACGTCGTCCCGGCGTTCGGTGACCGGCGGCTCGCCAGCATCGGCAACGCCGAAGTGCGGGCCTGGGTGGGTCGCATGGTCGACAGCGGCATGTCAGCCGCGTCGGTCCGCAAGGCCGTGTTCGCGCTCCGCGGGATGCTCGACGCCGCGGTCGCTGACCGACGTCTGTCGGTGAACCCGGCGACGTCGGTCCCGCTGCCGACCGAGAAGGCGACCGAGCAGCGGTTCCTGTCGTCCGAGGAGGCGTTCACGCTCGCCGAGGCTGTGCCCACGGAGTACCGGGCCCTCGTGCTGCTCGGCGCGTTCGCGGGGCTCCGCTGGGGCGAGTTAGCCGGGCTCCGACGCTCCCGGGTCGACGTCCTCCGCTCGCGGGTCACCGTGGCCGAGACAGCGACTCAGGTCAGCGGCAAGGTCGCGTTCGGTGAGCCGAAGACGGCACGGTCCCGCCGGGTGGTCCCGGTCGCCCGGTCCGTCATGCGCGAGGTGGAGGCCCACCTCGCCGAGCACGTCGACCCCGGCCCCGACGCGCTGCTCTTCACGGCGGCTCAGGGTGGGCCGCTATGGCGGATGACGTTCTGGCGGCAGGTGTGGGAGCCCGCACTACGCCGCGCCGGGCTGGAGGGCCTCCGAGTCCACGACCTGCGGCACTCGTTCGTCTCGATCATGGTCGCGGCCGGAGCGAACCCGAAGGAGGTCAGCACCTGGGCCGGGCACTCCTCGGTCGCCTTCACGCTCGACCGATACGGCCACCTGTACGACGACCACAGCGATGACGTCGCCGACCGGCTCGACCTGCTGCTCTCCGCCCGCCGCGGAGCACCCGCCGAGGTGCGCTCGCTGGGGTAGATCTCGACCTGCTGCGGCCTGTGTGCGGCCTGGCGGCATGTCACGCCGGAAGGCAGTACGGCCCCTGACCCGCGTCTCCGCAGGTCAGGGGCCGTTTCTGTGCTGTACCCCCGACCGGATTCGAACCGGCGCTACCGCCTTGAGAGGGCGGCGTGCTAGGCCGCTACACAACGGGGGCGTGACGATCAGGAACCCTAGTCAACCAGCCCCTGACGCACCAAATCGCCCCCGAATTGCTGCCTCGGAGGGCGATCTCGCTGGGATACCTGGACTCGAACCAAGACTAACTGAACCAGAATCAGTCGTGCTGCCAATTACACCATATCCCACTGCTGCAGCCCCGTCGGGCGGCCGTGAGGCCTCCGTCTGGAACCGAGAGATGACCTTACACGCGACGCTGCGAGGCCACCAAAGCGCGTCCCGACGCACGCGTCGCGAGGCCCATCCGGCGGGCCACGAACACCGCCAGACCGAGGTAGACCAGCGACTGCGTCAGCGTGCTCGGGATCATCCACCAGCTGCCGCCGGTGGGGGTCAGCGAGCTGCCGATGTCACCGAAGGCGAGCGCCAGGCCGAAGGCCAGGACGTTGTTCAGGACGTGCATCGCGATGGCCGCCTCGAGCCCACCGGTCCAGACCACGAGCAGGCCCGCGACCACCCCGAAGGCGAAGCGGTCGAAGAAGACCGGGACGCTCTGGCTGCCGTGCGCCAGCGCGAACAGCAGCGCCGGCACGAGGACGGCGACCCACACGCGGCCGAAGACCCCTCCCAGGGCCTGGGTGAGGTAGCCCCGGAACAGGTACTCCTCCCCCGCCGCCTGGAACGGCACGAGGAGCACCACGATCAGCACGAACCACAGGGTCGTCGTCGTGAACGGGTTGACCCCGCCGGAGGTGTCCGTGCCGGCGGTGTCGCCCGAGGGCAGCACCGCACCCACGACGAGGGTGGCGACCAGCGCCACCACCGACAGCCCCAGGCAGACCGCGAAGAAGCCCCACCGCATCCGCGGACCCACCGACGTCAGCCAGCGCGGCCTCACCCCGTGGATGACCCGGGCGACGAACCACGCCGCCGGGATCAGCGACGCCAGCGTGAGCATCAGGTAGGCCAGCATCGACGGCGTGGGGTCGCTGAGCGTGCCGAGCGCGGTCAGCCACGCGGCCCAGTCCTGGCCGGTCGCGACGAGCCACACCACGAAGGGGACCAGCCACACGATCGGCGCGAGCACCAGCATCGTGACGCCCATCGTGAGCACGCCCAGGACGCTCCACCAGAACCCGAAGCGGGGGCCGCTGCGCAGCAGCTGGTGGAAGCGCAGCGACGGGTAGGCGTCGCCGTACCGCGCGTCGAACTCCTCGTCGCCGAGGCTCAGCGGGTCGACGGGCTTCTCGTACGACGGCCCGGGCTGCTGGCGGTACGACTCGTCGTACGACATCGGCCGGGCGGGCTGCACCTGCTCGCTCATCACGTCCCCTCGTTCGGTGGGGACGAGTCTGTCAGGCGGGTGTGCGCGCCGCGGCCAGTCGTGCGAGCCCGCGCTCGCGGCCCAGCAGCTCGAGGGACTCGAACAGCGGCGGGCTGACCCGCTTGCCCGTCACCGCCACCCGGACCGGGCCGAAGGCCAGGCGCGGCTTGAGTCCCAGACCGTCGACCAGGCTGGCCTGGAGGGCGTCCTGGATCGCCGACGTGGACCATTCGCCCAGCGGCTCCAGCGCGGTGTACGCCGCGTCGACGACCCGTCGTCCGTCGTCGTCGAGGAGCTTCTCGGCGTCCGTGGGGTCGAGGGCGAAGTCGGCCTCGTCGACGAAGAGGAAGCCGAGCATCTCCGGCGCCTCGCCGAGGGTGTTGATCCGCTCGGCCACGAGGGGCATGGCCTGCTCGAGCAGCTGGGCGTCGCCCGGCGTCATCGGGTCGCCGACCACACCGGCGCGCTGCAGGAACGGCAGTGCCCGGTGCGTGACCTCCTCGACCGAGAGGCGCCGCATGTGGGCGGCGTTGATGGCGGCGAGCTTCTTGCGGTCGAACCGCGCGGGGTTGGGGTTGACCCGGCGGATGTCGAACGCCTCGACCATCTCCTCGAGGGTGAAGACGTCGCGGTCCTCCGCGATGCCCCAGCCGAGGAGCGCGAGGTAGTTGATGAGGCCCTCGGGCAGGAAGCCCGCGTCGACCCACTCCGCGAGCCCGGAGCCGGCGTCGCGCTTCGAGAGCCGCTTGTTGCCCTCGCCCATGACGATCGGCAGGTGGCCGAACTCCGGCACGCCCTGGCCGACGCCGATGCGCTCGAGCGCCTGGTACAGCGCGATCTGGCGGGGCGTGGAGGACAGCAGGTCCTCACCGCGCAGGACGTGGGTGATGCGCATCAGGGCGTCGTCCACGGGGTTGACCAGCGTGTAGAGCGGGGCGCCGTTGGCGCGCAGCAGCGCGAAGTCGGGCACGTCCTTGGCCTGGAACGTGACGGTGCCGCGCACCAGGTCGTCGAAGACCAGGGGCTCGTCGGGCATCCGCAGGCGCAGGACGGGCTTGCGGTCCTCGGCCTCGAAAGCGGCCCGCTGGACGTCGGACAGGTCGCGACAGTGGCCGTCGTACCCCTGGACCTTGGAGCCGGCCGCCTTGCGGCGGGCGTCGACCTCCTCGGTGGTGCAGAAGCAGTCGTAGGCCTCCCCGGCCTCGCGGAGGCGGGCGGCGACGTCGGCGTAGACGTCGAAGCGCTCGGACTGGCGGTACGGGCCGTACGGGCCGCCGACCTCGGGCCCCTCGTCCCAGTCCAGGCCCATCCAGCGCAGCGAGTCGAGGATCGAGTCGTAGCCCTCGTCGGTGTTGCGGGCGAGGTCGGTGTCCTCGACGCGGAGCACGAACGTGCCGCCGTGGTGGCGCGCGAACGCGTAGTTGAACAGCGCGCTGCGGATGTTGCCGACGTGGATGAACCCGGTGGGGCTCGGGGGGAAGCGGACGCGGACGTCAGTCATGCGGACGGGGCTCCTGGGTCGGGGGTGTCAGCTGCGGACGGCGACGGGGTTGGCCAGCGCGCCGAGGCCGGCGACGGAGACCTCGACCTCGTCGCCGATCTCCATGGGGCCGACGCCGTCGGGGGTGCCGGTGAGGATCACGTCGCCGGGCAGCAGGGTCATCACGGAGCTGACGTACTCGACCAGCGTCGGGATGTCGAAGATCAGGTCCTTCGTGTTGCCGTCCTGCTTGAGGTCGCCGTTGAGGTGCGTCTGGATCGCGCGACCCTCGGCGAAGTCGTGGGGGTCGAGGTCGGTCTCGATCCACGGCCCGAGCGGGCAGAAGGAGTCGAACCCCTTGCCGCGGGTGAACTGCACGTCGCTGCGCTGCAGGTCGCGCGCCGTCACGTCGTTGCCGAGGGTGTAACCGAAGATCACGTCGGTCGCCGACTCCGCCGGCACGTCGCGGCAGATGCGGCCGATAACGACGGCCAGCTCGCCCTCGAAGTGCAGGTTGCCGGTCTGGCGGGGGTAGTAGATGGGGTCGCCCGGCCCGATGACGCTGGTGTTCGGCTTGATGAACATCAGGGGCTCGGTGGGCAGGTCGTTGCCCATCTCGGCCGCGTGGGCGGCGTAGTTGCGCCCGATGCCCACGACCTTGCTGCGCGGGATCACCGGCGCCAGCAGCCGCACCTGGCTGAACGGGACCTCCTCCCCCGTCGGCTTGATGCCGACGTAGAAGGGGTCGCCCGACAAGGGCACCACCACCGTGTCCTCGGCCGGCTGCCCGTAGGCGTCGACCTCACCGGTGACGACGCCGTACGCCGGCTCCTCGCCCGTCGTGAACCTCGCTATACGCACGCAGGCGACCCTACCGAGGCTCACGGTCGCCGCGTCGCGGCGGCGGGTCAGCCGGCCGCCACCCAGATGTCGCCGCCGCCCCGGCACTCCTCCGGCACGCGCGGCGCCGGCCCGCCGAGCTCGTCGTACGCGTGCGCGCCCCCGCCGAGCTCGACGACGTCGCCCAGCGCGACCCGCTCGCCGTCCGGGAGCGTGATGGCGGGCTCGCCGTCCACGACCTCGGTGCCGTGCGCCCAGACCACGACGAGGCCGCCGACGCCCAGGCACCCGTCGACGACCTCGAGCGGTCCTGCGGTGAGGGCGTCCTCGCCGCCGCCGCCCGGTCCGCTGACCAGGACCTGCGTCCCGTCGGGCAGCTCCTGCACCTCCCCACCCCACGAGCACCCCGTGGCGACCGCGCGCAGGAAGAGGGCGGAGGCGAGGGGCGCCGTCGGTCGCACGCGCGCACGATAACCCGCGCGTGACCGGTGGTCGAGCGACCGCTCAGGGCGGCGATCAGCGCAGCGATCAGCTGGTCGAGCAGCAGAGCCGCGCCAGCGGCTCCGCATCGTCGAGACCACCCCGCACCCGACCCGGCCCCTCACCGAGGTCTCGACGACGCGCGCTCGCTGCGCTCGCGTGCTGCTCGACCACCTGGGGTCCCCGCGCGACCGCTCACGGCGGCGACCGGCGCAGCGATCAGCTGGTCGAGCAGCAGAGCCGCGCCAGCGGCTCCGCGTCGTCGAGACCACCCCGCACCCGACCGAAAGACCCTCACCGAGGTCTCGACGACGCGCGCTCGCTGCGCTCGCGTGCTGCTCGACCACCGGGGCTCGTAGGCTCCTCGGGTGCTCACCGCTCCCCCGCTCGTCGCCCTCGACGACGCCGAGGTCGCGGAGCGGACGGCGGCGCACGAGGAGCGGTGGGAGCGGCTCGTGGGGCCGTACGCCGCACGTCGGGCGCGCGGTGAGAGGCACCCGGTCCACGACTTCCTGTTCACCTACTACGCCGAGCGGCCGGGGCGGTTGCGCCGCTGGCACCCCGGGTACGGCGTCGCGCTGCCGGCGGGGGTGCCCCACGCCGGGTGGCGGGGCTACGGCGCCGAGCCCGCCACCGGGCGGGTGAGCGTCGGCGAGGACTTCCTGGCCGATCGCCGGGTCCTCGTCGGGACGCTGCGGCGGCTGCTGCGTGCCACCGAGCGGCGTCCGGCCCACACGGGCTGCTTCGGGCTGCACGAGTGGGCGATGGTGCACGGGCAGGCGGACGGCGACGTCCGCCACGCGCTGCCGCTCCGGCTGGGCGCCGCCGGGACCGACCGCGTCGTCGAGGGCCACCGGATCGCCTGCTCGCACTTCGACGCGTTCCGCTTCTTCACCGACACCGCCCGTCCGCTCAACACCCTGCGGCCCGCCTCCGGCGACCGCCCGGACTTCGAGCAGCCCGGCTGCCTGCACGCCGGGATGGACCTCTACAAGCACGCCTACCGGCTCAGCCCCCTCGTCGAGTCCGGCCTCGTGCTGGACTGCTTCGCGCTCGCCGCCGACATCCGCGTCCTCGACATGCGCGCCTCGCCGTACGACCTCACCGGCGTCGCCGACGTGGACGCGACGCCGGTCCCGATCGAGACCGCCGACGGCAAGCGTGCGTACGCCGCCGCGCAGGCCGGCTTCGCGGAGCGGGCCGCCCCGCTGCGGGCGCGGCTGGCCGCGGAGTGCGAGCAACTGCTGGACCTCGCCCCGCGCGGGTCCTCGACAGGAGCACCTGGCGACCGGTAGACCATCGGGGGCCCGGACCCCTCTCGGAGGAGCACGCATGAGCGAGCACGACCCGTCCAGCACGAGAGCGACCCAGGCGACAGCGGAGGAGGAGCCGCACAAGCTCCCCGTCCGCACCCTCATCGCCGCCAGCGTGGGCAACGCCGTCGAGTGGTTCGACTGGACCGTCTACGCGACGTTCTCGATCTACTTCGCGACCCAGATCTTCTCGGCGGAGAACGAGTCGCTGGCCTTCATCGGGACCTTCGCGACCTACGCCCTCGCGTTCTTCTTCCGCCCGCTGGGCGGCGTGCTGCTCGGTCGGTACGCCGACCTGAAGGGCCGCAAGCAGGCGATGCTGCTGACGATCACCCTCATGGCCGGCGGCTCGCTGGTCATCGCGCTGCTGCCGACGTACGCGATGGTCGGCTGGCTCGCCCCGATCCTGCTGCTGCTCGCCCGCATCGCCCAGGGCATGTCGCTGGGTGGCGAGGTCTCCAACGCCTCGGCGTACCTCGCCGAGATCGCCCCGCCGGCGCGCCGCGGGCGCTACTCCTCGTTCTTCTACATCTCCACCGGGACCGCGGTGCTCATCGCGTCCCTGCTGGGCGCCCTGCTGGCGGTGACCCTGACCGACGACCAGCTCTCGAGCTGGGGCTGGCGGATCCCGTTCCTCATCGGCGCGCTGCTCGGGGTGGTCGGGATGTGGCTGCGTCGCGACATGGCGGAGACCGAGCAGTACGAGGAGAACGCCGAGAAGGCCCGCGCGCTGAAGAACCCCCTCATGACGACCGTGCGCGAGCACCCCAAGGCGGTCGGCCAGCTGGTCGGGTTCACCCTGCTCAACACGTTGTCGTACTACGTGTTCTTCTCCGCGATGACGCCCTACGCCGTCACCGCGAACGGCATCGACGCCAGCGTCGTGTTCTGGGCGCTGTCGGTCGGGACGGCGCTGTTCGTGGTGCTGCAGTACCCCTTCGGCTGGGCCGCCGACCGCTTCGGCCGCAAGCCGCAGATGCTGGTCTGGTCGGGCGCGATGGCCCTGCTGATCGTGCCCGTCTCGACCCTGGTCAGCCCCGGCGCCGGCTTCGGCAGCATGCTCGTCGTCTTCTGCTTCGGCCTCGGGCTCTACGCGATGATGGCCTCGATCGCGCCGGCCATCATGAGCGAGCTCTTCCCGACCGAGCTGCGCGGTCTCGGCATCGGCGCCTGGTACAACCTCACCGTCGCGATCTTCGGCGGCACCGCCCCGCTGGTCATCCAGTACCTCGGGGACGCCGGCCGCAGCGACTGGTTCTTCATCTACGTCGCCGGGGGCGCCGCGATCACGTTCCTCGTGGTGCTGACGCTGCCGGAGACCAAGAACTCGGTCCTGCGCTGAGGGGCGGGCGGGGGGCTCGCGGGGGGTGTGAGGGGTCACGTGGCGCTCGGTGGACACCTGTCACTAAGGTAAGCCTCACCTAATCCCCCACCCGAGGAGCGCTCGGTGCCGCTCTCCCCCCGCCCCCACCACCTGTTCGGCCCCGACGGCGTCGACGACTACGTCTCCGCGATGCGGGTCAGCGTCGACCACCTCGCGGCGACCGTCCGCCACGTCGACGGGCCCGCGACCGGCACGTCGCCGGAGCAGGCCTCGAAGCTCGTGGCCGACGTCGACCTCGACCGCCCCGTTGGCGACCTCGGCGAGGCCCTCGCCGAGATGAGCCGGGTCTACCTGGACGACGCCGTGTGGTTCCACGAGCCGGCGTACGCCGCCCACCTGAACCCGCCCGTCGTCCTCCCGGCGCTCGCGGCCGAGGTGTTCGTCTCGGCGGTGAACTCCTCGATGGACACCTTCGACCAGTCCGTCGGCGGCACCTTCGTCGAGCGCCACCTCGTCGACTGGACCTGCGCCCGGATCGGGTTCGGGCCCGAGGCGGACGGCGTGTTCACCTCGGGCGGCTCGGCGTCCAACCTGCAGGCCCTGCACCTGGCGCGCGACGCCGCGCTGGCCGGGCCCGCCCGCGGCCAGCTCCACCGGCTGCGGGTGCTCGCCAGCGCCGACGCGCACTTCAGCGTGCAGAAGTCCGCGCGCCTGCTCGGCCTCGGGGCCGAGGCCGTCCTGCCGGTCCCGATCGACGACGACCGTCGCCTCGACCCCACCGCCCTGGAGCGGATGCTGGCCGGCCTCGGCGAGGTCGGGCTCGTCCCCATGGCGGTCGTGGCCACCGCCGGCACCACCGACTTCGGCGCCATCGACCCGCTGCCCGCGATCGCCGGGCTCTGCGCGGCGTACGGCACCTGGATGCACGTCGACGCGGCGTACGGCGGGGGCCTGCTCGTCTCGCCCCGCCTGCGGCACCGTCTCGACGGCATCGAGCGGGCCGACTCGGTGACCGTCGACCACCACAAGACGTGGTTCCAACCGGTCTCCTCGAGCGCGCTGCTGGTGCGCGACCGGAGCCTGCTGGTCCACACCGCCTGGCACGCCGACTACCTCAACCCCGCCGGCGACGAGCGGCCCCACCAGGTCGACAAGAGCCTCCAGACCACCCGGCGCTTCGACGCCCTCAAGCTGTGGCTGACCCTGCGGACGCTCGGCCCGGACCTGATCGGCACCCACGTCGAGACCGTCGTCGACCTCGCCACCCGCAGCCACCGCCACCTCGTGGCCCACCCCGACCTGGAGCCGGCGCTCGCGCCGCACCTGTCGACCCTGGTCTTCCGCTTCCGCCCCCCGTCGATGACCGAGGACGACGCCGACGCCCTGGTGCCGCAGATCCGGCAGACCCTCTACGACCGTGGCCAGGCGCTGGTGGCCGCCACCAGGGCGGACGGCCGCGACTGGCTCAAGCTGACCCTGCTCAACCCCGCGGCCACCGACGCCGACGTCACCGGCGTCCTCGACCTGGTCGGCGCCGTCGGCCGCGAGCTGCTCGTCGCCGAGAGCCGGTGGTCCGCATGATCGACACCGTCCACGACTTCGTCGCCGTCGGCGCCGGGCCCTTCAACCTCGGGCTCGCCGCGCTCGCCGACCCCGTCGACGACCTCGACGGCGTCGTCCTCGAGGCCCGCGAGGAGGTCACCTGGCACCCCGGGATGCTGCTGCCCGACTCGACGCTCCAGGTGCCCTTCCTCGGCGACCTCGTCTCGATGGCCGACCCGACCAACCGGTGGTCGTACCTGAACTGGCTCAAGCAGACCGGCGGGCTCTACCCGTTCTACATCCGCGAGGACTTCCACCCGCTGCGCAGCGAGTACAGCGACTACCTGCGCTGGGCCGCCGACGGTCTCGGATCCGTGCGGCTGGGCCAGCGGGTGGTGTCGGTGGACCACGACGGCGACGCGTACGTCGTGACGACGGAGGTCGGTGACGTGTTCCGGGGCCGACGGCTCGTGCTCGGCGTCGGCACCACCCCGCGCGTCCCCGCGTGCGTCACCGACGCCGGCGGTCCGGCGCTGCACACCGCGGAGTACCTCGCCCGGCGCGAGGAGCTGCTCGCGCTCGACTCGGTGACCGTGGTCGGCAGCGGGCAGTCGGCGGCCGAGGTCTACCTCGACCTGCTGACGGCGGCGTCCGAGCCAGGCGCCGGCGGACCGGTGCTGACCTGGTTGACCCGCAGCCCCCGCTTCTGGGCGATGGACGACTCCCGGCTGACGCTCGAGATGACCTCGCCGGAGTACACGGCGTACTTCCAGGGCCTCGACGCCGGCACCCGTGAGCGGCTGCTCGCCGAGCAGCCGGTGCTCTACAAGGGCATCAGCACCCACACGATCGACGCCATCGCCGCCCTGCACTACCGTCTGCGCGCCACCGGGCAGGGCCCGCACTCGACGCTCGTCGCCGCGACCTCGCTGGAGGCCGCCACGTGGGACGGGAGGGCGTACGACCTCGGGCTGCGGCACACCGAGACCGGCGAGTCGTTCGGGCTGCGGACCGAGGGCCTCGTCCTCGCGACCGGGTACGCCGCCGGGGCGGCGCCGTCGTTCCTCGACGGGGTCCGCGACCGGCTGCGCCTCGACGAGGACGGACGGTTCCTCGCCGGGCCGACGTACGCCGTCGACCACGAGCAGCGGGAGGTGTTCGTGCAGAACGCCGAGGAGCACACCCACGGGTTCGTCGCCCCCGACCTCGGCATGGGCGCCCACCGCAGCTCGGTGCTGGTCAACACGATGACCGGCCGCGAGGTGTACGCCGTCGAGAAGCGGGTCGCCGTCCAGAGCTTCGGCGTGCCCGACCACCTGCGCACCCCCGCCGGCGAGAGGACCCGGTGATGACCTCGATCGAGCCCCTCGACCACCGCGCCCACCTGGCGCTGCTGCACGCCTGGGTGACGCACCCGCGCTCCGTGTACTGGCAGATGCAGGGCCTGGACTCCGACGAGGTCGTCGCGGCGTACGACGACCTCGCGGCCGACCCGCACCACGACTGCTGGCTCGGGCGGGTCGACGGCGTGCCGGCGTTCCTGGTCGAGACCTACGACCCGGCCCGCTCGGGCGCCTCCGAGGTCCGCGACCGGCCCGAGCTGACGCCCGGGGACCTCGGCATGCACGTGCTCGTCGCACCCCCGGCCGACGGCGCGGACCCGGTGCCCGGCTTCACCCGCCGCTGCTTCGCCGCGACGATGACCCACTGCTTCGACGACCCGGCGGTCACGCGGGTGGTCGTGGAGCCCGACGCCCGCAACGCCGGCATCCGGCGCCTCAACGCCGAGGCCGGGTTCGTCGTCCTCGCGGAGGTGCCGCTGGGCACGAAGACGGCGGCCCTCTCGGCCTGCACGCGCGAGGCGTGGCTCGACTCGGCCCTGGCGGGGGTGCGCCCGTGACGCACCCCGCGCACCCCGCGCACTACGCGCCCGACCTGCTCGCCGCCGCCCAGCGCCACCTCGTGGCCAAGGCCGTCGCCGAGTACACCCACGAGCGCCTCCTCGCCCCCGAGCACGATCCCGCGGGCGGGACCGACGGGTGGCGCCTGGCCTCCCCCGACGGCCGGTCGGTGCTCACCTTCCGCGCCGAGGTGCTGCCGCTGGAGCACTGGCTGGTCGACGAGTCCTCGCTGGTCCGGACCGTCGACGGCGCACCGGCCGACCTCGACGCCCAGGCGTTCGTCGTCGAGCACGCCGAGGCGCTCGGGATCCCGCCGCGGATGCAGCCGCTCTACCTCGAGGAGCTCGCCGCCACCCTCGCCGCGGCGTGCTGGAAGCTGGCCCACCGCACCGAGTCCGCCGCGGACCTCGCCCACGCGGACCTGCAGACGGTCGAGGCGGCGATGACCGAGGGCCACCCCGGGTTCGTCGCGAACAACGGCCGCATCGGGTTCTCGCCGGACGACCACGCGGCGTACGCGCCCGAGGCCGGGCCCGACGTCCACCTGCTGTGGCTCGCGGCCCGCCGCACCGGCGCCCGGCTGTCGCTCGGCCGGGGCCTCACCGAGACCGGCCTGTACGACGCCGAGCTCGACCAGGCGACCCGCGCACGCTTCACCCGGGTGCTGGCCGACCGGGGGCTCGACGCCTCCGACTACCTCTGGCTTCCGCTGCACCCGTGGCAGTGGCGGAAGGTCGCGATCACGTTCGCGCCCGACCTGGCGCGGGAGGACCTCGTGCTGCTCGGCGAGGGTCCCGACGCCTACCGGCCGCAGCAGTCGATCCGCACCTTCTACAACCTGACCCACCGGGGTCGGCACTACGTGAAGACGGCGCTGTCGGTGCAGAACATGGGGTTCGTCCGCGGCCTGTCCCCGGCGTACATGGAGGCGACGCCGGCGATCAACGACTGGGTCGCGGACGTCGTGGCCGGCGACCCGGAGCTGAAGGCCTGCGGGTTCACGGTGCTGCGGGAGGTCGCGGCGGTCGGCTGGACCGGCGACGTCTACCACCACGTCGAGGAGCGCTCCCCGCAGCGCAAGATGCTCGCCGCGCTGTGGCGGGAGTCCCCCGACGGCCTGGTCGGGCCGGGCGAGCGGCTGGCGTCGATGACCTCGCTGGTGCACCGCGACGCGGCCGGCGCGTCGTTGGTCGGGGCGCTCGTCGCCGCCTCGGGCCTCGACGCCGCTGCCTGGGTCCGCCGCTACCTGGAGGCGTACGTCCGCCCCCTGGTGCACTGCCTGCTCGCCCACGAGCTCGCCTTCATGCCGCACGGGGAGAACCTGATCCTCGTGCTCCGCGACGGCGTGGTCGACCGGGTCGTCATGAAGGACATCGGCGAGGAGGTCATGGTCATGGACGGCCGGCCCCTCCCCGCCGGGGTCGACCGGGTCTCGGACGCGATCGAGCAGGACGTGCGCTCGCTCGCCCTGCACACCGACGTGATGGACGGCTTCCTGCGCCACCTCGCCGGCATCCTCCACGCGGACGACCTGCTGGACGCCGCGGACTTCTGGGCGCTCGTGGGGGAGGTCGTCGACCGCCACGCCGCCGACCACCCCGAGCTCGCCGAGGCCGCGGCCCGCTACGACCTGCGGCGACCGACGTTCCGGCACTCCTGCCTCAACCGGTTGCAGCTGCTGAACACGCTGCAGATGGTCGACCTCGCCGACCAGGCCGGGTCGCTGGCGTACGCCGGGGAGATCGAGAGCCCGATCGGTCGCGACGCCGTCGGAGGTCGAGGTGCGAGCCGGTGAGCCCGTCGTCGGAGGTCGACGTGCGAGCCGGCAAGCCCGTCGTCGGAGGTCGAGGTGCGAACGGCGAGGAACGAGCCTGTGAGCCACGAGACCCGGTGGGCTATCCGCTGACCGAGGCCCGCAGCCCGGCCACCACGAGCCCCACCGCGGCGCCGAAGTCCGAGGTGCGTCGCGGGTCGCCCGCGAGCGCGCCGGCGGAGTGGGCCTGCAGGTGAGTCTGCTCCTCACCGGTGTGCCCGAGCACCAGGTGCAGCAGTGCCCGGGCGGCGGTGCGACCCAGGCGATCGTCGACCTGCTCGCGGGCGACGGCAGCCGCGAGGGCGTCGTACGCCGCGGAGCCGCCGAGCCCGAACGCGAGGGCCGTCGCCACCACCTCGGCGCCGTCGCGGTAGGCCAGCAGCGCGTCGCGGACGCGGCGGCAGGCCGCCTCGACGTCGTCGCCGTCCGTGGGCGCCACGGCACCGCGGGCCAGGAGCGCGTCGGCGACGGCGCCGAGCAGGTGCTGCTTGTCGGGGAAGTGGTGGTAGAGCGCGCTGGGCCGGACGTCGAGCTCCGCGGCGAGGCGGCGCATGGTGAGGTCGGCGAGGCCGTAGCGGTCCAGGACGTCGACGGCGCGGGCGACCACGTCGGTGCGGCGGTGACGCGGCATCGGACCCCCTCCGTTGACCCCTCGGGACGTCCACCCTAACCTGAACGCCGTTCAGGTCCCCGTCGCGAGCCCCCGCCGCGCCCCTCCCGCAGGAGCACCATGGCCACCCGTCGTTCCGCCCCCGCCGACGTCGCGCTGATCGCCGGGTTCGCCGCGCTGATCGCGGTGTGCGCGCTGCTCCCCGCGATCCCCACCGGGACGCCCGTGCCGATCACGCTGCAGACGTTCGCCGTCCTGCTGGCGGGCGCCTGCCTCGGGGCGCGCCGCGGGTTCCTCGCCGTGCTGCTGTACGTCGTCGTCGGCGCCGCCGGGCTGCCCGTCTTCTCGGGCGGCGCCTCCGGGTTCCCCGTCCTCGTCGGGCCGACCGCGGGCTACCTGCTCGGCTTCCCGTTCGCCGCGGCGCTCACCGGGTTCCTCGTCGAGCGGCTGCCCCGACGTCGGGCCGCGACCAGCATCCCGCTCATCACGCTGTCGGGGCTGGCCGGCAGCTTCGCCTTCATCCACACCCTCGGCATCACGGGCCTGGTGCTGCTGGCGGACCTGACGTGGGGCCAGGCGTTCGCCGTCGACCTCGTCTTCTGGCCCGGTGACGTCGTGAAGAACCTCGCCGTGGGCGTGGTGGCGACGGCGGTCCACCGCGCCTTCGCCGACCTGCTCCCCCGCCGTCGTACGGCCGCGGCCCGGAAGGACCGCGCCCCCGCGTGACGCCGACGCCCGGAGTCCGCCTCGAGTCCGTCCGGGTGGTCGTCGAGACCGTCGACGGGCCGCTCGAGGTGCTGCAGGCGACCTCGTTGGACCTCGTCGAGCGACGCGTGGCGCTCATCGGGCCGAACGGGTCGGGCAAGTCCACCCTCGCCCGGCTCGTCAACGGACTGGTCGAGCCCACCGCCGGGCGCGTGCTGGTCGACGGTCTGGACGTCGTCGAGTCCGGCCGCGAGGTCCGGCGGCGGGTGGGGTTCGTGTTCACCGACCCGGCCGCCCAGCTCGTGATGCCGACGGCCGCGGAGGACGTGGCGCTGTCGCTGCGTCGTACCCACCGCGACCCGGCCGTACGGCGCCGCGCCGCCGAGGACGTGCTCGCCGCCTACGGCCTGGCGGGACTCGGGGACCGCAGCGTCCACGCCCTGTCGGGCGGGCAGCGCCAGCTGCTCGCGCTGGCCGGCGTGCTCGCGACCGGGCCGTCGGTGCTGGTCGCCGACGAGCCGACGACCCTGTTGGACCTCGCGAACGCCCGGCGGGTCGGCGACCTGCTGCTCGGGCTCGACCTGCAGCTGCTGCTCGTGACCCACGACCTGGAGCTGGCCGCCCGGTGCGACCGCGCGCTCCTCGTGGACGGCGGGCGCGTGGTGCGCGACGGGCCCGCCCCCGAGGTCGTCGAGCACTACCGGGCGACCGCGTGAGGCCCGCGTGAGCGACCTCCTGGGGCTGCACCGGCCCGGCACCACGCTGCTCCACCGCCTCGGGGCGGGCACCAAGCTGCTCGGACTCGTCGTCCTCGGGGTGGTCGTCGTCCTCGTCAGCGGCCCGGTCACCGCCCTCCCCCTCGTCGCGGGGGCGGCCGGGGTCCTGGCGTGGGCGAGCGGCGGCGTCCGGCCGGTGTGGCGGGCCCTGCGGGGCGTGCTGCTCGTCGTGGTCCTCCTGGGCGCCTGGCTGGCCTGGGCCCAGGGCTGGGAGCGCGCGGTCGAGCGGATGGCGGACGTCGCGACCCTGGTGCTGCTCGCGACCGTCCTGACCACCACCACCCCGATCGACGCGATGCTCGACGCGATCACCCGCGGCCTGCGCCCCCTCCGCCGGGTGGGGGTGTCGCCGGAGGGCGTGGCGCTCGCCTTCTCGCTCATGCTGCGCAGCGTCCCCGCCACCCTCGACCTCGCCCGCGAGACCCGCGACGCCGCCCGCGCCCGTGGCCTCGAGCGCGACCCCCGCGCCCTCCTCGTCCCGCTCGCCCTCCGCACCGTCGCCCACGCCCGCGCCACCGGCCAGGCCCTCCACGCCCGCGGCATCGGCGACGACTGAGCCCGGTCGTCCGGTCGTCCGCCGTACGGGGCGAGTCACAGGAGCCCCAGGCGTCCCGGCTTTCGCCAGCCGGCTGGCGAAACCCCGACTGGGCTGACGAAGTTTCGTCAGCCAGGACGGGGTTTCGCGGGTCGGCTGGCGTAACCAGTGGCAGGTGAGACGCGTGGGAACAGCGCCAACGGCGGCTCAGCCGAGCGGCGCAGCGAGGAACCAGCGGTGGCCGAAGGGGTCGCGGAGGACGGCGACGCGGCCGGCGTGCGGGTTGTCGTCGGGTCCGCGCTGGAGGTCGGCGCCGGCGTCGGCCATGGCTGCGGCGAGGGCGTCGAGGCGGACGGCGTCCCCGACCTCGACGTGCAGCGTGACGTCACTGCCGCGCCCCGGCGCGGGGCGGGCCACCCCAGCGGCCTCGAACTCGTCGGACATCATCCAGCGCGCCGGACCGGCGCCGAGGTCGACGGTGAGCTCCACGTGGCCCACGCGACCGTCGTCCATCGCGACGACGTCGGACGTCACCTCCGCGCCGAGCACCCGGACGTACCACTCGATCGCGGCGTGGCCGTCGGCGACGCAGAGGTACGGCGTCAGCGCGCTCATGCGCCCACGCTGCCACCGCCGGCGAGCGACGTCCAGGCCCATCGCAGGCCTCACCAGAGGTCGCCGGGCCGCCAGTCGCAGGTCAGGCCGACGTCCAGGTCGAGCGGTACGTCGACCCGCGGCAGCACCAGGACGTGCCCCTCCTCGTCCGGGGTGGGGACGACGCCCGACGGGGTGAGCGCGGACAACCGCCCCCGCCACGGGACCCACCCGTGGCGCTCGTACAGCGGGCGGCCGTCGTCGGTCGCGCCGAGCGCCCCGAGGTCGTACCCGGCCAGCAGTCGCTCGACCTCGGTCATCAGCGCGTCGGCGATGCCCTGCCGGCGCCGGTCGGCGCGGACGACGACGCCCTCGACGTACCCGGTCCGCAGGGTGCGGTCGCCGTGCAGCAGGCGGCGGCACACGAGGGCGGCGTGGCCCACGAGCTCACCGCCGTCCCAGGCGAGGACGTGGTGGCCGCCCAGGGCGTGGTCCCAGTCGTCGTCACCGAACGGGCCGTCGGGGTCGTCGACGAACGCGTCGTCGAGGAGCCTGCGGACGGCCGCGAGCGCGGGGGCGTCGAGGTCCGCGGTGGCGCAGGTCCGCTGGCGCACGGCCATGCCGGTGGTGCCCGCCGGGCCTCAGGCGAGGTTGGCGCCCACGTGCGCCATCGCCTGGGTCAGCAGCAGCCCGCGCCCGCCCTCGAGCTCGCCGCGCAGCTCCTGGCTCATCGCCTCGTCGGGCGTCAGCCACGTCAGCTCCAGCGCGTCCTGCCGCGGGTCGCAGTCGCCGGTGACCGGGACGACGTACACCAGCGCGACGGCGTGCTGGCGCGGGTCGTGGAGGGCGCTGACGCCGGGCAGCGGGAGGTACTCGGCGACGGTGAACGGCACCGGGCTCGGCGGCAGCATCGGGAAGGCCATGGGGCCGAGGTCCTTCTCGAGGTTCCGCATGAGGGCGCTGCGGATCGACTCGCCGTGGTAGACGCGGCCCGAGACCAGCGTCCGGGTGATCACGCCGGTGGTCGGCGAGCCGCGGAGCAGCACGCCGACCTGCTCGACGACGCCGTCGGGCGAGAGCCGGACCGGGACTGCCTCGACGTACAGGATCGGGACGCGGGAGCGGGTCTCCTCCAGGGCGATCTCCGAGAGCCAGCCGGGGTTGGGGTCGGGGGTGCGCACGGACGACATGCGCCTATCCTCCCCCACCCGCGGCTGGCTCGGAGCAGCCCCGGTCCTCCTGGACCGTCAGGCAGCGGCGGGCTGCGCCTCGGCCGCGACGAGGGTCGCGAGCGCGTCGCTGAGGCGCTGCTGCACGGCCTCGTCGCCCAGCACGTCCACGTCGATGGACGACTGGGACACGGTGACGTCCTCCACGACCGCGGCGCCCGCGATACCGGCGGAGCGGGCGGCGTCGGCGTGGGACCACTTGCCGCCGTACGGCGTGGGGGTGACCCCGACGACGCCGAAGGGCTTGCCGACGACGGCACCGGCGCCGTACGGGCGGGACAGCCAGTCGAGGGCGTTGTTGAGGACGGCGGGCATCGTGCCGTTGTACTCGGGGGTCACAGCGAGCACGCGGTCGGCGGCGCCGACCTGGTCGCGCAGTCGGACGGCGGCCTCGGGGGTGCGGCCGGGGACGTCGACGTCCTCGTTGTAGAAGGGCAGGAGGTCGAGGCCCTCGACGATCTCGAGGCGGACGCCCTCGGGGGCGTCGTCGCGGAGGCGCTCGGCCACGCGGCGGTTGACGGAGTCGGCGCGGAGGCTGCCGACGAGGACGGCGACGGTGGTGGTCATGGGATCTCCTCGGAGGGGGTGGGGTGCGAGTACGACGACCCTAACCGGACCAGAGTCCGTTTCTATTCCCCGCTCCGGTCAGCCACTACCGTGGGCGCACCATGGCCGACCTGCTCCCCCTGCTCGGGGACCCGCAGCCCGAGCGGAGCGACGCCGCCCGCAACCGCGCGCTGCTGCTCGGCGCGGCCCGGGCGCTGGTGTCCCGCTGCGGGGTCGACGGCATCACGATGGACGCGGTCGCCGCCGAGGCCGGGGTCGGCAAGGGGACGGTGTTCCGCCGCTTCGCCTCCCGTGAGGGCCTGATGACCGCCGTCCTCGACGACTCCGAGCGGGCCTGGCAGGCCGCCGTCATCTCCGGGGAGCCCCCGCTGGGTCCGGGCGCACCCCCGTGGGAGCGCCTCGTGGCCCTCGGTCGGTCTCGCCTGGAGACCACGCTCGTGCACGCCGACCTGATCCGCGCCGCCGGCGGCTTCGGCGTCCGCTCGCAGCCCGCGCACGCGTTCACGGTGCTCCACGTCCGGCACCTGCTGCGCGAGCTCGGCGTCACCGGCGACCTGCCGATGCTGGCCACCGCGCTGCTCGCGCCGCTCGAGGTGCCGCTGCTGGACCCCGACCTGCACCGCGCGGACTTCCCGGTCGAGCGGGTCGTCGCCTCGTGGACCGACCTCGCCCGCAGGATCGTCGCCGACTGACGGCCCCAGCCTGCGCAGACGTGCCGACTCGAGCCCTCCAGGCTGCGCAGACGTGCCGACTCGAGCCCTCCAGGCTGCGCAGACGTGCCGACTCGACTCAGCCCACGTGGTGCCGGCGCAGGCCGTAGGTGAGGCCGTCGAGGAGCGCCGCCCAGGACGCCTCGACGACGTTGTGGCCGACGCCGACGGTGACCCAGGTGGTCTCTCCGTCGGCGGTCTCGATGAGGACGCGGGTGACGGCGTCGGTGCCGTGGCCCTGGTCGAGGATGCGGACCTTGTAGTCGACGAGGTCGAACTTCGCGACCTCCGGGTAGGCGCGGCCGATGGCGCCGCGCAGCGCCTGGTCGAGGGCGTTGACCGGACCGTTGCCCTCGCCGGTGACCACGTGGCGCTCGCCGCCCGCGCGGAGCTTCACGGTGGCCTCGGAGGTGGCCTCGCTGCCCGAGGTGGTCCCGCCGCTCTCGGTGATGACGCGCCACGACTCGATCTCGAAGTACGTCGGCCGCCCACCGCCGGCGAGGTCGGTCAGCAGCAGCTCGAACGAGGCGTCGGCCGCCTCGAAGCTCATCCCGGCCGCCTCGAGCTCCTTCACCCGGTCGGTGATGGTGGTCAGCAGCTCCTTGTCGGCGGACAGGTCGAAGCCGAGCTCGCGCCCCTTCAGCTCGATCGACGCGCGGCCGGCCATGTCGGAGACGAGCAGGCGCATGTCGTTGCCGACGCCGGCGGGGTCCATGTGCTGGTAGAGGTTCGGGTCGACCTTGATGGCGCTGGCGTGCAGCCCGGCCTTGTGGGCGAACGCCGAGGAGCCGACGTAGGGCTGGCGCGAGGCGGGCGGGATGTTGGTGTTCTCGGCGACCGCGTGGGCGATGCGGGTGGCCTCGGCGAGCCGGCCCTCCGGGAGCGCCTGCCGGCCGGTCTTCAGCTCGAGGTTGGCCACCACGGTGACGAGGTCGGCGTTGCCGGTGCGCTCGCCGTACCCGTTGAGGCAGCCCTGGACGTGCGTGGCGCCCGCGGCGACGGCCGCGAGGCTGTTGGCGACGGCGCAGCCGGTGTCGTTGTGGGCGTGCATGCCGACGCGGCCGCCGGACTCGTTCGCGACGGTCATGACGTCCTGGACGACCTCGGTCACCCACGGCGGCAGCATCCCGCCGTTGGTGTCGCACAGCGCGACGACCTCGGCGCCGGACTCCCAGGCGGTCCGCAGGACCTCGAGGGCGTAGTCGCGGTTGTCGCGGTAGCCGTCGAAGAAGTGCTCGGCGTCGACGAAGACCTGGCGGCCCTCGGCGCGGAGGTGGGTGACGGTGTCGCGGACCATCGCGAGGTTCTCCTCCAGCGTGGTCCGCAGCGCCAGCTCGACGTGGCGGTCGTGGGACTTCGCGACGAGGGTGATGGTCTGCGCGCCGGACTCGCGCAGCGCGGCCACCAGCGGGTCGTCGGCGGCCTTCGCCCCGGCGCGGCGGGTGGCGCCGAACGCGGCGAGACGGGCGTGCCGCAGGTCGAGCTCGGTCTGCGCGCGGCGGAAGAACTCGGTGTCCTTCGGGTTCGCGCCCGGCCAGCCGCCCTCGATGTAGCCGACGCCGAGCTCGTCGATGCGCCGGGCGATGGTCAGCTTGTCGGCGACGGAGAGGTTGAGGCCCTCCTGCTGCGCGCCGTCGCGCAGCGTCGTGTCGTAGACGTGGAACTCGCCCTGCAGGTTCATCGGTTCGGCCTTCTCGTCTCGGGTGCAGCGGGTGGTCTCGGGCAACAAAAAACCCCCTGCGGGAACAGGAGGTGGGCGCGTCGGCGGAGGTTCGCGGACGCGCTAGGGAATGGCGATGAGGTGACGCACGTCCGGCAGTCTGGCACGGATCGGGTCCACGGCCCAGGGTGGGACCGTCAGGTGGTCGTCAGGCCCCGAGCAGGTCGCGCAGCCGCGGGAGGCGCCAGCCGTCCCACGGCGCCGCGTCGGCGGGCAGCCAGGACGTGCCCTGGGAGGCGACCAGGAGGGCGAGTGCGAGCCCTGCGCCGCCGACGAGCAGCACGGCCACGCCCCACGAGGCGGCGTCGGCCGCGACCGGCCTCAGCAGTCCCCGCACCGGGCCGCGCACGCGACCGCCGCCCGGTCCGGTCCACAGGCACAGCGCGAGGACGACGCCGAACAGGCCGAGCACGGTGGCGCCTCCTCCCCCGACACCCCAGGCCAGGACGGCGGCACACCCGGCGAACCCGAGCGACCACAGCCACAGCAGCACCGTGACCGGGACGGTGGCGACGAGGTGCCACGGCAGGAGCGCGCCGGCGCGCGGGACGTCGTACCAGCGTCGACCGCGGACCATCCGCCGCGCGGCCACCGACCCGCCGGCCGCCGAGGCGGCGCGAGCGACCCACACGCCGACGACGAGGAGCATCAGGGCGAGCCAGGGGTACGCCGCGACTCCGGCGCCGACCCCCAGGCCACCGAGGGCGACCAGGGACGTCGAGCGGAACCGCTGCGCCGCCGTCGGCCGCGGCGGCACGTCGGGGTGGGGCGCGTACGCCGCGTACGGGTCGTGGGAGCCGTAGGGATCGCGGGAGCCGTAGGGGTCGTACGCCGGACGCCGGTCCTCGGCCGGGCGCAGGCGCGGGTCGATCGGGGGCGGCTCCTGGTACGGCGCCCGCTGCGGCGCGAGCCCGAGGACCGGGCGCTCGTCGTACCCGTCGTCGTAGCCCTCGTCGTAGCCGTCCTCGTAGCCGCCGTCCTCGTCCTCGAGGTCGTCGTCCGCGTCGCCAGCGTCGTCCGCGTTGGAGTACCGATCGTCGTACACCGTCTCGACCGCGGTCGGCGGGAGCGGCTCGACGGTGGTGTGCGCCCCGGCGTCCTCGGCGTCGCGGGCGTCGCGCTCGTCGCGGAGGACGGCGGCGTACGGCAGCGTCAGCGGCGGCTCCTCGACCGCGTCGACCGCGGGCACGGGCGCCGGGGCGGGCGGGCGGGGCGCCTCGAGCTCGACGGCGATCTCGTCGAGGGTGGGTCGGACGAGGGGGTCGGGGTGGAGCGCGGGCTCGAGCAGCCGCCGCGCGGGCGCGGGCAGCCCGGACAGGTCGTGGGCGCCGCGGCGGACCCGGTCCATCACCGCCATCGCCGGGCCGCGGCCGAAGGGCGAGCGCCCGGTGCCGGCGAAGACGACGGTCGCCGCCCACGAGTGGACGTCGGCCGCGGACGTCGGGTCGTCGCCCTCGAGGATCTCGGGCGCGAGGTAGCCGGGGGTGCCGAGCAGCCACCCGGTCTGGGTGAGGCGCTGGTCCTCCTCGGCGAGGCGCGCGAGGCCGAAGTCGATCAGGACGGGGTCGCGACCCTCGACGAGGACGTTCGAGGGCTTGATGTCGCGGTGCAGGACGCCGACGTCGTGGACGGCGCGCAGCGCCTCGGCGAGGCCGGCGGCGAAGCGACGCAGCGCCCCGCCGGTCATCGGACCCTCGTCGGCGACGAAGTCGTGCAGTGCGGGCCCGGGGACGTAGCGGGTCGCCACGTACGGGATCTCGCCCCACGGGTCGGCGTCCACGATCTCCGCGACACGGCGGGAGCGGACGCGGCTCAGCGAGGCCACCTCGCGAGCCAGGCGGGCGCGTCCCTCGTCGCCGCCGACGACGTGGGGACGCAGCACCTTCAGCGCCACCCGGGGCCCGTTCCCGCGCTGGGCGAGGTGGACGACCCCCATGCCGCCCTCCCCGATCTTGGACAGCAGCGTGTAGCCGTCCACGACGATCTCGCCGGGAGGGCGAGCCCAGGGGGTTGCGGTCACGCGCCCACGCTACCGGCGCGGGGCGCCCGGGTCCGTGACCCTGGGTGTCATCTTCAGGTGGCGCTCAGCGAGCGTCGAGCTCCTTCACCGCCGAGCGGCTGGCCACCTGCCGGAAGGACGCGTCGAGCAGCTCGGCGACCTCGGTCCAGTCGACGTCGTCGCCGTCGAGGTCGAGACCCCGCCAGCCGAAGGGGCCGTAGTAGGCGGGCACGAAGAAGCGGGGGTCCTCGTCGAGGGCGTTCACCTCGCCCGGCTCGGGCTTCACCAGGACGGCGCGCTCGTGCGGCTCGTGCTCCCCGGGAGCCACCTTCACCCCACCGCCGTAGATCGCGAAGATCTTGCCGGCGCGGAAGGTGGGCCGCCCCCAGGCCTCCTTCTCGTGCGCCTCGGGGAGGGCGAGCGCCAGCTCGCGCAGGCGGGCGAGCAGCGGGTCGCCGTCGTCGTACATGCGGTCGTGCGCCATGCCCGCGAGTGTGTCAGCGGCCGCCGACACCGTCGAGGACGCGCAGGTAGCGGGCCGTCATGGCGTCCTGCACGCGGTGGGTCACCGGACCCCCGAGCCGGGCCAGGAGGGTGGCGGGCCGGGACGTCGCCGCCACCGTGACCCGCAGCCCCTCGTCGTCCTCCTCGACCACGAAGCTCTCCTCGCCGCACTCGGGGTGGCCGGGCAGGGTGCCGTACACGAAGCCGCGCCGGGTCGGCTCGTCGACCAGCGCCACCACCCGGCAGGGCGCCTCGATCCGCAGCCACCGCGGGCCGAGACCGAGCAGGACCACGGTGCCCACGCGCAGCGGGACGTCGGAGGCCCGGACGCGGAGGCCCGCCGCCGCCTGGAGCCGCCAGGCCAGGAGGTCCGCGGCGGTGCCGTCGAGGTCCGTCCGCGTCAACCGGGCCGAGCGCTCGAAGCGTCGTACGCCGCGTGCCGCGCCCAGCAGGGGCGTCGCGGACCGGTCGTAGGTGAGGTCCGCGGCCGCGAGCCGGGCCGCCGTCGCGTCGTCGAGCCGGTGTACCTGCACACGTCATGCTCCCTCGGCGGGCCCTTCCAGGACTACCGTGGGGCCCGTGCACAGGATCTTCGCCACCGCCGTCGCCGACGTGTACCCGCACTACGTCACGAAGGCCGAGAAGAAGGGCCGGGCGAAGGACGAGGTCGACGAGGTGGTGCGGTGGCTGACCGGCTTCGACCAGGCCACCCTGGAACGCCACCTCGCGGAGCGGACGACGTTCGCCGACTTCTTCGACGCCGCCGACCTCAACCCCCACGTCTCGCTGATCACCGGCTCGGTGTGCGGCGTGAAGGTGCAGGAGGTGGAAGACCCGCTCATGCGGAGGATCCGCTACCTCGACAAGCTCGTGGACGAGCTCGCCCGGGGGAAGGCGATGGACAAGGTGCTGCGGCGGGGAGCCACCGCCGGTTGACGGGATCGCGTGCTGCTCGACCAGCGTGGGCGCACGCTCAGCTCGTGATGGGCGCCGGGGCGGGAGGGACCGCTCAGTCGCCCAGCGCCTCGTCGAGGCGGTCGGGCCAGTCGGTGTGGGCCAGACCGGCGTCCATCAGCAGGTCGCGCCAGTCGAGGGCGGCGATCCGCAGGGCGTACGCCAGCCGGTCCTGGTCCCCCTGGGCGATCAGGACGATCGCTGCCTGGGTCCGTTCGGTGTCCCGAGCACCCCGGACGGCGGCGGCGACCTCGTCGGCGGAGCCCCCGAAGTCCGCCTCGATCCGTCGCCGCAGCCGGGGCGTCAGGTCGGTCACGGTCGGGCCCGCCGGCCTCCGCCGCTGCGCCGACGGTGGGTGCTCGCGAGCCGCACCAGCAGCGACACCACCGCCAGCAGGACGACGACGGCGGCGCCCACCACAAGGGTCGCGACGCCCCTGTTGCCCCGGATGATCGGCTCGAGGCTCGACATCACGACGGCGAACAGCAGCGGCAGCACGACCAGCGTTGCGAGCGTCCCCAGCACGAGCAGCACGGGGTGGAGGCGGCGCCCGGCAGGGGCCTCCGGCGCGCCGGGGGCCGGGATCGCGACGCCCGACGGGCCGCGCTGGGCGGCGAAGCCCGCCGGGACCGCGACGGCGGACGCCGAGGCCGCGACCCGCTCCGCCAGCCGGAGAGCCTCGCGCAGCCGCCCCTTCCCCGTCGGGTCCAGGCCGCGCGCGGCGTACACCGTGACCTCGCGCCAGCCGACCTCGACGGCCACGGGGCCGAGCAGCGCGACGAGCTCCTTCTCGAGCCCGGGGTCGACGATCGTCCGGGCCGCGGCGGGACCCACCGGGAGCGCGCCCGGGACGACGACCCGGAGGTAGGCGGTCCGGCTGCGGTGCTCCTGGGTCGACCGCAGCGACGTGACCGGGAAGAGGTCGCCGACCTCGACGACCGTCGAGGTCGTCTCCGAGCGGACGGCGGCGTCGACGACGTGGGATCCGTCCGCGAACCGGCTGCCGAGGTAGTGGGTGGCCACCGCGCCGCTGAGGTGGCGCAGGCCGTTGACCTCGGCGAACTGCTCCAGGCGACCGGGACCGCCGGCCTGGCGGAGGACGTCGACGACGGCGTACAGGCCGCCGGCGACCAGGAGCCCCAGGAAGAACAGCAGACCGCCGTCCTCGGTGTGGCCCCCCCAGACCATGACGACCAGGGCGACGGCGGGGATGACGAGGACCAGCACGCAGACCGTGCCGCCGATGACGAACCTCGGGTTCCGCGCGATCGCCCGCAGCCGGCCGCCCAGGCCGAGGCCGCGCTCGACCGGTCGGTAGTCGAGGTCGGCGTGACGCGACGAGGTGCTCACCTCAGTACTGCTCCCCCGCCTCGACGCGGGCCTCGATCCGGTTGCCCGGCGGCGCGAGCGGACAGCGCCAGCGTGGGTCGTAGCGGCAGGAGGGGTGGTAGGCGAAGTTCAGGTCGAGCGTGAGCGTGCCGTCGCCGACGCCGAGGTGGGCGCCCTTGGCGGTGTCGACCACGTACCTGCCCCCGCCGTACGACGACGCCCTGTCGTCACCGGGTACCCCCGAGGTCCCGTCGCGCAGCGGCACGAACAGCCCGCCGCCGTACTGGTGGAGGCGCCAGACGTCGAGCGACCCGAGCCCGGGCAGGTCGACCCGCCCGATCCGGCGCAGGGTGGTGCCGCCGTCGTCGCCGGTGTCGACGCCGAGCTCGTCGGGACCGGCGGCGTCGGGGGCGACGTCGGCCAGGGCCGCCTCGAAGCGCAGCGCCGGGTCGTAGGGCCAGTACGAGAGGCCCTTCTCCTGCAGCTCGGGCTGGTCACGCAACGGGCTGTCGGGGTGGTGGGCGAAGAGCTCGGCCCGCCTTTGGCGCCACAGCGCGTGCCCGGCGGCAGGGTCGGGCTCGGCACGGACGGCGGTGAAGAGCGCCGCCATGCGGTCGCGCCAGTCGACGAGGGTGAGGGGGCTGGACACCCGCGCGACGCTACCCGTCAGCCGGTCGCGCCGACGGCGTTCGGGGAGGTACGCCGGGCCGGCCACAGACCCAGGACCGCGACGACCAGCGTCACGGCCGCCGCGAGTGCCAGCCCGGCCGCGGCGTGGACCAGCAGGAGCAGGGCGCCGACCAGCGCGCCGAGGAGCATCAGCACCACCGCGGTCGACCGGCGCCCGGCGTCGCGCCACGACCCGCTGCGGCCCGCGTCGGCGAACAGGCCGGTGATCGTGGAGGTGACGACCACCGTGGTGACGTCCTTGACCCCGACCGCGCGGGCGGTGGCGGCCTGCAGGCCCATGGCCGCGCCGAGCGCGGTCGTCGTCCCCACGGTCACGCCGTACGCCGGGTCGTCGCCGGCGAGCAGCACGAGCACCGCGGTCGCCGCGACGACGACGCCGGTCACGCCGACCAGGACCGCGGTGCGCCGCGACCACCCGCTGCCGCGGACCAGCCGGCCGCCGACGAACGCCCCCAGGGCGAAGCCCACCAGCGCGAGCGCCGGGCCGACGACGGGCAGGTCGTCGGCCCCGGCGAGACCCATGCCGAGGACGACGACGTTGCCGGTCATGTTGCCGACGAAGACGCGGTCGAGCCCGAGGAACCCGACGGCGTCGACGACGCCGGTCGCGAAGGTCAGTGCGAGGACCAGGGGCAGCGCCCCCACCCGTGGGCCCCTGGTCGGCGAGGTGCTCAGAGGACCCGGTGCATCCAGCCGAAGGTGTCCTCGGCGCGGCCGTACTGCAGGTCGACCAGCGCCTGCCGGATCGCGAGCGCGACCGGTGAGCCGTTGCCGGTGGCGGGGACGCCCCCGCCCTCCCACTTCAGCTCCCCGACGGGGGTGATCACGGCGGCGGTGCCGCAGGCGAAGATCTCGGTGATCTCGCCGGACGTCACGCCGTCGCGCCACTCGTCGATCGAGAAGCGGCGCTCCTCCACGTGGTGGCCCATCTTGCCCGCGAGCTCGATGACCGAGGCGCGGGTGATGCCCTCGAGGATCGTGCCGGTCTCGGGGGTGGAGATGTGCCCGTCGGCGTGGACGAAGTACATGTTCATGCCGCCGAGCTCCTCGACGTACGTGCCGTGCTCGGCGTCGAGGAAGACGACCTGGTCGCAGCCGGCGGCGATGGCCTCCTGCTGGGCGACCAGGGACGAGGCGTAGTTGCCGCCGGTCTTCGCCGCGCCCATGCCGCCGCGGCCGGCGCGGGTGTAGTCCTCGGTCAGCCAGAGCGAGACCGGCTGGACGCCGCCCTTGAAGTAGGCGCCCGCCGGCGAGGCGATGACCATGAAGGTCACGTGCTGCGCCGGGCGCACCCCGAGGAACACCTCCGAGGCGAACATGAAGGGCCGCAGGTAGAGGCTCTTCTCCCCCTCCCCGTCCGGCACCCAGCGCTCGTCGGCCCGGACCAGCTCGTCGACGTAGGAGACGAAGTCCCCCGCGTCGAGGACGGGCAGCGCGAGCCGCTGCGACGACCGCACCATGCGGGCGGCGTTCTCGTCGGGACGGAAGGTCCACACCGAGCCGTCGTCGTGGCGGTAGGCCTTCATCCCCTCGAAGATCTCCTGCGCGTAGTGCAGGACGGCGGTCGCCGGGTCGACGCTGAGCGGGCCGTACGGCGTGATCCGGGCGTCGTGCCAGCCGGCGTCCGGCGTCCACTCGACCGTGAGCATGTGGTCGGTGAAGTGGGTGCCGAAACCGGGCGCGGCGAGGATCTCGGCGAGGCGCTCGTCGGGGACCGGCGAGGGGTTCGGGGTGGTGCTGATCTGCATGACGGGCACGCTATCCGTTCTCGGGAGTGGGGATCACCCGTCGTGGCGGGTGAGGCGGCCGGCGATCGCGTCGCCGACCTCCGCCGTACGCCGGGACTCGCCCGGGGTGCGGGCGGCGAGGTCGTCGAGGACGGCGCGCTCGACCGCCGCGGCCTCGTCGGGCAGGCCGAGGTGGTCGAGCATGAGCGCCGTCGACAGGATCGCCGCGGTGGGGTCGGCCTTCTGCTGACCGGCGATGTCGGGGGCCGAGCCGTGCACGGGCTCGAACATGGAGGGCGCCGTCCGGTCCGGGTTGACGTTGCCGGAGGCGGCGAGCCCGATGCCGCCGGAGATGGCGGCGGCCAGGTCGGTGACGATGTCGCCGAACAGGTTGTCGGTGACGATCACGTCGAAGCGGGCGGGATCGGTGGTCAGGAAGATCATCGTGGCGTCGACGTGGAGGTAGTCCACGGAGACCTCGGGGAACTCGGTGGCCACCTCGTTCACGACCCGGCTCCAGATGGCGCCGGCGTGGACGAGCACGTTGGTCTTGTGGACCAGCGTCAGCTTCTTGCGCGGGCGGCACTGCGCCCGGGCGAAGGCGTCGCGGACGACCCGCTCGACGCCGTACGCGGTGTTGACGGAGACCTCGGTGGCCACCTCCGCCGGGGTGCCGACGCGCAGGGCGCCGCCGTTGCCCGTGTAGGGGCCCTCGGTGCCCTCGCGGACGACGACGAAGTCGACGTCGCCCGGCTCGGCGAGCGGCGACACGACGCCGGGGAACAGCCGGGTGGGCCGCAGGTTGACGTAGTGGTCCAGCTCGAAGCGGAGCCGCAGCAGCAGCCCCCGCTCCAGGACGCCGGCGGGGAGCCGGGTGTCACCCGGCTTCCCGCCGACGGCGCCCAGGAGGATCGCGTCGTGGCCGCGGACCTCCTCGAGGACGGTGTCCGGGAGGACCTCGCCGGTCGCGAGGTAGCGCTCCGCACCGAGGTCGTACGTCGTGGGCGTGAACTCGACACCGGCCGGGGCGACCGCACCCAGGACCTTGAGGGCCTCGGTGGTCACCTCGGGGCCGATCCCGTCACCGGGGATCACCGCCAGCGGGACGGAGCCGGTGGGCGGGCTGACGGGGGTCGTGGCGGCGTCGTTCATGCCCCGGACGCTAGCGAGTCCTCAGTTGTCGTCGGGGCGGGGTCCACCCTGGTCGCGGCGGTCCATCGCCTCCTGCAGCGCGTCGCTGCTCGAGGGGTGCTCGGGGTGGTGACGGGCGGGGCCCCAGTCGGGATACATGTCGTACATGGCAGGTCGTCTCCTGGTCTCGGACCACGGCGTGGTCCGTCGGGGGTGTGTCGAGAGTGGAGGGCTCCGCGCCGGGAGGCGAGGGCGACGTGCCACGGATCGCGTGGCACCGCTCTCGGCCGAGCCAGGAGACGGGTGGGCCTGTCGTACCCGGCACGGAGCCGCCGGTCCAGAGAGGGGACCGGGGTCGAGCTGAAGGGGTCGAGAGGCCTCACGCAACGCCGAACACCGCGGCGAGGTGGCCTCTCTGTCAGGCCCCGCCGCGGCGCACGATGAGTACGAGAACGCTCCGCATAGTGCGTCGCACGCTACCCGGGCTCCCCGCGTCTGTCTCGGGTGTTTTCCCGCAAGTTCACGATGTGGGACGACCGTCTCACGCCGGACCCCTCCGACAGACTCGGCGGATGAGCGCGCCTCCCGAGCTTCCCGACATCGTGCGCCGCGCCTTCGACGTCTCCCGGCGTGCCGGCTACGCCTCGTTCTGCCGCAACGAGACCGGCCGCCTGCTGGCCACGCTGGCGGCCACCCGGACCGGGACGATGGCCGAGTTCGGCACCGGCACCGGGGTCGGGACCGCCTGGCTGCGTTCGGGCGTGCGCTGCGACGACGTCCGCCTGGTGACCGCGGAGCTGGACGAGAAGCTCGCCGACGCCGCGGCCGAGATCTTCGTCGACGACGACCAGGTCGAGGTCATCGGCGCCGACTGGTCGACCCTGCGCGACCGGGCGCCGTTCTCGCTGCTCTTCGTGGACGCCGGCGACCCCGCGGGCGTCCGGGTCGACGCGATCGCGGACCTCGTCGGCCCCGGCGGCATCGTCGTCCTCGACGACTTCGTCCCCTGCGAGTCGTGGCCGCCGATCACCGGCGGCCGCGTCGACTACCTCCGCGAGGAGTGGCTCACCGACGACCGCTTCACCGCCGCCGAGGTCATGGTCGCCCCCGACGCCTCCGCGGTGCTCGCCACCCGCCGCTGACGCGACGCCGCGACCCCGGAGGTCGAGGTGCGAGGGCCGCCGGGCCCGAGCCACGAGACCCCGTACGACGACCGAGGACCCCCCACCGGATCTCGAGGCTCCTCGCCAGGGCTCGGAACACCTCGATCACCGAACGGACCGGAGGTCGAGGTGCGAGGGCCGCTAGGCCCGAGCCACGAGACCCGTACGACGACCGCAGACCCCCCACCGGATCCCGTGGCTCCTCGCCAGGGCTCGGAACACCTCGGTCACCGAACGGACCGGAGGTCGAGGTGCGAGGGCCGCCGGGCCCGAGCCACGAGACCCCGCACGACGACCGCAGACCCCTCACCGAATCTCGTGCGACGACCGTGGACCCCTCACCGGATCTCGTGGCTCAGCCGTAGCCGGCTTCGCACCTCGATCTCCGGCCGTCGCCCTCGGCGAGCCCGGAGGTCGAGGTGCGAGGACCGCTAGGCCCGAGCCACGAGACCCCGCACGACTCAGGCGAAGAGCGACTGCCCGACGTGCTCGCCCTCGGCGACACCGGGCGGGACGGCGAAGACGGCGGAGCCGGTGACGCGGAGGTACTCCATCATCGCGTCGCTGCGGGCCATCGCCTGCTGGACGGGCACGAAGTCGGTGAGCGGGTCGCGGACGAAGGCGAGGAAGAACAGGCCGGCGTCGAGGCCGCCGAGGTCGGTGGTGCCGTCGACGAAGGTGTAGCCGCGGCGCAGCATCCGGGCGCCGCCGTGCTGGTCGGGGTGGACGACGCGGACGTGGGAGTCGACGGGGACGACGGGCTGCCCGTTGCTACCGGGCATGTCGAAGTCGATCGGCGTGTGCTCCTCGCCGCCCGACAGCGGGGCGCCAGTGCCCTTGGTCCGCCCGACGATCGACTCCTGCTCGGCGAGGGTCTGGCGGTCCCAGGTCTCGATCGTCATGGCGATGCGGCGGGCGACGAGGTACGAGCCGCCGGCCAGCCAGCCGCCGGCGGGGTCGTCGTCCTCGCCGACCCAGACGTGGTCGGTGAGCGCCTGGGTCTCCTCGGCGAGGACGTTGGCGGTGCCGTCCTTGAAGCCGAACAGGTTGCGCGGGGTCTCCTGGGCCGTGCTGGTGCTCGACGTGCGCCCGAAGCCCAGCTGCGACCAGCGGACCCGGACGGTCCCGAACCCGATCCGCACGAGGTTGCGGATGGCGTGGACGGCGACCTGCGGGTCCTGCGCGCACGCCTGCACGCACAGGTCTCCCCCGCTGCGTCCGGGGGCGAGCACGTCGCCCGGGAAGTGCGGCAGGTCCTTCAGCGACGCCGGGAGCCGGTCGGCCAGCCCGAACCGGTCGCGGCCGTCGGCGTCGCGGAACAGCGACGGACCGAACCCGAAGGTCAGCGTCAGCCCGCTGGCCGGCAGCCCGATGGCCTCGCCGGTGTCGTCGGGCGGCAGGTCGGCGGAGCCCTCGACGGGACCCACCGGCCCGGCCGGGCCACCGGTCGTCATGCGCTCGGCGGCCGCCGTCCACGCGGTGAGCAGCGCGACGAGGGCCTCCCGGTCGTCGGTGGTGACGTCGAAGGCCGCGAAGTGGAGCCGGTCCTGGGCCGGCGTGACGATCCCGGCCTGGTGCTCGCCGCGGAACGGGTAGGTCTCGGGCGTGCCCCCGGCGCCGGGCTCGCCGGGGCCGTCGGTGGCGGACGCGATCCCCGCACCGACCAGGCCCGCGCCGGCCAGGCCCGCGGCGGCGACGCCGCCGCCGAGCAGGCCCCGACGGCTGAGTGGAGGCACCGGGTCCCCGCCTCAGGCCACGACGACGGCGGTCAGGCGCGACAGCGGCTCCGACAGCGCGTTCACGGCGTCGGCGAGTTCGCGGACCTCCTGCTTCGTCAGGTCGTCGTACGACGTGAAGCCGTCGCCGACCCGCTGCGCGTCGAGCAGCTCCTGCAGGTCGGTGAACCGGAGCTCGAGCTGCGAGGCGAGCTCGGCGTCCTTGCCCTCGACGATCGGGGCGACGCCGTCGTACCCGACGCGGGCGCCGTCGACGTTGGCCTGGAAGTCCCACAGGTCGGTGCGCGACCAGTACTCCTCCTCGCCGGTGACCTTGCCGGTGGCGACCTCCTCGAGCAGACCGCGGGAGCCGTTGGCGATCTGGTCGACGGTGAACTCGAGCTCGCCGATCCGCTCGTCCAGCTCCTCGGTGTTCGCGACGAGGTCGTCGGCGAAGGTCTGCCGCTGGGCGTCGGTCAGCGGCGTGTAGTCGCCGGCGCGCTGCGGCCAGAGGTCCTTCTCCATGCGGTGCCAGCCGGTCCAGCGCTGACCGGGCTCCAGGTCGGCCTCGCGGGCGTCCATGCGCGGGTCGAGGTCGCCGAACGACTCGGCGACGGTCTCGATGCGCTCCCAGTGCGTGCGGGCGTCGGGGTACATCGCGCGGGCCGCGTCGTCGTCGCCGCTCGTGTAGTCCTCGGCGAACTCGCGGGTCTTCACCAGCAGCTGGTCGGACTGGTCCTGCACGTAGGTCTGGTACGACGACTCGGCCGCGTCGACGAGCTCCTGCTCGTCCGCGGAGACCTCGACCTCCTCGTCGCTGGGGGTGACGGTGAAGGCCGAGCGGATCCCCTCGCCGACCATGCCCGGCTTGCAGGCCGTCATGTACTCCCCGGCGGGGGCGTTGACGACGAGCTGGCGCGACAGCTGCGGGCCGACGTTCTCGACCTCGGCGACGATCCGCAGGCCGTCCTCGCCGAGCAGGTAGAACTCGGTGACCTCGTCCCCGGCGTTCGTGACGTCGAAGCTGAGCGTCCCGGCGGGCGCCTCGGTCGTGGACACCTCGCAGGCGTCGGCCGAGGAGGTGACGGTGACGGTGCGGTCGTCGCCCCCACCCTCGGCGGCGGGGGCGTTCTCGGTGCAGGACGCGAGGGCGGGGACCGCGAGCGCCAGGAGGGCGAGGGCGGTCAGGGGACGGCGAGTCATCGGGGTCGGACCTCAGCTGCTGGTGGGGACGGGGGCGGGGGCGGCGGGCTTCGCCGGCGGGCTCGCCGTACGACGACGCCGGGCGGCGAGCAGGAAGAGCGTCATGGTCGGCACGAGGTAGGCGACCCAGACGGCGGCCTCGAGGTAGGTCGTGGCCGGGGAGAAGTTGAAGGTGCCCTTCAGCAGGACGCCGTACCAGGAGCCCGCGGGGACCTGCGCGGAGACGTCGAACAGGAAGGAGTTCAGGCCCGGCAGGATCCCGGCCTCCTGGAGGTCGTGGACGCCGTACGACAGGACGCCGGCGGCGACGACGATGAGGAAGGCACCGGTGACGGTGAAGAAGCGGGTCAGGTTCAGGCGGATCGCCCCGCGGTAGAGCAGGTAGGCGAGCGCGACGGCGACCAGGATGCCCAGCAGCGCCGCGAGGAGCGGCTCCCAGGTGGGGGTGGCGGCGCCCGCGCCGTCGGTGGCGGCCTGGCTGGCGGACCACAGGAACAGCGCGGTCTCGAGGCCCTCACGCCCGACCGCCAGTGCGGCGATCAGCGCCAGCGCGAACCAGCCACCCTCGGCGGCGACGTCCACCTGGCCCCGGAGCTGACCCGACAGCGAGCGCGCGGCCCGGGCCATCCAGAACACCATCCAGGTCACGAAGCCGACGGCGACGATGGACAGCGTGCCGCCGATGGCCTCCTGGGCCTCGAAGGTCAGGCCCCGCGGACCGAAGGTGAGCAGCGCCCCGAACCCGAGGGACACCGCGACGGCGAGAGCGATGCCGCTCCACACCCGCGGCAGCAGGTGGGCACGGTCGGACCGCACGAGGTAGGCAACGAGCACCGACACGACGAGGCCGGCCTCGAGGCCCTCGCGCAGGCCGATGAGGAAGTTGGCGAGCACGGAGGACAACGCTAGCGGCTGAGTTAGGTATGCCTCACCAAACCAACCTGTGAATCCTCACAGGTTCGGGTGCGACCTAGGCTCGCGACGTGGCGTCACGAGTGGCACGGACACTGGGCACAGCGGCCTCGGCGCTCCTGCTGGTGGCGTGCACGACGACGAGCGACGCCCCCGCACCCGCACCCGCACCCGAGGAGGAGCCGAGCGGATCCATCGGGGTCTACCCCGAGCCCGACGCGGGGTCCGAGACCCCCGGAGCAATCCCGGCCCGGGTCAGGGCCGAGTTCGGGGCGACCTTCGGCACCCTCTGCGTCGGACCCCAGGGACGGCCGAGCCCGCCGCCGGCGCCCGGCGTGCGCGACCAGGCCTCCGACCTCCGCCGGGTGGGCGGGCTGACCGTCACCCGCGACCTCACGGTGCACGACGACGCCGCCGCGGCCGGCGCCTGGATCCGGCGGCTCCGCGCGGAGGGTCCGTGCGTCCGCGTCGACGGCCTGCGGGTGACCTCCTCCGAGCGGGCGCCCACGACCGCCGGGCTCCAGGCGTCGCCGCCGCTGCCGGTCGGCACCCTGGTGCGCAGCCAGGTGCTGGGCACCAACGGCGGGACCGACCCCGTCCTCCTGGTCGACGTCGTCTCCCGCCGCGGTGCCGCCGTCGTCCGGACCCAGGTGATGCAGCTGTCGGCACCGTCCGCCGTGGACGGCGCACCGCTCGGCGGGTACGGGTCCGACCGCGTGGTCCGCCGCATCGCGGCGGAGGCGCGCGACGACCTGCGCCTCCTGGGCCTGTGGGAGCGGGCTGCCCGCCGGCGCTGAGAAAACCGGTCGCGCGCCGTACGGGGCTGCTCCTACCGTGGTGGACGTCCTGCCGCCTGCCCCGTGAGGTTCCGTTGCTCGGTTGAGTCCGCCGCCCGTCCGCGCGAACTCCCTGGAGCACCCATGCCCTCACCCGTCCCCGCCGTCGCCACCCTGGAGTCCGTCGAGGTCACCTGGCCCGACGACACCACCGCCCTCTCCGGCGTCGACCTCGCCCTGCCGCCCGGGCGCAGCGCGCTCGTCGGCGCCAACGGTGCGGGCAAGACCACGCTGCTCCGCGTCCTCGCCGGCGAGCTCTCCCCCAACCGCGGCCGGGTCCGCGTCGCCGGCCGCGTCGAGCACCTGCGCCAGGACCTGACCTGGGCGTCCGACGAACCCGTCGCCGCCTTCCTCGGTGTCGCGACGACCATCGCCGCGCTGCGACGGATCGAGGCGGGGTCGGTCGCCGAGGCCGACTTCGAGACCGTCGGCGACGCCTGGGACGTCGAGGAGCGCGCCACCGCCGCCCTCGCCCGGCTCGGGCTGCCGGACGACGTCCTGTCGCGGTCCCTGGCGCAGCTGTCCGGCGGTGAGGTCGTGCGCCTCGGGCTCGCCCGGGCGCTGCTGTCGCAGCCCGACGTGCTGCTGCTCGACGAGCCCACGAACAACCTCGACGCGTCCGCCCGGGCGCGGGTGCACGAGGTCGTGGCGGGGTGGGCGCGGCCCCTGCTGGTCGTCAGCCACGACCGCGACCTGCTGGAGCTCGTCGACCGGGTCGGCGATCTCCGGGACGGCGCGGTGACCTGGTACGGCGGCGGGTGGAGCGACTACCGCGCCCAGGTGGCGTCCGAGCAGGAGTCGGCCGTCCGCGCCGCGGCCGCCGCGCGCGCCGACGTACGCCGACAGCAGCGGGACCGGGTCGAGGCCGAGCGGCTGCTGGCCCAGCGGAAGCGGCAGGGCGCGCGCAACGCCGTCAGCTCGAACATGGGGAAGGGCGCACAGGACTTCTGGCGCAACCGCTCCGAGAAGAACGCCGGTGACTACCGCGCGCTGCACGACGCGCGTCTCGAGGACGCCCGCCAGCACCTCGCCGAGGCGGAGGCCTGCGTCCGCGACGACGCCACGATCCGCGTCGACCTGCCCGGGACGGAGGTCCCCCGCGGCCGGGTGGTCCTGGAGACGTCCGACCTGGTGCTGCGGACCGGCCTGCCGGTGGACCTCGCGCTGGACGGGCCTGAGCGCCTCGCCGTCGTCGGCCCGAACGGCGCCGGCAAGTCGACGCTGCTGCACACCCTCGTCGGGGACCTGGCCCCGTCGGCGGGATCGGTCCGGCTCCCCGTGGCGCACGGGCTGCTCCCGCAGCGGTACGCCGTCCTCGACCCCGTGCTGTCCGTCGCGCAGAACGTCGCCGACCGTGCGCCCGACGCGGACGCCAACACCGTCCGCGCCCGGCTGGCCCGGTTCGGCTTCCGCGGCGCCGCGGCGGACCAGCCCGCGGGCGGCCTGTCGGGCGGCGAGCGCTTCCGGGCGACCCTGGCCGCCCTGCTGCTGGCCGACCCTCCCCCGCAGCTGCTGCTGCTCGACGAGCCGACGAACAACCTCGACCTCGCGTCGTACGACGCGCTGGTGGCCGCGCTGTCGTCGTACCGCGGGGCGCTGGTCGTGGTCAGCCACGACGAGCGGTTCCTCGCCGACGTGGGAGTGGACCGGCGGCTGGAGCTGGGCGGGGTCAGCCCGCCGGGACCATGACGCTGCGGACCCGGCTGACCCGGCCGTCGTCGACGGTGAGCCACTCGGAGACCCGCATCCGGAACGCGGCCCCCTCGTGGGGGCTGAAGTCCACCCAGCCGACCCAGGCCGCGAGGTCGCCCTCCACCACGAGGGTCTCGACGGTCGTCCGGGTGGCCCCGGTGGCCAGGTCCTCCTGCTGGCGGGTGACGAACTCCTCGGGGCCGGTCGTCTGCACCGTGCCGTTGAGCTCCCACACGGCGTCCACCGACATCAGGCCCCGGCAGGCGGGCACGTCGTGCTCGACGGCGCGCAGGAACCTCTCGGCGGTGGTGCGGGTGTCGCTGCTCATCGCTGTCCTCCTCGGACGTCGTAGCGCAGCCAGACCATCCCGTTGCCGAAGCGGCGGGTGTCCAGCAGCGTGAGGGTGGTGGGCGTGGCCGGGTGGTACGACAGACCGCCGCCGACGACGACCGGCACCACGACCACCTGGATCTCGTCGACGAGCCCGGCCGCGAAGGCGTGCTGCGCCAGGGTGGGTCCCGACACGTGCAGGTCGGAGGGTGCGGCCTCCTTGATGCCCCGCACCTCGTCGGGGTCGAACCGCCGGTGCAGGGTGGTCCGCTCCGTGGTGACCTCGCGCAGGGTGGTCGAGTAGACGTGCTTCTCGGCGCGGGTCCAGATGTCCGCGAACGCAGCGGACTGCTCGGACTGGGCGGCCGCCGCCGGGTCGTCCTCCCAGGCGGTCATCAGCTCGTAGATCCGGCGGCCGTACAGGTAGGTGCCGACGCCCCGCTCGACGTCGTTCACGTGCGCGAGGACCTCCTCGTCCGGGACCGCCCAGTCGAACCTGCCCTCGGTGTCGGCCAGGTAGCCGTCGAGGCTGCCGATGACCGAGTAGATGAGTCGGCCGGCCACGTCAGCGGACGACGTCGTACACGCCGAGGGTGACGCCGTTGCCGTACGTCGCCTGCTCGACCGGCCGCAGCCGGGGCTGGTCGGGGCCGTCGAACAGCCGCTTGCCCGTGCCGAGCACCACCGGGAACGTGAGCAGGTGGTAGGAGTCCACCAGCCCGGAGGCGGCGAGGCCCTGGGCCAGCCGCGCACTGCCGTGGACCTGGATCTGCCCCTCGTGCTCCTGCTTCAGGGCGGCGACCTCGTCGAGGGAACGCAGCACGGAGGTGTTGTTCCACTCCGGGTCGCTGAGCGTCGAGGAGACCACGTACTTGGGGATCGCGTTGTAGTGCGCGAACTCCTCCATCGACGGCCACACCGGCGCGAACTCGTCGTAGCTCACCCGCCCCAGCAGCAGCGCGGTCGCCTCCTCGGTCTCCCGCCCCTTGATCGCGTACGCCGCCTCGTCGAAGGCGACCTCCTGGAAGGTCCACCCCGCCCGCGGGTGCTCGCCCCCGCCGGGTGAGTCCATGACCCCATCGAGCGACAGGAAGGTGGTGACGACGATCTGGGCCATTGGCTGCTCCTCGGGTGCGGTTGCTGCTTCCGAGCTGTCCGACCAGACCGGTCCGCCGAACTCATCGGTCGCGGGAGACAACGCCGCAGATCGCACGCACCCGGTGCGTGCGACCTGCGGCGCTCTCCGTCCTCCACAGGCCAGGAGGGGGCAGGTGTCGCGACGCTCCGTACGGGCGAGAGTCACCGCGTGCCCCGTCCGCCGCTCCCCGACGCCGTGAGTGACCTGCTCGCGCGTCAGGACGGCGTGATCTCGCGGGCGCAGGCCCTCGAGGCGGGCCTGCAGCAGCATGACCTCGACCGGATGCGGCGCCGTCGGGAGTGGTCCCTGCTCCGCCCCGGCCTGTTCGTCGACCACACCGGCGAACCGTCGTGGCGCCAGCTGGCCTGGGCTGCGGTGCTGGGTCACTGGCCCGCAGCCCTCTTCGGGGCCTCGGCCGTGGCTGAGGCGGGAGGGCCGGACGAGCTGATCCACGTCGCCATCGATCGGCGGAGAGGCCGGCCGCGACCCGTCCCGGGCGTGAAGGTGCACTTCGTGTGTCGTCTCGACGAGAAGGTCAGGTGGAACCAGAGCCCACCCCGGATGCGCTACGAGGAGGCCGTGCTGGACGTCGCCGCGGCGGCGGGCAGCGACCTCGACGCCATCGCGGCCCTGGCCGGGGCGTGCGGCAGTCGTCGCACCACCGCCGAGCGACTGCTGGACGCCCTGGCGGCGCGTTCGCGCATCGCCCGCAGGGGGTGGCTCGAGTCCGTCCTGCGCGACGCGGCCGACGGGACGCACTCCGTGCTGGAGCACGGCTACCTGGCTCTCGAGCGTGCCCACGGTCTGCCCCGGGCGATGCGCCAGCACCGCGAGGTCACCGCAGCCGGCGTGGTCTACCGGGACGCCACCTACGGCGCACTGGCGACCATCGAGCTCGACGGTCACGCCGTCCACGCGCGATGGGAGCAGCGGGAGTCGGACCTCGCTCGGGATCTCGACACCGCGGCCTCGGGCGGGACGACGGTCAGGCTCGGCTACCACCAGGTGTACGGCGCCGGGTGCACCACCATCGCGAAGGTGGTCGCCTTCCTGCGATCACGCGGGATCACGATCGACGTCCACCCGTGCACCGACCCGGCCTGCCCTGTGACGTGACAGTGCCGCAGATCGCACGCATCTGGTGCGTGCGATCTGCGGCACTGGTGCAGCCTGCGTCAGTGGGGCTCAGCTGCGCGCCGAGCTGCCCTCGACGTAGTCCGAGTCGTGGCTCTTGACCCACGCCATGAGCTTGCGGAGCTCCTTGCCGGTGCTCTCGATGGGGTGCTGGGCACCCTTCTCGCGGAGCGCGTTGAACTCCGGGGAGCCGGCGTCCTGGTCGTCGATGAACCGCTGGGCGAACGAGCCGTTGGTGATGTCGGCGAGGACGGCCTGCATGTTCTCCTTCACCTGCGGCGTGATGACGCGGGGGCCGGAGACGTAGTCGCCGTACTCGGCGGTGTCGGAGATGGACCAGCGCTGCTTGGCGATGCCGCCCTCGTACATGAGGTCGACGATCAGCTTCAGCTCGTGGAGGCACTCGAAGTAGGCGACCTCGGGCTGGTAGCCGGCCTCGATGAGGGTCTCGAAGCCGTACTGGACGAGTTGGGACGCGCCACCGCAGAGGACGGCCTGCTCACCGAACAGGTCGGTCTCGGTCTCCTCGGTGAAGGTGGTCTTGATGCCGCCGGCGCGGAGGCCGCCGATGCCCTTGGCGTACGAGAGGGCGAGGTCCCAGGTGTTCCCCGAGGCGTCCTTCTCGACGGCGACGAGGACGGGGACGCCGCGGCCGTCGACGTACTCGCGGCGCACGAGGTGGCCGGGGCCCTTGGGGGCGACCATGAAGACGTTCACGCCCTCGGGCGGGGTGATGTAGCCGAAACGGATGTTGAAGCCGTGGCCGAAGACGAGGGTGTCGCCCTCGGCGAGGTGGGGCTCGATCTCCTCGGCGTACAGCTTCCGCTGGTGCTGGTCCGGAGCCAGGATCACGACGACGTCGGACTCCTCGACGGCCTCGGCGGGCGTGACGACCCGCAGGCCCTCGGCCTCCGCCTTGGCGCGGCTCTTCGAGCCGGGCTGGAGACCGATCCGCACGTCGACGCCGGAGTCGCGCAGCGACAGGGCGTGGGCGTGTCCCTGGGACCCGTAGCCGATCACGGCCACGGACTTGTCCTGGATCAGGGAGAGGTCGGCGTCGTCGTCGTAGAACATCTGCGCCACGAGGGTGGGCTCCTTCTTCTTGGGTGCGTACGTCGGGGTGGGCGACGCGGGTCTGGGTGATCCGGGTGGTCTGAACCGTGTCAGACCGCGCGCGGCGGCGGCGCCGGGGTCGGCACCGGGCGCATGGTGCGCTCCGAGATGGACCGGGAGCCGCGGCCGATGGCGACCATCCCGGACTGGACGAGCTCGCGGACGCCGAAGGGCTCGAGCACCCGCAGGAAGTCGGCCAGCTTGTCCACGTTGCCGACGGCCTGGATGGTCACCGCGTCGGGGGCGACGTCGACGACCTTGGCGCGGAAGAGCTGCACGCACTCCAGCACCTGGCCGCGGGTGGTCGCGTCGGCACGGACCTTGACCATGAGCAGCTCGCGGGACACGGCCTGCGCGGGCTCGAGCTCGACGATCTTGATGACCTCGACGAGCTTGTTGAGCTGCTTGGTGACCTGCTCGAGGGGGAACGACTCGACGCTGACCACGATCGTCATGCGCGAGACGTCGGCGTGCTCGGTCGGGCCCACGGCGAGGCTGTCGATGTTGAAGCCGCGGCGACTGAACAGGCCGGCGATCCGGGCCAGGACGCCGGGCTTGTCCTCGACCAGGACGCTCAGGGTGTGGGTCGACATCAGACGTCGTCCTCCTCGAACTCCGGCGCCATGTCGCGCGCGTACTTGATGTCGTCGTTGCTGGTGCCGGCGGCGACCATCGGCCAGACCATGGCGTCGCGGTGCACACGGAAGTCCACGACCACCGGGACGTCGTCCACCTCCATCGCCTTGTTGATGGTGGCGTCGACGTCACCGGGCGTGTCGCAGGACAGGCCGACGCAGCCGTACGCCTCCGCGAGCTTCTCGAAGTCGGGGATGCGGACCGGCCCGCTCGACTGGCCGCCCTGACGCTGCAGGTCGGTGTTGGAGTAGCGCTGGTTGTAGAACAGCGTCTGCCACTGCCGGACCATGCCGAGGGACTGGTTGTTGATGATGGCGACCTTGATCGGGATGCCCTCGATGGCGCAGGTCGCGAGCTCCTGGTTCGTCATCTGGAAGCAGCCGTCGCCGTCGATCGACCAGACGGTGGTGTCGGGGCAGCCGACCTTCGCGCCCATGGCGGCGGGCACGGAGTAGCCCATCGTGCCGAGACCGCCCGAGTTCAGCCAGGTGTTGGGCTTCTCGTAGTCGATGAAGTGCGCCGCCCACATCTGGTGCTGGCCCACCCCGGAGGTGTAGATCGCGTCGGGGCCGGCGATGGCGCCGAGGCGCTCGATGACGTACTGCGGGGCGAGGCTGCCGTCGGCGGGGGCGTCGTACCCGAGGGGGTACTTCTTCTTCACCCCTGCGAGGAACTCGACCCACGCCTCGTAGTCGCCGGACTCGCCCTGGTCGTACGCCGACCGCAGGGCGGCGATCAGCTCGACGATGACCTCGCGGCAGTCGCCGACGATGGGGACGTCGGCGTGGCGGTTCTTGCCGATCTCGGCGGGGTCGATGTCGGCGTGGATGACCTTGGCGTTCGGGGCGAACGAGTCCAGGTTGCCGGTGACGCGGTCGTCGAAGCGGGCGCCCAGGCTGATCATCAGGTCGCTGCGCTGCAGACCGGCCACCGCGGCGACGGTGCCGTGCATGCCGGGCATGCCGAGGTGCTGCGGGTTGGAGTCGGGGAACGCGCCGCGCGCCATCAGCGTGGTGACCACGGGGATGCCGGTCAGCGCGGCCAGCTCGGCGAGCTCGCGGTGCGCGCCGGCGCGGATCGTGCCGCCGCCGACGTACAGCACCGGGCGGCGGGCCTCGAGGATCAGCCGCGTGGCCTCGCGGATCTGCTTGGCGTGCGGCTTGGTGACCGGGCGGTAGCCGGGCAGGTGCAGCTCGGTCGGCCAGCGGAAGCCCGTTTGCGCGGTGAGCGCCGACTTCGCGACGTCCACGAGCACCGGACCGGGGCGCCCGGTGCTGGCGATGTGGAACGCCTCCGCGATCTTCTGCGGGATCTCGGCCGGGTCGGTGACGAGGAAGTTGTGCTTGGTGATCGGCATCGTGATGCCGCGGATGTCGGCCTCCTGGAAGGCGTCCGTGCCGATCATCGCGGCGCCGACCTGGCCGGTGACGGCCACCATCGGCACGGAGTCCATGTGCGCGTCGGCAAGCGGGGTGACCAGGTTCGTCGCCCCCGGGCCGGACGTCGCCATGCAGACGCCGACGCGGCCGGTCGCCGCGGCGTACCCCTGGGCGGCGTGGCCCGCGCCCTGCTCGTGGCGCACGAGGATGTGGCGGATGGCGGAGGAGTCCATCAGCGGGTCGTACGCCGGGAGGATGGCGCCGCCGGGGATGCCGAAGATCGTGTCGACGCCGGCGTGCTCCAGCGACCGGATCAGGCTCTGGGCGCCGGTGATCGGCTCGGCCTGGCTCATCTGCTCTTCCTTCGTTCGGTTCGTGCCCGGGTGGTGCGTCGGGTCCAGCATCTGCCCAACAAAAAACCCCTCGGCCATGACGGCGGCGAGGGGTGGACGCGTGGGGAGCCTGGGGCTCGGCTCACGCGTCTGAGGGTACGAGGAGGTTCCGTCGCATGGCGCTACGGTCCCTCCCGGCCTCGCGTGCCGTCAATGGAGTGTGACAGCCGTCTCGGATGTCGGGACGGCTGTCTCGCATTTTGGTCAGGCCCCGCTCATGCCCCGCGGCGGCCCTCGGTGGAGCAGACGCAGGCGCGGTTGCCCTGCGCGTCGGCGAGCACCCAGAACGACGGCGCCTCGGCGTCGTCGACGAGGGTGCCGCCGGCCGCGAGGACGGCGTCCACGCGGGCCCGCGCCTCGTCGCGGTGCACCCAGACGTCGAGGTGCCAGCGCTGCCGCGGGGCCTCGTGCTCCTCGGCGTCCTGGAACCAGACCGTGGGGTAGAGCCCGGCCGGGTCGGAGACCTCGCCGTCCCCGGCGCTGCCGCCCAGGAGGGCGGCGAGGAACGGCTGCACCTCCTCGCCGGCCCAGGTGTCGAGGCCGAGCTCGACCTGCGTCACCGCTCCGGGGTCGGCGGTGGCGCCGGCCTCGTCGGCGTACCCGGTGATCCGGCGGGCGAGGTCGATGTCGCGACTGGTGATGCCGCCGACGTCGTGGCTGGACAGGCCCGTCACCGTGGGGTAGGTGAGGACGACGTCGGGGTGGTGGTCGGCCTCCTCGGCGGCGGCCCCGATGCGGTCGACCAGAGCGAGGCCGGTCGCGAAGTCGCCGGTGGCGAACACCGCGCGGATCCTCCCCGGCACGTGCGCCCACCCGGGCGGGGTGGCCGCGGCGACCTCGTCGGCGGTGAGGGTCTGCTTCGGGTCGGTCTGCTCGCTCATCCGTGCTCCTTCGAGTCGGGGACCATCAGTCTCGCGAAGTCGCCCGGGGCCCAGGCGACCTCCCAGCGGTAGCCGTCGGGGTCGGCGAAGTAGCCGGAGTAGCCACCCCACTCGCGGTCGCTCGCGGCCTCGACGGGGTCGGCCCCGGCGGCGCGGGCGTCGTCCAGGACGCCGTCGACCGTCGCCCGGTCGCGGCAGTTGTGGGCCAGGGTGATCGGCGCGAGCCCGGCCCCCCGTCGTACGGGACCGACCTCGGCCTCGAACGACGTCTCCTCCCACAGCGACAGCAGCACCCGGTCGGCCACGGTGAACATCAGCACGTCCTGCTCGTCGACCGTCGCCTCCCACCCCAGCCCGTCGACGTAGAACGCTCGCGACCGCGCCCGGTCGGCCACCGCCAGGGTCACCAGGCTCACTCGCTGCTCCATGCCTGCCACCCAACCACCGCCCGCCGACGTCGTGAAGGCCGAGTCGGCACGTCTGCGCACGTCAAGGGGGTCGAGTCGGCACGTCTGCGCACGTGAGGAGGGTCGAGTCGGCACGTCTGCGCAGGCGACAGGTGGGCGGTGCGGCGGCAGTGCCGACCTAGGCCCGCGCCGCGACCGATTCGGCGCTTCCCACGTGCACAAGCGCCGCCTCGAGCCCTCTGGCTGCGCAGACGTGCCGACTCGAGCCTCCTCAGCTGCGCAGACGTGCCGACTCGAGCCCCCTCAGCTGCGCAGACGTGCCGACTCGACCCTCAAGGGGGTGCGCTGGTGGCCATGGTCGTCGAAGTTCGCGGGGTCGAGCCAGGCCTCGTGGACGGCGCGTACGGCGGGCCAGTCGCGGTCGAGCATCGCGAACCAGGCGGTGTCGCGGTTGAGGCCCTTGACGACCTTGTGCTGGCGGAAGACGCCCTCGGGCGTGAACCCCAGGCGGACGGCGGCGCGCTGGGAGGGCTCGTTGAGGTCGTCGCACTTCCACTCGACGCGGCGGTAGCCCGCGTCGAAGGCCTGCCGCAGCAGCAGGCTGACGGCCTCGGTGGACGCCGCGGTGCGCTGCATGGACGAGCCGAAGACCACCCAGGCGACCTCGGTGCAGCCGTCGGCCGGGGCCTGGCGGATCCAGCTGATGCGTCCCGCCACCGCTCCCCCGCCGGGCCGGATGACGAACGTCTCCATCCCCGGGTCGGCGAGCTGCGCCCCGACGAGAGCGCGCATGGCGGTGTCGTCGGCCGGCGGCTCCACGGGCAGGAAGCGCCACGACGTGTCCGGGCCGGCGACCGCCGTGCGGAGCGCCTCGGCGTGCTCGACGGACAGGGGCTCGAGGACGACGTGCGCGCCCTCGAGGCGGGTCGCGGTCAGCGGGGCGGGCGGCGTCCAGTCGAGCACGGGCCGACCCTAGGGCCGGACGACGTCAGCGGCCCAACGACTTCCGCCACCCGGTGAAGGACTGCACCGGCGCCGGGCGGGGCCGGATGAGCCAGGGCCAGGGGTGGGTCTCGACGACGTCGAGGCCGGCGGCGCGGCGGGCCCACCCCGGCACCGGTGCGTACGTCGCGGCGAGGGGCGTCCCGGACAGCTCGGCGACGACGTCCCCGCGGCGTACCTCGACCTCGCGCGTCGCGGCCAGCTCCCCGAGGGTCTCGGACAGGAAGACCAGCCGCTTGCCCGACAGCCGCAGCCGGCGCAGCAGGGGCTCGTCGAAGACGAAGACGGCCGGGCGGTCGGCGTCCGCGGCCAGGGCGGGGTCACGCTCGGAGAGCGACTCCGCGGTCAGCCACACCCGCTCCGCTCCCCCGGCTCCCTCGACCTCGGCCGGGCCCGGAGGGATCTCGCCCTTGCGCAGGTCGGGACCGTCCACCGACGGCCCGGTGTCGGCCTCGGGCCACCCCTGCACCGGGCAGTCCTTCTTCAGGGCGCACCGGTTGCACAGCTGCGGCGCCCGCTTCTCGACCTGCCACCGGCTGAAGCCGTACGGCTTGCCCGAGCCCGTGCCGATCGTCCACTGCCACCCGAGGCGGTTCGCGGCCCGGGAGCCGTCGACGAGGTGGGCGAACATCTCGTCCTCCCCGTCCCGCCAGGTCGCCCCGGCGCGGACGGCCCACTGCGAGGCCAGCCACATGCGGGTCTGGTTCACGACCCAGCCGTCGTCGTGGAGCTCGCCGACGACGGCGTCCATGCAGGCCATCTCGCGGGGCCACGGCTCGTCCCACGCCGGCGGGCGTGGCTGCTCGCGGCGCAGGCTGCGGCCCAGGTCATCGCCGACGCGGGCGTAGAGGTGGCGGGCGTACTCCTGCCACATCAGCTCGTCGCGGTACTTCGTGCGGTCCCGGCCCTGAGCGTCGGCGACGGCGTCCCAGACCTCGGTGAGGGTGAGCAGCCCGTGCCGGATGTACGGCGACATGCGGCTCGCACCACGCCGTTCGACCGGCAGCACCGTCGAGCGCGTGCGGGCGTAGCTCGTGACGTCGAGCGTCGCCAGGGCGGCGTCGGCGGCGGACTGGCCACCCCGGAACGCCCCCGAGCGGACCCCGTCGGGACCCTCCCGGGTCAGGTCGCCGAGGTGCTCGGCGACCCACGCCTCGACGTCGGCGACCTCGGCACCGTCGGCGACGGACGGGGGGCTCGGCAGGACGGACATGCCCCCAGGTGCCCCGAGACGCCTCAGCGCAGCAGGGCGGCGACCTCCTCGATGCCCCGCCGCACCTCGTCGTACGACGTCGACAGCGGCGAGAGCCCGATGCGCAGGCCGCCGGGGTCGCGGTAGTCGGGGATCACGTCCCGCTTCCACAGCGCCGCCACGACCTCCCGCATGCGCGGGTGGGTCAGCGTGAGGTGGCCTCCGCGGCGCCCGGCTTCGCGGGGCGAGGCCAGCTCGACGCCCAGCGGAGCGAGCAGCTCGTCGGCCAGCTCGATCGCGTACGACGTCAGGCCGACCGACTTCTCCCGCACCGCGGGCATCCCCACCGCGGCGAGCAGCGCGAGCATGTCCCGCATCGGCTGCATGGCCAGCACCGGCGGGGTGCCGGACAGGAGCCGTCGTACGCCGGGGTCCGGGGTGTGACCGGGGCCCATCGCGAACGGGTCCGCGTGGCCCATCCACCCGCTCACCGGCTGGTCGAGCTCGGGCAGGTGGCGCGCGGCGACGTACCCGAACGCCGGGGAACCGGGTCCGCCGTTGACGTACTTGTACGTGCACCCCACGGCCAGGTCGACGTCCCAGGCGTCCAGCTCGACCGGCACGGAGCCGACGGAGTGCGAGAGGTCCCACAGGGTCAGCGCGCCCGCCTCGTGCGCGAGGGCGGTGATGCCCGGCACGTCCGCGACGTACGCCGACCGGTAGGCCACGTGGCTGGCCAGGACCACCGCGGTCTCCGGCCCGACCACCGACGCCGCCTGGTCGAGGGTCAGGCCGGCGGCCGGGTCGGTCTCGACCCAGCGCAGCCGCAGCCCGCACTCCCGGGCGACCGCCTCGGCGACGTAGCGGTCGGTCGGGAAGTTGTCGGTGTCGACGACGATCTCGGTCCGGTCCGGACGCGCGGCCACGGCGGCCCGGAGCAGCTTGTAGAGGACGACGGTGGTCGAGTCGGCGACCACCACCTGGCCGGGGGCGGCGCCGAGGCAGACCAGCCCCAGCTCGTCACCGACGACGAGCGGCAGCTCCATCCACTGCTCGTCCCAGCCGCGGATCAGCCGCCCGCCCCACTCGTGCTCGACGAAGACACCCATCCGCTCGACCGTGGTCGCCAGCGGCCGGCCGAGCGAGTTGCCGTCGAAGTAGGTCAGCGGCGAGCCTGCCCCCACGAACCGGTCGCGGTAGGCCGCGAGGCGGTCGTCGTGGTCGAGGGCGGCGGCGCGCCCGGAGGCCGCGCCGGTGGGGGTCCCCGTCGAGTTCATGCGCCAGTCCTACCGGACGGTGCCGCCACCGTCCTCCCCCGGCGCGCGGGGCAGCCGGATCGTGGTGGCGTACGGCCGGTGGTCCGACGAGGCGACCGGGGCCAGCACCCGCGGCCGGGCGACGTACGACGTCCCCGCGTCCACGAGGCTGCCGTCGATGACGCGCGAGCGGACGTAGCCGTCGCGGACGTCCTCGAACGTCCCCGGCCCGTCGTACGACGCGGGCCAGGCGGGCACCAGCCCCGAGCCCGCCCAGGCCGCTCGCAGGTGCTCCCGGGCCCACGGCTGCTTCACGTCGACGTTCCAGTCCGCGACGACGAGGCGCACGTCCGGGTCGTGGCGCCGCGTCAGCCGGTCGACCTGGGCGCGGTAGCCCGCGAGCGCGTCGTCGTACGCCGCCAGCCGGCTGGCCAGCACCGGGGCGGGGTCGAAGCCGGTGCCGTCGGGGCGCTCCACCAGCGACGGCAGGTGGGCCACCGTGACCAGCAGGACGACCCCGGTGTCGCGGTGCTCCAGCACGACCGCGGTCGCGTTGGAGGGGATGCTGCGGGCGGCGCCCTCCTCGGACGGGAAGGTCCGCTCCGAGACCGGCAGCGTCGCCCGCGCGCGCTCCGTCCAGGCGGCGTCGCGCCACGCCACGCTCGCGTCCGCGCGTCGGGCGGGGCGCGGGCCCGTGCCGGGGAACCACGCCGCCGACCAACCCGGCGCGGTGAGGACGGCCTGCCGGGCGGGGTCCCCGGCGGACTCGGTCATGGTCACCAGGTCCGCGTCGCGACGCCAGCGGCGCAGGTCCGCCGCCACCGCGTCCGCCGACGCCGTCCACAGCGAGCTGGCGTGCACGTGCCGCAGCCGCAGCGCCCCGACCGGCGGCGGCTCCGGCCCCGGACCGACCACCGGGGCGGCCTCCGCCGGGGTCGGGGGTCCGCAGAGCGGGAGGAGCGCGACCACGGCGAGGAGCAGGCAGGACAGGACGGTGTGAACCCGAGACGTCACGTCCCGCGACGCTAGGAAGCCGGTGCGATCAGCGGGTGACCTCGTCGTGAACGACGGACGCACGTCCTGCGGATAGCGTGCCGCCGTGCGACGCATCCTCGGCCTGGCCGGCCCGCCGGGCGCCGGCAAGACGACGTACGCCGTCGCGTGGGCTCGGGAGATCGGCGCGGCGTACCTGCCCATGGACGGCTTCCACCTCGCCGACGTCGCCCTCGACGCCCTCGGGCTGCGGGACCGCAAGGGCGCGCCGGAGACCTTCGACGCCGCCGGGTACGCCGCCCTGCTGCGGCGCCTGCGCGAGGGTCCGGCCGACACGGTGTGGGCGCCGGCGTTCGAGCGGGACCTCGAGCAGCCGCTGGCCGGGGCGATCGGGATCGGCCCCGAGGCCGACGTCGTGGTCACCGAGGGCAACTACCTGCTGCTGGACACCCCGTCGTGGCGGGCGGTGCGCGACGCGCTCGACGAGTGCGCCTACCTCGACGTCGACGACGCCGTACGCCACGAGCGGCTCGTCGCCCGCCACGTGGCGTTCGGCAAGACCCCCGCGGACGCCGAGGCCTGGGTCGAGGCGGTCGACGAGCCGAACGCGGCACTGGTCGTCGCGTCGAGGCCCCGCGCGGACCGCGTCGTCCGCGCCGGGACGACGTAGATCCACCTGCCAACAAACCGGCCCTGAGGGGCACCGGGCGCGGAACACCCGTTCTCCCAGGACGGCCACGGCGCGGTACGCCGTCCACGAGCCCTCGGACCCCGTCGACGCCCTGACCTGGGACGACGTCCGGAAGGCCCTGATCCGGCCCTGGCGAGACATCACCACCGGGGCCGTTCGTTACAGCGAGAGTTGCCAAACCGGCCGGTAACAACGGGGCCGGGTGGTCGCGGCCGCCACCCCGGTTCTGCCATCGTCGATCTGCCGCCTTCCCGGCGGCCACCGCCTCGGACCGCGGTCCCGCCCACCGTGCGGGACCACCGAGAGCCCGTCCGGTCGCGTCGCACGCCTTGCGTGCGGCGTGCCGTCGCGGGTCCACCGCCCCATCGTGACCCGACGGGTCGGTGCCGCGCGTCCGAACGACGTAGAGGAGACACCCATGAGCACCACGACCGTCCAGACCCCCACCCGAGCCCGCCGCGTGACGACGGGTCTCGCCGCCCTCGCCCTGTCCGGTTCCCTGCTCGCCGCGGGGGCGGGTCTCAGCCCCGCCGCCGCCGCGGAGTCCCAGCGCTCGCCCGCCTCGCCCGTCGTCAGCAGCACCGACCAGGCCAAGGTCACCGCGAAGGTGCGCGGCGTCGCCGAGGACGGCCGCAAGGTCGTCGGCCGGTTCACCCCCGAGCGCTTCGTCGCCGGCTCCGACGGGGTCGAGGTCGTCGGCGAGATCACCGGCAAGCTCGTCGGCAAGCGCGGCCAGCGGACCTTCACCGAGACCGTGCGGATGCCGGTGCAGGAGATCAACGGCACCGACCTGACGGACCTGCCCACCGGCTCCCGGGCCGACGTCGCCCGCGACGCCACGCGGGCGGCGCAGGACGGCCCCGCCTGCGACGTGCTGAACCTGGTGCTCGGCCCCCTGGACCTCGACCTGCTCGGCCTGGAGGTCAGCCTGAACCGGGTCGTGCTGGACATCGTCGCCCGCAGCGGCGCCGGCAATCTGCTCGGCAACCTGCTGTGCGCGGTGACCGGCCTGCTCGACGGCCTCAGCCTCGGCCCGGTGCTGCAGCGACTCGTCGACGCCCTCAACGACCTGCTGGGCGGCCTGCGCCTCTGAGGACCTGAGGACCGGCGCCGGTCCCGGACGCCCTGGTGCGTCCGGGACCGTTGGCCGTCGCCTACGCCGAGCTGCCCCTGACCCCCGCGGACCCGGTCGCCTCGGCGCGGGCCCGGTGCACCGTCTCGGGGGCGAGGAGCCACGGCAGCACCGCGAGCAGGCTGACCATCGCGGTCACCCCGAAGGCCCAGCCGAAGCCGAGGCGGTCGGCGACGACCCCGACCAGGATCGGGCCGACGATCGCGCCGGCGTCCTGGGCCATCTGGAAGGTGCTCAGCACCGTCCCGCCGCTGCGCCCCGCCCCGATCACGTCGGCGACGGTGGCCTGCTGGCCGGGGTTGAGCAGCCCGGCACCGAGCCCCGAGAGCGCGGAGAGCACGAGCAGGACCAGCAGGTCGCCGCTGAGCCCGATGAGACCGAGACCGGCGGCCGTGACCACCAGTCCGGTGAGCACCAGCGGCTTGCGGCCGACGCGGTCGGCCACCCGACCCGCGACCTGCAGGGCGGCGGCGGTCCCGGCGGCGGCGAGCGCGAGCGACACCCCGGCGACCCAGGTCGCGTCGTGGACGACGACCGCGAACTGCGGGAGCACCGCCACCCGGACACCGAAGTTGCACCAGCCGTTGGCGAACGCCGAGGCCAGCGCCGCCCGGTACGCCGCGTCGCCGAGCGCCTCGCGCACCCGCATCGGCGGCGCCGGCGGGACGTCGGGATCGGTCACGGGACGCAGCCGGGCGCTCGAGAGGCGCAGGCCGACGACGGCGGCCGCGGCGACCAGCGCGACGGCGTACACGACGAACGGGACGCGGAGCCCGAAGCCCGCCAGCGCCCCGCCGATGACCGGCCCGAGCATGCCGCCGAGGAGGAACGAGCTGGCGTACGCCGAGGACACCCGGCCGCGGATCGTCGGCGGGGCGAGCCGCACCAGCAGCGCCATCGCGGAGACGGTGAACATGGTCGAGCCGATGCCGCCGAGCCCGCGCAGCACCAGCAGCTGGGTGTACGACTGCGCGAAGGCGGTCGCCAGCGACGACGCGGCCACGACGAGCAGGCCGGTCAGGTAGACCGGCCGCTCCCCCAGCCGCGAGACCAGCGCCCCGCCGGCGGGTGCGAACAGCAGCCGGAAGAACGCGAACGCCGAGACCACCGTCGAGGCCGCGGCGACGCCGACGTCGAAGCTGCGGGCGTACGCCGGCAGCACAGGCGAGACCAGGCCGAAGCCGATCGCGATGACGAAGGCCGACGCGACCAGGACCTTGATCTCGGCCGGGATCGGGAGCTTCGGCTCCTTGGCCGCCTTGGCCTTCGTCGTCCCGGGCGCCCCGGGCTCGCGCCGCTTCAGCTCGTCACGGCGCCGTGCGCCGCCGACTGCACGACCTGGGCGTACTTGCCGAGGACGCCGCGGGTGTACTTCGGCGGCTTCGGCGCCCAGCCCTCGGCGCGGGCCTCGAGCTCCTCGGCGGACACGTCGACGTCGAGGCGCCTGTTGGCGACGTCCAGGGTGATCCGGTCGCCGTCGCGGAGGAAGGCGATGGGCCCGGCGTCCACGGCCTCCGGGGCGACGTGGCCGACGCAGAGGCCCGTCGTCCCGCCGGAGAAGCGGCCGTCGGTCATGAGCAGGACGTCCTTGCCGAGCCCCGCGCCCTTGATCGCGCCGGTGATGGCGAGCATCTCGCGCATGCCGGGCCCACCCTTGGGGCCCTCGTAGCGGATGACGACGACGTCGCCGGCGACAATCGCACCCTCGGTGAGGGCGTCCATCGCGGCGCGCTCCCCGTCGAAGACCCGGGCGGTGCCGGTGAAGACGGACTCGTCGAAGCCCGCGGACTTCACGACGGCGCCCTCGGGGGCGAGGGTGCCCTGGAGGATCGTCAGGCCGCCGGTGGCGTGGATCGGGGTGTCCATGCCGCGGACGATGGTCCCGTCGAGGGCGGGGAGCTCGATGTCGGCGAGGTTCTCGGCGAGCGTCTTCCCGGTCACGGTGAGCGCGTCGCCGTGCATCAGCCCGGCGTCCAGCAGCGCCTTCATCAGCACGGGGATTCCGCCGACGCGGTCGAAGTCGGTCCAAACGTACTTGCCGAACGGCTTCATGTCGGCGAGGTGCGGGACCTTGTCGCCGATGCGGGTGAAGTCGTCCAGGGTCAGGTCGACCTCGGCCTCGCGGGCGATGGCGAGCAGGTGGAGGACGGCGTTCGTCGAGCCGCCGATCGCCATGGCGACCGCGACGGCGTTCTCCAGCGACTTCTTGGTGATGATCTGCCGCGCGGTGATGCCGTGGCGCAGCAGGTTGACCACGGCCTCGCCGGAGCGGTGGGCGATCTTGTCGCGGCGGCGGTCCACGGCCGGGGGCGACGCGGAGCCGGGCAGCGCCATGCCGAGCGCCTCGGCGACCGCGGCCATCGTGTTGGCGGTGTACGCGCCGCCGCAGGCACCCTCGCCCGGGCAGATGGCGCGCTCGACCTTGTCGACCTGCTCGCGGCTGATCTTGCCGGCCAGGCAGGCGCCGACGGCCTCGAAGGCGTCGATGATCGTGACGTCCTCGCCGTCGACCTTGCCGGGCAGGATGGTCCCGGCGTACAGGAAGACGCTCGCGAGGTCGAGGCGCGCGGCGGCCATGAGCATGCCGGGCAGCGACTTGTCGCAGCCGGCGAGCAGCACGGAGCCGTCGAGGCGCTCGGCCATCATCACGGTCTCGACGGAGTCCGCGATGACCTCCCGGCTGACCAGCGAGAAGTGCATCCCCTCGTGGCCCATCGAGATGCCGTCGGAGACCGAGATGGTCCCGAACTCCATCGGGAACCCGCCCGCGGCGTGCACCCCGCTCTTCACGGCCTGCGCGAGACGCTGCAGGGACAGGTTGCAGGGGGTGATCTCGTTCCACGACGAGGCGACGCCGATCTGGGGCTTCTCCCAGTCGTCGTCGCCCATCCCCACCGCCCGGAGCATGCCCCGGGCGGCGGCCCGCTCGAGGCCGTCCGTGACGTCGCGCGAACGCGGCTTGATGTCGATCCCCGGGGTGCCGTCGGTCTGCTCAGCCATGCCTCGCACGATATCCCCGCGCCCGCGGCCCGGCGTACGCCTGCCCGGGCTGTGAGCCCCCTCCGGCGGCGCCTCGGGCCGACTCGGCGGGATGCCGGTCACAGCCGTACTCTCGTTGCCCGTGGACTGGACGCCGTACGACGCTGCTCTCTTCGACCTCGACGGCGTGGTCACGCCGACCGCCGAGGTGCACATGCGGGCCTGGGCCGAGATGTTCTCGGACTTCCTGGCCTCCTGGGACGGCGCGGGCGACACCAGCGCCTACACCGACGCCGACTACTTCGACCACGTCGACGGCAAGCCCCGCTTCGACGGGGTCCGCGACTTCCTGTCCTCGCGCGGCATCGAGCTGCCCGAGGGCGAGGACGACGCCGGAGCCGACGAGGTCAGCGTGAAGGGTCTCGGCAACCGCAAGAACGACGCGTTCAACGCCGTCGTCGAACGCGACGGCGTCACGGCGTACGACGGGTCGGTGGCGCTGCTGGACCACCTCCGCGACGCCGGCATGCCGCTCGCGGTGGTGTCGAGCTCGGCCAACGCGCCGGCCGTCCTGCGCGCCGCGGGCCTGCTGGACCGGTTCGCGACCGTCGTCGACGGACGCGTCGCGAAGGAGCTCGGGCTGCCGGGCAAGCCCGCGCCGGACACGTTCCACCACGCCGCGCAGGTGCTCGAGGTGCCCGACGCGAAGGCCGTCGTCCTCGAGGACGCCACCTCCGGCGTGCGCGCCGGACGGGCCGGCGACTTCGGGCTCGTCATCGGCGTCGACCGCGGCGCCGGCGCGGACGCGCTGCGCGAGGCGGGCGCCGACGTCGTCGTCTCCGACCTCGCCGAGCTGGTCGAGGGGCCCGTGCAGGGGGCAGGACGGTGATCCTCCCCGACATCAGCGAGGACTCGCTGGACCGCTCCCGCTTCCCCGTCGACGAGTGGGCCCTGCGCGAGACCGCGCACCGCTCCTCCGACCTCGGCACCACCGAGACCCTGTTCGCGGTCGGCAACGGCTACCTCGGCATGCGCGGCAACCCCGAGGAGGGCCGCGACGCCGTCCAGCACGGCACCTTCGTCAACGGCTTCCACGAGACGTGGGAGATCCACCACGCCGAGTCGGCGTTCGGCTTCGCGCGGACGGGCCAGACGCTCGTCAACATCCCCGACGCGAAGGTCATGAAGATCTACGTCGACGACGAGCCGCTCATCCTCGGCACCGCCGACCTCGAGTCGTACGAGCGCACCCTCGACCTCGCCGCCGGCCTGCTGCGCCGCAGCCTCGTCTGGCGGACGCCGTCGGGCAAGCGGGTACGGATCGACTCCACCCGCATGGTCTCCATGACCGAGCGCCACCTCGCCGTCCTGGAGCTCGAGGTCACCATGCTCGAGGGCGACGCCCCCGTCGTCATCTCCTCGCAGGTGCTCAACCGGCAGGACGGCGAGGACGAGTACCACGTCGCCGACGCCGCGATGGGCGAGAGCCGCGACCCCCGCAAGGCGGGTCACTTCGCCGACCGGGTGCTGGTCCCCCAGGAGCACTGGGCCACCGACAACCGGATCTTCCTCGGCTACCGCTGCCGCAACTCCGCGATGACCCTCGCGGTCTGCGCCCACCACGAGCTCGACACCACCGACGACGTCGAGCGCGTCGTCCGCAGCGAGGACGACCTCGGCAAGATCGCCTTCCGCATCGACGCCCACGAGGGCGTGACGACGAGGCTGACCAAGCTCGTCACCTACCACACCTCGCGCGGCGTGCCGGTCCGTGAGCTGTCCGACCGCTGCGACCGCACGCTCGACCGCGCGGTGCGGCACGGCGCGGCGGCGTACCGCGCGGACCAGCGCGGCTGGTTCGACGACTTCTGGCGGCGCTCGGACGTCGTGGTCGAGGGGCACCCGGCGCTGCAGCAGGCGATCCGCTTCAACCTGTTCCACCTCGCCCAGGCCGCGGCGCGCTCCGACCAGCAGGGCGTCCCGGCGAAGGGGGTGACGGGCAACGGCTACGAGGGCCACTACTTCTGGGACACCGAGGTCTACGTCGTCCCGTTCCTCGTCTACACGATGCCGGAGATCGCGCGGAACTGCCTGCACTTCCGCTCCCGCATGCTGCCCGCCGCGCGCGACCGCGCCCACGAGCTGGCGCAGGTCGGCGCGCTCTACCCCTGGCGCACGATCAACGGCGAGGAGGCGTCGGCGTACTACGCGGCCGGCACCGCCCAGGTGCACATCGACGCCGACGTGGCCTACGCCCTGTCGAAGTACGTCGACGCGACCGGCGACACCGGCTTCCTCGTGCGCGACGGCGTCGACATCCTCGTCGAGACCGCCAGGCTGTACGCCGACCTCGGCTTCTGGCGGCACCCCGCCAACGGCGACGCGTCGAAGTACGGCGACCACCCGACATTCCACATCCACGGCGTCACCGGGCCGGACGAGTACACGACGGTCGTCAACAACAACCTCTTCACCAACGTCATGGCCCGGTTCAACCTGGAGCGGGCGGTGCGAGCCGTCGACGAGGTCCGCGACGCGGACCCGGTCGAGCACGAGCGGATGGTCAAGCGGCTGGGCCTGCGGTGCGAGGAGGTCCAGGAGTGGCGCGAGGCCGCCGAGGCCATGTGCATCCCCTACGACGACAACCTGGGGATCCACCCGCAGGACGAGCACTTCCTCGACCGGGAGGTCTGGGACCTGTCCCGCACCCCGGCCGAGCTGCGGCCCCTGCTCCTGCACTACCACCCGCTGGTGATCTACCGGTTCCAGGTGCTGAAGCAGGCGGACGTCGTCCTCGCGCTCTTCCTGCAGGGCGACCGGTTCACCGCCGCGGAGAAGCGCGCGGACTTCGAGTACTACGACCCGATCACCACGGGCGACTCGACCCTGTCGGCGGTCGTGCAGTCCGTGATGGCCGCCGAGGTCGGCTACCACCAGCAGGCGCTGGCCTACTTCCGCAAGGCGCTGTACGTCGACCTGCTCGACCTGCACCACAACGTCGTCGACGGCATGCACGTCGCATCGGCCGGCGGGGTGTGGAGCGCGCTGGTCTCCGGGTTTGGCGGCATGCGCGACCACGGCGGGGAGCTGCGGTTCGACCCGCGGCTGCCGGTCGACTGGCCGGGGCTGTCGTTCCCGCTGCAGTGGCACGGCAACCGCGTGCGGGTCCGGGTCGCCCAGGAGGCCATCACCTTCGTCCACGAGTCCGGCGACGGCGCGGTGACGGTCGACGTCCGTGGCGCGTCGTACGAGGTGGCGCCGGGGGCCACGGTCGAGGTGCCGCTGGAGCACCAGGGCCAGCGCATCGACGGGATGCTCGGCGACCGCCCGCTCATCGGCGGCCGCCGCGCGGACGGCTCGCGCATCACCGCCGGCGTCCCGTCGCCGTCGTACCCCGCGGACGAGGCCGAGAGCGCCGACCACCTGGTCTGAGTCGGACACGAAGCCACACAGTTCGGCGCCGGGCGGCCCCCGCCTCCCCGTCCTGCCGCGGAGGCGAGGTCGCAGGACCGCCGAACTGTGCCCTTTTGTGCAGGTCTACTGCGCCGGTGCCGGCGGGATCGCCCGCGCGGAGCTGGCCGTCGCGCCGGCGACCGCGACGATGACGCAGGCGACGGCGGCCCACTGCGTGGGCGCCAGCAGCTCGCCGAGGACGACGATCGCGGCCAGCGCGGCGACGGCCGGCTCCAGGCTCATGAGGATCCCGAAGGTCGACGACGGCAGGGTCCGCAGCGCGACCAGCTCGCAGGAGTACGGCAGCACCGAGCTCATCAGTCCCACCACGAGCCCGATGAGCAGGATGCGCGGGTCGAGCAGCGAGCCCTCCCCCGAGGCCAGCACGAACGGCGTCAGCAGCAGCATCCCCACCAGGCTCGCCAGCGCCAGGCCGTCGAGCCCCGCCCAGCGGGCGCCCGTGCGCTGCGACAGCAGGATGTACGTCGCCCACGCGGCGCCGGCCAGCAGCGCGAACGCGACCCCCACCGGGTCGAGGTCCGCGCGCTCCAGCCCGAGCAGGACCACGCCGAGCCCGGCCAACCCCACCCACAGCAGGTCGCGGACGCGGCGCGAGCCGACCAGCGCGACACCCAGCGGGCCCACGAACTCGATGGTCACCGCGATGCCCAGCGGGATGCGGGCGAACGACTGGTAGATCGCCCAGTTCATCAGCCCCAGCGTGAGCCCGAAGGCGACCATGGTCAGCCAGTCGTCCCGGGTCCTGCCGCGCAGCGAGGGCCGCGCGACGAGCAGGAGCACCAGGGTGCTGGTGGCCAGCCGGAGCCACACCATGCCCGTCGGGGACACCTCGTCGAACAGGTCCTTGGCGAACGCCGCACCCACCTGGACCGACACCACACCGACCAGGACGAGGACGACGGCGCGGTTCACGGCGGCACGCTACGAGGCGTGGAAGGCACGGGTTCACACGGGTGTCACGAAGCGTTGACGGGCCCGACGCCCGGACGGGGCTAAGGTGGCGGGACAGCCCCACGCACACCCCCCGGAGCACCTCATGCCTCACGTCCTCTCCCTGCGGAGCGCCGTCGGGGACGCCGTGTCCCGCTGGGCGACCGAGTCGCAGCAGGGTGCCCGTCGCAACGCGATGGTCGCGTCCACGGCGCTCGCCGCCCGGCGCAAGGAGCGGGCCGACGTCGACGACTTCCTCGCCGAGCGTGGCGCCGCCGAGGTCCCGTCGTACGACGGCTCCCGCGAGGTCCGCGGCGCCCTCTGAGCCGACCCCGCCACGGCTGGGGCACAATCCCCGCCATGGTGGGGACCCCCGTGCCGGAGACCGGAAGTGACCCCGGCGGGGCACCTGAGCCCTCCGGACTGACGTTCAGCGACGTCACCAGCACGGACGGCACCCGGCTGCGGGCGTGGAGCAACGAGCGGATCGCCGGCCCCGGCGCACCCACCGTGCTGCTCTGCAACGGGCTCGGGACCAACCCGTACACCTGGCCCGCACTGCTCCGGCCGGGGTGCGGCGTCCGCGTCGTGTCCTGGTACCACCGCGGGACCGGCGGCTCCGAGCGCCCGCGGCACCGGCGTGACGTCACCATCGACGACTTCGTCGCCGACGCCCTCGCCGTCATGGCGGACGCCGGCCTCGACCGCGTGCCCCTGATGGGCTGGTCGATGGGCGTCAACACGGCGTTCGAGCTCGCCGTCCGCCACCCCGAGAAGGTCTCCGGGCTGTTCGCGGTCGCGGGGGTGCCGGGGTCGACGTTCGCGAGCATGCTGGCCCCGGCCCGGTTGCCGCGCGGCGTCGCGCAGGCGCTGACGGTGAACGCCGCCCGCGTCCTCAAGTACGCCGGCCCGGCCATCACCCCCCTCGCCCAGCGGTTGAGGATGGGCCGCCTCGGGGTGGGGCTGCTGACCCACTCCGGCTTCATGTTCCCCACGCCCGACGCCGAGGGCACCGGCCGCGCCGTCCGCGACTTCCTCACGACGCCGGTCGACTGGTACGGCCACGTCGCCCTCGCCACCGCCAAGCACCGCCGCGTGCCGCTCGGGACGATCCGGGTGCCGACCGCCTTCGTGGCCGGCCGCTGGGACGTCCTCGCCGGTGCCCGCGACATGGCCACGGCCGCCGCCCGCATCCCCGGGGCGACGTACGTCGAGCTGCCGGCGACCCACTTCGTCCAGATGGAGCGTCCCGACGAGGTGCACGCCCTGCTGTTGGACTTCCTTGCCACAGTGGAGGGATGAGGCCCCCGAGGACCCGTCGACTCCGTCCCCTGTCCACGGCCGTCGTGCTGGGGGTGCTCGGGACCGGCTCCCTGGTCGCCTGCGGCTCGGACGACGTCGACACGGGCACCGAGCCGACCGTGACCGCCTCGTCGTCGCAGGACGAGCCCGAGGAGCAGCCGTCGGCCCCGTCCTCCTCGGAGACCCTGTCGGGGAGGCTCGGCCCGATGGAGGTCACCGGCACGGTCACCGAGGACCTCGAGGCGCCGTGGGGCCTGGACTTCCTGCCCGACGGCGACGCCGTCCTCACCGAGCGGGACACCCGCCGGGTGCTGCGGATCGACCCCGACACCGGTGAGCAGACCGAGCTCGGCGTCGTCGCCGCGGCCGCTCCGAACGGCGAGGCCGGCCTGCTCGGCGTCGCGGTCTCCCCCGACTTCCGCCGCGACCGCACGCTCTTCCTCTACTACACGACCGGCGAGGACAACCGCGTCGCCCGCGCGACCCTGGACGGCGACACCCTGGGTGAGCCCGAGACGATCCTTGACGGCATCCCGCTGAACAGCTACCACGACGGCGGCCGCCTCGCCTTCGGCCCGGACGGCATGCTCTACGTGTCCACCGGCGACGCCGGGAACCCCGACCTCGCCCAGGACCCGGACTCGCTCGCCGGCAAGGTGCTGCGGATGACCGCGGACGGCGAGGTCCCGCGCGACAACCCGACCCGGGGCTCGCTGGTCTACACCCTCGGCCACCGCAACGTGCAGGGCCTCGCCTTCGACGACGACGACACCCTGTGGGCCTCGGAGTTCGGCGACCAGACGTACGACGAGCTCAACCGGCTCGAGCCGGGCGGCAACTTCGCCTGGCCCATCAACGAGGGCCAGGGCGACGTCCAGGGTGGCGACCTCATCAACCCGCAGGTCGTCTGGAGCACCGACGACGCCTCCCCCTCCGGCCTGGCGTACGCCGACGGCATGCTCTTCGTCGCCGCCCTCGGCGGCGAGCGGGTCTGGCGGGTGCCCCTGGACGGCGACCGCGCCGGCGAGCCCCAGGACTTCTTCACCGACACCTACGGCCGCATCCGCGAGATCAAGCCCGCCCCCGACGGCGACCTCTGGGTGATCACCAACAACACCGACACCCGCGGCGAGCCCCGCGCCGGCGACGACCGCATCCTGCGGGTCTCGACCGGCGTGGAGTAGGCCGACTCGGCTCGTCGTCCGGCCGGGTCCGGGCTTGCGCCGCCCGGTGGCCGCGGTCTGCGATGCGAGGTTCATCGGGATGGACATCGACGTCGCCTTCGACGCTCGTAACGAAGCGGGCACCCGGCATCCTGATCGCTTCGGTCTGACCCTTCGCCGCCACCACCAGGTGTTGCGGGCCAAGCGTTTAGCGTGGCGTTCGTCCGTGCTCGCAACGAGCGGATCAAGAAGTGGGCCGCGGCTCGGGCACCTTGACCCGGGATCGCGCGGGATCGGTGTTCTCAGGTGACACCGATCCCGCACGATCCGTGACCGCGGCTTCAGTCCGGCACGACGGTGGCGCGGCGGGCGGCGCGGCGCAGGGTGGTGAGGATCGCCGGGCCGAGGAGGACCACGCAGAGGGACGTCGTGATGGCGCGGCCGGTGTCGAAGCTCGTGGTCGACGTGAGCAGGGTGTAGACCCCGAAGCGCTGCAGGTTCTCCAGCACCGGGTCGCCCGGCACGAAGGCCAGGCTCTCGGAGATCCCGGGCAGGCCGATGCCGAGCAGGAACGGCCAACCGGTGAGGTTCATGAAGAGCCCGTAGAGGTACGCCGCGACGACGGCGTACGCGACGAGCATCGCGATCTCCGCCTTGCCGGACGCGCGTCGCGGCAGCAGCCCGGCGCCGAGGCCGACCCAGGCGGCGCAGAGCATCTGGTACGGCAGCCACGGCCCCACGCCGGCCGTCAGCAGCGCCGAGGCGAACAGCGAGGTGCACCCCAGGACGAACCCGAAGCCCGGCCCGAACACCCGCCCGCCGAGGATCAGCAGGAAGAAGACGAGCTCCACCCCGGCCGTCCCGGCGCCCATCCCCCGCAGCACCGCGTTGACCGCGGTGAGCACCCCGAGGACGGCGAGCACCCGCGAGTCCATGCCGCCCTCCGACAGCTCCGCGAGGACGACGGCGAGGATCACCGGCAGCAGCGCGAGGAAGAGGAACGGCGGGTCGACCCGCTCCGCGCCGGCCTCCGGCACGAGCAGCAGCGGCCACGTCAGCATCGCGAGCCCGGCGAGGGAGGCCAGGCCCATCACGAGCGCCGACCGGCCCGTGACGCGGACGGCGGTCTGCCGCGGCACCGCCTTCTCGGCCGCGCTCACCGGCCGGCCCCCGCCAGCGCCCTGGCCACCTCGTCGACGTGCAGCCAGCCCGGCCCGAGGACCTTGGTGACCTGCGGCGCGAACGACGGCGACTCCGCGAGCACCCGTCGTACCGGGCCGTCGGAGACGACCTCGCCCTCGGCGAGGACGACGACCGCGTCGGCGACCCCGGCGACGAACTCGACGTCGTGGGTCGCGACCAGGACGGCGCGGCCGGCGGCCGTCTGGTCGCCGATGATCCCGGCGAGCACCCGCTTGGCCGCGTAGTCGAGGCCGCGGGTGGGCTCGTCCAGCAGGAGCAGGTCCGGTCCGGCGGTGAGGACGATCGCGAGCACGAGCGCGAGCCGTTGGCCCTCGGACAGGTCGCGGGGGTGCTGGTCGGCCTCGATGCCGGTCACCATCGCGTCGAGCAGGCCGGCGCAGGTCCCGGCGGGCGCGCCGGCGCCACCGTCGGCGGCCTCGCACTCCTCGGCGACCGTCTCGAGGTAGAGCAGGTCGGCGGCCGTCTGCGGCACGAGGCCGACGCGGCGCCACCGGTCGTCACGCGGCAGGTCGGTCGGGTCGACCGGACCGTCGACGCCGACGACCCGCAGCGAGCCGCCGTGCCGCGTGCCCGGGGACGCGCCCTGCAGCGCCCACAGCAGCGTCGACTTCCCCGCGCCGTTGCGGCCCATGAGGGCGGTGACGCGGCCCGCCGGGAGGGTCAGGTCCACGTCACGCAGCACGACCCGGGGGCCACGCGCGAGCGTGAGGCCGCGGACCTCGGCGGCGACCGCCCGGCCGGTCGACGGTGCGGGCGCGGCCGGCTCCGGCGGTGTGACGGACAGGTCGCGCGCCCGGCGTCGGGCCTCCCGGACGGTCAGCGGCAGCGGGTCCCACCCGGCCAGGCGGCCGAGCTCGACGATCGGCGGGGCGGGCTGGTCGGGCTCCGCGTCGCGGAGGACGTCGGCCGGGTGGCCCTCGCGGACGGCGCCGCCGCCGGCGAGCAGGACCATCCGGTCGGCGAACGGCACGACCCGCTCGAGGCGGTGCTCGGCGAGGACGACGCCGAGCCCGACGTCGTGGACCAGCCGGGTCAGCGTGGCCAGCACCTCCTCGGCCGCGGTGGGGTCGAGCGCCGAGGTCGGCTCGTCCAGCACGAGGTAGCGGGGGTGCATCGCCAGCACCGAGCCGATCGCGACGCGCTGCTGCTGCCCGCCGGACAGCGTCCGCAGGTCGCGGTCGCGGAGGTCGGCGACCCCGAGCAGGTCGAGGGTCTCCTCCACGCGACGGCGCATGGTCGCGGGCTCGAGGCCGAGCTGCTCCATGCCGTACGCGAGCTCCTCCTCGACGGTGTCGGTGACGAACCCGGCGGCCGGGTCCTGGCCGACGTACCCGACCAGGCCGGTCCGCTCGCGCGGCGGGGTCTGCGTGATGTCGGCGCCGTCGGCGAGCACCCGACCGGTGAGGGCGCCGCCGGTGAAGCGCGGCACCAGCCCGGACAGGACGCCGAGCAGCGTGGACTTGCCGACGCCGGTCCGGCCCGCGACGAGCACGAGGTCGCCCTCCTCGAGCGTGAGGTCGACGGCGTCCAGCACACGGCGGGGCCTGTCGTCGGGTCCGGCGTACGTCAGGGAGATGTTCCGCAGCTCGATCACGCGGCCGCCCCCTCGCGCTCGCGGACGAGGAACGCCGCGGGCGGTCCCCCGGTGGCGAGCACCGGCGGCGGCGCGGCGAACGCCGCGACGAGCCCGAGCAGGCCCGCGGCCAGCCCGGTCAGCGACAGCTGCGGCACGGACAGGAGCTCGGGGTAGGCGACGACCGGCTGGTACGTCGAGACCCACCAGCCCAGGACGGCCGCGCCGAGGCCGGAGGCGACGACTGCGATCTCCGCGGCGCGCCAGCGGTCGGGCCGGTAGCGGGTGCGGACGACGGCGCGCCCCGCGCTGAGCATGCCGAGGACGGCGACGCCGAGGCCACCGAGCAGCATCGGCAGCGCGAGCCAGCGGGGCGCGGTGGTGTCGAGGACGGCGTACGTGCCGACCGCGACCCCCATCAGGCCCAGCACCATCAGGGCGCCGGTGCGCAGCCGCTGCCGGGCGGGGACGTCGCCGGACCGGCCGTAGCCCCGGACGTCCATCCCCGCCGCGAGGCTCAGGGAACGCTCGAGGGCGTCCTCGAGGATGGGCACCAGGAACCGGCGCAGGGAGCGGACCCGCCCGGTCGGGCCGGGGCGCAGCCGTTGCGCCGCCCGCACGCGACGCGCCGAGTCGGCGAGCTGCGGGACGACGGTGACCGCGACGACCAGGACGGTGCCGATCTCGTACAGCGCGGGGGGCACCGACTTCAGCAGCCGCTTGGGGTTCGCCAGGGCGTTCGCGGCGCCGACGCAGAGCACGAGCGTCGCGAGGCGCAGTCCGTCGTAGAAGCCGCCGAGCACGTTCTCCGCCGTCACGTCGCCGAGCAGCTGGATGCCCAGCACCACGTCCGGCAGCGGGATCTCGGGCAGCCGGAGGATCACCGTGCCGCCGTACCCGCCGCCGAGCAGGACCCGGAACAGCACCCGGAGCACCACGATCACCACGGCGAGCCAGACGTAGATCCGGAAGGCGCGCGACCACGGGTGGTCGCCGCGCCGCAGCGTCACCGTGACGACGGCGACGCCGATGACCGTCATCAGGAGCAGCGGGTTGAGGGTGAGCGAGCCGACTGCCGCGAGCCCGAGGGCCCACAGCCACCAGGCCACGGGGTGCAGGTCCCGCGGCAGTCGCGCTGCGCTCATCCGTCCATCCTGCGGGCTAGGGGGTGCCGCCCGTGCGGCGCCGCCACACGACGGCCCCGACGCCACCGGCGGCGAGGACCAGGAGCACCGCGAGCGGCACCCAGACCGGCAGGCCGGCGGGGTCCTCCTCGGTCGCCGAGGACACCTGCTCGGTGTCCCCGTCGGCGTCGGTCAGCGGGGAGTCGACGGACTCGCCGGCGCCCTCCTCGTCGGCCGTGCCGTCCCTCTTCCGGTCCTTCGTGGCGCCCTTGCGCTTGTCCTTGTCCTTCCGGGCGCCCTTGCCGGCCTTGTCGGCCTTGTTCCTGCCCTGCGCGCCACCCTTGCCGTCCTTGCCGCTCCGGGCCCCGGCGCCGCCGTCGGCGGTCGGGTCCTCGGTGGGGTCCTCGGAGGCGCTGGGGGTGTCCTCGGGCGAGGTCGACGGCATGTCGGACGACGACCCGCCGCCACCGGAGCCGCCGTTCGAGCTGCCGCCACCGGAGCCGTTCGATCCGCCACCGTTGCCGTCACCCCCGGCGGGTGCCTCGTCCTCCCGGGCGACGGGTGCGACGTCCGGCGGGGACTTGGCGGACTGGCCCTGCCAGGACCACGCGAGGTAGCCGCCGTCGGGCACCTTCAGTGAGTTCACACCGAGGCTGGAGTACACCCACGGACCGCCGTTGCCGTCGGTCCACCACAGGCTCCAGTACGCCGTCGCGGGGGGCGTGTTCACGCACGGGTCCTGGGACTGGGTCGGCTTGCCGTTCACCCGGCAGACGAAGCCCGGGGTGCGGGCGACGTCGGACTGGCTGACGCCGGCCGAGGAGAACACCCCGCGCGCGACCTTGCCGCCGCCGTCGGCGACGCAGCCCTGGAGGATGTCCCCTCCGAGCTGGTTGTAGTCGACGACCACCGTGACGCCCCCGGCCCCGGTGCACCCCGCCGCCGACGCCGTGGGCGCCGGGGTGACGGGGAGCGCCGGGACGACGAGCGCGGTGGCCAGCGCGAGACCCAGCGCCCCGAGGATGCGCGGGAGCCTCATCGGACGACGTAGGAGGTGGCGCCGGTGCGGTTGCCGAACTGGCCCACGACCTTCATCGCCGCGTCGCCCTTCGGCCCGGTGACCCGGTAGGTGGCGCGGAAGACCCCGTTGCCGTTGGCGGTGCCGCGGGCCACCCGGGTGCCGTCGACCTTGACGGTCACGCGCTCCTGGGCGGCGAGGCGCTTGACGGTGACCGTCTGCTGGGCCTTGCGGGCGACGCGGGACTTCGCGACGTTCGCGGCCAGCGTCGTCTTGTCCAGCGCGCGAACGGTCACGCTGTCGACCTTCTGCGCGAACGTCGACAGGCGGTAGGTGCGGTTCGCCGTGCCGGACGGGACGTCCACGGTGACCTCACGGTCGGCCGCGTTGGGGACGTCGAACCGGGTGGCGGGCCCGGTGAGGCAGCTGCGGGTCCCGCGGGTCAGGCCGGAGACCTCGAGGGTCAGGGGCTGCCCGGCCTTGACGAAGCGCGTCGCGCGGGCCTGCGCCAGCGAGCCCTTCACCGCGCCGAGGGAACGGAGCGCCGGCACCGCCTGCGCGGAGGCACGACGGAACTGGTCCCGGTTGGTGGCGTCGATGCCCGACTCGCGGCCGGCCTCGAGCGCCGCCCGGTCGTAGGCGACGGTCCCGACCTCGGTGCGCAACGCTCCGTCGCACGCCGTGGCCTGCTGACGGGCGATGTACGCGGCCGCGCGGGCGGCGGCACCGTTCTCACCCGCCTGCCCGAGGGCCCAGGCGACGACACCCGTGCTGTTGGTGTTGGGGACGTCGGTCGGCGGCGCCCCGGCGTAGGAGCCGTCGGGGGCCTGCTCGGACAGCATCCAGTCCACGGCCGAGTCGATGGCGTCCTGCACGGGCGAGCCGGGGGCCGGGTCGGTGGCGAGGAGGTTCAGGACCGCGATGCCGGTGGTGTCGGTGTTCGGGGCGCTGTCCTCCTCGGAGGTGGCGCCGTCGCAGGTCTGGTCGGTGTCAGCCTTGTCGTCGAGGAAGGCGCGGAAGAAGCCGTCGCTGCACTGCTGGTCGAGGAAGAAGTCCATCGCGGAAGCACCGCGAGGACTGTCGGCGACCACGAGGGCGCGGGCAGCGAAGCCCTGGCCGATCGCGTTGGCCGTGTCGCCGAAGCTCGTCCGGTCCTCGATGCGGCCCGCGATCGGGTCCTCGGTGGCGACCAGGCCGCTGAGCTGGTTGATCAGGTTCGTCCCGGACACGTCGCGGGGGTCCCCGCCGCGCTGCTGGACGTAGGAGGCGAGCTTGGCGGTGGCCCCGGCGTACCGGGAGTTCTCGTCGCCGAAGGCGTTCCCGGTGGTGTAGGACTCGACGCCCTCGTCGCTGGTCACGGCCGCGGTCAGCGACCGAAGGGCGCCGGCGTACCGGTTCGAGGAGAAGTCGTCGAGCGCCAGCCCGGTGTCGACCGTCAGGCCGTAGTCGTCGAAGGCGAACTGGTCGTTGTAGATCACGCCGTCGGTGAGCTGGTCGGCGAGCCAGTCGCCGCCGGCGACGGCGGCGGCGGAGTCGTTCGGTGCCGCCGCGGACGCGGGGGCGACCGGGGCGACGAGCAGGGAGCCGGCGGCGAGGCCGAGCCCGGTGACGAGGGCAGCCGTACGGCGCCCGGGACGAGGGGTCATGAGATTCCTCCACGCTGCGACAGCGGAGGACCTCAGTTCCCCAGCTGCTTTCCGCGACAGCGACGGGTAAGACGCCCCGCCGTGGGCATTCCGGCTCGTCCCCGCCGTGCTGCACGGGGACCTACGGTTGCGGGTCAGCGCCGGACTCGGACCGGCTTCCCCCGCGACGGGCGTAGATGGTGTGCTCCCGGGTGGGAGCGAGCGGAGCGTAACACCGGCGGCGGCCCCGTCGCGGTGCCCGGGCGTGTGGCCGTCGCCACGCCCGCGGGTGCGGTCAGTGGGAGCCGGCGCCGTCGTCCACGAGGCGCAGGAGGACGGCCGGCGAGAGGCTGAGGTCGGCGTCGGCCGGCGGGGACGGCGCGAGGACGCCGTTCAGCTCGGGCACGGCGGCCGCCTCGGCCTCGGTGAGCTCCCGGAACGCCATCGACCAGGTCGAGAACGTCCTGCGCATGATCGTCTCCCGCCACACCTCGATCACCTCGGTGTGCCGGACGTCGCCGACGATGTCGTCGTACAGCTCGGTGACCGCGGCGGTCGGGCCCTCGAGGGTCTGCACGAAGGTCCCGGCCGAGTAGACCAGGACACCCGTGATGTCCTTCGCCGCGTTGCGGCAGCGCGACTGCTCCACGAGGTGCGCCAGCTCCTGCGGGGTGAGGGCCGCTGACGCCGCACTCAGATAGGTGATCGACAACATCGCACGCCTCTCCTGGCCGGGTCACCGCATCCTGTCGCAGATCCGCCCGCCACTGGACCGGTTCCCGGCAGGAGGTCCCGACAGTCCTGGATGAGGCCGACCGGCCACCGGATGCCTTACGGTGGATCACGCTCTTCGTCGGACGATCTCTGCGTCCGCGGGAGGATGACGAAAGGATCCCCATGACTGACGTCCGCCGTGTCGCCGTCGTCGGGCTCGGCAAGGTCGGCGAGCTCGTCGCCGTGCTGCTGGGCCGCGCCGGCTTCACCGTGGTCGGGTACGACGCCCGCACCCGCTCCGACCTGGCCTTCGAGGCCCATGCCCTAGAGGTCACCGACGCCGAGGCGCTCCGCGCCGCGCTCTCCGGTGCGCACGGCGAGGTCGACGCCGTGGTGGCCTGCCTGCCCTACGACCTCAACATCGTCGTCGCCGAGGCCGCCCACGCGACCGGCACGCACTACTTCGACCTCACCGAGGACGTCCCGACCACCGCCCGGGTGATGGAGCTCGCGACGCTGCCGAGCGACGCCGGTGCCGCGGCCTTCGTGCCGCAGTGCGGCCTGGCACCCGGCCTGATCGGCATCGTCGGCTCCTCGCTGGCCGCCCGGTTCTCCGAGATCCGCTCGATCGAGCTCAAGGTCGGCGCCCTGCCGCAGAACCCCACGGGCCTGCTCGGGTACGCCTTCAACTGGTCCGCCGAGGGCGTCGTCAACGAGTACCTCAACGACTGCGAGGTCATCCGCTCCGGCGTCCGCCGCATGGTGCCGGCGATGAGCGAGCCCGAGCGCGTCGTCCTGGACGGCACCGAGCTCGAGGCCGACCTCACCTCCGGCGGCCTCGGCACCATGTGCCAGACCTACGAGGGCAGGGTCCGCCGCCTCGACTACAAGACGCTGCGCTACCCCGGCCACTTCGCCCAGATGCGCTTCCTGTTCGACGAGCTCGGCCTCCGCGACCGGCGCGCCGAGGTCGGCGCGATGCTCGTCGACGCCAAGCCCCCGGTGAACGACGACCTCGTCTACCTGCACGCCTCCGTCGAGGGCGTGATGGACGGCCTGCCGCACCGCGAGAACCACGTGCGACGCTGGCTGCCGCTCGAGATCGACGGCCGCGTGTGGCGCGCGATCAGCTGGACCACCGCCGCCTCCGCGGTCGCGGCGGTCGAGCTGCTCGCCCAGGGCACGCTCCCGGCCACCGGCTTCGTGCGCCAGGAGGACATCTCACTGGCCGACCTGTACGCCACCACGTCCGGTCGGCTGTTCGTCGAGGAGGAGGAGAAGGTTGTCTGACGTCGCTGGATCGACCGATGTGGCAGGACTCGCCCGCGAGGTCCTGGCCCGCATGGGCGCCGAGGACCCGTTCGTCACCGAGGGCACGGCCGGCCCCGTCGTGGAGGCACGCTCCCCCATCGACGGCTCCGTGCTCGGTCGCGTCGCGGCCCACACGCCCGAGCAGGTCGGCGAGACCGTCGGCCGCGCGCAGGCGGCGTACGAGCAGTGGCGCAGCGTGCCCGGCCCGGTGCGCGGCCAGCTGGTCCGCGAGCTCGGCGAGCTGCTGCGCGAGCACAAGGACGACCTCGGTCGGCTCGTGAGCATCGAGGCCGGGAAGATCGTCAGCGAGGGCCTCGGCGAGGTCCAGGAGATGATCGACATCTGCGACCTCGCGGTCGGCCTGTCGCGTCAGCTCACCGGCCTCACCATCGCCACCGAGCGCCCCGGCCACCGGATGATGGAGCAGTGGCACCCCCTCGGGGTCGTCGCGGTGATCTCCGCGTTCAACTTCCCCGTCGCGGTCTGGTCGTGGAACACCGCCCTCGCGCTGGTCTGCGGCGACGCCGTGGTCTGGAAGCCGTCGGAGAAGACCGTGCTCACCGCCCTGGCCTGCCAGGCGCTGCTCGCCGAGGCGGCCCGCCGCGTCGGCGCCCCCGCCGACATCTCCCAGGTCGTCGTCGGCGAGCGGGAGGTCGGCGAGGCCCTGGCCGACGACCCGCGCATCCCGCTGGTCTCCGCGACCGGCTCCACCCGCATGGGTCGCGAGGTCGCCCCGCGCGTCGCCGCCCGTCTCGGACGGACCCTGCTCGAGCTGGGCGGCAACAACGCGGCCATCGTCGGGCCGTCCGCCGACCTCGACCTGGCCGTGCGCGGCATCGTGTTCTCCGCCGTCGGCACCGCCGGTCAGCGCTGCACCTCGCTGCGCCGCGTGATCGCGCACCACTCGATCCGTGAGGAGCTCGTGCGCCGGCTCGCCCAGGCCTACGAGACCCTCCCGATCGGCTCGCCGCTGGAGTCCTCGACCCTCGTCGGCCCGCTCATCGACGCACCGGCGCGGGAGTCCTTCGAGGCCGCCGTGCGCCGGGCCACCGACGACGGCGGCACCCTCGTCACCGGCGGGGAGCAGGCCGAGGGCGTGGCCGGTGGGCAGTACGTCCGCCCCGCCATCGTCGACATGCCCTCGCAGACGGAGGTCGTGCGCGAGGAGACCTTCGCGCCGCTGCTCTACGTGCTGGGCTACGAGAGCCTCGACGAGGCGATCGCGCTGCACAACGGCGTGACCCAGGGTCTGTCGTCGTCGATCTTCACCCTCGACGTGCGGGAGGCCGAGACCTTCCTGTCGGCCGTCGGCTCCGACTGCGGCATCGCCAACGTCAACATCGGGCCCTCGGGCGCCGAGATCGGCGGGGCGTTCGGCGGCGAGAAGGACACCGGCGGCGGTCGGGAGTCCGGCTCCGACGCGTGGCGCGCCTACATGCGCCGGGCGACGAACACCGTCAACTACTCCACCGAGCTCCCGCTCGCCCAGGGCGTCGAGTTCGTCTGACGCCCCGCGCGCCGTCCGAGGACCGGCCCGCCACCCGCTCCGGGTGGCGGGCCGTCCTCGTCCCTGCGCCCCACGCGGGCCGGGGTCCCGGGCCCCAAGGATTTACGCTGTAAGTTCCCGCCGAGTCACCCGCCTTCGTCTGGGTACTCCTCCAGAACCCGTCAGCACCACCGGCGGGCCCGTCGTACACCGAAAGGCTCCACATGAGAGACGCCCTCGCGTCCGGTCTGGCGACCATCGCCGACTTCGTCCCCAAGCTGCTGATCTTCCTGCTGATCCTCGTCGTCGGCCTCTTCGTGGCCAAGGCGATCGGCAGGGCGCTCAGCGCGCTGCTGACCCGCGTCGGCTTCGACCACGCGGTCGAGCGGGGCGGCGTCAAGCGCGCCCTCGCCAACTCCAACCTCGACGCCAGCGACGTCGTCGGCAAGCTGATCTACTACACGCTGCTGCTGTTCGTCCTGCAGCTCGCGTTCGGTGTCTTCGGCGCCAACCCGATCAGCGACCTGCTCTCGCAGGTCATCTCGTTCCTGCCCAGCCTGATCGTCGCGATCGTCATCGTGGTCGTGGCCGCGGCCATCGCCGCCGCCGTGAAGGGCCTGATCCAGAACACCCTCGGCGGACTGTCGTACGGCCGGGTCCTGGCCAACGGCGCCTCCGCCTTCATCCTGTTCCTCGGCGTCGTCGCGGCGCTCAACCAGGTCGGGGTGGCGACCACCGTCACCACGCCGATCCTCGTCACCATCCTCGCCACGATCGGCGGCATCCTCGTCGTCGGCGTCGGCGGCGGGCTCATCAAGCCGATGCAGCACCGCTGGGAGGACGCGCTCACCAAGGCCGCGGCCGAGGTGCCGAACATCCGCACCGAGGCGGCCAACGCCCCGAGCGTCTCCGAGCAGGCCCGTCAGGCCCGTGACCAGGCCCAGCAGCAGTACGGCCAGCAGGACCAGTACCAGGCCCAGCAGTACGGCGGCCAGGAGCAGTACCAGGCCCAGCAGTACGGCGGCCAGGAGCAGTACCAGGCTCCGGGCTACCAGCAGGGCGACGCCTACCAGACCCAGCAGTTCCCGGGTCAGGGCTACCAGCAGGGCGAGGCCTACCCGGGCCAGCAGTACCCGGGCGGTCAGCACCCCGCCGGCGGGTACGACGCCCCCGACACCGGCCGCTGAGCGGACGAGGAGACGACATGAGCGACACCTACGGAGCACGACCCCCGGGCGAGCCCGGACGCACCGGCCCTACCGGTGCGGTCGGACCCACCCCTGACACCCGGCAGGGCGGCCACGCCGGTCCCCGGCACGACGGCCCCCAGCACGACGGGCCCCGGCACGACGGGCCCCGGCACGACGGGCCCCGGCACGACGACCCCCGGCACGACGACCAGGCGGGACTCTCCCGCCGTGAGGTCGTGGCGCGCGAGCGCGAGGAGCACGGCGGCATCAAGGTCGGCAGCGCCTTCTTCGGCTGGCTCACCGCGACCGGCATGGCGGTCATCCTGACCGCCCTCGCCGCCGCGGCGGGCGTCGCCGTCGGCGCCGCGCAGCCCGGTGACGCCGCCGACACGGCCGAGTCCGCGAACCTGAGCGACCTCAGCACGATCGGGATCGTCGGCGGGATCGTCCTGCTCGTCGTCATCTTCGTCGCCTACTACTGCGGCGGCTACGTCGCCGGCCGGATGGCGCGCTTCAACGGCATCAAGCAGGGCCTGATGGTCTGGGTCTGGGCGGTCGTCGTGGCGGTCGTCGTGGCGGTCGTGGGCGCCGTCGCCGGCGCGCAGTACGACGTCCTGTCGCAGCTCAACAGCTTCCCCCGGCTGCCGTTCGGCCAGGGTGACGTCGGCCTCGCGGGCCTCCTGGCCCTCGCCGCCGTGGCGGTCGCCAGCCTCGTCGGCGCCCTCGTGGGCGGCCTGGCGGGCATGCGTTACCACCGTCGGATCGACAAGACGGGCCTCGGTCGCTGACCTGAGGAGTCGCCGACACGGCACGGACGACGACGGCCGGTGACCCGGTCGCTCAGTCGGCGACCTTCACCACGAGCTTGCCGCGGTTCTCACCGCGGAGCATCCCGACGAACGCCCGGGGGGCGTTCTCGAGGCCCTCGACGACGTCCTCGTGGTAGCCCACCGTGCCGTCCGCGACCCAGGCGCCCATCTCGCGCAGGAAGTCGTCGTGGTGGGTGGGCACGAACTCGGTCTGGATGAAGCCGCGCAGCGTCAGCGACTTGGTGAGGACCGACGACATCAGGGCCGGCGTCCGGTCCGGGCCCTCCGGCAGGGACGTGGCGTTGTAGCCCGACACCAGGCCGCAGACGGGGATCCGGGCGTACAGGTTGAGGTGGCGCCACACCTCCCGGGTGACGCGACCGCCGACGTTCTCGAAGTAGACGTCGACGCCGTCCGGCACGGCGGCGGCGAGGTCCTCGGCGAACGTGTCGCTGCGGTGGTCGACGACCGCGTCGAAGCCGAGCTCCCGCAGCATGTCGAGCTTCTGCGGCCCGCCGGCGATGCCGACGGCCCGGGCGCCGCGCTGCTGCGCGATCTGGCCGACGGCGGACCCGACCGGGCCGGCGGCCGCGGCGACGACCACGGTCTCCCCCGCCTGCGGGCGGCCGATGGCGGCGAGACCGGCGTACGCCGTGAAGCCGGGCATGCCGAGCACGCCCAGCGCGGTCGAGACCGGGGCGACGTCGGGGTCGACCTTCCGCACGTGCTCCGCACCGACGACGGCGTGGGTCTGCCAGCCGCCGTAGGCGAGGACGACGTCGCCGGGCGAGAAGCCGTCGGCGCGCGAGGTGACGACCTCGCCGACGGTGCCGGCGGGCATGACGCCGTCGATCGGGGTCGGGTCGGCGTACGACTCGGCGTCGCTCATCCGGCCCCGCATGTAGGGGTCCAGGGAGAGGTAGAGCGTCCGGACGAGCAGCTGGCCCTCGGCGGGCTCGGGGGTCTCGACGCTCTCGAGTCGGAAGTCGTCGTCGGTGGGCTCACCGTGGGGTCGGGCGGCCAGGACGATGCGGGAGGTGGTCATCCACCGACGGTAGGCCGCGCCCCCCACGGGGCGCGGCCCACCCCGGCGGGTGAGGCGGGGAGTGTGACTCAGGCGATGCGGCGCAGGCGGGTGATGGTCAGGCCGTTCTCGTCGAGCAGCTCCGGGATCTGGTTGGCCAGGTTCACCAGGTGCGGCGTCTGGAGGTGGGCGTCGAGGTGCGCCGCGCTCTCCCAGTTCTCGTAGAAGAAGAAGACGCCCGGCTCCTCGACGCTCTCGTGGAGGTCGTAGTTGACGTAGCCGTCCTCCTGGCTGGTCGGCTCGATCAGCGCCTTCAGCCCCTCGCGCAGCTCGTCGGTCTTGCCGGGGGCCGCCCTCATGTAGGCGATCACGGTGAGCAGGTCGCGGTTGTCGTCGGTGGGGGTGGGCACGGGGCGCCTCCTGGGTTCTCGTGGGTGCTCGGCAGTGAGCGTGGTCATGCCACCACACGGACGACGGCGGCGGTGGTTGCGCGCTGTATTACTTTGCGACACGTGACCACCACCCGCGCCGAGATCGCCGCCGCCATGGCCGACGCCGCGACCGCCTGGCTCGACTCGCTCGACGACACCCAGCGCCCCGACGCCACCGGCGCCGTCCCCGAGGACGGCGAGGCCGACGGCGAGCGGCGCCGCTGGTTCTACACCCCGACCGACCACGGCGGCCTCGACCTGCACCGCCAGAGCCCGACCCAGCAGCGGGCCGTCATGCGGCTGGTCGGCACCGGGCTGTCGCAGGCGGGCTACGTCACCGTCGCGACCACCATGGGCCTCGAGAACGTCCTCGACCACGTCGAGGGGTTCGTCACGAGGTTCGACCGTGAGCGCGGACGGGACCCCGGTCTCTACTACCTCCGCGTCTTCGGCGACCCCGGCCCGAGCGGGGCGTGGGGCTGGCGCTTCGGGGGCCACCACGTGTCGCTCAACAACCTCGTGGTCGACGGGGAGCTCGTCTCCACCACGCCGTGCTTCATGGGCGCCGACCCCGCGAGCTCGCCGCTGCTCGGCGGGGGCGTCAACCGTCCGCTGGCCCGGGTCGAGGACCTGGCCCGCGAGCTCGTGGCCTCCCTGACCGCCGAGCAGCAGGAGCGGGCGATCCTGCTCGCGAAGGCACCGTCCGACTTCGTCACCGCCAACCGCAGCGTGGTCTCGGAGGGCGACCGCGTGATCCCGCTGGCCGGCATCTGGCGCGACGAGAGGTTCCCCGACGACGTCGAGCAGGAGAAGCTGCAGAAGCTCAGCGACGCGATCGACACCGCCGCCGACTACACCGACGAGGACCACGAGCTGGTCGCCTACTCCCACGAGCCGCGTGGTGTCGCCGGCCGAGAGCTCGACCCGCCGCAGCGCCACCTCCTGCGCCGGCTGCTGTCGACCTACTTCGACCGCGTGCCCGAGGCGGTCTCCCCGATGTCGACGTACGACGACGACGCCCGGCTGGACGCCGTCCACGTCGCCTGGGCGGGCTCGCTGGAGGCGGGCGCGCCGCACTACTACCGGCTCCAGGGCCCGGGGCTGCTGATCGAGTGGGACAACACCCAGCGCGGCGCCAACCACGCCCACTCGGTCTGGCGGGACCCCGACGCCGACTTCGGCGCCGACGTCCTCGCCGAGCACCACGCCCGCCACCAGCACTGACCCGTCACCGGGTCTCGCGCGACGGGGTCAGCGGTCGAGCAGCTCCCGCAGCACCCGCTCCAGCTCAGCGGCCGGGTCGTCGGTCAGCGAGCGTGACCGCCACGCCACGTGGTTGTCGGGACGCACGAGCACGCAGCCGTCCTCCTCGACCTCCCGCAGGCGCGACCAGTCCTCGTAGAGGTCGGTGACGTCGGCGCCGGGACCGATCACGACACCGCGCAGGTCGAGGCCGAGGGAGTCGGCGACCCGGGTCGCGGCGTCCGCCCAGGCCCGCCCGGTGATGCCGGTGAGCAGGGTGAAGCGGCCGTGCCCGGCGACGTCGTGGGTGCTGACGCGCTGCCCGTCCCGGCCCAGCCAGCAGTGCGGGAGACGGGCGCCGGGCCAGGTGGTCGGGTGGTAGTACAGCTCCGGGTCACGCGTGTACGCCGGCTCCTCGGTGCCGTCGGGCACGACGGCGCCCGAGCGGTAGCGCTGGCCGAGCTCGACGCCGTGGGCGTTGAACTCGTAGTCCTTCAGCTCCAGCGCCTTCCGGATGGCGCGCCGCTTCTCGGCGCCCTCGAGGCTGTCGTCGGCGCGACCGGCGATCCCGGCCTGCATGGCCTCGACGTCGTCCGTTCCGGTGACCTCCAGCGCCTCCAGCAGGGCACCGAACTCCTCGATCGACTTGTTGGCGCGCAGGACGATCTGCTCCCCCACCGGGGCCCGCTCGGCGTCGAAGCTGTCGAGCAGGCCGGGGCCGGCCTGGCCGTGCAGCACGTGGGCGAGCTTCCAGGCGAGGTTGTAGGAGTCGCCGATCGAGGTGTTCGAGCCGAGCCCGTTGGACGGCGGGTGGCGGTGGACGGCGTCGCCGACGGCGAAGACGCGGCCCTCGCGGTAGCGCTCGGCGTACATCTTGTTGTTGCCCCACAGCGACAGCGAGCGGATCGTCACGGGGACGCTGTCGTCGCCGACGAGGTTGTGGACGATCTCGGTCGCCATCTCGTCGGTGAGGTCCGGCGGCGGGGAGTCGATGTCGTAGCCCCAGGTGATCAGCCACTCGTTCCACGGCCGGACCATCCGGATCAGCCCGAGCCCGATGCCGCCGATCGTCGCGCCGGGCTGGAGCACCCAGTAGAGGACGCTCGGCCGGTGCGCGACGTACGCCGAGAGGTCGGCGTGGAAGACGATGTTCATCGACCCGGCGACGTCCATCTCGCCGGCCATCGGCAGGCCGAGGTCGGCGACGACCTTGCTGCGCCCGCCGTCGGCGGCAACGACGTACTTCGCGCGGATCGCGTACTCGTGGCCCGAGAGCCGGTCGCGGACCTGCACGGTGACGCCGTCGTCGTCCTGGACGAGCGAGACGTACTCGGTGTCGAAGCGCACGCGACCGCCGCGCGAGGCGGCGTGGCCGACCAGGATCGGCTCGAGGATGGTCTGCGGCAGGTCGCAGTTCATGGACGGCGAGGCGAGCCGGTAGTCGGCCTCCCGCTCGGGGTGGGTGCCCCACGTGCGGATGCGGCCGATCTCCTCCCCCGCCAGGCTGCTGCAGAAGACGGTGTCACCCATGAGGTCGTGCGGGGTGGCCTCGGCGAGGACCTCGTCCTCGATGCCCATGTCGCGCATGATCTCGACGGTCCGCTGGTTGGTGATGTGGGCCCGCGGGGTGTTGGCGGTCCAGCGGTACTTCGTGATGACCAGGTGGTCGACGCCGTACGTCGCGAGGAACAGCGCGGCGGACGCGCCGGCCGGGCCGCTGCCGATGACGAGGACGTCGGTGGTGAGGACGGCCTGCTCCGCCGTCGGGTCGGTCTGGGTGGTCATGATGCGCGCTCCTCGGGGGCCAGGACGATGTCGAAGTCGGCCTGGGACCAGGCCACGTCGGGGGTGGTGCCGTCGGGCGCGGGCTCGCCCGCGGGGTGCTCGGTGAAGTCGACGACCAGGGACTCCTTGACCCCGAAGACGGCGTCGGAGTCCTGGTGGGCGTCACCGCGGACGAAGATGTGGGTGACGAGCCGGTGCAGGCCCGGCGCGGTGACCATGAAGTGCAGGTGGGAGGCGCGCATCGGGCTGCGCCCGGCGGCGGTCAGCAGGTCGCCGACCGGCCCGTCGTGCGGGATCGGGTACGGCGTCGGCGTCACGCACCAGAAGCTGTAGCCGCCGTCGTCGCCGCTGCGCAGCCGGGCGCGTCCGGAGACCCGGCCATCGCCGTGCTGGACGTCGTACATGCCGTCGTCGTCGGCCTCCCAGACGTCGAGGACGGCGCCCGCGACCGGGGTGCCGTCGACGTCGCGGACGGTGCCGGAGACCCAGCAGGGCTGTCCGGCGGCGCCCTGGGCGGCGTCGCCGCCGACCTCGATCTCGGGGGCGCCCTCGGCGAAGAAGGGCCCGAAGACGGTCTGCTCGGTGGCGCGGGTGTCGTCGGGCTCGTTGACGGTGATGGTCTGCATCGACAGGCCGAGGACGTCGGAGAGCAGGATGAACTCCTGCCGCCGGTCGTCGGTGATGTGGCCGCAGCGGGTGAGGAAGCCGACGGCCGCCTCCCACTCGGGCTCGGTCAGGCGGGTCTCGCGGACGAAGGCGTGGGCGTGGCGCACGAGCGCCTCGAGCAGCTCGCGGTGGCGCGGATCGGGGGTCCCCGCGAAGGAGGCCAGGACCTTGTCCGTGACCGCCTGCTCGCGGGCGTCCCTGACCTGACGGGCCTCGTCCTGCGCTGCCTCGTGCGCCTCGTCGTGTGCGGGGGGCATCAGCCGATCTCTCCTCGGGGGTCGGTGCCGGACCAGGCGTCGGTCAGCAGGCGGACGGCGTCGGCGAGGTGCACCGGCCGGGGGTTGGAGGGTGGGGTGGCCTCGACGACGGCCTCGGCGTCGGCGGGGATGTCGGCCTCCGCCATGCCGAGGGCGCGCAGCGCGGTCGGGGCGCCGAGCTCGAGGCGGAGGTCGACGAGGCCGGCGACCGCCTCGGGGGCGTCGAGAGCCTCCGCGATCCGGCGGGCGGCCTCGGGGGCCGCCGGGGCGTTGAAGGCGAGCACGTGCGGGAGCACGACCGCGTGCGTGTCGGCGTGCGGCAGGTCGTGGGCGCCGCCGAGCACGTGGCAGATCTTGTGGTGGAGCCCGGAGCCCGCCGAGGCGAACGCGACCGCCGACAGGTAGGCGCCGTACAGGCACCGGTCGCGGGCGGCGCGGTCGTCCGGGTCGGCGACCACGGCGCACAGGCCCGCCGCCAGGGCACGGATCGCCTCGGTGGCCAGCGCGGCGTCGACGGGGTCGACCCGGGGACCCCAGAACGCGTCGACGGCGTGGGCCAGGGCGTTGAGGCCGCTGCTCACCGAGAGCGGGACGGGCAGGGTGGCGGTGAGGTCGGCGTCGTACACGACGGTGCGGGGCAGCACGACGGGGTCGACGCCGGTGGTCTTGCGGCCGTGCTCGGTGAGGCCCCAGACCGGGGTGACCTCCGAGCCGGCGTACGTCGTGGGGACGGCGAGGACCGGCAGGTGCGCGGTCAGCGCGACGGCCTTGGCGGTGCCGGTCGTGGAGCCGCCGCCCACCGAGAGGACGACGTCGGCGCCGGCCTCGGTCGCGAGGGCGCGGACCTCCTCGGCCACGGGCACGGGGACGTGGGGCCGGACGCCGTCGAAGGTGGCGACGACCTCGGCGCCCGGCCCGAGGTCCGCGGTCAGCCGGGCCGCGAGGTCGGCCTCGGAGGGCGCGGCGACGAGCAGCACCCGTGAGCCGAGGCGGCGTACTTCCTCGCCGACGCGCTCCGCCGCACCGCCGGGCGCGAACACCACCCGTTGCGCGAGGGTCTCGCGCTCGAACCCGAGCCGGCCGTCGTCGCTGTTGCCCACGTCACACAGCCTGCCTCCTCGGCAGTCATAGGTCCAATATGTATCAGGGTGACCGCTGATAGTTTCCGCGTATGGATCTGCGGCAGCTCCGCTACCTCACCGCGGTGGTGCACGAGCGCAGCGTGACCCGCGCGGCCGCCCGTCTGCACATGACGCAGCCGCCGCTCTCGGCCGCGATCGCGCAGCTCGAGGCCGAGCTCGGGGTCGCGCTGCTCGAGCGGCACGGGCGGGGCGTCGAGCCGACCGCGGCCGGGGAGCACCTCGTCGCCCGCGCCGCCGTGCTGCTGCGTGACCTCGACGACGCCGCGGCGAGCGTCCGCGCCGTGGGCTCGGGCCTGCAGGGCCGGTTGGCCGTCGCCGTCGGACCGGGCGTGGGGGTCGACCTGCTGCCCGCACTGCTCGAGGCGTACGACGTCGCGGCGCCCGAGGTGGACGTCGAGCTCCACGACCTGGCCGAGCCCGATGCGCTGGACCGGGTGCGGACGGGCGGGTGCGGTGTCGCCGTCCTGTACTGCGCGCGGGCCGCCGACCTCGAGCGGCTGCACGCCCGCGAGCTGGAGGTCGCGATGATCCGTCGCGAGCCCCTCGTCGCCGTCGTGCCCGCCGCCGCGGAGCTCGGGGAGACGGTGTCGCTGCCCGACCTCGTGCCCGTCGCCGGTCTCCGGTGGCTGGCGCCGCTGGCGCACGACGGCTTCCCCGGTCTCGCGTCGCGGCTGCAGGAGGCCTGGGACGCCGCCGGCGGCGCCCCCGCCACCCGCCGGCACCTGTCGTCGGTCGAGTCGGCGCTGCGGCTGGTGGCCGCGGGGGCCGGGTTCGCCGTCGTCCCCTCGTCGGCGGCGCGGGGCTTCGCCGGGTCCGCGTCGGTGCGGAGCGTGCCGCTCGCCGCGCCCCTCGCCCCGGTCGAGGCCGTCGCGGTCTGGCGTCGCGGCGAGCGCCCCTCCCCCGTGCTCACCCGCTTCCTCCGCGCCGCCCTCGCCACCCCCGAGCCCGACCGCCTCGCCCCCGAGCACGCGCGCCCACGCCCGTCCCCGGAGGTCGAGGTGCGAGGAGCCCCGGCGACGAGCCACGAGACCCCGTGACGGTCCTCGACGAGCTCGAGCACCTCGGCGGAGGTCAGCCCGCGACACCCAGCAGGGCGAGGCCCGCGGCCATGACGATCGCGCCGGTGGAGCCGGCCATCGCGGCGGTGCCGAGGGTGGCGAGCCGGCGGGCGGTGGGGAGGAGCTCGGCGACCCCGACCCGGAGCATCACGCCGGCGACCAGCCCGAAGACCGCGGCGTACGCCGCCGGCGGCAGCACCGCGGCCAGCACGAGGTAGCCGAGGACGGCGCCGACGGGCTCGGCCAGTCCCGAGAGGGCGGCGGCGCCCACCGCCCTCCGCGCGTCACCGCTCGCGCCGAGCACCGGCGCCGCCACCGCGATCCCCTCCGGGACGTTGTGGATCGCGATCGCCAGGGCGAGCACCGCCCCGGCGTGGGGGTCCTCGAGCGCCGCGACGTACGTCGCGAGCCCCTCCGGCAGGTTGTGGAGGCCGACGGCGACCGCGACGACCAGCCCGGTGCGCCGCAGCCGCACCTGCGGACCCGACCCGTGGTGGTGCGGCAGCCGCTGGAGCGCAGCGGTGAGCCCGGCGCCGAGGAGCACCAGGACGAGCGTCGCCGCCCACCCCACGCCGGCGACGCCGGCGGGCACCATCGCCGCCAGGCTGACCAGGACCATCGCCCCGGCCGCGAACCCCAGCGCGACGGCGAGGCCGCGGTCGTCGCGCACCCGCCGGTGGACGGCGAGGAGACCACCGAGCACGGTCGCCCCGCCCGCCAGCGCGGTGAGCCCGAGCGCGACCAGCGCCGGGGTCACCGCGACCACCCGCGCGCCCACGCCACGACGGTCCGGACGGTGGGGTCCGGGTCCGCCCCGAGCCGCGCCAGGTCCTCCGGCGCGACCGCCGGGTGGGCGGCCGCCCACGCCCGCACGGTCGGCGCGGCGTCCAGGGCGAGCCCGGCGAGCAGCACCGACGTCGTCAGCGGGTTGCGCGCCACGCAGCACCGGACGCCGACCTCGCGGTCGCCGGCCAGCCCCGCCAGCACGTCGTACGACGCCCGGTGCGACAGGGCCGCGCTCTCCCGGATCCGCGGGTCGGGCGAGACCGCCAGGCGGGCGACCCGCGCGGTCTTGCCCGGGCTCGCGGGCGGGGAGGCGAACGCCGAGAGCGGCGGTCCGGCGGCCGAGGAGGCCGCCAGCGCCGCCCGCTGCCCGGGACTGAGGAAGCCGACGCAGGACACGGTGCTCAGCCCTGCCGCGCGTTGACCTCGTAGGAGGTGTTGATCGACTCGAAGAAGTTGACGAGCTGCAGGGTGTCGTTCGCGGTCGCCATCCACTTCGCCGGGTTCTGCGCGCCGAAGTACGCCCCGAATCCGAGCTCCTCCAGCCGCCGGTCGGCCAGGTAGCGCACGTACTGGTTGATGTAGTCGGCGTTCAGCCCCAGGATGCCCGTCGGCAGCAGGTCGCGGTTGTAGGCCTCCTCCATCGCCACCGCGTCGATCACCATCTGCTGGATCTCGGCGGCGAACTCCTCGGTCGCGATCTCCGGGTTCTCGTCGAGCACGGTCAGCACGAGGTTGATGCCGAACTTCAGGTGCAGCGACTCGTCACGCACGATCCAGTCGATGAGCGAGGAGAAGTTCCGCAGCAGGTTCCGCTGCCTGAAGCTCAGCGCCACCATGAACCCGGAGTAGAACCAGATCCCCTCGAGGATCACGTTGTAGGCGATGAGGTTGCGGACGAAGTCCTGCTTGCCCTCGACGGTGGTGATGTCGAGGGTCTGCTCGGTCATCCGCCTGATGTAGCGGACCTCGAACTCCTCCTTGGCCGCCATCGACGGCACCGTGACGTGGGAGTCGTACGCCGCCTGCCGGTCGATCGGGAACGTCTCCAGGACGTACTCGAAGCTCATGCAGTGGTTGGCCTCCTCCCACATCTGCTTGGCCAGGTAGAGGTGGCACTCGGCGGCGTTGACGTAGGGGTAGACGCCGAACGCCAGCGCCTTGTTGACGAGGAGCTCGTTCGGGTTGAAGTAGCTCATGAGGAACGTCAGCGCCTGCCGCTCCTCCTCGCTCATGCGGTCGAAGTCGGCGAGGTCCTCGCCGAGCTGCACCTCGTTGGGGAACCAGGTGTTGGCCACGGCCTGGTCGTAGAGCTCCATCGCCCACGGGTAGGTCACGGGCTTGAGCAGCAGGCCCTCCTCGATGCCGGTGCCGAGGATGCCGCGGGTCTTCGTCTCGGGGGTCTGTTCGTCGATCGTCATGGGGTGTCCTTCGAGAACGTCGTCGCTGGTGGGTGCGGTGGTCGTGCGGCTCACTGGCAGGAGTCGCACTGCAGGCGCTCCATGGGGTCCACGGGGCAGGCGTCCTCGAGCACCGGGAGCTCGGTGGCCTCGGGGGCCGGGACGACCGGGGGTGCGGCGGCGGGAGCCGGACGGACGGCGCCGAAGCCGCGACGGGCGCCCCCGCCGGCGGGCGCGAGCGCGGCCGCCTTGTTGACCGCGACGGTCGACTGCTCCGCGGTGTGGCGGGGCTTCATGTGGAGGTAGTAGGTCGTCTTCACGCCCATCCGCCACGCGGCGTCGTACAGCTCGACCATGGAGGAGACGTCGCGGTCGGCGAGGTAGATGTTGCGGCTGATCGCCTGGTCGATCCACTTCTGCGCCCGCGCCGCGACCTCGACGTACGCCCGGCCGGGCAGGGAGAACGACGTCCGGTAGATCTCGACGAGCTCGGCCGGGACGTCGTCCCGCTCGGCGGCGACGGCGGCCAGGTCGCCCTGGTGGCGCAGCAGGTCGTCGCGGACGCGCTCCCACAGCCCCAGCGTGCGGAGGTCCTCGACGAGGTTGCGGTTGACCTCGAGGAACTTCCCGGAGCTGGTCGCCCGGCTGAAGATCTGGCTGAACTGCGGGTCCAGGCCGGGCGTCGTCCCGGCGACGAGGCCGATCGAGGCGGTCGGGGCGATCGCGAGCAGCGTCGAGTTCCGGATGCCGCCGGCGACCTTCGCGCGCAGCGCGTCCCAGTCGAGGCGGGTGGTGCGGTCGACCTCGACCGCCACGCCGCGGTCGGCCTCGAGCAGGTCGAGGGAGTCGACCGGGACCATCCCCTCGCTCCAGCGCGAGCCGGCGAAGTTCGGGTAGGCGCCCCGCTCGCGGGCGAGGTCGGCGGAGGCGTCGATGGCGTGCCAGGACACGAACTCCATGAGCTCGTCGATCAGCGCGTACGACGCCTCGCTGGCGTACGACCAGCCGAACCGCTCGACGACGTCGGTGAAGCCCATGACCCCGAGGCCCAGTGCACGGTTGAGCGCGTTCGAGACCTCCGACTCCGGCACCGAGGAGATCGTGATGTCGATGAGGTTGTCGAGCTGGCGGACCGCGAGGCGGGTGGAGGCGGCCAGGCGGTCCCAGTCGATCCGCGGCCCGTCGTGCCCGGCACTCCCGCGGCGGCCGGTGACGTGGCGGGCGAGGTTGACCGACGCGAGGTTGCAGACGGCCACGTTGTCGCGGTCCTGCGGCAGCGTGATCTCGGTGCAGAGGTTGGAGAGGTGGATCGTGCCCGTGTTGTTGTTCAGCGCCCGGGTGTTGATCGTGTCCTTCCACGTCAGCCACGGGTGGGACGTCGACTGCAGGGTGGTGAGGATCGCGCGGAACTGCTCGCGCGCCCCCAGCTTCTTGTGGCGCAGGTCGCCGGCCTCGGCGCGGGCGGCGTACCCGGCGTACGCGCGGGAGAAGGCGGAGCCGGTGAGCTCGACGAGGTCGGGCACGTCGGCGGGGTCGAACAGGTACCACGGCTCGTCGGCGGCGACCCGCTTCATGAACTCGTCGGAGATCCACACCGCGGTGTTCGCGGTGCGGGTGCGGCGGTAGGGGTCGCCGGAGTTCTGGCGGAGGTCGAGGAACGCACCGAAGTCGAGGTGCCAGTTCTCCATGTAGAAGCACAGGGCGCCGAACTTCTTGCCGCCGCGGCTCACCGCGCGCAGCGTCGAGTCGATCGTGTGCATGAACGGGATCGGCCCGGTCGAGGTGGTGTTGTTGGACTTGATGCGGCTGCCCTCGGCGCGCAGCTTGGTCACCGACAGGCCGATGCCACCGGTGCCCTTCGTGAGCCACATGACGTCGCGGACGGACTTCGCGATGTGCTCGATCTCGTCCTCCATCTGCATCACGAAGCAGTTGGAGAGCTGGGCGTACGACGTCCCCGCGTTGACCAGCGTGGAGCCGGCGGCGAGGTACTCCAGGCGCGACATCGGGTCGTAGAACCCGATCGCGGCGGCGGTGGGGTCGGCCTCGTTGAGCGACAGGCCCATGGCCACGCGCATCCAGAAGAACTGGGGCATCTCCATCGGGCGGCCGTCGGGCGCGGTGATCATGTAGCGGGTCCGCATGGTCTGCAGCCCGACGTACCGGAGCAGGTCGTCGCGGGCCGGGTCCAGGGCGGAGGCGAGCCGCTCGAGGTCGAAGTCGGTGCGCAGGCGGGGGTCGAGCAGGCCCAGCTCGACGCCGCGGACGACGTACGCGACGAACGCCTCGGCGTGGAACGCCCGGACCTCGTCGGTGGTGACGCCCTCGCCGAAGATCGCCTTGTAGAGGCTCTTCACCAGCAGCCGGCTGGCGATGGTGTCGTACGCCGGGTCGTCCTTGACGTTCTGCAGCGCGATGCCGACGACGGCCTCGTCGAGCTGCTCGGAGGTGATGCCGTCGAACAGGGTGATCTCGAGCTCGCTGCGCAGCTGCGTCGCGCGCTCGACCTCGTGGTCGAGGCCCTCGGCGGCCTCGGTGATGGAGCGGGCGATCTCGTAGCCGTCGTACGGCGCGCGGGTGCCGTCGCGCTTGACGACGGTGATCTCGCTGCGGTCGGTGCTGGTGCTCATGGGTCCACCCCTCGTGGGTCCGGTGATCAGGACGCGGACCGCGGTCGAGAGGGGTGCACGGGGTCTGGGCAGGGTCCTGCCCTCGATCCCTGACCCTCCCTCGGGGTCGCGGAACCTCCGCCGACGGCGGAGCACTGGCAGGTCTTCGGACTCGTGGGCGTCGTGCCGAGGCCTACTGTCCGTCGCTTCCCGGGTCTGGCTACCCAGTGCTCATGACGGAGGTCGTTCCCACTCACCGCTGCGGGGCAGTCCCGGACTTCCACCGGGTTCCCTCTTAGCCACTCCCCTGGGTTGAGGAGTCGAACCAGCTGCGTCGATCACTATAGGGGGTGGAACTACACCGATGTAACCCCTACATCTTGTGACGTGTCTCCGGTGGTCGAGCAGCACGCGAGCCCTGGCGAGCGTGCGTCCCCGAGACCTCCGCTTGCGCCCGGAGCGCCAGGACGGGGCAGGCGCGGACGGCGCGGCGCGCCCGGGCGAGGAGGGCGGGTGGGACGCGGGCGTCGGCGACGACGGGGTAGCCCCACTCGTCGACGGTGACGAGCTCGGGCAGCAGCTCGGCGCAGAGCCCGTGGCCCCGGCAGGCGACCGGGTCGACGTGGAGAGTCACCGGTCCGCTCATCGCCAGCTCCTCTCGGGGGCGGGGACGGGGAGGACGCGACGGGCGGCGGCTCCTGCGCAGGGACGGCCCAGGCGGTGCAGGCCGACGTGGTCCCCGAGGGCGTCCAGCAGGCTGCGGACCATGGCCACCGTCCCGTCGGGGAGGTGGCAGGCCCCCCGGCCGGGGAGCAGCCCGAGCCGGGCCTGCAGGCGCTCGTCGCCGGCGGCGTCGAGGCGTCCCTCGGTGAGCAGCGCCAGGTCGTCGGCGATGGCCGGGAGACCGTTGCGACAGGGGCCGCACTGACCGGCACTGCCGCGGGCCAGATGGGCGACGAGCGAGGCGGTCTCCGCGACCGGGCAGTGCTCCGGCGGCAGGACCGCCAGCGTCGACGACCTCAGCCGCTGCGGCGCGACCCTCCCCGGCAGGTGCCAACGACCCATGGCGCCCCCGACCAGGACGGCGCCGACCGCCTCGGGACGGACGTCCGCGGCGAGCAGCACGCCCCCGACGGCGGCGTCCGTCGCGACCTCGAGGACGAGGCTGCCGCGGACGTCGCTGACCGTGACCAGCCGGGTGCCGGGCTCGCAGGCCTCACCGACCTGCGCGAACCAGGCGGGACCCCGGTGGGCCAGTGCGGCGAGCTGCGCGAGCGTCTCGACGTTCGAGGTGAGCGTCGGGCGGCCCCCGAGGCCGGAGACGACAGGAAGTACCCGGGTCGCTGTCGGCTGTGCGGGCCCGCCGGCCAGGTGGCGCAGCATCGCGGTCTCCTCGCTGGCGACGTATCGACGCGGCAGCGCGTGGACCCGCACGGGAACCGGGTCGTGCCGCGCGGCCAGGGCGGCGTGGAGGGCATCGACCGACGCCCCCCGCTCGACGACCAGCCAGGCGCTCGCCGCGCCGGTCGCGGCGGCGGCGACCTGGACTCCGTCCAGGACGAGGTGGGGCGCGAGGGCCAGCAGGGTGGCGTCCTTCCTGCTCCCCGGCTCACCTTCGGCCCCGTTCGCGACGACGACCGCGTCGCCGCGCGACCGGGTGGCGACCGTGGCGAGCTTCCTGTGCAGCGGGAACGACGCCCCGCCGCGGCCGGTGAGCGCCACCTCCTCGAGGGCGCGGACCAGGGCGCCCGCGGCGACCACGGGCAGCGGCCCCCAGTGCGTCCGGTGGGCGGGGAGGTCGGCGCCGGGTCCCCGGCCGGGGCCGCCCGCGAGCAACCGGGGCACCTCAGGGACGGCCATGCGGCCCGCGGACGGCGCGGCGAGGGCGGGCGCGCTCATCGGGAGTCCCCCGCGAGGCTGCGGACCGGGCGGTCCTCGTCGGCGTCCTGCGGCAGCAGACGGACGACGAGCGCAGCGAGGACGACGAGCAACGACACGACCACGACCCACAGGCCCCAGGACGACGCGTCGGTGCCGGCACCGAGGAAGTGCAGCGCCGCGAGCGGCCAGGCGGCGTACGCCGTCCAGTGGACCGCCCGCCACACCCGTCGACCGAGACGGTCGCGCAGCAGGGAGGTCACGACCAGGAGCAGGAGCACGTCGATCGTGAGCGTGCCGAGCCCGACCCAGAAGCGGTCGTAGGTGGAGGCGAAGGGCACGATCCCCGCCCACCAGCCGACGTCGACGTACCCGTCCAGCACGGTGGCGGCCAGGTGGACGGCGAGGAAGCCGAGCGCGAGGAGCGACAGGTTGCGGTGCAGGTCCTGGGTGGCGAACCGTGGCCAGCGCGGGGAGGCGACGGCCCGCCGGGTCGCGGCGACGCCGAGCGCGGTCACGACCGTGAGCAGCAGGAACGCCATGACACCGCTGGCTCGACTGAGCGTCCACAGCGGGTTCTGGCCCACTGCGGAGAGGAGCTGGTCCACGTCAGGCCCCCACTCCGACGACCGTGGCTTCCGGCACGGGCCATCGGCCGACCCGGACCTCCCGGCCGTCCCGCAGGACGAGGCGGGCGTCGAGGCCGGCGGCGTCCAGCCAGTCGCGGGCGCCCCCGCCACCGAGCAGCACCGCGACGGTCGAGCCCGTCTCCGCCTCCACGCAGGTGCCGGCGACCACGCTGGCGGTGAGCACGTCGCTGTCCGTCGGACGTCCCGACCGGGGGTCGACGAGGTGGTGCAGGGGCACACCACCCCGGCGCCACCGACGCGCGAGCGTGCAGGAGGTGGCGAGCGCCCCGTCGAGGACTCCGACGACCTGCTCCGGTCCTGAGGGCGCCCGGTCGAGGTGGGAGGACTCCCCCACCGCGACCTGCCACCCGCCCGCGGGAGCGGGGCCCGCGGTCGCGACGTCACCGCCCAGGCCGACGAGCACCCCACCGCCCGTCGCGGCGTGCGCGGCGTCGGCGGCGAGGTCGGCGGCGAGGCCCTTGGCCGTGGCGCCGAGGTCGAGGACGACGCCCGCGGGCACCCGGACCCAGGTGCCGTCGTCCGCGGTGCGGACCTCGACCCGGTCCCACCCCGGGACGCTCGCGACCGTCACCGGCATCGGCCCGTCGACGGGAAGCTCGTCGAAGGTGCGGTCGTAGCCGAGGTCGATCAGGGCCCGCCCCACGGTGGGGTCCACGAGGCCGTCGGTACGGCGCGCCGCGTCGAGGGCGACGTCCACCGCGAGGGCGAGCAGCGAGGAGACCGGGACGGCCGCACCGTCCGCGCGGTGCAGCGCGCTGAGCTCGGAGTCGGGGCGGAAGCTGCTCGTGGCGGCGTCGACCTGCTCGAGGACGTGGACGACGGCCGCACGGGCGGCCCCGAGGTGGTCGGGGTCGGTCGTGAGCAGCTGGACGCCGCAGCCGAGCGCCGTCCAGGAGCAGGAGCCGAGACCCTGGGCGAGAGCCCCGGCCTCGTCGCGCTCGGCGCGGGTGAGGACGTCCACGTCAGCTCCCACCGCTCGAGGCGGCGGGGGCGCCGGAGCCGCCGACGACCCGGCCCCCGGAGGTACTGGGCGAGGCCTGACGGGACGAGGCAGACCCGGCGTCGGAGGTCGTGGTCCCCGACCCGTCGGTGGAGGGGGTGGCCGCCTGGGCCGACTGCTGCGCCACCAGCACCCCGATCCCTGCCGTGCCCACCAGTGCGGTCGCGGCGATCGAGGCGGTGATCCGGCGCACGCGACGGCCCGCGAGCTCCCGGTCGAACGGAGGTGAGGTGGTCATGGGACCAGCGTGGCCCGCACGCCTGTTCACTTCCCTGGTTGTTTCTGTGAGCCTGGTGTGACCGACGTCCTGGTCACTCCCGGCGGGGCCTGGGTGGGTGTGCGGGGGGTGGTCGGGTCTCGTGGACGTGGCCGGTGGGGGTGGTGGTCTCCACGACGTGGGTGCCGTCGGGGTCGTGTCGGGTCTTGGACCGCCATCCGGGGGCCTGCTTGGCGTAGTTGCAGGCCTCGCACAGGCCCTGGCCGTTGTCGGCGGACGTGGGGCCGCCTTCCTCGACCGGCGTGGCGTGGTCGGTGTGGCGGATGGGGGCGCCGCACCAGGGGTTGCGGCAGTACCGGTCCCGGCGACGCAGGAACAGCGCGAGGAGCAGCGGGAAGCAGCGGGCGGCGGACTCCATCGCGACGAGCTGGCCGGTGGCGGGGTCGGTGAAGATCCTGCGGAAGACGCCGAGGGTCTCCACGGCGTCGGCGGTGAGGGAGCGGGCGAGGTCGGCGGGGACCTCCCCGTACCCGTCGACCCACCCGAACGCATTCGGCACCTGCGCGGCGTGCGACCCCTCGGGCAGCAGCGCGTCCAGTGGCACGGTCACGTCGACGTGCACCGGGACCGGCTCGGACACCGGGTCACGCCCGGTGACGCGTCCGACGAGGGTGTCGGCCATGACCTGACCCCGCGACCGCTCGTCACCGGCAGCGCGGGCCTGGTCCGCAGCGAGCGTCAACGCGGCGATGAGGGCGACGCCCTCCTTGACGGGCAGCAACGCCGAGAGCCGCAGCATCGTGTCGGGCGCGGGCCGCGAGGAGACGTGCCGGTCGGCCTCCGCAGCAGCGCGACGCCGGACCGCGCCCGCGGGGTCCGCGGCACACGCCAGGGCCTCCGCGGCACCGCGGGCCTGCCAGTCGTTCATCGCACACAACCGCTCGGCCCGCTCAGGGTCACCGGCGAGCTGGGCGTCCACCGCGCGGCGGTCGTCCAGGTCGAGCCACACGATCCGCCCCAGGATCAGCGACACCCGCCGCTCGGTCAGACGCCCTTCACGCCACAACTCCGCCAGGTGCGGCAGCGACGCGACCTCGCGGGCCAGCCCCAGGTGCGCGGACCCCCGTGACGGCGGCTCGCGGCGCGCCAGCGCGATCTGGTGCCCGATCCCGCGCCCCACCCGCGACCCACGCACGCCCGCGGCTTCCTGCCGGGCGACCGCGGCGGCGTACACACCCCGCGCCGCCGTCGCCTGCGCCGACTCCGCGACACACTTCAGGGTCTCCAGCGCACCGATCACGTCGATCAGGTCCACCTCGCAGGCACCCCGCGAATCGAGCGCGCCGAGACCACGGACGAAGGCCCGCGCAGCAGCCACGGGGTCCTCCCGCACCATCGTCTCGATCACCGACGTTTCGCTCATGTGTTCGATTGTATTCGCGACCACCGACAGCGGTGGGCACGGAAATGCCTTTCCCGGGAATCTGTGGAAAAGAATTCCACGACAGGGATCGGGGTCCAGGCGCTGTCGTTCGCCTCCACCCCACCCGGGGGGTCAGCGCATCAGCCGGCCAGCCAGAGCAGCGCCGGCGCCGCCTGCGCGGTGGCGCGGCGGACCTGGTCCTGCTGATTGGTCGGCACCCGGCCGTCCAGGACGTCGGAGGTCGCGTCGTCGTACGCGATCGCGCCGGCCTCGGGGCCGTCGATCGCCTGGAGCTGCTCGACGGCTCCGGCGGCGGCCGCGGCGGCGTCGGTCTCGCCGTGGGTCCCGAGCGCCCAGCCGGCGAGGCCGGTGGTGTTGGCGTTGGCCTGCGGGCCCTCCTCGCCCGCGAGGCCGCCGTCGGCGTCCTGCTGGGAGACGAGCCACTGCGCGGCGTCGTCGAGAGCGTCGGAGAGGCCGTCGACCTCGCCGTCGAGCTCGTCCGCGACCGGACCGAGCGTCAGCAGCACGATCGCGGTGGTGTCGTTGTCGGGCGAGGAGTTGCCGTCGCCCTCGCACGTCTCGTCGGAGGCCCGCGGGCTCGCGAAGGCCGCGCGGAACCAGCCGTCGTCGCACTGCTGCTCGAGCAGGAACTCCGCGACGGGGGCGGCGTCCTCGCTGCCGGCGTCGTGCAGGGCGCGGGCGCCGTACGCCTGGCCGATGACGTTGGAGTAGTCCTCGTCGGCGTCGTCGACGATCCGGCCGGTCGAGGGACCCTCGTCGACGACGAGGTCCTCGAGCTGCTGGAGCAGCACGCCGGGGTCGGCGTCCTGGGTCTGCAGGAAGTACAGCGCCTTGGCGGTGGCGCCGGAGTACACGTCGTCGCCCAGGGTCGTGTACGACGCCTGGTCGGTGCGGACCGCGTCCGTCACGGTCGCCACGGGCTCGTCGTACCCGCCGATGGTGTCGAGCGCCATCCCGACGTCGATGCTCAGGCCGAGGTCGTCGGTGGCGAACTGGTCGTTGCGGATCACCCCGTCGGTCAGCTGCTCGGCGAGCCAGTCCCCGGCGGCGGTGGCCTGGGGGGTGGCCGCGGGCACGCCGGAGGACGACGACGCCGAGGAGGACGAGGACGACGACGGGCCGTCCGAGGAGGAGCCGCACCCCGCGAGCAGCAGGCTCGTGGCCGCGAGGGCGGCTGCGGCGGCACGGACACGGGGGCGGGACGACACGTCGGCTACTCCATCCAGGTGAGGGCGGCGATCCCCTGCACGGTGGCACGGCGCCAGTCGCTGGGGGGAGGCACCCCCAGCCCGTACGCCTCACCGTCGGCGAGGTCGACGGCGTCGTACGCGACGGCGCCGCGGTCCACACCGCTGGTCAGCTGGAGCCCGGCGACCGCTTCCGCCGCCCGTGAGGCGGCGTCCACGTCGCCCCAGGCGCCGAGCGCCCGGGCCGCCAGGGCGGTGCTCACGGCGTTCGGTCCCTGGCCCTCGCCGCCGGCGAGCGAGCCGCCGTCGACCAGGCCGTCGGCGTCCTGCTGGGTCACGAGCCAGTCCGCGGCCGCGCCCATCGCCTGCTCGACGCCGTCGACCTCGCCGGCCAGCGGGCCGATCATCAGCAGCGCAAGGGCGGTGACGTCGGTGTCCGGGGCGCCGCCGTCGGTGTCGCAGGTCTGGTTCGGGGAGTCCAGCTGGGAGAAGCCGACCCGGAAGTAGCCCTCCGCGCACTGCTGGTCGAGCAGGAAGTCCACGACGTCCTCGGCACGGTCGCTGCCCGCGTCGACCAGCGCACGAGCGCCGTACACCTGGCCCTCGACGTCCCCGATCTCGTCGAGGGTGGAGGTGCGCAGCCGCCCGGGGAAGGCCGGGTCGGTGGACGCGACCTGCTCGAGGGTTCCCTGGAGACCGGCCGGGTCACCGCCGGCCAGCTGCAGCAGCAGCAGCGCCTTGGCGCTGGGACCGACGAGACGCTCGCGGCTCCTGATCGTGTACGCGACCCGCTGCTCCTCGATCGCGGTGGCGATCTCCTCGACCTCGGTGTCGTGGCCGCCGGTCTCGACCAGGGAGAGCCCCAGGTCGACGGTGGCGTCGAGGTCGATCTCGTCGCGCTCGTCGTCGCGCAGGGCACCGCGGACGAGCTGGCCGGTCATCCAGTCGGCGGCGGCGTCGGAGCGCACCGCGGGCTCCGGGTCGACGACCACCCGGGTGCGCGGCTGGGGCGCCCCGCCCGCGAGGGAGAACGACAGGACGACCAGGAGCAGCACGACGCCGAGGACCACGGCGGGGACGACCCACCGCCGCCCGGGTGCGGGCGGGCTCTGGTCGGTGTCGCCGGCCGACGGCTCGGCGTCGGGCGGGGTGGCGTCGGAGCTCACGTCAGGTCAGGCGCTCGAGGACGAGCTCGCGCACCCGGGCGGCGTCCGCCTGCCCGCGCATCTCCTTCATGACCGCACCGATGAGCGCGCCGGCGGCCTGGACCTTGCCGTCACGGATCTTCTGGGCGACGTCGGGGTTCGCGGCGATCGCGGAGTCCACCGCGGCGCCCAGCGCGCCGTCGTCCGAGACGACCGCGAGACCGCGGCGCTCGACGACCTCGGCCGGGGTGCCCTCGCCCGCGAGCAGGCCGTCGAAGACCTGGCGGGCGAGCTTGTCGTTGATGGTGCCCGCGTCGACCAGGGCCTGGACCTCGGCGACCTGGGCGGGCGTGACGTCGAGGTCGGCGAGCTCGACGCCGGCGTCGTTGGCGCGTCGTACGAGCTCGGAGCCCCACCACTTGCGGGCGGCCTGCGGCGAGGCGCCGGCCGCGACGGTCTCCTCGACGAGCAGCAGTGCCCCGGCGTTGACCACGTCGCGCATCTCGGGCTCGCTGAAGCCCCACTCCTCGGCCAGCCGCGAGCGCTTGGCGGTCGGGTTCTCCGGCAGGGTCCCGCGGAGCTCGTCCACCCACTCCGCCGGCGGCGCCACGGGGACGAGGTCGGGCTCGGGGAAGTAGCGGTAGTCCTCGGCGTCCGACTTGGCGCGACCGGACGTCGTGATGCCGGTGTCCTCGTGCCAGTGACGGGTCTCCTGCGTGATGGAGCCGCCCGCGGCGAGGACGGCGGCGTGGCGCTGCATCTCGTAGCGGACGGCCCGCTCGACGGAGCGGTAGGAGTTCACGTTCTTGGTCTCGGTGCGGGTGCCGAGGGCATCGGTGCCGCGCGGGGCGAGGGAGAGGTTGACGTCCGCGCGCAGGTTCCCGCGGTCCATGCGGGCCTCGGAGACACCCAGGGCGACGATGAGCTCGCGCAGCTGCGCGACGTACGCGCGGGCGACCTCGGGCGCGCGGGCGCCGGCTCCGCGGATCGGCTTGGTGACGATCTCGATGAGGGGGATCCCGGCGCGGTTGTAGTCGACCAGGGAGTAGTCGGCGCCGTGGATGCGCCCGGAGGTGCCGACGTGGGTGGACTTGCCGGTGTCCTCCTCCATGTGGGCGCGCTCGATCTCGACGCGGACGACCTCGCCGTCGGTGAGCGTGACGTCCATGAAGCCCTCGAAGCAGATGGGCTCGTCGTACTGGGAGGTCTGGAAGTTCTTCGGCATGTCCGGGTAGAAGTAGTTCTTCCGCGCGAAGCGGCACCACTCGGCGATCTGGCAGTTCAGCGCCAGGCCGATGCGGATCGCGGACTCCACCGCGACGCGGTTGACGGCGGGCATCGAGCCGGGCAGGCCCAGGCAGGTCGGGCACACCTGGGTGTTCGGCTCGGCCCCGAACCCGGTGGGGCAGCCGCAGAACATCTTGGTCGCCGTCCCCAGCTCGACGTGGACCTCCAGGCCCAGCGCGGGGTCGAAGTCGGCGAGGACGTCGTCGTACGCCACGAGCTCAGCGGTCATGGCGCCCATCGTAGGTAGACCCGGCCGCCCGGTCTCATCTGGGCCGATGCGGCGCCCCCGGTGACGCCGAGTCGGCCCGAACGCACCGCCGTACGACGCCGAGTCGGCCCGAAGGCACCGCCGTACGACGCCGAGTCGGCCCGAACGCACCGCCGTACGACGCTGAGTCGGCCCGAACGCACCGCCGTACGACGCCGAGTCGGCCCGAAGTCATACGTTCGGGCCGACTCGACGCCCACAAGACGCACGTTCGGGCCGACTCGGCGCCCAGAAAGCGTACGTTCGGGCCGACTCGGCGCCCAGGAAGCGTGCGTTCGGGCCGACTCGGTTACTCCGGCGGGGTCTGGGGGCCACCCCACTGCTGCTGCAGCAGGGCCTCCAGGGCGGCGCCGACGCGGTAGCACCGGTCGTCGGCGAGCGCGGGCGCCAGGACCTGGAAGCCGACGGGGAGGCCGTCCTCGGGGGCCAGGCCGGCGGGGACCGAGATGCCGGGGACGCCCGCGAGGTTGGCGGGGATGGTGGCGAGGTCGTTGAGGTACATCGCCACCGGGTCGTCGAGCTTCTCCCCCAGCCGGAACGCCGTGGTCGGTGCGGTGGGGCTCACCAGGACGTCGACCTGCTCGAAGGCCGCCGCGAAGTCCCGCGAGATCAGCGTGCGGACCTTCTGCGCCTGGCCGTAGTAGGCGTCGTAGTAGCCGCTCGACAGGGCGTACGTGCCGAGGATGATGCGGCGCTTCACCTCGTCGCCGAAGCCGGCGTCGCGGGTGGCGCGCATGACGTCCTCGGCGCTGGGCGAGTCCTGCTCCGGCATCACGCGGATGCCGTAGCGCATCGCGTCGAAGCGGGCCAGGTTGGACGACGCCTCGGCCGGGAGGATCAGGTAGTACGCCGCCAGCGCGTGCACGAACGACGGGCACGAGACCTCGACGACCTCGGCACCGGCGCCGCGGAGCAGCTCGACACCCTCGTCGAACCGCTGGCGGACGCCGGCCTGGTAGCCCTCGCCGCCGAGCTCCGCGACGACGCCGACCCGCAGCCCGGTCAGGTCGCCGGTCGCGCCGAGGCGCGCGGCCTCGACCGGGTCGGCGAGGACCTCGGTGGTGCTGGTGGAGTCGAGCGGGTCGTGACCGCCGATGACCTGCTGCAGGAGCGCCGCGTCGAGCACGGTGCGGGTGACCGGGCCGGCCTGGTCGAGCGAGTTCGCCAGCGCGACGAGGCCGTAGCGCGACACGGCGCCGTACGTCGGCTTGACCCCGACCGTGCCGGTGACGGCGCCGGGCTGGCGGATCGAGCCGCCGGTGTCGGTGCCGATGGCCAGGGGCGCCTCGAACGACGCGACCGCCGCCGCCGAGCCGCCGCCGGAGCCGCCGGGGATGCGGTCGTGGTCCCACGGGTTGCGCGTCGGGCCGTACGCCGAGTGCTCGGTGGAGGAGCCCATCGCGAACTCGTCCATGTTGGTCTTGCCCAGGATCGGCAGGCCGGCCTCACGCAGGCGGGCGACCACCGTGGCGTCGTACGGCGGCACCCAGCCCTCGAGGATCCTCGAGCCGCAGGTGGTGGGCAGGCCCTTGGTGGCCAGCACGTCCTTCACCGCGATCGGGACGCCGTCGAGCGCGGACGCCGGGGTGCCGGCGGCGCGGCGGGCGTCGGACGCCTCGGCCTGCGCGAGCGCGCCCTCGGCGTCGACGTGGAGGAACGCGTGGATCGGGCCGTCGACCGCACTGATGCGGTCCAGGTGCGCCCGGGTCAGCTCGACGCTGGTGGTCGAGCCGTCGGCGAGGGCGTCGGCCAGCTCGGCGGCCGTCCGGCGGGTCCAGTCGCTCACTGCTCGTCCCCCAGGATCCGCGGGACGGCGAAGCGCTGCTCCTGCGCGTCGGGCGCCCCGGAGAGCGCCTCCTCCGGCGTCAGGCTCGGCGTCACCACGTCCTCGCGGAACACGTTCGTCAGCGGCAGCGGGTGCGACGTGGGCGGGACGTCGTCCGAGGCCACCTCGGAGATGGACGCGACGGAGTCGAGGATCACCGACAGCTGGGGCGCCAGGTGCTCCAGCTCGGCGTCGGACAGGTCGATCCGGGCGAGGTCGGCGAGGTGTCGCACCTCGTCGGCGCTGATCTGGGCCATGCACCCAGCCTAGGAGTGTGCGAGGTTCGGGATGATCCCGGCCCGGGCACCGGTTGGGGGACACGACAACCGATGTCCACGAAAGGACACTGCATGACCAAGGTCGCGATCGTCTACTACTCCTCCTACGGCACGGGCCAGGCCATGGCCGAGCGGCTCGAGCAGACCGCCCAGGGACTCGGCGCCGAGGTGCGCCGCCGTCACGTCGCCGAGACCGTCCCCGACGAGATCATCGCCGGCCAGGAGGGATGGAAGGCCCACCGCGACGCCGTCGCCGACGAGCCCACCGCCAGCCCGGACGACCTCGAGTGGGCCGACGTGGTCATCTTCGGCTCGGGCACCCGCTACGGCAGCGTCACCAGCCAGCTGCAGTCCTTCATCGACACCCTCGGCCCGCTGTGGGGCCAGGGCAAGCTCGCGGACAAGGTGTACGCCGGCTTCACGTCGACCTCGACCCTGCACGGTGGCCAGGAGACGACCCTCCTGGCGCTCATGACCACCTTCACCCACTTCGGCGGCATCATCGTCCCGCCGGGCTACACCGACCCGGTGAAGTTCGAGGACGGCAACCCGTACGGCGTGGGCATCGTCGCCGGCGAGAACGTCCCGACCGACGTCGACAACCGCGCGCTCGACCACCTCATCACCCGCGCGATCACGGTGTCGCAGAAGCTCGGCGCCTGAGCCACAGAACCTCTCGAGGCCCGTCTTCCCGTCCGGGGAGGCGGGCCTCGTCGCGTCCCGATCTCCGGCGGCACCACAACCGGATCCGACCCCCGCGGCATCTGACAGGGTGACCGACCACCGAGGGGGACCCGCATGGCCCGACCACCGAGCGACGAGGACTTCGCCGACCTCGTCCACGCCGCCTGGCCGTCGCTGTACCGAACGGCGTACCTGCTCCTCGGCGACGCGGCCGAGGCCGAGGACCTGACCCAGACCGCACTCGCGAAGACGTACGCCTCCTGGGGCCGGGTCCGCGAGCCCGCCGCCGCCCGCGGCTACGCCCGCACCGTGCTCGTCAACACCGCCACCTCGTGGTTCCGCCGGCGGTCGTGGCACAACGAGCTGCCCACCGAGACGCTGCCCGAGCGGCCTGCGCCCGAGGTCGGGAACGACGACCGCCCGGTGCTGCTCGCCGCCCTGGCCCGCCTGGCGCCCCGCCAACGGGCCGTGGTCGTCCTCCGCTTCTACGACGACCTGTCGGTCGCCGAGACCGCCCGCGCCCTCGGGATCACCGAGGGCACGGTCAAGTCCCAGACCTCCGTCGCCCTCGACCGGCTCCGTGCGGTGCTCGGCGACTCCTTCCTCCAGCCGTCCGACCAGGGGGCCTCCCATGACTGAGCCACTCACCCGCCTGCTCCACCGCGTCGGGGAGGACCTCGACGCGCCTCCCCCACCCGCCACGGCCGTGCTCGAGCGGGGTCGCGGCCTGCGGCGCCGTCGTACGGCCGTCCTCTCCGCCGGGGTGTCCGTGGCGGTCGTGGCGGTCCTGACCGGAGCGATGCTCCTGCCCGGCGGCGACACCGACAGGGCCGTCGACCCTGTCGCTCCTTCCGGTCCCACCCTCGACGGCGTCACCTTCGCCGTGGGCAACCAGGTGTACCTCGACGGCGGCGAGAAGGTGGTCGAGATCGACGACCGTGCCGTGAAGTCGCTCTACTACAGCTCCGCCGGCGTCCTGGTCCGGCACGGGAACAACACGGCCTCGGACGGCGGCGGCCCGCAGCGCTTCACGCTCATCAGGCCCGACGGCACGCTCAGCCCGGTCTCCGTCGAGACCGAGGAGAACGCCCACGGGGTCGACCCCGACCAGCCCTACCTGGCCTGGACCGAGGTCGTCGAGAGCGGCGTCGAGGTCGTCGTCCACGACGTCGACACCGACACCGAGGTCGCCCGACTCCCGGTCCAGGGGCGCTTCACCTGGTCCCCGCCGCCGGTGGCGCTGGACGGCGACACCGTCTACGTCGGCGGACGGCCCGGCAACGACCCCGCCCTGCTCGCCGTCGACTGGCGCACGGGCGAGGTCGCCGAGAGCGACCGGACGGCGTACTTCCCCGAGCCCAGGAAGGAGCGGACGATCGAGTACGACGGGCGACCCGCGGTCGTCGACCTCGCGAGCGGTGAGGTCCTGCACACGGCCTCGAGCCGGGACTCCTTCCTCACGCTCTCGCCCGACGGCCGACTCGTCGCCGAGTCGGGGTTCGACGAACGCGCCTTCGAGGACCTGGACGCCACGGTCGTCGACCTCGACTCAGGCGCCGAGTTCGGGATGCCGGGCAGCCAGGTCGGCTGGTCGACGAGCGGGCAGCCGTTCGTCGTCGGCGCGGACGAGGTGACGGTCTGCGACGGCACCTCGGGCGACTGCCTGACCGAGGAGCTCGACCTGGGGCGCGGGCAGCCCCAGGTGCAACTCGGCGGTCGGACCTACGAGTCCTGAACCACGGTCCCGACCGAGGCGCCGGCGACCACCCGCTCCGCCTCCAGCACCCGGTCGCAGACCTCGCCCAGCAGCGGGGCGTCGTGGGACACCACCAGCATCCCGACGCCCCGCTCGGCGGTGACCGCCAGCAGGTCCCGCCACAGCGCGGCCTGCGTCAGCGGGTCGAGGCTGGCGGAGATCTCGTCGGCGACGAGGTAGCGCGGCGAGGCCAGCAGTGCCCGCGCGAGACTGACCCGCTGGAGCTCGCCGCCGCTGATCTCGTGGGGGAAGCGGTCGAGCCAGGACTCCTCGACCAGGCCGGGCTCGGCCTTGCCGGGCGGACCGGCCTCGGCCAGGACCTGCCCGACCCGCCAGCGGGGGTTCATCGCCGCGAACGGGTCCTGCGCGACCAGCTGCACCGGTCGGGGGCCGCCCCGGTGGGTGGCGAGGTCCCGCCGGTCCACGAGCACCCGGCCGCGCGCCGGACGCACGATCCCGCAGGCGATGCGGCCGAGCGTGGTCTTCCCGCACCCGCTGGGCCCGACGAGACCGACCACCTCGCCCGGGCCCACGGCCAGCGAGGCACCCTGCAGCAGCCAGTCGGCGCGGGGATGAGCGAACCAGACGTCCTCCAGCTCCAGCATCAGCCGACCGCACGACCGGTCCGGCCGGGGGCCGGTGCCCGGAACCCGTGGCCGGGCAGCGCCTGCCACAGGGCCCGTGTGTAGGGGTGCCCGAGCCGCGCGCCCTCCCCGGCGAAGTCCTCGACGGCGGCCTCGTCGACCGTGCGGCCGCGCTCGCACACCACCACCCGGTCGGCCACCGTGAGTGCCCCGCGCAGCTCGTGGGTGATCAGCAGGACGCCCGCCCCGTCGTCGGCGAGGCGCCGCAGCCCGCCGAGGGCCTCGGCGACGGCCGCCGGGTGCAGGCCCGGGGTGGGCTCGTCCGCGATGACGACCGACGGCCGGCCCATCCCGGCGATCGCGCCGATCACCCGGCGGGCCATCCCCCCGGAGAGCTCGTGCGGGTGCCGTCGTACGACGGAGGGGTCGAGGTCGCGCGCCGCCAGCGCCTGGGCGGCCGCCGCCGCCGGGTCCGCCCGTCCGGCGAGGACGGCGGCCCGCCGGACCTGCGCGCCGACGGTGGCCGTCGGGTCGAGCGCGGAGGCCCCCTGCGGCAGCAGCACGACCTCCCGGCCCGCCAGCCCACGCCGGGCGGCCTGGTCCAGGTCGCGGCCGTGGTGGCGCACGACGCCGCTCGCGACGGCGTTCGGCGGCAGGATCCCGAGGACGGCCTGGCCCAGCAGGCTCTTGCCCGCCCCGCTCGCGCCGATGAGGGCGACGACCTCGCCGGCGTGCACGTCGAGATCCATGCCGAGCACCGCGTCGACGACGCGGCGGCGCAGGCCGCGCTCGTACTGGACGAAGCTGACGCGCAGGTCCTCGACCTGCAGGACGGGGTGCTCGGGCTCGACGCTCACAGGTGGTGGCTCCTCGGGTCGACGAGGGCACGCGCGGACGTGCCGATCGTGTCGATGAGCTTCACGACGACCAGCAGCGCGAGGCCCGGCAGCAGCGCGAGCCACCAGTGGCCCGCCGAGAGGGAGCGCATGGACTCCGACAGCATCACGCCGATCGCCGGCAGGCTCGGGTCGATCCCGAGGCCCAGGAACGACAGCGACGCCTCGTGGAGGATCGCGTGGGGGAACATCAGGACCGTCCCGACCGACAGCTGCGGCAGCAGGTGCGGCACGAGGTGACGGCGGGCGACGTAGGCCCGGCCGTGGCCGAGACCGCGCGAGATCGCGACGTGGTCCGAGCCTGCCACCTCCCGGGCCACCGCGGTCAGCACCAGCGTCAGCCGCGGCCAGTGGGTGACCGCGATCGCGAGGACGACCGCGGCCGTCCCGCCGCCCAGCGCGAACGTGATGAGGATCAGCAGCACGAGGTGCGGGAGGGCGAGGAACAGGTCGACGAGCCAGGTCACGACCGCCTCGCCGACCCGGCCGCCGGCCACCGCGACGAGCGCGAGCAGCAGCGCGATCGCACCGGAGCCGAGCGCGGCCGACGTCCCGACGACCAGGCTGAGCCGGAGCCCGACGAGGGTCCTCTCCAGCACGTCGCGGCCGAGCCGGTCGGTGCCGAAGGGGTGGTCGAGCGACGGCCCGGCGTTCCGCCCGGGCAGGTCGGTGTCGCCGGCGGTCCCCGAGACGATCGCGGCGGCCACGACCACCCCGAGGACCACGAGGAGTGCCAGGCCCAGCCACGCCAGGGTCCGCGTACGGCGCCCGCGCCCCGGCAGGACGGCGTCCTCGTGCCCGGTGTCGAGGGCGAGGTCGTCGGTGGTGCGGACGAGGAGGCTCATGCGGCGAGCACCGCCGCCCGGGGGTCGACGACCCGGCCGAGCACCCGCCCGACCGCGTTGCCCGCCAGCACGATCAGTGCGGTGACCGCCGCGATCCCGAGCAGCAGCGGCACGTCCTGCCGCAGCGCCGCCTGGGTGGTCGCCTCCCCCAGGCCGGGGTAGGTGAACACCTGCTCGGCGAGCAGGGAGCCGCCGAACAGCTCACCGATGGTGGCGAACTGCAGCACGACGGCCGGTCCGGCGGCGTTGCGCAGCACCCGGTGCAGGACCAGTCCCCACGGCGTCTCGCCCTGGGCCCGCGCGAACGCGACGTGGTCGCTGCCCAGGGCCTCGACCACGGCCTGGCGGGTGTGCAGCAGCACCGGCGAGACGCCGACCAGGCTCAGCGTGGCCGCGGGCAGCAGCAGGTGGTGCAGACGCTCGAGCATGGTCGCCTCGCCGGGCAGGGACCCCGCCGGGACCGCGCCACCGACCGGCGTCCAGCCCAGCGACACGGAGAAGAGGTAGAGCAGCAGCAGACCGACCCAGAAGGTCGGCGCGGAGGCGAGCAGGTAGGCCCACCAGCTGAGGACCCGGTCGACCCACGTGCCCGCGCGGACCCCGGCCAGGACCCCCATCGAGAATCCGAGGACGCCCGACAGGACCCAGGCGGTGGCCATCAGCGCCAGGCTCGCGGCGGCCCGGTCGGCGAGCACCACGGCGACCGGCTCGCCGAAGATCTGGGACTGCCCCAGGTCCCCGGTCACGACGTTGCCCGCCCAGGCCCCGAACCGCTCCAGGGGCGGGTCGTCGAGGCCCCACCGGTCGACGATCTGCTCGCGCTGCTCCGGTCCGATCGCGGCGACGTCGGCGCCGACGTACGCCTGGACCGGGTCGACCGGTGAGGCGGTCATCAGCCAGAAGGACCCGACGACGACCGCGAAGAGCAGCGAGAGGACCCGGGCCGTGCGCAGGGCGATCCGGGCGGGCGCGCTCAGCACCGCCAGGCCCACTCCGTGATGTTCGCCGTGATCGGCCAGCCGTGGCCGTGGGGCTCGACCTGCGGGGTGCCGACGTCGAGGCAGTCGTCGGTGAGGTAGGTGTGCTCGAGGTTCACGAGCCACGCCCAGGCCGCGTCGGCCGGGGCCGTGAAGCCGTCGCCCTGGGCGTCGAGCTGTGCGGCCCGCCACTCCTCGTTCGCCTCGCCCTCGTCGGTGGCCGCCATGGCGGCGTCGAGGTGCTCGTCGACCGCCGCGGAGGAGTAGAAGCCGGGGTTGTAGTACTCCACCCCCGCCTGCGACGAGTGGTACAGGTTGTACATCTCCGTCGGGTCGTGGCTGCCCCACCCGAAGAGGACCGGGTCGGTGTGCAGCCGGCGGTCGATCTCCTCCCACGACACGCCCTCGGGGACGATCTCGACACCGGCGGGCTCGACCATGTCGGCCACGGCGAGCGCCAGGCCCTGCCGCAGCGAGTCGTCGGCGGAGTACAGCAGCGGGAACGAGGCCCGGACGCCGTCCTTCTCGCGGACGCCGTCGCCGTCGGAGTCGGTCCAGCCGGCCTCCTCGAGCAGGCGGGCGGCCTCCTCGGGGTCCGCGTCCTCGATGCCGGCGTCGGGGTTCGCCCACGGCGTGGAGTCCGCGGGCCCGATGGCGGGCGAGCCGTAGCCCTCGAGGATGCCGTCGACCAGGGCCTCCCGGTCGACCGCGACGTTGACGGCCCGGCGTACGGCGAGGTCCGCGGTGACGTCGTTGCCGATCGCCAGCCCGTCCTCGGTCTCCTCGCCGGTGTCGGGGACGGTCGGGAACACCAGCCCCCGGTTGTCCACGGACTCGACCACCGTCCAGTCCATGCCCTCGACGTCCTGGGTGGCCAGGGTCGACGGCAGCCCGGCCATGGCGACCTCGCCCGCCCGGGCGGCGGCCAGCGCGCCGTCCTCGTCGGCGAAGGAGAACACCACGCGATCGAACGCGGGAGCCTCGCCGTAGTAGTCGACGTTGCGCTCGACCACGAGCTGCTGGCCGCGCTGCCAGTCGACGAAGGTGAACGGCCCGGAGCCGACCGGGTTCGTGGCGTAGTCGTCGCCGTGTGCGTGCTCCGGGACGATGCCGAGGCTCACGAGGCGGTTCACGAAGGTGCTGCGGGGCTCGGTGAGGGTGAGCTCGACGGTGGTGTCGTCGACCGCCCTCGCCCCTTCGAGGGCGGTGACGTCCGTGAGCCCGCCCTGCTCGGAGGCGGTCTCGAAGGTGTAGGCGACGTCGTCGGCGGTGAGGGGCTCGCCGTCGCTGAAGACGACGTCGTCACGGATCTCGACCGTCCAGGTCAGGCCGTCGTCGCTGACCGACCAGTCGGTGGCGAGGTCACCCTCGACCGCGAGCTCGGCGTCGCGCCGCAGGAGGGTCGACTGGAAGAGCGGTGAGCCGTAGCGCCCCCAGCCGAGCGTGGGGTCGTAGCCCTCCTCGGACTCCCCGCCCAGGGCGAGCCGCAGCTCGGTGGGGGTCTCCCCCGGCGCCGCGGCGCCGCCGCCCACCGCCGTCTCACCGCCGCACGCGGTCAGGACCGCCATCCCCAGCACGGCCGTCGCCGTCAGTCCACCGAGCCTCACGCCGATCCGCCCCTCGTCCGCTGTTGCCACCAATGTGCAACAAGGACCCTAACCGGCAGCCGTGACGACGCACCCCTCCGACCGGGCAGGAGTGTCCGGTCGGGGTGCGAGCGGAGCGACCTACTCGGCGGCCTCGTCGTCGTCGTCGGCGGCGTCGGTGTCGGCGGGGGCCGCGGGCGGTCCGTCCTCCAGCAGGGACACGAACCCGGCCTCATCGAGCACCGGGACGCCGAGCTGCTCGGCCTTGTCGGCCTTGGAGCCGGCGTTGTCGCCGACCACGACGAAGTCGGTCTTCTTCGACACCGAGCCCGAGGCCTTGCCGCCACGGGCCAGGATCGCCTCCTTGGCGGAGTCGCGGCTGAAGCCCTCGAGCGAGCCGGTGACCACGACGGTCAGCCCCTCGAGCGTGCGCTCGACGGAGTCGTCCCGCTCGTCGGCCATCGACACCCCGGCGGTGGCCCAGGAGTCGACGATCCGGGTGTGCCACGGCACCGAGAACCACTCGATGACGGCCTCGGCGATGGTCGGCCCGACGCCCTCGGCGTCGGCGAGCTGCTGCTCGGTGGCGCCGCGGATCGCGGCCATCGAGCCGAACTCCTGGGCCAGCGCGCGGGCCGCCGTCGGCCCGACGTGGCGGATCGACAGCGCGACCAGGACCCGCCACAGCGGCACCTGCGTGGCCTTCGCCAGGTTGGCGAGCAGGCGCTCACCGTTGGCCGACACCACACGGCCGTCCACCGCCCGGTCGGTCTCGGTCCTCCTTGCCGCCCGGGTGAACAGCCCGGTGCGCAGCAGGGCGGCCTCGTCGAGGTCGAAGACGTCGCCCTCGTTGGCGATGACGCCGGCGTCGAGCAGCGCCACCGCCGCCTCGTAGCCGAGGCCCTCGATGTCGAAGGCGCCGCGGCTGGAGACGTGGAAGACGCGCTCGCGCACCTGCGCCGGGCAGTGCTCGTGGTTGGGGCACCGTCGGTCGCGGTCGCCCTCCTTCTGCTCGTACAGCTCGCTGCCGCACGCGGGGCACTCGGTGGGCATCACCCACTCGGGCAGGCCCTCGGGCCGCAGGTCGAGCACCGGGCCGACGATCTCGGGGATGACGTCGCCGGCCTTGCGGAGCACCACGGTGTCGCCGGGGCGGACGTCCTTGCGCCTGACCTCGTAGCCGTTGTGCAGCGTCGCCTTCTCGACCGTGGAGCCGGCGACCTTCGTCGGCTCCATCCGCCCGAACGGCGACACGCGCCCCGTCCGCCCGACCTGGACGTCGATCGCGAGCAGCTTCGCGTTGACCTCCTCGGGCGGGTACTTGAACGCGATCGCCCACCGGGGCGCCCGGCTCGTGGACCCCAGCCGCCGCTGGGCGGAGACGTCGTCGACCTTGATGACGATGCCGTCGATCTCGTGCTCGACGTCGTGCCGGTGCTCGGCGTAGAAGGCGATCATCTCGCGCGCGCCCGCCAGCCCCTCGACGACCTTGGCCCGCGCGGAGACCGGCAGGCCCCAGGCGGCCAGGGCGTCGTACGCCGTGGACTGCGACACCGCGCCGAAGCCCTCGCGGGCCCCGAGACCGTGGCAGACCATGTCGAGCGGACGGGTCGCGGTCACCCGCGGGTCCTTCTGCCGCAGGGAGCCCGCGGCGGCGTTGCGCGGGTTCGCGAACGGCGGGCGACCGGCGTCCGCCATCGTCTCGTTGAGCTGCTCGAAGGCGGCGGTGGGCAGGAAGATCTCCCCCCGGACCTCGACGAGGGCCGGGACGGGGAACTCGTCGGTGCCGCTCAACCGGTGCGGGACCGTGGCGAGGGTCTTCACGTTCGGCGTGACGTCCTCGCCGGTGCGGCCGTCGCCCCGGGTGAGCGCCCGCGTGAGCCGCCCGTCCGTGTAGAGCAGGTTGATGGCGAGCCCGTCGACCTTCAGCTCGCACAGCAGCGCCGGGTCGTCCACCCCCTCGCGACGCAGACGGTCGTGCCAGGTCAGCAGCTCGTCGTCGGTGAAGGCGTTGTCGAGGCTCATCATCGGCTCGAGGTGGTCGACCGCCGTGAACTCGGTCGAGACGGCCCCGCCGACGCGCTGGGTCGGCGAGTCGGGGGTCCGCAGCTCGGGGTGGGCCTCCTCGAGCTCCTCCAGCCGTCGCATCATCCGGTCGAACGCGGCGTCGTCCAGCGTCGGGCTGTCGAGCACGTAGTAGCGCCACCGGGCGTCCTCGACCTGCTCGACCAGGTCGCGGTGCTCCCCGCGCTCGTCGGACCCGGCGTCCTGCACCTCGCTCATGCCCACATCCTGCCGTGCCCCGCCGACATCGCCCCGACACACTCGTGCCCCTCCGCGCCCGGGGTGGCGGGGAGGGGCACGGGTGGGTGGCTCAGGCGCTCACCGAGCGCGCGATGGCGTCGATGAAGGCCGGGATGTCGTCCGGGTTCCGGCTCGTGATGAGGGTGCCGTCGACGACGACCTCCTCGTCGACCCACTCGGCGCCCGCGTTGCGCAGGTCGTCGGCCAGGGAGCCGAAGCTCGTGAGACGACGGCCCTTCGCGAGGCCAGCCGAGACCAGCAGCCACGGGGCGTGGCAGATCACCGCGAGCGGCTTCCCGGCCGCGGTCGCGTCCTGCACGATCTTCTGCGCGGTCGCGTCGGTGCGGATGGTGTCCGCGTTGACGGTGCCGCCGGGGACGACGACGGCGTCGACGGAGGCCACGTCGAGGTCGGCGAAGGTGCCGTCGACGTCAACCTTCTGCGTCGGCTCGGTGTCGCCCTCGACGGCCTGGATCGGGTCGGTGGAGGTCGAGTAGACCTTCACCTCGGCACCCATCCCCCGCAGCTCGTCACGGGGCCGGACGAGCTCGGCCTCCTCGAAGTGGCTGGTGGCGATGATGGCGATCTTCTTGCCGGTCAGGTCTGCCATGGCTGTCCTCTCTCGGTGGTGCGGGGAGTGGTGCGGGGAGTCGTCCCGACGCCCTCCGGTGGTCACCGTGGGAGTACCCCGTGGTCTAGACCGCATCGTCACGAACGCGTCACGGATGGGTTCGCCTCCCTGGCGAGGCACCGATCGTGGTTTATCTTTCCCTCCGTCCGGCCGATCGTTGGACTCGCACGACGTTCATCCATCCAGCCCCGCTGTTGTCGAGTCACCTGGAGGACCGTGACCGTTCATCGCCCCCACCTCAGGCCCGGCGACCTGCGTGGCCACCGACCCGTTCGTGAGGTGACACCGTGACCGGGCTCCCGTTCGGCGAGTGGCTGTCCCAGAACCAGCTCGAGATCATCTTCCGCGTCCAGCAGCACTTCCTGCTGTCCATCTACTGCGTCGGTCTCGCGGCCGCGGTCGGCCTCACGATCGCCCTGCTGACCTACCGCTACGTGACGATCCCCAACATCTCGATCGCCGTCATCGCGATCCTCTTCACCATCCCGTCGGTGGCGATGTTCGGCTTCGTCTTCTCCCTGACGGGCAACGCCCTGCTGACGCTCATCCCGGTGGTGGTGATGTACGGCCTCCTCCCGATCACGCGCAACGCGATCGTCGGGCTGCAGGCCGCCGACCCCGCCGTCATCGACGCCGCCAAGGGCATGGGGGTCGGGTCGCTGCGGATGCTGTGGCAGATCCGCTTCCCGATCGCGTGGCCCGTGATCCTCGCCGGCCTGCGGGTCTCGACCCAGCTGACCATCGGCATCCTGGCGATCGCCGCCTACGTCACCGACTTCGGGCTCGGCATCTTCGGGTTCAACGCCCTCAACAACCTGGGGTCGGTCAACACCGGCAACCAGGCCCTCGCCTGCGTGCTCTTCGTCGCCGCCGTCGCGCTCTTCTTCGACGCCGTCTTCGTCCTCGTCCGCCGCTTCACCACCCCGAGAGGTGTCCGTGTCTGAGCAGACCATCGAGAAGTCCAGCTCCGGGTCGTCGGCCGAGTCGACGTACGGGGTCCCGATCTCCCTCAAGAAGCTGACCAAGCGCTACCCCGGCACCGACCGGGCGGCCGTCGACGCCGTCGACATGGAGATCCCCGCCGGGGAGATCGTCGTGTTCGTCGGTCCGTCGGGCTGCGGCAAGACGACGACCATGCGGATGATCAACCGGATGATCGCCCCCAGCGACGGGGTCGTGGAGATCGACGGCGAGGACGTCGCGTCCCTCAACGACACGACGCTGCGCCGGCGCATCGGCTACGTCATCCAGCAGATCGGCCTGATCCCGCACCTCACGATCGCCTCCAACGTCGCGCTGGTGCCGAAGCTCCTGGGCTGGGACAAGAAGCGCATCACCAAGCGGGTCGACGAGATGCTGACCGTGGTCGGGCTCGACCCCGAGCAGTACCGCGACCGCTACCCCCGCCAGCTCTCCGGCGGCCAGCAGCAGCGCGTCGGGGTCGCCCGGGCGCTGGCGGCGGACCCGCCCATCATGCTGATGGACGAGCCCTTCGGCGCCGTCGACCCGATCACCCGCGGTCGCCTGCAGGAGGAGTTCCGCACCCTGCAGAAGACCCTGAAGAAGACCATCGTCTTCGTCACGCACGACTTCGACGAGGCGCTCAAGCTGGGCGACCGCATCGCCGTCCTCCGCGAGGGCTCGCAGATCGCGCAGTACGACACCCCCGAGAACATCCTGGCGAACCCCGCCGACGACTTCGTCTCGGGCTTCATCGGCGAGGGGGCGGCGCTCAAGCGGCTGTACTTCGAGCCGGTCTCCAGCGTGACCCTCGAGCCCGCCACCGGCACGCCCAGCGACGTGTCGGTGACGCCGTCGGACAACCTGCACCACGCGCTCGACACGATGGTCGGCAAGGGTCTGTCGTCCATCCCCGTCGTCGAGGGCGGCCGGGTCACCGGCTCGGTGTCGGTGCAGGCGATCCTGGCCCGTGTCGGTCGCAGCGAGGCCGGACAGGCCCGCTGATGACCGACACCTTGGGTCCGCCCCCCGCCGCCCAGGCCGAGGCGACCGCCGACGACGTCGACACCTACGAGGGCACGGGCGGTGGGCCGCGTCCGACGCAAGCGCAGCGGATCGTCACGCCCCGGGACGCCGTCCTGCCGATCGTGCTCGTCCTGACCCTGGTCGCCCTCTACACCTGGGTCCAGGGCCAGACGCTGGACAACATCTCGGTCAACATCCTCGACACCGGCGCGATCATCAGCGCCACCGTCGAGCACATCTACATCGCGTTCACCATCGCCGTCCTGGTGGTGCTGATCGCGGTGCCGATGGGGGTCCTGGTCACCCGGGACAGGACCAAGTTCCTGGCCCCGATCGTGCTGGGCATCGCCAACTTCGGCCAGGCGGCGCCCAGCCTCGGGCTGCTGGCCCTGGTCGGCATCTACTACACCGGTTTCTGGGCCGTCGTCCTCATCCTGACCGGCTACGCCCTGCTGTCCGTGCTCCGCAACACCATCGCGGGCCTGCAGCAGGTCGACAAGGGCGTCCTCGACGCCGCCAAGGGCATGGGCATGTCGCCCGTGGCCGTGCTCCTGCGGGTCGAGCTACCGCTCGCGGTCCCGATCATCGGCGCGGGGGCCCGGACCGCGCTCATCCTGGCGGTCGCCACCGTGCCGCTGGGTGCCTTCCTGAACGCCGGCGGGCTCGGTCAGCAGCTGATCGCCAGCATCAAGACCGACCGCGCCGCGGCCACGCTGGCCATCGCCGTGATCATCGCCGTTCTGGCCCTGTTCCTGGACTGGCTGGCCAGCATCCTGCAGCGCGCGGCGACCCCGCGCGGCGTCCGCTGAGCCCTCCCGCACCGCCCGACACCGTCACCGCGTCACCACCTCGAAGGGAACCACCCTCATGACCATCCACCTCACCTCGCGCCGCACGCGTCGCGTCGTCGCCGGCCTCGGTGCCACCGTGCTCGCGGCCGGGCTCGCCGGCTGCGGCCTGGACGAGGAGTCCTCCGTCGGCAACCAGACCGCCGCCGGCGGTGAGTGCGGCGGCCTCGTGGCCGGCGACGACATCGACCCCGAGGGCCTCACCGACGTCCCCGTCGTCGTGGGCTCGAAGGACTTCGACGAGCAGCTGATCCTGGGCGAGCTCACCTCGCAGTACCTCTGCCTGTGGGGCGCGGACAACTCGACCGACCTCAACACCCAGGGCTCCACCGCGGCGCGCGAGAAGATCATCCGCGGCGACAACAACATCATGTGGGAGTACACCGGCACCGGGTGGATCAACTACCTGGGCAACGACAAGCCGATCTTCGACCCCGTCGAGCAGTACGACGCGGTCAAGGAGGCCGACGTCGAGAACGGCGTCGTCTGGGGCCCGCTGTCGCCCTTCAACAACACCTACGCGTTCGCCACCACCGCGGACTTCGCGGAGGAGAACAGCATCGCCACGCACTCCGACATGGCGGCCTACATCGCGGAGAACCCCGACGCGACCGTCTGCGTCGAGGCCGAGTTCGCCAACCGTCCCGACGGCTACCCGGGCTTCAAGAAGGCCTACGACGTCACCGGCGGCGACGAGCAGAGCCTCGGCACCGGCGTCATCTACACGCAGATCGCCCAGGGCAACTGCGACTTCGGCGAGATCTTCACCACCGACGGCCGCATCGCGGCGAACGACCTCGTCGTGCTCGAGGACGACAAGTCGTTCTTCCCGCTCTACAACGGCGTGCCCGTCACGTCGGTGGAGTACAACGAGGAGCACCCCGAGGTCCTCGAGGCGCTGCAGCCGCTGGCCGAGTCGCTGACCACCGAGGTCATGCAGGACCTCAACACCCGCAAGTCCGCGGACGGTGAGTCGGAGACCCAGATCGCGACCGACTACCTCCTCGAGTCCGGCTTCGCCCAGGAGGGCTGAGCCCCACCGCACGAGCGTCGCACCAGAACGGGCCGTCCCCTCGGGGGCGGCCCGTTCGTCGTCCTCCGGGGCCGAGCGCCCGACCTCCGGGCCGCCCCTAGAGGGACCGAGCGGCGGTGGCCAGGACCTCGCAGGCACGCCGGGCCGCGGCCACGGACGCCCCGGCCAGGCCGCAGGCGGGGCTGAGGGCCACCTGCTCGCCCAGCGAGCCCAGGTCGAGCCCGACCATGTCGAACCAGCGCTCCACCCGCTCCACGACCGCGGTGTGCGAGGTCCCCGGCGCGGCACCGGTGCCGGGCAGCACCCCGAGCACGACGCTCGCGCCGTCCTCGAGGGCCGCGGCGAGGGCGTCGTGCGCCCCGGCGTCCAGCAGGTCGAGGTCGACCAGGAGGCCCCGGGCGCCCGCACCGAGCAGGAGGCCGAGCGGCGCGTCCGCGGCGCAGGAGTGCACCCAGGGCGTCGCCCCGGCGGCGCTCACCGCGCCCAGGACCTCCTCGAGCAGCGCGGAGGCCTCGGGCGGGTGGACGACCCGGTGGCGGCCGAACCCGGACGCGGTGGGCACCCGTCCGGCCATGACGGAGGGCAGGGCGGGCTCGTCGAGCTGGACGACGACCTCCGTGGCGTCGGGGACCCGGCGGCGGACGTCGGCGACGTGGGTTCCGACGCCGTCGGCGAGCGCCTGCGCCAGCTCGCGGCGCGCGCCGTGGTCGGCGAGCAGCGCGTCGCCGCGCGGTCGCTCCACGGTCGCGGCGAGGGTCCAGGGACCGGCGACCTGCACCTTGACGGTGCCGGTGAGGCCCTGGGCCTGCTCCTCGAGCGCGTCGAGGTCCTGCGCGAGGAGGCTGCGGGCGCGGCGGTGGTCGACGCCGGAGGTGCCCCGCCCTCCCCCGGTCAGCCGCCAGCCCGACGGCTGGAGGTCGGCACCCAGGTCGGCCAGGACGGCGAGGCCGCGGCCCGTCGTCGCGGCGTGCGCCCCGCGTCCCGGCAGCTCGGGCAGGTGCGGCAGGTCCAGGCTGCCGAGGACCGCCTTGAGGGCCTCGGCGAAGTCCGAGCCGTCGCGCGTGGCGTCGTCGCCGGGCCACGACCCGATCCCGGTCGCGCGGGTCACGCGGTGCCACCCACGCCGGCGGGCCCGGCAGGAGCGGCAGGAGCGGCGTCGAGGAGCGCGGCCTGCTCGGCGCGGTCGGTCGCGACGATGGTCGCGGACCCGACGACCCGCGTGCCGTCGTACACGACCGCGGCCTGGCCGGGCGCGATCCCCTCCGCGGGGTCGTGGAGGACGACGTCGACCCGGTCGCCGTCGACGGTGACGGTCGCCGCGTGGTCGCGTCCGTGCGCCCGCAGCTGCACGCTGCCGCGCAGCGGTCCGGACGGCGGCGGGCCGCACCATCGGGGCCGGTCGCAGGACAGGCGCGTGACGCGCAGCCGCTCGCGGGAGCCGACGCGGACGGTCCCGTCGACGGGCTCGATGTCGAGGACGAAGCGGGGCCGGCCGTCCGGGGCGGGGCGACCGATGCGCAGTCCGCGGCGCTGGCCGACGGTGTAGCCCCAGGACCCGTCGTGGCGGCCGAGCACCTCGCCGGTGACGTCGTCGACGAGGTCGCCGGAGCGGTGGGGGGCGGCGTCGCCCAGCTTCTCCGACAGCCAGCCTCGGGTGTCGCCGTCGGCGACGAAGCAGATGTCGTGGCTGTCGGGCTTGTCGGCGACCAGCAGGCCCCGGCGGGCGGCCTCGGCGCGGACCTCGGTCTTGGTCGAGCCGCCGAGGGGGAACAGCGCGTGGGCGAGCTGGTGGGCCTCGAGCACCCCCAGCACGTAGGACTGGTCCTTGCCGGGGTCGACGGCGCGGTGCATCTCGACGTCTCCGGTGGCGTCGCGCTTCTCGACGAGCCGGGCGTAGTGGCCGGTGACGACCGCGTCGAAGCCGAGGGCGAGCGCCCGGTCGAGCACCGCCGCGAACTTCACCTTCTCGTTGCACCGCAGGCACGGGTTCGGGGTGCGGCCGGCGGCGTACTCGTCGAGGAAGTCGGTGACGACCCCGGCGTGGAACTCCTCGCTCATGTCCCACACGTAGAACCCGATGCCGATCACGTCGGCGGCGCGGCGGGCGTCGTTGGCGTCCTCGATGGTGCAGCAGCCCCGGGCCCCCGAGCGGTACGACGCCGGGTTCCGCGACAGCGCGAGGTGGACGCCGGTGACGTCGTGGCCGTCGTCGACGGCGCGGGCGGCCGCCACGGCGGAGTCGACCCCGCCGGACATGGCCGCGAGGACCCTCACGAGGCCGCCCGTCCGGCGGCCCGCGCGCGGTCGACGACGGGGCCGATCTCCGCGGCCAGGCTCGCGACGTCGTCGGCGGTGGAGTCGTGCCCGAGGGAGAAGCGGAGCGAGCCCCGCGCGGCGGCGTCGTCGCACCCCATCGCGAGCAGCACGTGGGAGGCCTGCGGCACGCCGGCGGAGCAGGCCGAGCCGGTGGAGCACTCGATCCCGCGGGCGTCGAGCAGCATCAGCAGCGAGTCGCCCTCGCACCCGGGGAAGGTCAGGTGCGCCACGCCGGGCAGGCGGTCCCCCGCGGGGCCGGGGCCGTTGAGGACGACGTCCGGCACCGCGGCCCGCACCGCGGCGACGAGGTCGTCGCGCAGGGCGGCCAGACGCGCGGCGTGGGCGCCGCGGCGCTCGACCGCGAGCGCCGCGGCGGTGGCGAAGGCGGCGATCGAGGGGGCGTCGACCGTCCCGCTGCGCAGGTCCTGCTCCTGCCCGCCGCCGTGGACGAGCGGCACGAGGCCGACCTCGCGGCGGCAGACCAGCGCGCCGACGCCGTAGGGGCCGCCGACCTTGTGCGCGGACAGGGTGGCGGCGTCCACGCCGGTGCGCGCGAGGTCGACCTCCAGCGCACCGAGGGCCTGGACGGCGTCGGTGTGCACCGGGACGCCGTGCGCGCGGGCGAGCGCGACGACCTCGTCGAGGGGCTGCACGGTGCCGACCTCGTTGTTGCCCCACATCACCGAGACCAGTGCCACCGAGTCCGGGTCGTGGTCGAGCCGGGCGGCGAGCGCGTCGAGGTCGAGACGCCCGTGCCCGTCGACCGCGAGCAGCTCGTGGGCGACGCCGTCGTGCTCGGCCAGCCAGGCGGCCGGGTCGAGCACCGCGTGGTGCTCGATGGCGCTGGTCAGCACCCGGCGCCGGCGGGGGTCCCCGTCGCGGCGGGCCCAGGTCAGTCCCTTGACCGCGAGGTTGTCCCCCTCGGTGCCGCCGGACGTGAAGACGACCTCCGCCGGGCGGCAGCCGACGGCGGCGGCGAGCTGCTCGCGGGACTCCTCCACGACCCGACGGGCGCGTCGTCCGGAGGCGTGCAGCGACGAGGGGTTCCCGAGCCGGCCCAGGAGGTCCGTCATCACGGTGACGGCCTCGGCGACCATCGGCGTCGACGCCGCGTGGTCGAGGTAGACGGAGCCGGTCCGGTGGGTGCTCATGACGCCCGCCAGCCTACGACGGTCGGCTGTGCCCGACCGACCGCGCCCGTCCGGGACTCAGCGCAGGCGCAGGTCCGCGGTCAGCGCCAGGTGGTCGGTGCCGGCGACGTCGTACCGCTCCGTGGCGACGACAGCCACCCGGTCGGAGACCAGGACGTGGTCGATCTCGGCGGAGCGCGGCAGCGGGACGGGCCCGAGCGTGAAGAGACCGTTCACGGGCCACGTGGGGCGCCAGCCCTCGTTGGCGACCTCGGTCGCGGTGCGCAGCCCCTCGTCGGCCAGGCGGCGCATCGGCTCGTGATCCATCGTCGCGTTGAAGTCCCCGAGGACGACGTCGGGCTCGGTGCGCCGCACCGCGTCGAGGATCAGCGCGTGGTCCTCGCGCCAGCGGCGCGCCCCCTCGTACGGCGCGATCGGGTGCACCGCGACGACCCGGACGGCACGTTGCGGGGCGGCGACGGTGAAGGACACCGAGTCGAGGCGGGTGCCCAGCTGCTGGGCGCCCCGCACCGGGTAGCGCGACAGCACGAGGGTGCCCTCGATGTCCCGGCCGGGACGGCCCGCGCGGTGCGGCCAGGTCCCGTCCGCCCCCAGCCGCTCGAGCGCTCGCTCAGTGGCGCCGGTGGCCTCGGGCAGCACGATCACGTCCGCCCGGCTCTCACGGGCGGCGTCGACGACGTCGACGACCCGGCCCTCGCCACGGAGCAGGTTGGAGGTCATCACGCGCAGCGGGGCGGCGTCGCGGGGCGGGTCCGCCTGGGCCCCCAGGAGCTGCGGGGAGAACCAGGTCACGTGGAGGGCGAGCGCGGCCGCCACGAGCACCGCACCGGTCCCGGTGACCCACCGGGCGCGTCCCGCGCCCGTGCGGACCGCGGCGACGAGCAGGACGACGAGCGCGGCGGCGTACAGCAGGATCGCGAAGGGCGTGAACGCGACGTACTGCACCGCGAGCACCCAGGACGGGTCGGTCAGCCGGGCCAGGGTCAGCCCGAGCGCCGGGAGGACCAGCAGGGCCAGCACCAGCCAGGGCCCGATCCTCCGCGTCATGGCGCCGACCGTAGCGGGGGGTCCTGAGGAGCCGGTGAGAAAAGTCGGTCCGGCCGGTGAACGTCCGTGCCGCGCCGGACGTATCCCTCCTCGTCAGCGCCGGCGGAGCGGCCGCCGGACGACGCAGGGGCGACCTCCCGGGGCCGTCTCGCACCCGAAGGGATGATCCATGAATCGTCTGACCAGCCTCACCACCGGTCTCGCGGCCGCCGCCCTGGGCGCCGCCGCGTTCGCGCCCGGCGCCAGCGCCGCCGGAGTCGCCGGAGTCGCCGCCGCCCCCGGCGCGGACTTCCGCACCACCGCGAGCTCCGAGGCCCCGTCCGGGACCCGCGCGTACGGGCTGCTGCTCGGCGGCGCGCTCGCGTCCTTCTCCCTCGACGACCCGCGCGACGTCGAGCGTCTCGGGCCGATCACCGGGTACGCCGAGGGCGACACGTCCCTCGTTGGCATCGACATCCGGCCCTCCTCCGGCGCCCTGTACGGCGTGGGCGACGGCGGCGGCGTCTACGTCATCGACCCGACCGACCAGACCGCCGAGAACGTCGGCACCCTGAGCGTGCCGCTGTCGGGCGAGCAGTTCGGCGTGGACTTCAACCCGGCCGCCGACGCCCTGCGGATCGTCTCGGACGCCTCGCAGAACCTGCGGGTCACCTTCAGCGGCCCCGCCGTCGCCACCACGGTCACCGACGGCAGCCTGAACAGCGGCGCGGTCCCGCCGGTCCCCGTCACCGGCGTCTCGGGCGCGGCGTACACGAACAACGACAACTCGGCCCTGACCGGGACGTCGCTGCTCGACATCAACCCGGTCGCGCGCAACCTGTCGGTCCAGGCCCCGGCCAACCAGGGCTCGCTGTCGCCGGTGGGCAACCTGCGCCGCAACTTCGGCCCGGACACCTCGTTCGACGTCTACAGCCGGACCAACGCGCGCGGCGCGACCGTCGACAACGCGGGCTACGCGGTGTCCGACCGTGGCACGAGCCAGCTGCTGTGGCGCGTGAACCTGACCACGGGTCAGTCCTCGCTGGTGGGCGACTTCCCGTCGAACCGCCGCGTGGGCGACCTCGCCATCGAGCTGCCGGACAACACCACCCCGGTGCCGGCGCCCTGATCGAGGGATCCGCACGCACCTGGTGAGCACGACCTGACGCACGACGAGGGCCGGTGGGGACTCCCCCACCGGCCCTCGTCGTGCGTCGTCCCGGCGGCTCAGCCGGCGACGGCGGACGCCAGGCCGTCGAGGGTGGACTCGAGGTCGGAGGCGGGGATGAGCGGGAAGCCGATCTTCTCGACCAGGGCCGGGTCGTCGACCTTGCTCCAGTCGTAGGTCAGCGTGACCGTGGTGGAGTCGGGCCCGTCGGCCTCGAGCCGCCAGACCCACTCCCAGCCGGGGGGCTCGGTGTCGGCGGTCGCCGTCTGCCAGGCGAGCAGGTGGTTCTCCTGGTAGCCGGTCACGACGTTGTCGGTCTGGTAGTCGCCACCCTGGATCGAGTGGTTCATGTTCATCCGGAAGGACTGGCCGACCGCGGTGATGCGGTCGCCGGTGTCCACGGACACCACGGACCCGCTGCCGTCGATCTGGGGGTGACGGTTCGGGTTGGACAGCACGTCGAACACGGCAGGCGTGCCCGCGTCGATGGTGCGCTTCACGGAGATGCTCGTCTCGGACATCTCCCCACCCTGCGTCGGGGCCCGGGGCGGGACAAGGACCGTCCCGGTGGCTGGTCGGAGCCCGGGCCCACGAGCGGTCCAGCAGCCACGGGTGGTCGAGCAGCACGCGAGCCCCGCTCCCCCACAGGTGGTCGAGCAGCACGCGAGCCCCCGCCGAGCGCGCGTCGTCGAGACCCGGTGACGGACCACAGGACCGGTGCGACAGGTCTCGACGACGCGGACTCGCTGCGCTCGTCAGCTGCTCGACCACCTGAAGCCCGCGGACTCGCTGCGCTCGTCGGCTGCTCGACCACCGTGCCGGCCGAGCGCGGTCCCCTACAGGACGACGAGGTCGTCGCGGTGCACGACCTCGCGGTCGTACGACGAGCCCAGGGCGGCGGCCAGGTCGCCGGTCGAGCGACCGACGAGGGCGGGGAGCTCGGAGGCGTCGTAGCTCGCGAGGCCCCGCGCGACGGGCGTGCCGTCGGGGGCCAGCAGGTCGACGGGGTCGCCGGCCACGAAGTCGCCGGTGCAGCCGGTGACGCCCACGGGGAGCAGCGACGCCCGTCGCTCCACCACGGCACGGACGGCGCCGGCGTCGAGGTGGAGGGTGCCGGCGGGCTCGGTGGCGTGGCGCAGCCACAGCAGCCGCGTCGGACGACGGCGGTCGGTGGCGGCGAAGAGCGTGCCGACCTCGTCGCCGGCGAGGGCGTCGGCGGCGCGGTCGGCAGCGGTCAGCACGACCGGGATGCCGGCACCGGTGGCGATCCGGGCGGCCTCCACCTTCGTCGCCATGCCACCGGTGCCGAGCCCGGCGGCACCCGTGCTGCCGAGGCGGACCGCCGCGAGGTCGGCCTCGCCGGTGACGTGGGGCACGAGCGACGTGCCCGCCAGCGCCGGGTCGCCGTCGTACAGGCCGTCGACGTCGGAGAGCAGCACGAGCAGGTCCGCGTGCACGAGGTGCGCGGTGAGGGCGGCGAGCCGGTCGTTGTCACCGAAGCGGATCTCGGTCGTGGCGACGGTGTCGTTCTCGTTGACCACCGGCAGCACGCCCAGCGCGAGCAGCTTCTCGAGCGCCTGGTGGGCGTTGCGGTACTGGGTGCGCCGGACGACGTCGTCGACGGTGAGCAGCACCTGCCCGGCCACGATGCCGTGCCGCGCCAGCGCCTCGGTGTAGTGCCGGACCAGCAGTCCCTGGCCGACGGAGGCCGCCGCCTGCTGCAGGGCCAGCTGCGAGGGGCGTCGTGCCAGGCCGAGCGGCGCGAGACCGGCGGCGATGGCCCCGGAGGAGACCAGGACGACCTCGACCCCGCGAGCGCGCGCGTCCACCAGGGCGTCCACGAGCGACGCCAGCCGGTCGGGGTCGAGCCCGCCGGCGGCGGTCGTGAGCGAGGACGACCCGACCTTGACCACGATCCGCCGGGCCCCGGCCACCTCGGGACGGCCGGCGCCCCGGTCCGTGGTGGGCCCCTGGCTCACTCGTCGCCCTCGACCCGGTCCGGGTCGTCGGCCGACCCGATCTCGTACGACGTGGGGCCGCGGTGGGGCAGGTTCTCCCGGTCGAGGGCACGGCCGCGACGGGCCTCGCGGGCCGCGCGGGTCTCCTCGTCCAGGCGTCGCGCGACGTCGGCGCGGGTCTCGACGTCGTCGCGCTCCTCGTAGCCCTCCTGGATCGAGCGTCGTCGGACGGCGGAGGGTCGCTCCTCGGTGAAGCGCTGGTCCTCGCCGCGGCGACCGAGCATCTCGGCACCGGCGGCCACGCCGGGCTTGAAGTCGAACACGACGCTGTCGGACTCGGGCCCGATGAGGACGGCGTCGCCCTCCTCCGCGCCCAGCTCGAGCAGACGGGCCTCCACGCCGAGCCGGTCGAGGCGGTCGGCGAGGAACCCGACGGCCTCCTCGTTCGAGAAGTCGGTCTGGCGGACCCAGCGCTCGGGCTTGGTGCCGCGGACGCGCCAGCCCACGTCGGTCTCGACGACCTCGAACTCGGCGCCGGACGTCGGGGCCGACTGCGGACGCAGCACGATCCGGGTGGGCCCGGTGGGCGGTGCCGCCTCCCGGGCGGCGCGCACGACCGCCGCCATGGCGAAGGTCAGCTCGCGCAGGCCCTCGCCCGACGCCGCCGAGACCTCGAACACCGGCAGGTCCCGCTCGCGCAGGTCGCCGACGGTCATCTGTGCGATGTCGCGGCCGTCCGGGACGTCGATCTTGTTCAGCGCCACCAGGCGCGGCCGGTCTTCCAGGCCCCCGTGGCGCTCGAGCTCGCGCTCGATGACGTCGAGGTCGTCCGCGGGGTTGCGGCCGGGCTCGATGCTGGCGGCGTCGACGACGTGCACCAGGGCGGCGCAGCGCTCGACGTGGCGCAGGAACTCGTGGCCCAGGCCGCGGCCCTCGCTGGCGCCCTCGATGAGCCCGGGGACGTCGGCGACGGTGAACGTCGTCCCGCCGGCGGTGACGACGCCGAGGTTCGGGACCAGCGTCGTGAAGGGGTAGTCGGCGATCTTGGGCCGGGCCCGGGACATCGCGGCGATGAGGCTGGACTTGCCGGCGCTCGGGAAGCCGACGAGGCCGACGTCCGCGACGACCTTCATCTCGAGGACGAGGAGGGCCTCCTCGCCGGGCTCGCCGAGCAGCGCGAAGCCGGGCGCCTTGCGGTTCTTCGAGGCCAGGGCCGCGTTGCCGAGGCCACCCCGGCCGCCCTCGGCGACGACCATCTCGGTGCCGGGGCCGACGAGGTCGGCGAGGACCTCGCCGGTCGCGCCGTCCTTCACCACCGTCCCGTCCGGCACGCGCAGCACGAGGTCGGCGCCGTGGGAGCCGTTCTTGTGGGCGCCGGCGCCGTGGCCGCCGTGGGTGGCCGTGCGGTGCGGGTTGTGGTGGTAGTCGACGAGCGTGGTCAGGTCGGGGTCGACGCGCAGGGTGACGGACCCGCCCGGACCACCGTTGCCGCCGTCGGGACCGCCGAGGGGCTTGAACTTCTCGCGGTGGACGGAGGCGACTCCGTTGCCGCCGCGGCCGGCGGAGACGTGCAGCCGCACCCGGTCGACGAAGCTGGGGACGGCCATGGTGGCCCTTTCGTGTGGCGACGTGGTGGGGCGTGACGGGGGGAGAAGACGACGAAGGGCGTCCCGGATCCGGGACGCCCTTCGTCGGTGCTGGTGTCTAGGGGAGCGTCAGGTCACTCGCCCGGGACGATGTTGACGACCTTGCGGCCACGGCGGGTGCCGAACTGCACCGCACCGGCCTGCAGGGCGAAGAGCGTGTCGTCGCCGCCCCGGCCGACGCCGGAGCCCGGGTGGAAGTGGGTCCCGCGCTGCCGGACGAGGATCTCGCCGGCGTTGACGGCCTGGCCGCCGAAGCGCTTGACGCCCAGCCGCTGGGCGTTGGAGTCGCGGCCGTTCTTGGTGGAAGCCGCACCCTTCTTGTGTGCCATCGCAGTGTCCTTCGTCGCTTGCTGGAGCCCTGGGCTGAGGCGGCGGGCCTCAGAGGGAGATGTCGGTGACCTTGACCTGGGTGTACTTCTGGCGGTGACCCTGGCGCTTCTTGTAGCCGGTCTTGTTCTTGTACTTCTGGATGACGATCTTCGGGCCCTTGGTGGCGCCGAGGACCTCGACGGTCACGGCCGCCTTGTCGAGACCGGTGGCGGTGACGTCGTCACCGTCGACGGCGAGGACGACGGGCAGCGTGAGCGTCCCACCGACGTCGGTCGTCACTGTGTCGATCTCGATGACGTCGCCGACGGCGACCTTCTGCTGCTTGGCGCCTGCGCGCACGATCGCGTACACCGCGGTCTCCTCCGACTCGAGTCCTGATCTGGTCCACAGCGCCTCGCACGGGCCCGGCCACGACAGTGGGGTCCCGGATCGCTGCAGACGCACGGTGCGCGGGCGCACCGACAGACGATGGTACCGAGCCGGGCCCCCGACCTGCAAAGTCGGGGCCCCGACCCGGGTGGTGCGGCCTAGGCGCCGCCGTGGTCGCCGCGGTCGCCGAGCTCCGTCGGCGTCGTACGGCGGGCCCGGCGGGCGCGGGTCGTGGTGACGACCTTGGGCGGCGGAGGCGCGTCGGCGACGGGCGTCGGGGCCGCCGACGCCGGGGCGGCCACCACCACGGCGGCGGTCGCCCCCTCCGGGCTGCCGGCGGGACGGACGGCGCGCCGTCGGGTGGTCCGGGTGACGGTCCGCGGGGCGGTGTCCACCGGCTCGGGCTCCGGCTCGGGCGCCGGCTCGGGCTCCGGCTCGGGCGCCGTCTCCTCAGCCACGGGCTGCTCCGGCTCCTCGGCGGAGGAGACCAGGGCGGCCTCGGCGACGTCCTCGACCGGCTCGTCGACCGTGACGTCCACAGGGTCCTGCGACACCGGGGGCTGCTCGTCGGACTGCTGCTCGTCGGACTGCTGCTCGTCGGGCTGCTGCTCGTCGGGCTGCAGGTCGAGGGGCGCCCGGTCGGCGTTCTCGGGCTTCGCGACGGCGGCGACGTAGCTCGGGGACGGGGCGGGACGCGGCGGCGCGGGCTCGGTGTGGCCGTGGCCGTTGCCGTTGCCGTTCTCACCGTTGCGGTTGCGACCGCCCCGGCGGCGGCCGCCGCGGCGGCCCTCGCCCTCGTCCGGGTCGCCACCGGAGCCGCTGGTGGCGACCGGCATGTCGTGCACGGTCAGCCCGCGCCCGCCGCAGTGGTCGCAGGACTCGCTGAAGGCCTCGAGGAGGCCGGTGCCGATGCGCTTGCGGGTGAGCTGCACCAGGCCGAGGCTGGTGACCTCGGCGACCTGGTGGCGCGTCCGGTCGCGGCCGAGGCACTCCACCAGGCGGCGCAGCACGAGGTCGCGGTTGTTCTCGAGCACCATGTCGATGAAGTCGATGACGATGATGCCGCCGATGTCGCGCAGCCGGAGCTGGCGGACCATCTCCTCGGCGGCCTCGAGGTTGTTCTTCGTCACCGTCTCCTCGAGGTTGCCCCCGGAGCCGGTGAACTTGCCGGTGTTGACGTCGACGACCGTCATGGCCTCGGTGCGGTCGATGATCAGCGAGCCGCCCGAGGGCAGCCACACCTTGCGGTCGAGACCCTTGGCGATCTGCTCGTCGATGCGCTTGAGCGCGAAGGAGTCCTTGCCGTTCTCACCGGTGCGGTGGCGGACCACGCGGTCCTCGAGGTCGGGCGCCACCTGCGAGACGTAGGAGTGCACCGTCTCCCAGGCCGCGTCGCCGTCGACGACCAGCTCGGCGAAGTCCTCGGTGAACAGGTCACGGACGACCTTCAGCGTCAGGTCGGGCTCGCCGTACAGCATGGCGGGCGCGCCGCCCTTGGCCTTCGACTCGATCTCGGCCCAGCGGGAGGTCAGCCGCTCCACGTCGTGGGTGAGCTGCTCCTCGGTCGCCCCCTCGGCGGCGGTGCGCACGATCACGCTCGCGCCCTCGGGGACGATCTCCTTCAGCAGCGACTTCAGGCGGGAGCGCTCGACGTCGGGCAGCTTGCGGGAGATGCCGCTGGTGGTGCCGTCGGGGACGTAGACCAGGAACCGGCCGGCGAGGCTGACCTGGCTGGTGAGCCGGGCGCCCTTGTGACCCACCGGGTCCTTGGTCACCTGCACGAGCACGGACTGGCCGCTCGAGAGGACCGACTCGATCTTGCGGGGCTGCCCGTCCTTGTGCCCGAGGGCCGCCCAGTTGACCTCGCCGGCGTACAGCACGGCGTTGCGGCCCTTGCCGATGTCGACGAACGCCGCCTCCATGGAGGGCAGGACGTTCTGGACGCGGCCGAGGTAGACGTTGCCGATCAACGAGGTCTGGGACTCGCGGGCGACGTAGTGCTCGACGAGCACGCCGTCCTCGAGGACGGCGATCTGGGTGAGGTCGTCGCGCTGGCGGACGACCATCGAGCGGTCGACGGACTCGCGGCGGGCCAGGAACTCGGCCTCGCTGACGATCGGTGCGCGGCGGCGACCGGCCTCGCGGCCCTCGCGACGACGCTGCTTCTTCGCCTCGAGCCGGGTCGAGCCGGCCACGGCGGTGATCTCGTCCTCGACCGAGCGCGCCCGGCGGACCCGCGTGACGGTCGAGGCGTCGGCGCTGTCGTCGGTGTCGCCGGCCTCGCCGGCGCGGCGACGGCGCCGGCGGCGCGTGTTCCCGCCGCCCGCGTCGTCGCGGGAGGTCTTCTCCTCGCCGTCCGCGGTGGCGTCGGCGGCGGTGGCCTTCTGGTCGTTGCCGTCACCGGGGGCGTCGTCGGCGCCCTGGGCGCCGTCGGTGTCGCCGGAGTCCCCGTCCGGGCCGTCTCCCCCGCCCTTGCGGCGGCGGCGGCCCCCACGGCGACGACGACGGCGACGACCGCCGCCGCCACCCTCGCCGGACTCGTCGTCGGAGTCGTCGTCCGCGCCGTCCTCGGGAGCCTCGCCGGTCGCGGCGCCGTCGGTGGTGTCGTCCGTGCTGTCGTCGGCGGCGTCCGCGGCGGTGTCGTCCGCGGCGTCCGCGGCGGCGTCCGCGGGGACGACGTCGGCGGTGGCGTCGGCGTCGTCCTCGGCGGGCGCCTCGGCCTGCTCGGCCCTCTTCTTCTTGCCGCCGGACTTCTTCTTCTTGGCCTTGGCCGGCTTCTCCGCGGCGGGCTCAGGGGCCTCGGTGGCCTCCGTGGGCTCGGTGGGCTCGGCCGGCTCGGCGTCGTCCACGACGGGCTCGGCGACCGGCTCGGTGACCGGCGCCGGCGCCTGGAAGAGGGGCGCGGCCGCGGCCTTCTTGCGGGACCGCCGAGCACGTTTCTGCGGCTCGGCGGGCGCCTCCGCGGACGGCTCGGTGCCGTCGGTCGCGGCGTCGGTCGCGTCGGCGGTCACGGCGGGGCCCTCGGCCGGCGCCTCCGCGGGCGTCTGGGGCGCGGTCGTGCCCTCGACGGCGGCGAGGTCGATCAGGGCGTCCTCGACCACCGCGTCGGGCGTCCCGGTCGTGTCGGGCGTCTCGGGCGCGGCGGCGGTCTTCCTGCTGGTCCGCTTCGCGGCACCCGCGGTGGTCTTCCGGGCCGCGGCCTTCTTGGCCGGCGCCTTCTTGGCGGCCTTCTTGGCGGTCCTGCGGGGCGCCGCCGGCTCGTCGGCCGGCGTGTCGGTCGCCGGGTCGGCGTCGGTCGTCCCGGCCACCTCGGCGGGCTCGGCCGGGGCGGCCTTCCTGGTGCTCTTGCGGGTCCGCTTCCTGGGCGGTGCCGCGGCGGGCGCGGGGCCCGCGGCGGCGACGTCGTCCGGAGCCTGCTCCGGGGGAGTCCCTCCGCCGTCGGGGGCGGTGGTCTCGGTGGTCTCGTCGGGGTTGTCGTGGGGCACTGCTCTCCTCGACCGGCCGGTGGTGCGGGCCGGTCCTGTCCGACGTCGTCCGGGGGTGGACCGGGCGACGCAAAGCCTTCGTGGCCGACGACACCCTCCGCGGTGCGTCACGCCGACGTCCGGCACCCGCCGCGGTCGCCGTACCGGTCGCGTCGCTGTCACCGACGCACCCGGCCGCGTCGCGGTCCGGTGACGATCCGTCTCCGTGTGCCGGCAGCCCTTCGACCACCGGCGAGAACGTCGTCGGGGCGCCGGGCGGACCCGGCGACCTGCGGGCGAGTATCGCACACCGGACGCCCCCGGACGGCAGTCTCAGGTCGCCAGCGGGTCCCCGACGGTGCCGTCCTCGCCGAGCGGACCCTGCGCGAGACGGGTCAGCAGGGGCCGCTCCACGACCAGGTCCGCGACCGACGCCAGCCCGGTGAGGACGTCGGTGGCCCGCACCGCCGGTTCGGTGTGGCGCAGCACCAGGCGCAGCCGCGGCCCCTCCCCGTCGGGCCCGGGCAGGGCGTCCAGGGCGACGACGGCGCCCCGGGCGTCGAAGGTGCGGGGTCCCCGCTTGGTGACCCGCTCGACCGGCACCTCCGGCTGCGCCAGGAACGCCTGCAGCGCCGCGCCGAGCGCGGCGGGGTCCGTGCCGGACCCGGTGCGGAGCTCCCAGACGCTGGCCTCGAGCAGGGTCGCCAGGGCCCCGCCGGGCGACTCGGCGACCTCGAGGACGTCCAGGCCGTCCGGGAGCGAGTCGTCGAGCGCGGCCCGGACCTCGTCGGGCGTGCGGACCTCGGCGAGCCCGATCTCGAGGTACTCGGCCTCGCTCGCGGCGCCCGTGGGTGCGGCTCCGGCGTAGGAGATGCGGGGGTGCGGGTGGAAGCCGGAGGAGTACGCCATCGGGACGGCCGCCCGGGCGATCGCGCGCTCGAAGACCCGGCTGAAGTCGCGGTGGCTGGAGAAGCGCAGCCGGCCCCGCTTCGCGTAGCGGACGCGGAGCCGCTGCACGGGGGGCGCCTGCTGCTCGGGCTGGTCTCGCACGGCGTCGAGTCTGTCGCACCACCGCCGCGGGCGGGTCTCAGGGCAGCCGCTCGCCCTTCATCAGGCGTGAGGCGTACACCGAGCCCACGACCTCGCCGGCGAGCCAGGTGGTGAGACGGGCGGCCTCGGCGTCCAGCGCCGCCGCGGCCTCGGCCCCGACGTCGTGGCGGAGGACGACGCGGACCGTGCCGTCGGCGTCCTGGACCCAGCAGCCGACGACCCGGCCGTCGACCCACGCGGTGGTCCCGGCGTTGCCGTTGGTGTCGAAGAGGAAGGGCACGTCGGCGGGGTCGAGGTAGAAGTCCCGTTGCTTCCACCCCATGACGGTCGGGTCGAGGGTGGGCAGCAGGGCCGCCCAGGGGCCGGGGTCGGGTGTCTCGTCGGTGTCCTCGGGCAGCACGAACCCCGTGGCGCCGTCGTCCAGGGCCACCTCGACGGCCCCGACGTCGGCCAGCGCGCGCCGTACGGCGGTCTTCGTGGCGCCCAGCCACCACACGACGTCGGTCTCGGTGCCGGGCCCGAACGTCGCCAGCCAGCGGCGCACCAGCTCGGCGTAGCCTTCCCGCTCGTCGGCGGGGGCGGCCGGCGACCCCAGCCAGTCGGACATCGCGGTCCACTGCGGCCGGGAGATGCGCCAGTGCCCCCCGTTGCGGCCACGGACCAGGTCACCCCGGGCGCCCAGCAGGGTCAGCACCCGGGAGGCGACCGGCGCGGTCTGCGACCACGCCCCGGCCCCCTGGCCCACCGGGGTCTGCAGGACCGGGACCTCCAGACGCAGGGTCCGGGCGTCGAGCGCGCGACCGCCGGCGCCCTGGGCGGCCACGTGCTCGACCACGGCGCGCGCCGCGTCCTCGAGCCACGCCACGCCGTCGGCGGCCACCCCGGCGCGCTCGACGTCACCGGCCAGCCTCTTCAGCTCGGTGCCGGCGACGCGGGCCGAGGCGCTCCCCCAGGCCGCCGGGAGCAGGTCGCGGGGGAAGACGAACAGGGTGCGGCGCATCGCCAGCTGCTTGACCAGGCTGCGGTCGTCGTACAGGGCGGCCTCGACGTCGGCGACGGACACGCCGGTGGTGCGGGCGGCCACCGCGAGGTGCACGGTCGGGGGCTCGGTGGCGTGCAGCACCGTCATCGCCCGGGTGACCGCGACCGGGTCGTCGAGGCGGTGCCCCGGCGACAGGGCGTGACGGCGTCCGATGCGTCGTCGTCGCTCGTCGTCGCTGAGGCGGTGCACCCGAGCACCCTAGGAGCCCGCCGACGACGGCGCACGGGGTCGGGTGGCATGCTCGGAGCCGTGCCGTCGCCCCGCTCCGGAGTCCGTACGGCGGCCCCGTGGCTGGTCCTCGCCGGGATCGTCGCGGCCGCGGTCAACCTGCGCCCCGCGGCCGTCAGCGTCGGCCCGGTGCTCGCCGAGGTGCGCGAGGACCTCGGCCTGTCCGGCCTCGTCGCCGGGCTGCTCACCTCGCTGCCGGTCATCGCCTTCGCCGCGTTCGGGGTGGCCTCCCCCGCGGCCGCGCGCCGCTTCGGGGTGCACCGGCTGACGCTGGTCAGCCTGCTCATGCTCGTCGCCGGCCTCACCGGGCGGGCCCTGGTCGACTCGGCCGTCCCGTTCCTGCTGCTGTCGCTGCTCGCGCTGGCGGGCATGGCGTCGGGCAACGTCCTGCTGCCGGCCCTGGTGAAGCGCCACTTCCCGGACCGGGTCGGCGCGGTGACCGCGGCGTACACGACGGCGCTGGCGGTCTTCCTCACCGCGAGCCTCACGCTGACCGTCCCCATCGCCGACCTCGGCGGGTCGTGGCGCTGGGGCCTCGGCGCCTGGGCGGTCGTGGCCCTGCTCAGCGCCGTCCCCTGGCTGTTCCTGACCGGGGAGGACCGTCAGGACGCGGACGACGACGGCACGCCCGACCCCGACGAGGAGCCGGTCGCGCTGTGGCGCGTGCTGCGCACCCCGATCGGGGTCGCGCTGACGGTGATGTTCGGCTTCCAGGCCCTCCAGGCGTACGCCCTGTTCGGCTGGTTCCCGCTGCTGTGGCGCGAGGCCGGCTACTCCCCCACCGCCGCCGGCGCGCTGGTCGGGCTCCTCGCCGCGGTCAGCATCCCCACCTCGATCTGGCTCCCCCGGGCCGCGGCCAAGCGGGAGAGCCAGGTCCGGCTCTGCCTGGCGGTGTGGGCCTGCTACCCGGTGGGCTACGTGATGATCCTCGTCGCGCCGTACACGCTCGCCGTCCCGGCAGCCCTGCTCCTCGGGCTCGGCGCCGCGCTGTTCCCCCTCGTGCTCGTCCTCATCGGGCTGCGCAGCCGCACCGCCGCCGGCACGTCGGGGCTCTCCGCGGTGGCCCAGTCCGGCGGGTACGTCCTGTCCGCGGCCGGGCCCCTGACCGTGGGCGCGCTGCACGACGGCACGGGTGGGTGGACCCTCCCCGTGCTGTTCCTCATCGCCTGCACCCTCCCCCTCGGCGCCTCGACGTTCGTCGCCGGCCGGCCCGGGCACGTCGAGGACGCCCTGTCCGGCCAGACGCAGCCCGCCGGCTCGCGCTGAGCGCCCGTCCGGGCGGATCCCGGCAAAGCGCCCCGCGGATCGTTGGTCGTTCCTAGGATCGGGGCACGGCGAGACCCGCCGGTCATGGGGCGCGGTGTTGGAAGGAGTCCGACTGTGCCGAGCCTGCTCCCCGGTGCCGCCTCGCGGAACCGCCCGATCGGTCTGGGGGCCGTGCCCCCGGTCTGGTGGCGTCTCCTCGTCGGGATCGGGTCCCTGCTGGCCGCCGCCGCGATCGTCGCGCCCGGCCCGGCCGGCGAGGTCGCCTACGTCGCGACCGGGGTCCTGGGCGTCCTCGCCCTCGTGGTGGGGACCCGGCTGAACCAGCCGCGCCACCCCGGGCCCTGGTGGGCCTTCGCCCTGGGCCTCGGGGCCTGGGTCTCGGCGGACGCCCTGCTGGCCCTCGGCGCCGAGACGCTCTCCGACGCGCTGTTCGTCCTCGGCTACCTTCCGCTCGGGGCCGGCCTCGCACTGCTCGCGCGGGTGCGCGTGCGCGGCGCGGACCTCGCCGGGGTGCTCGACGCCGCGATGCTGACGCTCGCCCTGACCCTGGCCTTCTGGGTGCTGCTCGGCGGACCGGTGCTGGACTCCCCGTCGTTCTCGACCTCGCAGACGGTCGTCGAGCTCGCGTACGTCGCGGGCGACCTCCTGCTCCTGGGCGGCCTGGTCCGCATCGCGACGAGCCCCGGGAGCTGGCACCTGCCCATGCGCGCCCTGGCGAGCGCCATCGCGCTCGTGGTCGTCGGGGACGTCGTGTCGCTGTCCCTGCGCATGTACGGCGGCGTCACGGAGCCCGTGCTGCCCGACGTGGCCTACCTGCTGTCGTACCTGCTGTGGGGCGCCGCGGCGCTGCACCCGCGGATGCTCGTCCTGACCGAGCCGAGCCGCCCGCGGTCCGCCGTCCTGGGTCGCCGACGCATGGCGGCCCTGGGGCTGGCGGCCACCAGCGGCACGTGGTGCCTCGCCCTGCAGCTGCTGCTCGGGGCCCGCCTGTCGGTGTGGCCCGTCGTGATCGGCACCGCCTGCCTCGTCGGCCTGGTCCTGGCGCGGCTGCGGATGGCGTTCACCGAGATCGTCGCCGCCCACACCGAGAGCACCACCCTGCGCGACCAGCTGTCACACGAGGCCACCCACGACCACCTCACCGGCCTGCCCAACCGTGCGCGCGGCCTGGTCCTGCTGGAGGCCGCGCTCGACCGCGTGCACCACGCCGGCGGCAGCGTCACGGTGCTCTTCATCGACCTGGACGGCTTCAAGAAGATCAACGACACCTTCGGTCACCGCGCCGGCGACCGGCTGCTGGTCGAGGTGGCCGACCGGCTGCGCGGAGCCACCCGCGGCGACGACACCGCGATCCGGCTCGGCGGTGACGAGTTCGTCGTCGTCCTGCACGCCGTGCCCGACCCCGAGACCGCGGTGGCCCTGGCCCGCCGGCTGATCGCCACCGTCTCGGAGCCGGTGACCCTCGGCGGCCTCGGCACCGCTCGGGTCGGTGCCAGCGTCGGGGTGTCGCAGTGCTTCGACGGGACGACGGACGCGGTGACGCTGCTCGACGAGGCCGACATGGCGGCGTACCGGGCGAAGAACGCCGGCCGCGGTCGCGCCGAGCTGTTCGACCTCGACATGCGGGCGGCGGCCCGGGAGGCGGAGCGGCTGACGGCGGACCTGCGGCGCGCCGTCGCCGACGACCAGCTGGAGCTGCACTACCAGCCGGTGCTGGACGTCCACAGCGGCCAGGTGCGCGGGTGGGAGGCCCTGGTGCGGTGGAACCGCCCCGGCGAGGGCCAGCTGCTGCCGGGAGCGTTCCTGCCGACCGCCGAGCGGTCCGGGCTCATCGTCGACATCGACCGCTGGGTGGCGCGGACCGCGTTGGAGCAGCTCGCCCGGTGGTGCGCCGACCACCGCGGCGAGGAGCTGTCGGTCGCGGTGAACCCGTCGCGCCGGCGCCTGCTCAGCGCGGGCCTCGTCCCCGACCTCCTCGAGACCCTGGAGGCCACCGGCCTGCAGCCCCGGCAGCTCGTGCTCGAGGTCGACCACGCGGTGGTCGCGGGCGAGCCCGGCATCGCGTCGAGGCTCGCCGAGGCCCGGCGTGCGGGTGTCCGGGTGGCGCTCGCCGACTTCGACGCGGGCTTCCGCTCGCTGCGCGCCCTCGGCTCGCTGCCCGTCGACTACGTCAAGATCGGCGCCGACTTCCTGCTCATCGAGAGCAGCGAGGACGTCAAGCTGCTGCACCTCGTCATCCAGGGCGCCCGCGCGGTCGGGCTCGACGTCGTGGCGGAGGGTGTCGAGCGGGCCAACCAGCTCGCGACCCTGCGCGCCCTGGACTGCGCCATGGTGCAGGGCTTCCACCTCGCCCGCCCGATGCCGGCGGAGCAGGCCGGCGCGCGACTCAAGGTGGGTCCGGCGGACCGGTTCAGCGGGCTGCTGCGCTGAACGCCCCGCTGGTGCCGGCCAGGACGGCGTCGACCTCCGCCGCGGGGACCGCGGGCGACCACCAGAAGCCCTGACCCAGCCGGCAGCCCAGCTCCTGCGCGCGCTGCGCGTGGTGGGCGGTCGAGATGCCCTCGATGACGGTGTCGAGGCCGAGCTCGGCGGCCATCGTGACGACGGCCCGCACGACGGTGTCGCCCCGGCCGCCGAGCTTCTCGGTGAAGAACCGGTCCACCTTCACGCCGTCCACCGGCAGCTCGACGAGCTGGCGCAGCTCGGCCCAGCCGGTGCCGAAGTCGTCGAACCAGACCTCGAAGCCCAGCTCGCGGGCACGCGACAGCTCGTCGGCGTTGCGGACGACGTCCGAGGGCCGCACGGACTCGGTGAGCTCCAGCTCGACGGTGCGCGGCTCGACGCCCGCGTCGGCGACGGCCGCGGCGACCTCCTCCATCCAGCCCGGCCTGTCGAGGTGGCGGCCCGAGACGTTCACGCTGAGCCGCAGGTCGGGGCTGTGGCGCTGCCAGCGCGCGAGGTGGCGCACGCCGTCGCTCAGGATCGCCATGTCGAGGTCGGCCACGAGTCCGCTCTGCTCGGCGAGGGGGACGAACTCCCCCGGGGACGTGACGTGCCCGTCCGCGCCCGTCCACCGGGCCAGCGCCTCCAGGCCGACCAGGCGGTGGTCGGCGAGGTCGACGATGGGCTGGAACCACGCCTGGACCTCCCCGTCGGCCAGGCCGGCGCGCAGGCGCGCCACGGCGGTCGGGTCCGGCGGCGGGCCGAGGGTGCGGATCAGGTCGAGCTGGTCGGAGAGCACCTCGGCGAACGCGGCGACGGGCTCGAGGTCCGCGACGGTGTCGCGACCCGGCGGGGGTCCCGCGAGGCAGAGGACGCCGACCACCGTGCCGGCGACGTCGTACAGCGGCGACCCGACGTACGACGGACCGGCGGCGCGGCCGGCGAGGACCTCGGCGGCGGACACCAGCAGGTCCTCGCGGTGTCTGCCGTGATGGGTGATGACACGCAGGCCCGGCCGACCCCCGGCTCCCGGCTCGACCAGGCAGGCGAGGGCGTCGGCGTACCCGGTCGTCCGGGCCGCGAGGGCGGTGACCCGTCCGGCGCCGCCGTGCAGCGCACGTTGAGGGACCTCCACGGCGTCAGCCTAGGGATGCGGGCTCCCCGCGCGAGGAAGAACGTGCAGAAGCACCGCTCGACGCCTCCGACGGGCCGGTTCCGGGCGTTACTGCACGTCCGTCCTGGCGAGGACCGGCGGACGAGGGTGACCACGCCGACCAGCGCGGCCGACCGGTCCACCACGACGAGCCCGGCCCGGTCGGCGGGGGCGCGTCGAGGTCGACGAGGCGCCCTCCGCCACGCTCAGACCACGGAGAGCGGCAGCAAGGACTGGCCGGTGGGGCCGACCTGGATCTCGGTGCCCATCTCGGGACAGACGCCGCAGTCGTAGCAGGGCGTCCAGCGGCAGTCCTCGACGTCGACGGAGTCGGGGTCGAGGGCGTCCTCCCAGTCGGCCCAGAGCCAGTCCTTGTCGAGGCCGGAGTCGAGGTGGTCCCAGGGCAGGACCTCGTCCTCGGTGCGCTCACGGGTCGTGAACCAGTCGAGGTCCACACCGGTGCCAGCGAGGCCGGTCTCGGCGGCGGCGGCCCAGCGCTCGTAGGAGAAGTGCTCGCTCCAGCCGTCGAAGCGGGCGCCGTTGCGCCACGCCTCCTCGATGACGCGGCCGACCCGACGGTCGCCGCGGGAGAGCAGTCCCTCGACGATGCCCGGTTGGCCGTCGTGGTAGCGGAAGCCGATGGCGCGGGCGTACTTCTTCTGGCTCCGCACCGCCTCCCGCAGCTTGCGCAGCCGCTCGTCGGTGGTCTCGGGGTCGAGCTGCGCGGCCCACTGGAACGGCGTGTGCGGCTTCGGCACGAACCCGCCGATCGAGACCGTGCAGCGGATGTCGTTGCGGCCCGAGACCTCGCGGCCGGTGTCGATCACCCGGGTGGCGAGATCGGCGATGGCGAGGACGTCCTCGTCGGTCTCGGTGGGCAGCCCGCACATGAAGTAGAGCTTCACCTGGCGCCAGCCGTGGGAGTACGCCGCGGCGACGGTGCGGATCAGGTCCTCCTCCGTCACCGCCTTGTTGATGACCTTCCGCATCCGCTCGCTGCCGCCCTCGGGGGCGAACGTCAGCCCGGAGCGGCGGCCGTTGCGGCTGAACTCGTTCGCCAGCGCGATGTTGAAGGCGTCGACGCGGGTGCTGGGCAGGCTGAGCGAGACGTTGCGGTCCTCGTACCGGTCGGCCAGGCCCTTGGCGACCTCGCCGATCTCGGTGTGGTCGGCGCTGGAGAGGCTGAGCAGGCCGACCTCGTCGAACCCGGTGTTCCGCACGCCGGTCTCGACCATCGCGCCGATGGTCTCGATGCTCCGCTCGCGGACGGGGCGGGTGATCATCCCGGCCTGGCAGAAGCGGCAGCCGCGGGTGCAGCCGCGGAAGATCTCGACGCTGAAGCGCTCGTGGACCGTCTCGGCGACCGGCACCAGCGGCTTGGAGGGGTAGGGCCAGGCGTCGAGGTCCATCAGCGTGTGCTTGCGGACCCGCTCCGGCACGCCCTCGACGGCGGGGACGACGGAGGCGAGGGCGTGGTCGTCGCCGTAGGTGACCTCGTGGAAGCGCGGCACGTAGACGTTGCCGGTCACCGCGAGGCGGCGCAGCAGCTCGAGGCGGCCGCCGGGGCGGCCTTCCGCGCGGTGCTCGCGGACGACGTCCGAGATCGCGAGCACGATCTCCTCGCCGTCGCCGAGGACGGCGGCGTCGAGGAAGTCGGCGACGGGCTCGGGGTTGAACGCGGCGTGCCCGCCGGCCAGGACGAGCGGGTCGGCGTCCGTGCGGTCGACGGCGTGCAGCGGGATCCCGGCGAGGTCCAGCGCGGTGAGCATGTTCGTGTAGCCCAGCTCGGTGGAGAAGCTGAGGCCGAGGACGTCGAAGTCCCGGACCGGGCGGTGGGCGTCGACGGTGAACTGCGGGACGTCGTGGGACCGCATGACGGCCTCCATGTCGGGCCACACGGCGTACGTGCGCTCCGCGACGATCCAGTCTCGCTCGTTGAGGACCTCGTACAGGATCTGGACGCCCTGGTTGGGCAGGCCGACCTCGTAGGCGTCGGGGTACATCAGCGCCCACCGCACCTCGGTGGTCCCCCACTCCTTGACGACCGAGTTCAGCTCGCCGCCGACGTACTGGATCGGCTTGCTGACGCTCTCGAGGTACGGCTCGAGACGCTCGAAGACGCTGGCGGGCTCCTGCTCGGGTGACACGAGGTGGACCTCTCGGGCTCGGGACGGCGGCGTGGTGCAGCCCCCCAGCGTACGGACTCCGGGACCGACCGTCTCAGCGCGCCGGTGTACGGCGGGGGGCGGTGTAGCGGGAGGGCGCGACGGCGTGGGTGCGCAGGTGGATGTTCATCAGCAGGCCCACGGCGAGGAGGTTCGCGAACATCGAGGACCCGCCGTACGACACGAAGGGCAGGGGGACGCCGGTGACGGGCATGATCCCGAGGCACATGCCGACGTTCTGGAACGCCTGGAAGCCGAACCAGCAGGCGATGCCGCCGGCGGCGATGCGACCGAAGACGTCGTCGGTCTCGGCGGCGATGACCAGCGCGCGCCACACGACGACACCGAGCAGGGCGATCAGCAGCCCGGCGCCGAGCAGGCCGAGCTCCTCGCCGGCGACGGTGAAGACGAAGTCGGTGTGCTGCTCGGGGACGAACCCCGCGCGGGTCTGCGAGCCGTCGAAGAGGCCCTGCCCGAACAGCCCGCCGTTGCCGACGGCGATGCGGGCCTGCTCGGTGTTGTAGCCGGCGCCCCGGGGGTCGAGACCCGGGTCGGTGAAGGCCAGGAAGCGGTCGACCTGGTAGTCGGCGAGCACGCCGGCCGCGACCGCTCCGACGGCGCCGAGCACGCCGGTGAGGGTGAGGCCGACGAGCCAGCGACGGGGCGCCCCCGACAGGGCGATCACGCCGAAGACGGTGGCGGTGAGGACGAGCATCGTGCCGAGGTCGGGCTGGAGCAGGATCAGCGCGGCGGGCAGGCCGGCGATGAGCAGCATCCCGACGACCTCGACGGTGCCGACGCCGCGGCGCCACGACCCCTCGGCGCGCTCGGCGACCAGGAGCGCCATCCCGATGACCACGGCGAGCTTCGCGAACTCGCTGGGCTGGACCGACAGCGGGCCGAGGTCGATCCACGACCGCGAGCCGTTGATGGTCGACCCCATGACGAGCACGAGGACCAGACCGACGACGGAGGCGAGGTAGACCAGCGGCGCGACGATGCGGATCCACCGGTGGTCGGTGGCGAGCACGAGGACGAAGAGCACGGCGCCGATGGCGATGTTGACGAGCTGGCGGCGCAGGTAGGCCTGCGGGTCGCCGCCGGTGAGGTCGTCGCGGGCCACCGTGGCCGACCAGACGAGCAGGGTGCCGACGACGACGAGCGCGGCGACCGCGCCGAGCAGCCACCAGTCCAGGCGCGGGGCGCGCGCCAGCGGTCCGCGGGCGGCGCTCCGCACGGCGGGCCGGTCCCCCAGCATCGTCATCCGGCTGCTCCGGTCGTCCGGGGCCGGGGCGGCAGGATCGAGCCGTCCTCGGCGAAGGTGGGCAGGGCGTCGGGGGCCACGACCCCGGGGATCGCGGCGTCGCCGGGGTCGGCGGTCTCGCCGTCGACGCCGTACAGCGACTCCCAGATCTTGCGGATCGCCGGGCCCGAGGTGCCGGAGCCGGTGCCGCCCTGGCTGACCATCATCACGACGACGTAGTCGTCGGAGTACGACGCGACCCACGAGGTCGACTGCTTGCCGTAGACCTCCGCGGAGCCGGTCTTCGAGCGGATCGGGACCTGGTCGAGCGGGAAGCCGCCCATGCGCCAGGCCATCGTGCCGACGGAGGTGACGTTGCCGAGCGCGGCGTCGATGTAGGACTGGTACTCGGCGGGCATCCGGACGGTGCCGTTCTGCCGCGGCTCGATCTCCCGGACGACGCGACCGCCCGGCGAGACGATCGCCTTGCCGACCCGCGGGGCCATGAGGCGCCCGCCGTTGGCGATGGCGCCGTACGCGCGGGCGAGCTGGAGCGGGGTGACGACGGTGTCGCCCTGTCCGATGGAGAAGTTCACGGCGTCGCCGGCGCGGTACCAGGAGCCCTCGACGCAGAACTCGCGGGCGAAGCGGTGCAGGAAGTCCTCGCCGGGCTCCTGGCCGATCTCGCAGTAGTAGTCCTTCTGCGCGCGGTAGTACTCGCGCTTCCACTCGCGGTCGGCGATCCGGCCGGTGGCCTCGCCCGGGACGTCGATGCCGGTGCGGCGGCCGAAGCCGAACTCCTGGGCCTCGTCGACGAGGGGGTCGGGGGCGTCGACATCGGTCGGGTCGGAGCCCAGCCGGTTCCAGAAGTCGTAGCCGATCCGGTAGAAGAACGTGTTGCAGGAGACCTCGAGCGCCTTGTCGAAGCCGATGTAGCCGTAGGCGCCGGACTCGTAGTTGTTGAACGCCCGGTTGCCGACGGCGAACGAGCTCGAGCAGTCGAGCCGGGTGTCGGTGGAGTAGCCGTTGCGCAGGGCCCCGAGGGTCATGAACGGCTTCCACGTCGAGCCGGGCGCGAACTGGCCCTGCGTCGCCCGGGACAGCAGCGGCGTGCCGGCGTCCTCGGAGTAGAGGCGGTCGAGCTGGCTGGTGCTGATGCCGCCGGTCCACACGTCGGGGTCGTACGTCGGCTGGCTGGCCATCGCGACCACGCGACCGGTGTCGGCCTCGAGGACGACGGCCGCGCCGGCGTCGGCGACGTAGGGCACGCCGGTGACCTCGTCGACGGTGCCGCGGGCGGTCTCGATGGTCTGCGCGAGCTGGCGCTCCACGACCCCCTGGACGCGGGCGTCGATCGAGGTGACGAGGGTGTCGCCGGGGCGGGCCCGGTCCTGCCCGCCGGCGCCCAGGACGCGGCCCATCGAGTCGACCGCGACCCGGCGGTAGCCGGGCATCCCCCGCAACCAGGCGTCGTACTGCTTCTCGACGCCGGCGCGGCCGACCGACGAGGCACCGTTGACGGACCGGTCCTCGGCCTCCTCGGCGTCGTCGAGCTCGTCCTCGGTGACCGGGCTCAGGTAGCCGAGGAGATGGGCGGCGTTGACGCCGTACGGCTGGGGGTAGGCGCGGAGCCGCTGCTTCTCGACCAGCACCGACGGGTAGTCCTCGGCCTGCTCCTTGAGCGACAGCGCGGTGCCGGGCTCGAGGTCGGTGGCGATCGGCACCGGCTGGTACGGCGACCCGTTCCAGCAGGTCCCCTCCACCGAGCCGGGGTCGCCGCAGTCCAGCAGCGTCGCGCGGATCTGCTTCAGCGGGACGTCGACGGCCTCGGAGACCCGCTCCAGCAGGCGCTCCTGCTGCGAGCCGGTCATGCGCTCCAGCAGGGACCGGTCGACGGAGGTGGTCCAGGAGGTGCGGTTGGCGACCAGCGGGCGGCCCTGGGCGTCGACGATGAGGCCCCGCGGGGGCTGCACGACGACCTCGCGGACGGACTGGGAGGCGGCGCGCGCCTGGTACTCCTCGCCGTCGAGCACCTGCAGGTAGTACAGGCGCGCTAGGAGCGTCGCGAACAGCGAGAAGACCAGCGCCTGGACGACGACCAGCCGCAGCCGGCTGCGTCGCGAGGCGCCCGCGGTGCGGCTCACCGCGCCGCCCGCGCGTCCGCGCGGGCCTCGGGTCGTGGGTCCCGCCGCACGGTCGACCGACCGCGCTCGGTCTCGAGGCGACGCATCAGCGCCAGCACGACGGGCAGGACGAACGGGGTCGCCACGACGTCGTACACGAGCGCGGTGACGATGACGACGAGCGTGTCGCGCACCCCCATCGCGGGGTCGGACAGCAGCATCCCGGTGAACGCGAAGACGGAGGCGCCGACGAAGGACGCGGCGGCGACGGTCAGGACGACGGAGCCCGCCGAGGGCTTGGACTCGGGGCCGCTCTGGGCGCGGAGGCGACCCACCAGCCAGCCCACCACGACCAGCGCGAGGGCCCAGCGGCCGGCGACGTGGTCGGCGGGCGGGGCGAGGTCCAGGGCGACGCCGGCGACGAAGCCGAGGACGGCGCCGAACTCCGGTCCGCGGACCAGCGCCGCGCCGACGACGACCAGCAGGCAGAGGTTGGGGACGACGCCGTTCCAGGACAGGTGCGACATCACGCTGACCTGCAGCAGCAGCGCCACGGTCACGAGGACGACCGCGACCAGCGCGCGCAGGGCGCTCATCGGACGCTCACCGGATGCTCCCGTCGGCCTCGAGGACGCCGCGGTCGCTACGGGTGCCCGAGGGCACGGCCACCCCGACGAGGTCGAGGGAGCTGAAGTCGACGAAGGGCTCGATCACCGCGAGCTTCGCGGTCTCCCGCGGGCTGCTCCACACCTGCGAGACGGTGCCGATCGGGACGCCCGGCACGTACGGCGCGCCGCCGTCGCTGCCCCACGTGACGACGGTGTCGCCCTCGTCGGGGGCGACGGTGCCGTCGACCAGGTCGAGGGTCAGCTCGCCGGCGTCCTCGATGGAGCCGCGACCGCGCAGGAAGCCGATCTCCATGCTGTCGCCGAGGCGGCCGCCGACCACCGACTCGGGGTCCATGACCAGCAGCACGGTCGCCGTCGTCCGGGTGGTGCGCAGGACGCGACCGACGAGGCCGTCGTTGTCGAGGACCGTCATGTCAGGGGTGATGCCCGCCTGGGAGCCGGCGTCGATGGTGACCGTGCGGGAGAAGGACTGCATCGGCCCCATGCCGACGACGCGGGCGGGGACCAGGGTGAACCCGCCCTCCTCGGCCGCGGTGGTGAGGCCGTCGAGCTCGGCGAGACGGTTGCGGTCGAGGCCGGACGTCGCCTGCTCGCTGCGCAGTCGGGAGTTCTCGGCCTCCAGCGTCGAGACCTCGCGACGCAGGGAGTCCTGGGTGCGCAGCCACGACGGAACGGCGGCGAAGGGCCGCACCAGGCCGGCGGCGCCGGCCTGCATCGGGCCGAGGGCCTCGCCCACGACGGACCGGCCGGCCTCGACGGGCCCGTCGTCGGTCTGCTGGTCGAGGGTGATGAGGCTGACGCTGCCGAGCAGCAGGGCGACGAGCAGCGCGCGGGAGGGCCGGCCGCCCTCGAGACGCTCGAGGCCGCGCCAGCGCTTCTCCCGGCCACGGGACGGACGGGCGGGCCGGGTGTGGCCCTGACGGGGCGAGGTCATCCGAACCGCCGCGGCTCGGAGACCAGGACCTGCTGCAGCGCCTCGAACTCCTCCACGCAGCGGCCGGCGCCGAGCGCCACCGAGGTGAGGGGGTCCTCGGCGACGTGGACGGGCATGCCGGTCTCGTGGCGCAGCCGCTCGTCGAGGCCGCGGAGCAGCGCTCCGCCGCCCGTGAGCACGATGCCGCGGTCCATGATGTCGCCGGCCAGCTCGGGCGGCGTGGAGTCCAGCGTCGCGCGGACGGCGTCCACGATGTCGGAGAGCGGCTCCTCCATGGCCTGACGGACCTCGGCGGAGGACACGGTGACCGTCCTCGGCAGGCCGGAGACCATGTCGCGGCCGCGGATCTCGGCCTCCGGCTCGGCGGGGAGCGGGAAGGCCGAGCCCAGGGTGGTCTTGATCTCCTCGGCGGTGCGCTCGCCCAGCAGGAGCGAGTACTCCTTCTTCATCCACGCGATCACGGCGGCGTCGAGGTCGTCGCCGGCGGTGCGGACCGAGATGGACGTGACGATGCCGCCGAGCGAGATGACGGCGACCTCGGTGGTCCCGCCGCCGACGTCCACGACCATGTTGCCGGTGGCCTCGTGGACGGGCAGCCCGGCGCCGATCGCGGCGGCCATGGGCTCCTCGACGATGTAGACCCGGCGGGCGCCGGCCTGGTAGCCGGCCTCCTTGACGGCCCGCTGCTCGACGGCGGTGATGCCGCTGGGGACGCAGACGACCATCCGTGGCTTCGCGAAGTAGCGACGGCGGTGCACCTGCTGGATGAAGTAGCGCAGCATCTGCTCGGTCGCCTCGAAGTCGGCGATGACGCCGTCCTTGAGGGGGCGGATGGCGGCGATGTTGTCCGGCGTACGGCCGATCATGCGCTTGGCCTCGTGGCCGACGGCGAGGATCTCGCCGGTGGTGTCGTTGAGCGCGACGACGCTCGGCTCGTCGAGCAGCACGCCCTTGCCGCGGACGTAGACCAGCGTGTTGGCGGTCCCGAGGTCCACGGCCATGTCCCGGCCGATGAAGCTGTTCGGCATGTTCTGGCTGCCTCGCAGGGTGCAGGAGTGGGGAAGTCGGACCCGCGCGCACGGGTCCGCTCCTGACAGTAGGAACGCGGGGCTGCCGGGCCCGGGAGGCGCGCCGGGAGGCTGCAGGTCCGCGCGAGGAACGAGCGAGGACCGTGGCAGCCGAAGGTCGACGAGCCCGCGCGACCGAGGAACGAGGTCGCGACCGGGCGTCTCGAGACCCGGTGAGCCGGACATCGGCCGCCAGCACCGACCGAAGGTCGGGGTGCTCCGAGCGCTAGCGAGGAGCCACGAGACCCGGCGGGGCGAGTGACGGCCCCGACCACGACGGAGGTCGAGGTGCCCCGAGCCCGGAGCCGCGTCAGCTCACAGGCTGGGGAACCACAGCCCGATCTCGCGCTCGGCGGACTCCGGGGAGTCGGAGCCGTGGACGAGGTTCTCGCGGTTCGACAGCGAGAGGTCGCCGCGGATGGTGCCGGGCGCGGCCTTGCGGCCGTCGGTGGCGCCGTTGAGGGCGCGGACGACCTCGATCGCCTCGTCGCCCTCGACGACCATCGCCACGAGCGGGCCGGAGGTGACGAAGTCGCGCAGCGGCGGGTAGAAGTCGCGCTCGACGTGCTCGGCGTAGTGGCGGTCGGCCTGGTCGGCGTCGATGGTGCGGAGCTCCATCGCGACGAGGGAGAGGCCCTTGGCCTCGAAGCGCGACAGCACCTCCCCCACCAGGCCGCGACGCACGGTGTCGGGCTTGAGCAGGACGAGGGTGCGCTGCGACATGCGCCGCACCCTATCGCCGTGCCCGGAGCCGGGTGATGATGACCCGATGGGGGTCACCGAGCCGACGCACGTCACCGATCTCCCGGACGTCACGGTGGCCGTGGTCGGCGACGGGCCGCGGACGCCGGGTCTCGTCGACGCCCTGCTGTCCGCGGTCCCGGGCGTGTGGCTGCCCCAGCCCGCGCGGGCTGTGCTGCCCGAGGACCTGCAGGGGGTGGACGGCGTCCTGGTCGGCGACGGCGTCGACGCGACCGAGGTGGCCGTCACCGCGCTCCGTTCGGGTCTCCCGGTCCTGGTGGCCGAGCCCCCGACGGACCCCCGGGCGGCGGAGACCCTCCTCCGCGCCGACCGGGAGGCCGAGCACACGACCGGGCGCTCGCTGGTGCAGGTGGGCTTCGCCCGCCGTCACGACCCGCGGTTCCGTGAGCTGCGGGGCCACGCCGCCGGGGGCGCCCTCGGCCGCCTGCGTCTGGTCCGCGGCGTCGAACCGTGCCGCGACCCGGACGGGGGCCTCGTGCACGCGCTCGACACCGTCGCGTGGCTGGTGGGTCGGCCGGTCACGGTCGCCGGCACGGAGGGCGGGGACGACGTCCTGCTGGTGTCCGCGCGGACCGAGGACGGCCCGGTCGTGGACCTCGAGCTGCGGCGGGGGCCGGGCGACCCGACCGACGTGCGGTGGGAGGTGCACGGCAGCGAGGGCTCGGCCGAGGTGGTGACCACGACCGACCACCTGGCGGAGGCCCACCGGATCCTCCTGACCGCGTGGGTGCGGTCGGTCAGCTCCGGGGTGCCGGGCGGCGCAAGGTCCGCCGACGGGTGCGCGGCCGCTCTGGGCGTCGCCGCCGCACGCGCGTCTCGCGTACAGTGAACACTGTTCGCTGAGTCGAGGTCCCGGGGGGACGTTGATGCCCGTGACCGCCCTGAGTGGCACCGATGCCCTCTTCACCGGCGGCGTCACGGACCCCCGCGACGGGCCGGCTGCTCCCCTCCGTGTCGGCGTGCTCGGCGCGGCCGCGGGCGGCGTCCCGCACCTGCGGGCCCTCGCGGGCGGCGTACCCGGCGCCCGCGTCGTGCTCGTGCAGGACGACGGCGACCAGCGGCGTCTGGCGGAGCTGGCCGAGCACGCCGGCGCGACCGTCGCCCGTCATCCGAACGAGGTCGTGGCCGCCGACCTGGACGCGGTCGTGGTGGCTGGCACGGACCCCGTGCCGGTGCTGTTCGCCTGCCTCGAGCGCGGGTTGCCGGCGTACGTCGAGCCCCGGCGGTTGCTCGACCCCGACGACGTCCGCGCCCTGGTGAGCCTGGAGGAGGCCCTGGGGCGTCGTCTCGTGCAGGTCGGGCTGACCCGGCGCCACGACCCCGCCCACCTGGCGCTGCGCCGCTCACTCGTCGACGGGGACGTCGGCCGCGTGCGGCTCGTGCGGTCCGTGGAGCGGAGCCAGGGCCTGCGGTCGGGGCTCCTGCCCGCGCTCGACGCCCTGGCCTGGCTGCTCGGCCTGCCGCCGACGTCGGTGCGCCTGACCTCCGAGGAGCCGACCCTCGTCACCGTCCGCGTGGGCGCGACCCTCGCCCGGGTCGAGGTGGACGACCACGCGCCGGGCGGTCACGAGATCCGCTGCGAGGTACTGGGCTCGGACGGCGTCACCACCCTCGGGGCGCCGCCGGCCGTGCGGGTCCTCGCCCGCGGGTCGGCCTCGGTGGGCCTCCCGGCCGACGCGACCGCCCGCTTCGCCGACGCCACCCGCATCGGCCTGACGGCGTGGGTCCGCTCGGTGCGCACCGGACGCGCGCTCGGCGCGAGCGCCTGGGACTGGCACGTCGCCACCACCGCGGCCGCCGCCGTGGCGGCGTCCCGCCTCGAGGACCGCGAGGTCCCCGTCGACCCCGGCCCCCGCCCCGGCCTGTACGACCCCGTCCCCCACCGCGCCCTGTAGGCCGAGTCGGCACGTCTGCGCACCCCACAGGCCTCGAGTCGGCACGTCTGCGCACCTCATAGACCTCGAGTCGGCACGTTTACGCACCCCCGGCTGCGCAGATCTGCCGACTCGACGACGTACGGCTGCGCAGATCTGCCGACTCGACGCCGTACAGCTGCGCAGACGTGCCGACTCGGCGGTGGGGGGTCAGCGGGTGGGGCGACGGCGGCGGAGGAGCCACAGGCCGGCGCCGAGCATCGCGCTGCCGAGGAGGAGGACGGGGAGCATGAGGCCGGGAGCGCCGGTGTCGGGCAGCAGGCCGGCGGGGGCGGTGGAGCCCGGGTCCTCGGGGTCGTACGGCGCGACCGGGTCGTACGGGTCGGTGCCGGCGGGGTCGCCGGTGCCGTCGTCCTCCCAGCCGGGCGTGCCGGGGGCGGCCGCGGTGGCGGTGTCACGGACGCGTGGTCCCGTCGCGACGTCGCCGAGGACGGGCTGGGCGCTCACGCGCGCGGTCACGTCGCCGCTCGCGGCGCCGCAGGTGACCGTGGCGGTGTCCCCCGCCGCGAGGCGGCCACCCGGCAGCTGGCAGAGCGTGGCGCCGTCCACCCCGAGGCGTACGCCGCGCAGCGGGGTCTCGCCCGGGTTGGAGACCGTCACGTCGGTCCGGCCGTCCGTGCCGTCGGTCGCGGCGACGCGACCCACCTCGACGGACACCTCCGGGACGAGGACCTCGATGCGTGTCGTGTCCCGGGCGGGGGTCGGGAACCCGCCGATCTCCCCCAGGGCGGTCGTCCGTACGACGAGGTCGTCGCCGTCGTCCCCCGCCTCGACCGTGCAGGCGTAGCGGCGTGACGCCCCGGGCGGCAGGGCGATCGGGCGCCGTCGGGTGCAGTCGGTGGCGCCGTCGGCGGTCACGACCAGGTCGCTCACCGACTCCGAGCCGCCGTTGGTGAGCTCGACCGTGAGGTCGACCTCCTCCTCCGGGACGGTGCGGTCGGCCTCGGGGGTGACGGTCACCGTGAACGGACCCTCGGCCCGCACGGTGGCCGAGTCGGTGTCGGTGACCTGGGCGCCGCCGTCGCCGGTCGCGGTGACGGTCGCGACGTTCTCGACGTCCTCGCGGATCGTGCGTCCGCAGGTGTGGCTCCGCTCCTCCCCCTCGGCAAGGGTGCCGAGCGTCCGGTCGCAGGCCTCCACCTGCGGGTCGTCGACCGTCACCTCCTCCAGCGGCCCGGCGCCGGTGTTGGCGACGGTGATGCGCCAACGCGCCCGGTCCCCGGAGGTGACGGAGTCCTCGACGGCGGTCTTGGTGATCTCGACGGCGGGAGCGATCGGGGCGGGCACGACGGTGACGGAGGCGGAGTCGGACGCGCTCAGCGCCGGGCCGCCGGGAGCGGACGCCGTGACCGTGGCGGTGTTGGTGAGGTCGTCGGTCACCGTGCCGGCGCAGCGGTAGGTCTGCTCCTCGCCCCGGTCGAGGCGGCCGAGGTCCCGGTCGCAGTCGGCCACCAGCGGGTCGTCGACGACCACCTCGTCCAGGGCGGTGTCGCCCGCGTTGCGGACGGTGATCGCCCAGCGCGCCTCCTCGCCCTCGACGACGCTGTCCTCGACGGCGGTCTTGGTGAGCGACACCGCGGGGTCGACGACGTCCACCGCCGCGCGGTCCACGGCGGTCAGCGTGGACCCGCCGGGGCCGGCACCGGTCACCGAGGCGACGTTGACGAGGTCCTCGGTCACGACGGACGTGCAGGTGACGGTCTCGGAGTCACCGGCCGCCAGGTCACCCACCGTCTGCTCGCAGTCGGCGACGGCGGGGTCGTCGATCTCGACGCCGGTCACGTCGACGCTGCTCGGGTTGCTGACCTCGAGGGTCCAGGTGACGGTGTCCCCGGCCCTGGCCACCGCGGGCGAGACGGTCTTGGTGAGGCACAGCGAGGGCACGGGCACCGACAGGGTCAGGCCCTGCAGCAGGAACGCGTCCGCGCCGCCGGCCGACCCCGTCGAGACCCCCAGCGTCGCCTCGGTGTCGCCGGGCTCGATCACCCCGCGCGGCACCTCGACGCGCTTGGCGTCGACCGAGAAGTTGTTCGGGTAGTCGGGCTCGACCCGGCCCTGGGCGGTCGAGGCGAAGAAGTTGTCGTCCTTGTCGGTGGCCGGGTCGGCGAGGGCGGTGCGGTTCACGCGGAGCCGGTCACCGACCTGCCCGTTGTCCCCCTCGTACGCCGTGACGCCGGCGCGGACCTCGCCGCCGCCCGCGACGCGGAACCCGGACGCGGTGACCGTCTGGGGCTCGTCGCCGACGCCCTGGCGGACGTGGCCGTCGTACACGAAGACCTCCCGGCGACGGACGTCGCAGCCGAGGCCGGCCGGGTCGGCGGCGGTGTGGACGAGCGTCAGCGACCAGCCGCCGAAGCAGCCGCGGCCCTCCGCGGCGAACACGTCCCCGACCGTGACCCGGACGTCGCGCCCGTCGTCCCCGGCGCGCACGCCCGCGAAGGCGTCGGTCACGACCGCGTCCGCGCTGTAGTAGCCGACCGACGAGGTGTCCCGGGTGTAGTCCTGCGGCGCGACGTCGACACCACCGGCGTCGCCGACCCTCAGACGGACCGCGTTCTCCTCGGCCGATCCCTCCGGGTAGTCGCCCGGGTCCCCGACGCCGCACTGCTGGCCCCCACGGTTGCCGGCCCACGACAGCCGCGCGTAGCTGACCCGCGATCCGGCCGGCAGCCGGACCTCCGCGCTCGACGAGTTGACCGTCGAGTCGTCGCCGTCGACGTCGGCGTACCGCATCGCGAAGCGGTTGTTGTTGAGCTGGTTGTCGCGGCGGCTCGCCGCGAGGCAGTCCTCGCGGGCGCCGTCCGGGTCCCGGGGGCACACGAGGACGGCGTTGCCGACCGTGACCACGTCGCCGACGACCTGGTCGGTGTGCACGCGCGTCAGCGGGTCGTAGACGTCGGCGGCGGCCGGGGCGCTCACACCGACGACGCCGGCGGCGGACGCGAGCCCGGTCAGCGCGAGCACCAGCGCGAGCCGCAGGCAGCCCAGCAGTCGGGTCGTCGCCACGTCGCACCTCCCCCGTGCGGGCCCGCTCGCGGGGCTCTGGCGGCGACTCTAGGCCCGGTGGAGCCCCGGAGGCACGCATTTCCGCGGTGTCGTCACGACCTGCGCCGCGACGCGAGCACGGCGCCGACGAGGCTGGGCGCGGCGGGCAGCAGCGGCAGCACGGTGGCCTGGTAGGCGTGGTAGAGGTCCGGTCGGCCCGTCCAGACGTACGCCGAGGGCCGGTTGTGCTCGTCGAGCTCGTGGCGCCAGGACCCGTCCGCGGGGGCGACGAGGTGCTCGACGGCCCAGCCCCACCAGCGGCGGTGGTCGGCCAGCGCGGCGTCCTCGCCGGTGGCGACGTGGCGGGCCCAGGCCGCGCCGAGCGCCTCGGCCAGCACCCAGTGCATCCGCAGCCGGACGACGGGCCGGTCGGCGAAGTCGGTGGTGTAGACGAACCCGCTCGCGCCGTCGACCGCCCACCCGCGCGCCACCGCGGCGTCATACAGCGCGAGGGAGGCCGGCAGCAGCCAGTCGGGGGCCCCGCCCGGTCGTGCGGCGCTCGCGGCCCGCAGCCCCAGCAGCAGCCGCGACCACTCCAGCAGGTGACCGACGGTGACGCCGTACGGACGGAAGGGGTGGGCGGGCTCGTCGACGTGGTGGTCGAGGTCGGGGACCCACGTCGGGTCGAAGTGCTCCGGCAACCGCCAGGCGTGCGCCCGCGCGACGCCGTCGACGAGCCGGGTCGCGACGGCGAGCGCCCGGTCGAGCCAGCGGTCCTCCCCCGTCACGTCGTACGCCGCGGTGAGGGCCTCGACGGTGTGCATCGCCGCGTTGCCGCCGCGGTAGTCGTCGAGGCGGGTGAACGTCGCGTCCCAGGTGTCGAGGGGCATCTGCTGGTCCGCGTCCCAGAACCGCTCGTCGGCGACCCGCAGCGCGTCGGCGAGGAGGACCGGGCCGTCCGGGTGGCCGGCCCCGGTCGCCGAGGCGCCCGCGAGGACGACGAACGCCTGCTGGTAGGCCTCCTTGTCGGCCGTCGTCGCGCCGACGGCCGGCAGCCACCCGTCGTTCTCGTGGTCCCGCAGCAGGGTGCGCAGGGCCCGCACACCGTGGTCGAGCAGGTCGTCGGCGCCGGCGTGGCCGCGCAGGTGGGCGAGCGCGGCGACGTGGGTCATCCGGGCGGTGATCCAGGTCTCCGGCGCTCGGCCGGGCAGGAGCCGCCCGTCGTCGCCGAGCCAGCCGAACCCGCCCGCGGGGTCGCGGGCCCGCCCGAGCAGGGCCACCAGGCGGGCCTCGGCGACCGGCAGGTCGGGCCCGTGGCCCGACACCGACTCAGGCGCCGTCGCCACCGCGGGCCTCGTACGCCGCCCACGCTGCCGCGCGCTCGCGCTCGATCTTCCGACCGAGCAGGTCGGCGGCGGTCCACAGCGCGGCGAAGACCGCCCCGAGGAAGAACATGGCCGGGACGACGAGCCCCAGGGCCAGCGCGCCGGCCTGCACGACGTACCCGACGCCGTACGCCCACTCGGCGCGGAGCGCCCCCGCGAGCAGGATGCACACGAGGGCGAGCCCGAGGCCGACGGCGAGGGCGGTGCCGAGCGGGACGTCGGACAGCGTCACCATCACCGGGGTGGTCAGCGCGAGCGCGATGGACTCCAGGCTCAGCACGGCGGCGCACATGCCGCGGCGCGGCGAGCGCTGGGCGGCGCGGGGGACCTGCGGGGGTGTCCGGGCCTCGTCGCCCGGGGCGGTCGCGTCGCTCACCGGGTCCGCCCCAGCAGCGCCCGGGCCTCGCCGACGGTGACGACGGAGCCGGTGATGAGCACCGCCCCGGAGCCCATGGCCTCCCCCAGGGCCTGCCCGGCCTCGGCGAGGGCGGCCGCCTGGTCGATCGCCTCGGGCAGCCGGTCCGCGACCGTGACGCGGGTGTCGCCGAACAGCTCGCGGGCGATCACGGCGAGGGCCTCGGGGTCCATCGCGCGGTCGGTCGAGGCCCGCGTGCAGACGAGGTGGGCCAGGTGGGGCTCCAGCTCGGCGAGCATGCCGTCGACGTCCTTGTCGGCCATGACCGAGGCGACGCCGATGAGGGGCGAGAACGCGAACGAGTCGTCGAGGGCGGCCGCCGCCGCGGCGGCGCCCGCGCGGTTGTGCGCGGCGTCGAGCAGCATGGTCGGGCTGCGCCGGACGATCTCGAGACGACCTGGGGAGGTGAACGTCGCGAAGGCCTCCCGCACCAGCTCGTCGGCCAGCGGCTCGCCGTCGGCGGTGCGGCCGACCAGGGCCTCGACCGCGGCGAGGGCCGCCGCGGCGTTGTGGGCCTGGTGCTCGCCGTACAGGGGCAGGAACAGGTCGACGTACGTCGCGTGGAGGCCCTCGATCGTCACGACCTGGCCGCCGACGGCCGGGGTGCGGGCGACGACGCCGAACCCCTCGTCCTCGCGCACGAGGCGGGCGCCGACCTCGGCGACCCGCTCGGCGATCACGGCGGCGACGTCCTCGTCCTGGGTGGCGCTGACGACCAGCGAGCCCGGCTTGATGATGCCGACCTTCTCGCGGGCGATGTCGACCGTGGTCGTGCCGAGGTACTGGGTGTGGTCGATCGCCACGGGGAGGAGGACGGCGACGTCGGCGTCGGCGACGTTGGTGGCGTCCCACGCCCCGCCCATGCCGACCTCCACGACGGCGGCGTCGACGGGCGCGTCGGCGAACGCGGCGAACGCCATGCCGACGACGGCCTCGAAGAACGACAGCGGGTGCTCGGACCGGGAGTCCACGAGGTGCGTGTACGGCGCGACGTCGTTGAAGATCCGGACGAACTCCTCGTCGGACAGCGGCTCGCCGTCGAGGCTGATGCGTTCGGTGACGCTCTCGACGTGCGGGCTGGTGAAGCGTCCCGTGCGCAGGCCGGCGGCACGCAGGAGGTCGTCGATCATCCGCGCCGTGGAGGTCTTGCCGTTGGTGCCGGTCAGGTGCACGACCGGCGCGGCGCGCTGCGGGTCGCCGAGCAGCTCGACGAACGCGGCGATGCGGTCCAGCGACGGCTCCAGCCGCGTCTCGGGCCAGCGGGAGAGCAGGGCGTCGTACGCCTCGCCGAGGGTCTGGGCCGGCCGCGCCGTCTGCTGCTCTGACATCACCCCGAGTCTAGGAGGACCGCCGCACCGGGCCGCAGTCCGCGCACCGGATCTCGTGGCTCGGGCCTGGCGGCCCTCACACCTCGATCTCCGGACACCCCGGAGGCCGAGGTGCTCCGAGCCCCCGGCACCACCGGAGGTCGAGGTGCTCCGAGCCCCGGCGAGGAGCCACGAGACCCCCGCACCCGACCGCGATGCCCTCACCGGACCTCGTGGCTCGGGCCTGGCGGCCCTCGCACCTCGACCCCAGGACCCGTCAGTCCTGCACCAGCAGGAGGTCGGCGGTGTCGACCGCGGCCCGGAAGCCGATCCGCTCGTAGACGCCGGTGGAGACGGGGTTGTCGCGGTCGGCGAACAGGCAGACGCGCGAGCCCTCCCCGAGGCGCGCGGCGGCCAGCTCCGCGACGGCCCGGGCGGCGTACCCGTGGCCGCGGTGCTCGGGCGGGGTGTAGACCAGCGCCACCCGCGACATCCCGTACGCCGGGGGCTCCAGCACCGAGGCGTGCACCGGCTCGGAGTCCACCTCCCAGACCCACAGCGTGCCCGCGGCGACACGCTCCGGCACCCGTCGGGAGTCGACGCGACCTGCCGGACCCGGCTCCCGGCCCGCCTGGGCGTCCGCCTCCGCGTCGAACCGGTCGAACCAGTCCGAGCAGACGGCCACGTCGTCGGGCCGCGCCCGACGCAGGTGCCCCGGTGGGGACGCCATCGGGGCGACGTCGGTGACCTCGAAGATGCGCGTGGCCATGTCCTCGACCACGCGGGCCCCGCCCAGGCGGGCGAGCTCCTCGGCCACGACCGACACCGCCGGCGCGGCGCCGTTGACCCCGCCGACCTCCTCCCCGCGGTCGTGCAGGGTCCGTGCGAGCGCCACGGCGGCCTCCTCGGGGCACGGCAGCACGAACGGCGGGTGGGGCGGCGAGGGGTGGGTGCGCATGGCGGCGCCGACCGCGGCGCCCGACGCGTCGAACGCCGTGGCGAACCACCGCAGCTCGTCGGGCGGCGTCCAGGCCGGGTCCGCGGCCCGGGCGGCGTACCGCTCCGCGACGGTCGCGACGACGGTCGCGACCAGCGGGTCGGCGGACAGGACTCCCCCGGCTGCGTCGAGGAAGGCGACCGGGTCGCGGGTGAAGCTCCAACGGGCCATGCCCGGAGCCTAGAAACCGCCCCCGACCTGCGGGAACTGATTTTCGGGACACGTCAACCGGTGCGTAGCATCGTGCCCATGACAGCCACACGCGAGCCCGAGCAGTCCACGACGACGCCGCCCAGCCGCGGCGTCGCCGTACCGGACAAGCCCGTGCTCGAGGGGCTCGAGCAGCGCTGGTCCGAGCAGTGGGCCGCCGACGGCACCTACGCCTTCGACCGCACCCGCCCGCGCGCCGAGGTCTACTCGATCGACACCCCTCCCCCGACCGTGAGCGGCTCCCTGCACGTCGGGCACGTCTTCTCCTACACCCACACCGACCTCATCGCGCGCTACCAGCGCATGCGCGGCAAGACCGTCTTCTACCCGATGGGCTGGGACGACAACGGCCTCCCGACCGAGCGCCGGGTGCAGAACTACTACGGCGTCCGCTGCGACCCCTCGCTCGCCTACGACCCCGACTTCACCCCGCCCGAGAAGCCCGACCCGAAGAAGCAGGTGCCGATCAGCCGGCCCAACTTCGTCGAGCTGTGCGAGCGGCTGGTGCTCGAGGACGAGAAGGTCTTCGAGGACCTGTGGCGCACCCTCGGTCTCTCCGTCGACTGGGCGCAGCACTACACGACCATCGGCGAGAAGGCCCAGACCGCCAGCCAGCGGGCGTTCCTGCGCAACTTCGCGCGCGGCGAGGCGTACCTGCAGGAGGCCCCCACCCTCTGGGACGTCACCTTCCAGACCGCCGTCGCGCAGGCCGAGCTCGAGGCCCGTGACTACCCGGGCGCCTACCACCGCATCGGCTTCGGCCGCCCCGGCACCGACGAGGGGCCCGTCTTCGTCGAGACCACCCGCCCCGAGCTGGTGGCCAGCGTCGTCGCGCTGATCGCCCACCCCGACGACGAGCGGTACGCCGACCTGTTCGGCACCACCGTCACCTCGCCCGTGTACGGCGTCGAGGTCCCCGTCCTCGCCCACCCCGCGGCCGAGATGGACAAGGGCGCCGGCATCGCCATGTGCTGCACGTTCGGCGACCTCACCGACGTCACCTGGTGGCGCGAGCTCGACCTCCCGGTCCGCACGGTCATCGGCCGCGACGGCCGCTTCACCCGCGAGACCCCCGCCTGGCTGGCCTCCGAGAAGGCGTCGGCGGCGTACGGGCGGGTCGCGGGCAAGACCGTGTTCTCCGCCCGCGAGGAGACCGTGACCATGCTGCGGGAGACCTCCGAGATGGAGGGCGACCCGAAGCCGACCCAGCGCATGGCGAACTTCTACGAGAAGGGCGACAAGCCGCTCGAGGTCGTCGCCACCCGCCAGTGGTACCTCCGCAACGGTGGCCGTGACCGCGGCCTCCGCGCCGAGCTCGTCGGCCGCGGCGAGGAGATCACCTGGGTCCCGCCGTACATGAAGAGCCGGTACGACAACTGGGTCGGCGGTCTGAACGGCGACTGGCTGATCTCGCGCCAGCGCTTCTTCGGCATCCCGTTCCCGGTCTGGTACCCCCTCGACGACGAGGGCCAGCCCGACTACGCGCACCCGCTCATGCCGACCGAGGCGGAGCTGCCGGTCGACCCGTCGACCGACGCCCCGCGCGGGTTCGACGAGGCGCAGCGCGGCAAGCCGGGCGGGTTCCTCGGCGACCCGGACGTGATGGACACCTGGGCGACGTCCTCGCTGACCCCCCAGATCGCCGGCGGCTGGGAGACCGACCCCGACCTGTTCGAGCGGGTCTTCCCGATGGACCTCTGCACCCAGGCGCACGACATCATCCGCACCTGGCTGTTCTCCCGCGTCGTCCGCGCCCACCACGAGCAGGGCGTCTCGCCGTGGAGCCACGCGCTCGTCTCCGGCTTCGTGGTCGACCCGGACCGCAAGAAGATGTCGAAGTCCAAGGGCAACGTCGTGGTGCCCACCGACATCCTCGAGAAGTTCGGCGCGGACGCCGTCCGCTGGCGCGCCGCGACCGCCCGCCCGGGCCTCGACTCGCCGTTCGACGAGTCGCAGATGAAGGTGGGCCGCCGGCTGGCGATGAAGGTGCTGAACGCCTCCAAGTTCGTCCTCGGCCGCGTCGACGGTGCGACGACCGACCCGTTCGCCGTGGTCGACCCCGTCGACTGCGCACTGCTGGGACGGCTCGAGACGGTGATCCGCCGGGCGACCGACGCCTTCGACGCGTACGACTACACCACCGCCCTCGAGGTCACCGAGCGGTTCTTCTGGGAGTTCTGCGACGACTACGTCGAGCTCGTCAAGGAGCGCTCGTACGGCGACGACGCCGACAGCGTCACCGCTGCCGGGACCGACTCGGCCCGGGCCACCCTCGCGCTGGCGCTGGACGCGGTCCTGCGGCTGCTCGCGCCGTTCCTGCCCTACGTGACCGAGGAGGTCTGGTCGTGGTGGCGGGAGGGCTCGATCCACCAGCACGCCTGGCCGAAGGGCACCGACCTGGGCTCGGCGGCCGCCGCGGCCCCGGGCGTGCTCGAGGCCTCCGCCGCGGCGCTGGCCGGCATGCGGGGCGCCAAGTCCCAGGCCAAGGCGTCGATGCGCGCGGAGCTGGCCTCGGCGACCGTCCGCGGCCCCGAGAACCTGGTCCGTGGCGCCGAGGCCGCCGCCCGTGACCTGCGCGCCTCCGGGCGCGTCACCGGCGACCTCACCTTCGACGTCGACGACTCGCTCACCGAGATCGTCGTCGAGGCCCACCTGGCCGACCCCGCCTGAGCGGGGACGGATTCTCGGGCCGTCCGCCCCTCACCCTGAAGGAGATCCGCATGAGGCTGTCCACCCGCAACCAGCTCCCCGGCACCGTCGTCTCGGTGACCACCGGCGAGGCCATGGCCGTCGTCAAGATCCGCCTCGACGGCGGCGAGACCATCACGTCGTCCATCACCAAGGACGCCGCCGAGGACCTCGGCCTCGCCGAGGGCTCGAAGGTCACCGCGCTGGTGAAGTCGACCGAGGTCGCCATCGGCGTCGAGTGAGACCCGGCCCCTCGGGGCGACCCCGAACGCGGCGACGCCGCCCCTGCCTGAGGCAGGGGCGGCGTTCGTCTGTCCGCGTCGTGGTCGCGGCCGTCGGCCACCTCACCGGTGTCTCGACAGGTTACGCGGACTTCTTCTTCTTGCTGGTGTCGACCTCGCGGGTGACCAGCGTCGGGGGCTCGTCGTCCATCACGGTGTCGCGGTTGACGATCACCCGGGCGATGTCGCCACGGGACGGGACGTCGTACATCACGTGGAGCAGCGTCTCCTCGATGATCGCGCGCAGACCGCGGGCGCCGGTGCCGCGCTCCATCGCCTTCTCCGCGATCGACCGCACGGCCTCGTCGGTGAACTCGAGCTCGACGCCGTCGAGGTCGAAGAGCTTCTGGTACTGCTTCACCAGGGCGTTGCGCGGCTCGGTGAGGATCGCGACGAGCGCCTCCTCGTCCAGCTTGCTGACGCTCGCGATCAGCGGCAGGCGGCCGATGAACTCGGGGATGAGGCCGAACTTGGTGAGGTCCTCCGGGCGCACCTGCGACAGCAGGTCCTGGGCGTCGCGCTCGGCCTGGCCCTGCATGGCGGCGGTGAAGCCGACCGACTTGCGGCCGACCCGCTGCTCCACGATCTGCTCGAGGCCGGCGAAGGCGCCGCCGACCACGAACAGGATGTTCGTGGTGTCGATCTGGATGAACTCCTGGTGCGGGTGCTTGCGGCCGCCCTGCGGCGGGACCGACGCGGTCGTGCCCTCGAGGATCTTCAGCAGCGCCTGCTGCACGCCCTCGCCGGAGACGTCACGGGTGATCGAGGGGTTCTCCGCCTTGCGGGCGACCTTGTCGATCTCGTCGATGTAGATGATCCCGGTCTCGGCCTTCTTGACGTCGTAGTCCGCCGCCTGGATCAGCTTGAGCAGGATGTTCTCGACGTCCTCGCCGACGTAGCCCGCCTCGGTGAGCGCGGTGGCGTCGGCGATGGCGAACGGGACGTTCAGCATGCGCGCCAGCGTCTGCGCGAGGTACGTCTTGCCGCAGCCCGTGGGGCCGATGACGAGGATGTTGGACTTCGCCACCTCGACGGGCTCGTCCTTGCTGTGCTTGCCCGCCGCGGCCGCGGTCGCCTGGACCCGCTTGTAGTGGTTGTAGACCGCCACCGCGAGCGACTTCTTCGCCTGCTCCTGGCCGATGACGTAGGAGTTGAGGAACTCGAAGATCTCGCGGGGCTTGGGGAGCTCGTCGAGCCCGACCTCGCTGCCCTCGGAGAGCTCCTCCTCGATGATCTCGTTGCACAGGTCGATGCACTCGTCACAGATGTAGACACCTGGACCAGCGATCAGCTTCTTGACCTGCTTCTGGCTCTTCCCGCAGAAGGAACACTTGAGCAGGTCCCCGCCGTCACCGATGCGCGCCACGAGTGGTCACCCTCCGAATCGGCCCGACGCGCGTGACGCCGGGGCTGTGCGAATCGCTCCGGCGACCGTACCCCGTGCCGCCGACGCTTGCGTCGGGCGACACGGGGTCTGGAGCAACCGTGGCCGGAGCGTGCCCTGGACGGGCCAGTCTCAGGCGAGCGCCATCGAGGTCTTGCGGGACTCGAGCACGCCGTCGATGAGGCCGTACTCCTTGGCCTGCTCGGCGGTCAGGATCTTGTCGCGCTCGATGTCACTGCTGACCTCGGAGCGGTCCTTGCCGCTGTGCTCGGCGAGCATGTCCTCGAGCATCGTCCGCATGCGGATGATCTCGTTGGCCTGGATCTCGATGTCCGAGGTCTGGCCGAACGTGCCCTCGGTGTAGGGCTGGTGGATCAGGATCCGGCTGTTGGGCAGCGCCAGGCGCTTGCCCGGGGTGCCGGCCGCGAGCAGGACCGCGGCCGCGGAGGCGGCCTGGCCGAGGCACACGGTCTGCACGTCCGGCTTGATGAAGCGCATCGTGTCGTAGATGGCCGTCAGCGCCGTGAACGAGCCGCCGGGGCTGTTGATGTAGATGGAGATGTCCTGGTCGGGGTTGATCGACTCCAGGCACATCAGCTGCGCCATGACGGCGTTCGCGATGTCGTCGGAGATCGGCGTGCCGAGGAAGATGATGCGCTCCTCGAACAGCTTGCCGTAGGGGTCGATCCGACGGACGCCGTACGACGTCCGCTCCTCCCACTGCGGGATGTAGTAGTTCATGTCCTCAGCTCTCCTGTCGGGCCGGGCGGCCCTCGTCGGCGGCCTCACGGGCGCTGGTGACGACCTTGTCGACGAGGCCGTACTCCAGGGCCTCCTGGGCGGTGAACCAGCGGTCGCGGTCGGCGTCCTTGATGACCTGCTCGACCTGCTGGCCGGTGTGCTCGGCGATGAGCTCGAGGAGCACCTTCTTGATGTGGAGCGACTGCTCGGCCTGGATCTTGATGTCCGACGCGGAGCCACCCATCCCGGAGGACGGCTGGTGCATCATGATCCGCGAGTGCGGCAGCGCGTAGCGCTTGCCCTTGGCCCCCGCGCAGAGCAGGAACTGGCCCATCGACGCGGCCAGGCCCATGCCGACCGTCGCGACGTCGTTCGGGATGTAGTTCATCGTGTCGTAGATGGCCATCCCGGAGTCCACCGAGCCGCCGGGCGAGTTGATGTGCAGGAAGATGTCGGCCTCGGGGTCCTCGGCGGACAGCAGCAGCAGCTGGGCGCAGATCGCGTTCGCGTTCTGGTCGCGGACCTCGGAGCCGAGGAACACGATGCGCTCGCGGAGCAGCCGCTGGTAGATGTGGTCGTCCAGCATGTTCAGGCCGTCGCCCGCCATGCGCGGTGCGGTGGTCTCGGATGTCGTCGTCACGTCGCCGACCCTAGCCCGTGACCCGCCGCTACCCACGGGCTCCGGGGTCGTGTTCGCTGCCAGCGGATCGCGGCCCGGACACCGCGGTCGTGCTCAGGCGAGCCACCGGCGCAGGGCCACCGCGACGTCGGCGTGGTTGAGCAGGTCGAAGTGACCCGCGCGGGACAGGTGCATGACCTCCGCGCCGGGGAAGAGCTCGCGGCCGTGGCGGCGCCCGTACGCCGACTCCTGGCCCACCAGCATGTCGCCCACGACGTTGCGCAGCAGGCCCCGTTCGGAGGTGCTCAGCGCCGCCGAGACCAGCCGGTAGCGGACCCGCGGCAGCGGCGGGACGTCGTCCGACAGGCCCTTGACGAGGTCGTGCACCCCCACGGAGCGCTGGTCGAGGATGCGCGCGAACGCGGCCGCCTCGGGGTAGCGCGCCAGGGCCCGGCTGCCGTGGCCGACCCCGCCGGCGAGGGGGGCGCCCAGGTGGGGCGTCGCCAGCGTGACCACGTCGGTGAGGTGGGCGGTCCATCCGGCCTCCAGGCCGGTGGCCACGGCGCAGGCGGCCCGGGCGACGAGCCCGCCCATGGAGTGCCCGACCAGGGCGACGCGCTCGACCGGCACGGGCCAGCGGTCGACGAGCCGCTGCAGCAGGGCGGTGAGCTCCACGCCGTTCTCGCGCAGCGACAACCCGGTGTTGTACCGGACGAGGACGGGCGTCCACCCGTGCTCGGCGAGCTCCTCGGCGTACGTCGTGCCGCGGCGGTGCCGGCCGCGGCGGAAGTGCTCCTCGTCCTCGCAGAGCCCGTGCAGCAGGACGACGACCCGACCGGTCGCCCGCGGGTACGCCGCAGCCAGGTCCTCGGGGCCCGTGCCCACGTCGCGGCCGAAGCGGCGCACCGACATCGTGATGGCCATCGGGTGGCGCTCGGCCCGGAGACGGTCCCCGATCAGCCCGTTGACCGCGGCCCGCAGGTGACGGCCGTAGCGCTCGCTCTCGACGCGGGGCCCGATGCCGCGGGAACCGACGGCCCCGAGCCCCGTGGCCAGGGTGCGCAGACCCAGGCCGAGGCCGGCGTACACGGGTGCCGAGACGGCGCGGTGAGCGGCCTCGGGCACGCGCACGAGACCCCCGGTCGGACGCCGCAGCGCGCCGTACAGGCGGTCGGCGACGGCGTGGTGGGTGTCGCGGACGGTGCCGACGACGAGCTCGTCGGCGACCGCGGAGGCCAGGGAGAGGGCCTCGAGCAGGGTGGGCTCGCGGGTGGGCACGCGCCCATCCCAGCATCCGGGTGAACAGGTGTCCACCCGGATGCCGGGGACGATCAGGCCTTGGTGTCCTCGTCCGAGGCGGTGGCCTCGTCGGTGGCCTCGTCGGTGGCCTCGTCGGTGGCCTCGTCGGCGGTCTCGGCCTCGTCGGCGGAGCCGCCCACGGCGTACTCGGAGACGGCGTCGTCGTCGCCCTCCGCGTCGTCGGCGACCGCGGACGGGTCCGCGACGGTGCCGTCGGGCTGCAGGTTGACGACGTCGACGGTGTTGCCGGAGGCGTCGGTGATGGTGGCGGACTCGACCATGAGGGCGAGGGCCTTGCCGCGCAGGATCTCCTGGACGAGGTCCGGGATGTGGTTGTGCGCGAACATGTGGTTCGCGAACTCCTGCGGGTCCTGCCCGGACTGCTGCGCGCGGCGCACGAGGTGCTCGGAGAGCTCGGCCTGCTCGATCCCGAACTCCTGCTTCTTGGCGACCTCGTCGAGCAGGAACTGCGCCGCGACGGCGTCGCGGACGCGCTTCTCGAGGTCGGCCTCGAACTCGTCGACCGTCTGCTCCTCCTCGTCGAGGTAGGCCTGCAGGGTCATCCCGGCCTGCACGAGCTGCTGCTCGATGCTCTGGCGACGGGCGGTGAGCTCCTCGGCGACCATCGACTCGGGCAGCGGGATCTCGACGGACTCGAGGAGCTTCTCGAGGACGGCGTCGCGGGCCTCGGCGGCCTGCTCGAGGCGCTTGCCGCGGCCGAGGCGCTCGCGGAGGTCCTCGCGGAGCTCCTCGAGGGTGTCGAACTCGGAGGCGGTCTGGGCGAACTCGTCGTCGAGCTCGGGGAGCTCCTGCTCCTGCACGCCGGTGACCTTCAGGGCCACCTCGACGTCCTGGCCGACGAGGTCGCCGCCGACGAGCTGGGAGGTGAACGTGGTCTCGTCGCCGGCGCTCATGCCGGTGACGGCCTCGTCGAGGCCGTCGAGCATGCCGCCGCGGCCCACGCGGTACGACGTGCCGGTGACCTCGGCGCCCTCGACGGGCTCGCCGTCGGAGGTGGCCTGCAGGTCGATGGTCACGAAGTCGCCGTCGGCGGCGGGGCGCTCCACGTCGGCGAGGGTGCCGAAGCGCTCGCGCATCGCGCCGAGCTGCTCGTCGAGGTCCTCGTCGGACACGACGGCGTCCTCGACCTCGACGGTCAGGCCCTCGAAGTCGGGGACGGTCACCTCGGGTCGGATGTCGAGCTCGGCGACGAACTCGAGGCCGTCCTCGTCCTGGCGGGTGATCTCGAGCTCGGGCTGGCCGAGCGGCTCGAGCTCGTTCTCGCGCAGCGCGTCGCCGTACACCTGCGGGAGGGCCTCGTTGATGGCCTGGCCGAGCACGGCCTCGCGGCCGACCTGGCGGTCGATGACCATCGGGGGGACCTTGCCGCGGCGGAAGCCGGGGACGTTGATCTGCTGGGCGATGGCCTTGTACGCCGCGTCGAGGCTCGGCTTGAGCTCCTCGAAGGGCACCTCGACGGTCAGCTTGGCCCGGGTCGGGCTCAAGGTCTCGACGGCGCTCTTCACAGGTGGTCTCCTAGATCGTGGTTCAGGGAAGTCGGGCCGCGGCGAACGCACGCCGGGCACCGAGGAACGAGCCTAGGACACGCCCGGGCGCGCCTCCGAATCCGATCGGGTCCCGGCGTCTTGGAGCTGGTCGGGGTGACAGGACTTGAACCTGCGACCTGACCGTCCCAAACGGCCCGCGCTACCAACTGCGCCACACCCCGCGGCGAGGAGCGACTCTAGTCGGTGACCTCGGGGCCCGAGCGTGTGAGGCCGGAGGCGTGCAGGGCGGCGGTCGCGGAGCGCAGGTAGCGGCCGAGGAACTCCCGCTCGTCGGCGTCGAAGCCGGCGTGGGCGTCGCGGAGCGCCACGAACATCGGCATGAGCTCGGCGAAGACGGCCTCCCGTCCCGCGTCGGTGAGGCGCACGGTCACGCGGCGGCGGTCCTGGGCGTCCGGGGCGCGCTCGACGTGCCCCCGCTCGGCCAGGCGGTCCACGATGCCGGTCGCGGCGGCCGGGCTGACCCCGACCAGGCGCGCGAGCTCACCGGGTCCCCGGGCCGTCTCCCCCAGGTGCTCCAGGGTGAGCAGCTCGTACTCCGACAGCGTCATGCGCCGGGCGACCTCCTGGCGGATCTCGGCGCCGGCGGCGATCAACGCCCGCAGCTCCTCCCCGAGGACGGGCTCGGCGTACTCGTCGGTGGCGATTTCCTTTCACCTCCTTAATGGTTTACCTTCTGAATGATCCTACCTCTCAGCGACAGGACCGTCATGCGCCATCGTCTCGTCTCCACCATCGTCGGTCGACGCACCGCCTGGCTGGTCGCCCTCGTGCCGATCCTCCTGGCCGGGCTGATGATCGGCGCCGTCGGCGAGGGTGAGCGCGACGTCAGCCCGACCGACGCCCTCCCCGCCGGGCTCGACTCGACCGAGGGCGTCGCCCTGCTGGACGAGCTGCCCGACGACCCGGCCAGCTCGGTCCTGGTGCTGTGGACCGGGTCCCCGGAGGACGTCGAGGCCGCGCTGCCGGACCTCGAGAGCGCAGCGGGCTCGATCGGCGCCGTGCCCACCGGGGGGGACTCCCCTGTGACCGTGGCCGAGGACGGCACCGCGGCCATCGCCGTCGCCCCGGTGACCGCGCCGACGGCGACCGACGCCTCGGAGATCGTCGGCGACCTGCGCGCGGAGCTCGGGGACTCCGCGCCCGACGGCCTCGAGGTCGCCGTCACCGGTCCCGCGGCCATCCAGGCCGACCTGGCGGCCGTCTTCGAGGGCGCCGACGTGCGCCTGCTCGGCGTCACCGCCCTGGTCGTCGCCGTCCTGCTCGTCATCACCTACCGCAGCCCGGTCCTGTGGGTGGTCCCGCTGGCCGTCGTGGGCGTCGCCGACCGTCTCGGCGCCGTGGTCGCCACCCGGCTCCTCGAGGCCACCGGCCAGGCCTGGGACGAGTCGACCGTCGGCATCCTGTCGGTCCTCGTCTTCGGCGCCGGGACCAACTACGCGCTGCTGCTGATCTCCCGCTACCGCGACGAGCTGCGCCGCCACGACGACCGCCGTGAGGCGATGTCGCTCGCGCTGCGCCGCACCGTCGAGCCGGTGGTGGCCAGCGCCACCACCGTCGTCATCGGTCTGCTCTGCCTCCTGCTCGCCCTGACGCCCACCACCCGTGGCCTCGGGCTGGCGTGCGCCGCGGGCGTCGTCGTCGCGGCGTTCTTCGTGCTGGTCGTCCTGCCCGCCGCCCTGGTGCTCCCCGGCCGCTGGATCTTCTGGCCCAAGGTCCCCCGCGTCGGTCAGCCGGCCCTGGCCGACTCCCCCTCGGTGTGGCGCGCCATCGGCCGCCGGGTGCAGGCCCGGCCCGGCACCCTCGTCGTCGCGAGCGGTCTGGTCCTCGTCGCCCTGGCGGCCGGCCTGACCCAGCTCAGGACCGGCCTGGACACGGAGGACCAGTTCCTCGAGACCCCCGAGGCCATCACGGCCGCCACCCGGCTCGGGGAGTCGTTCCCGGCGGGTCTGTCGGACCCCACCACGGTCGCGAGCAGGGCGTCGGCGGAGGACGTCGCCGCGGCCCTCGACGGGGTCGAGGGCGTCGGCACGGTCGCGCCCGGCGAGGAGCAGGCCGGCATCTCGACCACGGACGTCGTCCTGTCCGTCGAGCCCGGCTCGGACGACGCGGAGGCCACGGTCGAGCGGATGCGCGACGCACTGGCCGACCTTCCCGACACCCACGTCACCGGGAGCGAGGCCGAGGCCGTCGACGAGGCGGCGGGCGCCGCCCGCGACCGGCTGGTCGTCTTCCCGCTGATCCTCGGGCTGGTCCTCGTCGCGCTCGTGCTGCTGCTGCGGGCCCTGGTCGCGCCGCTGCTGCTCGTCGCGGCCGTGGTGGCGACGTACGTCGCGGCGCTCGGCGTCTCGTGGTGGGTCTTCACCGGCGTCTTCGGCTTCGGCGCCGTCGACTCCTCGATGCCGCTGCTGGCCTTCCTGTTCCTGGTGGCCCTGGGCGTGGACTACAGCATCTTCCTGGTCACCCGCGCCCGCGAGGAGGCACGCCTCTCGGACACCCCGTCGGGGATGCTGCGCGCCCTCGCGGCCACCGGTGGCGTCATCACCAGCGCCGGCATCCTGCTCGCGGCGGTCTTCGCCGTCCTCGGCGTGCTGCCGCTCGTGGTGCTGGCGCAGCTGGGCACGGTCATCTGCATCGGCGTCCTGCTCGACACGCTGCTGGTGCGCACGATCGTGGTGCCGTCGCTGGCGGTGCTGCTCGGCGAGCGCTTCTGGTGGCCGAGCCGGGTGGCGCCCGGGTCGGACGCGGGCCACGGTGAGCACCGCGGCGAGGCGGTGGGCCAGCACCGGGCCAGCACCGGGCCGGCAGCGTGAGCGGGTGAGCTGGAGCGGGTGACGGGAATCGAACCCGCGTAGCCAGTTTGGAAGACTGGGGCTCTACCATTGAGCTACACCCGCGAGCGCCGGCAGGGCCGGTGCGTCGCCAATCGTGTCACACGCCGATCGGCGTCAGGCCTTGGCCCGGGACCGGAACACCGGCTGGCAGCGCGGACACCAGAACACGTTGCGGGCGGCCTGCTCGGCGGTCCGCACCGTCGCCCCGCACACCCGGCAGGGCTCGCCGTCGCGGCGGTAGACGTACACCTGCCCGGGGTGCTCGGGGCGGGTGGTGACGATCCGTCCCGCCTCCACGCCAGCCTCGAGCAGCGCGACCAGGTCCTCCCACACGGCGGCGAACTGCCCCGCCCGCAGCGTGTTGCCGGGACGCAGCGGGTGCAGGCGGTGCCGGAAGAGCACCTCGGCGCGGTAGACGTTGCCGACCCCGGCGAGGACCGACTGGTCCATCAGCAGCGTCCCGATCGGGGCGCGGCTGCGACGGACCCGCTCCCAGCCGCGGTCGGGGTCCGCGTCGGCGCGCAGCGGGTCCGGGCCGAGCCGGTCGAGGATCCCCTGCCGCTCCCCCGGCACCATCAGCTCGCACGCCGTGGCGCCCCGCAGGTCGGCGTACGCCGGGGGCCCGTCCTGGGTGACCAGCCGCCACCGCACCTGGCCGCGCGGCTCCGGGACGCCCTCGGGGCCTGCGTCGGGGTGCACCGCGAAGGACCCGTAGAGACCGAGGTGCACGTGGACCACCTGCGGCTCGCCGGCCACGGTGCGCAGGTCGACGAAGAGGTGCTTGCCGTAGGCCTCGGCTCCCTCGACGAGGGCACCGTCGAGGGCGGCCGCGGAGTCCGCGAACCGGCCCTGGGGACTCGTGCTGGCGACCGTCCGGCCGGTGAAGGCGGCGCCGAGGTCGCGGGCGAGCCGGTGGAGGGTGTGGCCCTCGGGCATCAGGCGTCGCCGGACGGCGGCGCGGGCAGCGGCGGCAGCCCGCCGCCGGTCTCGTACGTCGCGAGCTGACCGATCCGGCGCGCGTGCCGCTCGGCTCCGGTGAAGGGCGTCGAGAGGAAGACGTCGACGAAGCGGGTCATGTCCTCGAGCGGGTGGAGGCGACCGCCGACCGCGACGACGTTGGCGTCGTTGTGCTCCCGGGCGAGCCGGGCCGTCTCGTCGGACCAGGCCAGTGCCGCCCGCACGCCCCGGACCTTGTTGGCCGCGATCTGCTCGCCGTTGCCGGAGCCGCCGATCACGACGGCCAGCGCCTCGACGCCGGACTGCTGGTCCGCCACGACGCCCTCGCCCGCCCGCAGGCAGAACGCCGGGTAGTCGTCCTCGGCGTCGTAGTGGTGCGGACCGTGGTCGACCGGCTCGTGCCCGTGGGCCTCCAACCAGCCGACCAGGTGAGCCTTGAGCTCGAGGCCGGCATGGTCGGATCCGAGGTGCACGCGCATGCCCCGATCGTCCCACCGGGCCCTGCGCGGGGAGGGCCGGGGTGTGGGCGGGCCGGGACCGCCCGGGCGCGCTACCGCGCGTGCTGGCGCAGGAAGGCCGCGACCTGGCCGGTGAGGGGCTCGGCGGCGTCGAAGACGGCGGGGTGGCGCCAGAAGCCGTGGGTCTGGCCGAGGTAGCGGGACCCGACCACGGAGACGCCCGCGTCCGCGAGGCGGACGACGAGCTCCTCGCCCTCGTCGCGCAGCGGGTCGTGCTCGGCGGTGACCACCAGCGTCGGGGGCAGGGTGCCGAGGGCGTCGGAGCGCAGCGGGGCCATGTCGGGGTGGTCCCGGTCGGCGTCGGTGGTGGCGTACTGGTCCCAGAACCACCCCATGACCGCCCGCGAGCCCGCCACCTCCGGCTCGTCGTACGACGGATGGTCGCCGCGCGGGTCCAGGAACGGGTAGATCAGGCCGAGGGCGGTGGCGCGGCCGGGGTTCTTCAGCGCGGCCACGAGGGCGAGGTTCGCGCCGGCGCTGTCGCCGTGCAGGAACAGCGGGACCGCCGGGTCCAGAGCGGCCACGACCGCGCACGCGTCGTCGACGGCCGCGGGGAAGCGGTCCTCGGGCGGGCGGCGGTAGTCGACGCTCAGCACCTCGAGCCCGGACCGGTTCGCCAGCAGGCGGCAGACCGCGTCGTGGACCTCGACGTCGTTCAGCACGAACCCGCCGCCGTGCAGGTGCACCACGACGCCCGGAAGCACGGAGGGGTCGCCGAGGGGCACGTAGCGCCGGCAGGGCACTCCCCCGACGACCTCGTCGGTCGCCGACGCGACGTCCTCGCGGGGCTCCGCCAGCGCGGCCTCCCGCGAGGCCGCCCGGTCGACGGCGAGGTCGAAGTCCGGGTGGTGGACCGGTGTCTCGGCCGCGGTGCGCTCGAGGGCCGCGCGGGCCTGGGGGTGCAGCATCAGGAGTCCCCCAGCCGTGCGAGCTCGTCGTCCACGATCTCCGGGTCGAGCTTGGTGAAGACCGGCGTGGGCTTCGCGATCGGCGTCCCGACCACGACCGGTCGACGCTCCCACGGCCTGACGCCGGTGTAGTCCCCCGTGATGATCGGGTACGGCGCCCCGCCGTCGAGGTCGTCGGCCTCCACGATCGACGGCATCGGCTGGACCGTGCCGTCACCGCCCAAAACGCGGTCGACGGCGTTGGCCGAGAACGGCAGGAACGGCGACAGCACGACGTTCAGGTCCGCCACGCACTGCGTCAGCGTGTGCAGCACGGTCGCGAGGCGGTCGCGCTGCTCCTCGGACTTCAGCGTCCACGGCGCCTGCTCGGTGACGTAGCGGTTCACCTCGCCGACGGCGCGCATCGCCTCGCCGATCGCCTGCCGCATGCGGTGGCGTCCGAGCAGGTCGCCGACCGTCGTGAAGGTGGCCTCGACGAGGGCGAGGATCGCGGTGTCGTCGTCGGTCGGCGTGACCGGCGCGGGGACCTCGCCGAAGTTCTTCGCGACCATGCTGGCCGTCCGGTTGACGAGGTTGCCCCAGCCGGCGACGAGCTCGTCGTTGGTGCGGCGCACGAACTCCGCCCAGGTGAAGTCGGAGTCCTGGTTCTCGGGGCCCGCCGCGGCGACGAAGTAGCGGAAGGCGTCGGGCTGGTAGCGCTCGAGCAGGTCGCGCACGTAGATGACGACGCGCTTGGAGGAGGAGAACTTCCGTCCCTCCATCGTGAGGAACTCCGAGCTGACGACCTCGGTGGGCAGGTTCAGCTCGCCGTACGTCCCCGGGGAGCCGCCGCGGGAGCCGCGGCCGGCGTACGCGAGGAGCTCGGCGGGCCAGATCTGGGAGTGGAAGGTGATGTTGTCCTTGCCCATGAAGTAGTACGACAGCGCCTCGGGATCGCCCCACCAGGCCCGCCACGCCTCGGGGTCGCCGGTGCGGCGGGCCCACTCGATCGAGGCGGACAGGTAGCCGATGACGGCGTCGAACCAGACGTAGAGCTTCTTCGTCGGGTTCTCGCGCCACCCGTCGAGGGGGACGGCGATGCCCCAGTCGATGTCGCGCGTCATCGCCCGGGGGCGGATCTCGGCGAGGATGTTCTGGCTGAAACGGATGACGTTGGGCCGCCACGTGCCGCTCGCCTCGCGCTCGTCGAGCCACTCCGTCAGCGCGTCGGCGAGGGCGGGCAGGTCGAGGAAGAAGTGCTGGGTCTCGACGAACTCCGGCGTCTCGCCGTTGATGCGCGAGACCGGGTCGACGAGGTCGGCGGGGTCCAGCTGGTTGCCGCAGGCGTCGCACTGGTCGCCGCGGGCGCCCGGCGTCCCGCAGATCGGGCAGGTGCCCTCGATGTAGCGGTCGGGCAGGGTGCGGCCGGTGGACGGCGAGATGGCGCCGTACGTCGTCTGCTCAACGAAGTAGCCGTTCGCGTGGACGCCGGTGAACAGCTCCTGCACCACGGCGTGGTGGTTCGGCGTCGTCGTGCGCGTGTAGAGGTCGTAGCTGAGCCCCAGGGCGACCAGGTCCTCCGCGATCAGGCGGTGGTTGCGGTCGGCCAGCTCCTGCGGGCTCACCCCGGCCTCGTCGGCGGCGATGAGGATCGGCGTCCCGTGCTCGTCGGAGCCCGAGACCATCAGCACCTCGTGGCCCACCATCCGCTGGTAGCGGGCGAAGACGTCGCTGGGGACGCCGAAGCCGGCCACGTGGCCGATGTGGCGGGGTCCGTTGGCGTACGGCCAGGCCACGGCCGCGAGGACCCGCCGGCGGGCGGAGGGGGTGCTGGTCATGGACCCCAGCCTAGGAGCGGGGCACCGCCCTCCACACGCCGGTTCTGGCTAGCCGTTGGAGCGCTTGGTGCCGCGCTTCCAGCGCCGCTGGGCGCGACGGCGGATCTCGGGCAACCGGTTGTAGAGCTTGATCCCCGGGCAGGCCGTCTCGTTGGTGTCGCGGTGGCCGTCGATGCGCGGCAGCCACACCGACTGGCCCGGCGGGAACCGGTCGCTGCCCTCGGAGCGGACCTTCGAGCGGCCCATCGGGGACTTGCCCGCCTTGCGCAGCTTCCAGGCCGCGAGCATGACGATCGCGGTGACGGTGCGGTCGCTGGGCCGGCCGGCCTCCATGTTGCCGATGACGGCGATGCCGGTGGAGGTGTGGTTGAAGCCCAGGGTGTGGGCCCCGCGGACCAGCTTGGTCGGACCGCCCTTGCGGCCCACCCAGATCCGGCCGAAGCGGTCGACGAGGAAGTTGTAGCCGATGTCGGACCAGCCCAGCGACTGGGTGTGGTAGCGGTACATCCCGCGGATCAGCCCGGGCACGTCGTTCTTGCCGTAGTCGTTCGCGTTGACCGTGTGGTGCAGGTGCACCTGCTGCAGCCGGTTGCAGTAGCTGGGCCGGCCGGACGTCAGCCGCTCGTCGGCGCCCCACAGCTTGCGGCCGCGCAGCGGCGGCTTGGTGGGCCGGCCCTTGGCGTTGCGCCGCGCCGCGCGGGTGAGCGCCGGGGTGTCCGGGGCGTCGTCCTCGTCGCGGCTGCCGGGGTCGATGAGGACGACGCGCAGGTCGGCGGGGACGCGTCCCGAGACCCGGCGGACCTGGACGGCGTCGGCGTCACGGGCCCAGACGAGGTCGCTGCCCTCGCGACCGCCGTCCGCCTCCGCGTTGCCGGCGGTCGGGCCGTCGTGCAGGACGTGGACGCGGGTCCAGGGCTGCCAGTCGCCGCCACGGCGCACGCGGAGCTGCAGGTCCGGCGCCGCCGAGCCCGCCTTCCAGGTGAGCGCCACCAGGCCGAAGCGGTCGGCGGCCAGGCTGGCCACCAGCGCCCCGCCCCGGGCCATCGGGCCCGGGTCCTGGGCCACCGTCACCTCGGCGGCGCGCACGACGGAGCCGGGGTCGCGCCGCAGCCGCACCCGTCCCCCGTCGGGCTGGGCACCTGCCGGTGCGGAGCGGAGGGCGGTGGCGGCGGTCGCCGCCGCGGCGGCCACGGGGACGGCGAGGAGCGCCGTACGCCGCCGGGTGAGGCGGATCGGCTCGGTGGGGGAAGTCATGGTGCTCCATCATGCGGGTCGGGGGGCGGTCGTTCGCGGAACCACTGTGACGGGCGTGGCGCGTGGGACGCCTGTGGTCACACCGGGTGAACGACCAAAGTCGCGGACGGTCACGACCTCGGTCGCTGGTCGCGCCGGGCGGCGCTTCCTAGCGTGGCCGTCATGACGAAGGACGTGGAGCACCTCGGCTCGACCCGGGCGGACGAGGCGTGGACCTACGCCCTCCTCGGCGGGGGCGGAGCCCTGCTCCTCCTGGCGGCGCCCCTCCTCGCGAGGTGGCTCGGGGACGTCCCGTTCGTGCCGTTCGGCGGCGTGCTGGAGTGGGTCGGCGGCCTCGACGAGGCGTGGTGGACCTGGCTGGCGAGGCCGGCGGCGGGCCTGGCGGTCGGCCTGGTCGCCGCCGTGGTCGTCCTGCACGAGGAGTACCGCCTCGAGGTCGGTCCGGAGGACGTCGTCGTCGTCCACGGCGACGACCGGCGGAGCCTGCAGCGCTCGGCGATCATCGGGGTGCACCGCGACGGCAGGACGGTCACCATCGACGGCCGCGACGGCCGCCGGCTCTTCGCGGAGAAGGTGGAGGCCCCCCGTGAGCGGGTCCGGGAGGCGTTCACGGCCCACGGCTACCCGTACGAGTCGCAGTAGCGTCGCGCCATGGACGCTCCGATGAACCCCGAGCCCCTGCTCGCCGAGGAGCTGCTGCTCCTGCTGCTCGACGACGAGACCGGCGCCGCCGAGGCGGCGACCTACTCCGAGTACCTGTTCGGCGGCGCCCACCTCACCGAGCTGGCGCTCGGCGGTCACCTGGAGACCCGGGAGGGCGAGGGGTGGTTCGCCCAGGCGAAGGTCCACCCCGTCGAGCACCTCGCGCCGCCCGCCGACCCGCTGCTGCGGACGGCGTACGACAAGGTCGCCGAGAAGCCCCGGAGCGCCCACACGCTGGTGTACGTCGTCGGCGCGAGGTCCCGCGCCGCGCTCCTCGACCGCCTCGTCGAGCGGGGCCTGGTGCGCCGGGAGAAGGACAAGGTCCTCGGGCTGTTCCCCCGCACCCGCCACCCCGCGACCGACTCGACCCACGAGGACGAGGTGCGCCGGGCGATCGACGCCGTCCTGCTCGACGGCGCGGAGCCCGACGAACGGACCGGGGCGCTCGTGTCGCTGCTGCACGCCGTCGGCGAGGCCCAGAAGGTCAGCAGCCGCAAGGACGTGCCCGCCCGCGACGTACGACGCCGCGCCAAGGAGGTCGCCGAGTCCGGCGGCTGGGCGCCCGACGCCGTGCGTGACGCCGTCCAGGGCACGCAGGCGGCGATCGCGACGAGCATCGCCGCCGCCGGGGTGGCGGCGGCGGGCTCGTCCTGAACGTCTCACCGACCGGTCAGCGGACCAGCCGGTCAGCGGGTCAGCTGAAGTCGAGACCCCCGCTGCGGCTGCGCTTCAGCTCGTAGAACTCGGGGTACGCGGCCATGGCCACGGCGCCGTCCCAGATCTTCCCGGCCTGCTCGCCCCGCGGGATCGAGCCGAGGATCGGCCCGAAGAAGGCGGTGCCGTTGACCGAGATGGTCGGCGTGCCGACGTCGTCGCCGACCTGGTCCATGCCGTCGTGGTGGGACTTCTTGATGGCCTCGTCGTACGAGTCGTCACCGGCGGCGTCCGCCAGCTCGGTCGGCAGGCCGGCCTCGGCGAGTGCCTCCTCGGTGAGCTCGCGGGACTGCTCGCGGCCCTCGTTGTGCAGCCGGGTGCCGAGCGCCGTGTAGAGCGCGAGGAGCTTCTCCTGGCCGTGCTGCTGCTCGACGGCCATGGCGACCCGGACCAGCTCCCACGCGTTCGCGAGCATGTCGCGGTACTCCTGCGGGATGTCCTTGTCCTGGTTGAGGTAGGCGAGGCTCATGATCCGCCAGGTCACCTTCACGTCGCGCACCTGCTCGACCTCGAGCATGAAGCGCGAGGAGATCCAGGCGAAGGGGCAGCGGGGGTCGAACCAGAACTCAGCGGTGTCGGTCATGACGTGGGCAACGTCGCACCCGCGGCGCCGATTCCCGCCGCCGGTGCCATGATCGAGACATGCCTGGCACCAACCTGACCCGTGACGAGGCCGCGACCCGGTCCTCCCTCGTGGACGTGACCTCCTACGACGTCGACCTCGACCTGACCCGCGGCGAGGAGGTGTTCGGCAGCCGGACGACGCTGCGCTTCACCTGCGCCGAGCCGGGCGCGGCGACCTTCGCGGACCTGGTCAACGCCCGCGACCTGCGCGTCGCGCTCAACGGCCGCGACCTCGACGCGACCGCGGCGTACGCCGAGTCGCGGATCGCCCTCGACGACCTCGAGGCCGAGAACACCCTGGTCGTCGAGTGCGACCTCCCCTACAGCCGCACCGGGGAGGGCCTGCACCGCTTCGTCGACCCCGCCGACGACCGCGTCTACCTCTACACGCAGTTCGAGGTCCCCGACGCCCGCCGCGTCTACACCACCTTCGAGCAGCCGGACCTCAAGTCGGTCTTCACCTTCACCGTCACCGCCCCCGAGCACTGGAAGGTCGTCTCGAACGCGCCGACCCCGGAGCCGGTCCCCGACACCGACGGCCGCGCCGTCGCCACCTGGTCGTTCCCGACCACCGAGCGGATGTCGACGTACATCACGGCGCTGGTGGCGGGCGAGTACCACGAGGTGCGGGACGTCTACGAGGGCAAGCACGGCACCGTCGACCTCGGCCACTACTGCCGCCAGTCGGTCAAGGAGCACCTCGACGACGACGAGCTCGTCGAGCTGACCAAGCAGGGCTTCGCCTTCTACGAGGAGGCGTTCGACTTCCCCTACCCGTTCGGCAAGTACGACCAGCTCTACGTGCCGGAGTACAACATGGGCGCGATGGAGAACGCGGGCTGCGTGACCTACCGCGACGAGTACCTGCCGCGGTCCCGCCAGACCCACTCGTTCTACGAGCAGCGCGCCAACACCGTGCTCCACGAGATGGCCCACATGTGGTTCGGCGACCTCGTGACCATGAAGTGGTGGGACGACCTCTGGCTGAACGAGTCGTTCGCCGAGTGGGCCTCGCACCACGCGCTCGTCGAGGCCACCCGCTACACCGAGGCGTGGACGGGCTTCACCAACGCGCGCAAGAACTGGGCCTACCGCCAGGACCAGCTCCCCTCCACGCACCCCATCGCGGCCGACAACCACGACCTGGAGGCCGTGGAGGTCAACTTCGACGGCATCACCTACGCCAAGGGCGCCTCGACGCTCAAGCAGCTCGTGGCCTGGGTGGGCATCGAGGAGTTCCTGGTCGGCCTGCGGGCGTACTTCCAGGCCCACGCCTTCTCGAACTCGGAGTTCTCCGACCTGCTGCGCGCCCTCGAGGAGACCTCGGGCCGCGAGCTGCAGAGCTGGGCGACGGAGTGGCTGCAGACCACCGGCGTCAACACCCTGACCCCCGAGCTCGAGGTGGACGCCGACGGCGTGATCACGGCGGCCGCCGTCCGCCAGGGCGCGCACCCGGACCACCCGACCCTGCGCCGCCACCGCATCGGCGTCGGTCTGTACGACCTCACCGACGACGGCCTGCGCCGCCGTACCTCGTTCGAGACCGACGTCCGCGACGAGGTGACGGAGGTCGCCGAGCTCGTCGGCCAGCGCCGGCCCGACCTGCTGCTGCTCAACGAGGGCGACCTCACGTACGCCAAGATCCGGCTCGACGAGCGCTCGCTGGCCACCGCGGTGGCCCACGTCGACACCCTCGACGACTCCCTGACCCGGGCCCTGCTGTGGGGCGCCACCTGGGACATGACCCGCGACGCCGAGATGCGGGCCACCGACTTCGTCGCCCTCGCCCTGCGCGGGCTGGCGACCGAGACGGACATGACCGCCGTCGGCCGGCTGCCGGTGTACGTGCGCACGGCGGTGGAGAGCTACTCCGACCCCGCCGGGCGCGACGAGCTGCGCCGGGTCGCCGAGGTGGGGCTGCGTGAGCTGCTCACGACGGCCGAGGCCGGCTCGGACCGCCAGCTGGCCTTCGTCCGCGCCTTCGCCGCGGCGGCCCGCAACGACGACGCCCTGGACCTGCTCACCGGTCTGCTCGACGGGACGGCGGAGGTCCCCGGCCTGGTCGTCGACACCGAGGTGCGCTGGGTGCTGCTGACCGCCCTGGCCCGCAACGGCCGGGTCGGCGAGGACCGGATCGCCGAGGAGTCGCGCCGCGACAACACGATCTCCGGCCAGGAGCGCGCCGCCATGGCCCGCACCGTGCGCCCGACCGCCGAGGCCAAGGCCGAGGCGTGGCGGGACGCCGTCGAGCGCGACGACGTCGCCAACGAGACGCAGCGCCAGGTCGCGATCGCCTTCGCGACGCCGGGGCAGGCGGAGCTGCTCGAGCCCTACCTCGAGAAGTACCTCACCGCGGCCGAGACCATCTGGGAGGACAAGGGCGTCCAGCGCGCCTCGACCGTCCTGGAGGCGATGTTCCCGATGCCGCTGGCGTCCGAGGCGACCGTGGCCCGGCTCGACGAGTGGCTCGAGACCTCGTCGGCGAACCCCGCCGCGAAGCGCTACGTGCGCGAGGGCCGCTCCGACATGGCCCGCGCCCTCGCCGCCCAGGCGCGCGACGCGGAGGGCTGAGCCGCGGGTCGGGTGCAGCGCCGCACGGCTGAAGTGTGTCGATTCGCTGTCGCCATGGCGACAGCGAATCGACACACTCTCCCGGTGGCGCTGCTGACCTCGGCAGTGTGGGGCCGGCCACGGCCGAGCCACGAGATCGGGTGACGGGAAGGTGCTACCTCAGGACGAGGCGGCTGTGTCGGCCATCATCGCGATGCCCGAGGTGAGGCCGCCGACGAAGTCGCCCTGGGCGAAGGCGGTCTCCATCTGGAGCACCGCGAAGTGGACGCGGGTGTCGGGGAGGCGGCGGCGCACCTCGGCGCCGGTGACGACCTCGACCACCCGGCGTACCGGGTCGAGCATGATCAGCACGCTGTGCGACGGCGAGACGAGCGAGTTGTGCAGCCGGGTGGCGTACTCCCGGCTGTCGCCCTCGGTCTCCCCCGCGAAGACGGAGAACTCCAGCCGCGTCTGCTCCTCGGCGCGCCTCAGCGCGACGTCGATGGACTGACGCTGCGAGGCGCTGAAGGTCTCACCACGCACCGCGAGCGCCTCCGGCCTCGGAGTCGGCGGAGTCCGGCGCGGCCAGCTCCTTCGTGCCGTGGCGGGGGCCGCCGATCCACTGGTCCTCCAGCTGGCCCGACCCGGGCGCGACGCGCTCGCCGCGCGCGAGCGGCGGCAGGTAGACCATCAGCACGACCAGGGCGAACAGCCCCACCGGGATGCCGACGAGCAGCCAGACGACCGTCAGGCCGCTGACCGGCGGCGGGTCGCTCCAGCCGACGGGCACGGCGGCGGCCGGCCCGGCCAGGGCGAGGAGGAGACCACCGACGAGGGCGGTCAGCAGCGAGGCTCGGCGAAGCACGTCCACACGGAGGAGGGTATCGGTCCCCCCGGCCCCCCGGGCCCGGGCGTCCCTGATTCGGCCGACCCCACCGGCCGCCCCGATACTGGACCGATGCTTGCGATCGACACCTTCGCGGCCTGCGAGCCGGACCAGGCCTGGTCCTGCCGCATCACCCGCGAGCTGACCGGCAACGACACCGCGGCGACCCTCGCCGAGCTCCTCCTGGGCAAGCCCGCAGCCGTCCTCGGGATCGTGCTGCTGGGCGCGCTCGGGCGGTGGATCATCCACCGCCTCATCGACCGCCTGGTGCGTCGCGCCGAGCACAGCATGGCGGGCAACAAGCCGTCGCTGACGATCCCGCCCGCCGACGACCTCGTCGCCCCCGCTCCCGTCAGCCACCGCCGCAAGCAGCGGACCCGCACGCTGGGCTCGCTGCTGAAGAGCGTCGCGACGGGAGCCATCGTCGCGATCGTCTCGATCATGGCGCTCTCCGAGATCGGGGTGAACGTCGCGCCGCTGATCGCCAGCGCCGGGATCGTCGGCGTCGCCCTCGGCTTCGGCGCGCAGAGCCTCGTGAGCGACGTCATCAGCGGCGTGTTCATGCTCGTCGAGGACCAGTACGGCGTGGGCGACGAGGTGGACCTCGGCGAGGCCATCGGCACCGTGGAGGCGGTGAGCCTGCGCGTCACCCGGGTGCGCGACATCCACGGCGTGGTCTGGTACGTCCGCAACGGCGAGATCGTCCGCGTCGGCAACCAGAGCCAGAACTGGTCGAAGTCCGTGCTCGACATCTCCGTCGGGTACGGCGAGGACCTCGACCGGGTCACCCGCATCCTCGAGGAGGCCGCCCACGACATGTGGGAGGACGAGGACTACCGCGGCCAGATCCTCGAGGAGCCCACCGTCCTCGGCATCCAGGACCTCGCCGTCGACGGCGTGCTCATCCGCCTGTCCATCAAGACCGCCCCCGGCGAGCAGTGGGCGGTGTCCCGCGAGATGCGCCTCCGCATCAAGAACCGCTTCGACGCCGAGGGCATCCAGATGCTCCTCCCCCAGCGTGTCCTGTGGTCGGGCGACCAGCGCGGCGCGGGCACCACGACCGGGGCCGGCGCGTGACCGCCACCGACGGAGGAGCGCCCGAGGCGACCTTCTACGACGAGATCGGCGGGTACGACGTCCTCGCCGGCATCGTGGCCCGGTTCTACGAGGGCGTGGCGACCGACCCGGTGCTGCGCCCGATGTACCCCGAGGAGGACCTCGCGCCCGCCCAGGAGCGGTTCACGCTCTTCCTGGTGCAGTACTGGGGCGGGCCGAAGACCTACTCGGAGCAGCGCGGCCACCCCCGGCTGCGGATGCGCCACGCGCCCTTCCGGGTCACGCCCGAGGCCCGCGACCACTGGCTCAGCAGCTTCCGGGCCGCGATGGACACGGCCGGGCTCACCCCGGCGCAGGACGAGCGGCTGTGGGGCTACGTGACCTACGCCGCCGACTTCATGGTCAACACCCTGGACTGACGGCCCGTCAGGGCGTGAGCCGGGACCGCAGCACCTCGAGGTACGGCGCGGGCGGCACCGCGGCGCGCTGGGCCTCGGGGTCGAAGCCGACGACGACCACGCGGGCGCGGGCCAGCGGGCCCGGACCGCCGTTCTCCGGGGGCTCCTCGGTGGGGTCGTCGAGCTCCGAGACCAGGACGAAGGAGGTCCGGCGGACCTCCTCGACCCGGGTGCGGGTCCGGTACGGCTCGCCGCGGAACAGCACCGGCCGCAGGTAGTCGACGTCCGTGCGGGCCACGACCACCGACATCGGCGGCGTGCCCTCCGGCACCCCCGCCATGAGCTCGGAGAAGGTCCGGATGCGGGCCTCCTGGAACAGCTCGACGTACGCCACGTTGTTCACGTGGCCGAAGACGTCGACGTCGGAGAACCGGACGGCGGTGGGCACGTCGGTCCAGGCGGCCGGACCGGGCGAGGGCCGGGCGCGACGGACGGGCTCCCCCGGCTCCAGGAAGGCCGAGAGGCCCTCACGCTCGGCGTGCGTCAGGCGCCGGGGCCGGTCCGCGTCGAAGTCGTACGGCGCCAGCAGGGTGCGGGCCCGCAGGACGACCTCTCGCTCGGTGTCGTCCGAGGACGAGCGCCCCGCCGTCACCTCGTAGTCGAGGGTGAACGCCCCGGCGCGGACCTCGCTGGTCCACATCTCGACCCGCACGTGACGGCGCAGCCGCAGCGGGGCGACGTACGACACCTCGAGACGGACCACCACCGACCCGCGGGTCAGCGGCGCCGGCCCGTCGGGGGTGGCGCCGTGGCTGCGGAGCATGTCGATGCGCGCCTCCTGCAGCACGTCGACGTGGGCGACGTTGTTGACGTGACCCAGCAGGTCCAGGTCGGCCCACCGCAGGGGGCACTCGTAGACGTGGCGCACGGGGTGGATCCTGGCAGAGAGGAGGACTGGTTACTGTGTGGTAACCCGCTCCTGGACGTCTGGAAGGACCCCCATGCCCGAGGCAGTCATCGTCGCGACCGCACGCTCCCCGATCGGACGGGCCAACAAGGGCTCGCTCAAGGACCTGCGTCCTGACGACCTGGCGGCGTCCATGGTCGCCGCCGCCCTGGACAAGGTGCCGGCGCTCGACCGCAACGACGTCGACGACCTCTACCTCGGCTGCGGGCTCCCCGGCGGCGAGTCCGGCTTCAACATGGCCCGCGTCGTGAACGTCATCAACGGCATGGACTCGGTCCCCGGCGCCACCGTCACCCGCTACTGCTCCTCGTCCGTGCAGACCACCCGGATGGCGTTCCACGCCATCAAGGCCGGCGAGGGCGACGTCTTCGTGTCCGCCGGCGTCGAGACCGTCTCGCGGTTCGCGAAGGGCACCTCGGACCACATCCCCGACACCCAGAACCCGCTGTTCGCCGACGCCCGCGCCCGCACCAAGGCCACCGCCGAGAACGGCGAGGGCTGGCACGACCCGCGCCAGGACGGCGTCCTTCCCGACGCCTACATCGCGATGGGCTACACCGCCGAGAACGTCGCGAAGCTGCGCGGGCTGGACCGCCGCGAGCTCGACGAGTTCGGCGTCCGCTCCCAGAACCTGGCCGAGAAGGCGATCAACGACGGCTTCTGGGCTCGCGAGATCACCCCCGTGACCCTGCCCGACGGCACCGTCGTCGACACCGACGACGGTCCCCGTGCCGGCGTCACCTACGAGGCCGTCTCGTCGCTGCAGCCCGTCTTCCGCCCGGACGGCGTCGTCACCGCCGCCAACTGCTGCCCGCTGAACGACGGCGCCGCCGCGGTGGTCGTGATGTCCGACACCCGCGCCGCCGAGCTCGGCCTGACCCCGCTGGCCCGCATCGTGTCCACCGGCGTGTCGGGCCTGTCCCCCGAGATCATGGGCCTCGGGCCCGTCGAGGCCAGCAAGCAGGCCCTGGCGCGCGCCGGGATGAGCATCGGCGACATCGACCTGGTCGAGATCAACGAGGCGTTCGCGGCCCAGGTCGTGCCGTCCTACCAGGACCTGGGCATCGACCTGGACCGGCTCAACGTCAACGGCGGGGCGATCGCGATCGGGCACCCGTTCGGCATGACCGGCGCCCGCCTCACGGCCACGATGCTGAACTCGCTGGACTGGCACGACAAGTCCACCGGGCTCGTCACCATGTGCGTCGGCGGCGGGCAGGGCATGGCGCTCGTGCTCGAGCGGATGGGCTGAGCCGACCGTGCCCCTGACCTGCGGGGCCCCGAGGCTCTAACATTCCCAGGTGAGTGTCGGGGGACAGAACGTCACGGAGCCGGCATGGCTCGATGCGGACCAGCAACGCTCGTGGCGCGCCCTCGTCCTGGGCATGACCCTGCTGACGCACCGGTTGGACGACGAGCTGCGCCGCGGGTTCGGCCTGTCGCTCACGGAGTACGAGATCCTCGTGCGCCTGGCGGAGTCGACCGAGCGCGAGATGCGGATGGCGGCGCTCGCCGACTCGCTGTGCCTGAGCCGCAGCCGCATCACCCACACGGTCGCCCGCATGGAGGCCGCGGGACTGGTCGAGCGGCGCGCGAGCCAGCAGGACGGCCGGGGGGTGGTGGCCGTGATGACCGACGGCGGCGAGCAGCGCCTGCAGGAGGCCTCGCCGTCCCACGTCGCTGCGGTCCGCGAGCACCTCGTGGACCTCGTCGACCCGTCCGACTTCCGCAGCCTGGGGCGGGTCATGGACGCCGTGTCCGACGCCCTGGTCGCGCAGAACCCGGACGCCGAGATCCGCTGACCGCAGCACGACGACCGCGCGCCTGACCGGGTGCGCGTGTCAGATTGAGACGCGACGGGCGCGACGACGGCTCTGGGGCGGCCTACCGTCGTCCCGTCCGTGACCACCGTCACAGGCCGTGACCGGCACCCGACCCGGGGTGCCCTGTGCGGGACGTCCTCCCGCCCCTCTCCTGCCCCCTCCCGACGCGCACCTGCCCCGGTCACGCCCCTCGCGACCCGGGTCCTCGGCGCGCGTCAGAAACGAGTCCGTCATGCTCGCCCGTCTCAAGTCCTCCGTCCCCCTCGCCCTCGTCATCGGCGTCCTCGCCTTCCTGTGGTGCGAGTTCGCCCTCAACTTCACCTTCCACTGGGTCACGAACGGCGACCTGGGCAACGGCCTGGACCTGCCCAGCAACTTCCACCTCGTGGTCCCCGCCGCCTTCATCTCGTGGGGCTTCATCTTCGCCGCCGGCGCCGACACGGCCGCGTTCGTCAAGGTCACCGTGGCCAGCGTCGTCGGCGGCGTGGCCGGTCTCGCCGCGATGCTGTTCTCCTCGGCGATCGCTCCGCTCCCCGACTTCTGGGGCATCGCGCTCGCCGTCGCCGTCTTCGCCATCATCCTGGTCCTGATGAGCGCGCTCGGTGACTGGCACTACGTGCCGGCCACCTTCGGCGCCTTCGCGTCGGTGTTCTTCTGGTGGACCGCGACCGGCCTGGACACGTGGGCACCCGACGGCGGCGGCGTCGGCAACAGCGTGCAGGCGCTGGCCGACCCGCTCACCGCCGGCGCCGGTGCCTTCGGCGGCGTCATCTCGACCCCGCTCGAGATGGTGTTCGTGAACGTCACCGTCAGCCTGCTGTGCGGCTGCCTGCTCGGCCTCGCCTCCCTGAAGCTCACGGGGCTGATCAGCCCGGCCGCCCCGGCCGAGGAGCCCCAGCGGCAGGAGACCACCTCGGCCTGAGCCCGGACGCACCCGACCCCGGCGCGCCAGGTGGCGGGCCGGGGCCGGGTGCGCGGGTCTCCCACCCGTCGGTCGCGCGTCAGTCGCGCGTGAGGCGGCGGTGCGTCACGCGGTGCGGCCGAGCGGCCTCCGCGCCGAGGCGCTGGATCTTGTTCTCCTCGTACGCCGCGAAGTTGCCCTCGAACCAGAACCACTTCGCGGGGTTCTCGTCGTCGCCCTCCCAGGCCAGGATATGGGTCGCGACGCGGTCGAGGAACCACCGGTCGTGGGAGGTCACCACGGCGCAGCCGGGGAAGTCGAGCAGCGCGTCCTCGAGCGACGACAGCGTCTCGACGTCCAGGTCGTTGGTGGGCTCGTCGAGCAGCAGCAGGTTGCCGCCCATCTTCAGGGTCAGCGCGAGGTTCAGCCGGTTGCGCTCACCACCGGACAGGACGCCCGCCTTCTTCTGCTGGTCCGGGCCCTTGAACCCGAACGACGCCACGTAGGCGCGGGAGTTCATCTCGAAGTTGGCGACCTTGATGAAGTCGAGCCCGTCGGAGACGACCTCCCAGACGTTCTTCTGCGGGTCGAGACCGCCGCGACTCTGGTCGACGTACGAGATCTTCACGGTCTTGCCGACGTTCAGGACACCCTCGTCCGGCTCCTCGCCGCCAGTGATCATGCGGAACAGGGTGGTCTTGCCGACGCCGTTGGGGCCGATGACGCCGACGATGCCGGCGCGGGGCAGCGTGAACGACAGGTCGTCGATCAGCACGCGTCCCTCGAAGCCCTTGGTCAGGTCGTTCGAGTCGAGGACGACGTCACCGAGGCGCGGGCCGGCGGGGATGTTGATCTCGGAGGTGTCGATCTTGCGCGCGCGGTCGGCCTCGGCGGCCATCTCCTCGTAGCGCGCGAGGCGGGAGCGGCTCTTCGTCTGGCGGGCCTTGGCGTTGGAGCGGACCCACTCCAGCTCCTTCTCCAGCATCTTCGCGCGCTTCGCGTCCTTCGCGCCCTCGATCTTGAGGCGGTCCTTCTTCGTCTCGAGGTAGGTCGAGTAGTTGCCCTCGTAGCCGTGGATGCTGCCGCGGTCGACCTCGGCGATCCACTCGGCGACGTTGTCGAGGAAGTACCGGTCGTGGGTGACGGCGAGGACGGCGCCGGGGTAGCTCTTCAGGTGGCCCTCGAGCCACTGCACCGACTCGGCGTCGAGGTGGTTGGTGGGCTCGTCGAGCAGCAGCAGGCTGGGCTGCTGGAGCAGCAGCTTGCACAGGGCCACACGGCGTCGCTCACCACCGGACAGGGTGTCCACGATCGCGTCGGGCGGCGGGCAGCGCAGCGCGTCCATGGCCTGGTCGAGGCGGGAGTCGATGTCCCAGGCGTTGGCGTTGTCGAGGTCGGTCTGCAGGTCGCCCATCTCGGCCATGAGGGCGTCGAAGTCGGCGTCCGGGTCGGCCATGGCCTCGGAGATCTCGTTGTAGCGCGCCATCTTGGTCGTGATGTCGCCGACGGCCTCCTGGACGTTCTCCAGGACGGTCCGGCCCTCGCTCAGCGGGGGCTCCTGCTGGAGCATCCCGACGGTGGCCTCGGGGTCGAGGAACGCGTCGCCGTTGTTGGGCTGGTCGAGGCCGGCCATGATCTTCAGCAGGGAGGACTTGCCGGCGCCGTTCGGCCCCACGACGCCGATCTTGGCCCCGTGGAGGAACGAGAGGGTGACGTCGTCGAGCACGACCTTGTCGCCGTGGGACTTGCGCACCTTGCGCAGGGTGAACACGTAGTCGGCCATGGCCTCAACCCTAGGACCCCGCGCCCCGTGGGCCGCCCCCGGCCGGTGGGGCGCCGGGGCCGCCGTGGTCGGACCGGCTCAGCCGCGGGCGCGGGCGATCGCCGCGGAGAGCTGCGCGTGGGCGGCGAGCTCGGAGCGCAGGGGCGTCACGACGAGGTCGCCGGCCGCCTCGGAGACGGTGTGGCGCATCATCCGGTCGGCCACGTCGGCGCGGAAGCGCGCCGTCCGGCCGACCGACGACCAGGCCACGACGGTGAGCAGCAGGCCACCGACGAGGCCCACCGCCAGCAGCAGGAGCGGGAGGTCGACGGGTCCCAGCGCGTACCCGGGGGCCACCCCGGCGGCGACCAGCCCGAACCAGACCGCACCGCCGACGGCCACCAGCAGCAGCACCCACTGGAGCACCTGGACCAGGCGCACCCAGAGGGGCAGCCTCGCGACGCCGAGGTCGGAGGAGCCGAGCGCACCGTCGACGCGCTCCGCGAGGTCGCCCGACCGCTCGGTCGTGACCCGCCGTACGGCGTCGGCCCAGGCCGGGGGCAGGCCGGCGGAGTGCTCGTCGGCGAGGTCGCGGGTCGCGGCGTCGAAGCGGGGACGCTCGACGGGCGCGACGCGCGGCAGGTAGGAGCGGCCACCCAGCTGTCGGCCCGACTCCTCGCCGAGCTCCAGGCCGCTGGCCGCGACCGGGTCCTTGCGCAGCGCGGGCAGCCACGCCAGCAGCGGCCAGGCGGTGGCCCGGCGGGCGCGGCGGCGTACCGAGCCCCCGACCGCGCGGGTGACGACGGGCACGCCCGCCGCGTCGGCGAGCGCGTCGGTGAAGGCGGCGACGCGGTCGTCGCCGAGCTCGCGCGGCGGTGCGCCGCTCCCGGCGCCGGCCGCCTCCGCGAGCCGGTCCGCGGCGGCGCGGACGTCGACGTCGACACGACCGCGGGCGAGCGCCTTGTCGGAGACCCGGCGACCGATCTCGCTGCGCAGCTCGTCGACGCCCCAGCCCTCCCGGGCCGACACCCCGATGAGCGGCACCTCGGCGAGGCCGTCGGCGACGAGCAGGCGGCGCACGTCGGCGAGCATCGCGTCGCGGCGGGCCTCGGGCACGGCGTCGAGGTGGTTGAGGACGACGACGATCTGGTCGGCGTGGGCCGCGAGCGGACGCAGGTAGCGGTCGTGGACCGCGTTGTCGGCGTACTTCTGGGGGTCGAGGACCCAGACCATGAGGTCGGCCTTCTCGACGAGGCGGTCCACCTCGAGGTGGTGGGAGACCTCGGTCGAGTCGTGGTCGGGTAGGTCGAGGAGGACGACGCCGTCCAGGTCGGCGCCCTCGTGGCGGCTGCCGTCGAGCATCGAGCCGCGACTGGTCTGGTGACGCGGCGGGATGCCGAGCCAGTCGAGGACCTCGCTGGCGTCACGGGAGCCCCACACGCAGGCCGCGGCCCAGGACGTCGTGGGGCGGCGCACGCCGGTCGCGGCGAGCTCCAGCCCGGTGAGGGCATTGAAGGTGGAGGACTTCCCGGAGCCGGTGGCGCCGGCGATCGCGACGACGGTGTGGTCGGCGGAGAGCCGCATGCGGCCGGCGGCGCGGTGCGCGGTGGACTCGGCCTGCTCGACGGCGTCGGGGTCGACGCGCTCGCGCGCCAGGTCGACGGCGGCGACGAGGGCCTCGACGCGGTCACCGGTGCCCGTGCCGCGCTGCGGCTCGTCACCGGGACGCGGGCGGGCCCCCTCGAGCAGGGACGTCATGTGGTTCCTCGCAGGCACTGGCTGGCGGACCGGACGGGTGTCCGGCCGTGTCGGCACGGTGCCGACCCTGTGCACAGCCTAGGGTGTGCCCGCTCCGTCGACGGCAGGACGGGACGATCGGAAGCGGACGTCGTCCACGCGGCGGGCCGCCTCGCGCACCCGCTCGGGCAGGGCGGGGTCCAGCTCGAGGCCGTCGAGCAGGTCGAGGTGACGGGCGCCCTCGGCGGTCATCAGCGACGCCACGCGGCGGTCGAGGTCGGACCGGGCGCGCGACGACAGCGACCGGACGGCCTGCTCGCCGAACACGGCGGCGAGCAACCGCTCCCCCAGGAGCGCGCTGTCGGCGGCATCGCCGGAGCTGACCAGGGCCCCCTGGGACTGGCTGAACACGACCACCATCAGCGCGACCGTGAGGCCGTCGGCGCCGAAGGCGAGGTAGCGGGCGGTCGAGCGCTTGTCGGAGCCCTCGGCCTTGACCATCCGCAACAGACCCTCCCGCCACTCGACGGCCAGGCGCTCGGCCCGGGCGCGGACGTCGGAGGTGGCGCGGCTGAGGTCGGACGACCCGGAGTCCAGGAGGCGGGCACCGGTCTCGTGCTCGCGCCAGGCCACGGCCGCCTGCTGGGCGGCGACCTTCGCATGCTCGACGAGCACGGCCACGAGGCTGCCCTGGATCGCGGCGGTGACGTGGTCCGCGGACTGCGGGCGTCCGCGGACGGCGTTGACGACGCGCTCGCGGAGCCGGCCGACGCGCTCCTCCAGGGTGCGCAGGAGGTCGCCGGTGCCGATGAGCTCCTGCCACTGCGCCAGCACCTCGCCGCGCAGCATGGTGCCGTCCGCCGTCGCCTCCTTGGCCGCGACGACCGCCTGGGCGTACGCCGCCTGCGACCTCTCGCGGAGCTCGGCGGCAGCGCGGAGCTGGTGCTCGTAGGCCCCGGCGAGGGTGTGGGACCGGGCGCCGAGGGTCCGGATGGCCCCACCGACGGTCCGCGCCGCGACCGCGGCCCGGGCGTCGGTGTCGTCGGCGAGCGTCTGCATCCAGTCCCGCACGCCACGGACGGCGTCGGGGGGCAGCAGCCCCTGCTCGTCGAGCTCGGACTCGGGCACGGTGAACAGGGGGCAGTCCTTGAGACCGCGGCTGGCGAGCATCCGGGCGAGGTGGGTCGCGACGGTCCCGGCGTCCTCGGCCGAGGTGCGGTCCAGGACGATCGCCACGGAGGTCGCGCGGTCCGCGGCCTGCCGCAGCAGCTCCCACGGGACGAGGTCGGAGTAGCGGGCCGCCGACGTCACGAACAGCCACAGGTCGCCGGCGGCGAGCAGCTCGGCCGCGAGGGCGCGGTTGGCGGCCTCGACAGAGTCGACGTCGGGGGCGTCCAGGACGGCGACACCCGGGGGCACCGCGTCGCTGACGACGAGCTGGATGGCGGCGGGGTCGTCGGTGGGCTTGTCGACGCGGGTGAGCTCGGGCAGCAGCCGGTCCTGGTCGAACCAGCCGGCGTCGTCGGGGTGGTGGACGAGCACCGGGGACCGGGTGGTCGGACGCAGCACGCCGGACTGGGTGACGGGGTGGCCGACCAGGGAGTTCACGAGCGTGGACTTCCCGGCGCCCGTGGAGCCGCCGACCACGGCGAGCAGCGGGCCCTCCATGGTCGTGACCCGCGGGATCAGGTAGTCCTCGAGCTGCGAGACCAGCTCGACGCGGTCGTCGCGCGCCGCGGGCGCCCCGTCGACGTCGAGCGGCAGCGCCACCTCGCCGACCACGCCGTGCAGCCGCACCAGGGCGGTCAGCATGCGGGTGCCGCCGACGCGGCTGCCCGCGTCGGGACCCGCCGCGGCGCCGGTGCCCGTGTGGCCCGGCGGCGGCTCGGCTCCGTCCGGGCTGACCATGGGGGGAGCGTAACGGAGGCCACTCCTGCACCACGCCAGGCCGGTCGTACCGGGCGCGGTGCGGCGTAGGGTGGACGACCGTGGACGACGCCCAGGACACCCAGCAGACGGACGTGACCCCCGCCGAGGCGGCGCAGGCCGAGGACCTCCACGTGGAGTCCCACGACCCCGCCGTGCCGGAGGCCTACGCCACCTTCATGCGGACCGGGTGGGGCACGCGCGAGACCGACCTGCCCCCGCACCCGGTGGCCTCGTGGGCCGCGGGTCGTCGTACGGCGCTGGCGGAGGCCTTCCCCGGCGAGCGCCTGGTGGTCCCGGCCGGCACCTTCAAGGTCCGCAGCAACGACACCGACTACCGCTTCCGGCCCGACACGGCCCACACGTGGCTGTCGGGCAACCAGACCTCCGACGCGGTCCTGGTCGTCGAGGACGGCGAGGCGGTGCTGTACGCCCGCCCCGGCTCGGACCGGGAGACCGACGAGTTCTTCCGCGACCGCCAGTACGGCGACCTGTGGGCCGGCCGCCGTCCGTCGCTGCGCGAGATGTCGGACTCGCTGGGCCTCGAGGTCCGTCACGTCAACGACCTCGAGGCCGCCCTGACGTCGTCCGCGAAGACACGCGTGCACCGGGGGGTCGACGCCCGCGTCGACGCGACCCTGGCCGGCGACGAGGGTCGTGACGGCGAGCTCGCCCGCGTGCTGTCGGAGATGCGGCTCGTCAAGGACGAGTGGGAGGTCGGCGAGCTGCAGGAGGCCTGCGACATCACGACGCTCGGCTTCGAGGACTCGGTCCGCGAGTGGGACCGCGTGCTCGAGCACGGCGAGCGCTGGATCGAGGGCACCTTCTTCCGCCGCGCCCGCGCGATGGGCAACGACCTGGGCTACGACGCCATCGTCGGCAACGGCGCCCACGCGACGACGCTGCACTGGATCGAGAACTCCGGGGCCGTCGTCCCCGGCGAGCTGATCCTGCTCGACATGGGCGTGGAGGGTCACAACCTCTACACCGCCGACGTCACCCGCACGCTGCCGGTCAGCGGCACCTGGACACCGGTGCAGCGCGACCTCTACTCCCTCGTGCTGGCCGCCCAGACCGCCGGCATCGAGGCGGTCCGCCCGGGGGCGGCGTTCCTCGCCGCCCACCACGCGGCGATGGACGTGCTCGCCCACGGCCTGGAGGACCTCGGCCTGCTGCCCGTGTCCGCCGAGGAGGCGCTGGACCCCGAGTCGAAGGTCTACGCCCGCTGGACGCTGCACGGCACCAGCCACATGCTCGGCATGGACGTCCACGACTGCGCCAGCGCCTCGCTCGACGTCTACCCGCGCGGCGACCTCGCGGAGGGGATGTGCCTCACGGTCGAGCCGGGCCTGTACTTCCAGCCCGACGACCTCCTGGTCCCCGAGGAGCTGCGCGGCATCGGCATCCGCATCGAGGACGACGTCCTCGTCACCGCCGACGGCTGCGAGAACCTCTCCGCCGCCCTCCCCCGCGACCCCGACGACATCGTCGAGTGGATGGCGTCCCACCGCGGCTGACCACCGGGTCGGAGCCGGGTGGGCCCTGGCCGACTTCCCAGGGTAAGCGGGGATGTCGGCACCTACCGTGCCGAATTCGGCACGGTAGGTGCCGAGGTCACTGCCTAGCCTGGGAAGTCGGCCGGTCCCACCCGCCCGCCATACTGGGCGCACTGCCTCCGTAGCTCAGCTGGATAGAGCAGCGGCCTTCTAATCCGCCGGTCACAGGTTCGAGTCCTGTCGGGGGCGCTCTGCCGCGGCCGTCGCGGGCCCCGACGTCTCGGCGGTCGCGCGGCAGACCTCGGCCCACGGCGTCGGCGCGAGGCCGAGCTCGCGGGTGATCGCGGAGGAGTCGAGGACGTACGGCGCCTCGAACTGGTGGACCGTCTCCCGCAGCTCGCGCAGCATCGGGACGACCACGCCACCCAGCCCGAGGAGGGCCCGCGGCCACGCGCGCACCGCGACCGGCTCGACGCCCGCGGCGCGACAGACGTCGGCGACCGCCTGTCGCTGCGTGACCGGCGGGTTGGTGGGCGCGTGCCAGACCCGACCGTGCGCGGCCGGGTCCTCGGCGGTCGCGACCAGCGCACGCGCCATGTCGCGGACGTCCGTGAAGGAGTGGGGCACGTCGGCCCGGCCGAAGACCCGGACGGCCCGACCGGTGAGGGCGCGCCGCGCCACCATCGGGACGTGGGCCGTGGCGACCCCGGGCCCCATGTAGTCCGAGCCGCGCACCTCGACCGCGCGGATCCGGCCCTCGCGGTGCGCCTGCAGGGCGTCCGCCCACATGCGGGCCCGCAACCTCTCCTTCGGTCCCGTCCCGGCGTCGGGCATGCCCTCGGTCATGGGCCCGGTGACACGGCCGTAGGGGTAGAGGCAGGAGGCCGTCGCGAGGACCGCCCCCGTCCGCTCCGCCGCGGCCAGGAGGGCCTCGTGCACCGGTGGCCACCACGTCGACCACACGTCGTACGACGGCGGGTTGACGCAGTTGTGGAGGACGGCCGGCCCACCCCCGGACACCCTCGTCACCAGGGCGGACAGCGCCGCCGCGTCGGCCGCGTCGAGCGCCACCCGGCGGACGCCGTCCAGCTCCTCCCCGGAGCCGGACCGGCTCGCGAGCACGACGTCCGTCCGTCCCAGCGAGGCCAGGTGCGTCGCTGTCGCTCGCCCGACCGGGCCGGCCCCCACCACCACGTGTGCTGTCTCCATCGTCCTGCTCCTCCACTCGTCCAGCCCTGTCGCGAGAGCACCGCTCTCGTTCTCTCCGTGCCGAGCATGCCTGCCCGGGACCGTCAGAGCAAGAGCGGTGCTCTCTTTTCTTGCCACCGCTCTCGACGGTGCTCCAGGATGAGCCCATGCCGTCCGCCTCGCGCACCGCCCGCGACCTCGCCCGCGTCGAGCTGACGCGGGCGATCCTCGACAGCGCCCGGGAGCAGCTGCGGGAGGTCGGCCCCGCGGCCCTGTCCGTCCGCGCCGTGGCCCGCGACGTCGGGATGGTCTCGTCGGCGGTCTACCGCTACTTCCCCAGCCGGGACAGCCTGCTCACGGCGCTCCTCGTCGAGGCGTACGACGACCTGGGCGAGGCCGTGGAGCGTGCTCACGCGGCCGCGGCCGGCAGCCCGCCCGCCGTCCGCTGGCGCGTCGCCTGCCACGCCCTGCGGGACTGGGCCCGCGACCAGCCCCACCGGTACGCGCTGGCCTACGGCAGCCCGGTGCCCGGCTACGTCGCGCCCGCCGACACCGTCGCCCCCGCCGGCCGCGTCGCGACGGTGCTGCTGGGGATCGTCGGGCGCGTGACGGCCGACCGGCCCGCTGCCGACAGGGGCCCGGGGCCCGGCTCCCCCGCCGTGAGCGACGCGGAGGCGAGGTCTGTCGAGCCGGTCGGGCGGCTGCTGGACCCGCCCCTGCCGCCCGCGGAGACCGCCCGCCTGCTGGGCGCCTGGGCCACCCTGCTCGGGCACGTGTCGCTCGAGCTGTTCGGCCACCTGGAGAACGCGGTGCTCGACCTCGACGTCCACTTCGCCCACCTGCTCGACCTGCTCGTCGCCGACCTCGGGCTGCCCGAGGGCTGACCCGCCCGGAGCCGTTCGTCGCGCCGGAGCGACCGTTCGTCGTGACGCGCGCCCGGCGGGCTTCCCGCGGCCCGGGCAGGGCGCGTAGGCCTGCGTGTGACGTACGCCACCACTCGGGAGGTCACCGTGCCCCAGCCCCGCCGCGCCCACGACCCGCTGTCCACGACGTTCGCACTGCGCCGCCGGCGCCTGCTGCAGACGACGGGGACCGCCGCCCTCGTCGGCGCCGCGACCCGGGCGGTCGATCCCGTCGGCGCGGCCGCCGCGGCTCCCGCTCCCGCGGAGCAGCGGGTGACCCTGCGGCAGGGCACGAACACCATGGTCGCGGCGTCGCCGGACGGTCGGTGGCTCGCGCTCGACCTGGTCGTCTCCATCTGGGTGCTGCCCGTCGAGGGCGGCGACGCCCGGCGCCTGACCGGCGACCTGCAGGACGCCACCCGCCCGGCCTTCTCGCCGGACGGGCGCACGATCGCGTTCCAGTCCTACCGCGACGGCAACTACCACGTCTGGACCGTCCGCCGCGACGGCAGCCGCCTGACCCAGCACACCCGCGGCACCGCGGACCACCGCGAGCCGACGTGGCTCCCCGACGGCTCCGGCCTCGTGCTGTCCTCGGACCGCGGCGGTGCCGGGTCGTACGGCCTGTGGCGCCTCGACCTCGCGACCGGCCGCCTGAGGGCGGTCACCGACTCCGCCGCGGAGGAGGGGGAGCCCGCGGTCTCCCCCGACGGGACCCGGGTCGCCTTCAGCGTCGGTACCTCCACCACCGGCGGCGCCCGCATCGACGAGGCCGCCCTCGACGGCAGCGGCCGCCGGACGGTCGTCGCCGCCCGCGACGACGGCAGCACGGTCTTCGGGCCGTCGTACTCGCCGGAGGGCCGGCTGGCCCACGTCCGCCTGACGGGCGCCACCACGACGCTCGTGGTCGACGGGGAGGACGTCGCGACCCCGGACGACGCCGATGTCTGCTGCCTCCCACCGGCCTGGGTGTCGGACGACGAGGTCGTCCACGTGGTCGACGGCCGCCTCACGCGGATCGCGGTCGACTCCGGGGACGCCACCCGCCTCGGGTTCGCCGCCGCCGTGGCCGTGACCTCGAGCCGCCCCGAGCCCCGGACGCCGGACCTCGCGGACCGCTCACGGCGCCGCGCCCTCGGCATCGCGAGCCCGGTGGCCTCGCCCGACGGGAGCCGGATCGCGTTCCGTGCGCTCAACGCCCTGTGGGTCGCCGACGCGACCGGCGGCCGGCCCCGCCGGGTGGTCTCGGACGGCTACTTCTCCTCCGACCCCGACTTCACCCCGGACGGGGAGTCGCTGGTCTACGCGAGCGACCGCGCCGGCGAGGCCGACCTCTGGCGCCACGACCTGGCGACCGGGCGGGACGTCCGCCTGACCGCCCTGCCGGGGGCCCAGACGGCACCGCGGGTCTCCCCCACCGGCCGGTACGTCGCCTACCACGACCAGGACGGCGCCGGCTTCGTCGTCGACCTGGAGGACTCCTCGGTGCGCCAGGTCCACGACGCGCTGTTCCAACCCGGCCGGATGAGCTGGACGCCGGACGAGTCCACCCTCGTGCTCGCCGCCGTGCGGCCCTCCTCCGCGCGGTTCCGGGAGGGCACCAGCCAGCTGCTGTACGTCGACGTGGCCTCCGGCGACCTCGAGTACGTCGCCCCGATGCCCGACCGCTCGCTGTCCACGCGGGGGGACGACGGCCCGGTCGTGTCCCCCGACGGCCGGCGGGCGGCGTTCGTCGTCGAGAGCCGGTTGTACGTCGTCCCGCTCGAGCCGGGCACCTTCCGGCCGCGTGGGACCCCCCGCGAGGTCACCGACGAGGTCACCGACGCCCCCGTCTGGCTCGACGACCGCACCCTGCTGACGCTGAGCAACGGCCGCCTGCGCCGCCACCCGCTGCGGGGGCGGGCGCGGACGATCCCCCTCGACCTGTCCTACTCCCCCGCGCGCACCGAGCGGGCCCAGGTCGTCCACGCCGGCGCCCTGTGGGACGGCACCGCCCGCAGCCTGCGCCGCGACGTCGACGTCCTGGTCCGGGACGGCCGGGTGCAGCAGGTGCGCGACCACCGGGGACGGCCCGACGTCGACGCCTCCGGGCTGACCGCGATGCCCGGCCTGATCGACGCCCACAACCACTGGCACCTGCGCGGTCGCGCGTGGGGAGCCCGGCAGGGCCGGCTGTGGCTGTCGTACGGCATCACCTCGACGCGCTCGCCCGGCGACCCGGCGTACCAGATGGCCGAGACCCGGGAGGCGCTGCGCGCGGGCACGCTGGTGGGGCCGCGGTTCTTCGCCACCGGCGAGGCGATCGACGGCTCGCGGGTCTACTACAACTTCATGCGGCCCACGCTGTCGGCGACGCAGCTGCGCCGCGAGGTGGAGCGGGCCGCGGGGCTCGACTACGACCTGGTGAAGACCTACGTCCGCTTGCCCGTCGTCCTGCAGCGCCGCGCGGTCGGGCTGGTGCACCGGCTGGGGCTGCGCCTCAGCTCGCACTACCTCTACCCGGCCGAGCGCATCGGGATGGACGGCCAGGAGCACACCGGCGCCACGAACCGGCTCGGCTACTCCCACACCGTGACCCGCCTCGGCCGCTCGTACGGCGACGCGGTCACCCTCTTCACCGCGTCCGGGATGTCGATCACCCCGACGCTGTTCAACTCGACCGTCGTCCACGTCGACGACCCGTCCCTGGTGGAGGACCGGCGCACCCGGACGCTGTTCCCGTCGTGGGAGTACCAGCTGCTGCTCGACGAGGTCGCCACCGCCGCCGGCCCGGCCGGGGAGACCACGCGGGCGCTGCTGGCCGGCAACGTCGAGATGGTCCGCCGCATCCACGACGGCGGCGGCTTCGTCATCGCCGGCACCGACGCGCCCCTGGACAACGTCGCCGTCTCGCTGCACGCCAACCTGCGCGCGATGGTCGGCGGCGGCATGACGCCGTACGACGTGCTGCGGACGGCGACCGTGAACCCCGCCCGCTGGCTCGGGCTGGAGGGCCAGCTCGGCGTGGTGGAGCCCGGCGCGCAGGCCGACCTGTCGTTCGTGCGCGGCGACCCGCTGGCCGACGTCGACGCCGCCGCCGCGGTGGAGCGGGTGATGGTCGGCGGCCGGACGTGGACCGTCGACGAGCTCCTCGCGGCGTACGAAGACGGGTCGGGCGGGGCCGGGTCCCCGGGCGGCCGTGCGGCCGACGTCCCGGCCGCGATCGGTCCCGACGCCGCCCCCGAGGCCCGGGACTGGCGGCTCGGTGACCACGCCGAGGGCGAGTACTGGTGGCACGAGCCGGAGTGGCTGCACCGGGCCTGCTGCGAGGGCTGAGCCCGTTCCCGACGCGCCGCGTCAGGCGGAGGGCAGGACGAGGGCGAAGCGCGCCCCGGGTCCCGCGGGGACGTCGTGGCAGGTGACGTCGCCGCCGTGGGCGCGGGCGATGCCGCGGGCGATGGGCAGCCCGAGGCCGGCGCCGCCGCTCCGGCGGGCCCCGTCGAGGCGGACCATGCGGTCGAAGACGCGGTCCCGGTCCGCGGGAGGGACCCCGGGGCCGTCGTCGTCCACCTCGAACCCGGCTCGTCCACCGCCGGAGCGGACCGTGACGACGACGGCGTCGCGGGCGACGCCCAGGGCGTTGTCGACGAGGTTGCCGAGCGCGCGGGCCAGCCGGTCGCGGTCGCCGGGCACCGTCACCGCGTCACCGTCAGCGCGCAGGTCGATCCCCGGGTGGGACAGCTCCCGGGCGGCCACGACGTCGCGGGCCAGGGCCAGCAGGTCGACCGGCTCGCGCCGCAGCTGCAGGCCGGCGTCGATGGTGGTGATGAGGAGCATGTCGTCGACGAGCCGGCCGGCCCGTCGCGACTCGCGGATCAGGGTGGTCAGCACCCGCTCCCGCTCGTCGCGGGGCGGGTCGTCGCGGAGCACGTGCTCGGCGGCGGCCTGCACGCCGGTGATCGGGGTCCGCAGGTCGTGCGCGGCGTCGGAGAGGAAGGTCCGCAGCCGCTGCTCGGAGGCACGGGCCCGCTGCTCGGCCCCCACCACCTCGTCGAGCATCTCGTCGAACGCCGTCGCCGTGCGGCCCAGCTCCGAGGTCGGCACCGTCGGGTCGAGGCGTCGGCCCCGGTCGCCGCGGGTGATGGAGCGGGCGACCTCGGTGATGCGGTCCAGCGGCGCGAGGGCCCGGGCGACGACGACGGGCACGGCGAGGCCGGCGAGGAGGAGCACGAGCAGCGCCGTGGCGACCAGGACGAGGCGGACCTGGGTGACGGTGGCGTCCACCGAGGAGGCGTCGGCGGAGAGGACGACCCTCCCCTCGTCGTCCAGGTCGGCCGTGACCTCGAGCAGGTCACCGCGGGTCACCACGTCCTCGGCGGGCGGACCACCCGGACCTCGGGGCCCGTCGAGGCCACCCGGGCCCGGCCCGGCCGGCACCCGGGGGCCGGCGGTGTAGGTCTCCCCGTCGTCGTCGGTCACCCGCACGGAGATGCCGTTGCCCTCCAGGCGACGGGCGAGCTCCTCCCCGTCGTAGTCCTCGGCCAGCACGACGGCGAACCCGGCCCGGTCCGACAGGCGCTCGCGGAGCTGGGACTCCAGGCGTGCCGACAGGGCCTGGTCGGTCGCCACGACCAGCACCACCAGGAGGAGGGCGAGGGCCAGGAGCACGACCGCCACCACCCGTCGGCGCAGCGACGGGGTCCGCAGCCCCGCCCCCGGGGCGGCGCGGGTCCTCACCCGGTGGCCCGCAGGACGTAGCCGAGGCCCCGCTCGGTGTGCAGCAGCCGCGGCCCGTGGGCCTCGATCTTGCGACGCAGCGCGCTGACGTGGACCTGCACGAGGTTGTCGGCGTACTCGTCGTAGCCCCACACCTGGGTCAGGATCTGCGCCGGCGACAGCACCCGGTCGCGGTGCTCGGCGAGGAAGCACAGCAGGCGGAACTCGGTCGCCGTCAGGGGCAGCCGGTGGCCGTCGCGGTCGGCGCGGCCGCCGTCGGGGTCGACCACCAGGTCGCCCACCGTCACGGTGCTCGGCACCGCCCCCAGCCGCCGCAGCACGGCGCGGATGCGCGCCACCAGCTCCTCGGTCGCGAAGGGCTTGGCCACGTAGTCGTCGACGCCGGCGTCGAAGCCCTTCAGGCGGTCGCTGACGGCCTCGCGCGCCGTCAGCATGACGACCCCCGCCGCCGAGCGGGCGTGGACGACCTTGACCAGCGCGGGTCCGTCCCGACCCGGCAGCATCCAGTCGAGGACGACGAGGGCGGGCCGCCACGTGTCCAGCTCGGACTCCAGCCGCTCCCCGTCCGGCAGCGCGCGCACCTCGAAGCCGGCGGACGTGAGCGCGGCCCCCAGGGACTCACGGATCGCGGCGTCGTCCTCGACGAGGAGCAGGCGCGGACCGACGGTGCGAGGCATGGCCCCAGTGTGCCGACGCGCGGCTGAAGAGCACCTGAAGGTCCGCCCTCCGCGGGCCGGTCTTGAGGTCGCCTTCAGGTACGACGACCACCGTCGTGGTCATGGAGCTGCCCGCTGACCTCACCCTCGTCGACCTCGTCGTCGCCGCCGTCGTCGTCCTGTCCTTCGCCGCCGCCCTGCGGCGCGGCGGCGGAGTCCTGGCCGGCGCGGGGGCCGCGATCGGCACCCTCGTCGTCGCCTGGGTGGCCGTCGCCGCAACCGCGACCTGGGGCCCCGGCCCGACCGACCGGGTCGCCCGCGACAGCGCCCTGCTGGAGGTCGCCCCCGTGCCCCTCCGCGCGCAGCGCGAGGCCGACGACCTCGTCGGCAGCACCGCCCGCTGACCTGCCCGTCCCCCCCGATCCCCTCCCATCCCCCAGTCCGTCACCGAACCGAGGAGCACCGATGAGCACGAACGATCGACCCGACGACCACCCGACCGAGCGCCTGCCGCGCGAGGAGGCCGACACGGCCCAGCTCGCCGCCGACCCGGGTGAGACCCCCGCCTCCCGTCGCTCCTGGCGCTCGTGGCGTCCCGCCCGGCCCGGGCGCACCTGGAGGAGCGGCATCGCCGCCGGCATCGGCGTCGGCGCGCTCGCCGGTCTGGCCGTCGGCCTCGGCGGCCCGGCGCTGGCCGACCAGGCCGGCGACGGCGACGCGGACCGCGGTGACAGGTCCTCCGAGTCCGCACCCGCCGAGCCCGGCGCTCCCGGTGAGGACGGCGCCGCGCCCTGCGGTCCCGGTGGTCCCGGTGGCCCCGGCGGCCCGGGCGAGCACGGCCACGGACCCGGTGGACCCGGCGCCGAGGGCGAGGCCCCCCAGCCGCCGGAGGGCGCTCCCGAGCCGCCGGAGGGCGCTCCCGAGGCGCCCGAGGACGCTCCGCAGCCTCCGGAGGACGCACCCCAGACCCCGGAGGACGCACCCCAGGCGCCCGGCACCCCGGACGACTCCGTCTCACCCTCGGGGGCGCGTCAGACCTGATCCGCCGCCGCGGGTTGAACGGAGGCGATCACTGTCCCTCAGCGACAGTGATCGCCTCCGTCGGCGTCGTCCGTGTCAGCGACCACCCCGACGGCGGCAGGCGAGCGTCGTGAGACCGACGGCGACGGCGTCCTCGACCAGTCCCGCGGCCCAGTTCGGCATGGTGTTGGCCGCACGCGACCGCCACCCCGCCCCCGCGAACGAGCCGGCGGCCGCACCGAGCCCGCCGGCGACGGCCGGGACGAGCGTGCGGGCGTCCTCGCGGCGGGCGAGCAGGCGCGCGCCCGCGGCGCCGGCGGCGACCCGGCCGTAGAACGCCCCGTTGTCGAGACGGCTGGGGACGACCGGCGACTTGTCGGCGGCCATCTCCCCCACGACCGCGAGCGTCGCCGCGGTGCCCGCGACCCTGCCGGGACCGCTGGTGAGCACCGGTCCCGCGACGCCCAGCGCCGTCCGGGCGCCGGCGGCGGCACCGAGGGCGAAGGACCGCGTCACGAGTCCGGCCCCCGCCCGGCCCGGCTTCGTCAGGTCGACCACGTGCACCTCGGGGACCGGGTCGGGGTCCTGCGCCCGGACCGCCGCGACGGTGACCGCACCCATGACGAGGTGCGGCACGGCGTCCGCGACCCAGTCGCCCGCCGTCCACTCGCGCGGGTCGGTGGCGCCGACGTACGCCGCCGGGAGGTCGGAGGCCGCCATCGCGACCGCGCCGGTGCCCACGGCGGCGGCCCAGAACGGCAGCCGCACCCCGGCCCGCCTGGCCGCGCTGGTCACCAGCCCGGTCGCCAGGCCCGCCCCGATGCCGCCGACAGCGCCCCACGCCGTCCGGCGGGCGTCGTACGCCGCCCCGGAGCCGTCGATCGACCCTCCGGCCGCCTCGATCAGGCCCTCGACCGTCTGCTCCGGCAGGTCACTGGCCGGACGGCCCCGCAGCGCCATGTCGAGGTAGGTCACCGCGTTCAGGGCCGTGGTCCCGGCCGCGCCGGCCAGCAGTCCCCGTCGTACGACTCCGGTCATCGTCTGCTCCTCCGTTCGTGTCCTCCGGGCGTGGCCCGCGAGGACCCCGTGCCCCGAAGCGGGCGTGATCCCACTCTGCCGTGTCCCCAGATTCCCCATTCACCCCCGGGCGGGGGTGTCGCACACCTACCGTTCTTCCAGGTCAGGGGTCGAGCAGAGGGCGTGCGATGAGGCGTGGGCGCAGGCTCCGCGGCGAGCGGGGTGCGGCGGCGGTCGAGGCCGCCCTCGTCACGCCGGTGCTGCTGCTCATGGTCTTCGGCATCATCGAGATGGCGTTCCTGATGAAGGACAACGTGGCCGTCGCCTCAGCCACCCGGGTGGGGGCACGGATCGCTTCGGCCCAGCCGGCCGCCGAGGTGCAGCCCTGCACCGGCGAGGACGCGGCCACGGTGTGCGTCGCGGGGAGCGTCCCCGGGTTCGTCCAGGCGGCAGCAAGCGCGATGCGTACCAACGGGAGCGCCATCCCCTCGGAGCAGATCGACGAGATCTGGGTGTACGACGCCAACCTCGACGGTCTCCCGGGGACGGCGACCACGATGGACGACGCCACCTGCGCGACCCGTTGCGTCAGGTTCATCTGGTCGACCAGTGCCAACACCTTCCTGTACCGCGGGCCCGGCAGGTGGTCGGAGGTCGCAGCCGATCCCTGTCTCACCGCTGGGAAGCGGGTGGGCGTCCGCCTGATCACCCAGCACCCGTGGGTCGTCGGCTTCGACCTGTGGCCCGGGTTCCCGGACAGTCTCCAGGTCGACGACCACGCCGTGATGTCCTTCGAGCCCCTGGCGATCGAGACGTGTCGCGGGTGATGTGGACCCGTCGGCACCGGCGCGGCGAGGACGGGTACGTCGCGGTGGTCGTCGCGGTCCTCTTCGCGACGGTCATGCTCGCTGTGGCCGCCATCGGCGTCGACGTCGCCCGGTGGTGGGTGGCGGCGGAGAGAGTACAGACCGCGGCGGACTCGGCCGCCCTCGCCGGGGTGGTCTTCCTGCCCGACAACCTGCCGCGGGCCGTGCAGACCGCGAGGACGAGCGCGAAGCTGAACGGGTTCGAGCACGGCGTCAACGCCCAGGTGGACGTCACCTTCGGGGACCGTCGCAGCCAGCTCGCGGTCTCCATCTCGACGAACGTCGCCAACCAGTTCGGCTCGGCCGTCGGCGTGGAGACGGCGACGATCAGTCGACGCGCGACCGCGGACTACACCAGCCCTGCTCCCATGGGCAGCCCGTGCAACGTCTTCGGCAACGAACCCCCCGGCGGCACCGCCAGCGCCGCGGGTCCGTCCTCCAGTGGGCCCCGCGACTCCACGATCCCCGTGGCCTACCGCAGCATCTGCAGCGCGGAACCGAACTTCTGGGCGGCGATCGAGGGTCCGCAGACCGACAAGCAGAACGGGGACCGCTACAGCACGGCATCGTGCACGCTGAGGTCCCGGGACGGTGCGGGGCCCCTGCCCTACGGATGCGCGTCCTCGATCAACGCCGAGGCCACCTACCCCGACGGCTACTTCTACTCGATCAAGGTGCCGCAGTCGGCTGTCGGCACCGCGATCACCCTCCAGCTGTACGACCCCGCCTTCTTCAACACGGGGGCCTCGTGCACCAGCATGCCCAACTCCGACGGCGGCAACTACCTGAACAATCGCAACCCGTACTCGACCGAGTCGTACGACTCCTACTTCCGCTACACGCGCGTCGACCAGGTGCAGAGCTCCTACCGCACCTACTCTCGCCGCTTCTGCACCGGTGACTCCGTCCCCCTGCGCGGGACCTCGGCACCGGAGACCCGGCAGTACGCACCCACCACCTCCTTCGCCGTCCGCGCGGCGAACGACGCGCAGGACCCCACCCAGGGAGCCGCTCTCACCGGCTGCACGGCCCAGTTCGCCGGTCAGCTCAACCCGCCCACCCTCGCCGAGCTGACCAGCACCAGCAGCGGCTACCGCCAACCGGCGGCCCAGCTGTTCCACCAGTGGGTCAAGCTCTGCAGCTTCACGCCCACTCGGGCGGGTGACTACTACCTGCAGGTGCGGACCAATGTGGCCCTCCCCGGCGGTGTGATGCCCCACGAGTACCGGGGCTCGACCGTCAACGTCGGCTACTACCCCTACCGCGCGTTCTCGGCCAGCTCCCAGGCCAACCGACCCACGACGTACCGGTACGACGGCAACAGTGCGGTCCACGCCGCGTCGACCGGCACTCCGTACGGCACCGGCGAGGGCGTGAACGCGTTCGGGATCCGGGCCATCTCGACGGCGACCGACATCTCGGTCTCCGGATGGTCTCGCATGCCGATGCTGCAGAACGTGCCCAACAGCACGGCGACCTTCAACCTGCTCCGGGTGCTGCCGGCCGCAGCGGGGCAGAGCATCTCCTTCGAGTTCTACGACGTGGCAGACGGCGCCGACGACGTCGGCACCGTCCAGGTCCTGCCACCGGTCCGCGCCGGGGAGACCACGGCACCGGCCCCGTACGACGACTGCCAGGAAGCACTGAACGACGAGGCCTTCGCAGACACCGGTGTCGGGTGCAAGGTCTCCGTCAGCAACGCCGACCACAACGGTCAGGTCCAGCGTATGTCGATCCCCATCCCCGACGACTACACCTGCAAGGACAGCGAGCTCACGGGGTGCTGGTTCCAGGTCAGGATCGCGCTCAACGGCAACATCACCGACTTCACCACCTGGGACGCCTCGCTCGAGGGCGACCCCGTCCGTCTCATCGAGTAGCCCGCCCGGCGCGGGCGACCGCCGGGCGCGCGCGCCACCACCGACACGCCAGGGCGTACGGCGTGTCGCGGCGTTCCAGCGTGCTGAGCGGTCAGCCGGCCGAGCGCAGCAGGCCGCCGCTGCGCGGGGGCAGCGGGAAGCCGAGGGCGGCGGGGACGAGCGCGCCGAGCGCCGTGCGGCCGGGGCCGAGGTCACCGGAGACGTCGTCGCCGACCATGCACACGGTCCAGGACACGGCGTCGGGGTCGTAGCCGGTCGCGCCGAGCAGGGTGGTCAGGCCGCAGCGGGACAGGGAGTCGGCCACGGGGGTGCCGTCGCCGGGACGGACCACCACCGAGCCCTCCTCGAGCTCCAGGGTGCGGGGGTCGAAGGGGCGCCAGGCGGTGATCGAGTCCGGCACGCGACCGCGGCGATTCTCGTCCGCGACGATGCTCCACTCCGCCTCGCTGAGGATGCGGACGGACCAGCCCTTGACGTCCATCACCTCGCCGACGTCACGCGCGACCTTGACCAGGCGCTCCTCGACGGTCGCGCCGATCATGCCGTCGAGCTCGAGGAGGGTCCGGTCCACGAGGTCGGCCAGGTGGTCGGCCAGGGCGGCCTCGCGGTCCGCCTTCAGCGCCGCACGCACGAGCGCGGCCGCGGCGTCGACCAGGCCCTGCTCGGCCGCGCCGAGCGCACGGTCGACCGTCAGTCGTACGTCGTGGGGTCCCCCGGTGTCGGCCGTCCCCCCGCTGCCGTCGGGGTCCTCGAGGCGTACCTCGGCCCCCCCGAGCGCAGCGCCGAGCGCCTCCACGGTTCTCTCCACCACGTCCGCGGTCGTCCCGCGGGCATGACTCAGTGCCCTTGCCACTCTGCCCCCCCAGGCCTCAGGCCACCGACCCCCCTGGTGCTGGAGGTGGCCGTCGAGTCCGCCGTCGCCGACGGAAGTTGATGACTTGATCGGCGATCGTATCGGCAACCGGGCGCGGGCGGAACCGTCAGGCGGGAGGCGTCTTCTCGGAGGCGACCTTGGCCTCGGCCTCGTCCTCGGGGTCGTCCGCGTTGCGGAAGTTGACGAACGAGTAGACCAGGATGCCGAGCGCGACCACGCCGGAGAAGATCAGCGTCCCGCCAGCCACGGCACCGCCGGGCAGCCAGGTCCACGCCGGCAGCTGCGACGGCCACCAGGACGGCTCCGGGGGCGACACGACCCAGAGGACGCCGAACCCGATCAGCCAGATCACGCCGAAGGCGGAGGCGATGATGCGCGGCCACGTCTGGACCCCGTCGGCGGCGCTCTTGAAGGCCCACCGCTTGACGGACTCGAGGCGTCGCTCCGCCCACTCGTACTGCTGGGCGAGCACCAGGACGGCGAGCAGGATGATGAGGGCACCCGGGCCCGGCAACGGGATCGCGAGGATCCCGACCACGAGCAGCAGCCAACCCAGGATCTTGAACGTGTACTCCTTCGCTGCCTTCACGAACGAGCCCTGCTCACGGCGGTCATGACTTCACGATGACAGACGGAGCATGACGCCGAGGGCGGAACGAGCCTCACTCCTGCTCCTGCTCCGAGCGGTCCTGGGCCCACAGCGTGTGGAAGGTGCCCTCGCGGTCGACCCGACGGTAGGTGTGCGCGCCGAAGTTGTCGCGCAGCCCCTGGATCAGGGACGCCGGGAGGCGGTCGCGCCGCAGGCCGTCGAAGTAGGACAGCGAGGACCCGAACGCCGGCACCGGTACGCCGGTCCGCGCGGCCGTGGCGACCACGTGGCGCCACGCGTCGACGCCGGAGTGCAGGGCGTCGGCGAAGAACCCGTTCGTCATCAGGGTGGTCAGGTCGGGCTCGTCGGCGAAGGCCTCCTTGATGCGGTCGAGGAAGCGGGCGCGGATGATGCAGCCGCCGCGCCAGATCGTGGCCATGGAGCCGAGGTCGATGTCCCAGTCGAACTGCTCCGCACCCGCGCGGATCATGTCGAAGCCCTGCGCGTAGGCAACGATCTTCGAGGCGTACAGCGCCAGCCGGACCTCCTCGACGAACCGCTCGCGGTCGTCGATCGCGTCGTCGGGGGTCCGCTCGGGGTCCTCGGCGAACATCGAGCGCGCAGCGGCGCGCTGGTCGACGTGACCGGACAGGCTGCGGGCGAAGGTCGCCTCGGCGATGCCGGTGATGGGGACGCCGAGCTCGAGGCCCGTCTGGACGGTCCAGCGTCCGGTGCCCTTCTGCTCGGCCTCGTCGGCGACCACGTCGACGAACGGCTTGCCGGTGTCGGCGTCCGTGTGCGCCAGGACGTCGGCGGTCATCTCGATGAGGAACGACTCCAGGTCGCCCTCGTTCCAGTCCTGGAAGACCCGCGCGATCTCGGCGGGCTCCATGCCGAGGACGTTGCGCAGCAGGTCGTACGACTCCGCGATGAGCTGCATGTCGGCGTACTCGATGCCGTTGTGCACCATCTTCACGAAGTGCCCCGCGCCGTCGGCGCCGACGTGGGTCGCGCAGGGCGTGCCGTCCACCTGGGCGGCGATCTTCTCCACCACCGGGCCCAGCGTCCCGTACGCGTGCTCCGAGCCGCCGACCATGATCGAGGGGCCCTCGAGGGCCCCGACCTCGCCGCCGGAGACGCCCATGCCGACGAAGTGGACGTCCTTCTCGGCCAGCGCCTTCTCCCGGCGCCGGGTGTCCTCGTAGTGGGCGTTGCCGCCGTCGATGACGATGTCGTCGGCGTCCAGCAGCGGCAGCAGGTCGTCGATGACGGCGTCCGTGGCCTGGCCGGCCTTGACCATGATGATGATCGCCCGGGGCCGCTGGATCGACGCGACGAAGTCCTCGAGGCTCTCGGAGGCCACGAAGTCGCCCTCGTCGCCGAACTCGTCGATCAGGGCGGTGGTCTTGGCCCCGGTGCGGTTGTGGACCGCGACCGTGAACCCGTTGCGCGCGATGTTGCGGGCGAGGTTGCGCCCCATGGTGGCCAGGCCGGTGAGGCCGATCGTCGCGCGGGGCTCGGAGGTGGTGGCGTCGCTCATGTCAGCAGCCAACCACGCCGGGGGCTGTGCATTCCCGGATCCGACGACCGCCCGACCCCGAGGTGGGTCCGGAGCGGGGCTCAGCCGATCTGGTCGAGGGTGTTCTGGGCGACCTCGTCCATGGTCTGGCCACCGACGACCTCGCCGTCCACGATGACCGTCGGGGTGCTCGACACCCCGGCGGACTGCGCCTCGGAGGTGGCCTGCTCGACGAAGTCCTGCTGCGCCATGTCCTCGATGCCCGGGCGGACGGCGTCCTCCTCGGCGCCGGCGGCGACGGCCTTCTCGACCAGCCAGTCCGCGTCGGGGAACGAGGTGTCGGACTCCGACGGCTGGTCGGCGTACAGCTCGTCGTGGAAGGCCTTGGCGACCTCGGGCCCCGACTCCTCCAGGACGACGGCGAAGGCGTTGACCGCGCGGGAGGAGTAGTCCTCGAAGCCGTCGAGCAGGACGAACGGGCGGTACTCCACCCGGACGTCGCCGTCCGCCGCGGCCTGCGCGAGCTCGGTGTTGGTCTCCGACTCGAAGGCACCGCAGGCGGGGCAGAGGAAGTCCTCGAAGACGACGATCTCGGTGGGGGCGTCCTCGGGACCGATGGTGAGGCCGTAGTCGCTGGAACCGGCCTGCACCTCGTCGGCGTCGACGCCGGAGTTCGAGACCACCAGCACGGCGCCGACGATCAGGGCGAGGACGACGGCCGCGACCGAGCCGGCCATCACCAGCACGCGGCGCTTCTCGCGGCGTTGCTGCTCCTCACGCACGGCGGCAGCGCGGGCGGCCGAGCCCCCCTTCGTGGAGGCTCCGGAGCCCTTCGGTGTCGTCTTCCCGCTCGGTCGGTTCGCCATGCTGAGAACGGTAGTCACGGATCCTGAGCCCGTCCTGAGGACCCCCGGACCGGGCCGGTGCGTAGGGTGAACGCTCGTGAACGAGCGACTGGTGTGGATCGACTGCGAGATGACCGGCCTCGACCTGGAGGCCGACGCGCTGGTCGAGGTCGCCGCCCTGGTCACCGACTACGACCTCAACGTCCTCGGCGAGGGCGTCGACGTCATCGTCCGACCCCCGGCGGAGGCGCTGGAGCAGATGGGCGAGTACGTCACCGAGATGCACCGCAGCTCCGGCCTGCTGGAGGAGCTGGAGGCCGGGACGACGCTCGCCGACGCCGAGGCGCAGGTGCTCGCCTACGTGCGGGAGCACTGCCCCGAGGGCTCACGCCCGCCACTCGCCGGCAACTCCGTCGGCACCGACCGCGCCTTCATCGCCCGCGACATGCTCGAGCTCGAGAAGGCCCTGCACTACCGGATCGTCGACGTCTCCTCGATCAAGGAGCTCGCCCGCCGCTGGTTCCCCCGCGCCTACTTCCAGGCGCCCGCCAAGCGCGGCAACCACCGGGCGCTGGCCGACATCCGCGAGAGCATCGAGGAGCTGCGCTACTACCGCGAGGCCGTCTTCGTTGACGCCCCCGGACCCGACAGCGCGACCGCCCGCCGGATCGCCGAGCGCCACGCGGGGGCCCTCACCGGGCTGGGTGAGCCCGACGCCCCGGGCGAGGCCCCCGGCGAGGAGGCTGCCGGTTCGGCTCCCTCCTGAGCCGACCGCTATGATCTCTCCCGGTTCGCGGCTGGTCCGCGTGCCGCCATGGTGGGCGTAGCTCAGCTGGTAGAGCGCCGCGTTGTGGTCGCGGATGTCGCGGGTTCAAGTCCCGTCGTTCACCCCACCTGCGTGTGGCCCCGCCCGGTCCGGGCGGGGCCACACGTGTCCCAGGCCCTAGGTTGGCGGCCATGCCCGCACCCCACGACGTCGTCGTCGTCGGCGGAGGCCACAACGGCCTCGTCGCCGCCTGCTACCTGGCCCGCGCCGGACTGTCCGTCCTCGTCCTCGAGCGGCTCGCCGCCACGGGCGGCGCCGCCGTGTCCGCACAGGCGTTCAGCGGACACGCCGCGCGGCTGTCCCGCTACAGCTACCTGGTGAGCGTGCTGCCCGACGCGATGGTCGCCGACCTGGGCCTCGACCTGCGGCTGGAGTCGCGGCGGACGGCGTCGTACACGCCGCTGGTGCGCGACGGTCGTCCGACGGGGCTGCTCGTGGAGCGGCCCGAGGGCGAGGCGACCCGTCGCTCGTTCGCCGAGGTCACCGGCTCGGAGACGGCGTACGACCAGTGGCAGGCGTTCGCCGCCGACTCCGAGGCCCTCGCCGCGGCGGTGGCGCCCACGCTGATGCAGCCGCTCCCCCGCGAGTCCGAGGTCCGCGCCGCCGTGGACGAGCGCGTCTGGCGAGAGCTGGTCACGACCCCGCTCGGCCTCACGGTCCGCGACCGGCTCCACGACGACCTGCTGCGGGGCACGGTCGCCACCGACGGCCTCATCGGCACCTCGGTGTCCCTGGACGACCCCGGGCTCGTCGCGAACCGCTGCTTCCTCTACCACGTGGTCGGCAACGGCACGGGCGAGTGGCGGGTGCCCGTCGGCGGGATGGGCGCGGTGACCGACGCCTTGCGCGCCCGGGCCGAGGAGCTCGGCGCGACGGTCCTCACGGGAGCGGGGGTGTCGCGGATCGACACCGACGCCGGCGACGGCACCGGTGGCGGGAGCGGCGGCGCCGAGGTGACCTGGGACGACGCGTCAGGGCGACACACCGTCACCGCTCGGCACGTGCTCGCGAACGTCGCGCCCTGGGTGCTGCGGATCCTCCGCGGCGGCGAGCAGGACGCCGCCACCAAGCCCGTCGGCGCACAGCTGAAGATCAACCTGCTGCTCGACCGGCTCCCCCGGCTCGCGTCCGGCGTCGACCCGGCCGTCGCCTTCGCCGGCACCCTGCACCTCGACGAGGGGTTCGACGCCCTCGAGGCGGCGTACGCCGACGCGGCCGCGGGCCGGCTGCCCGAGCGCATCCCGGGCGAGGTCTACTGCCACTCGCTGACCGACCCCTCGATCCTGGGTCCGGACGCCCCGGAGGGGCAGCACACGCTGACCTACTTCGGGCTGCACACGCCGTCGACGCTCTTCGAGGGGCCCGACGGGGACGCCGTGCGGGACGAGGCCGCCCGCCGGGCGCTCGCCGGACTGCAGCGCCACCTCGCCGAGCCGCTGGAGGACTGCCTGGCCCGGGACGCCGACGGCCGGCCCTGCGTCGAGGTCCACACCCCGGTCGACCTCGAGCGCGAGCTCGCGCTCCCCGGCGGCCACATCTTCCACGGCGAGCTGGACTGGCCCTGGGCGTCCTCCCGCGCGGCGCTCGACACCCCGGCCCAGCGGTGGGGCGTCCAGACCGACGCCGAGGCCGTCCTGCTCTGCGGGTCCGGGGCGCGGCGCGGCGGCGCGGTCTCGGGCCTCGGGGGCCACGACGCGGCCATGGCGGTGCTGGAGGCCCGCTGAGGCCGCCTGAGGCCCTCCCGCAAGCCGCGCACAAGGTCCGTGCAGGTCACCCTCCAGAACCCGCTGCACCGCCCCGAGCGGTCCTACGGTGGGCGCACGCCGCACAGGGGTGGCGACGACCCGGGGGGACGAGCATGACGACGACCAGCGTGGACACGCGGACCATCGGCCACGGGGCGCACCAGGTGGAGACGCTCACGCCGGTGCGCAGCGGCGAGCTGCGCAAGGTCTCGACGCGCTGCACCTGCGGGTGGCGGACGGTGGGCATCGCCCGGGAGCTGGACGAGGCGGCAGCGGTCGCCCACTCCCGCGCCGAGGACCACGTGGCCGAGTCGCTGGAGACGGCCTCTGACGACGAGGTCGGACCCGCGGTCCGGGACCGGCGGTGGACCCGCCTCGTGAGGAACTGGTACGCCGCGTAGGGCGTGGGGCCCTCGACCGGACGCGCCCTCGGGTCGGTCCGCCGAGTGCTCCGGGGAGATCCACACTCCAGCACGTCGCATGTGGAAGCGGTTCTCCTATGGTCGAACCGTTGTGTGGGCCCAGACCTCGCCCGCGAAGCCCGGCCGACGGGCTGCGCCCAGGTCACGCACCGGGGGAGGGCACAGCCCGTCGGTCGGCCGCACCTCGGCCCGGGGGAGTCACACGGACGGCATGGTGGACGCGCCCGGCAGCTTCCTGACGGGCACGGGGCCACGACCCATCCGTGCCGGGGGGTCGGTGTCGAAGACGTGGTGTGACTCGGCGCTGACCTTCGGCCGCCCGCACTCCGGGGGGAGGCGGGCGGACGGACGTCGACGTCGTGGACCCGCGGGTACGCGGGGTCTGCTCGGCAGCGTCCCCGCTCGGCCTCGGCCGAGTGGGGGGCGACGTGGTCATTCGTCAGGGCCGACGACGTGGAAACGGCCCCCGACCACCATCGCTGTGGTCGAAGGCCGCCTCGGCTTCGGTACGCCACGTAGGACTTGAACCTACAACCCGCTGATTAAGAGTCAGCTGCTCTACCAATTGAGCTAGTGGCGCACGGCTCGTCGAGCCGACGTGAACTCTAACAGCCGCCCCGCCCACGCCCGTAATCGCGTCGCGGTCGCCTCAGCCCAGGGACCGGTCCAGGTTGATCGCGGCACTGATCAGCGACAGGTGGGTGAACGCCTGCGGGAAGTTGCCCAGCTGCTCGCCGGTGAGACCGACCTGCTCGGCGTACAGGCCGAGGTGGTTGGCGTAGGTGAACATCTTCTCCAGCGCGAGCCGCGCCTCCGGCAGCCGACCGACCCGGGTGAGCGCCTCGACGTACCAGAAGGAGCAGAGGGAGAAGGTGCCCTCCTCCCCCGACAGTCCGTCGCTGGCCTGCTCCAGGTCGTAGCGGAAGACGAGGCTGTCGGAGACCAGTCGCTCCTCGATCACCCGGAGGGTCGAGACGAACCGGGGGTCGCTGGGGGCACAGAACTTGACCATCGGCATCAGCAGGACGCCGGCGTCGAGGACGTCCGACCCCTCGTACTGCATGTAGGCGCCGACCTCGGCGTCCCAGCTCTCCGTCTGGATGCGGTCGTAGATCTCGTCGCGGACCTGCGACCAGGCGGGGACGTCGCCGGGCAGGCCGCGCTGGCGCGCGATGCGGATCATCCGCTCGATGGCCACCCAGGCCATCAGCCGCGACGTGGTGTGCGCCTTCGGCTCGTCGCGGATCTCCCACATGCCGGCGTCGACGTCGTCCCAGTGCTCCATCAGCCAGCCCACGATGACGAGCAGGTCCGACCAGGCGTCGTGACTGATGCCGGGGCCGTACTTGTTGAACAGGTAGATCGAGTCGATGAGCTCGCCGTAGATGTCGAGCTGCAGCTGCTCGACCGCCGCGTTGCCGACGCGCACCGGTCGGGAGTCGCGGTAGCCCGAGAGGTGGTCGAGCTCGTGCTCGGCCTCCGGCACCTCGCCGTCGATCGTGTAGAGCACCCGCAGCGGGCCCAGCTCGGCCGTCTCACCGTCCCGGTCGCCGAGGCGCTGCGAGAGCCACTCGACGAAGGCGCCCGCCTCGTCGGTGAAACCCAGCCGCAGCAGTGCGTACAGGCTGAAGGCCGCGTCGCGCATCCACACGTAGCGGTAGTCCCAGTTGCGCTCCCCGCCGATCTCCTCGGGCAGGCTGCACGTCGGGGCGGCGATGATCGCGCCCGTGGGCTCGTGGGTGAGGAGCTTGAGGGTCAGCGCGGAGCGGTCGACCATCTCCCGCCACCGGCCGGTGTACGTCGACTGCGACAGCCAGCCGCGCCAGAACGCCGCGGTGGTGTCGAAGAGGTCCGCCACGTCCTCGTCGTCGGTGCCGCGCATCTCCTCGTCGGGGGCGAGCACCTCGAGCACGAACAGCGCCTGCTCCCCCGTGGCCAGGCTGAGGTCCGCCGTGACGTCCGCGCCGTCGATCGTCAGGTCGACCGAGGCGCTCAGCCCGAGCGCGACCTCGCCGTCGACGATCCTGACGCCGTTGTCGTGCTGCTCGGGGCGCGCCTCGGAGCGTGCGTAGTCCGGCCGGGCGGCCATCGTCATCCGGAGCGTGACGGAACCGCGCACCGCCACCACCCGCCGTACGAGGCGCTGACGGTGGTCGGGGTCGTGCGAGGCCAGCACCGGCATGAAGTCGTGCACCTCGGCGACGCCCTGCTCGGTGAGGAAGCGGGTGACGAGGATGTTGGAGTCGGGGAAGTAGTACTGCTGCGTCGTCGGGGTCCCCTCCGCCGGGGCCAGCCGCCACGACCCGCCCTTCTCGGGGTCGAGGATCGAGCCGAAGACGCTGGGCGAGTCGAAGCGGGGCGCGCAGAACCAGGCGACGGTGCCCTCGGTGTCGACCAGTGCGCAGGACCGCATGTCGCCGATGAGGCCGTGCCCGCTGATGGGCGTCCACGGCTGGTCGTTGCCGACCGTCGTACGAGGGCTCACCGCAGGTGCCAACCGCCGCGCGGGAGGTCGATGGCGGCCTGCGGTCCCCACGAGCCGGGCTCGTAGGACTGCACCGCGGGACGGTTCTCCAGCACCGGCTGGCAGACCTGCCACAGGCGGTCGACCTCGTCGGAGCGCGTGAAGAGGGTCTGGTCGCCTCGCAGGACGTCGAGCAGCAGGCGCTCGTAGGCCTCCAGCGGCTTGTCGTCGGGCATCGCGTCGGCGAAGTCCAGCCGCAGGGTCGCGTCGGCGAGCTCCATGACCGGGCCCGGGCGCTTGGCGCGGATCTCGACGCTCACCTCGGGCTCGTCGGTGAGCTCGAGCACGAGCTCGTTGCAGCCCGCCGCCGGGCCGCCGTTCGCGGAACCGTCGTCGAAGATGTGCGACTCCGGGGTGCGGAACCGCAGGGTGATCGTGCGTCGGGTTTCGGCCAGGGCCTTGCCCGTGCGGAGGTAGAACGGGACGTCGCGCCACCGGTGCGAGTCGATGTACGCCTCGAGCGCGACGAAGGTCTCGACGTCGGAGTCGGCGTCGACGTCCTCCTCGTCGCGGTAGCCGTCGTACTGCCCGAAGACGACGCGCTCGGGGTCGAGCGGGCGCAGCCGGGAGAAGACCGCGGACTTGGCGTCGCGCAGCTTGGTCTCCTCGAAGGCGCCCGGGTCCTCGAGGGCGACGAACCCGAGCAGCTGGCTCAGGTGGGTGGAGATCATGTCGCGCAGGCAGCCGGTCGACTCGTAGAAGCTGCCGCGGCCCTCCATCTGGAGCGTCTCGGGGACGTCGATCTGGACCGACTCGATGCTGTGGGCGTTCCAGGCCGGCTCGAACAGCCCGTTGGCGAACCGGAGGGCGAGGATGTTCTGCACCGCCTCCTTGCCGAGGAAGTGGTCGATGCGGAACACCTGGTCCTCGTCGACGACCTCCTTCAGCGCCTTGTCGAGCTCGCGGGAGGACGCCAGGTCGAGGCCGAAGGGCTTCTCGACGACGAGGCGGGCACGCTCGGTCAGGCCCTCACGACCGAGCATCGCGATCATGCCCTCCATCGCCGCGGGCGGGACCGAGAGGTAGACCAGTCGCTTGGTCTCGCCGTGGCCGTCGTCGGAGAACTTCTCCTCGGCCCTCGTCACGGCGGCGGCGAGGTCGGACCCGTCGTCGGCGTTCGAGGTCTGGAAGCTGACGCGGCCGAGCAGGTCGTCGAGGACGCCGGCGTCCAGGTCGTCCACGGACTCCTCGAGCCCGCCGCGGACCTGGTCGCGGAACTCGTCATCGGTGCCGGGCGAGTGGCGTCCGGAGCCGATGACGACGTACTCCTCGGGCAGCCGGCCGGCCGCGGCGAGCTTGTACAGGCCCGGGAAGAGCTTGCGCTTGGCGAGGTCGCCGGTGGCGCCGAAGAGAAGGAGGACGTGGGGCGGCGGAGTGGTGCTCTCCTGATGAGCCATGCCTTATTGCTACCGCATGGACCCTCAGCCCCCGACGGGGATCTCCACCTCGATCTCACAGGCGGTGTCGTCGAAGCACAGGTGCCCGCGCGCCGGGACCACCTCGGTCAGGGGCTCCTCGTAGGACCAGGCGACGTCGTCGGCCCCCGCGGCGCTCCAGTACGAGGCCTCGCCCTTGTACGGGCACAGCGTGCTCGTCGCCGTGCGCGTCACCTCGGTGAGGACGTCCTCGCGCGGGACGTACCAGCGCATCGGGAAACCGGTCTCGTTGACCGCGACGGCGCGGTCGGTGCGGGCGAGGACCTCGCCGCCGCGCCGTACCGTCACCCGCCGGGTGCTGGGCAGGGCGTCGACGCGGTGGAACGGGTCGCGGGGGTGGCCCATGATCCGCTCGTCCTCGTGCCACCACACGTCGAGCGCCTCGGCGTCGAGGACGACGAGCCCGGCGAGGTCGGGGTCGTCGGGCCGGAGCACAGCGCGCGTGGCCCGGCTCTCACCCCGGACGAGGTCGAGGGACTCCCCCGGTGTCGTGTGGGCGGCGAACGGCACGTCCGGGAGCAGCACGCCGTCCTCGGGTGCGAGCGGCGCCTCCCCGGTCGCGGGCGCCAGCGTCACCCCGCGCAGGTCGGCCTCCGGCACGGCGTACACGCAGAGCAGCCGTCGCGGTTCCCAGAGCAGGTGCGCCCCGGTGGTGTCCAGGACGGTCTCCCCGCCCCACTCCGCCCGCACCCGGACCCCGGTGGGCTGGTGCCGCAGCTCCCCGCGGGCCCGCCCGAGCACGCTGCTGATCGTCGTGGCCATGCCCCGACGCTAGCCCGCACCCCCGACGCCGGTCCGCTCCGAGCGCCACCTCCCCGGAGGTCCAGGTGCTCCACGGCCCGACCACCCCGGAGGTCGAGGTGCTCCGAGCCCTGGCGAGGAGCCACGAGACCCCGCGACCGGACCACGGGCAACTCACCGGGTCTCGTGGCTCGGGCCTAGCGGCCCTCACACCTCGACCACCGCGGTGGCCGGAGGTCGAGGTGCTCCGAGCCCTGGCGAGGAGCCACGAGACCCCGCGACCGGACCACCGAGCCTGTGGAGAACGCGTTGCTGGGTCCACGTCTCCCGATGACGATCCTCGTCATGCCCTACACCTACATCGTCCGCTGCCGCGACGGCTCCTACTACGTCGGAAGCACCTGGGACCTGGACCGACGGATCGCCGACCACAACACAGGCGTCGGTCTCGGAGCGAACTACACGCAGTCGCGGCGGCCGGTCGTCCTCGTCTGGTCGCAGCACTTCGACCGCATCGACGACGCGTTCGCCTTCGAGAAGCGGGTTCAGGGGTGGGGGCGAGCCAAGCGGGAAGCACTCATTCGAGGCGACTGGGCTGCGATCTCGGCGCTCAGCCGTCGCAAGGCCGTGAGGGACCGCTCCACCCCGGGTGGGTAGGAGTCCTCACCGGGCCTCGAGCGCCCCGGAGGTCGAGGCGCTCCGAGCCCTGGCGAGGAGCCACGAGACCCCGCGACCGGACCACAGACCCCTCACCGGGTCTCGTGGCTCGGGCCTAGCGGCCCTCACACCTCGACCTCCGGAACGCCGGACCCGGGCCAGGCAGCCCTCACACCTCGACCTCCGCACGTCCCCGGAGGTCGAGGCGCTCCGAGCCCCGGCGAGGAGCCACGAGACCCCGCAACCGGACCACAGACCCCTCACCGGGTCTCGTGGCTCGGGCCTAGCGGCCCTCACACCTCGACCTCCGGAACGCCGAGCCCGGGCCAGGCGGCCCTCACACCTCGACCTCCGGAACGCCGGACCCGGGCCTAGCGGCCCTCACACCTCGACCTCCGTACTGCTGGTCGACCTGCGGAGACACCTCGACCCCCGGGTGGGGCCCGGGGGTCGAGGTGGGGTGGTGCGGGTCAGCGGAGGAGCGAGTCCAGGGACCGCTGGACGAGCAGGGCCCGCTGCGGGGACCGCTCGACCTGCTCCAGGCCGAAGCCGAGGAGGATCGTGTCCTCCGTGGCCGTGGCGCCGATGTTCTCCACCAGGTTGCCGCCGATCTCCCACTGGGTCAGCTGCGGCGGGCTGGAGGCGGGCGGGGTGCCCGGGGCCCAGTCGCTGGTGGCGCCCTCGAAGCCGTCGGCGTCCTCGACACCGTCGATCACCACGCGGGTGTCGTCGACGAACGCGCCCACACCGCCCGACGCCGGGTCGGAGACGTAGGTGATCGACAGCTCCACCGTGGACCCGGCGTACGCCGACAGGTCGTAGGTGAGGTCCTGGTAGCCCTCGCTGTCACCCGTCAGGGCGTTCCACCGACCCTCCGGGTTGCTGCAGTCCTCTCCGAGGTAGGTGGTGAGGAACGGGTGGGAGTCGAACAGGAAGCCCCCGGCCTCGCACTCCGCCGGTGAGGCCGTGGACGTCGCTCCGCCGGCCTCGGGCAGCGTCGTCCAGTCGTCGCCGCCCGCGGTCCGGGCCTCGACGATCAGGTGGTCGTACTCGGGCTCGACGTTCCAGGAGCCCTGGAACTCCAACGTCGCCGTCGAGACGCTGGTCGGGACGTCGACGGTGCGGGTCAGCCGGGAGTAGGCGTCGTCGGCGTGCAGCACCCCGGCGTACCGGTCGCCCTCGGCCGGGGCGTACGGGCCGTTCTCGACCTCGTAGAGACCCACGCCACGGCTGCGGAACTGCGGGAACTGCGCGGGCGGCAGGACCTGGCTGGTCGGGAGGAACACCCCGGCCTCGTCCAGCGGGTTGTCACCCTCGACGACCGGGCCGCCCAGGGTGGTGGAGGTGCCGAGGAACGGCGCCCCCGTGCCCTCGAAGCCGGTGGGACCGCTGGTCGAGGTCCGCTGGAACGCTCCCAGGTAGTACTGGCGGAAGTCGTCGGCGAGGATCAGGCAGTCCTCGAAGAAGCCCGCCGAGGTGCCGGGCTCGCCGCCGACGGTGCACTCGGCGCCCGGGTCGCCGTTGAGCCCGTAGTACAGGCCGCCGACGGAGTCGGAGATCCCGACGAGCCCCTCGAACTGGGCGGTCTCACCGGCGTGGACCAGCTTGCCGCCCTCGTTGAGGTAGTCCCGGACGGCGATCGTCAGGTACTGCTCCTTCTCGGCGACCGAGATGTCCTCGAGCGGGCCGAAGGGCGTGTCCGTCTCCTCGTCCTCCGGGTCCTGAGTCAGCCGGTTGTCCCCGAGGTACCAGAGCACGGCGTCGTAGTGCGACAGCGCGCCGAGGTGGTGCGGCACCCCCTGGGCGTCGACGTCCCAGACGTCGGCGGAGTAGCCGGCGTCCTCGATCGCGGCGACGTGCGCCTCGTCGTACTTTGGGGCGTCGGTGCCCTCGGGGTACGTCGGGTTGACGCCGGTGTAGTCCTCGTCGGCGATCACGAGCACGTCGGAACCCGTGCTGGACCTCACCGTGTACGTGAAGCGCTCGCTGGTCACGGTGCGGGCGTTGCTCCCGCGCCCCTTGTCGCCGGCGAACCAGACGGTCACCCGGTCGCCCGGGCGGGCGCCGGTGACGGTGCCGCGGTACTCGGCGTAGTAGAGCCGGTTGTCGGTGCCGTACCGCTCCCCGCCGTCCCACTCACGGGCGGGCACGGTCCGCACGGGACCGGAGCCGATGCGGAAGCGCATGCGGTGGTCCCGCAGGGCCTGCTTCGCGGTGACGGCGACCGGCTGGCGTCCGCCGAGGGAGGTCTCGAAGGGGTCGGTGACGAAGTCCGCGGCGCTGCGGCCCGTGACCGTCCTCGGGTCGTCCGGGTCGGCGGCCGAGCGGGCGACCGACATCGCGAAGGGGATGTTCTTGCGGAACTCCGCCTCGACGAGCTCCTCGCTGTCGGGGAACTCGAAGCCGCTGTTGCAGTCCTCGGCCTCGAACTCGTCGTCCGGGTCCGACTCGGACGCCACCTCGCAGGTGGACATCTCCGGGGTGAAGCCGAGGGCGCCGTGCCGCTCGGTGATGCCGGAGTCGGTGTCACCGTTGGTGGTGTACAGCTCGGCGGACAGGTCCGGGTCGTAGCCCGGGACCGCGGGGCGCTCGTCGTCCCCGGCGAGCGCCTCGTAGATCACGTCGTCGGGGCTCGGCGTGGCGACCTGCCAGCCCGTGCCGTACAGCAGGAGCTCGGCCGCGGAGTGGTAGTTGATGACGAACTCGAAGTCGATCCGGCCGGCGAAGCGGTCGAGGGCCCTGGTCTCCGGCTCGGAGGTCGGGCTCGCGCCGCGGTAGGTCTCGCTGGCGGGGTTCGGCGACGAGCCCTCGTTGTCGTAGCCCCACTTGGCGGGCCAGTTGCGGTTCAGGTCGACGCCGTCGCCCGGGGCGATCTCGCCGTCGCCGTCGTTGTCACGGAGGTTCTTGCGCCACAGGCGGTTGCCCTCGGTGAAGGTGAAGTCGTAGCCGTCGGGGTTGGCGACCGGCAGGAACCACAGCTCGTTGGTGGCCAGCATCTTCCGCATCGCGGGCTTCGAGCGCGCCTGCTGCAGCACGTGCTTCAGCAGGCGGGTCGTCATCTCGGGGGTGATCCACTCCCGGGCGTGCTGGGCGGAGAAGTAGAGGACCGCGGGCCGGCTGCCGTCGGCGACCTTGTCGGCCCCCGCGGTCACCTTGACCGCGTCGATCGGCTTGCCGCGGAGCGTGCGGCCGATGGTGACGGGCTTGGTGTAGCCGGGGAAGCGTGCGGCCAGGGCCCGCACCTCGGCGCGCAGGCCGCCCTTGCCGGAGTACCTCTGCCACACCTCGTAGCCGTCCGCCCGCTCGGCGTCGGCCCGCTCCGAGGCGGTCATCCCGCCGGTGGTCTTGGGCTCCAGGTCGATGCCGTCCGCGGCCAGGCGCGAGGCCTGCGCGCCGGACAGGACCAGCTCGACGCCGACGGGGGCGTCCTCACCCTCCTGCTGCGAGCTGCGCACGGGTGACAGCTCGAGCTCGTGGCGGTCGACGCCGGTGGCGACCAGGGCGGACAGCTGGTCACGGCGGACCTGGCCGACGTACACCTCGAGGCGGTCGCTGCCGCTGCTGCGGGCCGAGCGGTCCTCGCCGACGCCCTCCTCGGCGGTCGAGGCCGCGGGTACGCCGGCCAGCAGCGCGGCGAGCAGCGCGCCGATCGACGTCAGTCCGGCGAGACGGGGAACGGCGCGCATGGCGACCTCCGGGGGGAGAGTGTGTGCTGGGCACACTCGACCCGGCGGCCGATTCCTGTCAAGCGTTCACAGGTACAGACCGGTGGCGGAGTCGCCGAGCCGGTCGGCCGCGACGCCGTGGACGTCGCGCTCCCGCATGACGACGTACGTCTCGCCGTGGATCTCGACCTCGGCCTTGTCGACCGGGTCGTAGAGGACGCGGTCGCCGGTCTCGACGGAGCGTGCCTGGGGACCGCAGGCCACGACGCGCGACCAGGCGAGACGCCGGGCGCTGCCCATCGCCGCGGTGGCGGGGATGACGATGCCGCCGGACGACGTCCGCTCGCCGGCGTCCTTGTCGAGCTCGACCAGGACCCGGTCGTGCAGCATCTCGATCGGGGTCTTGTCCATGGCCGCGGAGCGACTCAACGGGTGATGTGACGGACCAGCACGAAGAAGCCCACCACACCCGCGACGCCGCCGACGACCTTGAGGATGTTGTCGGTGCGGGGCTCCCCGGTCCGGGCGTCGACGAAGAAGCCCTTCACGCTCGCGACCTCGCGCTGCGCGATCGTCTTCGGGTGGGCCCGGTAGAGCAGCTGGTCGATGTTGGCCGCCAGCCGGTCGCGCGTGTTCTCGATCTCGGTCTCGAGACCGGACAGCTCCTTGCTCACGTGCACACCTCTCGACGGGTCCTGCGACCTGGTCAGCGACCTACCCTGCGTCCGCGCACGCTATCAACCCGTCGTGGGTCGCTCCCCGGCCCGCCGGGGGTCGAACCCGAAGGGCAGCTCCAACCGGTGCCGCCGCATCAGGTCCGCGTCGCCGAGGACGTCGAGGGTGGGACCGTCCGCGACGACGACGCCGCCGTCCAGGACGACGGAGCGGGGGCACAGCTCGGACGCGTACGGCAGGTCGTGCGTGACCATCAGCACCGTGGTGTCCAGGCTCCGCAGGACGTCGGCGAGCTCCCGACGGGACGCCGGGTCGAGGTTCGACGACGGCTCGTCGAGCACGAGGACGTCGGGCCGCATCGCCAGGACCGTGGCGACGGCCACCCGGCGGCGCTGACCGAACGAGAGGTGGTGAGGAGTGCGGTCCACGACCTCGGTCATGCCGACCGCCGCGAGGGACTCCGCCACCCGCTCCTCGAGCTCGGCGCCGCGCAGGCCGAGGTTGCGCGGCCCGAACTCGACGTCGGCGCGGACCGTGCCCATGAAGAGCTGGTCGTCGGGGTCCTGGAAGACCACGCCGACGCGGCGTCGCACCTCCGCGACGTGCTTGCCCTCGACGGGGAGCCCGCTGACGTGGACGCTGCCCGCCCCCGGGGCGAGGATGCCGTTGAGGTGCAGGACGAGCGTGGTCTTGCCGGCGCCGTTCGGCCCCAGCAGGGCGACCCGCTCCCCCGCGTCGACCCGCAGGTCGACGCCGTACAGGGCCTGGTGCCCGTCGGGGTAGGCGTGGGCGAGGCCGCGGACGTCGAGGACGGGGGGGCTCCCGGACCCGCTCATCCGGTGCGGCCCGTGGTGTGACCGCGCGCCAGCATCGCCAGGTGCACGCGCTCGCCGCGCTCGTAGGACCGGATGAACAACGACCCCAGCGACCGCGCGAGGACGGGCCAGTGGCGGGGACGGCGTGGCTCGAGGCCGCGGGCGCGCATCGCGACGGTCATGCGGCCCATGTCGCCCGTGACGACCTCGAGGTAGCGCAGCATGAAGCCAGTGATCTGGACCAGCAGGGCGGGCACCCGCAGCCGGGTGAGGCCGTCGACCAGCTGCTGGGCCGTGGTGGTGGACGCGACGGTCAGGGACGCGACGACGCCGATGGTGGCCTTCGCGAGGAACGCCCCGGCGGCGACGAGGCCCGGCTCGGACAGCGGCACCCCGAGGACGTCGACCCGCGGGCCGGTGGCCACGAACGGCACCAGCAGGGCGAAGACGACGAACGGGGTCTCGACCAGCATCCGCGGCGCGAGGTGGCGCAGCGGCACCCCCGAGACCGCGACGACCACCGCGACGACCGCGGCGGGGACGGCGTGCCAGGCCAGGGCGTCGCGCGGGATCGCCACGACGGCGAGCATGAACCCGATCAGGGCGACGAGCTTCAGGTGCGCCGGGGCCCGGTGCAGCGGGCCGTGCCCGTGGTGGTGCCAAAGGTGGCTGTGCGCGCCGCTCACCGGCGACGACGACGGACGACGAGGGCGATGCCGGTCATGAGCAGCAGCACGACCGCGCAGCCGACGAGCCCGGCGACCGCCCCGGAGAGCCAGGAGTTCTCGACGCCGGTGGTCTGGTAGTCCGACAGGGGGCTCCCGGCCGTGGCGCTGTCGCGGCCCGCGTCGAGGAAGCCCTGGGTGCCGGCGACGAACTCGAGGCCGTCGGGGTGGCCGCTGGCGTAGTAGCTGATGCCGCCCGCGACCAGCACGCAGACGAGGAGGCCGAGCATCCACACGGTGCGGCCACGGGGCCGTCCGCGCCGCTCCTGCTCCTGCCCCTGGTCCCGCTGGGGAGCCGGGGCGCTCACGCGGCGGCTCCGGGCCGCACCGAGGGCGTGTCGCGGATCTCGAGCTCGCGGACGGGCAGGACCTTCCGGGCGCCGTACACGAGGTCGGGGCGGACGGCGACGACGGCCGCCACCACGAGTGCCGTCACGACGGCCTCCCCGACGCCGATGACGGTGTGCCAGGTCACCATCGCCAGGGCGACGTCGCCCACCGCCACCGGGACGGTGCCGCCGATCGCGAAGAGGGCGGTGAAGACCAGGGCGGCCACGGGCACGCTGAGGAGGGCACCCGCCGCGGCGGCCGGCGGCACGGAGGCCGGGCGCTTCGGCAGCACCGCTGCGACGCCGCGGAAGACGAACCAGCCGACCCAGACCCCGACGAGCCCCATCAGGGTGATGTTCGTGCCGATCGCGGTGATCCCGCCGTCCGCCATGAGGAGGGCCTGGACCCCGAGGACGACGGACAGGCACAGCGTCCCGGTCCACGGCCCGACCAGCACGGCGGCGAGCGCCCCGCCCAGCAGGTGGCCGCTGGTGCCCGCACCGACGGGGAAGTTCACCATCTGCGCGGCGAACACGAACGTCGCCACCAGGCCCGCCATGGGAGCGGTACGGTCGTCGAGCTCCCGGCGGGCGCCGCGGAGGGCGAGGGCGATCCCGCCGGCCGCGATCACCCCGGTGGCCACGGACGTCGGGGCGTCGAGGAATCCGTCTGGAACGTGCATGTGCTCAATCTAGGTTGTTGCCCATCATTCGCAGTACCCCCCGACTGGCTAGGAGACCCTGTGAGCGACCGACTCTCCCCCGGCGACACCGCCCCGGACTTCACGCTGAGCGACGACGCGGGCGGCACCACCACGCTGTCCGACCTGCGCGGACGCAAGACGATCGTGTACTTCTACCCCGCGGCGATGACGCCGGGCTGCACGACGCAGGCGTGCGACTTCAGCGACTCGCTCGCCTCCCTGCGCGGTGAGGGCTACGAGGTGCTGGGCATCTCGCCCGACAAGCCGGAGAAGCTCGCGAAGTTCCGCGAGCGCGACGGCCTGGGCATCACCCTGCTGTCGGACCCCGACAAGGCGACCATGCAGGCGTACGGCGCCTTCGGCGAGAAGAAGCTGTACGGCAAGGTCGTCGAGGGCGTCATCCGCTCCACCGTGGTCGTCGACGAGGAGGGCACGGTCTCGCTGGCGCAGTACAACGTGAAGGCCACCGGCCACGTCGCCAAGCTGCGCCGCGACCTCGGGCTCGACTGAGCCCCGGTCGGACGCCGTGCGGCGCCCGCGGGTGCCGGAGGCGGGACTCGAACCCGCACGCCCTGGGGCACAGGTACCTAAAACCTGCGTGTCTGCCGTTCCACCACTCCGGCCCAGCCGGGATCCTACGAGCCGGTGAGCACCCGCTCGACGGCGACGACCAGCACGCAGGTGCCCCAGCCGTCGGGCTCGCCGTAGCGGTCGGCGTACAGGTCTCGCGCGCGGGTCAGGAGCTGGCTGTCCCCGCTGACGTACGCCGGCCCCTCCAGCGTCGCCCAGTCGGCGTGGGGCGTGTGCTCGGCGACGCTCGCCCGTCCGGTCCGGCCGACGACCCGCGCCTTGACGGTGTCGGGGCGGGTGAGGACGAGCACCCGCGCCGTCGGACTCTCCAGGTCGAGCAGCGACTTCACCGGGGTCAGGTGCGGGCTGCCGTCGGCCCGGACCACCCCCAGGGTCCCGACCCGTGGCTCGGCCCACAGCGCCCGCACGCGGGGCCGGAGCACGACGGGGACCACCTCGACGCTCATGGGCGTGACGCTAGGAGCTCGAGCACGCTCGAGGTCAAGGGCGCTAGCGTCGACCAGATGGCGACGGTGGAGGTGCTCCCGTTCGAGGACGCCCACGCGCGCGACGTCGCCCGCCTCGCCACGACGGTGCAGTGGCCGAGCCTCACCGACCCGGAGGTCGTCGCCCGGGTGTGTGCCGCCCCCGGCTCGGTGTCGTACGTCGCCCGCGACGAGGACGCCGGCTTGGTGGGCTGGGCCCAGGCGCTGACCGACGGCGTCCTGCAGGCCCACCTCAGCTTCCTCGCGGTCCACCCCGGGCACCGTCGCCGCGGGATCGGTCGCCTGCTGACCGTGGCGACCTTCCAGGCCACCGGCGCCAAGCGGGTCGACCTCGTCACCGACGGCGCCGCGGACGGGTTCTACGGGACGTTCCCCCACCGGCGGCTCGCCGGCTACCGGCTCTACCCGGGCGACCCGGAGGCCTGACCGACCGGACCGCGCGAGGTGGTCGAACGGCCGGCGGCAGGCGGTCAGGCGGTCAGGCGGTCAGGCGGTCAGGCGGTCAGGCGGTCAGGATCCTCGCCAGCAGCGGGGCCATGGCCCGGAGGGCGTGGCCGCGGTGGCTGACGGCGTCCTTCTCCTCGCGGCTGAGCTCGGCGGTGGTCAGGCCGGGTCGGTCGTCGGCGGTGAACAGGACGTCGTACCCGAAGCCGCCGGAGCCGCGGACCTCGCGCTCCACGCGCCCCGCCATGCGTCCCTCGACGACCTCCTCGACCGGGGCGTCGACCGGCCCGTGGACGAGGGCCATCGCGCAGGCGAAGTGACCGCCGCGGCGCTCGTCGGGGACGTCGGCGAGCTGGTCGAGGAGCAGCCGGTTGTTGCGGGCGTCGTCCTTCGGCGGACCGCTCCACCGGGCGGACAGGACCCCCGGCATCCCGTTCAGCGCGTCCACGCAGAGGCCCGAGTCGTCGGCCAGCGACGGCCAGCCGGTGAGGGCGTGGGCGACGCGGGCCTTGATCAGGGCGTTCTCGGCGAAGGTGGCGCCGTCCTCGACGGGCTCGGTCCACGCGTCGGGGTCGGGCAGGTCCGCCAGGCCGAGCACCTCGACGCCGGGCACCAGCGGGACGACGATGCGGCGGAGCTCCTCGAGCTTCTTGGCGTTGCCGGAGGCCAGCAGGACCCGGCTCATCGGCCCGCGGGGTCCCCGGCCAGCGCCTCGCGCTGCAGGCGGGTGAGGTCGCCGCAGCCCTTCTCCGCCAGGGCGAGGAGCACGTCGAGCTCGGTGCGGGAGAACGCCGCGCCCTCGGCGGTGCCCTGCACCTCGACGAAGCCGCCGTCGCCGGTCATCACGACGTTCATGTCCGTGTCGGCGCGCACGTCCTCCTCGTACGGGAGGTCCAGGCGCGGGACGCCGTCGATGATCCCGACGCTGATCGCGGCCACCGAGCCGGTGAGCGGCTCACCCTTCAGCGCGCCGGTCGAGCGGAGGTGGGAGACGGCGTCGGCGAGGGCGACGTACGCCCCGGTGATGGCTGCGGTGCGCGTGCCGCCGTCGGCCTGGAGGACGTCGCAGTCGAGCTGGATGGTGTTCTCCCCCAGCGCCTGGTAATCGACGACGGCGCGGAGGCTGCGCCCGATCAGGCGGGAGATCTCGTGCGTGCGGCCGCCGATGCGGCCCTTGACCGACTCGCGGTCGCTGCGGGTGTTGGTCGAGGCGGGGAGCATCGCGTACTCCGCGGTCACCCACCCGAGGCCGGAGCCCTTGCGCCAGCGCGGCACCCCCTCCGAGGCGGAGGCGGCGCACAGCACCCGGGTCCGGCCGAACTCGACGAGCACGGAGCCCGCCGCGTGGTCCAGCCAGCCCCGAGTGATGCGTACGTCGCGGAGCTGGTCGTCGGCACGTCCGTCGGCTCGACCCTGCGTGGGGGTAGTCATGACCTCGACCCTAGGACGTGCCGCCGACCCTTCCGGACCTCGCCTACTTGATCTCGGTGCGCATGACCCGGCGGCCGCCGAGGACCATCGGGAGCACCACCCAGATCAGGGTGGCCACCGCGACCTGCGCGTACGTCGTGCCGGTCACCTCGAGCCCGGGTCCACCGGGGCCGGTGGGACCGCCACCGACCAGCGGCGCCATCGCGTAGCCGAGGTCGACCCACGGCAGCACGTCCGGACCCCACGAGACGAGGACGTAGACCGCGCTGTAGACCATGAAGGGCAGCAGCAGCGAGACCACGTAGTAGACCGCGATGCTCGCCGGCGTGCTCAGGATGAGCATCGCCAGGCCGAAGGCCATCAGGAAGTACAGCAGCTGGTTGACGACGGTCCAGAAGAACGCCGAGCCGTCGACGTTCCAGACCACGTCGTTGCCGCTGAAGGCGCCGTACAGGAGGTTGGCGACGGCGCCCAGGGCGACCGCGAGGGCCATGGTGGCGACCACCAGGATCACGACGGCGACCAGCTTGGCGCCGATGATCTTGAGCCGGTGCGGCTCCAGGGTGAACGACACCAGGCCCGTGCGCTGGCTCCACTCGGCGGTGACCGAGGTGATCGCGAAGATGGGCAGCAGCAGCGACAGCGGCACGGTCATCACCTGCACCCAGCCGTTGGCGGTGATGCCGATGTCGTTGGCGAGCACGACGGCCATCACGATGCCCGCGACGACCACGAGCAGCAGTCCGCTGACGGCGAGCAGCCAGAAGCCGGCGCGGGTGTCGAGCATCTTGCGCAGCTCGACGGAGACGGTGCGGGTGAACGGGACCTTCGGGGTCCCGGAGACGTCCAGGGTGCGCGGGACGGACGCGCGGGGCGTCGGGGCGGTCGTGCTCATCGGGGGCCTCCCTGGGGGGCAGCGTGGGCGGGGGTGGCGGGCTGGGCGCTCGGCGCCCCGGCGGGGGCCTCGCGCTGGGTGTCGGCGGTGAGCTCGAGGAACAGGTCCTCGAGCCCGCGGCCCTCGGTGGCACGCAGGTCGACGAGCGCGACCTGGGCCTCGAGAGCGACCTGGCCGACGACGGCGGGCTGGGTGCTCACGCTGAGCCCGGCGCCGGCGGCGGTGACCTCGTGGCCGGCGGCGACGAGCGCCTTGGCGAGCAGGTCGTTGTCGACGGCCTGGACCAGGGTGCTGCCGTCGCCCTGGACGGCGAGCAGCTCGGCCTTGGTGCCGCGGGCGACGATGCGGCCGCGGCCGATGAGGATCATCTCGTCGGCGATCTGCTCCACCTCGTGCAGCAGGTGGCTGGACAGCAGGACGGCGCCGCCGCGGTCGGCGTACGACTTGAGCAGGCCGCGCATCCACCGGATGCCGGCGGGGTCGAGGCCGTTGGCGGGCTCGTCGAGGATGAGGACCGACGGGTCGCCGAGCAGGGCGTGGGCGATGCCGAGGCGCTGGCGCATGCCGAGCGAGTAGTTCTTGATGCGGCGCTTCGACTCCCGCTCGTCGAGGCTCACCAGGGCGAGCATCTCGTCGACGCGCGAGGCCGGCAGCCCCATCGTCCTCGCCCCGAGGGTGAGCACCTCGCGACCGGTCCGGCCGGCGTGCTGGGCGGAGGCGTCGAGGAGGACGCCGACGTGGCGGCCCGGGTTGGGCAGGTCGCGGTAGAGGTGGCCCCCGATGGTGACCGACCCGCGGGTGGGCGGGGTGAGCCCCGTCATGACGCGCATCGTGGTCGTCTTGCCCGCTCCGTTCGGACCGAGGAAGCCGGTGACCCGGCCCGCCTCGGCCGTGAAGCTGACGTCGTCGACGGCGGTGAACCCGCCGTAGGACTTCGTGAGGTTCTCGACTGTGATCATGACCCCAGCCTGGCGGGTCCGGCGGTCCGTGGCATCGGTCCGCGGTCCACACCCGGGGGCGTGTCGCGCGACCAAAGTAGGGGGTACGTCGCGACCGGCGACGGCACCGCACGGGACCCGGTCGCGACTACCGTGACCGACGATGGAGACCGACGACGCCCGCGGAGTGCCGCCACCGCCGATCTCGGTGTGGGGTCAGCTGACCCGGATCGTCGGCATGCTGCTCATCAGCGCGATCGCCCTGTCGACGGCGATCGAGGAGGGCTCCCGGGACACGGCCTGGTCCGTGGTCGCCGAGCTCGTCGGCGCCGTCGCGGCCTACGTCCTGGTCTGGTGGCGCCGCCGGGCCCCGATGACCGTCTTCCTCGTCGTCAACGCGATCGCGATGGTCTCCGCCGTCGCCGCGGGGCCCGCGGTGCTGGCCACCGTCTCGGTCGCCACCCGCCGGCGGCCCCGTCAGCTGGTGGCGGTCGCGGTGCTTTCGCTGGTCTCCGCCGAGGTGTACGCCCTGCTGACGCCAGCGCCGTCCGAGCCCTGGTGGGTGACCGCCTCGGCGAACGTCGTCGCCACCATCGCCATCATCGGCTGGGGCATGTACATCGGCTCGCGCCGCGAGCTGCTCTGGACGCTGCGGCAGCGCGCGGAGCGCGCCGAGGCGGAGCAGGAGCTCCGCGTCTCCCGCGCCCGGGTCGGCGAGCGCACCCAGGTCGCCCGCGAGATGCACGACGTCCTGGCGCACCGCATCTCCCAGATCTCGATGCACGCGGGCGCCCTGGCGATCCGCGACGACCTCGACGCCGACGAGCTGCGCACCGGCGCCGCCACCATCCGGGAGCGGGCCAACGAGGCGCTCACCGACCTCCGGGACGTCCTCGGCGTCCTGCGCGACCCCGAGTCCGGCGAGCTGGCCGGCCGCCCGCAGCCGACGTACGCCGACCTCGGCGAGCTCCTCGGTCGCGCCCGGGAGGACGGCGTCCGCGTCGAGCACGACGACCGGGTGGCGCACCCCGAGCTCGTGCCGGAGGGCGCCGGCCGCACGGTCTACCGGATCGTCCAGGAGGGCATCACGAACGCCGCCAAGCACGCGCCGGGCGCCGCGGTGCGGGTGACGACCACGGGCGGGCCGGACGACGGGCTGACCGTGGAGGTCTGCAACCCGCGGCCGGTCGGACGCGTGGCCGGGCCGCGTCCCCCGGGGTCGGGCCTGGGCCTGCTTGGGCTGTCCGAGCGGACCGCCCTGCGTGGGGGCCGGCTGACGCACCGCGACGACGGGGAGACGTTCGTCCTGCGAGGGTGGGTGCCGTGGCGGACGTGACCGACATGACCGACGTGACGGTGCTGCTGGTCGACGACGACCCCCTGGTGCGGCAGGCCCTCGCGCTGATGCTGGGCGGACAGTCCGACCTGCGCGTGGTCGGTGAGGCTGTCAACGGGCGCGAGGCCCTCGCGAAGGTGCGCGAGCTGCGACCGCGCGTGGTCCTCATGGACATCCGGATGCCGGTCATGGACGGCCTGGAGGCCACGCGCGCCCTCCACGCCACCGGGGCGAGCGCCGCCATCCCGCCGCCGCGGGTGGTGGTGCTGACGACCTTCGACGCCGACGAGTACGTCGTCGGGGCCGTCGCGGCCGGTGCCGACGGCTTCCTGCTGAAGGACACGGCCCCCGCCGACCTCATCACCGCCGTACGACGGGTGGCGGCGGGCGAGCCCATGATGTCGCCGTCCGCCACGGCCACCCTCGTCCGGCGGGTCCGGGAGGAGGTCTCGGCGGCCGAGCCCAGTCGTCAGGCCGCCGCGGCCGAGGAGGCCCTCGCCCGGCTGACCGGGCGCGAGCGCGAGGTGGCGGTCGCCGTCGGCCGGGGGCTCTCGAACGCCGAGATCGGCGCGGAGCTCCACCTGTCGGTGCCCACCGTCAAGGCGCACGTGTCCCGGCTCTTCGACAAGCTCGGCGCGACCAACCGTGTGCAGATCGCCATGACGGTCCACGACGCGGGGCTGCTCTGAGGGCGTCTACCTCGACGCGAAGAAGGGCCGCGCCTCGTCGCGGAACAGCAGCACGATCGCGCCGATCGTCAGCAGCGCCTGCACGATCTCGACGACCAGCGACGCGGCGATCACCTCGCCGTTGAAGGACGTGCCCAACGACAGCACGGACAGCGCGCCCAGGATCGTGTAGACGATCCGGGCCCAGTTCTTGCCCCGGTTGATGAGCAGGGCGAGGACCGTGAAGATCACCACCGTCAGCACCACGACCACGAGGACCGTGACCAGGGCGATGGTCCGCACCGTGTCCGGGTCCACGCCTGCGGTCTCCGCCTGTGCCCTGACCTGGTCGTCGATCGTCAGCAGCGCGATGACTGCGGAGACCACGCTCAGGGCGACGGCGCCGAAGATGAGCTTGACCGCCAGCGCGACCGACGGAGGCCGCGCCACCGTCCCCGCACTGGCCGGCGAGCCGTAGGCGGACGGGTCGTACGGGTTCGGCTGGCCGTAGGGGTTCTGCTGCCCGTCGGGCCCCTTCGGGTAGGACTCGTACTGCGACATCCTGGCTCCTCGTCGTCCGGGTGCGACCGTCCCCGGAGCGTAGAGCTTGTGGATCCGCTGTGTCGCGCGTTCGCTGCGGACGCGCGAACGGCGCGGAACCACCCGGAGGTGGCGCCGCGCCGTGTGCGGTGGAGACGTCAGCTCTTGAAGTAGGCGTTCGCGTCCGGACGGAACAGGAAGAAGAGCGTCGCCGCGGTGAGGGCCAGGCCGACGATCGACAGGATCAGGTTGAACGTGCCGAGCTGCGCCGCGCCGATGAGGCCGAGCAGGCCGACCACGAGGCCGATGACGGCGAGGACCGTGTAGACGATGCGGGCCCAGTTGTGACCCTTGCCGATGAAGATGGCGAGGATGACCGGGATCGCGACGCTGATCACCAGCGCGATGACGGCGCCGATGATGATGCCGCCCTCGGCGTTCGAGCGGTCGGCGGCCGCGATACCGGCGGCAGCGAGCTGGTCGTCGATGGTGAAGAAGCTCACGAGGCCGGCGATCAGGCCGACGGCGATCCTGACCCAGATGAGCATGACGGCGGTCTGGACGGACTTGGGCCTGGTGGAGCGGCCGGGGGCGTACGAGGACAAGCGTTCCTCCTTGGGGAAGTGGCCCGAAAGTGGGCTCACGGAGAAAGGTAGGGCACGACACGCCCTTCTCAGGGGATCTTCAGATGTCGTGCGCCTGACCGACCGTGGCCACGTGCACCTCGCCGGCGTACACCGTAAGGGCCTCGTCCGCGGCGTCGGCCGCGGAGTACCAGGGCGGCACGTGGGTGATCACCAGCCGCGGCACCCCGGCGCGGTCGGCCGTCTCGCCACACTCCCGGCCCGTCAGGTGGATGGCGGGCGGGTTCACGTCGCCGTGGCGGAACGACGCCTCGGCGAGCAGCAGGTCGGCACCGGCCGCCGCGCGATCGAGGCCCTCGCAGGGAGCGGTGTCGCCGGAGTAGGTCAGGGTGCGACCGCCCGCCGTGACCCGCAGGGCGTACGCCGTGACGGGATGCAGGACCGGCTCGGCGCGCACCGTGAACGGGCCGAGCGTGAGGTCGTGGCCGGCGGCGTCGAACTCGCTGAACACGAAGTCCTCGTGCATCCCGGGGTCGGGGTCGAGGTCGTAGCCGCGCGCGATCCGGTCGGCGGTGCCCTCCGGGCCCCAGACGGGGATGCGCGGCTGCTTGCCGGCCGGGTGGTAGCGGCGCAGCACGTGGTAGCCGCAGAGGTCCAGGCAGTGGTCGGCGTGCAGGTGGCTCAGCAGCACGCCGTCGATCGCCAGTGGGTCCGCGAAGTTCTGCAACGAGCCGAGCGCGCCGTTGCCGAGGTCCAGGAGCACGCGCCAGGTCCGCTCCCCCGTGCCGTCGTCGTACGGCGCCTCGAGGAGGTAGCAGCTGGCGGGCGAGTGGGGTCCGGGGTAGGAGCCGGAGCACCCGATCACGGTCATCCTCATCGCAGGCCCCCCGCGAACTGGCCGAACTGCACGGCGGCGGGCAGGTGCGCGCCCAGGAAGCGGCCCCCGACGTGCTCGAACTCGGCGGTGTCGCCCGTGGTCAGGAAGCGGTACGTCGCCGGCCCGGCCGTGTCGGGTCGCAGCAGGTCCCGGTCGACGAGGAGCGCGAACAGGTCCTTCGCGCACTCCTCGGCGCTGCTCACCAGCGTCACCCCGGTGCCCATGACGTAGGAGATGACCCCGGTCAGCAGCGGGTAGTGGGTGCAACCCAGCACAAGGGTGTCGACGTCCTTCGCCACCAGCGGCTCGAGGTAGGCGTGGGCGACGCCGATCAGCTCGGGCCCGGCGGTGACGCCCCGCTCGACGTAGTCCACGAACGACGGGCAGGCCTGCGTCGTCAGCGTGACGTGGCGGGCGGCGGCGAACGCGTCGTCGTACGCCTGGGACTGGGCGGTCGCGGTGGTGCAGATGACTCCGATGCGGCCCGAGCTGCTCGCTGCGGCGGCGCGGCGGGTCGCCGGCAGGATCACCTCGACCACCGGGACGTCGTACCGCTCCCGGGCGTCGCGGAGCATGGCGGCGCTCGCCGAGTTGCAGGCGATGACGAGGGCCTTGACCCCCAGCTCGACGAGGTGGTCGAGGCACTCCAGCGCGTACTCGCGCACCTCGGCGATCGGCTTCGGGCCGTACGGCTGGCGGGCGGTGTCCCCGACGTAGGTGATCGACTCGTGCGGCAGCTGGTCGACCACCGACCGGGCGACCGTGAGGCCGCCGAAGCCGGAGTCGAAGATGCCGATCGGCGCGTCCGCACTCACCTGGCCCACGCCACGAACGGTACGGCGTGGGGCGATCGCCCCGCCACGCGACGTTCGTCTCCTACCGTGTGAGGGTGCAGATCCCCGTCCGTGTCCTCGCGATCCTCGCCGCCGTCGTCGCCGTCGTGCTCGTGGCGACCCTCCCCGGGTCCGAGGACGCCGGGCGGCCGCCTTCCCAGGCGGACGGGGCGGCGTCCGCCTCGGACACCTCCGGCAGCGCCGAGCCCGCGGCGGAGGACGTGCCGGTCGACGTCCCCGGCCCCCTCGCCGCGCCCCGCATGCGGCGGGTGGTGGCGATCTCCGTCGACGGGATGCGCCCCTCCGTGATCACCGAGCTCGGCCGGACCGGCACCCCCTCCCTGCACCGCATGATCGACGAGGGCGCGACCACGCTCGAGGCCCGCACCGCGGTCGAGCAGACCGTCACCCTGCCGAACCACACGGGGATGCTCACCGGCCGCCGGATCGAGACCGACCAGGGTCACGGCGTCACGGTGAACGACGACCCCGGCGGCACGGTGTCGTCCAACGCCGGCCGGCGCATCGAGTCCGCCTTCTCGCGGCTCGCCCGGGCGGGCCGGACCGGCAACCTCTACACCGGCAAGGAGAAGTTCGCGCTCTTCAGGCGGTCGTGGCCCCGCGGCATCGACCGGTACGTCCACATCGAGGGCAGCACCGGCCGGCTGATGGACCAGGTGCGCCAGGACCTCGTCCGCCGCCCGCGGCCCTTCTCCTTCGTCCACCTCGCGGCGCCCGACGTCATGGGCCACGCCTACGGGTGGGACAGCGAGGAGTACCGCACCGCGGTCCGCTACGTCGACCAGGTCGTCGGAGAGCTCATGGACACCATCGAGTCCCGCCCCGCCCTCGAAGGCCGGACGACGGTGCTGCTGACCTCCGACCACGGCGGCATGGACCAGGGCCACTACGACAACCGGGCCCGCATCAACTACCGCGTCGCGTTCATGGCCTGGGGCGCCCAGGCGCGCCAGGGGGCGAACCTCTACCGCATCAACCCGGCGTACGCCTACCCCGGCAAGAGCCGCCCCGGCTACGCCGGCGAGCAGCCCATCCGCAACGCCGCGATCGGCAACCTCTCGCTGGACCTGCTGGGGATCGGGCCGATCCCCGGCTCACGCATCGACAGCAAGCAGAACCTGCGCGTGCGCTGAGCCGGGACCACCCGGCTCACGGATCCGCCGGCGAAGGAGTTCTCCACAGATGTTCGGAGAACGCCTTCTCCGGGTATTCGTTGTCGGTGGTCGAGAATACAATCGAACACATGAGCGAAACATCGGTGATCGAGACGATGGTGCGGGAGAACCCCGTCGCGTCGTTGCGCGCGGTGGTCGCCGGCCTGTCCGGTCTTGACGCCGGCAACTCGTGCGAGGCGGACCTGATCGACGTGATCGGCGAGCTCGAGACGCTGAAGTGCGTCGCGGAGTCCGCGCAGGCGACGGCGACGCGTGGCGTGTACGCCGCCGCGGTCGCCCGGCAGGAAGCCGCGGGCATGCGTGGGTCGCGGGTCGGTCGCGGGATCGGGCACCAGATCGCCCTGGCCCGCCGCGAGCCCCCGTCCCGGGGCTCGGCGCACCTGGGGCTGGCGCGGGAGGTCGCGGCGCTGCCGCACCTGGCTGGGCTGTGGCGGCAGGGTCGGATCACGGAGCGGCGGGTGTCGCTGATCCTGGGTCGGATCGTGTGGCTCGACCTGGACGACCGCCGTGGGGTGGACGCCCAGCTCGCCGGTGACCCCGACCGGGCGGAGCGGTTGTGTCAGATGAACGACTGGCAGGCCCGCGGCGCCGCCGACGCCCTCGCGTGCGCGGCCGACCCGGCGGGCGCGGTCCGCCGTCGGGCCGCCGCGGAGGCCGACCGCCACGTGTCCTCCCGCCCGGCCCCGGACACCATGCTCAGGTTGTCGGCGCTCCTGCCCGTCAAGGAGGGCGTCGCAGTGATCGCCGCGTTGACGCTCGCCGCGGACCAGGCCCGCGCCGCCGGTGACGAGCGGTCCCGGGGCCAGGTCATGGCCGACACCCTCGTCGGACGCGTCACCGGCCGGGACCCCGTGACCGAGCCGGTCCCGGTGCACGTCGACGTCACCGTCCCGCTGGACGCACTCCTCCCGGAGGGCTCCCACACCGGGCAGCAACCTCACGCGTTCGGGTGGGTCGACGGGTACGGCGAGGTCCCCGCCGACCTCGCCCGCTCCCTCACCGCCGACGCCGTCGAGACCCTCGGCGTCTTCCGGCGCCTGTTCACCGACCCCACCACCGGACAGCTCGTCGCGATGGAGTCCGCGGCCCGCTGCTTCCCGCTGCTCCTCGCGCTGTTCCTGCGCCGCCGGGACAGGTACTGCCGCAACCCCTGGTGCGGCGCCCCGATCCGCCACACCGACCACGCCGTGAGCGTCGAGGAGGGCGGCCCCACGTCCGCGGACAACGGCCAGGGGCTGTGCGAGGCGTGCAACTACGCCAAGCAGGCCCCCGGCTGGCGGTCCAAGACCAGGATCGATCCCGACGGCACCCACGTCGTGGAGACCACCACCCCCACCGGCCACGTCCACGAGACCAGACCACCACCGGCGCACCCCCGACGCGAGTAACCGCCAGCTGAGTGACTGATCGGTGTCTCTCAGCGACACCGATCGGTCACTCAGACCCCTCACCGGGTCTCGACGACGCGCGCTCGCTGCGCTCGCGTGCTGCTCGACCAGCGGGAGCCCGGAGATCGAGGTGCGAGCGTCGCGCAGCGACCGAGCCACGAGATCCCGGAAGACGAGAGACGCCCCCTCGCCGGGTCTCGACGACGCGCGCTCGCTGCGCTCGCGTGCTGCTCGACCAGCGGGAGCCCGGAGAGCGAGGTGCGACCGTCAGTCGAACAGCTTCGGCTGAGGCGGGCCGAGCGACGGGTCGACGCCGTCGAAGAGGCTGCTGATCGACTCCCCCGCGTGGGTCCGCTCGATGGCGGTGGCGAACAGCCCGGCCACCGAGCGAGTGCGCAGACCCGGCCAGTCGACGTCCGGGCGGGGGACGGTGTCGGTGGCGACGACCTCGGTGATCATCGGGTGGTCGCGCAGGCGCTCGACGGCCTTGCCGACGAACAGTCCGTGCGTGCAGGCGACCGCCGCGGACGTGCAGCCCTGCTCCGCGAGCCGGTCGAGGAGCTCGATGATCGAGCCGCCCGTGGCGATCTCGTCGTCCAGCACGATGGCCCGCCGGCCCTCGACGTCGCCGACGATGGCGTCGATGACGACCCGGTCGTCGGCCAGCCTCTTCTTGCTGCCCGCCGCGACCGGCAGCCCGAGCAGGCGGGCGAACTGGGTGGCGGTCTTCGCGTTGCCGAAGTCCGGGGAGACGACCACGGCGTCGGAGAGGTCCTGCTCGACGAAGTGCTCGGCGAGGACGCCGAGGGCCGTGAGGTGGTCGACCGGCACCGAGAAGAAGCCGTGCACCTGAGGCGCGTGCAGCGTCATGGTCAGGACGCGGTGGACGCCGGCGGTCGCGAGGAGGTCGGCGACGAGGCGACCGCCGATGGAGAGCCGGGAGGCGTCCTTCTTGTCCGAGCGCGCGTAGGCGTAGTACGGGATCACCGCCGTGATCTGCGCGGCCGAGGCCCCGCGGGCCGCGTCGATCATCAGCAGCAGCTCCATCAGGTGCTCCTGCGTGGGCGGCACCAGCGGCTGGACGATGTAGACGTCACGCTGGCGGCAGTTGACCTGCAGCTGGGCCTGGAGGCAGTCGTTGCTGAAGCGGGTGATCTCGACGGGGCTGAGGTCGACGCCCAGGCCCGCGCAGATCTCGGTGGCGAGCGCCCGGTGGGCTGCTCCGGAGAAGACGACGACCTCGCTCATGACCGTGCTCCTACCGCAGCTCGCCGAGGGTGGGCCAAGGGTTGTGGCGGCACCCGTCCAGTCCCTTGGACTGCTGCATCATCACCGGGGCCGGCCTGCCGCGGCCGGGGCAGCCGACGTGGCCGCGCCCCAACCAGTGCCCCGTCTCGTGGTTGACCACCATGTGCCGGTAGTCGCGTCGTGAACCGCCGGCGCGGTTCCACGCCGGGGAGGCGGTGCGCCAGCGCAGCTGGTTGATGATCACGTAGCGCCCGACGCGGCAGGACCACTCGGCGCTGCAGCCCGGGGAGAAGCGCGGCACCTCGCTCGCCTCGGCCAGCACGAGCGTGAAGTCCCCGCCGCGGGCCACCCGCCGGAACACCACGCCCCGCCCGCGCCACCCGCGGGCGTCGGCGTAGCTCTCGGCGGCCTGGCGGCGGAACTCGGGGAGGCTCGCCACGATCCGACCTCGGGTCTCGACGTGGTAGCTGACCACCCGTCGTACGCCGGTGCGGTGCTCGACCGGGCCCACCCAGCGCGAGCGGCCGTACGCCGACCCGGCGCCCTCGCGCCACGCCTTGACGCGGACGGAGACCTGGCGGCCGACGTCCTCCGGCCTCACCCGGTAGCGCTGGGAGGTCGCTCCCCGCACCGGGTCCGGCCCGCGGAACCACTGGAAGCGGACCGTCTGCGGCGGCCGGGTCCACCGGCCCTGCGTCGCGCGGAGCGTCTCGCCGTACCGCCGGACGCCCTGCACGCGGGGCCGCTCGGTGCTCGCCATCGGCTCGCCGGCCCGCTCCGTGACCCCGGTCGCGGTCCCGGTCCGGACGCGCTCACGGTCCCGGTCGGTCGCCGCGGACGGGGCGGCCGCGCCCAGCGGGAGCAGCAGGCTCGCCAGGGCGACCACGAGGACCGTCCTGGGTGGAGTCACCTCGCAAGCATGACAGCCCTCCGGGATGGGATCGTGGGCCCATGCTCCTGCCTGACCTGCAGCCACTGTCCGACCGGGCCGCCGTCTTCACCCACCTCGCCCAGCAGCTGCTGGCCGAGCACCTGGAGGAGACCCTCGGCCGGCACCGCTGGGAGTCCGACCTCGACGAGCGGCGGCTGTCCTTCGTCTCCGAGGAGCGCGACGCGCGCCTCGACACCCGGATGACGATCGTGGCGACGGTCGCGCCGGGCCCCCGCTCGCTGCTGTGGGGCTGGTCGCACCCGCAGATGGAGGCGATCAGCCTGCCCGCCACCCGTGAGTACGGCGAGCAGCACGACATCGCCTCCCTCACCGCCTCGGAGGTCCCCCTGCCCACCGAGGCGCAGGGCGAGGAGCTGGCCGCGGACCTCACCGCGGTCACGCACACGGTGGCCCGGGCGGCGATCGCGGTCACCGGACCGTCCCACTACTACTCGGCGCCCGCCGGGGGCGGCACGCGCCTCGTGACCCTCCTCGCGGCCCCCGAGCTGCCGACGGTGCGCATCGACCACCGCTTCGGCACGCGGGTGCCCGCCGCGCTCGCCACCGGCCTCGTCGAGGACCACCGGCTCGCCGTGCAGGGTCTGGCCGACCTCGCCGGCTTCCGGGCCGAGTGGGCGCCGGAGTTCGCCGCGGTCCGGCTGACCGACCCGGTCACCCACAGCAGCGTCGAGTGCGAGTTCGACGAGCAGTCACGGCTCACGCGGCTGTCGGGCTCGCTCGGCGGCGGGGAGGAGGACGGCGACGGGCCTCAGGCCCAGAGCTGACCCTCGAGGCGGTCCTCCGCCTCGTCGACGGTGCCCTCGTAGGCGCCGGTCGACAGGTACTTCCAGCCGCCGTCGCACACGACGAAGGCGATGTCGGCGGACTCCCCCGCCTTGATCGCCTTGGCCGCCTGACCGAGGGCGGCGTGCAGGATCGCGCCGGTCGAGATGCCGGCGAAGATCCCCTCGCGCTCCAGCAGCTCCCGGGTCCGGCGTACGGCGTCGCGCGGCCCGACCGAGAAGCGGGAGTCGATGAGGTCGGCGTCGTACAGCTCGGGGACGAAGCCCTCGTCGAGGTTGCGCAGGCCGTAGACCAGCTCGCCGTACCGCGGCTCGGCGGCGACGATCTTCACCCCCGGCTTGGCCGTGCGGAAGAAGCGGCCGACGCCCATCAGCGTGCCGGTCGTCCCGAGGCCGGCGACGAAGTGGGTGATGCCGGGCAGGTCCTCGAGCAGCTCGGGGCCGGTCGTGCGCTCGTGCGCGAGCGCGTTGGCGGGGTTGCCGTACTGGTAGAGCATCACCCAGTCCGGGTGCTCCTCGGCGACCTGCTTCGCGACCCGGACGGCCTCGTTGGAACCACCGGCGGCGGGGCTCGAGATGATCTCCGCGCCCCACATGCGCAGCAGCTGACGGCGCTCCTCCGAGGTGTTCTCGGGCATCACGCAGACGATCCGGTAGCCCTTGAGCGTCGCGGCCATGGCCAGCGAGATCCCCGTGTTGCCGGAGGTGGGCTCGAGGATGGTGCAGCCCGGACGGAGCCTCCCGTCCTTCTCGGCCTCCTCGATCATGGCCAGCGCGGGGCGGTCCTTGATCGAGCCGGTGGGGTTGCGGTCCTCCAGCTTCGCCCACAGCCGGACGTCCGCCGAGGGCGACAGCGTCGGCAGACCCACCAGCGGGGTCCCGCCGACGGAGGCGATCAGGCTGTCGTAGCGCATGGGTTCCAGTCTGTCAGGGGCCGCGCGGGCAGGAGCGTCCGCGCCACCGGGTGAACCGCAGCCCGGCGGTCGACATTCCGTGGCCCGCGCCACGCCGGCGCCTCAGCGCAGGAAGTAGTCCGGGTCGAAGTCGTCGAGGCTGATGATCCGCACGCGGGGCAGCGGGACGTTGAACGCCTTGACGTCGTCCTCGAGGTCGTGGATCCCGATCCCGGCGGCGGCGTACTGGGCGTTGACGTACTCCCGGAAGCCGAGGACGCCGAGGCGCCGCTCCCCGCCGAGCAGCGCCGACATCTGGTCGATGAAGTCGCCGTCGTGGCTGACGAGGAAGACGTCCGCATCCCTACCCACGAGCGCGTCCAGCGTGCGCTGGATACCGACGTCGACGACCTTGACGTCAGCGGATCCCGACAGCGGCACCGGCCGGTAGTCCATCGCCAGCAGGGCGGAGACGAAGCCGGTCGGCATGTGGCCCGACGAGGCGTTGAGGAAGAACAGCCCGGTGACGGGCTGGCCCCACTGTGTCTCGGCGTAACGGGTGACCCGCTCCCAGCGGGGCCGCTCCTCGGGTCCGGGGCGACGCTGGAGGACGCCGGTGCCCAGCGTGGCGTCGATGTTCTCGCCGTCGACCAGGACGTAGGTACGGCGGGGCTCCGGCTCCATGACCGGAGCCTAGGGGGTCAGCCCCCCGCGACGGCGGGGAGGACGACGACCTGGTCGCCGTCCGACAGCTCGGCGTCGAGCCCGCCGAGGAAGCGCACGTCCTCGTCGTTGACGTAGACGTTGACGAACCGGCGCAGGTCGGGGCCCGCGTCCTTCGACTCGACGAGGCGCTCCTTGATCCCGGGGTGGTTGGCCTCGAGGTCGTCGATCAGGGCGCTCAGGCTGGCACCCTCACCGCTGACGGCCTTCTCGCCGCCGGTGTAGGTGCGCAGGATGGTCGGGATCCGGACCTCGACGCTCATGGGGTTACTCGCTCCTCGGGGGTAGTGCCGCGACGACGTCGACCTCTTCCTCGGTCACCTCGCCGTCCACGATGGTGTACGACCTGAACTCCACAGGGCCGTCGTTATTCCCGTGCTCACGGGTGCTGACCAGGACGTAGTGGGCCCCGGGCTCCTGCGCGAGGCCGATGTCCGTGCGGCTGGGGTAGGCCTCGGTGGCGGTGTGGGAGTGGTAGACGACCACCGGCTCCTCGTCGTTCGCCCACATCTGCTTGTAGAGCGCGAGCAGCTCGGTGGAGTCGAACTCGTAGAACGTGGGCGAGCCCGCGGCGTTGACCATCTCGACCATCCGCTCGGGGCGGTCGGAGCCCTCGGGGCCCGCGACGATGCCGCACGCCTCGTCGGGGTGGTCCCGCTTGGCGTGGGCCACGATGGCGTCGTACGTCGCCCGGTCGATCCTCAGCACCGGACCAGCCTAGGCGGCACGGACCGGGTCGGGCTCAGTGGATCCGTCGGACCGCGACCGCCGGCTCGGGGCCGACCAGCTCGGTGCCGACCTGGAGCACCAGCGTCCGACCCGACACCGAGCGGACCGTGACCGCCTCCGGCCCCGGGTCGTCGTCGACGGCACCGTCGCGACCCACCGTCCGCACGACACCGTCGACCAGGACGAACCAGACGCCCCCGTCGACACCACCGGCGAAGTGGGCCAGGGCGGTGTCCGCGGACGCCACCTCCTCCGGCAGCCGTGTCACGACCGGCTCGGCCTCACCCGGGACGAGCGAGACCAGGCGGTCGCCGGCCACGCGCCACGCCAGGCCCCCGTCGGCGCGCAGGGCCAGCGGTGGCACCTCGCCGCCGTCGACCGACCCCAGCACCCGGCCGGAGCGGGCGTCCTCGAGCCGGACCGCGTCGCCGTCCGGCAGCGCCAGCACGTCGCCGACCGGGCCGGCGGGCGCCTCGTCCGGGTCGATCGAGCGGACGGTGTCCCCGGATGCGAGGTCGAGGACCCGGTAGGGCCCGTCGCCACCCGCGGCCGGTCCGCTGACCCCGACGTCGCCCTCGACGGCCCCGGGAGGCTGGACGTCGGCCCACCACGCGCGCTCGCCCGTGGTGGGGTCCAGGCCGAGGGTTCCCCCGCGTCGGGGCACCAGCACCGCCTGCTCGGTGACCACGGCCCCCGTCACGAACCCGTCCGAGCTGTCCGTGCCGGACGCCCGCCACCTCCACGGCACCTCGCCGGAACGAGCGTCCCTCGCCTCGATCCCGGCCTCGACCACGCAGTCGTCGGGATCGCCCGTCGCCGGGCAGGTGTACTGCTCGTACGGCACGGTGACGAGGTACCGGCCGCTCCCGGCCCGCCCCACCTCGACCCCGGGCTCGGCGTAGTACGTGCTCGAGCCGTCACCGTCGTCGTCGCGCAGCCGCCAGAGCCGCCGGCCCGAGTCCGCGTCCAGCACCTGCAGGCTGCTCTCGCCACCGCCCCGGACGTCGCCCACGAGGAGCACGTCGTCCCCGGCTCCCAGCAGCTGGGGGACCTCCAGGCCCGAGGTGCGCGTCGCCCAGACCGGCTCACCGATCCGCACACCCGGCGGTTCCGGCGCCGCGGAGCTCCGAGCCGGGCCCGCAGGCTCGGACTCCGAGGGGGTCCTCCCTGCGCCGTCCGAGCAGGCACCCAGGAGCAGGACGGCCGCGAGCGTCGCGACGACGGCGGCGGGGCGAGTCATGCACGGAGGATCCCCACGGGGATCAGACCCGAAACCGCGCCCGGTCCTCCCCCGACAGCGCCGCGGCGACCCGCTCGCGGTGCGCCGGCACGTCGAGGGCCGCCTCGACCTCGGCGACATCGCACCAGCGGACCGCCGACGACTCGTCGTCCGCCACGTGCGCCTCGCCCGCCAGCCAGGTGCAGGCGAAGGTGAGGTCCAGGTAGCGCGCCCGGTCGCCGTTGACGTGGGTCACGGGCGGACCGGACGAGGTGTCGACGAGCCGGTCGACCGACACGTCGACGCCGGTCTCCTCCAGGACCTCGCGGCGGGCACCGACGGCGGGCTGCTCGCCGGGGTCGAGGATCCCGGTCACCGGCGTCCAGCGGCCGTTGTCGGCGCGCTGGACGAGCAGCACCTCGCGGTCGGCCCCGGCCCCACGGACCACCACGGCCGTGACCGCGGGCAGCCAGAGCTCGTCGTGCCCCACGCGCTCCCGGAGCCGCAGGACGAACGCGGGGACGGGCACTCAGGCCGCCTTGGTCAGGGCGTGGACGAGCGTCTCCTGCAGGTAGCCGACCCAGTCGTAGATGTCGTGGGCGCGGGCGCGGGGGTCGTCCTCCGGCATCGCCGCCCAGCGCTCCTCGTCGCCCTCCTCGACCTCGAGCCGGGTGGCCAGGGCGAGCCGGACGTCCGTGAACGTCCTCATCCACGCGTGCGCCTCGCCGCGGTCGAGCTCGACGTCGATCACGAGCCCGTCCTCGGTGAGCTCGGGCGGCAGCCCGGCCTCCTCGAGGGCGTCGATGATCGCGCTCGCCGACGTCGCCTTGGTGTCCCGCAGCGCGCCCTCGGTGAAGCGCCGGAAGTCGCCGGCGGCCTCCTCGTCGTCGGGGTACGCCGTCGGGAACAGCCGCCGCAGGACCGGGTCCTCGGGCTCGGTGGTCGGGCCGCTGAAGTCCATCATCGCCTCGAGCGGGTCCACGCTGTCCGTGGGCGCGGCCTGCTCGTTGCGGAGCAGCTCGACGAGCTGGGAGGTCAGCGACCGCAGCAGGTCGGCCTCGAAGCCCGAGAAGGTCGCGATCACCCGCTTGCTGCGCCGGTGCCAGGCGAAACCGCTCATCGGGGCCTCACTCGTCCTTCTCGAGCGTGGCCCACAGGCCGTACTCGTGCATGGCCTGGACGTCGCGCTCCATCTCCTCGCGGCTGCCGGAGCTGACGGCCGAGCGGCCGTCCTCGTGGACCTCCATCATCAGTCGGGTCGCCTTCTTCTCGGAGTAGCCGAAGTAGGTCCGGAAGACGTAGGTCACGTAGGACATGAGGTTGACGGGGTCGTTCCACACGATCGTGGTCCACGGCTTCTCGGGGACCGTGACCTCGGCGGGGACCTCGTCGGCGGTGAGGTCGGGCTCGACCTCGACGGGTGTCGGTGCGGTCACCGTCTCATCGTGGCACAGGGGGGTCCTACGCTCGGGCAGGTGAGCCAGAGCACCGCGCTGCTGACCGACGCCTACGAGCTGACGATGGTGCAGGCCGCCCTCGCCTCCGGCACCGCGCACCGTCGCTCGGTGTTCGAGATGTTCGGGCGCCGGCTGCCGCCGGGCCGGCGGTACGGCGTGGTGGCCGGCGTGGGCCGCCTGCTCGAGGCCCTGCGCGACTTCCGGTTCGACCAGCAGGCACTGGCCCACCTCGCCGACGCCGGGGTCGTCGACGAGCCCACCCTGACCTGGCTCGCCGACTACCGCTTCACCGGCGACGTCTGGGGCTACCCCGAGGGCGAGGTCTGGTTCCCCCACTCCCCCCTGCTCGTGGTGGAGGGCACCTTCGCGGAGGCGGTCCTGCTGGAGACGCTCGCGCTGTCCGTCTACAACCACGACTGCGCCGTGGCCGCCGCCGCGTCGCGGATGGTCGTGGCCGCCGGCGGGCGGCCCTGCATCGAGATGGGCTCGCGCCGCACCCACGAGGAGTCGGCCGTCGCGGCCGCGCGGGCGGCGTACGTCGCGGGCTTCACGAGCACCTCGAACCTCGAGGCCGGCCGTCGTCACGGCATCCCGACCGCCGGCACGAGCGCCCACTCCTTCACGCTCCTGCACGACTCCGAGCGGGACGCGTTCACGGCCCAGGTGGCCTCGCTGGGTCCGGGGACGACGCTGCTGGTCGACACCTACGACGTCGAGGAGGCGGTCCGCACCGCCGTGGAGGTCGCCGGGACCGGCCTGGGCGCCGTCCGGCTCGACTCCGGTGACCTCGGCGCCCTCGCCGACGAGGTGCGTGACCAGCTCGACTCCCTGGGGGCCACCGGCACCCGGATCGTGGTGACCAGCGACCTCGACGAGCACGCGATCGCCGCGCTCGCGGCCGCGCCCGTCGACGGGTACGGCGTCGGCACCCAGCTCGTCACCGGCTCCGGCCACCCGACCACCGGGCTCGTCTACAAGCTCGTCGCCCGGGAGGGCGCCGACGGTGGCATGGTCGCCGTCGCGAAGCGCAGCCCCGGCAAGGACAGCCACGGGGGCCGCAAGTGGGCGGGCCGGCGGGTGGAGGACGGCACGGCCACGGCCGAGGTCGTCGGCGTCGGCGAGCGCCCCGACGACCCCGCACTCCGGGACCTGCTGGTGCCGCTGGTCCGTGACGGCGAGCCCGTCGGGGGCGAGGCGCTGACCGAGGCGCGCGACCGGCACGCCCGCGTCGTCGCCGAGCTGCCCGCCGCCGCGACCCGGATGTCGCGCGGCGACGCCGTGCTGCCGACCGTCGAGCACTGAACCGTCGAGCACTGAACCGTCGAGCACCGAGCCGGGGCGCCTAAGAACTTCCTCACCCGCACCTCACCCGCACCTCACCGGGGTGCGGTGGAGTCCTCGGCATGAAGAAGCTCCTGGCCACCGCCACCCTGACCCTCGCCACCGCCGGCCTCGTCGGCCTGTCCGCACCCGCCGCCCAGGCCGACGACTTCGCCAAGAAGTCCGGCTCCTGCAGCCGCGACGCGTCGTACACGATGAAGCTGCGGGACACCGGCGGCGACGACCGGGACCGCACCCGCGTCTCCTTCTTCATCAACTCGGACAAGTCGAACCGGAGCTGGAGGGTCCAGGTCAAGCGCGGCGGCCAGCGCGTCGCCACCACGACGAAGCGCACGAACAACCGCGGCAACCTCACCGTGACCCGCGTCGTCCGGGCCGAGGACGACGCCCGCTTCACCGTGTTCGCGAAGTCCGGGTACGGCGAGACCTGCCGGCAGGTCCTCAGCCTCGACCGCGAGGACCGCGACTGACCCGCACCACCCTCGCGCACCGACGGCGAGCGGCGTGCCCGGGCCCTTAGGGTCCCGGGTATGCCGCTCGTCGTGTCCTCGTTGCACCGCTATCCCGTGAAGTCGGCCGGGGGCCAGGACCTCGGCGAGGCCCGGGTCGAGCCCTGGGGGCTGGCGGGCGACCACCGCTGGATGGTCGCCACCGCCACGGGACTGATGGTCTCGGCGCGGGAGTGCCCCACGCTGCTCGGCGTCGGGGTCGACCTGGCGTCGGACGGCTCCGTCACGCTGCGCGCGCCCGGCCGTGGGCCGTTCACGGTCGCCGTGCCCGACCCCGCCCCCGCCGAGGACCAGCGCCCCGTCGACCTGTGGGGCACCGCCACGTCCGGCACCGACGCCGGCGCGGCCGCGAGTGCGTGGCTGGGCGACCTGCTCGACGCCGCCCCGGGCGAGCTGCTGCTGCTGCACCTCGACGACCCGGCCCGGCGTCCGGTCGACCCGCGCTACGCCGGCACGGACGACCGGGTGAACTTCGCCGACGGCTTCCCGCTGCACCTCACCACCGACCGGTCGCTGACGGCGCTCAACCACCTCATCGACGACGGCCCCCGGGCCGACGAGGGACCGCTGCCGATGTCCCGCTTCCGGCCCAACCTCGTCGTCGCGGGCGCCGAGGCGTGGGAGGAGGACACCTGGCGGCGCATCCGGGTCGGCACGGGGGACGACGCCGTCGAGTTCCGGATGCCCAAGGGCTGCGCGCGGTGCGTCATGACCGCCACCGACCCCGCGTCCGGCGAGCTCGGTCGCGAGCCCCTGGCCACGCTCGTGCGGCACCGGCGCTGGGACGGCAAGTCCTGGTTCGGGATGAACCTCATCCCGGACGGCACCGGCACCGTCCGGCTCGGCGACCCCGTCGAGGTGCTGGAGGTCGACGACTCCGGCGGCGGGCCACCTCGGTGAGGGCCGCCCCGATCTCGGCGGGGCCGCTGCGTCACCGTTCGTTCCGCTGGTTCTTCGCCGCCCAGACCGTCAACGTGCTCGGGACCACGATGGTCTCGGTGGCGCTCGCGTTCGCCGTGCTGGAGGTCGACGACTCCCCCACCGCGCTGGGCGTCGTCCTCGCCGCGAACAGCATCCCGATGATCGTGTTCCTGCTGCTCGGCGGCGTGCTGGCCGACCGCGTCGACCGCGGGATCCTGCTGCGGGGCTGCAACCTCGCGGCGTTCGCGACGTCGGCGACCTTCGCGGCGCTGGTGCTCACCGACACCGCCGAGGTCTGGAGCATGGCCGTCCTCGGAGCCCTGAACGGCACCGTCGCAGCCGCGAGCCTGCCCGCGATGGCCGGCATCCTGCCCCAGCTCGTGCCGCGCGAGGACCTCCAGCGCGCGAACGTGCTGGTGTCGATGTCCCGCGGCGGGCTCGCCGTGGTCGGGCCGTCGGTGTCGGCGCTGCTGGTGGTCACCGCCGGACCGGGCTGGGCGCTCGCCGTCGACGCGACCACCTGGCTGCTCGCCGCCCTGCTGCTCCTCGCCGTCCGGCTGCCCCCGCGGGAGAAGGAGGCGACCGCCGGCGTCCTGGAGGACCTGCGGGTCGGGTGGACCTTCGTCCGCGGCACCACCTGGCTCTGGGTCGTGGTCGGCGCCTTCGCCCTCATGAACGCGGTGCGGAACGGCGGCTGGAGCACCCTCGGCCCCGTCCGGGCGCTCGAGACGGTCGGCGAGCGGGGCTGGGGCCTCGCCCTGTCCGCCACCGCCGCGGGCCTGCTCCTCGCCACCCTCGTCATGCTCCGGGTCGAGCTGAGGCGACCGCTGCTGGTCGGGATGCTCGGGGTGTCGCTCGGCGGCGTGCCGCTGCTCGTCCTCGGGCTCGGCGGGTCGGGGACGACGACGCTGGTGCTGCTCGTCGCCACCGCCTTCCTCGCCGGCGCCGGCACCGAGCTCTTCAACCTCGGGTGGAACCTCTCGCTGCAGGAGCACGTGCCCGCCGACAAGCTGTCGCGGGTCTACTCCTACGACATGCTCGGCTCGTTCGCCGCCATCCCGGTCGGCCAGCTCACGTTCGGCCCGCTGGGCGCAGCCGTCGGGATCGGCGCCGTCGTCGCCGCCGCGGGGGTGGCCTACCTCGTGCTCGCGCTGGTGACGCTGCTCAGCTCCGACGTACGACGGCTGGAGCGCGCCGGGGCCACCGCGTCCGGCTGAGCGTCACGCCAGGCCCGCTCGCGGAGCAGGCGCATCCCATTCAGCGCGACGACGACGGTGGAGCCCTCGTGGCCCGCGACGCCCAGGACCAGCGGGAGGGTGCCGACGACGTCCCAGGTCACCAGGGCGACGATGACCGACCCCGCGATCACGAGGTTGGCCCGCACCACCCGCTCGGCCCGGCGCGCCAGGGCGACGGCCTGCGGGAGCGCCGTCAGGTCGTCGCGCACCAGGACGACGTCGGCGCTCTCGACCGCGAGGTCGGAGCCGGACCGGCCCATGGCCACCCCGACGTGGGCGCCGGCCAGGGCGGGGGCGTCGTTGACGCCGTCCCCCACCACCGCCAGCCGGGTCCCGTCGGCCTGCAGGGCCCGGACCTCCGTGACCTTCTCGTGCGGCAGCAGGCCCGCGCGGACGTCGTCGATCCCGACCTCGCCCGCCAGGGCGCGCGCGGCGACCGCGTTGTCGCCGGTCAGCAGGACCGGTGGCGCCGCCGTCAGCCCCCGCGTCGCGGCCACCGCCGCGGCGGCCTCGGGCCGGGCCGTGTCCGTGAGGGCCAGCACGCCCGCGGCCCCGCCGTCGAGCAGGACGACGACGACCGTGCGGCCCTCGGCCTCCAGCGTCGCGACGACAGCGCGGGCGTCGTCCGCCCCGGCGGCGGCGTCGTCCAGCAGGCGCGGGGCACCGACCACCACGCGTCGCGGGTCACCGTCGGTGACGACGGTCGCCTCGACGCCCCGGCCGGCGAGCGAGCGGAACTCGGAGCACCGCGGCGCCGGTCCTCCCGCGGCCGCGACGACCGCCCGGCCCACCGGGTGCTCGCTGGGCTGCTCGGCGGCCGCCGCGAGGCGGAGCACGGTGTCGCGGTCGTGACCTGCGAGCGGGACCACCGTCGTCACCTCCGGCACGCCGCGGGTCAGCGTGCCGGTCTTGTCGAGGGCGACCCGGTCGACCCGGGCGAGTCGCTCGAGCGCCACCGCCGAGCGGACCAGCACGCCGTGGCGTCCCGCGTTCGCCATCGCCGCGAGCAGCGGCGGCATGGTCGCGAGGACGATCGCGCACGGCGACGCGACGATCATGAACGTCATCGCGCGCAGCAGGGTCGGCTCGAACGCCGCCCCGAACGCCAGCGGGAGCGTCAGCAGCGCCACGGTCGCCACGACCACCAGCACGGAGTAACGCTGCTCGACGCGCTCGATGAGCAGCTGCGTCCGCGCCTTGGTGGCCGAGGCCTCCTCGACGAGGGCCACGATCCGGGCGACCACGGACTCCCCTGCCGGCACCTCGACGCGGACGACCAGCGCGCCGCTGCCGTTGACCGTCCCCGCGTACACGGCCTCGCCGGGCTCCCGCCGTACGGGCAGAGGCTCGCCGGTCACCCCGGCCTGGTCGACCTCCGAGATCCCGTCGACGACGGTCCCGTCCGCGCCGATCCGCTCCCCCGGCCGGACGAGGACGCGGTCGCCGGGCAGGAGGACCGCGGCGTCGACCTCCTCCTCGGCGTCGTCGGCGCCGAGGCGGGTCGCGCGCTCCGGTGCCAGGGTCAGCAGGGACCGGATCGACTCCTCGGTGCGCCGGGTCGCCAGGGCCTCGAGGGCGCCCGAGGTGGCGAAGATGACGATGAGCAGCGCGCCGTCGAACACCGCGCCGATCGAGGCCGCGGCGACGGCCGCGACCACCATCAGCAGGTCGACGTCCAGCCGCCTCTCCCGCAGGGCGCGCAGGCCCTCGAGCAGCGGGTCCCAGCCGCCCGCGGCGTAGCAGGCCAGGTAGAGGGCCCAGAAGACGAGGGTGGGCCCGTGGAGCAGGTGGACCACCCCGCCCAGGGCGAAGAGCACGGTCGAGGCGGCGGCCCACCGCGCCTCGGGGACGTCGGCGGCGAGTCGTAGCAGTCTCACCCGACCGACCATACATGTACATATGTTCATGTGTTGATCGGTAGGCTCGGGGTGTGGGACACGGTGGGGACGACGTCGCGGTGCGGTTGGACGCCGCCACGGCGGCCTCGGTGGCCTCGACGCTGCAAGCGCTAGCGACGCCCAGCCGGCTGCGGATCCTGGCCGCCCTGCGCGAGGGACCGATGAGCGTCGGCGAGATCGTGACCGCCGTCGACCTCGAGCAGTCCGCGGTGTCCCACCAGCTCCGTCTGCTACGGACGATGGGGCTGGTCGAGTCGGAGCGCCAGGGCCGGCACGTCGTCTACTCGCTGTTCGACGACCACCTGTCGGCGCTCATCGAGCAGGCCGTGCACCACGCCGAGCACCTGCGCGTCGGCATCTCCGACCGCGCACGGGGTGACTCACCCGACAGGTGACGTCCGTCTCGGGTCTAGGGTGCTCCGTCATGACGTGCTCCCGCCTCCGCCTGCCCGGCGCGGCCCTCGCCGCCACCGTCCTCGTCACCGGTCTCGCCGGCTGCGCGACCGAGACCACGACCACCGAGTCCGGTGTCGAGCTGGTCTCCGACGGCGAGCTGACCGTGTGCACGCACCTGCCGTACAAGCCCTTCGAGTTCGAGCAGGGCGGCGAGGTCGTCGGCTTCGACATCGCGATGATGGACCTCGTCGCCGAGACCCAGGACCTCGAGACGACGATCGTCAACACCGGGTTCGAGGGCATCCAGTCCGGTCAGTCCCTCAACAACGGCGACTGCGACGTCGCGGCGGCCGGCATGACCATCACCGACGAGCGCGCCCGCGTCCTCGACTTCTCCGACCCGTACTTCGACGCCACCCAGGCGCTCATGGTGCCCGCGGACTCCGACGCCACCTCGCTGGAGGACCTGTCCGGCGGCGTGCTCGCCGTCCAGCAGGGCACGACCGGGGAGATCTACGCCAACGAGAACGCGCCCGACGACGTCGAGCTGCGGGTCTTCGAGGACCTGGGCCTGCTGACCACCGCGGTCGCCACCGGCCAGGTCGACGCCGGCATCAACGACAACGGCGTGCTCTACGACTTCGCCAACACCAACGACGACGTCGAGGTCGTCGCCGAGTTCGACACCGGTGAGCAGTACGGCTTCGCGGTCCGCAAGGACGGCAACCCCGAGCTCCTCGACGCCATCAACACGGTCATCTCCGACTCCCAGGAGGACGGCACCTACGACGAGGTGTACGCCGAGTGGTTCGGCGACGCCCCCGCCGGCTGACCGGGTCGACGTCGTGGCGACGAGCCCGCGCAAGCGCGCCCAGAGGAACCGCCTGATCCAGTACGCCGTCCTGGCGATCGTCGTCCTGGCGTTCGCCGTCACCGCGGACTGGGCGAAGCTGGGCGAGACCTTCTTCAACCTCGAGATCGCGGCGGGGATGTTCCCCGACGTGCTCGTGGTCGCGTTGAAGAACACCGTCATCTACACGGCCTGCGCGTTCGCGTTCGGCCTCGTCCTGGGTCTCGTCCTGGCGCTCATGCGGCTGTCGCCGGTGGCGCCGTACCGGTGGATCGCGACGGGCATCATCGAGTTCTTCCGCGGGGTGCCCGCACTGGTGGTGTTCATCGCCTTCCAGTACGGGCTCCCGGTCGCCTTCCCCGGCCGCCAGATCCCCGGGGGCACGCTCGGCGTCGTCACCATCGCCCTCGGCCTGGTCGGGGCGGCGTACATGGCCGAGACCATCCGGGCCGGCATCCAGGCGGTGCCGAAGGGCCAGGCCGAGGCGGCGCGCTCGCTGGGCATGTCGTCGAGCCGGGCCATGATCTCCGTGGTCATCCCGCAGGCGTTCCGGATCGTCCTCCCGCCGCTGACCAACGAGCTGATCCTGCTGACGAAGGACTCCTCGCTGGTCTACGTCCTCGGCCTGTCGCTGGCCACCTACGAGCTGACGTCGTTCGGTCGTCAGGGGCTCAACACCGAGAACAACCTGACCCCGCTGGTCGTGGTCGCGCTCTGCTACCTGCTGATCACCGTCCCGCTCAGCATCCTGGTGCGCCAGATGGAGCGTCGAGCCGAGAGGGCCCGCTGATGAGCACCCCCGCCATCCGCATGGAGGACGTCCACAAGTACTTCGGCGACAACAAGGTCCTCACGGGCATCGACCTCGAGGTCGCCGAGGGCAAGGTCGTCTGCGTCATCGGGCCCTCGGGCTCCGGCAAGTCGACCCTGCTGCGGTGCGTGAACCTGCTCGAGCAGCCGACGTCCGGGCGGATCTTCGTCGAGGGCGACGAGATCACCGACCCCGACGCGGACGTCGACGGGCTCCGCAGCCGCATCGGCATGGTCTTCCAGCAGTTCAACCTCTTCCCCCACCTCGACGTCATGGGCAACCTGACGCTGGCCCAGCGCAAGGTGAAGGGCCGCAGCACCGAGGAGGCCCGCACGATCGCGCGGAAGAACCTCGAGAAGGTCGGGCTGGCGGAGCGGGAGACGTCGTACCCGGCTCACCTGTCGGGCGGGCAGCAGCAGCGCATCGCGATCGCGCGGGCGCTGTCGATGGACCCCGACATGATGCTGTTCGACGAGCCCACCTCCGCGCTCGACCCGGAGCTCGTCGGCGACGTCCTCGCCGTCATGAAGGACCTCGCGACCGAGGGCATGACGATGATGGTCGTGACCCACGAGATGGGCTTCGCCCGCGAGGTCGGCGACGACCTGGTCTTCATGGACGGCGGCGTCGTGGTCGAGCGGGGCGACCCGCGGCAGGTCCTCGGCGACCCGCAGCACGAGCGCACGCAGTCGTTCCTGTCGAAGGTGCTCTAGCGGCTCGTCACGTCCGCACCACCACGGTGCCGACGACCAGGTCGTGCAGGGTGCGGCGCTCCTTCTCCACCAGCGCCCAGAGGTGGTCGAGGAGCACCCAGGCCCCGGCGACCACCCAGGCCGCGCCGGTGCCGTCGAGCGTCAGCGGCAGGGCCACCAGCAGGTGCCGCCCCAGCGCGACACCGACGCCGAGCCGGTCCCCACCCACGCGCTCGACCCGCAGGCCGAGCAGCATCCGGGCCGGCGTCGCCTGCCGGGTCACCAGGAAGACCACCTCGTAGAGGCTGCCGGCGACGAGCCACAGCACCAGCTCGTGGTCCGCACCCGCCCAGCCCACCAGCGCGGAGACGAGCCCGGCGACCAGGACGGCGTCGAGCGCGAGCGCGCACCCGCGTCGCCACGGGCGCGCGAGCTCCGAGTCGTCGTACTGCCGCCGCGCGGGTGCGGAGTCGCGCAGCAGCGTGGCGAAGTCGGGCTCGCCCGCAGCGGGGCCCGGGCCAGGTGTCGACACCCCTGCCTTCTTCCCCGGTCGGTCACCGCTCAACCCCCCAAGTGCGGAATGCATAAGGTCCTTATGTAGTTTGGTCTCTCGTGACCGACGCTCCGACCCCGCTCGAGGACGCCGCCGAGGACCTGGTGATCCAGGCCGCCCGGCTCGTCCGCGCCGTGCGCCGGCTCGAGGGCGACCTCCCGCCGGCGGGTCTGCGCACGCTGTCGGTGCTCGACGAGCACGGCCCGATGGCGGTCACCCGCCTGGCCGAGCTCGACCGCACGTCGCAGCCGGCGGCGTCGACCCTCGTCAAGGGGCTCGTCGCCCGCGGGTGGGTCGCGACCCGGCCGGACCCCGCCGACGGCCGCTCCCGCCTGGTCGACATGACCGCCGAGGGACGCGCCGTCCTGGCCGACGTACGACGTCGCAACGCCCGCGCCGTGGCCGCACGTCTGGCCGACCACGACGCCGCGGACCTGCACACGGCGGCCCGCCTGCTCCGGGAGGTCCTCGTCACCGACCTCGCCGACCCCACCCAGGAAGGAACCTCATGAGTCTCCGCCAGCCCCGCGCCGTCTGGGCCGTGGCCTTCGCCTGCGTCATCGCCTTCATGGGCATCGGGCTCGTCGACCCGATCCTCAAGGAGATCGCGGCGAAGCTCGACGCGACGCCGAGCCAGGTGTCGCTGCTGTTCACCGGCTACATGGCCGTCATGGGCGTCTCGATGCTCGTCACCGGCGTCGTGTCGAGCCGCATCGGCGCCAAGAAGACGCTGCTGACGGGCCTCGTGCTGATCATCGCGTTCGCCGGCCTGGCCGGCGCCTCGGACTCCGTCGGCGCCGTCATCGGCTTCCGCGCCGGTTGGGGCCTCGGCAACGCGCTCTTCATCGCGACCGCGCTGTCGACCATCGTCGCCTCGTCGGCCGGCTCGGTCGCGCAGGCCGTGATCCTCTTCGAGGCCGCCCTGGGCCTCGGCATCGCGACCGGTCCGCTGCTCGGCGGGATCCTCGGCGAGCAGTCGTGGCGCGGGCCGTTCTTCGGGGTCTCGGTGCTCATGACGATTGCACTGGTCGCCACCGCCGTGCTGCTTCCCGCCACCCCGCCCGACGGCCCCAAGACCTCGCTCGCGGACCCCTTCCGCGCCCTGCGCCACCCGGCACTGCTGCTGCTCGCGGTCGTCGCGGTGTTCTACAACCTCGGCTTCTTCAGCCTGCTGGCCGCCGGCCCGTTCGCGCTGCCGGACTTCGGGATCATGGCCATCGGCTGGGTCTTCTTCGGCTGGGGCCTGCTGCTCGCGTTCACCTCGGTCGTCGTCGCCCCGTGGCTGCAGCGCCTCGTCGGCACCGTCCCGGCGATGATCGGCTGCCTCGCGCTGTTCTCGGTCGACCTGCTGGCCGTGGCCGCGTTCTCCGGCAACCAGGGGTTCGTGGTCGCCGGCATCGTGCTGGCGGGCGCGTTCATCGGCATCAACAACACGCTGGTCACCGAGGCCGTCATGGGGGCCGCCCCGGTGCCGCGCCCGGTCGCGTCGGCGGCGTACTCGTTCGTCCGGTTCTCGGGCGGCGCCGCGGGCCCGTTCGTGGCGCTGAAGCTCGCCGAGAACGTGTCCGTCGGGGCACCGTTCTGGTTCGGCGGCGCGGCCGTCGCCGTCGGCGCCGTGGTGGCGCTGCTGGGCTCGCGCGTCGTCGTCCGCGCGCTGCGCGAGGCGCCCGCTGCGCACTCCCCCGCCGAGGCGGACGCCGAGCTCGTGGGCGACCTGGCCTGAGCCGCACGACGACCGATCGGTGTCGCTCAGCGACACCGATCGGTCGTGCGGGAGCTCCTCAGAGGTTGCCGCGGGCGTCCTGCTCGCGCTCGATGGCCTCGAAGAGCGCCTTGAAGTTGCCCTTGCCGAAGCCGAGCGAGCCGTGGCGCTCGATGAACTCGTAGAAGACCGTCGGGCGGTCGCCGAGCGGGCGGGCGAAGATCTGCAGCAGGTAGCCGTCCTCGTCACGGTCGACGAGGATGCCGCGCGACTTGAGCTCCTCGATCGGCACGCGGACCTCGCCGATGCGGGCGCGGAGCTTCGGGTCGTCGTAGTAGGAGTCCGGGGTGGCGAGGAACTCCACGCCGTTGGCGCGCAGGTGGTCGACGGTGGTGAGCAGGTCGCCGGTCGCGAGCGCGATGTGCTGGCAGCCGGGCCCGCCGTAGAACTCGAGGTACTCGTCGATCTGCGAGCGCTTCTTCGCCACGGCCGGCTCGTTGAGCGGGAACTTGACGCGGTGGTTGCCACTCGCGACGACCTTGCTCATCAGCGCGGAGTACTCGGTGGCGATGTCGTCACCGACGAACTCGGCCATGTTCGTGAAGCCCATGACGCGGTTGTAGAACGACACCCACTCGTCCATCCGGCCCAGCTCGACGTTGCCGACGCAGTGGTCGACGGCCTGGAAGAGGCGCTTGGGGTGGCCCTCGGGGCGCTGGATCGTGGAGGTCCGGGCCGCGAAGCCGGGCAGGTAGGGCCCGTCGTACGACGACCGGTCGACGAGGGTGTGACGGGTCTCGCCGTACGTCGCGATGGCGGCGGTGCGGACGGTGCCGTGCTCGTCGGAGACGTCGTGGGGCTCGACGAGGACCGTCGCGCCGACGGAGCGGGCGTGCTCGATGCAGCGGTCGACGTCCGGGACCTCGAGGGCCAGGTCGACGACGCCGTCGCCGTGGGCGCGGTGGTGCTCGAGCAGCGGGCTGTCGGGGGTGACGCCGCCGGAGACCACGAAGCGGGCGGAGCCGGAGCGCAGCACGAACGACTTGGACTCGCGGTGACCGGTCTCCGGGCCGCGGTACGCCTCGAGGGTCATGCCGAAGGCGAGCTGGTAGAACGCCGCGGTCTGGGTGGCGTTGCCGACGACGAAGCAGACGGCGTCCATCGCGGTGACCGGGAACGGGTCGCGGGAGGCGTCGTACTCGACGAGGCCGACGAGCTCCTTCAGCTGCTCCAGCGTCAGGTCGGCCTTGAGCTCCTCGGCGGTGAGGGCGTGGGTCTCGGGTCGGGCGTCGATGCTCATGTGCGCACCGTGCCCGGTGGGGACAAAGTGTGCAACGCTGCCGTCAGGCACTGCACAACCTGACCAGGAGCGACCCCGTGATCGACGAGATCGACCGCAACGTGATCGAGCTGTTCAGCGCCGAGCCGCACATCGGCGTGCTCGGCGCCTCGCGCCGGCTGGGACTGGCCCGCGGGACCGTCCAGGCGCGGCTCGACAAGCTGGCCGCCCGCGGGGTGATCACGGGGTGGGGCCCGCGGCTCTCCCCCGCCGCGCTCGGCTACCCGGTGACCGCGTTCCTCACCCTCGAGATCGCCCAGGCCCACGGCCACGGCCGGGCCGCCGCCCACCTCGCGGGGATCCCCGAGGTCATCGAGGCGCAGACGATCACCGGCGCCGGCGACCTGTGGTGCCGCGTCGTCGCCCGGTCGAACGACGACCTCCAGCGCGTCATCGACGCCGTCCTGGCCCACGAGTCCGTGCTGCGCTCCACCGCCGTCATCGCCCTGGCCGAGCAGGTCGGGCAGCGGGTCCTGCCGCTGGCGCGGGCCGCGGTGGGGACCCCCTAGGCGCCCGGCGTCGCCAGCACCGCCGCGGCGGCCGCGTGGCCCCGCTCGGCGGCGACGGTGACCGTTTCGCCGTCGAGGTGGGCCGCGAGGAACCCGGCGGCGAACGCGTCGCCCGCCCCGGTCAGGTCCCGGACGTCGGCGACCGGCGGCACCGGCACCTCGACGGGCGGCTCGCCCGGCGCGTCGACCACCGTCGCCCGGGCACCGTGCTTGAGCACCAGGGCGGTCCCGGGCAACCGGGACCGTGAGGCGCCGCGCAGGTCGAGCGCCCTCGCCTCGTCGGCGTTGGCGAACAGCAGGTCCGGGGCGACGTCGGTGAGCAGGTCCAGCATCGGCCCCACGCCCAGGGAGGTGACGACCCCGAGCGAGGACGCGTCGACCGAGGTGGAGCCGCCGGCCGCCCGGACGCGCAGCAGGGCGTCGTGGGCCGCGGCCGCGGTCGGTCCGCCGTCGAACGAGTACGCCGGCACGTGCAGGTGCCGGACCCCCTCGAGCCAGTTGCCCGGCACGGACCCCAGCAGCCGGGAGGCCCCGCGCTCGGGGAACATCGTGCGCTCGCCGGACTCGTCCACGACCACCACGACCGTGCCGGTCTCCCCCGCGCGGGCCACCCGCACGTCGACGTCCGAGCGCTCCAGGGCGGCCACCAGCGCGTCGCCGGCGGCGTCGTCGCCGACGCACCCGAGGAAGCGGGTGGGCACCCGCGCCGCCGCGGTCGCGGCGACGTTGGCGGCGCTGCCGCCCCGCGAGCGGAACACGCGCGACGGCGAGTCGGCCCCGATCACGAGTGGCCCGTCGAGCCACACCACGACGTCCTCGACGAGGTCGCCGAGCACTGCGAGCACCATGGCGCGTCCGCTCAGCCGTCGGCAAGCGCGCGGGCGACCTCGCCGGCGAGGGCCACGTTGCCGCGGTAGACCGCGACGTTGACCTCGAGGCTGCGCCCGCCGGTCTCGCGCTGGACGAAGTCGAGCAGGTACGGCGTCGCCGCGTTGCCGCGCGCGCCGTCGGCCTCGGCGGCGGCGAGCGCCCGCGCCAGGACGGCGTCGTGCTCCTCGGGCGGCAGCTGGGCGTCGGCGGCGACCGGGTTCGCGACCAGCACCGCCTGCGCGAGCCCGAGGTCGTCGCGGGCCCGCAGCACCGACGCGACCTGCTGCGGCGACTGGACGGCGTACGCGATCTCGTGGCCGGAGTCGGCGACGTAGAAGCCCGGGTAGCGGGTGGTCCGGTAGCCCACGACGGGCAGGTTGAGCGTCTCGAACCGCTCGAGCGTGGCCGGGATGTCGAGGATCGACTTCACGCCCGCGCTGATCAGCGCGATCGGCGTGGTGGCCAGGGTCGGCAGGTCGGCGGACTCGTCGAAGCTCTCCGAGGCGCCGCGGTGCACGCCGCCCAGCCCGCCGGTGGCGAAGACCCGGACGCCCGCCGCGTGGGCCAGGTACGCCGTCGCCGCGACCGTCGTCCCGCCGTGGCGGCCGAGCGCCATCAGCACCGGCAGGTCCCGGACGCTGGCCTTGTCGATGCCGTCGGTCGCGGCCAGGTCGGCGATCTGCTCGGCGCTCATCCCGACGGTCGGGACGCCGTCGACGACGCCGATCGTGGCCGGGACGACGCCGGCGGCGCGCAGCGACTCCTCCGCCTCCAGGGCGACCTCGACGTTGCGCGGGCGGGGCAGGCCGTGGGTGAAGATCGTCGACTCGAGCGCGACGACGGGTGTGCCGCCGGCGACGGCGTGGGCGACGTGGGGGGCGACGTGGACGGCGGTCAGGTCGGGCACGGCCAGAGGCTACTCAGGCCCGCGAGCGGGCCAGCAGCCAGATGAAGTACGGCGCCCCGATGACCGCCACCACGAGCCCGGCCGGCACCTGCGCGGGCGCGATGGCGGTCCGGCCGATCGTGTCGGCGACGCTCAGCAGCAGCACCCCGAGCCCGGTGGCCAGGGGGACGACGCGGAGGTGGCGGGCGCCCACCAGGGCCCGGGCGGCGTGGGGGGCGACGAGCCCGACGAAGGCGACCACGCCCGCCGCACTGACGGCCACCGCGGTGAGCAGCGCCGCCAGCGTCAGCAGCCCGAGGCGCAGCGCCTCCAGGGGGACGCCCACCAGGCGGGGGGTGTCCTCGTCGAGGGCCAGCAGGTCGAGCCGGCTGTGCAGGGCCCACACGACCGGCAGGCCGACGCCCAGTACGACCATCACCGGCAGGATCTGCTCCCAGCTCCGGTCGTACGTCGACCCGGCGAGCCAGGTGAAGATCCGCGGGGTGTCGAAGGGGTTCGACCGCACGAGCAGGAACGTCGTGATCGCCGTCGCGCCGGCGGAGACGCCGACGCCGACCAGGACGAGCCGGTCGGAGTCGAGCCCGCCCCGCCAGGAGGCGAGGTAGACGACGAGGAAGGCGACCATCGCGCCCGCGAGCGCACCACCCGCCAGCAGCGCGGTCGACGCGGTGGTGACGGTGGTGACGACGACGACCGCCCCCACCCCGGCGCCACCGGTGATGCCGATGATCCCGGGCTCCGCGAGCGGGTTGCGGCAGACGGCCTGCACGACGGTGCCGGCCAGCGCGAGCGCTCCCCCGGCGAGGACCGCCGCGGCCACCCGGGGCAGGCGCTCGTCGAGCGCGAACGCCACCGACGGGACGGCCTCACCCGCGAGGTAGTTCGCGACGTCGCCGGTGAGCAGCATCGTGTAGCCCGACAGCACCCCGGCGAGCACCGCGCCCGCCGCGAGGACCCACACGAGCGCCAGCGCGAGCATCGTACGACGGCGGGTGGCCACCCTGCCGCCCGCGCCGGGCGGCGTGCGGGTCGGCCCGGCGTCCGGTGCGCGCCGGGCCAGCAGCACGAGGACGACCGCCCCCAGCAGCGTCGTGGTCACGCCGGTGGGGATGCGCAGGGACGCCTCGGGGCCGATGGCCGCCCGGAGGACGGCGTCGGCGCCGAGCACGATGAGCGCCCCGACCATCCCGGCGAGCGGCAGCTGCACGAGGTGGCGGGCGACCGCGGGCACCCGCGCCGCCACGAGCCGGACGAGCGCGGGCGCGCACAGCCCGACGAACCCGACCGGTCCGGCCAGCGTGACCGCCACGGAGGCGAGCAGGACGGCGAGGACGACCCCCAGCACCCGGGTCGCGACGACGGGCACCCCGAGCGAGCGGGCGGCGTCGTCCCCGGCGGCGAGGAGGTCGAGGCGGCGCGTGAGCAGCAGCGCCACCACGACCGCGGGGACCAGCAGCGGGGCCACCGCGACGACGGCGTCGAGCCCGCGCTGCGAGAGCGTCCCGCTGCCCCACGCGAAGAGGCCGGTGGTCTCCTCCTCGAACAGGATCAGCAGCGTCGAGGTCAGCGCGAACAGCGCCAGGGAGACCGCGGAGCCGGCGAGGACGAGCCGGGTGGTCGAACTGCCGCCCGCCCCCGACATCACCAGCACGAGCCCGGCGGCGAGCATCCCGCCGCCGAACGCCACCGCGCTGGAGCCCAGCACCGGCAGGGTGAAGCCGGTGACCGCGGCGAGGACGACGGCCAGGTAGGCGCCGGCGTTGACCGCGAGGGTGTCGGGCGAGGCCAGCGCGTTGCGCGAGAGCGACTGGAACAAGGCGCCGGAGACGCCGAGCGCGAACCCGATCGCCAGTCCCGCGAGGGTGCGCGGGACCCGCGACCCCAGGAGGAGGTCGACCGCGGCGTCGTCGAGCCGCAGCAGGTCCCCGGCGCCGACCCCCGAGGTGCCCTGGGTCAGGTGCCAGGCGGCGACGACGACGAGCAGCGCGGTCGCGCCGAGCAGCGCCGCCGCCGCGCCCAGCCGCCGGGGCGGGGCCCCGGTGGCCGGACCGGCGACGGCGACGTCCTCCGCGACGCGGGCGGTCACCCGCCGTACGCCGCCACGTAGGCGTCGATCAGCTGGATCGACGACTTCGGGCCGCCGAACGTCCAGATGCCGGCCGGGAACTCCTCGACGCGGTCCTCGCGGACGAAGGCGAGGTCGTCCCAGACGGGGTTGCCCTCGAGCTGCGAGAGCCACGACTCGGACTCGGTGCCGGTGTAGAGCAGGGTGGAGTCGCTGACCGCGGTCATGCCCTCGACGTCGGTGTTGCCGAGGCCGTAGAGCTCGTCGACCTCGCCGGTCCAGGCGTTCTCGAGACCGAGCTCCTCGCCGATCTCACCGGTCTGGGAGCCCTGGCCGAAGGGCCGGATGGCGACGTTGGCGCCGTCGGCGTACGCGTCGACGTAGGTGAACGACCGGTTCTCGGGGTCGGCGGCGTCGATGGCCTCGCGGCCCTCGGCGAGGGCGTCCTCGAACGCCGCGACCTCCTCGGCGGCCTGCTCCTCGCGGCCCAGCGCGGCGCCGATCAGCTCGAAGGTCTCGACCATGTTGCCGATCGGGTCCTCCGCGTCGGCGGCGGCGGTGACCAGGATCGGGACGTCGTACTCCTCGAGCTGGCGGATGATCGGGTCCCCACGGGTCGCCTCGACGATCACGAGGTCGGGGTTCTCGCTGAAGACGGCGTCGAGGTTCGGCTCGCCGCGCACGCCGACGTCGGTGGTGTCGGGGTCGAGCTCCTCGGCGGTGTCCCAGGTGTTGTAGCCCTCGACGTCGGCGACGCCGACAGGCTCGACGCCCAGCGTCAGCACCGACTCGGTCTGGCCCCACTCGAGGACGACGACCCGCTCGGGCGCCGCGTCGAGGCTCACCGTGCGGTTCGCCTGGTCGGTCACCTCGATCGGGCCGGAGCTGGCCTCGCTCGCGCCGTCGGCGGCGGGCTCCTCCTCCTCGGACGACGGCTGCGTCGTGCCGCAGGCGGACAGGACGAGGCCGGCGGCGGCGCAGGTCACGGCGAGGGTGGTGCGGCGGGTCATGCGGTCTCCTGGATCGGTCGTGCGGGGGCGGGGGCGGGCTGGCGGCGCCGGTGGTGGCGACCGCGGGGCTCGATCCGGACGAGGCCGGAGACGGGGTCGGCGTGCGCGTGGACCTCGAGGCCGTAGACCTCGCTGAGCAGGTCGCCGGTCAGCACCTCGGCGGGGGCGCCGGCGGCGCGGACGACGCCGTCGTGCAGCAGCAGGACCTCGTCGGCGACGGACGCGGCCTGGCCGAGGTCGTGCAGGACGACGCCGAGGGCCACGTCGTGGTCGTCGGCGAGCTCGCGGACCATGTCGAGCATCTCGACCTGGTAGCGCAGGTCGAGGTGGTTCGTGGGCTCGTCGAGCAGCAGGACGCCGGTGTCCTGCGCGAGGCAGGAGGCCAGCCAGACGCGCTGGAGCTCCCCACCGGAGAGCTGGTCGACGGCGCGGTCGGCCATGTTGGCTGTGCCGGTGACGGCCAGGGCACGGTCGATCTGGGCAGTGTCGGCGTCGGACAGGCCGCCGAAGCGGGTGCGGTGGGGGTGGCGGCCGAAGCCGACGACGTCGCGCACGCAGAGGCCGGAGGGGCTGGGGCGCGACTGGGAGAGCAGGGTGACGCGGCGGGCGAAGTCGCGGGCGGACAGCGCGTGGGCGTCGTCCGCGCCGCCCACCGTCACGGAGCCGGCGTCGACGCGGTGCAGCCGGGCCAGGGCTCGCAGCAGGGTCGACTTGCCGCTGCCGTTGGGACCGACGAGGGCGGTGACGCACCCGGGTCGCAGGTCGATGCTGGCGCCGTGGACGACCGTGGTCGCCCGGTAGCCGAGCACGAGGTCGTGCCCGCTGAGGGCTCCTCCGCCGACGGTCGCTGTCATGTAGGCAAGGCTAGCCTAACTAAACTCCGTGATGCGGACGGCCCCCGGGCGCGGACGCTCGGGGGCCGTCGTACGGCTGTGGACCAGCCGTGGAACAGCGGTGGATCAGCGGCGCGGCTCGGCCGCCAGCCCGCTCCTGACCGTGCGCTCGGGCGCGCGGTTCGGGGAGTCGATCTCCCGGGTGCTCCTGGCCAGGGTGATCGCCATGTGGCCGATCGCGTCGGCCATCGTGTGCAGCGGCCCGATCTTCACGTTCGCCAGGTTGTCGTCGGCGGTGTGGTAGTTCGGGTCGTAGGTCTCGCCGGCGGTGCCGCCGAAGACCTTCGCCTGGTAGGGCGTCTTGACGCCGTCGGCGCCGGTGAACAGACCGCCCGCGGCGACGCCGTTCAGCAGGAACGCCTGGTAGTCCGACCGGCCGGAGAACTCGGTGTCGACCGCGACCTGCTTCTGGCTGCGGAAGTAGCTGCGGAACATCTGCTCCGTCTCGATCGACCCGGCCGTGACCGGGGCGCTCGCGGGGAACTTCGACTCGTCGGCGTCGTACACGCCGATGATGTGGTTCGGCGAGCCGAGCATGTCGAAGTTCAGGTACGTCGCGATGTTGTCGAGCTGGCGCCCCGGCTGCTCGACGAGGTCGTTCACGTACTCCGTCGAGCCGATCAGGCCGAGCTCCTCGGCGCCCCAGAAGGCGAAGCGCACCATGTTGCGCGACTTCTTGGGCATGTTCTTCGCGACCTCGAGCAGCGCGGCGACGCCGGTGCCGTTGTCGTTGACCGCGGTGGTGTCCTCGACGCCGTCGAGGTGGGCGCCCAGGAGGATCTCGTTCTCCGCGTCGCCGCCGCGGGCGGCGGTGATGTTGAAGCTCTCGGCCTCGAAGCGTCGGATCCGGATGTCCAGGGTGGCGGTGGTGCCCTCCTCGGCGGCGGCCACGAGCGCCTGGCCGGCCTCCTGGGTGACGCCACCGGCGGGGGCGCGACCCTCCTGCACGGCACCCAGGGTGCCGTTCAGCTCACCCTCGGTGTTGTTGTAGACGACGACACCGACCGCGCCGGCGGCCGTGGCGGCGTCGGCCTTCTCGGCGAAGCTGCAGGTGCCCCGGCTCACGACGGCGATCTGGCCGGTGGCGTCGACACCGTCCCAGGCGGCGGCGTTGCAGCCCAGCGGCTCGGCGGGCACGACCAGCTCGCCGGTCACCCCGCCCTCCGGGGTGCTGTTGGTGAAGGCCATGGAGAGGATGTCGACGGGCTCCTCCCCCACGGTCAGGGACTCGGCCTCGATCTCCTCGGCGTCGTAGGAGAAGTAGTCGCGCTGCGGCTTGTAGCCGGCCTCGCGGAGCTGGAACTCGACGTACCGGGCGGCGGCCTGGTAGCCCTCGGTGGTCGAGGCGCGGCCGCTGTAGCGGGTGCCGAGGGTCTCGAGCGCCTCGAGGTGCGAGCGCAGCCCGGCGGGCTTGATGGCGGCGCGCATCGACGCGGAGTCGGTCGCGGCGGTGGTGGACGGCGCGCGCTCGGAGACGACGACCGCGGTGGCGGTCGGGGTGGCGGCCGAGAGGGCGAGGGTGATGCCGGCTGCGGAGGCCACGGTGGCGGCCCCGAGACGGCGTCGACGTGTGACGGACACAGTCGACTCCTTCCGAGATGAGGAGTGGTGGGGTGGAACCCCAGGAGATTCCTGTGTCGCGGGGACGCCCGGATAGACCGGCGCGGCGATCGTTGCCGGACCGTGACCCGGCTGCGGGAACAATCCCGGGCCGGCGCCGGACCCCTCAGCCGGTCGGCCGGGCCGCCCAGTCGCGCAGGCGGTCGATGCGGCGCTGCAGCTGCTCGGCGGTGGCGGCCGCCGCGGCGGGGCCGCCGCAGTCCTTGCGGAGCGTGGAGTGGGTGACGCCGTGCGGGGTGCCGGTGCGGTGGTGCCAGGCGGCGACCAGGCCGTTCAGCTCGCGGCGGAGCATCGCGAGCTGCTCGTGCGCCGTACGACGGGTCTCGGCGTCGTCGGCGACCGTCGGGACGGGCGCCGGTCCGGCCGTACGACGGGTGGCCGCGGCCCGCTCGCTCTGCCGGGTGTGCAGCAGCTCGCGCACCTGGTCGGGCTCGAGCAGGCCGGGGATCCCGAGGAAGTCCATCTCCTCCTCGGAGCCGACGTGCACCTCGCCGGCGTGGCCGAACTCGCCGCCGTCGTAGAGCACCCGGTCGAAGCGGGCCTCGGAGCCGATGGCCTCGTAGGACCCCTCGAGCTCGTCGGAGGCGCCCTCGGAGGCGTTCGCGCGGGCCAGCAGCTGGTCCTCGGCGGCGAAGATGTCGTCGTCGTCGCGGACGGCCCGGCCGAGCACGTGGTCCCGCTCGACCTCGAGCGCGGCGGCGTGCCCGAGCAGGCTGGGCACGGACGGCACGAACACCGAGGCCATCTCGCCGCGGCGGCGGGCGCGCACGAAGCGGCCGACGGCCTGGGCGAAGAACAGCGGCGTCGCGGTCGTCGTCGCGTAGACGCCGACGGCGAGCCGCGGCACGTCGACGCCCTCGGAGACCATGCGGACCGCGACCATCCAGCGGTCCTCGGACTCGGAGAACGCGCCGATGCGAGCCGAGGAGGCCTTCTCGTCGGACAGCACCACGGTGGGCGCCTGGCCGGTGATCTCGCGGAGCAGGGCGGCGTACGCGCGGGCCTTGTCCTGGTCGGAGGCGATGACGAGGCCGCCGGCGTCCGGCACGTGGCGGCGGACCTCCTCGAGGCGGCGGTCGGCGGCGGCGAGCACCGCGGGCATCCACGACCCGTGGGGGTCGAGGGCGGTGCGCAGCGCCTGGGCGTGCATGTCCTTCGTCAGCGGCTCGCCGAGCCGCACGTCGATCTCGTCGCCCGCCCGGGTGCGCCACTGCATCTGCCCGGAGTAGGCCATGAACAGCACGGGCCGCACGACGTGGTCCTTGAGCGCCTGGGCGTAGCCGTAGGTGTAGTCCGCCATCGAGCGCGGCACCCCGTCGTCGCCGGGGACGTAGGTGACGAACGGGATGGGGTTGGTGTCGGAGCGGAACGGCGTGCCCGTGAGCGCCAGGCGGCGGGTGGCGGGGCCGAAGGCCTCCTCGACACCCTCGCCCCAGCTCAGGGCGTCCCCGGCGTGGTGCACCTCGTCGAGGATCACCAGCGTCTTGGAGCGCTCGACGCGGATGCGGAGCGCGAGCGGGTTCGCGGCGACCCCGGCGTAGGTGACGGCGACGCCGACGTAGTCCGTCGAGGTCTTCGCCCGCCCCGCGCCGTACGCCGGGTCGAGCGGCACGCCGGCGCGCTCGCCGGCCTGGGCCCACTGGGTCTTCAGGTGCTCGGTCGGGGTGACGACGATGACGCGGTCGACCACGCGGCGTCCGAGCAGGTCGGCGGCGACGGTGAGGGCGAAGGTCGTCTTGCCGGCGCCCGGGGTGGCGACGGCGAGGAAGTCACGCGGCGCGCGCTCGGTGTAGAGCCGCAGGGCGGCCGTCTGCCAGGCCCGCAGCGACGGCGCCGTGCCCCACGCGGCCCGCTCGGGCCAGGCCGGCGGCAGGGCCGGCTCGGGCAGCTCCGGGGAGAGCAGGTCGGGTTCGTCGGTGCTGAGCAGGTCGCGGTCGGAGGAGGGACGGGGCCGACCCGTCACTCGCCGTCCCCAGCGTCGTCGCCCTTCATCGTCTCCCAGATCTCCTTGCACTCCGGGCAGACGGGGAACTTGTCGCCCGAGCGGCTCGGCACCCAGACCTTGCCGCACAGCGCCACGACGGGCGTGCCCATGACCATCGCCTCGGTCAGCTTGTCCTTCGGGACGAAGTGGCTGAACCGCTCGTGGTCGCCGGAGTCGGTGGGGACGGTCCGCTCGTCCTCGCGGACGTCGCCCAGGGTCTCCGGCTCAGCGAATCCGATGCGCGTGCTCACGTCGTCCACCCTACGGCGCGCACGGGTCAGTTCAGGCCGGGGTCGGCGGGCCGCGTCGCCGCCCAGGCCCGCTCCCCCGGCTGACGGCGCAGGACGTCGCGGCGCAGGTCCTCGACCTCGGGGCGGAAGACGTCGCCGACCTCGCCGGGGACGACGTACCAGCTGCCCTCGGCGATCTCCCCACGCAGCTGCTCGGCCCCCCAGCCGGCGTACCCGGCGTAGATCCGGACGGCGCTGACGCTGCCCTCGACGAGCTCGACGGGGGTGTCGAGGTCGACCAGGCCGAGGTCGTCGACGAGGGCGCGGAAGCCCACGGGGGCGGTCCCGGGGTCCGGGTCGGCGAGGCGGACCAGCCCGAGAGCGCCGTCGGAGCCCACCGGCCCCCCGGTGAAGAGGGTCTCCGGCGGGCTGACGACGTCGCGCCAGGCAGCGAGCACGTCCGCGACCATGACCGCTGACGGGCGGTTCAGCACGAGACCGACCGCGCCGTCGTCGTCCACGTCGATCATGAGGACGACGGTGTCGGCGAAGTTCGGGTCGAGCAGCTCGGGGCTGGCGACGAGCAGCGTCCCCGGGACGACCTCCCCGACGCCTCCGGTCACCCCACCCGATGCTCCGCTCATGGACCCATCATGGCCCCGGACGGGTTCCTCAGGCAGGCAGCAGGGCCCGGAGTCGTCCGAGGAGGGCGACGGCACCGCGCTCGTCGCCGGACGGGGACCGGGGCGCGGCCCCGGGGCCGGCCCACTGCTCGCGGGCCTCCTCCTCGAGCCGTGCGCCCAGGACCGCGCCGCGGGCGAGGTCGTGGGGGCCGCACCAGCCCGCGGACGCGGCGAGCAGGAGGCGCTCCTTGGCACGCGCCCGGCCCATGGCGCGGGCCAGGCGGGGGTCGTCGCCGCGGGTCCGGGCGAGATCGAGGACGGCGCGGACGCCGGGCATCTCGTCGGCCACTCCCACCCAGGCGCGCCGGGTCGCGGCGGCCAGGTCCTCGGGCGAGGACGCCTGGGCGGCCTCGATGCGGGAGGCCAGGCGGGTGTACCAGCGCAGCTGGAGGGCGGCGACGAGGTCGAGGTCGTCCGCGAAGGTCTCGGACACGCCCGGGACGTCGGTGGGCAGCAGCGCGTCGCGGCGCCGGTCGGCGGCGACGATCACCGCGCGCAGCACCTCGGCGCGGCGGTGGCGGGTCGAGGGGCGGGTCGGGGGGAGGGTCGAGCGGCGGGGGGTGCGGTCCGTGCGGGCCATCGTGGACTCCTCGTGGGCGTCGGCTCACATACTGACGGTACGTACCGAGGGTACGTCGCATACTCGCGGTATGCCAGCGGTCCGGGGGTGATGTCCGGCACGGGCCTAGACTGGTGTGATGCCTGTCGCACGAGCCGCCAAGCGGCTCCGCCCCGCGGTGCCCGCCCTGCCGGGCTCGACGCGGCGTGCGCAGTACTCCGCGGCCACCCGCCGCACCCTCGTCGACGTCGCGACGGAGCTCTTCACCGAGCAGGGGTACGCCGCGACCTCGCTCGACTCCATCGTGGCCGGGGCCGAGGTCACGAAGGGCGCGCTCTACCACCACTTCGGCGGCAAGCAGGCGCTGTTCGAGGACGTCTTCGCGACCGTCGAGCGCGACGCCGGCGACCGCATCCGCGCCTCGCTGGCCGACGCGGGCGGACCGTGGGACCAGGCCCTGGTCGGCCTCCGCGCCTTCCTCGACGTCGTCCGCGAGCCGGCGTACCGCCGCGTCGTGGTGCAGGAGGGGCCGGCCGTGCTGGGCCACGAGCGGTTCCGCGAGCAGGAGCGCACCTGCCAGGCCATCGTGGTCGACCTCGTCGCGGCGGTGCTGGCCGACGCGGACGGCGTCGTCGACCAGCCGATGCTGGAGACGATCAGCGACATCTTCTTCGGCGCGATGTCGACCGCGGGCGAGACCGTGACGGCCTCGGACGACCCCGACGCGGCGAGTGCCCGGGTCGAGGCGGCGGTGGCCTACCTGGTGACCGGGCTCCGGACGATGGTCGAGGCGGGCGTCCCGCTGCCGAGCAGCGGGGCCCCCACCACGGCCGTCACTTCCCGGAGCTGACCGACCCGCCGTCGGCCGGGATCAGCTCGATCCACGTCTTGCCGGGCGGCACCACCAGCGGCTCGTCGTCGCCGGTCCGCAGGCGCAGCGCGCCGCCGAACCCGTCCTTCGACCAGGTCCCGCTGACCCCGCGGCCGTCGTGGAACAGGGTCGCGTCGCCGCTGCCCTGGAAGATCGTCTCGGGCACCGGGTTGCCCGCCGGGTCGAGGTAGCCGGCGTCGCCCACCTCGGCCTTCAGCACCAGCACGGTGTCGGCCCGGAATCGGTCGCCCTCGGCCGCGTAGCCGTTCGTGAGGTCGTACGCCCCGTCCGTGAGCTGCCAGGTCGACGTCCGGGCGCCGGAGAAGGTCGCCGCGATCGTCCTCGCGGGCTTGCCCTGCGGGTTGTCCGAGGCGTCGCCGAACGGCAGGTAGTCCGGCGGCCGGGTGGGCTCGCCGGAGCCGCCGACCTCCTTCAGGTTCGCCATCAGGTTGTACGGCGCCGAGCGGTCGGAGGCCCGGTAGAAGCCCTTCGAGCCCTCGGTGAGGATCGGGATGCCGGCGCCGCGGATGCGGGCCACGGTCGGGGCCGCGCCGCCGCTGGTGACCATCGAGCCCCCGGCGGGCTCGACGATGCCGACGTCGGAGGCGCGCATCGAGCGGACCGGGCCGACCTCGGTGGGCAGGTCGCGGTAGAAGAACGCCGCGAGACGCGTCGTCCCGCCCTCGACGAGCTGCTCCACGACGAGCTCGGCCTCCCCCAGCCCCTCCTGCGGGCTCGAGGACGACGAGTTGTCGATCTTCGTCACGAGCACGGGGTGGGTGCGCTCGGAGGTCTCGTCGGCGCCGACCGGCTCGCCGGTCAGCGGCCAGTAGGAGGTGAGCTTGTGACCCTCGGAGACACCAAGCGGGTCACCGCCACCGGCGGCCTGCGGCTCGTCGTCCCCGCTGCACGCGGAGAGCAGCAGGGTGGTGCTCAGGACGGCTGCGCTCAGGGCGAGCCCGCGGCGAGTGCGCACGGCGTCCCTCCTCATGGTCTACCGATTGGGTCGACTTCGAGTGTGGCACCGGGGTGGAGCGCCCGCGGGAGGCGCGCCGACCCCGGCGCGGTGCCGGCCGGGGGCCGACGCACTCAGACCAGCGTGGCCCCGCCGTCGACGTACAGCGTCTGGCCGGTGACGTACGACGCCTCGTCGCTGCACAGGAAGGCGGCGATGGCGGCGATGTCCTCGGGGTGGCCGACGCGCTTGACCGGGTTGCGGTCGGCGGCGGCGGCGCGGAAGTCCTCCACGCTCATCCCGACCCGCGCGGCGGTCGCGTCGGTCATGTCGGTGGCGATGAAGCCGGGGGCGATGGCGTTGGCGTTGACCCCGAACGGGCCGAGCTCGATGCCGAGGGTCCGCGTGAAGCCCTGGACGCCCATCTTGGCCGCGGAGTAGTTGGCCTGGCCGCGGTTGCCCAGCGCGGAGACGCTGGAGAGGTTCACGATCTTGCCGTAGCGCTGCGGCACGAAGTGCTTCTGCGCGGCCTTCGTCATGGCGAAGGCGCCCTTGAGGTGGACGCCCATGACGAGGTCCCAGTCGTCCTCGCTCATCTTGAACAGCAGGTTGTCGCGCGTGATGCCGGCGTTGTTCACCAGCACGTGGACGCCCCCGAGCTCGGCGACGACCCGGTCGACGGCTGCCTCGGCGCCCGCCACGCTCGACACGTCGCAGCCGATGCCGACGGCCTTGCCGGGGAGGCCCGAGGCGGCCTGCTGGGCGGCGGACTCGTCGAGGTCGAGGACCGCGACGGCGGCGCCCTCCTCGGCGAACCGGGTGGCGATCGCCAGCCCGATCCCTCGCGCCGCACCCGTGACGACGGCGACGCGCTCGTCGAAGCGACCCATCAGAATGACTCCTACCGTTCGGTAACTGGACGCCCGTCACGATAGGCGCAGCCCGCGCGGGCTCACGCGCCGGGCGGCGCCAGCGCCGCGCGGAGGCGGTCGCCGACCTCGGCGGCCTCCCCCTCGGCGTACGTGGTGCGGGGCCAGAAGAACCCCCGCAGCCCGTCGCCCTTGGTGCGGGGCGCGACGTGGCAGTGCAGGTGGGGCACGGACTGCGAGACCACGTTGTTCATCGCGACGAACGACCCCTGGGCGCCCAGGCCGTCGACCACCGCGCGGCACACCCGCTGGACGGCCTCGAGGAAGCCGTCGCGCAGCTCCGCGGGCAGGTCCGGCAGCGTGTCGACGTGCTCGCGGGGCACGACGAGCACGTGGCCGGGGAAGAGGGGACGGACGTCGAGGAACCCGACGTACGACGGCTCGTCGAGCACCACCTCGGCCTCGGTCTCCCCGGCGAGGATCGCGCAGAACACGCAGCGCCCGCTCACGGCCGCGGCAGGCCCATCGGGTTCGGCATGCCGACCTCGCCCCGGTCCACGACGTCGCGCGACATGGTCCGCAGGGTCTCGACGACCCTGTCGGCGTCCTCGCCGAGCGCGGCCGGGACGGACTCCGCGAGCCGGTCGGTCTCGGCCTCGACGGCCTCGCGGTGGGCGCGCCCGGCGTCGGTGAGGGTCTCCCCCTCGACCAGGCCCCGCCCGCGGAGGTCGTCGAGGGCCGCCTCCCACTCCTCGTCGGTCCAGCCCCGGCTGCCCTGCACCATCTCGCGGCCGGTGTCGCCGGTGGCGACGTGCGACACGGACGCCGTCAGCCCGGTCAGCCCGGCGTGCACGCAGGCCAGGACGTGGCCGTCGCCGCGGTGCTCGCGCAGCACGGCGGTGGCCAGCCACAGCCGGGCGAGCAGGTCGTCGGGCCGCGGCACGCTCGCCCAGGCCGCGGCGAGCGCGCGCCCGTCATATGACGCGACGTCGGCGGCGCGCTCGAGCGCGGTGACGGCGAGCTCGAGATCGGCGCGGTCGACCGTCGCCGCGGCGGGCTCGAGGACCCGGCCGGCGGTCTCGAGGCGGGAGGTGATCGCGACGTCCGGGGTGATGCGGCCCCACACCTTCGGCAGCGCCCGCTCGACCCGGGCCGGGGCGAAACCGAAGAACAGCGCGGTCACGACCGCCGGCGGGACCTCGCCCAGCGGGGCGGACCTTGCCGCGAAGTAGTCGTTCCAGCCGCCGGTCAGGCCGCGGGCGGCCATGTCCTCCCTGAACGCCGGCTGGAAGTAGCTGATCGCGTGGAGGGGCTCGGAGGCCCGCCAGTAGGTGCGCGCGGGGTGCATGACGTCACTGTGTCACTCCTCGCTCGGCGCGCCCGGCCGGAGATCGAGGTGCGAGCGTCGCGCAGCGACCGAGCCACGAGATCCCGCACGACGTACGACGGCCCTCACCGGGTCTCGTGGTCCCTGCGCTCCTGCGTCGCTCCGGGACACCTCGACCACCGGTAGGTCACGCACACGAGGCGGCAGCGTCTCGTGTTCGCGGGCAGTTCTCCGCTGCTGGAGCGGAAAACCGCCCGCAAAGACCGCGCACGACGTACGACGGCCGCTCAACGGGTCTCGACGACGCACGCTCGCTGCGCTCGCGTGCTGCTCGACCACCTGGAGCGCGGAGATCGAGGTGCGAGCGTCGCGCAGCGACCGAGCCACGAGATCCCGCACGACGTACGACGGCCCCTCACCGGGTCTCGTGGCCCCTGCGCTCCTGCGTCGCTCCGGGACACCTCGACCACCGGCAGACCCACGTCAGTGGCAGACGCCCCCACCGCAGGCGAGCGGGCGGCGGGTGGTGCGGGCGACGGGGCGGCCGTCGAAGTGGTGGGCGTCGAAGGTGCCGTAGGTCCAGCGGAAACCGTGGGCGGCGAAGATCCGGACCACCGGGTGCTCGGAGGAGCGCCAGGCCACGCGGGGGTGGGACTTCCCGACCCACCAGGTGTTGGGCGTCCAGCCGTCGTTGGACCGGTAGGGGTTCTCCCACGGGTTGATGTCGATGGAGCGGCCGTAGGAGTGCGGGGAGGTCCGACCCGGGGCCCCGACCACGTCGCGGCAGTTGAACGCCGAGGTGTTGTCGGCGGCCATCGAGGCGTAGTCGTCCGCGCCGCGCAGACGGTCGGAGTAGCCGAAGCGGTCGACGCGGTACATGTGGCGGATCGGGATGTCCGCGGCGTACAGCGCGCGCATCACGCCGACGGTCTTGCCGGCGATCGCGGCGTTCACGACCAGCTCCCCGCGGCGTCGGTATCCCTCGAAGTCCCAGTAGTTGGTGCGGACCAGGCGCAGACCGGGCCGCCCGACCGGGCAGCCCTCCCGCCAGCTCGTCCCGACCATCGAGCGCCAGGTGGCGTCGGGGATCCGGACCGCCGAGGCGTTGGCGCCCTTCCCGACCGCCCGGGCCTGGTCGGGCAGGTCGCGGCGCGGGTCCGGCGCGCCGGCCGGGAGGTTCACCGGGGTGCCGGGCGGCAGGTTGTCGACGCGCAGCACCGGGGAGGTGTCGCCGGTGTGCCAGGACGACGCCTCACCCACGAGGCGGTAGCGGACGTCGGAGCGCGGTGTCGTGGTCCAGCGGGCCTTGCCGTCGCGGTCGGTGCGCAGGCGGCGGACCGTCGTCCAGCCCGACCTCACCCCCCGCTCGACCCGGACCGCCCCGGGGACGGCGACGCCGCTGCCGGTGGCCCAGCTGATCCGGAGGGTGACCGGGCGGCCGTCGCGGACCTTCTTCTGCACGAACCCCTTCAGGACGGTGTTGCGACGCAGGACGGCGACGTCGCGACGATCGCTCAACCGGCCGTCCGCCGTCGTGTGCAGCGCCCGGAACCGGTTGCGCTCCGGCGTACGGCGCAGCGTCACCGGCAGCTCGACGGTGCCGTCCGGGCCGGTCGTGAGGGTCGCCACCGGCTGCCAGTCGCTGCCGTCGAAGCGCTGCAGGTCCACCTGCTGCTCCGGCTGCGGCGCACCGTCGGCGTCGAGCAGCCGCACGGTCGCGGTGACCGTCGCGTCGGCGTACCCGCGCGGCACGGCGAGGTCGAGGCGGCCGTCGGCGGCGCGGGCGTCGCGGTCCGCCGCCGTGGCGGGCGCGGCGAGCAGTCCGGCGGTGAGGACCAGGGCCAGCAGGGCTCCGAGGCGTGTCAGCACCGGACGATCATGGGGCCCGTGGGGCCTGTGTGGTCAGCGGCGCGCGGTGAAGCTGCCGTAGCGCCAGCGGAACCCGTGGCGGGCGAAGACCCGGACCACCGGGTGGCTGGTCGAGCGCCAGGCGACGCGGGGGTGGGCGTTCCCGACCCACCAGTCGTCGGGGACCCACCCGTTCGGGGTCAGCGACGGGTTCTCCCAGGGGTTCATCTCGATGGTGCGCCCGGTGGCGGACACGGCCCGGTCGCGCGGGCGTCCGAGTGCGCCGCGGCAGTTGAAGGCGGAGGTGTTGTCGGCGGCCATCGACGCGATCGGGTCGGCCCCGCGGAACCGCGGCGAGTAGCCGAACCGGTCGACCCGGTACATCCCGCGGACCGGCAGCTCCTCGGCGTACAGGTCGCGGACCACGCCGAGGACCCGACCGACGACGTCGGCGTTGACGACCAGCTGGCCGCGGCGGCGGTAGCCGTCGAAGGCCCAGTAGTTGGTCCGCACGAGCCGGAGGCCGGCGCGGCCGACCGGGCAGCCGCGGCGCCAGCTGACGCCGACCATGTCGTTCCAGACGTCGTCCGGGATGCGGGTCGCGACCGCGTTGGCGCCGCCACCGACCGCGCGGGGCTGGAGCGGGAGGGCGCGGCGCGGGCGGGGCGCCCCGGAGGGCAGGCGGACGGGGTCCCCGGGCGGCAGGTTGTCGACGGCGACCTCGTTGCTGGTGTCGCCGTCGAACCAGGTCGACGCGAGCCCGACGGCCCGGAACCGGGTGTCGACCCGGGGTCGGACGCGCACCCGCGCCTTGCCGCGCCTGCTGGTCTTGACGGTGTCCACCGCCCGCCAGCCCGAGCCGGTGTCCTGCTCGAGCCGGACCTTGCCCTTCAGCCGCTCCCCCTGGCCGGTCGCCCAGCCGATCCGCAGCGTCATCGACCGCTCGTCGCGGAGCTTCTTCTGCCCGAAGAGCACCACGCGGCTGTTCCGCTTGCGCAGCGCGAGGTCGCGGCGGGTGGTCAGGGTGCGGCTCGGGGTCGTGTGCTTGACCCGGAAGCGGTTGAGCTCGGTACGCCGGCGCAGGAGGACGGGCCGGTTGACGCGGCCGTCCTCGCCCGTCTCGAGGGAGGCGAGGAGCTGCCAGGTGCGGCCGTCGAAGCGCTGCAGGCGGACCCGCTGCCCGACGTCGGGCCGCCCGTCGGCCTTGCGCAGGCGGACGGTGGCCTGCACCCGCTGGTCGGCGTACCCGCGGGGGACGAACAGGTCGAGGTCCTTCGTGGACCCGCCGGCGCCCTCGGCGCTCGCCTGCGGGGCGGGCGCGGCGAGCAGACCGGCGACGAGGGCGGCGACCACGGCGGACGCCAGGCGAGGCATCATGCGCCGATCATCGACCCCCGGGGGCCACGTCCTCGCGCGCAACGCCGAGCCAGGCGGCGAGCTCTTCGAGCTGCGCGTCGACCGCGGCCCGCAGGGCCGACGACCAGACGCCGTCGGGGTGGACGCCCCTCACGTGGAGCTCCCCGGCGTCCACGACCCGCTCCACGTCGACCTGACCGACGAGCCGGTCACCGGCGAGGACGGGCAGCGCCCAGTAGCCGTGTCGGCGCTGCGCGACCGGCTTGTACATCTCGAGGACGTACTCGAAGGCGAACAGCTCGCTCGTCCGCCGGCGGTCGAGCACGAGGTGGTCGAGCGGCGACAGCAGGACGACGCGCCCCTCCTCGTCGTCCCAGGGCCGGGCCAGGTGGGCCAGGTGGGACCCGTCCACCCGCCAGCGCCCCCGGACGCCGTCGACGCGCGTCTCCACGCCCGCCTCACCGACGTCACGGGGCCGGGCGATCCCCCGGGCCGCGAGCAGGCGACGACCCCGCTCCGCGCGCGCCTCGTCGAGCGGCACCGGCTCGTCGTCCGGGTAGACGCGTGAGGCCAGGTCCCACAGCGGCACCCGGCCCTCGCGGCCGGCGACGGCGACCTCGCCGCGCTGCACGAGCAGGTCGAGCAGCCGCTGGAGGTTCCTGCCGCCGGTCCACCCCGTCGAGCGCCAGGGCTTCACGCAGGTGTCCGGCAGGTCCGCGGTCGGCAGCGGCCCGTCGGCCCGGAGCGCCGCGAGGACGTCACGCCGGCAGCCGTCGTTGGCGGCGACCCACCCGGCGAGGTGCTCCGCCTCCGCCTCGGTCCCCGCCGCCGCGGGCCAGGCGGCCATCTCGGCGGTGTGCAGGCGGAGGTCCTCGGCCGGGACCGCGTGCATCCGCAGCTCCACCAGCTGACCGGTCTCCAGCAGGTCCCGCAGGTCGCCGGGGTCGTACGACGACCCGAGCCGCCCCCACAGGACGAGGTCGGCGCTGCGGGCGACGTACGCCGTCGGGTCCAGCTGCAGCGACGTCAGGTGCCGGACCACGTCGAGCGCGTCCGTCGCCCGCGGGCCGGCCAGCAGCTGCGCGCGCACCGCGACCCGCCGCGCCTCGGCGGCGCTCAGCACGACGGGCTCGCTCACCCGACGCAGGCTAGACGTCGCCTCAGACGTCGATCGTCAGCGTCACGGTGATCGTGTCGTCCAGCGCGATGCGCTCCGGCCTCCGCAGCGCGACCTTGAGCGGGACGACGTACCCGCCGTCCTTCGGCCACAGCGACGTCGTCGAGACCGTCACCCCCACCCGGACCTCGACCGGGATCATCCCCCAGCCGTAGGTGACCGCCCGGGCGACCTCGGCGATCTCCTCGGCCTCGTCGGGCGGCACGGTGACGAAGTGGTACGGCGCCGGCCCGCGCCACTCCCACACGACGCCGTCGAAGCTGAGCTGCACGACACGAGGGTAGATCGATCAAAGTCGACTAACTCAATAGTGTTGAATGCTCCGATGACGACCCGCCCCCGGCCCACGCGCCGCACCGTCCTGTCCGCGGCCGCGGTGGCCCCGCTCGCCGCCACCCTCGTCCGACCCGGCCCCCTCGCGCACGCCGGTGCGCCGAACATCCTCAAGCCGCTGCCCGCCGAGCGGTTCCACGACTACGGCACCAACGCCGAGATGCGGTGGGACTCCGTCGACCCGGAGCGCTACTTCACCGCCCAGCGCGACCTGTTCGTCCGCAACCACACGCGGACGCCCACGATCGACCCCGCGACGTACGCGCTGAGGGTGTTCGGCGACGGCCTCGGCGAGCGTCGTACCGAGGCCGAGGCGCACGTCCTGACCCTGAGGGACCTGAAGCGGATGCCGGCCCACACCCGCACCACGGTGCTCGAGTGCACCGGCAACGGCCGCAGCTTCTTCACGAGCCAGCAGGAGCAGACCGTCAGCGGCACCTCGTGGAAGCTCGGCGCGGTCGGCACCGTCCGCTGGGAGGGCGTCCGGCTGCGCCACGTGCTGCGCCGCCTCGGCGTCTCGCCGCGGGCCGTCTCGATCATGGCCACGGGCCTGGACGACGAGTTCGTCAGCGGCGAGACCAACTACGGCCGCGTACGGCGCCCCTTCAGCGTCGAGAAGGCCCTCGACGACGCGATCCTCGCGTGGGGCGCCAACGGCCAGGACCTCCTGCCCGACCACGGCTTCCCGCTGCGGCTGGTGCTGCCGGGCTGGATCGGCATCGCGAGCATCAAGTGGCTCGGCTCGCTCGAGGTGTCGCGCCGCGAGCTGACCTCGCCGTGGAACACCACCTTCTACCGGATGACCGGTGGCGACTACCCGGCCGACTCCCCGCCGCTGACCGTCAACCCGGTGCGCTCCGCGTGGGAGCTGCCGTGGGGGGCGACCATCGCCGCGGGCGGGACCCGCACCCTGACCGGGCGGGCGTGGAGCGGCGCCGGCCCGATCAAGCGCGTCGACGTCAGCCTGGACGGGGGCGAGACGTGGCAGCGCGCCGAGCTGGTCGACCCGAGCGGGCGCGCCCCGCGTGCCGGTGCGGGCGACAGCGGCACCGGCTGGACCCGCTGGTCGGTGCGCTGGCGCGCCCCGCGGCCGGGCAGCTACGAGCTGCTCGCCCGCGCCACCGACCGCGCGGGCCGCACCCAGCCCGACGTCACGCCGTACAACTCCCAGGGCTACTTCTTCGACGCCGTGGTGAGGCACCCGGTCACCGTCGCCTGAGCGGGGACACAGGACGGCACGAGAGCCGCCCCGGGGTCCGGGGCGGCTCTCGTGGTGCCAAGAGGGCTGTCAGGCGGTGGTGCTCTGGTGCCGTGGTGGAGCTGGCGGGAATCGAACCCGCGTCCTCGGGCGCCGTGCCAGGGCTTCTACGGGTGTAGCGCGTGAAGTCGTTTTCTCAGTCCCGGTGCTCCCACGAGCAGGTCACCGACGGACTCAGCCGGGCTGAAGTCCCCGTCAGCACTCCCGGCGAGCGCTGACGAGCAAGCCCCCTAGATGAGGCCGGGACCCGGGGCGGAGGCGCACCCGGACCGACCCTTCGATCACTGCTCAGGCAGCGAGAGCGAAGTGACTGCGCTTGGAATCGGCAGTTGTTGTTTTCCAGCGATCGTTGACGAGATGACGCTGGCTCCTCGACCCGCTTCCCCTGGGATCAACGTCCCCAGTCGAAACCGATCAGCCCCTCTTGAGTTGTACCCCTCCACTGTAGCGCGGACGGCGGACCCACGCCCCGAGCACAGGGGCCAGGATGGTCCCGTGACCACCGAGCGCGAGGCCATGGACACCGCGCTGGCGCTCGCCGCCACCCCCGGCGTCCCGCTGGGCCCGAACCCGCGGGTCGGGTGCGTGCTGCTGTCGCCGTCCGGGGAGGTCGTCGGCGAGGGGTACCACCGCGGGGCCGGCACCCCGCACGCCGAGGTCGACGCGCTGAGGGCGGCCGGGGAGGCGGCGTGCGGCGCGACCGCGGTGGTCACGCTCGAGCCCTGCGACCACACCGGGCGCACCGGCCCCTGCACGCAGGCCCTCCTGGCCGCCGGCGTACGACGGGTGGTCCACGCCGTGGCCGACCCCAACCCGGACGCGGCGGGCGGCGCCACCACGCTCCGCGCCGCCGGGGTCGAGGTCGTCGGCGGGCTCGCGGAGGACGCCGCCCGGGCGCTGAACCGCGCGTGGCTGCACGGCCTGGCGCACGGCCGGCCGTTCGTCACCTGGAAGCTGGCCGCGACCCTCGACGGACGCAGCGCCGCCGCCGACGGCACCAGCCGCTGGGTCTCCGGGCCGGAGTCGCGCCTCGACACCCACCGGTTGCGCGCGGAGGCCGACACCATGCTCGTCGGCACGTCGACGATCCTGGTCGACGACCCGCTGCTCACCGTCCGCGACGCCGACGGCGACCCGCTCCCCCACCAGCCCCTGCGGGCGGTGATGGGGCTGCGGGACCTCCCGGCCGACGCACGGGTGCTGGCCGACGTGCCGGGCGCCCCGGACACGCCGGCGACGCTGCACCTACGGACCCGCGACCCCCACGAGGCGATGTCCGCCCTGTTCGAGCAGGGTCGTCGGCACGTCTTCTGCGAGGGCGGCCCCACCCTGGCGGCGGCGCTGTGGCGGGCCGGGGTCGTCGACGAGGTCGTCTGCTACACCACGCCGATGCTCCTGGGCGCGGGTCGGGCCGCCGTCGGCGACCTGGGGGTCACGACCATCGCCGACGCCGTCCGGCCCGAGGTCGTCGACGTCACCCGGGTCGGCGACGACGTCCGCTGGACCCTGCGACCCCGGCGTCAGTAGGCGAGGTCGCGGAACAGCCGGGCGCCGACGGCACCCTGGCTGAACCGCACGCTCGCGTCGTGGAGGGTCTCCCCCGCGCGCAGGAACTCGGTGAAGCCCGGCGTCGCGAGCGACTCCTCGTCACCGAGGTAGTCGAACCCCATCGACCAGTCCGGGAACGACCGCTCGACGACGTCGTCGTGCAACGTGCGGACCACCCGGCGGTGGCGGGGGTCCGCCGCGATCCGCTCGAACAGCCCGTCGACCGCGTCGGCCGGGCCCTCGAGCGTCTGGATGAACCGGCCCCCGGCGTACAGCAGCATCCCCGTGACGTCCAAGGACGCGTTGCGCGCCCGCGAGGACACCATCAGGTCGTGCAGCGCGGACAGCCGGAACGGCGCGGCCGCGGTGGAGACGTAGGTCAGGGACCTCATGACGGGCTCGGCGCCGCTCAGCGGGGGTAGTCGCTGAACAGGCGGTAGAAGATCCCCGCCCGGCTGTGCGTGAACGACCCGTGGCTGCTCTTGTCGGTCTGCAGCCAGGAGTTGAAGCCGGGGATCCGCGAGGCGTCCTCGTCGCTGACGAGCTCGAAGCCCATGGACCAGTCCGGGAAGGACCGCTCCTTCACCTGCTCGCGCAGCATGATCATGATCTCGCGGTGGCGGGGGTCCTTCTCGATGGTGGAGTACAGGTCGGCGACCGCGTCCTCCTCGCCCTCGAGGGTCTGGATGAAGTTGCCGCCGGCGTAGAGCATCATCCCGGTCACGCCGAGACGCTCGTTCTTCGGCCGCGCGTGCGAGAGCAGCTCCTCGAGCTGCTCGCGCGTGAAGGGCTCCGTCGCGCTGCTGAGGTAGGTCAGGGAGAGCATGGTCAGTCCGTGATTCCTTTCAGGCGGCGCCCGACGGCCTGCTCGGTCTCCCGGTTGGCCTGGCGCTCCGCGATGCTGTGTCTCTTGTCCCACGTCTTCTTGCCGCGCGCGAGACCGATCTCGACCTTGGCGCGCCCGTCCTTGAAGTACAACGAGAGCGGGACCACCGTCAGTCCCTTCTCCGATACCCGACGGTCGATCTTGTCGATCTCCTCGCGATGCAGGAGCAGCTTGCGCCGCCGCCGGGCGGCGTGGTTCGTCCACGTCCCCTGGGAGTACTCCGGGATGTGGACGCCGTGCAGCCACGCCTCGTCGCGGTCGATGTCGACGAAGCCGTCGACGAGCGAGGCACGGCCCGCCCGCAGCGACTTCACCTCGGTCCCGGTCAGCACCAGGCCCGCTTCGTAGGTGTCCTCGACGTGGTAGTCGTACCGCGCGCGCTTGTTCTGGGCGATCATCTTGCGCCCCTGCTCGCGTGCCACACCGATCATTCTGTCAACAGGCGCAACAGGAATCAGGGGCGGGGCGGGGGCTCCTGGTACGGCGCCCGCTGCGGCTCCGAGTACGGCGCCTGCTGCGGCGGCTGCTGGGGCTGCGGGTGGGGCTGCTGCTGCGGCTGCTGCTGGGGCTGCTGGGGCGCCTGCGTCGGCGCGGCGTGGGTGCCGGGGGTGCCGGGGGTGCCGGGGGTGCCGGGGGTGCCGGGGGTGCCGTGGGGCGTCTCGCGGGGGGCGGTGCCGGGGCCGGTGTCGATCTGCGGGCTGCCGGACTCGCCCTGGCGGTGGTCGACGTCCGGGTCGAGCCGGTCGGCCTCGGCGATGGCCGAGGAGTGCTCCTCGCGCTGCTCGCGGGCCACCCGCGCGCGCTCGGCGGCCTCCGCCTCGAGCTTCTCGGCCTCGGCGGCCTTGGCGCGGGCCTCGGCCCGGGCCCGCTCGGCGGCGGCCTCGGTCTCGCGGGCCTGCGCCTCGCTCCGGGCCACCCCGGTCGCCTGGGCGCCGGCGTGCTCACGGAGCTCGGCCGCACGGGCGCTGCGCTTGAGGCGCCGCTGCTTGGCGAGCGCCAGGCCCACCCCGACGAGCACGAGCAGCACGACCAGGGCGATGACGACCCACATCCACGGTTCCATGGCTCAGCCAACCACAGATCGGGCGGCGGGCGGGGGACGTCGACGGCTCAGAGCCAGTCCATGGGGTTCACCGGCGTGCCGTTGACGGTCACCGTGAAGTGGAGGTGGCAGCCGGTCGACCACCCGGTCGACCCGACGTACCCGACGAGCTGGCCCTTCTCGACGCGCTGGCCCGCCGAGACGACGTAGCTGGTGGCGTGGTTGAAGATCGACGCCAGCCCGACGCCGTTCGTGAGCCCGTGGTCGAGGATAAGGCGGTTGCCGTACGACGTCGAGAAGTACGACTCGACGACCGTGCCGGCCGCGCCGGCGTACATGGGCGAGCCGCAGGGGGCGCCGAAGTCGGTGCCGTCGTGGAGGGCGCGGTAGCCGTAGATGGGGTGGGTCCGCATGCCGAAGGGCGACGTGACGTAGCCGTTCACCGGGTAGCCGAGCACTCCCCCGCCGGCGGGCGCGCCCCCGGCGCCGGCACCGGCGGCCAGGGCGCGGCGGCGCAGCAGGTCCTCGACCCGGTCGCTCTCCGCCTCGAGGTCGCGCAAGGTGTCCTCGTCGGCCGCCCGCGCGCGGTCGGCGGCCTGCCGGGCGCGGGTGCGCTCGGAGACCAGGTCGTTGACCTCGGTCGTGGTCCGCCACTGCTCGGCGGTGAGGTCCTTCTTGCGCCGCAGGTTGTCCCGGGCGTCGTCACGACGCTCCGCGACGAGCTCCTTGGCCGCCTCGACGGCGTCCTCGTCGACGCTGAGCAGCACCTCCGCGGCCCGCAGGTCGTCGTACGTGCGGGTCTCGTCGCCGACCATGACGTCGCTGGCCTCGTCGCGGCGGGTGAGGTCGGCGGGGTCGTCGGCGTTGAGCATCGAGGCGAACGCGGCGAGGCCGGGGTCGGCGCCGGTGTAGAGGTCGACGACGGTGTCGGCGACGGCGTCGCGCTGGTCGGCGACGTCCTGCTGGCCGGTGGCGAGGGCGTCGCGGGCCTCGGCGAGGTCGTCCTCCGCCTCCTGCAGGCGCTCGGCCATGCGCTCGTCCTGGCGCTTGGCCTCGGCCAGCTCGTCGCGGACCTCCGCGAGCCGCTCCCGGGCGTCGCGCAGGTCGGTCTGCGCCGCCCGGAGCCGCGTCACGGCCCGGTGTGCTCGGGCGCTGGACTCCGACAGAGCCGAGTCCGCGTCGTCGATCCGGTCCTCGAGCCGGTCGGCCCGCTCCTGCAGGTCGTCGTCCTCGGCGGCCGCGGTGTACGTCGCGGACGCGCCGAGCAGCAGCGCCAGGGTCGCGACGAGCGCGATCGCTGGGCGTCGGACCGTGCGGGGAAGGGAGTGCACCGAGGGGCCTCACCGGTCGGGGGAAGTAACTCCCGCACCATAGGCCCCAGCCGTCACACCTTCGTGTATTTCCGGGTGAGCACGAGTGTCGGCAGCACCGTCAGCAGCGGACCGAGGACGGCGATGGCCGCCACCGCGACGCCGTACTCGGGCAGGCCGATCCACGGCATGAACCGCAGGGAGTCGCTGAGCTGCTCGGCGATGCCGAACCACATGAACGCGGCGAGCGCGCCCGCGGCGAGACCGACGCCGACCAGCGCGGTGACGAGCGCCTCCAGGACGAACGGCAGCGTGATGTAGAGGTTCGAGGCGCCGACCAGCCGCATGATGCCGATCTCCTTGCGTCTCGCGAGGGCGGCGAGGCGGATGGTGTTGCCCACCAGCAGGAGTGCCGCGAGCACCAGGAACCCGGCGATGCCGATCGCCCCCCACTGCAGCGCGTTCAGGGAGGTGAAGATGGGTTCGAGGACCGCCCGTTGGTCCCGGATCTGGGAGACACCCGGCAGTCCCTGGACCCGGCTGGCGACGGTCTCGAACTCGTCGGGGTCGGACAGCTCGACCCAGACCGACTGCGGCATCGCGTCCGCCGTGGCCGCCGGGTTGTCGCCGGTGAACCGCTCCTCGCCGTACAGCTCCTTGACCTTCTCGAACGCCTCCTCCTTCGACTCGTAGCGGTAGCCGGAGACGCCCTGCGTGTCCTGGACCGCGGCCTCGACCGCGTCGCGCTCGGCGTCGGTCACCTCGCCGGTGCAGGCCGGGTTGTCGTCGGCGTCACGGCACAGGAAGACGGTGACCTCGAGCTGGCTGCCCCAGTAGCCCGCGGCCCGGTCGGCCTGCTGGTTCAGCAGGACGCCGAGCCCGACGAGGGTCAGGGAGACGAACAGGGTGAGCACCACCGCGATGTGCATCGTGAGGTTGCGGCGGAGCCCCTGGGCGAGCTCGGAGAAGACGTAGCGCAGCTGCATGGGTGAGGGGTCCTCGGGGGTTGCTGATCGGGGTGTCGGGCGGGGGCTCCGGCGGGGTCAGCTCTGGTAGCCGTAGGCGCCCTGCGCCTGGTCGCGGACGACGGAACCGTGCTCGAGCTCGACGACGCGCTTGCGCATCTGGTCGACGATGCCGGCGTCGTGGGTGGCCATGACCACCGTGGTGCCGGTCCGGTTGATCCGGTCCAGCAGCTTCATGATGCCCACCGACGTCCCCGGGTCGAGGTTGCCGGTGGGCTCGTCGGCGATGAGGATCTGCGGCCGGTTCACGAACGCCCGCGCGATCGCGACCCGCTGCTGCTCGCCGCCGGACAGCTCGTCGGGGAAGCGGTCGCCCTTGCCGTCCAGACCGACCAGCTCGAGGGTCTCGGGGACCAGCTCGGCGATCTGGGCCCGCGGCTTGCCGATCACCTGGAGGGCGAATGCGACGTTCTCGGTGACCGTCTTGTTCGGCAGCAGCCGGAAGTCCTGGAAGACGGTGCCGATCCGGCGCCGCAGGCCGGGGACCTTCCACCCGGCGAGGCGGTTGATCTCCTTGCCGGCGACGTACACGCGACCCTCGGTGGGGCGGGTCTCGCGCAGCACCAGGCGCAGGAACGTCGACTTCCCCGAGCCCGAGGTGCCGACGAGGAAGATGAACTCACCCTTCTCGACGTCGACGCTGACGGCGTCCAGTGCGGCGTGGCCCTGGCCGGGGTAGGTCTTCGTGACCTTCTCGAAGCGAATCACCGCATCGAGGGTAGACGAGGGTCCTGAGTGGCCCGTCGGCCCCGTTCCGCCCGCTCCTCCCTACCCTGGGGCCATGCGTCGCGTCGCCCGGTCCCTCGCACCCCTGGGCGCCCTCGTCCTGCTCGCGACCGCCTGCTCGGGCGGCTCGGGCGAGCCGGACGCCGCCCCGTCGGCGCCGCCGACCCCGGAGCCCACCTCGCTGGCCGAGGTGGACACGGCCGCCCTGCCGGTGGTGCGGACGGCGTTCTGCGACTCGATCGAGTCCGCGCAGGTCGAGGCCGCGCTCGGCGGGCCGGTGGAGTCCACCGACCACTACGCCAACGGCGAGCGGGCCTCGCTGGCCCCGGACGTCACCGACGTCGCCCACGAGAACGGCTGCGTCTTCACGGGCGCGAGCGACTCCGGGGACGTCGTCGCCCGCACCTGGGTCTTCGTCCCGCCGGTGGACGCCGACCAGGCCGAGCAGCTCGCCGAGGCCGCCCGCGCCGACGAGGACTGCAACCCCGTCGACGGCGCCGCGGCGTACGGCGAGGAGTCGGTCGCCCTGGTCTGCCGCAGCGGCGAGCGCCGGGACCGCACGGTGGAGATCTCCTACCGCGGCCTGTTCGGCGACGCGTGGCTCGCCTGCTCCCTGCAGGTCCCCTTCGCCGACTCCCCCGGCCGCGCGGACCTCGTCGCCCGCACCGACGCCTGGTGCCTCGAGGCCGCGTCCGCTGCGGCGACGTAACCGGTCCGCCGTCCGTCCCACCGGGTCTCGACGACGCGCGCTCGCTGCGCTCGCGTGCTGCTCGACCAGCTGACGATCCGCAGATCGAGGCCGTCGTACGTCCCACCGGGTCTCGACGACGCGCGCTCGCTGCGCTCGCGTGCTGCTCGACCAGCTGGGGGCTCGGAGATCGAGGCGCGAGCGTCGCGCAGCGACCGAGCCACGAGATCCCGCGAGCCGGGAGACCGGCGGTCAGGACGAGCGGTCGACGACCCACCAGGCGGCGTACGGACCGAGCCAGGCGAGGCCGTCGGCGTCGCCGGTGACGGGCTGCTCCCCCAACGCGTCGTACGGCGTCGCCAGGCCGAGGTCGGCGAGGAGGCGCAGCGGGACGGGGCGGGGTGAGGCGGTGACGTTGTGCAGGCCGACGAGGGTGCCGGACCAGTGGCGTCGCAGGAGCCCGAGGACGCCCTCGTCGAGGCCGTCGTCCAGCACTTCGGGGTCGAGCGAGGCGTGCAGCGCGGGCAGGGCGGCGCGGGTCCGGGCGAGGTGGGACAGCCCGGACAGCACGCGGTCGGCCACCGTCCCGGGTGCGGGCGGCAGCAGGTCGTCGGTGACGCGAGGGCGGTGGGCCCACCGGTTGTCGGCCCCGTGACCCGGCTCGGAGGCCCACGCCTCGTCGTTAGGCAGCGCGAGCTCGTCGCCGCTCCACACGACCGGCAAGCCGCCCCAGCCGGCGACGATCGTGTGGGCGAGCAGGACCCGGGCGATCGCCGCGCCGGGGTCGGTGGCGAGACCCGCGAGGGACGCCGCGGTGCCGCTGATCCGCCGGTCGCCGGTGGCGGGGTTGGCCTGGAAGACCAAGCCGTCGGCCCAGGAGCCGCCGAACTCCCCGGCGTACCAGTCGGACAGGAAGCGGCGGTGGCCGTGGCCGGTGACCCCGACCGCGGCGGCGTCCCCGTCGTCGATCGCCCAGCCGATGTCGTCGTGGCAGCGGACGTAGGTGATCCAGGTGCCGCCCGGCGGCGTCGGTGGCAGCGCCCGGAGGGCATGGCGGGCGAGGCGGGTCTCGCCGGTGGCGAGCATCGACCACACCTGGACCATCAGGCTGTTGTGGTACGCGAGGTCGCTGACGCGGCCGACGTGGGCACCGCCGTCGGAGCCGCCGAGGTAGGCGACGAGGTCGCGGGGGCCGACGATCGCCTCGGCCTTGAACAGCACGGCGGGCGCCGCCATCCGCGCGGTGGCCCGGAGGGCCTGGACGAGCTGGTGCACCTCGGGCTGGTTCTGACAGTTCGTCCCCATCCGCTTCCAGAGGAAGGCCACCGCGTCGAGGCGCATCACCTCGACCCCGAGGTTGGCGAGGTCGAGCACGATGTCGGCGAACTCGACGAGGACGGCGGGGTTGGACCAGTCGAGGTCCCACTGCCAGGAGTTGAACGTCGTCCAGACCCAGCCGCCGCCGTCGCCGAGCCCCTCGTCGAAGGAGAACGAGCCGGGCGCGAAGTCCGGGAAGACCTCCGGCAGCGTCGCCTCGTAGGCGTCGGGCAGCGTGCGGTCGGCGAAGACGTGGAAGTAGTCGAGGTGCTCCTCGTCGCCCGCGCGGGCGGCCTCCGCCCAGGCGTGCTCGCGCGCGACGTGGTTGAGCACCAGGTCGACGCACAGGCTGATCCCGCGCTCGCGCAGCATGGTGGCCGCGGCGCGGAGGTCCTCGCGGTCGCCGAGGTCGGAGCGGACGCGGCGGTAGTCCTGGACGGCGTACCCGCCGTCGTTGTCGCCCTCGCGGGGCTGCAGCAGCGGCATCAGGTGCAGGTAGGTGACGCCGAGGCGCTCGAGGTGGTCGACGCGGCGCTCGAGGCCCGCGAGGTCGCCGGCGAACCGGTCGGCGTAGCAGGCGTAGCCGAACATCGCCGGGTCCTGGACCCACCCGGGTCGCAGCAGGCGCCGGGCGTCGAGGGTGTGCAGGGCGTCGGGGCGGGCGGCGTACGCGCGGGCGGCGACGGCCACCAGCCGCTCCGCGGTCACCGCTGCGGCCTCGCCGAAGACCGCGAGACCCGCGAGCAGGTCGGGAGCCCAGCGCTCAACGCGCAGCAGGAAGGCCTCCTGCCGCTCGGGCGACAGGGACGCCAGCAGCGGGGCGGCGTGCGCTGCGAGGTCGCCGCCGCTCACCGGCTCGCGCACCGGCTCAGGCGTCGGCCGCGGCACGCTCGGCGCCGCGGCGCCAGCGGATGCCGGCCTCGAGGAACCCGTCGATCTCGCCGTCGAAGACCGACTGCGGGTTGCCCACCTCGAAGGAGGTCCGCAGGTCCTTGACGATCTGGTAGGGGTTGAGGACGTAGTTGCGCATCTGGTCGCCCCAGCTGGCCTGGACGTCGCCGCGCATCTCGTCGAGGTGCGCCTTCTCCTCGGCCTTCTTGCGCGCGAGAAGCTTGGCCTTGAGAACCACCATCGCGCTGGCCTTGTTCTGCAGCTGCGACTTCTCGTTCTGGCAGCTCACCACCGTGCCGGTGGGGAGGTGGGTCAGCCGCACCGCGGAGTCGGTGGTGTTGACCGACTGCCCGCCGGGACCGCCGGAGCGGTAGACGTCGGTGCGGATCTCCTCGTCGGGGATGTCGATCTCGTCGGTCTGCTCGAGCACCGGGACGACCTCGACGGCGGCGAAGCTGGTCTGGCGGCGGCCCTGGTTGTCGAAGGGGCTGATGCGCACGAGGCGGTGGGTGCCGGCCTCGACGGACAGCGTGCCGAACGCGTACGGCGCGTGGATCGCGAAGGTGGCCGACTTCAGGCCCGCCTCCTCGGCGTACGAGGTCTCGAAGACCTCGACGTTGTACGAGTGCTGCTCGGCCCACCGCGTGTACATCCGCATCAGCATCTCGGCGAAGTCGGCGGCGTCGACCCCGCCGGCGCCGGAGCGGATCGTCACGAGCGCCTCGCGGGCGTCGTACTCGCCGGAGAGCAGGGTGCGGACCTCGAGGGCCTCGACCGACTTGTGCAGCTTGCGCAGCTCGACGTCGGCCTCGGCGAGGGTCTCGGCGTCGTTCTCCTCGCGCCCCATCTCGCCCAGCACCTCGAGGTCGTCGACGCGCGAGACGAGGCCCTCGAAGCGCTCGAGCTCGTTCTGCAGCCACGACAGCCGGCCGGTCACGCGCTGGGCGTTGTCCTGGTCGTCCCACAGGTCCGGGGCGCCGACCTGCTCACCGAGGTCGGCGATCTCCACCCGCATGGCGTCGACGTCGAGCACCTGCTCGATGGTGCGCAACGTCGCGCGGAGCTGCTTGATCTGGGTCTCGAAGTCGGGGCCTGCCACGTCTGGAGGCTACCGGTCGAGCAGCGCGGTGGCCGCAGCGAGGATCTGGTCCTCGCCGACCAGCACCAGGTTCGCGGCGTCGCCGAGCGGGACGAACGAGTCCGCGCTGGCCACCCGGGCGAGCCGACCGTCGAACTCGCCGTCCACGAGGGCGGTGACGACGCCCTCCGAGACACCGCCGGTCCGACGGGTCTCGTCGACGACCAGCACCCGGCCGGTCGCCGCGGCCTCGCGCAGCAGGTCCTCGACGGGCAGCGGTGCGAGCCAGCGCAGGTCGAGCACCCGGACACCGACGCCCTGCTCCTCGAGCTGCTTGGCGACCCGCAGGCTCATCCGGACGCCGTTGCCGAACGTCACGATCGTCAGGTCGGCGCCCTCGCTCCCCTCGACGATGTGGGTGCGGGCGGACCCGATCGGCACGTGGGTCTCGGCCCAGCGCTGCTCCCCGGCGTACGGCGCCAGCCAGCCCTCGTCGCCGGGCTCGTGCAGGTCGCGGGTGTGGTAGAGCGCGATGGGCTCGAGGAACACCGACACGGTGCCGTCGACGTCGGCCGCGGCGGCGCAGGTGCGCAGCATCGCGGCGGCGTCGTCGGGCCGCGACGGGGAGGCGATGACCAGGCCGGGGATGTCGCGCAGGACCCCGACGGCGTTGTCGTTGTGGAAGTGGCCGCCGAAGCCCTTCTGGTAGCCGTAGCCCGGCACGCGGACGACCATCGGGTTGCGGAAGGCGCCGGCGGAGAAGAACCGCTGGCTCGCGGCCTCGCCGCGCAGCTGGTCCTCGGCGTTGTGCAGGTAGGCGAGGTACTGGATCTCCGGGATCGGCAGCAGCCCCGAGATGCCGGCGCCCAGGCCGAGACCGAGGATCGACTGCTCGTCGAGGAGGGTGTCGAAGACCCGGCCACGCCCGAAGCGCTTCATCAGGCCGCGGGTGACGCCGTACACGCCGCCCTTCGCGGCGACGTCCTCGCCGAAGACCAGGGCGCCCGGGTGCTGGGCGAGGATGTCGGCCAGCGACCGGTTGATGGACTGGGCGAGCGTGAGCAGCCGTCCGTCCTCGGGGCTGCGGGCGTCGGCGACCTTCCCTGCGGCGCGGCGCGCGACGGCGGCGGCGTCGACGGTCGCGAGGGGGGCGGCGACCTCGGCGGCGTCCCTCATCCCGGGGGCGTCGGCGACCTCCTCCGCCAGTCCCATGACCTCCTCACGCTTCGCCTCGTAGCGGGCGAGGACCTCGTCGGCGGTGGCGAGGCCGCTGGTGACGAGCAGCCGGGCGGTGGCGAGCAGGGGGTCGCGGCGGGCCTCGTCCTGCATCTGCGTCCTGCTGCGGTACGACGTCTCGACGTCCGCGCCGGCGTGGCCCATGAGCCGCACGGTGCGCAGGTGGAGGAACGCCGGGGTGCGGGTGCGGCGGACGTGCTCGGCGGCGCGCTCGCTGACCTCGACGGCGGTGGCCAGGTCGGAGCCGTCGGCCTCGAGGTAGGCCAGCCCGGGGCGACGGCCGTAGGCGTGGCGGATCCAGCCGTCCGGGGTCGGGACGCTGATGCCGATCCCGTTGTCCTCGCAGACCAGCAGGAGCGGCACCGGCAGGCCCTGGTACGCCGTGTTCAGCGCGGCGTTGATCGCGCCCAGCGCGGTCGAGTGGTTGGCGGAGGCGTCACCGAAGGAGCAGACGACGATCGAGTCGGCGGGCCGGGGCTGCTCGATGCCGAGCCGGCGGGCGCGGCCGATCGACACGGCGAGGCCGAGCGCGCGCGGCAGGTGCGAGGCGATGGTGGAGGTGGTCGGGACGACGGCCGCGGCCTCGCTCCCCCACACCTTGTGCCGGCCGCCGGAGATCGGGTCCTCCCGCCCGGCGACCATGCCGAGCAGCACGTCGCGCAGGGCCGTGGTGACCCCGGCCTGGCGGGAGCGCTCGAGGAAGAACGCGCCGGAGCGGTAGTGCAGCAGCGCCGGGTCGGTGGGGCGGGTCGCGGCCGCGACGGCGACGTCGCCCTCGTGGCCCGCGGACCCGATCGTGTAGTAGCCGCGCTCCTTCTCCCGCAGCCACTTGGCGGCGAGGTCGAGGTGGCGGCTGCCGGCCTGGGCGTCGAACAGCTCCCAGACGCGCTCGGGCCGCAGCCCGGCGAGGGCGTCGAGGCCCGCGGGGTCGGCCCCGCGCTCGTGGGTCAGGCCGCGCACCGCGGCGAGGAAGGCGTCGTCGACCGGTTCTGCCATGGGCGTCAGCCTGCCGCAGGTCCCCCCGGCGCCGCACGCGGGTCAGACGAACAGCATCCCGCCGTCGACGAGGATCGACTGCCCGGTGACGTAGTCGGAGTCCGGGCCGGCGAGGAACGAGACGAGCTTGGCGACGTCCTCGCCGGTCGAGACCCGGCCGAGGGTGATCCCGGCGGCCATGGCCTTCATCGACTCGCCCTTGCCGACGTGGTTGATCTCGCCGAGGTCGTGGTCGATCTCCTCCCACATCGTGGTGTCGACGATGCCGGGGCAGTAGGCGTTGACGGTGATGCCGTGCTCGGCCCACTCCTGTGCGGCGGACTGGGTGAGCGAGCGGACGGCGAACTTCGAGGAGCAGTAGACGCCGAGCAGGGCGAAGCCCTTGTGGGCGGCGATGGACGCGGCGCCGATGATCTTGCCGCCGCCGCCCTGGGCGATCATCTGGCGCGCCGCCTCGGTGTAGCAGAGGAAGACACCGCGGCCGTTGACGGCGTGGACCTTGTCGTACTCCTCCGGCGTCACCTCGAGCAGCGCCTTCGTCTGGGCGATGCCGGCGTTGGCCACCATCACGTCGAGGGAGCCCAGCGCGGAGGCCGTGTCGGCGACGAGCGCGCGGACGGAGTCCGGGTCGGACACGTCGCCGGTGAGGGCGACGCCGCGGACGCCGGCGGCCTCGACGTCGGCGCGGGTGCGCTCGAGCTCCTCGGACATCGAGGGCAGGTCGGAGACGGCGACGTCGTGGCCGTCGGCGGCGAGGCGCAGGGCGATGGAGCGGCCGATGCCGCGGGCGGCTCCGGTGACGTGGGCGGTGGTCATGGCGTCCTCCTGGGGTGACCCCGCACGCCGGTGTGCGGGTCCGCTCGACGCTAGGGACCGCCGTACTGCGGGCGACAGGGTTGCGGCGTGTTGCAGCCGGACCCGCCAGCACGTCGCCGCCGTCGCGACACGCCGTACCGACGGCGTGTCGCGGGCCCCGCGGTGACGTGGGCGGTCAACCGGGACACCGCGGCGAGACGCGGCCTACCGCGAGCCGAACACCTGCACGGCCCACCAGCGGCCCTCGGTGTCCTTCACCGCGGCGACGCCCAGGTGGGTGTAGTTCTCCCCGAGGATGTTGGCGCGGTGGCCGGGTGAGCTCATCCACCCCTCGACGACGCTGCGGCCCGTAGGGTAGCCGTAGGCGACGTTCTCCCCCACGTATCCCACGCTGCAGTCCCGCTGGATGCGCCCGAGGTCCTGGTGGCTCAGCTCCTGGTCGCGGCGGATCTTCTTCGCCTGCCGCAGGGCGGCCTTCCGGAGGCAGGCGTTGCCCCGCAGGGTGGGCAGGTCGTGGTCGGCGCGGGCCCGGTTGCTGAGGGTGAAGGCCGTCCTCGAGTAGGCGTTGGTGCTGCCCACGTCGGCGCTCGACGGGGCCGAGACGGCGGACGACGGCGCCGAGACGAGGAGGCCGGCGGCGAGGAGCAGGGAGACGCCGAGGTGGCGCAGGCGGGGGGTCATGCCGGGAGTCTCACCCGTCGGCGGCGGCCTCGTCCGCGGTTCGGCTCAGGACGCAGAACTCATTGCCCTCCGGGTCGGCGAGCACCACCCAGGAGACGTCGTCGCCCTGGCCGACGTCGGCACGCCGGGCGCCGAGGGCGAGCAGCCGCTCGACCTCGGCGGACTGGGTGCTGCCGCCGTCGGCGCGGAGGTCGAGGTGGACGCGGTTGTGGCCCGTCTTCTCCCCCGCGCCCGGCACGAGGTCGAGGACGGGCCAGGTCTGCTCGGGGTCGGCGAGCGAGAGGACGCCGTCCTCCTCGTCGACCACGGACCAGCCGAGGGCGGCGCACCAGAAGTCCGCCAGGACCCGGGTGTCGCGGGCGTTGATGACGACGTTGCACAGGCGCACGCTCATCGCAGCAGGCTAGGGCGGGCGGTGCGGGGGCTGGGAGATGCACGAGGGGACACAGTTCGGGCGCGCTCCCGACCCGGCACCCCGTCGTGGCAGGCCGGCGCGACCGTCAGGAGGTCGAACTGTGTGGCTTCGTGCAGCTCACGCGCGTCCGACGTGGTCACCGGTGACGGCGGGCTCCGCGCGCGAGGTGGGCCTCGGCGCGGCGCACCAGCTCGGGCCGGTGCTCGACCCACCGGCGCAGCACCTCGACCACCGGCACCCCGAACTCCCCCTCGGCCCGGAGGTCGAGGTCGTCCCGGGCGAACAGGACGTCGTAGTACGGGACCAGCTCACGCTCCGGGATCGCGAACACCGACGCCAGCGTCTCCAGCGGGCGGGCACCGCGTCCGGGGTAGGGCCCGTTGACGTCGGCGCCCAGGTCGAGCATCCGTTGGACCAGCGCGGGCTCACGCTCGACGTCGTGCTTCCTCTGGCCGAGCAGGACGTGGAGGGGATGGCCGCGGCGGGGGTCCGCCCCGTCGTCGAGAAGACGGTGGGCGATCGGGACGCGGCCGTGCTCGAGGTCGGAGTTGCGGAGACTCTGCTCGAGCAGGGTCCCGAGGCTGGTCTCGTAAGCCACGAAGCGTCGGCGGTACACCGCCAGGAAGTCCTCCAGCGAGCCCCGACCGAGCGCGACGAGCAGCGCCTGCGGGTCGCGCGGCGTGAACAGACCCACCGACCTCACTCCTCCCGGTCCACGGTGATCACGGCGGAGCCGCCGGCCGACACCGTGGGCCGGTAGGGCGCCCCGGGGATCTCGAACGGCAGGTCGACGGGCGCGCGGACGTCGACCTCGACGGTGTCCCCGGTGACCCGCACGGTGTGCGTCAGGCCGGGGAAGCGCCGGCTCGCGCTCACCGCCCGCAGGTAGTCCGCGACCGCGGCGCGGGCGCTCGCGGCGCCCTGGTCGAGGCGCTCACCGCCGAGCCCCTCGTCGTACACGTCGTCGGTCCGGGTGCCGCCGTCCGCGCCGGCCAGCGCGGCGCCGTCGGCGAGGGTGTCCAGGCCCTGGCGCTGCAGGTAGGCCGCGGAGGCATCCACCACCACGGCCATCCCCATCAGCAGCGCGATCGCGAAGCCCACGATGAGGATCGAGGTCTGTCCGCGCTCGTCGCGGCGCCTCCTGCACTGGCTCACCGGACCTCCTGGTACTGCCCGTACGGGACGCTGTGGGTGGCGTCCACCGCGATGCTGGGCCGGTTGCCGCCGAGGACGTCGGGCAGCAGCGGCAGGTCGATGCGGGTGTCGACGACGACGGTGATCACCGACCCGCCCGAGAGGCACACGTCCTGCGGCACGCAGCTGACCCGCAGGTCCGGCGTCCGCTCCAGGCCCTGGTCGAGGAACGCCCGCCGCGCCACGGCCTCGGCCTGCGCGCGGCCCTGGGCGTCGCTGTCCGACAGGGCGTACGCACGGCCGGCTGCTCGGGCGGCGGCCGCGGTGGCGAAGGCGCCGCGCTGCACCTCGAAGGCCGTCAGCACGATGTAGACCACCGGGATCAGCAGCAGGAGACCGAGCCACACCAGCTCGATCATCGCGGTGCCGCGCTCGTCGCGACGGCGCCGGCGGAGACGTCGGAGTCGGACGACGAGCCTCATCGGGTCTCCTCCACCGCGCTGCCCGTCACCTCGAGCGGCACGGCCGGGCCGAACAGGCCGAGCGGCGGCACGGTGGCCTTCACCGTCACGAGGATCCCCGGGGCGCCGTCCACCGAGGCGGGTCGCGCGGACACGTCGCGCGCGAAGCGGCCCGCGACGGCATCGTCGACCTGCTCGCGGGTCTTGGCGACGCCGTCGCCGGGACCGCGGTCGAGGGTGGCGGCGTACCGAGCGCCCTCCGACGCCGCGGCAGCGAGGGTGTTCCTGACGTGCAGCACCAGTGCGAGCTGCAGGATCCCCAGGAACAGTGGCACCAGGATCATCAGCACCAGCACGAAGTCGACGACCGCGGACCCGCGCTCGTCGCGGGCCCGCCGCCGGTCCGGAGCGGGGCGGAGCACGAGGCTCAGCCGCCCACCGAGTTCAGCGCCGAGCGGAGCATGCCCATCAGCTCGGGCCGCAGGAACGCCCAGATCCCGCCGACGATCGTGGCGGTCATGACCGTGATCAGCACCCACCCGGGAACGTCACCGCGCTCGTCGCGGGTCCGCGGCGCGGCCACCGCGGCCCAGGTCACGACCCACGCCCTCAGCAGGACCGCTCCGGCGGTCTCGGTCCACTTCCCCATGGTTGTCATCCCCTCTTCCGTGACGCCTCAGGGCGTCGTCAGGCTCAGTCCGACCACTCCGGGCCAGAACGCGAACATCACGGTCACCGGCATCACGAGGAAGACCACCGGGACCATCATCAGGACCTCCTTGCGGGCAGCGGACTCGATGAGCTCCCGCCGGCCCGCCTCCCGGACGTCGGCCGCCTGGGCGTGCAGCACGTCGGCCAGCGGGGTGCCCCGTTCGACCGCCACGGCGATCCCCTCGGCGAAGCGCGCCACGAGCGGCAGCCCGCTCTGCGCGGCCATGCGGTCGAACGCCGCGCCCACCGGCTCCCCCGTCCTCACCGCGGCGAGCACGCGGCCCAGCTCGCGGGAGAGCTCGCCGCCGCTGCGACGGCACACGCGGTCGAGCGCGGCCACGGGCCCCTCGCCGGCGGCCACCGACAGGGCCAGCAGCTCGGCGATGGTCGGGAACTCGGCCAGGATCCGCCGCTCGCGGGTCTTCACCTGCTGGGTGAGCCAGTTGTCGCGGGCGATCACGCCCGACGCGAGGGCGGCCAGGCAGAGGATCAGGGTACCGACGGCGCTGCCCGGGTCGCGCAGGGTGGCCAGGACGCCGACCACGGCCGAGACGCTGAACGACACCAGTCCCAGACCACCTGCTCGACGCGGAAGTCGTGGACGGTCTTGTCGATCCCGGCCCGCTCGAGCCGCCGTCGTACGGACGTGGCGCCGCCCAGCACGCGCTCGACGGCGTCGGCGGCGCCACGCAGGACCGGACCGAAGACCCCGGCCGCCGCGGACGTCGGCGAGGCGGAGGCGACGCGGAGCGCCGGCGTCCGGCCGACCTGTGGGAGGTCGCGGACGTAGGGCAGCACCCGGGTGGCGAGCTGCGGGCGCCCGACCACGCGGAGCCGGGCCAGCACGAGCAGCAGCCCGACGCCGACGCCCAGCCCGATGCCGGCGCCCCACAGCCCGAGGTTCACTCCGCACCCCCGACCGCGAGGATGCGGCGGTCGACCGGCAGCCGGCCCAACCGCGTCATCAGCCGGTAGGCGACCACGCACAGGGCCGCGCCGGTGCCGAGGACGACGACGCCGGCGGGCGAGGAGTAGCGCTGCACGACCTCGGTCTGGAAGCTCAGCACGAGGAGCACCAGCCAGGGGGCAGCGACCGCGAGGCGCGCCCCGTTCACGGTCCAGGACTGCCGCGACTCCATCTCCGCCCGGGTGCGGGCGTCGTCGCGCAGGTAGCCCGATAGGTTGCGCAGCAGCCGTCCGAGCTCTCCGCCGCCCACCTCGCGGGCGACGCGCAGCCCCTCGACGACCCGGTCGCCGACGGGGTCGGCCAGCCGCTCCTTGAGCCGGTCGAGCGAGTCACCGAACCGTCCCGAGATCTGGTAGTCGAGCGCGAACGCGTCGAAGGCGTCCCGCAGCGGCTCCGGGCCCCGGACCCCGAGGCCGGCGAGGGCGTCGGGCAGCGAGAGGCCCGCGCGGACGCCGGAGGCCAGGTTGTCGACGGCCTCCGGCCACACCTCGGCGAACTCCCGCTGCCGCCGCAGGGCGCGCCCGCGGAGCGTCGCCACCGGCAGGTACGCCGCGAGCAGCGCGAAGACCAGCGCGACCGGCGGCGTCCGCGAGACCGCGAGCATCACCACGCCGGTGACCCCGCCGAGGATCACGCAGAGCGCGACGAAGCTGCCCGGCGTGACCTGGCTGAGGCCCGCCCGCGCCAGCAGCTGCTGCACCCTCCCGGGACCCTTCCTTGTCCTGGCCTCGCGGCGGGGCAGGAAGAGCGCGGAGTAGACCAGGAGCAGCCCGAGGCCGACCCCGAGCCCGACCACCGCGCCCATCAGCCGGCCTCCAGCAGACGGTGGACGTCGATCCCGGCGCGGGCGTACCGGTCGAGGTGCGGCGGCATCCCGCCGACCCGCTCGAGCTCGCCGCCGGAGCGGGCGAAGATCGTCTCGGTCTCGATGACGTCGTTCTCGACCCGACCGGGCACGGCGACGATCTCGTTGGTGCGGCGCACCCCCTTGCCGTCGATGCCGAGGTGGACCACGAGGTCGACGGAGCTCGCCACGGTGGGGACGACGAACCGCGACGAGATGTTCTCGCCCGCCAGCAGCGGCAGGGTGCACATCTTCACGAGCGCCTCGCGTGCCGAGTTCGCGTGCAGCGTGCACATCCCCGGCAGGCCCGCGTTCAGGGCGAGCAGCAGGTCGAGGCACTCCTCCGCCCGCACCTCGCCGACGATGACGCGGCTCGGCCGCATGCGCAGGGCCTCCTTGACGAGCTCGCGGAGCCGGATCTCCCCGGTGCCCTCGAGCCCGGCCTGCCGGGTCTGCATCTGCACCCAGTCGGGGTGTGGGAAGCGCAGCTCGAAGACCTCCTCGGCGCTGATCACACGGTCGCCGCCGGGTATCGCCGCGGCGAGGCAGTTGAGCATGCATAACTAGTCGAATAGGCGTAGGTGAGCGTACGCTGAACCCATGACCACCACCGCCACCGCGCAAGACACCGTTCGCGCTGTTGTGTACGCCCGCATCAGCCTGGACCGGCGAGGCGATGAAGCTGGGGTGGACCGCCAGATGGACGCTGCTCACCATGCGATCGCCAACCGGGGCTGGGTGGTCGCTGGCGAGCCCTACGTAGACAACGACGTAAGCGCGTTCAGTGGCGCCACCCGGCCTGGGTACGCCCGCCTCATGCGCGACGTGACAGCTGGTCGTGTGGACGTCGTGGTGGTGTTCCAGACGTCGCGGCTGTGGCGCAACCGTCGCGAGCGAGCGGAGGGGATCGAGCTGCTGCGCGCTCACGGGGTATCGGTTGTGGCTACCAAGGGCCCCAGCCTGGACATGTCGAGTGCGTACGGGCGCGGCATGGCGGGCCTGCTGGGCGAGTTCGACACGATGGAGTCCGAGGTCAAGGGAGAGCGGGTCATGGCGGCGCTGCAGCAGAACGCCCAGCTGGGGCGGTCGCACGGGCGCGCCACCTACGGCTGGGACCGCACCTACGACGCCACGACGGGCCGGTCGCGAGACGTGCTGAACGCCGCTGAGGCCGACGTCATCCGTGACATCGCGGACCGCATCCTGCGGGGCGACAGCATTAACGCCATTACCCGTGAGCTGAACGAGCGTGGAGTGGTGTCGCCGGCCGACGCCAAGAGGCCCGCCGAGAAGCGGCGCGGCACCCCGTGGGGGAAGCAGATGGTGCGAGCTGTGGTCACCCGTGACCGCAACGCTGGACTGCGGGTGCACCAGGGCGAGGTGCTGGGTGAAGGCGCCTGGGAGCCCACCCTGGATCGCGGCACGTGGGAGCGAGTGTGCGCGGTGCTGGCCGACCCAGTGCGGCGTACATCCACCGGTTCGGCGGCCAAGCACCTGCTCTCTGGCATCGCAGTGTGCGACGTCTGCGACGGCCCCATGCGTGCCGCAACGAACCGAGACGTGCCGTCGTACAAGTGCGCCGAGAAGTCTCACGTCACCCGTAACCGCCGTGACGCCGACGCTTACGTGAACGCGGTGGTGGTCGCCCGCCTGTCGCAGCGTGACGCGGTGGACCTTCTGGCGCCGCGAGACCTTGCCCACCTGGAGGCGGCTGCCGAGGCTCGCGCACTGGAGCAGCGCCTGGACACTGCAGCGGACGACTACGCCGACGGAAAGATCACCGCTCGGCAGCTGGAGCGCATCACCGCGCGGTTGCGCCCGCAGGTGGACGACGCGCTGGCCCGGGCGCGGACCGTGGACGACACCCCACTACTAACCGGCCTGGTGGGCGCACCCGACGTCGCAGCCGCGTGGGAGGCGCTGCCGCTGACGCGCCGCCGGGCTGTTGTGGACCTACTGCTCACCGTGCGGATCGGACGTGCCCAGCAGGGAGCGCGTGTGTTCGATCCGGCCACGGTGAAGTTGGCTTGGCGCTAACCAGTCGAGCAGGTTCAAGAGTTACTACGCGAAGGTCCGGACCGGCAGAGCGCCCAGTCATGTTCGCAGTAGGTTGTTAGACGGTGTTGAGGGAACGACTCAAGCTCGCCAATCGGTTCGTTCGATCGGAGAAGTCCCCCACCGGGCCGTCCGAGGCCGCAGACATGGCCTCTAGGATCGGGCTTTGTATATCGCCGGAAAGGACTGGCGCCCAGAGTTTGCTTTCAACCTCCCGTCGACGCCTAGACCCATCGATCCACAAGACAAGCGCAAGCGCTATCAGCCCGAGGCCGACTGTAGACCACTGAGTCGCCAGCACCACCGCCATTGCGCACAGGGGCCAGAAGATCGAGAGTCGAAACTCGGCCTCAGCGCGAAGCCGATCAAGTTCGGCGTAGAGGTCGGGGAACTTCATCTGGATTCTTACCTCGACTTCGGGTCGCTCATCCATGACAGCTTTCCTAAAGTCGCTGTTAAGTCGTTCCCAGACGTCACCTTTGACCGTGTCGCGATCATAGAAGCCCGCGAAACCCTTCGTCTGCGCCGTCATTGTGCCAAACCCTCGCATTACCGGGACGCGCCCGTCCTCAGACAGCGTTAGAAACATGTTGGACAGCCACGATTCGACATTCGTCCAGTGGGTGGCCCAGGTAAGCCGGTTTCGGTACGGGAGCCACTCAATTGGTGACTCGCGGACAACGAGGAGGCTGCCGATCAGGTATGTGAGAAGCAATGCAGCACTCCATCCCACGTTCACTGGCAGGCCAAGATCGGAAAACCTGCCTAGTAGATCGGCAGCACGGAGACTGGCGCTGAACTGAGGACCGATCGTGAGCCAGGCGGCGGCAGCCCAGAGCAGACCCACCACGAGAGGCGTACGGAAGTCTCGGACTCCAGGGAGTAGCGCCGACAGCATGGCAGGGACCCTACGTGCGTCCGCCGACGCCCAAACGCGATAAGACATCGCTTCTTTCGCCGAAGCAGGCGGTAGGGGATTGGCGATGGGCCCCGGCCAGGCCCCTCAACCCGCAGTGACCCCTTCCGAATAGCTCCTGGGGCCCTCTGTACAGGCATGCCCGTCGCACCCCATGATGACGGCTGCTTGCGGGACCCAAACGACGACGGCCCGCGCTGACTGGATGGGGACAAACCATGCGACGGATCACCGCTGCGGCTGCCACGGTCGCACTCGTCGGAGGTGGCCTGCTGGCCACCACCGCTCCCGCCTCGGCGGGCAGCGCCGGGGGTGCCGCAGAGCGCGCCAGAAGCTACTCCAACTGCACCGCGCTCAACCGCGATTGGCGCAACGGCGTGGCCAAGAACGCGCGGGCTGCCCAGCGGCAGGTCCGTGAAGGCGGTGCTCGCCCCGCGTCTGGACCCCGAGCTCGCGCGGTCTACAACCGGAACTACCGCAGCCTCGACCGCGACCGCGACGGCACTGCGTGCGAGCAGTGAGGGAACGAGCGTAGGTAAGGCGCAGGCCGGAGATGGTTCTGGAGGTCATCACGGTTGTCGCCACGCTCGGCCTTCTCGGTGTAACGGGGTGGTACGCCCACACGACGAAGCGGATGGCCGACACCGCAGCGGATGCAGCCAAGAGCAGCGACCGCGCTACGGAGTCGGCTGAGCGGTCTGCCACGGCGGCTGAGAAGTCTGCTGTGGCCGCGCTTGAGGCTGCTCGTGTGGCGCAATCGCAGGTGGAGGTCGACTTCGACGGGCTCCTCATCGCTTGGACCGATCCTGACCCCAAGGTGGGGACCCTGGCGTCGGTACGAGTGCGCTGCCTCGGCGCTGCCGTCGTAGTGCAGCGGGTTCACGTCCGGCGTGCGTTCCTGTCCGACGGGCTCGACTACTTCGAGGATGAACCCGCGATGGTTCACGTTGACCTGGAGGCGCTCGGGGAGTTCACGCTGCCTAGGCGTCTACACCGGCATGAGTTTGTACACCTGTCCAACGCTCCGATGCGCGAAGCTCCCCGACCATTCGTCCGCTTCATCCTCGACGTGCACTACACGTTCTCGGAGGACGGCGGGGCAGGCGGGGCCAAGCAACTCATCGTGTCTCAACACAGCGACTCGCACACAAGCGGCGTGCACCACGTCGATGACGACGACGACCTCTGACATGGAGGCGCCCCCGGTCACGCATGGGGTCGTGGTCGGGGCGCCGTCCCCCGGGTCGTCATCACAGACCCAGCGACAGCCGCTCTTCCTGATAGGCACGCTGCGCTGGGGTGCGGGCTGTGTCGCGGGCCAGGATGCGACTGACCACCGGAGGCGACCAGGCGCCGCCGCGCTTGGTGGGGTGGCCGCCCTCGCGCAGCGCAGCAGCTATCCGGGCGTGGCTCCACCCCTGGGCAGCCAGCCGCCGCATGACACCGAGCGCCACCTGTTCGTCCTGTACGGACCTCAGGTCCCCATTGACGGACCGCCAGCCGTAGGGGGCGGGCCCGTTAGCGTGCTGTCCCTGCTCGGCCTTGTAGCGGCGTCCGTCGCGCATACGTTTCACGAGCATCGACCGCTCAAGTTCGGCAGCTGCGCCCATCACCTGCCGGGCGAAGGTGCGCATAGGGTCGTCGGGATCGTCCCGAGGCACCTCGCCGCCCAGCGTGAACACCGCCGTGTTGGGCCGCGCCCAGACCTGGGCAAGCACCACCTCCTGAATCGTGAGTTGCCTGGCCAGCCGGTCCAGGTCGCGCATCACCAGCCCGTCGATCGTGCCGGTCGTCAGCGCGTCGAGGGCAGCGGTCAGACCGGGCCGGTCGCCCGCTGGGAGGGTGCCGGACCGACCTGGGTCGCTGAACACCCCGGCCACCTTGTGGCCCTGGGCCTCGGCCCACACGCGGCAGTCGCGCTCCTGAGCAGGAAGCGACTCGCTCTCGACCTGACCAGCGGTTGAGACACGCAGGTAGAGCCCAACGTTGAGGGTCACGGGCTTGCCGTCACTGGCCATGCGGACTCCTGAGATCGGGTGCTTGCCGCCGATCCTTTGAGATCAGCGGCAGAACCGTAGGTCTCCCTTGATCCGCTCCGCTAGGGCGGATTCGGTAGCGCTCCCGTGGCGGCTCGCGCTCGCGCGCGTAAGGCTTCTCGGCGTGCGCGCCGCCTACTATCCGGCCCTATGACCGCTCTTCGCGTGGCCTTTGGTGTGGCACTGGTGCTGGCCGGGTTCGCCGTGCTGCTCTTCGTCGATATCGGTATTCGCCTTAATGGCGCTTTCGCTGGCCTCATCATCGCGGTGGGCGTGTTTGTCGTGCTGGGGCGTGTCCCCGGACGAAACACCCAGCGGCCTCCCGGTTGAGTTGAGGGCCAGTCGAGCGCGTCCAAGCGGAAGTGCGTCCAACCACCCAACGGAGCCCCGCGCTAATGCGTCCACCACCGCGTCCGCGTCTATAGACGCGGAGACGCGCTGGTTTGAGTGACCGCGTCCACCGCGTCTGGACGCACTCAGACGCGGTGGACGCACTCGTCAGATGAGCTCGTGGCCGAAATCGACCACGTAGTGCAGTTTCGCGCCGCGTGGCCCTGCCTCTACCCGCAGGTGACCCTTGGCTACTAGCGCCTTGATCGCACCGCGGATAGACCCAGCATTGCCGCCCACCCCAGGCGCGCCGTCCGACTGCCCTTCCATCTGGCGGCCGGTACAGCCCGGATGCGCCGCGACGTAGGCCAGCACCCCTTCTTCGGCTTGCACGCTGCGGACCTCCTTGCGGCTGGGCCCTGCGCCGTCGACAGCTAAGCGGCGCGTGAACGGGTCGTACGCAAGCTGCATCTCGGGTTCGTCGACGTCGCGTCCGTACGCCGAGAAGTAACGCGCGCTGCGCTCGTCGTCAGGGTCGGCCTTCACAAGTTTCCACTTTGCGTCTGGCCAGTCCTCGATCCGGCTAGAACCCCGAGACCGTTCGTTCGCGTGGCCCATGTGGTGCACGAGCATCAGCTCGTGCACCCCGGCCGCACGGCACAGCTCGTCCAGCGCGACGAGAAATCGGCCAGCGTCTTGGTTCTCATCGAGACCCAGTGCGTCGAGTGCGGGGCGCAGGCAGTCGAAAACCATCACGTTCGCTCCGCGAATGCGGTCCACCCAGTCGGCCCGGACCACGGGGTCGAGGATGTCGAACGACGACAGCGCTCCCCGCAGGATGACCACGTCCACAGCGCTCGTGTTTGCGATCTCCTGATCCTGGAGCCAGGCCCGGACCCTGCTTCGCGACATCTCGTCGTCCAGCAGCACCACCTTGCCCACTGGTGCCACTGCGTACCGGTCGAGGAAGGCGTCGCCGTCCACCAGTGATCGCATCACGTTGCCCACCAGGGTGGTCTTGCCGGACTTGTTCTGCGCGGCCAGCACTACTCGCCCGTCCACCGGCCACAGCTGGTCGATCCGGTAGGCCACGGGCTCGTCGGGCTCGTCCAGCAGATCAGCCAGGCTCACAGTCGGGGGTGGGTCGGCGCGATGGTCCGCCCTGACTTGATGCCGGGCGGCGTCGGCCACCCGCAATTCGTGAGCCTTCTGCTCAACCTGCTCCTGCGTGCCCCCGCCCGCGTGCCGGGCCCGCACCGCCTCCGTTCGGCGGTCGCGGTTGACGACGGTTAGCGCTTCCACCAGGTCGTCGGCGGGGAGGTCACGCAGAAGTCGCCAGATCGCTGTCTCGCGGGCGTAGGGGTCCAGGTCGAGCACCTGCTGCGTCAGGCGGGCATGTGCAGGCAGATCGGCGGAGTCGGCCGTCCCGTCGTCGCTCATCGGCCCACCCCCACGCGGCTCGGCTCCACGGTGGCCTCAGTCCGCAGAGGTCGGTCTAATCCGGCCACCAGGTTGTAGTCCAGGGGCCCGGCACCCGCACGCTGGTAGGCATCCTCGAGACCCACCCGCACCCGGGACCTCACTGCGTCACCGTTGCTGGCCCGCCAACCCTTGGGGGTCCACCGGTGCCACCCCACACCCGACACGTAGGCGTACTCGCCCCGCAGGACGACGTAGACCGCCCACCGCGCGATCAGGCGTCGGTTGGCACCCGACACCACCACGTCGGCGGGCGGGTCGGCGCAGGCCAGCGGCGGCGGCACCGCCCCACCCTTCCGGCGGGTCTGGCCCCTTGCGCCCTCGCGAAGCTGGCGGCAGCTTCGGTCGTGTCGCCCCCGCCCGCCGCACTGCGGGCACTTCGGCGCCGCGCTCATCGGGTGAGCTCGTCGTCAGGTCGGAGCAGCCCGGCCAGCTGGGCGCGCTGGTCGTCTGTCAGCGGCGGCGCCGCCGCCACCACCGCCGCTACTGCCTCGTTAAGCGTGATCGGGCCGCAGGTGGTGGTGCTCATGCGGCGCCGCCGTCCAGGATGATCTGCGCGATGCGATGGCGCTCGTCGTCACGGAGCCGCACGCTGAACGCGGCCTCGCGCACCGCGCGCTCTAGCCGTTCGGCGGCCTCTCTGTCGACTCCTTCGACCAGCAGCGCCACCAGGTGACCCACCTGGGCGGGGCTCAGGGCAGGACTGGCAGCCCGGTTGGCGCGGCGGACCTCGCGCTGGATGCGCTGATAGGCCAGGCCCTGCCGGGCGGCGCGCTCTGCCTCGGGTGATGGGGTTGATCCGTGGGCATACAACCCGGCGACTCGGGCGCCTGCACGGCGCACCTCGCTGACGTTGTCGTTGTGGTTCACGACGGGCGCCTCTCGGCGTGTGGTCAACCACCCGTCCCCGGGTGGGTGCCGTCCCTCCGATGTGAACGGCTAACTACTCCGGCCGCGCTGCGTCTGGCGGGCAACCGGGCCTCGGACGATCACCAGGCGGAGATATTTCACCCCACGGGCCCCCGGCGGGGGCCCACTCCCGGACTGCAGCATTTCCGATAGCTATGACCAAGCTCTGCTCACAGTTTAGTCGACGATTGCGGCATCAGCGGACCGCGACGAAACTTGTGAGTACAGGCCTCCGAGTAGCCGAGACGCGGCCTTCAACGACTTCGCTCAGCGCCCGTTGCGGGGGTCTGTTTCTGCGTATAGTTCTCGGTGTCGCAAAACAGTCCCACTCACTTTCAAGAAGTGACGGTTTCCCGCACTTTCTTGAAAGGACTGCAACATGGCACGCGGCTACAACTCGATCGCCGACGTCCGCACCCTGGGCGACGGCACCGACATGTCCACGGTGTGGGCTGAGTTCTCGCAGGCGCTGGACCTGGCCAACGCCCAGCGCGGCGCCCTGCTGGACCTGCTGACGTTCCGCACCACCAACAAGGCCGACCTGGTGCTGCAGGCACCGGGCGGCACCGCCGAGTTCGAGGACGCCAGCGAGTACGGCGTGCCGTCGGGTTCGCGTGCCGAGGCCGCCACCGTGGAGCTGGGCTACCCATTCGTCTGGAAGGACTTCGCGACCCGGTTCACGTGGCAGTTCCTGGCCGACGCCAGCGTCGAGCAGGTGACCGCGCTGCACAACGGCGCCATCGCCGCCGACTACCGGCTGATGACCCGCACCGTGCTGGAGGCGCTGTTCTCCAACACCAACCGCACCCACGCATCTACCGACTCGCCCATCCGGGCGCTGTGGAACGGCGACGGGTCCGCGATCCCCGACTACAACGGTGAGACGTTCGGGTCGACCCACAACCACTACGGCACCACCGAGTCCGCGACCCTGGCCCCCAGCGACGTGGAGTGGCTGCAGTCAACCGTGCTAGAGCACGGCTACGGCGAGGACGACGGTGCCCAGCTGGTGATCCTGGCCGGGCGCGACCTGGCCGACACCATCGCCGGGTGGCGCGCCGGGGTGAACGGTGCCGCGTTCGACTACATCCCCAGCGAGACCGCCGTGCCCTACCTGACCACCGAGCAGCTGGTGGGCCAGCGCCCCGGTGGGCAGTTCCAGGGGATGAAGATCGTCGGGCAGTACGGCAACGCGCTGATCGCGCCGACGTCGCTGGTCCCGCGCAACTACCTGACCTGCGTCGCGGTGGGTGGGTCCACCCCGGTGATCGGCCTGCGCGAGCACCGCCGCCTGACCGGCCTGCAGATCGTGCGGGGCTCCCAGCCCGACTACCCCCTGCTCGACTCGTACTACGTGCACGGGCTCGGAGCGGGGGTGCGCCAGCGCGGCGGGGCCGCGTGCCTGCAGGTGACCACGTCGGCCACCTACACCTCGCCCAGCTTCGCCTGACCCACATCTCCGCCCGGGGCAGGTAGGGGCACGCCATACCCCGGGCGGGACCCACCACCACGACGCAAGCCAGGAGCCGCACCCATGATCACGACCACCGCAACGAGCCTGATCCCCGAGGCCGAGCCGAACCTGATGTTGCACTCGAATGTCGACGACCGCGCCCGTTGGTGCGTTGCGCTGGATGCCGAGCTGCCGTGGGAGGACGCCGCCGAGCTCGACGCGCTGCAGGGCCCGGTCCCGCCCGATCTGGTCGCTGTCGATCCCGAGACGCCGCTGCTGCGCTGGGCCGACCACCGCATCGCGGCAGTCGCCCTGGTGGGGGCCGTGGTCGACCCGCCCCGGCACCGGGCCAAGGCGTGCGACCGGTGCGCCACGACTCTGCGGGGGCTGCGGGTGGAGCGGCTGTGGCTGCCGTGCGAGCAGTCGGCAGTGGAGCTGCAGGTCTGCGGGCTGTGCGCCAGGATCCTGAACGACCTGTACCGGCAGAGCGACGACCACGGCTGCGCCGCTGGCCGGGCGCTGGTGTGGCGGTAGCCCATGGCCGGTAAGCGCGTGACCCACACCGAACAGTGGTGGACCGACCACGCATCCGACCCCGTGCTGCGGTGCACCGCCAGCTACCGCCGCAACGGCCTGCGGTGCCGCCGCGAGGCCCACCCCGGCACCAACGTGTGCGGCCACCACGGGGCCCTGGTGCCCGCCGTACGGGCCAAGGCCGCGACCCGCATCGGCATGTCCGTAGACGACGTCGTGCAGCGTCTGCTGGCGATGCTGGACGACCCCTCCGTGCAGGCCCGCGACCGGGTGAAGGTGCTGCACGACCTGCTCGACCGGGGCGGGCTCGGCGCCGCCAACAAGCTGCTGGTGGGCGTGACCGACGTAGACCCCGTGCAGCAGCTGTTCCACGACCTCCTGGCCGACCCCGAGGCATTCGCCACCCCCCAGGCGCTGTTACCCGCCCAGGCCCCGGACGTGACCCAGGCCCGCCTGGACGCCGAAGCAGAAGGCCGCGACTACGAAGACGTCCTGGCCGAGCGCGGCGGCATCGTGGACGCCGAAGTCGTCGAGGACCAACCCACCCCAGCGCAGGTCGCGGCAGCCGCCGGGCAGCCCAAGACCGCCCCGGTCCCCACCCCGCCGCACATTAGGCGGGCACTGGACCTGCTGTTGTGATCGTGGAGCCTGGTCGCAGGGGTAGCGCGAGCTGTGCGGCTGACTGCGTCCCAGAGCCGAGGCCGGCCCGCTTGCCTATGTTCTCGAACATGTGTTCGATCTGAGGTAGAGTCGTCTAGAACCACACCGTTGAAACTCGCATCGTGGCGTACCGCAGAGGAATATCCGGAAGTGCGATAGGTTGTGTCAAGAGTGGACAGTGCTTGACAGGTCGGCCTAAGATGCTGTAAGGCACCGAGACGTACGTCTCACACACGAAAGAGAGAGGGGGCCTTCCCATGACCGCAGCAATCACCTACAACGACAACAAGTTCAAGGAGCTGCTGCTTCACATCGCCGAGAGGTCGGTCGATGATGAGCGGTTCGGGAAGACCAAGCTCAACAAGATCTTGTTTTACATCGACTTCCTTGCCTACAAGAACTTCGGGGAGCCGCTGACCGGCGCGACGTACCAGCGTCGCCCCAAGGGCCCAGTGCCGAAGGAGATCGCGGCGGCTCGGTCGGCATTGTTCGCCAGCGGAGAGGCCATGCCGGTCACCCGCAACTACATGGGCTACCCGCAGGAGCGCCTGTTCGCGAAGCGGCCTGCTGACACTTCGCTGTTCGATGAGCAAGAGATGCAGGTCATCGACGCGGTGATCGAGGCCCTCTGGGACAAGAACGCGACTTCGTCGTCCAACCTGTCCCACATGGAGCCGGGATGGCGCCTGGCTAGTGAGCGGGAGGACATCCCGTACGCGTCGGTGTTCATCGGCGTGCGAGAGATGACAGCAGACGACATCACTCGCGGCCAGGAACTCTGGCGCGAACTGCAGCCTGCGGTCGCTTAGCGGGCGCCCACTGGATCGTCGTCAGTCGGTTCCGCGTCGACCCGAGGCTGATCAGACGATGGGATCGTCAGGGTCGTCGCCGTCCACCCGCTCGATGCGGTGAAGGTCGACGTACTGGTCGTCCTCGGAGATGCTGAAGTACACCCGCATCTCGGGCACGCCCACCGTGGCGTCGATCGGCGCGAAGCGCAGGCCGGTCCCCGGCACCTCAGGGAACAGAGCGTGGCGAGGATTCTTGGCCATGCCCCAGTGAAGGCCCATGGTCACCTCATCCATGCGGACGACACCCAGCTGGGTGCAGGCCTGGGTGTACTCGGGGCTCTCGCGAATGGTTCTCATTGGTCGCCTTGCTCTGGTTGGGGATCCCCCGTCCCAGCAGGCGTTCGCGTCACCTTCCCCAGTGGCGTCACGTCTGCGAAGGCCGGTTGATCATGGATCAATCGGTCGTCATGGGCCTCAGACTACACGCCTAATATCACCCGTGTAGTTATCCACATCTGGTCCCCAGGGACTGGCGCTTGACCACAAGGTTATCCACAACGCGCAGGTCAGCGCGGGTGCGCGCAGTGCGGCGCTCGGGCGGTCGGCAGATCTCGGTGACCGAGGTCCCGGGGGGTTACTAGCTAGTAGCCTCGCCCGGCCTGAACCCAGGTCGCAACGACTACTTGAGCATCGTGGTCTTGCCCGCCTGGGTGCCTCCGGCGACGAGCACGTTGAGCCCGGCGCGGATCGAGGCCTCCAGGAACCGCGCGGCCTGCGGCGACAGCGAGCCGAGCTCGACCATGTCGTGCAGCTTCGCGGCGCGCAGGACGAACTTGCGGATGTTGACCGCGGAGAACCCGCGGCTGATGCCCTCGAGCACCACGTGGAGCCGGTGGCCCTCGGGGAGCATGGCGTCGACGAAGGGCCGGCTGACGTCGATACGACGCCCGCTGGACTTCAGCATCCGCTCGACGAGCTCGGTGACCTGCGCGCGGGTGAGGACGAGGTTCGTCAGCTCGTGGCGGCCGTTGCGGGCCACGAAGACCCGGGACGGGTGTCGCGTACGTTAGGGGTTACTCACCGAACGCCGGAGGAACCGATGGGCACTCGCGCCGCTGTCTACACCCGCATCAGCGACGACAAGGAGGGACGCGCCCGAGGCGTGGCCCGCCAGGAGGCCGACTGCCGCGAGCTCGCCGCACGGGAGGGCTGGCAGGTGGTGGAGGTCTACTCCGACAACGATCTCAGCGCGGCGACGTCGTCTCGGAAGCGGCGCCCGGACTGGGACCGCATGCTCGACGACGCCGAGGCCGGTCGCTTCGACGTGATCTTGGCCTACACGACGTCCCGGCTCACCCGGCGTCCGCGCGAGCGGGAGGACCTGATCGAGCTGCACGAGGAGTTCGGCACCGGCCTCCGGTTCGTCGCCTCCCCCGACCCCGACCTGTCCACCGCCGATGGGCAGTACATCTTCCGCACGCTCGGCGGTAACGACACCGCCGAGGCTGCACGGACCGCCGAGCGGGCGCGCCGGAAGCAGGCCGAGCTCGCTGAGTCCGGTCGGCACAACGGACCCCGCCCCTACGGGTGGGACATCCACGGGCGCGGGGCCGACCAGCGGCTGACTGTCAACGACGCCGAGGCTGCCGTGTTGCGCGAGTGTGTCGACCGGGTGCTTGCCGGCGAGGGGTTGTGGAAGATCGTCCGCGACCTCAACGACCGGGGCGTCCGCACCTCCACCGGCAAGCCGTGGGCCACCCAGGTGCTCCGCCGGGTGCTGTTGCGCGACCGCAACCACGGCTACCGCAAGCACCAGCCGCGCGGCAAGGACGGCAAGCCGAAGGGCAAGCCCGCGCTGTACCCGGGCCAGTGGGACCCGATCGTTGACACCGAGACGCACGACCGGGTCGTCGCGCTTCTGACCGACCCGGCCCGCCGGTCCAACAACCGAGGCACCGAGGCCAAGTACCTCCTGACCTCGGTCGCGGCGTGCGGCGAGTGCGGACGCCCGATGGTCGGTACCAACGAGTTCAACTACGAGCTCAAGAACGGGCGCACCCGCCACTACCCGCACTCGTACAAGTGCCCCCACGCCGGGTGCATGAAGGTGCAGCGGCGCATGGCCGACGTGGACGACCACGTGAACCGCGTCGTGGTCGGCGTCCTCGAGCGCGACGGCGTCCGGCTGCTCGGCGGCGACCCCGTGGCGGCCGACGCCGCCCGAGCTCGCATCAGCGCCTTGGAGGCCAAGCTCGCCCTCGCCGCCGACCAGTTCGCCGACGACACGATCACCGGCGAGCAGTTGCAGCGCATCACCGCCCGGTTGCGTCCCGAGCTCGACGCCGAGCGCGCCCGGCTGCGGTCGGCGCAACCCGCCGCGAACCTGGCTGACTTCGCCGGGCCGGGTGTGGCCGAGGCGTGGGCGGGCGCCGACGTCGAGACGCGCAAGGCGATCATCCGGCTGCTCGGGATGCAGATCACCATCAACCGGGTCGGCCCCGGCAATGGTCGCGCCTACGACCCGGCGTCGACCGCAATCACCTGGAACTAGTCCTCGACACCTCTGCTCTGCACGCGCTCCCGCAGACCGTCGATGTAGTCGGCCGGGACCCGATTACGGGTTTGCGGCCGCTTGCCGGACTGGATGTCGCGGACGTACTGCGACAGCCGCCTCGGGTTCTTGCCCGACCAACCGTGGGCGACAGCCCAGCCCTCCATCGCGTCGGCGTCCATCGGCACTCGGGCTTGCTTGAGCGCCAGAAGCACGCTCACGACTTGGTCCTTCTCGAAACCGGCCGAGATGGTGTTGTTGTGGTTGATCGTCATAGTCAGGCTTTCCAGCGCCTCAACTACGACGGGGTCCAGCTCGGGTGTTAGCGATTCCCACGCAGAGCCGTCACCCAGAATGGTCGGCTGTTTCGCACTTACCCAAGGTCGGATGCGATCCTCGGACCAGGTAATCACACATAAGGCCCGGATCCGATTCGCGTGGCGGGCAATCTCACCGACGTCCTCCATGTCCGCCCAAGCCATGAGCACCGGTCCCGGCCCAGACGGCACGCCGCCACCTCGGCCCGTGATGTGCTCAACGTCGCGGTATCGACGCACGTAGTCGTCCAGTCGCCGGCTGTTGCTGAGATTGGATTTCAGCGAGGTCCAGATCGCCAAAGTGTCGCCTTCTTGCATGTGGTCCTCGCACCACTCAAGAGCCGCCTCGACCCCGTCATCGTCGTAACTTGCGATCGCGGTCGGGTAGTCAGTGTTGCGGTCGAACACGGGAGCCCCCTAGTTGAGCGGTTTCGATTGCACACACGCTATGCGCAACCGCCGACAGTCGCGGGTGTCCAAGCCCAGAGCTGTGGAGATAGCCAGCGTCAGCCAAAGCCGCTAGGTGTCGCGTAACGTAGGCGGTGCCACAGCACGGGCGAGAGCCGTCAGGTGTGCGGCTTACCGGGACGGGTCTGGCCCGGTGGACAGATACCGCTGCCTCGTCGTCCGAGGGTGGCGCAGGCCGGACAACCCGGACCCGGGTTGGCTCCGGAGGCGCCCCTCAGTCTTCGCTGAGGAGCGCCATCCCTATGTCCGATCGACCCAACTCCAACCCCGTCCGGGGCGCCGCGTCGCGCCTGAACGCCATGTACAGCCACGGACGCACCCCCGACCCCGCCGACGTCGCGCAGGGCTACCGAGAGCTCGGCTACGCCCGCATCCAGCGTGAGATCCGCCGGTCCCAGGGGAACGTCCCCCAGCTCGACCCGGTGCACGTCGGCCACCTCGTCGCCATGCTGGTTTCTGGCGTCGACGCCGAGGCCGTCGAGCGGTTCGAGCGGGCCGTCCGCGAGGCCGTCTACGAGCTGCCACTGAGCAACGCCGACCGCGCTCGGATCGCCGCACTCATCACCGGCGGTGCCGCGTGACGACCACGACCGAAGCGCCGTCCCAGACCGACCTGGACCGTGCCGTCCGGGAGTCGGTGGCTGCCGCTCCCCCGCTGTCGGACGACACCCGCGACGCCGTCGCGCGGCTGCTCACCGGCAAGGCGAACCGGTGAGCCGCCGGTCGCTGTCGCCCAACGACGGGCGTCAGCAGCGCAAGAACGCCAAGCAGCAGGCTCGGCGCCGCGACCACGTCGACAAGTACGCCGACCGACGCCCCGACCCGCTGGCCGAGAGGTTGGCCGAGCTCGCGGACCACTTCAACGGTCAGGAGGGACACCGTGGCTGACCGCTCTCCGAAAGACGGGCTCGCGCTCGCTCACCGGCTGGTGTCCGCTGGGGTCCCCGTGGTCGTTGTGCGGCCCGGAGACCGGCCTTCGCGGGGCTGGCAGGACCTCACCGCCGACCAGTGCGACCTGTCGTCGTACCGGCCCGGGAAGGACGCCCTCGCGATGGTCGGCGGACACGGCATCGACGCCGTCGACGTCGATACCAAGGCCGGTGGCTCGGTGGACCATCTGCCGCCGTTCAAGTCCTACGGGGTGACCCGGACGCCATCGGGCGGCACCCACCACCTCGTGCCGTCGTCGGGCCTCGGCAAGGTCAGCCCGCTCCACACGCCTCTGGGGCCGGTGGGCGACTACGTCGGCGGGCGACCGGACGGCACCGGTCGACTGCTGTTGTTCCTCCCCGGCTCGGTCCGCACCAAGTACCCGGACGGCGGCTACGTCGAGGACACCGCGTGGGACGTCGAGGGGTGCCTTGCCGCCGACCCGGACCCCGACCTCGTCGCCGCGTTGACCGAGGCTGGTGGCTCGCGCGAGAGGCGTCGAGACCACCACGTCGACACCTCGCCTTGGCTGGACCCGATTCTCGGTCCGCACCCGTATGCCGGGAAGGCCGTGCGCGCCGAGCTGGCTCGGCTGGACGAGTGCGCGGACCTCGGGTGGGACGGCCCGCACTGGGATGCGACCACGTACGCCGTGGCGTGCAACTTGGTGGAGTTCGGCAACTCCAACTGGTCGGGATACGACTTGGACGAGTTGCACGACGAGTTCATGGCGCGAGCTCCCGCAGACGCCGACTTCACCGCCACGCACCACGAGGCCAAGTGGGCCTCGGCGTTGAACACGGTCGACGGCGGAGGCAGGCCGTCACCGGACACCAACGCCGCCGACGTCTTCGACGACCTGCCCGCCGAGCCGGACAACCCCGGCGCCGAGGCGGGCCAGGAGCTGACCGATGCACTCGGCGGGAAGTTCGCCCGGCTGTCGTTGTCGGCACTGCTGGACCCCGACCGGCCCCCTCGCGAGTACGTGGTCGACCCGTTGCTGGCCACCGGTACGTCGGTCGCGCTCGTCGCCCCCGCCGGGCACCGCAAGTCGCTGTTGCTGTTGCGGCTTGCGTTGGCGGTGGCGCGCGGTGAAGACGACTTCGCCGGGATGCCAATCCCGCGAGCGCGGCGGGTGTTCTACGTCGACATGGAGAACACCGAGGACGACTTGCGTGAGCGGCTGACGTCGTTCGGCGTCGGCCCCGGCGACGACGTCGACCGGTTCATCTTGATCTCCCTGCCGAGCATGAGCCCGCTCGACACCGCCACCGGTGGCGCCGAGCTCCTGGCCGCGCTCGACGCCTACGGGTTGGAGCCCGGCGACCTCGTGGTCTTGGACTCCTACCAGCGGATCACGGAGGCCGGGGAGAACGACTCCGACACCACGCGCGGCTACTACCGCCACACCGGAGTCCACCTGAAGGCGCGCGGCTACACCGTGGTCCGCACCGACAACACCGGCAAGGACGTGAAGCGCGGCGCCCGAGGCAGCTCGGGCAAGCGGGACGACGTCGACGTGGAGTACCTGATCGAGTCGGCCGGCAACCAGATGGAGATCGCGGTCGGCAAGGCGCGGCAGCGCGGCGTCGACCGGATGGTGTTGACGGTCGTCACCGACGCCGAGGGGCGCACGACGTTCACCGCGTTGGACGCTCGCCGCGCGAAGACGAAGGTGGACCGAGCCGTGGAGCTGCTGGACTCGCTCGGGTTGCCGGTCGACGTCAGCCAGCGCGAAGCGATCCGGCGCGCGGACGACGCGCAACAGGGTGTGGCCACCCAGGAGCGGGTCGGCCGCGACACCTTGCGGGAGGCGGTTGTTCTGCGTCAGGAGCGCGCGGATAGCGGCCCGCGCGCCTTCCCCGACGACGGCTTCATCTAGGCGCGCGGGTGCCGAGCCGCGCGGCCCCGCACGCTAGCCGCGCGGCTCGGCGTTTCCGCAGGTCGGAGAAGAGATTGAAGCGCGCGGGTAGGTATCCGCGCGGTGCCGCGCGCGGCAGGACTCGGGCACCTGAGCCGGGCGCGCGGCGGCTCCCGCTCCCTAGGGAGCCGCGCGCCCGCGCGCCCCGCCGATCAAGGGAGAAGGACACCCACTCCTGGTTGGACATCACCGGGTGCGGCGAAGGCGCAGCGCGTCCACCGCGTCCGACCGCGCCCGTGGTGATGGACGCGGTCGGCGGAGGTCCGGCGAAGAAGCACGAAAGCCGAGAGCCGAGAGCCGGGAGCCGGGAGCCGAGAGCCGAGAGCCGAGAGGCGGAGTAGCTGCCGCGCGGCGCGCTCGCTGTGAAGGCAAACGCGCCCGCGCGCGAGAGCGGCACGCGGACCCGGCTCGCTCCCCGCTCGCCCGACTCACCGCTGACCAGTACTCGCACAAGTGTTCGAGTAGCGTTCTTCCCGTCGGCAAGGGTCCCCATGCCGACGGACCACCTAGGAGCCCGCGATGACCGACACCCCGACCCGGCCCCGAGTCCTCGGCTACGTGCGGCGCAGCACCGACAAGCAGGGCATCTCGGTGGAGGTGCAGGCCGCTCGGCTCACCGAGGCTGCCGAGCTCCTGGACTGGGACCTCGACCTGCGCATCGAGGAGGCCGCGTCCGCCAAGTCACTGGCCGGACGCCCGGTCCTCGCCGCCGCGCTGGCCGACCTCGGCGCGCACCGGGCCGACGTGCTGGCCGTGGCCAAGCTCGACCGGCTGTGCCGCGACGTCGCCGACTTCGCCGGGCTGCTGAACCGCGCCGAGCGCGAGCGCTGGGACGTCGTGTGCATGGACCTCGGCGTCGACACCAGCACGACCACCGGCAGGCTCATGGCCCACGTGACCGCAGCCTTCGCCGAGATGGAGCGGCGCCGCTTGGCCGAGCGCACCCGCGAAGGCATGGCCACGATCCGCGCCACGACCGGGAAGCACATGGGCCGACCGCCGAGCATCCCCGGCGAGGCCGAGGCGCGGATCGTCGCGCTTCACCGCGAGGGCATGTCCGCGTCAGCGATTGCCCGGCTGTTCAACGCGGAGGGCGTGTCGAAGGGGCCGGGCATGTCCCCCATCTGGAATCACAGCCACGTCGGCGCCGCGATCCGCAGAGCCGCCGTCCGCGCCGCCGCAGGCTCGTCGCTCAATCGTCTCTAATGTCGGCCGCGATCTCGGCCTCATCGCCACATCGCTCGTCGACCTCGTTCGGATTGACGTTCTCGAGAATCTCGGGCCGGTCGATTCCTCGATCAACAGCGACCCCGACATTCTCTATTGCCGTGGCACAGATCTGCGCATCCTCGATATCCGATGGGGCCACAGGAATTCGCTGATCAACGAGAGAACCGCCGACTGTAAGTATTCCCCCGGCCAACGCTAGCGACGTCGTAGTTGCTAGGAACTTCCACACGCGCGGCGCAAACCTGGCGAGCAGTCCCTGTCTCTCCTGCAACTCCTCTGCAGCCCGCTCGATCTGATCGTCGAGGTCTTCGCGGTTGGGACGCTGCCGAACCGAGCGAACTGGGGTCGGCGGCAGTTGTTGCTCGGGGATGCCGTGCTGCGCCCGTATGTAGCCGAGGATCTCCTCGGCCTCGGCAAAGTCACGCATCATCCGCTCGTGCTCGGGTCTCCAATTCGTCAGACCCTCGGGCCCCTCCGGCTCAGGCCCGGGCCGTTCGTCAGTCACGCCAGGTGTCTTCTTGGCGCGCAGTCGACATGGCCCGCTTGACAGCCTGCAATCTTCTCAGATTCTGCTCTGCGTCGGAAACAGCTCGACGCCGATCCCAGAGTTCAATCACGAGGGTCTGGCAGACGAAAAACGCGACGAATGCCAGTGCTAAGAAAGTTAGTCCGAAAAGACGGGCCCATATAACCGCAGCCGTCTGCGAACTATCGGTGAAGACATCGACCGCGGAAGGCGCTGCCGACAAGACCACAACAGGAGTGAGAATTAGCGCGATTGCGGGAAGGAGCGGGAATCCTCTCAGCCGTCGCATCATCCGGGCAGACTACCCGTCGGCGCGCTAGGACGCGATCTGCAATTGGGGCTGAGCCTCTCGACCGTACGTCCCCTAAGACCTCGCCCCTGGCGCCTCCGCACAGAACCGCACCTCTCCCGCACGACCAGTCGCCGGGCGCACCCGAGGGCCGGGCGACCGCCTCACAACCGCTCCTATCGCCTCGGGCGCGGCGACCCGCACCGGCCCGATTCCGGTCCGGTATCGTTGTCAACGTCAACCAGTTCGGTTGGCAGGCAGTGGGCCCAGGTGGGCCGAACAGGAACCGGCAGCGGACGCCTTGTCCGCAACACCCGTAGATCCTCGACCCCACCAGGGAGACGTCACACATGACCACCACTCGCGCCGAGCTGCTCGCAGCGGGCGACATCACCGGGCTGCTGGCCCGCAACCGCGCCGAGTTCGGCGGCGCCCGCATGATGGCGCGCGGCTACTACGCGCTCGGCGACCGGCAGCTCAAGACCGCAGACGGTCGCGACTTCAACGAGCTCTTCGCCGAGCTCACCGAGGTGATGAGCCTCGCGAACGACCAGCAGCAGCGCTTCACCGACGTGTTCACCTACCCGGTGACCTCGCCGGTCACCTCGGTCCTGCAGACCGTCGGCGGTGGCGCCGACGTGTTCGAGGTCGCGACCGAGTACGGCATCCCCGAGGCGTCCCGGCTGACCCACGAGACGCTGGACCTCGGCGCGACCTTCCAGTGGTACGACGCCCGCCTCGGGTGGACGTGGCGCTACCTGACCGACGCAAGCGACGCCGAGATTACCGCCGCGACCGTGCAGGTGATCAACGCCGACCGCGAGAACGTCTTCACCGACATCATGCGGACGGTCTTCTCCCCCACCACCCGCAAGGTCACCGACCCCAACACCAAGAACGTCTACGACGTCTTCGCGTTCGCCAACGGTGACGGGTGGACCCCGCCTGCCTACAACGGCAACACGTTCCCCGGGTCGCACACGCACTTCCGGACCTCGGGCGAGGCCCAGGTCGTCTCCAGCGACCTGGACGTGATCATCGACGACTTCAAGTCGCACGGGTACTCCGCCGAGAACGGCACCCAGGTCGTCATCTTCGTCAACGCCTTCGAGGGCAACCGCGTCTCCCGCTTCCGCGTGGCCGACGGCGACCGCGCCGACTTCATCCCCGCCTCGGGCGCTCGCTTCTACGCCGAGGGCCAGCTGGTGGGCGACCAGCCCGCCGCGACGTTCGCGGGCTTCCCGGTTCTCGGCGGGTACGGCGACGCGATCCTCAACGAGTCCGACCGCATCCCCGCCGGGTACGTGGTCGGTCTCGCCTCCGGTGGGCGACTCGTGAACTCCAACCCGCTGATGCTCCGCGAGCACTCGCGCATCAAGGGCCTGACGGTCATCGAGGGCTCGCGGTCCGACTACCCGCTGATCGACAGCTACTTCACCCACGGCTTCGGCACCGGTGTCCGCCACCGCCTGGCCGGCTTCGTCCTGCAGATCAGCACCAACGCGACCTACACGCCGCCGTCGCTGTACGTCGCTTCCTGAGACTCCCGGCCCCGGCGCGGATGGGGCGCGCCGCGCCGGGGCCGGGGAACAGCGCCCCAACAGCGCCCCGCCGAAGGAGCATCAGATGACCACCGACATCAACGAGACGACGGCCCGCACCATGGCCGACGCCTACACCGGCAACTCGCTCATCTTCAACGACCCCGAGGACCGCACACGGTGGTGCGAGCCGCTCGGCACGGAGCTCGGGTGGGCCGACGCCACGATCTTCATCGCGCTCGGCGCCCCGGTCGCGACCGAGCTCCTGACCTACGACGCCACGACCCCGCTGCTGCGATGGGCCGACCCCGACGTCCCAGCCGTCACGATCCTCGACGCGCTGTTCGACCCGCCCAACCACAAGGCCAAGGCGTGCGACCGGTGCGGGTGCTCGATGCGAGGGCTCCGGGTCCACAGGCTGTGGGTGCCGTGCGACCAGTCGGCTGTCGAGGTCCAGACCTGCGGGCTGTGCCACGACACTCTCAACGACGTCTTCCGAGCTGCTCCGGATGCGGGCGGGCCTGCAGGTCGCGTCCTCGTTTGGCGGTAGCCGTGGCCGGGCGCAGGAAGTCTCACGGCGACGAGTGGTGGGCCAAGCACCCCGAGGTCGTCCGGTGCAACGGCACGATCATCTCCACCGGCGAGCAGTGCCGCACCGAGGCGCACCCGGGCGCCAGCGTGTGTTTCAAGCACGGCGCGAACCTGCCCGCCGTGCGCGAGAAGGCAGCGCGTCGGATCGGCACGTCACTGGACGACGCCGTGAGGCGGCTGCAAGCGATGCTGGACGACCCCGCCACCGAGCCCCGGGACAAGATCCGCATCCTGCACGACTTGCTCGACCGGGGCGGGCTCGGCGCCACGTCCAAGGTGCTGCTCGGCGTCACCGAGGTCGACCCCGTCGAGGACCTGTTCCGTCGGATGCTGGCCGAGCCCGGCACGCTCGTGGATGCCCGGTACGCCGACGAGCAGCCGGAGGCCAGCGACGAGGTGTTCGCCGCGCTCAACCGCGCCGCCGACCGCGACGGCGCCGACGAAGACCTCATCGGCGACGTAGTCGACGCCGAGCTGGTCGAGGACGATCCGGCGCCGAGCTCGCCGGACCGCCACTTCGTACATGAGACGCGCTCGATGAGTGACAGGCCTCCCACGCATATCCGGCGCGACCTGGAACGCCTCGGACTCCTGCGTTGATGACCGGCGTCGACGACAACGACGTGAAGCGTCGCCGACGCCGGTTCTTCGAGCATGACCACCCGACGCTGTCGTGCCGACGGTGCGGTGCCCTCTTCTACACCGCCACCGGCCTCGCCGAACACTCCCGGCTCGGGTGCGGGCTGGGCCACGGGTCGCCTGTCCGGGTCCGCCGCATGTGGGTCCTCACCCCTGCGGGCCGGGACGTCCTGCGAGACACCGGACGGGCGGTGTCGGCCCGCAACAACGCCCGGCGCGTCCGATGCGCCGAATGCGGCCTGACGTCGACTCCCTCGGGAGTCGGCACCCATCAGTCCTTCACCGGCCACACCGGACGCGCCGAGGTCACCAACTAGGTGGAGCCGCTCACCCGTGCTGCTCACACTGGCAAGAGCACCGATTCATCGAGGCATCGACCAACCAGCTCCAGAAGATGGAGTCGCGCAAGTCATCGAACTCGGCGGCCACGGCACGGGGGTCGTTGTCGTGCCGCACAAGGATCCTGGTCTCGATCAGCTCCTCCAAGAACGCGCGGGCGCGCCTTGCGATGCCCTGCTCGTACTCATCTTCGCCGGTCCACCGGGTCGCGGTCAGATGCCGATCAAGGACGTCCTGAACCTCGTCAAACACAGCGAAGGACTCAGCCATGTCGCCCCTCATGCGGCACCGTCCTCGGCGGCGTCATCGTGGGACTCGGTCAACGCCGCGACGATGTCGTCCATGCCCAGCGACAGGCAGGGCTTGTCGTCCGGCTCAATCCAGGCGTTGAGCCGGCTGAGAGTGGCCCAGGCCATCCGCCCGTTCGCGCTGAACTCCAGCTCGACCTCGGCGTCGTCGGCGTACGTGGCGAGCCAGGCCTTCAGGTCGCGGACAGTCGCGATCCCCGTCTCAGAGGGGCTGGCCACGAGCTGGAAGAGCTCAATACCGGTGTCCCAGCGGTTGACCGTCGCGACCTCGGTCGAAGGAACCTGGTCCGGCCAGCACGCCTCACACAACACGAACTCCCAGCGGACCACCGAGCCCGCCGTGAGGTCCTTGCCAAGCTCGTCGTAGATGTCCTTGATGGCGTCCTGCTGGTGGTCGATCGCACGCCGAACGTGGGCGACCGGCAAGCCGAGGTCTTGGAGCTGGGTGGCGGCCCAGCGCTGGTCGCCGTGGAGCAGCAGCTCACCGTGCCAGGGAGCGCCACAGACGCAGCGCGGACGGTCGGGGGTAGGGATGGTGCTCATGAAAGGCCTCCAAGGGCTCACGAGGTTTGCGACCAGTCGGACGACTGGTCCCGTCGTGAGGGGCCACTCCCTGAAGCCCAGCGCTGGGGTCGCGCTGTCAGGTCTGTGTCCTCGTGCCTTCTTGGCTTGCCTTGCAGGCTCTCGGTATTGGTGGTGCACCGGGGCGAATCCCCACCCCGCCGGAAGTCGGCGTAAACCAGCCCCGGCCCGCCGATAGTCACACGGGTGGGATTCACGCGTCAACCGAGCGCGACGAACTCACTGGCCCACAGTCTCGACAACGGCCTCATCGACCCAGCGGGCGAGCAAACTGAACGCCGCGAGCTGTTCGAGGGCTAGCTGCTCGGCGCCGCCGTCCTGCTCGTGCGGCCTGTGCATGCCGGGGTTGCGGATGCCCGCATACAGCCCCTCAGCGAACGCGCGGGCGCCCCGGTGGAGGTTCCGGAATGTGTCGCCACCATCGTCCTCCGCCAGCCGCAACCGGGGCTTGTTCTCCTTGGGGGCGTCGGTCGTAAACGCCTCGTTGAACAGTGCCGTCTCAGACACGTCCATGCGGCCCAATTTCGCTTGCGTCTCCGCGTTGATGCGGATGGCCGCCTGCATGACCGCCTGATGAAAGTGCCCAGTGTTCCAGTACGACCTGCCGTTTTCCCAAGCCCAAGGGTGCAGATTGGACGCGTCCATATCGGGGGCGTTGTCACCCAGCTTTTCGGCCAGCTCGGCTTGGCGCTCAAGCGCGGCGAGTCCCCGCGAGGCCTGGTCTCGCAACCAGGTGAAGTCCTCGTCTGTCCCGGGACGGGCCGCCCTCCAGCCAGGGATGACGCGGTCGAGAATCTGCTCGACGACGTGCGCTCGCTGCGAGGCTTCGGTTTCGGACGCGCGCATGTGGACGCCGAACACCACGGTGCTCTCGTAGGCGACCTGGTCGGTCGCGTGGATGAATTGCTTGAGTTCGTGAATGGCCCACGCGGCGTCCAGCTTCGTCATGGGCGTCATCTTGCACCGCTCCACCGACAGTTCGAACAAGCGAACTGGCAACATGTCTCGCATGAGCATGGGAAGCGACGATCGGCCCTCGGCGCCTGACCGAGAGGGGCGTCGCGCCCAAGCGCAGGCGATTATTGACCAGATCCTTCACGGAACACCTGACGGTCGGGTGAATCCGGCAGTTGCGGAGAACCTGCGTGGCCATCTAGCAGCCAACCCCGGCGAACCAGACCGCGCTCTGCTCGCGCATCTTCAGGACCAGATCCCGGGGTTGAATGCCGTTCTGCCGGAGGACCTCACCTGACCCGCTGAGTGGGTTATGCGCTACCTCTTGTCAACCTGACACGGGTCGTTGATCCAGACCTCCTCGATCTCCGGGTCGTCGAGGTAGACCTGCAGCGCGCCGAACCCCGCGACGCGGGCGACGAGCTCCCCCACGACGGCGACGGGGTCGCCCAGCGGGGTGACCTGGCCGGTCAGCGACAGGTCGTCGTGGGCGCGGACGACGTCCTCGGCGATGCGGCGCACGACCCGCCCGTCGCGCTGCGGGTCGATGCCCTCGCGTCGTACGACGTCGCGCACGGCCCCGTCGAGCCGGTCCAGCAGCGCCGGGTCGACCGGCGGGAGGTCGGCCCGAGCCGCGCTGACGGCGGTGCTGGCGGCGGTGGTCGGGCCGGCCGCGCGGTGGCTGGGCGCGGTGGTCATCGTGGTGTCCCCCATAGACGCGTCGGATGTCTCGACGCCCAGTCAACGGCTCTTTGCCGTGATTGGTTAGAGGGGAATCCCGCGCCTGTGGACAACCTGGGGCTCAGCAGCCCCAGCAGTGACCTGGCGTCCCAGCCGTCACGGTCCGGGCCGGCCCGGTCCTTCGCGACGTCGCTGTAGCGTCGGTGACATGACCACCTACGTGACCGCCAACCCCGCCACCGGGGCCATCGAGCAGGAGTTCCCCGAGCTCACCGACGGCGAGGTCGAGGGTGTCCTCGCCCGCTCGCACGGTGCTTTCGACGACTGGCGGGCCACCGCGACCGCGGACCGCGCCGCCATCCTGGTCCGCGTCGCGGACGCCTACGAGGAGCGCTCCGACGAGCTCGCCACGCTGATCGCCCGCGAGATGGGCAAGCCCGTCGCGCAGGCCGCGGGCGAGATCAAGCTCTCCGCGATGATCTACCGCTGGTACGCCGAGCACGGCCCCGACCTGCTCGCCGAGGAGGTCCTCGACCCGCAGGGCGCGCAGGAGTCCGTCGTCGAGACGGTGCCGGTCGGCTCGATCATCGGCGTGATGCCGTGGAACTTCCCGTACTACCAGGTGGCCCGGTTCGTCGCCCCCAACCTGATGGTCGGCAACACGATCGTCCTCAAGCACGCGCCGATCTGCGCGGCCTCGGCCGCCGTCATGGAGGAGATCTTCCACGCCGCCGGCGTGCCCACGGACGCCTACATCAACGTCTACGCGACCAACGACCAGATCGCGACGATGATCGCCGACCCGCGCGTCCAGGGCATCTCGCTCACGGGCAGCGAGCGCGCCGGCGCCGCCGTCGCCGAGATCGCGGGCCGCAACCTGAAGAAGGCCGTCCTCGAGCTCGGCGGCTCGGACCCGCTCATCGTCCTCGACGAGGACATCGCGAAGGTCGCCAAGTCCGCCGCCAAGGCCCGCCTCGGCAACTGCGGCCAGGCCTGCAACTCCCCGAAGCGCATGATCGTGCCGACCGACAAGGTCGACGAGTTCGTGGCGACCGTCGTGTCGGTCTTCGAGGCCTCCCAGCCCGGCGACCCCACGAGCTCCGACACCCGCCTCGGCCCGCTGTCGTCGGTCACCGCGCGCGACAAGGTCGTCAGCCAGGTCGCCAAGGCCGTCGAGCAGGGCGCGACCCTCCACACCGGCGGCGACGCCGTCGAGGGCGACGGCGCCTACATGCGCCCCGCCGTCCTCACGGGGGTCACGAAGGACATGGAGGCCTACTCCGAGGAGATCTTCGGCCCCGTCGCCGTCGTGTACGGCGTCGACTCCGTCGACGAGGCCGTCACGCTGGCCAACGACACCAGCTTCGGGCTCAGCGGCTCCGTGTGGGGCGCTGACACCGACCGCGCCCAGGAGATCGCCGACCGCCTCGACGTCGGCATGGCCTACGTCAACGAGCACGGCACCACGCTCCCCGGCCTGCCCTTCGGTGGCGTCAAGCGCTCCGGCTTCGGCCGCGAGCTCGGTCGCTGGGGCATGGGCGAGTTCGTCAACACCCGCCTGCGCCGTACGGCGGCCTCGCGCGGCTGACCGACCCGACTGACTGACCCCGACGCCCCGGTCGAGGGAGGCTCCGGCCTCCTCGACCGGGGCGTCGTGCGTCCCGGCCCGTCGGTCGTGACCGGCGGGAGCAGGTCTGGCCGCGGGGACGAGTGGGTCGGCACCTGCGGCGGACGTCCGCGACCGGGGGCGGCGACGAGCATGGCGCCATGACGCTCCACCACTCCTCCGGGAGGATCACGCCTGTGAGCACGGTCGTCGCGCAGGAGTCCGGTCGTGACCGGGCGCTGCGCTGGGCACGGGCGTTCGGGCCGGACGTCGCGGTCGGGCTCGTCGTCCTCCTGCTGGGCCTCTACGAGCTGCGCGACGAGACGGCGATGGTCGAGGCCACCGCCGGGGACGTCTACTACGTCGTCGTCGGGTTCGCGATCGCCGCCGGGCTGAGCCGCCGGGCACCCGCCGCCGGGCTGGCACTGGTGTGGCTGACGAGCGCCGGCCAGGTCGTCACGAACGTGCCGCTGCTGCTGGTGCAGCTGAGCGCGGCGGTGGTCGCGTTCGGCTGCGCCCGCTGGGGTCGGGCGTCGACGGTGACCGTCAGCGGCCTCTCCATCCCCATCGGGGTCGCGCTGGCCGTCGGCGTGATCGCCTCCCGGGCCTACGAGCCGTTCGGCGACCGGACCGGGCTGGCCCTCTACGACCTGTTCGCCGTCGTCCCCGACCTCGGCCTGCTCGGGCTGCTGCTCGCCGCGACCCTCCTGCCGCTGGGGGCGCCGTGGCTGGCCGGGCTCGCGCTGCGCTTCCTGCAGCGGGCGCAGCGCTCGCAGGAGTCGCAGGCCGTCGCCGAGGCGGAGACAGCCCAGGCCGACGCGGCCCGCGCCCAGGCCCAGGAGCTCGCCGCGCTGCGCGCCTCGCAGGCCCGGCTCGCCTCCGACGTCCACGACGTCGTCGGCCACTCGCTCGCGGTGATCCTGGCCCAGGCCGAGTCGGCGCAGTACCTCCCCGACGACCCCACGACGCTCAAGGCGACGCTCGCCACCATCGCCGGCGCCGCGCGCGACTCGCTGCGCGACGTCCGCACCGTCCTCGACACCACCCGCGACGGCGCCCCCGGCGCCCCCGCCGCCCTCGCCTCCCCCGCCGCGCTGGACGAGCTCGTCGAGGGCGTGCGCCGCAGCGGCCACCTCGTCGAGTCGCACGAGGTGGGACGCCCCCAACCGCTCCCGCCGGACCTCGCCGAGGTCGCGTACCGGGTGCTCCAGGAGATGCTGACCAACGCCATGCGCCACGGACCCCGCGACGCCACCATCCACGTCGAGCGCCACTGGGGTGGCGACGAGCTGCGCCTCGAGGTCGTCAACGACCTCGCGCCGGACGACGACGACACCGGCCCGGTCCCCCCGGCCGACGACCGGCCGTCCGACCGGCGCGGGATCGTCGGGATGCGGCGCCGGCTGGAGTCCGTCGGCGGGCGTCTCGACGTCCGCCGCCGCACGGCGACGTTCACCGCCACCGCCTGGGTCCCGGTGCGCCGATGAGCGCCCCCGACGACACAGCCGACACCGCCGGCACCGCCGGCACCGCCGACATCCGCGTGCTCCTGGTCGACGACCAGGACCTGTTCCGCGAGGGCGTGCGCGTCATCGTCGACGCCCAGGACGGCATGCGCGTGGTCGGCACCGCCGCCGACGGCGAGGAGGCCGTCCGTCTCGTCGTCGAGCTGCAGCCCGACGTGGTGCTGATGGACATCCGCATGCCCGTCATGGACGGCGTGGAGGCCACCCGCCGGATCTTCGCCGGAGCCGCCGGAACCGCCGGAGCCACGGGGGTCGGCGACGCCGCGGCCCGTCGTACGCCGGTGCGGGTGGTCGTGCTGACCACCTTCAACCTCGACGACCGGGCGGCCACGGCCATCCGGTACGGCGCCAGCGGGTTCCTGCTGAAGGACACCACCCCGGTCCAGCTCCGCGACGCGATCCGCACCGTCCACACCGGCAACGCCGTGCTCGCGCCGACCGACCTGGTGACGCTCCTCGACACCGCGCTGGTCACCCCCGACCCGCCGCCACGGGCGTTCACCGAGCTCACCGAGCGGGAGCGCGAGGTGTTCGACGCCGTCGCCCGGGGCCTGTCCAACGCCGAGATCTCCGCGCGGGTGTTCACCTCGGAGTCGACCGTGAAGACCCACGTGGGGGCGATCCTGCGGAAGCTCGCGCTGCGCGACCGGGTGCAGATCGTGGTGTTCGCGCACGAGCACGGCCTGGTGTAGCGGGCGGGACGTCCTCCGCCGCGCACACGGTGCTCGTCGAGAGTGCCGGGAATCACGTCGCGGGTCCTGCCGTTGGGACAGGCATGGCACTGACTGGCACCTACGTCCCCAGCTCCGCCCAGTGGGTCCGCGACCAGGTCGCGGAGTACGAGGCCTCCGGCGGACAGCGCGCGACCACCCTGCCGGGTCGTGACGACCCGACGCCGATCGTGGTCATCACCTCGGTCGGCAAGAAGTCCGGCAACCTCCGCAAGAACCCCGTGATGAAGGTCGAGCGCGACGGGTCGTACCTCGCGGTCGCCTCCAAGGGCGGCGCCCCCGACGACCCGACGTGGGCGGACAACTTCCGCGCCCACCCCGAGGTCGACCTGCAGGACGGCGCCGAGAAGAGGACCTACTCCGTCCGCGAGCTCCCCGACGGCCCCGAGCGCGACGACTGGTGGACGCTCGCCGTCGAGTCGTGGTCGACGTACGCCGAGTACCAGGCGAAGACGGACCGGCTCATCCCGCTCTTCCTCCTCGAGCCGAAGGACTGACCGACCCACCACCCGTTCCCTCGTCCTGGCCGGTCCCCGCGCGCTCGCGGAGGCCGGCCAGGAACATGTCCAGGCCCGAGCGGAAGACCTCGCCGTCGTCGTGGACGGCGAACTCGTCGGCGATGCGGTGCGCGAACGGGTGCTCGTCGGGGTCCAGCGCCCGCCACCGGTCGGCGTACATCGCCAGGAACGCGCTCGGCTCCATGTCGGAGTCGAGGAACTCCTGCGGCGGCGGCTGCGCCATGTCGACGGCCACGCCCACCACGTAGCTCAGCAGCGACGACACCGCGTGGAACTCCTCGCGCGGCGTGAGGCCCAGCCGCATGACCTGCTGGCCGAGCAGGTCGAACATCCGCATCGCGTGCGGCTGCAGCCCGGTGTTGCGCAGCATGTACGTCGCGAACCACGGCCGGCGCACCATCTCGTCGAACAACGTCAGCGACATCGCCCGCAGGACGGCGACCGGGTCGTCGTCGGCGTCGAGGGCCTCGACCTGCGCGAGGACCTCCGCCATCACCGTGTCCGTGGCCCGGTCGAGCAGCTCGTCGCGGCTCGCGACGTACCAGTAGATGCTGCCCACGCCCCCGCCGAGCCGTGCCGCCAGCGCCCGGAACGTGAGCGCCGGCTCCCCCGCCTCGTCGAGCAGGGAGACCGCCTCGGAGAGCACCGCCTCCAGTGAGTGTGACGCGCGCCGTCGGGCCATGCCTTGCACTCTATCGAACGCCGTTCTAGTCTTCGAACGTCGTTCGGTAGTCGAACGACGTTCGATTTCCAGGAGGCAGCCATGAGCTCCACCACCCCCGCCCTGACGGGAACGCCCGCGCCGAGCCACCCCTCGCTGCGCGCCGCCGCCCTCCCCCTCGCCGCCCTCTGCCTGGCCTTCTTCGTCGAGATGGTCGACAACACGCTGCTGTCGATCGCCCTGCCGACCATCGGCCGCGACCTCGGCAGCGGCACCACCGGCCTCCAGTGGGTCACCGGCGCCTACTCGCTGACCTTCGGCGGGCTGCTGCTCACCGCCGGCGCCGCGGCGGACCGCCTCGGACGCCGCCGCGTCCTGCTCGTCGGCCTCGCCGCGTTCGGCGCCATCAGCGCCGGCGTCGTCCTCGTCTCGAGCTCCGGCGAGCTGATCGCCCTGCGGGCGGCCCTCGGTCTCGCCGCCGCGGCCATGGCCCCGGTCACGATGTCCCTGATCTTCCGACTCTTCGACGACGAGAAGCTGCGCATGCGCGCCATCACCGTCGTGATGGTCGTCGGCATGTCGGGCTTCGTGCTCGGCCCGCTGCTCGGCGGCACCGCCCTCGCCCACGTGTCGTGGCAGTGGCTGCTCGGAGTCAACGCGCCGATCGCCCTCGTCGCCTGGCTCGGCGTCCGGTACGGCGTGCCCGCCGACCACCCCGAGGGCCTCACCCGCGACCCCCTCGACCTGCCCGGCGCGCTGTGGACCGTGGCCGCGATGGGCCTCGGCTGCTACACCCTGACCAGCGGCGTCGAGCACGGCTGGACCTCCTGGGTCACCGTGGCCTGCGCCCTCGGCGCGGTCGTCGCCACGGTCGGGTTCGTGCGCCGCGAGCGCGTCGCGGCCCACCCGATGCTGGACCTGCGGCTGCTGGCCTCCGGACCGGCGCGCGGCGCCGCGATCACCCAGATGGCCTCGTCGATCGCGATGGCCAGCGTGATGTTCGCGCTCGTCCTGCACTTCCAGTACGCCTACGGCTGGGGGCCCGTCCGCGCCGGCCTCGCCAACCTCCCGCTCATCCTCACCATGCTCGCCGCGACCCCGGTGGCCGAGAGGCTCGCCTCGCGGTACGGCCACCGCACCGCCTGCCTGGTCGGCGCCGCGCTGCTCGCCACGTCGCTGGCCGGCATGGCGTTCTCCGTCGAGCACGGGTACGTCGCCATCGCGGTGTCGCTGGTCGTCCTCACGGTGGGGCTGCGGATCGTCATGACCATCTGCGCGGTCGCCCTGGTGACGGCCATGCCGCACGACCGGACCTCCATCGGCGCGGCCCTCAACGACACCGCCCAGGAGGTCGGCACGAGCCTGGGCACCGCCGTCGTCGGCACGGCCATCGCCGCGCTGGTCACCACCACGCTCCCCGCCGGGGTGTGGAGCAACGCCCTCGTCGCGTCGTACTTCGAGGGCGAGCGGGCGACCTTCGGTGTCCTGGCGGTGGTCGTGGGCGTCGTGGCGACGTACGGCGCCCTGTCGCTCACGGACTCCCGCGCGACGGAGGACCACTAGGCGGTGCGGCGCGGGTCCCGAGGGTCAGGGGCGGGCGCCGAGCCAGCCCTCGAGGGCGGTGAGGAGCACCTCGGCGCGCTCCGTCACCCGGTGTCCGCCGGGGCCGTCCGCGAGGGCGAGCTCGCGGGTGGTGACCGCGAGGAGGTAGAGGCCGCCCATCATCGAGGCGCCGGGCCCGGGCTGGCGCCGCAGCGCCTCCCGCAGGCCGGTGCGGACGGCGTCGGGGGTGAGTCCGTGCCGGCGCACCGACTCCGCGACCGCGAAGTGGCACGGGTCGAGCCCCATCGGGACGCCCACCTCGAAGCGCGTCCAGCCCCACAGCTGCACCGTCGACCCCCGGCGGGCCATGTGGACCGCCGTCCAGTCGCCGTGCCAGGCCCCGACCGGCCAGGTCGTACGGCGGGCGTCACGCAGGACCTTCTCGAGCGCCGCCTCGAGGCGGGTGCGGGCGTGCCGGCTGCGGAGCCCGGCGGCGGTGCGCTGCTGCGCGAGGGTCCAGGCCATCTCGTCGACGCGGACGGCGTCCTCGGCCCAGGCCCGGCTCAGCTCGCCCATCGCCTCGGCCGGGACCTCCAGGCGGCGACGCTCGGAGCCCTGCCACCACGAGGGACGCAGCGCGGCCGTGACCAGGACGTCGACGTCCTCCCAGGTCGTGCGCGCGAGCACCCGGGGCACCTCGAGGTGCTCCCACTCGCGCTCGCCGACCACCCCGAGGGCCGCCGCCGTCGACTCCAGGTCGCGCCGGGAGGCCGGGCCGAGCCCGAGCACGGCGTGGGCGAAGAGTCGACGCCGCTCGTCGAACAGCTGCAGGACCGGGCGACGGCAGGTGAGGGCGTCGTCCACCCGCAGCGTGTAGGTCACGGCCTCGCCGAGGACCTCGGAGAGGTGGTCGACCAGGGTCTGGCGCCCTCCGACGACGGCGACACGGTCGGGGGCCATGCCTCCCCCCGTCATCGTCAGCCACGCCCGGGTGCCGAGCATCCGCAGCGAGCTCGCGGTCGTGGTCGTCGCGTCCGTCGTCCACGTCGCGGCCGCGAGCGCGCCCGGGTGGTCGACCGCCAGGGCGACGGGGTGGGTGCGGTCGGGGACCAGCACGCGGTGCCGTCCGGGACCGGGCGCGACGGCGTCCACCGTCCGCACCACGCGGGCGCCCGGCTCGAGCCTCACCAGCGTCTCGAGGAGCTCCTCGGCGGCCGGGGGCATCGGCGAACGGGCCCGTGAGCTCCGTTGGCGGGCGGGGGTCCGGGGGAAGCGTGAGGGGCCGAGGAAGGCGGGCGCCCCCCCGGGTCCCGAGATCCCCGCCGTAGCCACCGGATCAACGGTACGGCCCTCCTGGCCCCATCACCAAGCCAAGTGTGAACACTGTTCACGAGGTGGTCCCTGGGGCGGGTGGGGCGAGCGTCAGTCCTCCGAGACGCCCACCTGCGGCGAACGGTCGGCGACCAGGTCGACCAGCTCGGCGATCGAGTCCACGACCCGCGTCGGACGGTAGGGGAAGGTCTCCACCTGGTCCGGTCGGGTCGACCCGGTCAGCACCAGGACGGTCCGCAGCCCGGCCTCGATGCCGCTGACCACGTCGGTGTCCATCCGGTCGCCGATCATCACGGTCGTCTCCGAGTGGGCCTCGAGCCGGTTCAGCGCGCTGCGCATCATCAGCGGGTTCGGCTTGCCGACGTAGTACGGCGACCGCCCGGTCGCGGTGGTGATCAGCGCGGCCACGGAGCCCGTCGCGGGGAGGGTCCCCTGCTGGCTGGGTCCGCTCGCGTCGGGGTTGGTGGCGATGAAGCGCGCGCCGGCCTCGATGAGTCGGATGGCCCGGGTGATCGCCTCGAACGAGTACGTCCGGGTCTCGCCGAGCACCACGTAGTCCGGCTCCCGGTCGGTCATCACGTAGCCGATCTCGTGCAGCGCCGTGGTCAGCCCCGACTCCCCCACGACGTACGCCGTGCCGCGGGGGCGCTGGTCGAGCAGGAACTGCGCGGTGGCCAGCGCGGAGGTCCAGATGGCCTCCTCGGGCACGTCGATGCCGCTCTTCAGGAGCCGGGCCCGGAGGTCGCGCGGGGTGTAGATGGAGTTGTTCGTGAGCACCATGAACCGGCGCCCGGAGTCCTTCAGCGCTTCGACGAACTCCGGGGCGCCGGGGATCGGCGCCTCCTCGTGCACGAGGACGCCGTCCATGTCGGTCAGCCAGGTCTCGATGGGGCGGGGGTCGGTCATGCCTCCATCATGGTGCGTGGGGGCTACCCCTGGGCCACCGTGGCCCTGCCGACCTTGATCGGCGTCTCCTGCGAGGTGACCCGCCCACGGCGACCGTCGTCGATGAGGGTGAACCCGTCACCGGCGTCGATGGTCCGCGACCCGAACCGGACCCGGGCCGGGTCGCCGACGCAGCTGCGCGGGACCGTGAGCACCACGGTGCTCGCCATCTCCTTGACGGCGCCCTTCACGGCGCAGCGCAACTCGTCACCGGTGTCGCCGTCCTGGAGGAAGACGTTGCTGCCGCCGGGTGCGTACTGGAGGCGCGCGAGGTAGAGCCTGCCGCCGGTCTTGAGGGCGCCCTGGACCTCGAAGTCCGTCGTCTTGTCGACGTCCAGGATGCCGACGGTCATGACGATGTTGTTCGCCCGGTGGTCGACGGTGGTGCTCGAGATGTCCACGTAGTCGGTGCGGATGCCCAGGTCGCGGCCGCTGAAGTACTGGACGTCGTTGATGCCGTCCTCGACGGTGACGACCTCGGCGGACGCGGGCGCCATGGTCGCCGCGAGGGCGCCGAGGGTGGTGAGGACGGTGAGGACGGTGGCGGTCGTACGACGCAACGGGGGCTCCTTCGGTGTGGGCGCCCTCCAGCGGGGCGACCGGTGGCGGGAGCATCACAAAACCGTCGGGCTCCCGCCATCTGGTCTAGACCGGCCGGCCGGACCGGATCCTCTCGGTGCCCAGCCGCCGCGTGAAGTCCTGCGGGAGGGAGGACCCCTCGTCGCCGCGCGACATCAGCTCGGCCATCGTGAGCTCGAGGACGACGCGCCTCGACCGGTGGTCGAGGGTGCTGCGCCAGACGTCGGCACCACCCCATGTGGCGCCGCGCACCGATGATGCGGGGCGGCCCCGCTCGGGCGCCACGTGGTCTAGACCGCGAACAGGTCCCCGCGCTCGGCGACCCGGTCCAGCACCTCGTCGAAGCGCAGCTGCTCCAGCGCGAGGGGGTCGTCGGCGCCCTCGGCGACCTCGTCCCAGCTCAGGGGCGCGGCGACGGTGGGGGCGTCGCGGCCCCGCAGCGAGTACGGCGAGACGGTGGTCTTGGACCCGGCGTTCTGCGACCAGTCGAAGAACACCTTGCCGGTGCGCCGGGCCTTGGTCATGGTCGCGGTGACGAGCTTCGGGTGCGCGGCGGTGAGCTCCTCGGCGACCTCCTTCGCCAGCGCGGTGGCGTCGTCGGGGTCGAGCCGCCGCGGCAGGTCGGCGTACAGGTGGAGGCCCTTGGACCCACTGAGCACGGGCCTGGTCGCCAGGTCCCGCTCGGCGAGGGCGTCGCGGGCGAGGAGGGCGACGGTGCTGCACTCCCCCAGCCCGGCGCCCTCGCCGGGGTCGAGGTCGACGACCAGGCGGTCGGCGCCGCGCACCCGACCGGTGCGCGTCACCGTCCACTGGTGCACGTGCAGCTCGAGGGCCGCGAGGTTGGCCATCCAGGTGAGCGTGGCCAGGTCCTCGCAGACGGGGAACACGAGGGTGTCCCCGTGCCGGGACTCCCCCCGGGAGCCGGTGGTCGGGACCTCGACGGTGCGGACCCAGCTCGGGGTGCCCCGCGGGGCGTTCTTCTCGAAGAAGCTGCCGTCGCCCGTCCCGTGGGGCCACCGGATGCGGGTGACGGCGCGGCCGGCGAGGTGCGGCAGCAGCACCGGGGAGATGCGGGCGTAGTAGTCGAGCACCTCGCCCTTGGTCGTGCCCGTGCGCGGGTAGAGGACCTTGTCGAGGTTGCTGATCGTCAGGGTCCGCCCGTCGACCTCGACCCGGACCTCAGCCATGCGTCGGGTCCTCCGCCAGGTCCTCCGCCGAGACGTCGGTGCGGACGCCCTGGAACGACGGCTGGCGCAGCCGGTCGTAGCCGGCGCCGTGGGTGTCGACGTCGACGACCACGACGGGCTCGACCCAGCGGGTGCCGGTGGCGTCGACGCGGGGCACCTCGTCGGCGAACGGGCTCGCGGCGGCGGCGAGGGGCTCCAGCACCGCCTGCAGGCGGCGGGCGGTGGCTCCGGTGATGCCGCTGCCCACCCGGCCGCGGTAGAGCAGCCCGTCGGCGGTCGGCTCCCCCACCAGGACCGCCGCGAGCCGGTCGTCGGTGCCGACCTGTGGGCGCCAGCCGCCGACCACGTAGCTGCCGCGGTGCCGGTGGGCCAGCTTGAGCCAGTCGGGGCTCCGCACCCCCGGGCGGTACGCCGAGCGGCGGCGCTTGCTGACGACCCCCTCGAGGCCCTGGGCCCGGGTGGCGTCGAGCAGCATCGCCCCGTCGTCGTACGCATCGGGGACCTGCCAGCGGGTCTCGGCCAGACCCAGCCCGGCGAGGCGCTCCCGACGTTCCTCGAGCGGGAGCGCGGTGAGGTCCTCGCCGTCGAGGCGGAGCAGGTCGAAGACCATCAGGGTGACCGGGACGGACCCGACGAGACGCGCGACCTCGGAGGCCTTCCGGACGTGCATCCGGTGCTGGAGGACGCGGAAGTCGGGGATCCCCTGCTCGTTCAGCGCGATGATCTCGCCGTCGAGCAGCAGGTCCCGCTCCCCCAGCGGGGAGGCCGCGAGCTCGGGCCAGGCCGCGGTCGTGACGTTGCCGTTGCGGCTGGTGAGGCGGCCCGTGCCGCCGGAGCCCGCGGAGACGTCGAGCAGCACGCGGACGCCGTCCCACTTCACCTCGTGCAGCCACTCGGGTCCGCCCGGGACGGCCTTCGTGGCGGTGGCGAGCATCGGCATGGTCATGGCCCGACCATCATGCCGCCCCGTCCCGGGGCCCTTGCAACGCCTGCAAGCGCGTTGCCACCGGGCCCGCGCAGAGTGCGTGCCGTCGCCGACCGGCGGCGTACCGCCCCTCCCTCGAAGGACAGCCATGACGCACCACCGCCCCACCCGCGCCCGTTCCCTGGTCGCCCTGACCGCGGCGACCGCCGCCCTCCTGTCGACGACCGCTCTCGCCGCCACCACCCCCGCCACCGCAGCCGCCCCGCGGGACAGCGTGATCACCGGGGTGAGGGGAGTGCCGGCGACGGTCGCGCGGGGTGACGCCTTCACCCTCAGGATCGGCATGCGCAACCCGGGCCGGGCCAGCTCCCGACCCACCCATGTCTCCGCCCGGCTCTCGCGCGACGCGAAGCCGTCCGGTGACGACATGGTCGTGGGCTACGCCCTCGCGCCGGCGCTCAGGAAGGGCGCCACGGGCACGACCCGGATGACGGTCGAGGTCCCGGAGTGGGTGACGTCGAGGTACACCCTGCTCGTGTGCACCGCGAAGGCCTGCACGGCGGCCGGGACGCTCCGCTTCCCGCCGCCGATCCGCGACCTGGACGGCACGCTCACCGGCGACCTGACCTTCACCGACCACGGCGACGAGTCCGGGTCGGGCCACAGCGAGAGGTGGGACCACACCCAGACCCTCAGCGTGGACCTCGCGATGGCCGGGAAGGACGTCGCCTCCACCGACATCCAGTCGTCGATGAGCACCTGGGGCTACAGCGGCACGTCCAGGAGGACCGACACCGACCCCTGGTGCACGCAGGTCGTCGACGAGACCCGTGACGGCAGCGGCACCGTCGAGTGGGACGGCGACCCGGACACCGACGACATCTGGGCCGACCTCGCGGACTTCGACCTCCGTGAGATGTCGTTGGGGACGCGCACCTTCTTCGACGCGGCGGTCCACGACGTGTCCAGCGGCCGGGAGGACTGCACCTGGGACAGGCGCTCGACGTGGAGGGGCGCCGACGTCACCAGCCTCGACCTCGTCGAGGTCGCCCGCACCCCGTCGTCGCGGACCTACGCCGTCGAGTCCTGGGTCGGCGAGGACAACACCCCCTCGGACTGGGACGCCGTCGAGGGGACGCTCGTCCTCAGCCTCGACCGTTCCTACGGTAATTAGGCAAATGGCTACTAGGTGTAGTTTACTGCGGTCGTGACCCCACGACCACGCCTCACCCCGGACACCCTCGTCCGGGCCGGCGCCGAGCTGGCGGACGAGTTGGGGTTCGCCCACCTCACGCCCTCGTCGCTGGCGCGACGGGTCGGCGTACGACCCCCGAGCCTGTACGCCCACCTCGCGGGCGCGGACGACCTCCGTGCCCGCGTCGCCGTCCTCGCCCTCGGCGAGCTCACCGAGGCGGCCACCACCGCCGCGGCGGGCCTCGCCGGACGCGACGCCCTCGCCGCGGTCGCCGCCGCGCACCGCGACTACGCCCGCGCCCACCCCGGGCGCTGGGACGCCGCCCGCCACCCGCTGGACGACGCCACCGCCGCCGCCAGCGCCGGGCCGCGGATGGCGGGCCTGATGCGGGCCGTGCTGCGCGGCTACGGCCTCGACGAGCCCGACGCGACCCACGCCGTCCGGCTGCTCGGTGCCGTCGTCCACGGCTTCGTGACCCTCGAGGCCGCCGGCGGCTTCGCGCACAGCGCGCCCGACGCCACCACCTCGTGGGAGTGGGTCCTGGACTCCCTCGACCGCCTGCTCACCGACCGATCCGGAGGCACCCCGTGACCACCCTGACCGACGTCGGACTCACCGACGACCTGCTGCACGGCGCCGTCGAGGTGGAGCGCACCGACCGCGGCCTGCTCCCCTGGCGCCTGCCGCGGTGGGCCCGCGAGCAGGTCGGCGACCCGCAGCTGTCGCTGAGCGCCTCGCAGCCCTCCGGCGTCCGCCTCGTGCTCCGCACCGCCGCGACGAGCCTCGAGCTGGACACGATCCCCACGAAGCGCGAGTACGTCGGCGCCCCGCCGCGGCCCGACGGCACGTACGACGTCCTCGTCGACGGCGAGCCCGCCGGCGCGGGCAGCGTCACCGGGGGCGACGTCGTGCGGATCGACATGACGACCGGCACCCACGAGACGGTCGCGGGCGCGGCCGGGACGCTCCGGCTCGACGGCCTGCCCGCCCGTGACAAGACCGTCGAGGTCTGGCTGCCGCACGACGAGACGACCGTCCTCGTGGCGCTGCGTGCGGACGCACCGGTCGCGGCCGTGCCGATGTCGGGGCGGACCTGGGTGCACCACGGCAGCTCCATCAGCCAGGGCTCCAACGCGGCCATGCCGACCGGCACCTGGCCCGCCGTCGCCGCCCGAACGGCCGGGGTCGACCTCGTCAACCTCGGCTTCGGCGGCGGCGCGCTGCTCGACCCCGCGACGGCCCGCACCCTGCGTGACCTCGCTGCCGGCCTCGGTCCCGACGACCCGGTGAGCGTCGCGCTCGGCATCAACGTGGTGAACGCCGACCTGATGCGCCGCCGGGCCTTCGCACCGGCCGTCCACGGGTTCCTCGACACGATCCGGGAGGGCAACGCGGACGTGCTGCTCGTCGTGGTGACGCCGATCCTCTGCCCGCTGCACGAGGACACCCCGGGCCTCCTCGGGCCGGACCTCGAGGCGATGGCCACCGGGCGCGTGGCGTGGCGAGCCACCGGCGACCCCGCCGAGGTCGCCCGCGGCGCCCTCACCCTGCGGGTCGTCCGCGAGGAGCTCGCCCGGGTGGTCGCGCAGCGGCAGGTCTCCGACCCGCACCTGCGCCTCGTCGACGGCCTCACCCTGCACGGCGAGGCCGACGCCGAGCGTCATCCGCTGCCCGACGGCGTCCACCCCGGCCCCGAGACCCACGCCGAGATCGGCGAGCGGTTCGCGCGGCACCTCAGCTGACGCGGTCCCCCGGCGGGCCCGTCTCACGCAGGCGCGCCAGGCGCGACGCGATCTCGGCGACCACCGCGACGGCCAGGGAGCGGGCGGACTCGCCCTCGACCTCGGGCACCACGTGCTGCACGGTGCCGTCGGCGAGCAGGTCGACCGCCCGGACCTGCTGGTGCTCCGCCATCTCCGCGGCGTACGACGTGTCGCCGGCGTGCACGATCGCGCTCGCGCCCTCGGGCGGCAGCGGGGAGAGCCAGGCCTGCTCGGTGGCGATCGACTCCCAGGCGGGCAGCAGCGCGAGCGCGCCGCCGCCGCAGCCCTGGCCGAGCACCACCGACAGGGTCGGCACCCGCATGGTCGCGAGGGTGGCGATGCAGCGGGCGATCTCGCCGGCGATCGCGCCCTCCTCGGCGCGCGCCGACAGCTCGGCGCCCGGGGTGTCGATGACGGTCACGAGGGGCAGGCCGAGCTCGTCGGCGAGCCGCATCGCCCGGCGCGCCTCCCGCAGCGCACCGGGACCCATCGGCGTCGCGCGCGTCTGGCGGGTCCGGTCCTGCCCGACGACCACGCACGGCTGCCCGTCGAGGCGGGTGAGGGCGACGACGACGGTGGAGTCCTGCTCGCCCTCGTCGGTGCCGCGCAGGCGGACGGTTCCCGCCCCGCCGTGGCGGAGCAGGTCCCGGACGCCGGCGCGGTCGCGGGCCCGCGTGGCCCGGATCGAGTCCCAGGCGCCGGCGTCACCGGCGATCCCCCCGGCCCGGACCGGCAGCTCCGGCGGGGTGGGCGGGTCCACCAGCACCGCGAGCGCCCGCTCGACCAGCACCGGCAGCTGCTCGGCCGGGACGACGGCGTCGATGACGCCCTTGGCCGCGAGGTTCTCCGCGGTCTGCACGTCGGTGGGGAACGGCTCGCCGTTGAGCGCCTCGTAGACCTTGGGGCCGAGGAAGCCGACGAGGGCGCCGGGCTCGGCCACGGTCACGTGCGCGAGCGAACCCCACGAGGCGAACACCCCGCCGAGCGTGGGTCCGCGCAGGTAGACGAGGTACGGCAGGCCCGCGGCCCGGTGCTCCATGACGGCGCGGGAGATGTCGACCATCCGTACGAAGGCCGGCGTGCCCTCCTGCATCCGGGTGCCACCGGAGGCGGTGGTGGCCAGGACGGGCAGGCCCTCGGCGGTGGCCCGTCGTACGGCGGCCACGATGCGCTCGGCCGCCGCGCGGCCGATGGACCCGGCGAGGAACCGGAACTCGTTGGCGACCACGGCGACCGGACGGCCGTGCATGAGGCCGCGTCCGGTGACGACGGACTCGTCGGTCCCCGCCTTCGCGGCGGCGGCGCGCAGCGTGGCCTGGTAGTCGTCGGAGTGACCCGAGATGTCGATCTCGGTGTCCCACGACTCGAAGGAGCCCTCGTCGAGCACGAGGTCGAGGAGGTCGTGGACGCCCCAGCGGCGCCCGCTCACGAGGCGCTCACAACTCGCGCAGCGCGGAGCGGATGGCCGCGCCGTGCTCGTCGAGGGCGGGCGGCGGGGTGAAGTCGCGATGGGTGACCTCGGTGCCCTCGGCGTCGAAGAACCGCAGCGGCGGGCCGGGGAGGGTCACCGTCCCGAGCACGGGGTGTTCGACGTCGACGAGCAGGCCCTGGCTGGCGACCTGGTCCCACGTGTAGACGTCGTCCATCGTGCGGACCTTGCCCGCCGGGACGCCGGCCTCGGCGAGGCGGGCGAGCAGCGGCTCGGCGTCGTGGTCGGCGAAGGCGTCCTCGACCACCCCGATGAGGCGCTCCCGGTTGCCGACGCGCTCGACGTTCGTGGCGAGCCCCTCGGCGTGGGGGTCGAGGTCGAACGCCGAGCAGAGCCGGCGCCACAGGCCCTCGCTGCCCACGGCGATCTGGACGATCCCGTCGCGGCAGTGGAACAGCCCGTACGGCGCGATCGACGGGTGGTGGTTGCCCGCGGCCTTCGCGACCTCGCCGGCGACGGTCCACCGCGTGCCCTGGTAGGCGTGCACGCCGATGCTCGCGGCGAGCAGCGAGGTCCGCACGACGCGCCCCACGCCCGTGGTGGCGCGCTCGTGGAGCGCGGCGAGGACGCCGTACGCGCCGTACATGCCGGCGAGGAGGTCGGCGATGGGGACGCCGAACTTCTGCGGGTGCTCGGGGTCCGCGCCGGTCAACGACATGAGGCCGGACTCGCCCTGGGCGATCTGGTCGTAGCCCGCGCGACCGCCCTCGGGCCCGTCGTGGCCGAAGCCGGTGATGGAGAGGACGACGAGGCGCGGGTTGCGGGCGCAGAGCTCGGCGACGCCGAGACCGAGGCGCTCGAGGACGCCGGTGCGGAAGTTCTCGACGAGGACGTCGGCGGAGTCGACGAGGCCCAGGAGGACCTCCTTGTCGGCGGCGGCCTTGAGGTCGAGGGCGATCGACTCCTTGTTGCGGTTCGTGGACAGGAAGTAGGTGCTGATGTGGCCCCCCTCGTCGGCCGGGCCGCCGACGAACGGCGGCCCCCAGCCACGGGAGTCGTCCCCGCCGCCGGGGGTCTCGACCTTGACCACGCGGGCGCCGAGGTCGCCCAGCATCTGGGTCGCGTGCGGCCCGGCGAGGGCGCGGGAGAGGTCGACGACGACGACGTCGGCGAGGGGGCCTGCGGTGCTGGTCTCGGTCATGTCTCTCACCATCCCGGCAGCACGAGGGCTGCCCATACGAGGAGCGGTCCCGCCAGCGTCACGACGACGGCGTACATCAGGATCTGACGGTAGTAGTCGCGCTCGCCGATGCTGTCGGGGCGGTTGGCGAGCATGAGGGCGCCGTTGGTGGAGAACGGGCTGACGTCGACGATCGTCGAGCTCACCGCGAGCGCGGCGACGAAGAGCCCGGCGGAGATGCCGCCCTCCGCGATCAGCGGCAGGCCGATCGGGATGATCACCGGCAGCAGGGCCGTCGAGGACGCGAACGCCGAGACGATGCCGCCGACGTAGCAGAGGATCAGGGCGCCGATCGCGGCCGCGCCGAGGCCGGCGGCCCAGCGGCCGACGAACTCCGAGCTGCCCGCCTCGACGAGCACGAAGGCGTAGGTGCTGACGCCGGCCACGAGGAGCACGGTGGGCCAGGCGACCTGCTTGACCGCGCCGGAGTTCTGCGTCGGCGAGGCCATCGTGAGCAGGACGGCGGCGGTGATGGCGACGAAGCCGATGTTGCGCTCGAGGGCCAGGGCGATCGTGGCGACGCCGAGGAACGCGACCAGCGTCAGGACCTGGTCGGTCCGGGCGCGCCGCGAGGTCGGCTTCGTGGTCAGCGTCGTGGTGCCGCCGCCGGACGAGCCGCCGTCGGCCCGGTCCTCCTGGTCGGCGTTCTCCTGCGACGGGTCGATGCGCATGCCCATCAGGCGGCGGCCGCCGAGGAGGACGAACAGCAGCGTCGCCATGAGCAGGTTGACGACGAGGCTGGAGAAGAAGATGACGAGCTCGGAGTTCGGCAGGCCGGCCTCAGCCATCACCCCGTTGGTCACCGAGCCGTAGATGCTGATCGGCGAGAAGCCGCCGCCCTGGGCGCCGTGGACGACGAACATGCCCATCATCAGCGGGTTGATGCCGTACCGGCCGGCGAAGCCCAGCGCGATGGGGCCGACGATGGCGCACGCCGCGGGGCTCACGGCGCCGACGCCGGTGAGCACCGCGGTGACCGCGAACATCACCCACGGGATCAGCGCGACGCGTCCGCCGACGGCGCGGACGGCGGTGGCGACGATCAGGTCGACCGTCCCGTTGTTGTTGGCGATGGCGAACAGGTAGGTGACGCCGACGATCGTCAGCACCAGGTCCCCGCTCAGCCCGCCGATGATCTCGGACTCGTCGAGTCCGAGGGCGTACATCCCCACCAGCCAGGCGGCGACGAACCCGAGCGCCCCCATGTTCACCGGCAGCAGCGTGCCGATCACGAACAACGCGACGAGCGCGAGGATCGCGACGTATTCCGGTCCCATGCGGACCTCCTCCTGCCCCGGCGCGGGGCGACGTGACGCCGGTCACTGGCGCAGTGGCCTAGCCAATAGGTCAATGCGCCATCCGTCAATAGGGTGGGCGCCGTGACCGGACCCGACCTCCCCCGCCGCCTGCGCCGCAGCAGGCTGTACGAGCAGGTGGCCGAGCAGATCTCCGACTGGATCGTCGCCCGCGAGATGGGGCCCGGCGACAAGCTGCCGGCCGAGCGCGAGCTCGCCGAGCGGCTCGGTGTCAGCCGCGCGACGCTGAGCCAGGCGCTGGTGGCCCTCGAGGTCGTCGGTGTCGTCGAGGTGCGCCACGGCGACGGCACCGTCGTCGCCCCGACCGGGACCGGCTCCGGGCCGGGCGCCGGGTCCGGGCGCCGCGTGCTGGAGTCCGTGCGCGACCACGCCGACCGGCTCCCCGACGTCCTCGACGCGCGCGACGCGCTGGAGACCAAGGCCGCGGCGCTGGCCGCGGAGCGCCGTACGGACGCTGACCTGGCCGAGATCGACGCCGCCCTGGGGTTCATGGCCGATGACGTGGCGGCGGGCGGTCGCGGCATCGAGGCCGACGAGCGGTTCCACGCCGCGGTGACCGCGGCCGCCCACTCGCCGCTGATCGGCCGGATGATGGCGGAGATCGCCGGCCTGGTGCGCGAGTCGCGGGTCGAGTCGCTGGGCCAGCCCGGCCGGCCCGCCGACTCCCTCGCCGGGCACCGCGCCGTCGCCGAGGCGATCCGCGACCGCGACCCCGGAGCGGCGGCCGCGGCCATGCACGCCCACGTCGTGAAGGTCGGTGACGTCGCGCTGCTGCGTGACGCCCCCGCCCCGTGAGCCCCCGGTGACAGCCCTCGAGGCCCTGGCCGTGCTGGCGGCGGGCCTGGGCTCCGGAGTACTCACCGCCACCGTCGGGGTGGCGTCGCTGCTCAGCTTCCCGGTCCTGCTGGCCGTCGGCCTGCCGCCGGTGGTCGCCAACGCCTCGAACACCGTGGGTCTCACCCCGGGCGCCCTGTCGGGCTCGTTCGGCTATCGCGCCGAGCTGCGCGAGCACCCCCGCGTGACGGTCGTCGTCCTCACCGTCTGCGCGATCGGGTCCGTCGGTGGCGCCCTCCTGCTGCTGGTCCTGCCGCCCGGGGTCTTCGAGGCCGTCGTCCCCTGGTTGATCCTCTTCACCTGCCTGTTGGTCGGCGTCCAGCCGAGCATCTCGTCCGCCGTACGGCGACGGGCCGAGGCGCGGGGCACCGTGCCCGTCGACCGGACCACCATGGGCCCGCTCACCACGGTGGCGACCGCGCTGACCGGCGTGTACGGCGGCTACTTCGGCGCCGGCTCCGGCGTCATGGCGCTGGCGGTGCTGGCGCTGGGCCTCGACCTCGAGCTGCGGGTCGTCAACGCGCTCAAGACGCTCGCGATCCTGGCCGCGAACGTGGTCGCCTCGGTCATCTTCGTCGTCCTCGCCGACCTCGACTGGGCGGTCATCGGACTGCTTGCCGCGGGCTCGATCGTCGGCGGGTACGTCGGCGCCCGGATCGGCCGGCGCCTGCCCGGCGCCGTGCTGCGGGTCGCCGTCGTCGTGGTCGGGGTGACCGCCGCGCTGCTCCTCCTGCGCTGACGGCGTCCTGACGCCGGCCGCGCCGCGCCCCCATACTGGGCTCATGCGGGCGATCTGGAAGGGAGCGGTCTCCTTCGGGCTGGTCAGCGTCCCGGTGAAGCTGTACTCGGCGACGGAGTCCCACGACGTGTCGTTCCGGCAGGTCCACGCGAAGGACGGCGGCCGGATCAAGTACCAGCGCGTCTGCTCGCTCGACGGCGAGGAGGTCGCGTACGCCGACATCGCCAAGGGCTACGAGACCGAGGACGGCGAGATGGTCGTCCTGTCCGACGAGGACCTGGCGGACCTGCCGGTGACCTCGAGCCGGGAGATCGCGGTCGAGAAGTTCGTCCCGGCCGACCAGATCGACCCGATGCTGCTGGACAAGCCGTACTACCTCGAGCCCGAGAAGTCCGGCGCGAAGCCGTACGCGCTGCTGCGCCAGGCCCTCCTGGACGCCGACCGGATGGCCGTCGTGACGGTCGCGATCCGGCAGCGGACGACGATCGCCGTCCTCCGGGTCCGCTCCACCGACGCCGGCGACGTGATCGTCATGCAGACGATGCTGTGGCCCGACGAGATCCGGACCCCGGACTTCTCCGTCGAGGCCGGCGACGTGAAGGCCAACGAGGTGAAGATGGCGACGATGCTCGTCGAGACCCTCGCCGGGGACTTCGACGCCTCCGACTTCACCGACGACTACGCCGAGGCCGTGCAGGCCGTGGTCACCGCGAAGATCGAGGGCGGCGAAGTGCAGCGCACCGAGACCTCGACCAAGACCTCCGGCGAGGTCGTCGACCTGCTCGCCGCGCTCCAGCGCTCCGTGCAGGCCGCGAAGACCGCACGGGGCGAGGACGCGGGCGGCTCCGCCGACGCCGGGGACGGCGACTCCGCCGGCACCGAGGACGACGCCGGCGAGAAGCCGGCGGCCAAGACCACGGCGAAGAAGACCGCCACCACGAAGAAGTCACCCGCCAGGAAGACCGCGGCCAAGAAGACGGCGGCGGCGAAGGACGACGAGTCGAGGGCCGCCACGAAGGCCCCGGCCGAGAAGTCCGCCGCGAAGAAGACCACGGCGAAGAAGAGCACGGCGAAGAAGAGCACGGCGAAGAAGAGCTCCCGCAAGACCGCCGCCAAGAAGGCCAGCTAGGGCGGACGAGACCCCGTCCGGGCCCACGGAACTTCGTGGGCCCAGCGGGGGTTTCACCAGCCGACCCGTGAAACCAGTGGCGGGTGGGGCCTGAGTGACGAGCTACCCCAGCAGGCCCCGCACCACGCGCAGGCCCACCGACAGGCGGGCGAGGTCGGGGTCCTCGGTGTCGCAGATGTCGGCGAGGGACTCGACGGCACGGGCGACGAGCTCGGCCTCCGTCTCCTCCCAGGCGGCCACGCGCAGGGGGGCCGGGTCGTCGCCCGAGGTCGCGGCGAGCACCTGGGCGGTGAGCTGGTGGTGCACCGTGTGGAGGTCGTCGCGCAGGGTGGCCCGGGCCATGGTCTGCCAGCGGTCGTCGCGCGGCAGGGCGAGGATCCGCTGCGTCAGCAGCGAGAGCCCCAGCCGCTCGCCGAGCACGAAGTGCAGGCGGGTGACCTCGACGGGGTCGACGTCGTCGCGACCGGCGGTCTCGACCACCCCCAGCAGCATGTACGCCGGCGGCAGGGCCGCGACCCGCGCGGCCAGGTCCTCCGGCACGCCGTCGCGGACGAGGGTGTCGCGGCGGGACTCGTAGGCGTCGAGCTCCCGACCGGTCATCAGCTCGGGGAGCATCGGCAGCAGCCGCTGGGCGGTGACGCCGAACGACTCGACCACCTGCTCGGCGTCCATCGGGGCGCGACGGTTGTTCAGCAGCCACCGCGAGGCCCGCTCGACGAGCGTCCGCATCTCCAGGCGCATCCGGGTCTGGACGCCCGCGTCGAGGCGGTTGTCGTAGGAGACCAGCTCCTCGCGCAGCGCCAGGGACCCGTAGATCTCGCGGGCCACGAAGTTGGCCATCACGACCTCGGCGGCCGACGCCCCCGTCTCGCCCGACAGCCGCGGCCAGTAGGTCATGCCGGCCCCGTTGACGAGGTCGTTGACGACCCGGGTGACGACGATGTCGCGGCGCAGCTGGTGGGCCTCCATCTGCGGGCGGTAGTCCTGGCGCAGCGCGGCCGGGAAGTAGGTGTAGAGGTCGATGCGCAGGAACGGGTCGTCGGGCAGGTCGGTCTGGGCGAGCTCCCGGGCGAGCACGATCTTGGTCCAGGCCATCAGCACCGCGGACTCGGGCGTGGTCAGGCCCTGGCCGCGGCCGAGGCGGCGCCGTACCTCCCGGCTGCTCGGCAGGCCCTCCAGCTCGCGGTCGATGAGCCCGTCGCGCTCGAGCTTGCGCATCCAGTCCTCCTGGACGTGCAGCAGGTTCGGCGAGTTGGCCTCGGCGTTCGCGAGGGCGAGGTTCTGCTCGTAGTTGTCCCGCAGCACCAGCTCGCCGACCTCGTCGGTCATGGACGCCAGCAGCGCGGGCCGCTCCTCGCGGCTCAGCGAGCCCTCGGCCATGACGAGGTCGAGCAGGATCTTGATGTTGACCTCGAGGTCGGAGGTGCCGACGCCGGCCGAGTTGTCGATGAAGTCGGTGTCGATCCGCCCGTGGCCGTCCTCGGGGCCGCCGTGGCGGGCGTACTCAATGCGACCGAGCTGGGTGAGGCCGAGGTTGCCGCCCTCCCCCACGCACCGCACGCGCAGGTCGCGGCCGTCGACGCGGATCGCGTCGTTGGCCTTGTCCCCCGCGTCGGCGTCGGTCTCGTCGGAGGACTTCACGTACGTGCCGATGCCGCCGTTCCACAGCAGGTCCGCCGGGGCGAGGAGGATCGCGCGCATCAGCTCGGCCGGGGTCAGGCGCTCGACGCCCTCGTCGAGCCCCAGCCGTGCGGCGACCTGCGGGCTGACCGGCACCGACTTCGCGGTCCGCGGGAAGACGCCGCCGCCCTCCGAGATCAGGGACGTGTCGTAGTCGGCCCAGCTGGACCGCGGCAGCGCGAACATCCGCTTCCGCTCGGCGTACGACGTCGCCGCGTCCGGGTCGGGGTCGAGGAAGACGTGGCGGTGGTCGAAGGCGGCGACGAGACGGATGTGCTCGCTGCAGAGCATCCCGTTGCCGAACACGTCGCCCGACATGTCGCCGATGCCGACGACGGTGACGTCCTCGGTCTGGCAGTCGACGCCCATCTCCCGGAAGTGGCGCTGCACCGAGACCCAGGCGCCGCGGGCGGTGATGCCCATCGCCTTGTGGTCGTAGCCGACCGAGCCGCCGGACGCGAAGGCGTCCCCGAGCCAGAAGCCCCGCTCGAGCGCGATCGAGTTCGCGATGTCGGAGAACGTCGCCGTGCCCTTGTCGGCGGCGACCACCAGGTAGTGGTCGTCGCCGTCGTGGCGCACCACCCGCTCCGGCGGCACCGTGGCGCCGTCCACGAGGTTGTCGGTGACGTCGAGCAGCGCGGAGATGAAGGTGCGGTAGCAGGCCACGCCCTCGTCCATCCACGCCTGCCGGCCGCCCGGGTCGGGCAGGTTCTTGGCGTAGAAGCCGCCCTTCGCCCCGACGGGCACGATGACGGTGTTCTTCACCATCTGCGCCTTCACCAGGCCGAGGACCTCGGTGCGGAAGTCGTCGCGGCGGTCCGACCAGCGCAGCCCGCCGCGCGCGACCGGCCCGAACCGCAGGTGGACGCCCTCGACGCGCGGGGAGTAGACGAAGATCTCGTACGCCGGCCGCGGCGCCGGCAGGTCGGGCAGGCTGCCCGGGTCGAGCTTGAACGCCATGTACGCCCGGGGCCGGCCGTCGTCGTCCACCTGGAAGAAGCTGGTCCGCAGGGTGCCGTCGACGTGGGCCGCGTAGCTGCGCACGATCCGGTCGTGGTCGAGGCTGGCGACGTCGTCGAGGCCGCGCTCGATGCGCGCCTTTACCTCGGCGTACCGCGCGGCGCGGGCGTCGTCGTCCAGGTCGAGGTCGGGGTCGAAGCGGGTCTCGAAGAGGCGGACCAGCTCGCGGGCGAGGTCGTGGTTGCCGACCAGCGCGGAGGTGATGGTGTCGAGCGCGAACGGCGTCAGGCCCTGGCGCATGTACTTCGCGTACGCCCGCAGCACCGCCGCCTGCCGCCAGGTCAGGCCGGCGCCGAGGACGAGCCCGTTGAAGCCGTCGGGCTCGTTGTAGCCGTCCCAGATCGCGCGGAGCGCGTCCTCGAACAGCCGCGCGGCGTGCTCCGGCTCGCGGCCGGGGTGACGCAGGCCGAACTCGTAGCAGAAGAGGTCGCGGCCCTCGACCGTCAGCTGGTACGGCCGCTCGTCGACGACCTCGACGCCGAGCGAGGTCAGCATCGGCAGGACGTGCGACAGCGACAGCGAGGCGTCGGCGCGGTAGACCTTGAGGCGGATGTCGCCGCGCGGCAGGGCGTCGGCCTCCTCGTCGTCCTCGGGCATCCCCGCGGGACGGCTCAGGGCGAGGTCGAAGCCGCTCGAGCCCTCCTCGGTCAGCGCCTGCAGGCGGGCGACGTCCTCGGCGCCGACGACGGCGGAGAAGTCCTCCTTGTAGGCCTCGGGGAAGGCCTCGGACCAGCGCCGCGCGAGACGACGCCCCTCCCGCTCCCCGTGGGCGCGGACCAGCGCGTGCTGCAGGTCGTCGCGCCACGACCGGGACGCCTCGTTGAGGGCGTGCTCCAGCGCCTCGGCGTCGACCTCGGGCAGCGACTCGCCGGACGCCGGGCGCACCACGAGGTGCACGCGGGCCATGGCGGACTCGTCGATGCGCACCGAGAACTCGACGGTGGCGGCGCCCAGCCGCTCGCGCAGAATCGCCCGGAAGCGCTCGCGGACCGCGGTCGTGTAGCGGTCGCGCGGCAGGTAGACGAGCACCGAGAGGTAGCGGCCCCGACCCTCGCGGCGGGCGAAGACCCGCAGGGCACGGCGCTCGCGGGCCCACATCAGCTGCTCGGCCAGCGGGGTGAGCTCGTCCACCCCGGCGCCGAACAGCTCGTCGCGGGGGTAGTTCTCCAGCACGTCCATCAGCGCCTTGCCGGCGTGACTGGACTTGTCGAACCCCAGCCGCTGCAGGACCTGCGCGGCCTTCTCCCGCAGCAGCGGGACCCGGGTCAGCGACTCGGTGTAGGCGGCGGAGCTGAACAGTCCGACGAACCGCCGCTCCCCCGTGACGGCCCCGTCGGCGTCGTACGTCGTGACGGCGACGACGTCGAGGTACGCCGCCCGGTGGACTGTGGAGCGCTCGTCGGCCTTCGCGACGCGCAGCAGCGGGCGGGGGCCGCCGTCGTCCGGCTCCACCTCGTCGGCGGCGGGGTCGGGGCGCAGGATGCCCAGCCCGGTGCCCGGCACGGCCCGCAGCTCGCCGTCGGCGAGGACGAGGTCGCGGCAGCCGAGGAAGGTGAAGTGGTCGTCGGCGAGCCAGTCGAGCAGCTCGACGGCCCGGGCGGCGTCGTCCGCCGGCGCACCCGCGGGGTCGTCGCGCAGCACCGCGACGACCTCGCCGATGCGGGCGTGCATCTTGCCCCAGTCCTCGACGGCCTCGCGGACGTCGCGGAAGACCGCGAGGATCGCGGACTCGAGGTCGGTCGGGTCGTCGTCGGGTCCGAGCCGGTCGATCTCGACGTGCATCCACGACTCGCGGACCTCGTCGTCACGCGGGAGGTCGGGCTGGCCGGGCTCGGGGGCGGGCCGCACGGAGTGCAGGGTCCCGGCGACGTCCCGGGTGACCATCATCTGCGGGTGGACGATGACGTGGACGGTGTGGCCGGCCCCGTCGAGGGCCATCGTGAGGGAGTCGACCAGGAACGGCATGTCGTCGGTGACGGTCTCCACGACGGTGCGGCCCTGGCAGGACCAGCCGTCCGCCCCGGGCTCCGGCGTGTGGACGCGCACCCGTGCCGTGCCCTGCGGGCGCTCGGCCGCGAGCTCGGCGTGGGCGCCGTACGCCGCCGCCAGGTCGGCGCTGGCGCGCTCGCGCACCTCCTCGGGCGGGATGTGCCGGTAGTAGGCGCGGAGCAGGGTGTCGTCGACGGTGACCACCCGCCGAGGCTAGGCCATACGGGGCGCCTCCGGGCATGCCCCATGATGGTGCACACCTGTACCCCCGGCCGGGCGCGCGCGAGCACCGGCACAGCCCCCGAGAGGACCCCCATGGCCACGCGTCTGACCCACGACATGCCCTACGCCGCGACCCCCGACGAGGTCTCCGCGATGCTGGACGACCCCGCCTTCCGCGAGGCGGTCTGCGAGCGCCAGGGGGCCACCCGCCACGACGTGTCGATCGACGGCGACGAGGTGCGCATCGAGTTCGGGCGCCGGACCAAGGGCCTGCCCGGCTACGCCACCAAGATCGTCGGCGAGGAGGTCACCATCGTGCAGACCGAAACCTGGACGTCCGCGACACACGCCGACATCACGCTGGCGATCCCGGGCAAGCCCGGCGAGGTCAGCGGGACCCTCGACATCGAGCCCGACGGCGACGGCTCGGTCGAGAAGGTCGTCCTCGACATCACCGTGAAGGTGCCGATGGTGGGCGGCAAGATCGAGGGCCTGCTCAAGGACATGCTCCGTGACGGCCTGCGCAAGGAGCACGAGGTCGGCAAGGAGCGGCTCGGCTGAGCCCTGCCGCCCCTCACCGGTCCCCGGGGCGACTCAGCCCATGTACGGGTAGCGGTAGTCCGTCGGCGGCACGAACGTCTCCTTGATGGAGCGCGGGCTCGTCCAGCGCATCAGGTTGCTGGGCGCGCCCGCCTTGTCGTTGGTGCCGGAGGCGCGCGCACCACCGAAGGGCTGCTGGCCGACGACCGCGCCGGTGGGCTTGTCGTTGATGTAGAAGTTGCCCGCGGCGAAGCGCAGGGTCTTCCGGGCCCACGCGATCGCGGCCCGGTCCTGGGCGATGATCGCGCCGGTCAGCGCGTAGTCGGCGATCGACTCCATCTGGTGCACGACCTGCTCGAAGTCGGCGTCCTCGTAGACGTGGACGCCGAGGATCGGCCCGAAGTACTCGGTCGTGAACAGCTCGTCCGTCGGGTCCGTGGAGGTCACGACGGTGGGCCGCACGAACCAGCCGACCGAGTCGTCGTACGTGCCGCCCGCGACGAGCTCGAGGTGGTCGGTGCCGGCGATCCGGTCCAGCGCCGCCTTGTGCTTGGCGAAGGCCCGGTCGTCGATGACCGCGCCCATGAAGTGGGACAGGTCGGTCGGGTCGCCCATCGAGATCGCCTCGACCTCGGCGACCAGCGAGTCCTTCATGCGCTCCCACACCGAGCGGGCGACGTACGCGCGGGAGGCGGCGGAGCACTTCTGGCCGGAGAACTCGAAGGCGCCGCGGATCATCGCGGTGCGCAGCACGTCGGGGTCGGCGGAGGGGTGGGCGACGATGAAGTCCTTGCCGCCGGTCTCGCCGACGATCCGCGGGTAGGAGCGGTAGCCGGTGATGTTCTCCCCGACCGTGCGCCACAGGTGCTGGAAGGTCGGGGTGGAGCCGGTGAAGTGGATGCCGGCCAGGTCGCGGTGGGCCAGCGCGACCTCGGAGACCGCGAGCCCGTCGCCGGGGAGCATGTTGATGACGCCGGGCGGCATCCCGGCCTCCTCGAGCAGCTGCATGGTCAGCGTCGCCGCGAGCTGCTGCGTCGGGGAGGGCTTCCACAGCACCGTGTTGCCCATCAGCGCGGGCGCGGTGGGCAGGTTGCCGGCGATGGCGGTGAAGTTGAACGGCGTGATCGCGTAGACGAAGCCCTCGAGCGGCCGGTGGTCGGTGCGGTTCCAGATGCCCGGGGAGTTCGCGATGGGCTGGTCGGTGAGGATCTGCTTCGCGAAGTGCACGTTGAAGCGCCAGAAGTCGATGAGCTCGCAGGCGGAGTCGATCTCGGCCTGGAACGCCGTCTTGCCCTGGCCGAGCATCGTCGCGGCGTTGATCCGCTGGCGCCACGGGCCGGCGAGCAGGTCGGCGGCCTTGAGGATCACCGCGCAGCGCTCGTCGAACGGCATGGCGCGCCACGCGGGCGCGGCCTCGGTGGCCGCGGCGACGGCGTCCTGCGCGTCGGCCCGCGTCGCGTTGCCGATGACGCCGAGCACGTGGGCGTGGTCGTGGGGCTGCACGACGGGGATCTCGGTGCCGCCGCCGGTGCGCCGCTCGCCGCCGATGTGGGCGGGCAGCTCGGTCTGCGTCGCCTCCAGCGCCGCCAGCTCGGTCAGCAGCGCCTCGCGCTCGGGCGAGCCCGGGGCGTAGTGGAGGTTCGGCTCGTTGATCGGGGTGGGCGGGGTGGTGACGGCGTCCATGGCCCGATCGTGTCACCCGGCCCGCGGCGGTGTCGAAGTCGGTGGCGGACCCCGCCCCGGGGCTGAGGACCGCGCTCGGGCGCCACGAACCGCGGAGCCGCTGCTCAGGGCAGCAGACGGCCCGCCAGCGCGTCGACGACCTCGTCGAGGTCCGCACCGGGGTCGAGCGGGACGGTGAGGCGGTCGAGGACCAGTCCGTCGACGGCGTGGTGCACGAGCGCCAGGTCGGCGCGCCCGCCGGGGAGGCCGGCCGCGGCGTGGAAGGTGACGTCGTCCGTGAACGCGGAGCGCCGCCACGCCCCCAGCGTCCGCGCGACCTCCGGCCGTCGCGCCGCCTCGAGCCGCAGCTCGAACAGCGCCAGCGCCACGTGGGGGTCCGCCGTCAGCCTCCGGACGACGTCGCGCAGGTGGTGGGCGAGGCGCTCGCGGTCCGTCCCCTCCGCAGGTGCCGCCGCCGCGACCGCCGGGTCGGGGGTCAGCCTCTCCTCGATCCGCGCGACCAGGGCGCCGACGAGGTCGTCGCGGGAGGCGAAGTAGTTGGACGCCGTGCCGCGCGGCACGCCGGCCTCGGCGTCGACGGCCCGGTGGGTCAGGCCGCGGGCGCCCTGCTCGGCGAGGACCGTGATGCCGGCGTCGGCGAGCGCCGTACGACGGGCGGGGTTGCGGGCCACGGGCCCAGGATACGCGGACCACGACACCTGTTGTACTTTGAGGTGGACCACTACATCTGTCGTGAAAGGAGGGCCCTGTGCGGGACCTCGTCTACTACGTCGCCGTCAGCCTCGACGGCCTCATCGCCGACGACGAGGGCGGGTACGACGCCTTCCTCGTGGAGGGCGACCACGCCGCGGTCGTCCTCACCGAGTACGCCGACGCGCTGCCCGGCCACGTGCTCGGCGCGCTCGGCCTCACGGCGCCGGGCACGCGCTTCGACACCGTCGTCATGGGGTGGGAGACCCTGCAGCCGGCGCTGCGGGCCGGGATCGCCAGTCCCTACCCGCACCTGCGCCAGTACGTCGCCAGCCGGCACCCCCGGCCGGTCGCCGCCGACGTCACGCTCACGGCGGACCCGGTCACCACCGTCCGCGACCTCAAGTGCGAGGACGGCCTCGACGTGTGGCTGTGCGGCGGCGGCCGGCTGGCGGGCTCGCTGCTCGCCGAGGTCGACCGCCTGGTGCTCAAGCGCAACCCGGTCGTCCTCGGCTCCGGGGTGCCGTTGTTCGCCGGCGTGGCCTCGGCCGCGCACCCGTTCTCCCTCACCGACGTACGCCGCTTCGACTCCGGCGTCGTGGTGGAGGAGTACTGCCGCGCGTGAGCGCTCAGCGGCCCCGCGGCGCGCGCGAGCCGGCGTTGCGGGCGGAGTCGACGAGCTCGTCGACGGCCTCGAGCAGGCACTGCCCCAGCACGTCGGCGTCCGGGAGGGCGTCGCGGTCGGTGGTGACGCCGAAGTGCACCCCGCCGTCGTACGACGTGACGCCGATGGCGAGCGCGTGGTCGGGCATGAGCGGCGGCACCGGGTAGGTCGCGAGCAGGCGGGCGCCGGCGGCGTACCGGGGCTGCTGCGGGCCGGGCACGTTCGTGACCGACAGGTCGAAGTGCGACGACCGCTCCGCGGCGACCAGCCGCGAGCCGAGGGCGTGGTACGTCGACGGCGCGAACCCGGCGGTGGAGACCAGCCGCCGCGCGGCGACGGCGCGGCCGCCCTCGCGGTGGGCCTTGAAGGAGTACGACACCTGGTGCAGGCGCAGCACCGGGTTGGGCTCCCCGACGGGCAGGTCGACGAGGTGGCCCGCGATCTGCGAGCCCAGCGAGGTGGCCTCGAGCTCGTCGTCGAAGACCGACAGCGGGACGAGGGCGCGCAGCTTACGGATCCCGCCCATCGACTCCGAGCGGGTCATCAGCCAGCCGCGCAGTCCCCCGGCCACCACGGCGAGCACGACGTCGTTGACGCTGCCGCCGTGGGCCTCCCGGACCTCCCGCAGGACGGCGAGGTCGGTGCGGGCCAGCACGAGCCGCCGCTGCTGCGAGAGCGGCCGGGTGACCGGCGACGTCGAGGTCGGCGTGCGGCCCCCGAGGGCGCCGGTGATGCCGGCGACCCTTCTCGCGCCACCGGCGAGGCCGCGGAGCGCCCCCGCCCCGGCGCCGGTCAGGGTCTCGACGCCCGTGTACGGACGGCGGACGGTGTCGCGGACCGCCGACAGGGTCGTCGCCGCGGTGCCGGGACGGGACCTCGGCGTCCAGGGGTCGGGGTCGCCGAGCGAGCGGTCCTCGGCGTCGGCGTCGATGAGCACCTGCGCGAGGTCCACCGTGTGCACGCCGTCGGCAAGCACGGGGTGGGACTTCGACAGCAGTGCGACGCGGTCGCCCTCCAGCCCCTCGACGAGGTAGAGCTCCCACAGGGGACGGCTCCGGTCGAGCGGCCGGGACACGATCCGCGCGACGAGCTCTCGCAGCTGGTCCTCGCCGCCCGGACGCGGCAGGGCGGAGCGCCGGACGTGGTAGGCGAGGTCGAAACGGGTGTCGTCCACCCACGCCGGGGCGGCCAGGCCCCCGGGAACCTCCTGCAGCCGCTGGCGGTAGCGCGGCACGAAGGCGATCCGCTCCGCAACCAGCGTCGTCAGCCGCTCGTGGGTCAGGCCCGTGCCGGAGCCGGCCCCCTCGAAGATCTCGACGGTCGCGTTGTGGACGGGGGTCTGGGCCTCGGTCGCCAGCAGCGACAGGTCCCGCGGCCGTAGCCGGTCCACTGGGGCCACCTCTCCCCGGGCCGTGGCCCGGGCTCTTTGTCCGCTCTGGGAGTCTGGGGGGCGATTCTGACAGAAGGAGCACACCGGAGTGGACTGGCTCGTCCTCGCACACGGCGTCGGCAACGCCGAGGACCTCCCGATCCCCCGCGACCTCGCGATCGCCGGTGCCGTGGGGGCCCTGGTCGTCTCCTTCACCGTCCTCGCCCTGGCGTGGCGGACGCCGCGCTTCGCGGCCTCGCGCGGCCGTCCGGTCCCCCGCCTCGGGCGGGTCGCTGACTCCGCGGGCCTGGCCTGGGTCGCGCGCCTGGTCGGCGTCGCGCTCGTCGGCTTCGGCACGTACGCCGCCCTGTTCGGCCAGGACGTCCTGATCAACCCGGTCTTCCGGATGTTCTACGTGCTGCTGTGGGTGGGCATCGTCCCGGCCTCGCTCCTGCTCGGGCACGCCTACAAGGCCCTCAGCCCGGTCCGCACCATCAACCTGCTGGTCGCGAAGGTCGCGGGCACCGACCCCTCCGAGGGCGTCCACCGCTACCCCGAGCGCCTCGGCCTGTGGCCCGCCGCGCTGGGCCTGCTCGCCTTCGTCTGGTTCGAGCTCGTCTTCCCCAGCTACAACGAGCTCGGGCCGGTGCGCCTGTGGTTCGCGACGTACCTCGCCGTCATGCTCCTCGGCGGGGTGCTGTTCGGCGACCGCTTCTTCGCCCGCGCCGACCCCTTCGAGGTCTTCTCGTCCCTGGTGGCCCGCCTGTCGGTGTGGGGCCGCGACGAGGACGGCGGCCTGGTGCTCCGCTCCCCGCTGGCGAACCTGTCCCGCACCCCCGTCCTGCCGGGTCTGCTCGGCGTGGTCGCGGTGCTGTTCGGCAGCACCAGCTACGACTCCTTCCGCGAGTCACCGGTCTGGGTGTCGTTCCAGACGGGGTACGACGGACCCGTCCCCGCCGTCCTGCTCTCGACGGCCGCACTCCTCGGCTTCTGCCTCCTCGCGGGGCTGCTGTTCGCCGCCGCCTGCGCCGCCACCGGCGTCCGGCCCGGCACGTCGCGCTGGTCGCTCGGCGGTCTGTTCGCCCACTCGCTCGTGCCGATCGTCGTGGGCTACTTCGTCGCCCACTACCTGAGCCTGTTCGTCGAGGACGGGCAGACGCTCGTGATCCAGGCCAGCGACCCGCTCTCGAACGGCAGCAACCTGTTCGGCACCGCGGACCTGTCGGTCAGCTACTGGCTCTCCCTGCACCCGACCCTGCTCGCGAACATCAAGGTGCTCGGCGTGGTCCTCGGCCACGTCGCGGGCGCCGTGGCCGCGCACGACCGCGCCCTCGAGGAGCTCCCCCGCCGCCACCAGCTGACCGGCCAGCTGCCGCTGCTGGCCGTCATGGTCGTCTTCACCGGCGGCGGGCTGCTGCTCCTGTTCGCCGCCTGAGCCGCCCCGCCCCGCGGCTGCGCGGCACGCCCGACGCCGTGTACGGCGCCATGACGTCGACGAGGTCGGACACGGCGCGGACGACGGGCTCCTCGCCGCTCTCACGCAGGCTGCGCCCGGCGACCAGGGCCCGGTCGACCCCGGCCCTGTCCTCGGGCACGAAGTGCAGCCCGCTCAGCCGTGCGAACCCCTCGACCATCGTCGCGACCTCGGACTCCTTCCAGCCGAGGCTGGCCCGCATGCGGTTCACCACGACCCGCACGGGCGCGCCGGCGAGCGTCTCGCGCACCTCGACCAGCCCCCGCGCGAGCCGGGACAGGCCGACGGGGTCCGCCGTGCCGACGACGACCACCTCGTCGGCGACCTCCAGCGCCCCCAGCGTCATCTGGTTGCGCCCGGGCCGCCCGAGCGCGCCACCGTCGTCATCCAGGTCAGAGCCGGTGTCCACCACCACCACCGCCTGCTCGCGGGCCACCTCCAGCAGGTGCTCGAGCGCCCCGGGACGCACCTCGGTCCACCGGTCGGCGCGCGGCAGGCCCGTGACCACGCTGAGCCCGGGCGCCACGGCGCGCTGCACGGTGGCGAGCCGCGCCGCGAGGTCGCCGGTCCCCGCGAGCCGGGCCGCGGCGAGCAGGCCCGAGACCTCGTCCATCACGCCGAGGACCTGGGCGACGGCACCACCGCCCGGGTCCGCGTCCACGAGCATGGTCCGCACCCCGCGGTGGGCGAGCTCCGCGGCCAGCGTCGTGGCCAGCAGGGTCCGCCCCGGAGCCCCACGGGGACCCCAGACGGCGATCACCCGGCCGGGGGCGGGCGCCGGCGCGGCGACCTCACTCGCGCCCGGGCCCGGGGCGAGCGCCTCGGCGGTCACGGGCTCGTCGGCCCCGGCGGCGACCAGGACGTCGCCGAGCTCGCCGACCCGGTCCTCGCCGAGCAGGGCGGTCACCCCGACCCGCGACGCGCGCATCCGCGCGGCGCCCTCGTCCTGGTCCCCGCCGGAGACGGCGACGACGCGGACGCCGTGGCGGCGCAGGTGGTCGGTCGCGGCCGCGTCGAGACCCGGGGCGTCCAGCGCGACGACCGCGGCCTGGGCCTGACCGGTGGTCGCGGCGGCCATCAGGTCGTCGACGTCCACGCAGCGCTTGAGCAGCACGACGCCGGGGCTGCTGCCCAGGACGCCGACGGCACCCGACTCCCACGCCGCCCCGGACGCGACCAGCAGGACGCAGATCACGGGGTGCGTCACGGGACGCGGGTCAGGTAGACCGTGCCCTCGGCGAGCCCGCCCAGTGCCTCCTCGATGCCGTCACGCTGCTCCTCCGGCACCCCGACCACGACGCGCTGCGGCTCCGCGGCACCGAGCTCCGCCGCGGCGCCCGGCGCCTCCACGACGACGACCGACTCGAGCACGAGGTCGGAGCCGCGGCTGCCGCGGCCGACGTACACGTCGACGAGGGAGCCGGACCGCACCGAGGACGGGATGCCCGTCGGGGCGACGGGGAGCGGGACCTCCACCACGTCGGAGGTGCCCGACCCGCCCAGCGCGGCGCGCGGGAGCAGCTCGCCGGCGCCGACCGCGCGGGTCAGCTGCAGGTCGGACGGCAGCTCGTCGTCCACCGGCAGGTAGAGCCCGAGGTCGCCCTCGTCGACGAACCGCACCTGCCGGGCCGAGAGGTCCTCGGCGGTCACGGTGTCGCCCACCCCGAGGTCCGTCGTCAGCCCCCACACCGCGACCGAGAGTCGTCGGCCGAGGACACCAGCCGGACGCCGACCACGACGGAGACCGCCACGATCAGCACCCCGATCCACAGGCGCGGGTCCCTCCATCCCGGGGTGCGGGCCCGGGTGGCGACGGGGACGTCGGGAGCGGCGCGGTCGCCTCCGGGAGGCGTGTGGGTGGCGGCGGGCGTCGTGCTCACCGGCCTATCTTGCGACGGAGGGGCCGTCGTGGTCACGACGTTCTCCACAGGCGGGGTGCCCTCCCAGCGGGCGACGGGCCGCAGTGGCAGAGTTGGGGGCATGCCCGGCACGCCACGCTTCCTCACGCTGGTCGACGTCGCCGAGATGCTCAGCACCTCGAGCGCGCAGGTCTACGCGCTGGTGCGTCGCGGCGACCTGCCCGCCATCAAGATCGGCGGCCGCGGGCAGTGGCGGGTCGAGAGCACCGAGCTGGAGCAGTACATCCAGCGGATGTACGCCGAGACCCGGGACTACGTCGACCGCCACCCGTTCACGGAGGTCGAGGCCCCCGGGGTCGACAGCGAGGTCTAGCCGACCACTCAGCCGACCTCTCAGCCGACCTCGGAGTCCAGCTCCACGTCGACCTGCTGCTCCTCGCCGCCACGGTCGAGGGTCAGCTCGATGGTGTCGCCCGGCTGGAAGGTGCGGATGGCGACGATCAGCGCCTCGCCGTCGGTCACGAGGGTGCCCTCGATCTCGGTGATGACGTCGCCCGCCTCGAGGCCGGCCGCCTCGGCCGGGGAGTCCGGCAGGACCTCCTCGACGGTGGCGCCCGGTGCGGCCGCGACGCCCTCCTGGCCCCCGGTCTGCACGGTGGCGCCGATGACGGGGTAGCTGGCCTCGCCGTCGCGGAGGATCTGGTCGGCGGTGACCTGGACCTGCTCGACGGGGATCGCGAACCCGACGCCGATGTTGCCGGAGCTGCCGCCCAGGCCGCCGGCGGTCGCGATGGCCGAGTTCACGCCGACGACCTGGCCGACGAGGTTGACCAGGGGCCCGCCGGAGTTGCCGGGGTTGATGGCCGCGTCGGTCTGCACCGCGCTGATGAACGACGACTCGTCGCCGTCGCCCGTGGTCACGGGACGGTTCTTGGCGCTGACGATCCCGGACGTGACGGTGGAGGTCAGGCCCAGCGGCGACCCGATCGCCACGACGCCCTCGCCGATGGCGAGGTCGTTGGACGAGCCGAGCGCGGCGGGGGTCATGTCGCGAGCGTCCTCGGAGTAGAGGACGGCCAGGTCGTACACGGCGCTGCGGCCGACGATCTCGGCGTCGTACCGCTGGCCCTCGGAGTCGACGAGCTGGATCGAGCCGTCCTGCTCCGCGGCGCCCGCGACGACGTGGTTGTTGGTGACGACGTGGCCCTGGCGGTCGAGCACGAACCCGGAGCCCGTCGCCCCGCCGTCGGCGCCCTGGGACAGGATCTGGACGGTGCTGGGCAGGAGCTCCTGGGCCACCGCGGCGACGGAGCCGTCCTCGGCCTCGAGCGGCGCCTCGGTGCGGACGTCGACGCCCGACAGCCCGCCGGCGACCGTGCCCGGCCCACCGCTGCCGGCCCCGAGCACGACGGCGGCACCGATGCCGCCGCCGAGCAGTCCGACGAGCAGGGCGACCGCGGCGACGGTCGGGATGAGCCAGCCGGGGACACGCCCGCGCGGAGGCTGGGAGCGAGGGGGCGGCCGCATGCCGCCGGGGCCCATCGGCGCACCGGGACCCATCGGGGCACCCGGGCCACCGGGCGGCGGGAAGCCCTGTCCCCAGGGACGGGGCATCCCGGGCGGCGGCGTACCGGGGGGAGCCATCGGGGCCGGCGGGCCCGAGCGGAAGCCGGGCTGGGGCGGTCCGAGCGGACCGGGGGGGCCGGCCGGACCGGGCGCGGGGCCGCGGCCGGGCTCGGCCAGCGGACCCTGGGGCGGGCCGTCGACGGGGGCCGGTCGGGCGGGGCCGGGCGGGTGCCAGGGCAGCCGCAGGGTGTCGTCGGGTCGCTGGTCCGGGACCTGCTGGTCCCGGGACTCCTCGTCAGGGTGACCGCTCACGGCTCCACTCCGGTTCGGACCGGCGTCGGGCCGGTCGGTCGTGCGGTCTCGACGGGTCGCACCACGGGCTGCGTGCGTCGGTCGACGGTCGGGGCGTCCGCGGCGGGCGCGACCACGGCCAGCATCCCGATCGCCACGACTCCCGCCGCACCGGTGCCCAGCGCCGTGAGCCCCACACCCAGCCCGCGGGGCCGGGCCCGGCCGACCGGACCGACGTGGCCGAGGTGGCCTGCGGCCAGCAGCTCCTCCCCCGTGGGCGGGGGGCCGGCGGCGAGCAGGGCGGTCTTGAGGTCGCCGATCTCGGGCGGCACGCCACCCGACAGGCAGGCCAGGCGGTGCTTCACCCACCCCTGGCGCCCGACCTCGGCGTGGCAGGTGGGGCAGCCCGCGACGTGGGCCCAGGCACGCTCCTCGGCGACCGGGTCCAGCTGGCCGTCGAGGAGTGCGCTGACGTGGGGACCGAGGTGCCCGATCACGGGCGACCCGCCTGGGCGGGCCCCCGCTGGTCAGCGCGGTCGTCGGTGCGCGGCGCGGGAGTCACAGGGCCACCGTATCTCCGGCGCCCAGCCCCGGGGTGGCGGTGCGCGAGCCCGCGACGCAGCATCGCCCGGCCCCGGTGGATCCGTGAGCGCACGGTGCCGAGCTTCGCGCCGAGGACGTCGGCGATCTCCTCGTACGACATCCCCTCGACGTCGCAGAGCACGACGGCCGCCCGGAACTCGGGCGGGAGCGAGGCCAGGGCCTGCTCGACGTCGTCGTCGAAGGTGCGGTCGGCGTACGCCGCGTCGGGGCCCGGCCGCTGCTCGGGGAGCCGCCCGGCGCGGTCGTCGGACAGCGGGTCGAAGCGGATCCGCTGGCGCCGGCGGGCCTGGTCGAGGAAGACGTTGGTGGTGATCCGGTGCAGCCAGCCCTCGATCGAGCCCGGGGTGAAGGTCGACAGCGAGCGCCCCACCCGCACGAAGACCTCCTGGGTGAGGTCCTCGGCGTCGGCCCGGTTGCCGGTCAGCCGGTAGGCGAGGCGGAAGACCCGGGCGGAGTGCTGCTCGACGACGTCGTCCCAGGTGAGGGTCACGGGGGCGTCGTCCATGGCCCAACGCTAGGCACCCACGCTGAGAGGAGCCTGAACCTCGCGGCCCCCGTCTGCCGCTAGGGTCGTGTCCCTACCCGGAGGAGGCCGTCATCACCGAGTCTGTGAGCCCCGTGAGCACCGCGAGCTGGGTCTTCGCCGAGACCTTCGTCGGCGAGGACGAGGTCCTCGCCACGGCCCGTGAGCGCGCCCGCGAGGTCGGGGTCGTCCCCGTCCACCAGGGCGTCGGCGCGGCGCTGCGCTTCGTGGCCGCCGCGATGGACGCCAAGGCCGTCGTCGAGATCGGCACGGGCACCGGCGTCTCCGGGATCTGGCTGCTCCGCGGGATGCGCGCGGACGGCGTCCTGACGACGGTCGACGTCGAGGCCGAGCACCAGCGGCTCGCCCGGCAGGCCTTCACCGCCGCCGGCTACCCGGTCAACCGGGCCCGGACCATCCCCGGCGCGGCCCTGGAGGTGCTGCCCCGGCTGACGGACGGCGCCTACGACCTGGTGCTGTGCGACGGCGACAAGCGCGAGTACGGCGAGTACCTCACCGCGGCGCTGCGGCTGCTGCGGCCCGGTGGCGTGGTGGCGTTCGACAACTCCCTGTGGCACGACCGGGTCGCCGACGCCTCGGTGCAGGACGGCGAGACCGTCGCCGTCCGCGACCTGCTCTCGACGGTCGCCGAGCACGAGGACCTGCTCCCCGTGCTGCTGCCCGTCGGCGACGGGCTGCTGCTCGCGCAGAAGCGCGGCTAGCGGCCCCGTCGCCCTCGCCGCACTAGTCGCCGACGCCGGCCAGAGGGTCGGCGGAGGTGAGCCAGTCGAGCAGCAGCCGGACCCCGAAGCCCGTGGGTCCGACGGTCCACTCGTGCCAGTCGGACGGCGAGTCGCCCGACGAGGCGATGTCGAGGTGCGCCCACGGCACGTCACCGGTGAAGTGCTGCAGGAACAGCGCCGCGGTCGTCGCGCCCGGTCCGCCCGGCGCGTTGTCCGCGTCGGCCACGGGCGAGGCGAGCTTCGCCTCGTAGTCGGCGGTGAGCGGCAGGCGCCACAGCGGCTCCCCCACCGCCGTGCCGGAGGCGAGGAGGCCGGCGGCCAGGGCGTCGTCGTCCGCGAAGAGCCCCCCGGTGCGCTGCCCGAGGGCGACCTTCGCCGCCCCGGTCAGCGTCGCCACGTCGACCAGCGCGGCCGGGGAGAGCTCCTCGACGGCGTACGCCAGCGCGTCGGCCAGCACGAGGCGGCCCTCGGCGTCGGTGTTGGTGACCTCGGTGGTGCGGCCACCGCGGTGGCGGATGACGTCACCGGGACGCAGCGCGTCGCCGGCGACGGCGTTCTCGGCCAGCGGCACCAGGCCGGTGACCCGCACGGGACAGTCGAGCGCGGCCAGGGCGGAGAGCACGGCGATGACGACGCCGCCCCCCGTCATGTCCCGCTTCATCGTCACCATGCCCTCGGCGGGCTTGAGCGACAGGCCGCCGGAGTCGAAGGTGATGCCCTTGCCGACGAGCACGACCCGCGGCGCGCGGCGCCCGCCGCGGCGGGGGGTGTAGTCCAGGCGCACGAAGCGGGCCTCGCTCGCGGAGGCGCGACCGACGGCCAGGACGCCGCCGAAGCCCTCACGCTCGAGGTCGGACGCGTCCCACGCCGTGAGCGTCAGCCGGTCGCCCGCGGCGGCGGCGGCCTCGGCGCGACCGACCATCCAGGTGGGGTCCTTGACGTTGCTGGGCACGGTGGCCAGCGCGCGGGCCGTCCAGGCGGCGCCGGCGCGGGCCGTGGCCCGAGCGAGCCGCTCGCGGTGCGGCCGGTCGTCGGGCACCCCGACGAGCGCGACCCGTCCGACCGGCGACGACGCCGGGCCCGCGCTGCGCAGGTGCAGCCCGAAGGAGCCGAGGGTCATGCCGACGACGAGCGCCTCGAGGGCCTCCTCGTCGTCCACCGCGGCCAGGGTGGTGGCCACGGTGTCGCGGTCACGGCACCGCTTCGCCAGCGCCGCGCCGGCCCGTCGTACGTCGCGGGCGGAGCCGTCGCCCACCCCGACCAGGAGCAGGTGGGTCGCGCCGGACCGCAGCCCGGGGCGCTCCTCGCCGCCGAGCAGCGGCAGCGCGACGACCTCACCGGCCCGGCCGGTGGCGCGGTCGACGTCCCGCAGGGTGAACGGGTCGAGGCCGAGCGCGGCGAACGCGGCGTCCGCACCCGGTCCGAGCGTCACCGAGCCGTCGTCGCCCGCAGCGGCCAGGACGGGCACCGCGAGGACGTCGGCGGGGTCCTCGGGACCGGCGCCGAGCACGAAGCCCGGCGGCGGTGCCTGCTCGGGCAGTCCCGGCAGGTCGAGGACGGGTGGGACGAGGGGGTCCGGGTGCGGCACGGGTCAGCCGACGACGCCGTCGAGGGCCTTCCCCAGCGCCCCCGCCTCGTCGGCGTTCAGCTCCACGACGAGGCGGCCACCGCCCTCCAGGGGAACGCGCATGACGATGCCGCGGCCCTCCTTCGTGACCTCCAGCGGGCCGTCCCCGGTCCGTGGCTTCATCGCGGCCATCACGTACCTCTTCCTGTGCTCACCAAGGTGGTCGCCAACGTGCTGCACCCAGTATCCCCCATCACCCACGGTGCGCGCGCCACGGTCTGTGATCGGGCACACTGACGCCCGTGAGCGAGCCCGAAGTCGTCCTGACCACCGCCGACGGCGTCGCGACCGTGACGCTGAACCGACCCGACGCGATGAACGGCCTGGACGTCGCGACGAAGGAGCTGCTGCGCGACACGCTGGCCTCGGTCGCCGAGGACGACGCCGTGCGCTGCGTCGTCCTGACCGGCACCGGGCGCGCGTTCTGCGTCGGCCAGGACCTCAGAGAGCACGTGCAGCACCTGCGCGAGGGACGCGACGACGTCCTGGGCAGCACGGTCGCCGAGCACTACAACCCGACGGTGACCTCGCTGCTGACGATGCCGAAGCCGGTGGTCGCGGCGGTCAACGGCGTGGCCGCCGGTGCCGGCGCGAGCCTGGCGCTCGCCTGCGACCTGCGCATCCTGTCCGACGCCGCCGGCATGAACTTCGCTTTCTCCGGCATCGCGCTGTCGTGCGACACCGGCTCGAGCCTGACCCTGCCCCGCCTCGTCGGCCACGCCCGCGCGATGGAGCTGCTCCTGATGCCGCGCACGATCGGCGCCGAGGAGTGCCTCAAGCTGGGGCTGGCGACCCGCGTCGTCCCCGCGGACGAGCTCGCGTCGGCCGCCGGCGAGCTGGCCGGCCGCCTCGCGGCCGGGCCCACCGTCGCGTACGGCGCGATCAAGGCGTCGCTGGCCTACTCCGCGACGCACGAGCTGGCCGACGTCCTCGCGTTCGAGGGCTCGCAGATGGCGCGCACGGGCGCCACCGAGGACCACACGGCCGCGGTCGACTCGTTCCTGGCGAAGGAGAAGCCGACCTTCAGGGGGCGGTGAGGTCCGGGGGCTCGTCGCCGCTGCAGCGGCGCTCCCGTTCCTCGACCTCCCGCGCGGCCTCGCGCTGCGCGAGACGGTCGAGCAGCGCGTCGACGTCCCGCATCCGGTAGCCCCGGAGCGCGAGCGGGAAGCGGACCGCGCGCAGGCCCGCGGCGTCCAACGGCCCGTCCGCGGGGGACGGCGCGGTCGGCTCGTCGTCCTCGGCCAGCCCGCTCCCCCGGCCGGCGGCGACGGCGGCGACGCCCCCCATCGCGAGCACGAGGAGGATGGCGAAGACCCAGGTCACGTCCGGCTCACGACTGGCGGCTCGCCACCATCAGGGCGACGGCCTCCTCGACGTCGTCGGTCAGCGTCATCATCGCCAGGTCCTTGGCCGCGATCTTGCCGTCGACCAGCATCGTGCTGCGCAGCCACTCGAGCAGGCCGCCCCAGTACTCGACGCCGAGCAGTGCGACCGGGAACGACGTCACCTTGCGGGTCTGCACCAGGGTGAGGGCCTCGAACAGCTCGTCCAGCGTGCCGAAGCCGCCGGGGAGCACGATGAAGCCCTGCGAGTACTTCACGAACATGGTCTTGCGGACGAAGAAGTAGCGGAAGTCGATCCCGATGTCGACGTAGGGGTTGAGGCCCTGCTCGAAGGGCAGCTCGATCCCGAGGCCCACCGACGTCCCGCCGGCCTCGCAGGCGCCCTTGTTGGCGGCCTCCATCGCTCCCGGACCGCCGCCGGTGATGACGGCGAACTGCTCCTCGGCGAGGCGTCGTCCGACCAGCTCGCCGAGGTCGTACTGCGGGTGCCCGGCCGGGGTGCGCGCCGAGCCGAACACGGCGACGGCCGAGCCGAGACCGGCCAGCGTGCCGAAGCCCTCCACGAACTCGGACTGGATCCGCAGCACGCGCCACGGGTCGGTGTGCACCCAGTCGGTGGGGCCGCGGGAGTCGAGCAGCCGCTGGTCCGTCGTCGAGGTGTCGACGTGGCCGCCGCGCAGGCGAGTGGCGCCCCGTTGCCGCTGCGGCGTGGGGCCGGCGGACCGGCCCTCCTCGCTGCTCACGTGGTCAGCCATGTGGTCAGGACCTCCTCGCACTTCTCGATCTCGGCGACCGGCACCTGCTCGGCCTGGGTGTGGGCGTACATCGGGTCGCCCGGTCCGTAGTTCACCGCGGGCACGCCGAGTGCGCTGAAGCGGGCCACGTCGGTCCAGCCGAACTTCGGGCCGACCCTCCCGCCGGTCGCCTCGACGAAGGCCGCGGCCGCGGGCCGCGAGAGGCCGGGCAGCGCGGCCGGGGCGAGGTCGGTGAGGGTGACCTCGTAGCCGTCGAAGAAGGCACGCACGAAGGCCTCGGCGTCGTCCGTGCTGCGGTCGGGGGCGAAGCGGAAGTTGACCTCGACCACGCACTCGTCGGGGATCACGTTGCCCGCCACGCCGCCGCGGATCCGGACGGCGTTGAGCCCCTCGACGTAGGTGAGACCGTCGATCTCGGGCCGGCGGGGCTCGTACGCCTGCAGCCGGGCGAGGACGTCAGCGGCGCCGTGGATCGCGTTGACGCCGCGCCAGGCACGGGCGGAGTGGGCGCGCTCGCCGCGGGTGGTGACGTCGACGCGGAGGGTGCCCTGGCAGCCGGCCTCGACGCCGGCGTTGCTGGGCTCCATGAGGATCGCGAAGTCGGCTCTCAGCAGGTCCGGGTCGCTGGCGGCGAGCTTGCCGAGACCGTTGTGGACGTCCTCGACCTCCTCCGCCTCGTACAGCACGTACGTGACGTCGCGGACGGGCTCGGTGAGGGCGTGGGCGAGCTTCAGGATGACCGCGTCGCCGCCCTTCATGTCGCAGGTGCCGAGGCCGTGGAGGATCCCGGTCTCCTCGTCGAGGCGCGAGGGCAGGTTGTGGTTCAGCGGCACCGTGTCGAGGTGCCCGGCGAGCACCACCCGCTCGGCGCGACCGAGGTCGGTGCGGGCGACGACCGTGTTGCCCCGGCGTACGACGCTCAGGTGCGGCAGCGCGGACAGCGCGGCCTCGACGGCGTCGGCGATGCTCTGCTCGTCGTGGCTGACCGACTCGATGTCGACCAGGTGGCGGGTGAGGGTCACGACGTCGGTCGTCAGGTCGAGCGTGGGCACGCGGGTAGTCAACCAGCCGTGCTCAGCGGTCGGCGAAGACGCAGAGCTCGTTGCCCTCCGGGTCGGCGAGGACGCGCCACCCCTCGGTGTCCCAGAGGGGGGTCGCGCCCGCCCCCAGCAGCGCGTCGGCGTCGCCGAGGAGGTCGACGTGGACCCGGTTCGGGCCCACCCGGGGCTCGGGGACCCCGACGAAGACCAACGGCGGCGCGGGGTCCGGCTGCGGCACCGTCCACGCCTCCGGGGCATGGGACGCGTCGACCTCCGCACCGAGCACGTGGGCCCACCACCGCGCCTGCGCCTCCGGGTCAACGCTGTCGACGACGACGGCGTACAGACCTCGGCGGGGGTCCCTGCGGCTGACGAAGGCGCAGAACTCGCCGCCCTCGGGGTCGGCCAGGACGGTCCAGTCGAGGCCGGTGTCGTCGGAGTCGGCCAGGACCGTCGCCCCCGTCCCCTCGAGGTCGGCGATCGAGACGGCGTGGACGTCGAGGTGCACGCGGTTCTTGACCCGCTGGGGACGGTCGACGAGGTTGACCCACACGCGCTGGGCGTCGTGCCTGCCCTCCAGGGAGTGGGTGCCGGTCGAGGTCTCCCCGCCGAGCCCCAGCACGGCGGCCCAGAACGGGCCGAGCGTCGCCGGGTCCTCGGCGTCCAGGCAGAGGTCCTTCCAGCGTGCGGATCCGGTCATGGCCGCAGTCAAGCAGTCTCTACCGTGGACGCATGCCTGCCTTCACCTCCGAGCCCTGGACCGCCCGCGACATCCCGAGCCAGGAGGGGAGGGTCGCGGTCGTGACCGGCGCCAACACCGGGCTGGGCCGTGAGACCGCCCGCGAGCTCGCCCGCGCCGGGGCGACCGTCGAGCTGGCCTGCCGCGACCACGCGAAGGGCGCCGAGGCGATGGCCGACATCCACGCCGAGGTCCCGGGCGCCGACCTGCGGGTGCAGGAGCTCGACCTGTCCTCGCTCGACTCGGTGCGCGCGGCGGCGTCCGCGCTGGCCGACCGCTACGAGCGCATCGACCTGCTGATCAACAACGCGGGCGTCATGTACGTCAACCCGCGCAAGGAGACCGCCGACGGCTTCGAGATGCAGATGGGCACCAACCACCTCGGTCACTTCGCCCTGACGGGGCTGCTGATGGACCGGGTGCTGGCCGCCCCGGCGGGCCGGGTCGTGTCGGTGAGCAGCGTGGCCCACAAGATCCGGTCGCGGATCGACTTCGACGACCTGCAGTTCACCCGGGGCTACGAGCGGGTGGCGGCGTACGGCCGCTCGAAGCTCGCCAACCTGCTCTTCACCTACCGCCTGGACCGACGGCTGCGCGACGCCGGCTCCCCCGCGTCCGCGCTGGCGGCGCACCCTGGGATCGCGGCCACCGAGCTGGTGCGCAACCTGCCGGGCCCGCTGCGCCTCGGCGCCTCGCTGGCCTCGCGGCTGCAGAACTCGGCGGCGGTGGGCGCGCTCGGCACCCTCCGGGCCGCCACGGACCCCGCCGCCGCGGGCAGCGACTACTTCGGCCCCGCCGGCCCCGGCGAGGCCGTCGGGCTCCCCGTCTGGGTGGCCTCGACCGGCCGCTCCCACGACCCGCAGGCCCAGGACCTCCTGTGGGCGGCGTCCGAGGAACTCACCGGGGTCACCTTCTCGATCTGAGGCCGCTGTGCTGACTGACACCCCGCTCCGCCGGACGACGACCTGGCGCGGCCGTACCGTCGCCTGGGACCGCCTGGGGTCGGGCCCGCCGCTGGTGCTGCTGCACGGCACGCCGTGGTCCTCGGCCCTGTGGCGGCCGGTGGCCGAGGCCCTGTCGGCGCGGTTCGCGGTGCACCTGTGGGACATGCCCGGGTACGGCGCCTCGTCGAAGGACCCGGCGCACGCGGTCGACCTGGCGACCCAGGGCCAGCTGTTCGCGCACCTGCTCGGCGAATGGGGCCTCGAGCGGCCGCTCGTCGTGGCCCACGACATCGGCGGGGCCGTCGCGCTGCGGGCACGCCTGATCCACGGGGCGTCGTACGCCGCGCTGGGCCTGGTGGACGTCGTCGCCCTGCGGCCCTGGGGCTCGCCGTTCTTCACGCTGGTGAAGGAGCACGCGGCGGTGTTCGGGCAGCTGCCGCCGACGATCCACCGCGGCGCCGTCGAGGCGTACGTGCGGGGCGCGAGCCACCGCGGGCTCCGGGACGCCGACCTCGCCGTGCTCGTCGACCCCTGGACGGGCGAGGAGGGACAGGCGGCGTTCTACGCCCAGATCGCCCAGGCCGACGAGGCCCACACCGACGAGGTGGAGCCGCTCCTGGGCTCCCTCACCGAGCCGGTGCACGTGGTCTGGGGCGCCGAGGACACGTGGATCCCCGTCGACCGCGCGCACCGCCTGGCGTCCCTCGTCCCGCACGCGACCCTCTCGGTGCTCCAGGGCGCGGGCCACCTCGTCCACCTCGACGCCCCCGAGGCCCTCACCGCGGAGCTCGTGCGGTGGGCGGCGAGCCCGTGACCACGGATGGAGTGGCTCTGCAGCGCTGTGCGCGCTGCGAAGCCACTCCATCCGTGCGTCCCCGCGGCCGCCCGAGCAGTGCCGCTTAGAACGGGTAGTGACGCTCCCCGGTCTGCACGGTGATCCAGCGCAGGTCGGTGAACTCGTGGACGCCGGCCAGCCCGCCGAAGCGGCCCCAGCCGGAGGCCTTCACCCCGCCGAACGGCATCTGCGCCTCGTCGTGGACCGTCGGACCGTTGACGTGGCAGATGCCGGAGTCGATGCGGTGAGCGACCTCGAGGGCACGGGCGGCGTCGCGGCCGAAGACGGCGGCGGACAGGCCGTACTCGGTGTCGTTCGCGGCCTCGACGGCGGCGTCGACCCCGCGGACGCGACGGACAGACTTCACGGGGCCGAAGGACTCCTCGGACCAGATCTTCATCTCCGGGGTGACGTCGACGACGAGGGTCGGCTCCATCAGCGTCGAGTCGGCCTTGCCCCCGGTCGCGAGGGAGGCCCCCTTCGCGAGGGCGTCGTCGATGAGGGCGTTGCAGCGCTCCACCGTCGAGGAGTCCACGACGGAGCCGAGGACGACGTGACCGGTCGGGTCGCCGGTGGACAGCGAAGACGCCTTGGCGGCGAGCTTCTCGACGAACTCGTCGGCGATCGCCTCGTCGACGATGATCCGCTCGGTCGACATGCAGATCTGGCCGGAGTTGGCGAAGGCGCCGAACGCGGCGGCGGACACCGCGGCGTCCACGTCGGCGTCGTCGAGGACGACCAGAGGGGCCTTGCCGCCGAGCTCCAGGACGCTCGGGGTGAGGTGCTCGCCGCAGAGGCGGCCGATGATGCGTCCGACCGGGGTGGAGCCGGTGAAGTTCACGCGGCGCACGGCGGGGTGGGCGATCATCGCCTCGACGACCTCGGCGGCGTGCTCCGGGGCGTGGCTGACGAAGTTCACCACCCCGTCCGGGATGCCTGCGGCGAGCAGGGCGTCGACGATGAGGCGGTGGATCCGGGGGCACTTCTCGCTGGCCTTGAACACGACGGTGTTGCCCACGGCGAGCGGCGTCGCCAGCGAGCGGACCCCGAGGATCACCGGCGCGTTCCACGGCGCCATGCCGAGGACGACGCCCGCGGGCTGCCGGATCGCCATCGCGAGGCTGCCCGGCACGTTCGACGGGACGGTCTCGCCCCGCACCTGCGTGGTGAGGGCGGCGGCCTCGCGGAGCATCCCGGCGGCGAGACCGACGTTGAAGTGGGCCCAGTGCCCGGGCGACCCGGTCTCGGTGACGGTGGCGTCGACGAAGTCCTCGACCCGTGCCTCGAGCTCCGCGGCGGCGGCGGTGAGCAGAGCGCGACGCTCGGCCGGGCCGGTGGCGGCCCAGGCGGGGAACGCGGCGGCCGCCGCCTCGACGGCGTGGACGGCGTCCTCGACGCCGGCGGCGGCCGCGCGGGTCGCGACCTCGCCGGTCACCGGGTTGAGGCGCTCGAAGGTGGCGCCGCGGGCGGCGCCTCGGTCCTGGCCGTTGACGGACAGCTGCACCGTGGTGGTCACGGGGTCTCCTGGTGGGATCGGGGGTGGCGGGCCGCCGGCGGGAGCACGGCGGGGTCGGCGGCGGGGGCGGAGCGGGGGTCCTCGGGCAGCTGCGCGACCTGGTCGCGGCACCACGGGCTGATCGCGCGGGTGCCGTCGAGGACCCCGCGGCGGAACTCCGCCCAGGGCTCCCAGACGGCCTGCTCGACCTCGGCGGGGTCGGGGACCACGGGGCCGGTGGCCACGGCGGTGTAGACGGGGCACATCTCGTTCTCGACGACACCGTTGGCCATCACCGCGCGGTAGCGGAACGCCGGCAGCGCGAGCCGGACGTCACTCACGCCGACGCCGATCTCCTGCGGCGCCCGACGGCGTACGGCGTCCGCCGGGGTCTCGCCCGGCCCGGGGTGGCCGCAGAAGCTGTTGGTCCACTCCCCCGGCCACGTCGGCTTGTGCAGCGCGCGCTGCGTGACCAGCACGCGGCCCTCGTCGTCGAAGACGTAGCAGGAGAAGGCGAGGTGGAGCGGTGTGTCGGCGTGGTGGACGCCGGACTTGGCCGTCGTCCCGACCGCCTCGCCGGCCTCGTCGAGCAGCACCACGAGCTCCTGGCCCGGCGCGCTCATGCCGGCCTCGCCAGCTGGTCGACGGCCCAGTCGAACGCCCAAGGCAGGCGGCGCGCGGCCGGGACGATCCGGGACCGGACCGGGGAGGCGCGGGTGGCGGTGAGCAGGCCGGCCGTGAGCAGGTCGTGCCGCCAGGTCAGGCGTCGCCAGGTCCGATCGTAGCCGGCGGGGTCGTCGGCGGCGACCGCGGTCACGGCGGCCTGCGCCTGCGCCAGACCCAGCGCGAGGCCCTCACCGGTGAGGGCGTCGACGTACCCGGCGGCGTCACCGACGAGCAGCACCCGTCCGGCGACGCGGGCGCGGGTGCGCTGGCGCAGGGGGCCGGCACCCCGGACGGGTCCGGGCTCGGCGCCGGCGACGCGGGCCGCCAGCGCCGGGAAGGAGCGCAGCAGGTCGGCCAGGGGACGGCGGTCGGCGGTCAGCACCGCGAGGCCGACGAGGTCGGGGGCCACGGGGGTCACGTACGCCTCGCCGACGTCGCTCCAGTGCACCTCGACGTGGCTGCTCCACGGTGCGGTGGCGAGGTGGAGGCGCTGGCCGTACCGCTTGGGGTCCCGCCCCCGCGTCCCCTCCAGGCCGACCAGGCGGCGGACGGACGAGTGCAGGCCGTCGGCGCCGACGAGGTAGCGGGCGGGCTCGCCGTCGACCACGACGTGCCCGTCGGTCTGCTCGATGCTGCGCACCCGCCGGTCGCAGACGGGGATCCCGGCGGCGGTGACGGCCTCGCGCAGGGCCGCGTGGAGCGTCGTACGGCGGACGCCGCGGCCGGGCCCGGCGCGGAAGTCCGCGCGGGCCTCGACGCCCGCGCGGCCGCCGTCGACGTACCGGATGCCGTGCAGGTCGACGCCGGGCGGGTCGACGCCCAGCGCGGCCAGGGCGGCGACGGCACCGGGCATGAGGCCCTCGCCGCAGGCCTTGTCGACGACCCCACCGCGGGGCTCGCGGACCTCGACGTCGAGGCCGGCGCGGGCGGCGTGGAGGGCGGTGGCGAGGCCGACGGGACCGCCGCCGGCGACGAGCAGGTCACGCACGGGCCAGCGCCTGGTTCTCGACCCGTAGGCGCACGGCCAGCAGGGCGGCGTTGAGGACGGTGAAGAGCAGCGCGGTGATCCAGGCCCCGCCCACCAGCGGCAGCGCGAGGCCCTCGACGACGACGGCCACGTAGTTGGGGTGGGAGAAGAACCGGTACGGGCCACCGGAGACGAGCCCGCCGCCGGGGACGACGATGACGCGGGTGTTCCACTGCTTCCCCAGCGTGGTGATGCACCACCAGCGCAGCGCCTGGGCGGCCAGGACGAGGGCGAGCATCGTCCAGACGAGCAGGCCCGGCGGCTCGGGGCGGCGCACCCACACCTCGACGAGCGCGCCGACGAGGAAGCCGGTGTGCAGGAGCACCATCACCGGGTAGTGGCCCTGCCCGGACTCGACGCCGCCGCGGGAGAACGCCCAGGCGGCGTTGCGCTTGCTCACGACGAGCTCGGCGACCCGCTCGAGGCCGACGAGCAGGACGAGGACGGTGAAGCCGACGGCGAGCGTCACGCGGCGTCACCTGCCCGCAGCAGCACCAGCTCGGAGCAGAAGCCCGGGCCCATCGCCATCAGCACGCCCCAGGACCCGGGCGCCGGCGGGCGGTCGCGCAGGGTGTCCGCGAGGACGTGCAGGACCGAGGCGGACGACAGGTTGCCGATCTCGGCGAGCGAGTCGCGGGTGAGCTGGACGTCCCACGGCTCCAGCCCGAGCGCGGACTGCAGCGCGTCGATGACCTTCGGACCGCCGGGGTGGCACACCCACCAGCCGATGTCGCCCCGTGCCAGCCCGTGGTCGGCGAGGAAGGCGTCGACGTCGTCCCCGACGTACGCCTCGACCAGGTCGGGGACGTCCGCACCCAGCACGATCCGCAGGCCGGTCGCGGCGACGTCGAAGCCCATCGTGCGCTCGGAGTCGGGGTAGAGCCGGCTGCGGGAGTCGACCACCTGCGGCGCGGACGGCCCGGAGCGGTGCGTGCCACCCATGACGACGGCGGCGGCGCCGTCACCGAACAGGCCGCTGGCCACCAGGTTCGGGACGCTGGTGTCGTCGCGCTGGACCGTCAGCGAGCACAGCTCGACGGAGACGAGGACGGCGACGTGGTCGGGGTGGCCGACGAGGTGGTCGGCCACCCGGGCCACCCCGGCGGCGCCCGCGACGCACCCCAGACCGACGAGCGGCACCCGGCGGACGTCGGGACGCAGACCGACCACGGCCGCGATCCGGGCGTCCAGCGACGGGATCGCGAGCCCGGTGACGGTCGTGGTGACGATGAGGTCGACGTCGGACGGGGTCAGGTCGGCGGCCTTCAGCGCGTCCTGCAGCGCCTGGGCGCCGAGCCGCACCGCGTGGGTGATGAACAGGTCGTTCGCCTGTCCGAAGTCCTGGAGCCCGGCGTACGTCTCGAGCGGGACGGCGAGGTGGCGGTGGGCGACCCCGGCGTTCGTGTGGAAGCGGCGGAGCAGCCGGGCGTCGACGGTGGCCTCCGGGGCCACGATGACGTCGACGAACGCGTCGGTGATCGTCTGCTGGTCGTAGCGGTGCTCCGGGAGCGCGCCGCGGACGGCGAGCACGCTCGGCCCGGTGGGCTGGACGGCTGCGGTCATGGCCTGCTCCTGTTCGCCAGGCCCGTGAGCAGTCCGCCCGCGAGCCGAGTGGTGATGCGTCCGCGTCCGAGCCCGAGCTCGACGAGGTCGTCGAACGCGTGCGGGTCGCGCCGGGCCGCCTCGATCCCGGCGACCACGACCCGCGGTACCCCGGACAGCCGCGCCGCGGTGGCCGTGTGCTTGAGGTGGGTCCCGAGCAGCCGTCGTACGTCGCGACGGTACGCCGCCCCGGCGGCGCCGGCGTCACCCTCGCGCAGCGCGGTCACGGCCGCACGCCCGGCGGCGAGGCCGGTGGCGACGGCGTAGTAGATGCCCTCGCCGGTCATGGGGTTGACCAGACCGGAGGCGTCGCCGGCGAGCAGGACCCGCCCGTCGGGCTGGCGCCAGCGCCACCCCGACAGCGGCAGGTGGTGCGCCTTCCACGACCCCGGGACGCCGTCCTCGCTGGCGCCGGGCAGCAGCCGCTCAAGCTCCTCCGTCATCACCGCCCGTGTGGGAGGGCCGCCGCGCTCGGTGCCCAGCAGCTCGCCGTACCCGACGTTGGTCAGCCCGTCGCCGCGGTCGAAGGCCCAGGCGTAGGACGGCTGGCGGCGCTCGCCGTACCGGATGACCTGGGCGCCCTCCCACTGCGGCCGCGTCGGCACGTAGCCGCGCAGCGCCAGTGCGCGGCGCTGCGGTCGGTCGCCGGCCAGCGCGCGGCGCACCACCGAGTGGGCGCCGTCGGCGCCGACCACGACCTCGGCGCGCTCACCGGCGAGGTCGACCCCGGCGCCGTCGACCGCGACCCCGTCGACCTTCGTCCGCCGCAGCGTGGCGCCGGCGGCGACCGCGCGCTCGACGAGGCGGGCGTCGAAGACCTCGCGCGGGATCACCCACACCGGCCGGGCCAGGGGCCGGGCGACGCTGGCGTCGCCGAGCGCGAGCTCGAGGCGGCGCATCGGCGTCCACCCGTCGGCGACGCCCGTGACGCCGGCCCCGGCGAGGGCCTCGAAGACGTGCGGGGCGATGCCGTCGCCGCAGACCTTGTCGCGGGGGAAGTCCGCCCGGTCCAGCAGCAGGACCCGCAGGCCCGGTTCCGCGGACAGCGCGCCGAGTGCCGCCGCGCTGCCGGCGGGTCCGGCGCCGACGACGACCAGGTCCCAGCTCATGCCCCCACCCTGCCCTGTGCCACCACGAGCAGGACGACGTCCACCAGGGCGATGCCCATCGCGGCCAGGAAGGCGCTGCGTCCGCGGGTCATGACGGTGGTCGCCGCGAGACCGCCGACGGCCACGACGAGTCCGCCCAGGAGCACCCCCGTGACGGGGGCGCCGAGGGCGAGGACGGCGGAGGCGATCACGAGGAGCAGTGCCCCGACGGGCGCGACCCATCGGACGCCGTAGGTGTCCGCGAGCCGGTGGGGCATCCCGCGCACCCCGGTGGCGGCGTCGTCGGCGAGGTCGGGCACGACGTTCAGCACGTGCGCGCCGACCCCGAGCAGCGCGCCCGCCAGCGGCACCCAGGCGGGGACGGCGAGCTCCCCCGTCAGCAGGACGAACGCCGGCAGCGCCCCGAACGCGACGGCGTACGGGACCCACGAGAGCGCTGTCGCCTTGAGCCCGAGGTTGTACGCCCAGCCCCCGGCGACGACCAGCAGGCCGGTCACCGCGGCGCCCGGCCCGGCGACGAACCCGACGACGGCGGGCAGCGCCACCGCGGCCAGCAGGGAGACGCCGGTCGCCGTCCGCAGGGTCGGTTCCGACAGCTCGCCGCGCGCGACCGGCTTGTCGGAGCGCCCGACCTGGCGGTCCCGCGCCGCGTCGAGCAGGTCGTTGGACCAGCCGATCGACAGCTGCCCCGCCAGGACCGTGACCACCACCAGCACGACGGTCGCGGTGTCGAGCCCCGCTCCGACGGCCAGGAGGCCGGAGAGCAGGGTGACCGCGACCGTCGGCGCGGGGTGGCAGGCGCCCAGCAGGGCCCGCACGGTCAGCGGCGCCGTACCGCGACGGTCGCGGTCTCGCCGTCCGCGAGCGCCACCTCGGTGGCCCCCGTGCCCGGCTGCTCCACGACGATCACGCTCACCGCCAGCGTCTCCTCCGCGACCAGGGCCTCGTGGGCGGCGACCGCGCCGACGACGCCGGGCGTGCCGGACACCGTGAGCTCGATGCGGTCGGACACCTCGAGGCCCGCGTCGCGGCGGGCCTGCTGGACGGCACGGACCAGGTCGCGGGCGAGGCCCTCGGTGGCGAGGTCCGGGGTGACCCGGGTGTCCAGGGCGACGAACCCGCCGCCGGGCAGGACGCCGGTCGCGGTGTCCTCGCCGGCGCCGTCGGCCACGGTGTCGAGGGAGTACTCGCCCTCGACGAGCGCGAGCCCGCCCGCGGTCACGGTGCCGTCCTCGCCCACGGACCAGTCGCCGGACTTGGAGCCCTTGATCGCGGCCTGGACGTCCTTGCCGAGGCGCGGACCGGCGGCGCGTGCGTTCACGGTGAGCCGCTGCGCCACGCCGTACGACGCCGCCTCGGGCTCGTCGAGCCCCAGCAGGCGCACCTCGCGCAGGTTGAGCTCGTCGGCGACGACGCCGGTGAACGGCTCGAGGGCCTTCGGGTCCGGGACCACGACGGTGAGCGAGGACAGCGGCAGGCGGGTCCGCAGGCCGGCGGCCTTGCGCAGCGCGGAGCCGGCCGAGCACACGTCGCGCACGGCGTCCATGGCCGCCACCAGCTCGGGGTCGGCGGGCAGCTCGTCGGCGTCCGGCCAGTCCGTGAGGTGGACCGAGCGGCCGCCGGTGAGGCCGCGCCAGATCTCCTCGGCGGTGAGCGGCAGCAGCGGAGCCACGACCCGGCAGACCGTCTCCAGCACCGTGTGCAGGGTGTCGAACGGCTCGGTCGCCGTCGTGTCCGACGTCGAGAAGTCCGTCGCCCAGAACCGCGAGCGGGAGCGGCGGATGTACCAGTTCGTCAGCACGTCCACGAAGCCCCGCGTGGTCTCGCAGGCGCCCGCGACGTCGTAGGCGTCCATCTGCTCGGTGGTCCGCTCGACGTACTCACGGGTCTTGGCGAGCAGGTAGCGGTCCATCGGGTGCGTGGAGTCCGCGCGGGTGCGCCCGGCGTACCCGGTCGGGCCGGCGGCGCCGGCGTACAGCGCGAGGAAGTACCACGCGTTCCACAGCGGGATCATCGTGTGGCGCACGGCGTCACGGATGCCCTGCTCGGTGACGACGAGGTTGCCGCCGCGCAGGATCGGGCTCGACATGAGGAACCAGCGCATCGCGTCGGCGCCGTCGCGGTCGAAGACCTCGCTGACGTCGGGGTAGTTGCGCAGCGACTTGCTCATCTTCGCGCCGTCGGAGCCCAGCACGATGCCGTGGGACAGGCAGGTCTCGAACGCCGGCCGGTCGAAGACGCCGGTGGCGAGGACGTGCAGCGTGTAGAACCAGCCGCGGGTCTGCCCGATGTACTCGACGATGAAGTCGGCCGGGAAGTGGTCGTCGAACCAGTCGGCCGACTCGAACGGGTAGTGCACCTGCGCGAAGCTCATCGACCCCGAGTCGAACCAGACGTCGAGGACGTCGCTGACCCGGCGCATCGTGGAGCGCCCCTCCTCCTCCGACCGCGGGTCGTCCGGGTTCGGGCGCGTCAGCTCGTCGACGAACGGCCGGTGCAGGTCGGGGTTGCCGTCCCTGTCGCGCGGCAGGTCGCCGAAGTCGCGCTCCAGCTCGGCGAACGAGCCGTACACGTCCAGGCGCGGGTACGCCGGGTCGTCGCTCTTCCACACCGGCACCGGGCTGCCCCAGAAGCGGTTGCGGGTGATCGACCAGTCGCGCGCGTTCTCGATCCAGCGGCCGAACTGGCCGTCGCGGATGTGGCCCGGCACCCAGGCGATCTGCTGGTTGAGCTCGGCCATCCGCTCCTTGAAGGCCGTGACCTGGACGAACCAGGACGAGACGCCCTTGTAGATCAGGGGCTCGCGGCAGCGCCAGCAGTGCGGGTAGGAGTGGTCGTAGGTCTCGCGGCGCAGCAGCACCGTGCCGGCGCCGACCGACCCGGTCCGGGCCCGCAGGTCGTCGATGATGTGCGGGTTGGCGTCGAAGACCTGCATGCCGGCGTAGTCGTCGACCGGCGCAGTGAAGCGGCCGTCCTTGCCGACGGGCATGACGGCCTCGATGCCCTCGCGGTCGGTGACGACCTTGTCGTCCTCACCGAAGGCGCCCGCGGTGTGCACCAGCCCGGTGCCGTCGGTGGTGGTGACGAACTCGGCCGCGACCATCCGGAACGCCCGCTCGTGGCCGGCGTAGTAGGTGAACGGCGGGTCGTACGTCGTGTCGACGAGGTCCGCGCCGCGCACCCGCGCGACGACCTCGGCGTCGCCGAGCTCGCGGGCGTAGGCGCCGAGACGGGGCTCCGCGAGCAGGAAGCGCTCGCCGTCCTCGCCGTCCTTGGCGGGCTGCTGGACCACGACGTAGTCGATGTCCTCGCCGACCATGATCGCGAGGTTGGAGGGCAGGGTCCACGGCGTCGTCGTCCAGACCAGCGCCTTGACGCCGGCGTACGGCCCGGAGGTGAGGGGGACGCCGACGGTGACGGCGGGGTCCTGGCGGTTGCGGTAGGTGTCCTCGTCCATCCGCAGCTCGTGGTTCGAGAGCGGGGTCTCGTCCTTCCAGCAGTACGGCAGGACGCGGAAGCCCTCGTAGACCCAGCCCTTGTCGAAGAGCTGCTTGAAGGCCCAGATCACCGACTCCATGTAGTCGGCGTTCATGGTCCGGTAGTCGTGGTCGAAGTCGACCCAGCGCGCCTGGCGGGTGACGTAGTCGCGCCACTCGCCGGTGTACTTCATCACCGAGGCGCGGCAGGCCTCGTTGAACTTCTCGACGCCCAGCTCGAGGATCTCGTCGGTGGTCTTGATGCCGTTGAGGCGCATGGCCTCGAGCTCGGCGGGCAGGCCGTGGGTGTCCCAGCCGAAGCGGCGCTCGACCCGGCGTCCGCGCATGGTCTGGTAGCGCGGGACGAGGTCCTTGACGTAGCCGGTGAGCAGGTGGCCGTAGTGCGGCAGGCCGTTCGCGAAGGGCGGGCCGTCGTAGAAGACGTACTCGTTGTCACCCTTCTCCCCCGCCTCGCGCTGCTCGACGCTGGCGCGGAAGGTGTCGTCGGCGTCCCAGTAGTCGAGGACCCGCTTCTCGATGTCGGGGAAGCGCGGGCTCGGCGGGACGGCGCCGGACGGGTCGGTGGTGACCTTGGGGTAGGTCTCGCCTGCCATGGGTGGTTCTCCTCGCGGGTCGTCGCTCCGGTCGAGGACGACCACCCGGTGCGGGGAGCCGCGGTACCACCTCGGTTGCCCCGTCGCCGGGACCACTCCATGACGGCTGTGACGGGCCTACCCGTCCGGGTCTACTGGGCCCCGCCGCGGCGTCGGAGGGGCTGTTCTTCCGGAGGCTCGCCGCTGATGACGGCTCGAGCGCCTGTGGTGCGATCGTACGGCGGCCGGGCGGGGTGCCGCGAACCGGATTCGGCTCAGCCCGCGTCCGGGCCCTGGTCCTTGACCCGGTGCAGCAGCCACTGCGTGCCGCCGGTGCGGATCAGCGCGAGGCGGGTGGCGCCGTGGCGCCCGTGCAGCCGGAACACGAACCGGCGCTCGTCGCGGCGCTCCAGCTCCCACCACCCGTCGTCCGCGATGGACTTGTCGGCGTCGGTGTACGTCGCGTGGTCGAGGTCGTGGTCGTCGACCGCCACCGCCAGCCGGTCCTGCCGCGGGTCGGTCGGCGGGCCCTTCGGCAGCGCCCACGACCGCAGCACGCCGTCCTCCTCGAGCCGCAGGTCGTGGTGCGGCTGGGGCACGCGGTCGTCGTGGAGGACGAAGCGCGGCCGGTCCGGCGGGCGCGGGGAGTCAGGCACCCACCCAGTCCAGCACCTCGGTGGCGACGTCGTCCGCGGTGCGGCCCTCGGTGTCGAGGCGCAGGTGGGGCAGGTGGCGCAGCAGGTCGTCCGCGGCGGACGGCCGGTCGGGGTCGGTGTTCATGCGGCTGCGGGCGTCCAGCTCGCGCACGTGCGCGTCGGACCAGGCCAGGTCGGCCTTCGACGGCTTGGCCGCGATCCGGTCGGCCCCGACGTTCCGGGCAAGCCGCGTCGTGAGGTCGGCGTACAGCTCGACGCAGCGGATGGTGAGCCCGGCGTCGACGTACGGCCCGATGTAGCGCCGCACCGCCGCGACGTCCTCGGGCTGGTCGACCCACCAGGCGAAGGTGAAGACCAGCGACAGCCGGTCCGCGGCCGCCTCCTGCACCACCCGCAGGCGGAACTCCTCGTTGAGGACGTCGAACGCGCGGGTGCCGTGGCCGAACACCTCCAGCAGAGGCTCGATGGTGTGGTGGTTGTGGAAGAGCCGGTAGTCGCTGCGCGCTGCCACCGCCCGGCCCACGGTCATCTTCCCGACGGCCGGTGGGCCGGTGATCAGGAGCAGGTCGCCGGTCATGCGGCGAACGTTAAGGGCACCTTGAGGTTCGTTTCGCGTCGATTTAGCGGGCCGACCCTCACGCTGGAGCCACGCTCGACCCACACGACCGACTCGTCACCGAGTCCCAGGAGGAGATCCCCATGTCCCGCCGCCCGTTCCGTCACCGTCTCGCCGCCCTCGCCGTCGCGCCCCTCGCCGTCGCGCTCGTGGCCTGCGGGTCCGACGACACCGACGCCGACGACCAGCCGAGCGAGGTCGTCACCGAGACCGTCACCCAGTCCCCCGACGGCGCCACCTCCGACGACGCCGGCTCGCAGCAGTCGCAGGGCTCCGGCAACGGCAACGGCGGCGGTGCGGCCGCCGGCGACATCGAGGCCGCGGCGCAGACCGCCCTCGGCGAGGTCGCCGGCTCGACGCTCACCTCGATCGACATCGACGACTCGGGCGACTGGGACGTCACCCTGCTCAGCGAGGACGGCACCGAGAACGACGTCGACGTCTCCGCCGACGGCAGCACCGTCACCCGCGGCCCCGTCTCCGACAACGACGACAACGACGCGGACGACCAGGCCGAGCGCCAGCGCCTCCTCGAGGCCCAGGTCGTCTACATCGACGCCATCGAGACCGCCCGCGGCGAGTTTCCTGACCTCGACGTCACCGGCGCCAGCCTCGACGACGACAACGGCACCCTCACCTGGGACATCGACTTCGGCGACGGCACGAACGACGACGCCCAGACCGTGCTCGTCGACGCCGCCACCGGCGACGTCGTCGGCACCGAGACCGACAACGACGGCGACGACGACTGAGTCGCCGCCTCGCACCACCGATACTGCAGGGGTGACGGGTCCCGGCGCCGGCGAGAGCTGGCGCTGGGACCCGTCGCTGTACGCCGGCGCCGCCGCCCACTACGTCCGTGGACGGACGCCGTACCCGCGTGAGCTGGCCGACCGCCTCGCCGACGAGCTGGGGCTCGACGGGACCGGGCGACTGCTCGACCTCGGCTGCGGACCCGGGTCCTTGACCCTGCTCCTCGCCCCGCTGTTCGCCGAGGCCGTCGGCCTGGACGCCGACGCCGACATGCTCACCGCAGGCCGCGCCGCCGCGCGAGCCGCAGGCGTCGAGAACGTCGCCTGGGTCCACCGACGGGCCGAGGACCTGGGGTCCGACCTCGGCGTCCTCGACGTGGTGACTCTCGCGCAGTCGTTCCACTGGATGCGCCGCGACGAGGTGGCCGCCCTCGCCCATGACGCCCTGCGCCCGGGAGGGACGCTCGCCCACGTCCACGCCACCACGCACGAGGGGGTGCGCGACGCCGACGCCCCGCTCCCCCACCCCCGACCGCCCCGCGACGAGGTCGACCGGCTGGTCGCCCGGTACCTCGGACCCCGGCCGCGGGCGGGCCGGGGCACCCGCGACCGGCCCTCGCCCGAGGCCGAGCGCGGCGCCGAGGAGGCCGTGCTCTACCGGGCGGCCGGCTTCGACGGCCCCACCGGCTTCGAGGTCCCGGGCCGGGTGGTCGTCCGCACCGTCGACGAGGTCGCCTCCAGCGTGTTCTCGCTGTCGTACGCCGCACCCCACCTCTTCGGGGACCGGCTGGCGGCCTTCGACCGCGACCTCCGGGCGCGGCTGCACGAGGCCGCCGGTGCGGACGGGCTGTTCAGCGAGCGCCTGCGGGAGATCCGCGTCGACCTCTGGCGCCGCTGACGTCGTCGGAGGCGATCACTGTCTCTGAGAGACAGTGATCGCCTCCGATGGGTCCAACAGACCCAACGACGCCACGGCCGCCTCCCGCGCCCGGGCGCGCAACGACGCGGGCTCGAGGATCTCGACAGCACCGGCGGAGGCCAGCGAGAGGCCGACCAGCGAGCGGGCGAGGCGGAACCGACCGGCCACGTCGACCCACCCGTCGCCCCGGTCGGCCACCCGCAGGTCACCGCCGGCGACCGCCATCGTCTGCAGCGCGCCGCGCAGCTCCTCCTCCTCGGTCGGTGACGCCGGACGCAGCCGTAGCACCGCCTCGACGGGCGGGCCCGGTCTCGCCTCGAAGCCGCTGCGGAGCTCGTCCCACACCACCGTCAGCCGGGCGCCCGGCGGCACCACCGCGGCCTCGCCGAGCACCTCGAGGGACCGGACCCGGGCCAGCCGGTAGGTGCGCGGGTCGCCGCGGTGGTAGGCGACGAGGTACCACCGGCTGCCGTTCTCCACGAGGCCGAGCGGGTCGAGCGTGCGGGTTCGGGGCCGGTCGTCGCGCGGCGAGGCGTACCGGACGCGCACCCGGCGGCCGGCGACGCAGGCGCTGCGCAGCGCGGGCAGGTGACCGACGTCGTCGGGGTCGGCGAACCAGCGCCGACGGTCGACGTGGACCACCTCCCGCAGCCGCCGTACCGGCTCGGCCAGGCGGGGCGGTGCGCTGGCGGTGAGCTTGTCGAGTGCCGAGCCGAGCTCGCGGTCGAGGCCGAGGTCGCCGAACGTGTCCAGGCCCAGGTGGGCCAGCAGGACCTGCGCCTCGACGTCGTCGAGGCCCCCGACCTCGGCGCGGAACCCCTCCAGCATCGCGATCCCGCCGTGGCGACCGCGCTCGGTGTAGACGGGCACCCCGGCCGCGGACAGGGCCTCGACGTCGCGCAGGACGGTGCGCTCGCTGACCTCGAGGCGGCCCGCGAGGTCACCCGCGGTGAGGGTCCGGTGGGTGCGCAGCAGCAGCATGATCGACAGCAGCCGGTCCGCCCTCACCCGCCACATGCTGCCCGAGATACCTGACAGGAGGTGTCGGGTATTCGCGACAGGCTCCCCCCATGACCACCACCACGCAGATCCCCGACCTCCGCCCCCTGCTGCTCGACGCCCTCGGCGTCGTCGACGGCCTCGTCGCCACGGTGACGCCCACCGACCTCGACCGGCCCACCCCGTGCTCCGACTTCGCCGTCCGCGGCCTGCTCGACCACCTCGTGATGGTCGTCCGACGTGTGCGGGTCGTCCTGACCGGCGGCCACTTCACCGACGTCCCGCAGGTGAGCGGGCTGGCCGACGACGAGCTGGCCGGCGCCTTCTCCGACGGGCTGGCCGTGCTCCGCACCACCCTCCCGGACGTCGACCTCACCGCCCTGGCCACCGCGCCCTTCGGCACGGTGCCGAACGCCGCGGCCCTGGCGTCGTACGTCGGCGAGGTGCTCGTGCACGGGTGGGACCTGGCCCGGGCCCTGGACCGGACCGACCTGCTGCGACCGGCCCTCGCCGAGCCCGTGGTGGAGCCCGCCAGCCGACGGCTGCCCCGCGAGGGCCGGGAGGGCCTGCCGTTCGGCGAGGTCGTCGAGGCACCGGCCGACGCCGACGCCCTCGAGCGCCTCGTCGCCTGGATGGGGCGCGACCCCCGCTGGCGCCCCTGAGGACCGGACGGGCTCAGGTCACCTTCAGCGAGCCCTCCTAGACTTCGAGGCATGACTTCCGCCTGGGGCCACGGACTGACCACCCGCGACACCGACGGGAACGTGCTGGACTGCTGGTTCCCCTCCCCCGCGCTCGGCGCCACGGAGGAGCACGCCTCCCCCGGCACGCTGGCCAACCTCGTCGGCACCGACGCCGTCCGCGGGGTGTCGACCGAGGTCGAGCTCGTCGAGATCGCCGACCTGGACGCCGCCCCGACGTCCACGCAGGACGTGTGGCTGCGCCTCCACCTGCTGTCGCACCGCCTGGTGAAGCCCCACGGGATGTCGATGGAGGGGGTCTTCGGGCTGCTCACCAACGTCGTGTGGACCTCCGCCGGCCCGTGCTCCGTGGAGGGCTTCGAGGTCACCCGCGCCCGCCTGCGGGGCCAGGGCTCGGTCGCGGTGTACGGCGTCGACAAGTTCCCGCGGATGGTCGACTACGTGCTGCCCACCGGCGTCCGCATCGCCGACGCCGACCGGGTGCGCCTCGGCGCCCACCTCGCGTCCGGCACGACCGTCATGCACGAGGGCTTCGTGAACTTCAACGCCGGGACGCTGGGCTCGTCGATGGTCGAGGGCCGCATCTCGGCGGGGGTCGTCGTCGGCGACGGCTCGGACGTCGGCGGCGGCGCCTCGATCATGGGTACGCTCTCCGGCGGCGGCACCACGGTCATCAGCGTCGGCGAGCGGTGCCTGCTGGGCGCCAACGCCGGGATCGGCATCTCGCTCGGCGACGACTGCGTGGTGGAGGCCGGCTGCTACGTCACCGCCGGCACCAAGGTCACGCTGCCCGCTCGTGACGGGGCCGAGGAGAGGGTCGTGAAGGCCGCCGAGCTGTCCGGCTCCGACGGCATCCTGTTCCGCCGCAACTCCGTCTCCGGGGCCGTCGAGGCGGTCGCCCGCACCGGGCAGGGCATCGCGCTGAACGCCGCCCTGCACGCCAACTAGATGGCCGCCGCCCGCACCGGCGGCGGACGGGCCGGGGTGTTCCTGCTCGTCCTGCTCCTGCTGGTCGGCATCGCGGTCGGGACCTGGTTCGCCGTCGGACGCCTGCTCGGCCCGATCATCCCCGGCCTGCCGACGGCCGACGGGTGCACCGTCGAGGTCGACGGCCACACCGTGGCGGTCTCGACCGAGCAGGCCGAGAACGCCGCCCTCATCTCCGCGATCGCCGTCCGGCGCGGCCTGCCCGCCCGGGCGGCGTCGATCGCCCTGGCGACGGCGTACCAGGAGTCGAAGATCATCAACATCGACTACGGCGACCGCGACTCCCTCGGCCTGTTCCAGCAGCGGCCCTCGCAGGGCTGGGGGACCGTCGAGCAGGTGCAGGACCCCGTGTACGCCACCAACGCCTTCTACGACGCCCTCGTCGAGGTCGACGGCTACGAGGACATGCGCGTCACCGTGGCCGCCCAGGAGGTGCAGCGCTCCGGCTTCCCCGAGGCGTACGCCGACCACGAGGCCGACGCCCGCGCGCTCGCGTCCGCGCTCACCGGCAACTCCGCCGCCCGCTTCACCTGCACCGTCGACGGCGACGTCGAGGCCACCTCCGCCGACCTCGTCGACGTGGGGCTGACCGAGCGGGCGGACGCCGTACGACGCGACGTGCTGGAGGCGTTCGGGGAGGTCCAGACCGGGGGCTTCGCGCCCGAGGGCGTCGACACCGGGCACATGGAGGGCTCGGCGCACTACGACGGCCGCGCCGTCGACTTCTTCTTCCGGCCCGCGAACGGCCCCAACCAGGTCCGCGGGTGGTCGGTGGCGCAGTACCTCGTCGCCCACGCCGCGCGCCTCGACGTCGCCACCGTCATCTACGACGGCCAGATCTGGACCGCCCGCCGCTCCGCCCAGGGTTGGCGCGAGTACGAGGTCGACACCGAGGGCCGCGACGCCGCCACCGCCGCGATCCTCGAGCACCGCGACCACGTGCACGTGGACGTCTTCGAGTAGACGCTCCTCGGTCGACCTACCGCGTGCGGACGTAGATCCGCTGGGGCCGACCTGCCCGGCCGTAGCGCAGGCGCACCTCGAAGCGGCCCACGTCCACGAAGTGCTCGAGGTAGCGCCGGGCGCTGACCCGCGACATCCCGACCGCGTCGGCGCACTCGACGGCGGAGACCTCCGCGCCGACGGGGACCGACTCCAGCACCGTCTGGGCCGACTCGGCGGACAACCCCTTGGGCAGCGGTGGGTCCCGCCGGACGGAGGCGCCGCGGCCGAAGACGGCGTCGATGTCGGCCTGTCCGCCGACCTGCTCGGCGCCCTCGGCGAGGACCCGGTGGGTGTCGGCGAACTCCTGCAGCCGCTCGAGCAGGTCGGGCGCCTCGAACGGCTTCACCAGGTACGCCGCCGCCCCCTGGTGCAGCGCGGCACGCACCGTGTCGGCCTCCCGCGCGGCGGTGATCATGATGACGCCCACCGCCGACACGGCAGGGTCCGCGTGGGCGCGCAGGCGCCGCAGCACCTCGACCCCGGACAGGTCGGGCAGGTGGACGTCCAGGAGGACCAGGTCCGGGTGCAGCTGCTCGACCGCCTCGAGGGCCTCGGCCCCCGACCGCACCGTCGCGAGGACGGCGAACCCCGGCGCCCGCTCCACGAACCGCGCGTGGATCGCCGCGACCCGGAAGTCGTCGTCCACGACGAGGACGCCGACCTCCCCGGTGCGCTCGGACCCGCCCGTGCTCACGACTCGCCCTCCTCCCGCTGCGGGAGCGTCGCGCGGAAGACCGCCCCGCCGAGCTCTCCGCCGTTGTCGACCGTGACGCTACCGCCGCGCGACTCGCAGAGGACCCGGACGAGCGCGAGCCCGACGCCCCGTCCGGTCCCCGTCGACGGCTTGGTGGTGAAGCCGCGCTCGAAGACCCGCTCGGCGTCCGGCTCGGGGACCCCGGCGCCGTCGTCGTTGACCTCGACGACGACCTCGCCGTCCACCTCGGTGAGGTGGACGTCGACGTGCCGGCCGCCGGAGTCGGCCGAGGCGTGCAGGGCGTTGTCGACCAGGTTGCCGACCACCGTCGTCACCGCGGCGGACGTGGCCGACGACAGCCGGCCCAGGCGCGAGCCGGGGACGAGCGCGAGCTCCTGGCCCGACTCCAGCGCCGAGCTGGTCTTCGCGACCAGCAGCGCGGCGACGGCGGGGTCCTCGACCATCGAGGTGACCGCGTCGCTGATCTCGGCCCGGCGGCGGGTGAGGTCGCCGACCAGGCGCCGGAGCTCGTCGTACTCCTCGAGCTGGACCAGGCCCGACAGGGTGTGCAGCTGGTTGGCGTGCTCGTGGGTCTGCGCGCGCAGGGTGTCGGTGACGCTGCGGCTCACGTCGAGCTGGCTCTGGAGGGTGACGAGCTCGGTGCGGTCGCGGACCGTGGTCACGGTGCCGATCGAGCGCCCCTCGCTGGCGGCCGCCTCGCGGCTGACGACGAGCGCCTTGCCGTCGGCGACGACGACCGCGTCGCGGGCGGGCTCCGCGGCCAGCAGCAGCGACCGCAGGGCGGGGTGGAGGGCGAGGTCGTCCACGTGGCGCCCCACCGCGTCGGTGGGCAGGCCCAGCAGCGCCCGGGCGCCGTCGTTCAGGACGGTCACCCGCCCGTCGGTGCCGACCCCGACGACGCCCTCGCGGATGCTGTGCAGCAGCGCCTCGCGGTGGTCGGCGAGGGTGGCGATCTCGGCGGGCTCCAGGCCGCGGGTGCGGCGTCGTACGAGCCGCGAGAGCAGGTACGACCCGGCGACGCCGAGGCCGGCGGCGATCGAGAGGTAGAGCAGCGTGTTCTGGGCGGTGCCGGGCAGCCGCTCGCCGAGGGTCGGCGCCAGGACGGCGGCGCCCGCGACGCCGACCTGGAGGAACCCGCCGTCCGCGATGCGGAAGACGGGCCGGTACGACACCAGGAACCGGCGTCCCCCCAGGTCGTCCTCGCCCGTCCAGGGGCGTCCGTCCAGCGCCGGCGCCGCGTCGTCGTCCCCGATCCGGTCGCCGACGATGGTGGGGTCGGACGACGCGACGACCACGCCGTCCGCGTCGGCGACGAACGTCAGGTCCACCCCTGCGCTCTCCTGCTGCCGCACGACGGTGGGCGAGATCGAGCGCTGGGCGCCGACCTGGTCGGTCTGGGTCTGCACCACCCGGGTGTTGCCGATCTGGTTCGCGGCCTGGCGGGTGACCTGCGTCTGGTCGTTGCGGAACTCGACGTCCGACTGACGCACGGAGATCACGGTCACCGCCACCAGCACCAGGGCGATGACACCCATCTGGAAGACGAGGAACTGCCCGGCCAGGGTCAGCCGTGACCACAACGACCGCAATCTCCTCTACCTCCCTAACCGTGACGACCACCACACCCGGCTCGCAGACTCCCACTCAGCCGGTGTGAACCGGCTCACTCCCCGATCCACCGAAGAGGACAGCATGCGACATCGAGCACGACAGGTGCGGCGCACCGCGGGCACGGTCGCCACCACCCTCGCCCTGACCCTGGCCGTCACCTCCTGCGGGGTGACGCGGTCCCAGGCCGGCGTGGACGACGACCTGCTCATGATCATCCCCAACAGCCCGGGCGGCGGGTACGACCTCACCGGCCGCGCCGCGGTCCGCGTGATGGAGGACCACGACGTCACCGGCGGTGGCTTCCAGGTCGAGAACTCCATCGGCGCCGGCGGCAGCCTGGCGTTCGCCCAGCTGATGAACCTCGAGGGCGACGAGGAGTCGATGATGACCGTCGGCCTCGGCGTCGTCGGCTCGCTCTACTCCTTCGGCTCCGAGGAGTCGCTGCAGGACGCGACCCCGATCGCCCAGCTCATCGAGGAGCAGGAGGGGATCCTGGTCCCCGGCGACTCGCCCTGGCGCACCGTCGACGACTTCGTGCAGGCCTGGGAGGCCGACCCGTCGTCCATCACGGTCGGCGGGGGCTCGTCGCCGGGCGGACCGGACCACCTCTTCCCCCACCAGCTCGCTGAGGCGGTCGGCGTCGACCCGACGGCGGTCAACTACATCTCGTACGACGGCGGCGGCCCGCTCACCAGCGCCCTGCTCGGCAACAAGATCCAGGTCGGGTTCTCCGGCCTGGGCGAGTTCGCGGGCTCCATCGAGAACGGCGACCTCCGGGTGCTGGCCGTCTCCGGCGAGGAGCGGATCGAGCAGGAGTCGCTCAACGACATCCCGACGCTGGTCGAGTCCGGCATCGACTTCACGTTCCTCAATTGGCGCGGTGTCCTCGCCCCTCCCGGGATCTCCGCGGAGCGCGAGCAGCAGTACATCGACTACTTCACCGAGATGCGCGCCACCGATGAGTGGACCGAGCAGCTCGAGGCCAACGGCTGGGAGGACGCGTTCCTCACCGGCGAGGAGTTCGACCAGTTCCTCGTCGAGCAGGACGCCCGCGTCGCGGACACCCTGACCGAGCTCCAGCTCATCAACGAGGAGGACGCATGAGCACCACCAGTCCCGAGGCGCCCACCCCCGCCCCGGCCCCCGAGGAGAAGGCGCCCGAGCGCGGCGTCGACGTCGGGCAGATCGTCTTCGCCGGCGTGCTCGGCGTCGCCGGGGCGTACGTCGTGGTTGACGCCACCTCGCTGAACATCGGCTTCGCCGACCCCGTCGGCCCGCGGCTGTTCCCCTACGTCATCGGCGGCGTCCTGATCGCCCTCTCGGCGATCTGGATCGTCGCCACCCTGCGCGGCGACCGCGCCGAGCCGGAGGACGGCGAGGACGTCGACCTCGACCAGAAGTCGGACTTCGCCACGGTCGGCAAGCTCGCCGCCGTCCTCGTCGCCAACGTGCTGCTCGTCGGCGTCCTCGGCTGGGCCGTCACGGGCGGCCTGCTCTTCGCCGGTGCGGCGTGGTCCCTCGGGAGCCGGACCCTGGTCCGCGACCTCCTCGTGGGCGTCGTCCTGGCGGTGCTCAGCTGGTACTTCTTCTACGTCGCGCTGGGAGTCCCCCTCTCGCCCGGCATCCTGGACGGGATCCTCTGATGGAGACGTTGTCACTGCTCGGGGGCGGCATGCTCGACGCCCTCACCCCGATGAACCTCGCGTGGGCGTGCATCGGCGTCCTGCTCGGCACCTTCGTCGGGGTCCTGCCCGGCGTCGGGCCCGCCATGGCGGTCGCGCTGCTGCTGCCCGTCACCTACGGCCTCGACGTCACCTCGGCGCTGATCATGTTCGCCGGCATCTACTACGGCGGCATGTACGGCGGGTCGACGACCTCGATCCTGTTGAACACACCGGGTGAGTCCGCCTCGGTGATGACCGCGCTCGAGGGCAACAAGATGGCGAAGGCGGGGCGCGCCGCGCAGGCGCTGGCCACCGCCGCCATCGGGTCCTTCGTGGCCGGCACCATCGGCACCCTCGGCGTCATCTTCTTCGCGCCGCCGCTCGCCGAGTTCGCCGTCCAGATCGGGGCGCCGTCGTACTTCGCGATCATGCTGCTGTCGATGGTGCTGGTCAGCGCCGTCCTCGGTGCCTCCAAGCTGCGCGGCTTCCTCGGTCTGTTCATCGGCCTCGCGATCGGCCTGGTCGGTCTCGACGGCTCCACCGCCCAGCCCCGGGCGATGCTCGGCCTGAACCAGCTCGCCGAGGGCATCGACGTCGTCGTCGTCGCCGTCGGGCTGTTCGCCGTCGGCGAGGCGCTGTGGACCGCCGCGCACCTGCGCCGCAAGCCGCTGCAGATCATCCCCGTCGGCCGTCCCTGGATGGGCAAGGACGACTGGCGCCGGTCCTGGAAGCCGTGGCTCCGCGGCACCGCCCTGGGCTTCCCGTTCGGCGCCGTCCCCGCCGGCGGTGCGGAGACGCCGACCTTCCTGTCGTACGTCGCCGAGCGCAAGCTCGCCAAGGGCGGCAAGGGTCGCGAGAAGTTCGGCGAGGGCGCCATCGAGGGCGTCGCCGGCCCGGAGGCCGCGAACAACGCCTCCGCCGCGGGCACGCTGGTGCCCCTGCTGGCGCTCGGCCTGCCGGTCACGGCCACGTCTGCGGTGATGCTGGCCGCGATCCAGGGCTACGGCATCACGCCCGGCCCGACGCTGATGACCGACCAGCCGGACCTGATCTGGGCGCTGCTGGCCAGCCTGCTGATCGGCAACGCGCTGCTGCTGATCCTCAACCTGCCCCTGGCGCCGGTGTGGGCGAAGCTGCTCCGCATCCCCCGGCCCCAGCTGTACGCCGGCATCCTCTTCTTCGCCTCGCTCGGGGCCTACGCGTTCCGCCAGCAGCCGTTCGACGTGGCGCTGCTCGTGGTCTTCGGCGCGCTGGGCTTCGCGATCCGCCGCTTCGGGATCCCGGTCCTGCCGCTGATCCTCGGCGTCATCCTGGGCCCCCTGATGGAGGCCAAGCTGCGCGAGGCGCTCGACCTGAGCTCCGGCGACCTGAGCGGGCTGTTCAACGAGCCCATCGCGCTCATCGTCTACGCGATCATCGTGATCGTCGTCGTCGCCCCGCTCGTGTGGTCCCGCGTCGCGCCGACCGCCACGCCCACCACGCCCCACGAGGTCCTCGAGAAGGACCGCCAGGAGGTCGGATCATGATCGTCGTCGCCTACACCCCCGACGTCTACGGCGAGGCCGCCCTCGCCCACGCCGTCACCGAGGCGGGGATTCGCCGCCTGGGCGTCGTCGTCGTGAACGCCACCCGCGGCGACGCGTTCGTCGACGAGCGGTTCGCCTCCGGCGAGCGGCTCGCCGAGCTCGACGCGGCGCTCGGCGAGCAGGGCCTCACCCACGAGGTCCGCCAGCCCGTCGGCGTCGAGCCGTCCGAGGCCGTGATCGACGTGGTCAAGGAGGTCGGCGGCACCCTCGTGGTCGTCGGCATCCGCCACCGCAGCCCGGTCGGCAAGGTGCTCATGGGCAGCGTCGCCCAGCGCATCCTGCTCGACGCCCCCTGCCCGGTGCTGGCGGTGAAGCCGGCGGGCTGACTGACCCCGGTCGGTCGTCGTGACCCCGGATCGTGCGGGATCGGTGCTCGCTGCGAGCACCGGTCCCGCACGGACGTGCGTCAGGCCAGGCGCTGCGCGGCGGCGGTGATGCGCTCGTCGGTCGCGGTGACCGCGATCCGCACGTGCCGCTCCCCCGCGGTGCCGTAGAACGCGCCCGGGGCGGCGAGGATGCCACGCTCGGCCAGCCACGACATGGTGTCCCAGCAGGACTCGTCGCGGGTGCTCCAGAGGTACAGCGCGGCCTCGGAGTGGTCGATGCGGAAGCCGACGCCCTCCAGGGCGCGCCACATCGTGGCCCGGCGGGCGGCGTACCGGTGGCGCTGCTCGACCACGTGCTCGTCGTCGTCGAGCGCCGCGACCATGGCGGTCTGCTGGGGTCCGGGCATCATCAGGCCGAGGTTCTTGCGGACCTCGAGCAGCTCGCCCACCACCGCGGGGTCGCCGGCGTAGAAGGCGCAGCGGTAGCCCGCGAGGTTGGAGCGCTTGGACAGCGAGTGGACGGCGAGCAGGCCGTCGTGGCTGTCCCCGCAGACGTCCGGGTGCAGGATCGAGGACGGGCCCTGCTCGGTCGCCGGGTCGTGCCAGGAGCACTCGACGTAGCACTCGTCGGAGACGAGCAGGACGCCGGCGTCGCGGGCCCAGGTGACCAGCTCGCGGAGCCGCTCGGGGCTGGTGACGCGTCCCGACGGGTTGGACGGCGAGTTGATCCACACCAGCGCGGGCGTGCGGTCGAGCGTCTCCGGCTCGTCGCTCGCGACGATCTCGGCGCCGACGAGCTTCGCCCCCACCTCGTACGACGGGTAGGCCAGCGACGGCTGGACGACGAGGTCGCCCGGGCCGAGCCCGAGGTGGACGCCGAGGGCGCTGATCGCCTCCTTCGAGCCGAGCAGCGGCAGCACGGAGGCGTCCGTGGCCCCGATGACGCCACAACGCCGCGCGAGCCAGTCGAGGATCGCGCGACGGGTCTCGGGCCGTCCGGCGGTCGCCGGGTAGCCCGGCGAGTCGGCACCTGCTGCGAGGGCCTCCCTGACGACGGTCGGCGTCGGGTCGACCGGCGTGCCGATCGAGAGGTCGACGATGCCGTCGGGGTGCGCGCGGGCGCGCTCGCCGTACCCGGCGATCCGGTCCCAGGGGAACTCGGGCAGCCGGGAGGAGACGGGTTTCGAGGCTCGCTGCGCTCGCACCTCAACCACCGACGGGGTGGTAGATCACTCGTCGTGCTCCTGCGGGGGCAGCGCGGCGACGATCGGGTGGTCGTGGTCGATCTCGCCCATCTTGGCGGCGCCGCCGGGCGAGCCCAGGTCGTCGAAGAACTTCACGTTGGCGTCGTAGAAGTCCTTCCACTGCTCCGGGGTGTCGTCCTCGTAGAAGATCGCCTCGACCGGGCAGACCGGCTCGCAGGCGCCGCAGTCGACGCACTCGTCGGGGTGGATGTAGAGCATCCGCTTGCCCTCGTAGATGCAGTCCACGGGGCACTCGTCGACGCACGCGCGGTCCTTGAGGTCCACACACGGCTGCGCGATGACGTAGGTCACCAGATCCTCCTGAAGGCGTTGTGGCAGCCGACCCGTGAACGGTCGGCAGCGGTGGCCAGCCTAGTATCCCGACGTGCTGGGACCACACGTGGTGGGTGCGCGGATCGTGGTCCGCCACCTGTTGCCCGGTCGCACCGGGCCCTCGGGGGGTCCCGCGATGAGCGACGTCCTCGGGATCTGCGAGGAGTGGACGGACGACGACCTCGTCGTCCGCACCGAGGACGGGGCGCTGCGGCGCGTCCCCCACGACCTGGTCGTGACCGGCAAGCCCGTGCCACCCCGCTCGTCGGTCCTGCTGCGGGTGCCCGCCGCGCGGCTGCACCGCGCCGGGCTGGTCATGTGGACCGGGCTCGAGACCGAGCCCCTCGGCGACTGGCTGCTGCGCTCCGCCCCGCACGAGGCGGCCCGCCGCGCGAACTCCACCCTCGCGTTCGGCGACCCCGACCTCCCCGCCGAGGAGGCCCACGCCGCGGTCGTCGCCTTCCACACCGCCCGGGGAGGCGTGCCGGTCGTCGCCGTCGAGGTCGGGTCCGCGGCGCACGCCGGTGTCGAGGCCGCCGGGTGGGTGCGTCACCGCGACGGCGAGGACGACACCCTCGTGCAGGTCGCGTCCATCGCGATGCTCCGCCGCGGGCTGCCGCCCGAGCCGGAGCCGTCCGAGGTGGTCGAGGACGGCCCCCGGGTGGCGCTCGCCGTGCCCGGCGCCCGCGGTCGGGCGGCGTCCGACGGGGACTGGCTGGGGCTGTACGGCATCGAGACCGACCCCGACCACCGCCGCCGGGGCCTCGCGCTGCAGGTGGTGTCGGGGCTCCTCGCCCGGGGCGCGGAGCGGGGAGCGCGGTCGGCGTACCTGCAGGTCCACGCCACCAACACCCCCGCGCTCGCGCTGTACGAGCGTCTGGGGTTCGTCACCCACCACGCCTACCGCTACCTGGTGCCGCCGACCCCCTAGAAAACCGGTTGCTGCCCCGCCGCGGCCGGGGGCACCCTCGTGGTGGCGGCGTGGGGCGTGACGCACCCCCTGCGACCCGGCAGAGCAGCGCCGCCCGCGCGTCCGGCGTACCGACGAGAGGCCGGCGCGTCACGACTGGATGCCGGCGAAGGTGTGGTGGCACCGCGACCTGGCCCCCGCCCACACCTCCAGGGCTCTCGTCACGAGCCGGAGGTGATCCGCATGTCCACCCAGTCCCCATCCACCCCACCTGCCCTGTCCAGGACGCTCTGCTCAGCCCTGCCCGACGTCCCACCCGGGTCCGAGGTCCTCCTGCGCGCCTGGGTCCACCGTCGCCGCGAGCTCGCGCAGGTCGCGTTCCTGGTCCTGCGGGACCGCAGTGGTCTCGCCCAGGTCGTCGTCCGCGAGGGCCGCGAGCGCCTCGCCGCGCTGCCGGAGGAGACGACCGTCGAGGTCCGCGGGCGGGTCGTCCAGAACGACTCCGCGCCCGGCGGTGTCGAGGTCGTCGACCCGGTCCTGACGCCGCTGACCGAGCCCGCGGAGACCCCGCCGGTCGAGCTCTGGCGCCCGTCGCTGGACGCCGGCCTGGCCACGCTGCTCGACCACGCCGCGGTGACGTGGCGCCACCCGGCCCGGCGGCGGTCCTGGGAGGTCGCCGCGGCCTCGTTGCGCGGCTTCCGCGCCACCCTCGACGGCCTCAGGTTCACGGAGGTCTGCACGCCGAAGCTGGTCGGCGGGGCGACCGAGACCGGGGCCACGGTCTTCGAGGTCGACTACTTCGGGCGGACGGCGTACCTGGCGCAGAGCCCGCAGCTGCACAAGCAGCAGCTCGTCGGGGTCTTCGAGCGGGTCTACGAGGTGGGGCCGGTCTTCCGGGCCGAGCCGCACGACACCGCACGGCACCTGGCGCAGTACACCTCGCTCGACGTCGAGCTCGGGTTCGTCGAGGACCACCACGACGTGCTGGCGGTGCTCCGGGACGTGCTCGCGGGGATGTCGGCCGAGGTCGCCGCGCTGGGCCACGGCGTGGAGGTCGCGGTGCCCGACCAGATCCCCGTCGTGCACTTCTCCGAGGCGCTGTCGATCGCCGGCGCACCGGCCGACGAGCCGGACCTCTCCCCCGCCCACGAGCGCGCGGTCGGGGCCTGGGCCCTCGCCGAGCACGGCTCGGACCTCGTCGCCGTCGAGGGCTACCCCCTCGCGGCGCGGCCGTTCTACACCCACCCGTGGACGGGCCCGGAGCGACCGGGCGCACCGGGCAGCAACGGCTTCGACGTCCTGCTGCGGGGCGTGGAGCTCGTCACCGGCGGGCAGCGGCTGCACACGCCGTCGGCGTACGCCGCGGTGATGGCCGAGCGGGGCATCGACCCCGCGCCGTACGCCGACCACCTGCGGGCCTTCGCCCACGGGATGCCGCCGCACGGCGGGTTCGCCATCGGGCTCGAGCGGTGGGTGTCACGGCTGGTGGGCGCGGCGAACGTCCGGGAGGTCACGCTCTACCCGCGCGACCTCCACCGCCTGTCGCCGTAGGAAGGCCCCTCGACCCCGCCGGTGTCAGCGGTGGGTCAGGGCAGGCAGACCGGCGGGCCGTAGCCGGGCTCACCTGCCCCGGAGGTCGAGGTGCGAGGGCCGCCGGGCCCGAGCCACGAGACCGGGTGACGTGATCTCTCACCGGGTCTCGTGGCTCCTCGCCAGGGCTCGGAGCACCTCGACCTCCGGTGGGGCCGCTGGTGTCAGCGGTGGGTCAGGGCAGGCAGGCGAGCGCGCCGTAGCCGGTGGCGCGGGCGGGACCGGGGTGCGACAGCGCGTCCAGGGTGATCGCGATGGCGGTCCGGTTGGCGGGGATGAACACGTGGTCGGCGAGGTTGCCGGGGCACACGTCCTGGAGACGGATGTTGGTGACGTTGTCCGCCGGGGTCAGGTAGCCGTTGGTGTGGGGCACGACCACGGCGTCGTACCGGGTCACGACGTTGGTGTAGCTGACGTCGCCCGGGGAGTCGTCGGGGGTGTTGAGGTCGCGCAGGAACTGCGAGCCTGCCCCCTGCTGCGCGCACGCGGGGCAGCCGAGGGCGCCGGCGGGGGCGAGCAGCTCGGCGCGGTAGGTGCCGTAGTTGCTGGGCGCGAGGCCGACGAGGTCGTCGACCTCGCCCAGCCCGCCGAGGTTCTTCAGGTAGTACCGCGGCATCATCCCGCCCTGCGAGTGACCCACGAGCGAGACCTTCGCGGCCCCGGTCGAGGCCAGGACCCGGTCGACGAACGCGGCGAGGGTGGCCGCGGAGTCCTCGATGCGCTGGGTGCCACGCAGGCCGTAGTCGACCGAGTACACGCAGTAGCCGGCGGCCTTGACCCGTGCGGAGAGCCGGTCGAGCGGCGTCCGGGAGTCGGCGAACGTGCCGTGGACCAGCACGACGGGCGTCGGCCGCTCCTGCGTCGGGCGGCACGTCCAGTCGTTGGCCCCGACGGGGCTGCCGAACGGGTGCGAGAGCTCCTCCACGGGGTCCGCGGCGCTGGTGGCGGCCGCGGCCGTGGGTGCGAGCAACGCGAGGAGCACGGCGGCGAGCCCACTGGTGAGCGCGACGAGATGACGGGTCCCGAGAGTGGCCATCGCCACACGGTAACTCCGTGTGACACCGGTTGTCACCGGTCGGTCAGCCGTTGCCCCCGTTGCCGCCGCCACCGCTGCCGCCGCCGTTGCCGCCGCCGTTGCCGCCGCCGCCGTCGTCGGAGGGCGGCGGGGGCGGCTCCTCGCAGACGACGGTGTCCGACGGGGTGTAGGTGACCTGCTGGGTCTCCTCCTTCACCACCTCGGACTCGCCGGGTCGCTTGAAGATGCGCGTCACGTCGACGTCGAAGCCGCCGTACCCGGCGTTGGGGTAGCAGTCCGGGGTCGTCAGCGTCCTGGTCCCGGGCGAGGTGAAGTTGTAGCGCTCGGAGGTCTCGGACTCGATGTCCCAGACCGGCGTCGAGTACATGCTCACCGTCACCGAGCCCGAGGACGTCGGGGTGCTGGGGACCGTCGTCGCGGAGATGAGGATCCCGTAGTCCGTGTTGTTGCGGAACCGCAGGTCGAGCGAGCCGAAGACGACCGTCGCCTCGCGGCCCTCCGGGTAGCGGTCGATGTAGAACGAGTGCGGCTTGTGCTCGACGTCCTCGAGGCCGGCGAAGAACGCGGCGTTGTACGTCGTGGTCGCCATCTGGGAGACGCCGCCGCCGAGGTCGGAGGCGAAGATGCCGTCGGAGATGACGAACCCGGTGGTGAAGCCGTTCTCCTCGGTGCGCTCCCCCACGATGTCGTTGAACGAGAAGGTCTCACCGGGCAGCAGGAGCGTCCCGTCGACGTTCTCGGCGGCCTGGCCGATGTTGATGTTGCGGTACTCGGCGTACGGGAACTCGGTCGTGAAGGTCGAGACCTGGCGCTTGATGCCGAGCGCCCGGGCGTCCTTCACGGTGAAGTCCGGCGCGATCTGGCGGGTCTGGACCTCGACGGTGCGAGCGCTGCCGCGGCCGGTGGCCCCCTGCTCGAACGCCTGGGCGGCCTTGTCGGGACCGAACCCGACCCCCTGCTCGCCCGGGATGACCTGCGGGGAGCCGTCCACCAGCTCGACGGTCGCGTCGGTGGGCAGCTGCGCGTCGGGGATCGCCTCGTCGAGCCGGTCGCTGAGCGCCTCGCCGTCCACCTGCGGCACGAGCTCGCCGTCCTGCGCGGCCATCGACAGGAAGTCGTAGTCGGTCGGCTCGATCACGACCTCGGCGTCGCCGACGACCAGGGTGACCGGGGCGGAGACCGCCGGGTCGGCGAACTCCTCGCGGGCCTGCGCGACGTCGCCGGCGTCGACGTCGGGGACGACGGGCGCCAGGGCCAGCTCGGCGACGGGCTCGGTGTCGAGGTACGCCGCCATCAGCGCCTCGCGGGTGACGTCGGCCTCGAGCGCACGGCCCTCCTCGGCCTCGGTCACCTGGACCTCGCCGTCGGCGAAGGCCAGTCCGCCCTCCGTGGCGGGTCGGCCGTACTGCTCGTCGAGCGCCGCGACCTGCTCGTCCAGGGCGTCGTCGTCGACCGTCAGGACGGCGTCGACGTCGGCGCCGCCCGTGTAGTAGTCCCACAGGCGGGCCGGGGACAGGCTGCGGGAGCCCCCGACCTCGTCGACGGAGGCCTCGTAGTCGACGGCCAGCCCGAGCTGGTCGGGGGTCAGCTCCTCGGTGTCCGCGGCTTCACCGCCGACGACGACCGCGACCGGTGCGGTCTCGCGGTCGGCCAGCGCCTCGCGCAGGGTGTCCTCGGCGTCGGCGGCGCTCCGGCCGCCGACCTCGACGCCCTCGACGGACGCGCCGCGCGGCACCTTGTCCCCGGCCACCGCCCACAGGACGAGGTAGACGACGGCGAGCAGGAGGAGGACGCCCAGCGCCGCGAGCAGCACGACACGGCCCCGGCGGCCGCCGGCGGTGGGCTCGGGCGGCACCGCGGGGCGCTCGGCGGTGTCGGTGGTGCTCATCGCCGACGATCCTATGCAGAGGAGGCGCCGCGACCGGATTCCTCGGGACCCTCGCCCCTCGGCTCCCGCCGCCGCACGGCGAGGGTCAGGACGGCCGCGAGCGCGACGACGAGCGCGACGAGCAGCAGGGCGTAGCCCGCCAGGTCCGCGGACACCACGACGTCCCCGCCCGGGCCCTTCGCCAGCGTCGCGCGGAGCACCACGACCTCCCAGCCGAGGGCGAACGCGACCCGGGTCGTCCAGCCGGGCGGCAGCGCGAGGAGCGTCGCGAGGGTGGCGAGCGCGAGGAGGGCGAATCCCCACCCCCGGGTGTGGAGGGCGACCGCGGCGACCCCCGTCACGGAGCCGGCGACGAGCAGCCCGAGGGCGGCGAGGCCGAGCGCGAGGGCCCGGATCACCCCGGGGGCTGGTCGGGCGCCACGCCCGCGAACAGGTCGGTCTCGAAGCCGTGCTCGTCGACCTCGCCGCGCTCACCCTTGACGATCCGGTACGCCTCCGCGCCCCAGACCCGGCTGCCGTTGTTGTTGGACAGCGCGAAGAAGGGGCCGTCGGTGGCGACCTGGGTCCGGTGCGCCTTGAGCGCGGTCAGCTTGGTCTCGGTCCACTCCTCCGCGTCCACCATCGCGCTGATGGCCTCGTCGGGGGCGACGAAGTGCGGCAGCGGGCCGTCGGGGTCCATGCCCTCGAAGGTCGTGGTGTCGCCGGCCTCGCGCAGGGCGCGCAGGCTCGCGCGCATGCGGCTCTCCGACATGGCACCCCAGTAGATCTTCGCGATCTCCCACGGCTCCCCTAGCGCCGGCTTGTACGACGGCACCGCGGCCAGCTGGGCGGCGTACATGGCGACCCGGTGGGCCTGGATGTGGTCGGGGTGGCCGTAGCCGCCGAACTCGTCGTACGTCACGAGGACCTGGGGGCGGACCTCGCGGACGACCTTCACCAGCTCGTCGGCGGCCTCGGTGAGGTCGGCGAACCAGAACGAGTCGGCGGTGACCTCGTCGGCGACCACGGCGTGGCCGTCGGCGTGCCACTTCATGCCGGAGTCCTTCCAGTGGCCGAAGCCACCGAGCCACCGGTGGTCCGTCACGCCGAGGATCGACATCGCGTCGGCGATCTCGCCCCGGCGGTGCAGCCCGAGGCCGCCGTCGCGGTCGGCGGCGAGGTGGGCCAGCTCCGGGACGAGGACCTCGCCGAGCTCGCCGGCGGTGCACGTCACGAGGGTGACGCCGCGGCCCTCGGCGACGTACTTCGCCATGGTGGCGCCCTGCCCGATGGTCTCGTCGTCGGGGTGCGCGTGCACCAGGAGCAGCCGGTGTCCCGGCGTGCCCGCCTGCGTCTCGCTCATGCGTCCGAGCCTACGGCGACCGCTTGAGCCGCTCGGGCGCGGTGGGGAGGTCCAGCGGGACGGTGCCGCCGGTGCGGGGCGGCTCGTCGGCCGGCTCGGGGTCCAGCCACCCGTCGTAGGTGTCCACCAGCACGTCGAGCACGAACGACGGGGCGTCGGTGGTCACCGCCCAGGGGTGGTCCTCGTCGTCGTCCTCGCCGGCCAGCCGCTCGCGTCGTACGTCGGCCGCCCAGCCGTCGGCCTCGAGCCGTGCGGCGACGGCCCGGGCGTCGTCGGGGTCGAAGAAGATGCCGCGCACGCGCCGCTCCTAGTCGATGACGCGCTTGATCACGCGCGCCGGGTTGCCGACCGCGACCACGCCCGCCGGCAGGTCCTTGGTGACCACCGATCCGGCGCCGACGACGGTGTCGTCGCCGATGGTGACGCCGGGGCAGACGATCGCGCCGCCGCCGAGCCACACGTTGTCGCCGATGGTGATGGGCTGCGCGCCCTCCCACTTGTCGCGCCGCGGGTCGGGCTCGACGGGGTGGGTGGGGGTCAGCAGCTGGACGTTCGGGCCGATCTGGACGTGCTCGCCGATCGTGATGGGCGCGCAGTCGAGGGCGACGAGCCCGAAGTTCACGAAGCCGTGGTCGCCGATCGTCAGGTAGGTCCCGTAGTCGACGCGCAGCGGCGGGCGGACCTCGGTGCCGGTCCCCAGCCCGCCGAGCAGCTCGGTCAGCAGCTCCTTGCGGCGGTCGCCCTCGTCGACGCCTGTCGCGTTGAACGCGTCGACCAGGCCGAGGGCCCGGCGGCTCATCGCGCCGAGCTCCTCGTCCGGCATGTAGGGCTCACCCGCGAGCATCCGCTCGCGCATCGACCGGGTGTCGTCACTCATGGCCCCGACGCTATCGGCCCCCGGACCCCGAGGTGGTCGTGCGCGTCGAGACCGCCGGTCGGCGTACGGGATCTCGTGGCTCGGCCGTAGCCGGCCTCGCACCTCGATCACCGGAACCACCGGAGGTCGAGGTGCCCCGCAGCGACGCAGGAGCGCAGGGGCCACGAGACCCGGTGAGACCGCCGGTCGGCGCACGGGATCTCGCGGCTCGGCCGCAGCCGGCCCCGCACCTCGATCACCGGAACCACCGGAGGTCGAGGTGCCCCGCAGGGACGCAGGAGCGCAGGGGCCACGAGACCCGGTGAAACCGCCGGTCGGCGTACGGGACCTCGTGGCTCGGCCGCAGCCGGCCTCGCACCTCGATCACCGGACCCACCGGAGGTCGAGGTGCCCCGCAGCGACGCAGGAGCGCAGGGGCCACGAGACCCGGTGAGACCGCCGCTCGACGTACGGGACCTCGCGCCTCGGTCTCCGGCGGGTGGTCAGCGCGTCATGCGGGCGGCGACGGCGGCGGCCTCGCCGGTCCCCTCCTCGCGCAGACCCGCGACCACACCGGTGCGGTCCGCGTCGGAGCGGTTCTGGCTGAGCTTGTCCTTGCCCTCGACCCGCTCCACCGTCACCTCGACGCCGACGATGCCCCGCAGCTGGCCCGTCACGTACGACGACGGGGCGTCGTCGACCGCCCAGGGCGCGGCCCGGTGGTCCTCGTGGAGGCGGGTGAGGGTCTCGACGTGGGCCCGCAGCCAGTCCGGGTCGGTGACGGTCCGCGCCCGGCCGGTGAGGTGCACCGCGGAGTAGTTCCACGTCGGGACCACCCGCCCGTGCTCGGCCTTCGTGGCGTACCAGGACGGCGACACGTACGCCTGCGGGCCGCGGACGACGAGCAGGGTCGGCTGGTCGTCGGCGATCGAGCGCCAGTGCGGGTTGGCCAGCGCGAGGTGGGCGGAGACGGTGTCGCCGTCCCAGACGACCGGGAGCAGCGTGGCCGCCGGGTAGCCGTCGGGCCCGGCGGTGACGAGCTCGGCCGCGCCGACCTCCGCGACCAGGGCACGGGCGCCCGCCTCGTCGGACAGGGCGTTGAACGGCGGGACGTACACGACCGGGAACCTATCCGGCGAGGTGCTCGCGCAGCAGCGGCAGGAACGGCCGGTCGGGCTCGAGCCAGTCGACGTCGCCCAGCTGCTCAGGGCCGAGCCAGGCGAGCCGGTCGTGCTCGCCGGGGGTGGGCTCGCCGTCGGCGACGTCGCAGACCGCGACGCGCAGCCGCAGGCGCGCGCCCGAGGGCGTGGTGATGTCCGTCGAGCCCGGCAGCCACCGTCGTACGACGACCGCGCAGCCCAGCTCCTCGGCGACCTCCCGGACCAGCGCGGCGTCCGGGGTCTCCCCCGGCTCGACCTTGCCGCCGGGCAGCTCCCAGCGGCCGGCCGCCGCGGCGGGCCTCGTCCGACGGGCCGCGAGCAGCAGGCCGTGCCGCACGACGGCGGCACCGACCACCTCGCCGACCTCGCCGACCTCGCCCGTCACCGGAGCGGCTCAGACGGTCCGCAGGCGGACGGTCTCCTCCATCGCGGCCAGCTTGGCCAGGGCGTCCTCGCTCATGGGGGCGCCGACGTCGGTGACGACGTACCCGCACTCCCCGCGGGTGCCCAGCACCTGCCGCTCGATGTTGACCTCGGCGTCCGCCAGCACCTGGTTCGCGCGCGCCAGCACCCCGGGGGTGTTGGCGTGGAGGTGGGCGATGCGCTGCGCCGGCTCGGCGCGTTCCGGGGTCAGCGTGGGCAGGTTGACGCTCAGCGAGGTCACGCCGTGCTGCACGTAGTCGCGGAGCTTGGCGCCGACGAAGCGCCCGATGTCCTCCTGCGCCTCCTCGGTCGAGCCGCCGACGTGGGGGGTGAGGATGACGTTGTCGAGGCCGCGCAACGGGGAGTCGAAGTGGTCGCCCCGGTTGCGGGGCTCGTCCGGGAACACGTCGACGGCGGCACCGGCGACGTGGCCGGAGGCGATGCCCTCGGCCAGCGCCTCGTAGTCAACGAGGAACCCGCGGGACAGGTTCAGGAAGATCGAGCGGGGCTTCATCATCGCGATCTGCTCGCGGCCGAAGATCCCGGCGTTGCCCTGGCGCCCGTCCACGTGCAGCGTCACGGTCTCGACGTTGTCGAGCAGCTCGGCCAGCGACCCGCAGCGCGTGGCGTTGCCGAGCGCCAGCTTGTCGTCGGTGTCGTAGAAGAACACCTTCATGCCCAGCATCTCGGCGACCACGGACAGCTGCGAGCCGATGTTGCCGTAGCCGACGATGCCGAGGGTCCGGCCGCGGACCTCGTGGCTGCCGGCGGCCGACTTGTCCCAGACGCCGTCGTGGAGGGCCTTGTCACGGACGGTCAGGCGGCGGGCCAGCGCGATGATGTCGGCGATCGCGAGCTCCACCACCGAGCGGGTGTTGGAGAACGGCGCGTTGAACACGGCGATGCCGCGCCGCGTGGCGGCGGGCAGGTCGATCTGGTTCACGCCGATGCAGAAGGCGCCGATCGCCGTCAGGTCGCCCCGGGCGGCCAGGACTCGCTCGGTCACGTCGGTCTTCGAGCGGATGCCCAGCAGGTCGACGCCCTCGAGGGCGTCGATCAGGTCGTCCTCGGAGAGCGCGCCGGAGCGCGTCTCGATCTCGAACCCGGCGTCACGGAGGATCGTCGAGGCCAGCGGGTGGAGGTTCTCCAGAAGCAGTGCGCGCACGCTCCCCTACTCTGCCGCACCCGGTGCGAGGCGCCGAACCGGCGCCGGATCACGGACGACGCACCGCGCCGCTGACATTCACAGGCCGGCCACAGTGGTGTCACGGCTGCCTGCGAGGCCCCCGGCGGAGGCTGACGCCATGTTCGACCTCATCGACGGCCTGCCCGTCCACCCGCTCGTGGTCCACGCCGTCGTCGTGCTGATGCCCCTCGCGGTGCTCGGCACCCTCGCCATCGCCGCCCGACCCGCCTGGCGGGTGGCCTACGGGCCGCTCGTCACCGGCGTGGCCCTGGTCGCGACCGTGCTGGTGCCGGTGGCCACCTCCAGCGGCGAGGCGCTCGAGAAGCGGGTCGGCAACCCCGGCATCCACGCCGAGCTCGGCGACACCCTGCTGTGGTTCGCGATCCCCGTCGTGGTGCTCGCCGCCGCCCTCACCCTCCTCGAGCGCCGGCGTGCGGCCGGGAAGCCGCTGCCCGGCCCGGACGCCGTCCGCACGGTCGTCGCCGCCCTGGCCGTCGTCGCCGCCCTGGCCTGCGCGGTGCAGGTCTACCGCGTCGGTGACTCCGGTGCCCGCGCCGTGTGGGGCGACCAGGTCGCGTCCTCGACCCCCTCGCCCGGCGCCTCCTCCGAGTAGCCCGGTCCCGCGACGAGCGCAGCCAGGCGGTCGCGCTGGAGCACGCGCTCCGTCGCGGCGGCCCCGACGTCCGGCGGGCCCTCCGGGGCACGGGCGTCCCGGGCGGCCATCCCGGCGTACATCGCGGCCCCGATCGCGTGCTCCGGGGCGCGCAGCGTCGCCACGGCCTGCGCCACCGCGCGCGCCGCGGCACGGACGCCCGTCCGGTCGGGGAGGGAGCGCGCCGCGTTGTGCGCCCCGATGACCGCCGAGTGGTGGGCGACCTCGTCGAGTGCGCCGTCGTCCAGCCAGGCGGAGACATGGTCCAGCGCGCGGGCGAGCCGCGGGTCCACGGCGCCGTCCACCTCGAACCGGGCGGCCGCCCGGGCGGCGCACTCGGCGGCCCAGCGGACCGCCGTGAGGTGGTCGGCCCGCGCCAGCAGCTGCTCGACCTCGGCCCACACCTCGGCGGGGGAGGCGTCGACCATGAGGCAGCGTAGATCCTGCGGGCTCAGGCGGGACGGTGCTTCAGCAGAGTGATCCCGCCGCGGAACGACCTCGACCCGACGGTCTCCATCCGCGGCACCACGTAGCCGTCCGGGAACAGCCGGCGGCCGCGGCCCTGGACGACGGGGTAGACGAACTGCCGGTACTCGTCCACCAGCCCCGCGACGATCAGTGCGTGGGCCAGGCGGATCGACCCGGTCAGCACGATCTCGCGCCCCTCCGTCTGCTTCAGCGCCGCCACCTCGGCCACGGGGTCCCCGCGCAGGACCGTCGTGCGGTCCCACTCCGGGTCGCCCAGCGTCGACGACACGACGTACTTGGACACGCCGTGGAGGTAGGCGCTCACTCCTGTGGAGTCGTCGTCCAGGTCACGCCAGTAGCCGCGGAGGTCCAGGAACGTACGGCGTCCGCACAGGAAGCCGTCGGCCTCGGCGTCCTGCCGCTGCATCTCCTCGGTCAGGTCGGCCTGGTCGCCCTGGCCCTGGGCGTCGAACCAGTCGTCGAGCATCTCGACGGCACCGTCGAGCGTGACGTTCTGCGTGATGACGAGCCTGCGCACGGGTCGTGTCCTCTCCTCGGGTGACGGTCTCGGGCGGTGCCGACCTGCGCACGGTCACGGACTCATCGGTTCCGTGGGAGGCTGAAACCATGTTCGGTCTCATCGGTTTCCTCATCCTCGGCCTCATCGCGGGCGCCATCGCCCGTCTCCTCGTCCCCGGCAAGGACAGCATGGGCATCCTCGCCACGATGCTGCTCGGCATCGTCGGCTCCTTCGTCGGCGGCACGCTCGCGGCGCTGCTCTTCAACCGCGGCAGCTTCGACTTCAGCACCTCCGGGCTGATCGGCTCCGTCATCGGCGCCGTCATCGCCCTGCTGGTCTACAACGCCGTGACCGGTCGCAAGAAGGTCACGTCCTGAGCCTCGCACTGCGGCGGGCCGAGGACCTCGGCCCGCTCTGGGAGCGGCTCCTCCCCGACCTGACCCCCGCAGGGGGCAGGCGCGGGCTCGACGCCCTGCTCGACCACCTCGAGACCGGTGGTCGGCGCGCGCGGCGGGCCTACGGCGCCCTCGGGCTCGGCGTACGCCGGGCGCTGACGTGGGAGCCCGACGACCGGCGCGACCCGCGCTGGTGGCCGCAGGGCATCAGCGACCCCCACGAGCCCCACCCGTCCGGCCGGGAGCTGCTGCTCACCACCTGGTACGCCAAGACCCTCGGCGACGAGCGCAACCAGGGCTCACGCCTGAGCCTCGTGGACGTCGGCGCCCGGCGCTACGAGCACGTGCTGCTGGTCGAGCCACGGCCCGCGAAGGACGGCGGCGCCCCGACCTGGCGGCCCCTGAAGATCCACGCCGGCGGCCTGGTGTGGTGGGGCGACTGGGTGCACGTCGCCGCCACCCGCAACGGCTTCGCCACCTGCCACCTCGACGACCTCACCCCGGTCCCCGCGGAGCGCCGCGACGAGTTCCTCGGCCACTCCTGGGTGCTGCCGATGCGCCACGCGCACCGCGCGGTGACCCCCGAGGGGACCGAGCCGCTGCGCTACTCCTTCCTGTCCCTCGACCTGGAGGAGCCGGCCGCCCCGACGCTCGTCGTCGGCGAGTACGGCCGCGGTCGCCAGACCACCCGCCTCACCCGCTGGCCGATGGACCCGCAGACCCGCCTCCCCGCGCTGGGCGACGACGACCACTGCCGCTGCGTCGAGGTCCTCGACGGGGTCCGCGGCATGCAGGGCGCCGTCCGTCGCCGGGGACGCTGGGAGGTCAGCACCTCCCACGGCCCGACCACGCCGGGGTCGCTGTGGGTCCGGGAGGACGCCGGTTGGCGCCGCCGCCGCTGGGCCACCCCGATGGGACCCGAGGACCTCACGGCCACCGGCGACAGCCTGTGGACCGTCACCGAGCACCCGCGACGGCGCTGGATCGTCGAGCTGCGCGGGGCCTGAGTCAGCGCACGGAGTCGGCGTACCCGACGATGCGGTTGAAGAGCGTGACCATGGGTGCACTCGCGGCCGAGACCGGGCGCTCCTCGAGGATCCGCTCCATGCGGCCGCCGTCGTCGTACCCGTAGTCCTGCGCGACCCGGACGCAGGTCAGGGCGGCGTCGCGGACGACCCAGGGGTCGACGGTCCACATGCCCTCCATCACCCGGTCCGCGTTCGGCTTGTCCTCCTGGCCGGGCAGCTCCCAGGCCGAGAGCGCGGCGCAGAACTCCGCGGAGTCGCACACCACGCTCCACTCGTGCCGCATGGGCGCGTCGGGGGCGAGCGGCACCCGGACGGGGGCGACGTCGGTGCGCAGGTCGGGGAACGCGGAGAACACCACGGCGACGTCCGCGACCCTGGCCAGCTCCTCCCAGCGGCTCTGCGCGATCTCGAAGTGCCGGGTCCGCTGGAAGTTGCCGAAGATCACCGGACGGGCCGCGGTGGCCAGCGCCTCGTCCTCGATGGCCCACGACAGCGACATCATCATCGACTTCCGCAGCCGCAGCGCCTCCAGGTGCGGGTGGCGCGAGCGCAGCGACGCGAACACCGACGGCGCCTGCGGCCCGCTGCGGGAGCTGGCCATCATCACGTCGGCGATGGCGATCTCGAGCCGGACGCCACGGTCCCGCCGGCGGGCGACCTCCTTGACCTGCTCGCACTGGTCCTCGCGGTAGCGCCGGTGCCCACCGGGCAGCCGCGCGGGGTGCGGGAAGTCGTGCCGGCGCTCCCAGGCGCGCAGCGTCGTCGTGCTGACACCCGTGCGCGCGGCGACGTCCCCGATCGTCAGGTGTGCCTCATCCGACACTGCATTCCCTGAGGCACCCATTCGTGCCATGCTAGACCTGTACAGGATGTAGAAGTCATGATTGAGAATCTCGACAGGGCGTCGAGAAGGCCGGACACGGCTCGGAGGGTCCGATGAGTATCAGCAAGGGCGACACGGTCCACTGGAACACCCCACAGGGGAAGACCACGGGCAAGGCCATCGAGAAGAAGACCTCGCCGTTCCAGCACGACAAGCAGAAGTTCCAGGCCAGCTCGGACGAGCCGTACTGGATCGTCGAGTCGGAGAAGTCCGGCTCGAAGGCCGCACACAAAGAATCAACCCTCGAGAAGGGGTGACCCCCGTGGCCGCCGAGACACCGCGCCGCACACGCCGGCGCGAGGAGACGACCCGGCTCTTCGCCGAGATCGAGCAGGCGACGTCCGACGAGCAGAGGGACCGCCTCCGCGACGAGGTGGTCGTGGTCAACCTCGAGCTGGCTCGCACGCTGGCCGGCCGCTACCGCAACCGCGGCGTGGCCCTGGACGACCTGGAGCAGGTCGCGAGCCTCGCCCTCGTGCAGGCGGTCCGCCGCTTCGTGTCGGAGCCCGGCCGCGACTTCCTGTCGTACGCCGTCCCGACCATCCGCGGTGAGCTGCGCAAGCACTTCCGCGACCTGGGCTGGATCGTCCGGCCGCCGCGCCGCATCCAGGAGAACCAGTCGCGCGTCGTCGCGGCGTACGAGCACCGCACCTCCGAGGGCGAGCAGCGCACCGCCAAGGACGTCGCGGAGGCGCTCGGCATCTCGGTGGCCGACGTCGAGGAGGCCATGCAGGCGCAGGGGTGCTTCCACGCCTCCTCGCTCGACCTGCCGGTCGGCCCCGACTCGACCACGACCGTGGCGGAGAGCCTGGTGCGTCCCGACGACGAGACGGACGCCGCGGAGACGCGGGCCACGCTCGAGCCCATGATCCGCAGCCTGCGCGAGCGGGACCGGCTGATCCTGCGCATGCGCTACGTCGAGGACTGGACCCAGCAGGAGATCGCCGACGCCATCGGCGTCACCCAGATGCAGGTCTCACGGCTGCTGCGCCGCATCCTGAAGGACCTGCGGGAGCTCGCCGCCGCGTCCTGAGCCGGGCCGGGGTCCGGCCCGGGTGACCCGCCGCCGCCTCAGCCGGTGGTGAGCCAGGCGTCGACGGCCTCCGGCGCCAGCGCGCCCTCGAGCGCCATGGCGCCGCAGCCGACGACGCCCGCGCGGTCGCCGTACGTCGAGGGCAGGAACACCAGGTCCCGGGTCGCCAGGGCCGTCGAGCGGGCGTAGACGCTCTCGCGCAGCCCGGCGAGGTAGGTGTCGTAGGCGCCGGCCATGTCGCCGCCGACGACGACGGCCGACGGGTTGAGCAGGGTGATGGCCAGGGCCAGGGTCTCCCCCAGCCGGCGGCCGCTCTCGCGCAGCAGGCCCCGGGCCTCCGCCTCGCCGACCTGCGCGAGGCGGACGAGCTCGCGCACGTGCTCCACCGGACGACCCCGCGCCGCACGCTCCGCGACGAGCGCCCATCCTGCCGCGACGGTCTCGAGGCACCCGGTCCGCCCGCAGCGGCAGGGCAGACCGGCGTCCGCTCCCCCGTCGGGCGCCGTGACGGCGGGGGTGTGCCCGATCTCGCCGGCGCCGCCCAGCGCACCGCGCACCACCTCGCCGCCGACGACGATGCCGAGGCCGAGACCCGTGGAGGCCTTGACGACCAGCAGGTCGTCGTACGTGCGGGCGTGGCCGAGCAGCTCGGAGAGGGCGAGGACGTCGGCGTCGTTGCCCACCCAGAGCGGGGCGCGGGTCACCTGCTCGAGGTACGGCGCCAGCTCGACGCCGTCCCAGCCGGACACGACGGGCGAGTCGACGCTGATCCCGAGCGCGGGGTCGATGCTGCCGGGCAGGCTCAGGCCCACCCCGAGCACCGGCGCCTCGCCGGGAACGGCGGCCAGCAGGCCGCGCAGGCGCTCGACGACGTCGGGCATCACGGTCGCCGGCCCCGCGCCGGCCTCGTGGTCCGCCTCGTCGCAGGCGAGCTCGGCGCCGGTGAGGTCCAGGACGGCCAGCTGGGTGCGCGAGCGCCCGACGGCGGCGGCGAGCACCACCCCCGCGGTGCGGTTGAAGACCAGCGAGCCCGGCGGGCGTCCCCCGGTGGACGCCTCCTCACGGCCGGGCAGCAGCAGCCCGGCACGCAGGAGGGTGTCGACCCGCGTCACCACCGCCGTGCGGGACATGCCCGTGAGTCGACGCAGGTCGGAGCGGGTGGAGGCACGACCGGCGCGGACGAGGCGGAGCAGCTCCCCGGCGGATTCGGTCATGCTCGCGATCGTAGCGAGCGGGGACATAGTGCACCGTCTTTTGACTTCAAAGTGTCGAAGTGTGCTTGCTATGGGTTGGAAGTGCCCCTAGCGTGGAGGCATGAGCACCCACCCGGTCCTGGCGGCCGTGACCGAGCGCATCGTCGAGCGGAGCGCGCACTCGCGGGCGGCGTACCTGCGCCGGACCCGCGCCGCGGCCGGCTCCGGCGCCCCGGGCCGGGCCTCGCTGGGCTGCGCGAACCTCGCCCATGGCTTCGCCGCCGAGGCCGCGCCGGAGAAGGCGGCGCTGCGCGGCCGGGTCAAGCCCAACCTCGCGATCGTCACCAGCTACAACGACATGCTCTCGGCGCACCAGCCGTTCGTGGACTACCCGCCCGCGCTGAAGCGCTCCGCCGCCCGCGCCGGCGGGCTCGCCCAGGTCGCGGGGGGCGTGCCCGCGATGTGCGACGGCATCACCCAGGGCCGCCCCGGGATGCAGCTGTCGCTCTACAGCCGCGACGTCATCGCCATGTCGACCGCGGTCGCGCTCTCCCACGACATGTTCGACGGCGCCCTGATGCTGGGCGTCTGCGACAAGATCGTCCCCGGCCTGCTGATCGGCGCCCTCTCCTTCGGCCACCTGCCGACCGTCTTCGTGCCGGCCGGCCCCATGACCTCGGGCCTGCCGAACGCCGAGAAGGCCGCCGTCCGCCAGCGGTACGCCGAGGGCCGGGCCACCCGCGCGGAGCTGCTGGACGCCGAGGCGGCGTCGTACCACTCGGCGGGGACGTGCACCTTCTACGGCACCGCGAACTCCAACCAGCTGATCATGGAGGTGCTCGGCCTGCACCTGCCCGGCTCGTCCTTCGTGAACCCCGGGACGCCGCTGCGCGAGGCGCTGACCGACGCCGCCGCCCGGCGGGCCGTCGCGATCACCCGGCAGGGCGGTGAGCCCACCCCGATCGGCGAGATCGTCGACGAGAAGGCGATCGTCAACGCCTGCGTCGCGTTGCTCGCCAGCGGCGGGTCCACCAACCACACGATCCACCTCGTGGCCATCGCCCGCGCCGCGGGCATCGAGCTGACCTGGCAGGACCTCTCCGAGCTCTCGACCGTCGTGCCGCTGCTCGCTCGGGTCTACCCCAACGGCACCGCCGACGTGAACCACTTCCACGCCGCCGGCGGGATCGCGTTCCTCGTCCACACCCTGCTGCGCGCCGGGTTGCTGCACCCCGACGTGCGCACCATCGCGGGCCACGGGCTGCACCACTACACGACCGAGCCGAAGCTGGACGGCGCCTCCGGGGAGCTGACGTGGGAGGAGGGGCCGAAGGCCTCCGGCGACCTCGACGTCCTGCGTCCGGCCACCGCACCGTTCCAGACCGACGGCGGCCTTAAGGTCCTCACCGGACCGCTCGGGACGGGGGTCATCAAGACCTCCGCCGTGGCCCCCGCGCACCGCACCGTCACCGCCCCGGCCCTGGTCGTCGACGACCAGGACGACCTGCTCGCGCTGCACGCCGCGGGCGAGCTCGACGGGCGCGACTTCGTCGCCGTCGTCCGCTACCAGGGCCCCGCCGCGAACGGCATGCCCGAGCTGCACAAGCTCACCCCCGTGCTCGGCCTCCTGCAGGACCGCGGGCAGCGCGTCGCCATCGTCACCGACGGCCGTATGTCCGGGGCGTCGGGCAAGGTGCCCGCCGCCATCCACCTGACCCCGGAGGCCGCCCTCGGCGGGCCGCTGAGCCGGGTCGTGGACGGCGACCTGATCACCATCGACGCGGAGCGCGGCGTCCTCGACGTCGCCGCCGCCGACGAGCTCCAGCGGCGCGAGCCCACCGGCCGCGCCCCCGAGGGCGAGGAGTTCGCCGGCACCGGCCGCGAGCTGTTCGCCGCCTTCCGCGCCACCGTCGGCGCCGCCGACCGCGGCGCCAGCGTGTTCCCCGGCACCGTCCCGACGTACAGCCCCGGCCAGGAGGTCTCCCTTGAGTCTGCGTGAGGACCTGATGGCGACCCGCGGGTCGCTGCTCGACGTCGTCCCCGTGATGCCGGTCGTCGTCGTCGACCGCGTCGCCGACGCCGTCCCGATCGCCCGCGCGCTCGTCGCGGGCGGCCTGCCCGCCATCGAGCTGACCCTGCGCACCCCCGCGGCGCTCGACGCGATCCGCGCGATCGTCGCCGAGGTGCCGGGCATCCTCGTGGGCGCCGGGACCATCACCACCCCCGCCCAGGCCGACGCCGCCGCGCGGGCCGGAGCGCGGTTCCTGGTCTCCCCCGGCGCGACGCCGTCGCTGCTGTCGGCGATGACCGGCACCGGGCTGCCGTTCCTGCCCGGCACGTCGACGGTCTCCGAGGTGCTCGCCGTCCTCGAGGCCGGCCACACCGAGATGAAGTTCTTCCCCGCGGAGGCCGCGGGGGGCGCCCCGTGGCTCGCGTCCGTCGCGGCGCCCGTGCCCGCCGCCCGCTTCTGCCCCACCGGCGGCATCACCCGGGCCACGGCGCGCTCCTACCTGTCGCTGCCCAACGTCGGGTGCGTCGGTGGGTCGTGGCTGACCCCGAAGAAGCTCGTCGACGCCGGCGACTGGGGGCAGGTCGAGGCCCTGGCGGCGGAGGCCGCCATGCTGAGGGCGTGACGACCGGACCGCACCCCGAGACCGACGACTGGGGCCTCCAGCTCGAGTGGCTCGACGCCGACGACCAGCCGCAGCGCCTCACCGACGAGCGCGCCGCACCGATCCGGGAGGCCGTGGGCCGCCCCCCGGCCGGGCTGGACGACGTCGCGCCCCTCGTCGTCCGACCGGGCGCCCGGCACCCGCTCGGCGCGGTCGAGGTGCGCTGCGAGGACGGCACCACGCGTCCGCTGACCGCGGGCGTCGTCCCCGACGACTTCCCGCTCGGCTACCACCGCGTCGTCGGCGCCCCCGGCACCGCGGCGGACCGTGAGCGGCGCCTCGTCGTCTCCCCCGGCCGCTGCTGGCTCCCCGAGGACCGCAGCTGGGGCCTCGCCGTCCAGCTGTACGGCGCCCGCTCGCGCGCCTCGGGCCAGCTCGGCGACCTCGCCGACCTCCGCACCCTGCGGGAGTGGGCCACGTCGCTGGGCGCCGGGTTCCTGCTCACCAACCCGCTCCACGCGGCCACGCCCGGCACCCCGCAGGAGTCGAGCCCCTACCTGCCCGCGACGCGTCGCTTCCGCAGCCCGCTCTACCTCCGCCTCGACGAGGTGCCCGGCCACGACCCCGCGCTCGACGGTGTGGTCGAGCGGCCCGAGCCCGGCGCCCTGGTCGACCGCGACGTCGCGTGGGAGCAGGGCCAGCGGGTCCTCCGCTCGGTCTTCTCCCGCACGGACGCCGCCGTCGACCCCGACCTCGTCGGCTGGCGCGAGCGCCGCGGGGCCCCGCTGGCCGAGTGGTCGGTGTGGTGCGCCCTGGTGGTCGAGCACGGGCCGGACTGGCGGGAGTGGCCGGAGCCGTTGCGCCGTCCGGACTCCGACGCGGTCGCGGCGTACGCCGACTCGCACGCGGACGAGGTCGCCTTCCACGCCTGGACCCAGTGGCTGCTCGCCCGCCAGCTCGCCGACGCCGCGGGCGACGTCACGATCGTGCAGGACCTGCCGATCGGCGTGTCCGCCAGCGGCGCCGACGGATGGGCGTGGCAGGACGTGCTCGCTCTCGGGGCCAGCGTCGGCGCGCCGCCGGACGCGCTGAACGCCCTGGGCCAGGACTGGGGCTCCCCTCCGCTGGTGCCGTGGAGGTTGCGACAGGCCGACTACGAGCCGTTCGTGCAGTCCCTGCGCGGCACCATCGAGGGCGCCGGGGGGCTGCGGATCGACCACGTCATGGGCCTGTTCCGGCTGTGGTGGGTGCCGCAGGGCGAGCACCCCCGCGAGGGCGTCTACGTGCGCTACCCGTGGCAGGACATGCTCGACATCGTCGCGCTGGAGTCCCACCGCGCCCGGGCCGTCATCGTCGGCGAGGACCTCGGCACGGTCGAGGACGGCGTCCGCGAGGCGCTCGCCGAGCGCGGGATCCTGTCGTACAAGGTCCTCTACTTCGAGGACGACGACCCGGCGACGTGGCCGACGAACGCCATGGCCACCGTGACCACCCACGACCTCGCCACCGTCACCGGGCTGTGGGGCGGCACCGACGCCGAGGACCAGGCGGCCGCGACCGGCGAGACCGTCCCCGAGGTCCGCGCGCAGCAGACCGAGCTGCTCGAGCGGCTCGCCCGCGACGGCCTGCCCGCCTCCGCCTCGACCGACGAGGCCGTGGCGGCGGCGTACGCGCAGCTCGGGCGCTCCCCCTCCCTGCTCGTCACCGTCGCGCTCGAGGACGCCGTCGGCGAGGTACGCCGGCCCAACGTGCCCGGCACCGACCACACCCAGCGCGACAACTGGCGCCTCCCCCTGCCCGTGGCGGTCGACGACCTCCCCGGTCACGCCGGCGCCGAGACGCTGCTGCGGTCGGTGGACGCCGCGGTGCGCGGACGCCCCTGAGCCGAGTCGGCACATCTGCGCAGCTCTGGGACGTCGAGTCGGCACATCTGCGCAGGGCTGGAGCCTTGACCGGCTCCTGACCGTCCCCGATCCTGTGTGACCTCTGTCACTCGGACCAGGACATCTCATGAGCGCTACGCCCCCTGCCCAGGCCCCCGCCCCCACCACGATGCGACGCGTCGCCGTGGCCTCGTGCGTGGGCACGACCATCGAGTTCTACGACTTCTTCATCTACGGCACCGCAGCCGCGCTGGTGTTCCCGCAGATCTTCTTCCCGGCGCTCGGACCGGTCGCCGGCACCGCCGCGTCGTTCGCGACGTTCGCTGTCGCGTTCGTCGTCCGCCCGCTGGGGGCGATCGTGTTCGGCCACTACGGCGACAGGCTCGGCCGCAAGGGCACCCTCGTCACCACGCTGCTGCTGATGGGCGTCGCCACCGTGGCGATCGGCCTGCTGCCGACCGGCGCCGTCATCGGTGCGGCCGCGCCGATCCTGCTGATCATCCTGCGGGTCGCCCAGGGCCTCGCGGTGGGCGGCGAGTGGGCGGGGGCGAACCTGCTCACCGCCGAGTACGCACCGCCCGGCAAGCGCGGCGCGTACGCCGTGTTCCCGCAGCTCGGCCCCGCGCTCGCCTTCGCGCTCTCGTCGGGGACGTTCCTCGCCACCGACGTCGTCTTCGGCTCCGACGCGTTCCTCACCTACGGCTGGCGGATCCCGTTCCTGCTGTCCGCGCTCCTGGTCGGCGTCGGGCTCTACATCCGGCTGTCGATCGACGAGACGCCGGTCTTCACGGCCGACCGCGACCGGAGGGCCGCGTCCGAGGCCCCGACCACCCCACCGGTGCTCGAGGTCTTCCGGGTCCAGCCGCGGGAGATCGTCCTGGGCGCGTTCGTGCAGGGCATCGGCTTCGGCTTCTTCTACATGGGCACCGCCTACCTCACGGCGTACGGCTCGGACCCCGCCGGCGCCGCCCTCGACCGGCGCGTCGTGCTGTCGCTCGGCATCCTGGCCGCCGTGGTGCTCGCCGTGACCACCATCGTGGGCGGCCGGATCTCCGACCGGGTCGGCCGACGTCCGGTCATCCTCGTCTCCGGGGCCATGGCGCTCCTCTGGTCGCTCGCGCTCTTCCCGGTGCTGGACATCGGCACGGCGCCGGCGTTCGGCATCGGGGTCGCCGTGACGCTCGCGATCTTCGGGATCATGTACGGCCCCGTCGGCGCCTACCTCCCCGAGCTGTTCGCCACCCGGTTCCGCTACACCGGTGCCGGCATGGCCTACAACCTCGCCGGCGTGCTCGGCGGCGCGGTGCCTCCCGTCCTGGCCCCGCCGCTCACCGCCGCCTTCGGCAGCATCGCCATCGGCGTGCTCCTCGCGGTGCTCGCCGGCCTGAGCATCGCGGCCACCCTCCTGCTGTTCGAGACCGCCGGTCGGCGGACGATGGACGACGTCGAGGAGCCGCTCGCGGCCTGACGCGCCTGGGAGGATCCCCGGATGCCCGACCTCCACACGGCCGACGAGGCCACCATGCTGCACGGCTGGGTCGACCGTCAGCGCGAGCAGGTCGCCGGCCTGCTCGACGACCTCAGCGACGCCGAGGCGCGGACGCGGCTCGTGCCGTCGCTGACCACGCCCCTGGCGCTCGTCACGCACGCCACGTTCGTCGAGCGGGTCTGGTTCCACCACCGCGTGGCGGGGCGGACCCGCGCCGAGGTCGGCGTACCGGAGACGGTCGACGAGAGCTGGACGCCCACCCCGGACGCCACGATCGCGTCGGTGCGGACGGCGTACGACGAGGCGTGCGCGCGGTCGCGCGCGATCTGCGCGGGCCGCAGCCTGGAGGAGACCTACGACTGGAACGGCACGCCGGTGACCCTCCGCTACGCCCTGCACCACGTCGTCGCCGAGCTCGCCCGCCACGCCGGACACGGCGACATCATCGTCGAGCAGCTGCGGGCGGCCCGCGGCTGAGCTGGACGGGCCCTCAGGGGCGTGGCACTCGACGCCATCGTGTGTCTCACCGGGTCTCGACCCGCGTTCGCGACCTCGCAGGCTCGGTCGCGCGCTCGCTCGACCTGCGCCGCGTCACGGCCTCGCGAGTTCGGCCGTGGCGGCTTGACTCGGCTACTCGAGCGAGATGCCGCGGAGCACGCGGGCGCGGGAGGGGGCGACGCCGCGGCAGGTGAGGCGCTCCGGGGCGCCCCAGGCGGCCTCGACGGTGGCGACGAGGGGGCCGTCGGGGCCGCGCAGGTGGACGCGGGTGGTGTCGGGGTCGACGCGTTCGAGGGACGTCACCATGACCAGGTCGCGGCGGGCGCCGAGGCGTGCGTGGGCGAGTACCAGGCCGACCTGCGCCGCCGGGGCCAGCCCGAGCCGGCCGCGGAGCAGCTCCGGCAGGACGGACCCCGCGTCGGTGTCGGTGACCAGCCGATCGGCGTCCTCGGGGGTCACGCGTCCGTAGAGCTCACCGGTCGGGACGACGAGCACGTTGGCGGCGAAGCGGTCCCCGCCGACGTGGGTGGTCTCCCAGACCCGTTCGGGGCGCAGGGCGGCGAGCGCGGTGGTGACCGGACGGCCGCGGACGGCGCAGCAGAGGTCGTGGCTGCCGTGCGTGCAGACCAGGTACGACGGCTCGCGGTCGGCCACCGCCCGCGCCGGCCGCAGGCCCGGGTCGGCCTCCAGCTCATCGGCCAGCTCGGCGAGCGACCCGGCCCGCCAGCGCCAGGCCGTGCCCGCGGCGACGTCGACGAGCGCGACGTCGTGGCCGGGCTCGACCGGTCCGCGGTCGGCGTGGCGGCCGGGTCGTCGTACGGCCTGCATCCGCGCGCCCCCCGCCGCGGCGGCGTGGTCGATCCGGTCCGCGAGGACGGGGTCGGCGTGGCTCTCGACCAGGCCGCGCGGGCCCCACGGACCGGCCTGCTCGACGAGCAGCAGACGCCCGATCGTCAGCGCCGTGCCGGCCAGGGGGTCGCCCCGCTCGGCCGCAGCCGGCGCGCAGGAGGTGGGCGACTCCCGCGGGACGGGCCGGCTCACGCCGGGACCACCACGCCCTCCAGCAGCAGGCGGCGGACCAGCACGGCGGCATCGTCGACCTCGAGACCGAGGTCCGCGACGCGGACCGGCTCGCCGGTGACGGCCCGCGCGGCCGCGTCGGTCAGCCGCTCGGGCAGGCTCAGGGACTTGCCGGGGAGCCGGAGCCGCACGGTGCCCTCACGGTCGCCGGTTCCGCCCAGCGAGCAGCGCAGCCCGGGGCGGAGGACGACGACGTCGTCCGCCGACACGCGGTCGGCGGCGGCGAGCTGGGCCAGCGGACCGAGCGGCGCGGGGCGGGTGCTCGTCGAGAGGTGACGGCCCAGCGACGCGGCGATCGCGGAGACGACGTCCGCGTCGTCGAGGCGGTCGACGGCGGCGTGCAGCGCGTCCCGCGTGGCCTTCAGGTCGCCGGCGAGGACGTCGGGGTCCCCGAGGTCGACGCCCATCGGCAGCGAGCGGCGCAGCTCGACGTCGTCACCGACGAGGTCGAGGACGCGGGCGGCGAGGGCGGCGCGGGTGACGGGCTGGACGCCGATCGTCAGGTGGCCGGACAGCTCGCCCAGCGCGGAGGCCGAGTGCAGGTAGCCGCGCGGCAGGTACAGCACGTCGCCCGGTTCGAGGACGGTCTCGATCACCGGCTCCTCGGTCGCCCGCGCGGCGACCTCGGCGCGGCGGTCCTGCCACGGCTGGTCGCGCAGCGGCGCGTCGAGCACGGGGGCGTGGACCCGCCACCGCTTGCGGCCGGTGAACTGCAGGACGAAGACGTCGTGGACGTCGTAGTGGGGGTCGAAGCCGGTGTTCTGCGCCGGCGTCAGGTACGCGTTGACCTGCACCGGGTGGCCCAGCTGCCGGGCCAGCGCACCGGCGAGGTCGACGACCGGGGGCCAGGTGCGGTGCAGGCCCTGCAGCACGAGCGTGCTGCCGGCGGCGAGCTCGGCGAGGAGCTTGTCGTCGGCGACCTGGTCGCCGATCTCGGCGCCCGCGCCGCCGGGGCCGGTGTACGTCGAGGTGGGGCGGACCGACCCGTCGCGGGCCATTCGCAGGAACGGCGTCCGCAGTCCGCGGGTGGAGACGAGCTCGTCGACGGCGTCGGGGCTCAGCAGGTCGGTGAACCCGCCGCCCGGCAGGTCCGCCGCACGCCGCAGCAGGGGCGCGGTGGCCCAGTGCCGCGCCGCGAAGTCCTCGGCGCTCATCCCGGTCAGGCGACCCAGGGGGTCGGTCTCGCTCACTGCTCTCCTCCTGCTCCCGTGCCCGGCGTGCCCACCACGACACGTGGCCCGGGTCGTCTCTCGACGTCCCGGGCCACGCTGCTCATGACTCAGGCGCCGCCGTCGGCTCCGCCGTCCTGGACACCCTCGGTGCCCGAGGCGCCGCCGTCGGCGGGACCCTCGGCGCCGCCGTCGGCTCCGCCGTCCTGGACGCCCGGGGTGCCCGAGGCGCCGCCGTCGGCGGGACCCTCGGCGCCGCCGTCGGCGCCGCCGTCCTGGACGCCCGGGGTGCCCGAGGCGCCGCCGTCGGCGGGACCCTCGTTCTCGCCGTCCTGCGAAGTGGTGATGTCGTCGTCCTGCACGGTGCGACCTCCTGGTCATCGGTTCGACGGCGCCCGATCGGCGCCGCCCTCGCGGTACCCGCTCGCCGTGAGCCTAGGCCCGCCGGAAACCCCCTGGACCCCGCAGCCACGGACCGGGCACGCTGCCGCCGTGGACGAGCCCGTGGACCCCGCGCAGCCCCCGAACCTGGCGATGTGGGACGAGCGCGCTCCCGCCCACGCGGCCTCCCCCGACTACGGCGTACGACGGTTCGCCGAGGACCCCGCGTTCCTCTCCGACGTCGTCCGCTTCGACCGCGACCGGCTCGGCGACCTCACCGGGCTGGACGTGGTCCACCTGCAGTGCCACATCGGCACCGACACGGTCTCGCTGTCCCGCCTCGGGGGTCGGGTCACCGGCCTCGACTTCTCCCCCGCCTCGATCGCCGAGGCGCGCCGGGTCGCCGAGCTCGCCGGGGCGGACGTCGGGTTCGTCCTCAGCGACGTGCACGACGCCGTGGCCGCCCTCGGGGCGACGTACGACCTCGTCTACACCGGCATCGGCGCCCTGTGCTGGGTGCCGCGCATCGCGCGGTGGGCCGAGGTCGTCGCCGCCCTGCTGCGTCCGGGCGGCCGGCTGCACCTGCGCGAGGGGCACCCGGTGCTGTGGGCGCTCGACCAGGACCGCACCGACGGGCGGCTCGAGCTCGTCGTGCCGTACTTCGAGCACCCCGAGCCGACGGTCTGGGACGAGCCGGGCACCTACGTCGACTCCGACGTGGACTTCGTCCACACCCGCTCCGAGGAGTGGAACCACGGTCTCGGCGAGATCGTCACCGCCCTGCTCGAGGTGGGTCTCGAGGTCACCGGCCTCGTCGAGCACCGGACCGTGCCCTGGAAGGCGCTGCCGCCCATGGTGGACGTCGGGGGCGGCGAGTTCGCGCTGCCCGACGACGACCTGCGGATGCCGATGACCTACACGCTCACGGCGAGGAAGCCAGCCTGACCGCACCCGTACGAGGTCGACACGACCGCCACCAGGCCCGCGTCGTCGGGTCACGGCCCTCGGGACGCCCGGCCGGAAGCCTGGCTCACTGTCGGTGCCCGGTGCCAGGCTGGTCCCGAGCGAGGAGGCACCGATGGCGGGGCCCGACCACGAGGCGACGTACGACGTCGCGACCCAGACCCGGCTGCTGGCCGCAGAGATGTTCGCAGGCCTCGACGAGGAGCAGTGGCGACGCCCGAGCCTGTGCGCCGGGTGGACCGTCCGGGAGGTCGCGGCGCACCTCGCCGAGCCGCTCGAGACCGGCATGTCGACGCTCGGGCTGCTCGTGGGGGTGATCAGGGCGCGGGGGTCGTTGGACCGGATGGTCGACACCAGCGCCCGCCGCTTCGCGACCCGGTCGACGGACGAGCTCGTCGGCCTCCTGCGCGAGCGGGCCGACGTCCGGCTCTCCCCGCCGGTCATCGGGCCGCGCGGTCCGATGGCCGACAGCCTGATCCACCTCCGCGACGCGGCACGACCCCTGGGTCTGGACGCGAACCCGCCGCCGGAGCACTGGCGCCACGTCCTCGACTTCGTCGCCGACCCGAAGGGCACGACGACGGGCTTCGTCGGCCGCGGTCACCTGAGAGGCCTGCGGCTCGTGGCGACGGACCAGGCCTGGACCCACGGCGACGGGCAGGAGCTCCGCGGGCCGAGCGAGGCGCTCGTGATGACGCTGACCGGCCGAGCGGTGGCCCTGGACGACCTCGCCGGCCCCGGCGTCGACGCGCTGCGGCGGCGCCTGCGGTGACGGGCCACGCGGCGCCCCGGGTGCTGGTGCTGGGCCTCGACCCGTTCCGGGTGCCGGGGCCGTGGGACCCGGCCCCGGTGGCCGCCGCGATCGAGGAGGGACGCCGACGGTTCGCCGAGCACGGCGTCGCCGTGGAGTACTGCCTCGTCGGGCTCGACGGCGGCGACGACGTCGAGGCGGTCGTCGCCGACCGGCTCGGCGCCCGGGACTGGGGGTGCGTGGTCGTCGGGGGTGGGATCCGCACCGACGACGACCTGTTCGAGCGGGTGCTGAACCTCGTCCACCACCGCGCCCCGGGCGCGGCCATCGCCCTCGGCGACTCCCCGACCGGGACCTACGACGCTGCCGCCCGTTGGCTGCCGGAGCCCGGGACCGCCTGATCCCCTCAGCCGAGCCCGGGCGCGTCGAAGGCGAACCGCGTGGGCTGGTACTGGTCCTCGGTCGGGAAGGCGTGGGCCCGGCGCGGCGTGATCTCCCAGGCCTGGAAGGGCGGGCCGCCGGACGTCGGGGCGGCGTACGGCGCGTCGAGCTCGTCGCCGACGACCTCGGTCGGCCAGTCGTAGACCTCGAGCATCGCCGCGGAGGCCCGTCGGAGGTCGTCGGGAGCCCTCAGACGTGCCGCCTCGCCCTCGACGACGAGGTGCGTCGTCCCCAGGTCGACGGCCAGCGAGACCTCGGGGAAGGCCTGCAGCAGCCCGGTCTTGACGGCGGTCGCCTTCGTGGCGAGCAGGAAGGACGAGCCGCCCCAGGCCGCGAACACCGGTCGGGTGTGGACGCCGCCCCGCCCGTTCCGGACGCTCAGCCAGCTGGTGCCCGCACCCTCCCGGAGCTGTTGCGCGACCGGGGCCCAGGCGGTCGGACCCGCGGTGCCGCGTCGGCTGTCGGTGCCCGGACCGGTGCGGGCGATGACCTCGTTCCTCGGTGCGTCCATGTCAGGACCGACCTCCCGGGTGCCGGTGACTCATCGCCGGGGACGCGCGGGAGTCGCTACCCTCGGCGTTCCGACGACCGCGACCGTCGCCATGGGGTGCAGAGAGAAGGTGTCGCCGTGACCGACGTGTCCACCCGGGTCCGTGGTCTCGTCGACCGGGCCCGCCGCGAGGTCGCCTCGGTGGTGGCGGGCCGAGGCCCCGCGCAGTCCCCGACGCGCCGCGCCGCCGACGCCTCGGCGTACTGGCGCGACGGCGACGACGACCGCTGGGCGAGCAACTCGCACTTCCGCGACTCCGACGCCTTCGCCGACGACGCCTCGCTGTGGGGGCGCGTGGGTCGGGAGCACCTCGAGCTCGTCCGGGTCGCGGCGCGGGCCGCGGGCTGGACCTGGGACTCCCCCCGTGTCGTGGACTGGGGCTGCGGCGGCGGCAGCACCGCGGTCGCCGTGGCGCCCGAGGCGCGGGAGCTGGTGCTCGTCGACCTGTCCGCACGCACGCTGGCCGAGTGCGCGCGGCAGGTGGCGGCGACCGCCGACACCCCGACCGTCCAGGTCGAGGTCGACGTCGACGCACCGGAGGCCGTGGCCGGGCAGGTGGCCGGGTGCGACCTGTTCCTGTCCTTCTACGTGCTCGAGCTCGTCCCGAGCCAGGAGCACGGCGCCCGCATCCTGCGCGTCGCCGCCGAGGCCCTGGTGCCCGGTGGCCTCGCGGTGGTCCAGTTCAAGTACGACGACGGCCACCGCGCCAGCCGGCCGCGGCGTCGGGGCTACGCGCAGAACCTGGCCGACATGACGACGTACACGATCCCGGACTTCTGGGCCCTCGCGGAGTCCGTCGGCCTGCGGCCGGTGACGCTCACCCTCGTGCCCGAGAACGAGCTGGACCGGCGCTACGCCTACCTCGCCGCCCTCAAGCCCCAGCCCTAGCCCTGGCCGCGCCCGTCCCGGGCCGGCCCGACTCCGTCGGCGCGGAGCACGAGCCCGCCGGGGGGCGGCGAGCCCGTGCCCGCGATGCCGTTCCGGTCGCTCCCCATGACGCTCCGGGGCGATCCGCGGACAGCGGGTGTCGCTCTCGCACCGGGGTCTCGGGCATGAGAACCGAGGGACCGACCATGACCAGGCCGGGGGGTTAGCCGTCATGGGTGCGGGTGACTCGGTACGACCGAGTACAACACAGGCTGTGTGGTTCCGTCAGGTATTTCTCAAGATTTCCACTCGTGATGTTCGGTGAGGGCCGCCGGGGACTACGGTGCCGTGGTGCGCCTCGGACTCCGGCGCGCGGGGCCGGTCGCGACGCGACGCCGTGCACCGTGGAGAGCTCGAGAGGGGGCGGGGATGGACCAGGGCACGTACGGGACCGCCGAGGTCGTCGCGCGGACTGGCCTGACCGGCGCCCTGCTGCGCACCTGGGAGGAGCGCTACGACTTCCCCCGGCCCCTGCGGGCGGGCACGAGCCGTCGGCGGTACACGGAGGCCGACGTCGCCGCCCTCCTCGCGGTGAAGCGCCGGCGCGACTCGGGGGTGCGCCTGGCGTCCGCCATCGCCGAGGTGCAGCGCGGCGCAGGCGTCGCGGAGGAGTCGCTCTTCGTCGAGATGCGGGCGCGGTCCCCCCGTACGCCGGTCCACCGGGTCGGCAAGCCGATGCTCCTGGCGCTCACCCACGCCATCGAGGACGAGTGCCACGCCTCCGCGCGGCCGGCCGTCCTGTTCGGGCTCTTCCAGAGAGCTGAGAACTACACCGCGGCCGAGTCGCGGTGGCGCGAGCTCGCCAGGTCCGCCCGCGCCGCGGTGGTCTTCGCCGACTTCGGGACCGGCGACGGCACGACCCTGCCCGGCGGCGCGCTGACCGTGTCCCTGCCCCCCGGCTCCCCGTTGCACGCCGAGTGGGCCGTGGTGGTCGACGGCGTCGACGTGCCCGTGGCCCTCGTGGCCCGCGAGGCGCTGCACGACCCCCGCGACCCCGCGCCGGCCCAGCAGTTCGACGCCCTCTGGACCCTCGACCCGGCCGAGGTCCGCGACGTGGCCCGCCAGTGCGCCCGGTTGGCCTCGGCGTCCGGGGTCGACGTGTCGGCGGAGGCCCGGCACACGCTGGACCGTCCGGTGCCCGCCGTCGACGCCGAGGTCGGGGCCGTGAACGCAGCCGCCGCCTCGCTGATCGGCCGGGTCCTCACCCACGCCGCCGGGACGCGGGCCGGCTGACCGGGGTCCGGATCCCCCGCCTCACACCTCTGCGGTCAGCACGTACGGCGTGGTGGTGGTGACCGCGACCAGCCCGAGGCGCTCCAGGATCGGCCGCGACATCGGCGTCGAGTCGCTGTGGACCAGGCGCAACCCGGCGTCGAGCGCGGAGCGGGCGCGGACCGCGGTCAGCGCCCGGTAGACACCGCGACCGCGCCAGCCCTCCCGGACGGCACCGCCCCAGACGCCCGTGACGTCGGTGCCGGTGACGGGCTCGAGGCGGCCGGCGCCGACCACGACGCCGTCGTGCTCGGCGACCCAGAGCTCCATCCCGTCGTCGAGCGCCAGGCGCGCCAGCACGGACGCGGCGCCGCGCTCGGAGACCACGCCGTCGAACACCTCGTCCTGCATCGCCGTCATCGCGCGGACGTCGGCCTCGGCGGTGACCCGGCGCAGGGTGACGCCGGCGGGCAGGGCGACGTCACCGGCGAGCCCGGACGCCTCGCCGAGCATGACCGTCTCCTCCTCTCCCGGGGTGAACCCGTGCGCCAGGAGCGCGTCCTGGAGACCCGGGGCCTGGTCGTGCCCGCGGGTCTTCCACTCCACGTGGGTGATCTCGGGCAGGGCTCCGAAGTGCTCCACCGCGCCCCGCACCAGGTCACGGACGCCGGCCTCGTCGGCGCCGTCCAGGTCGCGGTAGGTCACGAACCCCCGCGCGCCCGGGAAGGTGACGAGGCGCAGCGGGCCGTGCCGGACGACCGACAGCGCGCCGGGGGTCTCGGCGTCGGTGCGCAGCTGGTCGTCGTACACGGCGAGGAGGTCGGCAGGGGTGAGCACGCGCCGAAGGCTGTCAGCCGGGACGGCCTCCGGCCACCGGACACCGGTCAGCCCGGCGGGGCGAAGAACTCCAGGGCGATCCCGTCGGGGTCCGTGAAGGACACGCCGGAGCCGTAGTGCGCGTCCACGATGCCGCCGTGGGCGATGCCCAGCTCGTCGAGCCGGGAGGCCTGCTGCTCGAGGGCCGCGCGGTCGGCGCAGGCGAACGCGACGTGGTCCAACCCGGTCCGCTTCGCGTCGAAGGCGTCCGTACGCTGCCCCTCGCCGTGGGTGTGCAGCCCGAAGAGCGAGCCGCCGTCGAGGGCGAAGACGGTGTGGTGGAAGCCCCCGGTGGTCTCGTCCTCGTCGAGCACGGCGTCGCTGCCGAACAGCCGGGAGTAGAAGTCCGTGGAGCGGGCCAGGTCGGTGACGGTGATCGCCACGTGCGTGATGGGCGGGAAGGACACGGATCTACCTCCGGGACGTCGTGGTGCGGACGCCCTCACGACACGCGATCCGTACCTCCGCCACAACTCCCCGATCGGAGGGTGGCGGCGAGGTGGACCCGCGTACGTCGACAGGACGAGGACCTCGGGGAGCGGGCCCGCCGGACCGACGGGTGCGTGCACCTCGCCGTCACCCCGGACCCGTGCGCCCGAGCAGCTCGACGTCGAGGAGGTCGAGGTCGGGTTCGACGAGGCTCGCGCGGTCGACCCGATGTGACGGTCGGACGTCGAACCGCGACGACACGTCGAACCCCGGCCCCACGACGTGGCCGTCGGCCGGCTCGTCCGACGACCCGCACCATCGAGAGGGGGTCGTCACGTCGCCCGACCAGAGGTAGACGGCGAGCAGCGGCCGGGACCCGGTGCGCATCGCGTGCGGCTGCCATGGTCGGTGGTGCAGCGGGATCCCGCCGGGCCGCGCCCGGTACGTCGTCGCGTCGTCGTCCAGCCAGTCGGCGTCACCGAGCGGCACGTACACCTCGTCGGCCGGGTGGTGGTGCGGCGGGTAGTGGACGTCACGGCCGAGGAGCAGGAGGCCGACGCTGACCGCCGTCCTGGTGTCGGAGGCCGTCCCGCCGTCGGGCGGGCCGACGAGGGTCGCGTGGGCGTAGCCGTCGAGGAAGGTGGGTGACGGCGGGTGCTCGAGGTAGCGAGCGGTCTGGGTCCACACCGCCCGGGGCGCCAGGCGCCGTACGACGTCGGCGAGACCGGCGTCCGCCCGGTCCGCCGACTCGCACGCCTCCGGCAGCTGGTCGAGGACGGCGAGGTCGCCCGGCGCCTCCGGCGGGAGGACGGCATGTGGACCGACCTGGCCCAGCAGGCCGGCGTGCTCCTCGAGGCCGTGCCGCTGCAGCACCGGGCGCAGCGCTCCGACCAGGTCGGCGACGTCGGTGTCCGACACCGGAGTGCTCCCTCGCTCAGACGTTGAAGCGGAACTCCACCACGTCGCCGTCGGCCATGACGTAGTCCTTGCCCTCGATGCGCACCTTGCCGGCCTCCTTGGCCTTCTGCATGGTGCCGGCGGCGACGAGGTCGTCGTACGAGACGACCTCGGCCTTGATGAAGCCCTTCTCGAAGTCGGTGTGGATGACCCCGGCGGCCTGGGGCGCGGTGGCGCCCTTGGGGACGGTCCACGCGCGCGACTCCTTGGGGCCGGCGGTGAGGTAGGTCTGCAGGCCGAGGGTGTCGAAGCCGACGCGGGCGAGGACGTCGAGGCCGGGCTCGTCGACGCCCATCTCGGCGAGCATCGCGCGGGCCTCGTCGTCGTCGCCGAGCTCGACCAGCTCGGCCTCGAACTTCGCGTCGAGGAAGATCGCCTCGGCGGGGGCGACGAGGTCGCGCATCCGCTGCTTCAGCTCGTCGTCGGCGAGCTCGTCGGCGTCGCAGTTGAAGACGTAGAGGAACGGCTTGGCGGTCAGCAGCTGCAGCTCGCGGACGTGCTCGAGGTCGACCGTCCCGGCCGCCAGCAGGTCGTACGCCGGGGTGCCGGCCTCGAGGGCCTCCAGCACCTGCTTCGCCGCGGAGACGTACGGCCCGCGCGCCTTGTCGCCCTTCGCCTCCTTCTCGAGGCGGGGCACGGCCTTCTCCACCGTCTGCAGGTCGGCGAGGACCAGCTCGGTGGAGATCGTCGAGAGGTCGGAGGACGGGTCGACCTTGCCGTCGACGTGGGTGACGTCCTCGTCGCGGAAGACACGGGTGACCTGGCAGATCGCCGCCGACTCGCGGATGTGGGCGAGGAACTTGTTGCCCAGGCCCTCGCCGGTCGAGGCGCCCGCGACGATGCCGGCGATGTCGACGAACTCGACGGTCGCGGGCAGCACCTTCGCCGAGGAGAACAGCTCCGCCAGCACCGGGAGCCGCTCGTCGGGGACCCCCACGACGCCGACGTTGGGCTCGATCGTCGCGAACGGGTAGTTCGCCGCGAGCACGTCGTTCTTGGTCAGGGCGTTGAAGAGGGTGGACTTGCCCGCGTTGGGAAGTCCGACGATGCCGATGGTGAGAGCCACGGGGCGTCAGCCTACGGGCGACGCGGGGCCCGCCACGAACCCGCGGTCGTCAGCCCCCGCCGACGGAGAAGGTCCAGTCGTCGGACAGCTCACGCGCGGCCCTCCGACGCTGGGGTGCGCGGTCGGCGGCGTCCTGCACGAGGAACTCGGCCGTGGACGGCCCGACGCACCCGACCGTCGTCCCCACGGCCCAGCCCGGGCCCTGCGCACGGATCAGCTCGACAAGCCGGTCCGACGTCCCGGCGACCCCGCCGGGGCACTCGACGTCCAGCTCGCCGGCTCCCGCGGCGATCCCGACCTCGACGTGCATCACCGTCACGACGTCGGCGCCGGCCGCGGCCAGGGAGTCGACGACGGTGCCCGCCACCACGGGGAGGTCGCCGGGGTCGCCGTCCGTCCGGGCGTCGAGCCGCCACCGGCCGGCGTCGGAGCGCACCGACACCCTCGTCACGTCGAGGTCGGCGGGCAGGCTCCCCAGCGCCTCCAGCACCGGGGCCAGGTCGGTGGTGCCGTCGTCGGGACCCACCTCGACGGACACGGCCGGGACGCCGTCGTCGTCCGTGGGCGACGAGGCCGGGGCGATCGCCACCGCGCCGGTACGCCGGGTGAGCGCGCCCGCGACCTCGCGCAGCGTCGCCTCGGTCGTGGCGGCGTCGAGGTCGGGCTCGAGGCGCAGCCAGGTGCCGTCGGCCGTCGACCCCACCTCCTGGACCCCGTCGGCCGTGCCCAGCCGGAGCCGGAGGCCCGCGTCGGAGCCGGTGACCCGCCAGGCCAGCACCCCCGCAGCGACCAGCGCGAGCGTTCCGACCGCCAGGAGCAGCAGGGTGCGGCGGGGACGGCGCCGGGGGGCGGTGGTGGTCACGTCCGCCACCTTCCCCGCTCGGCCCCGTTCCACACCGGGGACGCCGCGCGGGTGTGCGAGGCTCGGTGACGTGTCAGAACCGACCGCTGTCCTCCGCGAGCCGACGAACCTGGTCTCGCCCCGCGCGGTGTCCTACTGGCGGGTCTCGTCCGGCATCGGGACGCTCGTGGTCTGGGTCGCGGTGGCCGTCACCTGGTTGCTCTGGTCCGAGCGGCCCTGGTGGGCCACGGCGCTGCTGCTGCTCGCCGTCGTCGCGGCGGCCGTCCCGACCGTGCTGATGCCGCCGGTGCGCTACCGCATCCACCGCTGGGACGTCACCGACGTCGCCGTCCACACCCGCTCCGGCTGGATCACCCGCGAGGAGCGGATCGCCCCGCTGTCGCGGGTGCAGACCGTCGACTCGACCCAGGGCGCGCTGATGCGGTTCTTCGGGCTGCGGTCACTGACCGTCACCACCGCGTCCGCCGCCGGACCCATCACCATCGACTGTCTGGACGCCGCCGTCGCGGCCGACCTCGTCGCCCACCTCACGGCGGTGACCGGCGCCGAGCGGGGCGACGCGACGTGACCCAGCCGCCCGAGCCGCCGTACGCCGACGAGCCGTACGCCGGGCCCGCGCCGTACGACGAGCCGGCGCCGAAGCCGCCGGTCGCCGAGGCGGAGTGGCAGCGGATGGACGTCCGCTACCTCGTGGTGGGGCCGTTCGCGGCGGCGCGTCAGTTCGTCATCCCCGCCGGTGCCGCGGCGATCGGCCTCGGGTCCACCGGCAGCCCGTGGGCGCTGCTGGCCCTGCCCGCCTTCGTGGTGCTGTCGCTGCTGTTCGGGATGGTCCCCTGGCTGACGACGTACTTCCGGGTCACCGACACCGCCTTCGAGGTCCGCCGCGGCCTGCTCAACAAGACCCGCCTCACCGCGCCGCTGGACCGGGTCCGCAGCGTCGACCTCGAGGCCTCACTGGTCAGCCGCGTGCTGGGCCTGACCAAGGTCGCCGTCGGGACCGGCGTCGACGACACCCGCATCGAGCTCGACGGCATCGCCAAGGCGGACGGCGAGGGCCTGCGCCGCTTCCTGCTCACCCGCAGCCGCGCGGCCGCCGCACCGTCCCCGGCTCCCGCGACCGACGCCACCGGGACGCCGCCCGCGGAGGGTGGACCCCCGCCGGTCCCCGCCCCGGCGGTCGAGGTCGAGCCCGTGGAGCTGGCCCGCATCGACTGGTCGTGGCTGCGGTTCGCGCCGCTGAGCCTGGCCCGCCTGGCGGTCCTGGCGGGTGCGCTGACCTTCCTGTCGCAGTTCGTCAACGACATCCCCGTGCTCGAGACCGAGGCGGCGCGGTCGGCGTACGACTACGTCGCCGCGCAGGCGCTGTCGCTGGTGCTGGTCGTCGGTGCGGTCGTCGCCCTCGTGGCGTGGGTGGTCGTCGCGGTCGCCGCGTTCGTCGTCCAGTGGTGGAACCTGCGGCTGGTCCGCGACGGCGACAACCTCCGGCTCACCGCCGGCCTCATCACCACCCGGTCGACCAGCGTCGACGAGAAGCGGGTCCGCGGCGTGAAGCTCACCGAGCCGCTGCTCATGCGTCCCGCCGGCGGTGCCGAGCTCGCCACGCTGGCCACGGGCGTCGGCGAGGGCGGCACGACCACCGTCCTGCCGCCCTGCCCGCGCACCGTGGCGGTCCGGGTGGGCGAGGACATCCTCGGTCGCCCCACCGACGAGCCGCTGACCGTCGACCTGCACGCCCACGGCTGGCTCGCCCGACGACGCCTCCACGTCCAGGAGCAGGTCGGGGTGCTGGTCGTCGCGGGCGTGATCGCGCTCGTGGTCGCCCTCGTGCCGTGGGACCTCCCCTGGTGGATCCCGCTGGCCTTCCTCGTCGTCTTCGTCCCGCTGGGCGTCGTGGTGTGCGAGGCGCAGTACCGCAACCTCGGCCACCGGCTCACCGCCGAGCACCTCGTCGTCGTCGGGCCCAGCGTCGTCCGCCGCCGTGAGGTGATCGAGTCCGACGGCATCATCGGCTGGGTGGTGCAGCAGTCGTTCTTCCAGCGCCGCCTTGGGCTGGCCACGCTGGTGGCCACCACCGCGGCCGGCGGGGAGAAGGTCGTCGCGGTCGACCTCGCCCTGCCGGTGGCCGTCGGCCTCGCGCACGCGGCGACGCCCGGCGTCCTCGACGAGTTCCTCGCCGCCTGAGCCATGACCGTCCCCGGACCCGCCCCGACGCGCGGGCGGGGTGCGGTCGTGCTCGTCGAGGGCGAGAGCGACCGGGTGGCGCTGCTGACCCTGGCGCGGGCCCGGGGCCTCGGGTACGACCTGCCGGTCGTCGCCATGGGCGGCATCACCAACCTGGGACGCCACCTCGCGGCGACCCCGGACGACGTCCGGCCGGTCGTGCTGCACGACGCCGGCGAGTCGGCGTACGTCGCCCGCACCGTGGCCCGCTCCGGACGCGAGGTGTCGCTGCACGTCTGCGACGCCGACCTCGAGGACGAGCTCATCCGGGCGCTCGGCGTCCCGGCCGCGCTGGAGGTGGTCGAGGCCGCGGGCGACCTCGGGGCGTGGCGGACGCTGCGCCGCCAGCCGTTCCACCGCGGTCGCGACGACGCCCCGGTGCTGCGGCGCTTCCTCGGGACGACCAGTGGACGCAAGGCGCGGTACGCCGCCCTGCTGGTCGCCGCCCTCGACCCGGCGGCGGCCCCGCGGCCGCTGACCGAGGCACTGGACGGGCTCCTACGCTGAGGCGGTGCGCCTCGTCACCTGGAACGTCAACTCGCTCCGCTCCCGCATCGACCGCGTGGAGGCGTTCCTGGCGCGCCACGACGTCGACGTCCTCGCCGTGCAGGAGACGAAGGCCAAGGAGGAGCAGCTGCCGTTGATGGGGCTGCAGGCCGCCGGCTACGAGGTCGCCGCCGCCGGGACCAACCAGTGGAACGGCGTCGCGATCATCTCCCGGGTCGGGATCGACGACGTCCAGGTCGGCTTCGACGGCATGCCCGGGTGGGGCGAGCCCGAGGTCCCGGAGTCGCGCGCGATCGGCGCGACCTGCGGCGGCGTCCGGGTGTGGTCGCTGTACGTCCCGAACGGCCGCAAGCCCGACGACCCGCACTACACCTACAAGCTCGCGTGGCTCTCCGCGCTGCGCGGCGCGGCCTCGTCCTGGCTGGGCGAGCAGACGGTGCTCGTCGGCGACTGGAACGTCTGCCCCACCGACGACGACGTGTTCGACGTGAAGCAGTTCGCGAAGTCGACCCACGTCACCCCGCCCGAGCGCGAGGCCTTCGCGGCGTTCGCCGACGACGGGTGGAGCGAGGTCACCCGCGCCCACGCGCCCGGCTACACGTACTGGGACTACTACCGCCAACGGTTCGAGCGCGACCGCGGGCTGAAGATCGACTTCGCCTACGCCTCGCCGTCGCTGGCCGAGCGCGTCACCGGGGCCTTCGTCGACCGCGACGAGCGCGACCCCGCCCAGGGCACGGGCAGCCCGTCCGACCACGCGCCGGTCGTGGTGGACCTCGACTGAGGTCTCACGCCTCCGGTCGGATCGGCTGCGAGAAGGCGCGGTGGACACCGCCCGGGTCGTTGTAGAACGGGTCCGCGCCGTCAGGCAGCAGCACCAGCTCGCGTCGACCGGCGGTCGCCGGCTCGGCGTGGAGTCGCCAGTACTCCTCGGCGACCAGGTCCGGGTCGAGCGGCCCACCCGGCGCGACGAGGCCGCACACCGCGACCAGCGCGACCCGCACGCCGCGCGGCGCGAGGGCCTTGTGCAGGTTGAGCGCGATGCTCCGCAGTGCCGCCTTGCCCGCCGCGAGGCCGGCCCAGTCGGGGTAGGGCTCCAGGGCGAGCCCGCCGCCGGTCACCAGGACGGTCCCCCGGCCCCGGCGCTCCATGGCCGGAAGCACCTCGGCGAGCGCGTCGAGCAGGCTCCCGGCGTCCACCCGGACGGCCTCGAGCAGCCGGTCGGTCGTCATCGCGAGCACCTCGTCGGGGGACATGTCCGCGACGTTGTGCACGAGGACGTCGGTCGCCCCGCCCCATCGCTCGACCCGGGCGAGCGCGGCGCGCGTCGTCCCCTGGTCGGCCAGGTCGGCCCTCACGACGACGACGTCCTCGTCGTCCGGCGCGGGCCAGTCCGCGAGCCGGTGGGGGCTGCGGGTCACCAGCGCGACGCGGAACCCCTCGGCGGCGAAGCGACGCCCGATGGCGGCACCCAGCCCGGGACCGGCGCCGAGGACCGTGCAGAGCGGCGGACTGCTCACCGGCCGGTCACCGGCTCGCGAGCCCGCCGGCCGCGACATGGGCCTCGGCGAGCGTCGTCCGGGGCTCGTCGAGCTGACCGCGGACCCGGTCGAGCCACAGCGAGGTGGTCTCCGCGGCGGCCGGGGCGTCGCCGGCGAAGGGTCCGTCCACCGCGCGCAGGGCGGCCACGACCTCCGGGCGCCGCAGGGACGCGCCGAGGCGGGCCAGCCGGGCGTCGAGGACGGCGAGGTCACGGCGTACGGCGGCGACCTCGGCGTTGACGTCGAGGGGTGCCGGGGCCTGGCGGCGACGCGGGGCACCGGCGCGGGCGGGACCGAGGAGCGGCATGCGACAAGCCTGACCCGGCCTGCCGGGAAGCGGAAGCAAGTCTTTCTGACCGGTCCGTCCAGTCCCGGTGAATGCCCGGCCCGTTTCCGTCTTTGCGGTCGGTTCTCCGCCGTGGGAGCGGAGAACCGACCGCAAAGACGACGATCACCCCTCGCTCCGACGCCGGACGAGTGGCTCAGGCCCCCGCCTGGACCATCAGCACCCCACCCGCGATGAGGACGACGCCGGCGAGCATCGGCAGGGTCAACGGCTCGGCGAACAGCACGCGCCCCAGCAGCGCGGTCAGGGCGACCCCGCACGCGGCCCACACGCCGTACGCGACCCCGACGGGCAGGCCGCGCGCGAGGACCTGGCCCAGCAGGACGAACGCGAGGACGTAGCCGGTCACCGCCGCGGCGCCGAAGCGACGGACGCGGAAGCCCTCCGACGCGCGCAGGCTGAGGGTCGCGGCGACCTCGGCGACGACCGCGAGGCCGAGCAGGACCCAGGTCACGTCCGCTCCCCCGCCCGGTCGGCGCCGACGGACCCGGCGCGGTGGGACCCCACCTCGACCAGCAGCACCCCGACCACGATGACCGCGATCCCGCCGAGGCGGAGCGGGCCCAGCCGCTCGTCGTACACGACGGCGGCGGCGAGCGCGGTGAGGACGACGCCGCCCGCGGCCCAGACGCCGTACGCGAGGCCGACGGGCATCCCGTCGCGCAGGCAGACCGACAGCAGGCCCAGGGCGGTGACGTAGCCGGCGGCGACCACGGCGTACAACAGGGGCAGGCCCTCGCCGGCCGCCTTCAGGCTGAGCGTCGCGACCACCTCGCAGCCGATGGCCAGGGCGAGCAGCAGTCGGAGTCGCACCGTCGCAGCCAAGCAGCCCGGCCCGCGGGGTCCGCGTCTGGCCCCGCGGCGGACGCCCGCGCCTGCTAGGAAGTGCGCCATGCCCTCGCTGCGCACGCCCCACGACGCCGATCGGGCCTCCCTCGCCCGCCTGCCGAAGAAGGACCTCCTGGAGCGCGCCCGGGCGCGGGGCGTCGAGGGTCGCTCGGGGATGACCAAGACGCAGCTCATCGAGGCTCTCCTCGACCGGGACGACCAGCCGGCGTCGCGGCGTACGGCGTCGAACCACGACGTCACCACGGCCGGACAGGGCGCCCACCCCGCGGCGTCGCGCGTCGAGGCGTTCACGCGGCTGGCCGAGGCGCGGGCGCGCGGCGAGATGGTGTTCCTGCCGCGCCAGCTGCAGGGCGCGGAGCGCCGTACGCACGTGCGGCAGACCATCCGCGAGGACCACCAGACGCGCATCGCCGACCACAACGAGGAGGCCCGCGCGAAGTTCGACAAGCTCGCCGGGTCGACGTACTCGTTCTTCCGCGGCACCTGCCTGCTGTTCTACCGCGACCTCGCCGGCGAGGACGCGTGGATGCCGACGGTGCTGACCCTGGGTGACGTGCACCCGGAGAACTTCGGGGTCATGCCGAGCGCCGACGACGTCCCGATCTTCGGCGTCAACGACTTCGACGAGGCCTACTACGCGCCGTTCACCTGGGACCTCAAGCGCGGCGCCGTCGGCTTCGTGCTCGCCGCTGAGGAGATCGGCGGCCACGGGCCCAAGCGGCAGGCGAAGATCGCCGCCGCGTTCGTCCAGGGGTACGTCGAGGGGGTGCGGCAGTACGCCAACGAGCAGGACGAGCGCACCTCCCAGCTTCGTCTCGACAACGCCCCGCCGCTCATCGCGGCGCTCATCGAGGACGCCCTGGAGGACCGGTCGGCGTGGCTGGCGCGGAAGTACCACGACGAGTACAAGCGCGGGTTCCGCGCCGATGACGAGCACGTCCCGGTGAGCTCGCGGCGCGACGAGTTCCAGCGCGCCCTCGACGACTACGTGACGGCCAACGACATCGACGTGCCCGCCGATCGCACGCCCGGGATGAAGGTCAAAGACGTCTGCATGCGCCTCGGCCAGGGCACCGCGTCGCTGGGCCTGCCCCGCTACTACCTCATGATCGAGGGCCCGCTCGCCGACGGCAGCGACGACGTCCTGCTCGAGTTCAAGCAGGCGCGGCGCTCCGCCCTCGACGGGCTGGTGCCGCCGTCGCCGTACGTCGTGGACGGGTACGCCGACCGCATCACCCACGCCCAGGGCGTCCACCTCGTCGACGGGGACCGCTTCTACGGCGCGGCCCGCCTCGACGACCTCAGCTTCATGGTGCGCGAGCGGGCGCCGTACCGGGACTCCATCGACCTGGAGGACCACTCGAAGAAGGAGTGGTCGGACTACGCCGACATCTGCGGCCGCTCGCTGGCCCAGTCGCACGCCCTGTCGGACGAGTCGGGGCTCATCGACCACGACGCGGAGCCGGAGATCCTCGCCGCGATCGGGCCGGTGCCGCTGTTCGTGGACGACGTCGTCCGCTTCGCGGCGGATGGCGCGGACCGGGTGCGGACCGACCACGCCCACTTCCGCGCCGACCACGCGCTCGGCGCGTTCACCGCCATCGACCACGTCTACCGCTAGGCAGGATCCGCCGTCGGTGCCAGGAAGCCTCGGCGGCCGTCGGTGGTTGGGCCCGACATGGTGAACCTCGGCAGCTCCGACCTCGACGTCCGTCCGCTCGCGCTGGGCGCCAACCCCTTCGGCTGGACCATCGACGAGGCGGCGTCGCACCGCGTGCTCGACGCGTTCGTCGACGGCGGCGGGAACTTCGTGGACACCTCGGACTCCTACGGCGACGGCAACGGCGAGTCGGAGTCGTTCATCGGCTCCTGGCTGGAACGCACCGGGCGGCGGGACGACGTCGTCCTCGCCACGAAGATCGGCAGCAGCCGGATGCGCCCCGGGCTCGCCGCCGACAACGTCGCCGCCGGGGTCGAGGAGTCGCTGCGGCGGCTGCGCACCGACCACCTCGACCTGCTGTGGGCCCACTTCGACGACACCGACACGCCCCTCGGCGAGACCCTGGCCGCGTTCCAGGCGCTGGTGGACGCAGGCTCGGTCCGCGAGGTCGGCATCTCGAACTACTCCCCCGCCCGCATCCGCGAGTGGTTCGGGCTCGTGCAGGCCAACGGGTGGCGGGCCCCGGTGGCGCTGCAGCCGGAGTACAGCCTGCTGCGCCGCGCCGACTACGAGGCCGAGCGGCTCGAGCTCGCCCGCGAGCACGACCTCGGCGTCGTCCCCTACTGGGTGCTGGCGAGCGGCCTGCTGACCGGCAAGTACACCTCCCGCGAGGACGTCACCGGCCCCCGGCAGCGCCTGGTGGCGGGGTACGCCGAGGACGATGCCGCCTTCGACGTCGTCGCCGCGGTCCGCGAGGTCGCCGAGGCCCACGGCGTCGAGCCCGCCTCGGTCGCGCTCGCCTGGGTCCGCGACCGCGAGGGCGTCGTGGCGCCGATCGCGAGCGCCAGCCGGCCCGAGCAGGTCGACGCACTGCTCGCCTCGACCACCCTGACGCTGACCGAGGAGGAGACCGCACGCCTCACGGCCGCGTCTGACACGGTGGGCCGGTGAGCTACGACGTCACCGCAGTCCGCGCGCTCTTCCCGTCCCTGGCCGACGGGACGGCGTACTTCGACGGGCCGGGAGGGTCCCAGGTCCCCACCGCGGTCGCCGCCGCGGTCGCCGGGACGCTGACCGCCGGCCTGGCCAACCGGGGCAGCGTCACCGCAGCCGAGCAGCGCGCGGACGCCGTGGTCTCGATGTGCCGCCGTGCGATGGCCGACCTGCTGGGCGCGGACCGCCGCGGCATCGTCTTCGGCCGCTCCATGACGCAGCTGACCTTCGACGTCTCCCGCACGCTCGCGCAGGGGTGGGGACCCGGGGACGAGGTCGTCGTCACCCGGCTCGACCACGACGCGAACATCCGCCCCTGGGTGATCGCCGCCGAGCGCGCCGGTGCGACCGTGCGGTGGCTCGGCTTCGACCCCGTGACCGCCGAGCTGGACGACGTCACGCCGCTGCTGAACGACCGCACCCGGCTCGTCGCCGTCACCGCCGCGTCGAACCTGTTCGGCACCCGGCCCGACGTCCCCGCGATCACCGCGGCGGCGCACGCCGTGGGCGCGCTGACGTACGTCGACGCCGTCCACCTCGTGCCGCACGCGGCGGTCGACAAGGCCACGCTCGGGGCCGACTTCCTGGCGTGCTCGCCGTACAAGTTCCTCGGCCCGCACTGCGGGGTGCTCGCCGCGGACCCTGCGCTGCTCGAGACGCTGCACCCCGACAAGCTGCTGCCGAGCACCGAGGCCGTCCCCGAGCGCTTCGAGCTCGGGACCCTGCCGTACGAGCTGATGGCCGGCACGACCGCGGCCGTCGACGTGCTGACCGGCCTGGGCATGGACGCGATCGAGGCCCACGAGGACTTCCTGCTCGCCCGCCTGCTCGACGGGCTCGCCCGCATCGAGGGCGTCACCGTGCACGGCTCGCCGGCCCGGCGTACGCCGACGGTGCTGCTGTCCGTCGCCGGGCGCGAGCACGCCGACGTCCACCGCTCGCTCGCGGCGCGGAAGATCAACGCCCCGGCCGCCAGCTTCTACGCCCTCGAGGCGTCCCGGCACGCCGGGCTCGGCGACGGCGGCGCCCTGCGGGTCGGGCTGGCGCCGTACACGAACGACGAGGAGATCGACCGGCTCCTCGCGGCCCTGACCGAGATCGCTGCGGGCTCCTGACCACTACGGTTCCCTGGTGAGCGCCAGCCCCCGCCTCCCCGAGCCCGAGGGACTCCGCGAGGCGTTCTGGGCGCTGCGTCAGCGACCCGGGGGCACAGCGGGCGGGCCGGCGGACGCGTACGCCGACGGACCGGCGACCCTGCACGCCGATCCTGACGGCCTGCTCGTCGGCCACGACGAGATCGTGGCCGCCCTCGCCGCCCGCCCGACCCCCGGCGCGCCGGTCCCGCTGGGCGCGGCGCACGTCCAGACGATCGACACGGACCACGCCCTCGTCGTCAGCGTCACGGCCCCCGCACGCGGCGGCCGGGGGCAGCGGACCGAGCTGTGGGCCCGCACGGACGAGGGTTGGCGGGTCACGGCCGTGCACGCCACCCCGCCGCCGCCGGCCCTCGACACCCGGGTGTGGCGGGTCGTGGGCGACCCCCTCGTGGCGGGTGCGGCCACCGGCCCGCTGGCCGGCGAGACCCTCGCGGTCAAGGACCTCTACGCGCTCGCCGGGCACCGGCGCAGCGCGGGCAACCCCGCCTGGCTCGAGCGGGCGCCGGTGGAGAAGGAGCACGCCGCCGTCGTGGCCTCCCTCCTCGACGCGGGCGCGGACGCCGTCGGCATCACCCGGACCGACGAGCTCGCCTGGAGCCTGGCCGGCGCGAACCACCACCACGGCACCCCTCCCAACCCCGCCGCCCCCGGGCGGCTGCCCGGCGGCTCCTCGAACGGCTCGGCGAGCGCGGTCGCGCTCGGTCACGTCAGCATCGGGCTGGGCACCGACACCGGCGGCTCGATCCGCGTCCCGGCGTCGTACCAGGGCCTGTACGGGATCCGCACCACCCACGCCGCCGTGCCCCGCGACGGGCTGCTGCCGCTCGCCCCGTCGTATGACACGGTCGGGTGGCTGACGCGGGACGCCGACCTCCTCGCCCGCGTCGGCGAGGTGCTGCTGCCGCCCCGCACGACCCGCGGGTCCGCCGAGATCGTGCTGTGCCGCGGCCTGCTCGCCGAGGCCGACCCCGAGGTCGCCGCCGTCGTCGAGGGCTGGGCGGACCGGGTCGGCATGGTCGTGCGGGAGCCCTTCGACGCCGGCCTGCTGCCCGCCTGGCGCCAGGCGTGGTCGACCCTCCAGGCGCACGAGGCGTGGCAGGCGCACGGCCGCTGGCTCGAGCGGCACCTCGACGACCTCGGCCCCGACGTGCGCGGCCGCGTGGAGGCCGCGGCGGCCCTGACCCCGGACGACGTCCGACGGGCTACCGCCGTCACCGCCACCGCCCGACGTCGCGTGCTCGAGCTCGTCGGCGACCGCGTGCTGGTGCTCCCCGCCGCCGCGACGGTCGCGCCACGGCTGGGCGTCGACCCCGCCGAGGTCGCCCGCGTCCGGGAGGCCACCCTCCGACTGACCTGCCTGGCCGGGCTCGCGGGGCTGCCCGCGGTGACCGTGCCGGGCCGCACCACCTCCGGGCTGCCCGCCGGCGTCTGCCTGCTCGCCGCGCCCGGCCGCGACCACGACCTGCTCGACCTCGTCAGGAGAGACCGATGACCACCTGCAGCACCCACGTCCTGGACTCCACCCACGGACGCCCGGCCAGCGGGGTGGAGGTGGTCCTCACCGACGTCGCCGGCCAGACCCACCGCGCCTGCACGGACGGCGACGGCCGCTTCCGCTTCGACATCGAGCTCACCACCGGCCGCCACCAGCTCGTCTTCGAGACGGGCCCGTGGTTCGCGGACCTCGGTCAGGAGTGCTTCCACCCGGAGGTCGTCGTGCCGTTCACGGTGCAGCCCGACGAGCCGCACGTGCACGTCGCGCTGCTCCTCAGTCCCTTCGCGTACACGACCTACCGCGGGAGCTGAGCCCCCGCTGAGTACGGTCGCGACATGACGACGGTGGCGGTACTGGGAGCCGGTGGGCTCGGGGCGGCGATGGCACGCAGGCTGGGTGCCGAGGGGCACGACGTCCGCCTGTGGAACCGCAGCGCCGACAAGGCCCGCGCGGTCGCCGACGGCGCCGACGGGGTGACGGCGTACGACGAGGCGACGGAGGCCGTCCGTGGCGCGGACGCGCTGCTGACCGTGCTGCGCGACGCCGACGTGGTCGCGGAGGTCGTCTCCCCGCTGCTGGGTGACGTGTCCGGGGTCTGGGTGCAGGCCTCGACCGTGGGTCCGGCGGGCGCCGAGCGCCTCGGGTCGCTCGCGGCCGAGGCGGGCGTCGACTACCTCGACGCTCCGGTCTCCGGCAGCACCCAGCCCGCTGAGCAGGGCAAACTCCTCTGGCTCGTCGCCGGGCAGGACTCCGCCGTGGAGCGCGCCAGGCCCGTGCTCGACGCCCTCGGCTCGGTGCAGCAGGTCGGCACCGGCACGTCGGGCGGCAGCGCCCTCAAGCTGGCCGTCAACGCCTGGCTGACGATCGCGACGGTCGGCATCAGCGACGTCCTCGACCTCGCGGACGGGCTGGGCGTCGACCACGACGACCTGCGCTCGGCGCTGGAGGCCGGGCCGCTGTCGATGCCCTACGCGCAGATGAAGTCGAACCTCATGGACGCCGGCTCCTACGAGCCCGGCTTCGCGGTGGCGAACGCGCTCAAGGACCTGCACCTCGCGGCCGACTCCCACGCCCCGAGCCCCCTGCTCGCGGAGGTCGCGGCCCGCCTCGCCCGGACGGTCGAGGACGGCCACGGCGAGGCCGACGTCGCGGCGGTGCACCGCACGCGCTGACGCGCCTCCCGGCCACTGTCGGTGGCCTGCTGCACGCTGCGGTCATGGACACCTCCGCCCTGACGCCCGCGCTCCTGCTGCTGCTCGTCGGCGTCGCCTTGGGCGCGCTGCTCGGTGTGCTGTGGTCGCGGCGTACGACGGTCGGCGAGGCCACGGCCGCCCTGCCCGCGGCGCTCGACGCCCTCGAGCGCCGCGCCGCGTCCGACGCCGTGGTCCGCGACGGTCTGCGCCGCATCGGCGCCCAGATGGACGCCCTCGACCGCGCCCGCTCGAGCCACCAGGGCGAGCTGCGAGCGCAGGTCGAGGAGATGGCCCGCAGCACCGAGGCGCTGCGCCGCGAGACCGGCGCCCTGTCCACCGCCCTGCGCCGCCCGCAGGTCCGGGGCCGGTGGGGCGAGCTGCACCTGCGCCGCACCGTCGAGCTCGCCGGCCTGGTCGACCGCTGCGACTTCACCGAGCAGGTCCGCCTCGACGACGGCACGCTGCGCCCGGACCTCGTGGTGCGCCTCGCGGGCGGCCGCTCGGTGGTGGTGGACGCCAAGGTCGCGCTCGACGCGTTCCTCGACGCCGGCGAGGCCGACGACCCCGAGGAGGTCGCCGCCCACCTCCGCCGCCACGCCCGCCAGCTCCGGACCCACGTGGACTCCCTCTCGGGCAAGGCCTACTGGCGCTCGCTGCCCGAGAGCACCGACTTCGTCGTCCTCTTCGTGCCCGCCGAGGCGGTGCTCTCGGCGGCGCTCGAGACGGACCGGGACCTGCTGGAGCACGCTGCCTCCCGCCACGTCGTCCTCGCCAGCCCGACCACCCTCATCGCCCTGCTCCGGACCGTGGCGCAGGGCTGGCGCCACCAGGCCCTGTCCGACCAGGCCGCGGAGGTGCAGCGCCTCGGCCGCGAGCTGCACGAGCGCCTCGCCACGATGAGCGAGCACCTCGACAAGGTCGGCCGCTCGCTCACCTCGACGGTCGCCGCGTGGAACTCCGCCGTGGGCTCCCTCGAGGGCCGCGTGCTGGTCACGGCGCGGAAGTTCAACGACCTCGGCGTCACCGACGACCCTCTCGAGGGTCCGCGTCAGGTCGAGCTGATGCCCCGCGAGCCCGTCGCGGACGAGCTCCTCCCGGCGCGTCGACCGCGCAGTGCGTGAGCCTCGCCCTAGCGTGAGGTACGTGGGCCAGACCCAGCTCCGAGGGACGGCCGACCCCGTGTCGTACGAGGACGCGCCGGGTCCGCCGGTGCTGCTCCTCGCCCCGGCCCTGGTCGCCACGTTCCTGGGCCTGGACATCGCCCTCGGCCACGACCTCGGCCTGCTCTTCGGCCTCGGCTTCGTCACCGTCTGCGTGGGCCTCGGCCTGCTGGCCGAGCCGGACGACTTCTTCCTCGCCGCCGTCCTCCCCCCGCTGATGATGCTCGCGAGCATGCTGGTCGTCGGCATCGCGATGCCGTCGGCCTTCGGCTTCCCCTCCGCGAGCGCCGTCGAGGGCGTCATCGCCGGCTTCGCCCACCACAGCTGGGCGCTCGGTCTCGGGTACGTCGTCTGCCTGGTCATGCTCGGCGTCCGCGGCTACCTGATGCGGCTGCAGCGGCTCTGACCCTCGGCTCTCTCGGGCTGTCCGGCCAAACTGTGTCGATTTGCTGTCGCCATAGCGACAGCAAATCGACACACTTCCCTGCTACGGGCCCGTCCGGCCTACCCGACGAGGTTGGGCTGCCCCTCGACCACGCGGAGGCTGGCCGGGTCGCCGTCGATGGTCACGGTGCCGGCCACCGGCTGCCACGGACCGCCGTCCAGGCGGAACCGCGCCGACCACGTCGTGTCGACGCTGGGCTCGACGGTCTCGAACGCGTCCTGGTAGCGGTACGAGATGAACTCGCTCATCGGTGTGCCCTCCTCGAACCGCTTCCCCTCCCAGTCCGTCGTCTGGGTCGAGCCGTCACCGTGGTGCCACTCGTACGACGTCGCACTCGCCTCGAGGTCGAGGGATTGACCCAGCAGGGTCACCGTCGTCGTCTCGGGCTCGTTCGAGGTCGAGAAGATCGTGTCGAAGTTGACCAGCGTCTCCCCGCCCGGTGGCTGCAACGTCAGGTCGGAGTCGGGGAGGGGCATGCGCTCGAAGGCCGCCAGGATCATGCCCGGCGTGATGACCGGGGCCGTCCCGCCCTCGCCCTCCTCACCGGGCTCGACGCAGATCGGAGGCAGCGTCCCGGTGGTGCCGTCCGGGTAGTAGATCGTCCGGCCCATCATCGTGCCGCCGTTGCCACACTCGACGGTGCCGCCGCAGCCGTAGCGGGCCTCCTCGGTGGTGCCGCCGCCACCGCTCTTGCAGAGCGGGTTGTATCCGACCACCGGTCCGTCAGAGGCGCCGGCTGAACCGCCTCCGCCGCCCGTTCCCGGGTCGTAGCCCCCCGGTGTTTCACCGGGGATGCGAACGTCAAACCAACTCCCGCCTGGATTAACCGGGTCTGCGGCAGAACTAGGTGCCAGACATAGGGCTGCACAGAACGCGGTTAATGCGACCCAGACGCCCAAGGATTTACCCGCCATGTCACGAGGCCTCCGTCAGTTCACTGACTCGCCAGCCCGTCGAGGCGTATTCCAGCTGGAAGGTGTAGGTCATGTCTTCCGGTCTGTAGACCTGAGGTTTGGCGTCCTCGGTCCTGAACACTCGCTCCTTCGCCCGATCGAACCGAACAGCTGGCATGTCGGCCGTGTCTTCAGATGCGAACCCAATTTGCTTGACCGTCCAGCCAGCGCTCTCGATCCGGCCGCCCCTGTCGTATAGGTCCCTGAGACTGCTCGAGATGTTCACACAGGCCCTGCAAGAGTCGGCGGCTAAGTCATCGAATGAGGCGGTATCCCCAGTCACTGTCGCGAAATTAAAGGCGGCGGTCCAGTGCTCGATGAACGCCTCAGCCCCCGCCGTCGACTCCTCCCGCGCCGCATTCGGCATCTCGGGCGGCTCCTCCTCCGCGGCCTCCGACTCCGACGGCGACGGCTCGGCCGGTGACGACGACGGGATGATCGGGGTGGGGTCTGCCTCGGGCTCGTCCCCTCCGTCACCACACCCGGTGAGGAGCGCGAGAGAGGCCGCCAGAGCAGCCACCGACGCTCGTGCGCGCATGTCGAAACTCCGTCCCATGTCCCGAGTACGACCGGTCCAACGATCGCTCTCGCGGCACGCTACGTCGCGAACAGGGGCTGGGCCAGAGCGCGCGAGACACCTGTGGACAGAGCGAAAACTGTGGCAGAGGAGGCCCTACAGCCCCACGGACGCCGCCTCGATCGCGTCCGGCGAGAGGGCGTGGGCGATGGCCATGGCGGCCGCGCCGAGCAGGCCGGAGCGCTCGCCGGCGGCAGACGGGACGATCGAGAGGTGCTCGGTCGCGAGGGGCAGGGAGCGCTGGTAGACGGTCTCGCGGATCCCGGCGAGCAGATGCTCGCCGGCGGCGGCCGTGGCGCCTCCGATGACGACGACGGAGGGGTTGATGAAGTTCACGATCATCGCCACCACCTCTCCCAGGTCACGACCGGCCTGACGGACGACCTGGACGGCGTCCCGGTCGCCCGCACGCACCCGGGCGACGACGTCCGGCACGGTCGCGCCCAGCGCGGCGGCCAGGGCGGGGGCCCCGGCGACGGCCTCGAGGCAGCCGTCGTTGCCGCAGCGGCACAGCACTCCCTCGGCGCGGGCGACGCGGATGTGGCCGACGTCCCCGGCGGTGCCCTGGGCCCCGCGCTGGAGCTCGCCGCCGGAGATGATCCCGCAGCCGATGCCGGTGGAGACCTTGATGAAGACGAGGTCGTCGACGCCGGACAGGTGGGCGTGCCGCTCCCCCAGCGCCATGATGTTGACGTCGTTGTCGATCAGCACGGGGACGTCGAACCCGCGCTGCACGTGGGCGGGGACGTCGTAGGCGTCCCACCCCGGCATGATCGGCGGGTTGATCGCCCGGCCGGTCGAGTGCTCCACCGGGCCGGGCAGGCCGATCCCGATGGCGGCGAGGTCGGCGTCGGCGCGGCCGGCGGTGGTCAGCAGGGCGCGGATCGTCTGCTCGACCCAGGCGAGCACCGCGACGGGACCGTCGGCGATGTCGAGGTCCGCGCGCACCTCCGCGAGGACGGTCCCGGCGAGGTCCGCCAGGCCGGCGCGCGCGTGGGTCGCGCCGAGGTCGATGCCGGCCACCACCCGGGCCGCGGGGTTCAGCGCCAGCAGGGACGGCGGACGCCCGCCGGTCGACACCGCGTCGCCGTACGGCGCCACCAGGCCGAGGCGCATCAGCACGTCCACCCGGGCCGCGACGGTGGACCGCGCGAGACCGGTGACCTCGACGAGCTGGGCGCGCGTCCTCGGCTGCCCGTCGCGCAGCAGCGCGAACACGTCTCCGGCCCTCACGGCTCGAAGTAGACCACCGAGCCCTTCTGATCGTCCAGCCAAAGACTTTTGCAAGCGTCTCGACAAAAGCCTGTGGCGAGTGACACAGTGCGGCGCGTGACCAGTCCCACCGACTCCACCCCGGCGCCGACGCAGGCCCCCGTGCTGCGCGTCCGCGGCGTCACGAAGAGCTTCCACGGCAACGTCGTGCTGCGCGACGCCGACCTCGACCTCCTGCCGGGCCAGGTGCTCGGCCTGGTCGGCGAGAACGGCGCCGGCAAGTCGACGCTGATGAAGGTCCTCGCCGGGGTCCACGCACCCACGTCCGGCACCGTCGAGCTCGACGGCTCCGAGGTCACGTTCGGCCACCCCGTCCAGGCCCAGCGCGCCGGGATCTCGACCGTCTTCCAGGAGTTCAACCTCCTGGGCGAGCGCACCGTCGCCGAGAACGTCTGGCTGGGCCGCGAGCCGCGCCGCCGCGGACTGGTGGACGTCGCCGCGATGGTCCGCGACACCACCGCCCTGCTCGAGGACCTCGGCGTGACGGGCCTCGACGCCTCCCGCCGCGTGCGCAGCCTGTCGGTCGCCGAGCAGCAGATCGTCGAGATCGCGAAGGCCACCAGCCTCGACGCCCGCGTGATCCAGATGGACGAGCCGACCGCCGCGCTCGCCGACCACGAGGTCGCGCTCCTCTACTCGATCATCCGCACCCTCACGGGGCGCGGCGTCGCGATCGTCTACGTCTCGCACCGCCTCAAGGAGATCTTCGACCTCTGCGACGTGGTGACCGTGCTCAAGGACGGCGCCCAGGTCGCCACCGAGCCGATCGCCGCGCTCGACGAGGGACGCCTGGTCCGCCTCATGGTCGGGCGCACCCTCGACGCGTTCTTCCCGGACCCCCTCGAGGGCACCGCCCCCGGGGAGACCCGCCTCGAGCTCCGCGGCGCCGGCAACGGCTACGTCGACGGCGTCGACCTCACGCTCCGCGCCGGGGAGATCGTCGGGGTCGCCGGCCTGCAGGGCTCCGGGCGCACGGAGCTGCTCGAGGCCGTCTTCGGGGTCACCCCGCTCACCCGCGGCGAGATGACGCTGGCGGGCCGGAAGGTCCGACCCCGCAGCCCCCGCCAGGCCGTCCGCGCCGGCATCGCCCTCATCACCGAGGACCGCAAGGCCACCGGCCTGGCGCTCAACCAGTCCATCCTCGACAACACCCTCGGCGTCGTCCGTGCCGTCTTCCCCCGCCGGACCGGCGGCGTACGCCGCGACGTCCCCCGCCTGCTGTCCACGCTGGCGGTGTCGGCCCGCGCTCTGTCCCAGGAGGTCCGCCTGCTGTCGGGCGGCAACCAGCAGAAGGTCGTCCTGGCCCGCTGGCTCGCCACGGACCCGGCCGTCGTCCTCATGGACGAGCCGACCCGCGGCGTCGACGTCGGCGCCAAGTACTCGATCTACGAGGTGATGCGGCGCCTCGCCGCCGACGGCAAGGCCGTCCTCATGGTCTCCAGCGAGCTCCCCGAGGTGATCGGCATGTCCGACCGGATCCTGGTGATGCGCGACGGCCGGCTGGCCGGCGAGCTGCCCCCCACCTCCAGCGAGGAGGACGTCCTCGCCCTCGCGACCGGCGTCCGCGCCGGAGAGCAGGTGGCGTCGTGAGGTCCTCGCGCATCACCTCCACCACCATCGTGTACGGCGTCCTGCTGCTCGTCGTGGTCGCCGCGGCGCTCATCACCGCCGGCCAGGGCCGCAACTTCTTCAGCACCGGCAACCTCGACAACATCCTGACCGCGACGACCATCCTCGGGCTGATCGCGATCGGCCAGACGCTGGTCATCCTCGTCGGGTCGCTCGACCTCTCCGTCCCGTACGTCGTGTCGCTCGCCAGCGTCGTCGGCGGCGGGATCATGGCCGGCCAGGCCGGCGGCATCGTCCCGGCGCTCCTGGTCACGCTCCTGCTCTGCGGCGTCATCGGTGCCGTCAACGGCGCGATCGTCGCCGGGCTGCACGTCCACGGCTTCATCGCCACCCTCGGCACCGGCCTCGTCCTGTCGGGCTACCTCGGCAGCACCTACCAGGGCAGCTCCGGCCTCGCCGCGTTCGAGTTCCGCCTGCTCGACGCGACCCGCATCGGCCCCGTGCCGCTGGCGTTCCTGCTCATGCTCGGCTGCGCCGGCCTCGCCGTGCTGGTGCTGCGCCGCACCCGCCTCGGCCACCACCTGTACGCCGTCGGCGGCAACGCCGAGGTCGCCCGCATGTCGGGCCTGCGCACCGCCGTCCCCGTGGTCGTCGCCCACACCACCTGCTCCGTCATGTCGGGCCTCGCGGGCCTGGTGCTCCTCGCCCGCCTCGGCGTCGGCCAGCCCACCGTCGGCTCGCAGGGCGGCTACGACCTGATGTCGATCGCCGCCGTCGTCCTCGGCGGCACCCTGCTGGCCGGCGGCAAGGGGAACATCGCCGGCACCCTCGCCGGGGTCGCGATCTTCGCCGTCCTCGACAACGCGATGGGCGTCATGGAGCTCAACCCGTTCCTCAAGGACGTCGTCCGCGGCGTCGTCATCGTCGTCGCCGTCGCGGTCTACGCCCGGCGCGAGCTCGACCGCCGTCCCGCCCGCTTCGACCGGCCACCCGCCGCCGACCCCGGGACCACGAAGCCACCGGGCAGCGCCACCCCCGCCGGCACGACCGACAAGACCCTGGAGGCCTCCCGATGAGCGCTCCCACCGCCTCCCCGACCGGCCAGGGCTCCCGGCGCGCCACCCCGGCGGTGCCCGCGCACTCCGGCGGCCTCGGCCGTCGCATCAGCGTCGGCCTGATCACCCCCGGCGGGGCGGTCTTCGTGCTGGTCGCCGTGCTCCTGGTCGCGATCATGCTGACCAACCCGAACTTCACCGACCCGGGCGCGCTCATCCGTTTCGTGGGCCGCACCGCCCCGATCGCGATCGCCGCGATGGGCCAGTTCTACGTCATCGTCTCCGGCGAGTTCGACCTCTCCATGGCCGCCGTGATCGCGACCCAGGTGGTCATCGCGGGCAACGTCATCGGCCTCGAGGACTCCCGGATCGTCCCCGGCCTCGTGCTGATGTTCGTCGTCGGCACGGTGATCGGCCTGGTCAACGGCCTGGCGACGACGCTGCTGCGGGTGCCGAGCTTCATCGTCACCCTCGGCATGATGCTCGCGCTGCTCGGCCTGGTCCGCTACGTCACCGGCGGCGCCGCCACCGGCAACCCCACCGAGAACTTCCGCGAGATCGGCCGCGGCGGCATCGAGGGGATCCCCGTGGTGGACATCATCCCCTGGTCCGTCCTGGTCCTCGCCGTCGTGGCCGCCGCCTCCGCGTGGCTGATGCGCCGCCCGTTCGGCCGCACCCTCGTCGCCGCCGGCGACAACCCCGACGCGCTGCGCCACGCCGGAGCCTCGCTGTGGTGGGTGAAGACCCGCGCGTTCATCCTGTCGTCGCTGTCGGCGACGGTCGCCGGGATCCTGCTCGTCGGCTACGCCGGCGTGCACCCCTCGGTCGGCTCCGGCTACGAGTTCGCGGCCATCACCGCCGTCGTCCTCGGCGGCGTCGTCCTCGGCGGCGGACGCGGCTGGGTGCTCTCGGCCGCCGCGGGCGCCTTCGCCCTCGAGCTCCTCTTCCTGCTGCTCACCGCCCTCGGCGTCGAGGCCACCTGGCGCGACACCGTCCAGGGCCTGATCATCATCGCCGCCGTCGCCCTGGCCGCCCGCACCTGGAGCGGCGTACGGCGCCCCCAGGCCACCCCCTCGGGCACCACGCCCGGCACCACCGAGAACCCCACCAAGAGCACCACCGAAGGAGACCGCTGATGCGCATCACCCACCGAGCCGTGAAGGGAGCACTGGCCTCCGCGGCGACCGTCGTCCTGCTCGCCGGGTGCAGCACGGACAGCATCGAGGAGCCCGTCGAGTCGTCCGGGGACGACGCCAGCCAGGAGGCGGGCTCCGAGGAGCAGTCCGAGTTCTTCAGCCAGGAGGACCTCGACACCCAGGACGAGCAGCGCTCCGCGACCTTCGAGGGCGACGAGGCCGAGCCCTGGCTGCAGTACATCGACGGGGAGATGACGGACACCTCGGAGTACGCGTCCGACGGCGCCAAGAAGGTGTGCTTCGCCAACGCCTCGATCTCCAACCCGTGGCGCCAGACCGGCTTCATCACCATGCAGCAGCAGCTCGAGGTCCTCCAGGACGACGGCGTCATCTCCGAGATGGAGGTCCGCGACGCGCAGGACACCGACGAGACGCAGATCGCCGACATCGACTACTTCATCAACGAGGGCAACTGCGACGCGTTCGTCATCTCGCCGAACTCCACGGCCGCTATGACCCCCGCCGTCGAGCGCGCCTGCGAGACCGGCAAGCCCGTCATCGTCTTCGACCGCGGCGTCGAGACCGACTGCGCGACCACCTTCATCCACCCCATCGGCGGCTACGCCTGGGGCCTCGACACCGCCGAGTTCCTCTCCGAGAACCTCGAGGAGGGCGACCGCGTGATCGCGCTGCGCATCCTCCCGGGCGTCGACGTGCTGGAGACCCGGTGGGCCGCCGCCGAGCAGGTCTTCGAGGAGAACGGCATCGAGGCCGAGGACTTCTTCACCGAGGCCGACCCGACCCGCATCAAGCAGATCGTCACGGACGCCATCAACCAGGGCGACGTGGCGGGCATCTGGATGGACGCCGGTGACGGCGCCGTCGCCGCCATCGAGGCGTTCGAGGACGCCGGCGTCGACTACCCGGTCATGACCGGCGAGGACGAGATGAGCTTCCTGCGCAAGTGGGAGGAGACCGGCATGACCGCGCTGGCCCCCGTCTACTCGAACTTCCAGTGGCGCACCCCGCTCCTGGCCGTCGAGAAGATCTTCGCCGGCGAGGAGGTCCCGTCCGAGTGGGTGCTCCCCCAGACCCCGATCACCGAGGACGAGCGCCAGGAGTTCCTCGAGGCCAACGAGGGCATGCCCGACGGTCACTACGCCAAGTTCGGCGGCGAGGACCTGCCCGGCTTCCCCGACGCGTGGATGGACCGCTGATCCCATGCTCCTCGGCGTCAACACCTGGGTCTGGGTCTCACCCCTGACCGACGAGAACCTCGACGAGGTCCTGGACCGCGTCGCGCAACTCGGGTTCGACGCCGTCGAGCTGCCGCTGGAGCGTCCCGGGCTCCTCTCCGCCGAGAGGGTCCGGGGCGCCCTGGCGGCGCACGGCCTGACGCCGTACGTCGTCGGCGCCATGGCGCCCGGTCGCGACCTGGTCGCGACCGACGCCGCCACCGTCGCCGCCACGCAGGACTACCTGCGGGCGTGCGTCGACCTCGCCGCGGGCATCGGCGCCAGGAGCGTGTGCGGCCCGTTCTACGCCGCCACCGGACGCACCTGGCGCATGGACGCCGACGCCCGCGCCACGGCGTACGCCGAGTGGCGCGAGCACCTCGCGCCCGTCGTGGACCACGCGGTCGCGGCCGGCGTCCGGCTGGGGATCGAGCCGCTGAACCGCTACGAGACGTCCCTGGTCAACACCGTCGACCAGGCCCTGACCGGCCTGGACGGCCTGCTCGGGCCCGGGCTCGGGCTGGCGATGGACACCTACCACCTGAACATCGAGGAGCGGTCGTCCGCGGACGCGATCCGCGCCGCCGGCGACCACCTCGTGCACGTGCAGGTCTGCGGCAACGACCGCGGCGCCCCCGGTGGCGACCAGACCGACTGGGACGCCGTCCTGGCCGCCCTCGGCGAGGTGGGGTACGCCGGCCCCCTCGTCATCGAGAGCTTCACCGGCGACAACGAGACCATCGCGACGGCCGCCTCCATCTGGCGGCCGCTCGCCACCACGCAGGACGACCTGGCCCGTGACGGCCTGGCGTTCCTGCGAGACCTGACCCGAGAGGACCGAACGTGAGCGACGAGCTCGGGGTGGCCGTCGTCGGCTACTCCTTCATGGGCAAGGCGCACTCCAACGCCTGGCGCAACGTCGGGGCCTTCCACCCCGGCCTGCCCCGCGTGCGCCAGACGGTGCTCGCCGGGCGCGACGGCGCCGCGGTCGCGCACGCCGCCGCGGCGTACGGCTGGGAGGAGTCGACCAGCGACTGGCGCAGCGTCGTCGAGCGGGACGACGTCCAGCTGGTCGACGTGTGCACCCCCGGCCACCTGCACCACGAGATCGCCCTCGCCGCCCTGGCGGCCGGCAAGCACGTGCTCGTCGAGAAGCCGCTGACCAACACCGTGGCGGAGTCCGAGGAGCTGGTCGCGGCCGCCGCTCGCGCCGCGGCCGAGCACGGCGCCGTCGCGATGGTCGGGTTCAACTACCGCCGCGTCCCCGCCCTCGCCCTGGCCCGACGGCTCGTGGCGGAGGGCCGGATCGGACGTGTCCGCCAGGTGCGGGCGGCGTACCTGCAGGACTGGCTCGTCGACCCCGGGGCCCCGATGACCTGGCGCCTGCGGGCCCACGAGGCCGGCACCGGCGTCCTGGGCGACCTCGGCGCACACGTCGTGGACCAGCTCCGCTTCCTGCTCGGCGACGCCGGCGAGACGCGCTGGGCCAGCGGTCAGCTCGCGACCTTCGTCCCCACCCGCCCCGGCCCCGACGGGCCCGAGGAGGTCACCGTCGACGACGCCGCCTGGATGACCCTCGGCCTCGCCGACGGCGCCGTGGCGAGCGTCGAGGTCTCCCGCATGGCCACGGGGCGCAAGAACGCCCTGCGCCTCGAGCTGTACGGCGAGCGCGGCTCGCTGACCTTCGACCTCGAGCGGCTCAACGAGCTGACCCTGGAGACCGGCGGCGGCGACGCCCGCGTGCTCGTGACCGACGGCGACCATCCCTACCTCGACGCGTGGTGGCCGCCCGGCCACACGCTGGGCTGGGACTCGACGTTCACCTCGCAGGCCGCCGACCTGCTCCGCGCCATCGCGGACGGCACGCCCGTGGCACCGTCGTTCGCCGACGGTCTCGCCGTGCAGCGGGTGCTCGGGGCCGTCACCGACAGCGCCGCGCAGTGCGGCGCGCGTATCGAGCTGGAGGGCTCCTGATGGGCAAGCGCTTCACCCTCTTCACCGGCCAGTGGGGCGACCTCACCCTCGACGAGGTCGCGGGCCTGGCCGCGGGCTGGGGGTACGACGGCCTCGAGATCGCTGTCTCCGGGGAGCACCTCGACGCCTCCCGCTGGGACGACGCCGACTACGTCGCCGAGCGCCTCGGCATCCTCGAGAAGCACGGCCTCGGCTGCTGGGCCATCTCCAACCACCTCAAGGGCCAGGCCGTCTGCGACGACCCGATCGACTTCCGGCACCGCTCGATCGTCGGCGCCGACGTCTGGGGCGACGGCGACCCGGAAGGCGTCCGGCAGCGCGCGGCGACCGACGTCGCGAACACCGCCCGCCTCGCCCGCGCGATGGGGATCGACACCGTCGTCGGGTTCACCGGCTCCTCGATCTGGCAGTACGTCGCGATGTTCCCGCCCGTGCCGGCGTCGGTGATCGAGGCGGGCTACACCGACTTCGCCGACCGCTGGAACCCGATCCTCGACGTCTTCGACGAGTGCGGCGTCCGCTTCGCCCACGAGGTGCACCCCTCGGAGATCGCCTACGACTGGTGGTCGACCGTCCGCGCCCTCGAGGCCGTCGGGAACCGTCCGGCGTTCGGCCTGAACTGGGACCCCAGCCACATGATGTGGCAGGGCCTCGACGTGGTCGCCTTCATCACCGACTTCGCCGACCGGATCTACCACGTCGACTGCAAGGACACCCGGATGCGGATGGGCGGCGGCCGCAACGGCGTCCTGTCCTCGCACCTGCCGTGGGGCGACCAGCGGCGCGGCTGGGACTTCGTGTCCACCGGCCGCGGCGACGTCCCCTGGGAGGACGCCTTCCGCGCCCTGGCCCGCATCGGCTACGACGGCCCGATCTCGGTCGAGTGGGAGGACGCCGGCATGGACCGCCTCCAGGGCGCCGAGGAGGCCCTCGCCTTCCTCAAGCGGTTCGACTTCGAGCTCCCCGCCGCGTCGTTCGACGCGGCGTTCGACCAGGGCTGAGCGGCGTACGCCCGCCGCTCACCGGGTCTCGTGGCTCGGGCCTGGCGGCCCTCACACCTCGACCACCGCTGGTTGAGGTGCGACGAGCGCCAGCGCCCTTCGACAGGCTCAGGAACCGGCCACGAGACCCGGTGAGACGACCACGGTCAGGTGCCCGGGGTCTCGAGGCTCGGGCCTGGCGGCCCTCACACCTCGACCACCGCTGGTTGAGGTGCGACGAGCGCCGGCGCCCTTCGACAGGCTCAGGAACCGGCCACGAGACCCGGTGAGACGACAAGGTGCCGGGGTCTCGAGGCTCGGGCCCGGTGGCCCTCACACCTCGACCAGCGGGTCAGTCCTCGAAGCGCGAGGCGTCGCCGGCGCCGTGACGCAGCACCTCGGGCTCGTCGCCGGACAGGTCGACGACGGTGGTGGGCTCGGCGGTGACCTCGCCGGACTCGAGGACGACGTCGACGACGTGGTCGAGGTCCTCCTTGACCTCCCAGCCCATGGTCCGGGCCTCGGTCTCGCCGGGGAGGATCAGGGTGCTGGTGAGCAGGGGCTCCCCCAGCTCCTCGAGCAGCGCGCAGACGAGCGGGTGGTCGGGGATCCGGACGCCGACCGTGCGCTTCTTCGGGTGCATGAGCCGCCGTGGGACCTCGGGGGTCGCCGGGAGGATGAACGTGTACGGGCCCGGCGTCGCGGCCTTGATGACGCGGAACGCGGCGTTCGGCACGTGGACGAACTGACCGAGCTGGCTGAAGTCGCGGCACATGAGGGTGAAGTGGTGCCGGTCGTCCAGGCCGCGGATGCGCAGGATGCGGTCGCGGCCGTCGCGGTTGCCCAGCGCGGAGCCCAGCGCGTAGCCGGAGTCCGTCGGGTAGGCGAGCAGGGCGCCGTCGCGCAGCTGCTCGACGACCTGGCGGACCAGCCGCGGCTGCGGGTCGACGGGGTGGAGGTCGACGTACCGGGCCATCAGGGGGTCACGACTGCGCGGCGCGGGCGGCGTCGCGGGCCTTCATGTCGCGCCGCAGCTCCGGCGGCAGCGCGAAGATGAGGGACTCCTCGGCGGTGTGGACCGCACGGGCGTCGGGGTAGCCGCGCTCGGAGAGGTACGCCAGGACGCCCTCCACGAGCGACTCGGGCACCGAGGCGCCGGAGGTCACGGAGACCTTGCCGACCCCGGTCAGCCAGTCCTCGTCGATCTCGGAGGCGTCGTCGACGCGGTACGCCGCCTTCGCCCCGGCCTCGAGGGCGACCTCGGCGAGGCGCACGGAGTTCGAGGAGTTCGCGGAGCCGACGACGATCACGAGGTCGGCGTCCTTGCCGATCTCCTTGATCGCGAGCTGCCGGTTCTGGGTGGCGTAGCAGATGTCGTCGCTGGGCGGGTCGAGCAGGGCGGGGAACCGCTCACGGATCGCGGCGACGGTCTCGAGGGTCTCGTCGACGGACAGGGTGGTCTGGGAGAGCCAGGAGACCTTCTCCGGGTCGCGGACGACGATGTTCGCCACGTCGTGGGGGCCCTGGACGAGCTGAGTGCGCTCGGGGGCCTCGCCCGCAGTGCCCTCGACCTCCTCGTGGCCCTCGTGGCCGATCAGGAGGATGTCGTAGTCCTCGGCGGCGAAGCGCCGCGCCTCGTGGTGGACCTTCGTCACCAGGGGGCACGTGGCGTCGATCGCCTTGAGGTCGCGCTCCGCGGCCTGGCGGTGCACCTCGGGGCTGACGCCGTGGGCGGAGAACACCACGGTCGAGCCGGACGGCACCTCCTCGACCTCCTCCACGAAGATCGCGCCGCGCGACTCGAGGTCGGCCACGACGTGCTTGTTGTGGACGATCTGCTTGCGCACGTAGACCGGGGCGCCGTACAGGTCGAGGGCCTGCTCGACGGTGATCACCGCGCGGTCCACGCCGGCGCAGTAGCCCCGCGGGGCGGCGAGCAGGACGGACCGCTCGGCCTCGTCCGTGGGCAGGACGGCCGGGGTGCCGAGGTCGATGCTCATGACATCGATTCTAGGGAGTGCGGGCCAGATGGGCCCATCGGCGAGGCCCTGGTGGCTGGGTGGTGGCTGGGTGGTGGCTCAGTGGTGGCGCGGGAACGAGCGGCGCACGAGCCAGGCGATCCCGGCCACGGCGCCACCGACGCCGAGGGCGACGGCCTCGAAGGTCGGCCCGACCACGACGGGGAGCACGAACGACGGCGCGGTGAGCACCCCGACCCCCACCAGGTCGAGCATCGTGAGCTCGCCGGTGGTTCCCGCCGAGCCGGCGGTGCGGACGGGACCGGGCTGGGAGGGTGCGTGCAGGGCCATGCGCTCAATGTAGATGAACTGGATAGAGATTGGCTAGATATCACACGTCCTTGGTCCGTCGCCCACGACCCGCCGTCGGCGAGCCCGCTGTCGGCGGCACGCCCTAGGGTCGCGGCATGGCCCTGGAGACGTCCGCGGAGGCACCCGCCCCGGTGCGCCAGGTCGCCATGCTCGTCGGGCAGTGGATCGGCAAGCTGGGCGCGGTCTGGGTCGAGGGCCAGGTCTCGCAGGTCAACCGCCGTGCCGGCTCCGGGACCGTCTTCCTCACGCTCCGCGACACCCTCGCCGACGTCAGCGTCACCGTGACCGCGCCGCGGGCGACGCTCGACGCGATGTCGCCGCCGCTGGTCGAGGGCGCCAGCGTGCTGGTCCACGCACGTCCTTCCTTCTACGCCGCCCGTGGGTCCTTCTCCCTCGCCGCCCGCGAGATCCGGGCCGTCGGCCTCGGCGAGCTCCTCGCCCGCCTCGAGCGCCTGCGACAGCTGCTCGCCGCCGAGGGGCTCTTCGCCGCCGAGCGCAAGCGCCCCCTCCCCTTCCTCCCCCGTCGCGTCGGGCTCGTCACCGCCCGCGGGTCGGCCGCCGAGCGCGACGTCGTGGAGAACGCCCGCCGCCGGTTCCCCGGGGTCGTCGTCGAGACGGCGTACGCGACGGTCCAGGGCCACCGCTCCGCCGCGGAGGTGATCGCCGCCGTCGAACGCCTCGACGCCCACCCGGAGGTCGACGTCATCGTCGTCGCGCGCGGCGGCGGGAACGTGGAGGACCTGCTGCCGTTCTCGGACGAGGGCCTGGTGCGGGCCGTGTCCCGGGCGCGGACGCCCGTGGTCTCGGCCATCGGTCACGAGCAGGACACCCCGCTGCTCGACCTGGTCGCCGACGTCCGCGCCTCGACCCCGACCGACGCCGCCCGCCGGGTGGTGCCCGACCTCGCCGAGGAGCAGGCGGGCATCCGCGCGACCCGCGACGTCGCCCGCGCGGTCGTCGTGCGCCGGGTGGAGCGGGAGCAGGCCGGCCTCGACGCCATCCGTGCCCGGCCGTCCATGGCGGACCCCCGCACGATGCTGACCGCCCGCGGCGAGGAGGTCACCGCGCTCCGCGACCGGGCCCGGCGCACGCTGGGCCACCGCCTCGACCGTGCCGCCGACGACGTCGACCACCGCCGCGCCCGCGCCCGGGCGCTGTCGCCGCTGGCGACGCTGCGGCGGGGATACGCCGTCGTGACGGACGCCGACGGTCACGTGCTGAGCGCCGCGACGGCCGGGGTGGGCGACGGGCTGGTGGTGCGCGTGGCCGACGGCCGGCTGCGGGCCACGACCACCGCGGTGGAGACCGAGGACCTGACCGGGGACGTGACGACGGAGGAGGAGACGTGAGCGACACCGACGAGGCCGCAGTGGAGCCCCTGGGCTACGAAGCCGCCCGCGAGCAGCTGGTCGAGGTGGTGGGCCGGCTGGAGTCGGGCGGCACCTCGCTGGAGGAGTCCCTACGGCTGTGGGAGCAGGCCGAGGAGCTCGCCCGCACCTGCCAGGCGTGGCTCGACGGCGCCCGGGAACGGCTGGACGCCGTCCTCGGGGAGGCCGACGACTGACGACCGCGGCTACCGGTCCTGGGCGGGCAGCGGGTCCTTGGTGAGCGACTCGAGGAACGCGACGACCTGCTCGTCCGGCGCGGACCCGTGGACGAGGACGTCCTCGCCGTCGACCTCGGCGGCGTAGCCGACCTCGCCCTCGCCATCGGTGTACTCGGTCCAGTCGGTCGCGAGGTCGCTGTCGAGCGTCACCTCGTCGCCGGTCTCGACGTCGTCGTCGAACCAGAGTTCGACCATGTCGTCGAGCCGGTCGCCCTGCGAGACGCCGACGAACCGCTGGTCGTCGGTCAGGACACCGAGCGACCAGACCGTGCGCTCACTGCCCGACTCGGGTCCGAGGTCGACGCTGGTGGCCTCCCATCCCTCGGGGAGCGAGGTCGGGTAGACGGGCTCGAGTCCGCTCTCCTGCGCGAGGCCGACCGTCTCGACGTAGTCGAGGGCCTGGACGGGCTCGAAGTCGTTGTCGCGGAAGAGCCCCCGCCACGCCACGAAGGCCACGACGACGAGGACCGCCACGATCATGGCGCCGACCAGCCCGGAGAACGAGCGGTTGTAGCGCCCGGGGCGCCCGGCCGGCTGTCGGGTCTGGCTCACGCCACCATTCTCCCCGGACGACGGTGACGTCGGCGCATTCGTCCTCAGGTGCGGACGCACTCTGGGTTTCGGGCCGCGAATGCGGCATGATCCGCGCCGTGACCCAGTACCGCATCGCCGAGGCCGCCGAGCTGCTCGGCGTCAGCGACGACACCGTCCGACGCTGGATCGACGCCGGACGGCTCCCGTCCGACGTCGACGGCAGCCGGACCGTCGTCCCGGGCGTCGACCTGGCCCGTCTGGCCGAGTCGCTCGCCGACCACCCCGACCGGGAGCGGACCCGCGCCGCCGCGGTCAGCGCCCGCAACCGTCTGCAGGGGATCGTCGTCAAGGTCACGCTCGACACCGTCATGGCCCAGGTCGACATGATCTGCGGCCCCTACCGGATGGTGTCGCTGATGAGCGCCGAGGCGGCCCGCGAGCTGGGTCTCGAGCCCGGCGCCCGGGCCATCGCCTCGGTGAAGTCCACCAACGTCGTCGTGGAGCGCCCGTGAACCGTCGTCTCGCCGTCCTCGCCCCCGCCACGCTCCTCGTGGCCACCCTCGCCGCCTGCGGGGGTGGTGACGACGGCGGCTCGGGCGGCTCCGCTGACTCCGGGGGTGGCGACACCGTCCTGCGCGTGCAGGCCGCTGCCTCCCTGACCGACGCGTTCGACCAGATCGCCGAGGAGTTCGAGGCCCAGAACGAGGGCGTGAGCGTCGAGGCGACGTACGACTCCTCCGGCACCCTCGCCGAGCAGGCCGCCGACCAGGCCCCCGGCGACGTGCTCGCCACCGCCGACGAGAACTCCATGCAGACCGCCGTCGACGGTGACGCGATCGCCTCGGGCCCGGAGGTCTTCGCGACCAACACGCTGGTCGTCGTCGTGCCCGCCGGCAACCCGGCGGGCATCGAGTCCTTCGAGGACCTCGACGGGGACGACGTTACGTACGTGGCCTGCGTCGACACCGCGCCCTGCGGCGCCATCGCGCAGACCCTGATCGACGACGCCGGCTTCACCAACGAGCCCGCCAGCCTGGAGCCCGACGTCCGCGCGACGCTCGAGCGCGTCGTGGCCGACGAGGCCGACGCCGGCCTCGTCTACACGACCGACGCGATGTCGGCGAGCGGCGACGTGGAGACCATCGAGATCCCGGGTGCCGAGGACGACCCGACGTCGTACCCGATCGGGGTGCTGGAGCAGTCCGAGGACGCCGAGGCCGCCCAGGCCTTCGTCGACCTGGTGCTGTCCGACTACGGTCAGGGCGTGCTGTCGGACGCAGGCTTCGGGAGCCCGTGACGCGCGGGCTCGGTCGTCCGCCCCTGGTCCTGCTGGTCCCGGCGGGGATCGCGCTCACGCTGCTGCTCGTCCCGCTCGTCTCGCTGCTCGTCGTCACGCCCTGGGCCCGGCTGCCCGAGCTCGTCGCCTCCGAGGAGGTCCTCGACGCGCTCCGGCTGACCGGGCTGGCGTCGCTGTCCACCGTGGTGGTGTGCCTGCTCATCGGCACGCCGCTGGCCTGGGTGCTTGCGCGGGTCGAGTTCCGCGGCCGGTCCGTGGCCCGCGCGCTGGTGACCGTGCCGCTGGTCCTGCCCCCGGTCGTCGCCGGTGTCGCCCTGGTCTCCGCGCTGGGGCGCAGCGGCGTCGTCGGCTCGGTGCTGCGCGACGCGACCGGGGTCGTGATCCCGTACACGACCCCGGCCGTCGTCATCGCCCACACCTTCGTGGCGATGCCGTTCTACGTCCTCTCGGTGGAGGGGGCGCTGCGCGCCAGCGGCGAGCGGTACGACGCCGTGGCCGCGACCCTGGGCGCGACACGGTGGACGACCTTCCGCCGCGTCACGCTGCCGCTCGCGATGCCCGGCGTGGTCGCGGGCGCCGTCCTCGCGTGGGCGCGGTCGCTGGGCGAGTTCGGCGCCACGGTGACGTTCGCCGGCAACTACCAGGGCATCACCCAGACGATGCCGTCGCTGATCTACCAGACCCTGCAGAACGACCGCGAGACCGCGCAGACGCTCAGCATCATCCTCCTCGGCGTCTCGATCGGGGTCCTCGCGCTGCTGCGCAACCGGTGGCTGAACGCCGGCGGGACCACGGGGGCCGGCGCATGAGCAACGGACTGCTCGCCCGGATCGAGGTCCCCGGTCGCCTCGCGGCCGACGTCGAGGCGGGAGCCGGCGAGGTCCTGGCCGTGATCGGCCCCAACGGCGCCGGCAAGACCACCCTGCTCACCGCCCTCGCCGGCCTCGTGGACATGACGGGGCACGTCGAGGTCGGGGGCCGCTCGTGGACCGACCCTCCCCTGCCCGTGCGCGACCGGCGGGTGGGGTGGGTGGTGCAGGGCCAGGCGCTCTTCCCGCACCTCTCGGCACTCGACAACGTCGCGTTCGGGCTCCGCGCCCGCGGCGTGCGCCGGTCCGAGGCCGCCGAGCGCGCCCAGGCCTGGCTCGACCGGCTCGGGGTCGGCCCGCTGTCCGGGCGTCGGCCGGGTGCGCTCTCGGGCGGCCAGGCGCAGCGGGTGACGATCGCACGGGCGCTGGTCACCGAGCCGGACCTGCTGCTGCTCGACGAGCCGTTCTCCGGGCTGGACGTGGGCGTCGCGGCCGCGCTCCGGATCGAGCTCGCCGCCCACCTCGCGGACTTCGCCGGCGTGACGCTGATGGTGACCCACGACGCGCTCGACGCCCTGACGCTGGCCCAGCGGGTCGTCGTCCTGGACGACGGGCGGGTGGCGCAGTCCGGGACGCCGGCCGACGTCGCCGCCCACCCGCGGACCGACCACGTCGCCCGGCTGGTCGGGCTGAACGTGCTGGCCGGTCCCGACGGGTTCACGGCGTTCCGCCCTCAGGACGTCACCGTCTCGACCGCGCGGCCCGAGGGGTCCGCGCGCCTGCGGTGGCAGGGACGGGTCAGCGGGCTGACGCCGCACGGGGACGCCGTCCGCGTCCAGGTGGACACGCGCTCCTCCGCCGGGACCGACCTGCTCGCCGACGTCACCCCGGAGGCCACCGCCGAGCTGGCGCTCGTCCCCGGGGCCGAGGTGTGGCTGACGGTCAAGGCGACCGCGGCACGGACGTACGACCGCGGACCGGACCTGCGCGACTCGCCCTGAGCCTCCCGGCGTGCCCTAGGGTTCGGAGCATGACCGACGCCGCTCCTGACGCCGTCCCCGACTCGCTCGCGGTCGCCCCCATGTCTCCCGACCGGAACCTCGCGCTGGAGCTCGTCCGCGTGACCGAGGCGGCCGCGATGGCGGCCGGTCGCTGGGTGGGACGGGGCGACAAGAACGGCGCCGACGGCGTCGCGGTCCACGCCATGCGCGTGATGATCTCGACGATCCAGATGAACGGCACCGTCGTCATCGGCGAGGGCGAGAAGGACGACGCCCCGATGCTCTACAACGGCGAGCAGGTCGGCGACGGCACCGGCCCGGAGTGCGACGTCGCCGTCGACCCGATCGACGGCACCACGCTGACCGCGAAGGGCATGAGCAACGCGGTCGCCGTCCTCGCGGTCTCCCCGCGGGGCTCGATGTACGACCCGTCCGCGGTGTTCTACATGGAGAAGCTCGTGACGGGCCCGGAGGCCGCGGACGTCGTCGACATCCGGCTCCCGGTCGCCGAGAACATCGCCCGCGTCGCGAAGGCCAAGGGCTCCTCGAAGGAGGACGTCACCGTCGTCCTGCTCGACCGACCGCGCCACGAGGCGCTGGCCGAGGAGATCCGCGCGACCGGTGCGCGCATCAAGTTCATCGTGGACGGCGACGTCGCGGGCGCGATCGCGGCCGCCCGGCCCGGCAGCGGCGTCGACCTGCTGCTCGGCATCGGCGGCACCCCCGAGGGGATCATCACCGCCTGCGCGATGAAGTGCGTGGGCGGCGTGATCCAGGGGCGTCTCTGGCCGACGGACGACGAGGAGCGACAGCGCGCCCTCGACGCCGGGCACGACCTGGACCCCGACCACGTCCTCGCCACCGACGACCTGGTCACCGGCGACGACTGCTTCTTCGTCGCCACCGGCATCACGGACGGCGACCTCATGCGCGGCGTGCAGTACCGCGGCGGCGGCGCCACCACCGAGTCGCTGGTCATGCGCTCCCGCTCCGGCACCATCCGCGCCATCCGCTCCGAGCACCGCCTCAGCAAGCTCCGGGCCTACTCGGCGATCGACTTCGACTGAGGGACGAAGTCGAAACAGTCGATCGGGTCGAGTAAGGGGCGCGACCGAGGAACGAGGTCGCGGGCCGCATCGAGACACCGGTGAGCCGACCGCCTCCCTGGAGCGGCAGCCGGCGAGTGGCAGGGCGGCAACGAGTGGCACCCGAGCCGAGTCGGCTGAAAAGCACCGACTGAGCGCTGGCGAAGGAATGCGGCTTCTGCCGACTCGGCGATCGGAAGGAGCGGCGGGCAGGTGGCGGGTCAGGCCGCCCGAGAGGGTTGGTCCGTACGTCGGAGGAGCCGGTGATCGAGGGAAAGCCAGACGCGGCCGACGTACGCCGAGGGGCGCACACTGCTGCCGGCACGACGCCGTACAGCTGCGCAGACGTGCCGACTCGACCCCCTACAGCTGCGCAGACGTGCCGACTCAACCGCGACTCGGCGGTCAGGCAGGGACCGCGACGGGGACCGGGGTGCAGGCGGCGGCGAGGGCGGTGAGGACAGTGCCGACGACGGTGGGGTCGACGGCCATCCCGCAGTGCGACGTGGTGACCTCGACGCCCCGTGCGCGGGGGTGGGTGCAGGCGCGCCAGTCGACCACGCCGTCGCGCCGTGAGTACACGGCCGTCCACGGCACGTGGGGGGCGAGCGGAGCGGCCGTGGCCTCGAAGGCGAGGCGGGCGCAGTCGCCGCGGACGCAGTCGCCGGCCATGACGCCGGGCAGGCCGGCGGCGGCGAGGCGGGTCAGCGTGCCGACGCCGACGGTGAGCAGGCGGTGGTGGGCGCCGGGCGCCTGCACGGGGCTGCCGAGGGTGACGAGGCCGGCGACCAGGTCGGGGCGGCGGCCGGCGAGGCCGCGCGCCAGCATGCCGCCGAGGCTGTGGCCGACCAGCAGCACGGGGCTCCCCCGCCGGATCGCGATCGCCTCGGCGCGACGCTCGATCGCGTCGAGCACGGTCTGGGTGCAGCCCACGTTGGCGTGGATGCCCGAACGGTGGGTCCGGTAGCCCTGCGCGCGCAGCTCGCGCGCCATCCAGGACAGCGAGCGGTCCCCCGCCATGAAGCCGGGCACGAGCAGCACCGGCTGGCCGACGCGGGCCGGTCGCGGGGCGGCGTACGGCGTCCCGCGGCGGTGCCGCCGGTCCGCGAGGCCGTGCGCGGCGGCCCGTCCGACCTCGGGCAGGATCCGCGCCTCGCGGGCGATCGCCCTCAGCCCGGGTGGGGCGAACCCGTCCGGGCAGAGGAACGCCGCCAGCGCGGTCCCACCTGTGGCCCTCGTCACATACCCACAGTACGGCGTCGCGGGTATCCGTGTCCTGTGTTCGCCACAGGTGTTGACTGAACCCATGAGCACCGACTTCGACCGCCTCCCGGACTTCACCGGACCGGCCGAGCCCGACGCCGCGGACGCCCCGGAGGCGCTCGCCCGCGTCGTCGCGTCGCAGGAGATGTTCGCGCCCGTCAACGACGGGGTCGAGATCTGCTACCAGACCTTCGGCAACCCCGACGACGAGCCGCTGCTGCTCGTCATGGGCCTCTCCGGCCCCATGAACTGGTGGGACGAGCCGCTGTGCCGCATGTTCGCCCGGCGGGGCTTCTTCGTCGTGCGCTACGACAACCGCGACGTCGGCCGCTCCTCCCGCATCCGCCGCCGGGTCAGCCGCAACTCCCTGGTCCGCGGGTTCCTCGGCCTGTCGGTCGACGCGCCGTACTCGATCAGCGACCTCGCCGACGACGCCGCCGGCCTGCTCGACCACCTCGGCCTGCGCTCCGCGCACGTCGTCGGCGTCTCGATGGGCGGGATGATCGTCCAGGACCTCGCGCTGCACCACACCGGCCGCGTCCGGTCGATGACGTCGGTGATGTCGACGACCGGGCGTCGCACCGTGGGCTGGCAGCACCCCCGGCTCCTGCCCGCCCTGACGATGTCCCGCCACGCCGGCAAGGAGGCGTACGTCGAGACCTCGGCGACGTTCTGGAAGCTGATCGGCTCGCCGGGCTACCCGGACCCCGAGGACGTCGTGAAGGCGCGCGCGGCCGAGACCTGGGACCGCGGCATCTCGAACGGCGGCGTGCTGCGGCAGATGCTGGCGATCGTGAGCCAGCCGGACCGCACCCGCGCCCTGCACTCGCTGCGCGTCCCGACGCTGGTCGTGCACGGCGACGCGGACCTCATGGTCAACCTGTCCGGCGGCCGCGCGACGGCCCGCGCCGTCCCGGACGCCGAGCTGGTCGTCGTCCCCGGCATGGGCCACGACATCCCCGCCGCGCTCTACCCCTCGTTCGCCGACGCCGTCCGTCGTACGGCGGACCGGGCGGTCCCGTCAGCCGGCTGAGCCCGGCGTGACGGCCGCGGCGGCCGGCACCGACCCCCCGCGGACCACGGGCATCGCCAGCCGGGTCACCGGCGCGTGGCTGCCGGGGGGCGCGAGCAGCACCTCGACGGCGCGGGCCCCCAGCGCGACGAACGGCAGGGCCACGCTGGTCAGCGTGGGCGTCAGCCAGCCGGCGAGGTCGGAGCCGTCGAAGGAGACCACGGCGACGTCGTCGGGGACGACGGCGCCGTGCGCCGCCAGCGCCTGGTAGGCGCCCATGGCCACCCGGTCGTTCAGGCAGACCAGCGCCCCGTCGCGCGCGGCCGGCGTCCACCAGCAGGAGACCGCGTCCCGGGCCGCCGGGACCGTCCAGTCGCAGCGGACGACGTCGGCGATCGTCCGTCCCAGCTCGCCCAGCCGCTCCTCCAGCCCCGCGAGGCGCATGGCGCCGGCGTACGACCCCTGCTCGGCCTCGTCCCCGACCACGACGACCGGTCCGGCGCAGCGCGCCACCAGGTCCGCGGCGCTGCGGCCTCCCCCGACCTCGTCGGGCACGACCGCGGGCAGGCCGCTCGCCGGGTCCACGCAGTTCAGCAGGACGGCGCGCGACTGCGCCAGCGCGAGCGGGACGGAGACCTCGCGGTGGCGCAGCGTCGCGTAGACGATGCCGTCCACGCCCTGGTCCAGCATCTGGTCCACCAGCAGCCGCTCGACCAGCGGGTCGCCGTCGGTCTCGCCGACGAGGAGGAGGAGGTCGGACTCCCGCGCGGCGGCACTGGCCCCGGTCAGCATGCGGCTCGCGAAGTGCCCGCTGGCCACGGAGTCGGAGACGAGGCCGACCGTGCCCGTCCGCGCCGTGCGCAGGCTGCGGGCGGTCCGGTTGGGCCGGTAGCCGAGGTCGACGACCGCGGACCGCACCCGGTCCACGGCGTCGGCCGAGATGCGCATCTCGGCCGAGCGCCCGTTGAGGATGTACGACGCGGTGGTTCGTGAGACGCCGGCGCGCGCGGCCACGTCCGCCAACCGTGCCTTCCGGACACCTCGGACCATTCGTCACTCCCGTCTCACGCGACCTTGACTCGCGGGTGAAGCACGTCACAGTATTGGGCTGCTGATTCGATTCAGCAATGCACGATCCGCTCAGGCGGTTCCGACGGGGAGGAGTGAGTGCATGACGCCCACCGGGCAAGGTAGGACGCCGAGAGCGGGGCGCCGCCGAGGTCGTCGAGGCCTGGCCGCCGCGGCAGCGCTCGTGGCCGGGGCAGGTCTGCTGACCGCCTGTGGCGGCGACGGCGGCAAGCCGACGCTGAACTGGTACATCAACCCGGACGGGCAGGACACGCTCGCCTCCATCGCGGAGCGGTGCAGCACCGACGAGTACGACGTCGTGACGCAGCTGCTGCCCGCCAGCGCCACCGACCAGCGCACCCAGCTCGCGCGCCGGCTGGCGGCCGAGGACTCCTCGACCGACCTCATGAGCATCGACCCGGTCTTCGTCCCGGAGTTCGCGAACGCGAACTGGCTGCTCGAGCTGCCCGCGGACACCATCGACGACGACACCCTGCAGGGCGCCGCCGACACGGTGGTCTGGGAGGACGCGATCTACGCCGCCCCGCAGTGGGCGAACACCCAGGTGCTCTGGTACCGCCGCTCCCTCGCCGAGGCCGCGGGCCTCGACATGAGCGAGCCGGTCACCTGGGACCAGGTCATCGACGCCGCGGGCGAGAACGGCGGCACCGTCGGCGTCCAGGCCAACCAGTACGAGGCCTACGTCGTGTGGATCAACTCCCTCATCGCCGGCGCCGGCGGGGAGATCATCAGCGACACCGAGGCCGGGCGTGACGCGACCGTGGAGATCGACTCGGAGGCCGGTCGCGACGCGGCAGCGATCATCCAGAAGCTCGCCGACAGCGACGCGCGCCAGCCCGACTTCACCGTCTCCAACGAGGGCACGACGCTGGCCTACATGTACCCCGCCGACGGGCCCGGGGAGTTCATGACGAACTGGACGTTCGTCTACGCGAACTACCAGGGCCTCATCGGCGACGGCGAGGGTCAGATCAGCCAGGACGAGTTCGACGACCTGGGGTGGGCCCGCTACCCGCAGACCGTCGAGGGTGAGGAGTCCCGGCCCCCGATCGGCGGCATCGAGATCGGGGTCGGCGCCTACACCGACGAGCCCGACTTCGCCCGCGAGGCCGCGCTGTGCGTGACCGACGAGCAGGCCCAGGAGGAGCTCGCCGTGAACGACGGCCTGATGCCGTCCCGCTCGTCCGTCTACGACTCCGACGCCCTGCAGGAGAACTTCCCGACGGACCTGCTCGCGCTGTACCGCGACTCGATCGACACGGGCGCACCGCGCCCCAAGAGCGCGTTCTACAACCAGATCTCGGTCGCGCTGCAGCAGCAGTGGCACTCCCCGGAGGACGTCGACCCCGAGACCACACCGGCCCGGTCGGCTGACTTCGTCACCGCCGTCCTCGAAGGGAGGGCCCTGCTGTGAGCACCGTGACCGCTCCCGCCACGAAGGACGGGGTCAACGAGAAGAAGGCCGTGCCGCCCGACAGCGACCGGATGAAGGCCGAGAACCGACTGGGTCAGCGCCTGGTGGCCCCGGCCCTGGCGCTGATGCTGCTGGTCACCGCGTTCCCCATGCTGCGCTCGCTGTACCTGTCGCTCTTCGACTACAGCCTGACCGCCCCGGACGAGCGTGAGTTCGTGGGTCTGCAGAACTACATCACCGCGCTGAGCGACTCGGCGCTGTGGCTGACCACGCTGAACACGGTGTTCATCATGGTCGTGACCGTGGCCTTCGAGCTCGTCATCGGCTTCGCGTTCGCCCTGGTGATGCACCGGGTGGTCTTCGCCCGCGGCCTGATCCGGACGTCGATCCTGATCCCCTACGGCATCATCACCGTGGTCTCCGGCTTCGCCTGGCAGTTCGCCTTCTCCAACACCAACGGGTTCGTGAACTCGTGGCTGCCCTTCCTGGACAGCACCTTCAACTGGTTCGGCCAGTACGGCAGCGCCATCGCCGCGATCATGGTCTCGGAGATCTGGAAGACGACGCCGTTCATGTCGCTGCTGCTCCTGGCCGGCCTGGCCCAGGTCAGCGAGGACATGGTCGAGGCCGCGAAGGTCGACGGCGCCACCTGGCTGCAGCGGATGACGAAGGTCGTCCTGCCCAACATGCGCGCGGCGATCATGGTGGCGGTGCTCTTCCGGGCGCTGGACGCCTACCGCGTCTTCGACAACATCTTCGTGATGACGAACGGGGCGGTGGGGACGAGGTCGGTCTCGTTCCTGACCTACCAGCAGGTGGTCGAGCAGTTCCAGTTCGGGATCGGCTCAGCACTCTCCGTGCTGCTGTTCCTGTCGGTGCTGCTGATCGCGTTCCTCATCGTGAAGCTGTTCAAGGTCGACCTGGCCTCGGCCCGGCAGGAGAAGTGAGGCACCCATGAGAGGCACGAACAAGGTCGGCATCGGTGTCGGCTTCATCCTGATCATGGTCTGGTGCCTGCTGCCGGTGGCCTGGATCATCTCCCTGTCCTTCAAGTCGCAGGAGGCCATCACGGCCGGCAGCCCCGGCTTCCTGCCCACGTCCGGCGGCAGCGCCGGGTTCCAGAACTACGTGGACGTCCTGAACGACGAGCAGTTCCGCCGGGCGATCTTCAACTCGATCGGTATCTGCCTCATCGCCACCGCGCTGTCGGTGATCCTGGCCACGCTCGCGGCGTACGCCATCGCGCGGCTGGAGTTCAAGGGCAAGCGCTTCGTCCTGACCACGGCCCTGGCGATCGCGATGTTCCCGGTCGTCTCGCTGGTCAGCCCGCTGTTCGACATGTGGCGGACCCTCGGGATCTACGACACGTGGATCGGCCTGATCATCCCGTACATGTCCTTCACGCTGCCGTTGGCGATCTGGACGCTGTCCGCCTTCTTCCGGGAGATCCCCTGGGAGATGGAGCAGGCGGCCCAGGTCGACGGCGCGACGAGCTGGCAGGCCTTCCGCAAGGTCATCGTCCCGCTCGCCGCACCCGGCGTGTTCACCGCGGCGATCCTGACGTTCTTCTTCGCGTGGAACGACTTCGTCTTCGGCATCTCGCTGACCTCGACCGAGGCGGCGCGACCGATCCCGGCGGCGCTGTCGTTCTTCGTGGGCGCCGACCCGTTCAACCGGCCGGCGTCCCTGCTGGCCGCGGGAGCCGTCGTCTCGACGATCCCGATCATCCTCATCGTCCTCGTCTTCCAGCGAAAGATCGTCGCCGGTCTCACCTCCGGCGCCGTGAAGGGGTAACTCACCATGGCTTCCATCACCATGAAGAACATCGTCAAGAAGTACGGCGACGGCTTCCCGGCGGTCAACGACGTCTCCATCGACATCGCGGACGGCGAGTTCGTCATCCTGGTCGGCCCCTCGGGCTGCGGGAAGTCGACCCTGCTGCGGATGATCGTGGGCCTGGAGGACATCACCTCCGGCGACATGATGATCGGCGAGAAGAAGGTCAACGACCTGGCGCCGCGCGACCGCAACCTCGCGATGGTCTTCCAGAACTACGCGCTCTACCCCCACCTCACGGTGTTCGAGAACATCGCGTTCCCCCTCCGGTTGGCCGGCGCCTCGGAGTCGGAGATCACCGAGAAGGTCAACGCCGCCTCGAAGACCCTCGAGCTCGACGAGCACCTGCAGCGCAAGCCCGGCAACCTGTCCGGCGGCCAGCGGCAGCGCGTCGCGATGGGCCGGGCGATCGTCCGCGACGCGGACGCTTTCCTCTTCGACGAGCCGCTGTCCAACCTCGACGCCAAGCTGCGCGGCCAGATGCGCTCGGAGATCTCGCGGCTGCAGAAGCGGCTCGGCATCACCACGGTCTACGTCACGCACGACCAGACCGAGGCGATGACGCTGGGCGACCGGGTCGCCGTCCTCAAGCGCGGCGTGCTGCAGCAGCTGGCCTCCCCGCGCCAGCTCTACAGCAACCCCGGCAACCTCTTCGTCGCCGGCTTCATCGGCTCCCCGCCGATGAACTTCCTGCCCGCGAAGGTGAGCGGCACGTCGGTGGAGCTCCCGTTCGGCACGGTCCAGATCCCGCAGGACAAGGCCGACAAGGTGGCCGCCTCCGCGGCGAACGGGTTGCTCATGGCCGGCATCCGGCCCGAGCACTTCGAGGACGCCGCCGTCGTCGACGCCTCCCGGCAGGGCTCGACCTTCCGCGCGAAGGTCGACGTCGTCGAGTGGCTGGGCAACGAGGCCTACGCCTACATCCCCTTCGAGGCGCCGCCGGAGGTCCGCGAACAGCTCGAGCAGCTCGAGCGCGACCTCGACGGCGAGTCGCTGCGCACCCAGCTGGTGGTCTCCCTCGACGGCACCAGCCGGATCGCCGAGGGGGACGAGGCCGAGATCTGGGTCGACTCCTCGAAGATGCACCTCTTCGACCCGGCGACCGGCGAGAACCTCACGGTCGACCTGGACAACGCGGGCTACATCCACGGCCACGCCATGGCGGAGGCCGCGGAGCAGCCCGCCGCCGCGGGCTGAGCCCGACCAGCAGGACCAGCAGGACCAGCGGAAGGGCTGGCGCCGGCCTCAGTGCCAGCGCCAGCCCTTCGGCTTCTTCTTCTCGCCGGGCCGCGCCTTCCGGATCACCGAGACGCTGCCCAGCAGCGCCAGACCCTTGATCCGGACGACGGGCGAGTCGTCGTGCAGGTCGGCCGGGACCTTCTCCTTCAGCGGCGAGACCTCCCCCAGCACCGGGGTGCCGTCGACGACGACGGCGGTCTCCGCGTCGACGTACACCTCGACCGCGCCGAGGACGGCGTTGACGGTGATCACGGTCTCCCGCTCCGCGAAGACGGCCTCGCGGAGGTCCAGGGTCACCGCGCCGAGCACGGCGGTGGCGGTGTGGGTGGCGGGGACCTGCCAGACGCCGGTGCGCCTCTGCTCGCTCAGGACGCCCAGCGACGACTCGTGCGCGACCGCGGGGACGCCTCCCCGCCCGCGGACCTGGGGGCTCCTGCTGCCGGTCGTGGCCGGGGCGGCCCCGGGCGGGGTGGGCGGCTGCTGCGCCAGGTCCGCGAGCACGGGGACGAGGTCGGCGTACGTCCTGGCCGCCCAGGTGGCCTCGAGGCGCTCGTCGAGCTCGTCGAGGTCGAGGCGGCCCTCCCCCGCGGCGTCGCGCAGGGCCTCGGCGACCTGCTGGCGCTCGGCGTCGGACACGCGTTGCAGGGCTGGATCGCTCATGGCCCCATCCTGGCGCAGCCCGGGCGCCGGCAGCGATGACGGATGTCATCGGCGGGCCACCGGCCCTCAGCCGCGGCGGCGGAGCTTCTTCTGGCCGGGGTCGGGCTTGCGGACGACGTTCACGCCGCCCATGATCGCGACGCCGCGGACGCGGACGAGCGGCGAGTCGGGGGCGATGGCCGCCTCGACCTTGGGCCTCGACTCGGCGAAGCCGCCCATGATGCCGATCCCCTCGACCGAGACCCGGTGGCGCGCGCCGACGACGACGTCGACCCCGCCCCAGAAGGTGACCGCGGTGATCACCACCTCCTGGGCAGCGAAGCGGGCCTCCCGCAGGTCCAGGGTGACGCCGCCCATCAGCGCGAAGGCCTGGTGGGACGGCCCGACCTCCCAGACGCCGCGCCGGTCCTGCCCGGACATGACGGCGATGCTGGTGTCGTAGCGCTGGGCGGGCACGAGCGGACCGGCCGGGCCGCCCTGCGCCACGGTCGGCCCGGGGACGTCACGGCCCGCCGGCAGGTCGGCGACGATCGGCACGAGGTCGGCGTACGTCTTGGCGGCGTACGTCGCCTCGATGCGCTCCTCGAGCTCGGTGATGTCGAGGCGGCCCTCGGCGGCAGCGTCGCGCAGGACGTCGGCGGTGCGGTGACGCTCGGCGTCCGATATCCGCAGCCGGGCGGGGTCGCCGCCGGTGGGTCCCTGCAGGCTCATGCGCCTCAGACTAGGGCGTGTCTCTCACTGTCTGGCCCGTCGCGAGCGGCGCCTGGCGCCTCGCGTCGCAAGGCGGAGGAGGGAGGCGGCCCGGGTTTGGCCGCCGACTGACGAGAACGCAGCGAGGCGACGCGCCAGGGGGCGCGTAGCAGGCCACGACAGTGAGAGACATGCCCTAGGCCGCGGGCTCCGTCAGGCGGAGACCTTCTCCCGCACGGCGGTCGATCGGCCCGCGGCGACGAAGCGGTCACCCGACAGCGAGCCGGCGCCGGTCGCGGCGAGGACGAGCCCGAGGGCGCCGATCAGGGCCACGAGCTCCCAGCCGCCCTCGCTGACCAGGGGCTCGAGCCCCCGGTGGGCGAACCAGAACGCCCCGGCCATCACCGCCGCGACAGAGACGCCGGCGACCCGGGTCGCGAGACCCAGCAGCAGGCAGAGCCCGCCTCCGAACTCGACGGCCATGACGACCACGGCGGAGACCGCCGGCAGCGGCACCCCCATGCCGGCCATCCCCTCGGCGGTCGCGTCGACGCCGGCCTGGAGCTTGGGCAGCCCGTGGGCGAGCAGCACCGTGCCGACGACGAGGCGGGCGGCGAGCAGGGCGAGGTCGGATCGGCTGAGCAGGGTGGACATGGGTGAGCGGGCCTCCGGGGGACGAGGGGTGTGGACGGAACCTCCGACGCTAGGAAGCGTTCCTGAGACGACGGTGAATTCCGGCCCGCGTGCCGGTGTGAGGTGGACGACGTCCCGCCCGGCCCGACGACTACTCCGGGTCGGCGTACGCCCCCGAGAGCGCCGGGTAGTAGGTGTCGAAGTCGAGGGCGTCGACGTCGCCGCCGGTCTCGGCCGTCACGAGCCGGTCGAGGTAGTACTCCCAGCCCGGCCCGACGCTCTCGGCGAACCCGGGGCGGGGGACGTCCTGGGCGAAGCGGAGCGTCGTGCCGCCCTCGCGCTCGACCAGGTCGACCTCGATGCGCCAGACCTCGTCCTCCCCCGGCACCTGGGAGCGCAGGCGGAGCCGGTGGGGCGGGTCGCACTCCTCGATCCACATCGTCTCGGCGGGGACGTCGTCACCCTCGGCGAGCATCCGGAACGTCACGTGACCCTCCGCGGGGTCGCCGGTCCACGTCCCGATCCAGCGGCGCATCCGCTCCGGGTCGGTGAGGGCGGCCCAGACGTCGTCCGCGCCGGTGGCGAAGCGGCGCTCCAGCACGATCCAGTCCGCGCCGTCGCGGTGCTCGCGGTGACCTGTCGCCGTCCCCGTCATGCTGTCTCCCCTGCTCGGTCGTCTGCTCGGTCGTCTGCTCCGTCGGCGCCTGTCGTACGCCGGTCGCGCGTCGTCCTGCGCACCTCGAGGTCGAGCGCGTCGAGGTGCGCAGCCGTCACCCGCGGGCCCCCGTCGGGCGGTCCGAGCGCCTCGAGCCAGTCCGTCACCGGCGCCAGACCGGGGCGCTGCAGCCGGTAGTGACGCTCACGGCCCGCGTCGGTCGCGGCGACGAGTCCGGCCTCGGCCAGCACGCGCAGGTGGCGGCTGACGGCGGGACGGCTGATGGGGTGCGAGGCGGCCAGGTCGGCGACCCGCGCCGGTCCGGCGGCGAGCGCGACGAGCAGCGCCCGGCGTACCGGGTCGGCCAGGGCGGCGAACGCGTCCACCCGCTATTGGTAACAGGTCAGTTACTAATCTGTCCACGGTAGCGTGCCGCCGTGAGCACCCAGGACGGCGGCCAGGCGGGCGAGTTCCGCACCGAGCACGACTCGATGGGCGAGGTCCAGGTCCCTCGTGACGCGCTGTGGCGCGCCCAGACCCAGCGCGCCATCGAGAACTTCCCCATCTCCGGCACCACCCTCGAGCCGCGCCTGATCCAGGCGATGGCGCGGGTCAAGCAGGCCGCCGCCGTGGTCAACGCCGAGCTCGGCGTGCTCGACGAGGCCCGCGCCGCCGCCATCCGCACGGGTGCGGAGTCCGTCGCCACCGGCGAGCACCTCGACGCCTTCCCGCTCGACGTCTTCCAGACCGGCTCGGGCACGAGCTCGAACATGAACATGAACGAGGTGCTGGCCTCCCTCGCGGGCGCCGCCGGCACCGACGTCCACCCCAACGACCACGTCAACGCCAGCCAGTCGTCCAACGACACCTTCCCGACCGCGATCCACGTCGCCGCCGCGCTGGCCGTCACCGAGGACCTGCAGCCGGCGCTCGCCGTCCTCGCGGAGTCGCTGGAGGCCAAGGCGCGCGAGTTCGGCGGGCTCGTGAAGTCCGGGCGCACCCACCTCATGGACGCCACCCCGGTGATGCTCGGCCAGGAGTTCGGCGGGTACGCCGCCACGATGCGGTACGCCGCCGAGCGGCTCGACGCCGTCCTCCCCCGCGTGCGTGAGCTGCCGCTGGGCGGCACCGCCGTCGGCACCGGCATCAACACCCCGCCCGGGTTCGCCGCCCGGGTCATCGAGGTGCTGGGCGAGACCACCGGCCAGCCCTTCAGCGAGGCCCGCGACCACTTCGAGGCGCAGGGCGCCCGCGACTCGCTCGTCGAGCTGTCCGGCGTGCTGAAGACGATCGCGGTCGGCGTCACCAAGCTGTGCAACGACCTGCGCTGGATGTCGTCCGGCCCCACCACCGGCCTCGCCGAGATCCACCTGCCCGACCTGCAGCCGGGCTCCAGCATCATGCCGGGCAAGGTGAACCCGGTCCTGCCGGAGGCGACGCTGATGGTCTGCGCGCAGGTCATCGGCAACGACGCCGCCGTGACCCACGCCGGCGCCTCGGGCAGCTTCGAGCTCAACGTGATGATGCCGGTGATGGCCCGCAACCTGCTCGAGTCGGCCCGGCTGCTCTCGACCTCCACGGTCCTGCTGGCCCAGCGGTGCGTCGACGGGATCACCGCGGACGTCGAGCGGATGCGCCGCTACGCCGAGTCCTCGCCGTCCGTCGTGACGCCGCTGAACAAGCACATCGGCTACGAGCAGGCCGCGAAGATCGCGAAGAAGGCCCTCGCCGACGGCACCACGATCCGCGAGACGGTGATCGCGATGGGCTTCGTCGAGCGCGGCGAGCTCACCGAGGCCCAGCTCGACGAGGCCCTCGACGTGGAGTCGATGACCCACCCGTGAGGGATCCCGAGGAGGTCGCCCGGCAGTACGCGAGCGAGCAGCCCCTCGAGACCCGTCGTGCCGTCTGGGGGCCCGGCCCGTCCGGCGTCGACCCGGTCGACGTCGTCCTCGCCGAGGTCGGGGCCGCCCTGCCGGCGACACGCGCGCTGCCCGACGTCCTCGAGGTCGGTTGCGGGACCGGTGCGCTCGCGGAGCGGATCCGCTCCGCCCACCCCGGCGTCGCACTGCTGGCGACGGACGCCTCGGCGCGGATGGTGGCCCTGGTCGCCGATCGCGGCATCCCCACCCGGGTGATGGACGCCGCCGCGATGGACGTCCCCACCGACTCCTACGACGTGGTGGTCGCCGCGTGGATGCTCTACCACCTGCCCGACCTCGACGCCGGCCTGGCCGAGGTCCGGCGGGTGCTCCGACCCGGCGGCTCCCTCGTCGCGGTCACCCTCGGCGAGGAGCACGTCGCCGACCTCCGGCGGGAGGCCGGCGGCGACCCCCTGCCGCTGTCGTTCTCGGCCGAGAACGGCGAGGCGCTGCTGCGGCGGCACTTCGACGCGGTCCGTCGTACCGACGTGGAGACGCGGGCCACCTTCACCGACCGCGACCAGGCCCTCGCCTACCTGCGCTCGACCGGCGAGGACGTCGCCTGGTCGCTGCCGCCCTTCGACGGCCCCCGCGCCTACGCCGGCCACGTCACCGTCCTCACCGCCTCCTGAGGCCGAGTCGGCCCGAACGCACCCCAGAACACCCCCGAGTCGGCCCGAACGCACCTCAGAACAGCGCCGAGTCGGCCCCAACGCACCCCAGAACACCGCCGAGTCGGCTCGAACGTATGGACTGCCGTGCCGTTCTCAGCCGACGCGGGGGCTTTGGGCGCGGCTCGGGCCGACTCGGCGTGCTGAGCGCGTGCCTCCGGGCCGACTCGGCGGCCTGAGAGCGCGCGTTCAGGCCGACTCGGCGTCCTGAGAGCGCGCGTTCAGGCCGACTCGGCGCGCTGAGGGCGTGCGTCCGGGCCGACTCGCGGTCAGGACGCGGTGCGCTGCCAGACCGCGACGGTGCCGTGTCCGTCCTCGACGGTGCTGCCGATGCGGACGAAGCCGGTGTTCTCCAGGACGCGCTGGCTGGCGATGTTGTCCGGGGTGGTGTGGGCGAGGACGCGCGTCACGTCGTCGCGGGCCAGCGCGGCGTCGCTGAGGGCGCCGACGGCCTCGGTGCCGAGGCCGCGTCCGTGCTCGGAGGCGTTGACCCCGTAGCCGATCTCGACCGTTCCGTCGTCCTCGACGGGGCGCTTGGCGCCGAGCTCGGCGACGGCGTACCCGGTCTCACGCTCGACCGCGACGTAGCGCAGGTCGACGACGCCGTCGGAGGCACCGCCGAGGCCCTCCAGGAGGCGCGCGTAGGACCCGAGCGCGTCGCCGGGCCACTGGGGGCCGAAGGTCACGGTGCGCGCGCCGTCCGGCAGCTCGAGGACGGCCTCGAAGTCGTCGGACTCCAGGCGGCGCCGGAGGATCGCGCCGGTCAGCGGGACCAGGTGAAGGCGGGGCGTGCTGAGGATCTCCATCACGCCCGACCCTAGTGGGCCGGGCGGGGGCTGGTCGCCCGTCGGAGGCGTGCGATCAGTACCAGTTGTTCGCGACGCTGTGGGACCAGGCGCCGCACGGGCTGCCGTAGCGGTCCTGGATGTAGCCCAGGCCCCAGCGGATCTGCGTCTCCGGGTTGGTGGCCCAGTCGGCGCCCTCGCTGGCCATCTTCTCGCCGGGCAGCGACTGCGGGATCCCGTACGCCGAGGACGTCGGGTTGTCGGCGGTCGTCGACCAGCCGGACTCCTTGGTCCACAGCGAGTCGAGGCAGCTGAACTGGTCGGAGGAGAAGCCGTACTCGGGCAGCAGGGCCTGCGCGATGTCGCGGGGGTCGGAGTCCGAGAGCTCGACCTCCTCGACCATCCCGTCGCCGGCGCCCTGCGCCAGGGCCGCCTCCTTGGCCGGGTCGGTGGTCTCCCGACGGTCCGAGCGGCTGATGGCCTCGCTGCGCTCGTTCAGGATGCGGGTGATCCGCTCCGTGCCGATGGCGGTCGAGGTGGCCGTCGAGTCTCCGACGGCGCCGACGGCGGCACCGGCCGGGGCGGCGTCGAGCGCGACCTGGTCGGCGCCGAGGACGCCGCCGGACACGACGACGCCGGTCGCGACGACGGCCGCCGAGGAGAAGGCGACGGTGCTGCCGACGACCTTCCGGGCCACGAGCGGGCGCGCGGGCTCGCCACGGTGCTTGGCCTGGCGGTGCTTCGGGACGTACTTCTCACGCTTCGGCACAGGGATGTCTCACGGGGGTAGACGTCGGGGCAGGTCGTGCGGTTCCGAGCGCGGACGTCCGCGCCGGGAGGGCACCCGTGGGCCGGACGCGGGGAGTCCGGGGGTGCCCGACGAATCCCGGTCACCCTGCCCCAGGCACGGGCACGACGCAAACCGGCGGGCCGCTCGGGCGGGTCCGGTGTGGGCGGGACCACCACTTGCGTCACAGCAGCCCCATCAGACGCGCGAGCCCCGCCGTCGACCGGGCGGCGGGGCTCACGAACCGAGGTCAGAGCGTGACGTTCTCCAGCATCTCGGTCACCAGCGCGGCGACCGGCGAGCGCTCCGAGCGGGTCAGCGTCACGTGGGCGAACAGCGGGTGGCCCTTGAGCCGCTCCACCACGGCCACGACACCGTCGTGGCGGCCCACGCGGAGGTTGTCGCGCTGGGCCACGTCGTGGGTCAGCACCACCTTGGAGTTCGCCCCGATGCGCGAGAGGACCGTGAGCAGGACGTTGCGCTCCAGGCTCTGCGCCTCGTCGACGATCACGAAGGAGTCGTGCAGGGAGCGGCCGCGGATGTGCGTCAGCGGGAGCACCTCGAGCATCCCGCGGTCGAGGACCTCCTCGATGACCTCGCGGGAGGCGACCGCGCCCAGGGTGTCGAAGACCGCCTGCGCCCAGGGCGACATCTTCTCCGACTCCGAGCCCGGCAGGTAGCCGAGCTCCTGGCCGCCGACCGCGAACAGCGGCCGGAACACGACGACCTTCTTGTGCTGCCCGCGCTCCAGCGTCGCCTCGAGGCCCGCACACATCGCCAGCGCCGACTTGCCGGTGCCGGCCCGGCCGCCGAGCGAGACGATCCCGACGTCGGGGTCGAGCAGCAGCTCCAGCGCCATCCGCTGCTCGGCGGAGCGCCCGTGGATCCCGAACGCCTCCCGGTCGCCCCGGACGAGGCGGACCTGCTTGTCGGGCGTGACCCGGCCCAGCGCCGTCCCGCGGTCCGAGAGCAGGACCAGGCCCTGGTGGCAGGGCATGTCGCGGGCCTCGGGCAGGTCGACGACGCCGTCGTCGTACAGCTCGTCGAGGTCGGCGGCCGCCACGTCGAGCTCGGCCATGCCGGTGTAGCCCGAGTCGGACTCGCTGACCGCCTCGGCGCGGTACTCCTGGGCGTCCAGGCCCACCGCGGAGGCCTTGATCCGCAGCGGCAGGTCCTTCGAGACCAGCGTGACCTCGGAGCCCTCGTCGGCCAGGTTGCGGGCCACGGCCAGGATCCGGGTGTCGTTGTCGCCGAGGCGGAAGCCGGACGGGAGCACGGTGGGGTCGGTGTGGTTCAGCTCGACCCGCAGGGTGCCGCCGTCCTCCCCCACCGGGACCGGCTGGTCGAGCCGACCGTGGAGCACCCGGAGCTCGTCGAGCGAGCGCAGTGCGGCGCGGGCGAAGAAGCCGAGCTCGGGGTGGTGACGCTTGCCCTCGAGCTCGGTGATGACGACGACGGGAAGCACGACCTCGTGCTCCTCGAAGCGTCGGATCGCTCCCGGGTCCGCCAGCAGGACGCTGGTGTCGAGGACGTAGGTGCGGGTGCTGGTCACGCTGGACGTGGAGGCCACGGCTTACCTCTCGCGGACCGGCGCACGCACTCGCGTCCCCGGTCCTAGTCGCTTCGCTCGGACCGGGATCGGGCCCGGGAGCCGGAGTGCCGACCCCCTCCTCCGACCGCGCCCCGACCACGCGCCTCGTGGCGGCTGTCGTGACGGTGGACGGACAAGATCGGGCCTCCTGGTACGGCGGGCTTCCCCACCCGCCGGTGCCTCGAAAAGTACGCCGCCGCGACGGCCGCGAGGAGCGACACGCCCTACCGGCGTGTGAACGCCGCGTGACGCCTGACCCCAGGCGTCACACCCGTCACGCAGGTCCCGTCAGGCGCCGTACCGGCGGTCGCGCAGGGCGTAGGCCCGGACGGCGCGGAGGAAGTCCACGCGACGGAAGTCGGGCCAGAAGGCCTCGCAGAAGTAGAACTCGCTGGTCGCGCTCTGCCACAGCAGGAACCCGCCCAGCCGCTGCTCGCCGGAGGTGCGGATCACGAGGTCGGGGTCGGGCTGGCCCTTGGTGTAGAGGTGCGCCGCGATGTGCTCGACGTCGATGACCTGGGCGAGCTCCTCCAGGGTGGTCTGCCGCGTGGCGTGCTCGGACAGCAGCGACCGCACGGCGTCGGCGATCTCGCGGCGTCCGCCGTACCCCACGGCGACGTTGACGAGCAGGCCGTCGTTGTCCCGGGTCGACTCCTCGGCCTCCTTGAGCCTCTCCGCGGTCGCGGACGGCAGGAGGTCGAGCGCCCCGACGGGGTGGATCCGCCAGCGACCGGTCGCGGCGAGCGAGGAGACCGCGCCCTCGATGATGCCGAGCAGCCCCGTGAGCTGGTCCGCGGGCCGGTTCGACAGGTTGTCGCTCGAGAGCAGCCACAGCGTGACCACCTCGACGCCGATCTCCTCGCACCAGCCGAGCATCGGCGCGATGTTGTCGGCGCCCGCCCGGTAGCCCTCGGCGGTCCCGAGGCCGACGGCCCGGGCCCAGCGGCGGTTGCCGTCGAGCATGACCCCGATGTGCTGGGGCATCCGGGCGTCGGCGGGGATGCGGCGCATCATGCGCGCCTCGTAGGCCGGGTAGAGCACCCGCCGCAGCCCTCGCTTCCAGTCCACCTCGGCATGCTAGCGGCCCGAGGCCTCCGGACCGGGTGTCCTCGACGGGTCTCGCGGGCACCGAGCGAGGTTGGTCACGAACCGACCGGACGCCGACCATGCCTCGCTACGCTCGCACCATGAACGCTCGAGTCGCCGACCTCACGCAGGGGGCCGCCGACCACGTGCGCGAGGCGTTCGCCGAGGTCAAGCCCAAGCTCCGGGGGTGGTTGCACCTCGCGACCGCTCCGTTGACGCTGGCCGCCGGCATCGTGCTGATCGCCCTGTCCCCCAACGCCGTGACCCGGATCGGGTCCGCGGTGTTCGCCGGGTCCGCCCTCGTGCTGTTCACCGTCTCCGCGATCTACCACCGAGGGACCTGGTCGCCGAAGGTGTGGGGCATCCTGCGGCGGTTCGACCACTCGAACATCTTCCTGCTCATCGCAGGCTCGTACACGCCGTTCAGCCTGCTGCTGCTCGAGGGCAACTCCCGGGTCGTCCTGCTCACGACCGTGTGGACGGGCGCGATCCTCGGCGTGCTGTTCCGGGTGTTCTGGACCGGCGCGCCACGGTGGCTCTACACACCGATCTACATCGCGCTCGGGTGGGCGGCGATCTTCTTCATCCCCGACTTCGCCGACGGCGCGGCGGGGATCGGTGTGGGCGTCGGGACGGCGGTGCTCGTCCTGGTCATCGTCGGCGGCGGGCTCTACACCCTCGGCGGGGTCGTGTACGGCGTGAAGCGACCCAACCCGTGGCCCCGGTGGTTCGGGTTCCACGAGGTGTTCCACACCTTCACCATCCTGGCGTTCGCCTCGCACTACGTCGCCGTGTCGCTCCTGACGTACTCGCTGCGCTGACGCCGGCTCTCAGGCGGGCAGCTCCTGGAGCGACCAGCCGTTGCCGTCGGGGTCGGCGAAGAAGGCGAACCGCGAGCCCGGCACGCCCTCGGGCCCGAGCTGCTGGACCTTGCTGATGGCGACCCCGCGGTCGGCCATCGCGGCCCGCGCGACGTCGATGTCGTCGACGCACAGCTGCAGGCCCTTCGTGGACCCGGGCTCGCCCAGCGGCATCCCCTCGCCGATGACGACGGAGCACGGGGAGCCCGGCGGCGTCATCTGCACCACCCGCATGCCCGGGGACGGCCGCACGTCGTGGTCGAGGCCGAAGCCGACCTGCTCGGTGTAGAAGGCGAGCGAGCGGTCGACGTCCGCGACCGGGACGGCGATGACGAGGAGTCGGAGGTCCACACCTCAGTCAACCGCGCGGGAGGCCCCGCGCACCAGGGCCTCCAGGGCGGCGTAGAGGAGGTACGTCGCCACCAGGGCGGCCGTCAGGTGCAGCAGCAGGGCGAGCGCCACGTTGGTCACCAGCCCGGCGACGACGAACCGGCCCCACAGCAGGGCCAGCAGGCAGGGCAGGACCACGGCCGCCGCCACGCCCTGGAGCAGCCGCAGCCCGGTGGGGCCGTCCCCGATCCACGGCACCCCCAGGCCGGCGCCGGCGAGGTCGAGCGTCGCCAGCACCCCGAGCACCAGGGTCACCGCGAGGGTCAGCACCGCGACGCCACGGAACCACCACCGGCGCACCGGGCCCCACCCGGTCGCCCGCCCGTCGACCATCGTCGCGACCGTGACCGCGGACCACACCAGCCAGCGCCGCACCGGCGGCACGCCGAGGTCGGCCATCGCGTCCCGGAACACCCGGTCGGCCTGGACCCGGGTGACGACGACCCCTTCGGGGCTGACGTACGTCGGGGGCAGCGCCGGGTCCGTCTCGACCAGGCCGTCGTGCACCAGCGCGGCCGGGAGGTGACGCCCGCTGCGGGGCACCAGCCAGGTGAAGAACCGCGGCACCGAGGTGAGGTCCGTGCGGAACGTCGCCGGGTCGGCCGGCACCAGGAGCGGACCGAGGCGTCGGTCGTCGTACCCGATCCGGCGCAGCATCGCGAACGCCTCCTCGCCCTCCTCCATCCGTCGCTCCAGGAAGACCCGGGCCACCGCGTCACGGTCCGCCGGCTCGTCGGGCAGCCCGCCGTCGAAGAACCTCACGGGCGATAGTGTGGCCCGAGGCGGAGCAGTCCGCGGAGCTCCGGCAGGAGGTCGTCGTACGGCGCGCAGAAGGCCTCGGCGAGCTCGACGGAGAGGCGGCGCGGGTCGGCGGAGGTCGCGCAGACCGCACCCACCAGCACGCTCGCCCAGGACCACGCAGGGGCCACCAACCCGTCTCGTCGGGCACGTCGCGCCACCGCGCGCGGGAGCACGGCCCCGAGGGACTCGATGGCCATGGCGGTGGTGACCGCCGTGCCCTGGAGGTGTGCCACCGCGCGGAGGTAGGCGTCGTGGGCGAGCGCTCGCTCGTGTCTGTCGAGCAGGGTCGGGAGGACGCCGGGCCGTAGGTGGGCCAGGGCCACGGCCACGGCCCGCACCGTCCTGTCCGACGCCAGGAACTCCGCGGGTGATCCGACCGTCGCGGAGCGCGACCACCGGAACGGGCCGGTGCCCTCGAGGAGAAGCTCGCGCCCGGCCACGTCGTGGACCACCGCGGTCCCGAGCAGGGCCAGCAGCCCCTGGCGCAGCATGGTCGCGAGGTCGTCCGAGGCCGTGGGCCAGGAGCAGCCCAGCGCGCTCGTCACGTCGTCGACGACCCGCGGCCACCCGGCGTCCTCGACGCGGACCGCGGCCAGGTGCGGGACCGTGTCGACGAGCCGGTCGATCGCGGCGCTGCGCCCGACCGGCCTGGCCGCCGCGCGCACCTGGGCCAGCACGTACCCGGCGGAGGTACCGGTCGAGTAGCCCGAGGCGCACTCGACCAGGAACCGGACGAGCTGGTCCCCGTCGCCGCCCACCACGGCGGCCGCGAGCCCCCGCACGAGCGGCGTCAGGGGGCCGTGCACTCCGTCGGGGTCGAACTCGAGGTCGTCACATCGCCAGGTCGGAGGGAGGTCCCGGACGTCGGAGGGGCGCGGTCGCAGGTCCCGCAGGAGGGTCCGGACCTGTTCGAGCGCGGCGTGGTCCGCGGGACCCCGAGGGCCCTCGGGCGGACGGCGCAGCGACCATCGCACGGGCAGGACCGCGGCGGCGGGGTCGACCCCGAACGCATCGACCTCCTCGCGGGCCACGGGTGCGCCCAGCCGGAAGGTCACGGTCGCGTCACCCCCGTCGAAGACCTCGGTGCGGCAGCCGCCCGCCGACAGGCGGCCGGCCAGCACCTCCGCCGCGAGGTCGTTCAGGACCTGGGCGAGGTCGCGCGCGGAGAACTCCCAGTCCGCGCCGGGGTCCTGCCCGTCCGTGGGCCTGGCCCAGAGCTGCAGCTCCGGCGCACCGCGGTCGTGCAGCCCGATCGTGTAGGCGAACGCGCCGGGCGAGGCGTCGTGGTGCGTCGCCGGGACGGCCTCGTCCGCACCGCAGCACTCGTTGCAGTGCGCGTCGTCCGAGACGACCTGCACGATCCACGTCGGCTCCGTGCTGGTGATCCCCATGATCCTCCCTCGCGGACCGGTGTGGCCCGACGGACGCAGGGTCGCAGGATCCGCCGACAGCCGGAGGGGGAACGGCGAGAGTCCTGAAAACAGCGCCGCCGGGCTCAGGACACGTCGCGCGGGGCGTACATGATCACCGCGACCCCGACCAGGCAGATCAGCGCCCCGAGGTAGTCCGTCCGGGCCGGGCGGAAGCCGTCGACGGCCATCCCCCAGGCCAGGGACCCGGCGACGAACACCCCGCCGTACGCCGCGAGGACCCGCCCGAACTCCGCGTCCGGCTGGAAGGCCGCGACGAAGCCGTACGCCCCCAGGCAGAGCACGCCGGCGCCCACCCAGACCAGGCCGCGGGACTCCCGCACCCCCTGCCAGACCAGCCAGGCGCCGCCGATCTCGAGCAGTGCGGCGAGCACGAACAGCAGGATCGAGCGGGTGACCATCCGACGAGGCTAGTGAGGCCGGACGGGGCAGCCGCGGGGCGCGGTGCCGAGGTCCTCGACCGTGAAGCCGTCGGGGTAGGAGCGGATGCGCGGCATGTCCCGGACGTACGCCGGCCGCCGGCGCGCGGGCAGGAGGCCGGCGGCCCTCCCCCGGGCCCGCAGCGCGCCCCGCACCAGGCGCCGCTCGAGCCGCCCGGGCTCGTCGTACCCGAGGGCCGCGAGCAGCGGCGGGTCCATCATCGAGCGGGTCGCCCGCAGCACGAGGGGCCGCAGGGCGCGTGGGTAGAAGGTGGCCATCAGCGCGAGCGTCGCGTCCGCGACCCGCCGACCACTTGGGTCGAACGCGAAGTGCTCCGTCTCGTAGTCGTTCATGAGCGCCGCGAAGCCGTCGTACGTCTCGGGGACGCCGCGGATCCCCATCCGGGCGCCCAGCGCGCGGTAGTAGCCGACGGCCGCGGCGACCTCGGCGTCGGTCAGGCGGCGCCTGCCGTGGGCGTCGATCCACCGGCGCGGGACGACGACGAACGTCGCCAGCGTGTAGCGCATGTCGTCGTCGGAGATGTGGTGGCGCCGGTGCATCCCGTTGACCTGCCGGATCGCCGCCCGGCCCAGCTCGGAGTCCAGGCCCTCGACGAGCGGCACCTCGAGCAGCAGCGCCGTGTCGTCGTACCGCTTCTGGGTGCGTCCGGTGAACTCGGCCGTCTCGTCGAGGAGCCGTCCGATCGTCGGGACGGCGAACGTCCGGAACAGCGCGAGGCTGAGGGCCTGGGTGGTGTCCCAGGGGAAGTCGAACAGCGCCAGTCGCCTCGCGACGGCCTCGTGGTCGGCCCTGAGCTCGGCCTGGTCCGGCGGGGGTGCCTGCGACATGGCGTCACGGTAGTCGCGTCGCGGAGGCCGCGCCACGGTCACCCGACGACGTAGACGACGCAGGCCAGGCCGAAGCCCATCACGCCGATCGTGGTCTCCATGACGGTCCAGGTCTTCAGGGTGGTGCGCACGTCCATCTCGAAGAACCGGCCGACCAGCCAGAAGCCGGAGTCGTTGACGTGGCTGGCCACGACCGAGCCGGCGGCGAGCGCGAGGACGACGGCGGCGACCTGCACGGGCGAGTAGGAGCCGTCGAGGACGACGGGCTGCACGAGCGTGGCGGCCGTCGTCAGCGCGACGGTGGCCGACCCCTGGGCGATCCGCAGCGCCGAGGCGATGAGGAAGCCGGCGAGGATCACGGGGATCCCTAGCCCGGCGAGGGTGTCGGCGAGCGCGTCGCCGATGCCGCTGGTGCGCAGGACGAAGCCGAACATGCCACCGGCGCCGGTGATGAGGATGATCGCGCAGACCGGTCCGAGCGCGCCGTCGACGAGCTTGTCGAGGGTCTCGCCCGCGACGCCGCGGCGGACGCCGAGCACGTACATCGCGACCAGGAGCGTGATGAGCAGCGCGACGGGCGTGGAGCCGAAGACGCGGAGCACGGCCACCCACGTCGTCTCGCCGTCCACCCACCCGGCGGTCGCGGCGGTGTTGAGGCCGGTCTCGAGGAAGATCAGGGCGAGCGGCAGGAGCAGCAGCCCGACGACGGTGCCCGCCGACGGCGGCTTGCCCAGCGCCTCCTCCTGCTTCGGCCCGCCGCTCAGGACGTCGGGCACCGGGACCTCGATGCGCTTGCCGACCCAGAGGCCGAAGAGGTAGCAGGTGACGAACCACGTGGGCACCGCGACGAGCAGCCCGAGGACGACGACCAGGCCGACCTGCGCCTCGAGCAGGCCGCTGGCCGCGACGGGGCCGGGGTGGGGCGGCACGAAGACGTGCATCACCGAGAAGGCGCCCGCGGCGGGCAGGCCGTAGCGGAGCAGCCCCCCGCCCATGCGGCGCGCGACCGCGAAGACGATGGGCAGCATCACGACCAGGCCGGCGTCGAAGAAGATCGGGAAGCCGAACACCAGCGAGGCGACGCCGAGCGCGAGCGGTGCCCGCTTCTCGCCGAAGCGCGCGATCAGCGCGTCGGTGAGCACCTGCGCTCCGCCACTGACCTCGACCAGGCGGCCGAGCATCGCGCCGAGGGCGACCAGGAGGGCGACGGTCCCGAGCGTCGTCCCCAGCCCGGTCGTCAGGGCGGGGATGATCTGCGCCGCCGGGTAGCCGGTCGCGAACGCCGTGCCGAGGCTGACGAGGATCAGCGCGAGGAAGGCGTGGACCTTGAACCGGATGATGAGCAGCAGCAGGACCGCGACCGCGCCGGCCGCGATGCCCAGCAGCGCGCCGGGGCCGAGGGTCTGCTCGAACGTGATCTCCATCAGGGCTCCTGCGTCTCGGATCCGGGGGCGGTGCGGGTGAGGGCGTCGTACGCCGCCTCGACGAGCTCGTCGACGCCGAGCGCGACGTCGAGGACGACGCCCGCCTCGTCGACGCCCAGCGGCTCGAGGGTGGCGAACTGCGAGTCGAGGAGGCCGGGCGGCATGAAGTGCTGGCCGCGGGCGGCCTGGCGCCGGCCGATCAGCTCGCGGTCGCCGTGCAGGTGCACGTGGACGGCCGCCGGCGCCTGGTCGCGCAGCCGGTCGCGGTAGGCGCGCTTGAGCGCCGAGCAGGCGACGACCCCGCCGCTGGTCCGGCGCTCGGCGAGCCAGCCGCCGACGGCGTCGAGCCAGGGCCACCGGTCGTCGTCGTCGAGCGGCGTGCCGGCCCGCATCTTCTCGACGTTCGCGGGCGGGTGGAGGTCGTCGCCGTCGGTGAACGCGACGTCGAGCCGACGGGCGAGGGCCTCGCCGACGGTCGACTTGCCGCATCCGGAGACACCCATGACCACCACGAGGGGCGGGTACGAGCTCGTGTCCTGCGTCACGTGGTCACTGTCACACGAATGATCTGATCATTGCAACCGGGGTCCCTCACTCATCTGCCGATTCGCGCCCGCGGTGTCGGATGACCTGATGACATGATGGGCTGATGACCGCCACCGAGGGCCCGCTCCAGGAGCGCGTGCTCGAGGGGCTCGGGCTGCGGATCACGGCGGGTGAGCTCGCCGTCGGCACGGTGCTCACCCTCGAGGGGATCGACCGCGAGTTCGGTGTCTCCCGGTCGGTGTCCCGCGAGGCGGTGCGGGTGCTCGCCGCGATGGGGCTGGTCACGGCGAGGCGTCGCGTCGGCGTGACCGTCAGCCCCCGCGCCGACTGGCAGGTCTTCGACCCCCGCCTCATCCGCTGGCGGCTGGCCGGACCTGACCGCGCCGAGCAGCTGCGCTCCCTCACCGAGCTGCGGTCGGGCTTCGAGCCGACCGCCGCGGCGCTGGCCGCGGCCCGCGCCACCCCCGCCCAGGGACGACGACTCGCCGAGGCCGCCCTGGACATGGCCGAGCACGGCGCGACCGGCGACCTCGTCGCCTACCTCGCCGCGGACCAGGTCTTCCACCGCACGCTCCTCGACGCCTCGGGCAACGAGATGCTCTGCTCCCTCGCCGCGGTCGTCGACGAGGTGCTCGCCGGCCGCACCCGCCACGACCTCATGCCGGCGCGCCCGAACCCCGAGGCGATCGCGCTCCACGAGGCGGTGGCCCGCGCCGTCCGGGTGGGCGACCCCGCCGCCGCGGAGGCCGGCGTCCGGGCGATCATCGCCGAGGCGGCCGAGGCCACCGCGGGTCGACCTGCTTGATACCCCTACCCCCCAGGGGTACTGTGGCGGCATGGACACCACGCCCGGGTACGCCGACCGCAAGGACGACGTCCTCAAGCGCCTGCGCCGCATCGAGGGTCAGGCCCGCGGCCTGCAGCGGATGGTCGAGGCCGACACCTACTGCATCGACGTCCTCACCCAGGTCTCGGCGACGACCAAGGCCCTGCAGGCCGTCGCGCTGAGCCTGCTGGAGGAGCACCTGTCGCACTGCGTCGCCGACGCCGCCGCGAGCGGGGACGACGACGCCGCCCGCGCCAAGCTCGACGAGGCCTCCGCGGCCATCGCACGCCTCGTGCGGTCCTGACCCGGCCCGACCCACCGCCTGCCCCACCGCCTGCCCCACCGTCTGATCCACCACCGGTCCAGGAGGACCCCATGGCCCAGCAGAGCTACACCGTCGACGGCATGACCTGCGAGCACTGCGTCGCCTCGGTCACCGAGGAGATCTCCGAGCTCGACGGCGTCACCGACGTCAGCGTCGACCTCGGCTCCGGCCGGGTCGTCGTCACCACCGAGGCCCCCGTGACCGACGACGCCGTCCGCGCCGCCGTGAGCGAGGCCGGCTACACCGCCCGATGAGCACCCCGGGCAGCGCCCCGGTCTCCCCCGGGCCGACGCAGGACGTCGAGCTGGAGCTCACCGGGATGACCTGCTCGTCGTGCGCCAACCGGATCGAGCGCAAGCTCAACAAGCTCGACGGCGTCAGCGCGACGGTCAACTACGCCACCGAGCGGGCGCGGGTGTCCTACCCCGCGGACCTCGGGACCGAGCGTCTGGTGGAGACCGTCGCCGCGGCCGGGTACGCCGCCCGCGTGCCCGAGCCCGTGCACCCCGACGCCGACGGCACCGACGGGCCCGACGCCGACCCGCTCACCACCCGTCTGGCCGTCTCCGCGGCGCTGAGCGTCCCGGTCGTCGTCCTCGCGATGGTGCCGCCGTGGCAGTTCGCCGGCTGGCAGTGGGTCTCGCTCGTGCTCGCCCTGCCGGTCGTGCTGTGGGGCGGGTGGCCCTTCCACCGCGCCGCCTGGACGAACCTGCGCCACCGCGCCACCACGATGGACACGCTGATCTCGATCGGTACCCTCGCGGCGCTCGGCTGGTCGCTCTACGCGCTGCTGCTCGGCTCGGCCGGCGAGATCGGCATGAGTCACGGCTTCTCCCTCACCGTCGAGCGCGGCGACGGCAGCGCGAACGTCTACCTCGAGGCCGCCGCGGGCGTCACCACGTTCCTGCTCGCCGGTCGCTGGCTCGAGCACCGCGCGAAGCGCAACGCCGGCTCCGCCCTGCGCGCCCTCCTGGACCTGGGCGCCAAGGAGGTCACCCTCCTCACCGACGGACCCGGCGGGGGTGAGCGCCGGGTGCCCGCCGACAGCCTGGTCGTGGGCGACCGCTTCGTCGTCCGTCCGGGCGAGACCGTCGCGACCGACGGGGAGGTCGTCTCCGGCTCCTCCGCCGTCGACACCGCGATGCTGACCGGGGAGTCCGTCCCGGTCGAGGTCGGCCCGGGCGACACCGTCACCGGCGCCACGCTCAACGTCGGGGGCCGGCTCGTCGTCCGCGCCACCCGCGTCGGGTCCGACACCCGCCTCGCCCGGATGGCGCGGCTGGTCGAGGACGCCCAGACCGGCAAGGCCGCCGCCCAACGGCTCGCCGACCGGGTCTCCGGGGTCTTCGTGCCCGTCGTCCTCGTGCTCGCGCTCGGCACCCTGCTCACCTGGTTCGCCGTCGGCGAGCCGGCCCAGGCGGCCTTCACCGCGGCCGTGGCGGTGCTGATCATCGCCTGCCCCTGCGCGCTCGGGCTGGCCACGCCGATGGCGCTGATGGTCGGCACCGGTCGCGGGGCGCAGCTCGGCATCCTCATCAAGGGCCCCGAGGCGCTCGAGCGCACCCGCCGCCCCGACGTCGTGGTGCTCGACAAGACCGGCACCGTCACCACCGGGGCGATGAGCCTCGTCGACGTCGTGACCGCCGACGGCACCGACGAGACCGACGTCCTGACGTACGCCGGCGCGCTGGAGCAGGCCTCCGAGCACCCCATCGCGCGGGCCGTCGCCGACGGTGCCCGCGAACGGGTCGGGGCCCTCCCCGAGGTCGTCGACTTCGCCAACGACCCGGGTCGGGGGGTGCGCGGCACCGTCGCCGGCACCCCGGTGGTCGTCGGACGGCCCTCGCTGCTCGGCGACCTCGCCCTGCCGGACGACCTCGCCGCCGTGCTCGACGCCGAGACCGCCCGGACCACGGTCGCCGTCGGCTGGGACGGCGCCGTCCGCGGCCTGCTCGTGGTCGCCGACCGCGTCAAGGAGACCTCCGCGGAGGCCGTCGCGGACCTGCGGGCGCTCGGGCTGCGGCCCGTGCTGCTGACCGGGGACGCCGAGCCGGTCGCGCGTGCCGTGGCCGCCGAGGTGGGCATCGCGACCGAGGACGTCGTCGCGGGCGTCCTGCCCGAGGACAAGGTGGACGTCGTGCGCCGGCTGCAGGCCGAGGGCCACGTCGTCGCGATGGTCGGCGACGGTGTCAACGACGCCGCCGCCCTGGCGACCGCCGACCTGGGCCTGGCCATGGGGACCGGCACGGACGCGGCGATCGAGGCCGCGGACCTCACCCTCGTGCGTGGCGACCTGCGGGTCGCGGGCGACGCGATCCGGCTGTCCCGGCGCACCCTGGGCACGATCCGCGGCAACCTCTTCTGGGCCTTCGCCTACAACGTGGCGGCCCTGCCGCTGGCCGCGCTGGGCCTGCTCAACCCGATGCTGGCCGGCTTCGCGATGGCGGCCTCGTCGCTGTTCGTGGTCGGCAACAGCCTGCGGCTGCGGCGGTTCAGCGCCCGCGCCGGGACCTGACGGCCCCGGGCAGCGACAGCAGCGCCACCACCACGACGCCCACGGCGAGGCCTACGAGCAGGTTGTGGGTGGCGACCACGGCCGCCAGGGTCGCGAGCATCGCGACCGTGTCGCGGACCGGCCGCGACCGGACGCCCGCCCACGTGAGGCTCTCGCGGTCGATGCTCTGCCAGGCGACCATCAGCATCACGGCGACCAGGGCGGCCATCGGGATGGCGGCGACGACGTCCCCGAGGAGCAGGACGAGCACCAGCATCAGCGCCCCGGCGGAGAACGTCGACACCCGGGTGCGGGCGCCGTTGACGCGGGTGTTCATGACGCTCTGGCCGATGACGGCGCAGCCGCCCATGCCTCCCAGCAGGCCGGTCACGAGGTTGGCGCCGCCCTGCCCGGCCGCCTCGCGGCGCTTGTCGGAGCCGGTGTCGGTGATCCGGTCGACCAGGTCGGCGGTGACCAGGGTCTCCAGCAGGCCCACCAGCGCCAGCCCCACGGCGTACGGGCCGATGATGCGCAGCGTCTGCCAGGTGAGGGGGACGTCGGGGAGCACCGGCACCGGCAGCGCGCTCGGCAGGGCTCCCTCGTCGCCGACGTCCGGCACGTCGAGGCCGGCGAGCACCGTCACCGTCGTCAGCAGCACGATCGCGACGAGCGGGGCCGGGACGGCCCGGGTCAGCCGGGGCCACCCGACGACGACCAGCACGCCCACCGCGACCAGCGGGTAGACGGCCCACGGCACCCCGACGAGGTGCGGGACCTGGGCGAGCAGCAGCAGCGCCGCCAGCGAGTTGACGAAGCCGACCATCACGCCGCGCGGCACGAACCGCATGAGGCGAGCCGCGCCCGCCAGGCCGAGCAGGACCTGGACCAGGCCGCCGAGCAGGACGGTGGCCAGCAGGTAGTCGAGGCCGTGGTCGCGCATCACCGGGGCGACCACGAAGGCGACGGCGCCCGTCGCGGAGGAGATCATGGCGCGGCGTCCGCCGAGGACGGCGATCGACATCGCCATGGTCACCGACGTGAACAGCCCGACGCGCGGGTCGACACCGACGATGACCGCGAACGAGATCGCCTCGGGCACCAGCGCCAGGCCCACGACCAGGCCAGCGAGGACCTCGCGGCGCAGCACGCGAGGTGAGCGCAGCGCGCCGAGGACGGTGTGGACCTCCCCGGCGGCACCGTCCGCCCCGGGGGCCGGGGTCCTCGTCGTGGCCACGACCGGCGAAGGTACCCCTCGATCCTGGGCGCACGTACGGTGGACCGATGGCCACCATCGAGCTGACCGCCGAGAACTTCAGCGAGCACGTGCAGGGTGACGGCATCCTGCTGGTCGACTTCTGGGCCTCCTGGTGCGGCCCGTGCCGACAGTTCGCGCCGACCTACGAGGCCGCGTCCGAGACGCACCCCGACATCACCTTCGGGTCGGTCGACACCGAGGACCAGCAGCAGCTGGCCGCCGCCGCGCAGATCTCCTCGATCCCGACGCTGATGGCGTTCCGGGACGGGATCCAGGTCTTCGCGCAGGCCGGGGCCCTGCCGCCGCCGGCGCTGGAGGAGCTCATCGGGGCCGTGCGCGGCCTCGACATGGACGACGTCCGGCGCCAGGTCGCCGAGCAGACGGCCCAGCAGCCCGGGCAGTAGGGCGCGGGCCGTGGACGCCGCCGCCTGGGACACGAAGTACGCCGCCGCCGAGCTGCTGTGGTCCGTCGGGCCCAACCGGTTCGTCGCCGAGGAGTGCGCACCCCTGACGCCCGGGACCGCGGTCGACCTCGCCGCCGGCGAGGGACGCAACGCCCTGTGGCTCGCCTCCCTCGGCTGGCGGGTCACAGCCGTGGACTTCTCCGGAGTCGCGATCGCCCGCGGCTCGGCGCTGCCCGGCGCCGACGCCGTCACCTGGGTCGTCGACGACGCCACGACCTGGCGGCCGCCGTCGAGGGTCGACCTGGTGGTCGCGGCGTACCTGCAGCTGCCGACGCCCGACCTCGCCGCGGCGGTCGACACCGCCGTCGACGCCCTGGCGCCCGGCGGGACGCTGGTGTGGGTCGCCCACGACCGCAGCAACGTCGAGCACGGCGTCGGCGGACCGCGCGACCCCGCGGTGCTGCCCACCGCCACGGAGCTCGCCGCGGAGCTGTCCGCGGCGGGCCGCCGCCTGGGCGCCGAGGTCGAGGTACGGCGCGCCGAGCGGGTCGAGCGTCCGACCGACGGCGGGACCGCCCTGGACTGCCTGGTGGTCGCCGGCCGACTCAGCTGAGGCGGAGCGTGCCCAGCACGTGACGGGCGGCCTCGCCGCCCTGCTCCTCGGCCAGCGCGAGCGCGCCGGGGACGTCCAGGTCGTCGCGCAGCCGGGCGGTGACCGCCTCCACCGCGGCCTCCCCGTCACCGGAGGGCCGGCGGGCGGCCGCGGCGTACAGCGACTCCAGGCGGGCCTCGGCGGCGTCCAGCAGCCCGGGGTGCCACGACCACGACGCGGCCCAGGGCCGGTCGAGCAGCATCAGCCGCAGCGCCGGGGGCGAGCACGACTCGAGCAGGTCGTCGACGAGGACGAGGTTGCCGGTCGACTTCGCCATCTTCTCGCCGTCGACCATGACGGTCCCGACGTGCACCACCGAGCGGGCGAACGGCGCGACGCCGGTGGCCGCGCGGACCATCGCGGACTGGAACGCGTGGTGGGGGAAGGCGAGGTCGGCGCCGCCGACGAGGACGTCGAGGCTCGCGCCGTGCACCGCAAGCGCCATCGCGGCGCACTCCGCGTGCCACCCCGGCCGGCCCCAGCCCCACGGGCTCGGCCAGGCGGGCTCGCCGTCCGCCGACGGGCGCCACACGGCGACGTCGAGCGGGTGCGCCTTGGCGGGGTCGCCCGGCTCGTCGCCGTACGTCGCGGCGAGGGCGAGCGCCTCGGCCTCGGGCAGGCCGACCGAGGCGGGCACGTCGGCGCCGTGGAACCAGACGGTCCCGTCCGCCTCGTGCGCGGCCCCCGCGGCGACCAGCGCGGCCGCGAGCTGCTGGACGCCGCGGACGTGGTGGCGCGAGCGCGGGCGGTGCCGCGGCGTGGCGACGCGCAGCGCCTGCATGCTGCGCTCGAAGACGGCCTCCTGGACGACGGCGAGCTCGTCGTAGTGGCGGCCCCGCGCCCGGGCCGCGTCGAGCAGGACGTCGTCGACGTCGGTGACGTTGCGGCAGGTGTGGACGTCCGCGCCGAGCGAGCCGAGCACGGTCGTGAGGACGTCGGCCCACACGAAGGTGGCGGCGTGGCCGAGGTGGGTGACGTCGTACGGCGTGATCCCGCAGACGTAGACGCGGGCCGCGCCCACCACGGGCAGGGCGGATCCGGCCAGCACCAGCGGCAGGTCGTGCTGCGGCACCCCGCCGGACCGCTGCGCGCTCTCGAGCGTGCCGGACCCCATCGTCGTCCCGTCCATGGCGCCCATCCTGGCACCCGGCTCAGGCGCGGTGGTCCTCCGCCGTGGTGGGGCTCTCGGGCTCCGCGACCGGGTCGCCGTACACGCCCTGGTCGCGGGCGTTGCGGGCGTTGCGGATCCGGTGGACGAAGCTCCAGCACAGCAGCGCCACGACGCCGCAGAGGCCGAAGAAGATGGCGAACGCCGTCCAGCCGGCCTTGACGTCCTCGGGCTCCGGGCCCTGCTCGATGCCGCCCGGCGCCGGGGCGTCCGCGAGGACGCTGAACGCCGTGGTGGCGAGGTCGTTGACGAGCGCGATCACACCCCCCATCGTCTCACCCCCGCGGTTGCGACCCGACCTCGGCGACGGCGTCGGCCCGAACGCCCACGAACAGGTCGTCCTCCGGCAGCGGCGCGCCGGTGGTGTCGACGACGCGCTCGAAGTCCTCGGTGGGCCACACCGCGCGCTGCAGGTCCATGGGGATCGCGAACCAGTGCCCGTCGGGGTCGATCTGGGTGGCGTGCGCCAGCAGCGCGCGGTCGCGGACCTCGAAGTAGTCGCCGCAGGGCACCTTCGTGGTGATGCGGGCGTCCCAGTCGGGCTCGGGGACCCACTTCTCCAACCGCTCGGCCCACGGCGACTCGAGGCCGCGCTCGAGGAGCGCGTCGTGGATTGCCTGCGTGCGCGGCCGGTTGAAGCCGTGGTGGTAGTAGAGCTTCTGCGGCGTCCAGGGCTCCCCCGCGTCGGGGTAGGCGTCCGGGTCGCCGGCGGCCTCGAAGGCCGCCACCGTCACCCGGTGGCACATCACGTGGTCGGGGTGCGGGTAGCCGCCGCGCTCGTCGTACGTCGTGACGACGTGGGGGCGGACCTCCCGGATCAGGCGCACGAGGGGCTCGGCGGCCTCCTCCACGGGGACCAGCCCGAAGCAGCCCTCCGGCAGCGGCGGCTTCGGGTCGCCGTCGGGCCAGCCGGAGTCCACGAAGCCCAGCCAGTGCTGGGTGATCCCGAGGATCTCGCGGGCGGCGTCCATCTCGGCGCGACGGATCTCCGTCATGTTCTCGAGGACGTCGGGCCGCTCCATGCGCGGGTTGAGGATCGATCCCCGCTCGCCGCCGGTGCAGGTCACGACGTGGACGTCGGCGCCCTGGTCGACGTACATCGCCGTCGACGCCGCGCCCTTGCTCGACTCGTCGTCGGGGTGGGCGTGGACGTGCATGAGGCGCAGGCCCGCCCGGGGCCCGCCACGCTCGGCTGCGGCGACGGCCGAGGCCGCGGTGTCGGTGTGCTCCGCGGTGTGCGCGGCGCCGTCCGGGGCGTCCGATCCGTCGGCTCGCGAGGGGGTCTCGTGCATGGCTCCACGGTAGTCCGGGCGCTGCCGCCGAGGTCCGGCAGTCCGGCGACCACACGGGTGGGACGATGGACCCATGAGCACGTCGACCGACACCTCCGGGTCGGGGAGCGCGGGATCGGTGCCGGCCGACCGGTACGGCGCCCCGCGGGTCAGCGCCCGCCGCGCCGGGATCGTCGGGCTCGTGGTCGTCGGCCTCCTGGCCGCCGTCTGGCTGACCTGGGTCACGCTCGCCCACAGCTCGCCCGAGGTCCGCTCGCAGCTGACCGGCTGGGACGTCGTGGACGACGGCTCGGTGACCGCGATCCTCACGGTGACCATCGACCCCGACGTCGTCGCCACCTGCCGGGTCCGCGCGGTCGCGGAGGACCACACCATCGTCGGCGAGCTCGGCTTCACCGTCGACGGCTCGGACGTCAACGGCACGGGACGCCTCGAGCGCACCGTCCGCACCGAGCGCCGCGCCACCGCCGTGGACGACCTCGGCTGCACCACCGCGGACCAGTCCCGCCCCCGCTGAGCCCCCGCTGAGCCCCCGCTGAGCCCTCGCTCGCGCCGGAGATTGCTAGACTGACCGCTTCCTCCCGCAGGAACCGCTACCACCGGCTGCCCCCAGGCAGCGGGGAGACGGCGTGCCGGCCCCTCGGCCGCACCGCCGCCCGGACACGCGGGAGCAGGACCGAGACAGATCCGATCAAGCCGGACGCACGGCGTACCGGCACGATGCCGCACTACCCCAGGAGCACCCGATGACGCAGGCCGAGCAGAACACCGTGTGGCTGACGCAGGAGGCCTACGACAAGCTCACCGCGGAGCTCGAGGAGCTCAAGGGGCCGATCCGCCAGGAGATCGTCGACCGGATCAGCGCCGCCCGCGACGAGGGGGACCTCAAGGAGAACGGCGGCTACCACGCCGCCCGCGAGGAGCAGGGCAAGGTCGAGGGCCGCATCCTGCAGCTGCAGGACATGCTGCGTCGCGCCGAGGTCGGCGAGACCCCGGACGACGACGGCACGGTCTCCCCCGGCATGAAGGTGACCTACAAGTTCGTCGGCGACGACGACACCGAGACCTTCCTGCTCGGCGCCCGTGAGATCGAGGACGACACCATCGCCGTCTACTCCCCCCAGTCGCCGCTCGGCTCCGCCATCGTCGGCGCCAAGGTCGGCGACGTCGTCGGGTACGACGCCCCCAACGGCAAGCGCCTCGAGGTCGAGGTCGTCGAGGCGGTCCCCTTCACGGGCTGATCCCCGACCCGCACCACACCGCCGGTCGAGGTGCGAGCCCGCTCAGGCCGGGCCGGTCTCCTCGACGCGGTAGCCGCGCTCGCGCAGGCGAGCAATGACGTCGGCGGCGTGCGGGTCGCCGCGAGTCTCGGCGTGGATGCGGACCTCGACCTCGTCGATCCGCAGCTCCGGCGAGATGCGCTCGTGCCACACGTCGAGGACGTTGGCGCCGGCGCCGGCGACGTCGACCAGCAGCTGGGCGAGTCCGCCGGGCCGGTCCGGCACGCAGACCCGCAGGGACAGGAAGCGGCCGGCGGCCGCCATGCCGTGCCGGATGACCTTGCCGAGCAGGAGCGGGTCGATGTTGCCGCCCGACAGGACGGCGACCGCGGGGGTCTCGACGAGGCCGGGGGCGGCCATCAGCGCCGCGACGGCGGCGGCGCCGGCGGGCTCCACGACCATCTTGGCCCGCTCGAGCAGCGCGAGCAGGGCCCGCGACATCATCTCCTCGCTGACGGTGACGATCTCGTCGACGTGGTCGGAGACCGCGGCGAAGGGCACGTCGCCGGGGCGTCCGACCGCGATGCCGTCGGCCATCGTGGACATCGACGTCAGGGCCACCGGCTCACCGGCCTCGAGCGAGCCCGGGTAGGCCGCGGCGTTCTCGGCCTGGACGCCGACGACGCGGATCGACGGGTCGCTCGCCTTGAGCGCGAGGGCGACCCCGGCCAGCAGTCCCCCACCGCCGGTCGGCACGAGCACGGTGCGGACGCCGGGTGACTGCTCCAGCAGCTCGAGGCCCAGCGTCCCCTGCCCGGCGACGATGTCGACGTGGTCGAAGGGGTGGATCAGCACGGCGCCGGTCTCGGCGGCGTACTCCCGGGCCCGGCCCAGGGCCTCGTCCACGGAGCCGCCGTGGAACAGCACCTCGGCGCCGTACCCGCGGGTGGCCTTCTCCTTCGGGATCGGGGCGCCGACCGGCATGAACACCGTCGCCCGGATGCCGAGCATCTGCGCGGCCAGGGCGACGCCCTGCGCGTGGTTGCCGGCGGAGGCGGCGACGACGCCGTTCGCGCGCTCCTCCGCGGACAGCCGGGACATCCGCAGATAGGCGCCGCGGATCTTGAACGAGCCGCAGCGCTGGAGGTTCTCGCACTTGAGCCGCACGGGGCCGCCGGCGAGGTCGGAGAGCCAGCGCGACTCCTCCATGGGCGTGTACGTCGCGACGCCGGCGAGGACCTCGCGGGCGGCGACGATGTCGTCGAGCCCCACCGCGGCGGTCGGGTCGGTCGTCCTGGTCGTGGTCACGGGGTGGCTGCCTCCGTCTCCTCGGCGGGCGGGCCGGGGGCGACGTCGTGCCCGGCCAGGTGGTGGACGACCGCGTTGAGGGCGGCGACCAGGGGGACGGCGATCAGCGCGCCGGCGATCCCGGCGACCAGGACGCCGCAGCCGATGGCGACGATCACGCCCAGCGGGTGGACCGACACGAACCGACCGGTGAGGAACGGCTGCAGCAGGTGCCCCTCGATCTGCTGGACGACGATGACGCCGACCAGCATCAGCAGCGCCACCCACGGCCCGTGCGCGACGAGGGCGACGAGGACGGCGACGCCGCCGGCGACGGTGGCGCCGACCATCGGCACGAAGGCGCCGAGGAAGACCAGGACGCCGATCGCGGCCACCAGGGGGACGTCGAGCACGGCCGCCCAGATCATGATCCCGATCGAGTCGGCGAGCGCGATGATGACGGTGGCGCGCACGAAACGGGTCAGCGACACCCAGGCGACGCGGCCGGAGCCGTCCAGCTGCTCCCGGGCGTCACGGGGCGCGATGCGCACCACCCAGCCCCAGATGCGGGCGCCGTCGGCGAGGAAGAAGTAGGTCGCGAACAGCACGATGAACATGCCCGCGACGACGTGCCCGAGCGCCAGCCCGAACTCGGTGACCTGGGTCAGCACACCACCCTCGCGGGCGGTGGAGACGACGGTGTCCTGCGCCTGCCCGAGCCAGGTGTTGATCTGGGTGTCGGAGGCGCCGAGCGGACCGTCCTGGACCCAGGTCCGCACCTGCCCGAGACCGGTGGCGACCTGGGCGGCGAGGTCGGAGGCGCCGTCCGCGACCTGGCGACCGACGAAGGTCAGCAGCGCCGCCAATCCGCCCAGGCCGAGGAGGACGACGACGAGCGCCCCGAGGGCCTTCGGGACGCCGACCCTGCGCAGCAGGGCCACGCCGGGGCTCGCGAGGGCGGCCACCAGCAGGGAGATGGCGAGCGGCAGCGTGACCACCGCGAAGTAGGCCAGGAGCCACAGCACGAGGTAGCCCGCGCCGGCGATCAGCAGCAGCCGCCACGACCACGCGGCGGCGAGGTCCAGGCCCCAGGGCACCTCGGCGCGCCGGAGGTTCGACGCTCCCCCGACCGGGACCGGGGCGTGCCGGGCCTCCAGGGCCTCCAGCCGGCGCTGGCGCAGGGCGGCCCACTGCTGGCCGAGCAGCCGCGTACGACGCTCGGTCGCCGACCGCTCCTTCTCGGCGGCGGTCAGCGGCTCGCGGCGGTCAGCCGGGTCCCTCGGGTCCCCCGCGTCAGTCCGGTCGGCCTGGTCGGCCCGGTCGAGGGGGGCACCGACGGGCGCGTCGGGACCTGTCCGGGCCTGCACGGCCTCGAGATCGTCGCCGACACTGGTCACTCGCCCAGGCTACTCACCCGAGCGCGCGGTCGAGGTCGGCCAGCAGGTCCTCGACGGTCTCGATCCCGACGGACAGCCGGACGAGGTTCGCGGGCACCTCCAGCGAGGTCCCCGCGACCGAGGCGTGGGTCATCCGGCCGGGGTGCTCGATCAGCGACTCGATACCGCCCAGGGACTCCGCGAGGGTGAACACCTCGGCCCTCCCGCACGTGTCGAGGGCGGCCTGCTCGCCGCCGGCGTGGCGGAACGAGACGATGCCGCCGTACCGCGCCATCTGGCGCGTCGCGACCTCGTGGCCCGGGTGGGAGGCGAGGCCGGGGTAGATGACCACGGCGACCCGGGGGTCGGCCTCGAGGAAGGCCACGACGGCCTCGGCGTTGTCGCAGTGGCGCTCCATCCGCACCGCGAGCGTCTTGAGACCGCGCAGCACCAGCCACGAGTCGAACGCCCCCGCGACGGCGCCGATCGCGTTCTGGTGGAAGGCGACCCGCTCGGCCAGGTCGGCGTCCCGGACGGCGAGCGCGCCGCCGACGACGTCGGAGTGGCCGCCGGCGTACTTGGTCGTGGAGTGCACGACGACGTCCGCGCCGAGCGTGAGCGGCTGCTGCAGGTACGACGAGGCGAAGGTGTTGTCGACGACCAGCAGCGCGCCCGCGTCGTGGGCGACGCCGGCGAGGGCCTCGATGTCGCCGACGCCGAGCAGCGGGTTGGTGGGGGTCTCCAGCCAGACCAGGCGGGTCCGGCCGGGCTCGATCGCGGCCGCGACGGCGTCGACGTCGGCGACGGGCGCCGTCGTGTAGTCGAGGCCCCACGGCTTCTCGACGGAGTCGAACAGCCGGAAGGTGCCGCCGTACGCGTCGTCGGGGATGACGACGTGGTCGCCCGGCGTGCAGGTCGCGCGGACCAGGGTGTCCTCGGCGGCGAGGCCGGAGGCGAACGCGAAGCCGCGCTCGGCCAGCTCGAGCGCCGCGACCGTCTGCTCCAGCGCGGTGCGGGTCGGGTTCGCGGAGCGGCTGTACTCGTAGCCGCCGCGCAGCCCGCCGACGCCGTCCTGCTTGTACGTCGACGTCGCGAAGATCGGCGGGATCACCGCGCCGGTGGCCGGGTCCGGCTCCCAGCCCGCGTGGATCGCGCGGGTCTCGAACCCCGCCTTGTCGTGCTGGGGTCCGCTCGCGCCGTCACTCACCACTCGAGGCTATCCGGGGTGGGCCGGGGGCCCTACGGTGACCGTCGTGGGTGACCAGCCGCGGCCGTCGACCGCCTACCTCGACGTCCTGCGCGAGCAGACCGCCCGCCGGGCGGCGGTCGCGGAGCCGCTGACCTCGGCGTACGCCGGCGCGGGCGAGGCCCTGCACGCCCGGGTCGCCGCCGACGTGGACGCGGCCGGCGGTGACCTCGTCGCCCTGGCCGCGGACCTGCACGCCCACCCCGAGCTGGCCTTCGCCGAGACCCGCTCCGCGGCCGCGGTCGCCTCCCTCGCGCAGCACCTCGGCCTGGCGCCGCAGGTCGGCGTCCACGGCCTGGCGACGGCGGTGCGCGCGGAGGTGACGAGCCCGGGCTTCGACCCGGTCCGCCACCGGACCGTCGCCGTCCTCGCCGAGTACGACGCCCTGCCGGGCCTGGGCCACGCGTGCGGCCACAACGTCATCGCCGCGACCGCCGTGGGCGCCGCGGCCGCGCTGGGCCGGGTCCTCGCCGACCCGCCCGCCGGGCTGGAGGGCCGGGTCGTGCTGCTCGGATGCCCGGCCGAGGAGGGGCACACCGGCAAGGAGTACCTCGCCCACGGCGGCGCGTTCGACGGTCTGGACGCGGCCGTGATGGTGCACCCGTTCGGCGCCGACGTGGCCGACCAGGTGTGGCTCGGGCGGCGGGTGCTCAGCGCGACCTGGACCGGGGTGTCCGCGCACGCCTCGGCCAGCCCGTTCGCCGGCCGCAACGCCCTCGACGCGGCGTCGCTGGCCTACCAGGGCATCGGCCTGCTGCGGCAGCAGACGCCGCCCGTCGACCGGGTGCACGCCGTGATCGTCGACGGCGGCCACCGCGCCTCGGTCATCCCGGACCGCGCGCGAATGGACCTCTACGTCCGCTCCCCCTTCCCCGAGACCCTCGCGGACCTGTCGCGCCGGGTCGACGACGTCCTCCACGGCGCAGCGCGGATGGCGGGCGTGGGGGTCGACGTGGTCTGGGACGAGCACCCGCCGTCCCTGCCCGTGCGCGGCAACGGCCCGCTGACCGGCCGCTGGTCGGTGGCGCAGCAGGCCCGCGGCCGGTCGCCGTACCCGCCGGGGGTGGTGCCGGAGACCCTCGCCGCGTCGACCGACTTCGGCAACGTCAGCTACCGCGTGCCCGGCATCCACCCGCTCATCGGGATCGCCGGGGAGGACGTCGCGCTGCACACCGCCGAGTTCGCCGAGGCTGCGCGCTCCGACGCGGCGGCCCGCGCGGCGGTCGACGGAGCTGCCGGCCTCGCCGCCGTCGCGCTCGACCTGCTCGCCGACGACGTCCTCGCCGACGCGGTCCGCGCCGACTTCGAGGACGCGGGCGGCGCGCTGGACGTCGCCGCCTACTTCGACTGACCAGCCGACCTCGAGGAACGAGAGGTCGGCGTCGGTCGGTCGGGTCGAGCAGGCCCGCGACCGAGGCACGAGGTCGCGACGGCCGTGTCGAGACACTGACTGACCAGCCGGCCTCGGCGACGAGGGGTGGAACCTTTTCGCCCCCCGCGCTGTTATGGAGGCATGTTCGGTCTGGGAAACAAGCAGCAGATGATCGCCCCCGAGGACGCCCTGAAGGGCCAGGAGCGCGAGTGGGTCCACCTCGCGCCGAAGCACGTGGTGCTGGACGCGCCGGTGCGCACCGACGAGGTCCCCGACGGCTACGAGGTCGCGATCTTCGGCCTCGGGTGCTTCTGGGGCGCCGAGGAGATCTACTGGCAGATGGACGGCGTCTGGTCGACATCCGTCGGGTACGCCGGCGGCTACACGCCGTTCCCGTCGTACCGCGAGGTCTGCACGGGCCGCACCGGCCACACGGAGGCCGTGCGGATCGTGTTCGACCCCTCCGTGGTCACCTTCGCGGACCTGGTGAAGCGGTTCTTCGAGATCCACGACCCCACGCAGGGCATGCGCCAGGGCAACGACGTGGGCTCGCAGTACCGCTCCGCCATCTACTTCACGACGCCCGGGCAGGAGCAGACGGCGCGCGAGCTGACCAAGGTCTACGCCGACGAGCTCACCAACCGCCGCTTCGGCGACGTCACGACGGAGATCGCCCCGGCGGGCGAGTACTACTACGCCGAGGACGAGCACCAGCAGTACCTGGCGAAGAACCCCTTCGGCTACCGCTGCCACGCCAACACCGGCGTGCGGTTCCCGGCGACGGCCTGACGTCCTTCGGCCGGCCCGACCCGGACTAGCCCCGGGTCGGGCGGGTCACGGCGGCGACGAGGGCGGCTGCGGCCACCGCCGCGAGAGCACGGACGCCGGCGGGTCGCTGCGACGTCACCGCGGTGGTGGCCAGCCCCCACGTCGCGGTGGTGGTGACGGCGCCGACCCCGGGCCCGCGCCGCCGGACGACCGCGAGCGGCGCTCCCGCCGCCGCGACGAGCGCGGCGACGTCGAGGGGCGTGGCTAGGGGGTCGCTGTTCACGAGCCCGGACCGGCGGGCCTCCGTCGTGACGTTGACGGCGCTGGCGAGCATCGTCCAGCCGAGGAGCAGCCCGGCCGCCACCGGGGTCGTCCCCCGTCCGGCGCCGCGCTGCTCGAGCCGGCGTACGGCGAGGGCGCTCGATGCCGCGGCCGCTGACAGCACCGCGGGGGTGGGCCGGTAGTGGTCCGTCTGCGCGAGCAGCGCCCACGCCGTGTTGCCGGCGTACGCCGCCACGAGGGGCCAGCGGGTAGCCTCGTCGCCCTCCTGCGGCTGACGGACACGCCCGACGGTGTCGGCCGCGCAGGCCGCGAAGATCGGGAACCAGACCCCGAACGCGTAGCCGGGCGGCGCGATCGGGCTCTGCGGCCCCGTGTCGTACCCCTCGCCGTCGCTCAGCAGCGGACCCAGGGTCGGCACGAGGACGAACGCGGCACAGGAGCCCGCGAGGGCGGCGTCGGCGGGGCGCATCGCCTCACGGTAGTCCGACAACCGGTGGTCGGTGACGAGCCACCTTGCGGCGCCTTTGCGGTCGGTTCTCCGCTCCTGGCACGGAAAACGGACCGCAAAGGCGCTGTCGACCCTCGACCCAGCGGCCCTCGAAGCGTCGTCACTGCTGCTCGACCACCGGTGGGCGGGGGCGGACGCAGCGAGCGCCCCGACCCGCAGGGGGTCGGGGCGCTCGGTGTGCAGCAGCGGGAGCCGGTGCTCAGGGCTCCAGGATCGCGCGGCCGCGGACGCGGCCGTTGTCGAGGTCCGTGATGGCCGACTGGAAGTCGTCCAGCGCGTACTTCTGGGTGTGCAGCGTCACCGCGCCACGCGCGGTCAGCGCCATCAGGTCGCACAAGTCGTTGTAGGACCCGACGAGGTTGCCGATGATGTTGATCTCGGTGGAGACGATGTCGATGGTGGGGATGTCGATGTTCTCGCCGTAGCCGACCACGTGGTAGTCGCCCGCCTGGCGGAGCATCTGGACGTTCTCCTTGGTCGCACCGCCCTCGCCGACGAAGTCGACGAGCACCTCGCCGCCGAACCCGTTCGTCAGCTCCAGCACCTGGTCGATGTGGGTGCCGTCGGAGACGACGCCGTGGTCGGCCCCGATGCTCAGCGCCAGCTTCAGCGCGTCGGGGTTGCGGTCGACGACGATCAGCTCGGCCGGGGTCAGGGCCCGGAGGACCTGGATCCCGATGTGACCGAGCCCGCCGGCGCCGACGATCACGCACTTGTCGCGCGGGGTCAGGCGCTTCGCCGCCTTCGCCGCCGCGTGGTACGCCGTGAGGCCGGCGTCCGCGAGCGCCGCGACGTCCGACGGCTCGAGCGAGTCGTCGAGCTTGACCACCGAGCGGGCGGTGGTCAGCAGGTACTCGGCGTAGCCGCCGTCGGAGTCGATGCCCGGGAACCGGTTGTTCTCGCAGTGCACGTCGTCGCCCGAGCGGCACGCGCGGCACAGGCCGCAGGTGACGAGCGGGTGGAGGATCACCTTGTCGCCCTCGGCGACGTTGGTGACCCCGGAGCCGACGGCGTGCACCCAGCCGGCGTTCTCGTGGCCGATCGTGTACGGCAGCGCGACGCCCGACTTCTCCTCCCACTGCCCCTCGAGGATGTGGAGGTCGGTGCGGCAGACGCCCGCCGCGCCGATCTTCACGACCACGTCCATCGGCCCGGAGACCTCCGGCATCGGGACGTCGTCCATCTGCAGGTCCTGGTGGTAGCCGACGACGCGGACGGCGCGCATGGTGCTCATCGGAGCTGCTCCTTGAGGGTGGTGAGGGGGAAGAACGTCTCGGGCTCGCGGGGCGCCTGGTCGGCGTCCGAGCCCGGGTAGCGGGTCGCCAGCAGCCCCCGGCAGAAGTGGGCGTTGCCGTCGATGGAGATCCGCGTCGAGCGGGCCCGGCGCAGGGCCATCGGCACCTCCTCGGTCGCGTAGGTCCGGCCGGTGGCGTCGACCATGACCGGGGCGTCCGCGGCGTCCGGCAGGCCGAGCGCCTCGCGGCGACGCAGGAGCGCGTCGGTCGCGTGGTCGCCGGACGGCAGGTCGGCGAGCGTGACGGTGCCGAGGTCGGCCTCCGCCAGCTCGTCGTCCGCCCGGAGCAGCGCCGTTAGGCACCGCTCCATCGCTGCCGTGTGGGCCTTGCGGCGGAAGATCGCCCGCAGGTCGTCCAGGCTGTCCTCGGCCTCGTGGCCGAAGGTGCCCCGGTAGCCCGCGTCGGCCGCGAGGCCGGCGTTGATCCGCTCCGAGTCGTGGTGGTCGTCGAGCTCGACGACCACCCGACCCGGGGCGTCGTACCCGGGCAGTGCGGTCAGCACGTCCTTGGCGTCGGACACCATCAGGTAGGCGAAGCTCGGCGAGCAGAACGACGTCGGCAGGCGCAGGTGCACCTCGAGGACGTCGTCGTCGCGGAACGTCACCGACTGGACGAAGCCCAGGTCCGTGATGGGCTCGTCGAGCTCGGGGTCGAGGACGACGTCGAGCGCCGTCATCACCTCGTCCCGGGTCAGCTCCCCCGTCGACGCGGGCATGAGCGTGCTGGTCACTGCCACTCCCTTCGGTACGTCGGTCGGCTCAGGCCGGCTGCAGGTCGGCGTCGACCGCGTCGGTGTCGCGGGGACCCGTCGCGGTGGCGTCGTCCTCGGGCAGCTGGAGCTCGGCAGGCACCGGGATGTCGTACATCTTGGCGGCGTTGAGACCGAGGATCTTCTTCTTCTGCGCCGTGGTGATCGGGGCGTACTCGCTCATGTCCTCGGGGATCTGGAAGTCGACGAACTTCTCGACCAGCCACTTCGGCGTCCAGATCGCGTAGTCGGAGGAGAACTGGATGCGGTCCTCGCCGATCCAGTACAGGAGCTCGCCCATGATCTGCGCGAAGTAGCGGGGACGGGTGTGGATGAACGGCATCGCGACCGCGAGGCCGCCGTGCACGTTGGGCTCCTGGGTGGCGATCCAGCAGAAGTCCTCGAGGCGCGGCAGGCCGACGTGCTCGACGATGAAGTTGAGGTCGGTGAAGTCCGAGGCGACGTGGTCGACGTCGGCGACGTCGAAGGCGTCGCGGTCCAGCGGACGGATCGTGGGGCCCTTGTGAATGTGGATGTTCTTGATGCCGAGCTCGCGGCAGGCCTCGAAGTAGCGGTAGGCCCACGGGTCGTCGAGCTTCCAGCCACGGGACTCGCCGTGCCACTCGGCGGTGTAGAGCTTGACGCCCTTCAGGCCGTACTTCTCGGCGTCCTTGTGGAGCTGCTCGAGGCCGGCCTCGCCGTTGCGCGGGTCGAAGTTGTGGTTGTACGTGAGCTTGTCGGGGTGCTTCGCGGCGAGCTGCGAGGCCTCCTCGGACTGCCCGAAGCCGGTCTTGTAGAACTCGTGGAGGTAGGCCGGCTGGAAGATGGCGTGGTCGGCGTAGCCGTCCGTGAAGATGTCCTTCATCAGGCGCTCGCCGCCCTGGTACAGGTACTCGTCGTACGACCACACCTCGGACTCCGGGGAGAGGTTGCGGTGATAGTCGTAGAAGCAGTCGATGAACTGCTTGCCGTGAATGTTCCGCTGGTTCTCCTCGCGGGCGTCCCACAGGGCGATGTGGGCGTCGACGATGAAGTACTTCTCGCCGTCCTTCGTGTACATGCAGCCTCCTAGAGATCGCGCGTGACGGCTGTCACGGCGGCACCCTTCGGACGCTACGTCCGCCCGGTGGGTGAGCGGACCCTCGTGCTGTCTCACTCTGAGACGTAACCTCGGTCACAGCCGGCCGCAGCGTCGCGTGCCGCCCTGGGGGTCCGATGAGCCACAACCACCTCACACATCACACGCCTGTGGACTGCACCTGCGTCGACGGCGTCCCCGCCCGCCTGCGGGCGTCCTGGCTGCGCAGCGAGGAGTACGGCGTCCCCGCCGACGAGGTCCAGCCCGTGTTCTCGGGCCGGGTGGAGGAGACCTCGCTGTTCCACCGCTGCGGCTCCGAGGTGCTCGCCGACCTCCACCGGACCCTGGGCGGGGAGCCGGTGGGCCTGATGCTCACCGACGCCGACGGCGTCGTCCTCGAACGACGCTCCGGCGACGAGCGCCTGCTGCGCGAGCTCGACGCGGTCCACCTCGCCCCCGGCTTCTCGTACGCCGAGCGCGAGGCGGGCACCAACGGGCTCGGGCTGGCACTGGCCGACCGCATGCCGACGGTGGTGCGGGCCGAGGAGCACTACTCGCACAGCCTCGCGGCGTACACGTGCGCGGCGACGCCCGTGCAGGACCCGCGCACCGGGCACCTGCTGGGCGCGGTCAACCTCACGACCTGGTCGCGGGAGCGCAGCGACCTGCTGCTCGCGCTGTCGCAGTCGGCGGCCGCCACGACGTCGGCGCTGATGCTGGCCCGCGCGGGGAGCGACGAGGCACCCTCCCCGGCGCGCTCACCGCTGTTCCGGGTCACCGCTCCCCGCCTCGAGCCGGGGGCGGGCACCCTCGCCGACCTGGGCGGGGCCTGGGCGGAGGCCTCCGCACGGGCGGTCTCGGCGCTGCGCGACGGCCGGATCGTCACCGCGGTCGGCGAGAACGGCGTCGGCCGCGCGACCCTGCTGGCCCAGGCCGAGCGGCAGCTCTCGCCGCGCGGGCGCATCCTCGCGGCGTCCGCGCCCGCCGCGACCGACGTCGAGGCCTGGCTCGACCTGTGGAGCCCCGAGCTCGCCAAGCCCCACACCTCGATCGTGGTCTGCGGCGTGGACACCCTGCCCGCGTGGGCCGCCGAGCGGTTGCGGGACCTCGTGCTGTCCGCCCGGGCGACGGCTGCGGCCCGCGGCGACGGCCGGACCGGGGTGGCCCTGTCGATGACCGCCGAGCGCTTCGAGGACGTCCCCGCCGCCCTCGCCGGGCTGGTCGAGACCCTGCTCGAGCTGCCGCCGCTGCGGGAGCGACCGTCCGACGTCCTGCCCCTGGCGCGGCACGCGGCCTGGCGGGCGCGGGGCCGCGAGGTGGTCTTCACGCCGTCCGCGGAGCGGGCGCTGTCCGACCACGCCTGGCCCGGCAACGTCACCGAGCTCGTGGCGGCGGTCCGGTCGGCCGCCACCCGCACCGACCTGGTCGACGTGCGCCATCTGCCGACGTCCGTGCTGACCCCGGCGGGGCCGCGGCTGTCGCGCATCGAGGCCTTCGAGCGCGACGAGCTGGTGCGCGTGCTGTCCCGGTCGGGGACCTCCATGCAGGAGGCCGCGGACGAGCTCGGCATGTCCCGCGCGACCGTCTATCGGAAGGTCTCGCGCTACGGCATCCGCGTGCCGAAGACGTGAGCGCGGCGCCCGCCGCACCGCGATCGGTGCGCGTCGATCGGCGTGAGCGTAGGTGGCGCTGGGCACACTAGGGACATGGCCGGTGACCGCGACGAGGGTGGACGAGACCTGACCCGGAAGGCCGCGGCCCGGACGGCGCGGCTCGCCGCGCTCCCGATGTCGTACGCCGGCCGCCGCGCGGTCGGCTTCGGCAAGCGGCTCGGCGGGCGTCCGGCCGAGGCCGTGATGAGCGAGGTGCAGCAGCGCACCGCCGAGCAGATCTTCCGCACCCTGGGCCAGCTCAAGGGCGGCGCGATGAAGATGGGCCAGATGCTGTCGGTGCTCGAGGCGGCGCTGCCCGAGGAGGCCGCGGCGCCGTACCGCGACGAGCTGACGAAGCTCCAGGACGCCGCTCCCCCGATGGCGACCCGCACGGTCAAGCAGATCCTGGCCCGCGAGCTCGGCGCCGACTGGCAGGAGCGCCTGACCTGGCTGGACGGCGGCCCCAGCGCAGCGGCGTCCATCGGGCAGGTCCACAAGGGCACCTGGCATGACGGCCGCGAGGTCGCGGTGAAGGTGCAGTACCCGGACGCCGGGCAGAACCTCCGCGCCGACCTCAAGGCGCTGGCGCGGCTGGCGAAGAGCGTCGGACCGCTCTTCCCCGGCATGGAGCTGGGACCCCTGGTCGCCGAGCTGCAGGAGCGCTCCACCGACGAGCTCGACTACGCCCTCGAGGCCGAGGCCCAGCGCGCGTTCGCCGCGGAGTTCCGCGACGACCCGGACATCGTCGTCCCCGACGTGGTCGAGGTGGGCGAGACCGTCCTGATCACCGAGTGGATGGACTCCGCGCACTCCCTGGCCCGCACGATCGCGGAGGGGACCACCGAGGAGCGCGACCACTACGGCGAGCTGTTCAGCCGTTTCCTCTTCTCCGGGCCGGGGCGCACCGGCATGCTCCACGCCGACCCCCACCCCGGCAACTACCGCGTCATCCCCGCCGCGGACGGCGGGCTGGGGCAGCTCGGCGTGCTCGACTACGGCGCCGTCGCCCGCCTGCCCGACCGGTCGCTGCCCCGGGCGATGGGCGCGCTGATCCGCATCGGCGGGCAGGAGGACGACGTCGCGCTGCTCGAGGGGCTACGCCGCGAGGGCTTCGTCCGGGACAAGGTGACGGTGGACCCGCACCTCGTCCTGGACTACCTCGAGCCGTTCATCACGCCGACGAAGGTCGAGCGGTTCCGCTTCAGCCGCGCGTGGATGCGCGAGGTGTTCCAGCGGATCAACGACCCCCGCAACCCGGCGTTCAACGTGGCGCTGAAGCTGAACCTGCCCCCGTCGTACCTGCTGATCCACCGGACCTGGCTCGGCGGCATCGGCGTGCTCTGCCAGCTCGAGGCGGAGGCGCCGTTCCGGGCGATCCTGGAGGAGTGGCTCCCGGGGTTCGCGGAGGAGCCGGTCTAGCCGCGCCTGGGGGCCGGGTGACTCAGACCGGCTCGCAGTCGTGGCCGCAGGCGGTGTCCGTGGGGCCGTCGGCGTGCTTGGCGGGGCGGTGCAGGACGGCGGTCGCCGGTGTGACCCGTGCCTGACCGTCGGGGCCGCCCACGACCTCGGCGGTGCCGTCGATCAGCAGGGTGAACCCCTTCGGCTGCGCCGGCGGCAGGATCAGGGTGACCGCCGGGTTGGCCCCGATGTTCGCGGTCGACCCCTTGCCGGGCCCGTCGAGCACCACGACGCCGTCCTCGACGCGCGGCTCGACCGTCACGGCCTTCACGCCGCCGTCCGCCGAGACGGTGACGAGGTAGCCCGGCGGGTGCTGGGCGACGGCGTCGGCGAGGTCCGCGAGGTCCACCTGCTTGCTCATGGCGCCACCGTACGCCGGGCCCGCGCCGCGCCCCGGGTGGTCGGGTGCGGTCGGGCGCCCTCGGGGCGCCGTTTCTGCACAAACGGCAGATTTCGGGCCCGCCGGACCGCCGTTTCGCACAAAACGGCAGCGCCGGGGCCGCCGAGCCCACCCGGACTCAGTCGCCGGTGACCCCGTCGACGGCCTCGCGCAGCAGGTCGGCGTGCCCGGCGTGGCGGGCGTACTCCTGCACCAGGTGCGCCAGGACCCACCGGAGGCTGACCAGCCCGTAGCTCCGTTCGCGGACGGCGAGTCGGTCGAGGCCCTCGGGTCCCGCGGCCAGCTCGTCGAGCAGTGCGTCGCAGTCGGCGGCGGTCCGCTCGTGCAGGGCGAGGACGTCGGCGGGGTCGTCGTCAGCAGCGGAGTGCCAGTCCCAGTCCTCGTCGTCACCCCAGGGAGCGGAGGCCCAGGGCTCGGTCGGCTCGCGCCCGGCCATGACGTAGGAGATCCAGAAGTCCTCCACGAAGGCGAGGTGCTTCAGGATCCCGCCCAGGGTCATCGACGACGGGGCGAGGGCGCGGTCGAGGTCGGGCGCGGACAGACCGGCGGCCTTGCGTCGCAGGACGCCGCGGAGGAAGTCGAGGAAGCCGCGCAGGACCTCCTGCTCGGTGCCGGCGATCGGGGGGCGGGGCAGGAGGTCGGTCACCGGCCCATCCTCGCCAGGGTGTCCCCCGTCCGCGACCGGTTTCCCCGGGGGTGGGCTTCGGCCAGGCCCCCGGCGGGGTACTCCCTGACGTCTCGACCCGATTCCGGGCCGGTTCCGGGTCACGACGTCAGGGACTACCCCGGACCCCCCGCCCGCCGGACCCCCGCCCGCCTGAGGACCGCGACCCGACGGCCCCTACGCGTCGACCCACCGCTCGCCGCTGGCGACGGCGGACGCGCTCCCTCCGGTGAGCGCGGCGAGGCGGGCGTCGAGGTCGGCCACCTCGTCGGGTCGTACGCCGAGCCGCAGCGTCACCGTGTCGGCCCAGGCCATGTCGAGCACCGCCACCCCGGCGTCACGCAGCGCCGACTCGACCCGTCCCGCGTCGGCGTGGTCCAGGTCGAGGGTGAGCTCGCTGAGCAGCAGCCGCCGCCGGCTGCCGGCCGCGTCCAGACCCGCGCGGGCGGCGTCGCCGTACGCCCGGACGAGACCGCCGGCGCCGAGCAGGGTTCCGCCGAACCAGCGGGTCACCACCACGACGACGTCGCAGAGGCCCGAGCCGCGGACGACCTCGAGGATCGGGGCACCGGCGGTACCGGCCGGCTCGCCGTCGTCGTGGCTGCGCTCGAGGGAGCCGTCGGGGCCGAGCACCCACGCCGAGCAGTGGTGCCCGGCGTCGGGATGGGTACGACGGAGCCGGGCCACGACGTCGCGGGCGGCGTCCTCGTCGTCGACGCGCTCCACGGTGGCGAGGAAGCGCGAGCGGGTCACCTCGGTCTCGGCGGTGGCCGCCCGGGCGGGCACCCGGTAGGCGTCGACGCTCACGCGACGCCCAGGGCCCGCAGCCCCGCGGTGACCCCGACGGCGACCACGACCGCCAGCACCAGCGGTGCGCGCACGAGCAGCACCAGCCCCCCGGCCGCCACACCCCCGGCGGTCGCCCCGACGCGCAGGACGTCGCCGTCGGCCAGCGCGGTCGTGACCACCAGCGCCGCGAGCAGCGCCGAGGGCAGCAGCGTGATCACGCCGATCATGCGCGGGGGCAGCTGTCGGGAGCCGAGCACCAGCGGACCCGCCCCCTTGATCAGGGCGGTCAGCAGCGCGACGACCCCGATCAGGACCCAGATCTGGGCGGTGCTCACGCCGCACCCCCGGCACGGCGGCGCAGGCCGACGAGGGCGACGGCGGAGGCCGCCAGCACCGGCACGCCGGGCGGCGTCAGCGGGATCAGCGCCAGCGCCACGACCGCGCCGGCGGCCGCGATGGCGCGCGAGCCGTTGCCACGCAGCTCACCGAGCAGCAACGACAGGAAGAAGACCGGGAAGACGGCGTCGAGGCCCCAGCGGTCGACGTCGCCGAGGAGGCCGCCGCCGTACGCCCCGAGCGCGGTCCCGGCCACCCAGAGCACGTACTGCGGGGCGGAGGACCCGAACAGCAGCCAGCGGTCGAAGGTGCCGTCGCCGTTGTTGGACATCGCCCACGAGGTGTCGACCACGGCCTGCCCCTGCGCCGCACGCGACAGGCGGTTGCCGCGCAGGGACGGCGTGAGCGCCAGGCCCATGGCGAGGAACCGGGAGCTCATCAGCCCGGAGGCGAGGACGGCGGGGAGCAGTCCCCCGCCGCTGCCGACGACGGTGACGGCGGCGATCTGCCCGGAGGCGGCGTACACCAGCGCCGACATCACCACCGCCTGCAGCGGGGTGAGCCCCGCCTGGACCCCGACGACACCGAAGGAGACACCGACGAGGCCGACGACGATCCCGATGGGGACGCCGACCCGCAGGCCGGGACGGAACGACGAGCGGTCCTCGGGGTCCTCCCCCGCGTCCCGCGCTGACCCCTCCGTCGTCATCGCGGCCCATCATGGCCGACGTGCCGCGACCCCCCGGGCGGGAGGGTGGCTGCTCAGGCGATGGCGGCGCGGCCCGAGGAGCGGTGCATCACCACGTCGGACGGCGTCACCCAGACCCGGCCGCTGCCGCGGTCGGGCCGGTCGGCGTCGCCGTCCACGAGCAGCGTGAAGCCGTCGGGCGTCGCGGGCGGGAGGATCAGGGTGAGCGCCGGGTTGGCGCGGAGGTCCTTCACCACCCCGGGGCCGGCCCCGTCGATGACGACGCGGCCGTCCTCCATCCGGGGCTCGACGCTGGCCGTCCGCACGCGGCCCCGCGCCGAGACCGTCACGAGGTAGCCGGGGAGGCGCTGGGCGATGGCACGGTCGAGACCACCGAGGTCGACTGGGGTGCTCATTCCTTGACACTACGCCCGTTTTGTTGCTGAGTACACAGGTGTAGCGAACGGTGTCCCGGGGTACCCCTCCTACTCGCCCACCCAGAACCCGCGGCCGCCGAACCAGTCGCCGTACGACGGCCCGCCGGACATCCCGCCCGGGCGCCCGGCCCGGCGTGATCCCAGGTAGGAGCCGACGACCGCGGCGCCGAGGTCGTCCAGCTCCGGGGCGACGGTGCGGCCGTCGACGCGGGCGGCCATCTGGTCGATGAAGCGCGCCAGCCCGGGGTCCTCCCCCAGGCGGAAGAACGTGGTCTGCGCGCCGAGGCGACGGGCGTTGTCGAGCTCGCGGACCGCGAGCGACACGGTCCGCGGGTGCGGCGGGTAGTCGAAGAACACCTCGCCGTCGGCCTCCAGGTGGGCGGTCGGCTCGCCGTCGGTGACGATCAGCAGGACCGGCTGGGCGCCCGGGTGCTTGCGGAAGTGCCGGTTGGCCAGCAGCAGCCCGTGGTGGAGGTTGGTGCCCTTGTCCCACCGGGCGTCGAGGCCGGTGAGCTCCTCGATGTCCATCGTCTCGGCGTGACGCCCGAACGCGATCAGCTCGAGCGCGTCGCCCCTGAACCGCGAGCGGATCAGCGTGTGCAGCGCGAGCGCGGTGCGCTTCATCGGCACCCACCGGCCGTCCATCGCCATCGAGAACGACGTGTCGACGAGCAGCGCCACGCACGCCTGGGTGCGGGCCTCGGTCTCCTGGACCTCGACGTCGTCCACGGTCAGCAGCGGGCCGGCACCGCCCTCGGCGGCCCGGCGCTGGATGCCGTTCAGCAGCGAGCGGGGCAGGTCCCACGGCTCGGTGTCGCCGAACGCCCACTCGCGGGTCGCGCCGGAGCGCTCCCCCGCGGCCCCGGCGGTCCGGGTGTCGCGGGCGCCGGAGCGGCCGGAGATCCGCTGGGCGACGTCCTTGAGCAGCGCCTTGCCGAGCTGGCGCATCGCCTTGGGCGTGAGCTTGAGCTGACCGTCGGAGCCGCGGCGCAGGGTGCCGCCGTCGCGCAGCGCCTGCTCGAGCTTCTGCAGGGTCCGCGCGTCGACGGCGGCCTCGGGCCCGAGCTGGCGGGCCATGGCGTCCAGGTCCAGGTCGGACGTGCGGGCGCCGGGGCGGGACTGGGCCAGCTGGTCGGAGAGCCGGTCCAGCTCGGCGAGGTCCTGGAAGACACCCGTGCCGTCGCCGAGGCCGAGACCCTCCTCGCCGCCCATCTGCTCGCCGCCCTCCCAGTCCTCGCCGGGACGCATCGACTGGAGGTTCCCGTCCAGGCGGGACAGCGCCTCGTTGAGGGCGGGCGACCCGAACGCCTGCTGCGAGAGCTCCATGAGCTGCTGGCGCTGCTCGGCGCTCATCGAGTTCATCATCCGCTGCGCCGCGGCCGCGCGCTGCGCCATGGCGTCCAGCAGCTCGTCGAGGTTCTGCGGGTCCTCCGGGAAGTACTGCCCGTGCTTGGCCATGAACTCCGCGAAGTCCTCGGCGGTGTCCTCGCCACGCTGCCGCTTCTCGAGCAGCTCGTTGAGGTCGTCGAGCATCTCGGCGATCGCCTGGCGGTCCTCGTCGGTGGCGTTCTCGAGCGCCTGCTTCACGCCCTGGAACCGCTGCTCGAGCATCTCGCGCCCGAGCAGGTCCTTGATCTGCTCGTACGCCTGCCGGGCCTCGCTGCTCGCCCAGTCGTACGACGACAGCTCGCTCACCGCGGCGGCGGTGTCGCTGGGCAGGTTCTCCATCGTCATCTCGCGCAGCGCCCGGTCGTCGTCGTCCATCAGCGCGTCGCGGGCGAGCTGCTTGCGCTCCTCCAGGACGGCCGTGTCGAGCAGCTTGCGGATCTCGCGGAGCGTGCCGTCGAGGTCGTGGCGGTCGAGTAGCTCCCGGCGCCGCTGCGCGACGCGACGGGCGAGGTCGTCGAGGCCCTGCTGGTCGGGCGAGCCGCGACGCAGGAACTCCCGCATCGCCCGCTCGAGGCTGTAGCCGGCCATGACGTCCTCGCCGATGGCGTCGAGCGCGTCGGCCAGGTCGACGGGCGCGGCGAGCGGGTCGCCGCCGTCGTACCTGCGGAAGCGGGTGCGGTCCTTCACGACCGCCGTCCCGCCTGCTCGACCGTCCCGGTCTCAGCCATAGACGGTCTCCGAGCCGTCGGAGTCCTTGCCGACCTTGCGGGCGAGGTAGAGGCCCTCGAGGGCGAGCTCGATCGCCCCGGCCCGCTCGCCGTCGTCGCCTGCGCCGACGGCGTCGCAGACCCGGTCGTACAGGTCGGACTCCCCCAGCACCGGCAGGCCGGCGAGGAAGTCGCGGGCGGTGACCTGCTCGCCGGTGGTCACCATCGCGCCGGACTCGATCGCGTCCACGAGCAGCGCGAAGTCGATGCCCCGGAAGCGCGCGCGGACCACCTCGGCCACGGCGGTGCGGAGCAGGTGGGTGAGGACCTCGGCCTCGCGACCCTCCTCGCCCGTCTCGAACTCGATCTTGCCGCCGAGGACGTCGACCGCGGTCTCCAGGTCGACGACGCGGGCGACGGCCCGCTCCTCGCCCTGCCGGGTCGCGCGGTGCAGCGCCGCGGCGGCGATGGTCTCGGCGCCGGCGATCGCGAAGCGGGCCGAGACACCGGAGCGCTGGTCGACCGAGGACGACGCCCGCAGGTTGCGGGTGAAGCGGGCGAGGACCTCCAGGAGGTGGTCGGGCACGTGGGCGACGAGCTCCGCCTCCTGCCGGACGACGGCGACCTCCGCGTCCAGCTCGCGCGGGTAGTGGGTGCGGATCTCGGCGCCGAAGCGGTCCTTCAGCGGGGTGATGATCCGGCCGCGGTTGGTGTAGTCCTCGGGGTTCGCGCTGGCGACGACGAGGACGTCGAGCGGCAGGCGCAGCACGTAGCCGCGGATCTGGATGTCCCGCTCCTCCATCACGTTGAGCATCGCGACCTGGATCCGCTCGGCGAGGTCGGGGAGCTCGTTGATCGCGACGATGCCACGGTGGCTGCGCGGGATGAGCCCGAAGTGGATCGTCTCCGGGTCGCCCAGCGAGCGGCCCTCCGCGACCTTCATGGGGTCGACGTCACCGATGAGGTCGGCGACGGAGGTGTCCGGGGTGGCCAGCTTCTCGGCGTACCGCTCGTCGCGGTGGCGCCACGCGACCGCGAGGTCGTCGCCCTGCTCGGCGACGCGGCGGCGGGACTCGACGGTGATCGGGTCGTACGGGTGCTCGCCGAGGTCGGAGCCGGCGATGACCGGGGTCCACTCGTCGAGGAGCCCGACCATGGTGCGCAGCAGGCGGGTCTTGCCCTGGCCGCGCTCGCCGAGCAGCACGATGTCGTGGCCGGCGATCAGCGCCCGCTCGAGCTGCGGCACGACCGTGTGCTCGAACCCGTGCAGGCCGGGCCAGGGGTCACGCCCCTCGGCCAGCGCGGCGAGGAGGTTGTCGCGGATCTCCGTCCGCAACGGCTTCTGCTCGTGCCCGGAGGCACGCAGCTGGCCCAGCGTGGCGGGCAGGTCGGCGGGACGGTGGTCGGTCGAGGACGCTCCGAGGCTCACCCGTCCACCGTAGGTCGGTCGCCAAGGGGCGCGCCACGGGCTCGGACGCGCCCGTCGGCACACCGGTGGGCCCGCGACACGCCGACGTCACCGCGTGGCGCGGTCGACGTGCCGCGGTGAGCGGTCAGGCGGCGCGCAGGGCCGGGTCCGCGTCGACGGCCTCGCGGCTGTCCGCGTCGTCCGGCCGCTCGTCGTCCGGCTGGTCGTGGATGTCGGGCATGACCACGGCCGCGACCGCGGCGACGACCATCGCGCCCGCGAGCACGAGGAAGCCGATGGTGTAGCCGGCCTCGGACGGCAGACCGGTGGCGGTGACGTGACCGACGACCACCCCGGTCATGACAGCGGAGCCGAGGGAGCCGCCGATGGTGCGGATGTTGGCGTTCATGCCGCTGGCGACACCGGTCTGGTGGGCGGGCACGGAGGCGATCACGACGCCGGCGAGGCTGGAGAACACGAGGCCGGAGCCGAGGCCCTGGAGCGTCGTCCAGGCGTAGATCTGCCAGGCCTCGTCGTGCGAGAGCGCGAGCAGCGCGAACGCCACGGCGGTCATGAGCGCACCGGAGGTGACGACCACGCGCGCACCCAGGCCGCGGACGAGCCGGGCGGTGAGGAACCCGACCGCGAAGCTCGCCATCGCCGACGGCAGCAGGAACCAGCCGGACTCGGCGATGGTCGCGTCGAAGCCGTAGCCGGCCTCGGACGGGGTCTGCAGGAACTGGGGCAGGAAGCCGAAGGAGGCAAAGAGGCCGAAGCCGACGCAGGCGGAGACGACGTTGGTCGTCCAGACGCCGCGGCGACGCATCATCGCCATGTCGATCAGCGGGGTGCGGACCCGGTGCTCCAGCCAGATCCACAGCACCATGAGCGCGACGCCGCCCACCATCAGGCCGAGCACCACGGGTGAGGTCCAGCCCCAGGTGTTGCCCTGGCTGACGCCCAGCAGGACCGCCACCAGCCAGCCCGCGAGCAGGACGGCGGGCAGCAGCGGGAGACGGGCGGGGCCGGTGGCCCGGCTCCGCGGGATCCACAGCAGCGTGGCCGCGGCCGCGAGCGCCGTGACGAGCATCGGCAGCCAGAAGAGCCAGTGGAAACCGAGCGTGTCCACGATCGGGCCCGCGACGACGATCCCGATGCCGAAGCCGACGGCGGCCAGCGAGGCCACGATCGACAGCGCACCGTTCACCTTCGCGCGGGGGAACTCGTCGCGGATGATCCCGAAGGACAGCGGCAGCACGCCGCCGCCGGCGCCCTGGACGACGCGGGCGGCGATCAGCCACCCGATCGAGGGGGCGAGCGCGGCCAGGAGCGAGCCGACGGACAGCGCGACGAGCGTGACGACCAGCATCCGCTGCTTGCCGACGACGTCGCCGAGACGGCCGAGCAGGGGCGTCGCGACCGAGGCGGCGAGCAGGTACGACGTCAGCACCCACGAGACCGTGGCCTGGTCGGTGTCGTAGCTGATGGCGAGCTGGCCCAGCACCGGGATCACCATCGACTGGAGCAGCGTGAACGACGCCACCGCCACCAGCAGCACCGCGAACGTGATCCGGTGGTCCCCGCGTGCCCTGATGGCTCTGCTCCTTCCCTTCGTTCCGACATGACGATTGTTACCGAGGGCAACGATCTAACCGAAGGCGTCGGGCGGTCCGTCTATTCCCCCCTACGGTGGCGCCATGACCGGAATGCTCGGGATCGGGGCCGAGGACGCGTGTCCCTGCGGCAGCGGGACGACGTACGGCGCGTGCTGCGGGCCGCTGCACCGCGGTGCGGTCGCAGAGACCGCCGAGGCCCTGATGCGGTCGCGCTACTCGGCGTACGCGCTGGGCGAGACCGACCACCTGTGGCGCACGTGGCACCCCCGGACGCGTCCGGAGCGGGTCACCTCCCGCGACGCGTTGACGTGGCGGGGGCTCGTCGTGGAGGAGGTCGTCGACGGCGGGCCGGACGACGCCGAGGGAGTGGTGGCCTTCACCGCGACGTACGACGGACCCGGGGGTCGGGAGGTGCTGCGGGAGCGCAGCCGCTTCTCCCGCCGGGGCGGCCGGTGGGTCTACGTGGACGGCGACGAGAGGGGGTGAGCCCTCCGGTCGGCGTCCCGCTCGGACCGGCCCTCCGCCCGGGCGTGGTACGCCGCCCGCGAGTTCTCGTGGGGGAAGTCGAGGTCGGGCACGGACACCCCGAGGGCCGTGCACAGCGGCTCCCACCCGTCACCGGGCTGCCACTCCACCAGCCGATCGGCCGGGATCGCGGCCCGGACGTCGGCGAGCCGGCGCTCGTAGCCCGCCATGACGTCGTCCGGGTCGTCGGGATCGGTGAAGTCACCGGCGAAGACCGACCGGAACAGCGGCACCATCGGGTCGCGCGGGTCGCCGTCCCGGTAGTGGCGGAACGCCGCCAGGACGGTGGTCTCCATGCTCCGGTACCAGGTCCCCGCGTCGCCGCGGTGCGACAGCAGGACCGGCGCCTCGGGGTAGGCCGCGGCGAGGTCGCGCCAGCAGGTCGAGAACGGGGTGTCGACACCGGCGGCGTACCCGTCGAGGAAGCGATCCCAGTCCGGCGGGTCGCCCCGGATCGCGGCCACCCAGGCGGCGGCGTGCTCGGGGTGCTGGAACGCCTCGCGCATGTGGTAGACCGGCGCCCCCAGCAGGAGGCGCAGCGCCTCGCGCAGCGAGGACGTGCCGGTGCGGGGCAGGCCGGCGCCGACGAGACGGATCATCAGCCCGCGGGCTTCGCCCGGTCGGCCGTGTCCGCGGGCGGGTCCGGGACGGCCTCCAGGCGCGGCTGCACCGGGAGCCGCTCGGTCTCGACGTCGTCGTCGAAGACGACCTCGACCCGCTCGAAGCCCTTGTGGCGCTGGGCGCGGGCGTAACCGGCGTACGCACGGCGATCGGCCTCGGTGAGGTCGACGGCATCGGTGAACGGCGTGAGCAGCGCCCGGGGGTAGAGCCGGCGGGCGAGGACGACGTTGACCTCCATGCCGAGGATGGCGATCACGGCGGCGATGTAGATGATGCCGAGCAGGCCGAGGACCAGGCCGAACGTCTGGTTCATCGACGTGGTCTCGCCGAGGACGCGGGTGGCGTACAGGGTGCCGACGTACTGCAGTCCCTGCCAGAGGATCGCCACGACGAAGGCGCCCGGTGCGGCGCTGCCGAGCGTGTGCTGGCGGGCCGCGGCGAGCCGGAAGAGGAGGGTGAGCCCGAGGCCGATGACGACGACGGTGGCGACCCGGATGACGACCCGCAGGGTGCCGTCGACGGCACCGCCGAAGACCTCGGTCGAGCTGCCGATCGCGGAGACGACCGTCAGCGCCAGCACCGCCAGGCCCGCGGTCAGCAGGAGGACCAGGCTCTTGAAGCGGAGCAGGAACGGGTTCGGCCGGCTGTTGCGCGGCACCGACCAGGCGACGTTCATGGCGTTCTGGATGGCCTGGCCGAGCCCGGAGGCGCCGTACAGCGCGGTCAGGACACCGATGACGATGCCCGCGAAGGAGCCCTGGAGGCCCTCGGGGCGGCCGAGCTGCTCCCCCACGATCGGGAAGTTGCTGAGCGCCGAGTCGAGGATCATCCCCTGGAGCTCGGGGCTGCCCTGCAGGACGTAGCCGAGGATCGACGTCGCCAGCAGCAGCACCGGGAAGATCGCCAGGAAGGCGTAGAAGGTGATGATGGCGGCGAGGTAGTTGCCCTGGTCGTCGAAGTACTTGTAGATCGTCGCCAGCGGCATCGAGATCGGCTTGAATCGTCGCTGGAAACGATCCAGGACGTCCGACACCTTGGCCACGGGAGAACGGTAGTCCTGCGCGCACGGTGGCGGGGCATCCTGGCCCCGACCCGCGGGTCCGTCAACCCCAGAGGCCGAGGACGTCCCCGCCGATCCGGACCGCGAAGGCCGCGACGACCAGGACGAAGAAGGCCCGCACGAACGACGCCCCGCGGGCGACGGCGACGCGGGCGCCGACGTACGCGCCGAGGACGTTGCCCACGCCCATCGCCAGGCCGACCCCCCACAGGACCGCGCCCTGCGGGACGAAGACCACCAGGGAGGCGACGTTGGTCGCGAGGTTCGCGAGGCGGGCGTTGGCCGAGGCGTCGAGGAAGCTGTAGCCGAGCGTCACCAGGCCGACGACGAGGAACGAGCCGGTGCCGGGCCCGAGGACGCCGTCGTAGAACCCGATCCCCGCGCCGAGGAGCATCGCCAGCACGGTGTGGCGGCCCGCGGAGTGGCGCAGCGCCGTCTCGGCGCCGACGTCGGGACGCAGCAGCACCCAGGCCCCGACGAGCAGCAGGACGACGAGCACGATCGGGTCGAAGGCGCCGCGCGGGATGAGGAACGCGGTCAGCGAGCCCGCCGCCGCACCCGCGAACGCCACCGCCATCATCGGGCCGAAGACCTTCGGGTCGGGTCGCACGCGGCGGTAGTACGTCGCCGAGCTGACGCTGACGCCCATCGCGGAGGCGAGCTTGTTGGTCGCCAGGATCTCGACCGTCGCGGACCCGGGGAGCGCGACGAGCAGCGCCGGCAGCTGGATGAGGCCGCCGCCGCCGACCACGGCGTCCACGAACCCCGCCGTGGCCGCGGCCAGCACGAGCAGCGCCAGGACCGTCAGCGAGATCTCCGGTCCGGCGAGCAGGCTCACGCCCGTCACCGTCTCACCCGGGGGCGGCCGCCGATGACCGGGGAGGGTGATGATGGGGGCGTGCGGATCTGCTCCCTGCTGCCCTCGACCACCGAGATCCTCTTCGCCCTCGGGGCCGCTGACGACGTCGTCGGGGTGACCTTCGAGTGCGACCACCCGCCGGAGGCCCGGTCCCGGCGCGTGGTGTCGACCTCGACGATGCCCGAGGGGCTGGACCCGGCGGGGATCGACGCGTGGGTCGCGGCGGCGTCGCGGCGCGGGGAGGACCTGTACCACCTGGACGCCGGCGCGCTCGCCGACCTCGGCGCCGACCTGGTGCTCACCCAGGACCTGTGCGCGGTGTGCGCGATCGACGTCGACACGGTGTCGGGTGCGCTCGCGCACCTCGGGTCCACGGCGGACGTGCTCACCGTCGACCCCCACACGCTCGCCGAGGTGTGGGAGTCGGTGCTGCGGATCGGCCGCGCGGTCGGGCGGCCCGAGGAGGCCGAGGTCGTCGTCGCGGACCTCCGGGCGCGGTTGGACGCCGTCGCGGCGCGGGTCGCCGACCGGCCCCGGCCGCGGGTCGCCGTGCTGGAGTGGCCGGACCCGCCGTACGCGCCGGGGCACTGGGTGCCCGAGATGGTCACGGCCGCGGGCGGCGAGAACGTGCTGGGCGGCGTCGGCGAGCGGTCGGTGCGGACCACCTGGGAGGCGATCGCCGCCACCGAGCCGGACGTCGTCGTGGTGGCCGCCTGCGGCTACGACCTGCCCGCCACCACCGCCATGGCCGACCGCATCCGCGCCGAGGGCCTCCTGCCCGCGCACGTGGCGCTGCACCCCGTCGACGCCGACGCCCACTGGGTCCGCCCCGGCCCCCGCCTCGTCGACGGGATCGAGGAGCTCGCCACCGCCCTGCACCCCTAGGCCGAGTCGGCACATCTGCGCACCTCAGAGGGCTCGAGTCGGCACGTCTGCGCACCCCACAAGCACGCACCTGCGCAGACGTGCCGACTCGACGCCCTGCAGCTGCGCAGACGTGCCGACTCGGCGTTACGCGGTGCCGAGCTGGTCCAGCAGGTCCTGACGGGTGAGGACGCCGACGGGGCTGCCGTCGGCGAGGACGAGGAGCGCGTCGGCGGCCTCCAGGGCGACGACGGCGTCCTCGGAGGGGGCGCTGACGCTGATGGTCGGCAGCGGCGCGGACATGTGGTCCTCGACGCGGTCGGTGAGGCGGGCGGTGCCGGCGAAGAGGGCGTCGAGGAGGTCCCGGTCCGAGACCGACCCGGCGACCTCGGCGGCGACCACGGGCGGCTCGGCGCGGACGACGGGCATCTGGGAGACGCCGTACTCGCGCAGGATCCCGACGGCCTCGGCGATGGTCTCCGCGGGGTGGGTGTGGACGAGGTCGGGCAGGCGCCCGTCCTTGCGGCGGAGCACGTCCTCGACGGTGCGCCCGGCGTGGGTGCCCTCACCGGTGGCGAAGCCGAAGCGGCTCAGCCACTCCTCGGAGAAGACCTTGCCGAGGTAGCCCTTGCCGGAGTCCGGCAGCAGGACGACGACGACGGCGTCCGTCCGTCCCTCCTCGGCGAGCTCGTGGGCGAGCTGCACCGCGGCGTACGCCGCCATCCCGCACGAGCCGCCGACGAGCAGCGCCTCCTCACGGGCCATGCGGCGGGTGAAGGCGAACGAGTCCGCGTCGGAGACGGCGATGATCCGGTCGGCGACGGTGCGGTCGTAGGTATCGGGCCAGAAGTCCTCGCCGACGCCCTCGACCAGGTACGGGCGACCGGTGCCTCCGGAGTAGACCGAGCCGACCGGGTCGGCGCCGATCACCTGGACGTCGGGGTTCTGCTCCTTGAGGTAGCGCCCGACGCCGGAGATGGTGCCGCCGGTGCCGACGCCGGCGACGAAGTGGGTGATCCGGCCCTCGGTCTGCGCCCAGATCTCCGGGCCCGTGGTCTCGTAGTGCGACCGCGGGTTGTGGGGGTTGGAGTACTGGTCGGGCTTCCAGGCGCCCGGCTGGGCGGCGAGCCGGTCGGAGACGTTGTAGTAGGAGTCCGGGTGCTCCGGCGCGACGGCCGTCGGGCAGACCACGACCTCGGCGCCGTACGCGCGGAGGACGTTGCGCTTGTCCTCGCTCACCTTGTCGGGGCACACGAAGACGCAGTGGTAGCCGCGCTCCTGCGCGACCATCGCGAGACCCACGCCGGTGTTGCCGGACGTCGGCTCGACGATCGTGCCGCCCGGCTGCAGCAGGCCCTCGGCCTCGGCCGCGTCGACCATGCGGGTGGCGATGCGGTCCTTCACCGAGCCGCCGGGGTTCATGTACTCGACCTTCGCGAGCACCAGCGGCAGGTCCTGGTCCCCCGAGGACCCGGGTGCGTGGAGGACACGGCGCAACCGCACGAGGGGCGTGTCGCCGATGAGGTCGAGGACGGAGTCGACGTACTGCATACCCCGACCCTAGGGCGTCCCCTGCTGTTCACAGACGCTCACTAGAGTCCCCGGTGTGGGGAGAGCCGGAGCCGCCAGGAAGCTCGCGTCGGCCGCCGCCCTCGGAGGGGGCGGGATGACCGCCGTGGGCGCCGGTCTGTACGGCCTGCTGCGGGTCGAGGCCAAGGTCGCGCGCCGCATCATCGGCGTCCGCCTCGAGGAGCCCGTCCCCGACGCCACCGGGTGGTACGGCCGTGGCCGCCCGGGTCCGGCGCACCGGGTGGCGCTGATCGGGGACTCCAGCGCGGCCGGGTACGGCGTCGCGACCGTGGAGGACACCCCGGGCGCCGCCCTGGCCTCCGGGCTGTCGCAGCGCACCGGGCGACGCGTCTACCTCCGGTCGTTCGCCGTCGTCGGCGCCCAGACGAGCGAGATCTCGCCCCAGGTCGACTCCGCGCTCCTGATCGAGCCCGACGTCGCCGTGATCCTCGTCGGCGCGAACGACGTCACCCACACCGTGCTGCCGAAGGAGTCGGTGCGCCACCTCTCCGAGCAGGTACGGCGGCTGCGCGACGCCGGCGTCGAGGTCGTCGTCGGCACGTGCCCCGACCTCGGGACGCTGAAGCCGATCGCTCCCCCGCTCAAGCAGGTCGCCCGCACCTGGTCGCGCCGGCTGGCCGCCGCTCAGACGATCGCCGTGGTCGAGGCCGGCGGGCGCACCGTGTCGGTGGGGTCGATCCTCGGCCCCGAGTTCGAGGCGGCGCCGGCGATCCTGTTCGGGCCCGACCAGTTCCATCCCTCCGCCGACGGCTACCGCTCGCTGGTCGCGGTGATGCTGCCGTCGGTGCTGGCGGCGCTCGGCCTCGAGCCCGACGACGAGGAGCACCTCGAGGCCCTGCGCGGCGAGGCCGTGATGCCGGTCGCGCGGGCCGCGGTGGCCGCCGTACGGCAGCCGGGCACGGAGCTCGGCGGCACGGAGGTCCGGGGCGACCGCCTCGGTGTCCGCGGCCGCTGGGTGGAGCTGCGGCACCGGCGCCGTCGTCCGCAGGAGGCGGCCGAGGGCCCGCAGGCCAGCGAGTCCGCCGAGCACGTCCCGTCCTGACGCGACGAGGCCCCGGCCGTCGTACGACCGGGGCCTCGTGCGTGAGGTGCGTGCGGGTCAGTCCTGGCTGAAGATCGCCAGGATGCGCAGCAGGTTGATGTAGATCCAGACCAGGCTGACGGTCAGGCCGAACGCGGCGCGCCACGACTCGCGCTCGTCGAGACCGGCGGCGACGCCCTTCTCCACGAAGTCGAAGTCGAGGATCAGGAAGAACACACCGAGCACGAGGCCGGCGACGGCGGTCAGCAGGCCCAGCGCGCCGAAGCCGAACAGGCCGGTCTGCACGCCGAAGAGGCTGAGCACGAACGACAGCAGCATCAGGCCGATCATCCCGAACGCGGCGGCGACGACGCCCTTGCGGAACTTGTCGCCCACCTTGATGTTCAGGACCTTGTAGGCGGTGAGCGTGCCGGCGAACGCGGCGAACGTGCCGAAGACGGCGCCGCTCACGACGCCCGTGCCGAACATGACGTCGAACGACTTGCTCAGCGCGCCCAGCGCGATGCCCTCGAACACGGCGAAGGCCATGACCAGGGCGGGGCTGACGACCCGCTTGAACGAGTTGACCATCGACAGGACGAAGGCGGCGATCGCACCGAAGCCCGCGATGCCCGACACCGTCGCCAGCGTCTGCTGGTCGGTGATCGGGGGCGTGATGATCCACGTCGCCAGGGCGACGACGATGACGATGCCGAGCGAGATGGCGGTCTTCTGGACGACCGAGTCGATCGTCATGGGGGTGGACTTGTAGCCGGCGCCGTGACCGCCCTGCGCGACGTCCCACTGGGACGGGTCGCCCTGGCCGTACTGGCCGTACTGCCCGGGCTGCGCGTAGCCGCCGTACGGGGCTCCGGCGCCCTGTCCACCGCGCTGCCCGTTGAACTCGGCGGAGCGGTTGAACACCGGATTGCTGCTTCTCATCAGTCTCTCCTCGAGGCTGGGGGGTGGCCGCCTGCGGTGGCGGCTCGCCGAGAACCCAGGGTATCGGGGTCTCACAGGAAACAACGAGGAAGAGGGTCGGTTCGTTCCCTCACCGGCCCCCGCGGGGCCGCGGGGCGGTGTGACACGGGCGACAGCCGAGTCGGCCCGAACGGACCCCTCCAGAACGCCGAGTCGGCCCGGACGTACCCCTCCCGGACGCCGAGTCGGCCCGGACGTCCCCCTCCCGCACGCCGAGTCGGCCCGGACGTACCCCTCCCGGACGCCGAGTCGGCCCGAACGTCCCCCTCCCGCACGCCGAGGCGGCCCGAACGTCCCTCTCCCGCACGCCGAGTCGGCCCGAACGTCGCGGTGGAGCAGTGCCCCCGCTGGGACTCGAACCCAGAACTGATCGCTTTTAAGGCGACTCCCTCTGCCGGTTGGGGCACGGGGGCGTGGGCAGCACGCTAACGAGCACCGGACCGACACCCGCGCCGCGTGTGCGCCCGGGCCGACTCGACGCCCCCACGGCGTGCGCCCGGGCCGACTCGACGCCCCCACGACGTGCGCCCGGGCCGACTCGACGCCCCCACGACGTGCGCCCGGGCCGACTCGACGCCCCCACAGCGTGCGCCCGGGCCGACTCGACGCCCCCACGACGTGCGCCCGGGCCGACTCGACACCCCCACGGCGTGCGTCCGGGCCGACTCGGCTCAGATCCAGCCCTGCTCGCGGGCGGTGCGGGCGGCCTCGGCCCGGGTGGCGGTGCCGGTCTTGCCGATGGCGGACGACAGGTGGTTGCGGACGGTCCCGGGCGAGAGGTGGACGGCGGCGGCGATCCGGGCGACGGTGGCGCCGGTGAGGGCCTCGCGGAGGACGTCGGCCTCGCGGGCGGTGAGCGGGCTCGCTCCCCCGACCAGCGACTCCGCGGCCAGCGTGGGGTCGACGACGCGGAGCCCGGCGTGGACCCGTCGTACGGCGTCGGCCAGCTCGGCGGCCGGGGTGTCCTTGACGACGAACCCCGACGCCCCGGCCTCCATCGCGCGGCGCAGGTAGCCGGGGCGGCCGAAGGTGGTGACCACCAGGGTCCGGACGCCGGGGAGCTCGCGTCTCACCGCGGCGGCGGCCTCGAGCCCGTCGGCGCCGGGCATCTCGATGTCCAGCAGGCACACGTCGACCCCGGCGGCGCGGGCGGCGCCGACGACCTCGTCGCCGCGTCCGACCTGCGCGACCACCTCGAGGTCCGCCTCGAGGTCGAGCAGGGCGGCGAGGGCACCGCGGACCAGCGCCTGGTCGTCGGCGAGGAGCAGGCGGATCGTGCTCACGGCCACGACACCTCCAGCCGGGTGCCCGGGGCGGTGTCGGTGACCTCGAGGACTCCCCCGGCGGCCCGGACCCGCTCGGCGACGCCCCGCAGGCCGTTGCCGTGGCCGGCGTGCCCGAGGCCGCGGCCGTCGTCGCGGACGACCAGGGAGTGCTGTCCCAGCTCGACGACGCAACGGGTGGCCCCGGCGTGGCGGACGACGTTCGTCACGGCCTCCCGCAGCACCCACGCCAGGACGAGGCGACGGCGCGGGTCGACGACGGCGACGTCGGTGGGCACCTCGGCCTCGACCCCGGCGGCGGCCAGGGCGCGGTCGGCGCCGGCGAGCTCGTCACCGAGGCGGGCGATCCGGAGCCCGGCGACGGTGGCGCGCACCTCGGCCAGCGCCTCCCGGCCGAGCGACTGGACGTCCGCGAGCTCGGCGACGGCCCGCTCCCGGGTCTCAGGCGTGTCCTTCTCGAGCAGCCGCTGGGCGAGCTCCGCCTTCGTCGTGATGACGGTCAGGCTGTGCCCGAGGACGTCGTGGACGTCGCGCGCCACCCGTTCCCGCTCGGTCGCGATCGCCGCCTCCTCCTGGACCGCCTGCCGCAGCTCGCGCTGCTGCTCCATGCCCCGCAGGACGACGCTGACGACCGTCATCATCACGACCAGCGCGAACAGGAACGCCGCGGCGAGGTCGCCCACCAGCCACCACGTCAGGCCGGCCAGGGCGGGGACGCCGACGACCGACGCCACGGCCACCCGCTGCGTGCCGAGCAGGCAGCACAGCACCACGACGAAGACGAGCATCCCCATCGCGGTCGAGCCGAGCTGGGTGGTGACCGCGGCCCACAGCGCCAGCAGGCCCAGCGCGAACCACGGCGTACGACGCTGCGTGTCCTCGGGCCGCCGGTGCTCGCCGACCCAGGCCGCGACGTACACCGCCGCGAACACCGCGACCCCGAGCAGCACGGTCGAGCGCACCCACAGCGGGGCGTCGAGCTGGACGGCGTCCACGACCGGGAAGATCAGGAACGCCAGCCAGACGCTCGCGTAGAGGATCCCCCAGCGCTCGGAGGGGTCCGGGGCGGCGGCGGGCGCCGCGACGGACGGGGCCGACGGGGCAGGCACGCTCACTGACGACCGCGTCCGCGGCGGACCAGCCACGTCGCCAGCAGTCCCAGGATCAGTGCCCACGCGCCCAGGTTTAGCAGCGGCAGCCAGAGCGGGTCGACCGCGGCCGTGCCGCCGGAGCTGTCGGGCAGCGCCCCCTCGGTGATCGGGTAGCGCACCAGCGAGACGTAGCCGTAGAGGGGCGTGAAGCGGGCGATGTCGAGCAGGGTCCCCGACAGCGGGATGAAGATGTTGCCGAGGAAGCCGAGGACGACGACGATCCCGCCGATCGCGTTGACGGCGCCCTCCGTGCGGAACGCCAGGCCGACGACGAGGCCGAACAGGGCGAACACCCAGGCGCCGGCGAGGACCCCGAGCAGGCTCAGGCCCCAGGCCGCGGCCGTGCCCGCGGCGCCGGTGAGGATGCCGAGGACGGCGATGACGCTGACGGGGATGAGCGCGACCAGGACCGCGAGCGTCGCCTTGACCGCGACGTACCCGGAGTCGCGCAGCGGGGTGAGGCCCAGCTGACGGCCCCAGCCCTGCATCCGCTCGACGGCCGCGGCGCCGCCGATCCCCGTGGTGGCCGTGACCGCGCCGTACGCCGCCATCGAGACCATGATGTAGAGCGCGACGTTGCCGTTGCCGGCCGACTCGGACCCGAAGTCCTGCGCCACGCCGAAGATCAGGTAGAAGAACGCCGGCAGGATCGCGACGAAGAACAGCGTCACGCGGTCGCGGGCGAAGCGCTTGAGCTCGAGGCCCAGGTAGGTGGTGTTCATCGGGTCTGCTCCGTCTCGTCGGAGGTGGTCCGGTTCTCGGGCCGGGTCTCGGGCCGGGTGAGGGTGGCGAAGGCGTCGTCGAGGGAGCCGGCGACGACCTCGAGGCCGTGGGCCCCGTGGTCGACGAGCAGCGCCCGGGCGACGGCGTCGGAGTCGGTGCCCGTGACGTGGAGCCGTCCGCCGGTGACCTCGGCCGCGGCGACACCGGGCAGCGACCGCGCGACGGCCACGAGCCGCTCGCGGGCCGCGGGGTCCGCGGGGGCGTCGACGCTGACGGCGCGCCCGGCGACGCGGCTGCGGATCTCGGCCGTGGTGCCGTCGGCGAGCACCCGGCCGGCGCCGATCACGACGATGCGGTCGGCGAACGTGTCGGCCTCGGACAGGTAGTGGGTGGCGAAGACGACGGTGCGGCCGGCTGCGGCCTCGGCGTGCATCGCGTCCCAGAACTCACGGCGGGCGGTGACGTCCATGCCCGCGGTGGGCTCGTCCAGGACGAGCAGGTCGGGGTCGGGCAGCAGCGCCAGCGCGAAGCGCAGCCGCTGCTGCTCGCCGCCGGAGCACTTCGAGACCAGCCGCGCGCCGAGGTGGGCGATGCCCGCCCGCTCGAGCACCTCGTCGACGGGCGACGGAGCGGCGTACGTCGACGCGACGAGGCGGACCGTCTCGGCGACGGTGAGGTCGCGCAGCAGGCCGCCGGTCTGCAGCACGGCCGCCACGCGGCCGGCCGTCACGGCCTCCCGGGGGCGCTGCCCGAACACCCGGGCGGTGCCGCCGGTCGGCTCGGTGAGCCCGAGCACCATGTCGAGGGTCGTGGTCTTGCCGGCCCCGTTGGGGCCGAGGACCGCGACCACCTCGCCGGCGTCCACGGTGAGGTCGATGCCGCGGACGGCGAGGACGTCACCGTCGCGGGTGCGGAAGGTCTTCTCGAGGCCGACCAGCTCGATCGCGGCCCCGCCGGTGGTGTCGGCCGCGCTGCGGCCGGGGGTGTGCCCTGTCGTGTGCATGCCCCGACTCTGGCCCTGCCGCGGCCCGATCGCCCGGAGCAGGCGTCACGTCCTGCCCCTGACATCCGTCACGGGCCGGCGACCTCCCGGGCGCGGGCGAGGACGGCGTCGAGCATCTGTTCGGTGAGCCGGCCGGTGAAGGTGTTCTGCTGGCTGGGGTGGAAGCAGCCGACCAGCAGGACGTCGGGGCGGCCGTCCCCGGACCCGGCACGGGGCGCCGGCAGCAGGGCCTCGGCGGCATGGCCGAACCGCGGCCGGGGGCGGGGCACCTCGTGGCCGAGGTCGCGCAGGGTGCGCAGGGCGACGTCCCAGCCGAAGGAGCCGAGCGCGACGACGACCCGCACCGCGGGCATCAGCCGCAGCTCGGCGGTGATCCACGGAGCGCAGGTGTCGCGCTCGGCGGTGGTCGGCTTGTTGGCCGGCGGGGCGCAGCGGACGCCCATCGTCATGCGGACGCCGAGCAGCTCCTGGCCGTCGCCGGCGTGGAGGCTGGTGGCCTGCGTGGCCATCCCGCTGCGGTGCAGTGCGGCGTGGAGCCAGTCGGCGGACCGGTCGCCGGTGAAGATGCGGCCCGTCCGGTTGCCGCCCTGGGCGGCGGGGGCGAGCCCGACGACGACGATCCGGGCGTCGAGGGGGCCCATGCCGGCGAGCGGCCGCCCGAAGTAGGGCTCGTCGACGTACGACGCCCGCTTGGTCGCGGCGACCTCCTCGCGCCAGTCGACGAGGCGCGGGCACGCGCGGCAGACGGTGGCGGCGGCGTCGAGGTCCGCCAGGCCGGCGGCTCCTCCGGTGCGGACGGCGGCGGCGGCCACCCGTCGTACGGCGGCGGGGGTGCGGGCCACGGGGGTGGCGTCGTCGGCGAGGTCGCCGGGCCACCCGGTGCCGGGTGGGACCGGAGAGACGAACCGCACCCCCGTCAGGGGGTGCGGCAGTCCTTCGTGCGGTCCTGGGGTGGTGCTCAGGAGGCCGGCGGCGGCCCGGCCGGGGGCTGGGCGTTGAAGTTCGGCGTCGGCGAGTCGGAGGAGCCCGAGGAGTCGGAGCGGACCTCGTCGGCCTTCTCCTGCACCGTGTCCGCGGCCTGCGACGCGGTCTCCTGGACCTTGCCGGCAGCCTGCGCGGCGGTCTCCTTGACCTTGTCGGCCACGACCGGCGCCTGCTCCTTCACGGTCTCGGTCACCTGCTCGGTGGCGCGCTGGACCTGCGGGTTGCTCCGGACCTTCCCGGCGGCGGCGAGGATCTCCTCGTAGCGGTCCCGTCCGGCCTTGGCGCCGAGCACGTACCCCGCCCCGAAGGCGGCGAGCATCGTCAGCTTGCTCATGGGGGTCCTTTCCCTCGTGGTGGTCGCCCAACCCTAGTGGTGGGCGCCCGTCATCTCACTGGCGCAGGCCGTCGGCGATCCCGTCGAGGACGTCGCCCACCGACGCGAGGACCTCCGACGTCCTGATGCGCGCCAGTACCCGTTCCAGCACGACACCCCCGGCCGGCAGGACGTCGGCGCGGCCGGGGTCGACCCAACCCGTCGCGACCCGCTGCTCGGTGGTCATGGCCGCCAGCCTGGCGACGAGGTCCCTGACGGCGTCGACGTCGCAGGCGAGGCCGTCCGCCGCGGCGAGGTCGCCCACCCCGTGCAGGCCGGCGGCGAGGGTCAGGACGGTGCCCGCCACCCCGACGACGGTGCGCGCCGCGGCCAGGTCGACCCCGGAGGCGTCGAGAGCGGCGTCGAGGGCGGCGTCGACGTCGCGGGCGCAGGCCACGAGCTCCTCGGGCGTGGGCGGGTCGTGGTGGAGGTGACGCTCGGCGAGGCGGACGGCGCCGACGTCGGCGCTGTGGGCGGCGAGGACCTGCGGCCCTGCCGGTCCGGTCGCCCCGCCGGCCTCGCCGAGGACCAGCTCGGTCGACCCGCCCCCGATGTCGACCACAAGGACGGGACCTGGCGTGTCGGCGGGCACGCCGGCGACCGCGCCGGCGAACGTCAGCGCGGCCTCCTCGTCACCGCTCAGCACCTCCGGCTCGACGCCCAGCCGGGCGCGGACACCGTCGGCGAGACGCGCCCGGTCCTCGGGCCCGGCGGCGTCGCGCACCGCCGAGGTGGCGCAGAAGCGGACCCGGTCGACACCGGCGTCGGCCAGCACCGCGGCGTACTCGTCGAGGGCGGCGAGGAGCCGGTCCAGGGCGGACGGCGCGAGGCGCCCGGTGGCGTCGACGCCCTCGCCGAGCCGCACGATGCGGCCCACGCGGAGGACGACCTCGCCAGCGTCGTCGAGCACCAGCAGGCGGACGGTGTTGGTGCCGCAGTCGACGGCCGCGACCCTCATCCGGACGCGGGACCGGCGGGCTCCTCGAGGCCGACACACGGTCCGTCGGCCCACCACTGCCCCAGCCGCTCGAGGGTCTCGTCGCCCAGCGGGTTGACCCCGGGGCCCTGGGCCAGCGACTGCGCGGCGAGCGAGTGGAGGCACTTGACGCGACTGGGCATCCCGCCGGCGGAGACACCGGCGATCTCCGGAACCTCGCCGACCTCCGCCTCGATCGCGGCCCGGGCGGCGAGGTAGCGCTCGTGCGCCGCCGCGTACGCCGCCGCGAGGTCGGGGTCGGTGGCGAGCCGCTCCTGCATGCCGGCCATCTGGCCCGTGCCCTCGAGGGTGCCGATCAGCGAGGCCACCCGCGGGCAGGTCAGGTAGAAGGTGGTGGGGAACGGGGTGCCGTCGGGCAGTCGCGGCTCGGTGGTGACGACGTCGGGCAGGCCGCACCCGCAGCGGTGACCCACGGCGTGCACGCCGCGCGCGGGGCGGCCGAGCTGGCGTCGTACGGCGGCCAGGTCCTGCTCGCTCGCGGCCTCGTGCTCCTCGGCGGTCACCGGCCGGACCCGGGCCCGATCTGCTCGGCCGGCTCCTTCTCCTCGAGCCGCTCCGGGCGTCCGGCGATCTCGACGGACTCCCAGGCGGTCTCCCACCAGGCGGTCGGTCGCTCGGGCTCCGGCTCGACGTCCGGCAGTCCGTTGCCGGCGCCGAGCGGCTCGCCGTCCTCGTCGAGCACCTGGAACCCGGTCTCGCCGGGCATCAGGTAGCCGAACCGGGCCCGCGCCTGGGAGGCCAGGTAGACCGGGTCCTCCCAGCGGCGCTGCTCCCGCTCGAGGGCGGTGATCGCGTCCTGGCGCTGGAGGATCTCGGCCTTCACGTCGGCGATGTGCTCGCGCTGCACCAGGTAGGCGCGCAGCGACGAGGCGTAGGAGACGACGAGGACGGCGAGGACCAGCGCGAGGACGGCTCCCCGCCCGGTCACCCGGGGCCGCTCGGTGCGGCCGGTCCCCGGGGGTCCCGGCCGCCGCGTCGTCGTCATCGTCGTCCGCCTGCTGCGCTCAGCGGGCCGCGCGCGGGAAGGCCGCGGCACCGGCGTACCGGGCCGCGTCGCCGAGCTCGGACTCGATGCGCAGCAACTGGTTGTACTTCGCGACCCGGTCGGAGCGCGCCGGGGCGCCGGACTTGATCTGGCCGCAGTTGGTGGCGACCGCGAGGTCGGCGATGGTGACGTCCTCGGTCTCGCCGGAGCGGTGGCTCATCATGCAGCGGTAGCCGGAGCGGTGCGCGAGGTCGACGGCGTCGAGGGTCTCGGTCAGCGACCCGATCTGGTTGACCTTGACCAGCAGCGCGTTGGCCTGGCCGCCCTCGATGCCGCGGCGCAGCCGCTCGGGGTTGGTGACGAACAGGTCGTCGCCGACGATCTGGACCTTGTCGCCGATGAGGTCGGTGATGGCCTTCCAGCCCTCCCAGTCGTCCTCGTCGAGCGGGTCCTCGATGCTCACGATCGGGTACGCCGCGGCGAGCTCGGCGTAGTAGTCGGTCATCTGGGCGGCGGTGCGCTTCTTGCCCTCGAAGGTGTACTTGCCCTTCTCGCAGAACTCGGTGGCCGCGACGTCGAGCGCCAGCGCGACGTCCGTGCCGAGCGTCAGGCCCGCGGCCTTGACCGCGTCGGCGATCAGGTCGAGCGCGGCCCGGTTGGACTTCAGGTCGGGGGCGAAGCCGCCCTCGTCGCCGACACCGGTGGCGAGGCCCTTCTTCTTCAGCACCGACTTGAGCGCGTGGTAGACCTCGGCGCCCTGCTGGACGGCCTCGGAGAACGACGCGGCGCCGATCGGCGCGATCATGAACTCCTGGACGTCGACGTTGGTGTCGGCGTGGGCCCCGCCGTTGAGGATGTTCATCATCGGCACCGGCAGCACGTGGGCGTTGGGCCCGCCGACGTAGCGGTACAGCGGGAGCTGCGCGGACTCCGCGGCGGCCTTGGCCACGGCGAGGGAGACACCGAGGATCGCGTTGGCGCCGTACGTCGCCTTGTTGGGCGTCGCGTCGAGCTGGATCATCACCTGGTCGACCAGGCGCTGGTCGTCGGCCTCGAGGCCCTCGACCGCGGCGGCCAGGGTGTCGTTCACGCCGTCCACGGCCTTGCGGACGCCCTTGCCGAGATAGCGGTCGCCACCGTCGCGGAGCTCCACCGCCTCGAAGGCCCCCGTGGAGGCGCCGCTGGGCACCGCGGCGCGACCGAACGCGCCGTCCTCGAGCTGGACCTCCACCTCGACGGTGGGGTTGCCGCGGGAGTCGAGGATCTCGCGGGCTCCGACGGCTTCGATGGCTGCCACGTGGTGCTCCTGGGGTCGAGGGGGTGTCAGGGGCTCACCGGCCCCGGACGGGCGCTCGCCAGCCTAACGGCGTCGGAGCCCTCGCTGTCGCCTCCCGCGCCCGGACGGGGCGCGCCCGTCACACGCGCCCGTCGCGCGCGGCCGTCACACGCAGCCGGGGCGGCCCGGTGCACGTGGCACCGGACCGCCCCGGTCCTGCCCGGTCCTGCTGGGTCCTGCTGGGTCCTGCTGGGTCCTGCTGGGTCCTGCTGGGTCCTGCTGGGTCCTGCTGGGTCCTGCTGGCTGCGGGTCCCTAGTTGCGCGTCACCCGGAGGATCCGCAGCGGGCTGTTCGCCCGCGTCGTGGTCTCGGTCGGCAGGACCACCGCGCGGATGCGGTGCTTGCCGGCCGGCTGCTTCGGCAGGCCCACGACGAACGAGCCGTCGCGGCTGACCGTGCGGGTCGCGATGACCGTCCCGGCCTTGCGGACCTGCAGCGTCACCTGCTCGACGTCGGCGTCACCGAGGTCCAGCTCGACCAGCGCGCGGGGCTTCTGGCCGACCCTGATCGGGTTCCGCTCGAGCGTCATCCCGAGCTCCGGTGTGGTCGGCTCGACCGGGGGCTCCGGGTCGGTCGGGGGCTGGACGCCCTCGACGCTCCCGGCGGCCCACAGCAGCCCGTGGCCGAGCTGGCTGTAGGCGCCCCGCGTGTAGGTGCGGAACGTCGGCGTCGTGCCGAACACCATGGCGTTGGCGCCGCGGCGGGTGGTCCCCGAGATCACGGCCGCCTTGCCGGCGGCGGCGTCCGGGCCGAGAGCGGGGAGACCACGCGGGTCGGTGGTGTCCCAGTGGCCGGAGACCAGCGGGTTGCCGGCGCCGTACCGCGCCTCGACGTCGGTGTTCACGCCCAGGTTGGTGAACCAGGTCGCGGGGACGATCAGGCCGTACGCCTGGGCGACCGGCTCGAGGAGGCTGCCCTCGGGCGTCTCGATGTCGACGATGCCCGTGCCCTCGCTGTTGCCCACGACCGAGGTCGCGGTCAGCAGCCCGTAGGTGGTGGCGAACGTCGCGGCGGCCGAGCCGCGCCCGACGACGCCGCGTCCCTCGGAGAGGAAGGCGCGGACGGCGTCCGCACCGGCCGTCTGGTCGGCGGTGAAGGTGAGCGGCGCGCCGATGTAGAGGACGTCCAGGTCACCCAGGTCGATCGAGCCGTCCGTGACGCCCGCGGCCGTCAGCAGCGTGAGGTCGTCGAAGCCCATCTGGCCCAGGGCCAGGCGGTCGTCGGCGGTGCCGGTGTAGCCGATCCGCAGGTCGTCGAGCCCCTTGGCGCCCTCGGACTCGAGGACGGCGGGGTCCACGGTGGTGAAGGTGACCCGGTGCTCCGCGGCGGCGGCCTCGGCGGCGGCGTACGACGCGGGGTCGTCGCCGAGCACCGCGGTGCCGGACGGCAGCCACGTCACGGGGACGTCGGCGGCGAGCACGTCGTTCAGGGCCCGCAGCTCGGCGCCGCCGAGCAGCTTCAGACCCAGGTAGTCGCCGGCCGCCGGCACCGAGCCGGTGAGGGCGGCACCGTCGACGGCCTCGACCGCGACGGGCAGGTCCGCGTCGGTGGTGGAGCCCACGGGGCGGGTCGTGGCGCCCCAGATGAGGCCCGGGGCCCAGGCGGAGACGTCGTACATCGACTCGACGCGGTCGGAGATGTCGCTGCCCTCGTCGAGCAGCGCGTTGGCCAGGCCGCGCATCGGCTGGTGCATGTCGACGACGTAGGAGCCGGCCGGGTACGTCGTGCCGTCGACGTCGAAGTCGGCGGTGGCCCGCGAGACCTCGATGTCGTGGGCGACGAGGAAGTCGACGAGCGCGGCGGCGTCGGTCTCGGAGCGCTGCGTGCCGCCGGTGCCGATCACGTACGCGCGGGGCAGGTCGGCGGCGTACGCCTCACCGCCGTCGGCGTCCCACTCGGACTGCCACTGCGTGGGGCCGGGGACCGTCGTCGGGTCCAGGATCGGCTCCAGCGGCTCGCCCGCCTCACCGCGACGGAACGTCTCGATCTGGTTGTCGAGGAGCTCGTCGCCCTTCTCGGCGAAGTAGTCGACGGTCGTGTCCATGACGACCGCGCCGACCTCCTTGTTGATCGCGGTGCGCTGGGCCGGCGTGTACTGCACCGGCGTCGTCCCGCGACCCAGGGGCAGCTCGACCGTGCTGGTCACCGCACCCTGGAACGCCATGTACTGGGCGGTGAAGATCGGCGGCCAGTCGTCCCAGCCGGACGGGATGTCGCGGTAGGGGATGAGGATGCCGCCGGCGGAGGTCAGCGGGTTGCCCTCGATGTCGGCCTCGACGACGGCGTCCTCGATCTCCAGCGCCGACTCGTAGGCGTGGGGGATGAAGAGGTCGTAGTCGTAGTTCTCGCCGTGCGGCGGGCCGGTCGGCTCGACCTGGAGGTTGCCGGTGTAGCCGTGCAGGTCGGAGAAGAACAGCGGCTGGATGTCGTCCGCGAGGTCGCGGATGATCGTCGTCTCGGGCGTGGTGTTGGTGATGAAGTCACGGTTGGGGTCGAGACCGAGGGCGGTCTGGCGGGTGCCGTTGACGCGACCGTCGGGGTTGTTGGTGACCGTGAAGTACATGCGGTTGCCGCGCAGCAGGTTCAGCGCGGCGCGGTCGCCGGACTCGTAGGCGTCCACGACCTCGTCGATGTAGTCGAGCGTCATGTCGGCGCCCTCCCACTCGTTGCCGTGGATGTTGCCGTTGAACCAGATCGGCAGCTTGTAGCCGGCCTGCAGGGCCGTGTCGGACGCCGCAGCGGCGGCGTCCTCCTTGATGGCCTCGCGCCACTGCGCCTGCTGGGCGGTCTGCTCGGCGGTCTCCGGAGCGGTGAGCGTGACCAGGTAGATGTCACGGCCCTGGGTCGACTGGCCGACGACCTGCGTCGACACGGCGTCCGTGCTGCGCATGACCCGCTGCAGGCGCGGCGCGATCTCGTCGTACGGGAAGGCGCCGCGGGCGATCGAGGCGTCGGCGGGGTTCGCCGGGAAGACCTTGAGCTGCGGCTGCGACGGGTAGCTGGACGGCGGGGCCGGCACGTCCGAGGTGGCGGCCAGCTCACGGGCGGTCGCCTCGGGGGAGGTGCGGACCGAGCGGGCGGGGGCGGACGGCGCCGCGGAGCGGCTGTCCGGGGCCCGGACACCGTCCTCCGGAGCCGCGGTGGCGCTGGTGGCGCCGGTGACGAGGGTGCCGGTGAGCAGCAGCGCGAGGCTGCCGCCCGCCAGGGGACCAAGACGACTCACGGGGGTGGGGTCCTTTCGACGGGTGATGTGTGGATCCTGTCGGAACCTGTGCTTCCTGTGGTCGCGGTTCGGTAACGCTTGCGACCGTCGCCGGGCTGCGGGCCGGTGCGCGAGGATGGGGACGTGACGGAACCCGGACGTCGACTCCCCCACGGCGTGTTCGACGACGGCGTCGACCCCGACGTCCGCTTCTCGCTGGCCAACGAGCGCACCTACCTCGCCTGGGTCCGCACCGGGCTCGCGCTCGTCGCCGGCGCGGTCGCCGTCCACTCCCCCGTCCTCGACCTGGGCCGGGTCACCGGCACCCTGCTCTCGGCGTGGCTGCTGATCCTCGCCGCCACCTGCGTCGGCCAGGGATGGTGGCGCTGGCAGCGGACCGAGAGGGCGCTCCGCCGTACCGGCCACCTGCCCGGCTTCGGCGGCGGGCTCGCCTTCGGCGTCGGGGTGTTCACCCTCGTCCTCGGGGTCGCCGTCACCAGCGTCCTCGCGCTCCTGTAGCTCGCCGAGGCGGCACGTCTGCGCACCCCAGGACCGCCGAGTCGGCACGTCTGCGCACCCCGAGCCCACGAAAGTGGCAGGACGAATCGTCCTTCTCACCCGGTCTCGACCCGCGGTCGCGGCCTCGCAAGCTCGGCCGCGCGCTCGCTCGACCTGCGCCGCGTCACGGCCTCGCGAGCTCGGCCGTGGCGGCTTGACTCGACCCGACTCAGGACGTCCAGCGGGGCAGGAGGGCGCGGGGGGAGCGGGCGCGCCAGGCGCCGAGCCAGACGCCGGTGCCGTAGGCGAGGTCGTCGAGGCGGTGGGCGAGGCCGTGGCGGACGACGTCCTGGGTCGCGCGCGTACGGCGGTGGTCGGCCACCGCCTCCGCGACGGCGGCGAGGACGACGACCCGGCGGGCGCGCCGCGACACCGCGCAGGCCGCGAGCGCGACCGGCCAGTGGTGCCTCGTGATCGACCCGGCGGTCTGGTGGGCCGTGGCCCGCACGCCGGAGCCGACGAGGCGGGCGGCGACGAGGTGGGGGTGGTCGGCGGCGGGGACCTTGCCGGCGATCCGGTGGGTGGTCACGGCGAGCACGGCCGCGGCGGCCAGGGGCGACCACCGCCGCTGCGCGAGGACGGCGACGGTGAGGGCGACGCTCCACGGCGCCACCACGGCGGGGGCGACGGCGTCCCCGTGCCGGGCGGCGAGGAGCGCGGCGCCGGTGCCGTAGTAGGCCTTGCGGCGCAGCCAGGCCCCGGTGGCGGTGCGGTGGCGGTGGGCGACCGCGACCTCGGGGTCGTAGCGGGCGCGCCACCCGGCGGCGACGGCGCGCCAGACGAGGTCGACGTCCTCCGCGACGCGCAGGTCGGGGTCGAACCCGCCGCGCACCGCCTCGGTCCGCGCCACCAGGCACGCGCTGGGCAGGTACGACACCGCCGAGCCCGGCCGGACGCCGGCGGGGAGGTCGCCCAGGTCGAGCGACGAGCGGTCCCGCTCGTACGCCGCCACCCACCCCTCGCGCCCGCCACCCTCGGGCCCGCCGCCGGGCGCGACGGCCGTGATCCGCGGCGCGACGAGCCCGACCCGCGGGTCGTCGAGCTGGGCCAGGAGCCGACGCAGCCACACCCCGCCGTCCCCGCCCTCGGGCCGGACGTCGGCGTCGCAGAAGCAGACCGCCGGGGTCCGGACGACGGCGAGCCCGGTGTTGCGCGCGACGGCCGGGCCGCGGTTGGCCCGGTGGCGCAGCAGGATCGCGCCGGGTCGGGCGGCGACCACCCGGCGCAGCGCCAGCGCGTCCGGGGAGGCGTCGTCGACCACCACGACGCCGACCTCGGGCGGCAGCGCGGCGAGCAGGACGGCGACCCCGTCCGCGTCGTCGTACGCCGGCACGACGACGGTCACCGCCTCGCCCAGCCGGAGCGGTCCGGACCCGGGAACCGGGTCGGCCAGGCCGGCGTCGAGCAGCGAGCGGGCCAGCGTCGCGTCCACGGCGTCGCGGACGACCAGCCCGCGACCGCCCGCTCCCCCGAGTCGAGCGACGGCCGCGGGCGTCAGGCGCAGCACGGTCCCGGCGGTGCCGCCGACCAGCAGCAGGCCGTCGCCCGCCGCCGCGGCCCGCGTACGACGGGACAGCCGGAGGGCGAACCCGTCCGGCAGGCGTCCGGTCGGGACGTCGAGGGGGGCGGTCGTCACGGGGCGGACTCCGTCGCCCGCGCGCGGGACGTGCCAGGGCGCAGGCGGCCGTCCTCGTCCACGTCGATGTCGACCAGCTCGCCGACGACCCGGCGGACCAGCGACTCCACGATCCCCCGGCCCTCCTCGGCGGTGGCGCCGGTGGGGTCGCCGAGCACGCCGTTCGGCGACACCGCCCGCACGCCCCGGGCGACGAGCTCGGCCATGAGCTCGCGCGCCGGCGTCGTCACGCCGGGCTCGGCGAGGCCGGGCTGGACCGACCAGGGCGCGAGGTGGCGCAGGATCGAGGTCTCGGTGCGCCCTGCGTGGGCGTCGCCGCCGGGCACGCCGCAGCCCGTCCAGGCGACGGGCCTCCCCTCGTGGCGCAGCAGGGCCACGGCCCGCTTCAGGGTCGGGACGTTGCCGCCGTGGCCGTTGACGAACACCACGCCCTGCGCCCACCGGCACGCCGAGCGGCCGAGCTCGACGAGCAGCAGGTACAGCGCCTCGTGCCCGATCGACACCGTGCCGGGGAAGTCCTCGTGCTCGCCGGACGCGCCGTACGACAGCGTCGGTGCGACGGCGACCGCCCGGCCCTCGGCGACCAGCCGCTCCGCCGCGAGCCGGGCGACCGCGGCGGCGACCATCGTGTCCGTGCCCAGCGGCAGGTGCGGACCGTGCTGCTCCGTCGACCCGACGGGCACCAGCAGCAACGTGCCGCGGTCGTCGTCCAGCAGCGGCCAGCGCCGCTGGGCGAGCGCGTGGTGCACGTGCCGCGGGGGCCCGCCGGGTGCGCTCACACGCCCGCCAGCGGACTCTCGTCGCAGGCGCTCGTCGGCTTCCTCCGCATCAGGGTGAGCGGCACGATCCCGCTGGGCGCGTTGCGGACCGTCCCGGTGTGCGAGTGGTCCTGCGACTGACCGGGCAGCGTCGTCCGGTCGACCGCGGCGAGCGCCTCGGCGCTGTTGCCCTTCACGCACTCGGGGTCGGGCCCGTCGAGCGGGAGGCCGGTGAAGAACTTCGCGGCCATGCACCCGCCCCGGCACGCGTCGTACGCCGAGCACTGCGTGCAGGCCCCGCCGGTCTGCGGGCTGCGGAGGTCGGCGAACAGCTCGGAGTGCTTCCACACCCCGTCGAAGCCGTCGACGTGCTCGCCGCGCGGGTCGGCGTGGCCCTCGCGGACGTTGCCGGCCAGGAACCGGTCGTGGATCGCGAACGGGCAGGCGTAGACGTCCCCGATCGGGTCGACCAGGCACACCACCCGGCCGGCGCCGCACAGGTTCAGGCCCGGCAGACCGCCGGTGCCGTCCTGCTCGGCGTACGCCGCGAGGTGGAAGAAGGAGTCCCCGGTCAGGACGCCCTCGCCGTTCGCGACGAGCCAGTCGTACAGCTCGCGCTGCTGCTCGGGCAGCGGGTGCAGCTCGTCCCAGACGTCGGCGCCGCGACCCGAGGGACGCAGGCGGGTGAGCCGCAGCTGGGCGCCGTAGTGGTCGGCGATCGCCTTGAACTCGTCGAGCTGGGAGATGTTGTGGCGGGTGCAGACCACGGAGAGCTTGAAGTCCTTCATGCCCGCGGCCTGCATGTTGGCCATCGCGGTCATCGCTGCGTCGTAGGTGCCGACGCCGCGGACGGCGTCGTTGACCTCGGGGGTGGCGCCGTCCAGGGAGATCTGGACGTCGACGTAGTCGGTCGCCGCGAGCCGCGCGGCCCGCTCGGGGGTGATCCGGAAGCCGTTGGTGGAGAACTTCACGCCCACGTGGTGGTCCACGGCGTAGTCGAGGAGCTCCCAGAAGTCGGGTCGCACCGTCGGCTCGCCGCCGCCGATGTTGACGTAGAAGATCTGCATCGCCTCGAAGGTGTCGATGAGCGCCTTGCACTCGTCGGTCGTCAGCTCGCGGGGGTCGCGGCGACCGGAGCTCGACAGGCAGTGCAGGCACGACAGGTTGCAGGCGTAGGTCAGCTCCCACGTCAGGCAGATGGGCGCGTCGAGACCGAGCTCGAACTGGTCGACCAGCCGGTTCTGCTTCGGGGTGGGCCGCTGCGGCAGCACGGGCTCGAGGGCGCCGTGGTCCTGGGCGTCGAGGGTCGGGCGTTCGGGGGCCCGGTGATCGAGGACGGTCATGCGGCGCGCTCCTTGATGATGCCCGTGCGGGCGAGGGTCTCCAGCGCCCCGAGGTACGCCATCCGCTCGCGCTCGGCCACGCCGGCGGCGGCGAGCGCCTCGGTCACGGACGGCGCGTCGGCGAGGCCGCGGACCACGGTGACGAGGGTCGGGGTCTTGAGGAAGCTGAGCTGGCGGGTGTGGAAGTCGTAGGCGAGGGCGCCGAACGGCTCGGGACGCAGCGCGACCGATCCCGAGAGGCCCCAGGTCCCCTCCGGACTGACGAGCGGTGCCGCCGTGCTGCTGGACGGCTCGCCCGGGGCGACGGTCTCGGTCGGCTGCGTCCCGGAGGTCATGTCAGTAGACCCCGCACATGCCGTCGATGGAGACCTCTTCGACCAGCGCGTCGCTGGTCAGCTCGGCCTCGTCTCCCCTGTCGATGGAAGTGGTGTCCGGCTCCATGCGCGTCCTCCTCGGGGTGAGCGGGACCCCGGTGGCCCCGTCCGTGACCACGCTAGGAACGCAGCACCGACCGGGCACCCACCCTCGCGACGGCACCACCTGCCCGATCGGGCAGGTGCGGTCCTGGTCAGCGGCAGTGTCTTGCGATCCCCACCTACTCCCCGGGGCCGCGCGCTCCTAGCGTCCACGCCCAGCACCACCACCAGCCCGCGCCCCCTCCTGGAGGAGAACCGATGCAAGTAGACGAGCTGCTCAAGCCGTTCCCGATCAAGGAGTTCCACCCGTTCCCGCGGGCCCTGATGGGCCCCGGCGCGCACGAGATGATCGGCCCCGAGGCCCTCAAGCTGGGCTTCAAGAAGACCCTGATCATGACCTCGGGCCTGCGCGGGACGGACATCGTCCACAAGATCGCGGAGTCGATGAAGTACCACGGCCTCGAGGTCGTCATCTACGACAAGGTCGAGTCCAACCCCAAGGACTACAACGTCATGGACGCGGTGGGGCTCTACCAGGAGAACGCCTGCGACTCCTTCGTCTCCATCGGTGGCGGCTCGTCGCACGACGCCTGCAAGGGCGCCCGCGTCTCGGTCGCCCACGACGGGCGCAACGTGAACGAGTTCGAGGGCTTCAACATGTCCGAGAACCCGAAGAACCCGCCCCACATCGCGGTCTCCACCACGGCCGGCACCGGCTCGGAGACCTCGTGGGCCTACGTCATCACCGACACCACGACGGACCCCGACAACCCGCACAAGTACGTCGCCTTCGACGACGCCTCGGTGACCACCCTGGCGATCGACGACCCGGTGCTCTACTACGACTGCCCGGTCGACTACACCGCCCAGTGCGGGTTCGACGTCCTCGCGCACGCCTCGGAGCCGTACGTCTCCCGGCTCAACTTCGAGCCCAGCCTCGGCAACGCGATCCGCGCGATCAAGCTGACCAGCGAGAACCTCCGCGAGGCGGTCTGGAACGGCCAGGACCTCAAGGGCCGCGAGGGCATGATGTACGCGCAGTACATCGCCGCCCAGGCCTTCAACTCCGGCGGCCTCGGGATCATCCACTCGATCAGCCACGCGGTGTCGGCGTTCTACGACACCCACCACGGCCTCAACAACGCGATCGCGCTGCCCCGGGTGTGGGCATTCAACATGCCGGCCCGCTACAAGGCCTTCGCCGAGATCGCCGTGGCGATGGGCGTCGACGTCGGCGGCATGACGACGGTGCAGGCCGCGGACGCCGCGCTCGCCGCGTCGATCCGTCTGCTCCGCGACGTGGGGATCACCGAGAAGTTCACCGACGTCACGCAGGACACCTACTCGAAGAACCGCCTCGGCACCGGCCCGACGAAGTTCTACGAGAACGAGAAGGTCATCACCGGCGACGACGCCGACGTGGACCGCATCACGAACCACGTCCTCGGCGACGCCTGCACCCCGGGCAACGCCAAGGAGTGCACGTTCGAGACGGTCCGCCCCGTGGTCGACCACTGCATGAACGGCGACCTGGACGACCTGCTCATCTGAGTCGGCACCATCCCCTCGGTCTCGACAGGCTCGACCCCCGGTGGTCGAGCCTGTCGAGACCCGTCCGGCCCCACCCGATCGACATCCCCAGGAGACGCGTTGACCACGAGCCAGGACCAGCCGACCGACGCCCCGGCGGACCCCACGGTGGACCCCGCGGTGGACTTCGCGTCCGTGGACGACGTCCGGGAGCGCTTCTCCGAGGCCGGCTACCTCGTGGACGAACGCCTGGCGACGACCGTCTTCCTCCAGACCCGCCTCGACAAGCCGGTGCTCCTCGAGGGGCCCGCCGGAGTCGGCAAGACCCAGCTCGCGCAGAGCCTCGCCCAGGTGACCGGTCGCCGGCTGGTCCGGCTGCAGTGCTACGAGGGCCAGGACGAGACCAAGGCCCTCTACGAGTGGGACTACGGCAAGCAGCTGCTCTACACCCAGATCCTGCGGGAGAAGATCGGCCAGATCGTCGAGGACACCTCGACCATCCCCGAGGCCGTGGACCGCATCGCCGCCCAGGACAGCGTCTTCTTCTCCGACAAGTTCCTCGCCCCCCGGCCGCTGCTCGAGGCGATCACCTCGCCGGAGCCCGTCGTCCTGCTCATCGACGAGGTCGACCGTGCCGACGAGGCGCTCGAGGCGGTCCTCCTGGAGCTGCTCGCCGAGTACCAGATCTCGATCCCGGAGATCGGGACCGTGGTCGCCGAGCACAAGCCGTACGTCGTCCTGACCTCCAACAACACCCGCGACCTGTCGGCGGCCCTCAAGCGCCGCTGCCTGCACCTGTTCCTGGACTACCCGGACGCCCAGCGCGAGCTGGAGATCATCGCGAGCAAGGACACCGGGCTCTCGGAGACCCTCGCGACGCGGCTGGTCGAGGTCGTGCGCCAGCTGCGCGAGCTCGACCTGCGCAAGTCCCCCTCGATCTCGGAGACCATCGACTGGGCCCGGACCCTCGCCGTCCTCGGCGTCTCCGAGCTCTCCGCGGAGGTGCTGTCCTCGACGCTCAACGTGGTCGTCAAGTACGAGCGCGACCTGGCCCGCGCCCTGCGCGAGGTCCCGGCGCTGTCCGACCCGAACGCCGAGGTCCCGGACCCCTCCGGGCACGGCCACGGCCACGGGCACGGCGAGGGACACGGCCACGGGCACGACGAGGAGCCCAAGCGGCCGCCCTCCCCGCCGCGGACGCCCGTGGTGGACGACGAGGACGACCTCGGCGGCCCGTCGGGCAAGGAGAAGCGCGCCTCGAAGGACCAGCCGGGTCGCCACGACGAGGCCTACTACGGGTCGACGTCCTCACCAGGGAGGTCGCCCGGCTCGCGGTCGGTGAGCAGCAGCCAGGGCGCCCGCTCCTTCCAGGGAACGCGCAAGCGTCCCCTCTGAGCGGACGGGGCGAGAGTCGTGGAGGGCGCGCTGCACCGGTTCATCCGCTGGCTGCGGGTGCACGGGGTGCGGGTCAGCACCGCCGAGGCCATCGACGCGATGCACGCGGTCTCCGCGCCCGGCGTCCTGGACGACCGCGCCGTGCTGAAGTCCGCGCTGGCGGTCACGCTGGTGAAGGACCGCCGCGACCTGGCGACCTTCGACAAGGTCTTCGACCGGTTCTTCGGGCTGGTGCGCATCGCGGAGGACGAGGTCGGCCACGGCCACGGGCACGGCCACGACGACCTGGACGACGACGGCGAGCTGGAGAAGTTCTCCCTGTCCGAGGACCCTGGCGGCACCCCGGAGGAGGGGCACAACCACGACAGGCCGAAGGACATCAAGGAGTTCTTCAACCCCGAGGACATGGCGCAGCAGTTCAACCTGCACCAGGAGGCGAACCGCCTCGACATGGCGTCGATGACCGACGAGATCGTCTTCTCGGACGACACGAAGGACTCGATGGGCGAGGCCGCGCGGGTGCAGATGTCGACCCAGCGGATGCACAACCCGGGCAACCCCGGCGAGCTGGCCGGCACGCCGGGGCTCGAGCTCGAGACCGAGCTGACGGTCGCCGAGGAGATGACGCTGCTCGCCTGGCTGGACCAGGCCGAGGACGACCAGGACGACGAGGACGACCCGGAGCACACGGCCTCCCTCGCCGGGCTCCGCGAGGCGCTGGCGCCGTTCCTCGCGTCCCTGCCGGAGAAGCTCAAGGACCACCTCGAGAAGCTCATGGCGGCCGACCTCGAGATCGAGGAGCGGGAGATCGAGGCCGCCCAGGCGGAGACCATCGACGAGTCGGAGCGCGCCGCGCTGGAGGAGTCGCTGCGCCGGCTGCTGCGCTCGCTGCACGGCGCTCCCCGGCCACGCCGCAAGGCCTCGGCCCGCGGCACCGTCGACGGGCGGCGGACCATGCGCAGCAACATGCGGTACGACGGCGTCCCGTTCCGCCCGGTCACCGTCTCGAAGGTCGAGGACCGGCCGCGGCTGCTGGTGCTGTGCGACGTCTCGCTGTCGGTGCGCTCGACGGCGCGCTTCACCATGCACATGGTGCACGGGCTGCAGTCCGTCGCCGCGTCGGTGCGCACCTTCGCGTTCGTCGCGGACGTCGTCGAGACCACGGACCTGTTCGCCGAGCACCGCACCGAGGAGGCGCTGTCGCTGGTGCTGTCCGGCCTCCCGGCGGGCGGGATCCTCGACGTCGACGCGGACTCCGACTACGGCAACGTCTTCGAGGACTTCCTCGAGCAGTTCGGCAGCGCCGTCACCCGTCGTACGACGCTGGTGGTGCTCGGTGACGGCCGCAGCAACGGCAAGGACCCCGGCCTGCCGGCGTTCGAGGAGCTCACCCGCCGCGCGCGGGAGACCGTCTGGCTGACCCCGGAGCCGCGCTACTCGTGGGGCCTCGGGCGCTGCGACCTGCCGGCGTACGCCGAGCTCTGCTCGCGCATCCAGGTCGTCCGCAACCTCTCCGGGCTGGAGCGCGCGACCGAGCGACCCGTCGGCGGCCCCCGGTGACCGCGGAGACGGCCCAGGCCGCCCCGGCCCTCGACCCGTTCGCCGCGCTGGTCGGCGGCACCTACCGCGACGGCGCGGTCGAGGTGCGGTGCGCCGGCCCCCGCCCGACGCCCGAGCCCGGCGCCGTGCGCACCCCGCACTTCGACGTGCTGCTGGGCCCCGGACCCGTGAGGGTGACGCACTCGATCGGCCCCGACGAGGTCGACGACGACCTCGCCGGCCTGCTCGCCGACGAGCTGTTCCGACCCGGGTGGCTCCGTGGCTCGGAGATGTTCGAGCGGCTGTTCACCGGCGTCGTCCGGAGCGTCGACGACGACGCCGTCACCGCGTGGACGGCGTTCTACCGCAACACCCTCGCGCGGGCGGCCGACCCCGGACCCCCGCCGGCAGGGACGGACCCCGGCGCCCACGGCACCATCGCCGGCTACGCCCCGGTCTGGGACCACGCCCTGCCGTACGCCGAGGGGTCGGCCTCGGTCCTGGAGCTGGGGTCGTGCTTCGGGTTCTTCGCGCTGCGGCTCGCCCAGGAGGGCCACCGGGTCACCGCCAGCGACGTCTCCCCCGGCACCGTCGACCTGCTCGCCCGCATCGCCCCCGCGCTGGGCCTGCCCGTCGGGGCGGTGGTGGCCGACGCCGCCCACGTGCCGGCGCCGGACTCGTCGTACGACACCGTGATCGCGCTGCACCTCCTGGAGCACCTCGACCCCGACCACGGCGACCGCGTCGTCGCCGAGGCCCTGCGGGTCGCCCGTCGCCGCGTGGTCGTCGCCGTCCCGCTCGAGGACGTCGCCGACGACACCTGGGGCCACGTCCGCACCGTCTCGCTGGCCGACCTCGAGGCCTGGGGCGCGGCGAGCGGCCGCCCCCACGACGTCCACGAGCACCACGGCGGGTGGCTCGTCGTCGACCTGTGAACCGTCAGTCTCGACGCGGTCGCTCGCCAGAGATCGCTCCCTGCTCGACCACCTCCGTTCCGGAGGTTGAGGTGCGACGAGCCCTGGCGAGGAGCCACGAGACCCCGCGAGTGACCTCGCACATCCCACCGGATCTCGTGGCTCGGCCGTGGCCGGCCTCGCGCCTCGATCACCGGGAGGCGGCCGGTTAGATCACGCCGAGCTTGGTCGCCTCGTACACCGCCTCGGCGCGGCGGGAGACGCCGAGCTTGCGCAGGATGTTGCCGACGTGGAACTTGGCGGTGGTCTCCGAGATGTAGAGGCGCTCCCCGATGGCGCGGTTCGACAGGCCGCGCGCCAGCAGCGCGAGGACCTCCCGCTCGCGGTCGGTGAGGTGCTGGTGCTGCTCCGGCTCCGGGGCGTTGAGGCCGCGGACCATCGCGGCGGCACTGCGGGCGTCGAAGGCGGACCCGCCGCGGGAGACGTCGCGGATGGCGCGGACCAGGCCCGAGGTGTCCACGTCCTTGACGACGTACCCCTTCGCGCCGGCGCGGACGGCGGACAGCACGAGCTTCTCGTCGAGGAAGGTGGTCAGCACGAGGACGGCCAGGTCCGGGTGCTCGGCGACGAGCTGCGCGCAGAGCGTCAGCCCCTCGGAGTCCGACGTGGTGGACAGCTTGAGGTCGAGCAGGACGACGTCCGGCTCGACCCGCGCGACCACGGTGGCGGCCTCCGCGGCGGTGGACGCCTCGGCGAGGACCCGCAGGTCCCGCTCGCGCTCCAGGATCGAGCGCAGGCCCTGGCGGACGATGGCGTGGTCGTCGACGAGCATGATGCCGATCTCGCCGGTCGCCGCCTTCTCCGCCTCGGCGTACGGCGCCGTGCTCGGGGTCAGCGTGGCCATGTGTTCACGTCCCTCCTCGTGACGGCACGGACGGGGTCCGGCCGTCGGTCACCAGGCCGCTGATGAGGCCCGGTCGTCCTGCGTCGCGCAGCGGCAGCGGCACCCGCATCTCGACCCGGACGCCGCCGAGGCGGGCCCGGCGGAACGCCAGGGTGCCACCGAGGCCGGCGAGGCGGGCCTCCATGTTGGCGAGCCCGCGGTGCCGGCCGTCGACGTCGTGGCCCCGCTGCTCGCGCAGCAGCCGGCTCAGCGTCGTCGGGTCGCCGTCGCCGTCGTCCGCGACGGAGACGAGCAGCCCGGTCGGGCGGTAGCGCACCCGGACCACCGAGCGTGTGGCGCCGGCGTGGTGGGCGACGTTGAACAGCGCCTCCCCCACCGCCCGGGCCAGCTCGTGGGTCGCGTCCACGCCGAGGTCGTCGCGCTCGTCGGTGCCCTCGACCCGCACCCGGACGTCGAGCTGCGGGCGGTGGTGCGCCGCCACCTCGTGCAGCAGCCCGGGCAGGGTGGAGACCCGGTCGCTGTGCGGCTGGTGCAGCGCGTAGATCGCCCGGCGGAGCTGGTCGACGGCCTCCGCGGTCAGGCCCTTCGCCCGCTCCAGCTGGGCGCTGATCTCGTGGGCGCCGGCCTGCTCGGCCTCGCCCCGGGCCACCTCGACGACCATGCCCGCCGAGAGCACGAACTGGGTGACCGAGTCGTGGAGCTCGCGGGCGATGCGGTGGCGCTCGGCGTCGACGAGCTCGCGCTGGTCGGCCAGCAGGAGCCGGTCCTCGGCGTGGCGCAGCTCGGCGGTGCGCTGGGCAAGGTCGCGGGCCTGGGCCTGCGCCTCGTCGTACAGCCGCTGCGCGCGGCGGTGGATGGCGAGGCCGGCGTGGTACTGCTCGGAGGTGTGCAGCGACACCGCCGCCTGGTTGGCGAGGATCCGCAGCACCGACAGGTCGCCGGGCTCGGGGTCCTGCGGCAGGCCGTGGCGAGCGACGAGGCTGCCGATCCGGCGGCCCTCCAGCGTCATCGGGACGCGCACCCACCGGGCGTCGTCCGGGCCCGCGCCGTCGAGCCCCGCGCGGACCGCGGCGACCTCGGCGCGGACGGCATCCGGCAGCGCGGAGTCGTCGTCGGCGAACGGTCCGCAGTCGCCGGGGCCGCCGTCGTACCCGGCCAGGGCGAGGAACCGCGGGCGCGCCCCGGGCAGGTGGCCGTCGGCGACGGCGAGCATGGTCCAGTCGGCCTGCAGGTGCTCGGCGGCGGCGCGGACGACCTCCTCGAGCAGCCCGCGGGGCCCCTGGTTGGTGCGGACCAGCGCCCGGGAGATCGAGTCCATCGCGTGGACCGCGCGCTGGGTGCGCTCGTCGGAGCGGACGTAGGCGCGGTAGTACGACTTCTTGCCCGACCGCACCCCGGTCAGGACGCTGAGGTCCGGTGTCGTCGCCACCGCCGGTCCTAGAGGGCGTCGCGGAAGAGACCGAGGACGTCGTCCTCGCCCGCCTCGCGGGGGTTGGTCGACAGGCAGGCGTCGTCGAGGGTGGTGCGCGCCAGCACCGGCAGGTCCTCGGCAGTCACGCCGAGCTCGCCGAGGCCGGTCGGGACGCCCACGTCGTCGGCGAGCCGGCGGACGTGCCCGGCGAGCAGCTCGGCGGCCTCCTGGCCGTCGACGCCGTCCACGTCGATCCCCGCGGCGCCGGCGAGGTCGACGAAGCGCTCGGGGGTGGCGCGGGCGTTGTACCGGATCACGTGGGGCAGCAGGACGCCGTTGACGACGCCGTGCGGGGCGTCCAGCAGCCCGCCGACCTGGTGGCTCATCGCGTGGGTGGCCCCGAGGATGGCGTTGGTGAACGCCAGGCCCGCCTGCAGGCTGGCCTGCGCCATCTTGCCGCGCGGCTCCAGGTCGCGCGGGCTGGTCATGGTGCTGCGCAGGTGGCGGCACACGAGGCCCACGGCGCCCAGCGCGTAGCCGTCGGCCAGCGGGTTGTGGGCCAGCGACACGAAGGACTCGATGCCGTGGGTGAGGGCGTCGAGCCCGGTGGCGGCGTTCAGGTCCTCCGGCATCGTGACCAGCAGCCGCGGGTCGGTGACCGAGATGTCGGGCACCAGCGCGCGGCCCATGATCGTGATCTTCACCGAGCGGTCGGTGTCGGTGACGATGCAGAACTGGCTGACGTCGGCCCCCGTCCCCGAGGTGCTGGGGATCATCAGCAGCGGCGGGATCGGGAAGGAGACCCGGTCGACGCCGGCGAAGTCGAGGATGTCGCCGGCCCCGCCGGTGAGGATCGCGACGCCCTTGGCGGCGTCGATGACGGACCCGCCGCCGAGGCCGATGATGACGTCGCAGCCGGCCGCCACGTAGGCGTCGTACGCCGCGCGGACCTCGTGGTCCTTCGGGTTCGGCGTCACCGCCGACCACACGGTCGGGCGCATCCGCGCCTCCCGCAGGTGCCCGACCAGCTCGTCGGGCCAGCCCGCCTCGAGGACCCCGGGGTCGGTGACGACGAAGGGACGCCGCGCGCCGAGCCGGGCCGCCGCGAACCCGGCCTCCCCGAGCGACCCGTGGCCGAAGACGATCTCGGGGGCGTGGAACTTCACCAGGCCACCGGGCTCGGGACGCCGAGGCTCGTCGACGCCCTCGCGCACGCAGTGGGGGGCCTGGGTCAGCACGGTCACGCGGTCCTCCTCACCCGGCCCGGCCGGGGTCTCAGCGGCCGGTGGCGGGGCTGATCGTGGTGCGGACCTGACTGATGCGGTCGCACGGGAAGCCGCCGCGCTCGGCGTGCTCGGCGATGAGGGCCGGGTCGGCGGCGTCGTACACGCAGTAGAGCTTGTCGTCGCTGACGTAGGACTCGACCCACTCGACGTCGTTCATCCCGGCCAGCACCTCGTTGGACTTGGCACTGATGTCGTGGAGCTCCTGCTCGCTGAGCCGGCCGGCGCCGGGGAGCTCGCGCTCGATCACGTAGCGGTCCATCAGATACCTCCGTCTGCTCGCGTCGTGGCCCCCGAGGACCACTGTGACCACCCTCACGGGGGCGTCGTGCGACCACACCCTGCGTCGGGAGGGGTTGTGACAAGGTTGGCCCCGCCCGCGCGGTGGGTACCGGCGTCGGTTCGCGGGCCCGTGGGCGGCACGCCCTAGCCGAAACCGCCGTCGGCGGCCACGACGGACCCGTTGAGGACCCGCCCCTCCCGCGAGCAGCAGAACCGCACGGCTGCGGCGACGTCGGCGGGGTCGAGGGCCTCGCGCAGCAGCTGGTGGGCGGCGAGGTCGGCCGGGGTGACGCCGTACAGGTCGGCGGTGGCGCGCAGCATCGGGGTGTCGGTGGCCCCCGGGGAGACGGCGACGGCGGTGACGCCGGTGCCGACGAGGTCCGCCGCCAGGCCCCGCACGAGCCCGACCACGGCGTGCTTGACCATCGTGTAGGCGCTCAGCGCGAACAGCCCCCGGGACCCCGCGGCGCTGGCGACGGCCACGAACCGGCACCCGCCCGGGTCGGGGTTCGCGAGCATCGCCGGCACCGCGGCCCGCGCGACGTGCCACACGCCCCGCGCGCCGACGTCCCACTGCGTGTCGAGCTCCTCGGTCGCGGTCTCCCAGAGCGGCCTGCCGCCCGCGATCACCGCCGCCGCCGCGACGACCACGTCGAGACGCCCCCAGGTCTCGACGCACCGGCGGACGGCGTCCTCGGCGACGGCGGGGTCGCGGACGTCGCCGACCTCGGTGAGCACCGCCTCGCCGTGCCGCGCGGTCAGTGCGTCGAGCGCCTCCGGGGCGGCGAGCGGGTGGGTCACGCCGGGCAGCCCGTGGTCGGCACCCACCGCGAGGTCGAGGGCCAGCACCCGGCACCCGTCCGCGACCAGCGCGTCGACCACCGCCGACCCGATCCCGCCCGCGGCGCCGGTCACCAGCGCGACCCGCTCCACCATCAGCCCGACGTCCTCATGCCGCGCACGCTACCGCCGTCCGGGCAGCCTCTGGCGGCCTCGGGCCGGTCTCGGGCTGGTCTCGGGCTGATGTGGGGCCCGGCCGCGGTGGGGTTTCACCAGCCGGCTGGCGAAACCCCGACCGGGCTGACGAAGCTTCGTGGGCCAGGACGGGGTTTCACGGGCCAGCCGGTGAAACCCGAGGCGGCTGGGGCCCCTGGGACGACGCGGCGAGCCCGCGGGCGAGCTCGCGCAGGGCCTGCTCGGGGTCGGCGCCGGTGGCGCGGGCCTCGGCGACGAGGCCGAGGAGCCGCGTGCCGAGGTCGTGGGGGCCAACGAGGTCGTCGGCGAGGGCGAGGACGGCTGCGCCCACGCCCGCCGGGTCGACGACCGCGTGGAGGTGACCGCCGGGGACGGTCCGCACGGGCCAGCCGTGACCGGCGGCAGCGGCCCGCTCCTCGGCGTAGGCGTCACCGAGCGCGAGGTACGCCGCGGGCGCCCGCTCCCAGCCAGCCGGGACGTCGATCGTGGCGTCGAGGTACGCCGCGGGGAGGGCGGGCTGGTCGGCCTCGACGGCGGCCAGGACCGCCGGGGGTGCGAGGACGGCGAGGGCGGCGGCGTCCCACCAGCGCGTCCAGCCGGGGAGGCGCCCGTCCGGCGAGGCGCGGTCGGCGAGGAGGTCGCGGAGCGCCGGGACGGCCAGGGGCGTCGGTCCGGCCCCGGTGGGCAGGGCGGCGTCCACGTGGACGGTGGCGACGACCTCGGCGCGCGAGGCGAGCAGGGGTGCGTACAGCCCGGCGTTGCTGTGGGTGACGAGCACGACCGGCCCCACCCCCTCGGCGTGGGCGAGGGCCGCCTCGAGGACCTCCTCCACCACGGGCCCCGGCGCCGACGCGTCGTGCCGGACCACGGTCGCCCGTCGTCCGCGACCGCGGAGCCAGGCGGCCAGCGGCTCCATCGACGACGGCCCCAGGAAGGGGCTGGGCAGCAGCAGGAACGCCGGCCAGGCCCCGGTCGGCCCGTCCGCGCGGGTCAGCCGGTCGAGGACCTTGTCGGCCAGCAGCAGCGCCGGCAGCGTCGGCGGGATCCCGTCGAGGACCCCGGAGCGCTGCTTCTCGGTCGCCTTGACCGACTCCCACAGCTCGTTCACCGCGGCGGGGTCGGTGGGGCGGCCGGAGGCCGCGGCGCCGTCCGGCCCGAACACGTGGGGGTTGCGCCGCCGCATCTTCGCGACCACGTCGGCGGCGACGTCCTCGAGGTCGAAGGAGCCGGACTCCTCCGCGATGGCGGCGTGGAAGTAGACCTGCAGCAGCAGGTCGCCGAGCTCCTCGCGCAGGTCGGCGGCGGACCCGGTCTCGATGGCCTCGAGGGTCTCGTGGGTCTCCTCGAGGAGGTAGCGCGCGAGCGACCGGTGGGTCTGGGCGGACTTCCATCCGCACTCGGCGCGCAGCCGCGCCATGACGGCGCGGAACTCCAGCAGCGCGGACGTCCGCGCCGGATCCGTCGGAGCGTCAGCCACCGCAGGTCTGGTCGGGCGGCAGGCTCGCGGCGTACTCGGCGACCCCGGTGGGGTCCGTCACGTCCGCGGCCAGCAGCGCGCGCTCGCTGGCGGCGACCGAGGAGGCGCCCTCGGTGCCGCTGATCGTGGCGCCGTCGTAGGAGAAGCCGTAACGCGGGTCGACCTCGATGTCGGTGTCGGCGACGAAGGCGGTGAAGGCGTCGGCGCCGGCCTGCTGCGCCTCCTCCTCGGTCGCCCCCGGGCCGGCCTCGGCCACGCCGATCGCCGTGATGATCGACTCCGTGTAGGCCTGGGTGGTGAGCAGCTCGACGTAGTCGGCCAGCTCGCCCTCGTCGGCGACCGGCACCTGCTGGCGGGTCTGCTCGACGGACTGCTGGTAGGTCTCGTCCGGCTCCACGTCGTACGCCGCCGCAGCCTGCTCCGTGATCTCCCGGTTGAGCAGCGTGCTCGCGACGTTGGCCTTCAGCAGCGACAGCGGGATCACCTGCTGCTGCGCGCTGAGCTGCGGCTCCTGGATCTCGCAGACCGAGGCGGTCAGCGCGTCGATCCGATCGTTGGAGACGGTCTCGTCCCCCACCGCGAGACCCACGCCGGGGCGCAGGGAGCACCCGGACAGGGTGAGCACACCGACGGCGCCGAGGAGGGCGGCCGTCCGGACAGCGCGGGTCCTCACGAGACTGACTCCTTCTGCTTCTGCTGCTGGACCTGCTGGGCCTCGGACGACGGCGGGTCGACCACCGTGTCCAGCACCGAGCGGGCCCATTCAAGCAGGGCGGGGCCCGACAGCGGTGACCCGGCGACGGGCTTGGTCTGCGGGCGGGGCACCAGGAGCACGTCGTTGGCCGTCTTCAGCAGCGACTTCGGGTAGAGGCGCTGGAGCCGGACCGCGCGCGACTCGGGCAGCGAGACCGGGGCGAAGCGGACGTACTTGCCCTGCACCCCCGCCTCCGTGATGCCCGCCTGCCGTGCCCGCGCCCGGAAGCGCGCCACGAACAGCAGGGAGGCGACCTCCATCGGCGGCTCGCCGTACCGGTCGACGAGCTCGTCGCGGATCGCGTCGACGTCGGCGTCGGTGCGCACCTCGGCGAGGCGCTTGTACATCTCCAGGCGCAGCCGCTCCGAGGCGATGTAGTCGTGGGGCAGGTGGGCGTCCACCGGGAGCTCGATGCGGACCTCGCCGAGGTCGTCGGCGTCGGCCGGGTCGCCCTTGAAGTCCGCCACGGCCTCCCCGACGAGGCGCACGTACAGGTCGAACCCGACGTCCGCGATGTGCCCGGACTGCTCGCCGCCGAGCAGGTTGCCGGCGCCGCGGATCTCGAGGTCCTTCATCGCGATGGCCATGCCGCCACCGAGGTCCGAGTGCTGGGCCAGCGTCGCGAGCCGCTCGTGGGCGGTCTCGGTCAGCGGCTTCTCGGCCGGGTAGAGGAAGTAGGCGTACGCCCGCTCGCGGGAACGGCCGACGCGGCCGCGGAGCTGGTGCAGCTGCGAGAGACCGAGGGTGTCGGCGCGCTCGATGAGCATCGTGTTGGCGTTCGAGACGTCCAGGCCGGACTCGACGATGGTGGTGCACACCAGGACGTCGAACCGCTTCTCCCAGAAGTCGACCATCACCTGCTCGAGCTGGTGCTCCCCCATCTGGCCGTGGGCGGTCGCGACCCGCGCCTCCGGCACCAGCTCGCGGATCTTCGCGGCCGCCTTCTCGATCGAGCTGACCCTGTTGTGGATGTAGAACACCTGGCCGTCACGCAGCAGCTCGCGGCGGACGGCGGCGGTGACCTGCCGGTCCTCGTAGGCGCCGACGTAGGTCAGCACGGGGTGGCGCTCCTCCGGCGGGGTGGTGATCGTCGACATCTCGCGGATGCCGGTGACCGCCATCTCCAGGGTCCGCGGGATCGGCGTCGCGCTCATCGAGAGGACGTCGACCGCCGTGCGGAGCCGCTTCATCTGCTCCTTGTGCTCGACGCCGAAGCGCTGCTCCTCGTCGACGATGATCAGGCCGAGGTCCTTGACCTTGATGTCGGGGTTCAGCAGCCGGTGGGTGCCGACGACGATGTCGACCGACCCGTCCGCGAGCCCCTCGATCACGGCCGCGGCCTCGGCGTCGGTCTGGAAGCGGGACAGGCCCTTGATCACGACCGGGAAGCCGGCCATCCGCTCGGCGAACGTCGAGTAGTGCTGGCTGACGAGCAGCGTGGTCGGCACGAGCAGGACGACCTGCTTGCCGTCCTGGACCGCCTTGAAGGCCGCGCGCACCGCGATCTCGGTCTTGCCGTAGCCGACGTCGCCGCAGATGAGCCGGTCCATCGGGACGGTCTGACGCATGTCGGACTTGACCTCCTCGACCGTCGTCAGCTGGTCGGGGGTCTCGGTGAACGGGAAGGCGTCCTCGAGCTCGCGCTGCCACGGGGTGTCCGGACCGAACGCGAAGCCCTGGGTGGCCCGCCGGGCGGCGTACAGCTTGATGAGCTCCGCGGCGATCTCGCGGACGGCGCGGCGGGCGCGGTTCTTGCGCTTGGTCCAGTCGCCGCCGCCGAGGCGGTCGAGGCTGGGCTGCTCGCCGCCGACGTACCGGGTGACCTGGTCGAGGGCGTCGGCCGGCACGTAGAGCCGGTCGGGCGGGCCGCCGCGCTTGGACGGGCCGTACTCGAGCACGAGGTACTCCCGGGTCGCGCCGTGCACGACCCGCTGCTTCATCTCGACGAAGCGGCCGACCCCGTGCTGCTCGTGGACGACGTAGTCGCCGCCGGCCAGCTCGAGGGGGTCGATCTGCTTCTTGCGGCGCGCGGGCATCTTCCGCATGTCGCGGGTCGAGCTGCGCTGGCCGGTGAGGTCCTCACCCGTGAGCAGGACCAGGCGCGCCGCCTCGTCGGTGAAGCCCTCGACGAGGCTGCCGCAGGTCACTGTGACGACCGCGGGGTCCAGGTCGTCGCCGGCCTCGAGGGAGTCGACGAGGCGGGCGGGGACGTCGTTCTCGCCGAGCAGCTCGACCATCCGCTGGGCGGGACCGTGGCCGGGGTGCACGACGACGACGCGGTGGCCGAGACCGAGGTGGCCGCGGATGTCGTCGACGGCCTTGGCCAGGTCGCCCCGGTAGGACTCGACCGGCTGCGCCGCCAAGGTCCGGGTCGGGACGCCGAGCTCCACCGCGGGCGCGACGCCGTCCAGCTCCTCGGTGTCCGCGAGACCGAACGGGCTGACGGTCCACCACGCCCGTCCGGAGGCGACGACGTGCTCGCGGACCTCCCCGAGCGGCCGGTACGACGCCGCCCCGAGGTCGACCGGGGCCTGGCCGCCGCCCGCGGCGACGGCCCAGCTGGCGTCGAGGAACTCGTCGCTGGTCGCCACCAGGTCGTGGGCGCGGCGCCGCGCCCGCTCGGGGTCGAGCACGAGCACGTGCGACGCGGCGGGGAGCAGGTCGACGAGCAGCTCCATCTCGTCGACGAGGGCGGGGGTCAGCGACTCCATGCCCTCGACGGCGACGCCCTCCGCGATCTTCTCGGTCATCTCGCGCAGCGGCGGGTGCTCCTCGCCGAGCGCCCGGGCCCGCGCGCGGACCTCCGGGGTCAGCAGCAGCTCGCGGCACGGCGGCGCCCACAGGTGCGGCACGGGCTCCAGCGCCCGCTGGTCGGCGACCGAGAACGCGCGGATCTCCTCGACCTCGTCGCCCCAGAACTCGACCCGCAGGGGGTGCTCCTCGGTGGGCGGGAAGACGTCCACGATGCCGCCCCGGACCGCGAACTCCCCGCGCTTCTCCACGAGGTCGACCCGGCTGTACGCCGCCCCGGCCAGCGCCTCCACGACCTCGTCGAGCGGGCGCTCCACGCCGGGCGCGAGCTCGACGGGGACGAGGTCGGCCAGGCCCTTGACCTGCGGCTGGAGCAGGCTCCGGACGGGGGCGACCACCACGGCCAGGGGACCGCTCCCCGGCTCCGTGCCGGGGTGACGCAGCCGACGCAGCACCGCGAGCCGACGTCCGACGGTGTCGCTGCGGGGGCTGAGGCGCTCGTGCGGGAGGGTCTCCCAGCTCGGGTAGTGGGCGACCAGGTCCGGGTCGAGGAGCGAGCCCAGGGCCTCGGTCAGCAGCTCGGCGTCGCGGGTCGTCGGGGTGACCGCGAGCACGGTGCGACCGGCTCGCCGCAGCCCGTCGACGAGGAAGGGGCGCAGCGCGGCGGGGGCGGTGACGTCGAGCCCCGCGGCGTCGGACGCCTGGGCCAGCACGTCCGCCAGGGCGGGCTCGGCGAGGACGGCGTCGGCCAGGCCGGCGAGCGACACGGGTCTCCCTAGGAGTCGACTTCAGGCAGGGGTGCGGGCCCGGCGCGCGAGCACGACGGGGACGCCCGCCAGTCTACGAGCGCATCCCGGCAGGGGCGTCACCAGCGGCTGTGCATCCTGGGAGGGATGGCTGAGACGACGACGAGACGTGCCCTCGCGGGCCTCGCCGCCGCAGCGCTGCTGACGACGGGGGCCTGCGGTGCCGGGGAGGACGCGGACTCCCCCTCCTCCGACCGGCGACCGGGCTCCGCCACCTCCGGGTCGGACGGCGTCACGGGCGCCCTCCCGCCGCTGCGCCGGGCCGAGGCGCCCTGGGAGGTGGTGCGGCAGATCGAGGCGAGCGAGGCCGCGATCCGCGACGCCCGCACCTCGCCCCGCGACCTCGCCGCCGCGGGGCGCCTCGAGCAGCTCGCCTACCGGACCCTCGCCGTACGCCCCGGCTGGGACGCCCGGGTCCGCGAGCTCCTCGCCCCCCGCTGGCGCAGCGTCGTCCGCGACAACGTGGCGGCGCGCCGGGAGATGGTCGCGCTCCAGGCCGAGTACCCGGCCAACGAGACCGTCCCGGCGTGGCGGATCGTCCGGCCGCGGCCGGCCGCCGAGCTCCGCTCCCACTACGAGGCCGCCGAGGCCGAGTTCGGCGTCGGCTGGGAGTACCTCGCCGCCATCAACCTCATCGAGACCGGCATGGGCCGCATCGTCGGCGACTCGGTCGCCGGCGCGAAGGGTCCGATGCAGTTCATCGACCCCACCTGGGAGCAGTACGGCGAGGGCGACGTCACCGACCCCGAGGACGCGATCATGGCCGCCGGCCGCTACCTGGCGGCCCGCGGCTTCGACGCCGACGACCCCGCGGCGATCGACGACGCGATCTACGCCTACAACAACGACGTCCGGTACGTGCGCGCCATCCGGCTCCACGCCCAGGTGATGGAGCGCAACCCCCGGGCCTTCCTCGGCTACCACGCCTGGGACGTCGTCTTCTCCACCGCTCGCGGCGACGTCACCCTGCCCGTCGGGTACGACGAGGACTCCCCCGTCCCCGTCGACCGCTGGCTGCGCGCCAACCCCTGACCGCCGAGTCGGCACGTCTGCGCACCCCTACGACGTCGAGTCGGCACATCTGCGCAGCTGTACGACGCCCAGTCGGCACATCTGCGCACCCGTGCGACGCCCAGTCGGCAGGTTCTCTGCGCCCGGAGGCTTCGGAGACCTGGCCGTCCCTCTCACCCGGTCTCGACCCGCGGGCGCGGCCTCGCAGGCTCGGCCGCGCGCTCGCTCGACCTGCGCCGCGTCGCGGCCTCGCAGGCTCGGCCGCGGCGGCTTGACTCGAGCCCCGTGGGCTGCGCAGACGTGCCGACTCGACCCGTCACTCCGTGCCGTGGCGCTCCACGAAGGCGAGGATGTCGGCGGCGAGCTCGGGGCGGCAGACGATGAGGTCGGGCAGCGAGACGTCGGGCTGGTTGTAGACCAGCGGCGAGCCGTCCACGCGGGAGGTGTGGAGGCCGGCGGCGCGGGCGACGGCGACGGGGGCGGCGGAGTCCCACTCGTACTGGCCGCCGGCGTGGACGTAGGCGTCGGCGACGTCGCGGACCACCGACATCATCTTCACGCCGGCCGAGCCCATGGGCACCAGCTCGGCGTCCATCTCGGCGGCGAGCGCCTCGACGAAGGCGGGCGGGCGGGTGCGGGACACGGCGATGCGGACCCGCTCCGATCGGCGCGGGGCGAGCTCGATCGCCTGGCCGGTCACGAAGCACTCCCCCAGCGCCGGCTGCGCCACGGCCCCGGCGACGAGGTCCCCGCCCGACCACAGCGCGACGTGGACGGCCCAGTCGTCGCGGGGCGGCTCGGAGAACTCCCGGGTCCCGTCGAGGGGGTCGATGATCCAGACCCGCTCGGCCTCGAGGCGGGCGCGGTCGTCGGCCGCCTCCTCCGAGAGGACCGCGTCGTCGGGTCGGTGGGTCGCGAGCAGCTCCGCGAGCAGCGCCTGGGCGGCGGCGTCGCCGGCGTCCTTGAGCTCCCGGCCCTCGAGGCCCTCGCCGCGTACGGCGAGCAGCCGCTCCCCGGCGAGCGTGGCCGCCCAGGCGGCGAACGCGTGGTCGTCGGTCGGGGGCTGCGCGGTCTGTCCGGTCTCGGTCACCGGGTCAGGCTAGTGCCGCGCTCAGGCGTTGCGGCGGTAGACCTTCACCCAGTCCACCTCGAGGGCCACCGACCGGCGGCCCGACGGCAGCGGGACGTAGCGACCGTTCCGCTTGTGAGCGTGGGTCTGGAAGCCGAGCCACATGTCGCCGCGCGGGATGCGGGCCGGCGCGGTGTCGACCTTGATCCGCTTCCCGTCGAGGAAGTACGCCACCCGGTCGCGGCGCCAGCGCACGCTCGCGGTGTGCCAGCGGGTGAAGTCGCGCCTCACCACCCGCTGGCTGACCTCGTGCTGCCCGTTGCGGCGCCAGTGGGTGGTGACCTGCATCCGCGAGCGGTCGCCCCAGGAGTCGAAGATCTCGTAGAAGTCGAGCTCCGGGGGCCACGGGCCGCTCGACGGCCACAGCAGGGCGGCGGCGGAGACGCCGGTGCCGCGGTCGAAGCGGATGCGGGCGTCGTACCGGCCGTAGGTGCGCACCGCGGCGTCCCACCCCCAGCCGCCGACGCCGCCCGAGAGCCAGCGGCCGTTGCGGGGTCCCGTGTGCAGCTGCAGCTTGCCGCCGCGCACCGTCACCATCGAGCGGTCCCAGGTGGTGTCGGCGCAGCAGCTCGCGCCGCCGTCGAACTTCCCCCAGCGGCTGGCGTCGAAGCGGTTGAACGGCTCCGCGCCGACCTGCTTCCAGGCGCGCTTGCGCCGCTCCGCGACGGGGGCGGTGGCGGCCGAGCCGCCGGCCTCGACGGCCCCGGCGGACCCGGTGACCGGGGCGCCCTGCGCCGCCACGCCGAGGGCCGGCAGCAGGCTGGCGGCGATCCCGGCCGCGAGGGCCTTGGCGATCCCGGCCGCGAGGGCCTTGGCGATCGCGGGCGCCAGCCGTGGGCGGCGGCGCCGGGTGGCGGCACGGGTGGAAGGATGCGAGACGCTCATCGTCGGGGTCCGTTCTCTCCGGGTGGGGGATGTCCGAAGGGGTCCAATTGACTGTCGCAGAGGCGCTCGGCGCTGTCCGGCGTTCCGTGGATCCGAGACGGGAGGGACGTCCGTGACCGACGCCGCACCTCCTGCTGGACCAGGACGCTACCCGCCGTCGCTCGACCGTCTCGCCCGGGTCCTCTGGCCCGACGGCGCGGGTGGCCACCGCGTGCGGTGGGCCGGGACGGCCGAGCCCCTCCCGCCGGGCACCGAGCGGTACGCCGCCGTCCCGTCACCGAGCAGCCCCGCGTTCCTGCTGCCGCTCGACGCGCCACCCCGCGCGCGGGCCCGCCTGCTGCGCCACTACAACCACCTGCGGACGAACCGTCGCCGCGTCCAGCGGCTGGCCCTGGCCTCGCTGGCCGCGGTCGGGCTCCCCCGCCCCGGCCGCCGCCTGCTGCTCGCGCCGCCGGGTCCGGGACCCGGCCTGCGGGAGGTCGTCGCCGACGCCCTCGGACTGCCCGCCGACGACCTCGTGCTGTCGGTGGCCGTGCGTCCCGGGACCGGGCCGCTCACCCCGACCGTGACCGTCGTCGACACCTCCGGGCGGCCCCGGGTCTTCGTCAAGGTGGCCGACACCGCCGAGACCCGCGCCGAGCTCGACGCCGAGCACGACGTCCTGGTCGCCATGCGCCAGCCCGACGACTCCCCCGTCCTCGTGCCGGGGCCGCTGTTCCGCCGCGAGTGGGACGGCGCCCTCGTCGTCGGCATCGAGCCCCTCCCCCTCGACGTACGACGGGTGGAGGTCGACGAGCTCGAGGCCGTGCAGCCCTACCTGGACGCCCTCGTCGCCACCCGGCCGGTCGCCGACCTCGCGCTCGCCGGGTCCCCGTGGACGGCGCGGCTGCGCGCGGTCGCCGCGTCCCTCCCGTCGGACGTCGGCGCCCCTCTGGCGGCGGCGGTCGAGCGCACGGTCGAGCGCCACGCGGGGACGACCTTCCCCCACGGCCTGCGCCACGGCGACTGGTCGTGCTGGAACATGGCGCGCTCACGTGAGGCCGGCGGCCTCGCGGTGTGGGACTGGGAGTTCAGCGAGCCGTCCGCACCGCTGGGGCTCGACCGGAGCAACTGGCACTTCGCCTTCGACACCGGCGTGCGGGGCCTGTCCACCGCCGAGTCCGCAGCCCGCCTGCGGGCGCTGCCGGCCGGGGTCGCCGACCCGCGGTCGCGGGAGCTCTACCTGCTCGACATGGCCGTGCGCCGTACGGCGCTGGGGGCCGGCGGCGAGGAGGCCTCGGCCCGCTGGGGCCGCGAGCTCCTCGCCGAGCTGGCCTGAGTCGCCCCCTCAGGGCCGGCCGACGGTGAGCACGGCCGTCCGGCCCGACATCAGCCGGTTCCCCGCCGGGTCGCTGACGCGCACGCGGTAGCGGACCCTCTGCCCGCGCTTCACGCCCTTGTCCTGGAACGCCACCGTGCGCGGGGCGTAGAAGAACGACTGCCGGGACAGCGTCCTGATCCGGCGCTCCTTCTGCCCCTGCACGGTGCGGAAGACCTCGTAGGTCAGATCGATGTCGTCTCGGTCGAAGCCGAGCCTGAACGCCACCCGCGCGCGGGCGCACCCCCGGCAGGTGCTGGCCGAGGGCACGGCGGCCTGCGACGGCCGCGCGGAGCCGCGGGCGAAGCGCACCAGGTTGTTCTGCAGCTGGTCGTTGACCCGGTTGTAGCCGCCGCCCATGACCAGCTGGGTGCGACCGCTGTCGACGGTGAACGCCCGCGACAGCAACCGCGTCTCGTCCGTCTGGCCGGAGGTCAGGACGAAGTAGGGCCGGACCTTGCCGTTCGCGTTGTTCACCGCGTGGACGGCGAGCCGGATGCGGGGGTTCTGCTCGGGCATGCCGCCCGCCGGCCCGCAGTTGTGGGCGTGGGAGCCGACGTACACGTCGGGGCCGACCGGCTGGATGGCGTAGGTGTCGCCGTAGCAGTTGGCGTACCACCGCACCGCGCCGGTGGTGTCGTCCAGGCGGTAGACGCCCTCGGTGCGCTCCTTCAGGTCGCCGCGCGAGTCGGACCGGGCGCCCACGTAGATCGTGCCGTCGCCGCCCGACTCGATCACGGTGGCCCAGGTGCGGTTGCCCCGCAGGTACGGCTGGGCCCAGGTGCCCTGCAGGTTCCTGCCCGTGGTCGCGGACACGGGGGCGAAGCCCTGGACGGTGCGCCCGTTCGCCTTCGTGAAGGTCCCGCCGAGCAGGACGTTCTGGCTGTCCCCGGAGACGCCGACGGAGACGACGCGCACGGCCTCCTTGGGCGAGAGCGTCGTGGAGATCCGGGGGGCGAAGCCGGTGACGTCGCCGGTGGCGATGTCGAAGGCCGCGGCGAACCGCCGGTCGGGGTTGTCACCGGCCCGCTGGAAGGTCCCACCGACGTACAGGGTGCGACCGTCGGGCGAGACGCTCAGCGCGTGGACCGGGCCGTCGACGCCCGTGCCCTGCGGCCAGGATCGGCCGATGCTCCCGAGCAGCTGCCCGGTCGTGGTGTCGAAGCGGGCGATGTAGTTGACGACCGTGTCGCCGGCCCGGTTGAAGTCCCCACCGACCCACAGGGTGCCCCCGTCGGGCGACAACGCGGTCGCACGCACGACCGGGCTCTCGACGTTCGGGCACTTCTCGCAGTCCTGGAACGTCAGCGGCGTGCTCAGGAAGCTGCTCGGCTGGCCGGTGCGCTCGTCGAAGGACGCGAGGTAGCCCTGCCGCGTCTCACCTGTGCCGGCCGCGGCGCCGGCGGGCCGGGTGGACGTGAAGTTGCCCCCGGCGACGACCTGGCCGTTGACGGTCTCGAGGGTGAGCACCGGGCCGTTCGTCTGGCCCATCCCCGGGTCACCCGCGTCGACGGCGCCCTTGAACAGCGTGTGCCCCGGCTCGTACGCCGCCGCCGGGGCGCTCACGCCGCCGAGCAGGGCGGCGACGCCGGCCACCAGTGCCAGTGCTGCCGCGCCCAGGGTGGTGCGGCGGCGGCGCCGGTCGTTGATCGTCCCCATGATCGACCTCCGAGTCGGGTCCGGTGCTGCAGGAAGGTGCTGCCTCAGTGTGCGGCAGGCGTGGGCATCGACGGCTCCGTCCCCGCCGGCGAGGGCCTCCCGGCGGGAACGGAGGATCCGGGGCCCGCGCTCAGCCGACCGTCACGTCGGGCGTGCGGACGCTCATGACCTGGTTGCCGGCGGGGTCGCTGACCCGCACCCGGTAGTAGACCTTCTGACCCGTGGTGACCCCGGTGTCGCGCCAGGTGAACGTCTCGGTGCGCCACTTCACCGACTCCCGCGTCTCGGTGTACAGCGGGACGTCGGTGCGCCAGCCGCGGAAGACCTCGTAGGTCAGGTTGACGTCGTCGCGGTCGAAGCCGAGCCGCACCCGCAGGTCGACGTACCCGGGACCCGCCGTCGCGGTGGGGTACGCCGCGCGCTCGGGCGCCGAGGACCCCGCGAGGAAGCGGGTGAGGTTCTCCTGGGGGCTGCTGTTGACGGAGTTGAAGCCGCCGCCCATGACGAGCTGGTTGCCGTCGCTGGCCAGGGCGCGCGACAGCAGCAGGCTGCGCTGGTCCTGCTTGGTGCCGTCGGTCTGCACGAAGTAGGGCCGCAGCTGCCCGGTCGCCCGGTCGAGGGCGTGGATGGCGAGGTAGGTGCGCGGGTTGAGCTCCGGCTGGCCGCCGAGCGCCCCGCAGTTGTGGTTGTGCGAGGCGACGTAGACGTCGTTGCCGACGACCTGGACGCCGAAGGTGTCGCCGTAGCAGTTGGCGTACCAGGTGCGGGCGCCCGTGGTGGCGTTGATGGAGTTGACGCCCTCGGTGCGGTCCGCGGAGGGCGAGAAGTCGTCGCGGCTGCCGACGTACACGTCGTTGCCCGCCACCTCGATGGCCGTGCCCCAGCTGTACGGCGGGGTCAGGTAGTTGCCCGCGAAGCCCGCGGCCAGCGAGCCGTCGGACGCGTTCGTGGCCGCGAAGCCCTGCTGGGCCAGGCCGTTGACCTGCTGGAACGGGCCGGCGACGAACACGCGCTGGTTGTCCGAGGAGACCCCGAGGGCCGAGACGCGCAGCGCCTCGTTCCGCGTCGGGGAGGCGAGGGTGGGTGCCCACGGCAGGGTCTGGTTGGTGACGAGGCTGATCGCCCCGAGGTTCTTGCGCTTGGCGTTGCCGACCCGGCTGAAGCGACCGCCGACGTAGAGGGTGCTGCCGTCGGGCGAGACGGCGAGCGCCCCGACCGGGCCGTCGACACCGTTCTGGCCGACCCCGCCGAGGAACGCGCCCGTCCTGGCGTTGAAGCGGGCGATGTAGTCGGCGCGCTGGCCGTCGACGCGGTTGAACTCGCCGCCGACGATCAGCTGCGAGCCGTCCGGGGTCAGCACCGAGGTGCGGACGACGCCCTGGTTGCCGTTGAAGGAGTTCGTGAGCTGGGGCGCGAAGGAGGTGATCGGGGCGCCGGTGGTGGCGTCGAACGCGGCGAGGTTGGCGGCCCCCGTCTCGCCCGTGCCGCGGGCCGCGCCCGACGGGCGGGTCGAGGTGAAGTTGCCCCCCGCGTAGATGCGGCCGGCGGCGACCTCGAGGGTCCACACGGCGCCGTTGGTCTGGCCCATCGTGGTGGGGGAGCCCTGCATCACGGTGTGGACGGGGTCCCAAGCCTGGGCGGGTGCGGTGGTGAGGGACGTGACGACCCCCAGGGAGAGCAGACCGGCGGACAGGAGCGTCGCGGCCCGGCGGAAGCCGGTGCGACCCGAGATCGTGCGACGCGACATGCTCACGTGGTCTTCCTGTGTGGGCGCGGCGCGGCCCTGTCCGCGTCGCTCTGCTCAGTGAACGGTAGGTAACTGGGCTCAAGCGCCTCGACGCGGAAACTCAAGGTTTCCGCAAGACCTCCCGTGAACGGTGTTCTCGTGTGGCGAAGGGGGTTCACGGGACTCATGTGATCAGCTCAACCGACCGTGGTGTCGGGCGTGCGGACGCTCATGACCTGGTTGCCGGCCGGGTCGCTGACCCGGACCCGGTAGTAGACCTTCTGGCCCGGCGTGACCGCGGTGTCGCGCCATGTGAAGGACTCGGTGCGCCACTTCACCGACTCGCGCGTCTCGGAGTACACCGGCACGTCGGTCCGCCACCCCCGGAACACCTCGTAGGTGAGCTGGGTGTCGTCGCGGTCGTAGCCGAGCCGGATCCGCAGGTCGACGTAGCCCGGCCCCGCGGTCGCCGTCGGGTACGCCGCCCGCTCCGGCGCTGCCGAGCCCGGCAGGAAGCGGGTAAGGTTCTCCTGGTCGGAGCCGTTGACCTTGTTGAACCCGCCGCCCATCACGAGCTGGGTGCCGTCGCTGGCGAGGGCCCGGGACAGCAGCAGGCTGCGCTGGTCCTGCTCGACGCCGTCGGTCTGCACGAAGTAGGGCCGCACGACACCGGTCGACCGGTTCAGGGCGACGACCGCCAGGTAGGTGCGGGGGTTGACCTCGGGGTGGCCACCGGCCCGCGAGCAGTCGTGGGCGTGGGTGGCGACGTACACCTCGTCGCCGAGGACCTGGAGCCCGAAGGTGTCGCCGTAGCAGTTGGCGTACCAGGTGCGGGCACCCGTGGTGGCGTCCAGCCTGGTCACGCCCTCGGTACGGCGGAGGTCACCGCCGGTGTTGTCGGCCCGGGAGCCGACGTAGACCTCGTTGCCGGCGACCTCGATCGCGGTGCCCCAGCTGTACGGCGCGAAGAGGTAGTCGCCGCGGAAGCCCGCGGCGAGCGTGCCGTCCGCGGCGTTGGTGGCGGCGAAGCCCTGCTGGGCCTGGCCGTTGACCTGCCGGAACGGGCCGCCGAGGAACACGCGCTGGTTGTCGGAGGAGACGGCCAGCGCGGTCACGCGCAGGGCCTCGTTGCTGGTCGGCAGCGCGACGGTGGGCGCCCACGGGAGCGTCCGGTTCGTGGTCAGGCTGATGGCGCCGACGTTGCGGCGGGTGGCGTTGCCGACGCGGCTGAAGCGCCCGCCGACGTACAGGGCGGTGCCGTCGGGCGAGACCGCCAGCGAGCTGACGGGTCCGTCGACGCCGTTCTGCCCGACCCCGCCGAGGAACGCGCCGGTGGCGGCGTCGAAGCGGGCCAGGTAGTCGGCCCGCTGGCCGTCGACCCGGTTGAAGTCGCCGCCGACGATGAGCTGGGAGCCGTCCGGGGTGAGCACCGAGGCGCGGACGACGCCCTGCCGGCCGGTGAAGGCGTTCGTCAGCTGCGGCGCGAACGACGTGATCGGGGCGCCGGTGGTCGCGTCGAAGGCGGCGAGGTTCGCGATCTGCGTCTCCCCCGTGCCGCGGGCGGAACCCGACGGGCGCGTCGAGGTGAACTCGCCGCCGGCGTAGATGCGGCCGCCCGCGACCTCGAGGGTCCACACGGCACCGTTCGTCTGACCCGTCGCGGTCGGGGAGCCCTGCATCGCCGTGTGCACCGGGTCGAAGGCCTGGGCGGGCGCGACGCCCAGGGCGGTCACCACGCCCAGCGAGACGAGGCCGGTGGCGAGGAACGTCGCAGCACGGCGGAGACCGGTGCGACCCGAGGACGTACGACGCGACATGCTCACGACTCTTCCTGCGACGAAGGGGGCGCGCACGCTCGTGCGACGCGCTGCCTCCACGGTGCGCGGGGCACCTCAAGCGCCGCCCGGCGACGACTCAGCAATCCCACAAGATCACCCGGGCTCACCACCACGTCGGCTCGCCGAGCAGGTCGGCGAGGGCCTGGTTGTGGGGGGCGTAGTGCGCACGCAGCCCCTCCTCCAGCGCGGGGTCCATCGGGTCCTCCGGACGGCCGCGGTTGCGCTTGGCACCCGCCAGCCCGACCCGGTCGATGCCGACGAACTCCTGGATGCGGCCCAGGGTGTCGTCGGGGTCGGCGTACAGGTCCTCGCTGCGCAGGACGAGCACGCGGTCGCGGCCGTAGGCGTCGAACCACCGCTTCACCTGCGGTGCGTACTCGCCGCGGGTGCGGTAGGAGAACCAGTCCCAGGGGCGGCTGTAGTAGCCGGGCTCGGTGAGCATCCGCTCCTGCTCGCCGGCCAGCCGCTCGGGCTCGGCCGCGAGCGCCTCGGCGAACGGCAGGGTCTCGACGCCGGCGCGGGTGCGCTCCTGGTGGTGCGAGCGCGCGCGGACGACGGGGTCGCGCAGCAGCATCACGATCCTCGCCGCGGGCAGCAGCGCGCGGGCCCGCTCGGCGACGCGGGGGTCGAACAGGTAGAACGGGCTGGCCTCGAACGCCACCGCGGCCCCGTGCCGGGCCGCGTGCCGGCGGCGGGCGGCCCGGGTCGGGAAGTGGCCGAGGTACCAGTCCGGCCCGCGGTCGGTGTAGCGGTAGAAGTAGTGCGGGCTCTTGATGTTCTTCGCGGCAGGGACGGTGGTCATCACCTGCGGGTGGGTGACCAGCGTGGACCAGGTGAACGTCGTCCCCCCGCGCTTGGTGCCGACCACCAGGAAGTCCGGGCCCTGCCGCAGGCCGGCGCTCGCGGTGGTCGCGGCGCGGATGCCCGACTCGACGACGTCCTTGGCGCCCTGCGGCAGCAGCCGCTTGGCGAGGGTCGACGGGCTCGTGGCTGCGCTGGTCATCGTCGTGCTCCGATCAGTGCGCGGACCTCGCCGAGGTGCAGCCGGTGGCGCAGCGGCAGCAGCAGGGCGACGTACAGGAGGAGGGAGACGGGCAGCTGGACGGCCAGGCCGAGCAGGCCCGGGCCGAGGACCAGCACCACCGCCAGCGCGGGCAGCCCGAAGGCGAGCACGGCGACGCCGCCGGCCAGGCCGACCTCGCGCCAGGGCAGCGCCACGTCGACGCGGCCGCGGCGCCGCAGCGCGCAGAGGACCGAGTCGCTCGTCAGCGCCAGGCACCACGCGACGGCCGCGCCCGGGAGGCCCCACACCGGGATCAGCAGCAGGCCGAGGCCCAGGTTGAGGCCGAGCGAGACCACCGAGTTGGCCGCGGTGAGCCGGCTCAGGCCGGCCATGAGGAGCATCGAGTTGATGTTGCCGAGCGCCAGGTAGCCGAGCAGGCCCAGGCACATCACGGTCAGCGCGGGGGCCGCGGCGGTGAACTCGGGACCGACCAGCGACATCACGAGCGGCGAGAAGGCGGCGAGGGTCAGGAACATCGGCCAGGACAGCAGCACCAGCCAGGTCGTCGACATGGCGTGCACCTCGGCCGCCTCGTCGTGCCGGTCGCGGGCGAAGGCGGAGGCGAGCAGCGGCGCGGTGACGATCCGCAGCGCCTCCATCGCCATGATCCCGGTGGTGACGAAGCGGCTCGCGGCCGCCCAGACGCCGGCGGCGGCCGGACCCAGCAGGAGACCGACGAGGAGCACGTCGGCCCACTTGATGCCGATCTCGCACAGCGAAGCGAGGCCGCGGGGCAGGTTGAAGGCCCACGCCTCACGCAGGACCTGGCGTCGGGGTCGGGGGGCGATCCCCGACGCCAGGCGATCGTGGCGCAGCGTCCGGCGCAGCAGGCCGAACGCCACGAGGTCCATCAGGACCAGGGGGACGGTCCAGGTCCACAGCAGCAGCGCCGTCGGCCCGTCGGTCAGCCAGAGCAGACCGAGCAGGAGGAGGCGGCCGGTGGGGAGCCAGACCTGGTAGAGCAGGACGAAGGTCCGCGCGCCACCCAGCGAGCGGGTGCCGTTGACGCTCGCCTGGCCGACGGCCGAGAAGACGAGCGTGAGCGCGAGCACGAGCAGGAAGGTGCGGCCGAGGTTGACGTCGTCCGGGGTGAGGACGGCGGCCAGCGGGCCCGCGAGGGCGGCGAGGCCGCCGGCCACCACGAGGCTCCAGGCCAGCATCGGGGCGAGGATCGCGCTCGAGACCCACCAGGCGTCCTCGTGGGCGCCGGTGGCGCGGTACGCCGCGACGCTGCGGACCAGGCCGCTGTCGCCGCCGGCCATGGCCACGACGTTGAGGATCATGAAGACGGCGACGGCCATGAAGTAGAGGCCGGACAGCTCGGCGCCGAACCAGCGGCCGACCAGCACCGTCAGGGCGAAGCCGGCGAGCGCGGCGTACACCGAGCCGGCGAGGGTCATCGCCCCGGAGCGCGCCAGGCCCTTCCGGTCCGCGCCGGCGGGGGTGGGACCGGGGGTCCGACCGGCGTCGGGACGACGCTCGGTGGGCTCGCTGGACACGGTCACGATCAGATCCCCCGGCCCCTCGCGTGGAGGGCGCGCTGCAGCCGGTCGGCGGAGACGACCCGCGACAGCACGAGCAGCGTGAGCGCGATGCGCGGCTCGCGGCGGTTGTCGGCGCGGGCGGCGCGCAGCCACCGGCGGGCCTCCGCCCGCTCGCCGAGCGCGGCGTGGGCGAAGGCGATCTGCGCCTCGATGCGGGCCCGGCCGGCGCGCTGGCGCTCGAACTCCGGGTAGCGCCGCAGCATCTCGGTCAGGGCGTCGGCGATCATGCGCCACCGGCTGAAGAAGAACGAGCCGCCGTTCCACTCGATGTCCGCGACCACCTCGGGCACCAGGCGGATCGTTCCGAGGCGCGCGAGCTTGAGCAGCTGGTCGTAGTCCTCGGCGTACCCCCCGGGCAGGGAGGCGTCCCAGCCGTCGACCTTCTCCAGCGGCTCCCGGCGGAACAGCATCGCCGAGGAGTGCAGCTCCATGATCCGGTCCGCGAGGAGCTCGTCGAGGCCCACCTCGGCGAACGGAGCCCGGCGCAGCGTGACCGTGTCGCCGCGGACGATGCGGATGCTGCCGCCGACGGCGACCGACTCGGGGTGCGCCTCGAGCTCGGCCACGCCCAGCGCGAGCCGGTCCGGCGTCCACACGTCGTCGTCGTCGCAGAGGGCGAGGTAGTCCTCGGTGAGCGCCTCCATGCCGGTGTTGCGGGCACCGCACTGCCCGGGCTCGCGCTGGTTGAGGTGCACGGTGAGGGTCTGCCGGTCGGGCTCGGGCGGCTCGGGGAGCTCGAGGTGGTCCGGGACCTCCCCGTCGATGACGACGGCGACGTTGACCTCGCCGGCGTAGCTCTGCGTCCAGACGGCCTCCAGGGCGCGTGCCAGCAGGCCGAACCGGTCGCGGGTCGCGATCACGACCCCGACCGGCGGCTGCGTGCCCGTCCCCTGTGCGCTCACGCCGAGGCCGCCCACCTGCGGCCGCCGGCCGTCGCGATGCCGAAGCAGGGGGCGTCGACGAAGTCGAGGCGGGCCACGGTCTGGTCGATCTCGTCGACGCGGGTGATGCCCTCGACGCCGATGAGGACGATGCCGTCGCAGGACGCGGCCTCGTCGAGGCCGTCGACGGTCTCGAGGTCGACGGGGACGACCCGGACCTCGAGGTCGGGTGCGGCCTCCGCGAGCTGGCGACGGACGACGCCGACGAGGTCGTCGCGACCCTTCGCCATGACGTCGACACCGAGGCGGACGTGGCGCGCGTCGTCGCCGTCGACCCCGCCGAGGCGGCGCCCGACCCCGAGCATCGCGGCGACGCCGGCGATCCCGACGCTGGCCCGGCCCTCGAGGGCACCGAGGTCACGGACGCCGGGCACGGACACCGCACCCCGGCGGCGCAGGCGCGGCGAGCGGGCCTCCAGGAGGTACGCCGCCACCACGGCCAGCAGCAGGCCCGCGAGGCCACCCGCGAGGGGCAGCACCCCGGTGGGCAGCGCGCTCTCCTCGGCGGTGTCCTCGGCCGGCTGCGCGATCTGGCCGACGTCGACGATCGTGCTGTTCAGGCTCTGGCTCTGCTGGCGCAGCCGGTTGGTCTGCGTGGCCGGGGCCGTCTCGATCAGGTTGTAGACCTTCTGCTTCTGTCGCTGCCAGCGCTCGAAGGCGTCGGCCTGGGCGGCCTCCAGGTAGGCGACCGAGGCGGCGTCCGCCCCGGCCTCGGCGTCGACGGCCGTCGGGGCGGTGTACCGGAAGTCGATGAAGGAGGTGCCGTCGCGCACGGCGACGGTGAGGCTGTCCTCGACCTCCTCGACGTCCGTGCCGAGCTCCTCGGCGATGGCCGCGTGGACCGGCCGGGTCGCGGCCAGGGCGACCGAGTCCTCCGCCGAGGCAGGCGCCGGCGCCAGCTCCAGGATCCGCACCAGGCCGGGCCCCACCTGCACCGTCGCCGTCGCGGTGGCCGAGACGGGCGCGAGCGGGATCGCGGCCACCCCGAGGCCGATGCCGGCGAGCGTGCAGACGAGCAGGAGGACCCAGCGGTCGCGGGCGGCGGGGAGGATCCCCGTCACGGGACGCAGGGGCTCAGGCGTGTGGGCGCTCATCAGGAGTGCTTCCTCTCGGGGCGTCGGCGGTCGAGGTACGGACCGCCGGCGGGCTCGGGTGTGGTGCGGGGGTCGGCGGACCGGTCGGTCCCCTCCCCCCTCCTCCCCGTCGCGCACACCGCGAGCGCGAAGAGCGCCGTGGCGAGCGGGACCGGGAGGATGTCGTAGAACGCGGTCTGCACGACGACCACGACGCCGGTGGCGTGGAGCCACAGGTCGGGCGAGGCGGCGCGGGCGGGCCGGGAGTGCCACCAGATCGCGGCGATCGTGCCGAGCAGCAGGGCGGCGCCGACCAGGCCGTGGGAGACCATGGTCGTCCAGAGCTGCCCGTGGGTGCCGATGGAGACGTCGTTGCTGTCGGCGAGGCCCTCCGAGGACTGCGGGGCGCCGTACCCGAAGAACGGGGAGCGCAGGGCCAGCTCCCACGAGGCCTGGTAGAGGGTCTCGCGGGTGCTGACGTTGCTGTACTCGAAGCGGCTGGTGAGGGTGTCGAGCAGCCCGGGCACGGTGGCGACGACGGTGGCGACGACCCCGGCGCCCCCCAGGACGCCGAGGAGCACCTTCGGGCGGCCGGCGGCGACCCGGACCACCATCACGTAGACGACGGCGACGGTGATGGACACCCAGGCGCCGCGGTTCACCGAGATCAGGATCGGGACCGCCGAGACCGCCAGGAGGACGGCGATCAGGACGCGGCGACGACGGGTCGCCGCGGTGAGGGCGCCGTGGACGGCGACCGGGGTCAGGATCCCCATCGCCGCGGCCCAGTCGTTGGTGTACGGGAACAGCGCCGCGGGCCGGGCGGTCTGGTAGAGCTGGTCGAACTCGGTGAAGCGGGCGCGCGTCATCGCCACGACGTACGGGTTGTTGATGCCGACCGTGCGCAGCGCCGTGCCGAACGGCGTCGGGATCTCCAGCGGCGCGACCAGCAGCCCCGGCAGGGCGAGCAGGACCGCCGCGCCCCAGAGGGCGAGCAGCCAGCCGAGCACCCGGCGGCGGTCGAGCCCACGGTGCAGGGCGTTCCACACGAAGAACGCCATGATCGCGACGGCGACGTACAGCGTGGTGCGCAGGCCGTACGCCAGGGCGTACCGCGCGGACGTCAGCATGAGCGCCGAGATCAGCACCCAGCCGAGGAAGACCAGCAGGACGCCGTACCCGGGCGGCAGGACGACCTGGCGGCGGTTGGTGACGAGCCAGGCCAGCAGCGGGAGCGCGGCGACGGGCCACAGCGGGATCTGGATGCCCAGCACCCACCACAGCGGGTAGCCGAGCAGCAGGACGGCGAGCGGGCGGGCGGCCCGCGCCACCGCGGCGCGCCCGTCGGCGCGACGCTCCTCGCGGGGCGCCACGCGGCGGCCGGGGTGCTGGCGGACCAGGTCGGTGACGGTCATCGGCGGACCTGCCGGTGCTCTACCCTCGGCGCATGCTCGCCGCCCTGCTCCGGGCCCTGCGCCTCGACGGCGCCATCGCCGTCCGGCACCTCGTCCTCACCGTGCTCGCCGGGTCCGCGCTGACCCCGCGGCCCCTGCGCTTCGCGGTCTACCGCCTCGCCGGCCTCGACGTGCGCACCCCGAACATCTTCAGCGGCACCCGGATCACCGGCACCGACCTGCACATCGGGCGCGGCACCTTCCTCAACCACGACTGCTACCTCGACGTCGCGCGGGGACGCGTCGACATCGGTGAGCGGTGCCACCTCGGCCCGCAGGTCATGATCCTCACCGCGACCCACGACCGCGACGGTGCCGGCGGCGCCACCAGCGAGTCGCGCTACCTCACCACCGTCGTCGGCGACCGCGTGTGGCTCGGCGCCCGGGCCACGCTGCTGCCCGGCGTGGTCGTCGGCGACGGCTGCGTCGTGGCCGCCGGTGCCGTGGTCGCGAGCGACTGCGCCCCCGGCGGCGTGTACGGCGGCGTCCCGGCGCGGCGGCTCCGCGAGGTCGACGACGCGACGTCCGGCCACGCGTGAGCGCAGGGTCCGCACGAGGCTGGAGCGTCGGCGCGGACGGGAGCCGAGGAGACCGTCCAGCTCGTCGCCGAGCCGGCGGAGCGAGGCCTGGGTCACGGGGTCGACGACGGCCTCGGGCCCGCCGACCGGCCTGACCCTGCCCTCGGCCCGCGCCGCGTGGACCTCACGGTCGAGGTCGTCGGCGTCGAGGGCCAGGCGGACCAGCCCGGCGCGCTCGGCGGCGGCGGCGAAGCGCAGCTGGTGGGAGTCGACGTGCTCGCCGCGACCGGGGTCGCGGGGCACGCAGACGGGTCGGTGGCCGAGGCGACGGGCGTCGCTGATCAGGCCGGGACCGCCGTGGCACACCACCGCCGAGGCCTCGGCGATCAGGGAGCGCAGCTGCGCGTAGGGCAGGTGGGGGTGACCCTCCGCCCGGCGCGGGGCCCGGGAGGTGCCGTGCTGGACGACGACGCGCACCTCGCGGCCACACCGGTCGCTCCAGCCGTCGGCGAGCTCCACCAGCCGGTCGAACGGGTGGTGGTCGGTTCCGGTCAGGAACAGCACGGGTCCCGAGAGGGGTGCACTCACAGGAGCGGCCCCACCAGGCGCGCGTCGGGGTACACGTCGAGCTGGCTGTCCCACTGGGCGATCCGTCGGGTCGTGAAGGGCGCCACCAGGCGGCCGGTCATGGTGGCCGAGTCGACGCGGTCGTAGACCTCGATGAAGACCGTCGGGATCCGCATGAGCCAGGCCACGACGAAGAACGGCACCGCGACGCCCGCGCCGGTCGAGAGCACGAGCGCCGGCCGCTCGGCCCGGACCACCCGGAGCGCGAGCCCCAGGTTGCGCAGGAGGTTCGGCACGTGGCGCGTGGTCGGCGAGTACGACGTCACCACCCGCTCGTCCGCGAGCTTGTCGCGGACGTCGGCGGTGTCGGGGCACACCCAGACGCGGTCGTGGGCGGCGTACCAGCCCCGGAGCGCGAGGAGCTGGGCCAGGTGACCGCCCTGGGTGCTGACCAGCAGCACCGGACCGCCCCCCGAGCCGCGGTCGGCGGGGTCCATCAGCCGGTGCCCATCAGTAGGCACCGTCCCTGCGCAGCACGGCGCGCAGCGTCCGCAGGCAGATGGCGAGGTCGCCGCCGACGGTGATGTTGTCGGTGTAGTGCAGGTCGAGCGCGACGGCGCGCTCCCAGGCCAGGTCCGAGCGGCCGCTGACCTGCCAGAGCCCGGTCAGGCCGGGCTTCACCGCGAGGCGGCGGCGGGTGGCCTCGTCGTACAGGGCCACCTCCTCCGGCAGCGCCGGGCGCGGACCGACGAGCGACATGTCGCCCTTGACGATGTTGATGAGCTGGGGCAGCTCGTCCAGCGAGGTGATCCGCAGCAGGCGACCGACGCGGGTGATGCGCGGGTCGCGGCGGATCTTGAACAGCACCGCGTCCGACTCGTTGGAGTGGGTGAGCAGGGTGCGCCGGTCCTCCGCGTCGTCGGTCATCGTGCGGAGCTTGTAGATCGTGAAGGGCCGGCCGTAGCGGCCGATGCGCGTCTGCGTGAAGAGGGCGTCACCGCGGGAGTCGAGGCGGATCGCCAGGGCCGCGACGCCGATGACCGGCGCGGCGATCGTGAGCAGCACCAGGCCGGCGAGCCGGTCGAACAGGATCTTGGCGACGGCGGCCAGCATGCGCGGACGCGGCGGGGCCACGGAGACGACGGTGCTGTCGGCGACGCCGGACACCGAGATGCGGTGCGGCGCGAGCGACCCGGACTCGTCGAGCACGCCCAGGTCGGCCCCGGTGTGCTCGAGGTGCCAGCTGAGCTTGCGGAAGGTGTCGGTCCCGATCCCGGCACCGCTCGTGGCGAGGACGAGGTCGACCTTCCAGGCGGTCACGGCGGCCGCGATGTCGGAGTGGCCCTCCTCGATGGGGGCGCCCGGGTAGCGGTGCACGTAGCCGGGGTCACCGTCCACGGTGATGTCGCAGAGGCCGACGACGATCGCGTCGCGGCGGTCGGACCAGCGGCGGAAGGCCGCGGCGGTGACCTCGGGCTCCCCGACCACGAGGACGCGCTTCGGCCCGCGGCGCCACACCCGCAGGGCGCAGAGGACGAGGGCGACCGCGGTCGCGAGCACGGCGACGAGCATCACGTCGAGCACGACGGCGCGGGCGGTGCCCGCGAGGACGGCGACGATGGCGGCGGCGGAGGCGACGTAGAACCCGGCGCGCAGCGGGACGTCCCAGGCGATCGCCGTCGAGGACCTCCCGGCGCCGAAGGCGACGCAGGCCACCAGCCAGCCGCCGAGCGAGGCTGCGGTCAGGGCGCCGGGCGACCCGGCGTACGTCGCGGCGCCGACGACGGCCAGCACGAGGACGAGGAGGTCCGCCAGGGACCGCACCGCCCCCAGGGAGGCGGCGCGCGGTGGACGGGCGTAGTCGGGACCCGCCGGGGCGGGCAGTATCGACGACACGTTCCGCGGCACGGACGGTTCCCGGGCGACGACACGGTCGTCGCCGGCGGCGACGGGGTCACCGGCAGCCCCCGCGGGCGGCACGCGGCCGGCCACGGAGAGCTGGGTGCTGCCCAGCGCTCGTTGCTTCGTCAACTCGAGGCCCCCCCTCGATAAAACCGGAGACGACCCCGGCCGTGCCACCGTTGCCCGGTGGCTCCAGGTCAGACCCGGTGCGCGTCGCGCACGAGCCTGCCCCACTTCGCCTTCACTTGAAGAACACTGTCCACAGTCACGAACAGCGTTGTCAATCGGAACCATTATTCCTGGCGCAAACGCTGAGCATTCATTGAGCGGACCACGTACCGATACCCTCGTCCCGGACCGGGCGGGCCGTGGGGGCCGCGCGCCGGCCGCGACTCGGGAGCGGTGGAGAGGTGCCGCCCGGAAGGAGGCGACCGCCGATGAGCTCGGCCGCGACCCCGGAGAGCCGCGACGACTCGGACTCCTCGGACTCCTCGGACGCCCCGGTCGAGACCCGCCGTGAACGCGCCCGTCGTCAGACCGTCGAGGAGATCAAGGCCGCGGCCCGCGAGCAGCTGACGCTCGCCTCGTCGGCCCGGTTCTCGCTGCGCGCGGTCGCCCGCGACGTCGGCCTGACCCCCTCGGCCATCTACCGCTACTTCGGCTCGCAGCAGGAGCTCGTCGGGGCCGTCGCGAAGGACGCCTACGCCTCGATCACCCGACGCTTCCACGAGGTGGCCGCGGAGACGGCGGACGAGGCCGCGGCGTACCGGCTGCGGGCCCTCGGACGGGCCTACCGCGTCTGGGCGCACGACCACACCGCGGAGTTCACCCTGATCTTCGGCACCGACCAGGAGGACCTGGGCGAGGGCCCCGGCGCCGTCGACCCGGAGACCCTCGTCGACTTCTTCGCCGTCCCGCTCGCGACGTACGTCCAGGGCGTCGCCACGGGCGAGATCTCCTCGAGGTTCGCCGACACGGGTCCGAACCCGCTGTCGGAGCGCACGATGACCTACCTCAGCGGCGCCGGCCTGGACATGGCCGACAACGACCTCAACCTGCTCGTGACCAGCTGGGCCGCGATGCACGGGTTCGTGGCGCTCGAGCTGTTCGGCCACCTGTCGCGGTTCTTCGACGACCCCGACGCGGCGTTCGAGCGCCAGCTCACCCTGATCGTCATGGCGCTCGGCGCCCGCTGAGCGCCGGGGTCCCTGCGCGACCTCACGAGTTGAAGCGCTGCTGCGTCCGCTCCAGGCCGTCGGTCACCAGCGACTCGACGGCGTCCGCGGCGAGCGCGACCTGGAGGTCGAGCTCGGGACGCTCGCGACGGGAGTAGTCGGACAGCACGAAGTCCGAGACCTCCTGGCGCCCGGGCGGACGCCCGATGCCGACCCGGACGCGGTGGAAGTCACCGGTCGCGAGCGACGTCCGCATCGAGCGGAGGCCGTTGTGGCCGTTGTCACCGCCGCCGAGCTTGCAGCGCAGGCTGCCGAACGGCAGGTCGAGCTCGTCGTGGACGGCGACGATCCGGGCCGGCTCGACGCGGTAGAACCCGGCGAGCGCCTTGACCGGCCCGCCCAGGTCGTTCATGTAGGTGCGGGGACGGGCGAGCACCACCCGCGGCGCGTCCGGTCCCGGCGGTCCGAGGCGCTCCTCGGCGACCTCCGCGCGGCCCGACTTGTGGGCGCGCAGACGGCCGCCGAGGCGCCTCAGCAGCTCGTCGACCACCAGGTAGCCGACGTTGTGGCGGTGGCCGGCGTACGACGGTCCCGGGTTGCCGAGACCGACGACCAGCCAGCCGCCGTCGTCCGCGGTCACTCCTTCTCGGAGTCCTCGGCCTCGCCGGACGCGTCGTCGTCGGACTCGCCCTCGGTGGCCTCGGCAGCGGCCTCGGCCTCCTCGTCGGACTCGTCGCGCTCGATGCCGGCCTCGGCCTCGGCCTCCTCCAGCTCGGCCTCGACCTCGGCGGCGGTGGGCGCGTTAGTGACGTTGACGATCAGCGCCTCGGGGTCCGTGAGCAGCGTGGAGCCCTCGGGCAGCACGAGCTCGGCGGCCGGGATCTGGGTGCCGACCTCGGCGCCCTCGACGGAGACCTCGATCGACTCGGGGATCGCGGTGGCCTCGGCCTCGAGGGAGACCGTGCCGGCCTCGGTCACGACCAGGGTCTCCGGGCCGGCCTCGCCGACGACGACGATCGGGACGTCGACGGTCACCTTCTCGCCGCGGCGCACGGCGACGAAGTCGATGTGCTCCAGGGTGCGGCGGATCGGGTCGGTCTGGATCTGCTTGGTCAGGGCGAGCTGCGTGGTGCCCTCGACGTCGATCTCCAGCAGCGCGTTCGCGCCACCGTTCTTCAGCGCCAGCCAGGTCGCGTGACCGGGCAGGCTGATGTGGACCGGGTCGTTGCCGTGACCGTAGATCACGGCGGGCACCTTGTCGGCGCGACGGATGCGACGCGCGGCGCCCTTGCCGAACTCGGTGCGGGTCTCGGCGGTGATCTTCTCGCTGGCCATGGGTGGGGCACTCCTCGTACGTCTGCGTGGTGGCGGGTGGGCCCGGCGGAGGGACTCGACGCCGGGCACGCGGAGCGCCCGCCAACGTCGATCACGGAGGCGCCTCCGGGCCGGACCCGGGTCGCTCTCCCTCGCCGAGGCAACCCCGCAACTGTAGTCGCCCCTCCAGCGGGCCTCCAAGTCGGCCCACCCCGCCTCGTCGCTGCCGGGCCGGCGGGCCGGCGGGCTGGCGGGCTGGCGGGAGTGGCCGGGCTGGCGGGCTGGCGGGCCGGCGGGCCGGCGGGCCGGCGGGCCGGCGGGCCGGCGGGAGTGGCCGGGCGTACGGGGCCGGGCTGAGGCCCGCCGGGCGGGGCCGGGCTGACGGAACCCCGTCCTGGCCCACGAAGCTTCGTCAGCCCGGTCGGGGTTTCACCAGCCGGCTGGCGAAACCGGAGGCCGGTGGGGCAGGTGGGACCTGCCGAGAGCGGCGTACGGCGCTCGCGGGGACCGGACCGGCGGACGCGGCGACCGGGCGGACGAAACCCCGACTGGGCTGGCGAAACTTCGTCAGCCCAGCCGGGGTTTCACCAGCCAGCCGGTGAAACCTGAGGCGGGAGAGGCCCCTGTGACCCGGCGAGGCGAGGGCGTGGGCTCAGGTCTCCCCGCCGAAGAGCGAGGTGACGGAGCCGTCCTCGAAGACCTCCCGGATGGCGCGGGAGATGAGCGGCGCGATGGACAGGCAGGTGAGCTTGTCGAACTGGCGGTCCGCCGGGATCGGGAGGGTGTTGCAGACGACGACCTCGGTGGCCGGGGAGTTCTTGAGGCGGTCGACGGCCGGGTCGGAGAGGATCGCGTGGGTCGCGACGATGATGACGCCCTTGGCGCCCTCCACCATGAGGGCGTCGGCGGCCTTCACGATCGTGCCGCCGGTATCGATCATGTCGTCGACGAGCACGCACATGCGGCCCTCGACCTCGCCGACCACGCGGTTGGCGACGGTCTCGTTGGGGCGGTCGGTGCGCCGGGTCTTATGGATGAACGCCAGCGGGGCGCCGTCCAGCTTCGCCGACCAGCGCTCGGCGACCTTGATGCGGCCGGCGTCGGGCGAGACCACGGCGAGTGGCTCGTGGCCGTAGCGCGCCTTGACGTGGTCGGCGAGCACGGGCAGCGCCATCAGGTGGTCGACGGGGCCGTCGAAGAAGCCCTGGATCTGGTCGGCGTGCAGGTCGACCGCGATGAGGCGGTCGGCGCCGGCGGTCTTGAACAGGTCCGCCATCAGCCGCGCCGAGATGGGCTCGCGGCCGCGGTGCTTCTTGTCCTGACGGGCGTAGCCGTAGAACGGCAGCACCACGGTGATCCGCTTCGCCGAGGCGCGCTTCAGCGCGTCGACCATGATCAGGTGCTCCATCACCCACTCGTTGATGGGTGCGGTGTGGCTCTGGATCACGAAGGCGTCGCAGCCCCGGACCGACTCCTCGTAGCGGACGTAGATCTCCGAGTTCGCGAACTCGTACGCCGACTGCGGGACCAGGCCGGTCCCCAGCAGCTCGGCGACCTCTTCGGCCAGCTCGGGGTGGGCCCGGCCGGAGAAGACCATGAGGTTCTTCTCGGTGGTGCGCTTCATTCCGCTCACGCGCGATGGCTCCTCGGGGAGGTGGGGCGAGTCGGTGCTCGATTCTGACCCACGACGCCCCACCCTCGCAGCCGGGGTCACCCGATGGACGCCGGATGTGACTCAGTCGGTGTCGTCGGCCCCGGCGTCGCGCGTCGCCTCCTGCGCCGCCCGCGCCTGGGCGGTGCCCGGACGACGCCGCTCCACCCAGCCCTCGATCGTGCGCTGCGGGCCGGCCGAGACGGCCAGGGCGCCGGGCGGGACGTCGTCCCGGACCGTCGTCCCCGCCCCGGTGCCGGCCCCGTCCCCGATCGTGACGGGCGCGACGAACGTGTTGTTGGAGCCCGTCCGGGCGTGGGCGCCGACCACGGTGCGGTGCTTCGCGACGCCGTCGTAGTTGGCCACGATCGTCCCGGCGCCGAGGTTCGTGCCCTCCCCGATGTCGGCGTCACCGACGTACGACAGGTGGGGCACCTTCGCGCCGGCGCCGATGGTGGAGTTCTTGGTCTCGACGAACGTCCCGACCTTGCCGCCCTCGGCGATCGTCGACCCGGGCCGCAGGTAGGCGAACGGACCGACCTGGGCGCGGGGGCCGACGACGGCCAGCTGCGCGTGGGTCCGGACGACCCGGGCGCCGGCGCCGACCTCGCAGTCCTCGAGCGTGCAGTCCGGCCCGACCACGGCGTCCTCGGCCACGTGGGTGGCGCCGAGCAGCTGGACGCCGGGCAGCAGGGTCGCGTCGGCCTCGAGGACGACGTCGTCCTCGACCCAGGTCGTCGCCGGGTCCATCACGGTCACGCCCCGGCGCATCCACTCGTCGAGGATCCGCGCGTTCATCACCCGGCCCGCCGCGGCCAGCTGGGCCCGGTCGTTCACGCCCTGCGTCTCGTCCGGGTCCTCGACCGGGTGCGCCCCGACCTGGTGGCCCGCCGCCCGCGCGAGGGCGATCGCGTCGGTGAGGTAGTACTCGCCCTTGACGTTGTCGTTGCCGATGCGTGGCACGACGTCGAGCAGGAAGTCCGGGTCGAAGGCGAGGATGCCGGAGTTGATCTCGCGGACCGCCCGCTGCTCGGGGGTGGCCTCCTTCTCCTCGACGATGGCCTCGACCGTCCCGTCCTCGGCGCGGACGACGCGCCCGTAGCCGGAGGGGTCGTCCAGCAGGCCGGACAGGATGCTCACGGCCTGGCCGGAGGCGCGGTGCCGGTCGAGGAACGTGGTCAGGCTCCTCCCGCGCAGCAGCGGGGTGTCCCCGAGCGCGACGAGGACCGGGCCCGTCGGCCGGTGGTCCGCCGCGGCCATCGCCTCGAGCGCGACCCGGACGGCGTGGCCGGTGCCCTCCTGGGTCTCCTGGACGGCGAGCAGCGCCTCCGGGCGGATCTCGGCGAGGTGGGTCTCCACCTGCTCGCGCTGGTGGCCGACGACGGCCACCACGCGGCTGGGCTCGCAGACGTCGACGGCCGCGAGGACGTGGCCGAGCATGCTGCGGCCCGACACGCGGTGCAGCATCTTCATGGTCTTCGACCGCATGCGGGTGCCGCCGCCGGCGGCCAGGACGATCACGGTCACGTCGGACATGACCGGCACCCTAGTTGCCGGGTGGGGCCGTGACCTCGGCGCGGCGGGACCGTTGGGCACCTCAACCGAGCCGAACCGGAGTGCCGATGACGACCGTGCCGACCGAGTCCCTGTCCCGTCGCGTCCTGCTGGGCGGCACCGCCGCCGGGCTGCTGGCCGGGGCTGCCGCGGGCGCCGCCGCCGGCCCCGCCGCGGCCGCTCCCGCCGGGCGGCAGGGCGACCTGCCCCGACGGGTCGACGTCCTCGTGGTCGGCGCCGGGATCTCCGGGATGGTCGCGGCCCGTCGGGCGCGAGCAGCCGGGCTGGACGTGCTCGTGTGCGAGGCCCGCGACCGGGTCGGCGGCCGGGTCCTCAACCACGCGCTGCGCTCCCGCGCGGGAGCCGGCGAGGTCGTCGAGGCCGGCGGCGCGTTCGTCGGGCCCACCCAGGACCGGATCCTCGCGCTGGCCCGCGAGCTGCGCGTGGCGACCTTCGACCAGCACGTCGAGGGCCTCAGCGTCTACCGATCCGCCCGCCTGGGCCGCGTCGAGTACGCCGGCACGATCCCGCCCGACCCGGTGCTGCTGCCCGGCGCCGCGGTCGTGCTCGCCCAGGTCGACGTGTACGCCGGCCAGATCGACGTCGCCGCCCCGTGGGACCACCCCCGCGCCGCCGAGTGGGACGCCACCACCCTCGGCGCCTTCGTCGAGCGCAACGGCGGCGTGGACGGTCCCGGTCTCGTCCGGCTGCTCGCGTCGTGGACGCAGCCGACCTTCGGCTCCGACCCGCACGACCTGTCGCTGCTCTTCGCCCTCTGGTACGTCGCCACCGCCGGGAACGAGGACAACCCCGGCACCTTCTCCCGCTCCTCCGACACCTCCGGCGGCGCCCAGGAGCGGCGGTTCGTCGGCGGGTCCGGGCTCGTCCCCCTGCGCCTGGCCCGCGACCTCGGCGACGACGTCGCCCTCGCAGCGCCCGTACGACGGGTCGACCAGGCCGGCGACCGGGTCCGGGTCCGCACCGACCGCGGCGTCGTCGAGGCCCGCCGGGTCGTCGTCGCCGTCCCGCCGCCCACCGCGCTGGAGATCGACTGGGCGCCCGGGCTGCCGGCCCGGCGGCGCCGTCTGCTGCGCTCGGGGGCGATGGGCGACCTGATGAAGGTCGACGCGGTCTACCGGCGCCCGTTCTGGCGCGACGCCGGGCTGAACGGGTTCGGGATCTCCGACGCGGGCGCCGGGCGGGTCGTGTTCGACAACTCACCGCCCGACGGCTCCCCCGGCGTCCTGCTGGCGTTCCTGGGCGGCTCGACGTGGCGCCGCTACGGCCGCCTGCCGCGCGCCGAGCGGCGCCGGGCCGTGCTGGCCGGGTTCGCCGGGCTGTTCGGCGACGAGGCGCTCCGTCCGGTCGAGTACACCGAGCAGGACTGGACCCGTGAGCGGTGGACCGGCGGTGGACCGACCGCCGTCCACGCCGCCGACGGGTCGTTCTCGACCTTCGGTCCCGCCGTGCGCCGGCGCTTCGGGCGGGTGCACTGGGCCGGCACCGAGACCGCGACGTACTGGTCGGGCTACATGGACGGCGCCGTGCGCGCCGGCGAGCGCGCCGCCGACGAGGTCGTCACCGCGCTCGGCCGACGGGCGGGCGCACGATGAGGCGCCGGCTGCTCGGCGGCCTCGCGCTGGGCCTGTCGCTGGCCGCCGGTCCGCTGACCACCACGCCGACCGTCGTGGCGCAGGCCGCTCCCGGGGCGTCGACCGGGGCGACGACCGGGGCGACGCAGCGCGACGGCGGTCGCTACCTCGTCGGACGTGGCATCGCCGACGTCACCGGTCCGGTGGCCGACGTCCAGCTCATGGGGTACGCCGACACCGCCCAGCTCGGCGCGGGTCTCCAGCAGCGCCAGTGGTCGCGGGCGTTCGTGGTCGTCGACCGCCGGACCGGCGAGCGGGTCGTCCACGTCACCGCCGACCTGGGGCTGATGTTCCAGAGCGTCCGCGACGGGGTGCTGGCGCGCCTGCGCCAGCGGTACGGCGCGGTGTACGGCGAGCGCAACGTGATGCTCACCGTCACCCACACCCACGCGGGCGTCGGCGGGCAGTCGCACCACGCGCTGTACGACCTCCCCTACGGCCACCAGCCGCAGGCCCTCGACGCCGCCGTCGACGGGATCGTCGAGTCGATCGGGCGCGCCCACGACGACCTCGCGCCGTCCACCCTCGGCCTGGCGACGACGACGCTGACGGACGCGAGCGTCAACCGGTCGGCCGAGTCGTTCGCCCTGAACCCCCGGCGCGACCGCCGGCGCTTCCCCGGCGGCATCGACCCGCAGTCCACGACGCTCACGGTGCGCCGTGGCGGCGTCCTCGTCGGCGCGCTCACCTGGTTCGCGGTGCACGGCACCAGCCTGACCGCCGAGAACCGGTTGGTCAGCGGCGACAACAAGGGGTACGCGGCCTACGCCTGGGAGCGGCTCGGCCGCGGCGTGGACCGCCGCGACGCCGACCCCGACCTCGTCGCCGCGTTCGCGCAGACCAACGCCGGGGACATGTCGCCGAACCTGCGGCTCCGGCCCGGCACGGGCCCGACCACCGACGAGTTCCGCAACGCGGCGATCATCGGCCGGCGCCAGCAGCAGGCGGCGCGGACGGCGTCCGGCGCCGGGGACCGCGTCGAGCCCGTCACCGGCGGCGTCGACTCCCGGCTGGTCTACGTCGACATGTCGGACGTCGACGTGGCCGGCCGGTTCACGCCGGACGGCGAGCCCGGCCGCACCTGCACCGGCGCGCTCGGCACGTCCTTCGCCGCCGGCAGCCAGGAGGACGGCGGCGGCGCCCCGCCCGGCTTCACCGAGGGCGACGGCGAGGGCGAGTTCGCGGTCAACCCCGTGGTCGGGCTGGTCTCCGACCTGCTCTACACCGCCTCCCCGGAGCTCCGGGACTGCCAGGCACCGAAGGACGTCCTGGCCCCCGTGGGCACCGCCGACCTGGTCCAGCAGCGGCTCCCGGTGCAGCTCGTCCGGATCGGCCCGCTCTACCTCGTCGGCGTCCCCGTCGAGCCGACGATCGTCGCCGGCCTCCGGCTGCGGCAGGCCGTCGCCAGGGTGGTGGGCGCCCCGCTGCGCCACGTCCTGACCCAGGGCTACGCCAACGCGTTCGCGCACTACCTCACGACGCCGGAGGAGTACGACGCCCAGCAGTACGAGGGCGGCTCCACCCTGTTCGGCCGCCTCGAGCTGCCGGCGTTCACCCAGGTCGCCGACCGCCTGGCGCGGTCGATGCGCGACGGCACCAGCCTGCCGCTCGGCGAGAAGGAGCGCGACCGGTCCGCCGAGCAGGTCCCACCGCTGACCGGGCGGAACCGGCTCGACACCGCCCCGCCCGGCAGCGAGCTCGGCGAGGTCGTCACGCAGCCGCGGGCGTCGTACCGCGCGGGTGGGACCGTCGAGGCGGTCCTCGTCGGCGCCCACCCGAACAACGACCTGCGCCGCGGCGGCACCTACCTGACCGTCGAGCGCCGGACCGGCGACCGCTGGGTGCGGGTCGCCTCGGACGACGACTGGGCCACCCGGTTCGGCTGGAGGCGCACCGGCCCCACGACGTCCGAGGTCACGCTGAGCTGGGACGTCCCGGCCACGGGCCGCGCCGGCCGCTACCGCCTGCGCTACCTCGGCGACGCGAAGGGCCCCGACGGCGCCCTGACCCCGGTCCGCGGCACCACCCGGACGTTCACCGTGCGCCGCTGAGTCGGACCGGAGGTCGAGGTGCGAGGCCGGCCACGGCCGAGCCACGAGACCCGGTGACCCGTGGAACCTCAGGGCGTGTGGCGCAGGCGCACCGACAGGCAGGTGACGCAGCCCTCGAGCTTCTCGAACTCGCCGATGTCGACGGCGACGACGCGCAGCCCCCGGGCCTCGTACGACGCCGCGGTGAGTGGGGCCGCGCTCGACATCAGCACGGTCCGCTCGTCGAGGACGACGACGTGGGCGCCGGGCTCCTCCGGCACCGGCTCGTACGACGCCCACACGCCCGGGTCGTCGACGACCGGGTCCCAGCCCACGACGGTGCCGTCGGGCAGCGCGGTCACGGCGGACTTGAGGTGGAGCGCCCTGCTGAGCGGCACGGTCTCGACCCGGGCGCCCTGCGGCGCGAGGTGGTCGGCGAGCTGGGCGATGCCGTCGGCGTTCGTACGACCGCCCGGACCGCCGTTCAGGCCGACCCACACCACCCCGTCGTGCTTGAGGACGTCGCCGCCGTCGAGGGTGCCGGGCCCGGTGATCGCGACGACGCGGTAGCCGAGGTCGCGCAGCACGCCCTCGGTCCCGGCCACCTCGCCGGCCCGCTCGGGCGCGCCGGGTCGGGCGAGAACCGCCGCGTCGCCGTACATCACGACGGTGTCCTCGACGAACGCCGAGTCCGGGTGCTCGGGCGCCGGCGGCACCTCGACCGTCTCCCACCCCTCGGCGTGCAGCGCGTCGACGTACCCCTGCCACTGCGCGAGCGCCAGGTCGGCGTCGACCGGCGTGCGCTCCAGGTGGGTGAGCAGGCCGTCGGCGAGATGCGGTGAGGGCCGACGGACGAGCGCGCGGCGTGCGGTGACCATGGCGTGAGCCTAGGGAGCGCCGGGCACCCCGTCACCGGGCCGCACCAGGCCGCTCTCGTAGGCCCGCACCACCAGCTGCGCGCGGTCCCGGAGGCCGTGGGCGAGCAGCACGTCGCTGACGTAGCCCTTCACCGTCGCGGGGGCGAGGTGCAGGCTCCGCGCGATCTCGGCGTTGGAGGCCCCGGCGGCGACCAGCCGGACCACCTCCCGCTGCCGGTCGGTCAGCCGCAGCGGCGGCGCGGCCGGGACTCCCCCGGCCAGGACGCTCTCGATCACGCGACGGGTGACGCTCGGCGCGAGCAGCGCCTCCCCGGCGGCGACGGCGCGGACCCCGGCGTACAGCTGCTCCCGCGGGGAGCTCTTCAGCAGGAAGCCGCTGGCACCGGCGCGCAGCGCCGCCACGACCACCTCGTCGGACTCGACGGTCGTCAGCACGAGCACCCTCGCCGGCCCCTCCGCCAGGCGCCGGGTCGCCTCGATCCCGTCGACCCCGGGCATGCGGACGTCCATGAGGACCACGTCGGCGCGCGTCCGGCGGGCCGCCTCGACGGCCGCCGCCCCGTCACCCGCCGTCGCCACGACCCTCAGGCCGGGCTCCGCCCCGACGATCGCGACCAGGCCCTCGCGGATGATCTCCTCGTCGTCGGCCACGACCACGGTGATCGTCACTCCCGGCCATCCGCCGTCGTCGGCACCCGCGCGCGCAGCACGAAGCCGTCCCCCTCGGGCCCGCTCCACACCTCCCCGCCGAGCCGCTCGACGCGGTCGCGGAGCCCGTCCAGCCCGCGGCCGGCGCCGCCGTAGGCGCTGAGCCGTGAGCGCCGTCCCGTGCTGCGGACCACGACCTCGACGGCGCTGTCGGAGTGGGCCACGACCAGGTCGGCACGGGGCTCCGCCGCGTGGCGCAGGGCGTTCGTGACGCCCTCCTGCAGGACGCGGAAGGCGCAGTGGTCGACGTCGTCGGGCAGGGCCCGGGCGACCCCGGACGTCGTCACGGAGAGGGCCAGCCCGGCGGACCGGGCGCCGTCCACCAGACCGGGCAGCCGCGCGAGCCCCCCGCCGCCCGGCTCGCCCTCGAGCAGGCCGAGCATGCGGTGCAGCTCGTCGAGGGCCTCCCGGCTGGCCGTGCCGATCGCGGCGAGGGCGCGGCGGGCGGCGTCGGGGTCGGCCTCGAGGACGGCCTGGCCCGCCTCCGCCTGGACCGCCACGAGCGTGACCGCGTGGGACACGACGTCGTGCAGCTCGCGTGCGATCCGCCGGCGCTCCGCGGTCGCGGCGCCCGCCGCCGCGGTCGCCGCCTCGCGCTCGAGCACCAGTCGCTCCCTCTCGAGCAGCCGGATCCGCTCGCTCCGCGCCCTGACCCCCCAGCCCAGGCCGCACGGGACCAGGAAGAACAGCAGCAGCGTCGCGACGACGTCGTCCCCGGTGCCCGACGAGTCGAGCCGGACCGACACGGTCACGGCCGCCGCCAGCACGACCACCCCGGGCAGGGCCCGGCGGACGGGGGCGTGCGCGAACGCCGAGTACGCCGCGACGACCACCGCCAGCAGCACGCCGACGGCGTCGGGCGAGTCGAGGGCCACCGTCTCGAGCAGCACACCCGCGGCGACCCAGAGGCACGCGAGACCGGGGTACGTCGTCCGCACCAGCAGTCCGAGGACGGACAGCGCCTCGAGCCCGGCCCGGGGACCGGGGAGGACGTCGACGGTCAGCAGCGTCTCCACGGCGGCGAGCACGGCGAGGGCCGCGGCCAGGGCAGCGTCCGGGAGCCTGACGGCGGCGTGGAGCCGCGCAGCTGCCCGGGGCATGCCCGCAACCTAGACCCGACGGGGCGTCCGCGACACCGACCCGGGTCGGTGGTCGCGGCGCGCACGAGCCGTCGGCGGTCGGTGGCGGTCGGGCCGCTGGTCGGTGGCCGGACCCGCCACCGGCGCCGAGGCTGGGGGTCACCCGAGACGAGGAGGACACCGTGTCCGACACCGCCGCACTGCCCACCCCACCCACCACCGACCGCGCGCACCCCGGGCGCCCTCACCGCGCGGGCGGTCGCTCCGTCGGTCGCGCCGTCGCCGTCCTCACCGGCCCGGCGCTGCTGCTGACGTCGGAGCTGCTGGCGCCCCGCTTCCCCGCCGGGCTCGACACCGCGGGCGAGGGCGCCTTCCTCCTCGCCCACCAGGGACGCTTCACCGCTGCCTCCCTGCTCGGGTCGCTGGCCGGGGTCCTGCTCGCCGTCTCGGTGGTCCTCGTCGCCGCCCGCACCCCCGGACGCGGACGACGTCCGCTGTGGGTCGCGGCCGGGTGCGCGGTCCTCGGCGGGGCCGGCCTGACGATGCACCACGCGACCACTCTCGGGGGGCTCGACGCCCTGGCCGGTGGCGCGACGCCGGAGTCGCTCGTGCCGATGGCCGAGGGGCCCGGCGCCGCCGCGTCGATCCTCGGCCTCGTCGTCGGGACCACCCTGGTGGCGGTCCTGCTGGCCGTGGCGGCCCGCCGGAGCCGACGGACGGGCTGGTGGCCGCTCGCGGTGGCCGTCCTCGGCGTCGCCGCGAACCTGTCCGGGTTCGCCTGGGGCACCGTGGCCTTCGTCATCGCGATCGGCGTGCTGCTGGCCGTGCACCTTCGTCCTGCGCCCTGTGCCGGCGGCGTCGCGGACCACCCGTGAGGACGGCGCGGCCCGGGGACGTCGTGGCTCCCCGGGTAGGAGTCGAACCTACGTCGCTAGTCCTGATTCAAAGTCAGGCGGGCCCTGCCGGCAGACCAACCGGGGATCGGGTGCTCACCCTAGGACGGGCGGGAGCTCAGGGCAGGTCGAGGGTGATGGTGTCCGGGTCGACGTCGGACCAGCCGAGGCGGGCCAGCTCGCGGTGGAGCATCGGCAGCATCGTGTAGACGTAGGTCTGCGTCAGGTGGCTGCTCTGGCGGTAGACCAGGACGCCACCGATGGCCGGGGAGCACCGGGGCCGGCTCTCGGGGCAGATGAACGGGTTCAGGTCGACTAGAGGGGCGCCGGTCTCCTCGGCCGCGTCCTCCATGATCCCCAGCCCGCTCTCGTCGTACCCGCGCTGGGCGTCGAACCCGCACCCGCCGTACCGCTCGCTGCGGTCGACGCACTGGTAGACGCGCTTGCCGGACGGGGGGCCCGGGTTGTCGGCCAGCAGGACGACGTCGATGCCCATCTCCTGCATCTCGTCGATCGCGGCGGCGAAGCCGCGGCCGGAGTTCTTGTAGGCCCCGCGCACCGAGATGATCACGCGGTCCGGGGCGTCGCCCTCGGCGAACGAGTCGAGGACGTTGTTCGAGTACTCGTCGCACTTCTGGTCGGTCTTGCCGGTGCGGCTCGGCACGCAGCCGGCCTTGCCGAGCGTGCGGATGCGCCAGCCCTCGATGTCCCCGAGCCGGTCGAGGGCCGGGAACCACTGGACCATCTTCGAGTCGCCCATCATCGCGACCTCGACGTCGCCGTCGACGTCGCCGAAGGTGCAGCGCTCGGGCGGGAGCTCGGCGAGCGGGCCGCGGACCTGGCACTCGTCGACGAGCGGCTGGTCGAGGGTGGCCACGGACGGGTCCGGGACGAGCGTGCCGGAGCGGTCGAACGCGTCGCGGGGGTCGGAGATGACCGTCCACTCCTCGCCGTCCGGGTTCGCCACGAGTGCGCGGGCGCCAGGCTCGGTGACGTCGTCGTACGCCGGGAGCGTGGGCACGCTGAGCGCGACGGCGACGCCCGCGGCGCAGGTGACGGCCATGGCCACCAGCGCGACGAGGAGCGAGCGCAGCGGGCGGGCGACGAGGGCGGGGTGGAAGCGCACGGGGCGCTCGACGAGCTTGCCGGTCAGCCACGCCAGGCCGATCGAGGCGGCGGCGAGGACGGGGGCCTGCAGCAGCCCGGGCTTGCCGAAGACCTCCTTGCTCAGCACGATCAGCGGCCAGTGCCAGAGGTACGTCGCGTACGACAGGCCGCCGATCCAGACCAGCGGGCGCCACGACAGGGCCCGGCCCGGCAGCGTCGAGTGGCCGGTGCCGCCCGCGGCGATCAGCGCCGCGGTCCCGAGCACCGGCAGGGCGGCGGCGTACCCGGGCCAGGGGGTGCTGCCGGAGAAGACGGTGACGCCGAGCACGATCCCGACCGCGCCGAGCCAGGCCAGCACCTGGACGACGCTCCGGCCGGCCAGCGCCAGCCGGTTGGCGGCGATCGCGAGGCCGGCGCCGACGGCGAGCTCCCAGACGCGGGTCGTCGTCACGAAGTACGCCGTGGCCGGCTCGACCGCCGTCGCGTAGACCGACCACCCGAACGACGCGACCCCGACGCCGCCGATGGCCACGATGAGCGTCGGCCGGAGCCGCAGGCCGAACCGGCGGACCAGCACCAGGCACAGCAGGATCAGCAGCGGCCAGACGACGTAGAACTGCTCCTCGACCGACAGCGACCAGTAGTGCTGGAGGGCCGACGGGGCGGCGTCCTCGGCGAGGTAGTCGACGGAGCGGGCGGCGAGCTCCCAGTTCAGGACGTACAACGTCGAGGCCACGACGTCACGGCCCAGGTTGACGTGGGTCGAGCCGGGCAGGAGCCACCAGCCCGCGGCCGCGGTGACGAGGAGCACCAGGCTGGCGGCGGGCAGGAGCCGCCGGGCACGGCGCGCGTAGAAGTCGAGCATCGAGACCCGGCCCGAGCGCTCGGCCTCGCGGATCAGCAGACCGGTGATCAGGTAGCCGGAGATGACGAAGAAGATGTCGACGCCGGCGAAGCCGCTGCTCAGCACCGGCGCACCCAGGTGGTAGAGCAGGACGGTCAGCACCGCGATGCCGCGCAGGCCCTCGATGTCGAGCCGCAGGCCGGCGCCGTGGCCGCCCGTGGAGGCCTTCGGGGCGACCGGACCGCCCTTCTCGGCGGGTCCCCGCTCGGCGCGACGCGGTGCCGTGACCGTGTCGCGGGCGGAGCGGTGGGACCCGGACATCGGGGCGAGTGTAGGCGCGGGGGCACCTCGGTCCGGGAATCCTCGCCGGGGCACCGGGCATAGGCTCGCGGCGTGGACCTGCCCGTGATGCCTCCGGTGCGACCGATGCTCGCGAAGTCGGTCAGCGGGATCCCCGACCCCGCCAAGCACGGCGGCCTGAGCTTCGAGCCCAAGTGGGACGGGTTCCGCTGCCTGGTCTTCCGGGACGGCGACGAGGTCGAGCTCGCCAGCCGCAACACCAAGCCGCTGACCCGCTACTTCCCCGAGGTGGTGGCGGCGGTCCTCGCCCAGCTGCCCGAGCGGTGCGTGCTGGACGGCGAGATCTTCGTCGCGAGCACCGGTGACGACGGCTCCCGGCTCGAGTTCGAGGTGCTGCAGGAACGGATCCACCCCGCCGACTCCCGCGTGCGAATGCTGGCCGAGACCACCCCCGCCGGCTTCGTGGCCTTCGACCTCCTCGCCCTCGGCGACGACTCGTACGTCGACCGGCCCTTCTCCGAGCGCCGGGCCGCGCTCGTCGAGGCCCTGGCCGGCCTGCCCGACGAGGGGCCGTGCCACCTGACCCGCACCACCACCGACCCGGCCGTCGCCACCGCGTGGTTCTCCACCTTCGAGGGCGCCGGCCTCGACGGGGTGGTCGCGAAGCCCCTCGACGCGCCGTACACGGAGAACGGGCGCACGATGCTGAAGATCAAGCACGAGCGCACCGCGGACGTCGTCCTCGCGGGGCTGCGGGAGCACAAGACGAGCACGCCGGAGCGGCCGCTGCTGGGCAGCCTGCTCCTCGGCCTGTACGGCGACGACGGGTCGCTCCAGCACATCGGCGTCAGCGCGTCGTTCACCGAGGTGAAGCGGGCCGCGCTGATGGAGGAGCTCGCGCCGCTCGTCTGCGACGTCTCCGAGCACCCGTGGGGTGCCTGGCGGGAGTGGGCCATCGCGAACCCCGACCGCGTGCCCGGGACCCAGAGCCGGTGGAGCGCCGGCAAGGACCTCTCCTTCACCCCGCTGCGCCCGGAGCGGGTGCTGGAGGTGAAGTACGACCACATGGAGGGCCGGCGCTTCCGCCACACCGCGCACTTCAAGCGGTGGCGACCGGACCGCGACCCCACCTCCTGCACCTACGACCAGCTCGACGAGCCCGCGGGCTACGACCTGTCCGCGATCCTGCGCCCCGAGGAGACCCCGTGACCGACGTACCCGACACCACGCCCGCCGACGAGACCGCGCCGTACGACGTCGTGGTGCTGGTGGAGCAGGAGCTGAGCCACGGCGACGCCGAGCGGATCGCGGCCCTGCACCGCGGCATCACCGAGGAGACCGGCGCGGTGGTGCGCTACCACCTGCTGCTCCCGGTCGACGAGGCCGCCGCGGCGGTCCACGCGGCGATGGGCTCGATGGCGACCCAGGACGCCCTCGCCACCCCGGCTCCCCCGCCGCAGGACCTGTCCGAGGTCGACGAGGCGCTCCGCGAGGAGGCCCAGCGGCGGCTCGCCGCCTCCGTCGACGCGCTGACCGGGGCGGGAGCGGAGGCCGCGGGCGCGACCGTGCCCGGTCCGCCCGTCGACGCGCTGCGCAGCACCGTGTCCGCGGTCGGCGCCGCGGAGGCGGTCGTCATCACCGAGCGGCACGTGGTCGCCGAGTTCCTCTCCGTCGACTGGGCCTCCAAGGCGCAGCGGCACCTGGGCATCCCCGTCCTCCACCTGGTCGAGCACGAGACGTTCGCCGAGCAGGCGGGCGACCAGGGCGGTGTCACGGGTCTGTGACCGGAGGGTCGAGGAGGCGGGCCAGGCCGACTTCTCTTATGGTCATCCGGTGAGCGACACCGAGGACCGGCCGCAGCAGCCCGCCGCCGACCCCGTAGGCGGGCCCCCTGCCGCGGGCCCCGCGGGCGACTCCGCGGGCGAGGTCGCCGGTGACGCCGAGGCGACGGCGGCCCTCCGCAAGCGCCTGCGCTACCCGCGCCGCGTCGTCCTGGTCGCCGGCGCCGGACGCAGCGGCACCAGCACCCTGGCCGGGGTGCTCCAGCGTCTGCACCTGCACGTGCCGCAGCCCGAGGTCGACGCCGACACCACCAACCCGCGCGGCTTCGGGGAGTCTGCCTGGGTGGTGCGCCACCACGAGCGCATGCTGCGCCGAGCGAACGTGAACATGGCCGACGCCCGCCCCGACGCGTGGCTCGACACCGCCCGCGTCGCCGCGATGCCGAACTGCCGGGTGCCCACCAGCAAGTTCCTCGAGGAGCAGTTCGGCTTCAGCAGCGAGGTCGTCATCAAGGACCCGCGACTCAGCTGGTTCCTGGGGCTCTGGCAGGCGGCCGCGGTCCGCACCGAGTCCACCGCGGTCGTGGTGACGATGCTGCGCCCGCCCGCCGAGGTCATCGGCAGCAAGCAGGACCACTACAGCAACCGCCTCGGTGCCCCCCACCTCGCCGCGTCGTGGCTGAACATGATGCTGCACACCGAGCGCGCCGGCCGCGACCTGCAGGAGGGCGGCGGCCGCTCGTTCGTGCGCTACACCGACCTGCTCACTGACTGGACGTCCACGGTGATGCGGCTCGGCGAGGAGCTGCAGCTCCAGAACGTGCTGCACGCCGGGACCACCGCGGTCACCGACGTCGACTCCTTCATCGACCCCGCGCTGCGCCGTACGGAGCGCACGCTGGCCGGGACGCCCATCTCGGCCGCCATGCGGGAGCTGGTCGAGGAGACCGACGCGGCCCTGAACTCGATGGCCGACCCCGGGGGCGACACCGCCGAGGTCCGCGCCACGCTCGACCAGCTGCGCACCGCGTTCGTCGACCTGTACGCCGACGCCGAGGCCGTGGCCCGGTCCACCGCGATGGCGGCCGTCGAGCGCGGCCGCCGCGAGGGCCGCGAGGCGGCCCGCGCCGAGGTCGGACCCGTCCCCGCGGCGGACGACGAGGGCGGCGCCACCGGGCTCGCGCGACGCGCGGCCCGCCGTCTCCCCGAGCCCGTCAAGGGCCGGCTGCGGGACCTCAGGAACCGCGGATGAGCAAGGTCCCGGTGGACGGGCTGCAGAACCTCCAGGGCGAGCACGACTACGACATCGTCTGGCCCTGGACGAGGCCCGGTGGCCTGCGCAACGGCTCCACCGCCGTGCTCCGGGTCAAGAACGAGGCCCGCTCCCTGCCCTGGGTCCTGCCCGGGCTGCTGCGCGTCTGCGACAAGGTCCTCATCGTCGACAACCAGTCCGACGACGGCACCGGCGAGGTCGCGAAGCGGACGGCCGTCGACATGGGCCTCGGGGACCACCTCGACGTCGTGGAGTACCCGTTCCGGGTGGCCCGGGCGGGCGCGGAGCACCTCGCCGAGCCCGAGCTGTCGGTGCACTCGCTGAGCTACTTCTACAACTGGTCCTTCGCCCAGGTCGACACCGCCTTCAGCTGGAAGTGGGACGGCGACATGGTGCTCACGGCCGAGGGCGAGCTCGCCATGGCCGAGTTCGGCTGGCGGTCGTTCCGCAAGGACGTGATCCTGAAGTTCCCCCGCCACGGCCTGTACGTCGAGTCCGACCGCCGCGCGTACCTCGACCTGTCCCTGCACAACGCCGAGGGCTGGGGCTTCCCCATCGGGCCCGACTGGACCTACACCAAGTCCTTCGAGTGGGAGGTCCGCCGCCGGCCCGAGAACACGGTCGACGCGATCCTCCCCCGCGGCCTGTGCGTGGAGCTCAAGTACCTCGACGGCGACGAGTTCGGCCACTGGACCGACCCCGAGTCCTTCGCGACCAGCGCCCGCAACGCCCGGAAGCGCTACGAGTGGTCGGTCTTCAACGCGCTGACCAACGGCGAGGTCCCCGAGGAGCTCATCACCATCGACGCCCCCGAGGGCACCCACGTCATCGACTACGTGACGAAGACGTGGCTGCCGACGGCCCCACGCCCGCTGAAGCCCCCGGTCCGCGCCGTCGGCCGCACCCACGACGAGCCGTAGCCCCGCCCCCCTTCGTACGCGCACGGTCTCGACGACGCGCGCTCGCTGCGCTCGCGTGCTGCTCGACCTCCGAGGGATGGCCGGAGATCGAGGTGCGAGGCCGGCCACGGCCGAGCCACGAGATCCCTGCACCCGACGCACGACCGCGCCACTGGGTGTCGTCCGTGACGCAGCGGGTGGGTCGGAGACGACACACTGCGCCGCCGGACGCTGTACGACGGTCTCGACGGACGCTCGCGGGGTCTCGTGGCTCCTCGCCAGGGCTCGGAGCACCTCGACCTCCGAGGGATGGCCGGAGATCGAGGTGCGAGGCCGGCCACGGCCGAGCCACGAGATCCCTGCACCCGACGCCGCCGGGCGCCGTACGACGGTCTCGACGACGCGCGCTCGCTGCGCTCGCGGGCTGCTCGACCGCCTGGGGGGCGCCCGGGGGGGGGGCGCTCAGCCGTCGATGCGGTTGCCGTCGGCGTCCCAATGGGCGGCGACCTTCTTCGAGGGCTGCACGCGCGGGGGCTCGCCGGGCATCTTGGGGTGGTCCGGCGGGTAGTTGAGCTCGCCCTCGGGCTGAGCGTCGTACAGCGCGATCAGCGGGCCGATGTCGTGGGCGACGTCGTCGATCGTGGCCCAGGCGTCGCCGTCCGCGAGCCGCTCAAGGACCGTGAACAGGTTCAGCGTCGCGGGGTCGGTGACCTCGGCGAGGTCGTCCCAGGCCAGCGGTGTCGAGACGGGGGCGCCGGGCAGCGGCCGCAGCGAGTACGCCGAGGCGATGGTGCGGTCACGGCAGTTCTGGTTGTAGTCCACGAAGATCCGCTCCCCCCGCTCCTCCTTCCACCAGGCGGTGGTCACCTGGTCGTCGCGGGCGGCGAGCTCGCGGCCGAAGCCGATGGCGGCGTGGCGGACGTCGACGAAGTCCCAGCGGGGCTCGATGCGCACGTAGACGTGGACACCGCGGTTGCCGGACGTCTTCGCGAAGCCGGTGATGCCGTGCTCGGCGAGCAGCTCGCGGGCCACGCCGGCCACGCGGACGGCGTCGGAGAAGGTCGTCCCCGGCTGCGGGTCGAGGTCGATCCGCAGCTCGTCTGGGTGGTCCAGGCTCGCGGGGTCGTCGGTACGTCGTACCGGCCAGGGGTGGAAGGTCAGCGTCCCCATGTGGGCGCACCACACCGGGACGGCGATCTCGGTCGGGCAGATCTCGTCGGCGGTGCGGCCCGACGGGAAGGTGATGCGGGCGGTCTCCAGGTAGTCGGGAGCGCCCTTCGGCACGCGCTTCTGGTAGAACGCGTCGGCGTCGCGGTCGGTGGGACCGGTCGCGAGGCGCATCCCCTCGCGGACGCCGGAGGTCCACCGCTCCAGCGCCGTCGGCCGGTCACGCAGCGCGCGCATGAGGCCGTCCTCGGCGGCGGCGACGTACTCGGCGACCATCAGCTTGGTCACCTCGGGCGTCGAGGCGGTCGCCTCGTAGATCACCCGGTCGGGGCTGGAGACACGCACGGAGCGCTCCCCCGCCACGACCTCCGCTGCCGGCGTACGAGCCATGCGGCGAGCCTAGTGGCGTGCATCGGCCTCAGGGGCGCAGGACGAGTCCGGCCTTCTTGTTCAAGCGCTCCGCGACGTCACCGGGCGCCAGCTCGCCGGCGAGGACCCGGCTCGTCGTCCACATGCTGATGTCGAAGCCCGTGAGCTCCACGAACGCCGGCAGCTCGTCGACGTACGCCGACGCGAGCGCCTCGATGTCGGCGGCCGTCACGGGGGCGGCGTCGAGACCGCCGGGCGAGGACCAGCGCGGCTTGTCGGCCGTCTCCGGCTCGAAGGGGCGCAGCCCGATGAACTGCGCGACGTCGTTGACCGCGGTGGTGGGGTCCTTCACGATCTGCTCGAACGTCATCAGCAGCCACTGCTCGCGCGGGTAGACCTCGAGGCCGCGGGACAGCTGCTGGTGGTAGAGCCCGCGGGCGACCAGGTCCCACTTCGCCGAGCCGATCCGCTTCCAGGTGCTCTCCGGCGGGATCTGGGACAGGGCGCCGTCCGCGACGGCCTGCCCGAACGACGGCCAGCTGTCACGGCGCGCGAACTCCATGTTCCACGCCGAGAAGGCCCGGTCGATGGGGTCGCGGAACGCCGCGATCAGCTTCATCTCCGGCCGGTAGGCGTACATCCGGCGCAGCGCGTTCGGGATGAAGATGTACGACGGGGTCGAGTCCAGCGCGATCCGCTCCCGGGGACGCTTGGCGCGCTTGTGGTACTCGCTGTAGTCCGGGTCGTCCCAGTCGACGTTCTCGTCATCGAAGAAGTGGATCTCCTTCGGGTTCCGCCGTGCGAAGCCGGGGTGCTCCCGCAGGATGCCGTGCAGCGTCGTCGTCGCGGCCTTCTGGACCCCGACCAGGGAGGCCGTGTACTCGATGTTCCTCGGCGGCACGACGCTCCTCCTCGATCACGGACGGCTCGCGGGCCCCGGAAACCCGGTCGTGGACCACCTGCCGGTGCTTCTAGCCTGCGGTGTGTGACCTTAGACCACCTCCCCGTGACCACCGTGGACCCCGACACCGACGAAGGCCTGCGCTGGCTGGGCGCCGTGCTGGCCGGCTTCGGGGAGGGCACCGTGCCCGACGAGCTGGTCCCGCTGTGGCGCGAGGACGCCCGGGTCGACGGCCACACCCTGTACGCCGTGTGGCCCGAGCGGTCCTGGGCGACCGACCCGCTGCCGGTGGCGACGTACGCCAGCTGGGCGCAGAGCATCAACGTCGGCGGGGGCACGACGCTGCCGCTGCACATGGTCACCGCGGTCACCACCGCGGTCTCCCACCGCCGGCGCGGGCTGCTGCGCTCGATGATGACCGCCGACCTCGCGAACGCCGCCCGCGACGGGCTGCCGATGGCGGCCCTGACAGCGACCGAGGGCTCGATCTACGGCCGCTTCGGCTTCGGCCCCGCCGTGCGGGAGCGTCGGCTGGAGATCGACGTCAGCGCGCGGTTCGCCCTGCGCGCCCCGCTGGGCGACGACCCGGGCCGCTTCGAGGTCCTCCCCGCCCCGCAGGCGTGGCCCGCGCTGCGGGAGGTCTTCGCGCGTCACCTCGCCGTGACGCGGGGTGCGGTGGACCGTCCGCACGAGTACCGCGCCTCGCTCACCGGCCTGTACGACATCGAGGACCGGGCGGCCGACCCCAAGCGGCGGGTCCTGCTGCACCTCGACACCGACGGCCGACCCGACGCGTACGCCGTGTGGCGGCCCATGGGTCGCGTCGACGGGGTCGGCACCGCCGACGTCCACGACGTCCTGGCCGCGTCCCCGGAGCTCGAGCTGCGGATGTGGCGACGCCTGGCCGACCTCGACCTCACCCAGCGGCTGCGCGTGCAGACGGCGCCGGTGCGCACGACCCTGGAGTGGGCGCTGCGCGAGCCCCGCGCCGTCCGCACCACGAGCCTGCACGACCACCTGTGGCTGCGCGTCCTGGACGTCCCGGGCGCCCTCGGCGCCCGGCCCTGGAGCGCGGACGGCACCGTCGTGCTCGGCGTCGAGGACCCCCTGGGCCATGCCGCGGGGTCGTGGCGGGTCGAGACCTCCGGGGGCCGCGCCGAGGTGACGGCGACCGACGCCGCGCCCGACCTCAGCCTGGACGTCGAGGCGCTCGGCGCGTCGTACCTGGGCGACGTCGCGATCGGCACGCTCGCGGAGGCCGGCCGGGTGACCGTCCCGGACGACGGCGACCCCGCCGCGGTGGAGCGGTACGCCGCCATGGCTGACGGCGGGCCGGCGCCGCACTGCGCGACGCACTTCTGAGCCGGCACGCCCCGGGCCCCTGGCACCCCGGGGCGCCTGGCCCGGCGGACTATCCTGGAGCCGTGGCGTACAACGTGGAGAAGACCGACGAGCAGTGGCGCGAGGAGCTCTCGCCGCAGGAGTACCAGGTCCTGCGGCAGGCGGGCACGGAGCGCCCGTTCGTCGGGGAGTACACCGACACCGAGACCGTCGGGATCTACCGGTGCAAGGCCTGCCAGGCGAAGCTGTTCGAGTCGGACACCAAGTTCCACTCGGGCTGCGGCTGGCCGTCGTTCTACCAGCCGATCAGCGACACGATCGAGTACATCGACGACACCTCGCTGGGGATGAAGCGGACCGAGGTGCGCTGCGCGAGCTGCGGTTCGCACCTGGGCCACGTCTTCCCGGACGGCTACGGCACCCCGACCGGTGACCGCTACTGCATCAACTCGATCTCGCTGACGCTCGAGGAGAACGACCGCTCCTAGGTCCCGGCCCCGGGTGCTTGGATGAGGGCGTGTTCGTCTCCGAGGATCACCGCTTCCTGTTCGTCCACGTGCAGAAGACGGGCGGGGTCACGGTCGAGCGCCGACTGCGGGAGCTGATGCCGGACGGCGTCACCGCGCGCGACACCGACGTCGAGCGGCACTCGCGGCTCGGCACGATCCTCGGCCGGCACCCGGAGTACCGCTCGTACTTCACGTTCGGCGTGGTCCGGAACCCGTGGTCGCGGATGGTGTCGTGGTGGCGCATGGTCGAGCGCGGCCGGGCGCGGGCCGCCGAGGGTGACCCCGAGGCCGTCGCCCGCCTGCGCGGACCCGACCCGCACCCGTTCTGGTCGGGGCTGGAGCAGACGTGCCCCGACTTCGAGACGTTCATCCTCCGCGGGACGGAGGAGTGGACGCGCCTCCAGCGCCCCCAGGTCGACTACCTGATGACGAAGGACCGCCTGCCGGACTTCGTCGGCCGCCAGGAGACCCTCGAGGCCGACCTCCGCGCGGTCGCCGCCCGCTTCGACCTGCCCTGGACGCCGCTGCCGTCCGCGAACGCGGACCCGTCGCCGCCGGACTCCCACCGGCCCTACTACGACGACGCCACCCGCACCCGCGTCGGCGAGCTCTTCGCGAAGGACGTGGCGTACTTCGGGTATGAGTTCTGATCCACCGCGTCCGAGCCTGCGAGGACGCGACGGCGGATCACGGTGAGGGCGGCCGGTGGCGCTGCCGTTTCTGCAGAAACGGCAGTTCGCCGGGCCCGGAAGGCACCGTTTCGGCAGAAACGGCAGTGGGAACCGCCGGCCGCAGCGACCCCGCCCGCGCCGCGACTCAGCCCGGCAGGCGCCAGTCGACCGGCTCGGCGCCCTGCTCGGCCAGGAGCGCGTCGACCTTGCTGAAGGGCTTCGACCCGAGGAAGCCGCGGTGGGCCGAGAGCGGGGAGGGGTGGGTCGACGCGACGACGGGGACGTCGCCGAGCAGCGGCGCGAGGCCCTGCGCCTTCGAGCCCCAGAGGACGGCGACGAGCGGACCGCCGCGGGCGGCGAGCGCCTCGATCGCCGCCTGGGTGACCTCCTCCCACCCCTTGCCCTGGTGGGAGTTGGAGTCACCCGGACGCACGGTCAGGCACCGGTTGAGCAGCATGACGCCCTGGTCGGCCCAGGCGGACAGGTCGCCGTGCTCCGGGGTCTCGACGCCGAGGTCGTCGCGCAGCTCGGCGTAGATGTTGCGCAGGCTGCCCGGCAGCGGCCGGACGTGGGCCTCCACGGCGAAGCTCAGCCCGATCGGGTGGGCGGGGTTGGGGTAGGGGTCCTGGCCCACGACGAGCACGCGGACGTCGGCCAGGGGCCGTTCGAACGCACGGAAGACCCGCTCGCCGGCCGGCTGGTAGCCCCGCCCGGCGGCGACCTCCGCGCGCAGGAACTCCCCCATCGCAGCGATCCGGTCGTCGACCGGCGCCAGGGCCTCCGCCCAGTCCGGTGCCATGAGGCCCTTGTCCACGAGTCCTGCGAGCGCGCCCATCCCGCCATCATGCCGAGCGGTGAGGCGACGACGGGGCGTGGGACCATCGCGCCGTGAGGATCCTGTCCGTCCAGTCGTCCGTCGCCTACGGCCACGTGGGCAACTCCGCCGCGGTCTTCCCGCTCCAGCGCCTCGGGCACGAGGTGTGGCCCGTCATCACGGTCCACTTCTCGAACCACACCGGGTACGGCGAGTGGCGCGGCCCGCTGCTGGCGGCGTCCGACGTCGCGGACGTCATCCGCGGCATCGGCGAGCGCGAGGTGCCGGGCCCCGACGGGTCGGCGGTCAGCGTGCTGGCGACCGCGGACGCCGTCCTCACCGGCTACCAGGGCGCCGAGGACGTCGGCCAGGTCGTCCTCGACGCCGTCGCCCGGGTCAAGGAGCTGAACCCGGCCGCCGTCTACTGCTGCGACCCCGTGATGGGCGACGTCGGCCGCGGCATGTTCGTCCGGCCCGGCATCCCGGAGTTCATGCGGGACTCCGTCGTGCCCGCCGCCGACCTCATCACCCCGAACCACTTCGAGCTCGACTTCCTCGCGGGCCGCGAGACCCGCACGATGGCGGAGGTCCTCGACGCCGTGGACGCCGTCCGCGCCCGTGGCCCGCGCACCGTGCTGGTCACGAGCCTGCTGCACGACGAGGTCCCCGAGGGCCACCTCGACGTCCTCGCCGTCACCGACGAGGGCGCCTGGACCGTCACCACCCCGCAGCTGCCGATCAGCCCCAACGGCGCCGGCGACCTGACCTCCGCGCTGTGGCTGGCCCACCTCACGACCGCCGACTCCGTCCCCGCCGCGCTGTCGGCGACGACGTCCGCGGTGTACGGCGTCCTGCGCGCGACGCTCGAGTCCGGCCACCGCGAGCTGCGGCTGGTGCCCGCGCAGGACGAGATCGTGCGCCCGGGCCAGATCTTCGAGGCCCGTCAGGTCCGGTAGCGCACCGCAGACCGGGGCGGGCGTGTTCCACAGGCACGGCGGCCCTCGCGGGATAGTCCCCTGACCGACGGTCCTCCCGAGCCCCGCCCGACGACCGTTCCTCAGGGGACTACCCCGCTACCCGGCCGCGACCTGTGGAGACGGGCCCGGCCGGGCCGGCGAGCTCAGCCCTTCTGCAGACCGCCCAGGCGCTCCCAGGTCGCGACGACGGTGTCGGGGTTGAGCGACATCGACTCGATGCCCTGCTCCATCAGCCACTCGGCGAGGTCGGGGTGGTCGGAGGGGCCCTGGCCGCAGATCCCGACGTACTTGCCGCGCTCCTTGCAGGCCGTGATGGCCATCGAGAGCATGTGCTTCACCGCGGGGTCGCGCTCGTCGAAGCCGTCCGCGACCAGGGAGGAGTCCCGGTCGAGGCCCAGCGTCAGCTGGGTCAGGTCGTTGGAGCCGATCGAGAACCCGTCGAAGTGGTCGAGGAACTTGTCGGCCAGCACCGCGTTGGAGGGGACCTCGCACATCATCACGACCTTGAGGTCGTTCTCCCCGCGCACCAGGCCGTGCTCGCCGAGGAGGCGGATGACGCCCTCGGCCTCCTTGATGGTCCGCACGAACGGGATCATGATCCAGACGTTCGTCAGGCCCATCTCGTCGCGGACGTGCTTCAGCGCCTCGCACTCGAGCGCGAAGCACTCGGCGAAGTCCTTCGAGAGGTACCGCGACGCGCCGCGGTAGCCGATCATCGGGTTCTCCTCGTGCGGCTCGTACGCCTCGCCGCCCAGCAGGTTGGCGTACTCGTTCGACTTGAAGTCGCTCATCCGGACGATGACCGGGCTGGGTGCGAACGCCGCCCCCAGCATGGAGACGCCCTCGGCGACCCGGCGGACGAAGAACTCCCGCGGGCCGGGGTGCGCGGCGATGATCTCCTCGATCTCGGCGCGGAGGTCGGGGTCGAGGGAGTCGGGGTCGCGCTCCAGGTCGAGCAGCGCCTTCGGGTGGACGCCGATCTGCCGGTTGATGATGAACTCCAGCCGCGCCAGGCCGACGCCCGCGTTGGGCAGCTGCGCGAAGGAGAACGCCTGGTCGGGGGTGCCGACGTTCATCATGATCTTCACGTCGAGCTCGGGGAGGGCGTCGAGCTCGGTGGTCTCGACGTCGTAGTCGATGATCCCCTCGTAGACGAGACCGGTGTCGCCCTCGGCGCACGACACGGTGACCTCGCGGCCGTCGGCGAGGTCCTTGGTGCCGGTCCCGGTGCCCACGATCGCGGGGATGCCGAGCTCGCGGGCGATGATCGCGGCGTGGCAGGTACGGCCACCGCGGTTCGTCACGATCGCGGAGGCGCGCTTCATGATCGGCTCCCAGTCGGGGTCGGTCATGTCGGCGACGAGGACCTGCCCGGGGTCGAAGTCGTGCATCTCGTCGATCGACTTCATGACCTTGACCGGGCCGGCGCCGATCTTCTGACCGATGGCGCGGCCCTCGACGATGACGGTCGACGCCTTCGAGACCGCGGACTTCACGCTGAAGCGCTCGATGACGCCGCTGCGCCGGGACTGCACCGTCTCGGGGCGGGCCTGGAGCACGTAGAGCTTGCCGTCGACGCCGTCGCGGGCCCACTCGATGTCCATCGGGCGGCCGTAGTGCTCCTCGATGGTCAGGGCGTGCCGGGCGAGCTCGGTGACCTCGTCGTCGCTCAGCGACAGCAGCCGCGCGTCGGCGGCGTCGACGTCCACGAACTCGGTCGTCCGTCCCACCGTCGCGTCGTCGGTGTAGATCATCTTCGTCAGCTTGCCGCCGACGTTGCGCTTGAGGATCGCGGGCCGGTCGGCGCGCAGCGCGGGCTTGTAGACGTAGAACTCGTCGGGGTTCACCGCACCCTGGACGACGCCCTCACCGAGGCCGTACGCCGAGGTCACGAACACCGCGTCGGTGAAGCCGGACTCGGTGTCCATCGTGAACATCACGCCGGCGGCACCGATGTCGGAGCGCACCATCTTCTGCACGCCGGCGGACAGCCCCACGTCGCCGTGCTCGAAGCCGTGGTGGACCCGGTAGGAGATCGCGCGGTCGTTGTACAGCGAGGCGAACACCTCGCGGATCGCGTCGAGGACCCCGTCGATGCCCTTGATGTTGAGGAAAGTCTCCTGCTGGCCCGCGAACGAGGCGTCGGGCAGGTCCTCCGCGGTGGCCGACGACCGGACGGCGAACGACGCCTCCTCCCCCGAGCCCTCGACGAGCGTGTCGTAGGCGGAGCGGATGTCGGCCTCGAGGTCGTCGGGGAACTCCTGGCCCACCACGAGCCCGCGGATCTCCTTGCCGACCTCGGAGAGGCGTCGTACGTCGTCGGTGTCGAGGCCGTCGAGCAGGCCGGAGATCTGCTCGGCGAGGCCGGTCTCCCCGATGAAGCGGTGGTACGCCGACGAGGTCGTCGCGAACCCGTCGGGCACGCGCACCCCCAGGTCGGCGAGGTTGGAGACCATCTCGCCCAGGGAGGCGTTCTTGCCGCCCACCTGGTCGATGTCGTCCATGCCGAGCTCGGAGAACCAACGGATGTTGTCGGCGGTCTCGTCAGTCATCGGTGTGCCTTCCGGTCGGGGAGTGACGGGCCTTGCTTCGCTCGCGGCTGGGGACGCCGCCGTTGCGCTTGAGGGTCTGCAGGACGAGCGCGGCCATCTCCTCCACCGACTTGGTGGCGGAGTCGATGACGGGCACGCCGAACTCGCTGAAGAGCTGCTGGGCGCGGCGCAGCTCCCAGCGGCACTGCCCCGCCGAGGCGTACGTCGACCCGGCGCGGCGCTCGTTGCGCACCCGCGAGAGCCGCTCGGCGGTCGTGGTGATGCCGAAGCAGCGGTCGAGGTGGTCGCGGACCGGGGCGGGCAGCTCGCTGGCGGTGAGGTCCTCCTCGACCAGCGGGTAGTTCGCGACGAACAGGCCGTGCTGCAGCGCGAGGTACATGCTCGTGGGGGTCTTCCCGCAGCGTGACGGCGCCAGCAGGATGACGTCGGCCCGGTCGAGCGCGCGCACGCTCTGCCCGTCGTCGTGCTCGATGGTGAACTCCACCGCCGCCATCCGGGTGTTGTACCGCTTCACGTCGTGGACGCCGTGGAGCCGCGAGGGCAGGCGGACGCCGCGGCGGTCGAGGATCGACTCGACCCGCTCCATGTGCATGTCGAAGAAGTCGATGAGCGGGGCGCGGGTCTCCCGCAGCGTCAGCCGGATGTGGTCCTCCGCCGCCGTGGTGAAGGCGAGCGGGGTCACCGGACCGTCCATGGCCTCGTCGAGCTGGCGGACCACGTCCTGGGCGGCCTCGACCGTCGTGATGAACGGGATCGTCGTCCGCTCGAACACGGTGTCCGGGAACTGCATGAGCAGCGCGTTGCCCATCGTCTCGGCGCTGATGCCGGTCGAGTCGGAGAGGAAGTAGACCGGCACCACACCGTCGTCGTCCACCACACTGACCTCCTCCGACCGCTGCCCCGACGACCCCGTCGCGGCCTGGGGGCAACCTAACGCTGCTGGGTCCGGGGCGGGAGGGCCCGCCCACCTCTCGGCCCCGGTGTCCCCTACCGTCGGCGCGGTGCCCCGCTCCCGACCGAGCCCGCGACGGGCCCGCGTCGGCGTCGCGCTGCTGTTCCTCACCAACGGGGTCATCCTCAGCGCGCTCCTGCCGCGCTACCCGGAGATCAAGGCCGCGTTCGCCCTGGACGACGCCCGCTTCGGGCTGCTGGTCGTGGCGTTCCCGCTCGGCGCGATCGTCGCCGCCCCGGTGGCCGGTGTCGCGATCCGGCGGCTCGGGGCCCTGGTCGTCACCGCGCTCGGCTCGGTGCTGCTGGCCGCGTCCCTCGCCGTCGCGGGGGCCAGTCCGGGGGTGGCGCCGTTCGTGGTCGCGATGGCGCTCGGCGGGGCGCTCGACGCGCTCGTGGACGCCGCCCAGAACGTCCAGGGCGTCGTCGTCGAGCAGTGGCGCGGCCGGTCGATCATGAACTCGCTGCACGCCACCTGGAGCATCGGCGCCGCGATCGGCGGGCTCATCGGCGCCGCCGGCGCCGCCGCCTCGGTCGACCTGGGCCTGCAGATGGCGGTGAGCGGAGCTCTGTGGGCCGTGGTGGCGGTCGTCGCGGCCCGGCTGGCCGTCGTCCCCGCGGACGTGAAGGCGGGTCTGGCCGAGCCGGTGCCCGACCCCGCCGCCAGCCCGACCACCCGGGCGGGCGCCCCGACGGGCGGCGTACGACGGCGCGCGTGGCGCCTGCTGCTGCCGCTGGTCGTCATCGCGGTCTGCGGGACGCTCGTCGAGGACGTCGCCAACAACTGGGCCGTGCTCTACCTCGGCGGCGAGGCGGGCGCCCCCGCCGGGGTCGCCGCGCTCGGCCTGACCGTCGTGATCGGCGCGCAGTTCGTGGGACGGCTCGTCGGCGACCCGCTCACCGACCGGTACGGCCGGGACGCGGTCGCCCGGACGGGCGGGCTGCTGATCGCCCTCGGTGCCGGCGTGGCCGCCCTCTCCCCGTCGTACCCGGGCGCGTTCGTGGGCTTCGCGCTCGCCGGCTTCGGCTGCGCGACCCTGGTGCCGGCCGCGTTCGCCGCGGCCGGCCGCATCCCCGGCCTCGCGGAGGGCACGGGCATCGCGATCATCGGGTGGTTGATGCGGCTCGGGTTCCTGCTGACCTCACCGGTGATCGGCGTGATCTCGGAGTCGACGAGCCTGCGGGTGGCGCTGCTCGTGCCGGTGGCGGCGGGCCTGGTCGCGGCGGTGCTGGCGCACCGGATGGCGCGCGGCCGAGGCGCGCACGCGCCGTGACGAGCGGTGAGCACGACCCTGACAGGTTCGAGTGGACCAGCAAGAAGCGCCCGCCGAGGCCCCCCTCCACGCTGCCGGCTCGCTTCCGGCTCTGGGTCGACGGAGAGCTCTTCCTCGTCGACCGGCCGACGGACCGCGCGGACACCTACGACTACAGCCGCCTCACCGGGCCGGACCCCGGGCACGGGTTCTCGTCCGGCACCGGAGGCTGGCACCGGGACATGGCCGACCACCTCGAGGAGTGCCGGTGGTTCCTGTGGATGGTGGATCCCGTCACGGGCCACATCGAGGACGACTGAGCCCACCTCGCCGTCACCTGCCTCCGACCTCCGAAGGCCGACGGGTCGTGCGGCGAACGCTGGACGGCAGCGCGCGCGGCGCTGGCGTGCGCTCGGCGTGAGGGACTCGACCACGCATGGCGGCACCCACCCATCCATCGAGCCGGTGACAGGAGTCGAACCCGCGACATCCTCATTACAAGTGAGGCGCTCTACCAACTGAGCTACACCGGCGTGCGTGCGCACCACCCCGAGAGGCGCGCCGCGGCCACCCAGGATAGGGCGCGGCGCGGGCGCCCTCGGCCTCAGCCCTCCACGGGTGCACCGGCGGCTCGACGGCCCCGAGGGCCGGCGGGCGGGGTGCCCGGACCGCTCACGACCGGATCGCGGGCCGCTCCCCCAGCAGGACGTCGCGGACGGCGTCCCAGGTGCGTCCGAGGTCCTCGAGCCAGAGGTCGTGCCCGATGCCGGGCAGCCGGCGGACCCGCCAGCCCAGGGCGGCGAGGCGGGTGACCGTCTTGTCGGCGACGACGGCGGGGGCGTCGTCGGAGAGCAGGAGCGTCGAGGGGACCACCGGTGCCGCGACGGATGCCGGGTGGTGGGCGACGTCGCGGAGGACCGACAGGGTCATGGCCCGGTCGAAGCGGTCGGTCGCCGCGGTCCGGAGGGCCGCGTCCCGGGCCGACGGCTCCGGGCGGCCCCGGCTCCGTCGACGCTGGGCGAGGGCGGCCACGGTGAGCCCGACCGGGGCCGTGGCCCAGAACAGCCGACCGGTGAGGCCCGCGGAGGGGAGGCCGAGCCGGAAGCCGGGGTCGAGGTAGAGCGCCTCGGCGGGGGCCAGCCGGGCGACGGCCCGCTCCAGCACCGACCCGCCGAGCGAGTGCCCGACCACGAGGTCGAGCCCGGTCGGGAGCGTGTCGACGAGGTCGCCGGCGAACGCGTCCAGGGTGTGGTCGGTGGCCCGGTCGCTCAGGCCGTGGCCGCGCAGGTCGACCGTCGTGACGGTGGTCCCGCCCGCGGCAACGACGCGCTCGACCAGGCCGCGCCACAGGTCGCCGTCCGCGCCGAGGCCGTGGACGAGCGCCACGTGGCGCCCGCCGGCGCCGTACCGCCGGGTCGCGAGCCTCACGCGGGGACGGTCTCGGCGAGAAAGGCCAGGAGCGCCTCGTTGAAGGCGTCCGGCTGGTCGATGCTGACGGCGTGGCCGGCGTCCTCGACGACGAGGGCGCGGCCGTGCGCGGTGTCCGCCACGGCCGCCTCGGCGTGCTCGCAGGGCCAGACCTGGCTCTCGCGCCCGGCGATCATGAGGAGCGGCAGCGGGAAGCGTCGTACGACGTCGCGCCAGTCGGCGAGCGCGTGGTCCTGCAGCAGCGGCAGGGTCTCCGGGGCGACGGGGTCGCGGAAGGCGGGCATCCCGCCGAGGCGCTCGGCGAGGCGGGCCACCGCCGCGCCGGAGCGGTCGATCCTCCACGTTCGGGCCCGTCTGATAGCGCATTCCTCCACCAGTCACCCGGACTCTTGAACCTCGATCGAGGTCGAGACATCCTCGGGCCATGACGCAGCTCACCATCGGCCAGGTGGCGGAGCGCTCGGGGGTGAGCACGTCCGCGATCCGGTTCTACGAGGCCCGCGGCCTGGTCGCGGCCACGCGGACGACGGGCAACCAGCGCCGGTACGACGCCGGCACGCTGCGGCGCATCGCGTTCGTCCGGGCGGCGCAGCGGGTCGGGCTGACGCTGGAGGAGATCGGCGAGGCGCTCGCCACCCTCCCCTCCTCGCGGACGCCGACGCGCGCGGACTGGGCGCGGCTCTCAGCGTCCTGGCGCTCCCGCCTGGACGCCCAGATCGAGCGCATCGAGCGCCTGCGGGACAACCTCGACGGCTGCATCGGGTGCGGCTGCCTCAGCCTCAGCACCTGCGCCCTGAACAACCCGGGTGACCGGGCCGCCGTCCGCGGGCCCGGAGCGGTGTTCCTGGAGCCCGGCGGCGGGGCGGCCTGACCGCGCGCAGTCGGAACGGCGTCAGGCGGCGTCGAGGCGCAGCAGCCGCGCCCCGTTGTCGTGCAGGACGGCCCGGAGCCAGTCCTCGCCCAGGCCGAGACCCACGACGGCCTCGAGCTGGTGGAGGTAGGGGTGCGGGATGGTCGGGAAGTCGGTGCCCAGCACGATCTTGTCGCCCGCGGCGGCCAGCCGGCCGAGCAGCGCGTCCGGGAACGGGTGGCTGGGGGTGATGTAGTCGGTGAACGCCATCGTGGTGTCGAGGTGCACACCTCGGTGGGTCTCGGCCAGCGTCAGGAACTCGTCGTACTCGGGCATGCCGAGGTGGGCGACCACCAGCGGGAGGTCGGGGTGGCGGCGGAGGACCTCGGCGACGGGGCCCGGGCCGGTGAAGCGGCCGGGGTGCGGCCCGGAGCCGGCGTGGATGACGGTCGGGACGCCGGCCTCGGCGAGCAGGCCCCAGACGCCGTCGAGCAGCGGGTCGGAGGGGTCGTACGCCCCGACCTGCACGTGCGCCTTGAACACCCGTGCGCCGGCCTCGAGCGCGGCGGCGACGTACGCCGGGGCGCCCGGCTCGGGGAAGAACGTCGCGGAGCCCACGCAGCCCGGTGTCCGGTCCGCGAAGGCGAGGGTCCAGTCGTTCAGCCACGCGGCCATGTCGGGCTTGTGCGGGTAGGCCAACGCCGTGAACGCGCGGACGCCGTACGCACGGAGTCGCTCGGCGCGGACCTCGTCGGGCAGCCGGTAGGCGACGGGCCACGCGGTCCCGGTGCGCTCCTCGACGGCGTCGAAGAACGCCCAGACCTTCTGCTGCACCCGGTCGGGCATGAAGTGGGTGTGGACGTCGACCAGCCCCGGCAGGCCGAGGTCGTCCCAGACCCGCCGTACCAGCGCGGGCTCGTCGGGCGGCAGATCGACCTCACAGGGCACGCCCGGCACCATACTGAGGACCATGCCCTCGTCCACCCACCCGGCCCTGCGCATCGTCGCGAGCCGGCCCGACCCGGCGATCGTCACGCTGCCGTGGTCGACCCCGCTGGAGGACTGGGGGTCGGAGTACCTGGTGCCCCTCCCCCGGGGCCTCTCGCGGCACGTCGTGCGGATCATCCGGCTCCGCGACCGGACCTACGCGGTGAAGGAGACGCAGGAGCCGATCGCGTTCCGGGAGTACCGGACGCTGCGCGACCTGCACCGCCTCGGCCTGCCCGCCGTCGTCCCCCAGGGGGTGGTCGCCGGGCGCACCGGCGCGGACGGCGAGGAGCTCCCGGCGGCGCTCATCACCGAGCACCTGCGCTTCTCGCTGCCCTACCGCAGCCTCTTCAGCCACGGCCTGCGCGCCGACAACCTGCCGGCGCTGGTCGACGCGCTCGTCGTCCTGCTGGTGCGGCTGCACCTCTCGGACTTCTACTGGGGTGACGTGTCGCTGTCGAACGTGCTGTTCCGGCGCAACGCCGGGTCGTTCTCGGCGTACCTCGTCGACGCGGAGACCGGGGAGCTGCGTCCGACCCTGTCGGACGGGATGCGCGAGCACGACGTCACCGTCGGCTGCGAGAACGTCTTCGCCGAGCTGCTCGACCTGCAGGCCGCGCAGACCGTCGAGGGCGAGCTGCGCGCCCACGAGGTCGTCGACCTGATCCGTGAGCGGTACGACGCCCTGTGGACGGAGCTGACCGGCGAGGAGCGGTTCGGCGCCGACGAGATGTGGCGCATCGAGCAGCGCATCGAGCGGCTCAACGACCTCGGCTTCGACGTGGACGAGCTCGACATCGTCACCGACCTCGGCGGCGACGAGATCCGGATCCAGCCCAAGGTGGTCGAGCTGGGGCACCACTGCCGCGAGCTCCAGTCGCTGACGGGGATGAACGTCGAGGACGGGCAGGCCCGCCGCCTGCTCAACGACCTCGCGGCCTTCACCGCCCACCTCGACCTCGGCCGCGAGGACCGCTCCCTCGTCGCGAACCGGTGGATGACGCAGATCTACGAGCCGATCATGGCGATGGTCCCCCCGGGCGGCCACGGCAAGCTGGAGCAGGCCGAGATCTTCCACGAGATCCTCGAGCACCGCTGGTACCTCTCCGAGCGCGCCGGCGAGGGCGTCGACATCTTCGACGCCGCGCGGGACTACTTCGCCACCGTCCTCCCGGCCCACCCGGAGGAGGCCGTGGCGACGGAGTAGCGCCGGGGTCGACTCGGCACGTCTGCGCACCCCAGAGCCCTCGAGTCGGCACGTCTGCGCAGCTCAGAGCCCTCGAGTCGGCACGTCTGCGCAGCTCAGAGCCCTCGACTCGGCACGTCTGCGCAGCTCAGCGCTGCCAGGGCAGCGTGCCGTAGCTGTTGGCGTAGACCTTGCCGGGCTTGGGGTGGGTGAGCTTCAGGCCCGCCCAGGTCTCGTCGACCCGCAGACAGGTGCTCTCGACCAGCCCGGCGTCGTACGCCACCTCGATGACGCGGGGCAGGGTCAGGTCCGAGCCCAGCCGGCGGCCCTTCGGCCACGAGACCCAGAGCGTGCCGCGGGGCGCGAGGCTCCCGACCAGGGGCGGCAGCACCGTCCGCATCTCGTCGGCGGTCACGACCGCGAGGTGCAGGTAGTCGACGGGCCCGTCGTCCACCCAGACGAGTGCGGGGAGCCCGAGGGACGTCGCCACGGGGGCGGGAAGGCCGACGTGGCGGCCGCGCGATCCCTCGCGGACGCCCATCTTCTGCGCGACGGTGCGGGTCATGGTCTGAGCATGACCCGTCAAGCGGTCTGGTTCTGACCGCAATCAACCTCACCGGATCTCGGCTTCACTTCAGGAGCGAGCGGCCGATCACCATGCGCTGGATCTGGTTGGTGCCCTCGAAGATCTGGGTGACCTTGGCGTCGCGGAAGAGACGCTCGGCGGCGAAGTCCGTGGTGTAGCCGGCCCCGCCGAGCACCTGGACGGCGTCGGTGGTCACCTTCATGGCGGCGTCGGTCGCGGTGAGCTTCGCGATGCTGGCCTCCGACCCGAACGGCTGGCCGGCGTCCTTGAGCCGCGCGGCGTGCAGGTACGTCGCCCGCGCGGCGCCGACCGCGGCCGCCATGTCGGCGAGCAGGAACTGCATCCCCTGGAAGTCACCGATCCGCTGGCCGAACTGCTGCCGCTCCTTCGCGTACGACGTCGCCAGCGACAGGGCCGCGTGCGCGATGCCCGTCGCGACGGCGGCGATGCCGAGCCGGCCGGCGTCCAGCGCGGAGAGGGCGACGGCCATGCCGCGGCCCTCGTCGGAGATCCGCTGGGAGACCGGCACCCGGGTGCCGTCGAAGGTCACCGTGCTGGTGGGGTCGCAGTGCAGCCCCATCTTCTTCTCGGGCGCGCCGTGGCTGATGCCGGGCGAGTCCGCGGGCACCAGGAACGACGACAGCCCGGAGCGGCCGTCGTCGGAGGTGCGGGCGAAGAGCACGTAGTAGTCGGCGTGCGGGCCGTTGCTGATCCACTGCTTGGTGCCGGTGACGACGTACTCGTCACCCTCGCGGACCGCCTTCGTCCGGATCCCCGAGACGTCCGAGCCGGCCTGCGCCTCGGAGAGGCAGTACGCGCCCAGCCACTCCCCGCCCAGCATCCGCGGCAGCCAGGTCCCCCGCTGCTCGTCGGTGCCGTTCTTGTCGAGCACGGTCGCCGTCAGTGCGTGGACCGACGTCCCCACCGCGACGCTCGGCCAGACCGCCGCGATCTCCTCGATGACCTGGAGGTACACCTCGTACGGCTGCTCGCCGCCACCCCACCGCTCCTCGAACGGCAGGCTCATCAGGCCCGACTTGCCGAGCAGGGCGTAGGCCTCGGCGGGGAACAGCGACGCCGCCTCGGCGGCGTCCACCTGGGGCGCCAGCTCCTCCCGGGCGATGTCACGCACGAGCCCGATCAGGTCGGTCGCCTCGGAGGACGGGAGAATTCTTTGGACGTCCAAGGACATGTCGCCCATGGTAGGCCCCGCGTCGGGGCAACCCCAGACGCGTTTGGGGCGTCCTCCCTGAGGGGAGGACCACCGCAACACCGACGAGGGGACGACCGTGACGAGCAGGGAGCACGTGGGGACGGCGGCACTCGCCGTGCTGCTCGCCGTGGCACTGGTGGTGGGGGTCAACCTCCTGGTGCCCGCGGGGCGCGCCCCGGCGTCGCCACCGGCGGGGGCGTCCGCGCCCGACGACGGGGCCCGGCCGCCGGGCATGCCGCGCAAGCCGAACCTCGTGGTCGTCATGGCCGACGACATGCGGTTCGACGACCTGCGCTTCGCCCCGCAGATCCGCAAGCTCGTCGCGAAACAGGGCCTGACCTTCCGCAACGCGTTCTCGAACTACCCGCTGTGCTGCCCGGCCCGGGCCTCGTTCCTCACCGGCCGCCTCGCGCGCAACCACGAGGTCTGGAGCCACAGCAAGCCCTGGGGGTACGGCGCGTTCGACGACTCCCGCACGCTCGCGACCGCGATGCGTGGCGCGGGCTACGAGACGGGCTTCGTCGGCAAGTACCTGAACGGCTACGGCGTCATGGACTCGAAGGTGAGCGGGCGGCCGTCGTACCGCTACGTGCCGCGCGGCTGGGACGAGTGGCACGCCGCCATCGAGAACCCGGGCCGCGAGGGCATCCACGGCGGCACGTACTACTACTTCGACACGCCGTACAACCGCAACGGGCGCATCGACAACAGCTACGAGGGCCGCTACCAGAGCGACGTCATCGGCGACCTGTCGATCAGCACCATGCGGTCGGTGGCGGGGCGCAAGCCGTTCTTCCTCTACCTCAACTACGTCGCGCCCCACTTCGGCGGCCCCGACGAGCCCGACGACCCGCGGCCGATGAAGGACACGAAGGGCCGCACCTACCTGGCGGCCACCCCCGCCCGACCGGACTGGGTCAAGGGCCGGTACGACGACGTCATCTCCCACCCGCCGGGCCGTCCGCGCCGCGGCGGGCCCGCCGAGCGCGACAACTCCGACAAGCCGCCGCGGATGCGCACCCTGACCGAGCCGACCTCCCGCGAGTGGGCCGCCGTCCGCGAGCTCACCCGCCAGCGGGCCGAGTCCATCCACGTGATGGACCGCCAGGTCGGCCGCCTCGTCAAGGCCCTGAAGAAGCGCGGCGAGTGGCAGGACACCGTCCTCGCCTTCACCTCCGACAACGGCTACTTCCTCGGCGAGCACCGCATGCGCCAGGGCAAGGTCTGGCCCCACGACCCGTCGCTGCGGGTGCCGCTCGTGATGACCGGTCCCGGCCTGCGCTCCGGCGGGACCCGCTACGACCCGGTCTCGACCGTCGACCTGTCCGCGACCCTGCTCGACCTCGCCGAGGCCGACCTGCCGTGGGGCCTCGACGGCACCAGCCGCGTCGACACCCTCACCGCCGACCAGGGGTGGACGCAGGCCGTCCCCACCGAGGCCGTCCGGACCAGCCCGCTGCGGAAGAAGGCCGGCTTCTCCGGCCCCCGCACCGAGATCGGGGTGCGGACCTCACGCTGGGCCTACTTCCGCAACCGCGGCGGGCAGGACGAGCTGTACGACCTGCAGCGGGACCCGTTCCAGCAGCGCAGCGTCATCCGCGACCCGGCGTACGCCGAGCAGCAGCGACTGCTGCGCGGGGTCTGGGACGAGCTGCGCGACTGCCGCGGTGCGTCCTGCCGGGTCGCCCTGCCGGGGCAGCTGCAGGCCGACGCCGCGGAGAACCGCACCCGCGGCGTCGAGTACGCCCGGCGCCACGACAAGGTCTACGGCTACCGCCGCTGACGCCGCGCGGTCCTCACCGGGTCTCGACGACGCGCGCTCGCTGCGCTCGCGGGCTGCTCGACCACCGGGCCTCCTTCAGCCGGTCGAGCAGCAGACTCGCGCCAGCGAGTCCGCGTTCAAGCCGGTCGAGCAGCAGACTCGCGCCAGCGAGTCCGCGTCGTCGAGACCACCGCCGCCAGGCGCCTCACCGGGTCTCGACGACGCGCGCTCGCTGCGCTCGCGGGCTGCTCGACCACCGGGGCTCCTTCAGTCGGTCGAGCAGCAGACTCGCGCCAGCGGGTCCGCGTTCAAGCCGGTCGAGCAGCAGACTCGCGCCAGCGAGTCCGCGTCGTCGAGACCACCGCCGCCGGGCGCCCCACCGGGTCTCGACGACGCGCGCTCGCTGCGCTCGCGGGCTGCTCGACCACCGGTGGGGGCGCACTCGCTGCGCTCGCAGGCTGCTCGACCAGCGGTAGGGGCGCGCTCGCTGCGCTCGCGGGCTGCTCGACCAGCGACGGGGGCGCGCTCAGGTCGTGGGCTCGGCGTCCTCGGGCCCCAGCTGGGGCTCCTCCTCGGTCGGCTCGGCGGGGACCCCGGACAGGGGGTCCTCGGCGATCTCGACGTCCGCGAGCTCGACGTACTCCCCCGCCGTGAAGTCGCCGGTGGTCTGCAGGGTCACCCACTGCAGGCCCACGGCGGCGCCGTCGCGGTAGGTCAGCAGGGTCACCATCGCCTCGCGACGGGGCTTGCTGCCCACGGCGATCGAGTACGCCGCCCCGCCGGTCGTGCCGGTGGTGAAGCGGACGCCGCGCTCGCCGTTCGAGCCCTCGTACGCCTCGGGACCGATGCGGGAGTGGACGTGGCCGCCGAGCACCAGGTCGACGCAGCCGCGGGCGAGGGCGGCGTTGCCGAGGTTCGCGTCGTGGACCAGCAGCGTGTCGACCCGCTCGTCGTCGGCGTCGAGCGCGCACAGGTCGTCGGCGAGGTCCTGGCGGATCTCGTCGAAGGAGGCGCCGACCGCCGACCGGTCGGGGGTGAAGCTGCTCGCCCGGGGGTCGGGCACGCCCAGCAGGCGGGCACCACCGGGTCCGTCGACGGCCTCGCCGTCGAGGACGTCCCAGCCCTTCTCCGCGAGGTAGCGGGGCACGAACGCGCCCGCGTCGTGGTTGCCGGTGACCGACCACCGGTCGAGGTCGGAGAAGGCGGCGTCGAGGGAGTCCAGGCTGAACGCCTCCCAGGACTTGCCCGAGGAGGTGTCGTCGCCGGCGTCGTACACGGCGGTCGCCCCGCCCGCGTCGGCGATCGCGCGGGCGACGGGGTCCATGCCGATGTTGTCGTGCCGGTCCGAGACGAGGACGACGACCGTCTCGTCCTCCTCGGGCTGCCGCAGGTCGTCGGCGAGGTCGGTGGCGGCGTCGCGCGCCTCGTCGTACCAGTCCTGGGCCTGCTCGTAGGTGTCGACCGCGCCCTGGATCAGCCCCCGGGTCTGGACCGTCGTGACGTCGGCGCGGACCTGCACCGCCCCGACCCCGTCGGGCACGGTCACGGCGTCGCCGACGAACTCCTGCAGGCCCTCCCACCGCTCGTCGTCGGTGAGCTCCTCGGGGACGCCCGACCACGGCTGCCAGACCAGCAGGACCGCCAGGGCCACCCCGGAGACCACCACGAGCCCGCCGGGGGTGCGGGTGCGTCGGAGCAGCTCGACGCGGCGCGCACGGCCCACGAGCACCCACACCAGCACCGGGAGCGTGCCGGCCACCGCCCCGCGGAGCCCGGCGGCGACGGCCATGTCGACGACCGCGCCGCGCACGATCTCGACCTGGCCCTGGGGCTGGCTGGCGATGAAGGCGTAGCGGTCGACGAGCTCCTGGGTGGTCGACGCCTCGGTCTTGCCGAGCGTGATGTCGACGCCGAGGGGCTGCGGCGACGGCAGGCGTACGTCGGGCAGCACCGGTCCGCTGTGGACGGTCACCCAGGGCTCGCGGGTCGGGCTGACCGTCACGTCGTGGCTCGCCAGCTCGACCTCACGGCTGCCCCCGAGGAAGGCGGTGACGGCGACCGGCACCGCCACGACGGCCCACACCAGGGTCAGGAACAGGACCTTGAGCGCCACCCGTCGGGTCGAACGTCCGCCCGACGCCTCGCTCACCCGCGCGTCCGGGCGATCTCGTAGAGGGCGACACCGGCGGCCACGCCGGCGTTGAGGGACTCGATCCCCGGTGCCATCGGGATGGACACGATCTGGTCGCAGGTCTCACGGGTGAGGCGCGCGAGGCCGTCGTCCTCGGCGCCGACGACGAGCACCAGCGGCCCGTCGGCGAGCTCCAGGCCGGGCAGGGAGACGTCGCCGTCCCCGGCGAGGCCGACGACCATGCAGCCGGCGTCGGCGTACGCCTTGAGCTGGCGGACCAGGTTGGTCGCCCGGGCCACCGGCACGCGGGCGGCCGTGCCGGCCGAGGTCTTCCACGCGGACGCGGTCATGCCGGCCGCGCGACGCTCGGGCACGAGCACGCCGTGGGCACCGAACGCGGCGGCGGAGCGGATGACGGCGCCGAGGTTGCGCGGGTCGGTGACGGAGTCGAGCGCCACGATCAGGGCCGGCTCCCCGGCCTCCGCCGCGCGGTCCAGGAGGTCGTCGGGGTGGGCGTACTCGAAGGCGGGCAGCCGGGCGGCGAGGCCCTGGTGGACCGCGCCGCCGGTCAGCCGGTCGAGGTCGGCCTTGGAGGCGGAGGTGAGCATCAGCCCGCGGTCCGCGGCGAGGGCGAACGCCTCCCGCATCCGGCCGTCACGCTCGGCGCCCTCCGCGACGAACAGCGCGGTGAGCGGCAGGCCGGCGCGCAGCGCCTCGACCACCGGGTTGCGACCGGCGACCCACTCGGCCTCGTCGCCGGCCCGCTTGCCCTTGCCCGGCGGGCGACGCGCACCCTTGCCGGGTCCGGCCTTGCCGCCGCCCTTGCCGCCACCGCTCGACGCGGAGCCGCTCTCGTACGACTTGTGGTACGGCCGGTCCTTCGCCTTGGGCGTCGGTCCCCGGCCCTCGAGGCCACGGCGGACGCGGCCCCCCGAGCCCGCGGTGGGGCCCTTCGAGGTCTTGCGGATCGCGCCGCGGCGCTGGGAGTTTCCGGGCATCAGGTGCTCCAGGTGGGGCCGTCGGGGGTGTCGGTGATCTCGACGCCGGCGGCCTTGAGGCGGTCGCGGATGTCGTCGGCGCGGGCCCAGTCCTTGTCGGCGCGGGCTCGTGCACGCTCCTCGAGGAGGCCAGCGACCAGGGCGTCGACGACGCCGGTGAGGCGGTCGTCGCTGCGCCCGCCCCAGGCGGGGTCGTCGGGGTCGACGCCGAGCACGCCGAGCATCGCGCGGACGGCGGTGGCCTCGGCGGCCGCGTCACCGCCCGCGGCGAGCGCGGAGTTGCCGGCGCGGACCGTGTCGTGGAGGACGGCGACGGCCGCGGGCGTGCCGAGGTCGTCGTCCATCGCGATGGCGAAGGCGTCGGGCAGGGCGTCGGGCAGGTCACCCGCCGGCGTGCCACCGGCGCGCTCGAGGAAGCCCTCGACCCGCCGGTACGCCGCGGCGGCCTCGTCGAGCGCCTCGAAGGAGAACTCGACGTGCGAGCGGTAGTGCGACGCGACCAGGTAGTAGCGCAGCTCGACCCCGCGGACCCGCTCGAGCACGTTCGGGACCAGCAGCGAGTTGCCGAGCGACTTGCTCATCTTCTCGCCGGAGGTGGTGATCCAGGCGTTGTGCATCCAGTACGACGCGAAGTCCTGGCCGGCGGCGCGGGACTGGGCCTGCTCGTTCTCGTGGTGCGGGAAGCGCAGGTCGACGCCACCGCCGTGGATGTCGAAGGCGTCGCCGAGGTACTTGCCCGCCATCGCGGAGCACTCGATGTGCCAGCCGGGGCGGCCACGGCCCCAGGGGCTCGGCCACGACGCGGTGCGCGGCTCGGAGTCCTTCGCACCCTTCCAGAGCGCGAAGTCGCGGGGGTCGCGCTTGCCCCGCGGGTCGGCGTCCTCGGCGGCCTCCATGTCGTCGACGCGCTGGCGGGTCAGCTCGCCGTACGCCGGCCAGGAGGCGACGTCGAAGTAGACGTCGCCCGAGCCGTCGGCGGCCGGGTAGGCGTGGCCGCGGTCGATCAGCTCGCCGATGAGCTCGAGCATCTCCGGGACGTGCGCCGTCGCGGCGGGCTCGTACGTCGGGGGCGCCACGTTGAGCAGCGCGTAGGCCTCGTCGAGCTGCCGCTTGGTGACCGCCGTCAGCGCCCACCAGGCCAGGCCCTGCTCCTCGCCCTTGGCGAGGATCTTGTCGTCGATGTCGGTCACGTTGCGGATGAACGTGACCTCGTGGCCACGGACCTCCAGCCAGCGCCGCAGGACGTCGAAGCAGACGCCGCTGCGCACGTGGCCGACGTGCGGCGCGGACTGCACGGTGAGGCCGCAGAGGTAGATCCCTGCGTGCCCCGGGCGCAGGGGCACGAAGTCGCGGACCTCCCTGGTCGCGGTGTCGTGCAGTCGCAGTGGCATCCCCCGAGTCTATTGGCCGTGCGGTGCGCCCCCCGCACGCCTCCCGCCACGCCCGAACGTGTGACTGCAGTGACTGGAGTGACTCGCGCTCTAGCCTGGTGCCATGCCGTCCTTCCCCACGGCGCGAGGCGTCTCGGCCCTCCTCGGCCCTGCCCTGGCCGCCACCGCGCTGACCCTGCCCACCGCCGTCGTCCCGGCCGCCTCAGCCAGCTCGGGCGCCCCGGCGTCCGCGGCCCCCACCGCCGCCCGCGCCCAGGCCGAGCCCGCCGGCCGCCTGATCACCTACCGGGAGTGGGCCAGCGGCAAGCAGCTCGCCCAGGGCGCACGGGAGGACACCTACGTCTCGAAGGGCGCGCTGAGGCTGCGCTCGAAGGCCCCCGTCCGTCAGGTCGGCGACCGGCGCTACCAGGCCGGCACCTGGACCTCCCCCTGGACCTGGCCCGGCTACGGCCTCACCGAGATGGTCGCCTCCTGGGACGCCCGCACCCCCGGCGACAGCTGGATCCGCGTGGAAGCCCGCGGCCGCTCGGCCGGGCGCGAGTCGTCCTGGGACACCCTCGGCGAGTGGACCTCCGGCGAGGCCCGCGAGCGCACCACGATCTCCGGCCAGGACGACGACCTGGCCCGCGTCAACGTCGACACCCTGCAGGCGACCACCGCGGCCGGCCTGCACTCCTGGCAGCTGCGGGTGACCCTGTTCAAGCGCGACGGATCGACGACGGGCGTCCCGTCGGTCGACACGGTCGGCGCGATGGTCAGCCGCCTGCCGGACGACTCCCGGGTCGCGACGTCACGCACGGGCCCGGCCCGCGGGAAGGTCCTGGACGTCCCCCGCTACTCCCAGATGGTCCACCGCGGCCACTCCCCGCAGTGGGGCGGCGGCGGCGAGGCGTGGTGCAGCCCCACGTCGGTCTCGATGGTGCTCGACCACTACGACGCCCTGCCCAGCGAGGCCGAGTACGCCTGGACCGGCCCCGGCCACACCGCCGGCTTCGTCGACCACGCCGCCCGGATGAGCTACGACCACGGGTACGACGGCGCCGGCAACTGGCCGTTCAACACGGCGTACGCGACCCAGCACGTGTCCGACGCCTTCGTCACCCGCCTGCGGAGCCTCCGCGAGGCGGAGCGGTTCATCGCCGCCGGGATCCCGCTGGTGGCCTCGATCCGCTTCGACGCGGGCCAGCTGAGCGGCGCCCCGATCTCGTCGTCCAACGGCCACCTGCTGGTGATCGTCGGCTTCACCCGCACCGGCGACGTGGTCGTCAACGACCCCGCCGCCTCGAGCCGCGACGGCGTCCGACGCGTGTACGACCGGGCCCAGTTCGAGAACGTCTGGATCCCCACCTCCGGCGGCCTGGTCTACGTGATCCGCGACGGCCAGCCCCTCCCGAAGCGCGTGGCGGGCTCCACCCGCAACTGGTGAGCCCCCTCGCTGGTTGAGGTGCGAGGAGCGCCAGCGACGAGCCTCGAAACCCGGTGACGGACCGACCGACCCTGCACCGGGTTTCGAGGCTCACTCCGTTCGCACCTCAACCAGCGGCTGTTCCGTGCGCACCTCGACCTCCGGCGCTGCGCGTGGCGCGGGAACGCCCTCAGTCCTCCGTGACCGTGAAGTCGACCTCGTGCCAGCCGGTGGCGCCGTCGGGGACGGTGTCGGCGACGACCCCGGTCTGGGGGGCGCCGTCGGGGTCGAGGGCGCGGACGCGCAGCACGTGGTCGCCCGCGGGGACGTCGGGGAGCACGGCGCGCCACTGGAACCAGGAGTCGATGCGCCGGGAGTCGGCCACCTCGCCCGCGGTCCAGGCTCCGCCGTCGAGGGAGACCTCGACACCGCCGATGCCGGTGTGCTGGAACCACGCCATGCCCGCGGCGATGACGTCGCCGGCGGGGAGCTCGTCGCCCGAGCGGGGGACGTCGACCCGGGAGCCGATCTTCACCGGCCCCTGCTCGGACCAGCCGTTCTCGGTCCAGTACGCCGAGAAGCGGTCGAAGCGGGTGACCTCCCAGTCCACGACCCACTTGCAGGCCGAGACGTAGCCGTACAGGCCGGGCACCAGCGTGCGCACCGGGAAGCCGTGCTCCACCGGCAGGGGGACGCCGTTCATCGCGACGGCGAGCATCGCCTTGCGGTCGTCGGTGAGGGCCTCGAGGGGGGTGCCGCACGTCCAGCCGTCCTCGGAGGTCTGCAGGACGGCGTCCGCCCCCTCCTGCACCCCGGCGAGAGCGAGCACGTCGGCGGTGAGCATCCCGCTCCACCAGGCGTTGCCGATGAGGTCGCCTCCGACCTCGTTGGAGACGCAGTTCAGCGTCGTCCACCGCTCGGTCAGGCTGCCGGAGAACAGGTCGTCGAAGTCGAGGACGACCTCGCGGTCGACCATCCCGTGGATGCGCAGGCGCCAGTCGGCCGGGTCGATGGTCGGGACGGCGAAGGCCGTGTGGATGACGTAGAAGGACGGGTTCGGCGTCTCCCAGGAGGTGACGCCGTCGACGCCGATCCGGGCGGCGGCGGGCACGGTCGGGCGGGTGACCTGCAGGCCGAGCAGCTGGCGGGCGCGCTCCACGCCCTGCCGACGGCGGGCGAGGACCTCCCCGCCGAGGCCCGCGAGGACGGCGAACGCCCCCACCGCGCCCATCCGCACCAGCAGGTGGCGCCGCGTGTCGCCGCGCAGCCCGGTGGGCTCCTCCTCGCCGTCCTCCGTGGCCGCCCGGCCCGAGCCCGCGGCCCGCTCGTCCTGCACGCGCAGCGGCACGCAGAGCAGCGAGGTCACCACCAGCCAGGTCAGCAGACCGGTGAGGACCGGGAGCAGGTCGACCGAGGCGTTCGCCCCGGGGACCAGCAGGACGGCGACGCCCCCGATGCCGGCGAGGACGCCGTACGGGACCGCGGTCAGCCACCACGAGCGGCGACCGAGCCGGCCGGCCCAGGCGAAGACCGCGGTGAGGGTCACCAGGATGACGATGACCAGCGCGACCTTGTCGAAGACGCCGAACGCCTCGATGCCCCACTCGATCAGCCCGGTGGGTGTCAGGCGGACCGCGAGCTCCGCGACGGCCACGACCGGTGTGGAGCGGACGTGGAGCACCGCGGCCACCAGGTGCGAGGTCGCCAGACCCGCCAGGCCGCCGAGCAGCCCGGCGAGCGACCAGGCGCCGCGCGGAGAACGCATGGGTGTGATTCTCACCCACGCACCGTCACGGGCATCATCTCGGTGTGAGCGCCGCCGGATCCGACAGCACCTCCCGCCCCCCGCGCACCGGGATCGGCACCGACGTCCACCGGCTCGCCGAGGGCGTCCCGATGCACCTCGCCGGCCTCGCGTGGCCCGACGAGCCGCGCGGCCTCGCCGGGCACTCCGACGGCGACGTCGCCGCGCACGCCGCGTGCGACGCGCTCCTCTCCGCCGCGGGGCTCGGCGACCTGGGCTCCCGCTTCGGGACCTCCCGACCGGAGTGGGCCGGCGCGGCCGGGACGGCGCTGCTCGAGGAGACCGCCCGCCTGGTCCGCGAGGCGGGCTTCACGATCGGCCACGTCGCCGTGCAGGTCATCGGGGAGCGCCCGCGCCTGTCCGGACGACGGGACGAGGCGCAGTCCGCCCTCGCCGCGGCGACCGGCGGCACCGTCGCGGTGTCCGCCACCACCACCGACGGCCTCGGCCTCACCGGCCGCGGGGAGGGGGTCGCCGCGATCGCCACCGCCACCGTCTGGTGAGGGTGCCCGTGTGGCGACGGCCACGGTGTGGTGAGTGCGACGGTGTGTCACAGTCACCCCCGTGCCGAACACCGCGATCCCCGCGCCGCACGAGCTGCGGACCCACGACGGCCTCCGGCTCGCCGTCCGCGTGGACGGGCCCGCCGACGCGCCGCTGACCGTCGTCCTCGCCCACTGCTGGACCGCCGACCGGGAGGACTGGCACCACCAGGTCCACGACCTCCTCGCGGCGTACGGCGGCCGCGTCCGCGTCCTCACCTGGGACGCGCGGGGCCACGGAGCCTCCGACGCCGCCCCGGTGGGGGCCTGCACGATCGCGAACCTGGGCCGTGACCTCGGCGACCTCCTCGACGCCTTCGCGCCCACCGGCCCGCTCGTGCTCGCCGGCCACTCCATCGGCGGGATGACGCTGATGGCCCTGGCCGAGCAGCGGCCCGACCTCGTGGCCCGCACCGTCGGCGTCCTGTTCTGCGCGACCGCCTGCGGCGGGCTCGACGCCATCACGCTCGGGCTGCCCGGGACCGGCGGCGAGCGGGTCCGCGCGCAGATCCCCCGCCTGCTCGCCTCCCGGGCTCGGCTGCTGTCGCGCTCCAAGCGCCGCCGGACGCCGCTCACCGAGCGGGCCGTCGTCCGCCGCTACCTCTTCGGCGACCTCAAGCCGCCCCGCGACGTCGGGCTGGTCGTCGACCAGATCATCAACTGCCCGCCGGCGACCATGGAGGGCTTCTACCGCGACCTCATGCGCCACGACCGGGGCGCGGCCTGCGCGGCGTACGCCGGCGCCGCGGTCACCGTCGTCGTCGGCTCGGCGGACCGGCTGACGCCCCGGCGCTTCGCCCGCGCGATCGCCGAGGCCAGCCCCGGTTCCCGGCTGCTGGTCGTGCCCGGCGCCGGCCACATGCTCCCCCTGGAGCGCCCCCGCGTCGTGAGCGACCTGCTCGGCGAGCTGGTGGACGGGGCGCTGGCGCGCCCCTGAGCCGAGTCGGCACGTCTGCGCACCTGACGGGCCTCGAGTCGGCACGTCTGCGCAGCCCTCAGGCGGCGTCCACCCGGCGCCGTCCGACGTGGACGACGCCGTCGACCACCTGCACCGGGTACGCCGGGACCGCGGCGTGGTCGTCGTCCAGGCAGCGGCCGGTGCGCAGGTCGAAGGCGTGGCCGTGGCGGGGTGAGCCGACGAACGGGACGCCGTCGCGGACGCCGACCACGCCCCGGTTCATCGTCGCCGCGTGGTCGAACGGGTCGTGGTTGCCGACGGCGTACACCTCGTCGGCGGACGTCCGGAACAGCGCTAGCGCCTGCCCGTGGGCGAGCGCGACCGCGCCGCACCCGAGGTGCAGGTCCTCGAGCCGGCACACCGGCTGCCACTCGGTCACCCCCGCGACGCTAGGGCCGCGCGGCCGCGCGGAGGTGACCGAGGCGTTTCGTCGTGTAACAGGGACGCAACAACCGTCCGGGCTCAGCCCAGGTCGACGATCGCGGCGACCGGTCCGCCGCCCTCCGGGCCCTGATGGGCCGCGGAGACCGACACGAAGACGGCCGGGTCGCCGGTGACCGCGGCGGTGACGCCACCGACGGCCGCCTTGATCTGGCGGTGCCAGTGCACGTCGGAGTCGTCGAGCATCGCGTTGCGGCGCCCACGGACCTTGCCGTCGGACGACGTCTCGCACTTGAGGAAGACGTTCACCAGCCTGCCGTCGAGGTCCGCGGTGCGCGGGCGCTCGGGCAGGTCGAGGCCAGCGTCGCGGATGGCGTCCCAGATGCCGTCGGCGTCGAGGGCGTCGTCCATGACGGAGTGGCCGATGCGGTAGCGGCCACCGACACCGTGGGCGTTGCCGACCACGACGACCTGGGCGCGGTCGAGCTCGACGCCCGAGGAGCAGGAGGCGACGCTGGAGAAGAGGCCCCGGTCCTTGAGGACCTCGGAGTCGTCGGGCATCTCGATCTCGCCGAGCGCGACGGCGATGCCCAGGGCCGTGCCGCCGTTGGAGACGTCCATCGAGTGCAGCGTGTCCTCGGTGAAGACGGTCTCGCCGCGCGACTTGGCGTCGGCGATCGTCGACAGCGTCAGCAGCGGCGTCTTGGTCTGCACGTAGTGGACGTCGGCGACGTCGGTGATGCCCGCGCGCTCCATCGCGACCTCCACGGCGGCGGCGACCTTGGTGATCATCCCGGAGCGGCCGATGTCCTCCGGCAGGAGGACCTCGCTCATGGCGTATCCGACCGACAGGCGCTTGTCGTCGCTCGGGGTGACGTCCTCGGGCGGCACGGTCGCGAAGATGGTGGCGTGGGGGCTGATGACGCCGTCGGTGCCGCCGGACCACACGATCGGGACGTCCTTGACCTGCTCGGCCGGGGCGCCCTTCTCGACCAGCACCTCGCGGAACGCGCGGTCGGCGATGATCCGGGTGTAGTCGTTGACGCCGCCGTTGCCCTCCGTCTTGCCGATGATCGCGATCACGCGGTCGGCGTGGAGCGTGCCGTCGTCGATGAGCTTCGCCATCTCGCTGGCGTCGGCGACGGAGTGGATGGGGACCTTGCGTACTTCGATGGCGTCGGGCATGGGTTCCTCTCGTTGGTTCGTCAGGTCGTGCAGGTCAGGCGCGGACGACGACCGTCCCGGCCTCGCCGTGGGCGGCGTCCACGAGGTGGTCGAGGTCGGTGATGACGGCGCGGCTGCCGCCGGCCTCGACGAAGCGGCAGGCGGCCTCGACCTTCGGGCCCATCGACCCGGCGGCGAACTCGCCGGCCGCGGCGTGGTCGCGCAGCTCGGCGACGGTGACGGTGTGCAGGTCGCGGGCGTCGGGGGTGCCGTAGCCGAGGACGGCGTACGGGACGTCGGTGCCGATCACGAGGACGTCGGCGCCCACGGTGCGACCGAGCAGGGCGGCGCCGAGGTCCTTGTCGATGACGGCCTCGACGCCGGTGACGGACCCGTCCTCGCCGCGGACGACGGGGATCCCGCCGCCGCCGTTGGCGACGACGACGTACCCGGCGTCGATCAGCGCGGCCGCGGCCGGGGCGTCGAGCACCTCGAGCGGCTCCGGCGAGGCGACGACGCGGCGCCACCCCTTCTCGCCGCGGTCCTCCCAGGTCTCGCCGTGCTCGACGAGCGCCCGCGCCTGGTCGGCGGGCAGGTAGCGGCCCACCGGCTTGGTCGGACGTCCGAACCCGGGGTCGTCGCCGTCGACGAGGGTGCGGGTGACGAGGGCGGCGACCGGGCGTCGTACGGCGTGGCGGGCGAGGGCGGCCTCGAGGGCGCAGGTCAGGACGAAGCCGAGGGTGGCCTGGGTCTGGGCGCCGCACCAGTCCAGCGGGACCGGCGGGACGACGTGCGCGGCGAGGGCGTTCTTGACCAGCAGGTTGCCGACCTGCGGGCCGTTGCCGTGGGTGAGGACGACGTCCACCCCGGCCGCCACGAGCGCGGCGACGGACTCGGTCGCGCGGGTGGCGGCGGCGACCTGGTCCTCCGGGCGCGCGCTGCCGTCGGGGCCCGTCATGGCGTTGCCGCCGAGTGCCACCAAGACCCGCATGCGCCGAACCTAGTGATCCCGGACACGTCGGGTCGTCGTGGTGGCTGACGACGAGGAGGCCGATCCGTCGTCAGGTTGTGCCAACGCCGCCGAGGCGACCGGTCAGCCCGGGGGCGCCGGCACGAGGGACGCGCCCCCGTGACCGACCTCGTAGCGCAGGTGCGCCGGACCCTCGCCCGGGGGCAGCAGGATGCTGGCCCCCTGCAGGCCGTCCTGCACGCCGACCCCGATGTGGACCGCACGGTCGGCCGGCACCTCGACGTGGACCTGGCCCCAGTAGACGAGGTACTGCCTGCCGTCGACGAACAGGCCGGGCGCGACGCGCGCCCGCAGGGGGGTCCCCCCGAGCACCGCGGTCACCTCGAGGTGGACGGTGAGGATGCGCTTCGGGCCCTGGTGGAACTCGACGTACGGGATGACGCCCGTCGGGGTGCTCATGGCCGGAGTCTTCCCTGGCCGGGGCCCTGTCACACCCGGCCCGGCGCTGCCAGGATGCGGAGATGACGCAGACCGCCGACCGTCCCGTCCGCACCGTCGTGAGCGGCATGTCCTTCACGGAGTGTCCGCGGTGGCGCCCCGACGAGGACGACGGCGCGGGGCGACTGTGGTTCGCGGACTTCTACACCCACGCCTACTACTCCGTGCGGGAGGACGGCTCCGACCTGCGCACCGAGATCGAGGTGCCCGGCCAGCCGTCCGGGATCGGGTGGCTGCCCGACGGTCGGGCCGTCTTCGTGTCGATGCGGGACGCCGCGGTGATGCGGCGCGAGCACGACGGGTCGGTCGTCGTCCACGCCGACGTGTCGGGTCACGTCGGCGGCCACCCCAACGACATGGTCGTCGACGCCGACGGCCGCTGCTGGCTCGGCGACTTCGGGTTCGACCTCATGGGCGGCGCCGACCTGGCGACCACCGGCCTGCTGCGCGTCGACCCCGACGGGACCGTCACCTCCGTGGCCGAGGACCTGTGGTTCCCCAACGGCAGCGTGATCACCGACGACGGCGCGACGCTGCTGGTGGACGAGACCTTCGGCAACCGCGTCAGCGCCTTCGACATCGGCGCCGACGGCACCCTCGGGCCGCGCCGCGACTGGGCGGTGTTTGGCCCCGTGCCGACCGAGCGCGCGGTGGGGGCGGCGATCGGCCAGCTCGCCGTCGCCCCGGACGGCTGCGGCCTCGACGCCGAGGGCTGCCTCTGGGTCGCGGACGCCGTCGGCGGCCGGGCGATCCGCGTCCGGGAGGGCGGCGAGGTCGTCGACAGCGTCTCCCCCGGCACCGGCGTCTACGCCTGCATGCTCGGCGGCGCCGACGGCCGCACCCTGTTCCTCTGCTGCGCCCCCGACTTCGACGAGCACGCCCGCAGCGCCGCCCGCGAGGGCGAGATCCGGGCCGTCACCGTCGACGTCCCGCACGGCGGGCGTCCCTGAGTCATCCGCGTGGGCCCGGGTCGGGCGGACCGTCACCCGGGGCCGACTTCCCAGGGTGAGTGGTGAACCCGGCACTTCCCGCACCGAATTTCGCGCGGTAGGTGACGACGTCACTGCCTACCCTGGGAAGTCGGCCGGAGGCAACGACCCCACCCGCCCCACCCCTCGCGTCAGCGGCCGAGGAGCCCGTCGAGGACGCGGGTGCCGACGGGGAGGCCGTGGGTGTCGTAGTACGCGAACATCGCGCGCAGCCACGAGGCCTCGCGCGGCTCGAGGGCGGACAGGTCGGGCTCGCCGCGGCGGGCGGTGACCCCGGCCTCCCCGGCGAGCTCGGCGACGGTCGCGACCCGCGAGGCCAGCTCGTACGTCGCGCCGACGTGGCCGTCCTCGGTCAGCACCACCGCGGCCGCCTCCCCCACCTCGGCGAGGTCGGCGAAGCCGAAGACCGCGTGGACGTCGTACGGCACGACCACGTCGGCGGTCAGGTCGAGGTTCTGGGCGTAGGCGCCGGGCTGCAGCACGGTCCACGCGAGGCCGGAGCGGCGGACGAGGTCCTCGGCGGCCGCCTTGCCGACGTGGTGCGGCATCGCCGGCGCGTACGGCGACGCCACCGAGTGGTAGGCGACGCGGCGCACGCCCGCGGCCCGCAGGCCGTCGAGCGCCGCGGCGACGTACCGCGGCTCGGCGGGGTGCAGGTTCGGCGTGACGACGTACGCCGCGTCGCAGCCCGCGGCGTCCTCGGCGAGGACCGCCGACCGGCCGAGCGCGACGACCTCCGCGCCGCGACGCTCCAACGCGGCGCCGACCGCCCGGCCGGTCTTGCCCCGGCCCGCGAGGACGGCGATCCTCACAAGACGTCGACGGCGGCGTGCGTCGCCCCCGCCGCGAGGCGCGCGTAGCCCGGCCCGCGATCGAAGAACGCCTCGCCCGGCCCCGCGCGACCGGCGCGCTCGGCGGCGGTCGCGTCGGCGTCGTACGCGAGGTCGCCCCCCTCGGACGACCCGGTCAGCACGACGCCGTACGACGCCAGCGCGGCCTCGGGCGAGACCTTCTGCCACACCACGTCACGGACGACGGACGCCGGGTCGCGCTGCAGCGGGTCGCCCCAGCCGCCCCCGCCGGTGGTGCGGATCCGGATGACCTCCCCGGCCTTCACGGGCTCGGCGTCGGCGAGGGCGTCGACCTCCCGCTCGGCGGGTCCGCCCGGGTCGATCACGACCTCGAACGGCGACCCGGCCAGGCCACCCTTGACGCCCCAGCAGGCGAGGATCGAGCGGTCGGCGATGGACATGAAGTGGCCGTCCTTGAGCATCCGGACGTGCTTCTCGTAGCCGAGGCCGCCGCGGAACTGCCCGGCGCCGCCGGAGTCCTTCGCCAGCCTCAGCGCCTCGACGCGGAAGGGGAAGCGGGCCTCGGTGAACTCGGTCGGCAGGTTCCGCGAGTCGGGGACGACGTGGATGGTGTCCTCGCCGTCGGCGTAGTAGCGCCCGCCGGAGCCGCCGCCCAGGACCTCGCGCATGAGGTACGGCCGACCGTCGTGGTCCTCGCCGTACACGCCGGTGTAGCGGATCGTCTCCTGGTCGGCCGGCATCCTCCCGTCGACCGCCTTCGCGACGACGCCGGCGAGGACGCCGAGCAGGCGGAGGATGACGAAGGTGCGGGCGTTGGTCGGCGCCGGGAAGACCGGCGTCAGCAGCGTCCCGGGCTCGGGGAACCGCAGCTCGAGCAGCGGGACGACGCCCTCGTTGACGTCGAGCTCGGCCATGCGCTCCGGGGTGTCCGCGAGGTTGCGCAGGATGGGCGCGAGCCACTTCGCGAGGAAGACGCCGTCGCTGTAGTCGCCGCAGTGGTTGATCGGCCCCTTCGCCTGCGGCGACGTGCCGTCGAAGTCGAGGACCAGCCGCTCACCGCCCGGGTCGTCGTCCGGCGTGCGGGTGAGCGTGATCCGCTGGGTGTGCAGCTGGGGCTCGTCGACGCCGTCGTGCTCGGCGTAGTCCTCCCAGGTCCAGGACCCGACGGGGATCTTGGACAGGATCTCGCGCCGGTAGGTGCGGGTGGAGCCGTCGATGATCGCGTCGAAGCAGGCCTCGACGGCGTCGGTGCCGTACCGGTCGAACAGCTCACCGAGGCGGCGCGCGCCCATGAGGCAGGCGGAGCACTCGGCGTCGAGGTCGGCGGCGAGCGACTCCGGCATCCGGGAGTTGCGGGTCATGATCGTCAGCGCGGCCCGGTTGGGGACGCCGGCGTCCCACAGCCGGATCGGGGGCACCATCAGACCCTCGGAGAAGACGCTGGTCGCACCGGACGGCATGGAGCCGGGGACGGCGCCGCCGATGTCGTCGTGGTGGCCGAAGGCCTGCACGAACGCGACGACCCTCCGCTCCCCCTCCGCGCCGCTGAAGACGGGGACCGTCACGCAGAGGTCCGGCAGGTGCCCGATGCCGCCCTCGGAGCGGTAGACGTCGTTGTGGAAGAAGACGTCCCCCTCGCGCATCTCGGCGATCGGGAAGTCGCGGGCGACGGGGTGGACGAGCGCGGAGTACGAGCGGCCGGTGAGCTTGCGCAGCAGCCGGTCGTGGATGCCGGCGCGGAAGTCGTGGGCGTCGCGGATCATCGGGCTGCGGCTGGTCCGCGCGATCGCGGTCTCGACCTCCCGCTCGACCGCGGCCAGGCTGCCCTGGACGATCTCGGTCAGCACCGGGTCGGCGCTCGCGCCGTGGTCGTCGGTGAGGAACCCGAACGGGAACTGGGTCGGTGCGCGGCGGCTCATGCGGGTGCGCCCTCTCGCTCGATGCTCTGTCGTTCGATGACCAGGTTCTTGAAGGCGTCCACCCGGGCGGTGAAGCCGGGGTGCAGCGGCACGGTCGAGCCGAACTCCTCGATGATCGCGGGGCCCACCACGGTCGTGCCGGGGGTGAGGTCGGTGCGCCAGAGGACCGGGGTGTCGACGTACCCGTCGGCGGCCTCGAAGCAGACCGGACGGCGCCCGGTCTCGACGGGCTCACCCGGCGCGAGGTCGTACGACGCGATCTCGGGCCGCTGGATCGGCCCGATGCCGGAGACCCGCAGGTTGACCCACTCGACCTGCTGGCTCGGGTCGTGGGCGAAGTCGTAGCCGTACAGGCCCCGGTGGGCGGCGTGGAACGCGTCGGCGACCCCGGCGAGCGCGGCCTCGTCGAGCTCGTCGGGCAGCGGGACCGGCACCCGGACCTCGAAGGCCTGGCCGAAGTAGCGCAGGTCCGCGGTGCACTGGTGCACCCGGACGTCGGGGGCGAACCCCTCCTTCTCGAGCGCCTCGTCGGCGCGGGCGACCAGCCCCGCGTACGCCGTGGCCAGCGTCGTCGCGTCGAGGTCGTCGGCGAGCGCCACGTGGGTCTGGACGACGTCGTTGCGGACGTCGACGGTCAGCAGCCCGAAGGCCGAGACGTTGCCGGGGTCGGGCGGGACCAGGACGGTGGGGAGGCGGAGGACGTCCATGAGGCGGCACAGCAGCAGCGACCCGGACCCGCCGAAGGTGACGAGGGTGAAGTCGCGGACGTCGAGGCCTCGCTTGACGGTGACCTCCCGCAGGGCGTTGGCCTGATTCCACGCGGAGATCTCGAGGACGCCGGTCGCGGCGGCCTCCGGGGTGATCCCCAGGTCGCCGGCGAGCTTGTCGAGGCCGGTGCGGGCGGCGTCGACGTCCAGACCGATCTCGCCGCCGAGCAGGTGGGGAGGGATCCGGCCGAGGGCGACGTGGGCGTCGGTGATCGTGACGTCGGCGCCGCCCTTGCCGTAGCAGAGCGGACCGGGGTCGGCGCCGGCCGAGTGCGGGCCCACCTTGAGCGTGCCCTCGGGGCTGAGCCAGGCGATCGAGCCGCCGCCCGCCCCGACGGTGACCACGTCGATCATCGGGATCTTCGACGGGAACGCGCCCACCGAGCCCTCGGTGGTGAGCGTCGGGTCACCGTCCACGACGACGGAGACGTCGGTCGACGTCCCGCCGCCGTCCGAGGTGAGGACCTTGTCGAACCCCGCCGTGCGGGCGATCAGCGCGGCGCCGAGCGCGCCGGCGGCGGGGCCGGACAGGACGGTGGTGATCGGCTGGTGCACGACCTCCTCCGCGCTGAGCACGCCGCCGTTGGACTTCATCACGTAGAAGGGGACGGCCCGCCCCGCATAGCTCCCGAGGCGCTTGGAGATGGTGCGGACGTAGCGGCTCAGGCGCGGCTTCACGGCGGCGTCGACGAGGGTGGTCATGGCGCGCTCGTACTCGCGGTACTCCCGCAGCACCTCGCTGCTCACCGACACCACGGCGTCCGGGTGCTCCTCGGCGAGGACCGCCCGCATCGCCTCCTCGTGGGCGTCGTTGGCGTAGGAGTGCAGGAAGCAGACGCCGAGGGTGTCGATGCCCTGGTCGCGGAACCAGCGCGCCGTACGCCGCGCCCCGGCCTCGTCGAACGGACGCACCTCGGCACCGGTGTGGTCGAGGCGGCCGCCGACCTCCCGGACCAGGTCGCGGGGCACGATCCGCGGCGGCTTCACCCAGAAGTACGAGTTCCCGTAGCCGTCCGGCACCGACTGCCGCGCGATCTCGAGCATCGCGCCGTACCCCTCGGTGGTGAGGAAGCCGAGCCGGTCGACCTTGCCCTCGAGGAGCTGGTTGGTCGCGACGGTGGTGCCGTGGCTGACCGCGGCGATCGGGCTGCCGTCACCGGGCGGGAGCCCGAGGATGCCCAGGACCTTCTCGATGCCGGCCATGAACCCGTCCGCCGGGTTGCTCGGTGTCGACGGCGTCTTGGTGGTGACCAGCTCCCCGCTCGCCTCGTCCAGGGCCACGACGTCGGTGAACGTCCCGCCCGTGTCGATCCCGATCCTGATGCGTCGCGCCATGGCCACGATCCAACTAGCCGGGCGGGCCGGGGCCTATGTCAGAGGTTGCCGACCAGACCGGCGATCCCTGCCAACCTCTGCCAGCGCATCCGGAGGTCGAGGTGCGACGAGCTCTGGCGAGGAGCCACGAGACCCGGTGAGCCGCAGCTCGGCCGACCTCCGCCCCACCACCGCCCGCTCGCTACGCTCGGCGCCATGAGCAACTTCGTGACAGACCAGCGCAACCGGCCCGTCAGCGCGTTCGTCGCGGTGCTCGTCGCCCTGCTGACCGGCGGATACATGCTGCCGTGGGCCGTCGCCGCGCTGCGCGGGAAGTCGAACCACTGGACGATCTTCTGGATCAACCTGCTGGCCGGCTGGACCATCATCGGCTGGGTCATCGCGCTCGTCATGTCGTTCAGCGCCCACAAGCCGGCCGGCCGCTTCTAGCCGTACGACGGCCGGTGGCCGCCTCGTCGATCGACCTCGGTCTGGACGACGCGCTCGACGCGGAGATCCGTCGGCAGTGGCTGTTGCTGGCCGACGCCGGGTTGCCGAGCCTCGCTGAGCACCCGGGGGTGTCGAACGCCCCGCACGTCACGCTCGCGCAACGGCGACGCCTGCCCCCGCCCGACGCCGTACGCCGGGCCGCGGCGCGGCTGCCGGTCCCGCTGACGCTGACGGGCCTGCTGGTGCTGCCGACCCGGCGGGGGCTCGTCCTCGCCCGGGCGGTCACCGCGGACGACGCGCTGCTGGCGCTGCACGCCGAGGTGGTCGGCCTGGTCGACGCGGCGTCCGACCGCGAGCCGTGGCCGCCGGCCGCGCACACCGCGCCGGGCGCGTGGACGCCGCACGTCACCCTCGCCGTCGGACTCGAGCCCGACCAGGTCGCCCGGGCCCTCGACGTCCTCCCGCTCGGCGTGCTCTCCGGTGAGGGCACCACGCTGCGTCACTGGGACGCCCGCGCGCAGGAGCTGACCGTGCTGGTTCCTGACGTTTCGACCCTGGATCGGCCGGGATCCGGGTCAGGACGTCAGGACTGAGCCGCCAGGGTCTCCAGCGCCGCCGCGCACTCGAGCAGGAACCGGTCGCGGCCGTGGGCGGCGACGAGCTGGAGACCGACGGGGAGGCCGTCGGCGGTGCGGCCGTAGGGCACCGAGATGGCGGGGCAGCCGGTGACGGTGATGAGGTACGCCGCCCGCATCCAGTCCAGGTAGCTCTCCGTCGGCTCGCCGTTGATGGCGGTCGGGTACTCCACCTCCGCCGGGAACGGCGGCACCTGCGAGGCCGGCAGGACCAGCAGGTCGTGGTCCACGAAGAACGCCCGCATGCGGTGGGCCAGCGTCGTGCGGCCGGCGTACGCGCGGGCGACGTCGGCGCCGGTCAGCGACTCCCCCGCCCGGATGTTGTCGGCCAGCGAGGCCTTGAACGCGTCCGGGTGGGCCGCGAGGCGCTCGGCGAACGTCGCCTGGAAGTGCCAGGCCCGCAGGGTCCGGAAGACGTCCTCCCCCTCCCGGAGGTCGGGGACGTCGCCGGAGACCTCGGCGCCCGCGGCGACGAGGGTGTCGGCCGACGAGGTCACGATCGAGGCGACCTCCCGGTCGCAGGCGAAGGCCCCACCGAGGTCCGGGGTGACCGCGATCCGCAGCCCGGACAGCGAGCCCGACAGCGGCGGCGCGTACGACGACCCGGCGTCACCGAGGGCCTGCGGGGCGCGGGCGTCCGGCCCGGCCATCACCGACAGCAGCAGCGCGACGTCGTCGACGGTGCGGCCCATCGGCCCGCCGGTCGACGTGGTCTCCCAGTGGTTCGCGGCGGGCCACTGCGGCACCCGGCCGAGCGTCGGGCGCAGCCCCACGACACCACAGAACGACGCCGGGTTGCGCAGCGAGCCGCCCATGTCGGAGCCGTCCGCGAGCGGGACCATCCCCGACGCCAGCGCGCTGGCCGCGCCCCCGCTCGAGCCACCGGCGGAACGGGAGGTGTCGTGCGGGTTCAGCGTGGTCCCGAAGACCCGGTTGAAGGTGTGGGAGCCCGCGGCGAACTCCGGCACGTTCGTCTTCCCGACCACCACGACGCCGGCCCGCCGTACCCGCTCGACGATCAGCTCGTCGGCGGCGGGGACGTGGTCGGCGTACAGCACGGAGCCGTACGTCGTGCGCCACCCGGCGACCTCGTGGGTGTCCTTGAACGCGAACGGCAGCCCGTGCAGCGGTCCCACCTCCGCGCCCGAGGCGAGGGCCTCGTCGGCCGCGGCCGCGCCCTCGCGGGCGCGCTCGGGGTCGAGGGACACGATCGCGTTCAGCTCGGGGTTGCGCGCCCCGATCCGGTCCAGGTGGAGGTCGAGCAGCTCCCGGGCGCTGATCTGCTTCGCCCGGACGGCGGCCGCCTGGGCGCGGGCGGTGGAGTCGGGGGTCAGGTCCGCCTGCCGCGTCACGAGCGGCGCCCGAAGACCCCGCCGAGGACGACGCCCAGCGCGACCAGGCCGGCGCCGACCGCGACGCCGCGGAGGAAGTCGGTGGGGGACGACGCCGCGGCCGGGGCGCCGTACACCGGGCCGGAGGCGGCAGCCGCGGGCGCACCCTCCTGCTCGACCACCTCCTTCACGACCACGTCGGTCGGAGGCGTCTCGATGGCCTTCGCGACGTTGCCGAAGAACTCCCCGGCCATCCGCTTCGAGACGCTGGAGAGCATCCGCTGCCCCACCCCGCCGACCATGCCGCCGACGGTCGCGTCGGCGTCGTACGCGATGCGGGTGCGGCCGCCGAGGTCCTCGAAGCGGACGGCGACGGTCGCGTCGACCGTGCCGGGCGCACCGGCGCCGGTCAGCCGCATGGTGAGCGAGTCGTGGGGCGCGAGCTCGGACAGCGCGCACGACCCGTCGTACGTGCCCTTGATCGCGGCGACGCCGGCGGTGACGGTCATGTCGTAGGCGTGCTCGCCCGTCGACTCCAGCCGCGAGCAGCCGGGGATGGCCGCGACCAGGACCCGCGGGTCGAGGATCGCGTCCCACACCACCTGCGGCGGGTGGGCGACGTCGTTCGCGCCGGAGATCTTCATGCGGCGGTGCTCCTCAGGACTGCGCCAGTCGCAGCTCGAAGAGCTCCGACGGCGAGATGGGCATGGCGGTGATCGGGAAGCCCTCGGCGTCCTCGATGGCGGCGGCGAAGACGGCGGCGGACGGGATGACCCCGGCCTCGCCGGCGCCCTTGATGCCGAGCGGGTTGAGCGGCGAGGGGGTCTCGAGGTGGTCGACGTCGATGCCGTCGGGGACCTCGCTGACGTAGGGCATGAGGAAGTCCATGAACGACGCGTTCAGCAGCTGCCCGGACTCGTCGTACGCCATCCGCTCGTAGAGCGCCCCGCCCACGCCCTGCGCGACGCCGCCGTGGATCTGGCCCTCGACGATCATCGGGTTGATCAGCGTGCCGCAGTCGTGGACGACGGCGTACTGGACGATCCGGATCTCCGCGGTGTCCGGGTCGGTCTCGACGATCACGGCGTGCATGCCGGACGCGAACGTCGCCCGCTCGGGCGAGTAGAAGTCGCGGCCCTCGAGCCCCGGCTCGTCGTCCTCGGCGACCGGCGGCTTGCCCGGGTCGCCGACCTGGAACTGGGTCGCCCGCTTCGAGGCCTCGTCGAAGGCGTAGCGCAGCGGGTTCGACAGCACCGAGATCGTCCCGAGGTCGAGGCTCACCTCCGGGGCGCCCTTCACGGACACGACCCCGTCGACGATCTGCAGGTCGTCCTCGGACGCCTCGAGGGCGTCGGCGGCGATCCGCAGCGCCTTCTCCCGCGCCCGCCTGGCGGCGAGGTGGATCGCCGACCCGCTCATCACCGCGGCGCGGGAGGCGAACGTGCCGACGGCGTACGGCATCCGGCGGGTGTCGCCCGTGACCACCTCGACGTCGGAGAAGCGACAGCCGAGCTCGTCGGCGACGAGCTGCGCGAAGACGGTCTGGTGGCCCTGCCCCTGGCTGGTCAGCCCGGTCGCGACCTTCACCTTGCCGGTGGTCTCGACGTGCACGTGCGCGCCCTCGTACGGACCCACGCCGGTGCCCTCGACGTAGCAGGCGAGGCCGATGCCGAGCTTCCGTCCCTCGGCGGCCGCCGCGGCCTTCCTCGCGGGGAACGAGTCCCAGTCGACGAGCGCCTTGATCTTGTCGAGCATCTCCGGGTAGTTGCCGGAGTCGTACGTCAGCGGGCGGCCGTCCTGGAAGACCAGGTGGTGCTCGTAGGGGAACTCGTCGGGCTGGATCAGGTTGACCCGGCGGACCTCGGTGCGGTCCTTCCCGAGGTACGCCGCGATCGCGTCCATCGTGCGCTCCATCGCGTAGCAGCCCTGCGGACGCCCGGCGCCGCGGTACGGCGTGACGATGACGGTGTTCGTGTAGAGCGAGTGGAAGACGACCCGGTAGGCGCCCGGCTTGTACGGCCCGAGCAGCTGGGTCGAGGTGATGATCGGGACGATCAGCCCGTACGGCGTGTACGCGCCGTGGTCGTGCCAGAACTCGACGTCGAGCCCGAGCAGGCGGCCCTCGTCGTCGAAGCCGACCTCGACGTGCTGGACCTGGGCGCGCTCGTGGGCGGAGGAGATGAAGTGCTCGCGGCGGTCCTCGGTGAACTTCACCGGCCGCCCGAGCGCACGGGCGGCGTACGGGACGAGGAGCTCCTCGGGCCACGGGTGGTTGATCTTCACGCCGAAGCCGCCGCCGACGTCGGGGGTGATGACGTCGACCTGGCCGAGGTCCAGGCCGAGCTTGACCGCCACGGCGGCGCGGACGCCGGTGGAGGACTGGGTGGAGGTCCACACCTGCAGCCGGTCCAGCGCCGGCTCCCAGCGGGCCACGGTGCCGCGGCCCTCCAGCGGCATGCAGGCGCTGCGCTCGATGTCGAGGTCGAGGCTGAGCCGGTGCGGGGCGGCCGCGACGGCGGCGGGCGCGTCGCCGGTCTGCTGCTCGAGGCGGGCCCCGAGGTTGCCGGGCACGTCGTCGTGGACCAGGCGGTCGGCGCGCCGGGCGGCGTCGATGCCGACGACGGCCGGCAGGACGTCGTACGTCACCCTCACCTTGCCGACGGCGTCCTCGGCGACGTAGCGGTCGGTCGCGACGATGAACGCGACGGCCTCGCCGACGTAGTTCACCTCGTCCTTGGCCAGGGCGTACTGCGTGCGGCCGTGGGTGAGCGCCGGGTGCGGGATGAGCAGCGGCAGCGGGTCGGCCATCGGGCCGGTGAGGTCGTCGTGGGTGAACACGGCGTGGACGCCCTCGACGTCGAGGACGGCGTCGACGTCGATGTCGACGATCCGGGCGTGCGCGTGGGGCGAGCGGACGACGGCGGCGTGCAGCAGGCCCGGCCCGACGTCGAGGTCGTCGGCGTACGCTCCCTGGCCGCGGAGCAGCCGGTCGTCCTCGACGCGCTGGACGCCCTGGCCCATGAGCTTGGTGGTCATGGGCGCTCCTGCCCCTCGCGCCGGAGCACGGCCGCGCGCTCCACGGCGGCGACGATGTTCTGGTAGCCGGTGCAGCGGCAGAGGTTGCCGCCGATCATCTCCCGGGCCTCCTCGTGGCTGGGGTCGGGGTTCTCCTCCAGCCCGGCGGTGATCGTGGTGAGGAAGCCGGGGGTGCAGAAGCCGCACTGCAGGCCGTGGCACTCGCGGAACGCCTGCTGCACCGGGCCCAGCGACCCGTCGGGGTGCGTGAGCCCCTCGACGGTCGTGATGTCGACCTCGACGGCCGCCACCGCGAACATGAGGCAGGCGCGGGCGGGCCGGCCGTCGACGAGGACGGTGCAGGCGCCGCAGACGCCGTGCTCGCAGCCGACGTGGGTGCCGGTCATCCCCAGGTCGTGGCGCAGCGCGTCGCTGAGCAGCCGTCGCGCCGGGACCCGCAGGTCGTGGACGACGCCGTTGACGCGCAGGCGGACGTCGTACAGGTCCTCGCCGGTCTGCTGGTCGGTCGAGAGGGTCATGCGGCTCCCTGTCTGGACTGGCGGTGCTCGTGGGCCTCGCGCAGCACGCGGGCGGTGAGGACGCGGACGAGCTGGGCCCGGTACGCCGCGGAGGCGTGGACGTCGCCCCCCGGGGCGAGGTGGGCCAGCGCCGCCTCGCCGGCGTCGGCCGGGTCCACCCCGGTGACGTCGACGACGGTCGGCACGTCGTTCACCGACAGGTACCCGACGCGGGCCGCGGTGGCGTCCACGTGGGCGGCGACGCCGACCATCGCGTAGTCGCCGTGGCGGCGGGCGATCTCGGCGAACCCGACACCGGCGTCGTCCGCGAGCGCCGGGAACCACGCGGAGGTCGCGACCTCGTCGGGGGCCAGCGAGGACTCCAGCAGGCCGAGGAACAGGTCGGCGGCCGCGATCGTGCGGCGGCCCGAGCCGCCCACGACGTCCACGCTGCCGCCGAGGACGGCGAGCACGACGGGCATCTCCGCCGCGGCGTCGGCGTGCACGATCGACCCCACCGTGGTGCCGCGGTTGCGGATCGTCGGGTGCGCCACGTGCGACAGGGCGGCGCTCACCAGCGGCTGCACCCGTCGGACGTCGGCGCTGGCGAGGACGTCGGCGTGCCGCACCATCGCGCCCACCCGGACCCCCTCGGCGTCCACGGCCAGGGTGTCGAGGCCCTCGACCGCCGAGACGTCGACGATCGTCGCCGGCCCTGCCAGGCGCATCGTGAGCAGCGGCACCAGGCTCTGCCCACCCGCCATCACCTTCGCGTCCGGCTCGGAGGCCAGCAGCGCGACGGCCTCGTCGAGCGTGCGCGGGCGGTGGTAGGCGAAGGGGGCGGGCTTCATAGCGCCTTGGTCACCTCGCCGGACGTGCTGGACTTCCCGGTGCGGGCGAGGTGGAAGTAGAGGATGACCAGCAGGGTGCCGAACGCGATGCCGGACAGCTGGAAGTCGTCGGTGATCACCAGGGTCACGTTGCCGACGCCGACGATGATCCCGGCGGCGAGGCCGACGAGGTTGACGGGGTTGCCGAAGTCGACCCTGTTCTCGACCCAGATCTTGGCGCCCACCAGGCCGATCATCCCGTAGAGGACGACGGTGATGCCGCCGAGCACGCCGCCGGGGGTGGCGTTGACGATGGCGCCGAACTTCGGGCAGAGGCCGAGCAGGATCGCGACGGCCGCGGCGACGTAGTACGCCGCGGTCGAGTAGACCTTGGTGGCGCTCATGACGCCGATGTTCTCCGCGTACGTCGTCGTCGGGGAGCCGCCGAACGCGCTCGCGAACGCAGTGGCGAGGCCGTCCGCGCCGATGGCGCGGCCCATGTAGGGGTCGAGGTCCTCGCCGGTCATGTCAGCGACGGCCTTCACGTGACCGAGGTTCTCGGCGATGAGCGCGACCACGCCGGGGAGCACCAGCAGGACGAAGGTCAGCGAGACGCTCGGGCCGTGCACCACGGAGACGCCGTCCGCGAGGGTGCCGCTGGGCAGGCCGATCCAGTCGGCGGCGGCCACGCCGGAGAGGTCGACGCGGTCGTGCTCGACGGGGTCGGGGCCGGTCGGCAGCACCGAGGTGATCGGGCCGAAGATCCCGTCGAACGCCCACGACAGCAGGTAGCCGAAGATCAGGGACAGGAAGACGGCGATGCGGGACCAGAAGCCGGGCAGGAGCACGGCGCCGGCGACGAGGAACGTGGCGGTCAGCAGCGCCACCCACTGGTCCTGGGGCCAGTAGGTCTGGGCGACGACGGGCGCGAGGTTGAAGCCGATCAGCATGACCACGGCACCGGTCACCGCGGGCGGCAGGACCTTGTGGATGAGGCCGACGCCGGCGAAGTGCACGAGCACCCCGACCAGGGCCAGGACGACGCCCGCGACCATGATCGCGCCGGTGACGTCGGCGGAGTCTCCACCCTGCAGCCGGATCGCCGCGACGCCGCCGACGAACGCCGCCGACGTGCCGAGGTAGCTCGGCACCCTGTTCTGGCAGATCAGCAGGAACAGCACGGTGCAGATGCCGCTGAACATGATGGCCAGGTTCGCGTCGAGGCCCATGACGAGCGGGAAGACGAACGTCGCCCCGAACATCGCGACCACGTGCTGGGCGCCCAGACCGATGGTCTTGCCCCAGGGCAGCCGCTGACGCGGTCCGACCGCCTCGCCGGGGGCCGGGTCGACCACGTCCCACTTGAACATCGACATCGCGCGTCTGCCCTTCGCTCGTCCTCGGAGTCCGAGATTCCCGCCAACGTAGTGAGCCAGATCTCATGCCCTCGACGGCAGGGTCTGCCGAAGGATGAAGGGAGCGGTTGTCACTCCTTGCAGCGGGACCTCGCATCGCTGGTCGAGGTGCGACGAGCCCTGGCGAGGAGCCTCGAGACCCAGCGAGACGGACCTCGGTCGACCCACCGGGCTTCGAGGCTCGCTTCGCTCACACCTCACCCGGCGTTGGGCGGCTACGCCACCACGTCGAGGACACGGAGGGCGACGGCGACGTCGAGGCGGAGGTGGGGGTCGCCGGCGACGGGGCCGAGGATGCGCTCGAGCTTCGAGACCCGGTAGCGCATCGTGTTGTAGTGGAAGAACTGCTTCCGCGCCGCCTCGGCGACGTTGAAGTTGGTGTCGATGAGGACCTGGAGGGTCTCGCGCAGGTCGGCGGCCTCCTCCGTCCGCTCGGCCAGCGGCCCGAGGACGTCGGTGACGAACGACTCCAGCTCCCGGTGGTCCGGCACCAGCGCGATGAGCCGGTGCAGGCCGAGGCGGTCGAAGAACGCCAGCGCCCCGATGCCCTGCACCCGCCGGCCGACGTCGACCGCCCGCCGGGCCTGCAGGTAGGCCTCGGGCAGGTCGTCGACGGTCTCCGCGACCCGGCTGACCCCGACCGAGAAGGGACGACGCCCTCCCCCGCGGTCGCCGCGCACCGCCGTGACGGCCCGGCGCACGACGACCTCGCCCGGCAGCGCCTCCCCGTCACCGGCCGCCGCGCCGCCCGCCACGACGTCCACCGGCAGCAGCGTCACCACCTCGGAGGAGAAGTCGACGCTGGCGATGCCGTCGCCCTCCGCGCCGGCCACCTGGCGCCACGCGGCGGCGAACCGCTCCTGCCACTGCCGGCGGCGCGCACTCGAGACCGGCGGGTCGTCGTCCGGGCGGTCCAGCTGCGCGGAGACCACGACGACGGGACGGCGCAGGTCCCACCCGAAGCCCTCCGCGTGCTCGGCGACGTACGCCGCGTCGGACGTGCGGCGCAGCAGCAGGTCGCGCAGGAAGTCGCCCTGGTACTTGTTCTCGACGGCGGTCACCGCGGCCTCCCGGGTGATGAGCAGCGCCGCGACCGCGGCGGCGCGCTCCAGCGACTGCACGTCGTCGTGGCCGAACGGCCTCGTGGTCCGCACGCAGACCAGCCGCGCGAGGTCGGCGCCCCCGGCGCCCACCAGCATCAGGCGCGCCTCCCCGTCGACCACGGGCGTGCCCCGCGGCCCGATCCGCTCGACGCGCACGCGTCCGGTCGGGTCGAGCAGCTGGTGCTCGGCGAGCACGTCGCGCACCCGGTCGCTCACCGACGCCGCCCGCTCCCGACCGTCGGACGAGGTGACGATCACCGCGATGTCCAGCACCCGGCTGACCTCGGCGGCGATGCCCGCCAGGTCACCGCCCTCGAGGACGATCTGGGTCAGCGCCGTGTGCAGCGCGTCGATCCGCGCGATGGCCTCGGGTCCGGGCACCTCGCTGCCGTCCACGCCGCTCACCGGGGCGCCTTGGGGGCGTCGTCAGCAGGATCTGCCGACCCGTCGTCGATCCTTCGGCACAACCTCACATCGGCAGAGGCTATCGCTGCGCGTTAGCGTCGCCGGGATGCTCCCTGTCGCCGCCCCTCCCCGCGTCCGGGACCTGCTGCGCGCCGCCCCCGACGGTCCCGTCCCGGTGCTGCACCGCGGCCCGGTCGCGACGTACGTCGAGGTGTCCGGCCGCTGCGTCGGGCTGCTGTCCCGGGACGCCGTCGCCGTCCCGTGCGGGCTGCGCTCCGACCTGCCGCGGCTCGACCACCTCGCGCCGACCGCCGCGGTCCGCGGGGGCGAGCTCCACGTCGGCGGGCAGGCGCTGCGGATCGGCCGGCTCGTCGACGTCTCGGTGCCGCGGATCGACTCCCGCGCCCAGACCCCCGCCCCGCTCCCCCGGTCGCTGCGCGTCGGGCGCGGCGGCGGCCTCACGCCGTACGACGACGACGTGCTCGCGGGCTGGATCGTCACCCACCGTGCCGCCGGCGTCCCGACCGTGGACGTCGACGGCCTGGTGCGGGCGCTCTTCCGCCGCACCACCCTGCTGTCGGCGACGCTGCTCGACTGCGCCATGCACGGCGAGGCCCTGCCGCAGCTCGTCGACTGGCTCGCTGCCGCGGGCACCCCCGCGCAGGACGCGGCGACGCAGGCGCTGCTCGCCGTCGGCCACTCCTCGGGCCGCGGCCTGCTCCACGGCGCCACCACCGCCCTGGCCCACCTCGCTCCCGCGCGGAGCCCCCACCGGAACGGAACGGCGGCATGACCACCACCTCCCCCGGCCCCGTCACGACGGGCCGCACCCACGTCGAGCTGCGCCCCGGCGCGTACGCCGACTCCGTGGCGCTGCTGCAGGTCAGCCGCGCCGTCCAGGGACTCGGTGGGGTCGCGTCCGCCCAGGTCGCCATGGCCACCGGCCTCAACGTCGAGGTGCTCACCGGCATGGGCTTCACCGTCCCCGAGGGCGCCGGGCCGAACGACATGGTCGTCGCGCTGCGCCTCGACGAGGACGGCGACCTGGAGGCCGCCCTCGCGGGCGTCGCCGCCGCGCTCGCCGACGCCGGGCGCCGGGCGCCGTCGTCCACCGAGCTGGCCGCCCACCGCACCACCGCCGCCGCGCTGCGCGAGGTCACGCCCGGCGAGCGCGCGGTCGTCCTCGTCTCCGTCCCGGGCCCGAGCGCCGTCGTCGAGGCCGTCGACGCGATCGAGGCCGGGCACGACGTCATGGTCTTCAGCGACAACGTCCCGCTCGCCGACGAGGTCGCGCTGAAGCGTCTCGCCGCCGAGCGGGGGGTCCTGGTCATGGGGCCCGACTGCGGCACCGCCGTCGTCGACGGCGTCGGCCTGGGCTTCGCGAACGTCGTCGCCCCCGGGCCCGTCGGCCTCGTCGCCGCCTCCGGGACCGGCGCCCAGCAGGTGCTCGCGCTCCTCGACCACGCCGGGGTCGGCGTCACCCACGCGTACGGCGTCGGGGGCCGCGACCTGTCCGCGGAGGTCGGCGGGCTGGCCACCCGTAAGGCCCTGCGCCGGCTCGACGCCGCGGACGGCGTGGAGCGGGTGCTGCTCGTCTCCAAGCCCCCGGCCCCGGGGGTCGCGGACGAGGTCCGCGCCCTGGCCGAGGGTCTCGCCACCCCCGTCGCCACCGCGTTCCTCGGCGCCGGCCACCCCGACCTCACCGCCGCCACCGAGAGCCTCCTCGGCGACCTCGGCCGGGAGGTCCCGGACTGGCCCGTCGTCGGCACGACCCGACCCCGCGACCCCGCGCGGGGCGGCGCCGTCCGCGGCCTGTTCGTCGGCGGCACGCTCTGCACCGAGGCCCGCCTCGTCGTCGAGGACGCGCTCGGCACGGACGGCGGCCACACGTTCACCGACTTCGGCGACGACGAGTACACCTCCGGTCGCGCCCACCCGATGATCGACCCGACCCTGCGCACCGAGGAGGTCGTCCGTGCCGCGGCCGACCCGGCCGTCGGGGTGCTGCTGCTCGACGTCGTCCTCGGCCACGGCGCGGAGCCCGACCCCGCCGCGTCCCTGGCCCCGGTGCTCGCGGGCCTCGACGTCCCCGTCGTCGTCACCGTCGTCGGCACGGACGGCGACCCCCAGGGCCTCGCGGGCCAGGTGCGTGCGCTCGCGGACGCCGGCGCCGAGGTCCACCTGTCCAACGCGGGCGCCGCCCGCCGGGCCGCGCGCATCGCCGGCCAGACCGTCGAGGAGAACGCGCGATGAGGGTCGTCACCACCGGCACCGAGCTGCTCGCCGACGCCCTCGGGGCGCAGGCCGTCGCCACCGAGCGCGTCGACTGGCGCCCCCCGGTGACCGCGGCCGGCTCCGACGTGGTGACCGACCTCGCCCGCGTCGCTCTCGACCCCCGCCGCGCGGACGCCAACCGCCGCGCCGTCGACGCCGTCCTCGGCGTCACCGCCCACCTCGTGGACGTCGGCCCCGCCTCCGAGGTCCTCGGCCTCGAGCGCGGCGAGTTCCTCCACGCGGGCCCGCCGATCGACTGGGAGCGCGCCTCCGGCCCGCTGCGCGGCGCGCTCATGGGCGGCGCCGCGCTCGAGGGCCTCGTCGACGACCCGGAGGACGCCCCCGCGCTGTTCGCCGACGGCGGCTCCGTCAGCCTCGAGCCCTGCCACCACCGCGGCGCCGTCGGACCGATGGCCGGCGTCGTCACCCCGAGCATGTGGATGTGGGTGCTCGAGGACCTCGAGACCGGGCGTCGTACCCACTGCACCCTCAACGAGGGGCTCGGCAAGGTCCTGCGGTACGGCGCCTACGGCCCCGACGTCCTCACCCGCCTGCGGTGGATGGGCGACGTCCTCGGGCCGCTCCTGCGCTCCGCCGTACGACGGGTGCGCGACGCCGAGGGTCCGGTCGACGTCACCGGCATCCTCACCCAGATGCTGCAGATGGGCGACGAGGCCCACAACCGCAACCGCGCCGGCACGCTGATGACCCTGCGCGACCTCGGACCCGCCCTCGTCCACGCCGGCGAGGCGGGCGACGTCTCCGACGTCCTGCGGTTCGTCGGCGGCAACGACCACTTCTTCCTCAACCTCGCCATGCCGACCTGCAAGCTGGCGCTCGACGCCGCCCGCGGCATCGACGGCTCCACCATGGTCGTGGCGATGGCCCGCAACGGCACCGACTTCGGCATCCAGGTCGCCGGCACCGGCGACGAGTGGTTCACCGGGCCCGCGCAGGTCGCGGACGGGCTCTTCCTCGGCGACTACGGCCCGGACGACGCGAACCCCGACATCGGCGACTCCGCCATCACCGAGACCGCCGGCATCGGCGGGTTCGCGATGGCCACGGCCCCGGCGATCGTGCGGCTCGTCGGGGGCACCGTGCCCGACGCGCTGGCCACGACCCGGCGGATGCACGAGATCGCCCTCGCCGAGAACCCGCGCTGGACGGTCCCGGTCCTCGACTTCCAGGGCACCCCGACCGGCATCGACGTCACCCGGGTCTGCCGGACCGGGATCCTGCCGCAGATCAACACCGGCATGGCCGGCGCGGTGGCCGGTGTCGGCCAGGTCGGGGCCGGGCTCGTCACCCCGCCGGCGGAGATCTTCCCCGCCGCGCTGGCGCGGCTCGCGGAGCTGGCGGCCCGCTAGCCGTTCCGTCCCGGGTGACACACTCGGCGGGGAGGCGGACAGGTACCGGACATGACCCACCCGACGCCGAGCACGCCGGAGTCGCGCGAGACGCGGTTCCGTGCCGTCTTCGCCGCGACGTACCCCGACCTGCTGCGCTTCGCCCAGCGCCGCGTGCACCCCTCCCACGCGGAGGACGTCGTCGCCGACGCCTTCCTCGTCGCCTGGCGGCGCCTGGACGACGTCCCCGTCGACGTCGCCGACGCGAGGCCGTGGCTGTTCGGCGTCGTCCGCGCGACGCTGCTCAACGCCCGACGCGGCGACCGCCGCCGCGACGCGCTCGCCACGCGGATCGGTGACGGCGTACCCCTCGGGGCCTCGGACGACGCCGAGGTCGCCGCCGAGGTCGCCGCCCGCCTCGACCTGCAACGCGGCTGGGCCCGCCTCGACCCGGCCGAGCAGGAGGTCATCGCCCTGTCCGTCTGGGACGGCCTGACCTCCGCCCAGGCCGCGAGCGTCCTCGGCTGCACCGCCACGGCGTACCGCCTGCGCCTCTCGCGCGCCCGCCGCGCGCTACGACGCCACCTCGACCACCCCGCCCGCACGACCCTCCCCGAAGGAGCCCGGCCATGACCCGCAGCACCGACAGCCTCGAGCGCCTGGCCGACCTCGACCCCGCGGGTCCCCCGTCCGGCGCGGGGCTCGCCGACGCCGAACGCGCCCGCGCCGACGCCCTGTTGGGGCGCATCCTCGCGACCGACCCGGCGACCGACCCGGCGACCGCCGCGGCCCCCACGGACCCGCCCCGGCCGCGCCGCCGTACGCCGCGCCTGCTGCTCGCCGGCGGCGTCGTGGCTGCCGTCGCGGCGGCCGTCGTCGCCGTCCCGCTCGTCGTGGGCGGCGACGAGGCGTTCGCGGGCTGGTCGCCGGTCCCCGTCGAGCTCACCGGCGCCGAGCGCGACGCCGCGGTCACGGCGTGCAGCGTCCTGCAGACCGACGAGGGGGAGCTCGCCGCGTCGCCGGGGGCCGCGCCCCGGCCCCTGGTCGCCGAGGCCCGGGGCGGCTGGTCGTACGTGCAGTACCGGGTCGACGCCCGGGACGGCGGCAGGCTCGAGGCCACCTGCCTGATGCCCGACGAGGTGGTCGCCGACCCCGTCCCAGGTGCGGGCGGGTTCTTCGGCGGCCTCGGACCGGTCGAGGACGCGCTGGCCGCCCCGCGGCGCGGCGACGCCGTCCGCGAGGAGACCGCCGGGGTCGGCGAGGTCGACGACGGCGTCTTCGGCTACGCCTCGGGCCGGGTCGGCGACGACGTCGAGCGGCTCGTGGTCGACCTCGCGGACGGCCGCGAGGTCGAGGCCTCGGTCGAGGACGGACGCTGGGCGGCCTGGTGGCCCACCGGCGGGGACGGGTTCCGCGACACCTCGGTGACCGACGCCTGGACCTACACCGCGACCCTGCGGGACGGGACGGTCCTCGGGGCCGTCGACGGCTGAGGGCCTGCGAGGATCCGCCCATGACGACAGCCCTGCACGACGGCACCGGGACGGACGCCGGCGCCGCCGTCGTCGTGCTCGGCGCCGGGTCGGGCAGCCGCAGCGGGGCCGAGGTCAACAAGGTCCTGCTCCCCCTCGGCGGGGTGCCGGTCCTGACCCGCTCGGTCCTCGACGCGCTCGCCACCCGCGGGGTGGTCCGGGTGGTCGTGGTGGTCCGGGACGGCGAGTCCGGAGCGGTCGCCGACGCCCTGACCCCGCACCTGGGCGCGGACGCCTCGGTCGACGTCGTCGTCGGCGGCGACTCCCGACACGCCTCCGAGGAGCGCGCGCTGGCGGTCCTCGCCGACGACGTCGCCTCCGGCGCGGTCGACGTGGTCGCGATCCACGACGGCGCCCGACCGCTGGCCGGCAGCGCCCTGCTCACCCGCGTCCTCGACGCGGCCCGCCGTCACGGGGGCGCCGTGCCGGTGGTCCCGGCCCCGGCCGTCGTCAGCGTCGACGGCTCGCCCGTCCCGGACGGGCTCGTGGCCATGCAGACCCCCCAGGCGTTCCGGGCCGACGCCCTGCTGGCGGCCTACGACGCCGCGGCGACCAGCGGCCACCGCGCCACGGACACCGCCGGGACGGTCGCCGCCCACGGCCCGGACGACGTCGAGGTCGTCGCGGTCGACGGGGACCCGGCGAACCTCAAGATCACCTGGCCCGGCGACCTCGACGTCGCCTCACGCCTCGTCTGAGACCGGGACGGCGGCGGCGTCGGCCGCCGAGACGGCCTCGAGGACGCGCAGGTCGTCGGGGCCCGTCACGCGCCGGGCGACGGCCGGGGCCTCGAGCAGCACGGGCGTCGTCCGCTCCCGCAGCGACGCCACGAGCGCGACGACGTCGGCGGGCGGCCACCCGTCGTACGACGCGACGACGGAGGCGGGCAGCACCACCGGCGACGCCACCGCCACGAGGGCCTCGCGGTCCAGCAGCTCGCCGAGCCGCGGCGGATCACCCGGGCCGGAGGTCCGGACCGTGTCGGTGACCGGGCGGACGGCGACGACCGCGACGTCGTCGCGCCGGGCCACGGCCAGGCACTCGGCCAGGAACGCCGGCGGGGCCAGGGGGCAGAGCGCGTCGTGGAGCACCAGGTCCGCGCCGGCCTCCCGGACGTGCTCCCACGGGGTGCCGGCGTCGACCGCCCGCACCCCCGCCGCCTCCAGGGCGGCGGCGGCGCAGAAGACGAGCGCCTCGCCGTGGACGACGGCGTACGGGAGGCTGCCGCGGCCCTCGTCGAGCACGACGCCGAGCGCCGGCTCGACGTCGTCCTCCTCCCACGACACGACAGGGCCCCCGGGGTCGTCCCGGGGGCCCTGCTCGTGCGTGTGGGTGACGCTCAGGAGGCCAGCACCTCGTCGAGGATGCCCTCCGCCTTGTCCTCGTTCGTGCTCTCGGCGAGCGCGAGCTCGGAGACGAGGATCTGGCGCGCCTTCGCCAGCATGCGCTTCTCGCCCGCGGACAGGCCGCGGTCGCGCTCACGGCGCCAGAGGTCACGGACGACCTCGGCCACCTTCATGACGTCGCCGCTGTGCAGCTTCTCGAGGTTGGCCTTGTAACGACGCGACCAGTTGGTCGGCTCCTCGACCTGCGAGGCCCGCAGCACGTCGAAGACGCGGTCCAGGCCCTCCTTGTCGACGACGTCCCGCACGCCGACCAGGTCCAGGTTGCACGCAGGGACCCTCACCACGAGGTCCTGCTGGGAGACGATGCGGAGGACCAGGTACTGCCTGTCCTCCCCCTTGATGGTGCGGAACTCGATGTCCTCGATGACCGCAGCCCCGTGATTGGGGTACACAACCGTTTCGCCGACGGTGAATGTCATATGTACGTTTCCCCTTCCGAAGGACCCCCATCATAACACGGCGCCAGCGGAGCTTCCTCAACGTTTCCGCAGGTCAGAGGCCTAACCGGGTCTTGACAGACCGCGAGATCCGTGTTGTCGACAATCTCTGCAACGGGTGCGGGACGGCTCCGCGGAGGCGCCTCTCCAGGGTCCCACGGCGTCTCCGGAAGGGTCCGGATCAGGGGTTGCCCTCCCGCCGGGGGCCGGTTGCGCGGATACTGCCGCCCATGGGTGCAGAGCGTGACCGCGGAGGCGCGGGCGGCGACGGGGCGGGTGTGCCCGCGGCCGACCCGGCCGCCGCCACGAAGGCGGAGAGGAAGGCCGAGAAGCAGCGTCGCGCCGAGGAGCGCCGCCGCCGCTGGGCCCGCCCGGACCCGAGGGCGACGACGCCCGACGAGGCCGCGTCCGACTCCCCCGCCGACTCCCCGGCCGAGACCCCGACCACCGAGACCCCGACCGGAGACGACCGCGAGCTCGAGGTGACCCCCACCGGTTCGACCGCGGTGCTGACGCGCGACACCACGGACGACAGCCCGGCCACCAGCCCGGCCACCAGCCCGGCCACGGGCAAGGACGAGCGCGCGGAGAAGAGGGCACGCAAGCAGGCGCAGAAGCAGAAGAAGGCGGGGACCGCGGAGCAGGGCGCGGCGGACGACGCGGCCCCGACCACCGCGGCCCCGGTCGTCCCGGCCCGCGGGCCCGTCGCGCTGTGGCTGCTCCTCCTCGCCGCGCACCCGCGCCAGGCCGTCCTGACCGCGGCCGCGTTCGCCGGCACCGCCGCCCTCGCGGGCCGGCCGCCGGAGCAGGTCGGCCTGCTCGCGGCGATGGTCCTCGTCGGCCAGACGATGCTCGGCTGGCACAACGACCTCGTCGACCGGGACCGGGACGCCGTCGTCCTCGCCCGCCACCGCGACGCCGGGGAGACGCGGAGGCTGCGCCGCAAGCCCCTGGCCGAGGGACGCCTGGAGCCGGGCACGGTCTGGTACGCCTTCGCGATCGCCGCCCTCCTCCTCGTACCCCTGGGCGTCTCCAACGGCGTCACCGCCGGGGTGACGTACCTCGTCGTCGTGGCCATCGGCATGGTCGGCAACATCTCGCTGCGCCACGGCTGGTTCTCGCCGGTGCCGTGGGCGGCCTCGTTCGCGCTCTACCCCGCCGTCCTGTCGTACGCCGGCCCGATCGGCGGCCCCGAGGGCCTGGCGCCGAACCCGGCGCTGGTCGGCCTGGCGGCCGCGCTGGGCGTCACCGTGCACGTGCTGCGGTCCCTGCCGGGCCTGGTCGACGACAACCGCGACGGCCTGCGCCACCTGCCGCTGCGCATCGCGCTGAAGGTGGGCGCGCCCCGCCTCCTCGGCCTCGCCGCGGTCCTGGCCGCGGTCCTGGTCATCGCGCTGCTGACCGTGGCCTCGCAGCAGGGCCTCTACCGATGAGGCCGCCTGCTCCGGACGCGTCCGCGCGCCGGTAGGCTGCGCTCGTGCCTCAGCCCCAGCGTTCACTGCTCCGGCGAGCCGCGGTCCTCGGCGCGGTCTCCCTCGTCCTGCCGGCCCTCGCGTCGTGCGGCTTCGACGAGAACACCAACATCGTCTACACGCCCGCGGAGGGCACGTTCGACCGCAGTGCGGCCGTCGACGTGCTCGGCGCCGCGATCGTGTCGACCGACGGCAACGGCGAGGGCACCTTCGTCGCCGGGTTCTCCAACGAGACCTCCGAGACCGCCGCGGTGACGGGCATCGGCGGCGACATCACCGCCGAGCTCGCCGAGCCGATCGAGCTCGCGCCGGGCGGCTTCGTGCAGCTCGCGAACGAGGGCGGCGTCCCCGTCACCGGTGACTTCGAGATCGGCGACTTCCTCTCCGTCGACATCGCCTACAGCACCGGCCAGGAGGTCACCTTCGACGTCTCCGTGGTGCCGAACGCCGGCTACTACGAGGGCATCGACGGACCGGTCCCCACGGAGCGGGACGAGTACGACACCGAGGACCTCTACACCCCGGCCGACGAGGTCCTCCCCGGCGAGAGCGAGGGCGAGTGAGCACCGACCGCACGCTGATCCTGCTCCGCCACGGCGAGAGCGACTGGAACGCCAAGAACCTCTTCACCGGCTGGGTCGACGTCGACCTCACCGAGAAGGGCCGCGGCGAGGCCGTCGCCGGCGGGCGCCTGATGAAGGAGTCCGGCCTGCTGCCGGACGTCGTCCACACCTCCCTCCTGCGTCGCGCGATCACCACCTCCGCACTGGCGCTCGACGCGGCCGACCGCCACTGGATCCCGGTGCGCCGCACCTGGCGCCTCAACGAGCGTCACTACGGCGCCCTGCAGGGCAAGGACAAGAAGCAGACGCTCGCCGAGTACGGCGAGGAGCAGTTCATGCAGTGGCGTCGCAGCTTCGACGTCCCGCCGCCGCCGATCGACGCGGACGACGAGTTCAGCCAGGCCGGTGACCCCCGGTACGCCGACCTCGGCGACGAGATGCCCGCCACCGAGTGCCTGGCCGACGTCATCGTCCGCCTGATGCCGTGGTGGAACGGCGACGCCGCCGCCGACCTGCAGCCGGGCCGCACCGTGCTCGTCGCCGCCCACGGCAACAGCCTCCGCGCGATCGTCAAGCACCTCGACGGCATCGGCGACGACGACATCGCCGGCCTCAACATCCCCACCGGCCAGCCGCTGGTCTACCGCCTCGACGACGACCTCGCCCCGCTCGTGACGGGTGGCGAGTACCTCGACCCCGAGGCCGCCGCAGCCGCCGCCGAGGCCGTCGCCAACCAGGGCCGCTGACCGCTCGCCTCGGTTTCCGGGGCGGGGTCCCACCTGTCACTGGTTTCGCCGGCTAGCCCGCGAAACCCCGCCTGGGCTGACGAAGTTTCGTCAGCCCAGTCGGGGTTTCACCAGCCGGCTGGTGAAACCAGAGGCTGCTGAGGCCCCTGGGACGACGCCCAGCGCCCCGCCGTACGACGCCCGTCGGGCGGGGCCGAACCGTCAGGCGACGGGGAAGTCGCCGGTGACGACGAAGACGACGCGGTTGGCGATGCCGACGGCGTGGTCGGCGATGCGCTCGTAGTAGCGGCCGAGCAGGGCGACGTCGACCGCGGCCTCGACGCCGTGGGTCCAGTCCTGGCGGAGCAGCTCGGTGAAGTTGAGGCGACGGAGCTTGTCCATCTCCTCGTCGGTCTCGGCGAGGCGGGCGGCGGCCTGGACGTCGCGGTCGGCGATGACGACGCGCAGGCGTCCGACCATCTCGAGGGCGATCGTGGCCATCCGGGTGATGGTGGGCCGCAGGTCCTCCGGCACGGCGAGGCCGGGCACGCGCAGGCGCGCGACCTTCGCGACGTGCTCGGCGAGGTCGCCCATCCGCTCGAGCTCGCTGACGATCCGCAGCGCGGCGACGATCAGGCGCAGGTCGCCGGCGACCGGCTGCTGCAGGGAGAGCAGGTTGAACGCGTCGTTCTCGACCTTCTCCCGCCGCGAGTCGATCTCGGCGTCGGCGGTGATGACGCGCTCGGCCGTCTCGGCGTCGCCGGTGAGCAGCGCCTCGGTGGCGGTCTGCACGGCGACCTCGACCAGTCGGGTGATCTCGGTCAGGTCGGCGAACACGCCTTCGAGCTCGTCGTAGTAGGCCTCACGCATGCCCACCACCCTAGGCAGGCGTCCGGCGCCGCTTCTGGACGGCGGCGATCCGGACCGTGAACGGGCAGTGAAATCTGGGTCCGTGGCACCCGGGGCCGCCCGGCGGCACCCGCGACCGGCGGGGTCGTCCGTACGATCTGGCCGTGGACCCCACCGCTCAGGCGTTCCTGGCGGCGATCGTCGGTGCGATCGTGGCCGGGTCCACCGTGCTCGCCTGGCACCTCTCCGACAAGCAGCAGACCCGCCGTCCCGAGGTCGCCGAGCCGGCCGTCCCGACCGGCGTCGCCACCGTCCTGTCCGTCCTGCGGAGCAGCGCCGTGGTCGTCGACGAGAACGAGTCGGTGCTCAAGGCGTCGGCGCCGGCGTACGCACTCGGGCTGGTCCGCGGCAACGAGCTGGTCGCCGAGGAGCTCGCCGACCTGGTCCGCGCCGTGCGCCGCGACGGGCAGATCCGCGAGATCGAGATGCAGATGGCCCGCCCGGGCGGTACGCCGGACCGCCACGTCACCGCCCGCGTCGCCCCGCTCGGGTCGCGGCTGGTCCTGGCGCTGGTCGAGGACCGCACCCGCGAGCGCCGCGTCGAGGCCGTACGACGCGACTTCGTCGCCAACGTCAGCCACGAGCTCAAGACCCCGGTCGGCGCCATCCGGCTGCTCGCCGAGGCCGTCGCCGACGCCGCCGACGACCCCGAGGCGGTGAAGCGGTTCGCCGGCCGCATGGGCCACGAGTCCGAGCGCCTCGGCACCCTGGTGCAGCAGATCATCGAGCTCTCCCGCCTGCAGGGCGACGAGCCGCTGGAGATGCCCTCGCGGGTCCCGGTCGACGACGTCGTGGCCACCGCGATCGACACGTCCGCCATCGACGCCGCCGCCCGGCGGATCTCCCTCGTGGCCGGCGGCGACGGGGGCCTGGAGGTGCTCGGCAACGCCGAGCAGATCAGCGTCGCCGTCGGCAACCTGGTCGCCAACGCGGTCGCCTACTCCCGCGAGGGGTCCTCGGTGCTGGTCAGCGCGCGCGCCGACGACGACACCGTCGACGTGTCGATCACCGACCAGGGCATCGGCATCCCGGCCGGCGAGATCGACCGCATCTTCGAGCGCTTCTACCGCGTCGACCCCGCCCGGCACCGCTCCACCGGCGGCACCGGCCTCGGGCTCTCGATCGTCAAGCACGTCGCCGCCACCCACGGCGGCGACGTGAGGGTCTGGTCCGTCGAGGGCCAGGGCTCGACCTTCACGCTGACCCTGCCGCGGGCGTCCTGATCAGGGCCTACGGTGTGACCACGATGAGAAGCAGCAGAGAGGGACGCTCGTGACCAAGGTGCTCGTCGTCGAGGACGAGGAGAGCTACAGCGACGCGCTGGGCTACATGCTCCGCAAGGAGGGCTACGAGGTCGCCATCGCCGCGACCGGCGACGACGCGCTCACCGAGTTCGACCGCAACGGTGCGGACATCGTGCTGCTGGACCTCATGCTCCCCGGCATCCCCGGGACCGAGGTCTGCCGCCGCATCCGCCAGACCTCCAGCGTGCCGGTGATCATGGTCAGCGCGAAGGACGACGAGGTCGACAAGGTGGTCGGCCTCGAGCTCGGCGCCGACGACTACGTCACCAAGCCGTACTCGCCCCGCGAGCTCGTCGCCCGGATCCGGGCCGTCCTGCGCCGCGGCGCAGACGTCGGCGCGGAGGCCGCCAGCGCGACCCTGGAGGCCGGGTCCGTGCGGATGGACGTCGAGCGCCACGTCGTCACCGTCGACGGCTCCGAGCAGCGCCTCCCGCTCAAGGAGTTCGAGCTGCTCGAGATGTTCCTGCGCAACCCCGGCCGGGTGCTCACCCGCGGCCAGCTGATCGACCGCGTCTGGGGCTCCGACTACGTCGGCGACACCAAGACCCTCGACGTCCACGTGAAGCGCCTGCGCGCCAAGCTGGAGAAGGACCCCGGCGACCCCTCGTTCCTCGTCACCGTCCGGGGACTGGGCTACAAGCTGGACGTCTGACGCGAGGCCACACTGACCCCACCGGGTCTCGAGGCTCGTCGCCAGCGCTCCTCGCACCTCGACCACCGGTGGCGGTGACCGGATCTCGACGTACGACGTCCGATACCCGCGCGACGGGCCCGGCGGGCGGGCCCTAGCGTCGAGCCGTGACCACCGTTCCCCCGGTCGAGCCCGGCTGCCCGCCCGAGGAGACCCTCACCGCCCCCGCCGTACGCCGATCCGCCCCGGGCTGGCTGCCGCTCGCGGCCGTCGCGTTCACGCTGCTGGCCTGGGCCTCGGCGTTCGTGGGGATCCGGCACCTGGGCGAGTCGGTCCCGCCCGGGTCGCTGGCCCTGGGGCGGCTGGTGGTGGCGACGGTGGCCCTCGGGGTGCTGCTGCTCGTCTCGCAGCGACGGATCCGGGTCCCCCCGCGCCGGACGTGGGGGCTGATCGCCCTCGGCGGGGTGTCGTGGATCGGGGTCTACAACGTCGCCCTGAACGCCGGGGAGCTCCGGGTGGACGCCGGCACGGCCGCGCTGATCGTCCAGGTCGGGCCGCTGATCGTCGCCCTGCTGGCCACCGTCCTGCTCGGCGAGCGCCTCACCCGCTGGCTGGTCGTCGGGCTGGCGGTCGGCTTCGGCGGCGTCGTCCTCATCGCGCAGGCCTCCTCGGCCGGTCCGAGCGGTGACCTGGTCGGGGTGCTCCTCGTCCTGGTGGCCGCGGTCGGGTTCGCCGTCGGCGTCCTGACCCAGAAGAAGCTGCTGGGCGACCTCGGCGCGCTCGAGGTCACCTTCTGGTTCTACGTCGCCGGCACGGTGGCCTGCCTGCCCTGGACGGCCGAGATGGTCGGCGCCGTCGGCAGCACCTCCGCGGTCGACCTGGGCTGGTGGTTCTACCTCGGGCTGGTGCCGTCGGCGCTGGCCTTCACGACCTGGGCGTACGCGCTGTCCACGTCGGAGGCGGGCACGTTCGCGATGCTGACCTTCCTCGTCCCGTTCATCACGGCACTGATGGCGTGGCTGACCCTCGGGGAGGTCCCGCCGCCCCTCGCGTTCGTCGGCGGGGCGCTCTGCATCGCCGGGGTGCTGCTCACCCGCTACCGACCGCGGGCCTCAGCCGAGCAGGGGTAGCCGGTCCGCTGCGTCGCCCAGCGCCGCGCGCTCGGCGTCGTCCGGCAGGACGCGGCCCGTGCCCAGCAGGGCCACCCGCTCGTCGGGCCACGGGGCCGGGAACGGTGCTGGCGCCAGCACGTCGAGCACGTGGCGGGTCTCGGCCAGCGCCGCGGCGGGCGGGCCGGCGGCGTCCGGCAGGTCGAGGACGAGGTCGAGGTGGTGCACGGAGGCCTCCAGGACCAGCGTCGAGGCGAGGTCGGCGACCGTCAGGACGTGGCCCTGCGTGGCGACGAGGTCCGCCGGGTCGGCGACCGCCACGGCGTGGCCCGCGGCCGGGGCGGTGTCGCGCCACACCGCCAGCAGTGCCCGCTCGCCGTACGCCGCGGCGGCCCGGCGGACGAAGTCGGCGTGCGCCGCCCCGCCATCGCCGCTGGCGGGGTGGAACGCGCTCCAGTAGTCGTACCGGTCCCGGTCGGGTGCCCGTTCCCCCGGGCTCGCCAGGGTGACCAGGGCCCGCTGGGCGTCGAGGAGGAGGTGGAACGTGAGGTCCCGGACGGTCCAGCCCTCCGCGCGGGTGGGCCGGTCCCAGTCGACGGGCGCGAGGCCGTCGAGCACCCCGGTCACCGCGTCGTACGCCGCCGCGAGGACGCCGGGGCTCACCGTCGTGCCCGCGAGGTCACGGCTGCCTCACGAGGGAGGGTCCGGGTCCTCGCCCGCCTCGAGCCAGCCGCGGAACGCCTCGAGGTTGTGGGTGGGCTCGCCGCGCAGGCGGCGCCACTCCCACTCCTTGCGGATCGACGAGGCGAACCCGAGCTCGAGGATCGAGTTGAACGACTCGTCGGCCCACGCCAGCACCGAGCCGAGCAGCCGGTCGAGCTCCTCGGGCGCGGTCGCGAGCAGCGGGAGCCGGCCGTCGAGGTAGATGTCGCCGGTGCGGTCGACCGCGAAGCCGACGCCGTACGTCTTGAGGTTCCGCTCCAGCAGCCAGCGGTGGACGCGGGCGTGGTTCTCGTCGGGGTTGCGGCAGACGAAGGCGTGAACGCCGAGCGCGTGCCGGCCGACGTCGAGGCGCACGGGGGTCTGCAGCTTCTTCTCCCCGGGCAGGGTGATCGAGAAGACGCCGGGTCGGATCTCGGTGTGCTCGACCTCGTTGTCGGCGAGCCAGGTGCGCACGGCCGCCACGGCGGCCTCGTCGGGGAGGTCGCCCTCTACCTCGGGGACGGTCATCGGCCCACCAGGGTGGCGGGACCGCCGTCGAGCTCGCGACGCCGGACCTCGGCCGCGCGGGCGTAGACCTCGAGTGTCCGCTCGGCGGTCTGCTCCCAGCCGAACCCCGCGGTCCAGCGGACGGCGCCCGCGGCGAGCCGCTCGCGCAGCCCGTCCTCGGTGAGCACCCGTCCGATGGCACGCGCCCAGTCGCCGACGTCGTGGCCCTCGACGAGGAGTCCGCTGCGCTCGTGGGCGACCGCGGTGGTCAGCCCGCCGACGGCGGCCGCCACGACGGGGGTCCCGCTGGCCTGCGCCTCGACGGCGACCAGCCCGAACGACTCGTTGTACGACGGCACGGCGACCAGGGTGGCGGCGGCGTACCACTGCGCCAGGTCGGTCTGCGCCATCGGCGGCACGAAGCGGACGACGTCGGACAGGCCCAGCTCGTCGGCCAGCCGGCCCAGGGCCTCGGGCTTCTCCAGGCCGGAGCCGGACGGTCCGCCGACGACCGGGACGACGAGCCGCCCGGCCAGGTCGGGGCGGTCGGCGAGCAGGCGCGCGACGGCCCGCAGCAGCACCTCGGGGCCCTTGAGCGCCTGGATGCGGCCGGCGAACAGCACGACGTGCGCGTCCGGCGGGAGCCCGAGGGCCGCGCGGGCAGCCGTCTGCCCCACGGGGCGGAACACCCCGAGGTCGACGCCGGGGTGGACGACCTCGACGCGACCCGGGTCGGCGTCGTAGCACTCGATGAGCTGCTTGGCCTCCTGGTCGGTGTTCGCGACGAGCATGTCGGCGGCGGCGACGACCTGCTCCTCGCCCAGCACGCGGACGCCCGGCTCGGGGACGTCACCCGCCGCCAGCGCGGCGTTCTTCACCTTCGCCATCGTGTGCATCGAGTGGACCAGGGGGACCCGCCAGCGGTCGCGCGCCAGGGCGCCGACCTGGCCCGACAGCCAGTAGTGGCTGTGGACGACGTCGTAGTGCCCGACCTCCTCGGCGGCCTCCGCCCGGAGCACCTCGCGGGCGAAGGTGCACAGCTGGGCGGGCAGCTCGGTCTTCGTGAGCCCGGCGAACGGACCGGCGACGACGTGACGCACGCGGACGCCGTCCCCGCAGTCGACGACCGCCGGCAGTCGGGAGGACGTGGCGCGCGTGAAGACGTCCACCTCGGTGCCGCGGGCCGCGAGGCGGCGGGCGAGCTCGATGACGTAGACGTTCATCCCGCCGGCGTCGCCGGTGCCGGGCTGGTCCAGCGGCGAGGTGTGCAGGCTGATCATGGCGACCCGCCGGGGGTGCGAGCGCATCCGACCTCCGTCCTTCGGGCTCGTCTGCAGGGGATCTCGGCCCGACCTGGCACAACTGATGACCCGTGCCCAGGATTCCCTGCCCGCACGCCCGAGGCAGAATCGGCCCCATGACCACCTCCTCCTCCTCCCGTCCCCTGGCCGTCGTGACGGGCGCCAGCAGCGGCATCGGCGCCGCCACCGCCCGCCACCTCGCCGCCGCCGGGTTCCACGTCGTCTGCGCCGCCCGTCGGGCCGACCGCATCGCTGACCTCGCCGCCGAGATCGACGGGACGGCCGTGACCTGCGACGTCACCGACGCCACGCAGGTCGCCGCGCTCGCCGAGACCGTCGGCGACTCCCTCGACGTGCTGGTCAACAACGCGGGCGGCGCGTTCGGCTCCAGCCCCGTCGCCGAGGCGGACGCCGAGCAGTGGCGCGCGATGTACGAGGTCAACGTCGTCGGCCTCATGCAGGTCACCAAGGCCCTCCTGCCGGCGCTGAAGGCGACCGGCGCTGGGATCATCTGCAACGTCGGGTCCACCGCCGGCCGCATCGCCTACGAGGGCGGCGCCGGCTACACCGCGGCCAAGCACGGCACCCAGGTCGTCACCGAGACGCTGCGCCTCGAGCTGTGGGACCAGCCCGTCCGCGTCACCGAGATCGCCCCCGGCATGGTCCAGACCGACGAGTTCTCCCTCGTCCGCTTCGGCGGCGACCAGGAGAAGGCCGACAAGGTGTACGCCGGCGTCAAGGAGCCCCTCGTCGCGGACGACGTCGCCGAGGCGATCACCTGGATGGTCACGCGGCCGTCCCACGTCAACGTCGACGAGCTGGTCATCCGCCCCCGCGCCCAGGCCGCGCAGCACAAGGTGTTCCGCGAGGAGTCCTGACCCCACGCCACCCCGCGCCAGGGGTCTGCACCGACCTGCAGACCCCTGGACACGGCGGCCGCGATCGGCGAGGTTCCTCCCACACCACGATCGGGGGATCCCATGCGACACCGCGCGCTGCTCGCCACCACCGCCCTGCTGCTCGGAGCGCTCGCCGTCGGGCCGACCGCGACAGCCGACGCGCCCGACCGGCCGCCGCGTACGCAGGGCAGCGCTGAGGACCCGAGGGGTGACGCCTCCGGTGGCCCGCGCTGGCGCCACCCCCGGGCGGACCTCACCGGGGTCGCGTACAAGATGCCCCTGGCCCGCCAGGGCCGCCTCCTGCAGATCCGCGCAGACTTCGTGCGGTTCGGCTTCGGCAACGAGCCCCGACCGGAGGTGCCGATCGGCGGAGCGCCGTCGCAGCAGGTCAAGACGATCCTCGACGGTCCGGGCGCGCGGGACTGGGCGATCACCGTCTACAACACCGAACGCGCACCCCGCGTCGTCTACCTCGGCACGCCCTCCGGCAAGCCGCGCAGGGTGAACTGGGAGGGCGCCTTCATCATCTCGGGCGGGGCCAGGGGCGGACCGGGCGGGATGGTCCTCGGGATCACCACCGAGTGGCTGCGCGGCCCCGACCGGCTCGACCTGACGTCGACGGGCATCTCCGGTGAGGCCACCGACGCCGCCCGCACCGTGGAGCGGCTCAACTCGCGGTACTCCGGCCCGACCGGTCGCCAGGCCATGACTCGCGGCGCCGACGGCTGCACCAGGCTGGACGACGGCCGGACCCGCTGCACCTGGACGAACGGTGGCCTCGGGTGACACGACGCCGTCCCGTCCGCCCGGGCAACCTCTCACCCGCTCACGACGTCAGGACCTGTATGAGGACCTCACCGCTCGTCGCCGTCGCCACCCTCGTCGCGGGCTCGCTGCTCGCGGCCTCCACCACCGCCGTCGCGGCTCCGGCCGACAACCCGCCGCCCCGCACGAGCGCGTCGGTGAGCGACCCGGCGTACGACACGACGGGGACGGACCCGAACCGTCGCTCGCGCGCCGACGTGCGGAAGGTCGGCTACCAGATGCCACTGCCGCGCAACGAGCGGCTGCTCAGCATCGCGGCGACGATCCGTCGCGTGGGCCTCGACGACAGCCCGGCCGACGACCCGATGCAGCAGGTCAAGACGATCGTCGACGGACCCGGGGACCGGGACTTCGCCGTCACCTTCTACAACGGTCCCCGCTCCCCGCGGGTCGTCTCCCTGGCGGGGGACCGACCGCGCCGCATCTCCGTCGCCGGCGCGGCCTGGGGAGTCGGGCCGGGCCGCGACGGCTCGCTGGACCTGACGATCACCACCGAGTGGCTCCGCACCGGAGACCGTGCGGACTTCACCGCCACCGGCATCTCCCGGCGCGCGGAGGACCGCACCCGGACGGCGCCGCGCCTGAACACGAAGTACGCCGGGCGTTACTCCCCGGGCGCCGACGAGCGCCGCGGTGGCGGCACGTACGCCGACCCCGCCTGCACCACCGCCGACGGCGCGCTGAGCTGCTCCTACGGCTCCCTCTGACGGATCGCGCCGCGGCGGCGGTGGCTCAGACGCCGCCGTCGCGGTGACGACCGGGCAGCAGCAGCCCGGCGAGGCTGCGGAGGTCGTCGGTGAGCGCGTGCTCCGGCAGCTCGACGCGCTCGCCGGCCGGGTCGGTGAAGGCGTAGACGAAGCCGTCGGCAACCGAGGACGGCGCCGGGGCCTGGGCCCGGGCGGCCGGCAGGTCGATGCGGTCCCACAGCGCCAGCACGTCGCCGGCCCGGGGGTCGTCCGCGGCGTCGAGGTCGATCTCGCCCTGCTCGACCATGCCGGCGAACCCGCCGGACCGGGTGACCCGGAGCGGCCCGCGCTGCCGGTCACCCCGGCCGTCACCGCCGCCGCCCGCGCCGCCGGCCGGGCTGACGCCCACCTGGCGCCAGGCCTCGCGGACGGCGTCCGCCTGCGCCCCGGCGGCGCCGATCGTGGCGGCGGCGAACCCGGCGAAGTCCGTGCGCGCCCCCACCTCGCCGGTGAGCGCGGCGTACCAGATCGCACCCGCGCCCTCCCAGCTGTTCCCGCCGATCGCCGTCGCCGCGAGGTGGAACGCGCGGTTGGGGATCCCGGAGTTGAGGTGGACGCCGCCGTTGTCGTCCTGGGTCACCACGAAGTCGTCCATGTGGCCGACCTGCGGGTCCTTGCCCAGCGCCGGGTCGTCGTACGCCGTGCCCGGGTTCGCCATGTCGCGCAGCGCCCGCGCCTGGACCCCGGGCAGGAACAGCTCGCGTCCGATCAGCCAGTCCGCCTGCTCCGCGGTCTCCCCGCGCTCACGCTGCACCAGGCAGGCGGCGAAGACGTCGCAGACCGACTCGTTGAGCGCGCCCGACTGGTCGGCGTACACGAGGTCGGCGGTGTACTGCACGACCGCGTGGGAGAACTCGTGGGCGACCACGTCGAGCGAGCGGGTGAAGCGGCCGAAGACCTCCCCGTCGCCGTCGCCGAACACGAGCTGGGTGCCGTCCCAGAAGGCGTTGACGTAGTCCTGGCCGTAGTGGACGGTCGCGACCACCGGGGCGCCGCGGTCGTCGAAGGAGTCGCGGCCGTACGCCGTCCGGAACAGGTCGAGGCTCTGCTCGAGGCCCCGGGCGGCCTCGTCGACGGCGTCGTCCCCCGTCGCGGGCTCGCCGGCGCGACGCGCCCGCCGACCGGGCAGCTCGGTGCCACCGGCGGCGTCGTGCACGGTCCACGCCGCCCCGGGGGCGACGCGCATCGCGGCGTGGACCGCCTCCCCGACCGGCGTCTCGCGCCGACGCAGGCGGATGCGGTCGTCGACCACGAGCGACGCCTCGAGCCGCGCCGAGACCTCGGGGCGGTTCGCGGCGAGCTGCCGGAGCAGCTGCGGCGGGACGAACGAGCAGGCTCCGCGGCGGTGCGGGGCGACGTGGGTGACCATGGACCCACCCTCGCCCCGAGGACCGACAGTGTCGAGGGCTCGGCTCAGGGCAGGCGGAACTGGATGCGCCGGATCTCGCTCGAGATCGGCGCGAAAAGCTCGCGGCGGATGCGGTTGTGCTCCTCGTCGAGGTCGTAGCGCCGGTAGGCGTCCTCGTCGGCGAAGTCGACCGTCAGCGAGTACGACGCGTTGCCCTCCCGCAGGCCCAGGTCCTGCCCGGCGACGATGCCCAGCGGCTCGCCGTCCAGCTCCAGGTCGCGCAGCGCCTGCAGCGCCGCCTCGACCTGCTCGGCGTCCACGCCGTCCCTCACGACACCCACCACCACGTTGCGGATCACGGCACCATCCTGCCGTGACCCCGCTCACGCCCAGGTCGCCGGAGCGTCGCGGAATGGGGTCCGGCAGGGTCTGCCACCTAGGGTGGACGGGGCCCAGACGGGTCCTCGTACCCCCTCGAAGGAGAGCGTCCCGGATGAGCATCACCCGCCCCGACCTGCGCAACGTCGCGATCGTGGCCCACGTCGACCACGGCAAGACGACGTTGGTCGACGCCATGCTCAAGCAGGCCGGCGCCTTCACCGCGCACCAGGCCGAGAGCGTGGCCGAGCGGGTCATGGACTCCGGCGACCTGGAGCGCGAGAAGGGGATCACGATCCTCGCGAAGAACACCGCGGTCCACTACCGGGGCCCGTCGGCCCAGGAGATGGCTGACGGTGACATGACCATCAACATCATCGACACCCCCGGCCACGCCGACTTCGGTGGCGAGGTCGAGCGCGGCCTGTCGATGGTCGACGGCATCGTGCTGCTGGTCGACGCCAGCGAGGGCCCGCTCCCCCAGACCCGGTTCGTGCTGCGCAAGGCGCTCAACGCCGACATGCCGGTCGTGCTGGTGGTCAACAAGGTCGACCGCTCCGACTCCCGCATCGCGGAGGTCGTCGACGAGACCTACGAGCTGTTCATGGACCTGCTGGACGACTCGCACTCGCAGACCGCGCTGGACTTCCCGGTCGTCTACGCCTCCGCCCGCGCCGGTCGCGCCTCGACCGAGCAGCCCGAGGACGGCGGCCTGCCCGACAGCCCCGACCTCGAGCCGCTGTTCCGCACCATCCTCGAGACCATCCCCGCCCCGACGTACGACGAGGGCGCGCCGCTGCAGGCGCACGTCACCAACCTCGACGCCTCGCCGTTCCTCGGCCGCCTCGCGCTGCTGCGCATCAAGCAGGGCGAGCTCCGCAAGGGCCAGCAGGTGGCGTGGATGCGCCGCGACGGCACCGTCAAGAACCTCCGCATCACCGAGCTCCTCGTCACCGAGGGCCTCGAGCGCAAGCCCGGCGAGAAGGCCGGCCCCGGCGACATCTGCGCCGTCGCGGGCATCCCCGACATCACCATCGGCGAGACGCTGGCCGACCCGGAGAACCCGGTCGCGCTGCCGCTGATCCACGTCGACGAGCCCGCGATCTCGATGACCATCGGCACCAACACCTCGCCGCTGGTCGGCCGGGTGAAGGGCAGCAAGGTCACCGCCCGCCTCGTCAAGGACCGCCTCGACTCCGAGCTGGTCGGCAACGTCAGCCTGCGGGTCCTCCCGACCGACCGCCCCGACGCGTGGGAGGTGCAGGGCCGCGGCGAGCTCGCGCTGGCGATCCTCGTGGAGCAGATGCGCCGCGAGGGCTTCGAGATGACCGTCGGCAAGCCGCAGGTCGTCACCAGGGAGGTGAACGGCAAGGTCCACGAGCCGTTCGAGCGCCTCACCATCGACGCCCCCGAGGAGCACCTCGGCACCGTCACCGAGCTCCTCGCCGCCCGGAAGGGCCGCATGGAGCAGATGACCAACCACGGCACCGGCTGGGTGCGGATGGAGTTCATCGTCCCCGCCCGTGGCCTCATCGGCTTCCGGACCGAGTTCCTCACCGAGACCCGCGGCACCGGCATCGCCCACCACATCTCCGAGGGCTACGAGCCCTGGGCTGGCGAGATCCGCGGCCGCAACAACGGCTCCCTGGTGGCCGACCGCAAGGGCGCCGCGACGGCGTACGCGATGACGTCGCTGCAGGAGCGCGGCACGATGTTCGTCGAGCCCGCGACCGAGGTGTACGAGGGCATGATCGTCGGCGAGAACTCCCGCGCCGACGACATGGACGTCAACATCACCAAGGAGAAGCAGCAGACCAACATCCGGTCCGCCACCTCCGACAACTTCGAGAAGCTGATCCCGCCGAAGAAGCTGTCGCTCGAGCAGTGCCTCGAGTTCTGCCGCGAGGACGAGTGCGTCGAGGTCACCCCCGACGCCAACCGCATCCGCAAGCTGGACCTCGACGCCAACACCCGCGCCAAGACCGCCTCGCGGGCCCGCAAGGCCAACAAGTAGGCGACGGCTCGCCCTGGCTCCGACCAACGGAGGCGATCACTGTCCGTGAGGGACAGTGATCGCCTCCGTCGTCGTCCTGGGCCGCCGGACCTCGCGCTAGGTTGCGAGACATGCCCCCGCCGTACGACGACCGCGCCGAGCGGCTGGCCGCGTGGCTGGAGGGGCTGGGGCTGGACGAGCAGCTCGCCGACGCCGGGTTGCCGACGTTCGAGCGGGACGCCGGCGGCGTCGCGCGGTGGACGGACCCGGTCACCGGCGAGCCGCTGAGCGGCGACCAGCTGGCCGACCTCGACGGGCTGCTCCACCAGGAGGGCGACGACCCCGGGCACGCCGTCCCGGTGACGTTGGTGCAGCTGCGGCGCCGCGCCGGGCTGCGGGACGGGCTCCTCGCCGACGGGTGGCACTCCTACGCCTCGCTCGGGGAGCTGCGCGGCACGTCGGAGGACGCGACCCGGTTCGCCGTCCACAAGGCCGCCAACCGGGGGGCGCTGCTCGTCGTCCCGCACCGGTCGACCTCGATCGTGCCCGCCTTCCAGCTCACCGACGACGGGGAGCTGCGGCCCGAGCTGGGGCCGGTGCTCGAGCCGCTGCTGACGGCCCGCATGGACCCCTGGGCCGCGTGGGCGTGGCTCGCGCGGCCGGTCGCGCTGCTCAGCGGGACGGTGCCCGAGGTCGCGGCGCGCGACCCCGAGGAGGCGCTCATCGTGCGGCACGCCGCCCTGCGCCTCGCCGAGCGGGTGCGGCGCACCGCCTGACCACGCGGTGGGCAGACCCCTGGGATCCGGGCCGTCCGACGGTTAGGTTCCCGTGACATGGACCACGTCGCACCGCCCACCGTCGCCCTGGCCCGCCAGCACGCCCTCGGCGACCTGCCCCGCCGCTCGGCCCGTCGTACGCCGGACAAGCCGGCCGTCGTCGACCCCACCCACGGCGTCTCCCTGACGTACGCCGAGCTCGACGCCTGCATCGACCGCACCGCCGCGGCCCTCCAGTCCGCGGGGCTCGTCAAGGGCGACCGGCTGGCCCTGCTGGCCCGCAACTCGTGGGCGTACGTCGTCCTGAACTTCGCGTGCGCCCGCGCCGGTGTGGTGCTGGTGCCGCTGAACTTCATGCTGGGCGCCGGCGAGGTGGCGTTCATCCTCGACCACTCCGAGGCCCGCGCGCTCGTCGTCGACACCGAGCACGTCGAGGTCGCCGAGGCCGCGACGGCCCGTCAGGAGACCGCCTCCCCCACGCTCCTCGCCGCGATCGGCGGCGCGCCGTCGTCGGCCGGTGGCACCTGGGTCGACGCGCAGTCGTGGTTCGACCACGACGGCCTCCCCGAGCCGGTCGCCATGGCCGACGACGACCCCGTCCGGCTGATGTACACCTCCGGCACCGAGTCGCGCCCCAAGGGCGCGGTGATGACCAGCCGGGCGCTGATGTGGCAGTACGTCTCCTGCGCGCTCGAGGCCGACTACTCCGCCGACGACGTCGAGCTGCACACCCTGCCGCTCTACCACTGCGCGCAGCTCGACGTGTTCCTCGGACCGGACGTCTGGATGGGCGCGACGAGCATCGTGCTGCCCGCCCCGGAGCCCGAGCAGGTCCTCGCCGCGATCGCCGAGCACCGCGTCACCAAGTTCTTCGCCCCGCCCACGGTGTGGATCTCGCTGCTGCGCTGCCCCGCCTTCGAGTCCACCGACCTGTCGTCGCTGGAGAAGGGCTACTACGGCGCCTCGCCGATGCCGGTCGAGATCCTCAAGGAAATGTCGTCCCGGCTGCCCGACGTCCGGCTCTACAACCTCTACGGCCAGACCGAGATGTCGCCGTTGGCGACCTTCCTCGGCCCCGACGAGCAGCTGTCGCACGCCGGGTCCGCGGGCCGGCCGGCGCTCAACGTGGAGACGCGGATCGTGGACGACGCCGGCGAGGACGTCCCTCAGGGCGAGATCGGCGAGATCGTCCACCGCTCCCCCCACGCGACGCTCGGCTACTACCGCGACGAGGCGAAGACCGCGGAGGCGTTCGCCGGCGGCTGGTTCCACTCCGGCGACCTCGGCTACCTCGACGACGGCGGCCGGCTCTACGTCGTGGACCGCAAGAAGGACATGATCAAGACCGGCGGTGAGAACGTCGCCTCCCGCGAGGTCGAGGAGGCGATCTACGCCCTCGAGGGCGTCGCCGAGGTCGCCGTCTTCGGGGTCTCCCACCCCCGGTGGGTGGAGGCGGTCACCGCCGTCGTCGTCCCCAAGGCCGGCGCGGACGTCACCGCCGAGACCGTCAGCACCCACGCCCGCTCGGTGCTGGCGGGCTACAAGACGCCGAAGTACGTCGTCGTCGCCGACTCCCTGCCGAAGAACCCGTCCGGGAAGATCCTCAAGCGCCAGCTGCGCGACGAGCACGCCGGCATCGCCGGGGAGGGCTGAACCGGACGCCGAGTGGCAGAAAGGTTCGTCCGGCGGGCGCCGACTGACGCACACTTCTGCCGACCCGGGCTCCTCTGCGTGATGTGTGGGTGGCGCGTTCACGTGCTGGAGCGGGCTGTGCCGGATCGGATCGGCTGGAGGCTGCACGAAGGGACACAGTTCGCCTCGGCGGTGGGTGCGCCGGCGCGGCCAGGTGCGGCGTGAGGCGGCGAGGGAGCCCGCCGGGTGCCGAACTGTGTGCGTTCGTGCACGGGACCGCGAGGGTCCTCGCGCCGATGGCGGCGGCGCCACGCGCGTGGCGCGCCGGTGGTCGACGGGGTCGCGAGGCGTTGTCCACCGTGACCAGGTGAGCCGCAGGGTTAGTCCCCTGAGGTCCTGCTGTCCGGCACGGTTCGGAGCGACAGTTCCTCAGGGGAGTACCGAGCCGAACCCCGGCCGGCTGTGGACCAGCGGTACTCCGTGACGTCTCGTACGACGTCAGACCCGCAGATGGTGCATATCGTCACGGAGTACCGCGACCACGGCTCCCGACCGTGATCGGACCACGCGACCCACACGTCCAGCGGAAGAGCCCGACCCGGCACGTCTGAGGCGCACACTTCTGCCGACTCAGCCCGCCTGACGTCGGACCGGGGTTGGGTGGGGCCTGCCGGGGGCAGGATGCACCGCATGGACACCCTCGGCCAGTACGCCTTCCTCGCCGGCTCCGCGCTGCAGATCCTCGCCCTCGTCGCCCTCGCCGTGCTGGCGATGACGCGACTGGGCCAGCGGTGGGCCGTGGTGGCCCTGCTCGCGGCCCTGGTCTCGCTCGTCCCGACCCTCTGGTTCGCGGTCGCGAACGCCGTGGTGCAGCTCGGCGAGGGCGGCCTGGGGGCGGTCGAGTTCTTCTACGCCCCGGCCGCACAGCTGCTCATGCAGTTCCTCACCGTCGTCGGGCTCGGCCTGCTGGTGGCCGCGGTCGTCGTCGGCCGCGGGCCGCGGAAGGAGGCGGCGCCGGTCGAGGGTCCGACCGGCACCACCTTCCGTCAGCTCCCGGGCAACATCGACTGGAAGTAGCCCGGGGGTCCCGCGTCAGCGCTGGAGGATCCCCAGCCCCTCGACGCGCACCGGCTTGCCGCCGTCCAGCGTCCGCACCGTCACGGCGCCCGAGCGGGCGCTCGCGAGGCGGGGCAGCGTGAGGAGGACCGTGCCGCGGGTGCGGTCGTCCTGCAGGTTCCGGACTGCGACGCGCTGGCCGCCCACGAGGACGGCGACGCGACCGGCGTTCGGCGACTTCCCGATCACGAGCCCGACCCGCTGCACCCCGGAGGCGCGGCGCGTCAGCGTCGCACCGGACCGCTGCGTGCGCAGGAAGGCCCCGCGGTACGCGTCGTCGTTGCTGTACCGCGTCCAGCCACCGGCGCGCTGCAGCTGACCGACCGGGTACGGCGTCGCCCAGCGGCGCACGGCCGGGGTGGCGTCGACGTTGCCCTCCGAGTCGACCGCGGCGACGGTGAACCGGTGGGTGCCGGGCGCGAGGCCCTCCAGCAGCGCACCGTCGGTGCCGTCGCAGGAGACCTCCTCGCCGTCCAGGGTGCACTGGTACGACGAGCCGACGTCCGAGGACTCGAAGCGGATCCGCGCCCGGGTCTGCAGGCGGAACCCGCCGGCGGCCGGCCCCTTCGTGATGGTGGTCTCCGGTGCCTCGGGGCCGGCGTCGATGGTGAAGTCGCCGCTGTTGACCGCGAAGAAGTAGTTCCGGACCGCCTCGATCTTGATCCGTGCCTCGTCGGTCGCGTCCGCCGGCACGTCGACCCGCGCGGCGCCGTCGTTCGCGGTGGACTGCGCCAGCACCGTCGGGAACGTCCTCCCGCCGTCGGTCGACAGCGAGATACGCACCCGCGCGGCCAGGGCGTCCGTGCCGTTGACGGCCCAGGTGACCCGGCGGTCGTCGCCGCTGCGCAGCGTCGAGCCCGCCTTCTGCGAGGTGACCTGGAACGGGCCGGCGGTCCGGTCGAGGGTGAGGCGCACGTCGTCGTGGGCGGTGCCACCGCCGCCGGCGAACCCGTCGCGGGCCGTGACGCGGAAGTTCATCGCCCGGCTCGGCTCCTCGAGGTTGCCCGCGCCGAGGTAGGCCGCGGTGGGCAGGAACTCGGCGAAGCACTCGCGGATCCGCGGGGTGACGACGCCGGAGGCCGGGGTCGGGCACGCACCGGTGGCGGCGTTCGTGTTGCCGGCGAGCACCTGCCGCATGTCCGGGAACACCCGGGTCGGGGTGCCGTCGGCGATGTTCTGGCCCGGCGACGGTGACTCCAGGGAGTCCTCCAGCGACACGTCCGCCGCCTGCCCGAACACCCGGAAGAGCGGGCCGTTCGTCTTCGCGTTGTCGATCAGCGCCGTGCCGGCGCGGGCGCCGACGTCGTTCTGCTCCCACAGGAAGCTGACGGTGTCGCCGTCGGCGTCACGACCGGAGGCGGTCAGCGCGAACGGGGTGCGCACCGGCAGGGTGCGGTCGGCCGGCGCGACGACCTCGGGGGCCGTGTTGACGTCGGCGTTGACCTCGCCGCCGTTGGTGGTGGGCCCGCCCTGGGTCGTCGTGCCGACGAAGCCCTGGCCGGCGGAGGGGATGCGCAGCTGCGGCACGTCGACGCGCTCGGCCGTCGGGTCGTCCGTCGCGGTGGTGGCCGCGAAGATCACCTGGAAGCCGCGGTCGTCGATCCGCCCGGGCGCCTCGCCCAGCGGGGCGTAGTCCCAGGGGGCGATGGTGACGGTGCGGCCGGTCAGCTCCTCGATCGCCGCGTCGACGGCCACCCGGTTGTACGTGGTGGCGCCCCGCGTGATCGTCGTACGACGGCCCTCGTAGGCGAGGGTGACCTGGTCGCCCGGCTCGTCGAAGCCGCGCAGGGACACCGTCTGGACCTCGATGGAGTCGTCCAGGTCGCCGCCGACGTAGTTGGTGACGTTGGTGATGGTGCGCTGCGAGAAGTACGGGTCGGTGTGCTGCTGGAGGTCGTCGGTGTCGCAGATGCCGGCGTAGGCCATCACCGAGGAGCCGGAGCCCGGCTCCACCGAGGTGCGCGCCGTGCGGTTGCCCCCCGCGCAGGCGCCCTGCGTGCCGTTGAACGTGTGCGGGCCGTCGAACTGGTGGCCCATCTCGTGGGCGACGTAGTCGATGGCGAAGAAGTCGCCCTCGGGGAAGGGCAGGCCGGTGCAGCCGCCGCCCTTGAGCTCGGCGCCGACGACGCCGAGGAACGCGACACCGCCGCCGTTCTTGCCGAGGACGACGTGGCCGATGTCGTAGTTCTCGGCGCCGATCAGCTGGCCGAGGACGACCCGGTTCTTGGTGAGCAGGTCGACCCCGCAGCCCGCGAGGTCGCCGGAGACGCCGTCGGAGGGCGGCTGGTAGCAGGGCGAGCTGCCGCACGGGCCGTCGGCGCCGATGGCCTTCGCCCGCGTGTCGAGGTTGGTCTTCTCGGAGTCCTCGACCAGGACCATCGTGATCGCGAGGTCGTCGTTGTAGACCTGGTTCACGCGGTTCATCAGCGTGACCTTCTCGGCGAGCACGTTCTCGGTGCCGAAGTACTTCGCGTACGACGGGTCGTTCATCAGGGCCACGCGGTAGACGCGCTGGTCGACCGGGCCCCCGCCCGCAGCGGCCGCCACCTGCCGGGTGTCGGGCGAGAAGTCCTCGGGGATCGGCTCGGGCTCGACGAGGCCCTGGGCGGGCTCCTCGACGGCGGCGCCGTAGTAGGCGAGGTGCTCGGTGGTGCCGCGCTCGTTGACGGCGGGGTCGACGAACCAGGCGCGCCCGGCGGACGGTGAGCGGACGGCGGCGTGGAAGCCCATCGGGGTCACGTCGAGGACGACGGTGAGGCGCGGGTCGTCGACGCCGCGGCCGGCGTACGTCGCGATCTCGGGGTGGTCCGCCGCGAGCGCCGGCTCCATCACCTGGGTCCGCTGCAGCGAGAACGTCTCGGTGCCGCCGCCCGGCTTGGGGACCTCGAAGGTGAGGCCCGCGCCCTGGACGCCCCGGCCCTGCGTGCGCGGCGCGTCGGACAGCTCCGAGCGCAGCGCGCCGAGGTCGACGTCGACCGCCGAGAACGACGAGGGGTCCACCCGCGGCTCGCCCAGGTCGGCGGGGTCGAAGTCCGCGAGCGGGGTGTACGGGGACTCCTCCGCGGCGGCCTCGCCGCCTCCCACCCCGGCGGGATCGAGACCGGCCACCACGAGGGCGGCGACGGCGAGCAGACCGAGACGCTGGGCGAGACGAGGCATGGGACTCCCGGGACAGGCACGCCCTGGGTGGTCGTGCGCCATCGGCACACTAGCCCCGCCCTCCGACAGCGGCGCCCCACCCGGACCCGGATCGTGGCCGGACCGTGACCGAGGCCGGACCGGCTCAGCGGGCCCCGCGCACCCCCGGCTCCGCCACCGGCACCTGCCCCGGCTCCGCGACCGGGACGTCACCCGGCTCCGCGACCGGGAGCTCCTCCTTCGGCTCCTCCCACCGCGGCCGGCCGGTCAGCGGGCCCTCCCACCGGGGCTCCCCCCGGAGCGGGCCCTCCCACCGCGGGACCCCCGGGGCCGGCACCCAGCGCGGGCCACCCTCCGGCCCGCCACCCCAGCCGCCACCCGAGCCGCCACCCGGGCCACCCGGGCCGGGTGGGTCGAGGGCGGGCCCGCCCGGACCGGCCAACGTGCCCCCGCCCGTCACGGCACCCGCACCGGCACCCGGGCCGCCCACCCCGCCCAGGGCGGGCAGGTCGACCGGTGCGGGAACCGGTCCCGTCCCCGCCGGCGCGGGGCCGCCGAGCCGGCGTCGCAGCACCTCGACGTCGTCCCGCTCCGCCGCACGCTCCCCGGCGCGGGCGAGGTGCTGGGCGATCCAGTCCTCCGCCCGCTGCCGCGCGGTGGCGGCGCGCCGCTCCAGCCGGTCGTACGCCGCCACCCGGCCCGCGTGGCCCTGGTCCGACGGGCCGGGGACCACCGACTCCGGCTCGCCCGTCCCGAAGACGGGGGCGTGCACGACGGTGCCGGACACGAACAGTCCGGCCGCCTCAGCCTCGGCCCGGACGCCCCGCATGGTGGCCCGCAGGTCGTCCATCCGGTCGGCCACGGCGTCGACGTCGTCCGCGGCCCGCCCGATCCTGGTGGCGTGGTCGTCCGTCGCCGCGAGCGCGACCGAGCCGACGTCGCGGTAGGCCTCGCACGAGGCGCCCTCCCAGCCCCCTGCCGCGTCGCGCCGGGCACCGGCCTGCCGGGTCGCCGCGTCGCGGACGTCGCCGCGGAGCGTCCCGCGGAGCCACCGGACGCAGTCACGCAGCGTGCCGGGCTCGCCGTCGACCGCGGTGTCGAAGCCGGTCACGACCCCACCCCCGCCGCCGCGTGCGCGAAGGTGCCGGCCACCCGGCCGTCGGCCGCCCCGAGCCCGCGGGCGGCGTCGCGGACGCCCGCGGCCAGCATCCGGTTGACGACCCCCAGGCCGCCGCAGGTCGAGGCCAGCGCGTCGAGCAGCGCCTCGACCGCGGGGGTGGCCGGGCCGGCGTCCACCGCCGGCCTCGCGCCCCAGGTGGGGACGTCGAGCATCCGTGCGGCGTCGTCGTGGGCCCGCGCGACGGCGTCGACGACGGGGTCGGCGAGACGGACGACGGGGGCGTGGCGCTCGGGTGCGATCGGCATGCGCCCACCGTGCTCCCGACCGACAGCCTCCGCAAACGTCTCTCCACAGGCGACGACGCCCACCGCGGCGCGCGGGGCGTCGTACGTTGTGGGCCATGAACGGCGACCGCAGCGCGGACCCGATCCGGGAGGCCCACCGGCAGTGGGTGGCCCACGGGTGGGCCGACGCCGCGGACGGGATGGCGATGGTGACCTCCCTGGTCCGCGCCCTCCAGCTCGTCACCGAGCGCATCGACGGCGTCCTGCGCCCCCTCGACCTCACCTTCGCCCGCTACGAGGTCCTGCAGCTGCTGTCGTTCTCGTCGGCGGGCCGGATGCCGATGACCCGGCTGGGCTCGCTGCTGCAGGTCCACCCCGCGTCCGTGACCAGCGCCGTCGACCGGCTCGAGCGCCAGGGCTTCGTACGACGGGAGCCCGGCCCCGCCGACCGCCGCGTCAAGCTGGCCGTGCTCACCGACGACGGCCGCGCGGCCGCCGAGCGTGCCACCCTCGGGCTCAACGCCCTCTTCGAGGACCCGGGCCTCCCGCCGACCGAGGTGGCACACCTCACCGACCTGCTGCGGCGGCTCCGCGCCGGCGCGGGGGACGAGGTCGACGCGACCTCCACCTGAGCCGGGCCGGCCCGCCCTGCTCCTCCCCCGCCCTGGCGTCGTCCACAGGCCGCGTCCTCTCCGGCGGCGTAGTCCCCTGGCCATCGGTCGCCCGAGGGTCCTCGCGGGAGCAGTCCCTCAGGGGACTACCCGGACGGGCAGGGGTCACCTGTGGACAGTTCGACGGCACGCACGGAGGCCACTACCATGGAATAGTTGGACGTCAAAGTATTCCGAGACGAGGGCCCGATGACCGAGCAGCAGAGCCTCCACACGCCTGAGAACCCCGTCCGCCTGGTGACCGCCTCGGCGCTGTTCGACGGCCACGACGCGTCGATCAACATCATGCGGCGGATCTTCCAGACGCGCGGGTGCGAGGTCGTCCACCTCGGGCACAACCGCTCGGTGAAGGACGTCGTCGACGCGGCGCTCGAGGAGGACGTGCAGGGCGTCGCGGTGTCGTCGTACCAGGGCGGGCACGTCGAGTACTTCACCTACCTCGCCGAGTCGCTGCGCGAGCAGGGGCTCGGCCACGTCCAGATCGTCGGCGGGGGCGGCGGCGTCATCGTCGCCGACGAGATCGCGACGCTCCGCGACGCCGGCGTGACGATCTTCAGCCCCGAGGACGGCCAGCGCCTCGGGCTCGTCGGGATGATCGACCAGGTCGTCCGCGCCTGCGACGTCGACCTGCTCGGCATCGGCGGCCCGGACGCCGACGCGCTGATCTCCGGCGACCGCACCGCCCTGGCCCGCGCCATCACCGCCGCCGAGCTCGGTCGTCTGGACGACGACGTCCTGCGCCGCGCGACCGAGGCCGCCGAGCGTCGTACCGTCCCGACGCTGGGCCTCACCGGCACCGGCGGCTCGGGCAAGTCGTCGCTGACCGACGAGCTGGTACGCCGGGTGCGCGTCGACCAGCAGGACAAGCTCCGCATCGCCGTCCTCGCCGTCGACCCCACCCGCCGCAAGGGTGGCGGCGCGCTGCTCGGCGACCGCATCCGCATGAACTCCCTGGACGGCGACCGCGTGTTCTTCCGCTCGCTGGCCACCCGCGGCGCCCACGAGCTGCCCGACTGCCTGCCCGACGTGATCACGCTGCTCAAGGCCGCCGGCTACGACCTCGTCGTCGTCGAGACCCCCGGCATCGGGCAGGGCGACGCGGCGATCGTGCCGTTCGTCGACACCGCGATGTACGTGATGACGCCCGAGTTCGGCGCCGCCAGCCAGCTCGAGAAGATCGACATGCTCGACTTCGCCGACGTCGTGGTCATCAACAAGTTCGAGCGTCGGGGCGCCGCCGACGCGCTGCGCGACGTGGGCCGCCAGCTCGTGCGCAACCGCGAGGCGTTCGGCAAGAGGCCGGAGGACATGCCGGTCTTCGGCACCTCCGCCGCCAGCTTCGACGACGACGGCGTCACCGCGCTCTACCAGCACCTCCTGCCGAGCCTCGTCGAGCACGGGCTGCCCACCGAGGAGGGCGTGCTGCCGCGCGTCGACGTGAAGTCGTCCTCGGGCATCCGCCAGGTGCTTCCGAACGACCGGGCGACGTACCTCGCCGAGGTCGCGGACGCCGTCCGCGGCCACCACGCGGAGACCGAGCGGCTCGCCGCGATGGCCCGTCGCTCCCAGCGCCTCGCGGCGGTCGCCGAGGAGCTCGCCGAGGACGGCGAGGGCTCCGAGGCGCACACCGAGGTCGCCCGCCGCGCCGAGGTGGCCCACCGCGACCTGCCCCGCGAGCTCGCCGAGCAGCTCGACGGCTGGGCCGACGTCGTCGAGGCCTACTCCGGCGACGAGCAGGTCGTGACGATCCGCGACAAGGAGATCCGCTACGCCCTGACCCGGGAGTCCCTGAGCGGCACCAAGGTCCGCCGCGTCAGCCTCCCGACGTACGACGACCACGGCGAGCTGGTCCGCTTCTGGCGCCGCGAGAACCTCCCCGGGAGGTTCCCCTTCACCGCCGGGGTGTTCCCGTTCAAGCGCGACGGCGAGGACCCGGCCCGCATGTTCGCGGGCGAGGGCGACCCGTTCCGTACGAACCGCCGCTTCAAGCTGCTCTCCGAGGGCAACGAGGCGACCCGGCTGTCGACGGCGTTCGACTCGGTCACGCTGTACGGCCGCGACCCCGACCCGCGCCCCGACGTCTACGGCAAGGTCGGCACGTCGGGCGTCTCGGTCGCGACGCTCGACGACATGAAGGTGTTGTACAACGGCTTCGACCTGCTGGCGCCGTCCACCTCGGTGTCGATGACGATCAACGGACCCGCGCCGTGCGTGCTGGCGTTCTTCCTCAACACCGTGATCGACCAGGCCGCGGAGAACGGCGTCGACGCCGAGACCGCGCTCGCGACGGTGCGCGGCACGGTGCAGGCCGACATCCTCAAGGAGGACCAGGGCCAGAACACCTGCCTGTTCTCCACCGAGTTCTCCCTGCGGATGATGGCCGACATCCAGGAGTGGTTCATCGAGAAGAAGGTCCGCAACTTCTACTCGGTCTCAATCTCCGGCTACCACATCGCCGAGGCCGGGGCGAACCCCATCAGCCAGCTCGCGTTCACCCTCGCCAACGGGTTCACCTACGTCGAGGCCTACCTGGCGCGCGGCATGAGCATCGACGACTTCGCGCCCAACCTGTCGTTCTTCTTCTCCAACGGGATGGACCCGGAGTACTCCGTCATCGGCCGTGTCGCCCGCCGCATCTGGGCGGTCGCGATGCGGGACCTGTACGGCGCCGGCGAGCGCTCGCAGAAGCTGAAGTACCACGTTCAGACCTCCGGGCGGTCCCTGCACGCGCAGGAGATGGACTTCAACGACATCCGCACCACGCTGCAGGCGCTGATCGCGATCTACGACAACGCCAACAGCCTCCACACCAACGCCTACGACGAGGCCGTGACCACGCCCGGCGCCGAGTCCGTACGACGCGCGCTGGCGATCCAGATGATCATCAACAAGGAGTGGGGCCTCGCGATGAACGAGAACCCCCTCCAGGGCTCCTACGTCATCGACGAGCTCACGGACCTGGTCGAGGAGGCGGTGCTGCGGGAGTTCGAGGCCATCAACGAGCGCGGCGGCGTCCTCGGGGCGATGGAGACCGGCTACCAGCGCGGCCGCATCCAGGACGAGTCGATGCTCTACGAGCACCGCAAGCACGACGGGTCGCTGCCGATCATCGGCGTCAACACCTTCCTGGCCCCCGACGGCCCGGACGACGCCACCCCGCAGCACGTCGAGCTCGCCCGGGCGACGGAGGCCGAGAAGGAGGGCCAGCTGCAGCGGGTCACCGACTTCCGCCGCGACCACACCGACGAGGCGAAGGTCGCCCTCGACCGGCTCAAGGCCGCCGCCCGCAACGGCGACAACGTCTTCGCCGCCCTCATGGACGCCGCCCGCGTCTGCTCCCTGCAGCAGACCACCGAGGCGTTCTTCGAGGTGGGGGGCCAGTACCGACGCAATGTCTGAGGCAGGCCGTCGTCTCACCGGGTCTCGTGGCTCGGCCGTGGCCGGCCTCGCACCTCGACCTCCGGGGGTCGAGGTGCGACGAGCCCTGGCGCCCTTCGACAGGCTCAGGAACCGGCCGCGAGAACTCGTGACCGTGGTTTCGGCCGCAGCCACTCCGCTCGGTACCGTCGCACCGTGGCCGCCACCAGACTCCTGCTCCTCCGACACGGCCAGACGTCCAGCAACGTGTCCGGCTCGCTCGACACCGCGATCCCGGGCGCGGACCTGACGCCCCTCGGCGTCCGGCAGGCCGAGGCGATCCCCGCGGCCCTCGCCGACGTACGGATCGACCGGTTGCACGTCTCCCGGCTGGTCCGCACCCATCAGACCGCGGCGCCCCTGGCGGCGGCCCGCGGGCTCGAGACCGTGGTGACCCCCGACCTCGAGGAGATCTCGGCGGGTGACTTCGAGATGCGCTCCGACGAAGAGGCCGTCACCGCCTGGCACCACACCCTCGTCGCGTGGTTCAAGGGCGACCTGGACGCGAAGGTGTCCGGCAGCGAGTCGGGCCACGAGTTCCTCGCCCGGTACGACGCCGCCGTCGCCGCGGTCATGGACGCCGCTCCCGACGGCTCCCACGTCGCGGTGGTGAGCCACGGCGCCGCCATCCGCCTGTGGACCCACCTGCGCGTGGACGAGGCCGACGACGACGCGATGCCGCCGCTCGAGGAGCGGATCGAGAACACCGGTCGCTTCGTCCTCGACCTCCCCGCGGGCGCGACCGCCGGCGAGCGGCGCTGGCGTCTCGTCGAGGCCCACCTCTCCCCCGCCGGCGGCGAGGCGGTCTCGGACCGCGACCACACCCCCGACCCCACCGGCGACCTGGACTGAGGGTGCGCGACGACCTGGGCGCCGAGGTCCCCGACGGCCCCGTCCGTCGGCTCGTCTCGCTGGTGCCGTCCCTGACCGAGGCCCTGGCCGACACCGGGCTCCTGGTCGGGGCGACCGACTGGTGCACCCGCCCGGAGGACCTCGACGACCGCGGCGTACGCCGGGTCCGTGGCACGAAGAATCCCGACCTCGCCGCGATCCGCGAGCTGGCCCCCGACCTCGTCGTGGCCAACAAGGAGGAGAACCGCGAGCTCGACGTCCGTCGCCTCCGCGACTCGGGCGTCGCGGTGTGGGTGACCGACATCGAGACCGTGCCGCAGTCCGTGGACGCGATGGCCCGACTGTTCACCGAGGCTCTCGGCCTCGACGAGCCGGACTGGCTCCTCGAGGCCCGGGGCCTCTGGTGCGGCGAGGTCCCGCCGGTACGCCGCCGCGTCGCCCTGCCGATCTGGCGCGACCCGTGGATGGTCGTCGGGTCCCGCACGTTCACCGGTGACCTGCTCGCCCGTGCCGGTCTGGAGAACGTCTTCGGCGACCACGCCGACCGCTACCCCGCGGTCGACCTCGCCGAGATCGACGGCGCCGGGGCGGACGTCGTCCTGCTGCCGGACGAGCCGTACGTCTTCATCGAGACCGACGGCCCGGAGGCCTTCACCCGCACCCCCACCGAGCTCGTCTCGGGGCGGCTGCTGACCTGGTACGGTCCCTCGCTCGTCGAGGCCGCCGACGTCCTGGGCCTGGGCGGATAGTCCGTGACGGTTCGCACCCCTCGCCGGTCGACGAGGGGTGCGAGACGTCACGGACTACCCGGCTCGGCCGGGGAGGATGCGCGGGCCGCCGATCCTGGCGGGGTACGACACCGCGCCGCCGTCCACGCGGGCGTCGTCCGCGCGGCTGCGGTAGAAGCCGTCCTCGCGGACGCCGTTGCTGGTGAGGACGCCGAAGCGCACCCAGCCGGGGTCGCCGAGGCAGTCACGGTCGACGACGAAGCGGATGGTGTCCGCCGCGGGCGACCGGCCGAACCCGGCCTGGCAGACCTGCTCGCCGGACTCGACGTCGACCACCTCGGCGTACACGCCTCCGCCGGAGGTGGCGGTGCGGTCCACCCGGAACAGCCCGCTCCCGGGCGTCCGGAGCCACCAGACGGCGTTCGGCTCGATCCCGCGGCCGGTGTCGAGGTCGCGGACCTTCACCACCATGCGGACCCGTCCCAGCGAGTGGTTGAGCCTCGCCCAGACGATGTCGGCGGCCGACTCCCCCGAGGCACCCTCCGGCACCGGCCGGTCGTCGGCGTCGACGACGTCACCGGTCGCGTCGGTGACGACGGACTCCTCGGCCTGCGCAGGCCCGGCGAGGACCCCCAGGAGGAGAGCAGCGGCGGCGGGAACCGCCAGGACCGACCCGAGACGTGACCTCATGACATGACCCCCGTGGTGTGTGGTGCGGCAGGAACGTCCCGGATCCTGTCCCGCCTCGACGGGAGAGTCCACCACCGCCACGACCGGACCCGTGGCGGGCCGGGGTCAGGGGTCAGCGGGCGGCGGACACCTGGCGCGGGGCGTCGTCGCGGGCCAGCAGGTACGCCGCGAGCGCGCCGCCGATCGCCCCGAACAGGTGGCCCTGCCAGGAGATGCCGGGCTGGCCGGGCAGGACGCCCCACAGGGCGCTGCCGTAGACGAGCAGCACGAGGACGCCGAGCGCGATCTGGCCGGGGCGGCGGGAGAAGACGCCGCGCACGATGAGGTAGACCAGCCACCCGAAGACGAGGCTCGAGGCGCCGAGGTGGAGCGTGCCGAGGCCACCGAGGAGCCACGTCCCGATGCCGGCGACGATCCAGACGATCGCGGTCACGGCCAGCCATCGCCCGACGCCGGACAGCAGGATGAGGAAGCCGAGCACCAGCAGCGGCAGCGTGTTGGCGACCAGGTGGCCGAAGCCGCCGTGCAGCAGCGGCGCGAAGACGACGCCCGTGAGGCCCTGGCCGGTGTCGAGCGGGCGGATGCCGTAGCCGTCGAGACGGGTGCGGAACAGGACCTGGTCGAGGAGCTCGAGCACCCACAGCAGCGCGACGAACCCGCCCGACCAGACCAGCGCGGTCAGCCACGTGCTCCGCTCGGGGGTGCGCATCGGGGTGCGGTTCGCCATGTCACCAGGATGCCAGGGCGACCCCATCACCGGCTCAGCCGAAGCGGGGCTTCTCCTTCGCCAGGAACGCCCGGACGCCCTCGGCGAAGTCGGGGCCGCCGTACACCTCGGCGAGGCGGCGGTCGTCGTCCGCCGGCGGGTGCTCGATGCCGTCGGCGCGGGCCAGCAGCTGGGCCTTGGTCGCGCGCAGGGTGACCCCCGAGGCCCGGAGGACCCCGGCGACCAGCTCGTCGACCGTGCCCGTCAGGTCCTCGGCCGGTACGACGTCCAGCACCGCGCCGACCGCGTGTGCGCGGTCGGCGTCGACGAGGCGGGAGGCGAGCAGCATCTCGCGGGTCATCGACTCCCCGAAGACCGCGACGCAGCGCTAGAGGACGGCGGCGGGCAGGAGGTTCCCGAGGGTCCGCGCGATGGGGTAGCCGAACCGCGCCCCCTCGGCAGCGACGCGGAGGTCGCAGTGGGTGGCGATCGCCAGGCCGCCGCCGACGCAGACCCCCTCGATCGCCGCGACCGTGACCTGCGGCAGCTCGGCCAGGCCGCGCAGCAGCGCCCGGATGCCGGCCTCGTGGGCGAGTGGGTCGGCGTCCTCGGCGGCGAAGTCGGCGATCTCGTTGCCGGCGGCGAACGCCCGACCGCCCGCGCCGCGCAGGACCAGGACCTTCGCGGAGGTGTCCTCGCGCAGGGAGGCGACGAGGTCGGCCATCTCGCCGTACATCGCCTTCGTGATGGCGTTGTGCCGCGCGGGCCGGTCGAGGACGACGCGCACCACCGCGCCGTCGCGGGTGACCTGCAGGTCGCTCACCGTCGTGCCTCTCTTGCGGGGTCTCGTGGCTCGGCCGTGACCGGCCTCGCACCTCGACCTCCGAGGGTGTCGGAGGTCGAGGTGCGACGAGCCCCGGCGAGGAGCCACGAGACCCGGTGACCACTCGCGGCGACGTCCGGGTCGCTCACCGCCGTACCTCCCAACGCCCGAGCAGGGTGCCGTCGTGCTCGAGCAGCAGCGTCGGCGACAGCGCGAGGTCGACGTCGGTGCCGGCGGTGATGCGGCCGGCGTCCCCACCGAGCAGGCGCGGCACGGTGGTGAGGCACAGCTCGTCGACGACGCCGGCGGCCAGGAGGGTGGCGAGGACGCTGGGGCCGCCCTCGACCATGACCGAGCGCCACCCGCGGTCGGCGAGCTCGGCACGCAGGGCGGCGGGGTCGTCCATCGACCGTAGGACGACCGAGCCCTCCGGCGCATCCGCGAGGGACGGCGGGGCCTCGTCGCCGCGGGTGAGGCAGACGATCGGCACGTCGGCGGCGCCGTACTCCTCGGCGCGCACCGTCCCCGCGCCCACCACGACGGCGTCGGCGTGGGCGCGCATCGCGGCGAAGACCCGCCCGTCGGCGTCATTGTTGATGGAGCCGGACAGGCCGTCGGGGCCGGTGCCGGCGCCGTCGGTGGTCGACACCATCGAGGCCCGCCACCAGTCCGGCCGCGGCGGGGCGTAGAGCCGCGCGAGCGCGTCGTCGTCCACCGCGTCACGATCGACGGTGGGGTCGTCAGGCCCGATCAGGATCCTCATGCGACCTCCCTGGTCACGGTCCACCGCGTCACCCAGTAGGCGACCCCGAACGGGTCGTCGGCGTACGTCGTCTCCGCGGCCACGGAGCGGCCCTCGAACAGCGAGCCCATCACGGACAGCGCGGGGACCCCGGCCGCCAGCAGCTCGGCGCCCAGGTCGGCGTCGAGCGCCGCGAGCGCCGCGGCGTCGCCGGACGCGAGCGCCCGCCCGATGCCCTCGTCGTACGCCGCGGCGCGCTCGTCGAGGTGCCCGGGCGCCTTCTCCCCGCGGCGGGCCGAGCCGTCGGCGACGACGAGCAGGGCGTCGAGGTGGTCGAGCGACGGGACGTCGGGCAGCCGGACGGCGTCCACCGGTCCGGTGTGGGTGGTCGACAGCAGGTGGCGGCCCACTCGCAGCGCGAGGTCGTCGGCGCCGAGGACGACCACCGGCGCCTGCTCGGCGGCCAGCCACCGGCAGGCGTCGAGCGCGGCGGCGCGCGCCTCGGCGAGGGGGTCCTCCAGGCCCGCGAGCTCCGGCAGCAGCCCGGGCGGCGACGGGACGACGACCACGCGCGTCACGCGATCCCCCGGATCGCGCGCGCGGGCGGACGACGTCCGGCGATGGAGGCGACCATGTCCAGCGTCTGCCGGGTCGGGACGACCTCGTGGACGCGGTAGATCCGCGCGCCGGCCATCGCGGAGACCGCGGTGGCGGCGAGTGTCCCGGTGAGCCGGTCCTCGAGCGGGACGCCGAGGGTCTCGCCGACGAAGTCCTTGTTCGACAGCGACACCAGCACCGGGAAGCCGGTCGCCACCATCTCGCCGAGGCGGCGGGTGACCTCGAGGGAGTGGAAGGTGTTCTTGCCGAAGTCGTGCGCGGGGTCGATGACCACCGACTCGCGGGCGACGCCGGCGACGAGGGCGCGGTCGGCGTACCCCAGGGTCGCGCGGAGCACGTCGGCCATCACGTCGTCGTAGGCGATCCGGTGCGGCCTCGTGCGGGGCGTGACGCCGCCGGTGTGGGTGCAGACGATCGCGACGTCGTGCTTCGCGGCGACGTCGACCAGGCCGGGGTCGGCGCCGCCCCAGGCGTCGTTGAGCACGTCCGCGCCGGCCTCGCAGACCGCCGCGCCCACGTCGGCGCGCCAGGTGTCGACGGAGATGACGAGGTGCGGGTACGCCGCCCGCACCCGCTCGACGAAGGAGACGACGCGGCGACGCTCCTCCACGGAGTCGACCTCGACGCCCGGCGCGGCCTTCACCCCACCGATGTCGACGATCTCGGCGCCCTCGTCGACGACCTGCGCGACCCGGTCGAAGGCGCGGTCCTCGGCCCAGGTGGCGCCGCGGTCGTAGAAGGAGTCGGGCGTGCGGTTGACGATGGCCATCACCAGCGTCGCGTCGTCGTCGAAGCGGTGGCGGCCGAGCCGCAGCGTCACGAGGCGCGCTCCTCGGCAGCCACGCCCGCGGCGGGCGGGCGCTCGTCGAGCAGCACGAGGCGCTCCCTGGACTCCGGCGCACCGGCGTCGTCGCGGCCGAACTGCCGCAGCACGACCTCCGACGGGATCGAGGGGTGGGGCCCGCGGGGGTAGCGGGCGTGCACCGCCGCCATCACCTGCGTGGCCATCGCGCCGAGGTCCGCGAGCGGCTGGTGGGCGTGCGCCCGCAGCCCGAGGTCGACCTGGGCGACGGCGTCGATCCCCGCGACCCGCACGGTGTCGAGCAGGACGGCGACCTCGACGCCGTACCCCGTGGGCAGCGGCAGCGACGCGAGGTGGTCGGTGCGCACGGCCCACTCCCCCGCCAGCGGCTGGACGACGCCCGCCAGCTCGGGGGCGTGCAGAGCGAGCAGCGGGCGGGCGACGAGCTCGGTGACCCGGCCGCCCTCGGCGGGGCCGCCGGCGGCGGTGGGGTCGGTGAGCGGCCGGTCGTAGAAGCCCTTCACCAGCCGGACGCCGTCGTCGGTCAGCAGGGGCCCGAGCAGGCCGGGCACGAGACCGGGCTCCCAGGCGGTGAGGTCGGCGTCGACCATGACGACCAGGTCGCCGGTGGTGACGAGCTGCGACTTCCAGATGGCCTCGCCCTTGCCGGGCCGGCCGCCGAGGTCGGGCCGGATCGCCCGGGCCGCGTGGACGACGGCCCCCGCGGCCGCCGCGACCGCGGCGGTGTCGTCGGTCGAGTCGGAGTCGATCACCACCACCTCGTCGACCAGGCCGACCGCTTCGACCCACCGCTCCCGCAGCGTCCGGACGACGTCACCGACGGTCGCGGCCTCGTCCCTCGCGGGGACGACGACGCTGACGCGCCGTCCGCCCTTCGCGGCGACGAGGGACTCCGGTGGATAGTCCGCCCACTTGTGGGTACGCCTCGCGAACCACGTGGTCATGGGGCGGAAGTCTAGTTCGCGACCTTCACGTGCTCGTCGTCGTGCCCGGAGGCGGCCGTCCCGGACGCCGGACCGCGCTCCGGCCCGGCGGCCACCGGCCGCTTCACGAAGGGCACGGCGAGGACCAGCACCAGCGCGATGCAGCCGGCGACGACGAAGGCGCTCGAGACGCCGTCCGCGATGCCCTCGGGCGAGTCCACGCCGCCGGGGCTGCGGGTCGCGACGACGGTCATCACGGTGACGAACAGCGCGGTGCCGGCGGCGCCGGCCACCTGCTGCAGCGTGCTCAGGACGGCGCTGCCGTGGGAGTACAGGTGCGAGGGCACCGAGCCCAGGGCGACGGTCATCAGCGGCGTCATGAGGGTCGCGATGCCGACGCTCAGCATTACGAACACGGCCGCGAGGGTCACGAAGGTGGTGTCGACCGAGACGGTGCTCATCAGCCACAGCGCCGCGGTGACCAGGAGCGCGCCGGGCAGCAGCAGCACGCGGGGGCCGCGGGCGTCGTAGATGCGACCGACGACCGGTCCGAGCGCGCCCATCAGCAGGCCGCCGGGCAGGGTCAGCAGGCCGGTGGTCAGCGGGTCGAGGCCGAGGCCCTGCTGCGCGAAGTACGGCACCAGGATGAAGGTGCCGAGCATCGTCAGCATCGCGATGAGCGAGGCGGACAGTGCGATCGCGAAGCCCGGGGCGGCGAAGACGCGGAGGTCGAGCAGGGCGCGGTCCTCGCGCTGGAGCCGGAACTGGCGCAGCACGAAGAGGACCAGCGAGACGACGCCGACGACGAACGGCAGCCAGATGGGGACGGCGTGGCCGCCCTCGGCGGACTCACCGATGCTGGAGAGCCCGTAGACCAGGGCACCGAACCCGAGCACCGCCAGCGGCACGGACGGCAGGTCGATGCGGGTGGCCTTGGACTCGGCCACCGGGACGACGTACCGGGCGCCGAGGGCGGTCACGACCAGCGCGATCGGCAGCATGACGCCGAAGATCCAGCGCCAGCCGAGCGTGTCGAGCACGAGGCCGGACAGCGTGGGACCGAGTGCGGGCGCGACGGCGATGACGACGGTGATGTTGCCCATCATCTGGCCGCGGCGGGCGACGGGGACGACCTCCATCACGGTGGTCATCAGCAGCGGCACCATGATCGCGGTGCCGGAGGCCTGCACGATGCGGGCGAGCAGGAGCACCCAGAAGACGGGCGCGAGGGCGGCGAGCAGCGTGCCGGTCGCGAAGAGCCCCATCGCGATGAGGAACAGCGTCCGGGTCGGCACCCGCTGGATCAGGAACCCCGTCAGCGGGATGACCGACCCCATGGTCAGCAGGAACGCCGTGGTCAGCCACTGCCCGGTCGCCGCACCGACGCCGAACGACGTCTGCAGCACCGGCAGGGCCACACTCATGGTGGTCTCGTTGAGGATCACCACGAAGGTGCCGACCAGCAGGCTGGCCAGGAGCAGCACCTGCTCGCGGGTCAGCTTCGGCGGCTGGGCGGTCGTGCCGCTCGTGGCGGTCGTGGTCGGCGCAGACATCAGCGCGGTCCTTCCGGGGACGGAGCAGGCGGGTGGGCCGGCGGGGCGGGGCAGTCGGTCCACGGGTGGTGACCGACGCACGGGGCCCAACTCATCGCCGTACCGACGCTATTCCGCGGGCCGTCCCCGCTCCACCGGGTTTCCGCCGGGGGCCAGTCTGGGCGTTCGCTATCCCTGGGGGCCGCGACCCACCACAATCAACACATGACCACCGCCCCCCAGGTGGCCTCCTCCCAGGCCGCAGAGCCGACGCGGATCCGCCCCACCCGGGCAGGTGTCGTCGGGCTCGTCGTCATCGTGCTGGGTGTCGCCGCCACGGCGGCGGTCCTGACGTCGTCGCTGTCGGAGCAGGTGCGCGGCAGCGTGTCCGGGATCGCGCTGCTCGCCGCGGGCCTCACGGTCGGGGTGAGCTGCACCTTCGCGGCGCGGCGCTCCCAGGGGCTGCGGCGCCGCGGCTGGCAGCTGATCGCGCTGGCGGCGATGGTCGCCATCTCGGGCAACCTGCTCGCCCAGTCGGGTGCGGACGCCGACGGCCGGTCGGGGCTGGCGGTCGTCGGCGACCTCGCGCTCGCCGCGGCGGTGGCGCTGGTGGCCGTCGGGGCGATCTGCCTGCCGCAGTCGCGCTGGCGCGGGCGGGACCTCGCGACCGTCCTGCTCGACGGGGTGCTGGCCGTCGCGGCGGTGCTCGTCATCGCCAGCTCGCTGGTGTTCTCCGACATCCTCTCGGCGAGCTCCGCCGGCGGGCTCGCGCGTGCCACGACCCTCGTCATCCCGGTGCTGGACGTGCTCCTGGGCACGATCGCCACCGTCCTGTTCCTGCGGGCCCGCTCGGTCGACCGGGTGGTGATGGCCCTCATCGCCGGCGGCTCGGTGTCGTACGTGCTGAGCGACCTGCACTACGCGGTGCTCTTCGCGCAGGGCAGCTACGCCTTCGGCGGGTGGGCCGACATGGGGTGGATCCTCGGCTACGGCCTCATCGCGACCTCGGCGATCCTCGCCCCCACCACGACCGACGGCCGACCGGTCCCCACGCTCGGCGCGAGCCACGAGGTCCGCGACACCGCCGTCGTGTACGGCGCCCTGCTGTCGGCCGGCGTCGTCCAGGTGCTGGTCCCGGTCCCCGCCGAGGTCCGCAACGGCCAGGCGCTGCTGTGGCTGGTGCTGATCCTCGCGGCGTGCGGGCGCCAGCTCCTGCTCGGGTGGGAGAACGCCTCCCTGCGCCGCGGCCTGCAGCGCCGGGTCGCCGAGCAGACCACCGACCTGCGCCGCATGGTGCGCCAGACGAACATCCTGCTCGACAGCGTCGGCGACGGCATCTACGGCGTCGACCAGGCCGGCCGGGTCACCTTCATGAACCGGGCGGGCCTCCAGCTGCTGGGGATGGGCGACCTCGAGCGGCTCACCGGCGAGCACGCCCACGACGCCTTCCACGCCCCGCGGGGCGACGGGACGCCGTACCCGCGGTCGGGCTGCTACGTCACCGAGGCCATCGAGCACGGCGTGCTGACCGTGGGCGAGGACGACGAGTACTGCCGCGAGGACGCGAGCCGCCTCGCGGTCGAGATCACCGCCAGCCCGCTCGTCGACGAGGACACCGGGGACGTCGGAGGTGCGGTCGTCGTGTTCCGCGACGCCACCGCCCGCCGCGAGATGGAGCGCATCAAGGAGGAGTTCCTCTCGGTGGTCAGCCACGAGCTGCGGACCCCGCTGACCTCGATCCGCGGCAGCCTCGGCCTGCTGAGCGGCGGCGCCCTCGGCGAGCTGCCCGCGCGGGCTGCGACGGTGGCCAAGCTCGCGGAGGACAGCTCGCAGAGGCTCGCCCGCCTCATCAACGACATGCTCGACATGGAGCGCCTCGCCAGCGGTCTGGTGGTGCTCGAGTCCGGGCCCGCCTCGTGCTCGGAGCTGCTTGCCGTCGTCGAGTCCGAGCTCTCCGGGTTGGGCGAGGTGCACGGCGTCGAGCTGGTCGTCGACCGGGTCGAGGGCGTCGCCTTCGTCGACCGCGACCGGTTCGTGCAGGTGATGACGAACCTGGTCGGCAACGCGATGAAGTTCTCCGCGCCCGACCAGCAGGTGCGCGTCTCCGCCGTCGAGCACGCGGGCGAGATCCTCCTCGGCGTCCGCGACGAGGGCCGCGGCATCCCCGCCGACCAGCTCGACCGCATCTTCGACCGGTTCCACCAGGTCGACTCGTCCGACAGCCGGCAGAAGGGCGGGACGGGGCTGGGCCTGGCCATCAGCCGCGGCCTCATCGAGCAGATGGGCGGGCGGATCTGGGCGGAGAGCACCGTCGGGGTCGGGACCACCTTCTGGTTCACACTCCCCCAGGCGCAGTCAGCGCGTCCTGCGGAGGAGGTGGGCGTGCAGGCGTGAGGATCGACCACGAGCCTCCGCACCGCACCAGTCCGTCCATGGGGACACCGAAGGAGAACCGCCCGTGACACCCGAGCCCGCCACATCCGTCCTGCCGCGCGCGGCGACAGGGGTCGCGACGGGCCGGATCTCGGTACGTGCGGCCCGGGGGTCGGGCCGGACCCCGCTGTCGGCCTTCGACGACGCCCTCCACCGGGCCGGGGTGTCGAACCTGAACCTGCTCACGCTGTCCTCCGTGGTCCCGCCCGGGGTGGTGGTCGAGGTGGACGACACGCCCGTCCACCTCGAGGCCGGCCACGGCGACCGCCTCTACTGCGTCCTGGCGGTCGGCCACGCCGAGCTCCGGGGCCAGACGGCCTGGGCCGGCCTGGGCTGGGTGAACGACCCGGAGCACGGGGGCCTGTTCGTCGAGCACCACAGCGGCGCGGAGGAGTCCGTGCGCGAGCTGATCGACCTCACGCTCGCCGACATGGCGGAGCGGCGCGGGACGTCGTACCCGGTCCAGGACGCCTGCGTGATCGACGCCCACTGCGACGACCGCCCCGTCTGCGCCCTCGTGGTGGCGACGTACGACGTGGTCGGGTGGGCCCCGTGAACGCGGTGGAGACCTGGCGGGTCGAGCGGTACGACGTCCTCCCGGCGGAGCTGCTCGCCCCCCTGCGTGCCCTGTACGCCCGCTCCTTCGAGCCGCTGCGCACCCTCGCGGCGGCGCGCCACGTGCTGACGGAGACGGAGTTCGCCGAGGAGATGGCCGACGAGGCGATCAGCAAGTACGTCGCGCTCAGCGACGACGGCGAGCCGGTCGGGCTGACCACCTTCACCCTCGACCTGAGCACGGTCACCTGGGTGAGCGCCGACTTCTACGCCCACCGCTGGCCCGAGCAGGCCGCCACGGGCCGGCTCTACTACCTCGGCTACACGCTCGCCGACCCGGCGTACCAGCGCCGCGGCGTCTTCGACGCGATGCTCACCGTGGTGACGGACCGCGCCATCGACGACGACGCGGTCATCGCCTGGGACATGTGCTCGTTCAACGTCGACTCCGCCCGCCTCGCCGACGGGATCGCCGCGCTCCTCAGCGGCCGGAGCACCGACCCCGAGGTGGTCGACACCCAGCGCTACTACGCCGCCGACTTCACGAAGGGACCTCGATGACCCGACCCGAGACGCCCCGGGTGCTCGTCGTCGACGACGACGACGACATCCGCTTCCTCATCACCATCGCCCTGGAGACCACCGCCGGGTGGGAGGTCGTCGTCGCCACCGGCGGCGCGGAGGCGGTCGCGCTCGCCGCCGAGCGGCAGCCCGACGCGATCCTGCTCGACCTGATGATGCCCGGCATGGACGGCCTCGCGACCACCGAGGCGCTGCGCGCGCAGCCGTCGACGGCGCAGATCCCGGTGATCCTGCTGACCGCGAAGGCCGCCGCGGGTGGCGAGGTCCCCTGGGAGGGCGCCGCCATCTCGGGCGCGCTGACGAAGCCGTTCGACCCGATGACGCTCGCCGCGGACGTGTCCGCGCTGCTCGGCTGGTGACCTGCTGGTGACCTCCCCGCCCCGCGGGGCGGGCCGTCACTCGTAGCCGAGGACCTCCTGGCGGCGCTCGCCCCAGGCCAGCGCCGAGGCGATGGCGTCGTCCAGCGAGAGCTCGGTCCGCCAGTCGAGCAGGCGGCGGGAGGCGTCGACGTTCGCGAACGCGCCGACGGCGTCCCCGGGGCGCGGCGGGGCCTCACGGAGGGGCACCTCGGAGCCGAAGACCCGCTCGAACGACGCGACCAGCTCACGGACGGTGACCCCGTCGCCGGTGCCGATGTTGATGACGGTGCTGGTGACGTCCTCGGTGGCCAGCACCTCGTCGAACGCCTCGACCGCCCGCACGTGGGCCCTCGCGAGGTCCCAGACGTGGATGTAGTCGCGGATGCCGGTCCCGTCGCGGGTGGGGTGCTCGACGCCCGTGATGGTGAAGGCGTCCTTCTGCCCGCGGGCGGCCATGACGAGCTGGCCGAGCACGTGGGACGGCTCCTTCGCGTAGATGCCGGACTCGAGGTCCGGGTCGGAGCCGATCGGGTTGAAGTAGCGCAGGATCACCGCGCGCAGGTCGGTGGCCGCGGCCATGTCCTGCAGCGCCATCTCCATCATCAGCTTCGTCCGGGCGTACGGCGAGGACGGCGCCAGCCCGTCGGCCTCGGTCACCTCGAACTCGTCCTTCAGCGCGTACAGCGACGCCGAGGAGCTGAACAGCACCCGCGTCAGCCCCAGCCCGGTCAGCTCGTCGAACAGCTCGAGGCTCTTCGCGACGTTGTCGCGGTAGTACTCGTACGGCAGCTGCACCGACTCCGGGACGACGATCCGCGCCGCCATGTGGATGGTGGCGTGGATGTCGGGGTGCTCCTCCGCGATCCGCCGCAGCAGCGCCCGGTCGGCGATGTCGCCCTCGTAGAAGATCCGGTCCTTCACGAAGACCCGCGGGCCCACGAGCAGCGAGTCGAGGACGACCGGGGTGTGCCCGGCCTCCTCCAGCGCCTTGCAGGTGGTCGATCCGATGTAGCCGGCGCCGCCGGTGACGAGAACCTTCATCCGGCCACCCTAGGAGAGCCCCCGCCGGCCGGCCCAGCCGATTGCGGGCTCGGCGCGGCGGGGCGTCGGGGCTCACCCCGGGCGGGCGGCTTCCCAGGGTAGGTGGCGACCCTGTCACTCCCCGCGCCGAATTCGGCGTGGGAGGTGACAACACGACCACTCACCCTGGGAAGTTGCCCATCTCCCGCGCCCCGGGGGCCTCAGGCCAAGTCCACCAGTCGCCCCACCGACGCGGGCAACGGTCGGTCGCCCGGCCGCTCCCCCGTCATGCGCGGGCAGGCGCGAGCGCCGCCGACGCTGCCGAGGATCCCCCACCCGGGGGGTCGAGGATCTTGGCGGACCTGCTGGTGTGTCCTCGACGGGCCCGTCAGCACTCCTTCATCCGCGTTCGGGCCATTGTCCGGCGCTCTGTCGCTCTTCGGCGCTGTCGTCGGTCGAGCCGCGGCTCTCCCGGAGCGCGCGTCCGCGCTCGACGTCCTTCTCCTCCTTGACGTCGGCCTTGTCCGCCGCACGGGTGTCGCGGGGCGGCAGCTGCACCGACCGCTCGGCCGCGATGCCGGCCTGCAGCTCGCGACCGCGCTCGAGCTCGGCGTCCAGCTCGGCACCGAACAGCAGGGCGAGGTTGGTGATCCACAGCCACAGGAGGAAGACGATGACGCCGGCCAGCGCGCCGTACGTCGCGTTGTAGCTGGAGAAGTTCGCGACGTAGAAGCCGAACAGCGCGGAGGCGATGATCCAGGTGACGATCGCGAACGCCGCGCCCACGCTGATCCAGCGGAGCTTCGGCTGCTGCACGTTCGGGGTGGCCCAGTAGAGGATCGCGACGATCACCATCACGACGACCAGCAGCACCGGCCACTTGACGATGCTCCACACGAGGACGGCGGTCGAGCCGAGCCCGATGGCGTCGCCGACGGCCTGCGCGGCCGGGCCGGTGAGGACCAGCGCGAGCAGCACCAGCGCCGCGAGGACGACGGCGACCAGCGTCACGAGGATCATCTGGGGGCGCAGCTTCCACACCGGACGGCCCTCGCGGACCTCGTAGACCCGGTTCATCGCCCGCCCGAACGAGCCGACGTACCCCGACGCGGAGAACAGCGCGGTCGCGAGCCCGACGACCAGGGCGATGCCGCCGCCCTGGCTCTGGCTGAGCTCGAGGAGGGTGGGCTCGAGGGTGTCCACGACCGAGCCGGCGCCGACGTCGCGCAGGATCTGCGTGAGGGTGTCGACCGTCTGCCGGCCCTGGCCGGCGAGGCTGACCAGGCTCAGCAGGGCGATGATCGCCGGGAACAGCGCCAGGACGGCGTAGTAGGTCAGCGCCGCCGCGAGGTCGGTGCACTGGTCCTTGCCGAACTCCCGCACCACCCGGCGTACGACGTTCGTCCAGGACGGCTTGGTCAGCTCGCCCGGGGAGTCGACCTTGGCGCCGTCGTCGGGGTGCGGGGCGTGCTCGGCCTTCTCGGCGGTCTCTGAGGAGTGACGACTCACCTGCGACGCCGGCGGAGGACGACGAGACCGACGACGGCGGCGACGACCGCGCCGAGGACGGCGTACGTCTGCGGCGTCGGCCGGCCCTTGTCGTCGGTGGCGCCGTCGACGGCCCGGTCCTTGGCGTCGCGGGCCCGGGTCTTCACGTCCATCTTCTGGCTGAGCTGGTCGACGGTCTCGCCGAGCTGGCGGCGCTGCTCGACGAGCTCGGCCTCGAGCTGCTCGACCGACGGCTTGGCCTGGTCCTGCTGGTCCTTGTCGGACGGGGTGTGGTCACCAGTGCTCATGAACGGGCCTCCTTGACGGTCGCGACGTCGCGCTTGACGTTGTCGACGGTGTGCTCGGGCGCGACCGGGACGGCCTGCTGGACCTGCCCGCGTCCGAGGACGGCGACGACGCCGGCGACCACGAACAGCACGGCCGTGACGATCAGCGCCGACAGCCACAGGTCGACGAGGAGCGCCAGCGCGATGATGATCGTCGCGAGGAGGGTCCCGACGCCGTACAGCGCGATGACGCCGGCGGCGCCGAGCAGGCCGGCACCGATGCCGGCGCGCTTGGCCTTCTGGGTCATCTCGGCCTGCGCGAGCCGCATCTCGCTGCGGATCAGGGTGGAGGTCTGCTCGGACAGCTGGCTCAGCAGCTCACCGGTGGTGGGCTCGTGGTCGGCGGACCGTGGGGTGCTCGGGGACATCTCGCTCCTGGTCGGGCTCGGGGACCCCGTCGAGTACCCGCCTCACCACCAGCGATGCAGACCCCACCGACCTCACCGGGTCTCGAGGCTCGGTCGCTGCGCGACACTCACACCTCGACCACCGGAACGGCCCAGTCACACCTCGACCACCGCCGGAGGTCGAGGTGCTCCGAGCCCTGGCGAGGAGCCACGAGACCCCGTACGCCGAACGCCGACCTGACCCACGGTGGTCGAGCAGCCCGCGAGCGCAGCGAGCGCGCGTCGTCGAGACCCCCTACGACGGACGTCGGCCGTCTCACCGGGTCTCGAGGCTCGGTCGCTGCGCGACACTCACACCTCGACCACCACCGGAGGTCGAGGTGCTCCAAGCCCTGGCGAGGAGCCACGAGACCCCGTACGACGAACGCCGACCCGACCCGACCCACGCTGGTCGAGCAGCCCGCGAGCGCAGCGAGCGCGCGTCGTCGAGACCCCCTTCGACGGACGTCGGCCGTCTCACCGGGTCTCGAGGCTCGGTCGCTGCGCGACACTCACACCTCGACCACCGGAACGGACCAGTCACACCTCGACGACCGCCGGAGGTCGAGGTGCTCCGAGCCCTGGCGAGGAGCCGCGAGACCCCGTACGGCAAGCGCCGATAGGACCACCGGTGGTCGAGCAGCCCGCGAGCGCAGCGAGCGCGCGTCGTCGAGACCCCCTTCGACGGACGTCGGCCGTCTCACCG
>NZ_CANLDB010000003.1 GCF_947489365.1 uncultured Nocardioides sp.
GGTCTCGAGGCTCGGGCCTGGCGGCCCTCACACCTCGACCACCGACCGGCACCGGAGGTCGAGGTGCGACGAGCCCCGGCGAGGAGCCACGAGACCCCGCGACGGTGTCGACAAGCCCGACCACCGACGGTACGAACCGACGTCCACCCACCGGGTCTCGAGGCTCGGGCCTGGCGGCCCTCACACCTCGACCACCGACCGGCACCGGAGGTCGAGGTGCGACGAGCCCCAGCGAGGAGCCACGAGACCCCGCGACGGTGTCGACAAGCCCGACCACCGACGGTACGAACCGACGTACGACCCACCGGGTCTCGTGGCTCGGGCCTGGCGGCCCTCACACCTCGACCACCGGTGATGCCGGGCGCGCGGGAGCTACTCGTCCTGCGGAGGGGTCTGCGCCTCGGCCTGCTGCGCGGCGAGGCGCTCGTGCAGGCGCTCGCGGACCTCGTCGGGGGTGAGGTGCGAGCGCCGCCGCTGGTCGCGCGCCACGACTGCGCCCGTGGCCGCCACCCCTGCCAGGCCCGCGAGACCGAGCCACCTCCACGCCTTCACGCGCGCCAACCTACGCCCGCGCCGCCGGCGTCCGCACTGCTTGACTGGCCTGGTGACGCAGCGCCTGTTCCGCCCGGAGGGCCTCGAGCTCGACGAGGCCCTCGACCTCACCCGCACCGGGGACCTCTGGCTCTTCCGCGGCTCCAGCGGCGCCGACCACGCCATCCGCATGCTGACGAACGCGCCGGTGAACCACGTCGGGATGTCCGTCGTCCTCGACGACATGCCGCCGATGATGTGGCACGCCGAGCTCGGCAGGGGTCTGGTCGACCTGTGGACCGGCAGCCACCACCGCGGCGTCCAGCTCCACGACCTCGGCGCCGCCGTCCGGCGCTGGCACGACGACTACGGCCAGCGGGCCTGGCTGCGCCAGCTGCAGCCCGAGGCCACCGGGGCGATGGAGGCCGCGGTGCTCTCGACCATCGCCCGGCTGGACGGCACCCCGTTCCCCCACACCGCCTCGCTGCTGGGCCGCTGGGTCCGCGGTCGCGTACGACGGCCCGCCGGGGTCGAGGAGACCTACTGCGCCGAGGTGGTCGCCGCGACGTACACCGCGATGGGACTGCTGGACGGCGCCCGGCCGACCAACTACTACGACCCGGGCCGGTTCTGGTCCGGCGACGAGCTGGAGCTCGTGGGCGCGGAGCTCGGCTGGGAGGTCGACGTCCGGGTGCCCCCCTCCGGAGAGGCTCGTTCCTAGGGCGTGTCCCTCCCTGCCTAGAGCACCTCGCGCAGCAGGTAGGTCAGGTAGACGAGGTAGGTCACGACGAACACGCCGCCCTCGGCCCGGCTGAGCCGCCGCCCGGTGACGAACGCCGGGACGGCGAGCAGGCTGACGGCGACGAGCAGCACCAGGTCGACGGCGAGGATCTCCCCCGGCACGGTGATACGGCCCGGGGCGAGCAGCACGGTGGGCCCGAGCACGAGCGCGACGTTGATGATGCTGGAGCCGACCAGGTTGCCGATCGCGAGGTCGCGCTCGCCTCGCAGGGTCCCGACGACGGTGGTCACCAGCTCGGGCGCCGAGGTGCCGATCGCGACGACGGTCAGCCCGACGAGGACGTCGCTGGCGCCCAGGGTGGTGGCGATCTCGACGGCCCCGCCGACGAGCATCTCCGAGCCGACGACCACCACGACGAGACCGGCGACCAGCACCAGCACCCGGCGCCCCGGCCTGCCCTCCGCCCTGGTGTCGGCGTCGGCCTCGGTGTGGGTGCCCGGGTCCGCGCCCGCGTCCTCCGACCCGAGGGCGGCCGCGAGACGCGGACCCACGAGCTGCGGGGCCACGGTCGGGACGACGACGACGGCGAGGTAGGCCACGCCGTACCCGGTGAGCAGCAGGCCGTCGAGGCTCGACAGCTCACCGTCGAGGCACAGCACGAGGAGCAGCACCGCCGCGCCGATCATCGCGGGGAGGTCGACGCGCAGGGTCCGGCCGTCGACGTCGACGGGCACCAGCAGCGCGGCGAGCCCGAGCACCAGCAGCAGGTTCACCAGGTTGGTGCCGACGATGTTGCCGACCGCGAGACCGGCGGTGTCGGCCAGCGCCGCGTTCACCCCGACCGCCAGCTCGGGCAGGCTCGTCCCGACCGACACGATCGTCACCCCCACCACGAACGGCGAGATGCCCCAGCGGGTGGCGAGGGCGGACCCCTCCCGCACGACCAGCTCCGCACCGACGACGAGCAGCGCGAGCCCGAGCACGAGCACCACGCCGGCGGCGACCGGCGAGAGGGCGGGCAGCATGGCGGGAGTCGACCACACCGGAGCCCTCAGGCGGTCCCCGACCCGCGCTCGCGGACACCGACCACGACCACGGCGACGAGCGCGAGGACGACGAGCGCGCCGACCCCCGCGGCCACGCCCGGCCAGGCTGCCGACTCCCAGGCGAGGCCGAGCAGGGCGCCGAGGACGCTCGACCCGCCGTAGTAGGCCATGACGTAGAGGGCGCTGGCCCGGTCGGGCCGCTCGCCACCGACGACCTGGGTCCAACCGCTGGCCGTGGCGTGGGCGGCGAAGAACCCCCCGGTGAGCACCAGGACGCCGAGCACGACCAGGCCGAGGACATCGGGCAACGTCAGCGCGACGCCGAGGCCCATCACCACCACGCCCGCCAGCAGCACCGGGGCGCGGCCGTAGGTGTCGGCGAGGCGGCCCGCCCACGTGGAGGTGACGGTGCCGACGAGGTAGGCGAGGAAGACCAGCCCCGCCAGCGCGGCGGGGAGCGAGAACGGCGCGGACTGCAACCGGTAGGTGAGGAAGTTGTAGACGCCGACGAAGCCACCCATCACCAGGAACGGGACGGCGACCAGCGCGAGCACGGACGGGTCCCGCAGCAGCCGCAGGGTGCTCGCCGCGGCCGGGGCGTCGGGTGGCCTCGCCGGGGTCGGCACCGCCGCCGGGAGCGCCCACCAGAACAGCGCGGTCGTGAGCGCAGCGAGCACCGCCACCGCGAGGGTGGCCCACCGCCAGCCCGCGAGGTCGACCACCGCCGAGCCGACCAGACGGCCGGTGACGCCACCGATGGAGTTGCCGGCGACGTACATGCCCATCGCGGCGCCCAGCCCGGCCGGGTGCACCTGGGTGCCGACGTGGCTCATCGCGACGGCGACGATCGCGGCCAGCGCGAGCCCGGCGGCGCCGCGCGCCCCGACCAGCACGCCGTACGTCGGGGCGAGGGCGCCCAGGGCGGTCAGCACCGTCGCGACGACCAGGGCCCCGCGCATCGCGCGCACGGGTCCGAGCCGCACCGCGAGGGCCGTGGCGGGGACGACGGCGAGCGCCACGGCGCCGGTGGCGGCGGAGACGCTGAGGCTGGCGGTCTCGGCCCCGATCCCGAAGTCCGCCGACAGCGCCGGCAGGAGCGGCTGGGAGGAGTAGAGGATCCCGAACGCCGCGAGCCCGGCGCACACCATCGCGGCGTTGAGCCGCCGGTAGCCGGGGGTGCCGGGCCGGTGCCGCGGGTCGTCCCCGGCGGGGGACGTCACCCGGCCGTGCCGCGCGGGGCCCCCAGCTCGGCGAGGACCGCGCGGGCCACGCGGTCGCCGCTGACCAGGGCGCCCTGGATCGAGGCGGTGTCGCGGTGGTCGCCCGCGAGGTGCAGGCCGCGGCGTCCCGGGACGGCGGTCGGCCGGTGCGTCGACAGCGGCGCCGGCTGCGCGGGCAGCGCGAGGTCGACGACGTGGCGGACCACGAGCTCCCAGCGGTCCTCCGCGCCGGGCCGGGCGCCGAGCAGCCGTGCCGCGTGCCGTCGTACGTCGGCCTCGGCGGGCTCGCGACCGGCCCGGCGGTCCGCGAGGGCCGAGGCCTGCACCAGGTGCCGGCCGGGCGGGGCGTAGCTGGGGGCGGCGTGGCTGACGACGGCGGTGTTCACGACCGGGCCCGACGCGGGCTCCCCGCCGTCGACGTGCAGCAGCGCGCTGTCGGTGGGGGCCTCGTCGGTGGCCCACCAGCAGGTGACGACGCCGCGGGTACGCGGGGCGGGAACACCGGTGAGGGTCCCGGCGGTCCTCGGGTCCGTGGCGACGACGACCGCCCGGGCGCGCAGGGCGCCGCCGGCGGTGCGGACCAGCGGCCCGGCGCCGCCGCGGTCCTCGAGGGCCGCGACCGAGCACCCCAGCCGCACCCGCTCGCCGAGCGGTGCCGCGAGCTGCGCGGGCAGCGCCGCCATGCCGTCGCGGGGCAGCGAGGGCCGGCCGGTCAGGAACGAGCGGAGCAGGAGCAGGACGAACTGCGACGACGTCGCGCCCGAGTCGTCGAGGACCACCCCGGACAGGAAGCGCTCCAGCACCCGCCGCAGCTCGCCGCGGGCGCCGGCGGCGTCGAGGGCCTCGGCCAGCGGGCGGTCCCGGGCCGGGTCGAGGCGGGAGGCCAGCGGCCGGCCGCCGGGGGCGCCGCGGGACACCAGCTCGCGAGCGGTGTGACGCAGGAGGGGCGCGGCCCAGCGCGCGAGGGCGACCGCGTCGCGGGGCGCGCGGCCGGCGCCGAGGGCGCCCCACAGCGTCGAGGGGAGGGTGCCGGGCTCGCGCAGCGGGTCACCGAGGGTGAGGGAACGGCCCGTGGCCGCGTCGCGGGCGACGACGGCCGCGCCGAAGGGCTGCACGCCGAGCGCGTCGACGTCGACCCACCGTCGTACGGCGGGGTAGGCGGGGTTCAGCAGCTGGAAGCCCCGGTCGGCGAGGAACCCGTCCACCCGGTCGGTGGCCACCCGCCCGCCGACCACCTCGCCCGCCTCGAGGACGAGGACGTCCCGCCCCGCGTCCTGCAGGGCCCGGGCGCAGCGCAGGCCCGCCAGCCCGGCCCCCACGACGACGACCTCGGCGTCCGCGCCGCTCGTTCGCTCCACGCCCCCATGCTCCCCCATGGCTCGTCGTCGCGACCCGCAGGACGGGCGGGACGGGTGATATCGTCGGTGGTGGTCGACGGTTCGCCGTCGGCCGAGGCCGCCCGAGCAGCGGGCGTGCCGCCAGGGGGAAGCACATCGCGGGCCCACGTGCCCAGTCCTCCCCGCGAGGAACAGGCGTCGGCTCGGCGCCGCGACCAGACCCGCGCACGACGGCCCGTCCGAGGGAGCACCTCGGGGACGGACCGGGCGTACGCGGAGGAGGAGCCAGGTGGCTCGGACACAGGAGAACCGTGCGGGTGGCGGTGCGCGGTCGAACACCCGCAGCAACGGCAACGGCAACGGCAACAACGGCAAGCAGCGCCGCAACGGCAAGCCCCGCGACGAGGAGGGCATCCTCCCCGTCCTCGCCCGCGCCGTGCGCGAGGTCGAGTCCCGGGCGCAGCGCCGGCACCTGAACTCGGACCAGCGGACGACGTTCCAGGTCGTCGCCCTGCTGGCCCGCGAGGAGCGGACCCGCGTCAAGGCCGACACCGAGCTGACCGAGGCCCGCCGCGCCGAGCAGCTCAAGCGCCTCGACGGGATCGCCACGATCCTGGCCAAGACCGCCACGACCGACAGCACGCTGTTCACCCTGCTCGGCGACGACGCCGAGATCACCGCCGACGCCCGGGCCCTGCGTCGCGAGATGCTCGAGTCCGCCGGCCTCGCCGTGGCCGACGACCGCCCTGCCGTCGACGCCTCCGGCGACCCCGACGCCCTCGTCGACCGTCAGGTCGTGCCGCGCTCGGTGGTGCGCCGCCAGCTCGCGAACCCGTTCCAGACCCCCGAGTACATCGACGTCACGGACCTCCCGACCCCCGCCCGCCGCCTGGCGTCGTGGGAGCTGCTCGGACCCCTCTTCGAGTCCTTCGAGCGCGCCACCGACGGCCGGGCGTCGTCGATGGAGCTGCCCGAGGACGCCTCCCGCCGTACGCCGGCCGGCCCGGAGCTCATGGAGCACCAGGCCGCGCTCGTGGCCGCCGCCGACGCCGGTCACCGCACCTTCCTCCTCGCCGACGAGCCGGGCCTGGGCAAGACCGCGCAGGCGCTGCTGGCCGCGCGGGCCGCGAAGGCCTTCCCCCTGCTGGTCGTCGTCCCGAACGTCGTGAAGTCCAGCTGGGTCCGTGAGGCCCGGCGCTGGACCCCGGGACACCCGGTGACCGCGATCCACGGCGACGGCCACGACCTCGACGCGTTCGCCGACATCGTGGTCGTCAACTACGACGTCCTCGACCGGCACGTCGGCTGGCTCGGCGAGTTCGGGTTCCGCGGGATGGTCGTCGACGAGGCCCACTTCATCAAGAACCGCTCCTCCCAGCGCTCGCGCAACGTGCTGAGGCTCTCCGAGCGCATCCGCGAGCGCCGCGCCCGGCCGCTGCTGATGGCGCTGACCGGCACGCCGCTGATCAACGACATCGAGGACTTCCGGGCGATCTGGCAGTTCCTCGGCTGGATCGGCGAGAAGGCGCCCACGCCGTACCTGCTGGGCAAGCTCGAGGACACCGGCCTCACCCCGATCGACCACCAGTTCTCCGGAGCGGCCCGCCGCTGCGTCATCGACATGGGCATCGTGCGTCGCCGCAAGGTCGACGTCGCCAGCGACATCCCGGCGCGCCGGGTCGCGGACCTGCCGGTCGAGCTGGACGGCGAGGTCGGTCGCTCCATCGCCGCTGCCGAGCGCGAGCTGGCGACCCGCATGGTCGGCCGCTACGACGCCGCCATGGCGGCGCGCGGCACCCCGTCGGCCGAGATGGACCTCGACCTGGTCCACGCCATCGCGGTCAGCGAGCGCAAGGACTCCGAGGGCTCGAAGACCGGCGAGAACGTGTTCGGCATGATGCGCCGCATCGGCCGTGCCAAGGCCGGCCTGGCGGCGGACTACACCGCCCAGCTGGCGCGCAGCGTCGGCAAGGTCGTGTTCTTCGCCAAGCACATCGACGTGATGGACGCCGCCGAGGAGGCCCTCGCGTCCCGCGGGATCCGGTACAGCTCGATCCGCGGGGACCAGACCGCGGCGCAGCGCCAGGCCGCCATCGACGGGTTCACCGGCGACCCCGAGGTGCAGGTCGTGGTCTGCTCGCTCATGGCCGCCGGCGTCGGGCTGAACCTGCAGGTCGCCTCGGACGTCGTCCTCGCCGAGCTGTCGTGGACCGACGCCGAGCAGACCCAGGCGATCGACCGCGTCCACCGCATCGGCCAGGACCGTCCCGTCACCGCGTGGCGCATCATCGCCGCGCAGACGGTCGACGCCCGGATCGCCGAGCTGATCGACGCGAAGGCCGGCCTCGCCGCCCGCGCGCTCGACGGCTCGGACACCGAGGCGGGCTCGTCGGCCGACGTCCAGGTCCAGGCGCTGGAGGCCATGCTCGTCGAGGCGCTGCGGGCCCGCTGAGTCCCGACGTCGCGGGCGGGTCACGTGGTTGGATGTGGCCTCGCTGGGACGTCGACTCGGGGGGCTGCCGGATGACCAGGACGACAGGAGCGACGCGCGGGCGTCGTACCGCCGCGGCGGGAGCGCTGCTGGTGCTCACCGGCGTGCTCGCCGCCTGCGGCGGCGGTGACGCCGAGGAGGAGCCCTCCGGGACCGCGTCGAGCGGGTCCGCGGAGAGCCCCGACGCCGAGGCGTCCGACGGGTCCTCGGAGGAGTCGTCGGAGGAGTCGTCCGAGGAGTCGTCCGAGGAGTCCGACGAGCCGAGCGCCGACTCCGAGCCGACGCCGCCGGGCACCGTCCTGGACGCCGACGAGCCCGCGGTGGTGGAGCTGCCCTACACCGGCGGCGGGCGCGGCCTGTACGCCGTCGACCTCGTCTCGGTCGAGGAGCAGCCGCTCTCCCAGCTCCCGCCGGACGTCCCCACGCAGCCCGGCGACACGCTCTACTACGTCACCCAGGACTGGACGATGCTCGACAAGGGCGACGGCTCGGTGACGGGCATGAACCTGCTCAACCACACGTCGGTCTCGGTCGGCGACGACTTCCAGATCACCTCGGTGCTCTTCGCCGACACCTCCGGCTGCGAGGTGAACCAGTTCGTCCCCGCGGACGGCGACTCCGGCAAGACCCGCACCAGCTGCACGGCGTACCTGGTCCCGCGGGGCGAGTCCATCGAGCAGGTCTGGTTCTTCGAGTTCACCTCGAAGTTCGACTACTCCACCGGCGGGAACCCGGTGCGCTGGCGCGTCGACGTCTGAGTCGCGAGGACCCGGGATGACCCGGGATGACCCGGGCGGCCTCGTCGCCGCGGCCGGGCTGAGAACCAGCCCGGCACCCGCGGCACCGGCCGCGGCGACGAGGAGGAGGAAGGGACACCGTCGTCCCCACCTCGTGCTTCCATGATGACGCTGTTGCAACCAATGCGCAACAAGGCGCGCTCAGGCGGTGGCGAGCCGCCGTCCCGGTGCCCCCGGCCGCGCCGCCAGGAGGCACGCGGCCGCGGGGGCGTTCAGCACGGGGACCAGCACCTCGGCCACCGCCTCGACCATGGCCTCCACGACGCCCGGCCGCAGCCGCTCGCGGGCCAGCTCGGCGCGCAGCAGCCGCAGGTCCAGGCGCAGGTCCGCGCTGTCGCGGGCGCTGAGCCCGGTCGCGGTCGCGGCGATCTGGGCGACGTGGGCGAACACCTCCGCCTCGCCCCGCAGCACGTCGTGGGTCACCGGACCGCCTCGGACTCGTCGCCGTCCACGTCCGTGCCCTCGCGGCGCACGCCCGTGACGGCCCCGTACGTCGCCCCGGCCAGCAGGGCGCCCACGACCGGCGCGACGAGGAACAGCCACACCTGGCCGAGCGCGGAGGGGTCGAAGAAGGCCACCGCCAGCGACCGGGCCGGGTTGACCGAGGTGTTCGAGACCGGGATCGAGACCAGGTGGATGGCCGTCAGCGCGAGCCCGATGGCCAGCGGGGCGAAGCCGACGGGGGCGCGGCGGTCGGTCACGCCGAGGATCACGTAGAGGAAGCCGAAGGTCAGCACGGTCTCGACGACGGCCACCGCCAGGAGGCTGTAGCCCGCGGGCGAGTCCGCGCCGAAGCCGTTGGTGGCGAACCCGTCGGCGGTGGTGAAGCCGGAGCGGCCGGAGGCGACGACGTAGAGGACCGCCGCACCGAGCGTGCCCCCGACGACCTGCGCGACGACGTACGCCGGCACGTCGCGCCACGCGAAGCGACGGGCGACGGCCAGGCCGACGGTGACCGCGGGGTTGAAGTGACCGCCGGAGACGTGGCCGACGGCGTACGCCATCGTCACGACCGCGAGGCCGAAGGCCAGCGCGACACCTGCGAAGCCGACCTCGTCCCCGGCAAGCACGGCGGTGCCGCACCCGATCAGGACGAGCCAGCCGGTGCCGACGGCCTCGGCGGCGACGCGGTGGGTGAGACGGGGCGTGGTGGTCGCAGCAGCGCGACTCATCGGGTGTCCTCCTGAGATCCGGCGTCCCGGTGGTCCGGGACGCTCCAGGACATCAGTCGCGCGGCGGGAGGAGATCGGCACGCTCGCGGGGCGGTGACACCCGTCTCACCTGACCCGCCCGCCTCAGGTCAGGCAGGGGGGACCGAGGTCGGGCACCGGGTCGGCGGCGGGGCTGGACCCCGCTCCGGGCTCGGGTCGGGCATCGGAGAGGCTGCGGGCCGCGCTCTCGGGCAGCGCGGGGGTGAGGACCTCGAGGACCGAGTCGACGACGGCGTCGACGACCTGCGGCCGGAGCCGGCCGCGGTCGCACTCCAGGCGGAGGACCGCGAGATCGCTCTGCACCTCGTCGCGGCGGCGCGCGGGAAGGCTCGAGAGCGTCAGGGCGACCTGGGACAGGTGCGCGAACAGGAGGACCCGCGTACGGAGGTCGGGACCCCCGGTGGAGGCCGACTCCGGCCCCCCGGCGGTGCCGTCGGGCTCTGCTCCCGGGCACGGCTGCCGGGTCCGCCGCGTGCGGAGGGCAGGCCTCGAGGACCGACGGTTGTCCCGGCGGTCCGGCTGGTCCATGCGTGCGACGGTGATGGTTCCTCCCTGTCCACAGTTCCGTTCGACACCGGAACCACTCACGGATTGGTCGTGACGGGCTGCGGACTCCTCACAGGTTCCACCCCGTGACCTCGGTCATGCGTGCCTCCCCGCGACCGCCGTCCGTGCCCGGCGCGCGGACCTGGTCGGCGCACGCCCCGGGCCCACGAAACGCCGTCTGGGCGGACGAAACTTCGTGGGCCCGGAGGGGGTTTCACCAGCCGACCGGTGAAACCCGAGGCGGGTGAGGCCCCTGTGACCACGGCCCGACACGCCCCGCCCGCAGGGACGACGAAGGCCCCGGTCCGATGGACCGGGGCCTCCGCACCACGTGCGCGAGGGGGGAGTTGAACCCCCACGCCCTTTCGGGCACACGGACCTGAACCGTGCGCGTCTGCCTATTCCGCCACTCGCGCCAGAAGCCTGGTGAGAGTATCCCAGCGCTTCCGACATGCCCAAACCGGGCCGAGTGCACCCGCGCCGACGACCCGGACCCCGATACGATCGCCCCCGACCCGGCTCGACCCGGGCGCCAGCGTGCTGCCCGACTCACCCGACGGTCGGCACCATGACGCGGAACCAGGACGAGGAGGAGGTGCGATGGGACGCCTGCAGGACTTCGAGAACAAGCTGGAGCAGGCCATCTCGGGCGTCTTCGCCCGCGCCTTCCGCAGCGCGGTGCAGCCGGTGGAGATCTCGGCGGCCCTGCAGCGCGAGGTCGACAACAACGCCCAGATCCTCAGCCGCGACCGCCGACTGGTGCCCAACGACTTCCACGTCGAGCTGTCCGCGACCGACCTGGAGCGTCTCGCGCCGTACGACTCCGCGATGGCCCGCGAGCTGACGGACACGCTGCGCAAGCACGCCGAGCAGCAGAGCTACGTCTTCCCCGGCCCGGTCTCGATCGCGTTCGAGTCGGCCGAGGACCTCACCACCGGCCGGTTCCGCATCCGCAGCCGCGCGCAGGCCAAGGTCACCGGCCGCGACGACTTCCCCGCCGACGGCTACGCCGAGCACGGCCAGGGCGAGGGCGGGTACGGCGGGCACGACCAGGCCCAGGGCGGCCGCCGCGCCACCCGGGCGGTGCTCGAGGTGAACGGCACCCGTCACGCGCTGCGTTCCCCCGGGCTCGTGGTGGGCCGCGGCACCGACGCCGACGTCCGCATCAACGACCCCGGCATCAGCCGCCGCCACATCGAGTTCCGCGTCGGCGAGGGCCGTGCGGACCAGGGCAGCCCGCTCCACCTGTCGGTGCGCGACCTCGGGTCGACCAACGGCATGACGGTCGACGGCGTCCGCGTCGCGCAGTCCCCCCTCGGCCACGGGTCGACGGTGAAGATCGGCAACACCACGATGACCGTCATGGTCGAGGACGGCCCCCGTGTCTGAGCTGACGCTGTTCCTGATCCGCTTCGCCTACCTGGCGATCCTCTGGATCTTCGTGCTCTCCGCGATCTCCGTGATCCGCTCCGACATGTTCGGCGCCCGCGTGCCCGACACCGGCCGCGGCCGGCTCGGCCGCAAGGAGAAGGCGGCGCGTGCGCCGAAGGCGACGAAGGGCCCGTCGCGACGTCGCGGCGCCCCCACCCACCTGCTGGTCGTCGAGGGCAGCAACGCCGGCGAGCGCGCCGAGCTGGCCGACGCGCCGCTGCTGATCGGCCGCGGCAACGACGCGGCGATCCGCCTCGACGACGACTACGCCTCCACCCGCCACGCCCGCGTCGCGGCCTTCGAGGACGACTGGTTCGTCGAGGACCTCGGGTCCACCAACGGCACCTACATCGGCAGCGCCCGGATCACGCAGCCCACCACCATCACGCTCGGCGTGCAGGTGCGGATCGGCAAGACGATCCTCGAGCTGAGGAAGTGACGCCCCGATGACCTCGGTCCCCCCGGGCACCCCCGGCCCGCCGCCCCCGGGCGACGGCGAGCAGGTGGCACCACCCCAGCCCGCACCCCAGCCGACCCAGCCGCTCCCGGCGCAGGCCGCCCCGCAGCCGCGCACGGAGCCGCTCGAGGTGCCGCCGTCCCCCGACGACGACACCGCGCAGTCGGCCGGCGGCCTGGTCACGCCGGGCTCGCTGCGGCTGTCGTTCTCCGCCGTCTCCGACGTCGGGCGCGTCCGCAAGGACAACCAGGACTCCGGGTACGCCGGCGCGTGGCTGCTCGCGGTCTGCGACGGCGTCGGCGGCGGCGCGCGGGGCGACATCGCCTCGTCCACCGCGGTCTCGCAGCTGCGGCGCCTGGACGAGCCCCCCGGCGAGGACCTGCTGGGCCTCGTGGCCGGGGGCCTGCACCGCGCCCACGACCGGATCGCGGAGCTCGTCGACGAGGACCCCGCCCTCAACGGCACCAGCACCACCGCGACCGTCGCCCTGTTCGACGGGACCCGCGTCGGCGTCGCGCACGTCGGGGACAGCCGCGCCTACCTGATGCGCTCGCGGACCCTGACCCAGCTCACCCGCGACCACACCTTCGTGCAGAGCCTCATCGACGAGGGACGCATCACCGAGGCCGAGGCCCGGACCCACCCCCACCGCAACCTGATCCTCAAGGCGCTCGACGGGATGCGGGACCCCGAGCCCGACCTGTTCGTCGTCGACCTCGCGGTCGGCGACCGCCTGCTGCTGTGCAGCGACGGCGCCTGCGGCGTCCTGGACGACGACACGATGCTGGGCATCCTCGCCGACGGCACGCCGGACTCCGCGGCCCTCGAGATGGTGCAGGCCGCGCTCGCGGCGGGCAGCACGGACAACGTGACCTGCGTCGTCGCGGACGTCGTCCCCGTCGACCTGCCACCCGAGCCCGGCTCGGCCGCCGTCGACGAGCACGGCGCGCTGACGCCGCTGCTGGTCGGCGCCGCCGCGGAGCTCCCGCGGCGCGGCGGCGGCCAGACCCGCTCCATCGGGTTGTTCCGCGGCCACCGCTCCGGCGGCGACACGACGACCGAGGAGCGGGACCTCCCGCCCGAGGCCCCCGACGCCATCTCCTCGGACCCCATCGACCCCGAGCGCGCCCGCTACGCCCCGCGACCCCCGCGCCGGTTCCTCTGGCTGCGCCGGCTCCTGGTCGCCGCCGTGGTCGTGGGGCTGCTGTGGGCGGCCGGCGCCGCGCTGTGGTCCTGGAGCCAGTCGCAGTACTACGTCGGGGACTCCGACGGCGTCGTCACGATCTATCGCGGCCTGAACGCCGAGGTCCCCGGCGTGACGCTGTCCAGCCCGCTGGAGGAGAGCGACGTCCCCCTCGACGAGCTGCCCTCCACCGACGCCCAGGCGGTCCGCAACGGCATCGAGGCCGACGACCTGGACGACGCCCGCGCCACCGTGGAGGACCTCGCGACCCGCCGCTCCGACGGCGAGGGCAGCGGCGGTCTCGCGCCGGAGGACGACCCCAGCCAGAACCCGAGCGGCGACCCGAGCCAGGACCCGAGCAGCGACCCCAGCCAGCAGCCCACCGGCCAGCCCTCGGGCGGCCAGCAGGGGGGCACCACGTGAGCCGGACCGACGCCGCCACCGGCACCGGGTCGGGTGAGTTCGTCCACCGCCGCCGGCGAGGAGCGGAGCTGTTCCTCCTGGTCGTGGCCCTCCTGGTCGGCCTCGGCGCGTACGCCGCCGTGGGCCTCGGCATGGAGGGCGAGATCCCGGCGGACATGTTCACCTACGGCGGCGGGCTGACGGTGATGATCGTCGCCTGCCACCTGGTCGTCCGCTTCGTCGCGCCGTACGCCGACCCGGTGCTGCTGCCCGTCGTGGCCGCCCTCAACGGGCTTGGCCTCGCAGTCATCCACCGGCTCGACCTCACGTACGGCGAGATCGGCCAGAAGGACGACTACGCCCAGCAGCAGCTGATCTGGATGGCCCTCGGCGTCGTCCTGTTCCTCGCCACCCTGCTGCTGCTGCGCGACCACCGCACGTTGCAGCGGTTCACCTACACCTCGGGGCTGCTGGCGATCGTCCTGCTGCTGCTGCCCCTGATGCCGATCATCGGCACCGAGATCAACGGTGCCCGGATCTGGATCAACGTCGCCGGCTTCAGCTTCCAGCCCGGCGAGGTCGCCAAGGTGCTGCTGGTCGTCACGTTCGCCGGCTACCTCGTGCTGCACCGCGACGCGCTGGCGCTCGCCGGTCGTCGCCTGCTGTTCGTCGACCTGCCCCGCGGGCGCGACCTCGGCCCGATCCTCGCGATGTGGCTGGTCAGCCTGGGCATCCTGGTCTTCCAGCGCGACCTCGGCTCCTCGCTGCTGTTCTTCGGCCTCTTCCTGGTCATGCTGTACGTCGCCACGGAGCGGCCCGGCTGGCTCGTGGTCGGCGGCACCCTGTTCGCCGCCGGCGCGTTCGCCGGCTACCAGGCGTTCGGCCACGTCCGGCAGCGCTTCGACCTGTGGCTCGACCCGTTCGCGTTCTACGGCGAGGGCACCAACGACCTCGGCCGGCAGTCCGTCGAGACCCAGTTCGGCATGGGCTGGGGCGGTCTCATCGGCCGCGGCTTCGGCAACGGCCGGCCCGAGCTGATCCCGTACGCCAACTCCGACTTCATCTTCGCCGCGATCGGCGAGGAGCTCGGCCTGACGGCGGTCATGGCCATCATCGTCTGCTACGGCCTGATCGTGGAGCGGGGCCTGCGCACCGCCGTGACCTGCCGTGACGGGTTCGGCAAGCTGGCGGCCACCGGCCTGGCGGTCACCTTCGCGCTGCAGGTGTTCGTCGTCGTCGGCGGCGTGACCGGTCTGATCCCGCTGACGGGCCTGACCACCCCGTTCCTGTCGTACGGCGGGTCGTCGCTGGTCGCGAACTGGGTCATCGTGGCGCTGCTGCTGCGGATCTCCGACCAGGCCCGCCGGCCGCTGCCGTCGATGCTGAGCACGGAGCCCGACCCCGAACCCGACGCCGAGGAGACCCAGGTGGTGAAGCTGTGAACCGCCCGATCCGCACCCTGGCCGTCTTCTGCCTGCTGCTCTTCGGCGCGCTGATGGTCAACGCCACCGTCATCCAGTACGTCGAGGCCGGCGAGCTGAACGCGAACCCGTCGAACCGACGCGTCGTCGACGCCACCTTCGCCCGCGAGCGCGGCGACATCCTGGTCGGCCGGGAGCCGATCGCGACGTCGGTGCCGAGCGACGACGAGTTCGAGTACCAGCGCGAGTACCTCGCGCCCTTCCGGTACGCCCACGTCAGCGGCTACTTCTCCTACTTCAGCCAGACCGGCATCGAGCGCACCCAGAACTCGGTGCTCTCCGGCGACGACTCCCGGCTGTTCGTGACCCGGCTGGTCGACATGGTCTCCAACTCCGAGCCCGTGGGCGGGTCCGTCGAGCTCACGCTCGACGACGGCGCGCAGACCGCGGCGTACGAGGGCCTCGAGGCGCTGGGCCCCTCGACGGAGGGCGCGGTCGTGGCGATCGAGCCGTCCACCGGCAAGGTGCTGGCGATGGTCTCCTCCCCCTCGTTCGACACCAACCGCTTCGCCGACCACGACTTCGCCGCGCTGAACGACACCTTCGAGGAGCTGGACGCACGCGAGGACGAGCCGCTGCTGAACCGGGCGATCCAGACCACCCTGCCGCCCGGGTCGACCTTCAAGCTCGTCACCGCGGCCGCGGCGCTGGAGAACGACATCGCCACCTCCGCCGACGACCCGGTGCCGGGCGGGCCGTCGTACCAGCTGCCGCTCACCGACATCTCGGTCGAGAACGGCGGGCGCGACTGCGGGTCGGGGGACATCCCGTTCACGCAGGCGATGGAGCAGTCCTGCAACACCACCTTCCTGGCGCTGGCCGACGAGATCGGCGTCGAGGACATGCAGGAGCAGGCGGAGAAGTTCGGCTTCAACTCCTCCTACCTCGACGACCTGCCGCTGCAGGCCGAGTCCCGCTACCCCGGCGACCTCGACGAGCCGCAGACCGCACTGTCCGGCATCGGCCAGTCCGACGTCGCGGCGACGCCGCTGCAGATGGCGATGGTCGCCGCCGGCATCGCCAACGACGGGACCGTCATGAAGCCGTACGTCGTCGACGAGGTCCGCTCCCCCGACCTCGACGTCCTCGACCGGACCGACCCGAGCGAGCTGTCCGAGGCCACGAGCCCCGAGACCGCCGAGGTGATCACCGAGATGATGGTCAACACCGTCAGCGTGGGGACGGCGACGCCCGCCGCCATCCCCGGCATCGACGTCGCCGGCAAGACCGGCACCGCGGAGAGCGCCCCGGGCCGGCCGCCGTACGCGTGGTTCGTCTCCTTCGCGCCCGCCGAGGACCCGCAGGTCGCCGTCGCCGTGCTGGTGGAGGCGCCCGGCGGCCAGCAGGAGATCGCCGGCGGCACCCTGGGCGGCCCGATCTCCCGCGCGGTCACCGAGGCGGTGATCGACCAGTGAGCGGCTACGACGGCACGGGCGGCCCCGGGGACACCGGCCAGCAGGTCCCCCACCCCTCCGACGGGTACGCCGACGACGCGCACCGCTACCGCCTCGACTCCCGCATCGCCACCGGCGGCATGGGCGAGGTGTGGCTCGCGACCGACGAGACCCTCGGGCGCCGGGTCGCGGTGAAGCTGCTGAAGAACGAGCTCGCCGACGACGCCGGCTTCCGCACCCGGTTCGAGACCGAGGCCCGCAACGCCGCCCGCCTGCAGCACCCGGGCGTGGCCGGCGTCTTCGACTACGGCGAGGGCGCACCCCGGCAGGGGTCGGCGAGCCCCCGGCCCTACCTGGTCATGGAGTACGTCGACGGGCAGCCGCTGTCGGCGCTGCTGCGCCCCGACGCGCCGATGCCCGCGCCCGTGGCGGTCGAGCTGCTGGCGCAGACCGCCGACGCGATCGGCGCCGCGCACGCCGCGGGGATCGTGCACCGCGACGTGAAGCCCGCCAACCTGCTGGTGACGTCGGACCGGAAGATCAAGATCACCGACTTCGGCATCGCCCGCGCCGCCGAGGGGGTGGCGCTGACGCAGACCGGTCAGGTGATGGGCACCCCGCAGTACCTGGCGCCCGAGCAGGCCGAGGGCAAGCAGGCCACGCCCGCCTCCGACGTCTACTCGCTGTCGTGCGTCGCCTTCGAGTGCCTCACCGGACGACGCCCCTTCACCGGGGAGTCCTCGGTGTCGGTCGCGCTCGCGCACCTCCGCGAGCCCGTCCCGTCGCTGCCCGACTTCGTGCCGGCCGACCTCGCGGCCGTGGTGACGCGTGGGCTGTCGAAGAAGCCCGAGGAGCGCTACGCCGACGGGTTCGAGTTCGCCCGCGCGCTGCGCGACCCCGCGTCGTACTCCGGGCCCGCCGGGGCCACTGGTCCTGTGGGGGCCGGTGCCGGGGGCGCCCGGGGCGCCGGGGTCGCGGGGGCCGCCCTCGCCGGAGGCGCCGCCGGGCTCGCCGCCGGTGGGCTGGCCGCAGCGGCCGGTCGGGACGACGGTGCCGGGGGCGACGTCAACGAGCGCACGTCCGTGATGCCCGCGACCGGGGCGAACCCGGCCGCCGGTGGCGCCGGGGGTCCCGGGGCGCCGACCTCGGCGACCCAGGTGGACCCCGACGGTCCCTCGCAGCGACCGGTGCCGCCGCCGCCCTCGGCGTACCGGACGACGACGACCGACGAGCGCGCTCCGGACCGGCGGAGGAAGAAGGTCCCGGCCTGGCTGCCGGTCGCGGTCCTGGTGGCCGCGGCGCTCCTCGCGGTCCTCGTGCTGGCGCTCGTGTTCGGCGGCAACGACGACACGGAGCAGCCCACCGAGCGACCGTCGGACCGGAACACCCAGCAGACGGAGGAGCCGGAGACCCCGGAGCCGAGCTCGGAGGAGCCGCCGCCCACCACCGAGGCGCCCCCGACGACCGAGGCCCCGCCCACCACCGAGGCGCCCCCGACGACCGAGGCCCCGCCCACCACCGAGGCCCCGCCGACGACCGAGGCCCCGCCCACCACCGAGACCCCGCCCGAGGAGCCGACGGAGGACCCGGCGACCGACCCGGAGATCGAGGACCCCGAGGACCTGTCCGAGGACGCGAGCGGCACCACCGGCCCGGGCCAGGGGTCGGGGCCGATCGCCCCGGAGCCGGGCGGCGGGCCGTGACCCCCACCGGGTCCTCCGGCGGTCCCGTCGTCGGCGGGCGCTACGAGCTCGGTGAGCTGCTCGGCCGGGGTGGCATGGCCGAGGTGCGCAAGGGCACGGACTCCCGTCTGGGTCGCGTGGTCGCGGTGAAGCGGCTGCGCACCGACCTGGCGAGCGACGCGACGTTCCAGGCGCGCTTCCGGCGCGAGGCGCAGTCGTCGGCCTCGTTGAACCACCCCGCGATCGTGTCGGTCTACGACACCGGCGAGGAGCTGTCGACCGACGGCAGCGACGTCGCCCAGCCCTACATCGTCATGGAGTACGTCGCGGGCCGGACGCTGCGTGAGGTGCTCTCCGAGGGCCGCAAGATCCTCCCCGAGCGCGCCCTCGAGATCACCTCGGGCGTGCTGTCGGCGCTGGACTACAGCCACCGCGCGGGGATCATCCACCGCGACATCAAGCCCGGTAACGTGATGCTCAACCCCGCCGGCGACGTCAAGGTCATGGACTTCGGCATCGCCCGCGCCGTCTCGGACGCGTCCTCGACGATGACCCAGACCGCGGCCGTCGTCGGCACCGCGCAGTACCTCTCCCCCGAGCAGGCCCGCGGCGAGACCGTCGACTCCCGCTCCGACGTGTACTCCACCGGCTGCCTGGTCTACGAGCTCCTCACCGGACGGCCGCCGTTCGTGGGCGACAGCCCGGTGGCGGTCGCCTACCAGCACGTCCGGGAGCCGGCGACGCCGCCGTCGCAGTTCGAGGAGGACCTCGACCCGGAGATCGACCAGATCGTCATGAAGGCGCTGGCGAAGCGGGTCGAGGACCGCTACCAGAGCGCGGCCGCGATGCGCTCGGACATCGAGCGCTACCTGGCCGGCCGGCCGGTGCAGGCGCCTGCGGTGGTGGTGGCGCCGCCGCCTCCCCCCGTTCAGGACGTCTCCACCGCGAGCATGGCCGCCACCGGCGGACCCCTCGAGGAGAGGGAGGAGAGCTCCCGCGCCCGGACGGCCTGGTTCGTGCTGCTGGCGCTGCTCCTCATCGCCCTCGTGGGGGTCGGCGCCTACTTCGCGCCCCGCCTGTTCGAGCGCGAGCCCGATCCCGTGACCGTCCCCAACGTGGTCGGCATGACCGAGGACCGGGCCCGCCAGGAGCTCGGCAACGCCCAGCTCGGCGTCGCGGAGCCCGACTACCAGCCCGACCCGGACGTGCCGGCCGACCGCGTGATCAGCCAGGACCCCGGTCGCGACGAGGACGTCGAGCTCGGCACGGAGGTCACCCTCGTCATCTCCGAGGGTCCGCCGGACGTCGACGTCCCCAACGTCGTCGGGCAGAGCCGTCAGGCCGCCCGTCAGACCCTGCGCAGCGCGGGCCTCGACCCCACCTTCGTGGTCGTCGACTCCGACGAGGACCAGGGGGAGGTCATCAGCACCGACCCCGAGGCGGACGAGACCGTCACCGAGGGCACGGAGGTGACCGTCAACGTCTCCGACGGGCAGAACCAGATCCCGAACGTCGTGGGCCAGCAGCAGGAGACCGCCCAGCAGGCGGTCGAGGCCGAGGGGTTCACGGTCACGATCGCCATCGACGCCGAGAGCACGGAGCTCGCGGGGACCGTCGTCCGGATGTCCCCGGAGGCCTTCACCCCGGCGCCCCAGGACTCCGAGGTCGTGCTGTTCGTGTCGGCCTACGAGCCGCCCCCCGAGGACGACGAGACCCTCGAGCCGCCCGGCGACGGGAACGGCAACGGCAACGGCGGGGGCAACGGCAACGGCGGAGGAAACGGGAACGGCGGCGGCAACGGCGGCGGCAACGGCGGCGGCAACGGGAACGGGAACGGCGCCAACGGGCCGGGCGCAGACGGTCCGGTCGGCGGCGGTCCCGGTGGTGGGCCCGGAGCGGGGCCCCTCGGCTAGGGCGTGGGGCTCTAGTCCATCGGCTCGGCGTACGAGGTCGTGACGACGCCCTCGTACGGCGGTGCGGTGAGCAGGCTGTCGAGCTGCACGTCGTACCCGACGGCGACGTCCGGTCGTGCGGCGTCGACCCGGAAGGACGTCACGGCGTCGTCGGCGTCGAGCGAGGCGACCATGTCGTAGGCCGGGCCGACAGCCTCGATCGTGTACGGCTCGGGGAAGACGAGCCCCTGCAGCTGGACGACGCTGCCGGCGCACTTGATGCCGGTCGTGGACACGATCCGCCGGCCCTCGAGCGTGATCGCCTCCGCCCCGCCGCGCCACAGCGCGTTGACGACGGCCTGGAGGTCCTGCTGGTGGACGACGAGGCGGTTGGGCTCGATCTCGGAGGTCTCGGCGACCTCGTCGGGTGCGTCGGCGAGCGTCACGGTCACGCCCTCCCCGGTGACCGGCTCGAGGCCGGCGACCCCCCGGACGCGGGCGGAGCGGTCGCGGTAACGACGCGCGGTCCGGTCCCCGCCGGCCCTGCCCAGGTCGGCGACCTCCTCGGTCAGGTCGCGGGCCCGGTCCTGCAGCGCGTCGACCTCCCGGTTCTCGGCGCGCACCACCGACCCGAGGTCGGCGTACCGGCCCGGGCGGAGGTCGGTGCCGTCGCTGTTGGCGGCACTCGTCACCACCAGTCCCCCGCAGACCGCGAGGGCCAGCGGGGTCGCCCAGCGCCAACCCGACCGCCTCGGGGTCGCTGGGCCGTCCGAGAACCCGGAGTCGGGCTCCGGGCCCGTCTTCGGGGGCTTCTCGGGTTCGGCTGGCACGACGACTACGCTAGCCGCACGGGTGTGACGTGCGCCCAGGGCGCCGGAGCGCGCCGCGCCGTACCCCGCCGCCCGCCGCCGCACCGAGGAGTCACCCAGGCATGTCCGACGAGAAGGCCGACAAGACCACCGACGACGAGACCCCCACGGGCTCCACGACCCCGGCGGCCGCGGCGGCCCCCGTGAAGCGCACCACGGCGACCAGCAAGGGCGCCTCCGGCAACCCCGCCAAGGCCGGCCGCACGGCCGGGTCGGACGCACGGGTGGACAAGAAGGCCGACAAGGTGGCGGACAAGAAGGCGGCGCGGTCGGCCCGCCGTCCCCAGCAGGAGAAGCTGAACCTTTCCGGCAACGACCCGCTGAGCGGCCGCGTGTGGCGCTCGCCCCGCTTCGTCCTCGGCACCGTGATGGCGCTCGGCGGGATCGCCTGGCTGGTCTTCTACTACCTCCGGGTCCGCCCGGACGGCACGGGCGCCGAGCCCGGCGGCCCGGCGTTCATGGGTGACCTCGGCCAGTACAACTACCTCATCGGCTTCGGCCTGATCATGGTCGGGCTGGTCGTGCTCGCCCACAAGTCGACCCCGCTCGGCCGCGGCCGCGGCGTCGTGGTGGGGATGCTCGGCTGCTTCCTCGTGGGCCTCCTGTGGATCTGCACGTTCTACGTCATCACCGACGACCTCTCCGCGATCCCGGTCTTCAACGACCTCGGCCAGTTCAACCTCATGGTCGGCATCGCCTTCATGGCCGTGGGCTTCACCTTCGCCACCAAGTGGGAGTGACCCCACCCGCCCGTCTCACAGCGGTGTAGTTCTCCACAGCGGTGGATGAACCTGTGGAGGACTACACCGGTGTAACTCCTCCACAGCGGTGGACAACCCTGTGGACAACTCGCGACGTGCCGAGCTGGGGTTTCACGGGTCGACCCGTGAAACCCCGTCTGGGCTGACGAAGTTTCGTCAGCCCGGAGGGGGTTTCACCAGCCGGCTGGTGAAACCAGAGGCAGCCGGGACGCCCGAGACAGCCGGGGCGCGCGGGGCGGCGGGGACAGCAGAGACCCCAGAGACCCCAGAGGCGCCTGGGAGCAACCGGACCGGTCAGGCCAGCAGCAGGACGCGCGCGACGATCAGCCCGGCGAGGACCAGCGTGACGAGGGCCAGGCCCGCGACCTGGTACGTCGTGCGGCGGGTGCGGGGGGCGTACACGAGGACCGCGGCGACGGCGACGCCGCCGAGCAGACCGCCGAGGTGCCCCTGCCAGGAGATGAAGCTGCTGCCGACGACGGTGATGAGCACGTTGATGCCCAGCAGCGTCAGGATCGGCCGGACGTCGCCGCCCACCTTGAGGCCGACGACCAGCAGGGCGCCGAAGAGCCCGAACACCGCGGTGGAGGCGCCGACGGTGCCTCCGAGCGGGTCGGACAGCCACAGCACCGCGGTCGAGCCCGCGAGGCCGGACAGCAGGAACAGCGCGACGAAGCGCGCCCGGCCGAGCGCGAGCTCGAGCTGGGGGCCGATCACCCACAGCGCCAGCATGTTGAACGCGATGTGCCACCACTCGACGTGGGTGAACATCGACGTCACCAGCTGCCAGGGGGCGCCGCCCGCGACGCCGGCGACCCAGTCGCCGTCCCCGTTCAGCTGGGCGCAGGCACCCGACGACGTGATCGACGGGTAGTAGTCCGACGGGGCGCTCACCGAGCGGCAGAGGCCGTCCGGCATCAGGGCGAGCAGCTCGTAGAGCCGCCCGCCCCGACCGCCGGTCACCAGGAGCGCCAGCCAGACCACGACGTTGATCCCGATCAGGACCGCCGTCGTCAGCGTCGGGTTGCCCGGCCGGGTCCCGCCGTACGGCGTCCGCGCGCTGCGGGTCGCCTTCACGCCCTCACGGACGCAGTCGGGACACTGGAAGCCCACCGACGCGTCGCGCATGCAGTCGGGACAGATGGGCCGGTCGCACCGCTGGCAGCGGATCCAGGTCTCGCGGTCGGGGTGCCGGTAGCAGGCCGGCCCGGCGGGCGCCCCGGGCGAGGGGGTGGGCTCGGTCAGCTGATCTCGACCGACTCGATCACGACTGCGTCCTTCGGGCGGTCCATCGCCCCGGTCGGGGTCGTGGCGATGGCGTCGACGACCTCGCGGGAGGCCTGGTCCGCGACCTCGCCGAAGATCGTGTGCCGGTTGGTCAGGTGGGGGGTGGGCCCCACGGTGACGAAGAACTGCGAGCCGTTGGTGCCGGGCCCGGCGTTCGCCATGGCGAGCAGGTAGGGGCGGTCGAAGGAGAGCTCGGGGTGGAACTCGTCCTTGAACTGGTAGCCCGGACCGCCGGTGCCGGTCCCGAGCGGGCAGCCGCCCTGGATCATGAAGCCGTCGATGACGCGGTGGAAGCCGAGGCCGTCGTAGAACCGGCCGGTCGTCGTCTGGCCGGTCTTCGGGTCCTTGTACTCCTTCGTGCCCGACGCGAGGCCGGTGAAGTTCTCGACCGTGGCCGGGGCGTGGTTCCCGAACAGGTTCACCACGATGTCGCCTTTGTTCGTCCTGAGCGTCGCGGTGGCGGTGCCGTCAACCATGTCGTCCTCTCGATGCGCGGGCCGCGCCCGGTTCGGGGCGCGACGAGTACGCCGCGATCCTCCCACGCACGACAAGGTGCGAGCGTCCGCGGTGCGGTGGGGTACGGCATGATCTAGGCAGCCACCGACGTCACCGAGGAGGGCCCATGGGTCTGCGTACGAAGAAGTCCCCGCTCGAGCAGGCGAAGGGGCAGGCGAGCGACCTCGCCGACGCCGTCCGCCCGAAGCTCGCCGACGCCCGCGAGAAGGCGGTCGAGAAGGCCACCGAGCTGAGCGTGGAGGCCCGCAAGGCCGCCACCCCGGTGCTCGAGGAGGCGCGCCATAAGGCCGCCGACCTGTCGGAGGCCGCGCGTGAGCGGGCCTCCAGCGTCGCCGACGACGCCCGCTCCGCCGCGCAGTCGCGCGTGGACGACGCCCGCTCCGCGGCCGACCCCTACGTGAAGGACGCCCGCAAGAAGGCGAAGAAGGCCCGCAAGTCGGCCAAGAAGAACGTCGGGCCGTACGCCGACCTCGCCCGCGCCAAGGCCGGCCCGCACGTCGAGCACGCCCGCGAGGTCGCGGCGCCGCACGTCGCCGAGGCCAAGGCGTCCGCCGCCGAGCGTGCCGCCGCCGGCGCCGCCTTCCTGGCCACCAAGGCCGACGAGCGCAGCGACCTGGCGGGCAAGACCGCCAAGAAGCTCCGCAAGGAGGCCACCAAGGCGCAGAAGGGCGGCGGCAGCAAGCTCAAGAAGCTGCTCGTCCTCGGCCTCCTCGCCGGCATCGGCGCGGTCGTGTTCAGCAAGCTCCGGAGCTCCGGCGAGGACAACTGGCAGTCGTCGTACACCCCGACGCCCCCGCCGCCCGCCCCGCGCCCGGTGCCGACCCCGGCCGCCGGCACGCAGGACGACACCGCCGGCGCCGACCCTGCCGAGGCCGCCTCGGACTCCGCCGACGCCCCTCACCCGGTGACGGACCCCGACCACCCGGCCACCGAGGTCGACGTGTCGGACCCCGACCAGCGCTGACGCACGACCCGCACCGCTCGCACCACAGCTCCACCCCACGGACGGCCCGCCGCGAACCCGCGGCGGGCCGTTCGTCGTCCCGTGACCCCCGCTCCCCGCGTCAGCGCAGCGGCTCGGGGCGGTGGTCGTCGATCCAGTCGTCGATGCGGTCCCACCAGTCGTAGAGCCAGGTGATGCGCTCGTCGGCGTCGGTCGGCACCTCGTGGCTCGGCACGTGCCACCACCGCATGACCAGCCGCTTGTCCATGGGGAGCTCACGCCACATGTCGGCGACGCCGAGCATGTGGTCGAGGCCGGTGTGCGCGACCCAGACGACGTCCGCGAGGGGGGCGGCGTCCAGCGCGGCCGTCAGCCCGCCGGGGCGGGGCGCCAGCACGTGCTCCATGTCGGCGGCCCGCTGCGCCATCCCGTGGAGCCCGAGCCCCTGCAGGCGCTCGATGGCGCGGGCGCGCCGCTGCGCGGTGAAGTTGCCGCCCTCGGGGAAGATCACGAACGCGTCGTTGGAGTCCAGCCCGTCGACGAGCCCCCGGATCTGCGACTCGAGGTCCGCCCCCGGTGCGGGGTTCGGGGTGATGAACCGGGCGTGCAGCCGGTTCAGGACGACGTCGATCGTGGGGTCCCACGCGAGGGTGTTCTTCAGGACCACGCGCGGCTCGCGGGCGTACCAGTGCATGAGGGCGTACATGAGGATGAACGAGTCCCCCGGCCCCGCGTGGCGGCAGCACACCACCAGCGGCCGCCCCGGGTGCGCGTCGGGCGCCGGGCCCTCGGTGACGACGTCGAGGTGCAGGACCCGCCGCGCGGCGCGGTAGAAGGCCCACAGCAGGCCCTCCACCAGGTCGTAGTGGACGCCCTCCCAGTACGGCGTCCGGATCCGCGCCCCGAAGCCCGCCGCGACCCACCACCCGAACATCACCAGCAGCATCACCGAGGAGCACGTCGCGTAGACGAAGCCCAGCCAGAACAGCCGCAGCGCCCGCCAGTGCCCGGGCACGAACGGTGACACCACGGCCGCGAGGAGCAGCCACAGCGGCAGGGTCACCCACAGCAGCGCGGTGAGGGCGAGCACGAACGGCGCGAGCACCGTCCGTCGTACGACGACCACGAGCGCGGACCTCACGCCCGCACCCCGGCGTCGTCGAGGTAGGCGCCGGCCGCGATGCGGGTGGCCTCGATGCGGTCGGCGACGTCGGTGAAGTCGCGGTGCGACAGCAGCCGGTCGTCCTTCTCGGAGGTGCCGGCGGCGGGGAGGACGTGGACCTCCACCCGGCCCGGCGGGTCCTGCGCCTCGGCGAGCTCGCGGTGGAAGCGGTGGCGCCGGGCGATCTCGAACGACACCCGGGCCACCTCCCACGGCCGTCGCGGCACGGTCAGGGGTCGGTCGATCCGACCGACCTGGAGCACGAAGACCCGGGTGGCGCCCCGCGACACGGCCCGGCCGAGGGGGATCGAGTTGGTGATGCCGCCGTCGAGGAAGTGCTCGTCCCCCACCCGCGCGGGCGGCAGCAGTCCCGGGACGGCGGCGCTGGCGATCACCGCGTCGACGACCGGGCCGGTGGTGAACCAGTGCTCCGCCGCGCGCTCGATGCTGGAGGCGCAGACCTCGAGGGGGACGGGGAGGTCCTCCAGGCGCACGTCGCCGAGCTCGGTGCGCAGGCGCCGGGTCAACGGGTCGGCGGAGTAGAGGTGGGTGCCGGTGACGACCGCGCGGCGCACGGTCGCCAGTGGGCCGTCGCCGTACACGTCGCGGGTGGTGGCGGCCTCCCGCCACAGGGCGGTCAGCCGCTCGACGACCGCCGGGACGGGGTCCTGGGCCAGCAGCGCCCCGTTGAGCGCGCCGACGCTGGTGCCGAGCACCAGGTCGGGGACCACACCGCGGTCGAGCAGGGCGCCGAGCATCCCCACCTCGGCCGCGCCGAGGACCCCGCCGCCGCCGAGGACGAAGGCGGTCCGCGGCGCGGTCACGGGCTCAGGCCACCGGCGGACGGGCGGGCGCCACGAGCTCGTCGGCGTGCTCGTGCCGCACCCGCCGGGTGGCGCGGTGCTCGGCCCAGAAGGACAGCACCGGGACCGTGCCCATCACCAGGGTCACGAGGGTGAAGGTCAGGTCCCAGCCGGCCCTCCGGGCCAGCAGGAACGCGCAGACGAGGAAGATCATGTAGAGCCAGCCGTGCAGCACGCCCAGGATCTCGCTGACCGACGCCCCGAACTCCTGCACCGGGCTGCCGGGGGTCACCCAGTCCGGCGTGGCGGGGATGAATCTCCACATGCTGCTGCCGTCGAAGTTGGACAGAGGGGTGGCGACGAAGAACAGCACGATCAGCAGGACGCCCACGACGGACGCCATCACCCGGTACCTCAGCAGCGCGCCCCTCACGACGACGAACCTACCCGCGCCGTCCCGGGATCGAGCTCGGGGTCGACCTCGGGGCCGACGTCGGGGCCGGCGTCGGAGTCGGCGTCGGGGTCGAGCCGCGCGGCCTGCACGGCGTCCCGGGTGAAGCGCCACCACACGAAGGCGGCGAACCCGCCGAACACCCACCACTCGACGGCGTACAGGAGGTTCTGCAGGCCGGTGAAGGTACCGACCTCCTCGGTGGCCGGCACCTCGACCGGCTCCAGCCCGGCGGTGGGCTCCGCGGCGACCGCGTAGCCGCCGTACAGGTCGGCGGTGGTGAGCTGGACGGCGTCCGCGATCCGCAGCTGGGGCAGCTCCCGGTCGCCCGGGTCGGGATCGACCAGGGCGGCGTCGGCCTGCGAGGGCTGCATGCGGACGACGAGGTCGACCGGCCCGCTCGGCGCCTCGGGCAGGTCCGCGGCCGAGGGCGCCCACCCGCGGACGACGAGCAGCTCGGCCCCGGCGCCGTCCACGGCCACCGGCGTCACCGCCCAGACGCCGTCCCCGGTCTCGTCGCTCGCCGGGCCGCGGCCGGTGATCGTCAGGCTCCCGTCGGGCACCCAGGAGCCGCTCACCTTGAGCGGACGACCCAGGGCGTCGGCCGGGAACCCGTCGTCGGGGCCGACGACGTCCGCGATCGGCTGCGGCGTCTCCTGGGTGAGGTCGACGGCCTGCGCCTCGCGCTCCGCGGTCCACGCGCCGAGCTGCCAGAACCCGAGGGCGACGGCGATCGCGACGAGCACCAGCGCGACGGCGTGGGCGAGCAGCAGCCGGGGGGCGAGGACGCCTCGGAGCACGCTGCTGGACACGTCTCCGAGTCTACGAACGCCCCCCGGCCCGGGCTCAGCGGTCGGAGCGACCCGGCGTGCGGGCGAGCACGACCAGCGCGCCCGTCAGGAACAGGTACAGCGCGGCCGAGGCGAGGGGACGCGTGTCGGCGGCCGGGTGGCTGACCCAGCCGATGAGGAACCACGCCCCCATCACGGCGAAGCAGCCCACCGCGACGCCGTAGCCGAGGCGCACCGTCGTGGGCTGCACGGCCAGGCCGAGCGTGACCGCCCCCGCGGCCGACAGGAGCCACCCGAAGGTCCGCGGGGTGACGAGCTGCAGCGGCAGCAGGGTGCGGGCGGTGCTGACGGGCACGTCCCCGAGCACGTAGCCGAAGACACCCACCGCGAGCATCAGCAGACCGGCGGCGACCAGGACGAACCGGCGCTCCGTGACCGCCCGCTGCACGGTGGCCCCGCGACGGTCCGCCCGGCCGAGGTCGTCCTTGCCGCGCCCGCGCATGTCGCCTCCCCGGTGGGTCCTGGACGCCACGGCGGGTGCCGGACCGGCGTGCACCGGCGTCGTCGCTGGTTCGAGGGTAGGGGAACTTCGGCCCCCACCAGCAGCCTTTCCACAGACCGCTCGGAGCAGGACAGGAGGACGTGAGGACCGCCGGTCAGGAGACCGACCGGGTCGGTGGAGCCTAGGGGACTCGAACCCCTAACCCCCTGCTTGCAAAGCAGGTGCGCTACCAATTGCGCCAAGGCCCCGCAGGGTGCGGTGGGTGGAGGGTACGTCAGCGGCGAGCGGGGGCGACCGGGTCTGTCGCCTCGGCCCACAGGGCCTGCTCGGCGCGGCCGTCGTCGTACTTCTTCTTCGCGAACGCGACCCCGATGCCGGCGAGGACGAGGACCATCAGCTTCTTCACTCGGGCTCCCGGTGCTGGGGTGGTGCTGGCGGTGGTGCGTGGTGCGGACACGACGAGGGTGGGCCTAACAGGACTTGAACCTGTGACCTCTTCCTTATCAGGGAAGCGCTCTAACCGTCTGAGCTATAGGCCCGCCGGGACCGGGCGCGATGCGCCGTCGATCACCAGGCGGTGACACTACCGCACCGTTCCGAGCCGCCCCAAAACGGGCCCGGGGCGGGCCATCTCGGGCTGTGGCGCCGGCCGTGGCGGCCTACTTCTCGTCCTCCGCCAGGGTGACCTCGATGCCGCCGAGCAGGGCGGCGGCGAGGTTGTACATGAACGCGCCGAGGGTCGCGACGGCGGTGATGAGGAAGACGTTGAGGATCGTCACCAGCGTTGTGAAGGCGAGGATCCGGGACGTCCCCACGTAGTTCTCGACGTCGAAGCCGGAGGCGGACTCGCCGTCCAGCACGCTCGCGACCGTGGCGTTGATCGACTCCCACACGCCGGCGGCGCCGAGCACCGACCAGACGATGAGGACGGCGACCAGGGTCACGATCCCGAAGGCGATCGACAGCAGGAACGACGTCTTGGTCACCGACCAGGGATCGACGCGGGTCAGCCGGAGCCGCGCCCGGCGCGGCGCCCGCCCGGGGGCGTTGCGGCGCGGCTGCACCGCACGGTTCTCGCCGGTGACCAGCGCGGCACCCGCGCCGCGGGACTCCCCCTTCTGCGGGGGCCGGGCGGCGCTGCTGACCGCGGCGGCGACGCGCTGGGTGAAGGGGCGCACCGCCGTGTCCTCGCGACCCTCGTCGCGCGCCGGCGTCGGCTGCGTCGGCGCGGACGCCGACGGCTGCTGCGCCGCGGACCGCTGCTGCGGGGCGGGCGTCGGAGTGGGCGCCGGCGGCCGGGGAGGACGCTGCGCCGTCTGCTGTCCCGGCCCGGGCGGGGCCGTCCGGTCGTCGCGACCTGCAGCCATCAGTCCTCATCCTCCACAGTGGCGTCGTCCTCGGTGGCGTCCCCGGTGTCCTGGGTGACGTCGTCGCCGGTCGAGTCACCGATTGTTGCATCCGGGGCCGAGCCGTCCGCATTCGTGAGCTCGTCCGACGCGTCGTCCGCCGGCTCGCCGGTGGCCTCCTCGACGACGGCGGCCTCCACGGAGCGGGCGACCACGGCGACGGCGTCGTTGCCGCGGGGGGTGACGAACCGGACCCCCATGGTCGTCCGGCCGGTCGGCCGCAGGTTCTCGTCGACCGGCGTCCGCACGACCTGCCCGGCCTGGGTGATCGACAGGATCTCGTCACCCTCCTCCACGATGAAGGCGCCCACGAGGGACCCGCGGTCGGAGTCGGAGAGCTGCATCGTCCGGATCCCGAGGCCGCCGCGGGACTGCAGGCGGTAGTCGGTGATGCGGCTCCGCTTCGCGAACCCGCCGTCGGTGATGGTGAAGACGTACTGGGGCTTGACCAGCGCCGGGTCCACGGAGGTCGCCGGGGCGTCGGGCACCTCCGGGGTGTCCTCCGCCGAGGTGTCCTCGTCCAGCCCGGCGGCCACCTCGGCGGCCACCTGCGCCGCGCGGATGACGGACATCGACAGCAGGGTGTCGTCGGCGCGGAACTTCATGCCCGTCACGCCCGACGTCGCCCGGCCCATCGGGCGCAGCTGGGTGTCGTCCGCGCGGAAGCGGATCGCCTGGCCCTTGCGCGAGACGAGCAGGATGTCGTCGGCGCCGTCGACCAGCTCGGCCCCGATCAGCTCGTCGTCGTCCTCGCGGAAGTTGATCGCGATGACGCCGGCCTGACGCGGGGAGTTGTAGTCGGCGAGCCGCGTCTTCTTCACCAGACCGCTGCGCGTCGCCAGCACCAGGTACGGCGCCTGCGCGTAGTCGCGGATCGCCAGCACCTGCGCGATCTGCTCGTCGGGCTGGAAGCTCAGCAGCCCGGCGACGTGGCCGCCCTTCGCGTCGCGCGACGCCTCCGGCAGGTTGTAGGCCTTGGTCCGGTAGACCCGGCCCTGCGTGGTGAAGAACAGCAGCCAGTGGTGGTTCGAGGTCGCGATGAAGTGCTCGACCACGTCGTCGCCGCGCAACGAGGCGCCGCGCACGCCCTTGCCGCCGCGCCGCTGGGTCCGGTACGCCGCCGCGAGCGTCCGCTTGGCGTAGCCACCCCGGGTGATGGAGACGACGAGGGCCTCGTCGGGGATGAGGTCCTCCATCGACATGTCCCCGGCCGCGGCGATGATCTGCGTACGGCGGTCGTTGCCGTACTTCTCGACGATCTCGGACAGCTCCTCGGCGACGATCAGGCGCTGGCGGGAGACGTTGGCCAGGATGTCCTTGAGGTCGGCGATGGTCGCCTCGATCTCGGCGAGCTCGTCGATGATCTTCTGGCGCTGCAGCGCCGCGAGCGAGCGGAGCTGCATGTCGAGGATGGCGGTCGCCTGCAGCTCGTCGATCTCGAGCAGCTCGATCAGGCCGGCCCGCGCCTCCGCCACGTCGGGCGAGCGCCGGATCAGCGCGATGACCTCGTCGAGCGCGTCGAGCGCCTTCACGAGCCCGCGCAGGATGTGCGCCCGCTCCTCGGCCTTGCGCAGCTGGTACTCGGTGCGCCGTCGGATGACCTCGAGCTGGTGCTCGACCCAGTTGGAGATGAACTGGTCGATCGACAGCGTGCGGGGCACACCGTCGACGAGCGCGAGCATGTTGGCGCTGAAGTTGGTCTGGAGCTCGGTGTGCTTGAGGAGGTTGTTCAGCACGACCCGCGCGACGGCGTCCCGCTTGAGGACGACGACGAGGCGCTGACCGGTGCGGTCGGAGGTGTCGTCGCGGACGTCGGCGATGCCCTGGACCTTGCCGGAGTCGGCGAGCTCGGCGATCTTCAGCGCGAGGTTGTCCGGGTTCACCATGTACGGCAGCTCGGTGATGTTGAGCGTCGTACGCCCGCGGGCGTCCTCGTCGACGTCGATCACCGCACGCTGGGTGATGGAGCCGCGGCCGGTGCGGTAGGCCTGCTCGATGCCCTGGGTGCCGACGATCAGGGCGCCGTTGGGGAAGTCCGGCCCCTTGATGCGCTCGATGAGGGCGTCCTGGAGCTCCTCGCGGGTGGCGTCGGGGTGCTCGAGCGCCCAGGTGGCGCCGGCCGCGACCTCGCGGAGGTTGTGCGGCGGGATCGAGGTCGCCATGCCGACCGCGATGCCCGCCGAGCCGTTGACCAGCAGGTTGGGGAACCGGCTGGGCAGGACGACGGGCTCGGAGGAGCGGCCGTCGTAGTTCGGCTGGAAGTCGACGGTCTCCTTGTCGATGTCGCGGACCATCTCCATGGCCAGCGGCGCCATCCGGCACTCGGTGTACCGCATCGCCGCCGCGGCGTCGTTGCCCGGCGAGCCGAAGTTGCCCTGGCCGTTGACCAGCGGCGCCCGCATCACCCAGGGCTGCGCGAGCCGCACGAGGGTGTCGTAGATCGCGGTGTCGCCGTGCGGGTGGTACTGCCCCATGACGTCGCCGACGACGCGCGAGCACTTGGAGAAGCCGCGGTCGGGGCGGTAGCCGCCGTCCCACATGGCGTAGAGGACGCGCCGGTGGACGGGCTTCAGCCCGTCGCGGACGTCGGGCAGCGCGCGACCGACGATGACGGCCATCGCGTAGTCGATGTAGGCGCGCTGCATCGAGGTCTGCAGCTCGACGGGCTCGACGCGTCCGCCGGGCGGGGTCTGGGACTCGGTCATGAAGTGGTCTCTCGTCTCACGGGGTCTCGTGGCTCGTCACTTCGACAAGCTCAGTACAAGCGCACGCTGCTCGCACCTCGACCTCCGGTGGGGTCGGGTGCGGGAAGCGTCAGATGTCGAGGAAGCGGACGTCCTTGGCGTTGCGCTGGATGAAGCCGCGACGCTGCTCGACGTCCTCGCCCATGAGGATTGAGAAGATCTCGTCGGCGTGGGCGGCGTCGTCGAGGGTGACCTGCAGCATGAGCCGCTGGTCGGGGTCCATGGTGGTCTCCCACAGCTCCTTGGCGTTCATCTCGCCGAGGCCCTTGTACCGCTGGACCGGGTTCTCCTTCGGCAGCTTCTTGCCCGCCTCCTGGCCGGCGCGCAGCAGGGCGTCGCGCTCGGAGTCGGAGTAGACGAACTCGTGCTCGTGGGGCTTGTTCCACCGCAGCCGGTAGAGCGGGGGCTGCGCCATGTAGACGTTGCCGTGCTCGATCAGCGGGCGCATGAAGCGGAACAGCAGCGTCAGCAGCAGCGTGTTGATGTGGTGGCCGTCGACGTCGGCGTCCGCCATCAGCACGACCTTGTGGTAGCGCAGCTTGTCGGGGTTGAACTCCTCCTGGATCCCCGTGCCGAGCGCCGAGATGATCGACTGCACCTCGGCGTTGCCGAGGACCTTGTCGATGCGGGCCTTCTCGACGTTCAGGATCTTGCCGCGGATCGGGAGGATCGCCTGGATGCGGGGGTCGCGGCCCTGGCGGGCGGACCCGCCCGCCGAGTCGCCCTCGACGATGAAGACCTCGCACTCCTCGGGCTTCGTCGACTGGCAGTCCGACAGCTTGCCGGGCAGTCCGCCGCCGCCGAGGAGGCCCTTGCGGGACCGGGCCAGGTCGCGGGCCTTGCGCGCCGCGACCCGGGCGTGGGCCGCGGCCTGCGACTTGCGGACGATGTCGCGGCCCTCGTTGGGGTTCTGCTCCAGCCAGGCGCCGAGCTGGTCGTACATGATCTTCTGCACGAACGAGCGGGCCTCGGTGTTGCCGAGCTTGGTCTTGGTCTGGCCCTCGAACTGGGGCTCGCCGAGCTTGACCGAGATGATCGCGGTGAGGCCCTCGCGGACGTCGTCGCCTGAAACCCGCTCACCCTTCTTGATCAGGTTCCAGGTCTCGCCCCAGGTGTTGACCAGGGAGGTCAGCGCGGAGCGGAAGCCCTCCTCGTGGGTGCCGCCCTCGTGGGTGTTGATCGTGTTCGCGAAGGTGTGGACCGACTCGGTGAAGCTGGTGTTCCACTGCATGGCGACCTCGAGGCTCATGTGGTTCTCCACGTCGCCCGGTGTCTCCGCCTCGAAGGAGATGACCGTGGGGTTGGCGTGGTCCTTGCGCTTGTTGAGGTGCTCCACGTAGTCGACGAGGCCGCGGTCGTAGCGGAAGACGAACTCCACGGCGCTGCCGTCGTCGGCCCGCTGGGGGGCGTCGCCGCCCTTCGCGACCGCGTCGGACTCGGCGTCCATCGGCTCCTCGTCGACGACGTCCACGACCTCGGCCGCGGCGGGCCGCTCGTCGCGGACGACGATCTCGAGGCCCTTGTTGAGGAAGGCCATCTCGCGGATGCGCCGCGTGATCGTCTCGCGGTGGTGGACGACGGTCTCGAAGATCTCCTCCGAGGGCCAGTAGGTGACGGTGGTGCCGGTGCCCTCGCCGTCCTCCAGCGCGCGCACCTGCTCGAGGTCGCCGTCGGGGACGCCGAGGCTGAAGGACTGGCGCCACAGGTGGCCGCGGTTCCTCACCTCGACCACGAGGTGCGACGACAGCGCGTTGACGACGGAGACGCCGACGCCGTGCAGACCGCCGGAGACCTTGTAGCCGCCGCCACCGAACTTGCCGCCGGCGTGCAGCATCGTCAGCGCCATCGTCACCGCGGGCATGTCCTGCCCGGGCGCGGTGTCGGTGGGGATGCCCCGGCCGTTGTCCTCGACCCGGACGGCGCCGTCCTCGGTGAGCGTGACGACGATGCGGTCGCAGTGACCGGCGAGCGCCTCGTCGACGGCGTTGTCGACGATCTCCCAGATCAGGTGGTGCAGGCCGCGCTCGCCCGTGGACCCGATGTACATGCCCGGGCGCTTGCGCACCGCCTCGAGGCCCTCCAGCACCTGGATCGCCGAGGCGTCGTAGTCCGCCGTGACGCGGTTGTCCGAGCCCGACGGGACGGGGACGACGGCCTCGTCCGTGGGCTCGTCGGGGGCGTCGTTCGGGACGTCGTCGATCTCGGGCACCTGGGCCGACCTCTTCTCGCTGGGCCGGACCTCGCCTCCGGCACGACAAGAGTCGCGGCACGTCCGCCGCGCCGGGCTCGCCCGGGCGGTCTCGTCACCTGCGACTCCGAAGCGATCCTAGCGCGTCTGAGGGCCTCAGACACGTCACACCGCCTGTGGAGGCAGGGTGGCGCACCGCTCGGATGGCCCTCAGCGGCCCGGAAACGGCTCTGAGGCCGCCGCGGAGCGCCGCCTCCGGCCCCCGGTACGGGTCGACGGCTCTCCGAGCCGTCTGACGGGCTCCCCGGGCGTTCCTGTCAAGACCCTCGCGGGCCGGCCGCCGCGACGGGCCGGCTCAGCCGTACGTGTCGCGGGGCCCCCGGGACCCGCGCACCGAGCGGCGGCCCCGGGTCCACGACGGGAGGTTGGGTCCCTTGACCTCGATCAGGGTCACCGCGCCGTGCCCGAGCTCCTCGTTCAGCCGCCGCAGGATGGTGGGCGCCAGCAGCCGGAGCTGGGTGGCCCAGGCCGTGGAGTCCGTGCCGACCACCAGCGTGCCGTCGGTGAAGGCCTCCGGGCGGCTGTGGGCACCGACCTCCGCGCCCACGATCTCGGACCAGCGCGCGAACGCACCGTGCGCGCGGAGGTCGCCGGCCCAGCCGTGCTCGGCGACGAGCCGCGACAGCGTGGCCTCGACCGTCTGGGGGTCCCGGTCGTCCGGGTGCGCCCCGGTCCCCCGCAGGTCGGCGCCCGGGGACCGGCGTCGGCCCCGGCCCCACGAGCCGCCGCCACCGCCACCGGGACGACGGGGGCCGCCGGTGGCCGGCCGGCCCCGCGTCGTCCGCATCAGCGAGCGGGCCAGGTCGAGACCCGTCACGTCGTGCTCGGGCCCGGAGTCCCGGTCCTGGTCCCGGTCCTCGTCCTCGTCGGGGTCGGGACCGTCGGCCTCGGGGCCGTCGGGGACGTCCTGGTCGTCGTCATCCATCGCCGCCCCCCTCCCCCACCTCGGGTCTCGTGCCGGGACCCACGTCCGGACCAGCCTCGCGAGCCACGCTGACCGTGCCCCCGGCGACGTCGTGCCGGCGGCCCCGCAGGCCCGGGGGCACGTCCTCGGCCACCGCGGCGGTGACGAGCACCTGCTCCGCACCCGCCACCAGGTCAGCCAGCTGCGTGCGCCGCTCGGCGTCGAGCTCGGCGAACACGTCGTCCAGGATCAGGATCGGGTCGTCGCCGTCGTCGCGCAACAGGTCGTAGGAGGCGAGCCGCAGCGCCAGGGCCGTCGACCAGGACTCACCGTGGGAGGCGTACCCGCGCACCGGCAGCCGCACCGCGTCGGGACCCGGGCCGGTGCCGAGGGTGAGCAGCAGCTCGTCGCGGTGCGGACCGACGAGGCTCACGGCACGGTCGATCTCGTCGCGGCGCCGTCGCGCGACCTCCGCGAGCAGCGTCGCCGCCAGGGCGTCGACGTCGGTGGCGCCGTCCAGCTCCAACGAGGGTTGGTAGGTCATCCGTGCGTCCTCGCGGGTCGCCCCCCGCGCCACCGCGGCGTACGCCGCGCCGACGTGGTCCCGCAGGTCCTCGACGAGGCGCAGGCGCGCGGCCAGCAGCTCGGCGCCGGTGCGGGCGAGGTGCTCGTCCCACACCTCGAGGGTCCCGAGCGCGGCGTCCCCCGACGCCGTCCCGGGCCGGTGGCCCCCGGCCCGCAGGTTCTTGAGCAGGGCGTTGCGCTGCTTCAGCACGCGCTCGTAGTCGGAGCGGACGCCCGCGAACCGCGGCGCGCGGAGCACCAGCAGGTCGTCGAGGAACCGCCGGCGCTCGGACGGGTCGCCCTTCACCAGCGCCAGGTCCTCCGGGGAGAACATCACCGTCCGGACGAGGCCGACCAGGTCCCGCGGGCGGGGCAGGGTCGAGCGGTTGACCCGGGCCTTGTTCGCCCGGCCGGGGTGCAGCTCGACCTCGAGGGTCGCCTCCCGGCCGTCCTTCACCACCACCGCGCGGACCAGGGCCCGCTCGGCGCCCGCCCGCACCAGCGCCTGGTCGCTCGAGACGCGGTGGGAGCTGAGCCGGGAGAGGTAGTCGATCGCCTCGACCAGGTTGGTCTTGCCCTGCCCGTTGCGCCCCACGAACGCCGTGGCACCGGGTCCCAGCTCCACCTCGACCTCGGGGTAGGACCGGAAGTCGACGAGGACGAGGCGGACGACGTGCACGGGCGGTCGCGGGGTCGGCGTACGGGCTAGGGGGCGTCGGGCTCGGGCCCGGTGTCGCCACCGGGGTCCACGGAGCCCTTGACGGCGTGGCCGCCGAACTGGTTGCGCATCGCGGCGATCGCCCGCATCGCCGGGGAGTCCTCCTGGCGCGACACGAAGCGCGCGTAGAGCGCCGCGGTGATCGCGGGCGTTGGGACCGCGTTCTCGATGCCCGCCTCGACGGTCCACCGGCCCTCGCCCGAGTCGTCGGCGTACCCCGCGATGGACGACAGGCCCGGGTCGTCGTCGAGCGCCGCGACCATGAGGTCCAGCAGCCACGACCGGACGACGGTGCCGCCGCGCCAGGACCGGAACACCTCGGTGACGTCGTCGACGACGTCGACCTTCTCGAGCAGCTCGAAGCCCTCGGCGTAGGCCTGCATCATCGCGTACTCGATGCCGTTGTGGACCATCTTGGAGAAGTGCCCCGCGCCCACCGCGCCGGCGTGGACGCTGCCGAACTCGCCCTCGGGACGCAGCGCGTCGAGGACCGGCTGGACCTGCGCGATGGCCTCGGCCTCGCCGCCGTACATGAGGGCGTAGCCGTTCTCGCGACCCCAGACGCCGCCCGAGACGCCGCAGTCGACGAACCGGATGCCGCGCTCCGCGAGGTCCGCGGCGTGGGCCTGGTCGTCGGTCCACCGCGAGTTGCCGCCGTCGACGACCAGGTCGCCGTCCGCGAGGAGGTCCTTGAGGGCGGTGACCGTGTCGTGGGTGGGCCCGCCGGCCGGCACCATCACCCACACGGTGCGCGGCGCCTCGAGCCGCTCGACGAGCTCGTCGAGCGAGCCGACGTCCGAGAGGGACGGGTCGCGGTCGTAGCCGACGACGTCGTGGCCGGCGGCGCGCAGCCGCTCGACCATGTTGCCGCCCATCTTGCCGAGGCCGATCATGCCGATCTGCACGCGCGCTCTCCCAGGTGTGTCGGGGTCTGTCGGAGGTGTCTCGGGTGGTGCCGCGGGTGGTGACGTGGCCGCCGGGCGGGTCAGGACAGCAGGCGGCGCGGCATCAGGAGGTAGCGGAAGTCGGACGGGCCGCCCGGGGCCGCCGCGGCCTCCGAACCGTCACCGTCGCGGGGCACCCCGCTCATGACGACCGGCTTCGAGGCCTGGGTGAAGGCGAGCTCCACGACCGGCTCGTCGATCGCGGTCAGCCCGTCGAGGAGGAACTGCGGGTTGAACCCCGTGGTGAGCGGTTCTCCGGTGACGTCGGCCTGGATCGACTCCGAGGCCTGCGCCTCGTCGCCCGACCCGGCGTCCAGCGTGAGGACGCCGTCACCGAAGGCGAGCTGGACCGCGGTGTTGCGCTCCGCCACCAGGGCGACGCGCTTGACCGACTCGACGAGCTCGGCCTTGTCGACGCGGGCGGTCGTGAGGTGCTCGGAGGGGAACAGGCTGCGGACCTTGGGGAACTCCCCGTCCAGCAGTCGGGTCGTCGTCCGGCGGACGCCGCCGGGTCCGGTGCCCTCGAAGCCGATGATCCCCTCCCCCGCGCCGCCGGTGGACAGGGCGATGGTGACCTCGGAGCCGACGGTCAGCGACTTCGCGGTGTCACCGAGGACCTTGGCGGGGACCAGGGCGGCCGCGGACTCGTCCGGGCTGTGGGGGTCCCACCCGAGCTCGCGCTGGGCGAGCCGGAAGCGGTCGGTGGCGAGCAGGGCGATCGAGGAGCCCTCGATCTCCACGCGGACGCCCGTCAGCACGGGCAGCATGTCGTCGCGGCCCGCGGCGGTGACGGCCTGGGCGACGGCGTGCGCGAACGCGTCGCTGGCGACCGTCCCGGTCGCGGAGGGCATCGACGGCAGCGAGGGGTAGTCCTCGACCGGCATCGTCTGGAGGCTGAACCGCGCGGAGCCGCAGGTGAGCTGGACCCGGGAGCCGTCCAGGACCATCTCGACCGGCTTCGCGGGCAGGCTCCGGCAGATGTCGGCGAGGAGCCGGCCGCTCACCAGCGCGGTGCCGGTGTCGCTCACGTCGGCGTCGAGGCTGGCGCGGGCCGAGGTCTCGTAGTCGAACGTCGACAGCAGCAGCCCGTCGTCCGCCGCCTCGATCAGCAGGCCGGCGAGGACCGGGACGCTGGGCCGCACCGGCAGGCTGCGGGCCGCCCACGCCACGGCGTCGGCGAGCACGTCGCGCTCGACACGGAACTTCACGAGTCCTCCTCGGGTGCACTCGCGGACCGTCTCGTGCGGTCGCGGGGCTCACGATCCTGCCATGGCGAGTCGCTTGTCCACAGGGCGCGGTCCGTTCGGGGATTCCGCTCTCGCAGGTCGATGTACGGGGTCTTCGTCGTCATAGCGTCGGTGGAAACTGTGGAGAACTCGCCGGTGCGCCGCAGCACCGGGCCACGTGTCCGTCGGAGCCTGTGGGGGACCCTGTGGATCCGGCCGGGGTGGAACTACACGATCGTGTGGACCCGGAGGCCGTGGGCGTGTGGTTCGTCGGTCCACCACAGGCTCCGGGTCGCGTCGCCCGGCGTGGCGCACAGGTCCCTGTGGAGGACGAGGCGGCCCACGCCGGCGCCGGCTGCTGGCTCAGCTGCTGCGGGCCTGCAGCTTGATGCGGTTGGTGAGCTCGGTGACCTGGTTGTAGACGGAGCGTCGCTCGGCGAGCAGGCGGCCGATCTTGCGCTCGGCGTACATGACCGTGGTGTGGTCGCGCTTGCCGAACTCCTGGCCGATCTGGGGCAGGGACATCGGCGTGAGCTCCCGGCACAGGTACATCGCGATCTGCCGGCCCTGCACCAGGTGGCGGCCGCGGCTGGGGCCGCACAGGTCCTCGATCGAGACGCCGAAGTAGCCGCAGGTCTGCGCGATGATCGTCGCCGCGGTGATCTCGGGCTCCCCACCCTCCGGGATCAGGTCCTTGAGGACGATCTCGGCGAGCGTCAGGTCGGCGGGCTGCCGGTTCAGGTTCGCGAAGGCCGTGACGCGGATGAGGGCGCCCTCGAGCTCGCGGATGTTCGTCTGGATCTTGCTCGCGATGAACTCGAGGACGTCGGCCGGCACCGTGAGGCCCTCGATGGCCGCCTTCTTGCGGAGGATGGCGATCCGGGTCTCGAGGTCGGGCGGCTGGACGTCGGTGATCAGGCCCCACTCGAACCGGTTCCGCAGGCGGTCCTCCAGTGCCTCGAGCCGCTTCGGCGGGCGGTCGGAGGTCAGCACGATCTGCTTGTTGTTGTTGTGGAGCGTGTTGAACGTGTGGAAGAACTCCTCCTGCGTCTGGGTCTTCCCCTCCAGGAACTGGATGTCGTCGATCAGCAGGACGTCGACCTCGCGGTAGCGCCGCTGGAAGCGGTCGGCGCGGTTCTCCCGGATCGCGTTGATGAACTCGTTGGTGAACTCCTCGCTCGACACGTAGCGGACCCGGGTGCGCGGGTAGAGGTTGCGCACGTAGTGGCCGATGGCGTGGAGGAGGTGGGTCTTGCCCAGCCCGGAGTCGCCGTACACGAGCAGCGGGTTGTACGCCCGGCCCGGGGCCTCGGCGACGGCGATGGCGGCGGCGTGGGGGAACCGGTTCGAGGAGCCGATGACGAAGCTCTCGAACGTGTACTTGGGGTTGAGCCGCGTCTCGTGGGCGGCGTTGCGGGCCCGCAGGTCGGCGGCCTCGGTCTGCCGGTCGGCGGCACGCTCCGGCGCGCGGTCTCCGAGGGCGTCGGTCCGGGGCCCGGTCCCGGGCTCGGGGTGGGTGCCGGCGCGCTGCTGGCGGGACTCGTCCAGCGACACCACCACGGCGTCCTGCCCGGCCCGGGCCCGGGCGCGGTCGCGGTCGTCGGCTCGGTGGTCGAACCGGTCGTCGGTCTCCCGGGTGCTGTCGGAGCCCCGGGCGGCCGACGGCCCGGACAGGTCGGCGTGCCGGGAGGTCGGTCGAGATGTCGACATGTCGTCGAAGCCGTTCGTCGACCCGGGGTTGCCGCTCACGACGACGATCGGCTCGTCGCCGTCGCCGTCGTCGTCCCGCTCGAGGTCGGGGTCGACGGTCACCGCGATGCGGATGTCGCGGCCGAGGACGTGCGAGAGCCGCTCCTCCAGGTTGGTGCGCAGGCGGCTCTCGAGCCGGTCGCGCGTGAAGTCGTTCGGGACGGCGACGACGGCGGTGTTCTTCTGCAGCACCACCGGTGCGCTGGCGTGCAGCCAGGCCCGCTGGTTGGGCTCGAGGTCCGCGAGGATGCTGCTCCACACGGTGTCCAGGTCGGCCTCGTCGTCCACGGCTCTCCTCGTCGGGTCTGGCTCCACCCGCGGCTCCGGATCGGGCTCCGCGGTGACCACCTCGGCGTATTCTGCACAACCTTCTCCACAGGCTGTGCAACGACCGTCGAGGGGGCGTCTGACTCTCGAGACAGCCCGTCGTGACGCGGATTCTGGCTGCGTCGGCCGGTGGGTCGGGGGAACCTCGAAGGCGTCGAACCTAACAAGGAGGCTCGACGCGGAGCAAGGCGTCATCCACAGGCTCGGCGCCCGTGCCGGCGACCCGCCGGACGGCTGCCCCGGCACCGGGGCGACGGAGGTTTGACCCTCCTTTCCGCCGCCGCGTACCGTGGTGGACCACGCCCCGTGCCAGGGGTGCCTGCCGTCCTGCTCGGTGCCGGTCCGTCCGCGGTCGTCGTCGCAGTGGTGCGTCCGGGCGCCCGGTGCAGCCAGCACCCAGCCCATCACGGTCGGCGCCCTTCCTCGCACCACGCACCGACAACGGAGATCCTCGTGAGCAAGCGCACGTACCAGCCGAACAACCGCCGCCGCCACCGCGTGCACGGCTTCCGCCTGCGCATGCGGACCCGCGCCGGCCGCTCGATTCTGTCCTCGCGCCGCCGCAAGGGCCGCAAGAGCCTGTCGGTCTGAGTGCTCCCCGCAGCGAACCGCCTGACGAGCTCCGCGGGGTTCGACGCCGCGGTGCGGGGCGGCCGTCGCTGCGGCAGCAGGACCGTCGTCCTCCACGTCGCCCCGGGTGACGGGTCCGGGCCCGTCCGGGTCGGCATGGTCGTCAGCCGAGCCGTCGGCGGGGCCGTGGTGCGCAACCGCGTGCGGCGGCGGCTGCGTCACCTGGTGGGCGAACGCCTCTCCGGCCTGTCCCCCTCGACACGGCTGGTGGTGCGGGCGCTGCCCGCGTCGGCCGCAGCGTCGTACGACGACCTCGGCCGTGACGTCGACCGTTGCCTGCGCCGGGCCGGCGAGGTCGGGGGCTCCGCGTGAGGCACGTGCTCGTCGCCCTGCTGCGCCTCTACCGCGCGGTGATCAGCCCGCTGTACGGGGAGGTGTGCCGCTACCACCCGTCGTGCTCGGCCTACGCGCTCGGCGCCGTGAGCGAGCACGGCAGCCTCCGCGGCACGTGGCTGGCCACCCGCCGTCTGCTGCGCTGCCACCCGTGGGCCGCCGGTGGCTACGACCCCGTCCCCGTCCGCGCCGAGCACGCGGCCGTCCCCCGCACCCCAGGAGCCTGACGTGATCGAGTTCTTCAGTGCCATCGGCGGCTTCATCATGACGCCGCTGTACTACGTCGTCTCGTTCATCATGGTCGGCTTCCACACCGTGCTGAGCACCTTCCTGGACCCCGCGGGCGGTGCCTCCTGGCTGCTGTCGATCGTGGGCCTCACGATCGTGATCCGCGCGGCGCTGATCCCGCTGTTCGTCAAGCAGATCCGCTCGAGCCGGAACATGCAGCTGATCCAGCCGCAGATCCGCGAGCTGCAGAAGAAGTACGGCCACGACCGGGAGCGCTTCGCCCAGGAGTCGATGAAGCTGTACAAGGAGACGGGCACCAACCCGTTCGCCTCCTGCCTGCCGCTCCTGGTGCAGATGCCGATCTTCTTCGCGCTGTTCCGCATGATCGACCGGGCCTCGAAGGGTCAGCCGCGTGGCGTGCTCGACGCTGTCCAGGCCGAGCAGTTCGGCAACGCCGACCTGTTCGGGTCGATCCCGATCGCCGGCACGCTGGTGAACCCGGAACCCGGTGGGATCGAGGTGCGCATCCTCGCCGTGGTCCTCGTGCTGGCGATGACGGCGACGACCTTCCTCACGCAGCGCCAGCTGATGAGCAAGAACATGCCGCCCGAGGCGCTGAACGGCCCGTACGCCCGGCAGCAGAAGATGCTCCTCTACGTGCTCCCGCCCGTCTTCGCCATCGGTGGCGTGGCGTTCCCGATCGGCGTCCTCGTCTACTGGACCACGACGAACCTGTGGACGATGGGCCAGCAGTTCTACATCATCCGTCGCAACCCCGCCCCCGGCACTCCGGCCTTCAAGGCCAAGGAGGAGCGGGAGCGCGAGAAGAAGCTCCGCAAGGGTGGTGTGGTCGACCCGGTCACCGAGACCGGCGGGACGACGACCGCAGTCGTGGAGTCCGACGCGCCGGCGCCCGGCTCCCCCACGGGGCGTCAGCAGCCCAAGCGACAGACGCGCAGCGAGCGGACGCGAACCAGCGCAAACGCTCCCAAACCGTCGGCGTCGACGCCGCCGCGCAAGCACCCCCAGAAGTCCAAGAAGCGGCGCTGAGCGCCGTCCGCCCCCGGGCGGACCCCGTTTCTCCGTCCCGTAACCCGGTCGCCCGTCCCGGCGGCCCTGACAGCGCAGGAGCCCCCATGGCCACGGACCCCTCCCAGGTCGACTCCCCGGTCGACGCCGACCTCGACGCCGGCGACTCCCCCACCCCGGAGCACGACGGCGGCACGGACGCCCCGGGCCGCCCGTCCCGGGCGCAGCGGCTCGAGGCCGAGGGCGACACCGCTGCGGACTACCTCGAGGAGCTCCTCGACATCGTCGACCTGGACGGCGACCTCGTGATCGGCGTCGAGGGGGACCGGGCCGTGGTCTCCATCGTCGGCGAGGGGCTGGAGCACCTGGCCGGCCGCGACGGCGAGGTCCTCGAGGCCCTGCAGGAGCTCACCCGCATGGCGGTCCACCGTGAGAGCGGTGAGCGTTCGCGTCTGATGCTGGACGTGGCGGACTACCGCGCTGAGCGCCGTGCCGCTCTCGTCTCGCTGGCGGAGAAGGAGATCGAGTCCGTCCGCTCCTCGGGCGAAGCCGTGTCGCTCGAGCCCATGTCGGCCTTCGAGCGCAAGGTCGTCCACGACGCCGTGGCCGCTGCGGGGCTGGTCTCGGAGTCCGAGGGTGCCGAGCCGCGTCGCCACGTGGTCATCCTTCCCCCGCGCTGAGTCCCCTGCGGTGACTTCGTCCGCCGGCGGGGACGTGCCCGGGGCCGCGGAACGCCTGTTCGGTGACCGCCTGCCGCTCGCTGCGGCGTACGTCGAGCTGCTGGCGACGGCCGGGGTGGAGAGGGGTCTCATCGGGCCTCGCGAGGCCGATCGGCTCTGGGATCGGCACGTGATGAACTGTGCGGTCCTCACCGAGCTGCTGGCGCCGGGGGTCCACGTCGTCGACGTCGGTAGCGGTGCGGGGCTGCCCGGCATCGTCCTCGCCATCGCCCGCCCCGACCTGCGGGTGACCCTGGTGGAGCCGCTGGAGCGCCGGACGGTCTTCCTGGGCGAGGTGGCGGACTCCCTCGGCCTGACCGGTGTGGTCGTCGCCCGTGGCCGCGCCGAGGATCACGCGCCGGCCAGGGCCGACGTGGTGACGTCGCGCGCCGTCGCCCCACTCCCCCGTCTCATGGGCTGGAGCCTTCCGCTGGCTCGCCTGGGCGGGGAGGTCCTGGCGTTGAAGGGTGCGCGGGCCTCGGAGGAGGTGGAGGCCGTGCGCCCGGCGTCCTGGGCGCGCAGCGGTGCGTCGGAGCCCGAGGTCCTCCAGGTCGGTGTCGGCGTGGTCGATCCGCCGAGCACCGTGGTCCGGGTCGTGCGTCTGCGCGAGTCCCGAGTACGTTTGACCGGCCGCACGTCGGCCTGACCAGGCGCTCCCCCGCGCCCGCTCGTCCCATTCCGACCGGAGGAGATCTCCGCGTGGTTTCACGTGAAACACCGTCCCGCCCGGCGCCCGTCCCGACCGCGGCCGACCTCGCCGCCGGCGTCCCGAGCCTGCACGACGAGACGACGCCGCTCGCACGAGCGGCCGAGCACAGCGTGCTGGCCCGTCAGGACGCGGCGTCCCGCCCCATCGCTGAGCGGCCGACCTCGACCCGGGTGGTCGTGGTGGCGAACCAGAAGGGCGGGGTGGGCAAGACCACCACGTCCGTGAACCTGGCGGCAGCGCTCGCGCAGCTGGGGCAGCGGGTGCTCCTGGTCGATCTCGACCCGCAGGGCAACGCCTCCACCGCCCTGAACGTCGCGCACGCGCGCGGTACCGTCGGCACCTACGACGTCCTGGTGGACGGCGTGGACCTGCAGTCGGTCGAGCAGCAGTGTCCTGACCTCGAGCTCCTCCGGGTGGTCCCGGCGACCATCGACCTGGCGGGCGCCGAGATCGAGCTGGTCTCGTTGGACAGCCGGGAGCGTCGCCTCCGGGCTGCGATCCTGGACCACCCGAGGGTGGGCTCCGAGGAGGCCGTGGGCGAGGAGCGGTACGACTACGTGCTCGTCGACTGTCCCCCGTCGCTCGGTCTGCTCACCCTGAACGCCCTGGTCGCCGGCGCGGAGATGCTGATCCCGATCCAGGCCGAGTACTACGCCCTCGAGGGCCTCGGTCAGCTGCTGGAGACGGTGCGGATGGTGCACGAGCACCTCAACCCGGAGCTGGTGGTGTCCACGATCCTCATCACGATGTACGACGCCCGCACCCGCCTCGCCGCCAACGTCGCGCAGGAGGTGCGGGAGCACTTCGGGCCGCAGGTCCTGAAGACCTCGATCCCCCGGTCGGTCCGGGTGTCGGAGGCGCCGTCGTACGGTCAGTCGGTGATGACCTACGACCCGGGCTCCCCCGGCGCCCTGTCGTACCTGGGTGCTGCCAAGGAGATCGTGGAGCGGGGGGCCCCGGCGTGACCGCGAAGCAGCCGCCCCGCCGCGGCTTGGGCCGTGGACTGGGCTCGCTCATCCCCACGGCACCTGCTGCAGACCCTTCGGATGGCTCCGGGGCCGACGTGACCACTGTTTCACGTGAAACAGAGTCCGAACGGACGGGTAGCGAGCCGCGAGACACCGCCGCTGACGTGGTTTCACGTGAAACGTCGGCCGCCGTGTCCACCGAGCCGGCCCTGGTCGACGACACCGGGGCCTTCTTCGCCGAGCTGCCCATCGGTCAGGTCGTGCCCAACCCTCGTCAGCCGCGTGCGGTGTTCGAGGAGGAGGCCATGGCCGAGCTGGTGCACTCCATCGGTGAGATCGGCCTGCTGCAGCCGGTCGTCGTGCGTCCCACCGGTGACGAGACGTACGAGCTCGTCATGGGGGAGCGCCGCTGGCGCGCCAGCCAGGCCGCCGGTCTGGAGCGCATCCCGGCGATCGTCCGTGAGACCGACGACGACGACATGCTGCGCGACGCGCTGCTGGAGAACCTCCACCGCTCCCAGCTCAACCCCCTCGAGGAGGCCGCGGCGTACGGGCAGCTCCTGGAGGACTTCGGCTGCACCCACGACGAGCTCGCGCAGCGGATCGGCCGGTCCAGGCCCCAGATCAGCAACACCCTCCGGCTGCTCCGTCTCAGCCCGGCGGTCCAGCGCCGCGTCGCTGCCGGCGTGCTGTCCGCCGGCCACGCGCGGTCGCTGCTGTCGGTCGACGACCCCGCCCTCCAGGACCGTCTCGCGTCGCGCGTCGTGGCCGAGGGCATCAGCGTGCGCGCGCTGGAGGAGATCGTCGCCGTGGGGGAGCCGGGAGGGACGACTCGCCGCCCCAGGCGACGTACGGAGCCCGACCCCGACCTGGCCGAGGTGGCCGACCGGCTCGGCGACCGTCTCGAGACCCGGGTCAAGGTCGACATGGGTCGCAGCCACGGCCGCGTCACGATCGAGTTCGCCTCGGTCGACGACCTCCGACGCATCGCGGACGTCATCGACCCCCGCAACCGCACCGACCGCCCGATCTGACCGCTCTCCGGGCGGTCTCGGGCACGGTCGAGGCTTCACGCAGCGCTGCCGTTTTGTGCGAAACGGCAGCGTGGGAGGCCGGAGAGCTGCCGTTTGTGCAGAAACGGCAGTCCAGAGAGCCGTGACCGCTACCGCGTGCGGCCCATCGACAGCGGATGTCGACCAATCCACTCGTCGACGTGTCGACAAAGCGACAGGTCGCCATGACGACAGGGCGACAACGATCCGTGAGCACCCAGGGGAGACGGGGCTGATCAGCCCTTCTTGGCGCGCTTCTCGGCCCGGCGGCGGGCGCGTTCGCGCTTCTCCTCGGCATCGAGACGCAGGGCCTCGTCGGGAGTGGGGGCGCCGCCGCCGTACGACGCGGGGAGCCACCAGGCGCCGGGCGGGCGGCCGTCGGGGTAGGCCTCGATGGTGTCGGCGAGCATCTCCTGCATCCGGGAGCGGAGGGCGGCGGTCTCCCCGGCGGGGTCGGTGCCGTCCGGGTGGAGGGGCTCGCCCACGGTGAGGGCGATCGTCTTGCCGCGCGAGAAGTCCTTCTCGTGGTCCTTCGTCAGCATCCGCTGGGTGCCCCACATGACCACCGGGACCAGCGGGACGCCGGCCTCGGCCGCGAGACGCACGGCTCCGGTCTTCAGCTCCTTGATCTCCATCGACCGCGAGATGGTGGCCTCGGGGAAGATACCCACGACCTCGCCGGCCCGGAGCATGTCGATCGCGGCCTGGTACGACGCCAGGCCCTCGGCGCGGTCCACCTCGATGTGGTGCAACGAGCGCATCAGGGGGCCGCCGACCGGGTGGTCGAAGATCTCCCGCTTGGCCATGAAGCGGACCAGGCGCTTGGACGGTTGCGCGGCGAGGCCACCGTAGATGAAGTCGACGTAGCCGATGTGGTTGTAGGCCACGAGGGCGCCGCCGGTGCGGGGGATGTGCTCGGCGCCGGTGATCACGAACTTCTGCCCGAGCAGGCGGAACGCGGTCTTCGCCGCCACGACGATCGGCGGGTAGGTCAGGTCACGCACGGTGCACCCCCCGGGCGACGGCGGTGTCCACGAACCGGGAGAACAGCGCCCCGAGGTCGAGCCCGTCCGCGCTGACGGCGAGCGGGACCGTCGAGGTCTCGGTGAACCCGGGGGCCACGTTGGCCTCGAGGAACCAGACGGTGCCCTCGTCGTCCACGATCAGGTCGGAGCGGGAGACGTCGCGCAGGCCCAGGGTCTCGTGGACGAGTACGGCGACCCTCGCGCACTCCTCGGCGAGCTCGGGGGACAGGGTCGCGGGGACCTGGAACTCCGTCGAGCCGGCGGTGTAGCGCGCGGTGTAGTCGTAGACGCCGCCGTCGGGGTGGATCGAGACCGGCGACAGCGCCCGCGGTCCGTCACCGGTGTCGACGACGCCGACCGCGACCTCCGTGCCGGAGACGAAGCGCTCGGCGAGGGCCAGCGCGCCGTACGCGAAGGCGTCGACCATCGCGTGGGGCAGGTCGGCGGGGGTGCGGACGACGCTGCAGCCCAGGGCCGAACCGCTGCGGGCCGGCTTGACCATGAGGGGCAGCCCGAGCCGGTCCGTGAGGGCCGACATCACCGCGGCGGCCCCCAGCTCCCGGAAGGTCTCGTGCGGCAGGCAGACCGACGCCGGGGTGTGGACCCCGGCGCGGCTGACCATCGCCTTCGCGGTCGGCTTGTCGAACGCCGCGCGGCAGGCGGTGGGCACGGCGCCGACGTACGGCAGGTCGAGGAGCTCGAGGACCTCGCGGATGGCGCCGTCCTCGCCGGTCTCGCCGTGCAGCATCGGGACGACGCAGGCAGGCGGGTCCTCGGCGAGCCGGGGCAGGAGGGTGGCGTCGGCGTCGAGCTGCTCCACCTCGAGGCCCGCGCTGCGCATGGCGTCGGCGACCCGGCGCCCGGAGCGCAGCGAGACGTCGCGCTCGTGCGACAGACCGCCGGCGACGACGACGACACGGCCGACAGCCGGGGGAGTGGCCGGGGGAGGGGTGCTCGGGGGATCGGTGGTCATGACCGCCTCTCAGGCCTGGTCGCTGCCGGGTCCGTCGTACCGGCTGCGGGTGAGGGCCTCGTGGCTGCCGGTGGCGCCGAAGGTCGCACGGAGCTCCATCTCCTCCTCGAGCACGCCCGCGAGGCGTCGGACGCCCTCCCGGATCCGCTCGGGCGTGGGGTAGCAGAACGACAGCCGCATGGCCGAGGAGCCGAAGCCGTCCGCGAAGAACGCGGTGCCCGGCACGTACGCGACCCGGGCGGTCACGGCGCGCGGCAGCATCGCCTTGGTGTCGACCCCCGGGGGCACCGTGAGCCACACGTAGAAGCCGCCGGACGGCACGGTCCAGCTGCAGCCGGGGGGCATGAGGTCCTCGAGGGCGTCGACCATGGCGTCGCGGCGCTCGCGGTACATCTCCCGGAACGACTTCACCTGGCCCTGCCAGTCGTGCTCCCGCAGGTACGAGGACACCGCCATCTGCGAGAACGACGGCGGGCAGAGCGTCGCGGACTCCTGGGCCAGCACGAGCTTCTCCCGCACCGCGTGCGGCGCGAGCGCCCACCCGACCCGGAACCCCGGGGCGAAGGTCTTGGAGAACGAGCCCAGGTAGATGACGCCCTCGGCCTCGTCGGCCCGCAGGGCGCGCATCGGGGCCTGGTCGAAGCCGAGCAGCCCGTACGGGTTGTCCTCAAGGATCAGGACGTCGGCCTCCCGGCAGATCTCGAGGATCTCCGGGCGCCGCTCGGCCGACAGCGTGACGCCGGCCGGGTTGTGGAAGTTGGGGATCGTGTAGAGGAACTTGATCCGGCGACCGGACGCCTGGACGGCGGCGATCGCGGCGCGCAGGGCGTCCGGACGCAGGCCGTGCTCGTCCATCTCCGCGTGGACGACCTCGCACTCGAACGCCTTGAAGACGCCCAGCGCCCCGACGTACGACGGCGCCTCGCAGATGACGACGTCGCCCGGGTCGCAGAAGATGCGGGTCACGAGGTCGACGGCCTGCTGGGAGCCGACGGTGACCACCACGTCGTCCGGGTGGGCGGAGATGCCCTCGAGCGCCATCACCTCGCAGATCTGCTCCCGCAGCTCCGGGGTGCCCTGGCCCGAGCCGTACTGCAGCGCGGTGGGTCCGGACTCCGAGATCAGGTCGGCGATCGCGCCGCCGACGACGTCGAGGGGCAGGCCCGAGATGTTCGGCATGCCGCCCGCGAGCGAGACCACCTCGGGCCGCGAGGCGACCGAGAACAGCGCGCGGATCTCCGAGGCGGTCATGCCGGCCGTGCGGGCGGCGTAGCGGTCGACGTAGGAGTCGAGGCGCGTACGTCCGGCGGGGGCTGGGGTGTGGTCCATGACCCTCCTAGCATGGACGATGACGGCCCACCCCGCACGCGCGGGTCGCGGGCCGGACCGCGGAGGTGAGAAGCCGGTGGCGCGCAGGACGGTCGACCTGGAGCCTGCGCACGTCGACGCGCTCGCGGCCCTCGCCGGGTGCACGGGCTGGCTCAGGACCCCGGGCGGTGGCGTCGTGGACAAGGCCGCCTGGATCGCCGAGGTCCGGGAGGCCTGGGGTGGCTGCGGGCTCGTCAGCCGTCTCGACGGCGTCCCCGTGGCGTACGTCGTCTACGCCCCGCCGGCCCACCTGCCCGGGCTCGGCCGGGTGCCGACCGCGCCGGTGTCGCGCGACGCCCTCGTCCTGGCCGAGCTGTGGGTCCACCCCGACCACCGCGGGGGAGGGCTGGGCCGGCACCTCGTGCGCTCGATGGCCCGCGAGCTGGTGGACCGTCACGGCCCGCGGGTGCCCGCCGTCGAGACGTTCGCCGGGTCGGCCACCAGGACCGCGGACGCGACCGAGCCGTGCCTGCGGCCGCCGGGCTTCTGCGCGGCGGTGGGCTTCACCGAGCGGCGGGCGCACCCGGTGGTGTCGCGCTGGCGGCTCGAGCTCCGGGCCGCGGTCGACTGGCGCGGCGGTGTCGAGCAGGCCTGGGAGCGACTGCGCGCCGGCGTACGCCCGTTGCCGGGGCGGGCCGCCCCCGCCGGCCGGACGTCGCGGGAGGCCCCACGCAGCACGAAGCCCCGGGAGGCGGACCTCCCGGGGCTGTCGTGACGCTGCGGATCAGGCGATGAAGGAGTCGAGCTCCTTCAGCATCGCGGCCTTGGGCTTGGCGCCGACGATGCTCTTCACGACCTCGCCACCGGAGTAGACGTTGATCGTCGGGATGCCCGTGACGCGGTAGGACGCCGGGGTGACCGGGTTCTCGTCGACGTTCATCTTCAGGAAGGTGATCTTGTCGCCGTGCGCGTCGGCGATCTCGTCGAGGATCGGGGCCACCTGGCGGCAGGGGCCGCACCACTCGGCCCAGAAGTCGACCAGCACGGGCTTGTCGGACTGCAGGACCTGGGTGTCGAACTCGGCGTCGGTGACGGCGGAGATGTTGGCCATCGGATGCTCCTCGGGATGTCTCGGGTGTTGCGGGGTGTGGTGTCAGAACGCCGGGGGTACCCGGTTTCTTCCGCCTCAGGCGTGGAGGCCGACCTGGTCCTCGGTGGTCTGCGCCGAGTCGGTCGCCGGGGCGCCCGCCTGCTCGTGGGCGGCGAGGAAGCGCTCGGCGTCCAGCGCCGCGGCGCACCCCGTGCCGGCGGCCGTGATCGCCTGGCGGTAGCGGTGGTCGACGAGGTCGCCGGAGGCGAAGACGCCCGGGACGTTGGTCGCCGTCGAGTCGGGGGCGACCAGCACGTAGCCCTCGTCGTCCAGGTCGACCTGGCCGGTCAGCAGCTCGGAACGGGGGTCGTGCCCGATCGCGATGAACAGGCCGGTGACGGCGAGGTCACGCTCGGTGCCGTCGGTGGTGGAGCGCAGCGTGAGACCCTCGAGCCGGTCGGCGCCGTTGATGGCGGCCACCTCGGTGTCCCACACGATCTCGAGCTTCGGGTCGGCGAAGGCGCGGTCCTGCATGATCTTGGAGGCGCGCAGCTCGTCACGGCGGTGGAGCAGGTACACCTTCTTCGCGAAGCGCGTCAGGAAGGTGGCCTCCTCGATGGCGGAGTCGCCACCACCGACCACCGCGATCTCCTGGTCACGGAAGAAGAACCCGTCGCAGGTCGCGCACCAGGACACGCCGCGGCCGGAGAGCTCGTCCTCCTTCGGCAGGCCCAGCTTCTTGTACGCCGAGCCGGTGGCGAGGACGACCGCGTGCGCGCGGAACTCGCCGTCGGCGGTCCGGACGACCTTCACGTCGCCGGTCAGGTCGAGGTCGACGACGTCGTCCGCGACCAGCTGGGCGCCGAAGCGCTCCGCCTGGGCGCGCATCTCGTCCATGAGGGCCGGCCCCATGATCCCGTCGCGGAAGCCGGGGAAGTTCTCCACCTCGGTGGTGTTCATCAGCGCGCCGCCGGCGGTGACCGAACCCTCGAAGACGAGGGGCTCGAGGTTCGCCCGGGCGGCGTACACGGCCGCGGTGTAGCCGGCGGGACCGGAGCCGACGACGATCACGTTGCGGGTCTCGGCGGCCTGCGCGGTCTGCTCACTCATGGGGTGCTGCTCCTCGGATCGGGTGCTCGCCGGGCTGTCCTGGCCGGGCGGGAGGGTTCACGGGGCTCAACCGATGCTAGGGCAGCGATGTTCCGCGGCCCCCGGGCCGACGCCGGCGCTCAGCCGGCGGGGACGGTGAGGGTCGCGAGGGGGGTGTCGGCGGTGCCGTCGGTGTCGGCGGCGCAGGAGTAGAGGGCCGCCTCGCGGCGGCCGCCGGACGCGGGGGAGGCCACGAGCTCCGCGCGGGCGCCGTCGGCCCGGACCGCGACGACGTCGACCCCGGCGCCCCCGACCTCGACGCCCGGTGGCGTGCAGCGGACGCCGCCGGCCCCCAGGGCCTCGCCGGTGCGCAAGGCGCGGGTGACGTCGGCGGCGAGGGTCGCGCCGGTCCGGACGGTCGGGAGCGGGGCGCGGGCACCCATCACGTCGGGTGCCGACTCCTCCTGCTGCCGCTGCGCGGGACCCGGCGCCTCGGAGGACGCGCCCGCGTCGGACTCGGCCCCGGAGTCGGCGGCCGAGCCACCGGCGGTGGACTGCTCGCCGCCGCCGTCGAGGGGGAGCCCGCCGTCCAGCCCGACGGCCCCGAGGCCCACCCCGGCCACGACGACCGCGGCGGCCGCCAGCAGGCCCGCACGGCGGCGCCGGCGGCGTCGGGCCGCGAGGTCGACCACCGCGGCCGTGCCCACGGGTCCGTGATCGCTTCCGGGCCCGGGGGCCTCGGCGGGACCCGGCCGCCGGGCGGCCTCGGCCGCGAGGGCGGCGTCGAGGCGCGCGACGACGTCGGGGGGAGCGGGCTCGTCGTGGCGCGCGGCGGCGAGCAGGCGGCGTACCCGTTCCTGCTCCTCGGCGTCCCGGTCGACTCCGGGCTCGTCGGTCACGACGTCGTCCTCCCCTGCTGGTGGTCCCTGTCTGTGACGGCCGGGGCGTCGGTCCGGTTCCCCACGCCCAGCAGGACGGCGAGGCGTGCGCGGCCGCGGGAGCAGCGGGACTTCACCGTCCCGGGGGCGCAGTCGAGGACCTGGGCGGCCTCGGCGACCGAGTAGCCCTCCATGTCGACCAGGACGAGGCTGGCCCGCTGCTCGGGGGGCAGCGTGGCCAGCGCGGCGAGCACGGTCGCCCGCTGCTCGGAGGCCTCGGCGGCGCTCGCGGGGTCCACCGGCGCGGAGCGCCCCTGCGGACCCGCGTCGAGGGGGACGAGGCGGTCGGCGTCCTCGCCGGTGGGCAAGGGGTCGGCGGCACGGACCTTCCGGGCCCGGAGCCGGTCGAGGCAGGCGTTGACGACCACGCGGTGCAACCAGGTCGTCACCGCCGCGTCGCCGCGGTAGGACGCCGCCCGCCGGTACGCCGCGACGAGACCGTCCTGGAGCCCGTCGGCGGCCTCCTCCGGGTCACCGGTGGTGCGCAGCGCCACCGCCCAGAGCCGGTCACGGTGACGGGCGACGAGCACGCCGAACGCGTCGGGGTCACCCGCGACGTGGGCGGCCAGCAGCGCCTTGTCGTCCGTGCGGTCGGTCCCGTCGGCCGGGTCGTCCCCGCTGCCGGGGGTGGGCGTCATCCCAGGACCGTGATCTCGGCGATCTCGGCCCGGAAGCCGTCGTCGACGGGAGGCAGGGCGTCGATCCAGACGACCACGAAGCGGCCCGTGTCCGGCTGGTCGAGCCGCATCTCGACCGTCCCGTCGCCGGTGGCCTCGGCGAGACGCGGGAGGTCGGCCACCCCGGTCGGCTCGGTGTCGGCCACGTACGTCGACAGTGCGGTCTCGCCGACGACCTGGACCCGCACGGCGGAGACGTCGCGGAACTCCCCGAGGTCGACCAGCAGGCCGACGCCGGACTTGAGGCCCGTGGGGCCGAACTGGTCGAAGTACGTCGAGGTGCTCCACACGGTCCCCGGGTCCCCGTCGACGGCGAGCGGCGCCTCCTCCGGGCTCTCCTCCGGCGGGTCGCCCTGCGGGTCGAAGTCGCGGACGCCCTCGATCGGCAGCGGCTCCGCGGACGGCGCGGCCTGCGTCGGGGAGGGCTCGGCACTGGGCTCGTCGTCGCCGTCGCCGCTGCTGCCGACGTCGAAGACGAGGACGCCGCCGACCCCCACGAGGACGGCGAGGATCAGGGCGACCCCCAGCACCAGCCAGCGGCGGCCGGGGACGTCGTCGGTCTCGTCGTGGTCCGCGTCGTCGTCGTACGGCGGCGGGGGGGCGGACGGTCCACCCGACCCCGTGTCCCACGGCCAGAACGTGCCGGTGGCCGGGTTGCGGTAGCCCTCCTCGCGGCGGCCGCGGTGCTTGCGGGCGTCGTCCGGGGGCCCGGGGGCGAACAGGGGACGCTCCGGCGGGTCCTCGAAGGGTGGGGGCGGAGCCGGGGCCTCGGTGTGGTGGCGCAGCCACTCCACCTCGTCGGCCTCGTCGTCGAAGATCGGCATGCCGGCCTCGGTGGGCGGTCCGGGCTCCGCGGCCCGGTCGTACGAGGGGGCGGGCGGGGCAGGGACCGGCTCCTGGCGGACACGGGTCTCGGGCGCGGTCTCGGGCGCGGCCCCAGGGGTGGCCCCGGCGGACGGTGAGGCGGCGTCCCGGCGGTCGGCGACGACGGTGTCGGTGCTGGTCGTCGAGCCCCCGGCCGCGGCCGCGGCGAGGCCCGCCGCGGGGGCGGAGGGGCTGGCGACGGGCCGGACGGCGGTCCCGTCGGTGGTCGGCACCGGCTCGGTCGGCCCGACGGCGAGCGGCGCGGTGGCCGGGCTCGCCGGGCTCGCCGGGGTCCCCGGCTGCAGCGGCGGCTCGTCCGGGTCCGACTCGCGGGTGGCCTCCCTCGCCCGGGTGGCCCAGGCGGGAGCGCCGCGGCCGTCGGGCTGGGCGTCGAGGGCCGTGCGGTGCCGGGCGGCCTCGGCGGCGGCCATGCCGCTGTCGTCGCCGACGACCTCGCCGAGCGCGGCGGCCAGCCGGGCCGCGTCGTAGCCGCCCTCGAGGTGGGTGCCCGCCGGGTTGAGGATCTCGTCGCAGACGGTGTCGAGCGCGCGGGTGATGCCGGCGCGGACCTGTCGTGGTCGCAGGACGGCGTCACCGTCGCGGGGGGCGTCGGGGACCCGGGACGGCGGCGGGCCGGGCCAGCGTCCGGTGAGGGCGGCATACAGGAGCCCGGCGAGGGCCCGGACGTCCGACTCCCGGCTCGCCTCGAGCCCGCGCAGCGCCCCGTCGACGGCGAAGCCGATGAGGCGGACGGCGCCGCTGCGGTCGATCAGCAGGTTCTCGGGGACCAGGTTGCCGTGGGCGACGCCGGCGGCGTGGCCGACCCCGACGCCCTCGGCGGCCTCGCGGACCAGCCAGGCGGCCCGACGGGGGGTGAGGGGGCCCTCGGCGCCGAGGACGATGTCGAGCGAGCGCCCGTGGCCCCACTCGTTGACCACGTAGCAGAGGCCGTCGCGCTGCTCGGCGTCCAGGACGCGGAGCAGGTGGCGGTCCGCCACCGTGGCCGAGCGACGGGCGGCGTCGAGCAGGTCCGGGGCGCGCGGGTCGTCCTCGGCGACGACGTGCATCGCGACGTGGCGGGCGAGGACGCGATCATGGGCCCGCCAGAAGCGACCGCCGCCGCTCTCGGTCAGCAGGTCGACCAGCAGGTAGCGGTCGGCGAGCACGTCGCCGGGCCGGACCCCCTGGTGCACCTCGATGGCCCCTTCTGCTCACACTCGACTCGGACGTGGTGGCCGGCCGACGACCCGGTTCGTCGACCTGCGGCCATGGTAAGGGTCGACGGGGCACGACCGGGCCCGTCCGTGGCGGGTCGGTGGCCCGTCAGGGTCCCGCCAGCGGCCCGTCAGCGGCGGCGCCGGAGCCGTCGGGTGAGCAGGCCGGCGACGTCGGCGAGCTCGGAGACCCGCAGCCACCGCCCGAGCACGAGCAGCAGACCGAGGTCCAGCACCGTGAGGCCCGCGGCGCGCAGCGCGGCGAGCGCCTGGCCGGGGTCGGGGGCCAGGTCGCGCAGCAGCAGCGCCACCCCGAGCGTGACTCCCGTCGAGACCGCCACGGCCGTCCCGAGGCGTACGAGGAAGCCCAGCAGCGCGCGGGTCTCGAGGCCGCCGAGGGTGCGGCGGAGGACCGAGTAGGAGATCAGCGACCCCACGGCGTACGACGCGCCGTAGGCGACCACGAGCGCGGGGGAGGTGTACTCCGCCGGGACGAGGGCGACGCCCGTGACGGCGACGGCGACGTTGGTCGCCGCGACGAAGCACTGGACGAAGAAGACGGTCCGGGTGCGCTCGAGGGCGTAGAAGCCGCGCAGCACCAGGTAGTGGACGGTGAACAGGACGACCGCGGGCCCGAACAGCGCGAGGGTCGGCACGAACAGCTCGTAGGACTCGCTGACGGCGCCGAACGCGGCGGCCCGGGCGGCGTCCGGCGCGAGGACGGGCAGCAGCAGACCAAGGGGCAGCATCAGCGACAGGGCCCGCCGCAGGACCGACGCGAGGGTGGTGGCCACCGACCGCAGGTCGCCGTCCGCCGCGGAGGCCGACAGGGTGGGCAGCGCGGCGGTGGCCAGCGAGACGGTGATGACCGAGTGCGGCACCATCGCGACGAGGAACATCGTCGAGTACACGACGTACCCGGTCCCGGCCCCCTCCGCCCCGGCCCCGGAGCCCACGGAGGCGGCGGAGCCGCTGGAGGCCAGCCGGACGACCATCGTGGCGGTGAGCTGGTTGACCAGGACGAAGAGCACCGTCCAGCTGCCGAGGCGCAGGGTGTGGCCGAGCCCGGAGCCGCGGAAGTCGAAGCGGGGGCGGAAGCGGAAGCCGGCCGCCCGCAGGTAGGGCACCAGGATCAGCAGCTGCGCGACGATGCCGAACGTCGAGCCGACGCCGAGCAGGACCTCCTGCGGGCCGGTGTAGGCGCCGTTGACGGCGTCGCCGCCGGCCGGGCCGTACAGCACCAGGTAGGCCAGCAGCACCCCGATGGCGATGGCGTTGTTGGCGATCGGCGCCCACATCATCGGGCCGAAGCGGCCGCGGGAGTTCAGGATCTGCCCGACGAGGACGAACATCCCGTAGAAGAAGACCTGGGGCAGGCAGTAGCGCGCGAACGCGATCACCGACGCCCGCTGGTCGGCCAGCTCCGGGGTCGACCAGGAGGGGTCGAGGTAGACGGCCATCACCCAGGGGGCGCCGAGCACCAGCAGGACGGTGACCACGCCGAGGAACAGCCCGGCGAGGGTGACGACGCGGTTCGTGTACGCCTCGCCGCCGTCGTCGTGCGAGCGCATCGCCCGCACCAGCTGCGGCACCAGGACGGCGTTGAAGACGCCGCCGGCGAGCAGGATGTAGACCATGTTCGGGATCGTGTTGCCGATCGCGAACTGCTCCGCGAGCAGCTGGTTGCCCAGCGCCGCGGCGAGCAGCAGGGCCCGGATGAGGCCCGACAGGCGGGAGAACACGGTGCCCGCGGCCATGATCGCGCTCGACGCGAGCAGCGAGCGACCCGCGGACTTCGGGGGCGGCGGGGGCGGCGGGGGCGGTTCGGTCGGCGGCGTCGGCGGGGTGGGTGCGGGCTCGGGGGCGGACGGCGGCCGACCGGCGCGGTGCCTGCCGCTCATGCGGCGGAGGTACGTCGCGAGGCGCGGACCCGGCGTACCAGCCGGAGGACGACCGCACCGAGGAGCAGGGCGCCGCCGACGCCCATGATCAGCCAGATCACGTTGCCGATCTGGACCGAGCGCAGCGGCATCTGGTCGGAGGCCCCCAGGGGCCGGCCGCGGCTGTCGACGACCTCGACCTCCACGTCGGAGACCCCGAGGCGGTCGGTGGCGGCCGTGAGCCGGACCGAGGTGCCGGCCTCGGCGGGCACCTCGACGGCGTCGGGACCGGTGATGTCGAGGCCGCCGTCGGTCAGGGCCCGCAGGCGGACGACGACCGGCTCGGGCAGGCCGTTGCTCACCTGGAGCGAGAAGTCGCCGCTCTCCCCGGAGAGGGTCACCGACGGCGGGGCGTCGACCTCGACCCGGCCGAGGAGGTCGCGCACGGCGTCGGCGGCGGCGGAGGCGGTCTCCTCGGCGGCGGCGGGGTCGGTGCGGGCGTCGTACGAGAGGGAGACGAGGGCCTCGTCGAGGGCGTGCCGGGCGACGGTGTCGTTGAGGGGCAGGACGTCCTGGAGGACGGTGGCGGAGTCCACCAGCCCGCGGGCCTCGGCGAAGGCCGACGGGGGGACCTCGGTGGCGCGCAGCTCCTCGGGGTAGTCCACGTCCTCGGGGGCCACCCGGAGCGAGGGCCGGACGCTGGAGGACTCGGTGGCGTCGTCGAGGCCGGTCAGCTCCATCCAGTCGACCTCCGCGATCTCGGCGAAGAAGTCGGTGCCGGCGGCGGGCGACCAGTCCTGGGGGAGCGTCACGACCGACTGGGGGTCGCCGTCGCCGTCGACGAGCGACGGCCCGGACCCCACGTCCTCGGGGGCGAGCAGCAGCAGGGCGGCCTCGCTCAGCAGGCGCTGGCGCAGCGCGAGCGGGGTCAGGGGGTCGTCGGGGCCGGGGCCGCCCTCGGCGGCGCCCGAGTCGGTGAGGACGACCGGGCGGCGTCCCACCTGTCCGAGGGTGCCCGGGTCGCCCTCGTCGGCGGCCGCCCGGACGGCGCGGTCGCTGAGCAGGACGGTGTCGGCGCGCGGCACCTTCGCGATCGTCTCGGGGTCGAGGTAGCCGGACGGCGAGGTGATCACGCGTCCCGCGCCGCGGAGCCCGTACTCGGCGGCGACCGCACGGGCGCGCACGCGGGCCCGCTGCAGCATCCGCGAGCGTCCGCGGAGCGCGGCGTCGGCGTCCACGTCGCCGTACGGGAGCGTGAGCACGGAACCGGCGCCCAGCACGGAGCGCAGCTGTTGCAGCCACTCCCCGCCGTACTGGGTGACGAGGCCCTGGGTGGTCCCGGTCGCGTCGCCGGGCGTCGACCCGCCGCCGGCGCTCGAGCCCTCGTCGTCGCCGTCGGTCGGGGAGGCGTCCGGGCTCGGCGCGTCGTCCCCGCCGTCGTCCTGCTCCTCGTCGTCGCCCTGGCCGTCGCCGTCCTGTCCGCCGGTGGTGCCCTGGCCGGTGGTGGGTCCGATGCTGCGGCCGGGGTTGCCGGCGACGACCTCCGCGACCGTGTCGGGCACGGCGGGGTCGAGCAGCCAGGTGACGGGGACGCCGTCGGCCTCGGCGCCGAAGTCGAGGATGCGGTCGAGGCGTCCGCCGGGGGAGAGGTCGTCGGCCCAGGCCTCGAGGTCGGTGACGCGACCCTGCTCGTCGAGGCGGACCTCGTGGCGCAGGGGCAGGACGAGGGCGGTGTCGACCTGGCGGTCGCGGCCGGCCTCGGAGACGAGGGGGATGAAGGTGCGGGCCCGGCCGTCGGCGGTCCCGTCGCGGCCCGCGTCGGACGCCCCCAGGGCCTGGACGCCGAGCCAGTAGACGCCCTCGGAGCCGTCGATGCTCTCGTCGATCACCCGGCGGGGGAGCGTCACGGTGAAGGAGCGGCTGGCGCCCGGGGTGAGGTCCCCGACGTCCGGGAACGTGCCGGGCTCGGTGATCCGCTCGCCGACCACGAGGTCGTCCGCGGACCCCGCCGCCTCGGCCAGCGCGTCGGCGTCGGTGATCGGGGAGCTCGAGGTCAGGCCGTAGAGCTGGACGTCCTCCCAGGTCTCGATGCTGTCGTTGCTCACCGTGCCGGTGATCCGCAGCGGCCCGCTCTCGGGGATGACCGCGGGGCTGACACCGGTGATGGTCACGTCCAGGGGGTCGTCGGACACCACGGCGGTGGGGGCCGCGGTGGGGCTCGTGGTGGGGCTCAGGGCGGGGCCCGCGGCGGCGGCCCCGGTCGCCGCGCCCAGGGTGGGCACCACGACGGCCGCGACTGCGAGGAGCGCGGCGACGACGCGGGGGTGGGCACGGGACACGGCTCGCAGCCTAGGGCGCGGCCGGGCACCGCCCGGGCACGCCCGCCGAGCCACCACTACGATCATCCGTCGTGCCCGAGCCGTCCTCCGCCCCCGCCGGCGATCCTGCCGAGCCCTCGGCCGACGGCATCGACATGGTGGCGGCGCAGGCGTCGGTGACGGCGGAGCTGGACCGCCTGGGCTCCGTCCTGGAGCCGCTGGGGCGGGCGTTCGTCGACGCCGGGGAGACCCTCGCGCTGGTGGGCGGCCCGGTCCGCGACGCGATGCTCGGACGCCGTCACACCGACCTCGACTTCACCACCTCCGCGCGGCCCGACACCACGGAGCGGATCCTGCGCGCCTGGGGCGACGCGACCTGGGACATGGGGCGCGCCTTCGGCACCATCGGTGCGCGGAAGGGCGACTGGCAGGTCGAGGTCACGACGTACCGCTCGGACGCCTACGACTCCACCTCCCGCAAGCCGGCGGTCGACTTCGGCGACACCCTCGCCGGTGACCTGGGGCGTCGTGACTTCACCGTCAACGCGATGGCGGTGACCCTGCCGGACCGCGCCTTCGAGGACCCGTACGGCGGGGTCGTCGACCTCGCGCACCGGCGCCTGCGGACGCCGTCCTCGCCGGAGCAGTCGTTCTCCGACGACCCGCTGCGGATGCTGCGCGCCGCGCGCTTCGCCGCGCAGCTGGGCTTCACCGTCGACGACGACGTCGCGCGCGCGATGACCGAGATGGCCGACCGGCTGGAGATCGTGTCGGCGGAGCGGGTCCGCGAGGAGCTCGTGAAGCTCGTGTGCGCGCCGTACCCGCGGCGGGGGCTGACGCTGCTGGTCGAGACCGGCCTGGCCGAGCGGGTGCTGCCCGAGCTGCCGGCGCTGCAGCTCGAGCGCGACGAGCACCACGCCCACAAGGACGTCTACGAGCACACCCTGACGGTGCTGGAGCAGACGATCGAGCTGGAGCACCGGCTCGGGCGGGGCCCGGACTTCGTGGCGCGCTTCGCCGCGCTGATGCACGACGTGGGCAAGCCCCGCACCCGGCGCTTCCAGCCCGACGGGTCGGTGACGTTCCACCACCACGACGTGGTCGGCGCGAAGCTGACCCGCAAGCGCATGCAGGCGCTGCGGTTCTCGACCGACACCACCGACGCGGTGAGCTCGCTGGTCGAGCTGCACCTGCGTTTCCACGGCTACGGCACGGGGGAGTGGACCGACTCCGCCGTCCGCCGCTACGTGCGCGACGCGGGCCCGCTGCTGGAGCACCTCCACGTGCTGACCCGCGCCGACTGCACCACCCGCAACCGCCGCAAGGCGGCCCGCCTCGCCGCGACGTACGACGACCTCGAGCAGCGCATCGCCCGCCTCGAGGCCGAGGAGGAGCTCGCCTCCCTCCGCCCGGCGCTCGATGGGAACCAGATCATGGAGACCCTCGGTATCGCCCCCGGCCGCGAGGTCGGGCAGGCGTACGCGTGGTTGCTCGAGCTCCGCCTCGAGGAGGGCCCGCTCGACGAGGACACCGCCCGCACCCGTCTCCGCGCCTGGTGGGCCGACCGCGGCTGAGCGCCCGCCGCGTCGCCGAGCCGCCCTCCGCGTCATGTAACGCGGTGTTACTGCCACTGGAGTGGGCGCTGGCGGCCCCTGACGCGCAGTCTGACCGCGCCAGATCCGCCGGACCGCGGTAGAACGCGCCGATCGCGCCGCCACCACCCGTCGTACGACGCCGCGGCGCCGGGCCGGTCGACGGGCCGGGTCCCGCGGCACCACCGCGGTGAAAGGGCGCCGCACGGGCCGCCAGCGCCCACTCCAGTCGCTGTCACACCGCGTTACATGGGCCACAGCGGGCTGCGCCGGACGGTTACCGACCGGTAACGTCAGGGGGCATGAGTACGACGAGCAGCAACGCCGGCAGCCCGACCGACACCGAGCTGGAGGTGTCGACCGAGATCGCGGCCAGCCCCGCGCAGGTGTGGAAGCTCGTCTCCGACCTGCCGCGGATCGCGGAGTGGAGCCCGCAGGTCGTGCGCACGCTCGCGCGGCGCCCGCTCCGGGTGGGCAGCCGGATGGTCAACCTCAACCACCGCGGCCCCCTGGTGTGGCCCACCACCGCGAAGGTCGTGGACCTCGAGCCCCACCGGCGGGTGGCGTTCCGGGTGACCGAGAACTGGACCGTGTGGTCCTTCACCCTCGAGCCGGTCACGGTCGACGCCGCCGAGGGCACCCGGGTCGTGCACCGCCGCGAGACGCCGAAGGGCATCAGCCCGCTGTCGAACACGCTCGTGGACCGCCTGCTCGGCGGCCGGGCGCAGTTCACCGACGAGCTCCGCGCGGGCATGGGGCAGACCCTGCAGCGGCTGAAGGCGGCCGCTGAGGCCTGATCCTCCCCACGGGGCGTCCCGACAGGGCATCATGCAGCCCCATGAGAAGCGATCTCTTCGCGAGGGAGAACCTCGAGGTCCAGAGCCAGGAGCGCTGGACGCTCCAGAACCCGCAGATGCTCCGCGTGGGCCTCGGCCCCGACGTGCTCGCCACCAAGGGCTCGATGGTGGCCTACCAGGGGCAGGTGCAGTTCCACCACGAGAAGTCCGGCAGCCTCGGCAAGCTTGCGAAGAAGGTGCTGACGAGCGAGAACGTCAGCCTCATGCGCGTCTCGGGCCAGGGCGAGGTGTTCTTCGCCGACGAGGCTGGCTACGTCCACCTGCTGCACCTCGAGGGTGAGGGCGTCAGCATCAACAGCCGCAACATCCTCGCCTTCGACGAGTCCCTGACCTGGGACATCAACCGCACCAAGGGCGCCGGCATCGCGACCGGCGGGCTGTTCAACACCACGATCGGCGGGACCGGCACGGTCGCGATCAACGTGGTCGGCAACCCGGTCGTCCTCGACTGCTCCCAGCAGCCGACCTTCGTCGACCCCCAGGCCGCGGTCTGCTGGTCGGCCAACCTCACCCCCGGCATCCAGAACTCGATGAACGTCGGCTCCGTGCTGCGCGGCGGCTCCGGCGAGGCCATCCAGTACTCGTTCCACGGGCCCGGGTTCGTCGTCGTCCAGGCCTACGAGTGGAAGCCCCCGCCGCCCAACGCCTGAAAGGGGAGGGGTCGGGGGGTCGGCAACCTGGTGGAGCTCCTGCCGGGGACTTGAGTCTCCCCCTGCGGCAAGGCCCAGCGTGATGCGCACCGGCGGACCGACCGCCGGGACGAGGAGGCCGGCCATGACGCTGCTCACCATCGGTGACTTCGCCCGCGCGAGCGGTCTGAGCCCCAAGGCGCTGCGGCTGTACGACGAGACCGGGCTGCTGGAGCCGGCGGAGGTGGACCCGTTCTCGGGCTACCGCCGCTACCACCCCGACCAGCTCGGCCGTGCTCGTCTGGTGGCGCGCCTGCGGCTCGCCGGGATGCCGCTCGCGCGGATCCGGGTGGTCGCGGACGCCGACGCCCGTGGCGCCGAGGCCGAGCTGAGGTCGTACGCGCGCCAGGTCGACGCCGACGCGCGCTCGGCCCGGGCGCTGCTGGCGGACCTCCTCGTCGAGCTCGCCCGACCCGACCGGGAGGAACCACCCATGAGCACGACCACCGCGTCCCGACCGCCCGCCACCGTCGCCGTCCGCGGCGGCCAGGGCGGTCGCGCGACCCAGCAGGACGCCGTCCACCTCGGGAGGCGCCTGTACGCCGTCGCCGACGGCCTCGGCACCGCCGAGGGGCTGTCCGCCGACCTGCTCGCCGGGATCGCCTCGGCGCTGGCGGACGTCGACGACCCCGGGCTGGACGACCTGGACGGCGCCGTCACCCGCGCCGCCGCCGAGGTCGCCACGACGTACGCCGGGCACCCCGACTCCGGCTCGACGCTGACCGCGCTCCTGCTGACCGGCGACCGTGCCCTGGTCGCGCACCTCGGGGACAGCCGCCTGTACCGGGTCCGCGACGGGCACGTCGAGCGGCTGACCCGCGACCACACCGTCACCCAGACCCTCGTCGACGAGGGGCGGCTCACCGCGGAGGAGGCCGCCGCCGACGAGCGCCGCGTGCAGCTGAACCGCGCGGTCGCCGTGCAGTCGCGCGGCGACGTGGCCGACCTCGGCTCGTACGACGTCCGCGCCCGGGACCGCTTCGTGCTCACCACCGACGGGGTCCACGGCCGCCTGGCGCCCGAGGTGCTGGCGGCCCACATGACGACCGCCGCCGACCCGGAGCGGGTGGCGGCGGCGGTCGCTGCTGCGGTGGAGGGGGCCGGGGCCGACGACAACTACCAGGTGGTGGTCGTCGACTCCCCGGCTCGCTAGAGGCCGACTCCCGCCTCACCGGGTCTCGACCCGCCCTCGCGACCTCGTTCCTCGGTCGCGGGCTCGCTCGACCTGCGGGCGGTAGGAGCCCCAGCGCTCGTCCCTCGCGCTAGTGCTCCTCGCCCTTGATGAAGGCCTCGACGCCCTCGCGGCCCTCGTCGTCCGGACGCTGCACCGGCGGGGACTTCATCAGGTACGTCGACGCCGGGTGCACCGGGCCACCGAGGCCGCGGTCCTTGGCGATCTTCGCGGCGCGCAGGGCGTCGATGATGATGCCGGCGGAGTTCGGGGAGTCCCAGACCTCGAGCTTGTACTCGAGGTTTAGCGGGGCGTTGCCGAACGCGCGGCCCTCGAGCCGGACGTAGGCCCACTTGCGGTCGTCGAGCCACTGCACGTAGTCCGAGGGACCGATGTGCACGTTCTTGTCGTGCACCTTGCCCGCCAGGGAGCCGGTGACGTTCGAGGTGACGGCCTGGGTCTTGGAGACCTTCTTGGACTCCAGGCGGTCGCGCTCGAGCATGTTCTTGAAGTCCATGTTGCCGCCGACGTTGAGCTGGTAGGTGCGGTCCAGCGCCACGCCGCGGTCCTCGAACAGCTTGGCCATCACGCGGTGCGTGATGGTCGCGCCGACCTGCGACTTGATGTCGTCGCCGACGATCGGGACACCGGCGGCCTCGAACTTCGCGGCCCACTCGGGGTCGGAGGCGATGAAGACGGGCAGCGCGTTGACGAAGCCGACACCCGCGTCGATCGCGCACTGCGCGTAGAACTTGGCGGCGTCCTCGGACCCGACCGGCAGGTAGCAGACGAGGACGTCGGCCTGCGTCTCGCGCAGGACGGCGGTGACGTCGACCGGCTCGGCGGAGGACTCCTCGATCGTCTCGCGGTAGTACTTGCCGAGGCCGTCCAGCGTCGGTCCGCGCTGGACCTCGATGCCGAGCGTCGGCACGTCGGCGATCTTGATCGTGTTGTTCTCCGAGGCGTTGATGGCCTCGGACAGGTCCTTGCCGACCTTCACGTCGTCGACGTCGAACGCCGCGACGAACTCCACGTCACCGACGTGGTAGTCGCCGAAGCGGACGTGCATGAGACCGGGGACGGTCTCGTTCTCGTCGGCGTCGGCGTAGAAGGTCACTCCCTGGACGAGGGAGCTCGCGCAGTTGCCCACCCCCACGATGGCCACTCGTACCGCACTCATGTGATTCCTCTTCCTGTGTGGATCGCCCCGGTGGGGCTGTCTGTGCCCCGGTGGGGGTCTGTGGTCGTGCTCAGCTCTCGCCGGTCGTGGTGGCGGTCGTGCTGGACCCGGTCTCCCGGGTGGTCTGCTCGTCACGCGGCATCGGCGTCCCGTTCCGCTCCGCGCTGATGAGGTCGGAGAGCCAACGGACCTCGCGCTCCACGGATTCCATCCCGTGGCGCTGCAGCTCCTCGGCGTACCGGTCGACCTCCTTCTGCGTGCGCTCCAGCTGGGTCTGCACCCGCTCGAGCCGCTCCTGCAGCCGCGTACGACGGCCCTCCAGCACCCGCAGCCGGCTCTCGAGGTCGGTGCGGGAGAAGAAGGAGAAGCGGACGCCGAAGCTCTCGTCCTCCCACGCGGTCGGACCGACCTCCGACATCGCCCGCGCGAACTGTGCGCGTCCGTCGTCGGTCAGCCGGTAGACGATGCGCAGGCGCCGCGTCGCCGGGAGCGGCGAGACGACCTCCTCCTCGATCAGGGAGGCGCGCAGCATCCGCTTCAGCGTGGGGTACAGGGAGCCGTACGACAGCACGCGTCCCCATCCCAGCATCAGGTTGAGGCGCTTGCGGAGCTCGTAGCCGTGCATGGGTGACTCGTCCAGCAGCCCCAGGACCGCCAGCTCGGTCGTCTCCGCACGTCGTGACATCACGACCTATCGTAGCGATACATCGGGAACAAGCAGAAACGCGTGTGCTCCGACGACGACGTACGCCTCCGGGTCCGCCTCGTTACCCTGGTTGACCGGCCCGCCCCCGGGGCGCGGTCCGTCATGCCGTCAAGGAAGCCGGAGAGCAACGAGTGACCGGGAAGCGCAAGGCCGCGAGCGCGGGCACCGCCAAGGGCGGGGCCGGCGCGAAGGCCCGTGGGAGGACCGCGAAGAAGAAGCGCGGGATCCTCGCCCGACTGGCCCTCTGGACCGCCGGGGGGACGGCGATCCTCGTGATCATCGGCGCCGTCGCCTTCGTCGTGCTCTACACGACGACCGAGGTGCCCGACCCCAACGCGGACTTCCAGACGGAGACGAGCTTCGTCTACTACCGCAACGGCGACAGCGAGCTCGGGGAGTTCGCGACGCAGAACCGCGACTCGATCGACCTGGCCGACATGCCGGCCGACCTCAAGGACGCCGTCGTCGCCGCGGAGAACCGGACCTTCTGGACCGACAACGGCATCGACCCCCGCGGCATCCTGCGGGCGGCGTTCTCCAACGCCCGGGGCAACTCCACGCAGGGCGCCTCGACCATCACCCAGCAGTACGTGAAGATCCTCTACCTCTCCCAGGAGCAGACCCTGAGCCGCAAGGCGAAGGAGGCGCTGCTGTCGCTGAAGATCCAGCGCCAGCAGAGCAAGGAGGAGATCCTCGAGGGCTACCTCAACACCATCTACTTCGGCCGCGGCGCGTACGGCGTCGAGGCCGCGGCGCAGGCATGGTTCGGGATCCCGGCGGCCGAGCTGAACCTGCGCCAGTCGGCGTTCCTCGCCAGCGTGCTCAACAACCCCGGCAACCTCGACCCGACCACCGGCCGCGACAACAAGCGCGACCTGCGTGAGCGCTACCGCTACACCCTCGACGGGATGGTCGAGATGGGCACCGCGTCGCAGGCCGAGGCCGATGAGGCGTCGTCCTCGCTGCCCGACGTGCCGGAGCAGGAGGCCGAGAGCCAGTACGGCGGCCAGCGCGGCCACATGCTGGAGCTCGTCCGGTCCGAGCTCAACGGGCTGGGCTTCGACGACTCCGACATCGACGGCGGTGGCCTCCGCATCACCACCACGTTCGACCAGCAGGTGATGGACGCCGCCGCCGAGGGCGTCGCGGCCCAGCGGCCCGAGGGGTTCAGCGACAAGGACCTCCACATCGGGGTCGCGAGCGTCGAGCCCGGCACCGGCGCGCTGCGCGGCTTCTACGGCGGCCAGGACTACCTGGAGTCCCAGCTGAACTGGGCCCGCTCCGGCGGCCAGGCCGGCTCGACGATGAAGGCGTTCGCGATCGCGGAGGGCATCGACCAAGGCTTCGCCCTCACCGACGTCTTCGAGGGCAACTCGCCGTTCGTGCTGCCCGACGGCGGCGAGGTCGGCAACCAGGGCGACACCGACTACGGCTCGGCGATCACCCTGGAGCAGGCGGCCGAGGACTCGGTCAACACCGCCTTCATCGACCTGACCCTGGGCATGAACAACGGGCCGGAGTCGATCATCGAGCGCGCCAACGCGATGGGCGTCCCGCCCGCGCAGGCCCCGGCCCGCGAGCGCGACCGGTTCGGCATCCCGACCGAGAGCCCCGGCCTGGAGCCGGTCACCGGCGTCGCGCTGGGCAACGCGACCGTCAGCCCGATCAACATGGCCAACGGCTACGCCACGATCGCCGCCGAGGGGCAGACGGCCGACGTCCACGTCGTCGAGCGGGTCGAGGACGCCGACGGCAACGAGCTCTACCAGCGGGAGAACACGACGGAGGAGGGCCTGCCGGCCGACGTCGCCGCGGACACCAGCTACGCGCTGCAGCAGGTCGTCTCCTCCGGGTCGGGCACCGCCGCGCTCAGCCTCGGCCGGCCGGCCGCCGGCAAGACCGGCACGGCGACGAACGAGGACGACGAGGTCTCCTCGTCCTGGTTCGTCGGCTACACCCCGCAGCTCGCGACCGCCGTCATGTACGTGCGCGGCAAGGGCAACGAGCAGCTCGAGGGCTGGCTGCCGGAGTACTTCGGCGGGTCCTACCCGGCCCGCACCTGGACCGACGTGATGGGACGCGCCCTGGAGGGCACCGAGGTCCTCGACTTCCCCGAGCCCGCCATGCTCGACGGCGACGCGCCCGACAGCTCGGCGGAGGTCCCGACCGCCCCGCCGACCACGACGGCCCCCGAGCCGGAGCCCGAGCCCCAGCCGCAGCCCCAGCCGGAGCCCGAGGAGCCGTCGGACCCGCCGCCGAGCATCGCCCCGCCGGAGCCCGAGCCGGAGCCGACCGACCCGCCGGAGACGACCGAGCCGCCGCAGCCGACGGACCCGGTGCCCGTCGAGCCGACGGAGCCCGGCGGCGGTGGCGGCGGCGGTGGCGGCGGTGGCGGCGGTGGCGGCGGCATCAGCCCCGGCGGCCCCGGCCGCGACCGTGACGGGTAGCGGACGCTGAGCGCTCCCGGCGACGTCCGCCGCGTGCACCCCACGCACGACGACCGGGTCGTCGCCGGCCTCGCCGACGGGATCGGAGGACCGCTCGGCACCCGCGCCGGCCCCGGTGGCTGGTGGACGCCGATGCGCGTCGTCCTGCTCCTGACGGCGGTCTGCTTCGCGCTCGGCATGGTGCAGAAGGCGCCGTGCTTCGCGGACTCGTGGAACGACGGCGAGGCCCGCTACACCGCGATGTGCTACTCCGACCTGCCGTACCTCTACACCGAGCGGGGGTTCGCCGAGCAGGCCTGGCCGTACGACGACGACCCGGCGGTGCGGGAGCGGTACGAGGTCATGGAGTACCCCGTCGCCACCTCGTACCTGGTGTACGGCGTCGCCGTCCTCACCCACCTCGTCGCGGGCCCCGACGACCTCGCGGAGCGCGCGGACCGACCGGTCGACGACCTGGCGGCGCCCGAGGTGATCGACCGCGAGGTCCGGTGGTTCGTCGCGGTCAACGCGCTGGTGCTGGCCCTGCTGACCCTGGGGGCGGCGGCCTTCCTGGTGCGGGTGAACCCGGGACGGCCGTGGGATGCGGTCGCCTTCGCCGTCTCCCCGGCGCTCGCGCTCACCGGGCTCGTGAACTGGGACCTGCTCGCCGTCGTCCTCGTCGCGGGGGCGCTGTGGGCGTTCGCGCGGGACCGGCCGGTGCTCACGGGTGTCCTGGTCGGGGTGGGGGTCGCGGCGAAGCTGTACCCCCTGTTCCTGCTGGGCGGGGTGCTGGTGGTCCTGCTGCGGCGCCGGGCGTGGTCGGACCTGGCGGGGTGCGGGCTCGCGGCGCTGCTGGCCTGGCTCGCGCTGAACGTCCCCGCGGCGCTGTCGTCCCGCGACGCGTGGGAGCGGTTCTGGTCGTTCAACGCCGACCGCGGACCCGACCTCGGCTCGCTGTGGCTCGTGTGGGACCAGGCGACCGGGTCGAGCACGTCCGCCGACACCGTCAACCAGGTGTCGCTCGTCTTCTTTGCGCTGTGGTGCGTGGGGGTGCTCGTCGTCGGCCTGAGGGCGCCGTCCGAGCCCCGGTTGGCGCAGCTCGCGTTCCTGGTCGTGGCGGGGTTCCTGCTCGTCAACAAGGTCTACTCGCCGCAGTACGTGCTCTGGCTGCTGCCGCTCGCCGTCCTCGCGCGGCCCCGCTGGCGCGACCTGCTCATCTGGCAGGCCGGCGAGGTCCTCTACTTCGCGTGCGTCTGGTGGTACCTCGCCGGGATCCTCGAGGCCGGCAGCGGCGGCGACAGCCCCTTCTACTGGATCGCGATCCTCGTGCGGGTCGCCTGCCAGCTGTGGCTGGTCGCGGTCGTCACCCGTGACGTCCTGCGGCCGGCGCACGACCCGGTCGTCCGGCCCGCGCCGGTCGAGGTGCGGACGGCGTGAGCCGCGCGACCCGGTGAGGGTCGGGGCGATCGCCACCCCCGGTGGTCGAGCTTGTCGAGACCTCACGGTCTGCAGGGTCTCGACGAGCTCGACCGTCGCGGGTCGAGGTCGGCGTACGTCGTGCGGGATCTCGTGGCTCGGCCGTGGCCGGCCTCGCACCTCGATCTCCGGGGAGCCTCGGAGGTCGAGGTGCTCCGAGCCCTGGCGAGGAGCCACGAGACCCGGTGAGGGTCGGGGCGATCGCCACCGCCGGTGGTCGAGCTTGTCGAGACCTCACGGTCTGCAGGGTCTCGACAGGCTCGACCGTCGCGGGTCGCGGTCGGCGTCCGTCGTGCGGGATCTCGTGGCTCGGCCGTGGCCGGCCTCGCACCTCGATCTCCGGGGGCGGCGCGACCCGTCAGCTGATGGTGACGTCGTCGAAGGTCGTGGTCGTGTAGCGGACCCGGACGCCGACCTGCTCGCCGACCTCCGGCACGCGGGAGCCGGCGGGCAGGAACAGCATCGAGGCCTGCATGTGGGGCGGCTCGGCGAAGAGCCGCTGCTTGCCGTCGATCGAGAACGGCGAGCGGGTGAGGCCGGTGGCGTCCAGACCGCCGCGGGCGATCGTGGCGGCCCGGGACTTCAGGGTCAGCTCGCCGGGGGGCGCCTCGAGTCCGATGCCGTGGGCGGTGCCGCCCGAGACCACGAGCAGGGTGCCCGAACGCGGCACCGAGCGGCCGCGGTAGCCGAAGAGGGCGCCCCGCTCGACCGGGTGGACGTCGAGCACGGTCGCCTGCGCGGTCAGCGCGTCGCGGTCCCCGAGCCACAGCGCGGTGCCGGTCCGCGGCCGGATCCGGAAGTCGGCGTACGACGCCCGCAGCTGGGTGAGCTCCTCGGGCGTGAGGTGGCTGACCCAGACGGTCCGGCGGGCCGGGTCGTTGTCGGTGCCGCCGAAGCCGGCGGCGACGACGTCCGTCATGAGGCGGTGGAACTGCGAGACGTGGGAGCCCTGCGCGAGCGGCAGGTGGAACGCGGCGCCCTCGAGCCGGGCGCGGGGGAACTCGCGGAGCGCGGCGGCGGCCTCGCGCAGCCCGGCGGCGTCCAGGCCGTGGCGCAGCATGCTCGTCATCCGCTCGAGCACGAACCGCGCCTGCGGGTCGTGGCCGAGCAGGGCGCGGAGGTCCTCGACGCGGGAGACGGTGTGCACGAGCCGCGGGTCCGGCGTGCGGTCGGCCACCGAGGCCAGGGAGTGGCCGAACGGGCGCCACGGGGTGAGGACGAGCATGGAGCCGCCGAAGCGCTTCTCGACCTCGCCGATCTCGGCGTACGTGCCGACGGCGACGGTGTCGACGCCGAGCCAGTCGGCCTTGCGGGCCAGCCGCCCGACCCCGAAGCCGTAGCCGTTGCCCTTGATCACCGGGACCAGCCCGGGGTTGGCGTCAGCGTGCGCGCGCAAGTGGCCGCGCCAGCGCTCGCCGTCCACGACGAGGGACAGACTCATGAGCTCGCCTCCTTCACCGGCGCCGCTTGAGGTAGGTCTGGAACGCCCGGTAGAGCACCCGGTTGACCGGCAGGTCCCACTCGCCGGCGTACTCGACGGCCTCGCCGCCCGTACCCGCCTTGAACTGGATCAGACCCACGTGGGAGTCGTCGGCGTCGAGGGTGTCGGTGATGCCGCGCAGGTCGTAGACGTCGGCGTCGGCGGCGAGCGCGTCGCGGATCATCGCCCACTGCACGGCGTTCGACCCGCGCACGTCGCGCTTCTCGGTGGACGACGCGCCGTAGGAGTACCAGGCGTGGGCGCCCACGCGGATCGCGATGGTCGCGGCGACGAGGTCCCCCTCGTGGCGTGCGGTCCACAGAGCGATGCGGTCGGGGTCCTCGCCGGTGAGGGCGTCGACCATCCGGGTGAAGTACGACGCCGGGCGGGGCGTGAAGCCGTCGCGCTCGGCGGTGTGCACGTACAGGGTGTGGAACTCCGCCAGCTGCGGGCCGAGGTCCGCCGCGGTGGCGCGGGCCACCTCCACGCCGGCCTTGTCGGCCTTCTTGATGTTGCGGCGCCACAGCTGGTTCATGCCCTTGAGGACCTCGTCCTCGCTGCGGGCGGTGCCGTCGGGGTGGCGCAGCGGCACCTGGAAGACGAAGCGCGGCTGCCCGGCGGCGAACCCCGCCTCGGTGCCCTGCGGGCGCCACCCGAGCTCGTGCAGCTGCGAGACGACGCGTGCGCCGGCGGTCTCCCGGGAGGTGGGGGCGAGCTCGCCGAGGCGGTGGACCTCGGGGTCGGCGACCCCGGCCTTCACCGCGGCCGCGTCCCAGCGCCGTACGACGACGGGCGGGCCGATGCGGATGCCGAACGCCCCCCGGCGCTTGAGGTGGGCGACCATCGGGCCGAGCCAGGCGCCGAGGTCCTCGCCGACCGAGGCCTCGGTCCAGTCGAGCACCGGGCCCTCGGGCAGGTACGCCAGGGACCGCTTCACCCGCGGCAGGTCGCGGTAGAGCACGAGCCCGGCACCGACGGGAGTGCCGTCGCGCTCCCAGAGCAGCGACTCGTGGCGCCACTCGCTCTTCACCGCGGCCCACGCGGGGGTCTGCAGGAAGCTGGCCGATCGCCGCGAGCCGAGGAGGGCGAGGTGCTCGGCGGGCGCCGCCGTCCGCACGGTCAGGTCGCTGGTGCTCACCGGAGCCACGGTATCGGCCCGGCGCGGGGGACCCGGACGAGCACCGGGACACCACCCGCCCGTGGTCGTCCGCACCGGGGGACGCGCGGGGTTCAGCCGACCCGCGCGCCGGACGACGCGGTCCGGGTCCCGCCGGCGAGCACCGGCGTCGACGGTGCGTCCGCGGCCGTCGGGGTCGAGGGCCGGTCCGGCTGGGCGACCCGCCCGGCCCCGACGAGGGCCGCCAGGCCGATCAGCATCCAGGTGAGGTTGACGGCGGTGGAGGGCCAGGAGGAGTGGGTGGCGGCGCTCAGGGCGAGCAGGGCCGCCCCGGCGGCGTTCAGGCCCTGGAAGGTCCGGGAGCGGGCGGCGATCCGGTCGGTCGTGAGCAGGGTGTACGCGACGACGGTGCCGCCGGCACCCAGCCAGCCGGCGGCGGTGGCGAGGGTGGTCGCCGAGAGGTGGTCCATGCCTCCAGCCTGGGCATCCCAGGGGTCCATCTCAAGAGAGTCTTGTCGACGGACGGGTTTAGCATTGCTACATGCAGCTCGACCCCCGGCGACTGGCGGTGCTCCTGGCGGTCCACCGCGCGGGCGGGGTGCTCGCGGCCGCCCAGGCGCTGCACCTGACGCCGTCCGCGGTCTCCCAGCAGATGGCGCGGCTGGAGGCCGAGGTCGGCCGCCCCCTGCTCGACCGGCGCCCGACGGGGGCGCAGCTGACCGACTCCGGCCGCCTCCTGGCGGACGCGGCGGCGCGGATCGAGATCGAGCTCACGGAGACGCGGCGGTCCCTCGCCGCGCTCACCGACGACGTCCACGGCACGGTGACGGTCGGGGCGCTGGCCTCGGTGGTCCGGGCGGTGCTCGTCCCCCTCGTGCCCGTCCTCTCCGAGGCCCACCCGGACCTGGAGCTCCGCGTCGTCCAGGCGGAGGGCAGCGACGCGGACCGCCAGCTGCGCCGCGGGGAGATCGACCTGCTCGTGCTGGAGGCGGACAGCCCGTCCGGGCGCAGCCGACCCCAGGGCACCCGGGACGTGGCGGTCCTCGACGAGCCGTGGCTCGTGACGCTGCCGGCCTCCGTCCCCACGCCGTCCACGCTGGCGGACCTCGCGCACCTGACCTGGCTGGGCGTCGACCCGACGGCGGCGGCGTACGCCGCGACCGAGCGGGTGGTGGACACCTTCGAGGAGCGGCCGCCGGTCGGCCACCGCTACAGCAGCTACGACTCCGCCACGTCGATGGTGGCCGGGGGTCTCGGGGTGGCGCTCCTGCCGGCGCTGGCCGTGCACTCGCTGCCCGTCGAGCTGGTGCAGGTCGTCGCCGTCCCCGGGACCGGCAGCCGCCACCTCGTCGCGCGGCACCGGTCGTCGCGCGCGGGCAGCAGCCGCGAGATCGCGACCGTGCTCGACGCCCTCGTGCGCGCCTGCCGCGACGTCGTCCACGAGGTCACCGGCTGAGCCCGACCGGGGGCACCCCGAGCCCGCGGACGGCGTGCGCTCAGGCGCCGCGCTCGCGCAGCCAGGCGAAGTCGGCGCGGTGCTCGTCGGCCCCACCCGGGGTCTCGCAGATCACCGGCGCGTCGGCGTCCTTCACGACCTGGGCCAGCAGGTCGGGGTCGATCCGGCCGGCGCCGAAGTTCGCGTGGCGGTCGGCCCCGGAGTCGAAGTCGTCACGACTGTCGTTGGCGTGGACGAGGTCGATGCGGCCGGTGATCGCCAGCACGTCCTGCACCACGGTCTCCAGGTCGTTGCCGCCCGCGTGCGCGTGGCAGGTGTCGAGGCAGAAGCCGACCATGTCGGCCTGCTCGGCCGACGAGATCGCGTCCCAGACCCCCGCGATCGCCGACAGGTAGCGGGTCATGGCGTTGTCGCCGCCCGCGGTGTTCTCGATCAGCAGCGGCAGGGTGAGGTCGGTGGCCTCCACCGCCTTGCGCCAGTTGTCGTAGCCGACGGCCGGGTCGTCGTCCTTCGCGAGGTGCCCGCCGTGGACGATGAGCCCCTTCGCGCCGATCGCCGTCGCGGCGTCGACGTGCTTCTGCAGCGTCTTGCGCGACGGGATGCGCAAGCGGTTGTTCCGCGTCGCGACGTTGACGATGTACGGCGCGTGGACGTACAGGTCGACCCCGGCCGCCTCGGCGTCCGCCCTCAGCTGCTCCGCGCCGCCGGCGCGCTCGACGGCCGGGCTCGCCTTGAAGTCCTGCGGGTCGGCGAGGAAGAACTGCACCGCGGTGGTGCCGCGGGCCTGCGCCTCGGCCACCGGGTCGCTGCTGGACACGTGGGCCCCGATCACGAGCGTCATGCGCCCGAGTCTAGGAACGAGGTCCGACACCCGCGCCGGTCGCCGCCGCCAGCACCTCGAGGTCGCAGTTGCCGCCGGTGTGGACGACGGCGACGCGGCTGCGGGCCGGGTCGCGGGCGGTGTCGGCGAGCAGGCCCGCCAGCGCGAGGGAGCCGGCGGGCTCCGCGAGGTTGTGCGTGGCGCGGTACATCAGGACCATCGCCCGCTGCGCGGCCTCCTCGGAGACCCGCACGATCCGCGCGGCGCCGGCGTTGACGAGGCGGACGGCGTCGGGGTCGGGCACCCGGCAGGCCACCCCGTCGACGAGGGTGTCCGCCGACTCCGAGGCGACCGGACGGCCCGCGTCCCAGGACAGCGCGTACGCCGGTGCACGCTCGGCGACCACCCCGACGACCTCGCAGTCGAGGCCCAGCAGGTCGCGGACGGCGAGGTTCGCGCAGATCCCCGACCCGAGCCCGACCGGCACGTACACGACGTCGAGGCCGGGGACCGAGGCGTGCAGCTCCGCGGCGTACGTCGCCACCCCGGCGACCAGGTCGGGCGCGAACGACGGGACGAAGAGCAGTCCCTCGCGCTCGGCGAGTCCCGCGGCGTGCTCGCGGGCGGCCTGGAAGTCGTGCCCGGCGACGACCAGGCGGGCGCCGTACGCCGCCATGGCCTCGTTCTTGTCCGGGCTGTTGCCCTCCGGGACGACGACGGTGACGGGCAGCCCGCCCGCGGCGCCGGCGTACGCGACGGACTGGCCGTGGTTGCCCCGGGTCGCGGTGATCAGCCCGCGCACCTCGCGACCCGAGGCGAGCAGGCGGTCGACCATCACCAGTCCGCCACGCACCTTGAACGCGCCCGTGGGGCAGTGGTTCTCGTGCTTGACCCAGGTCTCCACCCCGGTCGCGGCCTCGAGCAGCGGCCACCGGCGCGCCGGCGTCGGGGGGACGTGGCGGCGGACGACGCGCGCGGCGTCGCGGAGGACGTCGTCGGTGAGGGCGAACGGGTCGGCCGGCCCCGCAGCCGGCGCCGGTCCGGACGCGGCCGGCGGGGGAGCGGTGGCGACGCGGATCTGCTCGAGCGCGAGCGGCACGTCCCCGGGGGCGGCGCGGCCCGCCCGCAGGTGGCCGCACAGGTCGCGCAGCAGGCCGAGCCGCACGGTCGCGACCGGGTTGCCGAGGCGCGAGCGACGGGCGGCCCGCACGTCCTCGAACATCGGGGCCGAGACGCCGAGGACGCCCGCGACCCCGCGAGGATCGAGACCGAGGAGCGCGGCCATGTCCGCCGCGAGCGCGTCGACCGGCGCGCCGTACAGCTCGGCCTGGAGCGCGCGGCGCTCGTCGGCGGGGTCACCCGGGGACACGGGGCGACGCTACCGGGCCGGAACCGTCCGCACCGGTGTGACGGATGTGGTTTCATCGCAGCCCGGTCGGGGGATGACCCCGCTGACCATCCCGACCACCTCGACGGAGGCCCCGTGCGACCCTCGTCCCGCACCGTCCGCGCGACGGTCCTGACGCTCGCCGCCACGCTGCTCGCGGGGCCCCTCGCCCTGGGGCCCGCGGCCCTCGCCGACTCCGAGGCCCCCGGGCTCGAGCGCCCCTACGGCGACGAGCTCGAGCCGGGCACCTCGTTCTCCGACACCGCCGAGGTCGGACCCGGCACCTACACGCTCAACGTCCCCGCCGAGGGCGAGGACCACTACTTCGAGATCCCGCGGACCGACCCGGACGCCGTGATCTGGTACGGCGTGACCCTCCAGCTGGAGGACACCGCCGACGAGCTCTCGAGCTTCACCGTCGAGGGGACCGCCGAGGGGGACTCCACCGTCCCCTGCAACAGCTCCTTCGTGGAGACCGGGGAGCTGTCGTACATCACGGCCCTCTTCAGCGCGAACCGCACGGGCGAGTGCCGCGCCGCGGACAGCATCACGCTGCGGATCGCCAACGGCAGCCTGGGCGAGGACGGCGAGGCGCTGCCGACCGACGCGTTCTACCAGCTCGTGGTCTGGACGGAGCCGCCCGTCGAGGACACCAGCCAGCTGCCCGCGCCGAACGAGAACAGCCCCTGGGTCCCGGTCGAGGAGACCGAGGCGGAGCCCACCCCGGTCGAGGGGGCCCGCACGTTCACCGACGCGGAGGACCTCGCCGACGGCTACTACTCCGTGACGGTGGAGAAGGGCCGGCCCTCGATCTTCGCCTTCCCGCTCACCTACGGCCAGCACGTGCAGGTGCTGGCCGAGAACGACGGGGCCGCCGACACCTTCGAGACCCTCGACGCCGTCTGGGTCTCCCCGCTCGGCGGGCGGCTGCGCGACGTCGAACCGTCCGGGGGACCTGGGTCGGGCCTCGGGCTGGCGCGCGGCGACCAGGCCGGGTGGTCGACCCCGATCGTCACCTACACGAACCGGCAGCGCGCCGGCGGCGTCGGCGCCTCGCAGGGCGGCACCGGCTTCGGGCAGATCCAGGCCGCCCCCGCCGCGTTCGCCGGCACCTACTACCTGGTCGTCGAGCTGCCGCGGACCTTCAGCGACCCCTTCCCCGACGAGCTGCCGCTGCTGCTCGACGTCCGCACGATCACCGACTACGAGGGCAGCCCGCCGGACTACGCCACCGAGCCCGCCGCCCTGCAGTCGCTGGACGGGTCGGGGTACGTCGCCACCGAGGAGGAGCGCCAGGAGGCCCAGGAGGCCGACGCGGAGCCCGCCCCCTGGCTGCTGGTGGTCGGCCTGTTCGCCGGCGCCGCCGTGCTCGCGGCGGTCGGCGGCGTCGCGGTCGGCCGCGTCGTGCGGAGCCGTTCGTGAGCGCGCTCGTCGTGGGGTCGTGGGCCCTGGTCGTCACCCTGATCGGCCTCGCGGCCGTTCTCACCGCCCTCGGCCTGGTCGCCCTGGCCCGGTCCCGTCGTCGGACCGGAGGTCCCCGATGAGCACCCGTCGTCCCCGGCTCGGACTGGCCGCCGCCCTGCTCGTGGCCGGAGTCCCCGTCCTCGGCGCACCCGCCGTCGCCGCACCCGCCGTCGCCGCCCCGGTCACGGCCTCGGACGAGGAGTCGGCGGCCCCGGAGGACGCCGAGCCGCCCGAGGTGCCCGGACTCGAGCCCATCGACGGGGGTCCCGACGGCGACAGCGCCACCGACATCACCGCGGGCCGCTACGTCGACGTCATGCCCGAGCAGCCCCGCAACCCCGAGGACGCCGACGCGGTCGGCTTCAACGTCTACGACTTCCAGCGCACGATCCCCGGCTCGATCGTCCGCTGGGGGCTGACCTTCCAGGGCGAGGACGTCCGGGCGTCGTCCCGGGTCCGGAGCATCCTGGTGCGCCCCATCGGGGAGGACGAGACCCAGCAGTGCGGGGCCGTCGTCCGCTCGCCCGACCTGTACGCCACCGCGATGCCGATGGCCACCTTCGGCGGCACGTCGTACCCGAACGTCGACGCCTGCGCGGAGGCCGACGAGCTGCGCATCGGCGTCTTCGCGCCGGGCTCGGCCGCGCCGCCCCCGGGCACGCCGTACGAGCTGAGCGTCTGGGAGGTCCCGGCGCCGGACAACCTGCAGGACCTCACGTTCCCCTCACAGGTCGTCGGGGCCGAGCGGGTCGAGCCCGTCGCCCCCGAGGAGGTCACCACCGCGATCGAGCCCGGGCCGACCAAGCAGGAGGCGACACGCCTGCCCGACGAGGACGGCGGGGTCCACGTGGACCTGCCCCTCGGGCAGGTGTCGTGGTTCGCGGTGCCGGTGGCGACCAACGCCCTGCTCGGCGTCGACGCCGCCGTGGAGGACGTGGAGCGCGTGAACCAGGGCGCGGCCCTGGAGGTCAAGCTCGTCGCCCCCGAGGGCGGGTTCGTCGGCGAGACGATCCGCGGCACCGAGGGCACGGCTGGCACCTTCGACCCGCTGTACGGGCAGGCCGGCGTCGTCGGCACCGGGGTCTCCCAGGTGCAGGCGCAGACCTACACGGTCGGTCCCGGCGCCTACAAGGACCTCGACCCGCCCGCCTTCCGCGGCGGTGGTCTCGTCCCCTCCGGTCCCTCGATCGGCGAGGGCGGCCTCTACTACGTCGCGGTGTACGCGCAGGACCTCACCGACGGGGCGGCGGAGACGCTGCCGGTCACCCTGACGATCGGCCGCCCGCAGCCGGAGTCCGGCGACATCTTCGGCGTCGAGCCCCGCTACGACACCGACTACCCCGACGCCCTGCCCGGTCCGGTGAGCGACGTCGAGCCGACCGAGTACGACGGCGCCGCGGCCGCCGAGGAGCTCCAGCAGCAGGCGACGCAGGAGGAGCAGACCGAGGAGGAGGCCGTCGAGGACGGTTCCATCCCGTGGTGGGCCTACGTCCTCGGGGCGCTGGTCGTGCTCGCCATCGCCGCCGGCGCCTTCCTGCTGGCCCGCCGGGGTCGGTCGTCGCGACAGCAGCGGGGGCCGCAGGGACCGCCGTACGGGCAGGGACCGCCGTACGGGCAGGGACCGGCGTACGGACAGGGACCGCCGTACGGACAGGGACCGCAGGGCCACCCGGGCGGCCCGGGGCCGTACGGGCCGGGTCCGTACCAGCAGGGTCCGCCGCCCGGCTGGGGTCCGCCGCCGGGTCCGGGTGGTCCGCCGCAGGGACCGGGCGGCCCGCCGCCGGGTCCGCGTGGCCCCTCCGGACCGCCGACGCCGCCGACCCAGATCCGTCCCGGCCCGCACCCCGGTCAGTCGGGGGAGTGGTCAGGACGACCCGGGCAGCCCCAGCGGCCCCCGGAGCAGTCGCCCCCGCCGCAGCAGCCCCAGCAGCCCTGGTCGCCGCCCGACCGGGGTGACGAGGGTCGCTGACCGCTCCGCGCGCCCCGACCACCCAGCACGCGACCGAGGCCGCGACACGCCGTACCGACGGCGCGTCGCGGCCTCGTGCGTGTGCCCAGGGGCGTCAGCCCGGGCTCAGCCCAGCGTCAGGAACAGCGCGACGCCGGCGAGCACGATCGCGAGGACGAAGCAGACGATCGCGACGGTGATCGCGGACGACGACCCGGCCGCGGCGGGGGCGGTCGAGCCGGCCGGCGGACGGCCCTCGGGTGCGGTCGGGCTCGGGCCGGTGCCGGCCGAGGCGGCCCACGCGGGGACCTGGGCGTCGCCGAGCTGGTCGAACACCTCGGGGGGCTCGGGGGAGTCCCGCCACGGTGCGCCCGGGGGGACGCCGACCCGCCGCAGGTAGTCCAGCGCCGCCGAGGCGGACGGCGGGCGGTTCGCGGGGTCGGGGTCGACCATCGCCCGCAGCAGCGGGGCGAGGACGCCGTCGGGTACGCCGTTCTGCTGACGGGGCTCGAGGCCGGTGAGCATGTAGGTGCCGACCACGCCGGCGGCGTACAGGTCCTGCGCCGGGTCCGGGGGTGCGCCCTGCGCCTGCTCGGGCGACATGTAGCCGTCGGTGCCGATGGCGCCGGGGAAGCGGGTGAGCCGCACGTCCTCGACGAGTGCGGCGATGCCGAAGTCGGAGAGCCGCACGTGGGGGCGTCCGGTGCCGGTCGCCTCGAGCAGGATGTTCGCGGGCTTCACGTCGCGGTGGACCACGCCGGCGCCGTGGACGGCGACGAGCGCCTGCAGCAGCTGGTCCATGAGGACGACGGCGTAGCTCTCGGGCAGCGGCCCGTGGTCGCCGACGAGGGTCTGGACCGACCCGCCGCGCACCAGGTCCATCGTGAAGACGACCAGGTTGTCCTCGGCGGCCCAGCCGCCCGGGGCGACCACGTGGGGGTGGCGGATCCGGACGGACTGCTCGCGGACGAAGCGCAGGAGCATCCCGCCGTCGTGCTGGCCGAGGACCTTGGCGGCGAGGAACGTCTCGGTCCGCAGGTCCCAGGCACGCCAGACCGAGCCCATGCCGCCCGCGCCGATCTGGTCGACGAGCACGTAGCGGCCGGCGAGCGGGTGGTTGGCTGGCAGACTCATGGCAGCGGTCACCCTACCCACGGACCGGCCCCGCGAACCCCGTCCTGCCCGCTTCGGCCGTGGACCGCGATTTCGTCCCCGGCGCGGCGCCGGGCTACGGTGACCTGTCGTCGTCGCGACCGTCCCACCGAGCGGACCGGATCGTGCGACGGACCGTCGCGGCCCAGTCCGCCGGCGGACGCAACGCCCTCCTGCCACGGAAGTTCCGTGGCCGCCGAGTCCACAGGAGGTGGGGACCCGCGTGCGTGCCTACGAAGTTCTGATCATCCTCGACCCGTCCCTCGACGAGCGCACCATCGCGCCGTCGCTCGACCGCTACCTCACGCTCGTCCGCAACGGCGGCGGCACGGTGGAGCAGGTCGACGTCTGGGGCCGTCGTCGCCTCGCCTACGAGATCGACAAGCACAGCGAGGGCATCTACGCCGTCCTGACGCTGAACACGACCCCGGCCACCGTCGCCGAGCTCGACCGCCAGCTGACGCTCAACGAGTCGATCCTGCGCACCAAGGTCGTCCGGCCCGTCGTCACCACTCCCGCTCCGGCGGCGTCCTGACCCACGCCGTACGGCGTCAGCGGCCGGGCCCCCTGTGGACAACAGGGTTCCCGCTGTCGGCGCCAGGCGTGAGCATGGGACACCCACCCGGATCCTGAGAGGACCTGACACATGGCAGGCGAGACCCTCATCACCGTCGTCGGCAACCTGGTCGACGACCCCGAGCTGCGCTTCACCCCGTCCGGCGCCGCGGTCGCGAACTTCCGCATCGCCTCGACGCCGCGCACCTTCGACCGCCAGAGCAACGAGTGGAAGGACGGCGAAGCGCTGTTCCTGTCCTGCTCGATCTGGCGGCAGGCCGCGGAGAACGTCGCCGAGTCCCTCGTGAAGGGCATGCGCGTCGTCGTCCAGGGGCGGCTGAAGCAGCGCTCCTACGACACCCAGCAGGGTGAGAAGCGCACCGTCTTCGAGCTCGAGGTCGACGAGGTCGGCCCCTCGCTGCGCTACGCCACGGCCAAGGTCACCCGCACCCAGCGCTCCGGCGGTGGCGGCGGGTACGGCGGCGGCCAGGGTGGCGGCCCCCAGCAGGGCGGCGGCCAGCAGGGCGGCGGTCAGCAGGGCGGCGGCTGGGGCGGATCCGGCGGCGGCCAGCAGGGCGGCCAGTCCGGTCCCGTCGACGACCCGTGGGCCACTCCGGCGCCGCAGGGCGGCGGTGGCGGTCGACCTCCCGCCAACGACCCGTGGGGAGCCCCCGGGGTCGGTGGCGGCAACGACGACCCGCCGTTCTGATCCTCGCCCCACCCCCGGTCCCGCGGGACCAGCACCACCCCATCCATCCAGTCACCATTCCGGCCCAGCCCCGGCACGCCCGTGCCGGGCGCCGAGGGCCGGGCTCGCACGAAGGAGCACCACAATGGCGAAGGCAATCGTCCGGAAGCCCAAGAAGAAGGTCTGCCAGTTCTGCAAGGAGAAGGCCGACGGTGTCGACTACAAGGACACCACCCTCCTGCGGAAGTTCATCTCCGACCGCGGCAAGATCCGCGCCCGTCGGGTGACCGGCAACTGCGTCCAGCACCAGCGGGACGTGGCCATCGCGGTGAAGAACGCCCGCGAGGTCGCTCTGCTGCCCTACACCGCCACCGGTCGCTGAGCCCGGACGCACGGACACAAGGAGCGCTAGACCAATGAAGCTCATCCTGACCCAGGAGGTCTCCGGCCTCGGGAGCCCCGGCGACGTGGTCGAGGTCAAGGACGGCTACGGCCGCAACTACCTCATCCCCCGCGACCTCGGCGTCCGCTGGACCCGCGGCGGCGAGAAGACCGTCGAGACCATCAAGGCCGCCCGCGCCTCCCGCTCGGTGCGGGACCACGGTCACGCCGAGGAGGTCCGCACCAAGCTCGAGGCCGAGACGGTCAACGTGCAGGTGCGCGCCGGCGAGGGCGGTCGCCTGTTCGGCGCCGTCTCCGTCACCGACATCGCCGACGCGGTCAAGGCCAGCACGGGCGAGTCCGTCGACAAGCGGACCATCGCCATCGAGCAGCCGATCCGCTCGCTGGGCGCCCACACCGTGGGTGTCCGCCTGCACGACGAGGTCGTCGCCTCGCTCTCGCTGAACGTCATCCCGTCCTGACGGAGGGCGCCCAGCTCCGCCTCGCGTAGGCGAACAGCAGCACGATCACCAGCACGATCGCGAAGCCGGCGGCGACGTACGTCGCCGCGGCCAGCGAGGCCACGCCCCCGCCGAACACCACGGCGGGGGCGAGGCCTATCACCACCACGGCGACCAGCGCGGTCCGCAGCCAGTTCATGGCGCGGACGTCGCCGCTCGCCCGCGCGTCGGCGCGCAGCCGCCACAGCAGCGCCGCCGTGAACGCCAGCTGCGGCAGGTTGGCCCCCCACGTCAGCGCGGGGTCCCCGCCCACCAGCGGCTCCCGCACCGCCGGGAACCACAGCGCCGTCGCGACGACGAGCGCGATCCCCGCCAGCGCCAGCAGCGGGCCGCGGCCCTCGGGGACGCGCGCGACTCCGAGCAGCACCAGCACCCACCCGAGCGGGTCGGCCAGGACGTCGTACCCGCCGGCGGGCGCGCTGAGGGCCACGACCAGCAGGCCCATCGCGATGCTCTGCAGCGGCAGCACGCGGCGAGCCTAGGACGCCCCGTGCGGCCGGCCGGCCTCGCCTCGTCCGGGGTCCGCCGCACCGGTCACCAGCCACGCCGAGCCGCGCGCCCGGTGGAGCAGGACCACGCCGCGCCCGCCCATGAAGACGGTCACGAACACCACCCAGGTGGCGACGAGACCACCACCCGCGCCGGCGACGACGAGGGCGACCGGGGCGTGGAGCAGGAGCACGAGGAGACCCGACCACGCGAGGTAGGTGCCGTCACCGGCGCCGATCAGCACCCCGTCGAGGACGAAGACGACCCCGGCGAGCGGCTGCGCGAGAGCGGCGACGAGCAGGACGGGGACGAGGAGCTCCCGGACGGCGGCGTCCGGGCTGAACAGCGGGCCGAGGACGGGTGCGGCGAGGGCGAGCAGGACACCGGTGACCACGCCAGACCAGACGCCCCAGGTGACCATCCGGCGGGTCACGGCGCGGGTGCCGTCGACGTCCCCGGCGCCGAGGAAGCGCCCGGTGATGGCCTGCGCCGCGATGGCGACGGCGTCGAGGGCGAAGGCGGTGAACGTCCACAGCGTCATCGCCAGCTGGTGGGTGGCGAGCTCGACGTCGCCGGTCCCCCCTCCCGCTCCCGCGGAGGCGACGCCGAGCGTGACGGCGTACGTCGTGACCAGCAACGAGGCCCGCAGCGTCAGCGTGCGGACCAGCAGGGGCACGGACGCGCGGGCCGCGGCGACGACCGCTCCGCCCCGCGGCCGCAGGGACGACCGGGCCCGGCGTGCGGCCCGGACGACCACGGCCACCAGGACGAGCGCGGACAGCGTCTGCGCGACGACGGACCCGATCGCGGATCCGGCGATGCCGAGCGGCGGCAACGGTCCGACGCCGTACACGAGGACGACGTTGAGGACGACGTTCAGCAGGTTGCCGCCGATCGCCACGAGCAGCGGCGTCCGGGTGTCCTGCAGGCCGCGGAGCACCCCGGTCCCGGCGAGGACGAGCAGCAGCGGCGCCACCCCGAGGAGCGCGGGCCGCAGGTAGTCCCCGGCGTACGCCGTGACCGCGGGTGAGGCCCCGAACGCCTCGACCACCGGTCCGGCGACGGCCAGGCCGACGGCGGTGAGCACGACCCCGAGGGCGACCGCGAGCCAGAGGCCGTCCACACCGGCCGACAGTGCCCCCGCCCGGTCGCCCGCTCCCAGGCGACGGGCCACGGTCGCGGTGGTGCCGTAGGCGAGGAACACGCACAGCCCGACGACGGTCTGCAGCACGACGCCCGCGATGCCGAGGCCGGCGAGCTGGGCGGTGCCGAGGTTGCCGACCACGGCGGCGTCCGCGAGCAGGTACAGCGGCTCGGCGACGAGCGCGAGGAAGGCGGGGAACGCCAGGCGCACGATCTCCCGGTCGTGCTCCCTGCCCGGCCGGCGGGACCCGGCGCGGCGCTGCTCGCGGCCCACGTGCGGTCACTCTAGGCCCGGGTCCGCCGCGCGGCGGGGCCGGTGGACAGCCTGTGGGTAACTCGGCCCACGCGCCTCTACAGGGCTGACCGGGCCGGTGGCAAGGGGGCGATCCGCAACTTTACTTTCCGTGACCACCAGGTGAACGAGATCGTTACCCACGACTTTTCCTCCACACGGTCGTGAAGATGTCTCCGCAGGTCAGAGCCCTTTGGATCGTGCCAAGGGAGTCTTCCTCCACAGGGCTGTCCCCAACCTGTTCACATCGGTACGGCGCGTCGTCCACCGTTCCGCCGAGTTGTCCCCAGGGGGCTGTGGATAACCGGGCGTCGCCAACTTCCCCCGACCTCGGGAACGGACCTAGTGTCGGTGGCTCGAGGGACCGTCCGCGCTTTTCGCTCGCCTCTTCTCGTGCCGCCGGCCCGGTGTCGGTGGTCCCGTCCAGAGTGCTGTCGAACGGCAGCTCGACATCGTCACGGAGAAGGGTGGAGCCGCGTGAGCGTCACCGACCAGGACCCCCAGGTCTTCGGGCCCCCGGACGACGGGTGGGGCGACGGCCCCGCGCCGTACGCACCCGGCGAGGCGCCCAGCGGCGGCGCCGGCGACCGGACCCCGCCGCAGGACATGGCGGCCGAGCAGAGCGTGCTCGGGTCGATGATGATCAGCAAGGACGCGATCGCCGACGTCGTCGAGGCGATCAAGGGCACGGACTACTACCGCCCGAGCCACGAGATCATCCACGACGCGATCATCGACCTCTACGGCCGTGGCGACCCGGTCGACCCGATCACGGTCGCCGACACCCTCGGCCGTCGCGGTGAACTGCAGCGCGTCGGCGGGGCGCCGTACCTGCACACGCTGACCTCGACCGTCCCCATCGCGCTCAACGCCGGCTATTACGCGGAGATCGTGCGGGAGAAGGCGATCCTGCGCCGCCTCGTTGAGGCCGGCACGAAGATCGTGCAGATCGGGTACGCCGGCGAGGGCCAGGTCGACGCCGTCGTCGACGAGGCCCAGGCCGAGGTCTACAAGGTCACCGAGCGCCGCGCGGCGGAGGACTACGTCCCGCTGTCGGCGATCATGGAGGGCGTCCTCGACGAGATCGAGGCGATCGGCAACCGGGAGACCGGGCTGTACGGCGTCCCCACCGGTTTCGCCGACCTCGACGGGCTGACGAACGGTCTGCACTCCGGGCAGATGATCATCGTCGCCGCGCGTCCCGCGATGGGGAAGGCGCTGGCGCTCGGGACCCCGCTGCCCACCCCCGAGGGGTGGACCACGATGGGCGAGGTCGCCGTCGGCGACCAGCTGCTCGACGGCGCCGGCGACCCGACCACGGTCGTCGCCACGACCGAGGTGATGGAGCGGCGTCCCTGCTACGAGGTCGTCTTCTCCGACGGCTCGCGCATCGTGGCCGACGCCGAGCACCTGTGGCTCACCACCATCGCCGGCTCCGGCCGCTCGCGGGTGCGGACGACGGACCGCATCCGGCGCTCCCTCGACAGCACCCACGTCGTCGCGATGCCCGACGGCTCGGAGATGAAGATCGAGAACGTCTACCGCGTCCGCTCCGTGCCCGTGCGGTGCGTGCAGGTCGACAACGACGAGGCGCTGTACCTCGCCGGCCACTCGATGATCCCGACGCACAACTCGACGCTGGCGCTCGACCTGTGCCGGGCGGCGTCGATCGCGAACAACATGACCAGCGTCTTCTTCTCCCTGGAGATGAACCGGTCCGAGATCACCATGCGCCTGCTGTCGGCGGAGGCGATGGTGCCGCTGAACTCCATCCGCACCGGCCAGCTCACCGACGCCGACTGGCAGAAGCTCGCCCGCAAGATGGGCGAGGTCTCCTCGGCGCCGTTCTTCATCGACGACAGCCCGAACATGACGATGATGGAGATCCGCGCGAAGGCCCGCCGGCTCAAGCAGCGCCACGACCTCAAGCTGATCGTCATCGACTACATGCAGCTGATGAGCTCGGGCCGCAAGGTCGAGTCGCGTCAGCTGGAGGTCTCGGAGTTCTCCCGCCAGATCAAGCTGCTGGCCAAGGAGCTCGAGGTGCCGATCATCGCGCTGAGCCAGCTGAACCGTGGCGCGGAGCAGCGCAGCGACAAGCGCCCGATGATGAGCGACCTGCGTGAGTCGGGTTGCCTGACCGCGGAGACCCGGCTGATGCGCGCAGACACCAACGCGGAGGTCAGCCTCGGCGAGCTGCTCGCCTCCGGCGCCACCGACGTCCCGGTGTGGGCGCTCGACGACCGGCTCGCGCTGGTTCCCCGCACGCTCACCCACGCCTTCCCGTCGGGCACCAAGCCGGTGTACGCCATGACTACGGCGTCGGGCCGCGTGGTCCACGCGACGGCGAACCACCGCTTCCTCACCGTCGACGGCTGGCGCCCGCTGGGGTGCCTGCGCCTCGGCACGCCCATCGCCGCCGCCCGCCACGTGCCGCCGCCGAGGATGGTCAGCCCCCGTCCCGACGCGGAGGTCGAGCAGACCGCACGGCTGCTGGGCCAGGAGTCACTCCGGCGTCGCTCGCTGCTGCCCGAGGGCCTGCGCCGGGTGCGGAACCGCGACAAGTTCGTGCCCGACTGGGTCTTCGGGCTCCCGTCCGCCCAGCTGACGGCGTTCCTGCGGCACCTGTTCGCGACCCCCGGCACCGCCGGCTTCGCGGACGGCCTGCGCCCGCTCACGTCGTACGGCGCGGTGAGCCGTCGCCTGGTCGACGACGTCGCCCGGCTGCTGCTGCGCTTCAACGTCACCGCGAGCGTCACCCGGGTCCCGCGCGAGGGCCTCCGCGACGCCTGGTGCCTGGCGGTCGACGACGCCGACGACCAGCTCCGCTTCCTGGAGAAGGTCGGCGTCACCGGGTCCCGCGAGACGGAGGCCGCCTTCCTCGCCGCGATGCTCCGCGCGAACCGCCCCGAGCCCGAGGACGCCGACACCCCGCTCGCGGACCGCCTGTCGGCGGCGGCCACGGAGGTCGCCCCGGGCGGCACCGCCACGCTGCCCCGGGTCGTGGACGTCCTGGAGGACGAGGACCTCGAGGTCGTCGCCACCAACGACGTCCGCTGGGACCCGGTCGTCTCGATCGAGGCCGTCGGTGAGCAGCCGGTGTACGACGCCACCGTCATGGGCCTGCACAACTTCGTCGCCGACGGCCTCGCCGCCCACAACAGCCTGGAGCAGGACGCCGACATGGTGATCCTGCTGCACCGCGAGGACGCCTACGAGAAGGAGTCCGCCCGTCCCGGCGAGGCCGACGTGATCGTGGCCAAGCACCGCAACGGCCCGACGCGCGACATCGTCGTCGCCTTCCAGGGCCACTACTCCCGCTTCGTGGACATGGCGCACGGCTGAGCGTGCTGCCGGTGTCGGTCGGATCCCTCAGTAGCAGAAGCTCGGACGTCACGTACGCAACGACTTCGGAAGCTTGACTAGAGCCCGTGGCCACCGAACTGCCCCCACCTGCAGCTCCCCAGCCGACTGCTCGCCGCAGCCGCTTGGACCTTGGTGCATCACTTTGCTTGGTGGGCATTGTTGGGCTCGCGGTGGGTGGCTGTGGGGGTACGAGCAGTCCGGAACCCACCTCCGACTCCGTGGTCAGCAAGGTTGAGTCGGTCTGCGAACTTCTCAATCCGCACAGACCCCGAGACCTGTACGCCGCGGGGCCACCGGAGACGCAGTGGAAAGAGTATGCGGATTACCTTGAAACAGCGGTCGACGAGGACGACCCCGCACAGGTCGAACTCCGCAACTTGACCAGGCAGATGATCCGCATTGCGCCGGCGCCCGAACGACCGGGCCGCAGGATCATCGTGCTGACTATTTCCATCGACGACGTTTCATCAGAGGGTGGTTGCAACAAGTTCCGGGGCTACGTCAAGCCCGTCCCCCCGAACCCGAGTCAGCATTGAACGCGCCGCATTCGTGATGTTGCCCGGCTCGCCCGCACGCGTGTGTGGGCATTGACGTCGACCACCGAGCAGTCGGCTCACCGCGCAGCTTAACGAGAACTCCCGCGAGGGCCAGACGCTGTGCACATCGCGGTCAAGGACAAGATCCCATGTGGCTACTGAATGGCGCTCGCTCCCTACGCCGACGGGATGGGAGAGACGGGCCATGTCACCGATCGAGAGGGGTCAGGGTCCGCAGATCGCAGCCGTTCATGGATGGTCTGGATAGCGCTCTTTCGTCACCCTCAACTTGATCTGGTATCTCTCCTACGCCGCGTACCTGGCCCTGTTGGCCAGCGAGGGGCCTGTTCCGCCGACTGGCGCGACCCTGCTATTCCCGCAGGCGCCGAGGTCGCCTCGGTGACGGAGCACTGCAGCAACGGGCCCTGTTGGCGCGAGATCCGAATCCGGCCCGCCGACGGTCAGGATGTCGAGGACCTCGTCGCCGAGATGGGCCTTGACGGCAACGGGTCCCGGTCATACGGGTGGCGGCCAACGAACCCAGCTAGCGTCGAGGTGTTCCTGCCGTACGGCTACCGCGGCCAAACCTCGCTCAGGGTCGCGGTGCAGTACGACAGCCCGTTCCCGTACTAGGCCCAGGGTGCCCAGGCGCGCAGAAACCACAGTGCTGCGCAGCCGTGTCTGTGCCGCCGGGCCGCAGTCTCGGTGTCCTGTCCACCGTGGCGGGGCGCAAACCGTCCGAGGCCCGCGCAGCCCGTCCGACGCAGCCGGCCGGTGGGGTGCGTAGGCGAGTCGTCCTGACCTACGACTGGAGCGGCACGCCGGAGGCGAACATGCTCCGTTTCGGCGTGCCGTTGTTCGACGAGAGACAGATGGCGGCGTCCTTGGCGCTCCTGGCCGGGGTCGTCGAGCTGCCCTGACCGCGACCGGGTCGGGCCCGGGGGGACGCAGCCGACTGCGGCCCGGCCCCGCCTAGGCTGGCGAGGTGTTCTTCCTCTTCGGCCTCGGGACCAAGCGCCAGCACGTGGGGGCCGGGTCGACGAGGACCTGCCCCCGCTGCCACAACCAGACCCAGTGGGGTCGGGTGAAGGAGTTCAAGCAGTTCACGCTGTTCTTCATCCCCGTCGCGCGGTGGAGCCGCCGCGAGATGGAGGTCTGCGGGATCTGCGGGGCCTCCGTCGTGCTCTGAGCTCCGGCCGCGCCCGCGCCACGGGCTGGCCGGTGCACGGAGGACAGGAGAGATGCGCTCCGAAGGCCCCTGATCAGCCCGTCGAAGCCGATCTCTCCTGTCCTTCGCGCCACGGTGCGTAGCGGCGGGGTCAGGCCAGACCTGACAGCCCCACGACGACGCCGACCAGCGCGCAGACGCCGAGGGTGCGCAGCACCGACCACCCGCGCCAGAAGATCAGCACGCACGCCAGCGCGGTGATGGCGAGCGGCGCCCACTGCAGGGAGTCGAGCACCGGGTACTCCACGTCCAGGGGACCGGTGGTCAGCCGGCCGGTGTCCGCGAACAGCGTGTGGACGGTGAAGAACACCGCCAGGCTCGCGATCACGCCGACGACCGCCGCGGTGATGCCGGTGAGGGCGGTCGCGAGGGTGCGGTTGCCGCGCAGCCGCTCGACGTACGGCGCCCCCAGCAGGATGAACAGGAAGCTCGGCACGAACGTCACCCACGTCGTCAGCAGCGCCGCGATCGTCGCCGCGACCCAGGGGTCGAGGGAACCGGGGGAGCGGTAGGCACCCACGAACGCGACGAACTGCACCACCATGATCAGCGGACCGGGGGTGGTCTCCGCGAGCGCGAGGCCGCGGACCATCTCGCCGGGCGCCAGCCAGCCGTACACCTCGACCGCCTGCTGGGCGACGTAGGCGAGGACGGCGTACGCCCCGCCGAAGGTGATGATCGCGGCGCCGGAGAAGAACACCCCCTGGTCGACGAACACGCTGGCCCGGCCGAACAGCACCGCCGCCGCGACCACCGGCGCGACCCAGAGCAGCAGGCCGACCACCAGCGTCAGGGTCGTACGGCGACCCGAGGGGCGCTCGGAGTGCAGCGCGTCGTCGCTGACGAGCGGGGTCGGGCCGTCGTCCGCGGCGGCCGCCTTGGGGGCGCGGGTGAGGTCGGGGATGACGCGCCCGAGCACCCAGCCGAGCAGGGCGGCGGCAGCGACGACGGCGGGGAACGGGACGGCGAAGAACGTCAGGGCCACGAAGGACGCGGCGGCGACGGCGACGAGCGCGGGGTGGCCGAGGCCCTTCCGGCTGACCTTGATCACCGCCTGCACGACGATCGCGATGACCGCCGGCGCGAGCCCCAGGAAGACCGACGCGACGAGGTCGGTCTCGCCGTACGCGACGTAGATGCCGGACAGCACGAGCAGGGCGACGACCCCGGGCAGGACGAACAGGATCCCGGCGACGAGCGCACCCTTCACACCGTTCAGCAGCCACCCGACGTACGTCGCCAGCTGCTGGGCCTCGGGGCCGGGGAGGAGCGTGCAGTACGACAGCGCGAAGAGGAACCGCTGCTGGCCGATCCACCGCTTCTCGTCGACGAGCGTCCGCTGCATGACGGCGATCTGGCCGGCCGGTCCGCCGAAGGTCTGCAGCGAGATGGCGAACCAGGCACGGGTGGCCTGGGCGAGGGGGATGACGTCGCCGCTCTGCGGGCGGTCGGGGGCGTGGCTCATGCGGGGGCGCTCCTGTCGAGGACGTAGCCGCGGCGGAAGTAGTGGGCGAGGCCGTCGAAGAGCGGAGCGGTCAGCTCCAGGACGGCGTGGTCGTCCTGGGTCATGGACAGCCCGCGCAGGACGACGTCGAGGCCCGGGGCCTCGGGGGCGTCGTACCGGTCGTCCTCGAGGTCGGCCTCGTGGACGATCGCGGCGAGGCGCCACAGCACCGGGTCGTCGAGGTCGTGGCGCCGCAGGATCGTCTCGAACGTGCAGTCGTCGCCGTGGTGGCCGTAGTCCACCCCCCGCATGTCGAAGGGGGTCGCGTCGTCGGGAACGTCCGCGGGGTCCTCGACGAAGAGGAAACGTGCCTCTTTGTCGACATGTCGCTTGATCAACCAGGCGGACGCCGCCCGGTCGATGTGGATGCCGGCGCGCGTGGCCCACCTCATCGCGGTGCTCCCACACGGGCGGACCCGGTGGCGCGGGGCTTCAGCGCGCGGACGGCGGCGGCCGCGTCGTCGCGCTCGGGCGGGGGGAAGTAGTCGCGCCGCTGGATGGCCCGCAGCGTCCGCCGGAGGCGTCGGACGACGCGCGGGTCCAGGTCCGCCGGACCGAGGGAGAGTGCCTCGCGGGCGAGGTCGCGGTACTCCTCGGCGCGGGCCGCGGCCATGCCGCGGACGATCCGCTCCTCGTCGGCGCGGGTCAGGGTCTGGGCCCGCAGCAGCAGCGCGCTGCCGTCGGCCTCGAGGACGCGGTCGGCCACCCACTCGAGGTGCTCTCGGGTCCGGGGGTCCTCCGGGAGGGCCACGGCGCCGTCGCCCAGCTGGGCCACCCCCAGGGCGCGCAGCTTGCGCCACACGGCGATGCGCGGCGTCGAGGGCTCACGGGGGACCCGGTAGAGCAGGCAGACCCACGGGACGGGTTCCGCGCGGGCGGACGATGTAACCACGGTTGCAAGGTAGACAACGACCCCTGACGGGTCAACCGGACTCGCCCCCGGGGAGCGGACCGCCTAGACGTGCTTCGACACCGACTGGTGGTGGGGCCGACCGGGGTCGTCCAGTGCCGGCTCGGGCTCGTGGCCGCGGATGGCCTCGAGCTGCGCGCACACGGCGATCCCGTAGAACAGCCCCATCGAGGACAGCAGGCTCCACAGCAGCAGCGCGATGATCCCGCCGAGCGGCCCGTACGTCGTGTCGAACGACGCGCTCACGCGGACGTAGAGCGCCAGACCGGCGGCGGCGACCATGCTCAGGGACACCGCGACCGCCGAGCCCAGCGCGAGCCAGGACAGCGCCGGCTGCCGTCGGCGCGGGGAGTGGTTGAACAGCGTCGCGATCGCCACCACGAGGAGAGCCAGGCCGGCGGGCCACCGCGCGACGTCCCAGACGAGGTGGGTGGTGTCGGACCAGCCGTACTCCGCGACCATCGCGTCGGCGAAGGCGCCGCCCGCGACCAGCAGCACGAAGCCGGTCCCGACGGGGACCGCGAGCAGGACGGTGAAGACGGCGGCGCGGCCGTACTTCCAGGGTGCGGGCCGGTCGCGCCGGATCCCGTAGATCCGGTTGCTGCCCCGCTCGATCTGCGCCATCGCCGTCGTCATCGAGATCGTGGAGAAGAGCAGACCGATCACGAGCGCGACCTCCCCGGACTCCTCGGAGCCCTGGGCGGCCCGGGCCAGGGCGTCGTCGCTGCCGCCGCCGGGGGCGACGGCGTTGACGGTCGCGCCGATCACCCGCGACCAGGCGTCGTCGTCGATGTCGGCGGCGAGCCCGGCCACCGCCAGCAGGAACGGGACGACGGCCAGCGCCGCCTGCAGCGCGAGCGCCCGCGAGTTGGTGAACCCGTCGCCGTACCGGAACCGCCGGAAGGACTGGACCGCGATCTCCTTGAGCCCGTGGCGGCGGACGAGGTGCCAGGCGTCCTCGGCGTCGAGCTCCTCACCGTCCATCTCGACGGTGACGGGCACCAGTCGGGCGGTGGTCATGAGCGGAGACTAGGGCAGGCCCGCTCAGCGCAGATCCCGGAGCAGCGCGGAGGCGTCGCCGTACGCGGCGTCGAGGAGGCCCATGAGGGTCCGGTTGACCGCGTGCACCTCGTCGGGCGCGACGGTGTGGCCGTTGACCGGGGTGAGGACGAGGTCGTTCAGGCTGCCCGTCCCGCCGAACGCGCCGCGCAGCCGTCGGAGTCCGTGGGCGTCGTGGGCGCGCACCTCGGTCTCGACCCGTGCGAGCCACTGCGCCCAGCGGGCCTCACCGGCCCGCTCGAGGAGGTCCCGCGCGTCGACGAGCGCCGTGAGCAGTCGCGCGTACCGCTCGTCGGCCTCCCGCTCGTCCATCGCCGTCAGCGCGCCAGGGTCGCGATCAGTGCGGAGTAGGTGCCCTCGACGTCACCCTCCCGGCTGGGGACGGCGATCGCGCCGGTCCGCTCCCCGAGCAGGCGGGTCAGCACCGCGTGACGGTCCCGGAGGTGGGCGTCGCCGCCCTGGCCCGCGACGATCGCGCGGACCTGGTCGTGCCACGGGTCGGCGCCGTCCGACCCCCGCCGGTGGAAGCGCGCGACCGTCGCGTCGGCGTCGTCCATCAGCACCCGCTCGAGGAAGTCCGCCCCGGCCTCCGTGGCGGCAGCCTCGAACCGCGCCAGCTCGGCGGGGTCGGCGAGGAGCTGCGGCAGGACGACGTCCTGCCCGCCGCGGAGGTAGGCGGTGATCATCGCCAGCGCCGCCGGGCGGATGAGGGCGCCGGCGCCACCGAAGTCGTCCTGCCAGCCGCCGATCAGGGTCCGGAGCACGTCGACGTCGCACACGAGGGTGCCGGGACGGTCGGCGGCGTACCGGCGGGCGAGCGTCGACTTCCCGATCCCCGGCGGGCCGTTCAGCAGCAGCAACCGGGCCATGGCGCCGAGGGTAGCCAGCGGGTTGGATGGGGTGGTGGCGGACGAGCGCGACCAGATCGACTGGGCCGAGTGGCACCGCGGGTACGACGACCCGCAGGGTCACCTCGCCGGCCGTCTGGCGGTGGTCCGGCAGCTCGCCGCGAAGACGATCGACCTGGCGACCGCGCGGCCGCCGTACGTGACGAGCCTCTGCGCGGGCGACGGTCGCGACCTGTTGCCGGTGGCCGCGGTGAGTGCGCGGCTGCCGCGGGTCACGCTCGTGGAGCAGGACCCGCGCCTCGCGGAGGAGGCCCGCCGGCAGGCCGTCCGGCTCGGGCTGGGGGACACGGCCCGCGTCGTGGAGGGTGACGCCGGCGACCTCGCGACGTACGTGGGGGTGCCGCCCGCCGACGTCGTCCTCGTGTGCGGGGTGCTGGGTCACCTGAGCGACGACGACGTCGAACGGCTGGCGGTCTCCCTGCCGCAGCTCGCGACCGCGGGCGCCCGGGTGGTCTGGACGCGGGGGCCGTGGGCGACGGCCGACGCCGGACCGAGGGTCGAGGAGACGGACGACGAGCACCCGGCGGAGGGCATCCGGCGCGCGTTCGCCGCGCACGGCCTCGTCGAGGAGGACCTCGTCACCCCCGAGGGCACCGACTTCTGCGTCGGCGTCCACCGCCTCACCCGCGACCCGGCGCCGCGACCGCCGGTGGGGAGGCTGTTCCGGTTCGGCTCGGCGAGCGGCTAGCCGCTCCTCACAGCACCTTGCCGGGGTTGAGGATCCCGTGCGGGTCCAGCGCCGCCTTGACCGCGCGCTGCATCGCGACCACCTCGGGGCTCAGCTCGGCGTGCAGCCCGTCGCGCTTGAGCAGCCCGACGCCGTGCTCGCCGGTGACGGTCCCACCGAGCTCGAGGGCGTCGGCGATGATCTCCTCGAACGCCGCCTGGGCCCGCTCGCGTGCGGCGTCGTCCCCGGGCGGCGTGATGATCAGCGGGTGCAGGTTGCCGTCACCGGCGTGGGCGATGTTGGCGATGAGGACGTCGTGGGCGGCGGCGGTCCTCTCGATCCGGCCCAGCATCTCCGGGACGGCGCCCTTCGGCACGCAGACGTCCTCGGTGAGCAGCGGGCCGAGCCGCTCCAGCGCGGGGTAGGTCATGCGGCGGGCCACGAAGAGCGCCTCCGCCTCCTCCTCGTCGGTGGACGCGGCGGCGAAGGTCGCCCCGCCCTCCTCGAAGCAGCGGACGAGGGTGGCGGCCTCCTCGTCGCCGGCGGCGCCGGGTGCGTCGGTGCGGCCGAGCAGGACGACGTCGGCGTCGGCCGACAGCCCCATGTTCTTCCAGTCGTCGACGGCCTTGAGGCAGTGGTGGTCGATGAGCTCCAGCGCTGACGGCGCGATCCCGCTCGCCCCGACGGCCTCGACGGCGCGGCCGGCGTCCACGACCGAGTCGAAGTAGCCGACGACGGTCCGCTCGGCGGGCCGCGCGGCGCGGAGCCGGACGGTGATTTCGGTGACCACGCCGAGCGTCCCCTCGGAGCCGACCATCAGGCCGACCAGGTCGTAGCCGACGACGCCCTTCGCCGTACGACGCCCCACGCGGACGACCTCGCCCAGGCCGTTGACCAGCTCGAGCTCGAGGACGTAGTCGCGGGTGACCCCGTACTTCACGCAGCACAGCCCGCCCGCGTTCGTCCCGACGTTGCCGCCGAGGGTCGACCAGGGGGCGCTGGCGGGGTCGGGCGGGTACCAGAGGCCCTCCTCGGCGCACGCCGCCCGCAGGTGGTCGTTGACGACGCCGGGCTGGACGACGGCGAGCCGCTCGAGGTGGTTGATCTCGCGGATCTCGGTCATGCGCTCCGTCGACAGCACGACGCAGCCGTCGACCGCGTTCGCGCCGCCCGACAGACCCGTGCCCGCCCCGCGCGTGACGAGCGGGACCTCGTGGGCCAGACACGCCCGCACGGTGGCCTGCACGTCCTCGGTCGTCCGCGCGCGCACCAGCGCGACCGGGTGCCCGTGCGGGGCCCACTCGGCCTCGTCGTGGGAGTACGCCGCGAGCACGTCCGCGTCGCTCGCCAGCCGGTCGGCGGGGAGGGCGTCGGTGAGCGTCGCGAGGACCGGGTGGGCCGTGAGCGTCATGCGTCGATCCTCACTCGCGGTGCAAGCGAGCGCCAGGGGAGTCCTGCGGTGGGCGCTCACGCGCACCGAGGGCAGGGGTGCGGCGAACCGGTCCATCCGCGGTTCTGCAGCAGCCGGCCGATCCGGACGGCGGTCGTGCAGGGGCGACCGAGCACCTGACCGTGGCCGAGGCGTGCGGTGACGAGGCCGTCGACCACCGCGTCGAGGTCGCGATCCAGGTCGCGGTCCCGGTCGGCCCGATGGGTGTGGTCGGCGCGTCCGTCGAGCTCGACCACGACGCCGAAGGCGCGGTGGAGGACGTCACGGAAGACCGTGCCTCGCGCCGAGGCACGGACCTGACGTCCGGCTCGTGGGAGACCGTGCGCCAGCTCGACGTCGCGGAGATAGGCCCGCTCGAGGACGGAGCAGGCCCCGCGCCCGAGGTCGTCGAGCGCGGCGGTGAGGAACGCCCGACGCCGCTGGCGCAGGCGCGCCTGCAGGGCCGCGGCGAGGCGGTCCGTCGTCGTCCGGCGGGCCGACACCACCTCGGCGAGCACGGCGAAGGCCGTCATGTCGTCCCCGGCCTCGCCGGCGACGTCCAGGACCGCCTCCTCGAGGCGTACCCGTGGGGGACGACGGTTCCACTGGACACGGCCGTCGAGGCCACGGGTCTGACTGATGCGGACGCCGGGCGGCTCCTCGAGCGTGCGCCCGTGCTCGACGAGGACGCGGATGGAGGCGCCCGCGCTGAGCTGTCGCGACGTGCCGAGGGTGGCTAGGATCGAGGAGGGTCCCGCGAGGGCGGCCGGCGCGGCGTACAGCACCGCCGCCCACGCCCGCTGGCACCAGGTCGGCTCGCCGCTGTGGACGACGTACACGCCGGGGTGGATCGGGACCAGGAGGCGGTGCCGCAGCCAGCAGCGCAGGTCGGACCCCGTCGCGCCGAGGGAGACCAGCTGCCGGCGCGCGACGACGCCGTCCTGCTCGGCCGCGAGAGCGGCGGCGACGGGAGGAAGGCTGGGCACGGCACCAGCCTCGCCGTCCTTGGCCGACGAGGGCGTGGCTCCTCCACAGGCCGGGGCCGAACGCATCAACGGAGGTGATCGCTGTCTCTCACAGACAGCGATCGCCTCCGTTGACCACGTGGGTCAGGACGGGGTCAGGACGTGAGCGTCTTCTTCGGCCAGGGCACGAAGAAGGCGACGCGCTTCTGGTACTCCCGGAACGCGGGCCGCTCCTGCATGCGCCGCTCGGTGCGCTTGGCGCCGGTCGCGTAGATGAGGAAGTACGACATCGCGACGGGGGCGGGGAAGGTCCAGGCAGTCGGCGCGGAGGCGGCGCCCGCGAGGTACAGGCCGTCCCAGACGACGGAGTCGCCGAAGTAGTTCGGGTGGCGCGACCAGCCCCACAGCCCGGTGTCGAGGATGTCGGGCGGGTTGGCGTCCCCGCGCTCCTTGGCCGCCTTCTTCTCGGCCGTGAAGCGGTCCTTCTGACGGTCGGCGACCGCCTCGATGACGGTGCCGGCCACGGCGGTGGTGAGGCCCAGGGGGAACAGCCACCGGCGACGACCGGACGGCAGCTCGCTCGCCGCGGCCATCTGGATCGGCAGGGACACCAGCATCTGCGCCGCGCCCTGGGTGAGGAACACCTTGGTGAGCACCTGCCCGGTCGAGGCGTCGCCGAGGAACTCGGTGTAGCGCTCGTCCTCGGTGTCCTTGCTGCGCAGCCGCCCGAGCATCAGCGTCCCGAGGCGGGCGCCCCACACGGTGGTCGCGGCGGCCATGGACCACCGGCGGGCGGCGTCCCCGTTGCCGGCGACGGCGCTGGTCACCGCGACCGCGGCCAGGCCGGGGCCCCAGATGCCGTCGACGTAGTCGCGGCGCTCCCTCGGGATCGCGACCGCGGCGGTGGCCCCCTGGATCGCGGCGACGACGAGCGCGGAGCGCCCCATCACCCGCCGGAGGTTCTTCGTGTCGATGCTCATGCCAGGAATCGTGACACCCTCCGCGAAGCCTCAGGCGCCGCGGGCCGCAGCGGCGGCGACCTGCTCGGCCAGCAGCTCCGCCAGGTCGGTGCCCGCGGCGGCGGCCATCATCACGACGACGCTGCTCGGAGCGAACGAGCAGTAGAGGCTCGCCTCCAGGAAGTACGGCGTCCCGTCGGGGTCGATCCGCACGTCGACGAGGCTGTGGTCCCGGCAGCCGAGCGCGACGTGCGCGCGGCGGGCGAGCTCGTGCACGGCGGGGACGACGGGGTCGTCGAGCGGGACGATCCAGGCGTGGTCGGCGTCCTTCGCCATCAGCCGGAGGTCACCACCGCCCTCGCCGTCGTCGTCGGAGCGGGTGATCTTGTCGGCCGCGTCGCGGACGGGCTTCGTGTCGGCGTCGACGGCGTACTCCTCGAGCGGCAGGCAGACCAGCTCCACCCCGTCCGGCGTCGTCCGCTCGACGATGCCGCAGCGGACCTCCCGGCCCAGCTCGACGTAGCTCTCGACGAGCACCTCGGAGGCGTGCCCGAAGGCGGCGGCGAGCGCGGCGTCGTACTCGTCGACGGAGCGGACCAGCGTCACCCCGTGGGAGTTGTCGGCGTCGACCGGCTTCACCACCACCGGCGGCGCCAGCGTCGGGACGTCCCCGGGCCGCAGCACCTCGCCCTCGGGGACGGCGACCCCGGCCGCGGCGACGATCGCCCGCGCGCGCTGCTTGTGAGCGCCGAGCGCCATGGTCTCGCCGGTGTTGCCGACCATCCCCACGCCGAGGACGTCGGTCAGCAGGGACCGGTACGCCGTCATCCCGGGCCGGCAGAACATCTGCGGCAGCGCGACGTCCACCTCGAGCGAGGCGAGGACGGCGAGCCCCTTCGCCCGCGACACCACCGGAGCGGCCGCGACGGCCTCGCGCGACAGGTCCGCGGGGAACCGCCACCCGCCGCCCGGCTCGACCCAGGCGATCACGTGCTCGTACGGACCGTCCGACGCGGCGGCCAGCGCGCCCGCGGCGTACAGCCGCGAGAGGTCGGCGAGGAACGCCGACTCCGCCGACCCGGCGAGGTGGAGCAGGCGGGTCCTAGTCACCCCCCACCTCCACGAGCTTGCCGATGTTGAAGTCGATCCGGATCCAGTCGCGCCCGGTCACCAGCGCGCGCAGCAGCAGCGACGGGATCTGGAGGTGGTGGACCAGCAGGAACGGCAGCGGGTCGCGGGTGTCGAGGATCGCGTCCCGTCCGCCGCGCAGCACCCGCCACCGCTCGCGCGCGGACGACGGACGGCTCAGCAGGCGCCACAGCTCGTGGTAGGTCCAGTACGTCGGCCGGTAGTCCGGCAGCGGCACGACCGGGCCCGCGTCACCACCACCGTCCTCGTCGGCCAGGTACGTCGCGGCGAGGCCCGGGTGCCGGTGGAACATCGTGATCGCGGAGTGGGTCCGCGGGTTGCACTCGATCGCCGTGATGCTGCCGTCGGCGCGCTCGAGGAAGTCGAAGGAGACCTGCCCGGTGAGCTTGCGCTCCTCGACCAGCCGCGTCACCCACGCCTGGATGTCCGGGCGGTCGACCATCGTGTAGTTGACCTGGAACGCCGAGGACTCGCAGCACGCCCACACCCGCAGCCGGCCGTCGCGCGCGGTGCCGTGGGTGCAGTACTCCCTGCCCTCCACGAGCTCCTGCAGCAGCCACGGGTTGTCGTCGGAGATCGGCTTGGAGCGGGCGAACGCCGCGGTGTCGGCCGGGGTGGCGAGCGGGAGCGGCGTGAGGTCGAGACGGTTCACCGGGTCGTACGCGATCGACTTCAGCACCCACCGCACCCCGGGGTGCGCGGCGAAGTCGAACTCCGCGACCTGGGTGGGGTCGGTGAGCCGGTGCGTCAGCGGCACGGGTAGGTCGAGCGAGGTCGCGAGCGCCGCGAACGCCGCCTTGTCGTCGAGGGCCTCGAGGTCGTCGGGGTCGAGGTGGACGACCTCGCAGTGCTCGGCGAGCCGGGCCTTCGCCAGTGCGTCGTGGCGGCTGGACGCCGGGCTGCACACGGGCACGTACACGTCGACCCCCTCGCGGCGCACGACGTCGACCAGCGCGTCCACGTACGACGCGTCACCGGAGGGGGGCACCACGTGGAAGGCGTCGACGGCGCGGGAGAACCGGTGCCCGGAGAAGCGGTAGCGCCCCGACTCGACGAGCACGACCCGGTGACCGGCGGAGTGGAAGGACCGCGCGAGCTGCAGCGCCTTCGTCATCTTCCCGCCGGACAGCAGGACCGTCCGTCGTCCGCCCGCAGGGGTCGGCGAGGGAGCGGTCGGCGCGGCCAGCCCGACGAGCGCCGCCCCGGCGGTGACCGCCAGGTTCGCGGGGAACGCCGTGCCCAGCAGGGCCAGCGCTCCGAGCGTCCTCAGGCGGGGCGGGAGGCCCGAGCGGGTCGGAGTCACTCCGACAGCGTCCCCGACACCGGGTCGCCGTACCCGGTCGCCATCCCGCGGTGCATGACGCGGTCGCCGACGACGCCGGAGTGGTCGGCGGCGTGCAGGACGGTCCCGTTGTCCCACATCACGACGTCGCCGGGCGCCCAGGTGTGGCGCAGGCAGTTCTCCGGCGCGGTCGAGTGGGCGTGCAGCGCGGCGACGGTCTCGGCCGTCTCGTCGGCGTCCATGCCCTCGATCTCGGCGCACCGGGCGGGGGTCGTCAGGTAGAGCGTCTCCCGGCCGGAGACGGGGTGGGGCCGCACCAGCGGGTGCCACGCCTCCTTCTCCTGGCCGTCGCCCGGGTCGACGCCGGTGACGACGTGGCGCATCCGGCGGCCCTCGATGCGGGCGCGGAGGTCGGCGGGGAGGGTGTCGAGGGCGCGGTACTGGTTGCTGAACACCGTCTGCCCGCCCGCCTCCGGGATGGTGACGGCACGCAGCGCCGTGTACGCCGGCGGCGAGGACACGTAGCTGGTGTCGACGTGGAAGGTCGAGCGCGGCGGCGTCGTCCGGCCCACGTTGGAGATGACGTTGAGGTCGTCGAAGCCCGGGACGGGCGTCTCCCCGACGGTGAAGACGGGGTCGCCGAAGCAGCGCAGGAACGCCGCGAACGCCGTGTCGTCGATGTCCTGGGCGGGCACGACCACGACGCCGTGGTCGGCGAGCAGCCCGACGATCGCCTCGGCGGTCGCGTCGTCGGGCGGGGCGTCGAGCGACAACCCGGTCACGCGGGCCCCGAGGGGCTCCAGCACCTGTGCGTCCATCAGTCCTCCTGGGTCGGGGCGGCCGCCCACTGGACGAGGGTGACCCCGTCGCGGAGCGGCAGCAGGACCTGCTCGACGCGGTCGTCGTCCGCGAGCAGGCGGTTGACGTCGGCGATGGCGCGGCCGTTGTCGCTGAGCACCCCGGCGCCGTAGGGCTCGCCCTGGAGCAGCGTGTTGTCGAGCGCCAGCAGCCCGTCGGGCGCCAGCAGCGGGGTGTCGAGCACCCGGCGGACGTAGTCGGCGTACCCGGTCTTGTCCGCGTCGACGAAGACGAGGTCGAACGACGCCCCCTCGTCGGCCAGGGCGGCGAGGGTGTCGGACGCCGGGCCGACGCGGACGTCGATCCGACCGCCCACCTCGGAGGCGTCGAAGCACTCGCGGGCGAAGGCGGCGACGCCCTCGTCGAGCTCGCAGGCGACCACGCTGCCGGCGCCGCTGCCGTCGGGCAGCGCCTCGGCCATCGCGAGCGCGGAGTAGCCGGTGAACATGCCGACCTCCAGCACCCGGCGGGCACCGGTGGCGCGCACCAGCGCGCGGAGGAACCGGCCCTCGACGTGGCCCGACAGCATCTCCGCCTCGAGCGGGGACTCCTCGCTCCAGGCGGCCTCCCGGGTCCGGGCCGCGAGCGCCGCCAGCGCCGGGGACTCCGGGCTCGTCGACGCCGCGACGTACGGCTCGAGGCCGGCGGCCAGCTCGTGGGCGCGGGTGAGGTCGGTCAGCATCGAGGCGGCGTCCTCGCCGGCCTCGGCCCGGCGGACGAGGTCGCCGAGCCGCTCCGCGAGGATCCCGGCCGGCGTCACCGGCCGGAGACCCGTCTCGGGGCCCACCGCGGGGCCCAGGGTCCCGGGGAGGGTGCCGGAGGTGGCTGTCACGCGGGCAGGCCCTCGTCGACGAAGGCCTGCACGCCGGCGCCGCCGCGGGGCAGCTCGGCCACCAGCGTGCGGTGCTTGTCCAGCGCGCTGACGAGCTCGTCGAGGGTGACGTCGTCCAGGAAGGCGCACTCGCCGACCGGGGCGGGGACGGCGGCCCGGAGGCGCCCGTCGCGGGTCTGCAGGATCGCGGCGGTCGAGCGCTCCAGCAGCTCGGGGGTGAGGTGCTCGGAGTCCAGCGACAGCCCGATGCGGCTCATCAGCGACAGGACCCGGTCGCGCTCGGTGGCGTCGATGTGGCCGCGCTGCTCGGCGAGCGTGGTCGACAGGGCCATGTCGATGCAGATGGCGTGACCGTGGAAGAACGGCACCGCCGGTGCGAGCTCGAGCGTGGGGCTCCAGGTGTGGCCGAACGCGATCACCCGGTCGAGGTCGAGCTCGTGGAGGTTCGGCACCTCCAGCTCGAGCATGCGCTGGATGGCGCGGTAGGTGATCTCGTGCGCCGTGTCGCGCAGATCGGCGCTCGCGGCGTGCCACTGACCGTCCACCTCGCCGTCGACGTGGCCGAAGTGGGTCGCCAGCAGGGCCTCCCCGTGGGCGTCCATCAGGTCGAAGGTCCGCTTGTCGCCGACGGTGCTGATCTTGATGATCTCGGCCATGCCGTTGCGGACCTGGTCCACGGGCAGGGTCGCGAGGAAGCCGAAGTCGAGCAGCACCGTCGAGGACGCGTGGTAGGCGCCGAGGCGGTTCTTGTACTTGCGGTGGTTCACCCCGACCTTGATCGACACGCTCGCGTCGATCAGGCCGATGAGGGTCGTCGGGATCCGCACGTACGGCGTCGAGCGGCGGAAAGCCGCGCAGGCGAAGCCGGCGACGTCCGTGCCGAGGCCGCCACCGACGATCAGCGGCTGCTCCTTGCGGACCAGGCCGAAGACGGTGAAGGCGTCGACGATGCCCTCGACCGTCGTCCACGCCTTGGTGGTCTCGTCGACGACCAGCCGGTACGTCGTCAGCGCGATGTCGTGGGCGGCGAAGTAGGCCTGCGCCCGCTCGCCGTACAGGTCGTCCACCACGTCGTCGATCACCATCAGGCACCGGCCCCAGGGCCGGTAGATGTCGGCGAGGTGGGTGTTCGCGGGGTCGAACACGCCGTCGACGTAGGTCAGCGTGTAGTCGATCTTCTCGTAGGCCTCGACGTGGAACGTGGTGGCGTCCGCGGTCAGGCTGGATTCGACGATGGCCATGGGGGCGTGGCTCTCTTTCTCGCGGTGTTTCGGTCTCAGGCCTCGAGCAGCCCGGTGACGTCGGCCGGGTCGAGCCGGTCGACGCGGCTGTCCGCGGCGGAGAAGTCGTGGTCGGCGGTGTTGGCGTTGGGGAAGGCGATGCACGCGACGCCCGCGGCCTTCGCCGCCTGGACGCCGCCGACGTTGTCCTCGATGGCGACGCACGCGCCGGGCTCCTCGCCGAGCTCGGCGAGGGCCTTGGCGTAGACGGCGGGGTCGGGCTTGGTGGTCTCGACCGCGGTGGTGTCGAGGACGAGGTCGAAGTCGTCGCGGCCCAGCGCGGGGGACAGCGCGGTCAGCAGCGCCTCGACGTTCTCGGGGGAGGTCGTGGTGACGAGGCCGACCCGCATGCCGAGGGACTTGGCGGCGGACACGGTCTCGACGACGCCGGGGCGCGCCTCGGCGCCGTCCTTGCGGAGGGAGTCGCGGAAGGCCTCCGACTTGGCGGCGTGGATCGCGTCGGCGTCGACCTGCTCGCCGCGCTGCTCGGCGTACTGGCGCACGCGGTCGGCGCCGCCGTTGCCGCGCAGCATCTCGCGGTAGTCCTCGCGGTCCCAGGACCAGTCGAGGCCGTGGTCGGCGAAGGCCTTGTTGAAGGCCCAGCGCTGGAGCTCGGAGGTGTCCGCGAGCGAGGAGATGGAGCCGAACAGGATCGAGGTCATGGGGATCTGCTTTCGGAGGTCGTGGTCGTCCGGGTGGGACGGGGGTGGAACGGGGAGTGGTGCCGTGCGGGTACCCCCCAGCCCCCCTCGCAGTCACCCCGTCCGGGTGGTCGCCCGAGCCGTCACCCGTTGTTCGCCGCCACGTCGTCCGCCGCGGACGGGGTACGGAGGGGCGGCAGGTCCGGCGAGCGGAGGGCACGACATGCGGGTGGCGGTGACCGGTGCGACCGGGAACGTGGGCACGGCGGTGCTGCGGCGCCTGCACGACGTCGAGGTCACGGGGGTCGTGCGTCGACCCCCGGACCTCGGCCGGGCCGGTCGTACGGCGGCCGGGACGACGGGCACCCCCGCCGGGGTGCGCTGGGTGGCCGTCGACCTGGCCTCCGACGACGCCGAGCGGGTGCTCGCCGAGGCGCTCGAGGGCCTCGACGCGGTGGTGCACCTGGCGTGGGGCTTCCAGCCCGGCCGGGACGACGCGCGCCTGCGGGCCACCGCCGTCGACGGCACGCTCAACGTCGCCCGGGCCGCGGTCCGCGCCGGCGTCCCGCACCTGGTGCACATGTCGTCGGTCGGCGCCTACGCCCCCCGGACCTCGCTGGTGCCGGTCACCGAGTCGTACCCGACCACCGGCGTCCCCGGCTCGGCGTACTCGCGTGACAAGGCGGACGTCGAGCGCATCCTCGACGGCATCCAGGAGCAGCACCCGGAGCTCGCCGTGGCGCGGCTGCGCCCCGGCCTGGTCGGCCAGGGCGACGCGGGCAGCGCGCTCCTGCGCTACTCGCTGCCGGCGCTGGTGCCGAAGGTCGCGGTGCGGCTGGTGCCGGTGCTGCCGATGGACCGCGGCACCGTCGTCCCGGTGGTGCACGCCGACGACGTCGCGGACGCCGTACGGCGGGTGCTCGACCGGCAGGCGACCGGCGCGTTCAACCTCGCGGCCGAGCCCCCCGTCGACGCCGCCGCGATCGCGACCGCGCTCGGCGCGAGGCTGGTGCACGTGCCGGCCGCCGTGGTCCGCGGTGCCGCGGCTGCCGCCTGGCACGCCCGGCTCAGCCGGCTCGACCCGGGCTGGCTCGACCTGGCCCACGTGGTCCCCCTCGTGGACACCACCCGCGCCCGCGACGAGCTGGGCTGGACGCCGCGGGTCTCCGCCACCGACGCCCTGGCCGAGGCCGTCGAGGGCATGGCCGACGGCCCCGACGGCGGCACTCCCGTGCTCCGGCCCCGGACCGTGGCCGCCGAGGCCCGCCGCCTCCTGACTGGCCTGTCGACCAGCCGGCGCCCGACGCCGTGAGCGCTCGCTGATGGCGCTGGTCGACACCGACGCCGGGCTCGTCGTCACCGCCGCGCCGGGCACCGCCAGCACCGCGCTGCGCGAGGCGCTGCTGACGCGCCCGGGCGTCCGGGAGGTGCCGCCGCCGGGTGCCGTGCGGACCGCGGGCGTCGACGCCAAGCACGGCACGGTGACCGAGCTCGTGGCCGCCGGGCTGCTGCCTGCCGACCACGGCCTGCGCGTGGTCACGACGACGCGCAACCCCTTCGACTTTTACGTCGCCGAGCACGAGCGGACCCGGACCCGGTGGGTCGAGGAGCTGCGGGACCCCGACTCGTGGGTCCACGTCACCCCCGGCATGGTCGACCGCATCGTCGACGCCGTCACCCACGACTTCGACGCCTGGCTGGAGCTGGTCGTCCCCGACCCGTCCGTCCCGCGACGGATCAACCCCGGGCACGTCGACGAGGCCGACGTCGTCCTGCGCATGGAGCACCTCGAGGCCGACCTGCGCGACCTCCTCGGCCTGGACCTCGCCGTCCCGCCGACCAACGTCACCGACCGGGACCGCGCCTGGTGGACGGCGTACTCGCCGGCGAGCCGGCGCCTCGTCGAGCAGGCCCACGCCGCGGACCTGGAGCGGTTCGACTACCGGTTCTGAGACCCGCGGACGGTCGTGACCGACGGCGTCGGCGGATCAATCATCTGACTCCAGCGGGTCCGGGTACGGGCGGGCATGCACCGTGACTTCGACTACGTCATCGTCGGCGGCGGGATGGTCGCCGACTCCGCGGCCCGCGGCATCCGCGAGCGCGACGAGACCGGCTCCATCGCCATCCTCGGCGAGGAGCCCACCGCCCCCTTCCCCCGTCCGGCCCTGTCCAAGAAGCTCTGGACCGACCCCGAGTTCACGGTGGAGAACACCGCGCTCGGCACCGACGAGGACACCGGGGCGACCCTCGTGCTCGACACCCGGGTCACCGCGATCGACACCGAGGCCAAGCAGGTGACGGCGGGCGAGGACACGGTCGGGTACGGCAGGCTGCTGCTCGCCACCGGCGGCCACCCGACCCAGGTCGAGGGCCTCGAGGCCGGCGACCGGGTCGTCTACTTCCGCACCCTCGGCGACTACCTGCACCTGCGCGAGCTCGCCGACGACAAGCCACGGGTCGCGGTCATCGGCGGCGGCTACATCGGGACCGAGATCGCCGCCGCCCTGGCCTGGGAGAAGTGCGAGGTCGTGCTCGTCCACCCGGACGCCGTGCTCAACGGCACGAAGTTCCCCGCCGAGCTCGCCTCGGCCTTCGAGGCGCTGTTCACCGACGCGGGCATCGAGATCCAGGCCGAGCGCGCCGTGGTCGGCGGCTCCTCCGGTCTCGACGGCGTCACCCTGGCCATCGACGACGGCTCGACGCTGAACGTGGACGTCGCCGTCGTCGGCCTCGGCATCGAGCCCGCGACCGAGCTCGCGGCGGCGGCCGGACTCACCCTCGGCGACGACGGGGGCATCGTCGTCGACGAGCACCTCGCCACGAGCGCGCCGGACGTGTGGGCGGCGGGTGACGTCGCGTCGTACCCCGACCGCATCCTGGGCCGCAGCCGCGTCGAGCACGTCGACAACGCGACCACGATGGGCGCCGCGGTGGGCCGGATCATGGCGGGGTCGGACGAGACCTACGACCACACGCCGTACTTCTACTCCGCGGTGCTCGGCACCCGCTACGAGGCCGTCGGCACCCTCGACAGCACGCTGGAGACCGAGGTCGTCGACGGTCCCGAGGACGGCGCCCGCACCGTCCACTACCGCGACGGCGACGCCGTCGCGGGGGTGCTGCTGTGGAACGTGTCCGGCGAGGACGCCGAGGCCCGGGACGCCGCGCGCGAGGCGATCCGGACCGGCAGGACCGACAGGGTCAGCGCCGGGTCCAGCGCCTGAGCAGCGCCGCCACCTCGGCGGGCCGCTCCAGCGCGGTGAGGTGACCGGTCGCCGGCAGGACGTCCAGCCGGGCGTCCCGGCCGGCCCCCCGGCGTACGTCGCGCATCCGCTCGCCCCGGGACGGCGGGGTGGCCTCGTCCTCGGCGCCGAAGACGAGCTGCACCTCCCCGGCGTACGACGCGAGGACGGCGGTGCGGTCCTCCCGGGCGGCGATGGCCCGGGCCATCCAGGCCACCCCGGCGGGGTCGGTGGCCGCGATCAGGGCGGCCAGCTCGGCCTCCAGGGCCGGCCGCTCGCGCCGGGCGGTCACGCCCAGGCCCTCCTGCGCGCTGCCCGCGACGGGCTCGGTGCTCCCGCGGGCCTCGACCTCGTCCGCGACGGCACGCCGGTCGGCGGGGACGTCGGGCTCGACGAGCTCGGTGGTGGTGCTGCCGAGCACGAGCCCGGCCAGCCGGTCGGGGTGGCGGGCGGCGAGCTCGAGGGCGGCGTACCCGCCGGTCGAGACCCCGAACGGCACGCACCGCCCGACCCCGCAGGCGTCGAGGACGTCGACGAGCGCGTCGGCGACGTGGGCCATCGACGGCCCCGAGTCGGGCACCGCCGACGCCCCCAGGCCGGGCAGGTCGACGGTGACGACCCGGGCCTCCTCGGCGAGGAGCGGGACGAGTCGTCGCCACATCCGCGACGACAGCGGGAACGCGTGGAGCAGCAGGAACGTGGCGGCGTCGTCCCGTCCGGCCCCGGTGTCCCGGTGCGTGTCGTGGTGGGCCAGCACCTCAGATGGTCGCGACGGAGCCGGAGTCGACGCGGTACTCCGAGCCGTTGACGAAGCTCGCGCGGTCCGAGCAGAGGAACGTGATGACGGACGCGACCTCCTCGGGCAGGCCGCGGCGGCCGAGCTCCATGAACGGGCGCTCCTCGTCGAGGAACGAGTCGATGGCCTCGTCGAACGACACCCCGAGCTCGTCGGCGCGCTTCTCCATCATCGCGTCGGTCATCGGGGTGCGGATGAAGGCCGGCGACACGCAGTTCACGAGCAGCCCCTCCTCGGCGTACGTGCGCGACAGGCCCTTCGCGAACGACAGCACCCCGGCCTTCGCGGCGCAGTAGGGCAGCTCGTCGTCGTACGGCTGGGTGGCGTCCTCGGAGGTCAGGTAGACGATGCGGCCCCACCCGCCGCGCAGGTCGTCGATGAACGCGCGGGTCAGCCGCACCGGCCCGAGCAGGTCGATGGCCAGGGTGTCGACCCAGCCCTCGTCGTCGATCTCGTGGAACAGCCCCTGCGCACCGGTCACCCCGGAGCACTGGACGAGGATGTCGATCTCCCCGACGGCGGAGCGCACGGCGTCGCGCAGCGCCTCGATCTCCTCGACGGAGCGGACGTCGGCGGCGTGGTGGTGCAGCCGGCCCTCCGGGGCGTCGAGCTTCGCGGCGGCCTCCGCGAGCGCGTCGGCGTCGATGTCGGAGATGACCACCGTGGCGCCCTCGTCCAGCAGCATGCGGGCGGTCTCCCACCCGATGCCGGAGTCGCCGCCGGTGACGAGCGCCTTCTTGCCTGCGATGCCGAGATCCACGTCGTGCCTTCCCTGGGGCCTGTCGTACCGGTCGCTGGAGGGAGTACCCACTGACGGGCGGAGCAGGTGGCACGCCACGAGCCGACGCCCCGCGGCTGCGGGACGCCGGCTCGTGGCGGTCGCGTCGTGCTCGGGCTCAGCCCTTCCGGCTCTCGGAGAACGAGAAGGGACGGAGCACGCGGTTGACGGCGTGACCGACCTGCTTGTTGCCCCGGTTGATGTCCAGGACGGTGACCTCGGGGTTCGTGGCCTCCTGGTCGCGGTCGCCGAGGAACACGCGACCCTTCCTGACCACGACCCGGACGCTGTCGCCGTTGGCGACGTCGACGCGGGTGCCGCGGGCGGCGAGGACCTTGTCCGAGGTCAGCGTCTTCCCGGGGACGACGTGGTACAGCAGGATCTCCTCGATCGTCTCGGCGCCCAGCGAGCGGGCGGTCTGCCAGGCCTGTCGCTCGTTCGCCGGCTTCTCACCGGTCAGCGAGGTGACGAGCCGCGAGAAGGCCAGGTCGGTCGGCAGGAACGCCGTGGCCCGCTGCTTGCCCCGGGTCAGCAGGCCGACGGGGCTCTCCGGGTTCTTGTCCAGGACGAACAGGACGGCCTTCTCGAGGGCATCGAAGTCCTTGGCGTTGCTGTCGAAGCCCGAGTCGGCAGCGAGGACCTTCGCCAGGCTGCGGTTGCCGGTCTCGGCGGACGCGGGGGCGGCGGTGGCGACGCCGGCGGAGACCAGGGCGGCGGCCGCGGCGGTGGCGGTGAGGGAGCGGAGGGTCTTCTTCATGGGGGGTCCTTTCCGGGGAAGAGCCCGGCGGCCGGCGCGGGTGCGCCGGCTGCGCCGTGTGACACAGGTACCCCACAGGCAGGTCGGGGTGACCTGCCTCACTGAACCGCGTGCGCCCGACGCGTCGGCGTCCGACGTGCGCGGTACGCCCTGACCCCCTGATCACCGGGGACTACGGTCGGGGACATGAGCCAGCGCACCCGACCGCCGTACCGCGCCGACCACGTCGGGAGCCTGCTGCGCCCGCCCGCGCTGCTCGACGCCCGGAAGCGGCACGCCGCCGGCGAGATCGAGGCCGCCGAGCTGCGGGGTCTCGAGGACGAGGCCGTCGAGCAGGTCGTCGCCCTGCAGCGTGACGCCGGCCTGACGACCGTGACCGACGGCGAGATGCGCCGCGCGTCGTGGCACATGGACTTCCTCTACCAGCTGCGCGGTGTCTCGAGCACCGACGAGAAGATCGCCGTCCACTTCCGCAACGCCGCCGGCGACCTCGACTTCGAGTCCGCGGCCGTGAAGGTCGGGGAGCGCATCGGGCTCGACCACACGATCTTCGGCGACGACTTCTCCTTCCTCGCCGAGACCGCCGGGCGCCTCGCGCCGGACATGACGCCGAAGCTGACGATGCCGTCGCCCAACATGCTCCACGCGCGGGGCGGTCGCGCCGCGCTGGACCCGTCGGTGTACCCGGACGAGGAGCCGTTCTGGACCGATCTCGCCGCGGCGTACGCCGAGCAGCTGCGCCGCGTCGCCGACCTCGGCTGCACCTACGCCCAGCTCGACGACACCTCGCTGGCCTACCTCAACGACCCGGAGCAGCGGCGCGCGATGACCGAGCGCGGGGACGACGCGGAGCACCAGCACGAGCGCTACGTCCGCACCCTCAACGCGGCGATCGCGGACCGCCCGGACTCTCTCGCCGTGACCACCCACCTCTGCCGTGGCAACTTCCGCTCGTCGTGGGCGGCCGAGGGCGGCTACGACTTCGTCGCCGAGGTCCTGTTCAGCGAGCTCGCCGTCGACGGGTTCTTCCTCGAGTTCGACGACGAGCGCTCCGGCGGCTTCGAGCCGCTGCGGTTCGTGCCACCGGGCCGCCAGGTCGTCCTCGGGCTCGTCACCACGAAGTCCGGGGTCCTGGAGGACGCCGACACCCTGAAGCGCCGCATCGACGAGGCCGCGCAGCACGTGCCGCTCGACCAGCTGTCGCTGTCGCCGCAGTGCGGCTTCTCGTCCACCTCGGAGGGCAACGACCTCACGTGGGACGAGGAGCGCGCCAAGCTCGAGCTGATCGTGCGTGTGGCCGAGGACGTCTGGGGCTGAACCGAGGCGTCACCGTCTCCCGGCGCGGTAGGCACCGGAGCCGTACGGGCGCATCACGCGGTCGATCGCATGACCCACCTGCTTGTTGCCGCGGTTGAGGTTGCTCGCCGTGACGACCGCGTTGCGCGCCTTCAGGTTCCGGTCGCCCAGGACCACTTGGCCGTCCCGGACGTACACGGCCACGTTGCCCCCGTTCAGGACACCGACACGGGTCCCGCGGGCGGCCAGGAGGCCGTTGCGGGTGATCGTCCGGTCGAGGACCACGTGGTAGATGATCCTGCGCTCGACGTTGTAGAGGCCCAGGCCGCGCACGGCCCGCCAGGAGGCGCGTTCCGAGGTCGGCGTGCGACCGGTCACGGACCTGACGAGGCGGGAGAACGCCAGATCGGTGGGCAGGAACGCCGTCGCGCGTCGGTCCCCGTCGGCGAGGTATCGCAGCTCACCGTCGGGATTCACGCGCGAGATGGCGCGGATGTATCGGTCGAGGACGTCGAAGTCCTGCGGGTTCCTGTCGAACCCGGAGTCGGTCGCGAGGAACTCGATGAGGCTCCTGGTGCCGGGAGCGGCGGGAGCCGGCGCGGCGACGGCCGCGGTGGGTGTGAGGGACGCGAGGATGCAGACGAGGGAGAGGAGTGTCTTCCTCATGGGTATCGGGTCCTCTCCGGGTGCTGGATGATCGTCGCGGGAGCAGACGGCCGCGCGGTCGGTCCCCGTCGTCGTCCACAGTCGGGTGTTCCGGGCCGCTCCGGCCACCCAACCACCACGGCCACTCCAGGGGAAGGTCGCCGAGGACGTCCGGGACTGAGCCACCCCACGGATCCCAGTGACCGATCGGTGTCGCTGAGCGACACCGATCGGTCACCGGAAGTGGATCAGGGAGCCGGGACCGTGAACGTCCCGGCCGGGCCCTTCCCGCTGGGGATGGTGTTGTCCTCGAGGTAGCGCGCCAGCCAGGGCGACGCCGAGCCGCGGGTCGCGCGGTCGTCCTCGGTGGACTGGGTGCTGAGCAGCAGCTGCGCGTCCCGGACGGTCACGACCCGGCCGCTGGGCAGGCTGTTCCAGCTGCCACCGGAGATGGTGCCGATGCCGACGGCGAGCCGGTGGCCCTTCTCCAGCGTCCAGTCCATGCCCTTCAGGTCGAAGGTGCGGCCCGACGCGGTGAGCTCGGCGACGTTCTCGTTGATCAGCGTCGCCGTGCCGGCCCTCGGGTCGACGTCCCACATCGACACGTAGACCTGACCCTCGCCGCTGGTGTTGAGCACGACGCGGGGCGTCCCGGTGATGCGGGTGTCGGCGCCGACGGGCTTCGACCAGGTCTGGTACGACGTCGGCACGGTGCCGGCGGCGGCCAGCGAGGTCGCCTCCCGCTCGGCGGCGGTGCCGAGGGCGCTGCGGACCTGCTGGTCGACGTCCCCGCCGGAGCGGCGGGTCACCCGCGGCGGCACCTGCTTGGCCTCGACCTGTCGCTCCTGCGCGGCGTCCAGGCCGCGGGCCTCGTCGAGCGGACCGGCGTCGATGTAGCGACCGCTGCCGAGGGCGACGAGGTCACGGGTGTCGACGACGGGCCACGTCTTCTCCGCACGCCACTGCCCGAAGTTGTCCTGGATGGCGAACGCCGGGTCGTTGCGGCTGGGCTCGATCCCCTTGAGGTGCTCGTCGTAGAAGCGGACGACCTCGCCGAAGAAGCCGGTCCGGCCCTGCGACAGCTCGCCGGTGTCGGCGTCGACCTCGTTGCCGCGGACGTGCTCCCACGGGCCCATCCAGCCGCGGGTCTCGCCGCGGTGGTTGCGCAGGTAGGTCTCCATCTGCTCGGGCTTGGTGTTCGACTCGGTGAAGCCCTGGGTCAGGAACAGCGGCGTCGTCGCGCCCCTCGCCTTCACGGCCTGGTTGCGCAGCCGCCAGTACGGGTCGTCCTGGCTGGTGTTGACCACGTTGTCCCGCAGGTTGCGGGTCAGGCACTCGGGGTGCTGCTGCTCGTAGTCCGCCGCCTGCTTGTAGCGCGCGGAGTCGCCCTGCGTGCCGCCGAGCGAGGCGATCGAGTTGTACGCCTGCGGCGTCCCGACCTGGTTGTAGCGCGGGACGTCGTTCGAGTAGAGGTACGGGTACATGTTCCACAACGGCTCCTGCGCGACGACCGCGTCGAGCCCCTCGGGGTCGAGGTCGGCGCCCCACAGGCCGGTGACGGCGTCGTAGGACTTGCCGTACATGCCGACCTTCCCGGTCGACCACGACCGGGAGGCGGCCCAGTCGACGGCGGCGGTGATGTCGGCCTGCTCGCCGGCGCCCAGCCAGTCGAGGCAGCCGGTCGAGCCGCCGAAGCCGCGGTTGTCGACGAGGACGACGGTGTAGCCGCGGTCCATCAGCTGCGCGCCGTCGATCAGGTCGTCGAAGCGGGACGACGGCTGGTACTCGTCCGTCTCCCGACCGGTCTGCCCGGAGTGGTTGAAGTAGGGCCCGACGGAGAGGATCACCGGCGTCTTCTCGCCCGGCTCGAGACCCTCCGGACGCAGCACGTCGGCGTGCAGCGAGACCTTCGTGGGCGAGCCCGCGCGGGCGGCACCGAAGTAGTGCTCCGTCCACGACGCCCCCTGGGGGACGCCGGGGTTCTCGGCGTGCGTGATGCCGTCGGCGGCCCGGGCGGGCGCGGCGGCAGGGGCGTCGCTCGCTCCGGCGGGGCCGGGCGTGCCGAGCCCGAGGGCGAGGGCCGGGCTGATCAACAGGGTGGTCGCGAGGACCAGAGGTCGTGCGGTGAGCTGCATGGACTGCCTTCCCGAGAGCCTCCCCCCGAGTGGGGGCTGCCGGATCAACGTAGGCCGGGCCCTCGGGTCACGGCGAGACCCCCGAAGCCGATCGAGACCGTTTCCACAGGTTCGCGGCGCACCCGACCGATGTCCGACCCAACCGGGTCTCGTGGCCCCTCGCCAGGGCTCGGGGCACCTCGACCTCCGAGGTGGTCAGACGGTCTTCGCGTCCCGGGTCAGCAGCGCGGTGAGGCCGGCGCCGGCGACCATGACGACGCCGATGGAGACCAGGCCCCACTGGTTGCTGCCGGTGGCGTCGCTGAGGAAGCCGATCCAGTACGGGCCGACGAAGCCCGAGAGGTTGCCGATCGAGTTGACGACCGCGATGCCCGCGGCGGCCGCGGCGCCGGTGAGGAAGGCGGTCGGGAGGCGCCAGAAGCCGGGGAAGGACGACATGACGGCGACCGCGCAGAGGCAGAGGCCGGCGTACCCGACCCACGGGTTCTCCGACAGCCAGGCGGTGGCGGCGAGCCCGACGCCTCCGACGGTCATGGCGCCGATGGTGATGCGGGCCGGCTTGGCCTGCCGGTCGACGATCTTGCCGACGACGACGATCGCGACGGTCCCGACGACGTACGGCGCCGCGGTGAGCAGGGTGACGTCGAGGGTGTCCTCGATCTGCAGGCTCTCCTGGACGATCGTCGGCAGCCAGAACCCGAGGCCGTAGAGGCCGAAGACGATCGAGAAGTAGACGAGCGACAGCCCGAGCACGCGGGGGTGGCGCAGGCTCTGCCACTCCGAGACGTGCTGGCCCTCGCTGGCGCGCGCCTCCGCGTCGAGGCGGCCCTGCAGCCAGCCCTTCTGCTCGTCGCTCAGCCAGTCGACGTGGGCGGGCCGGTCCGGCAGCCAGCGCAGCAGCAGGAACCCGATGACCACCGTCGGGACGGCCTCGACGAGGAAGAGCCACTGCCACCCGGCGAGCCCCCCGACGCCGTCCAGCTTCAGCAGCAGGCCGCCGAGCGGGGCGCCGAGCGCGGTCGACAGCGGCACGGCCGCCATGAACCAGCCCACCGCCCGGGCGCGGTACTCGGCGGGGAACCAGTAGGTGAGGTACAGGATCATCCCGGGGAAGAAGCCCGCCTCGGCGATGCCGAGGAGGATCCGGACGACGTAGAAGCTGGTCTCGCCGACGACGAACGCCTGCAGGCCGGCGACGATGCCCCAGCTGACCATGATCCGGGCCATCCAGATCCGCGCGCCGACGCGGTGCATGACCATGTTGCTCGGCACCTCGAAGAAGAAGTAGCCGATGAAGAACAGCCCGGCGCCCAGGCCGAACGCCGCGTCGGACAGGCCGATGTCGGCGTTCATCGTGAGCGCGGCGACGGCGATGTTCGTGCGGTCGAGGTACGACAGGAAGTAGCAGACGCCGAGCAGCGGCAGGAGCCGCCGGCCCACCTGCCGGAACGTCGCGCCGGCGATCTCGGCCTTGTCCACGGGGTGCTGTGTGGTCACCGCCACACACAATCACGATCGCCCGCCCGGGACTACGCGGCGGCGCGAGATCGTTCTGGCCCCATGACGACAGCGATCCACGACGTCCGCACCATCGGTCTCATCGGCGCCGGCCGGATCGGCACCGCCGTCGCCCGCCGCGCGCTCGCCGCCGGCTTCGACGTGGTGGTGTCGAACTCCCGGGGACCCGAGACCCTGACCGGGCTGGTCTCGGAGCTGACCGCGGAGCACGGCGAGGGCGCCCGGGCGGGCACGACGCAGGAGGCCGCGGCGGCCGACGTCGTGGTCGTGACCATCCCGCTGCACGCGTACGGCGAGGTCCCGGCCGACGCGCTCGAGGGCCGCGTCGTCCTCGACACCCTCAACTACTACCCGGACCGCGACGGCCACGTCCCGGCGCTCGACGAGGGCCGGACGACCACCAGCGAGCTGCTCCAGCAGCACCTCGCGGACTCTCACGTGGTCAAGGCATTCAACACCATCCACTCCGACGCCATCGGGGCGCTCGCCCGCCCGTCGGGCTCCGAGGACCGTTCGGCCCTGCCGGTGTACGGCGACGACGTCGCGGCCAAGGAGCTCGCCGTCGCGGTGCTCGACCGTCTCGGCTTCGACGTGGTCGACGGCGGCGGGCTCAGCGAGAGCTGGCGTGCCGAGAACGGCCGGCCGGCGTACGGCATGGCCTACGCGACCGACGGGGACATCGAGAACCCCTCGCCCGCGGGGGTGGACAGGATCACCGGGCTGCTCGCCGCCGCGGACGACGTGGAGCCCGAGCCCGCCACCTTCGTCGAGCCGGAGTGAGGTCCGCCGTCCTCAGGTGACCAGGCCGAGGACGGTGATCAGCGGCAGCGCGATCACCGACGCCAGGGACGTCACGAAGGTCAGCGCCTTCAGCGCCCCGCTCGTGGAGACGCCGAGCAGCGACTGGAACATCCAGAAGAAGTTGCTGTTCACGTGCAGCGCGAAGAGCGCGCCCGCGCCGATGGCGAGGCCCACGATCGGGGGCGCGACGTCCACCTGGCCGAGCACCGGCCCGATGATCCCGGCGGCCGCGATGGCCGCGACGGAGATCGAGCCGATCGCGAGGTGCAGGACGGCGGCGATCAGCCAGGCCAGCAGGATCGTCACCACGATCGGCGCCCCGGCGTCGGCCGTGAAGAGGCCGGACAGCACGTCGGCCAGGTCGGTCGCCGCGATCACCGCGCCCAGCGAGCCGCCGACGCCGGTGATCAGCAGGATCTGGCCGGTGGTGTCGAAGCCCTTGGCGAGCGCCTCGTTGGTGCCCTCCCGGCCGAGCGAGATGCGGGCCAGCACGAAGGCCCCCAGCAGGCCGACGAACAGCGCGAGGGCGGGGTCGCCCAGGAAGGCGACGACCGGGTTCGAGGCGCCCACCGCGTCGAGGGTCGCGCCGGTCGCGATCAGCACCAGCGGCACCAGCACCGGCAGCAGGGCCACGGGCAGGGGCGGGACCCGCGACGCCGTCCTGGTCACCGGTCCGTCCCCGGTGCCCGGCGCGGGCTTCTGCGACGGCGCCGTGCGCTCGGCGAGGGCCTCCGCCTCGAGGAGGGACTCCGAGGGGTCCTCGTCCTTCTCGGGGTTCCAGAACCCCGCGCGCAGCACCAGCGCGTAGACGGCGACCGTGAGGAGCGCGGTGAGCGGGCCGACCAGGAGCCCGTAGACCAGCATCGTGCCGAGGGGGACGCCGAGCAGGCCGGCGATCGACACGGTCCCCAGGCCGGGGACGACGAAGACGTAGCCGACGAGGATCCCGGCGGTGACCGCGCCGCCCATGAGCCCGAGGCCGCGGGCGCCGATCTGCGGGGCCGCCGAGCGGGCGAGCGGGGAGGCCAGGACGAGCTGCACGTCGACGTAGATCGACGGGAACAGCGTCGTCATCACCACGGCCATCGCGTACGGCAGCTTCCGCGCGCCGAGCAGCCGCAGCAGGCCGGCGACGAGCCGTTGCAGCGCCTGCATCGCGAACAGCAGCGACCCGATGAGGACGCCGAACCCGATGAGCAGGCCCACCTCGGCCATGATCGAGCCGAAGCCCTCGACGATCGTGCTGAGCGTCGCCGTCGGTCCAAGACCGGCCGCGAGCCCGAGGCCCAGCGAGCCGATGACCAGGCTGATCATCGGGTCGACGTCGAGCACGATGATGAGGACGACGACCGCGAGGATCGCGAGCGCGGCGTACAGGACGATCACAGGAGACTCCTCGGGGTGTGACGGTGCTCGCACGCTGCCACACGTCCTGGTGGTCGAACCACCGGGCTAGGTCAGCGAGCGCGGGCGCTGACCGCGTCGAGGGAGGCGGTGCCGCCGGCCGCCCACCGCAGCCGCCGGCGCACGTCGCGCCGACGCAGGTCGAGCGCCCCGGCGACGTCGAGGAGCGTCAGGAACTCCCAGCCGGTGCCGCGCTCGTCGACGTACGCCGCGACCTGGGCGCCGCGGCCGACGAGCGCGAGCCGGGCGGTACGGCGGTCGAGGCCGACCGTCCCGTCGAGCATCGCCAGCGGCTCCAGGCCCGCGGTGACCTGCTGACCGGCGACGCGGAGGTCCCAGGTGATGCCGCGGCGGACGTGGTCGTAGGTGAGCAGCAGGCGCTCGTCGGGGCCGGAGGCCAGGCCCAGGAGCACCGTGCGCCGGGTCCGGTCGAGCTGCCCGGGGTCGACGACCAGCTCCCAGGAGTCGGAGGTGGGTCCCGCCGTCGCGAGCCGGAGCGGCCCGGCGACGGTGGTCACCTCGTCGTCGACGCGGACCCGTCCACCGGCCCGACGGCTCCGCGGCGGGGGCGGCAGCAGGTCGACCTCGGCCAGGTGCTCGCGCAGGAGCGTGGTCAGCCGGGCGGTGACCTCGGGGCGCTCCCGGGAGAGGTCGGTGGTCTCGGCCTCGTCGGCGCCGAGGTCGTACAGCTCGACCGAGGAGTCCCGCAGCCACATCACGAGCTTGTCGTCGCCGACGACGACCGCCGCGTGCGGGCGGGCCCGCGGGGCGGCGAGGTGCGGGTAGACCCAGAACGTCGCGTCGCGGGTGCGCTGCCGGCCGCGGCCGCTGAGGGTGGGCACGAGGCTGACGCCGTCCCAGCCGGTGGTGTCCAGCGGGCCGCGCGGGTCGCGGCGAGGGCGCACGCCGGCGAGCTCCGCGGCGGTGGGCAGTAGGTCGACGGTCGTGGTGGGGTGGTCGCTCGTCCGGCCCGCGCGGACCAGGCCCGGTCCCCACGCGACCAGCGGGACCCGGATGCCGCCCTCGTACAGCTCGCCCTTCGCGCCGCGCAGGGGTGCGTTGACGTCGCGGCTCTCCGAGCCGTTGTCGGAGGTGACGATCAGCAGCGTGCGTCGGTCGAGCCCGTTCTCCTCGAGCGCCCGGCGGACCCGCCCGACCTGGGCGTCGACCCGGGCCAGCATCGCGGCGACCACCGGCCGGTTCGGTTCCTCGTCGGCCCCGGGCAGGGCGGCGTACTCGGCGACGAGGTCGGCCGGGGCCTCGTGCTCGACGTGGACGGCGTAGTTCGAGACGTGCAGGAAGAAGGGCTCGTCGCGGTGGGTCTCGATGAAGTCCACGGCCTCGAGCGCCAGGCGGTCGGTGAGGTACTCCGGCGCCCCGGACACCGACTCCTTGGCCGGCAGCCCCGGGAGGAAGAAGTACGGCCAGGTGTAGTCGCCGCCCGCGATGTACTCCTCCTCGGAGACCCGGACGTCGTCGAAGCCGTGCGCGAACGGGTTGCCGGGGCGGTCGCGGTAGGGGCCGGAGTAGGTCTCGGTGAGGTGCCACTTGCCGATCAGCCCGGTCGTGTAGCCGCGGGGCCCGAGGACGTCAGGCACCGTGCTGTGACCCGGGTCCAGGCGGCTGTCGCTGGCCGCCGGCTCGGGGCGCAGGAAGTCGGTGATGCCGCACCGCGCCGGGTAGCGGCCGGTCATCATCGCCGCGCGGGTCGGCGAGCAGAGCGGCGCGGCGGCGTACGCCCGGGTGAAGCGGAGGCCCTCGGCGGCGAGGCGGTCGATCTCGGGGGTGCGGTTGAACGGGTGTCCGTAGCAGCCGAGCTCGTTCCAGCCGAGGTCGTCGATCGAGACGACGACCACGTTGGTCCGGTCCGCGGGGGGCCGCCAGCGGACGGGGCGCTCGCTCCGCGGCCGGTCGTCGTACGACGGCTCCTCGATGCCCCGGTCCCACGCGGACGCCGCCGCACCCGCGCCCACGACCCCGGCGACGCCGGCCCCGACGAGGAGACCACGGCGCGTCGTCGTCGGCCTGCTCACGTCTCGACCATCCCCGGGATCGGTGCTGTCGACGCGACCCTAGGTCATGCCTCGCCCCGTCCGCGGCGCGCTCAGCGCTCCCAGGCGCGGAAGCCGTCGATGTCCACCGCGGTGCCGTTGACCCGGGCGCCGACGGCGTAGCGGTAGTCGCGGCGCACGTCGTCGCGCCGCAGGTCGAGCGCGCCGGCCACGTCGAGGCGGAACAGGAACTCCCAGCCCTTCCCGAGGTCGGCGTACGCCGCCGCCTGGGCGCCCCGCACCACCAGCGCGATCCGGGCGGCGTCGTCGTCGAGGTCGACGCTGCCGTCGAGCACCGTGGTCGGCTCGGTGCCGCCGGTCTCGAGGCGGCCGCCGACCCGGAGGTCCCAGCCGACACGGCGCAGGTCGTGGCGGTAGCGCAGCAGCAGGTAGTTGTCGCCGTCCTTCGCGACGCCGGCGAACAGCGTCCGCTCCCGGGCGGCGCCGGGCAGCGGGCCCGGGTCGAGCTCGACGACGAACTCCTCGCGCCGTGGTCCGCGGGGTGCGACGGCGAGCAGGTGGGCGGCGCCGTCCGCGGAGACCCGCAGCCGTCCACCCTCGGTGACGGCCCGGGCGGCCGCGCCACCCGAGGGCACCGCGGCGAGCGTGTAGTCGGCCAGGTCGCCGTCGAAGGTCTCGGACAGCTCGTCGCGGCGCCGCTCCGCGGTGGGCGCGCCGGGGTAGAGGTCGAGCTCGGCGAGGTGGGCCTCCAGCAGCCGGCGCAGGCGCGCGGCGACCTCGGGGCGCTGCCCGGCGAGGTTCCTGCTCTCCCCGGGGTCGTCGGCGAGGTCGTACAGCTCCGTGGCGCCGTCGCGGAGGAACATCACGAGCTTCTCGTCGCCCACCCGGACGGCGGCGTGCGGGCGGGTGCCGCCGATGAAGTGCGGGTAGGCCCAGTAGGTCGCCTCGCGGGCGCGCTGCCGGCCGCGGCCGGTGAGGGTGGGGACGACGCTGATGCCGTCGACGTCCTTCGGCGCCGGGCCGCCCGCCAGGTCGAGCGCTGTCGGGAGCAGGTCGATCGTGCTGGTGAGGTGGTTGACGTCCTGGCCGGCGCGGACGAGCCCGGGGCCCCACGCGACGAGGGGGACGCGGATGCCTCCCTCGTACAGCTCGCCCTTCCCGCCGCGCAGCGGCGCGTTCGCGGGCCGCGACTGGCCGCCGTTGTCGGAGGTGACGAGCAACAGGGTGTCCTCCGCCAGGCCCTGGGCCTCCAGCGCGCGGCGGATCCGGCCGACCTGGGTGTCGACGCTCTCGAGCATCGCGGCGAGCACGGGCCGGTTCGGGGCGCGGTCGGCACCGGGCTTGGCCTCGTACTTCGCGAGCAGCTCGGGGCGGGCCACGAGGTCGGTGTGGACCGCGTAGTTGGAGACGTGCAGGAAGAACGGCTCGTCGCGGTGGACGGCGACGAAGTCCTCGACCTCGGCGGCGAGCCGGTCGGTGAGGTACTCGCCCGGCTCGCGGGCGGGGAGGTTCGGCATGAAGAAGTAGGGGTGGGTGTAGTCCCCTCCGGCGATGTAGAGCTCCTCGCTGACCCGGACGTCGTCGAACCCGTGCGCGTAGGGGTTGCCGGGCCGGTCGCGGTACGGGCCCGAGTACGTCTCGGTCAGGTGCCACTTGCCGATCAGGCCGCTGGTGTAGCCCCGCTTGCCGAGCAGCTCGGCGATCGACGTCGTACGCCGGTCGTCGAGGTGGTTGTCGCTGACCGCGGTCTCGGGGCGCAGGAAGTCGGTGACGCCTACCCGTCCGGGGTAGCACCCGGTCACGAGGGCGGCGCGGGTCGGCGAGCAGAGCGGTGCGGCGGCGTACGCCTGGGTGAAGCGGGTGCCCTCCGCGGCGAGCCGGTCGATCTCCGGGGTCTCGTTGAAGTCGTTGCCGTAGCAGCCCATCTCGTCCCAGCCGAGGTCGTCGATCGACACGACGATCACGTTCGGGCGGTTGCGCGGCCGGCCGCGAGGACGGCGGCGCTGCGGGGCAGCGGCCGCCGCGGGGCCCGACACGGCGGCGACGGCGGTCCCGAGGGCGGCTCCGGCCAGGACGGTCCGGCGGCTGGTCCGCATCGTGGGTGGCAGGGTGGTCTGAGTCATCAGGAGGACTTCTTTCCCGAGTAAGTCAACTGAGGCGCTCGACTATGCCATACGCCAGACTGGGTCCATGGACCTGGACCGCGTGCGTGTCTTCGCCGAGCGCCACCACCGCGCCGTGCTCGCCACCCGGACGCCGTCGGGCGGGGTGCAGCAGAGCCCCGTCCTCGTCGCCGTGGACGACGCCGGGCGGTTCTGCGTGAGCAGCCGGGAGACGGCGTACAAGACGAGGAACCTGCGGGCGGACCCGTGGGCGCAGCTGTGCGTCTTCACCGACGCCTTCTTCGGGACCTGGTACTACCTCGAGGGCGCCACCGAGGTGCTCGCGCTGCCGGACGCGATGGAGCCGCTCGTCGACTACTACCGCCGCGCCGCCGGCGAGCACGACGACTGGGACGCCTACCGCGACGACATGCGCCGCGAGCAGCGGGTGCTGCTGCGGATCACCGCCGAGCGCGCGGGGCCCGACCGGCAGGGCTGAGCGTCACCCGGGCCAGGCGTTGCGGGTGCAGCCGTCCAGGCCGTAGGTCTGCTGCTGCATGACGGGCGCCGGGGTCCCCGGTGCCGGGCACTCGACGTGGGCCTGCCCCAGCCGGTGGCCGACCTCGTGGTTGACCAGGTAGGTGCGGTACTGCCCCAGCGCGCCCGCGTAGTCCGGGATCCCCTCCGCCCACCGGACCGCGTTGAGCACGACCAGGTCGCCGTTGCGGCACGACACCTGGCCCATCGTCTGCAGCGGCGCGCAGAGCGCGTCGGTGGTGCCGGGGCTCGCGACGAGGACGCGGAAGTCGGGGACCTCCGTCGTCCGCCGCAGCGGCTGGCCCAGCAGGGTCTGCCAGCTGCGGGGGTGCTCCAGCACCCGCTCGACGCGCCGCCCGGTCGCGACGGGGTCGAAGGGGAGCCCGTCCTCGACCTCCACGGTGTAGGCGAGCTCGCCGTACTCGGCCTCCTCGGCGGCGGGACCGGCGGCGCCGTCGGCGATCCGGAACGTGCCCGGGCCGACGCTGGGCACCGGCCGCGGCCGGGACGCGCGTCGCGGCCGCGGCGACAGGGAGGCGGTGGAGCCCCGCGGGACCTCGGTGGCCTCGGGGCCGTCCGCCCGGGAGTCGCCGGTGACGGGGGCCGGCGCGGTGTCGAGGGCGCCGCTGGCCGTCGGGTCGCCCGCGGAGTCCCCGGTGGGGCCGAGGTGGTGGCCGAACCCAGTGGCCAGGCCGCCGACCGCGATCAGCCCGACGGTCCGCACCGCGAGAGGGGTACGACGCCGCTCGGGGCGGGCCCCGCGGTGCGTCCCGGGCAGGGAGCGGCGACGTCCGCCCGCCCGTCCCGAACCCCGAGTCATGGTGGGTCACTGTATTCGCCTCCGCCGTCGTCGGCCGGGGTGGTTGGATCCGGGACGACCGGGCATGATCCGGCCGTCGGGCGACGCCCGCCGAGACGCGATCCACGAGACCGGAGGCCCGGATGCTCCCCTACCTGATCGGCGCCGCCGTCGCGCTGGCCGTCGCCGGCTACATGTTCTGGCAGAGCAAGCAGGCCACCGGCCAGGTCGGTCGCCTCATCGGCACCGAGACATCCCGCGCCGCCGACGTCCACGAGCTCGCCCGCGCGGCCGCCGACGCGGCCGGTCCCGGCGCGTTCTCGCACCGGGTGGAGCTCAAGGGCGCGGCCGTGCCCGGACCCCGGGGGCTGCTCACCTCGGAGATCACCGACACCGAGTGCCTCTGGTACCGCCACAAGGTGACCCACCACTTCCAGGAGTCGTACCGCACCAAGGACGGCGACCGCCGGACCCGCCGCAAGGAGGAGGTCGTCAGCGACAACTCCTCCAAGCAGTCCTTCCTGCTCCGTGACGACTCGGGCGAGATCACCCTCGTCCCGACGGCGCGGATCAACGGTCCGCGCAAGGTGGCCAGCGAGTTCCGCCAGGACGAGGGGGCACGGGGCTCGAAGCTCCAGCTCGGGCGCTTCTCGATGACGCTGCCGACCAGCGGCGACCGGACGATCGGCTACGAGTACGAGGAGTGGGTGCTGCTCCCGGACACGCAGATCTTCGTCTCCGGCGAGGCCTTCGACGACCGCGGTGACCTCGAGGTCCGCGGGCCGAAGGGCGCCGACAAGATGCTCATCTCCACCCGCTCGGAGGAGGAGCTCATCGACCACCACCAGGGCGAGACCCGGAAGAACCAGCTCTTCGCCGGCCTGGCCGTCGTCGCCGCGGTCGTGCTGGTGGTCCTGGCGTTCGTGCTGCCGTAGCGCCGCCCGGCGAGAGCCGGACATCGAGGTGCGAGGCCGGCCACGGCCGAGCCGTGAGTGCCGCAGATCGCACGCACCAGGTACGTGCGATCTGCGGCACTGACCTCAGGGGACCAGGCGGACGACGTACCGCGCCCCGTGCCCGGTCGTGAGCACGGCGCGACCGGGCTCGACGCCGGGCGGGAGGGTCGTCGAGAAGTCGATCTGCCCGGTGGTGTCCGCGTCCGCCGAGGCGAGGGTCCAGGCCCTGCCGCGCTGCCGCAGCACCAGCTCGGCGTCCTGGATCGGCTCCGGCGCCGGATCGGCGTACGTGCACCGGGACGTGCAGCCGCCGACCTCGCAACCCATCGAGTCCTGGCACCCGTCGACGAAGGCGTGGCCGGTGACCTCGAAGGAGCGACCGATCACCTGGTGGCGCTCGAGCTCCAGGTACGGCGAGGCGCAGGACGCCGCCGCGGGCCCGGCCGGCGTCCCGAGCGGCGAGAGCAGCACGAGCAGGGCCGCCAGGAGCAGGCTGCGGGACAGCAGGCGCGACCTCATGGACCTTCGACGGGCCGAGGCCGTGATCGGTTGCTCAGCCGCTCAGCGGCGAGCGCCGGCCGACACGAGGCGCGGCCCCGCGGGCCGGTGGAGGTCGCCGAGCATCCCGGCGAGACGGTCGAGGACGTCGTCGCGGACGCGGTAGTGCACCCAGGTGCCGCGGCGCTCCGAGTCGAGGACGCCGGCCTCGCGGAGCACCTTGAGGTGGTGCGAGATCGTCGGCGCCGACAGGTCGAAGGCGCCCGTCAGGTCGCAGACGCAGGCCTCGCCGCCGTCGTGGGCGGCGACGAGCGAGACGAGGCGCAGCCGGACGGGGTCGGCGACCGCCTTGAGCAGGACGGCGAACTCCGCCGCCTCCGGCTCGGCCAGCGGGGCGCGGGCGCGGATCGAGACCGTCTGCTTCGCCATACGTCTAAGTTGACAGACGTCGAAGCAAAGGGCAACGCTGGTGGTTCGATTCGATCGACGTCGAACCAAGGAGCCCGATGACCACCCCCGCCCCCGCCGGTACGCCGGCGGAGACCGCCGTCGCCGCCCGGCTGTCGACCCTGGACCGGTTCCTCCCGGTCTGGATCGTGGCCGCGATGCTCCTCGGGCTCGCGCTCGGCCGCTTCGTGCCCGGTCTCGACTCAGCGCTGGAGGCCGTCGAGATCGGCTCGGTGTCGCTGCCGATCGCCCTCGGCCTGCTGCTGATGATGTACCCGGTGCTGGCGAAGGTCCGCTACTCCGAGACCTCCCGGGTCACGGCCGACCGGCGCCTGCTCGTGGCGTCGCTGGTGCTGAACTGGGTCCTCGGGCCGGCGCTGATGTTCGCCCTCGCCTGGCTGCTGCTGCCGGACCTCCCGGAGTACCGGACCGGCCTGATCATCGTCGGCCTCGCCCGCTGCATCGCGATGGTCCTGATCTGGAACGACCTGGCCTGCGGCGACCGTGAGGCCGCTGCCGTGCTCGTGGCCCTCAACTCGGTCTTCCAGATCGTCGCGTTCGCCGCGCTGGGCTGGTTCTACCTCCAGGTCCTCCCGAGCTGGCTGGGGCTGCCGACGACCTCGGCGGACTTCTCGGTCGTCGCGATCGCCGTCAGCGTCCTGGTGTTCCTCGGGATCCCCCTGGCCGCGGGGTACCTCACGCGCGTCGTGGGGGAGCGGACCCGCGGCCGCGACTGGTACGAGGGCACCTTCCTGCCCCGCATCGGCCCGCTCGCCCTCTACGGGCTCCTCTTCACGATCGTCATGCTCTTCGCGCTGCAGGGCGACGCGATCACCTCCCAGCCGCTCGACGTGGCCCGGATCGCGCTGCCGCTGCTGGCCTACTTCCTCGTGATGTTCGCCGTCTCCTGGGCGGCGGGGGCCCGTCTCGGCCTCGGCTACCCGAAGACCGCCACGCTCGCCTTCACCGCGGCGGGCAACAACTTCGAGCTCGCCATCGCCGTCGCGATCGGCACCTTCGGGGTCACCTCCGGCCAGGCGCTCGCCGGCGTGGTCGGACCCCTCATCGAGGTGCCCGTGCTGGTCGCCCTCGTCTACGTCGCCCTCCGACTTCGCCCCGTCGAGCCCTCCGTGGAGGTCCGCCCATGAGTGCCCCCGTCCCCCAGGTCGTCTTCGCCTGCCGCGCGAACGGCGGCCGCTCCGTCGCCTCGCGCCTGCTCACCGAGTACTACGCCCGGGGTCGCGTCGTCGCGATCTCCGCCGGCACCGAGCCCGGTGACCACGTCCACCCCGAGGTCGCCGCCGTCCTGACCGACCTGGGCCTGGACACCTCGCGGGAGTCGCCGAAGCTCCTGACGACCGAGATGATCGCCACCAGCGACCTCGCCGTCACCCAGGGCTGCGGCGAGAACTGCCCGTATGTGCCCGGTGCGCGCTACCGCGACTGGCCGCTGGACGACCCGAAGGGCCGCGACCGCGACGAGGTGCGACGGATCGTCGCCGACATCGACGGCCGCGTCCGTGACCTGCTGGTCGAGCTCGTGCCGGACCTCGAGCTGCCGCCCTCGCTCCTGGAGGGCTGAGCGCGGTCAGTCCTCCGGGGCGTGGCAGACGGCCTCGACGTTGTGGCCGTCCGGGTCGCGCAGGAACACCCCGAAGTACGCGTCGTGGTACTCCGGCCACACCCGCGGCTCGTGCAGCACCTCGGCGCTGCGGGCGTGAGCCCGTCGGCCCACCTCCACGACCGCCGCGCGGTCGGGGGCTGTCAGCGCGAGGTGGACCGGCCGGTGCCCGTCGTCCTCCGCGGCCGCGAGCCACAGGTTCGGGAAGCCGCTGACGCCGAGGCCGACCACGGGCCCGACGGGCCCGTCGTACCGCATCACCTCGGCGATACCGATCGGCGCGAAGACGTCGAGGTAGAACGCGACGGACGCCTCGACGTCGTCGCACTGCAGGCCGAGGTGGTCGAGCATGCCCGGCAACCTAGCGGGCCTCGACGGCCCCTGACGAGAGCTCGCGGGCGATGCCCTCGGCCGCGGCGCGGGCGGCCATGCCGACCCCGATCAGCGTCGCGGAGGCGGGGCCGCACCAGTCGCCGTACCCGACGAACCAGACGCGGGGGTCCCGCGCCGACCGGACCGTGTGCGGGCCGCGGTCCCATCCTTCGGGGACCTCCGTCTCGTGGCGCCCGGTCACGTGGCCGAGCGCAGGACGGAAGCCGGTGCACCAGACCACCGTGTCGTACGCCGCCGCGGTGCCGTCGGCCCACGCCGCGCCCGTCGCGGTCAGCCGCTCCGGCATCGCCACCGCGCGCAGGCCGCGCTCGTCGCGCGCCCGTCGTACGTCGGGCACGGCGACGACGTCGCCCAGCGACCCGACACCCTCGTGGGCCTGCGGGTCCTGCACCCGCTGCGTCGCGAGCTCGAACAACCGCCTGCCGTCGACGTCGTCGGGCAGCAGCCGCGGCGGGCGGGCCGCGGCCCAGGTGACGTCGACGTCGGCGAGGGCGAGGTCCGCCGCGACCTGCGCCCCGGAGTTGCCGCCGCCGACCACGAGCACCCGCTGCCCGGCGTACGCCGCGGGACCGCGGTAGTCGCGGGTGTGGAGCTGGGTCCCGCCGAAGTCGCGCATCCCCGGGACGGCCGGCCAGAACGGCGCCGACCAGGTGCCCGTCGCGTGCACGACCGCGCGCGCCGACCAGCACCGCTCACCCGCGTCGACGAGCAGCCGGCCGTCGCCCGCGTCCGTCACGGACCGCACGTGGACCGGCCGCTCGACGGGGAGGTCGTACCGCTCCTCGTACGCCCGGAGGTAGTCCACGACGTGGGCGGCCGACGGGTTCGCATCCCCGGGGGCCTTCGGCATCGGCCACCCCGGGAGCGAGCTGTAGCCGGCGGGGGAGAAGAGCCGCAGCGAGTCCCAGCCGTCGAGCCAGGCCGCACCCGGCTCGGCGCGGTCGTCCAGGACGACGTACGACAGCGGGACCTCGCGCCGCCTGTTCGCGCGCAGCAGGTGGTACGCCGTCGCGAGGCCGGACTGGCCACCGCCCACCACGACCACGTCGACGACGACCTCGACGGCCCGGGGCTGCTCGCTCAGGGCGCCGGCACCTCGAGCAGCCGCGCCACGTCGGCGAAGGCCGGCCCGTTGACCGAGTAGTAGGCCCACACCCCGCGCTGCTCGCGGTCGAGGAACCCCGCGTCGACCAGCTTGCGGAGGTGGTGGGACACCGTCGGCTGGCTCAGCCCGACGGCCTCGACGAGGTCGCAGGCGCACGCCTCGCCGCCGGGCTCGGCCGCGACGAGCGACAGCAGGCGCAGCCGGGTGGGGTCGGCGAGGACCTTCAGGGCGCTCGCGGTGCGCTGCGCGGCGTCGGCGTCGAGCGGCGTCGCGATCAGCGGAGGGCAGCAGGGCACCGTCGTCGACCCCGCGGACGGGTCGAGGAGCGTGGGGGACTCGGGCACGCGACCAGCGTACGCCAGACATTGACACTCGTCGATCTGTTGCCGCAGGGTGGAGAGGCATCGACCCGCATCGATACGGAGCAGTCATGACGACCCACCCGACCCTCGTGATCGGCGCCGGCCCCGTCGGCCTGGCCGCCGCCACCCACCTGCACGCCCGCGGGCTGCCGGTCCTGCTCGCGGAGGCCGGTCCGCGCGCCGCGACGCACGTCCGGGCGTGGGGCCACGTCCGCCTGTTCTCGCCCTGGTCGGAGGTCCTCGACCCCGTCGCGGTCGAGCTGCTGCGGTCGACGGGGTGGGTCGCGCCGGACCCGGGGGCGACGCCGGACGGGCGGGAGTGGGCGGACGACTACCTGGAGCCGCTCGCCGCCGCCCTCGCCACGGCTGGGGTCGACGTGTCCCTCGACACCCGCGTCGTCGGGGTCGCCCGCCGGGGCCGCGACCTCGTCGTCGACGACGGTCGCGACACGGAGCCGTTCACGGCCCTGCTCGACGGGCCCGACGGCGTACGACGGGTGGTCGTCGCCGCGGTCGTCGACGCGTCGGGCACCTTCGCCACCCCCAACCCCCTCGGCGCCGACGGGCTGCCCGCGCTCGGCGAGGCCGAGCACGCCGGGGCGATCGCGTACGGAGTCCCCGACCTGGCCGACCCTGCCGTCCGAGCGCTGCACGCCGGGCGGCACACCGTCGTGGCCGGCACCGGCGCCTCGGCGCAGACCACCCTCGTGGGCCTCGCTGCCCTGGCCGACGAGGTGCCCGGCACCCGGGTCACCTGGCTGGTCCGCCGGGCCGCGGTGGGGGACGCGTTCGGTGGCGGGGCCGCCGACCAGCTCGTGGAGCGCGGGGCGCTGGGCCGGCGGGCTCGAGCCGCGGCGGAGGGTCCGCACGTCACGACCCTCGTCGGGTTCCGCGTCGCCGAGGTCGCGCCCGGGCCCGGGGGCCGGCTGCGGGTCCTCGCCGACGACGGACGCGCCGTGGAGGGCGTCGACCGGGTCGTCACCGTCACCGGCTACCGCCCCGACCGCCGCCTGCTCGCCGAGGTGCGGCTCGACCTCGACCCCGCCCTGGAGGCACCCGCCCGGCTCGCGCCCCTGATCGACCCGAACGTCCACTCCTGCGGCACCGTCCACCCCCACGGCGCCGCCGAGCTCGCGCACCCGGAGACGGGCGTCTTCGTGGTGGGCGCCAAGTCCTACGGGCGGGCGCCGACCTTCCTCGCCCTCACCGGCTACGAGCAGGCCCGTTCCGTCGCGGCCCACCTCGCCGGCGACCCCGAGGCCGCGGCGCGGGTCGTGCTGGTGCTGCCCGAGACCGGGGTCTGCGGGGGAGCGGGCCTGTTCGAGGCCGCCGCGGCGGCGCCGGGGTGACGGCGACCTCCGGGGCGACCGGGGCGACCGGGGCGACCGCGGCGACGGGACACGTCCTGGGTGACGCGGCGCTGCGACGTGTGGTCGCGGTCCTCTGCGTCGGCCAGATCACCAGCTGGGGCGTCCTGTACTACGCCCTGCCCGTGCTCGCGCCGGCCATCTCCGCGGACACCGGGTGGAGCCCGGCGTCCGTGGTCGCCGCGTTCTCGACCGGGCTCGTGGTCAACGCGCTCGCGGGCATCGCGACCGGCCGTGGCCTGGACCGATGGGGTCCCCGACGGGTGATGACCACCGGCTCCGTCGTCGGCGTCGCCGCGGTCGTCGGCCTCGCGCTGGCCCCGTCGTACCCGGTGTTCCTGCTGGCCTGGGTCGTCGCCGGAGCGGCGATGTCGGCGACGCTGTACGCGCCGTCCTTCGCGGCGGTGACCGGCTGGGCCGGCGACGACCCCGCGCGCCGGGTCCGTGCCCTCACCGCCGTCACCCTCGTCGGCGGGCTGGCCAGCACGGCGTTCGCGCCGCTGACCGCGGCACTGGTCGGTCCCCTCGGGTGGCGGGGCTCCTACCTCGCCCTCGCCGTCGTCCTCGCCCTGGTGACCGTGCCGGCCCACCTCCTCGGGCTGCGTGGCCGGTGGGACCCGCCCCGCCGGCTCCACGACGCCCGGGGCGGCCCGGTCCGCGGGCCGACCCGGGAGCCGGCGTTCTGGCTCATGGGGGCGTCGTTCACCCTGGCCGCCCTCGCGGTGTACGCCGGGGTGGTCAACCTCGTGCCGCTGCTCGTGGAGCACGGTGTCGGCCTCACCACGGCCGCGGTCGTCCTCGGGATCGGCGGCGCGGGCCAGGTCCTCGGACGCCTGGTGTGGGCGCCGGTCGTCGCCCGCACGGCGCTGCGGACCCGCACCGCGGGGGTGTTCGTCCTGGTCGGCCTGACGAGCCTGGTGCTGGCGCTGGTGCCCGGGCCGCTGTGGCTCGTCGTGCTGGTCTCGCTCCTCGCCGGGTCGGCCCGCGGCGTGGTGACGCTGCTGCACGCCACGGGCGTCACCGACCGGTGGGGCGCGGCCGACTTCGGTCGCCTCAACGGCCTGCTCACCGCTCCCCTGATGCTCGCCTCGGCGCTGTCACCGTGGGCGGGGGCCGCGGTGGCGCAGGCCCTCGGCTCCTACGCCGCCGCCTTCGCGGTCATCGCCGTGGCCGCCCTGCTCGCCGCCCTGCTGGCGCCGTTCACGCTGCCGCGACGACCGGCCCGCTGACCTACCAGGACGACTTCGTGATCCCCGGCAGCTCCCCGCGGTGGGCCATCCGGCGGAAGGTGATCCGCGACAACCCCGCCTTGCGCAGGTAGCCGCGCGGTCGGCCGTCGGACTGGTCGCGGTTGCGCAGCCGTACCGGCGAGGCGTCGCGGGGGAGGCGGCTGAGCGCGGCCACCGCCTCGGCCAGCTCCGCGCTCCCGGGCTCCGCCCGGCGGACGGCGTCCTTCAGCGCGGCCCGGCGCTCGGCGTACCTCGCGACGGTGCGCTCGCGCTGCCTCTGCTTGGCGATCGTGGAGGTCGTGGCCATCTCAGCGCTCCTCGCGGAAGTCGACGTGGCGGCGGACGACGGGGTCGAACTTGCGCAGCACGAGCCGGTCGGGGTCGTTGCGGCGGTTCTTGCGGGTCACGTAGGTGAAGCCGGTGCCCGCGGTCGAGCGCAGCTTGACGATCGGGCGGACGTCGCTGCCCCGGCCGGCCATCAGAGCCTCACCCCCCGCGCGCGCAGGTCGTTCACGACGGCGTCGATGCCGCGCTTGTCGATGACGCGCATCCCCTTCGTGCTCACCGTGAGGTGCACGGTGCGCCCGAGCGAGGGGACGTAGTAGCGGCGCCGCTGGACGTTCGGGTCGAAGCGACGCTTCGTCCTCCGCTGGGAGTGGGAGACGTTGTTGCCGAACGTGGGCTCACGTCCGGTGACCTGGCAGTGGCGTGACACGGGGACTCCTGTCTGTCTATGCTGATAACGATTCTCAGTCGCACTGTAACGGAGAGCCAGTGAAGAAGGACATCCATCCCGCCTACGGCCCGGTCGTCTTCCGCGACCGCTCGGCCGACCTGCTCGTCCTGACCCGCTCGACCCTGGTCGGGCGCCAGGACGGCCCGACCGTCGAGCTGGACGGCGCCACCTACCCGGTCGTGGACGTCGACGTGTCGTCGGCGAGCCACCCGTTCTGGACCGGACGCGGCCGCGTCGTCGACACCGAAGGCCGCGTCCAGGCCTTCCAGCGGCGGTACGGCGCGCGGCAAACGGGGGGTGGCGGCCGATGAGGACCCCCGTCGTCCTGCTCGCCGGGGTCGCGCCCGAGCCGATGACGTCGGCGACGCTCGCGCTGCAGCTCGACCTGCCCGACGCGGTCGTCGTCCGCCACCACATCGACCCGCTCGACGGCACCCTCGAGCGCGTCGTCAGCGACGCCCACGGCATCGTCGAGCGCCACGTCACCGAGCTCGAGCACACCTGCGTCTCGTGCGCGCTGCGCGAGGACGTCCTGCCGACGTTGTTCCGCCTCGCCGGCGAGGGACGGTGGGGCGCGATCGTCGCCCATTTGCCGGTCTCGGCCGAGCCGGTGCAGATCTGCGAGGTGCTCCAGCGAGACCCGAGACTCGCCCGGCGGCTCCGGGTCGCGTCGGTGCTCACCGCCCTCGCCGGCCCGCAGGTGCTGACCGACCTGCTGGGCGACGACATCCTCGCCGAGCGCCACCTGCACACCGCGCACGACGACGAGCGCGGCGTCGCCGAGGTCGCCTGCTCGATGGTCGAGTACGCCGACGCCGTGGTGCTCTGCGACGGCGCGGGCCCTGCCGAGGGGGCGGGCCTGGTCCGGGCGCTCGCCCGCCCGGAGGTCCCGGTCGTCACCGACCCGACGCTGCTGGACGCCGGCCTGCTGGTCGGGCACCTCCACGACCACGAGGCCACCGGGTGCTGGACCCGCACGCTGAGGACGGTGCCGCACGACGCCCACGTCGGACCCGGCCTGTGGCGCCTCGACCTGCGCTCGGAGCGGCCCTTCCACCCGCGCCGCCTGCTGGAGGACCTCGAGGTCCTCGGCTCGGGCGCCCATCGATCGCGCGGCACCTTCCACCTGCCGACCCGCACCGGCCAGCTGCTGGAGTGGGACGGCGCCGGCGGCCAGCTCAGCATCGGGCGCGAGGGCCCCTACCTGCGCCGCACCCTCGGCACCCGGCTGATCCTCACCGGCCTCGGCCCGACACCGCACCACCTCGCCGCCGAGTTCGAGCGTCTGCTCGTGCAGCCCGGCGAGGAGGGCCCGTGGAAGGACGTCGGCGAGGACGGGTTCGAGCCGTGGCTCGGGCCCACGCGGGCGGTGGCGTGATGGCCGTCCCCAAGCGTCGTACGTCGCGCAGCAACACCCGCCACCGGCGCGCCCAGTGGACGGCGCCCCGCCCCGACCTCGTCCCGGTCCGGGTGGACGGCGTCACCCATCAGGTCCCCCGACGACTGCTCCGGGCCGTGGAGCTCGGGCTCGTCGACCCCGCTACCGGAAGGAAGCTCTGATGAAGGTCCGCAACTCGCTCCGCTCGCTGAAGAACCGGCCCGGCTCCCAGGTCGTACGCCGGCGCGGGCGGACGTACGTGATCAACAAGAAGAACCCGCGGCTGAAGGCGCGACAGGGCTGACGTCCCTCGTCCGGGATCTCGTGGCTCGGCCGCGGGCGGCCTCGCACCTCGATCTCCGGAGGTCGAGGTGCTCCGAGCCCTGGCGAGGAGCCACGAGACCCCGTGACTCTCAGCCCTTCGGCGCGAAGATCTCCAGCGCGATGTTGTCCGGGTCGCGGAACTCGAGGATGAAGCCGGCGCCGATGTCCTTGACGCCCTCGTGCGCGACGCCGAGGGAGTCGAGGTGGGCGGCGGCCTCGTCGATCGCGGCCTGGTCGGCCACGGCGAAGGCGACGTGGTCGAGCCCGGTCTTGTCCTCGTCGAACCGCTCCTCGGCGACCGGGCGCAGGCCCAGCAGCGAGTCGCCCAGCTGGTAGATGACGCCGCCGAACAGGAACGACAGCTGCTGCTTCGTCTCCTCGTCGGCGTCCGGCGGCAGCTCGAAGGCGACCGGGAGGCCGAGGACGTCGTCGTAGAACTTCCGGGACCGCTCGATGTCGGTGACGGTCAGGCGGACGTGCGCGTAGGCGCTGGTCGTGATGGGCATGTCCTCAGCCTGCCCGACGGGTGTTCACCGGACGGCGAGCTGCTTGGCGTCGTTGTCCCAGACGACCTCGGAGGCGCTGTCGCGCATGGCCTGGAGCAGCGCGTCGACGACCGTCGCGTGGTCGAGACCAGCGGGGAGCTTCGGCGGCTCCCCGGCCAGAGCGCGGTCGGCGAGGCCGGTGTCGAGGTGCGGCGGGCGGAGGTCGACGACGGTGAACCGGCGACGGTTCTCGCGGCGCAGGACCGTGAGCCAGTGCGACAGGGCGGCCTTGGCGGCGCCGTACTCGGCCATGCCGTTCGTCGGCAGGTCGGCCAGGATCGCCGAGAGGACCGCGACGCAGCCGCCGGTGTCGGGCAGGTGCCGGGAGGCGGCGCGCACGAGCGCCATCGGCCCGAGGGCGTCGACGGCGAAGAGCTCCTCGGCGACCGCCGGGTCCTGCTCCGTCGCCGGCCCGAAGCCCGCGACCCCGGTCGCGACCACGAGGGCGTCGAGCCCGCCGAGGGCCTCGGCGGCGGCCGCCACGGTCGCGGCGCACGCGTCGGTGTCGACGACGTCGAGGACGAGGGGCTCGGTGCCGAGGTCCGCGGCGACCGCGGCGGTCCGGTCGGGGTCACGCCCGGCGGCCACGACGGCCGCGCCGGCGTCCTTCAGGGCCCGGGCCGCGGCGGCGCCGAGCACCCCGCTGGCTCCGCAGACGAGGACACGGGCGCCGTCGAGTTCCATGCGCGGAAGTACCCAGGCGGGGCGGACGTGAACCGCTCAGTCGAACCAGGTGACGCGGGGCCCGTCGGACCCCGTCGTCCACGTGCCCGCCACGCGGCCGCCCCGCAGCGCGAGGGCGGCGCCCCGCGTGGCGACGACGCGGTGCTCCGGCGGGACGACGACCGCGTCGGCGGTGCCCGCCCCGAAGACCCACTGGTCGGTCCCGGGCAGCAGCACCACCGCGTCGGAGCCCGGCGTCGCGGCGACGTCGTCGGCGTCCTCGGCGCGACACAGGGCCTCCTCGCCCTCGACGTCGAGGGTCGTCAGCGCGTCGCCGAGGCCGTCGACCCACCCGTCGATGCGCCGCCGGCCGGCGCTGAGCCCCTCGCCGAGCCAGTAGTGGACCCGGTCGCGACCCGCGGGGCCGTACGCCGCGAGGTAGGCCAGCACCGCCCGCGGGCCCGCCTCGTCCAGCGGGACGGAGCCGGTCCACCCCGGCACGTCCGCCATCGACCGCAGCCGGAAGGCGTCGCCGGAGGTGTCGAGGCGCAGGTCGCCGTGCCAGCCGAAGGGCTTGAGGAAGGTGTGCGAGCGGTGGGTGAAGGCCTCCTGCAGGTGCGCGTACGCCGGGTCGCGCATCACCGCCTCCGCGAGCTCGGCCTGGGTGAGCGGGCCGTCGGAGAGCGCGTCGCGGACGGTCGCCCGCAGCCGCGGCCAGTCCTCCGGCTCGAGGCCGTAGTGCGACCGCCAGCTCGCCCGCTCCCACTGCCGACCGGCACACCGCAGGGGGAGGTGGACCGCAGCCGTGGCCGGGGTCATCAGCGTCGACGACCCGCGGAAGCCGTACGTCGAGATCAGCCGCCCCTCGGCGAGGGCGGCGGCCAGCGCGTCCGGGGCGCGGGACCCCTCGCCGAGGCGGAGCCCGATCGCCGCGGCGGCGTCGCCGGACCAGGCCGGGACGGCGACCAGCCGGCCGACGACCTCCTCCACCGAGGAGGCCGTCGGGCCGGCCAGGAAGTGCCGCCGCAGCCGCCAGGCCAGCGCCGACGCCCAGGTCACCATCGGCTCAGCGTAGGAGCCGTCGCTCAGTCATGGGCCCCCTCGACGACCCGGTCGTGGCGCAGCGAGGTGTTGCGGGTCTCCTTCACGGCCAGCACGGCGATGATCGTGAGCACCGAGGTGATGGAGACGTAGACCCCGACGGCGAACGTGTTCGGGTTCGCGGTGTCGCTGCCCAGCAGCTGCAGGGCGATGATCGGCGCGATCGCGCCGGCCGCGATGGAGGCGAGCTGGTAGCCGACCGACGCGCCGGTGTAGCGCACCGACGTCCCGAACAGCTCGGAGAAGAACGCCGCCTGCGGGGCGTACATCAGGGCGTGCAGCATGAGGCCGACGACGACCGCGATGGTCAGGCCCGCGGCCGAGCCGCCGGTGACGAGCGGGAAGAACGCGAAGGTCCACACCCCGACCCCGACGGCCCCGGCGATGTACATCGGCTTGCGGCCGATCTTGTCCGACAGCAGCGCGACGAGCGGGATCCACACGAAGTGGACGGCCGAGCCGATCAGCAGCGCCTGCAGGATCGGGCCGCGGTCCTGGCCGTCGTAGGTGGTCACGAAGGTGATGACGATGATCGTGAAGATGTAGTACGAGGTGTTCTCCGCCAGGCGCATGCCCATGGCGCAGAAGACCTCCTTGGGGTAGCGGCGGAAGACCTCGAGGATCGGGATGTGGTTCTTCTGGTCCTTCTTCTGCTCGATCTCGGCCTGCGCCTCCTTGAAGACCGGGGAGTCCTCGATCGACAGGCGGATGTAGAGGCCGATGAAGACGAGCACCGCGGACAGCAGGAACGGGATGCGCCAGCCCCAGGCCTGGAAGGTCTCCTCGGACTGCACCAGCGCCAGCACGAACAGCACGAGGGTCGCGAGCAGGTTGCCCATCGCGACGCCGGCCTGCGGCCAGGAGGTCCAGAAGCCGCGCTTCGCGTCGTCGCCGTGCTCGGCGACCATGAGGACGGCGCCGCCCCACTCGCCGCCGACGGCGAAGCCCTGGACCAGGCGGCACACCAGCAGCAGCACGGGAGCCGCGACGCCGATCGTGGCGTACGTCGGCAGCAGGCCGATCGCGATCGTCGCGCCGCCCATGAGCATCAGGGACAGCACGAGCATCTTCTTGCGACCGACGCGGTCGCCGAAGTGCCCGAACACGACGCCACCGAGCGGGCGCGCCACGAACCCGAGCGCGTAGGTGCCGAAGGCCAGCAGGGTCGCTGTGACCGGCTCGGACTCGGGGAAGAACAGCGCACCGAAGACCAGCGCGGCGGCCGAGCCGTAGAGGAAGAAGTCGTACCACTCGACGGCGGTGCCGATGAGGCTGGCGAAGACGACCTTGACGATGCCGGGACCGTCGGTGGTCTCGCCCGGCCTGGAGCCGGTCTTGTCGACGGGTGTGCTCATGGGGTTCTCCTGTGGTGGGGCGGGTGTGCGGGCGGGCCGGGGTGTGGCCCTAGGCGGCGGTCCAGCCGCCGTCGAGGCGGTAGCTGGAGCCGGTGATCGAGTCGGTGTGGGGGCCGCAGAGGAACGCGACGACGCCGGCGACCTCGTCGGGCTCGACGAGCCGCTTCACGGGGGTGCGCGCGAGCATGACGCGCTCGAGCACCTCGTCCTCGCCGATCCCGTGGCTGCGGGCCTGGTCTGCCACCTGGCCCTCGACGAGCGGCGTCCGGACGTAGCCCGGGGCGACGGTGTTGGAGGTGACGCCGGTGCCGGCGGCCTCCAGGGCGATGACCTTGCTGAGGCCCTCGAGGCCGTGCTTCGCCGAGACGTACGCCGCCTTGTACGCCGACGCGCGGTGGCCGTGGACCGAGCTGACGTGGACCAGGCGGCCCCAGCCGCGGTCGTACATGCCGGGCAGCACCTGCTGGGCCAGCAGGAACGGCGCGTGCAGCATCACGCGGTGGATCAGGGCGAACCGGGCGGGGTCGAAGTCCTGCACCGGGGCGACGTGCTGGATGCCGGCGTTGTTGACGAGGACGTCGACCCCGCGACCGGCCAGGTCGAGGGCCGTGATCGCGTCGGCGTCGGACAGGTCGGCGACCAGCGCCTCCCCGCCGAGGTCGGAGGCCGCGGCCTTCGCGCCGGCCTCGTCGAGATCGAGCAGCAGCAGGCGGGCGCCGTCGGCCGCCAGACGGGTGGCGACGGCGCGGCCGATGCCGCTGGCGGCACCGGTGACGAGGGCGGTGCGGCCGGCGAGCGGGCGCTCGGCGGTGGGGGGCTGGGAGGGCATGCGCTCGACCGTAGGGCCGCGCGTGTGGCCCGCGCCATGTCGTCGCGAACCACAGGTGACGCCGTGAGGTGTGCCCCGGTCACACCCGAATCAGGTCGGAGGGCCGCCGGAGCGCAGCCGGTGCATCCGCAGCGCCAGCTGCAGGTCGAGCGCGCGGGTGGGGTCGCGCCAGCCCTCGCCGAGCAGCTGCGTCACCCGGTCGAGCCGCTGGGCGACCGTGTTGGCGTGGACGTGCAGCGCGGTCGCCGTACGGCGGGGGGAGGCGCCCGCGGCGAACCACGCGTCGAGGGTCGCGACCAGGGCGGTGTGGTGGTCGGCGTCGTAGTCGAGCACCGGGCCGAGCGCCCCGCGCACGAAGTCGCCCACCTGCTCGGGGCCACCGCCACCGAGGACGAGGCGGACCAGGCCGAGGTCGCCCGGCTCGGCCACCTCACCGGTGCGGCCCAGCGACACGAGCGCGTCGTGGCAGCGCCGCGCCTCGTCGTACGCCCGGTCGAGCGGCCCGGTGTGGACGCCGACGGTCGGGCCGTCCGCGCCGACGGCGTCCGCGAGCGCCCGTCCGAGGCCCCGGGCGTCCGGCTCGTCCGGGACCGCCACGACGACGGCCTCCTCGTGGGCCGCGGACAGCCCGCCGCGGGCGCCGGCGAGCCGCGCCGCCCGACGGGCGTCGCCGCGCAGGTCGTCGGTGCGGGTCAGCGCCACCGCCCAGGGGCCGTCGAGGGCGAGGTTCTGCCGCCGGGCCCGCTCCCGCAGGCGAGGCTCGTCGGTGCCGTCGACGAGGAGGTCGACGAGCAGCTCGCCGCGGACGCGCTCCTCCGCCTCCGCCTCGGTGCGGGCGAACAGCAGGACGAGGGCCACCGCGAGCGCGCCCCGCTCGAGGGTCCGGACCTGGGCGGGCTCCAGCGGCGGCCCGGTGGCCTCCACGACGAGGGTGCCGAGGTGCTCCTCGCCGGCGGCGGCGACGGCGACCCAGGTCCCGGGGTCGGTCTCGGGCAGGTGCGCGCTGCGGCCGGTGCGGCGGGCGACCTCGACCGCCGCGTCGAGGCCGGGCGGGGCCCCGCCCCCGCCCGCATGAGCCAGGGGCTCCCCGTCTGGGTCGAGCACGCGGACGTCGGCGTCCAGCGCGGTCTCGAGGACGGCGGCGACCTGTGCCACCCCGGCCCCGGCGACCAGCGCGTCGGTGAGGCGGTCGTGCGCCTGCGCGGCGCGCTCGACGGACTCGGTGCGGCGCCGCAGCTCGGCGTTGGCGGCGTCGGCGTCCTCGAAGAGGCGGGCGTTCTCCAGCGCCACCGCGGCGTGCGCGGCGAACGAGGTCAGCAGGGCCACCTCGCCCGGCGGGAACGGCCGGACCACCCGGTGGACCGCCAGCAGCGCCCCGATCACCTCGCCGTCCACGACCAGCGGGACGCCGAGGATGGCGCGGATCCGCTCCCCGTCGACGGCCTCGTCGATGAAGCCGCGGTGCAGGAAGCGGTCGTCGGACTGGTAGTCCTCGGTGAAGTACGGCGCCCCCGCCTGCGCCACCAGTCCGAGCAGCCCGGTGCCGAGGGGGAGCCGCAGCCGGCCGAACGCCTGGGTCAGCGCGCCGTCGGTCACCCGCATGTACGACGCGCCCTCGGCCTCGTCGTTGAGCGAGAGGTAGGTCATGTCGGCGCGCAGCAGCTGCCGCGCGCGGCGCACGATCGCGCCGAGCACCCGGTCGAGGTCCCGGATCGCGACGAGGTCGGCGGCGGTCTCGTTCAGCGCGGCGAGCTCGGCCTCCCGGTTGCGGTGGCCGGCGAGCCGGTCGGCCAGCGCCAGCGCCCGGGCGTGGGCCCGCTGCGCCTCCGCCGCCGAGCGCCCGGACGCGACCTGCTGGTCGCGGACGACGTCGTACTCCTCCCGCGGTGCGTCGGACCAGAGGAGGTCCAGGAAGCTGCGGCCCACAGGGCGATCCTGCCGGACGCCGCACGGGTGTCCACCTGCCGTTCACCTCGCGCACAGGCTCGCCACAGCCGCCGGGCGTAGCCCTTCTCCCATGACTCGGACCCCGCGGACGACCCCGCTCACGGCGCAGACCCCCCACGACCGACGCTCCCTCCTCCGCTCCGCCGCCGGCCTCGGTGCCTGCGCGGCCCTCGCTCCGCTGCTGGGTGGGTCGCTCGGTGGTTCGCTGGGGACGGCGGCGTGGGCCGCCGGCGACGACGAGGACGGCGACGGCCGCCGTCAGTCACCCATCGACATCCGGACGGACCGGGTCGTCCTGGCCCCCTCCGCGGCGCCGCTGGTCGTCGACTACCCGGACGCGGTCGACCTGGGCCTCGTCTACGTCAACAAGGACGGCGAGGACGGCTGCGAGGAGCGGGCCGAGGACGAGACCGTCCAGGCGCAGGACTTCTCCGAGCGCGCCGTCGTCCGGCGCGACGGGGAGACGTGGCGGCTGCTGCAGACCCACTTCCACATCACCTCCGAGCACCGCGTCGACGGCCGCGCGTTCCCGATGGAGCAGCACTTCGTCCACGAGCGGGCGTCGGACGGCGCCCTCCTGGTGGTGGGCGTCTTCCTCGTGCCCGGGGGCCACGGCCCGCAGGACCGGCTGCTGGCGGACCTGCCGGAGGAGTGCGACGACGACCCGATCCGGCTGCGCGGGATCAACCTGTCGCGGATGCTGCCGAGCTCGCTGTCGAGCTGGACCTACCGGGGCTCGCTCACGACCGCGCCGTACACCCAGGGCGTGACGTGGCACGTGATGCGCCAGCCGCGGGCCATCGAGGCGGGGACGATCCGGCGGTTCCGCCGGCTGTTCGAGGAGGGCGACTCCCGCGGCCCGCAGCCGCTGTACGGCCGCTCCGTGCGTCAGGTCCGGGGTCGCCGGGCCTGACGGCGCGATCCGGTCAGTCGGCGGGGCCGTCCAGCCGCGCGAGGAACGCCAGCACCCGCTCGGTGAGCAGGGTCGCGGCGGCCTCGTCGTACTCGTCGAGGCTGCCGTCGGCGAAGTTGTGGGAGTCGGTGTCGTAGAGGAACAGCTCGGCCTCGCCGCTCGGGCCCACCGACGCGACGAGCTCGCGGGCGGCGTCGAGGTCGCCCTCCTCGACGAAGATCTCGTCCCGCTCGCCGCCGTGGATCTGCACGGGCACGCCCTCCGGCCAGCGGGGAGCGAACTCGGTCGGGCCCACGCAGGACCCGACCAGGACGGCGCCCCGGGCGCCCTCGCGGGTCTGCGCGAGCTGCTGGGCGGGCATGACGCCGAGCGAGAACCCGACGTACACGAGGGAGGCGGGCAGAGCCTCGGCCGCGTCGACGGCGCGGCCGGCGATCGCGCCGAAGCCGACCTTCTCGGCGTACCCGAGCCCGTCGACGAGGTCGGTGAAGGTCTTGCCGTCGTAGGAGTCGGGGGCGTGGACCGTGTGCCCGGCCTCCCGGAGGGTCTCGGCGAGCGCGAGCATCCCCTCGGTGAGTCCGTGGGCGTGGTGCAGGAGGAGGACGTCGGCCATGTCGTCCACTCTGGCACTACCGTCCGTGGGGTGACTCCGGCGATGGCGTGGGCGGTCGGCTGGCTGGTGGCCACGGCGCTGCACGCGGGCTTCCAGCTCACGGTGAGCCTCGTCGTCTACCCGGCGTTCCCGCGCGTCCCGGCCTCCGCGTGGGCTGACTTCCACGCCGGCCACAGCCGGGGGATCGCGCCCCTCGTGGGAGTCCTGTACGCCGGGCTGCTCGCCACGGCCGCCGGGGTGCTGGTGGTCGGCCCCGTCGGCGCGTGGTTGTTCGTCGCGCTCGTCGGCGTGGCGGTCGCGCTGGGGACGACGGCGCTCGTCGCCGCTCCCACCCACGGCCGGCTCGGCGCCGGCCCCGACCCCGTGCTGCTGCGCCGACTGCGCCGCGCGGACGCCGTCCGCACCGTCGGGGCACTCGTCGGCGCCGCCGGCGCGACCCTGCACCTGCTCGCCGTCGTCGGCGGGGCGGCGTAGCGTCCCGGACACCCCTGATCCGCCCGATCGTTCCGCCCGATCCGACACCCACGGAGGCCCCCGTGCCCGAAGCCCCGCTGCCCGACGACGTCCGCGCGTTCCTGGCCAAGCCCAACCCGTGCACGATGACGACGCTGCGCAAGGACGGCACCCCGGTGTCCGTGGCCACCTGGTACCTCCACGAGGTCGTCGACGGCGCCGACAAGGTCCTGCTCAACATGGACCTCTCGCGCGTGCGGGTGAAGCACGTCCGCCGCGACCCCCGGATCGCGCTGACGATGCTCGACGAGGCCGACTGGTACACCCACGTCAGCCTGATCGCCCGCATCGACGAGGTCGTCGACGACCCGGACCTCACCGACATCGACCGCCTCGCGCAGCACTACCGCGGGCAGGAGTACCCGAACCGCGAGAGCCCCCGCGTCAGCGCCTGGGCCACCGTCGAGCGGTGGCACGGCTGGGGTGCGATGAAGGACTGAGACCGGCCACTCAGGTGGTCGAGCAGCACGCGAGCGCAGCGAGCGCGCCCCTCAGGTGGTCGAGCAGCACGCGAGCGCAGCGAGCGCGCGTCGTCGAGACCCGGCGGGCCGACCGCGGGGCGCCGGGTCACTCATCGCGGGACTCCGCGCCCAGACGACGTACACGGCGAGCACCACGACCAGCACCACGATCGCGCCGACGAGCATCTGGGTCGAGGACACGTCAGTCGCCTCCCCCGCCACCACCGCCGCCGTCCCCACCGCCACCGCCGCTGTCACCACCGCCGTCACCACCGCCGAACCAGCCGCCGCCGGAGCCGCTGTCGTGGTGGTGGTGGCCGCTGTCGCCTCCGTACCAGCCGGTGGACGCGCCACCGTCGTAGTAGCCGCCGCGACCGCGGGACTTCTTGCCGCCGCTGGAGACGAGCACGGCGACGAGGGTGATCACGGCGAGGACCGCGACGACGAGGACGAGCACGACGAGGGTCATGGTCGGGTTCTTCCCACCCCGGGCGCTCTCCACACCGGTGCCACACCGATGACTTTCCGGCGCACCGCGGGTCGGAGCCGGCATGACGATGCAGATGAACCCGTACCTGAGCTTCGCCGGCAACGCTGCCGAGGCCCTCGACTTCTACCGCTCCGTGCTCGGCGGCGAGCTCGACGTGACCCGCTTCGGCGAGTTCATGCCCGACGCCGGGGACGACGCCGACAAGGTGATGCACGGCCAGCTCACCGCCGCCTCGGGCCACGTGCTGATGGCCTCAGACGTGCCCGCCGGGATGGGCGAGCCGCCCGGCAACGGCACGGTCTGCCTGTCCGGTGACGACGTCGCGTTGCGGGACCACTTCGCCGCCCTGAGCCAGGGCGGCGAGGTCACCGTCGCCCTGGAGAAGCAGATGTGGGGCGACGAGTTCGGCGAGCTGGTCGACCGGTACGGCGTCCGCTGGATGGTGGACCTCACCCCGCCCGCGGACGCCTGACGTTCACCCGGGCGCCACCCGGACGGCGCCCGGCGGACGCGGCCTGGTCGGCGTCCACCCCACCTATTGGACGGTGTGAGCAACCAGCCCGGCCACGACCACGGCCACCCCCACCCGCACACCCACGACCACCCGCACGAGCACCCGCACGCCGAGCCCGACGCGACCACGCTCGCGGCCCTCGCCCCCGTCACCGACGGCGACCTGACGCCCGCCGAGCTGAGCCGCCGCAACCTGCTGCGCGCCGCCGGCGTCGCGGGCGGGGCCGCCGCCGCGGCCGGCGCGGCCGGGATGCTCGGCGTCACGCCCGCCATGGCCGAGCCCAGCGGGGGTCGTCCCACCGACGCGCCGCCGCAGCGCCCCGGTGCGACCGGGTGGCTGGCCGGGGACCACCACATCCACACGCAGTACAGCTCCGACGCGCAGTACACGGTGCTCGACCAGGCACAGCACGGTGCGGCGTACGGCCTCGACTGGCTCGTCATCACCGACCACGGCGGCGCCACCCACGCCCGCATCGGCGTCGACCTCGTGAACCCCGACGTCCGCGACGCCCGCTCGAAGCTCCCGGACACCCTGATCTTCCAGGGCCTGGAGTGGAACATCCCGTCCGCCGAGCACGGCACCGTCTTCGTCACCCCCGGCCGCAACGAGGTGGCCGTCCTCAAGCAGTTCGAGAACGACTACGACGGCAGCGTCAACAACGCCTCGTCGTCCAGCCCCGCGAACGAGCGGCTCGCCGTCGCCGGCGTGCAGTGGCTGGGCCAGCAGATGGACCGCAAGCGCGTGGCCGAGGCGCTGTTCCTCGCGAACCACCCGGCCCGCAACGGCATCGACTCGCCCCACGAGATCCGCGCCTGGCGCGACGCCGACCCCCGTGTCGCCGTCGGGTTCGAGGGCGCCCCGGGCCACCAGGCCGCCGGGCTCCCCGAGGGCTACGGCCCGGCGTCCAACCGCGGGTACTACGGCAACAGCCCGAACCCCAACTCGTTCCCCGACTACCCGGCCGAGTCGTACCGGACGTGGGGCGGGTTCGACTGGTTCACCGCGACGGTCGGCGGGTTGTGGGACAGCCTCCTCGCCGAGGGCAAGCCGTGGACGATCAGCGCCAACTCCGACTCCCACGTCAACTGGAGCGACACCTCGCGTCGCCCCGACGGGTCGAGCGCGGAGCAGTTCAACCGCGACGGCAGGTACGGCGACCCGGTGTACGCCGGGCAGATCAACCTCGGCGCCGGCGACTTCTGGCCCGGCTTCTACTCCCGCACCCACGTCGGTGCCGCGAAGCGCGGGTACGCCGCGGTCATGCAGGGCATCCGAGCGGGTGCGGTGTGGGTGGACCACGGCCAGCTGGTCGACCAGGTCGAGGTGCTGGTCCGGCCGAAGGGCCGGAGGGGTCAGGGCGTCACGCTCGGCGGGACCCTGCAGGTGAAGCGGGGGACCCCGGTCGAGATGGTCGTCCGGATCACCCCCGCGCAGCGACCGAACTGGGCGCAGTTCACGCCGTCGCTCAACCGCGTGGACCTCGTCCGCGGCGCCGTCGACCCGCGCCCGGCGCGGGCGGACCGCGACCTCTTCACCGCGCCCGACACCCGCGTGGTGAGCCGGTGGGACACCTCGGGACGCACCCAGCGTTTCGAGCTCACCCGCGACCTGGGCCGCGTGGAGGACCCGTTCTACGTCCGCCTGCGCGGCACCGACGGCAACGTCTCCCAGGAGGGCTACTACGGCGCCGACGTCGACGCCCAGGGTCCGCGCATCGACCCGGCCGGTGACGCCGACCCGTGGACGGACCTGTGGTTCTACACGAACCCGGTCTGGGTGGTGCCGACCCGGTGAGCGCAGGGTGAGGGGTGCCGTGACGGTCGTCGCCGGCGGGTGGACCGACCTGGCCGCCGCCGACCACGCCGCGCTGCACCTCGTCGAGGGCCTCGGGGCCACGGTGGCCACCCACGTGGTGGCCACCGACGAGGGACGGCGGGTCCTGCTGGCCACCGACGCGCCGGTGGCCGACCGCCTCGGTCGGCTGCCCGGCGCGCAGGTGGTCGACGCCCCGGCCGTGGCGCGGGCGCACACCGCCCGCGCCGCCGGCCGGCTCCTGGTCTTCCGTGGCTCCGACGCCGTCACGGGGCGTCGTACCGCGGCGCAGGTGGTCGCCGCCAGCGAGGTCGACGCCGTCGTCGGGCTGGCCGGCACCCGGGTCGAGGAGGACACCGAGCTCGACCTCGGCAACTTCGTCCGCCCCACCTGGCGGGCGGGTCGCTGCGAGCTGCTCGTGCAGGCCGGCCCCACCGGCCCCCGCCCCTTCGAGGTCCGCGACCAGATCCGCTGCTGCGCCGACCACTGACGGCTCGACCGGTGGTCGAGGTGCGACGGGCCTGACCGGTGGTCGAGGTGCGAACGGAGTGAGCCACGAGACCCGGTGAGAGGCCTCGGGTCGTCTCTCGGGATCTCGTGGCTCGGCCGTGGCCGGCCTCGCGCCTCGATCTCCGCGGAGGTCGAGGTGCTCCGAGCCCTGGCGAGGAGCCACGAGACCCGGTGAGGGGCCTCGGGTCGTCTCTCGGGATCTCGTGGCTCGGCCGTGGCCGGCCTCGCACCTCGATCTCCGCGGAGGTCGAGGTGCTCCGAGCCCTGGCGAGGAGCCACGAGACCCGGTGAGGGCCACGTCGACCGGTTGCGGGATCTCCTGGCTCGGCCGTGGCCGGCCTCGCACCTCGATCCCCGGGCTGGTGGCGGCGGCTACGGCCGGTGGGGCCCTGGGGCGTGGAACGGGGGTGGCGGCCGGTCTTTACCCCAGACTGGTGCTTGTCCCGACGTGATCTGGGGCACAGACTGGCCGAGAGGTGATCGCATGAGTCGTGAGCTCACGTTCGACGGTGTCCCGGTCCTGTCCCGCGGCCGTCACCGTTCGCCGCGCAAGGGCGCGTGCTTCATGGAGATGGCGTCGTACCTGGCGGGGGAGAAGTGGTCCGACCACCCCTCGTGCACGCACCCGCTGCTCGCGCAGCTGGCGCGCATGGTCAACGACCACACCTCCGACGCCGAGCGGTCCGCGCTCGCGCCGCTGATCCCGTCCGTCGTCGGTGTCGGCGGCGGGCTGCGGTCCGGCAGCGAGGCCGAGGTGCGGTGGGCCGTCGGGTTCGTGGTCGCGGTCGCCGCGCACACCCTGCGCGAGATCCCCGAGGCCACCCAGCGCGCCGTCGCCACGGGCCTCATCCGCTGCGAGCAGCTCGCGGCCACCCTGTCGGAGCCCGTCCCGGGCATCGAGGAGCTCCGCGCCGTCCTCGCCGACGTGCCCCGCGCGGAGTCGTGGGCCCGCGCGTTCTCGGTCGACCGCCGGATCAGCCACAAGGCCTTCGTCCGCCACGCGGCGCCGTCGATGGTCTCCTGCGCGGTCGACGGCACGGTGGCGCACGCGTCCAACGCCGCCGACGCGCGCCTGCGGGACCTGCTCGAGGTCGGGATCGAGGCCGCCCTGCGGCTGGACGACGACCTCGCACCGCCGACGAGGGTCGAGGCCCCCTCGGGCGCCCTCCTAGGATCGCGGCATGGCGAAGCAGAAGCCGGGTCGCGGGAAGCAGCGCTCGAAGGAGCAGCAGGCCGCACGTCGTGAGGCCCGCCAGGCGGAACGTCAGCGCCTGGCCGAGCAGAAGGCGGAGCGCGAGCGCGCCCGCCGTCGGCGTCGTGTGCTCGTCCAGGTCGGCACCGCGGTCGGCATCCTCGCGCTGATCGGCGGCCTCGTCGCCTTCTTCACCCTGCGCGAGAGCTCCTCGGACATCACCGCCGACGGCCCGCCCGGCACCGACGACGAGGGCGCGGTCGTGTCCGGGTCCGAGGACGCCCCGGTCGAGGTCGAGGTGATCACCGACTTCGGCTGCCCCGCCTGCGCGAACTTCGAGTCGTCGACCGCCGGTGCGCTCGCGACGTACGTCGAGCAGGACCAGGTGCGGCTGCGCTACCGGCTCGTGTCGCCGATCGACCGCACGTCGCCCAACGAGTTCTCCCGCCGCTCCATCGCCGCCGCCGGCTGCGTGCTGGAGCAGGAGGACCCCCAGGTGTGGAACGACTTCAAGGCCAGCGTGTACGCCGGCCAACCGCCCGAGGGCGAGGACGGCCTGTCCGACACCCAGCTGATCGGGCTCGCCACCGCGGCCGGTGCCGACGAGGCCGACGTGACCGGCTGCGTCGACGAGGGCCGCTGGCTGGACTGGGCCGACGCGGTCGACGACCAGGCCGCCGGCGACTACAGCGCCACCCCCACGGTCTTCGTTGACGGTGAGCGCCTCCCCGAGGCCAGCCCCGCCGCGACCACCGCCGCCATCGACGCGGCCCTGGCGCAGGGCTGAGCACCGTGAGCGCCACCGTGCACGACGAGCAGGACCACGAGCGGGACGACGTCCTCGGCGACACCGGCCCGGTCGTGGCCGGGTGGCCCCGGGGCCTGTCGGTGGCCCTCGTGGCGCTCGGGCTCGTCGGGCTGGCCGGCGCCTTCACGCTGGCGGTCGAGAAGTACCGCTTGCTCGCCGACCCCAGCGCCCCGCTGTCGTGCGACCTCAACCCGATCCTGTCCTGCGGGTCGGTGATGGACACCTGGCAGGCCGAGCTGCTCGGCTTCCCCAACCCGCTGATCGGCGTCGTCGCCTTCTCGGCCCTCGTCGCCGTCGGCGTCCTGTCGTTCGCGGTGCCCCTGCCGCGGTGGGTGCACGGCGGGCTGGTCGTCGGCACGAGCCTCGGGCTGGTCTTCATCCACTGGCTGGCGTTCCAGTCGGCGTTCCGGATCGGCGCGCTCTGCCCCTGGTGCATGGTCGTGTGGGCCGCGGTGATCCCGCTGTTCGTGTGGACCACCTCGTCGTACGTCGCCGGCCGCGACGGCGCCCTCGGCCGGGCCGGCGAGACGCTCTGGTTCTGGCGCTACCTCGTCGTCATGGTCTGGTACGCCGCGTTCGTCACCGTCGCGCTGGTGCAGTTCTGGGACTACTGGCGCACGCTGCTGTGACTTCCGGCGTTTCGCCACGGCCGCGGGACGCCCGACGCACACTGCCGAGGTGCGCCTGCCCCGTCCCCGCCTCCGCCGCCACCCCGGCCGCGTCGCCGTCGCGCTGAGCGTCGGCGCCCTGCTCGCCGCGTCGTACGCCCCGGGTGCCGGGGCCGCCTCCGCACCCTCCGCCGCCGACCCCGCACCGGGGACCGGCCGCTACGAGACCCCCGTGGTCGCGGCCGACCCCGCGAACCCGACGAACCCGCTCGCGGGCCGGCGGTGGGGCGTCTACACCGGCACGATGGAGCAGTCGTGGCGGCCGTACCTCAACGCCGACGCCGCGTGGAAGAAGAACCTGCTCGCGGAGATCGCGCTGCGGCCCAAGTCGAAGTGGTTCGGCTCCTGGATCGGGGAGCGCGACATCGAAGGCATGGTGAGGGAGTACGTCCGGTCCTCCCAGGCCGGTGACCCGGACGCCCTGGTGCAGATGGCGCTGTTCCGGATGCGGCCGTGGGGCTCGGAGGTCTGCGAGCGGCTCCCCACCGAGGCCGAGAAGGCGTCGTACAAGAGCTGGATCGCGGGCGCCGCCCGCGGGATCGGCGACGCGCACGCCGCCGTCGTCCTGCAGCCCGACCTGCTGGTCGCCCGCTGCGCGCCGGACGGCGGTCAGGCCGTCGCGTGGCTCGTCGCCTGGGCCACGCGCACCCTGTCCGCCCAGCCCCACACCAGCGTCTACATCGACGCCGGCGCCCACGACTGGCCCCCGCCGAGCCGGGGCGGCGCCAAGGCCGCCGTCGACTACCTCGTGAAGTCCGGCGTCCGCGCCGCCCGCGGGTTCGCGATGAACGGCACCCACTACTCCGACGTCCGCCTCGAGGTCCAGCGCGCCGCCGAGATCGACGCCGACCTGCGCCGGCGCGGGATCGAGGGCAAGAAGGCGGTCATCAGCACCAGCTCGAACGGCAAGCCGTTCGTGTTCGGCGCCTACGACCCGCAGACCGAGCGCGACAACGCGCGGGTCTGCCGGTCGGCCACCGACCCGCAGATGTGCGTCACCCTCGGGATCCCGCCGTCCATGGACCCCGACGCGCCCGCTTGGGGCCTGCCCGCCGACACCGCCGCCCAGGCGGCGCGGGTGGTGGACGGGTACGTCTGGTTCGGGCGCCCGTGGCTCTACAACCAGGCCGACCCGTTCGTCTGGACCCGCGCCTACCAGCTCGTCAGGTCCTGGCCGCTGCGGCCGCCCGCCTGAGGCGTCCCGGCCTTCGTCACAGGGGCCTCACCCGCCTCGGGTTTCGCGGGTCGGCTGGTGAAACCCCGACTGGGCGGACGAAGTTCCGTCAGCCCAGTCGGGGTTCCGCGGGTCAGGCGGGGAAACCTGAGGCGAACCCCTCCCACCGCCACGCACGAGACCGCACACTGACACCGCCACCCGGCCCCCCCCACCCCCGGAGCACCCATGCGCCTGCCCGCAGCCCGCCGTACGACGACCCTCCTCGCGGGGCTGACCTTCCTCGCCGGGCTCACCGCGGGTGCCGGGGCCACGGCCGGTGCGGACCCCGACGACGCGCCGACCCCGCAGGCGGGCAGCCGGTACGACAGCCCCGTCGTGAAGGCCCACCCCAGCAACAGGACGAACCCGCTCGCCGGGCGCCGGTGGGGCGTCTACAAGGGCCCGCTGGAGCAGGCGTGGCCGCCGTACGAGAACGCGAGCGGGACGACGAAGAAGCTGCTCGCCGAGATCGCCCTGCGGCCGAAGGCCAAGTGGTTCGGCGACTGGGTGCCCGCGAACGAGATCGAGGGCAAGGTCCGCGACTACGTGCGGATCTCCCAGGCCGGCAACCCCCGCACGCTCGTGCAGATGGCGCTGTTCGCGATGGAGCCGTGGGGCGAGGAGGTCTGCCGCCGCGCGCCGAACGCGGGCGAGAGGGCGACGTACCGCCGCTGGATCGCCGCCGTCGGTCGCGGCATCGGCAGCGCTCACACCGCCGTCGTGCTGCAGCCCGACCTGCTCGTCGCCCGCTGCGGGCCGCAGGGCGGCAAGGCCGTCGCTCGGATGGTGGCGGCCGCCGCGAAGACCCTCTCCGCGCGCCCGAACACGAGCGTCTACATCGACGCCGGCGCGTACGACTGGCCGCCGCCGAGCCGTGGCGGCGCCGACGCCGCGGTGAACTACCTCGTCCGCAGCGGCGTCCGGTACGCCCGCGGGTTCTCCCTCAACGGCACCCACTACTCCCCGCTGCGCCTCGAGGTCACCCGCGCCGGCGACATCGCCGACGAGCTGCGCCGCCGGGGGATCGGCGGCAAGAAGGCGATCATCAGCACCAGCTCCAACGGCAAGGGCTTCGAGTTCGGTCGCTACGACCCCCAGTCGCAGCGCGACAACGCCCGCACCTGCCGCTCGCGGACCGACAAGCGCATGTGCGTGATGCTCGGCGCGCCGCCCAGCATGGACCCCGACAACCCACGCTGGGGCCTGTCGCCCGCGCTGCGTCGTACGGCGGCCCGGACGGTCGACGGCTACCTCTGGTTCGGCCGGCCGTGGCTCTACAACCAGGCCGACCCGTTCGTCCGCTCGCGCGCGCTCGACCTCGCCCGGTCGTGGCGGCTCAAGCCCTGACCTGTCGAGGCGGACGGCGTCCCCTCTCGCCCCCGCCGACGACCCGGCTTACGATCGCGCGGTGAGCTCGGGCCACCGCACGCACGACACCGACGCACCCCTGCGGGTCGAGCGTGCCCTGAGCGCGGGCCTGCTGTGCGGGCCCGGCGGCGCCGCCGCGCACGTCCTCGCGGGCGGTACGCCGCCCACCGCGACCGTGCTGCTGCTCGTCACCGCTGCCGCCGTCCTCGGTGCCGCGCTCGCGTCCGCGCGTCGCCTCGGACCCCTCGCACTGCTCGGCCTCGCCGGCGGCGCCCAGCTCGTCTTCCACCACGTCTTCGGGCCGGCGCCGGCGGGCGGGCACTCGATGCACGGCGCGTCCGCCCCGAGCGAGACCGCCATGCTCCTGGCCCACGCCGGGGTGGCCGTGCTGGTCGCGGTCGTCGCCGGCGCCCTCGAGTCGTCCTGGTGGGCGTTCGCCCGCTCGGTGCTCGTGCGGCTCCTGCCGGTGCTGCCCGTGGCGCCGACCGCCGTCCCCGCGGTGGGTCCGCGGCCGCGTGCCGTCGAGACCGGCGGAGCGGTCCCGCTGTCCACCGACGCCCCCGAGGTCGTCGGGCCCCGCGGGCCACCGGCGCCGCGCGCCCTCGCCCTGATCCACGCCTGACCGGACGACGTACGGCCGGTCGGCCGACGTCCCCGCGCGCGCCCCCGGGTGCCTGCGCGTCCGGAAGGAACCCCCGCATGGCCCTGTCCACCCCCGAGACCCCGACCACCGGCACGCCACCGGACCGGCCCGGCTCGACCCTGCGCCCCCTGATCGTCCGGCTCCACTTCTACGCCGCCGTCCTGGTCGCGCCGTTCATCCTCGTCGCCGCGATCACCGGCGGCCTGTACGCCGTCGCCACCCCGCTGGAGCGCGTCGTCCACGCCGAGGAGCTGAGCGCGCCCGCGTCCGGTCCGGCGCTGCCGCTCGACGAGCAGGTCGCCGCCGCCCGCGCGGTCGTGGGCGACCTGCCGCTCGTCTCCGTCCGCCCCGCCGCCGACGACGAGGGCGGAGTCGGCGGGACCACCCGCGTGATGTTCGACGACGGCCGCACCGACGCCTCCCGCACGCTCGCGGTGTTCGTCGACCCCGCCTCCGGGGAGGTCCGCGGCGAGCTCACGTCGTACGGCGGGTCCGGCTCGCTGCCGGTCCGCACCTGGATCGACGAGATGCACCGCAACCTCCACCTCGGCGAGCCAGGCCGCCTCTACTCCGAGCTCGCCGCGTCCTGGCTCGGCGTCGTCGCCCTCGCCGGTCTCGTCCTGTGGTGGACCGGCCCGCGGCGCAGCTCGCGCCTCCGTCCGCTGCGGAAGAAGGAGACCCGCTCGGCGCGCCGGCGTACGCAGTCGTGGCACGGCTCCCTCGGCACCTGGGCGCTGCTCGGGATGCTCATGCTGTCCGTGACCGGCCTGACCTGGTCGACGTACGCCGGCGCGAACGTCACCGACCTGCGCCTCGCCCTCGGCTGGGGCACCCCGGCGGTGACCAGCGACCTCGCGGCCGACGGCGGCGCCGGGACCGGCGACCACTCGGGCCACGGCGGCCACTCCGAGACCGCCGAGCCCGAGGCCGTGCCCGACGCCCCCGGGATCGGCTTCGACGGGGCGGTCGCCGCCGCCGCCGACGAGGGCCTGTCCGGGCCGCTCGAGATCAGCCAGCCCGTCGGCGCGACCGGCACGTACGTCGTCTCCGAGATCGACAGCACCTGGCCCACCCGCGCGGACGTCGCCGCCGTCGACCCCGCCGACGGCGAGGTCACCGACGTCGTCCGGTTCGCCGACTGGCCGCTCATGGCCAGGCTCGCGAGCTGGGGCATCGACCTGCACATGGGCGTGCTCTTCGGCCTGGTCAGCCAGCTGGCCCTGCTGCTGCTCGCCGCGGCCATCGTCGTGATGACCGTGACCGGCTACCGCATGTGGTGGCAGCGTCGCCCCACCCGAGGGGACGGCGTGCGCATGGGGCGTGCCCCCCGCCGCGGCGCCTGGCGCGCGGCCTCCCCGGCCGCGCTCGCCGGGGTGGGCGTGGTGGCCCTCGCGGCCGGGTGGTTCGTGCCCCTGCTCGGGGTCAGCCTCCTGGGGTTCCTCGTGCTCGACGTCGTCCTCGGTCTGCGCTCCCGGCGCCGGGCTACCGTGGTTCCGCAGATGGAGCTGGAGACCGACGCCGTCCCCGAGGAGAGCCGATGAACCGCCGTGCCGAGCCGCTGGTGGCCGGACTGCTGACCGCGACGCTGCTGCTCGCCGGGTGCGGGCAGGAGGAGAACGGGGGCAACCTCGAGCCGGACGACGCCCCGGCGGGGGACTCCTCGAGCTCGATGGACATGGGGTCGATGGACGTCACCTCGATGAACGACCCCGACGCCACCCCGGCGTACGACCTCGACGGCGCGGTGGAGGGGGACTTCCAGGTCCTCGACTCCGCTCCACCCGGCTCCGAGGGCGTCACGGGCCAGGCGTGGCTCGCGCAGGGCGGCGAGCAGGGCGGGACCACGGTCTCCGTCGAGCTCGACGGCCTCGAGGCCGGGACGACCTACATGGCCCACCTGCACGCCCAGCCGTGCGGCACCGACGACGGCGGCCCGCACTTCCAGTTCGAGGAGGGTGGCGCCGAGACGCCGCCCAACGAGGTCCATCTCGGGCTGGAGGCCGACGACGAGGGCGTCGCGACCGCGACCACCACCAACGAGGCGGAGGTCGGTGACGGCGCGCGCTCGATCGTCGTCCACCCGACCGACCTGCCCGACAACCGCCTCGCGTGCGCCGACTTCTGAGCCGGCCGCTCGCCGGGCTCGCGGGCGTCGTGGCGGCGGGGACCCTGGTCCTCGCCGTCGCGGCGCCCGCGTCCGCGCACTCCGACCTCGAGGAGGCCTCGCCCGGCCCCGGGGACGACGTCGCGGCCGGCAGCGAGACGGTCCACCTGCTGTTCGGCGAGGGCGTCGAGGACGGCGCCGAGGGCAACCAGGTCACGCTCGAGGGCCCGGACGGCGACCCGGTCGCCGTCGGCGCGGTGTCGGTCGTCGACGACGGTGACGGCGTCTGCGTCGCCACCGACCCCCTCGACGCCGGGGAGTACACCCTCGACTGGCGGGTCATGTCCGTCGACGGCCACCTCGTCCAGAGCCGCTACGCCTTCGAGGTCTCGGACGGCGGCGACCCCGTGGACGCGGCCTCCTGCGAGGACGCGGACCTCGCGGCCCCCGAGGCGACCGACGGCGGCGGGATCCCGACGCCGCTGCTGGCGGGCGGTGGTGCGGTCCTGCTGGTGGCGGCCGTGGGCGGTTTCGTGTGGCGGGTGCGCAGCGACCGACGGTCGTGACCACCGACGGCGGCGCCGACCCGCGCTTCGCGCGGCACTGCCGCCCGGGCGAGCGGGTCCTGGCCTCGGCGGCCGTCCGCTACCACCCCGGGCACGAGGACCTCGGACGTCCGCCCGGGACCTGGGGCGAGGAGGCGGCGTCGTACGCCCTGCAGGTCGGTGGGCCCCGCGCCGACCGGTTCTTCGACCGGCTGGTGGGCGGCACCTCGCTGCGCGGGTGGCCGGGGTGCTGGGCGGAGGGCCTGCGCGACGTCGTCGACGCCGACGTCCTCGGGGTGGAGCTCGCCGTGACCGACCAGCGCGTGCTGGCCCTGCCGTTCCAGCAGGGCGAGCAGCTGCTCTGGGTCGCCGAGCGCGGCCAGGTCACGGGCCTGCGACGGGCTCCTCGCCCCCTGCAGCGGGGCCGGCTCCGCCTCGACCTCGCCGACGGCTCGACCGTCATGGTGCTCACCGGGATGCTCGCCACCCGGTCCGCCGTGCGCCTGGCCGGGGCGTGGTGAGACCGCCCGCGCCCCAGGCGTAGCGTCCTGGCAGTGGCGCGGGGAGGACCGGGGGGTCGACTGAGGTCGGGGCTGGGCGGCGTCCTCGCCGACACCCGCCCGCTGGCCGTCCCGGCGTTCCGGCGGCTCTGGATCGCCAACATCGTCACCGTCGTCGGCGCCCAGCTGACCGTCGTCGCGGTGCCCGCGCAGATCTACGCGATGACCGGCTCCTCGGCGTACGTCGGGCTGACCGGCGTGTTCGGCCTGGTCCCCCTCGTCGTGTTCGGGCTGTGGGGCGGGGCGCTGGCGGACTGGATGGACCGGCGCACCCTGCTCCTGCTCACCACCGTCGGGCTGATCGTCACCTCGGGGCTGTTCTGGCTGCAGTCCGCGCTGGCGCTCGAGCAGGTCTGGCTGCTGCTGGGGCTCTTCTCGGTGCAGCAGGCCTTCTTCGCGGTGAACCAGCCGGCGCGCAGCGCGATCATCCCCAAGCTGCTGCCCGACCACCTGATCCCCGCGGCGAGCTCGCTCAACACCACGGTCATGCAGGGCGGCGCGATCGCCGGGCCCCTGGTCGGGGGTGCCCTGATCCCGCTGCTGGGCTTCTCCTGGCTCTACCTGGCCGACACCCTGACCCTCTTCGCCACGCTGGCGGCGGTGGTCTCGCTCCCCGCGCTGCCGGCCTCGGGGGCCGCGTCGGTGCCGGGGCTGTCCTCGGTGATCGAGGGCTTCGCCTACCTGCGGACCCAGCCGATCCTGCTCATGTCGTTCGTCGTGGACATCATCGCGATGGTCTTCGGGATGCCGCGCGCGCTCTTCCCGGAGATCGCCGACACCTCGTTCGGCGGACCCGGCGAGGGCGGCATCGCGTTCGCGCTGCTGTTCGCGGCGATCCCTGCGGGCGCCGTCCTCGGCGGGGTGTTCTCCGGCTGGGTCTCACGCGTGGCGCGCCAGGGGCTCGCCGTCGTGGTCGCCATCTGCGTGTGGGGCGCCGCGATGGCGGCGTTCGGGCTCGCGGTCGGCCTGGCGGGCGGGACGGCGCTGCCGCTGCTGCCGTTCGCCGTGGCGGCCCTCGTGGTGGGCGGTGCCGCGGACATGGTGTCGTCGGTCTTCCGCAACACCATGCTGCTGACCGCCGCGGACGACGCCGTCCGCGGACGGTTGCAGGGCGTGTTCATCGTCGTCGTGGCCGGTGGTCCCCGCGTCGCGGACGTCGCCCACGGCGCCAGTGCGGCCGTGGTCGGCACCGCCGTCGCCGCCGCGGGCGGCGGCCTGCTCGTCGTCGTCGGGACCGTGGCCGCGGCCCTGCTGGTGCCCGCGTTCGTGCGATACCGGGTCGCTCTTCCGCCCCCGGCCTCCAAGCCCTAGCGTGGAGGGTTCCCCTGCACACCGTGTGCGGGAGAGGGAGGGCACCATGTTGCGCAACATCCTCGGGAAGGTCGCCGGCGGCGCGACGCGACGCCCGGCCGCAGGCGGCCGGACGACCCCGACCGCGGGCGCGGGTCGCCCCGCGGCCGGCGGCAGCGCGAACGGCGAGATCGCCCGCGGCGCGAAGAGCCTGATCAGCGGGCTGGCCCGCAAGCGCCGCCGCTGAGCGAGCCGTCGTACCGGGCAGCCCGCGGGGTCACCTGATCCCGCGGGTCGCCTGCTCCACGTCGACCCGACGCTTGACCCGCTTCATGCCGGGCAGCTTGGCCAGCATCTCGTTCAGCTCCTTGCTCACCCCGAGCAGGTCGTGGAGGTCGGGCGCCACGGTGCCGAGGCTCTCGAGCATCGGGATCACCTGCTTGTCGAGCTCGTCGACGAGCACCGGCAGCTGGTCCACCAGCTTCACCATCGCGTCGACCTCGCTGGGGTCCGTGGTGTCCGCGAGCCGCTCCAGCACGGGCTGCAGCTTCTCCAGCGACGGCTGGAAGGTGTCGAGGAGCGCCTGGAGCCGGTCCAGGGTCGGGCCCGTGCCGCCCAGCAGCACGTCGGCGTTCCTCCGCGTCTCGTCCACCCGCGCCACGACGCCGTCCGCCGCCACCCGGGTGGCCTCGATGCGCTCCAGCAGCGCGCCGACGTCGGCGAGCAGCAGGTCGACGGCGTCCAGGAGCCGGCTCAGCCGGGGGACCGCGTCGAGGACCTCCAGCACCGCGTTCCTCACCCGCTCCGCGAACGACACGACGGCCTGCGGCCCAGGGATCACCAGCGACATCGCCCCACCGTAGTGGCGTCCGCCACCTCCCACCCCGTTACCGACGGGTAGGTCGGCGGTCGGGCCCCCGCCGGTGCCGAGGCCCTCAGGCCACCATCACCGGCGAGGGGGCGCGGCGGCCGAGGGCAGCGGTGGTGCCCGGGCTGGCGAGGGTCTCGGCCCACGCGGCGGCCAGGCGTACGACGGCGTCCGTCATCACCGCGGGCGGCTGGGTGAAGGGCAGCCGCACGAAGCGGTCGAGGCCCCCCTCGGGGGCGAAGGCGGGGCCGGGGGCGAGCAGGACGCCGTGCTCGCGGGCGCGCACCGTGAGCGCCGTGGACAGCGGGCCGGGCAGGCGGCACCACAGGCACAGCCCGCCGCCGGGGCGGGTGACGGACCACGAGGGCAGGTGGGTCGCGAGCGCCTCCAGGGTCGCGTCGCGCGACGCCCGGAGCTGGGCCCGGCGCGCGGTGAGCACCTCCTCGCCCGCCGCCAGGAGGTCAGCGGCGACGAGCTGCTCCAGCACCGGGGTGCCGAGGTCGAGCGCCAGCCGCTCGGCGAGCACCGCCGCCAGCCGACCCTCCGGCACCCGCAGCCACCCCACCCGCAGGCCGCCCCAGTAGGGCTTGCTGACGCTGCCCACGCTCACCGCGTCCCCGGCGTGCGCGGCGAAGGGCAGCGGCATGTCCTGCCCCTCCAGGGGCAGGGCGACCATCGACTCGTCGACGACCGCCGTGGTGCCCGTACGACGCAGGGTCGCGGCGACGCGCTCGCGCGCGGCGTCGTCGCGCAGCACGCCGGTGGGGTTGTGGAAGTCGGGGATCAGGTAGGCCACCCGCGGCAGCACCTGCCGCAGCGTCGTGGCCAGCGGGTCGGTGTCGCTGCCGTCGTCCAGGACGTCGCTGCCGAGCACGCGACCGCCCGCCCGTGTGAGCGTCGCGATGGCGTTGGGGTAGGTCGGGCTCTCGGTGACCACGCGGTCGCCGGTGCCGAGCAGGGCCCGGGCGGCGATCGCGACGCCGGCGAGGGCACCGGGGACGACGACGACCTGACCGGGGTCGGTGGGCAGGCCGCGGCGGGCGTACGACTCGGCCACGGCCTCCCGCAGGACGGCGGTGCCCGACGGGTAGTAGCCGCTGCCGCCCAGGTGGGCCGGCAGCGCCTCGACGCCGCGCCGGTAGGCCTCGAGCACCTCCGGCACCGGGGCGGGCGCCGCGCAGGTGAGGTCGACGACGTCGCGGACGTCGTCCGGCAGGTCGTCGTCCGCGACCCCGGGGGCGAGCAGGTGGTCGCCGCGGTGGCCGCGGCCGGGCGGCAGCTGCGCGACGCTGCCGGAGCCCTGCCGGGAGGCGACGTGGCCCGAGTCCCGCAGCGAGGCGTAGGCCCGCGCGACCGTCGTCCGGCTCACGCCGAGGGCGGCGACCAGGTCGCGCTCGCTGGGCAGCCGGGCGCCGACCGCGACCCGGCCCTCCTCGACGAGGGCGCGGACGGCGTCCGCCAGGCCGGCGTACGCCGGGTCGCGGGGGAAGTCCCCGACGAGCGAGGCGAGCCGGGGAGCGGCGACCGTGCGAGTCATGCAGGCCACTTCACCACGATTGGACCTTGAGCGCCAGGATCCGGGGGGCCACCCTGGTCCACATGACCGCACGAGCCTCCACCCGTCGACCGCCCGTCACCCAGCTCGGGCCGGTCGCGCAGCTGCGCGCCGGCCGGCTCGGGCGGCGGCTGTCGCAGCTCGTCGTCGGCCTCGTCCTGTACGGCGCGAGCCTGGCGATGATCATCCGGGCCACCCTCGGCAACGCCTCGTGGGACGTCCTGCACCAGGGGCTCGCGCGGCACCTGCCGATGTCGATCGGCACCGCGGTCGTGCTGGTCAGCCTGCTCGTGCTCCTCGCCTGGATCCCGCTGCGGGAGACGCCGGGGCTCGGCACGCTGGCCAACACCGCGATCATCGGGCCGGTCGCCGACCTCACCCTGCTGGTGCTGCCGGCGCCCGAGGCGATGGTCTGGCGGGTCGTCCTGCTCGTGCTCGGGGTGGTGCTCAACGCCGTCGCCACGGCGCTCTACATCGGCGCCCGCTTCGGGCCGGGGCCCCGCGACGGCCTGATGACGGGCCTGCACCGCCGCACCGGGCTGCCGGTCGGCGTCGTCCGCACGGCGCTCGAGGTGTCCGTGGTCGCGGTCGGGTTCGTCCTCGGGGGCGTCGTCGGGCTGGGGACGGTCGTCTACGCCCTCGCCATCGGGCCGCTCACCCAGTGGCTGCTGCCGCTCTCGGTGGTCTCCCTCGAGGTCGATCGCGGGGGCGTCGAGGTCCGGTAGCGTCGCGGCCATGACAGCTGCAGGGGCGCACCCCGACCGCGCGGTGGACGCCGAGGAGCTGGCCCGCCGGCTCTCCTCGCGGGACGTGGTCGGCGTGACCATCGGCTGGGTCGACAACAACGGCGTCGTCCGCTCGCGGACCGTGCCGACCGCCGAGCTCCCGGCCGCCGTCCGGCGCGGGGTCGGCAACACCACGGCCTTCGCGGTCTTCGACTCCCACGACGGCATCACCTTCGCCCACGAGGGCCTCGCGACGCCGTCCGGGGACGTCCGGCTGGTGCCGGTCGTCGACGGCCCGCTCGGGGTCACCGCGACGGCGGGCCAGCCCGGGTTCGCGTTCGTCCCCGGCCGCCAGCTCACCGGCGAGGGCGAGCCGTGGGCGTACGACCAGCGTGCGGTCCTCGAGCGGCAGCTCGACCGCGCCGCCGACGCCGGCCTCGGGCTCGTGGCCGGCTTCGAGATGGAGATGGTCGTCTCCCACGAGGACGACCCGCTCGACCGCGACGGCGAGGTGCGGCCTGCGCAGCGCGGTCCGGCGTACTCGGCCAACGCGGTGCGCGACGTCGGCGAGTTCTGTCGCAGCCTGCTGGCCGACCTCGCCGCGGACGGTGTCCGCATCGGCCAGCTCCACGCCGAGTACGGCGGCTCGCAGGTCGAGATGGCCCTCTCGCCGCTGCCCGGCGTCGGTGCCGCCGACGCCCAGGTGCTGGCCCGCCAGACCGCGCACAACGCGGCGCGCAAGCACGGGCTCCGCCTCAGCTTCGCACCGGTCACCCTCATGGCGGGGGCCGGCAACGGGTGGCACCTCCACACCTCGCTCACCGGTGAGGACGGCCGCAACGCGCTCACCGGCGACGGCCCCCACGGGTTGTCCCCGACAGGGCTCGGGTACGTCGCCGGCCTGCTCGCCGAGCTGCCCGGCATCACGGCCGTCACCGCCCCCAGCACGGGGTCGCTGCTGCGTCGCCGGCCCGGCTTCTGGGCCAGCGCCTTCGGCTTCTGGGGCGTCGAGAACCGCGAGGCGGCGTTGCGTCTCGTGCCGTCCAGCGCGCTGCTCGGGCCGGACGCGACCAACGTCGAGCTCAAGGCCAGCGACGCCTCGGCCAACCCGTACCTCTCGCTCGCCGTCGTGCTCGCGGCCGGCCTGGCCGGCGTCGAGTCCCAGGCGACGCCCCCGGAGCCGATCGGCGAGGACGTCGGGACGTGGTCGGAGGAGGAGCGCGAGGCCGCCGGCATCACGCCCCTGGCCAGCACCGCCGCCCAGGCCCGGGAGGACCTGCTCGGCAGCGCGCTGGTCCGCGAGGTCCTCGGGGACGACCTGCTGGGGGCGTTCGTCGCCTGCCGTGACGCCGACGCCGCGTGGGCGGCCCCCCGCCCCGTCGACGAGGTGGTCGCGTCGCTGAGGTGGCTGTACTGAGCGCGCCCGACGACACCGGGGCCGCGTCCGTGTGGGCGCGGCTGCTGCGCTGCACCGGGGCCGACGAGGTCCTCGCCGTGCAGTCCGCCGGGCTGCCGCAGCCCGACCAGCTCTGCGGGCCCTTCGCGGCGCGGGCCGCGCTCCACGCCGTCCTGCCCGCCGACGCCGTCCCCGCTCTCGCCGACCTGGCGCTGGCGGCCGGGACCCAGCTGTGGCCCACCGACGACCCGACCTCGCGGCCACCCGGCGTACCCCCGCAGCCGTGGCGTGCCGAGGAGCGGGGCGGTGACCTGCCCGTCGCGGCGACCGAGGCCGAGGCCGGCACCCACGCCGCCGGTCTGGCCGCCGGGATCATCCGCGCCACCGGCGGCACCGTCGCGGTCGTGCCCGTACGACGGACGACCCCGGGGCCGTGGTCCGTCGGGGACGTCACCGGGCTGCTCGCCGCGGTGGCCGCGGCGCCGTACCCGATCGGGGTCGTCGGCAACGTGGCCACCGGGCCCCTCACCGACCAGGTCTGGGACGCCGGGCACTTCGTCGTCCTCTGGGGCCTCGACCCCGAGACCGGTGCGGTCGCGGTCGCGGACTCCTACGGCGAGCTCACCGGTCAGGGGGCGCCCCCGGGGTGCCGCCTGGTGCACCCCGCCGACCTGGCCGCGGCCCTCGGCCAGGAGCCGGGGCGCGGCCTGCTGATGCTCACCGCACCCGAGCACGCCGCGCTGCTCGCCGAGCGCGCGGTCGCGCACGGGCTCGTCCTGGAGACCTGGCAGACCTGAGCCGGTCCTCGGCCGGTCCTCGTCCGGCTGTCGGCCGAGCGTCGGCCGGTCGCAGCGTCCGGGGCGCTACCTTTGCGTCCGAGAGTCGTTCTCAACTGCGACCCACGACCCCAGGAGGTGAGCGTGACGACCACCGACGCCCCCGTGCGCCGGGGCGCGCGCCTCGGGCAGACCGAGCTCGTGCTGGCGCTGGTGCTCGCCGGGCTGGTGTCCCAGCGGTGGCTGGTGCCGGCCCTGGACGACGAGGCGCTCGCCACCTGGGCGACCACGTTCGTCGCGATCGTCGTCCAGGCCGTCCCGTTCCTGGTGCTCGGCGTGCTGCTGGCCGCCGTCATCTCCCACGTGCTCACCGACCGGGCGCTGGAGCGGGTGGTGCCGAAGCGGTCTGCGCTGGGCGTCCCGGCGGCGGGCCTCGCCGGCGTCGCGCTGCCGGGTTGCGAGTGCGCGTCGGTGCCGGTCTCGGCGAGCCTCATCCGCCGCGGCGTCGTCCCCGCGGTGGCGCTGACGTTCATGCTCGCCGCACCCGCGGTCAACCCGGTCGTCCTCGTCGCGACCGCCGTCGCGTTCCCCGACCAGCCGCTGCTCGTCCTCGCCCGCTTCCTCGCCTCGATGCTCACGGCGGTCGCGATCGGCTGGCTCTGGCTGTGGCGCGGTGGCCGGGTCCCGATGCGGCTGCCCCGCGGCGGGCGCGAGCACGGTGGCACCTTCCTGGGCTCGGTGCAGCACGACTTCCTCCACGCTGCGGGGTTCCTCGTCCTCGGTGCCGCCCTCGCCGCCGTCGTCAACACGCTCGTGCCGCGCGAGGTCCTGGACTCCGTCGCCGGGCAGGCAGTCGCCGGGATCGTCGCGATGGCGGTCTTCGCGTTCGTCGTCGCGATGTGCTCGGAGGCCGACGCGTTCGTCGCGGCCAGCCTCACGGCGTTCTCCGACACCGCCAAGCTCGTCTTCATGGTCGTGGGGCCCGCGATGGACATCAAGCTCGCCTCGATGCAGGTCGGCACGTTCGGCCGCGGCTTCGCGGTCGTCTTCGTGCCGCTGGTCGTGGTGGTCGCCACCCTCAGCGCCGTCGGTGTCGGGGGATGGCTGCTGTGAGCGCCCCGTCGCGGACCGCGATGACCCGCACCACCCAGGCCCTCGTCCTGACCCTGGTCGGCGCGACGCTCGTCCGGCTGACGCTGACCGACGCGTACCTGCGCTACGTCAACGCCTGGATGCGGTGGCCGCTGCTCGTCAGCGGCGTCCTGCTCGTGGCGGTCGCGCTCGCGCGGGTGCTGCGGGCCGACGAGAGGTCCGCGGACGAGGACGGCGTGACCGCGGACGAGCACCTGGACGGGCACGTCTCCCGCTCCGCGTGGCTGCTGCTCGCGCCGGTGCTGGTGGTGTTCACCGTCAGCCCGCCGGCGCTCGGGGCGTACAGCGCCGAGCGGTCCGCCAACGAGCTGCCGGCGTCGGCGGCCGAGGGCGCGGAGCTGCCCCTGCCCGCCTCCGACGGCCCGCTCGAGATCGACGTCGTCGACTTCGTCGTCCGCGTGCAGTTCGACGAGGCGAGGTCGCTCGTCGGGCGCGAGGTGGTGGTGACCGGCTTCGTCAGCGGCGACGAGGACGGCAACTGGTACGTCACCCGGATGGACATGAACTGCTGCGCGGCGGACGCGTCCGCGAACCGGATCATGGTCACGGGCCCCGCCGCCGAGGACGCCCCGGAGCGGAACTCGTGGGTCCGCGTGACGGGGGAGTGGGACCCGCTGGACGGCGGGCGACCCACCTCGGCGATGGCCGCGAGCGCCGTCGAACCAGTCGAGGCCCCTCGCAATACCTACGGTTAGGCGTTCGTCGTTCCCCTGCCGACGGTAGGTTCACGGGACAGGGAGCGGAGGACCGACCATGACCGGTCAGGACGAGGACGGCACGACCGGCGGGACGGACTCACCTCCCCCCGCCGCTGACGCCGTGCCCCGGTCGCGACGCCGCCGGGTGCTGAAGGCGGTCGGGCTCACGGTGCTCGTGCTCGCCCTGGTCGTCGGGATCGGCGGGTTCCTGGCGCTGCGCCAGCTGGACGGCAACATCACCAGCAACGACGTCCGCGACCAGCTGTCGAACCGCCCCGAGCGCGGCTACGAGGGCCCCGACGGGCCCCTCAACATCCTGGTGCTCGGCTCGGACGCCCGTGACGGCGAGGGCAACGACATCGACGGCCTCACCGGCGAGGGCGCCCGGGCGGACACCACGATCCTGCTGCACGTCTCCGAGGACCGCGAGGACGTGTACGGCGTCAGCCTGCCCCGCGACGCGGTGATCGACCGGCCCGACTGCGTCGACGACGACGGCAACGACGTCCCGGGCGAGGAGGACCAGCTGTTCAACACGGCGTACGCCGTCGCCGGTCCGGGCTGCGTGCAGCAGACCGTGGAGCAGCTCACCGGGATCTACATCGACCACTACGTCGTGGTCGACTTCGACGGGTTCGGCGACATGGTCGAGGCCGTCGGCGGGGTCGAGGTCTGCGTCCCGGTGGAGGTCGCGGACGAGGACAAGCAGATCTTCCTCGACGCCGGCACCCAGACGCTGGACCGCGACCAGGCCCTCGACTACGTCCGCGAGCGGTACGTCCTGTCGCCCAACTCCGACATCGGTCGCATGAAGCGCCAGCAGGCGTTCGTCGCGTCGCTGATCAACAAGGTGTCGTCCCGCGACATCCTGGCCCGCCCCGACAAGCTCTTCCGGTTCCTCGACGCGGCGACGAGCTCGCTGACCACGGACCCGGGCTTCGCCAGCACCCGCACCCTCGTCGGCCTCGGCCTGCAGCTCGACGGCACCGGCCTCAGCGACATCCAGTTCACGACGGTGCCGATCGTCGAGTACCCCCTCGACGCCAACCTGCTCGAGTGGGCCCCCGAGGCCGAGGGCCTGTGGCGCGAGATCCGCCGCGACCAGCCCCTCGGGCCGGAGTACTCCGGCGACGCCATCAGCGCCGAGGCGCCCGTGCCGGGTGGCTCGGGTGGCTCGGGTGGCGCCGGCGGTGGCGGCGGTAACGGTGGTGGTGGCTCGGGTGGCGGGGGCGGCGACGCCGGCCCCTCGCCCGAGGAGTTCGGCCTCTGCGGCTGAGCCCGTCCCGGTGATGCCGGTGTGAGTCCGTCTGCGGCCGAGCCTGATACCGGTGATCGAGGTGTGAGGCCGTCTGCGGCCGAGCCTCGAGATCCGGTGAGGGGTACGTCGGTCGGTCACCGGGTCTCGTGGCTCCTCGCCGGGTCTCGTCGTACCTCGACCCCGGTGGACGGGGTGCTCCGTGACGGTTCGCACCCCCCGGCGGCGTCCTGAGGTGCAGGACGTCACGGACTACCCGGGGATCCGGTGAGGGGTACGCCGGTCGGTCACCGGGTCTCGTGGCTCCTCGCCGGGGCTCGTCGCACCTCGACCTCCGGTGGACGGGCCCGGGCGTTGAGGGCGACCGATGCGCGGTGATCGAGGTGTGAGGCCGTCTGCGGCCGAGCCTCGAGATCCGGTGAGGGGTACGCCGGTCGGTCGCCGGGTCTCGTGGCTCCCCGCCGGGGCTCGTCGCACCTCGACCTCCGGTGGGCGGACCTCAGCCGAGCAGCAGCCCCCGGACGTAGGCCGCCTGGCCGAGGTGCTGGGTCACGTCGCCGAGGACGCTGACCAGGCGGGTGCCGACGGTGACCGGGGGGTCCCAGCCGGCGTCGACCACCGCGTCCAGATCGTCGGCGCCCAGTGACGGCAGCCAGGAGGCGGTCCGGGCGGCGACGGCGTCGAGGTACTCCAGCAGCAGGTCGCCGGGCGCGCGGACGGCGGCGACGTCCTCGTCGTCGTGCCCGTAGCCGATGTCGTCCACCGGGAGCGGCAGCGCGAGGCGGTCGGCGTACCCCTCCGTGACGTGCACCTGGGTGGCGGCGGGCGAGTCGGGGTCGAGGACGGCCGCGACCCCGGCGACGTGGTCGTCCCACACCCGGGCGGAGTGCCACAGCAGCCACGCCACCGGGTTGCCCCGGCCGCGCCCCTCCGGCAGCGCGGGCCGCAGCAGGAGCTGGCCCTCGTCGAGCCCGGACGCGGCACCGTGGCCGAGGTCGGGCAGTCGTCCGAAGGCGTCGAGCAGAAGGTCGGCGGGCTTCATCCGCCCACCCTAGGCGCGTCGCCGGGGGACCTCAGGCGATGCCGGCGCCGTCGATGAGCGCCCGCACGTGGGCGTCGAAGGCCCGGTCGAGGTCGACGAAGACCGCGCCGAGCTGGCCGCAGGCCTCGAGCATCAGGTAGCCGTGCATGCCGGCGCTGAGGCTCGCGAAGGTCAGGGCAAGTCGCGGGTCGAGGTCCCGGGCGGCGGCGAGCAGCGCGGGTCGTACGCCGGGCTGGGCCCGGCCACCGGGGATGGTCGTGGTGTCGATCTGTCCCCGGGCGTGCCCGTCCCGCAGGATGTCGAGCAGCGGGCCGTAGAACCAGGCGACCCCCTCGGCGGCGACCGTCTCGGTCATGAGCGGGCGCGACGTCGGGCCCAGGACGAGGGAGAACTCGACCGGGTTCGACAGGGCCCAGTGCCGGTAGCCCCGCGCGTAGCCGAGCAGGCGGTCCCGGCAGCTGCTGGCGGCGGGGACACGGGAGGTGGCCGCCATCGCCTCGTGGGCGTCGACGGCGATCTCGAAGAAGATCCGGCGGATCAGCTCGTCACCGGAGCCGACGTGCCGGGCGACGTCGCGGGGGTCCACGCCGGCCCGGCGGGCCACGGCGCGGATCGACAGGTGGTGCCGCTGGCACAGCTCGGTGCGGGCGACGCCGACCACGCGGGCGACCAGGGCCAGCCGGTCGCCGGGATCGGCGTCGGTGGCACCGCCGGGCGCGGCCGCGGGCTCTCCCTCGACGAACGGGTGGGTCGCGTGGGGCGTGGCGGTCATGGTCACCTCCGGTGGGGTCCTGCCCCGGGAACGTAGGGGCGGGGTGGCACCCCGCGCAGGAGAACGCCAATATCCGCGCCACACTGGACCCGTGGTCGTCTGGCTCCAGCTCACGGTGGTCGCCCTGTCCCTGGCCGTCGCGCTCCTCGCGGCCGCCTACCTCGTGCCGGACCGCCGTCCGGACCGGTGGTTGGTGGGCCTGACCTGGCTGCTCGAGGCGGCGCTCGTCGTCCAGCTGGTGGTGGGTGTCGTGCTGCTCGTCACCGAGTCGCCGGACATCGCCGTCGCGACCTACCTGGGCTACCTCGTCGGCTGCCTGGTGCTGCCGCCGGTCGCCGTGTGGTGGGCCCGCGGCGAGCCGAGCCGCTCGGGCACCGCCGTCCTCGTCGTCCTGGGGGTCGTCGTCCCCTTCCTCGTGCTGCGCCTGCAGCAGGTCTGGGAGCCCGGGTGGTACCTGTGAGCCCCACCGGCCCCGCACGCAGCACCGGCACCGGCCGGGGGCCGGGCCGCGTCCTCGTCGCCCTGTACGGCGTCTTCGCCGTCGCCGCCACCGGACGCTCCGCCGTCCAGCTGTCCCTGCAGGCCTCCGAGGCGCCGTTCCCGTACGCCCTGTCCGCCCTCGCCGCGCTGGTGTACGTCGCCGCCACGGTCGGGCTGGCCGTCGACCGCCCCTGGGCCCGTCGTACGGCGTGGACGGCGGTCGGCGTCGAGCTCGTCGGCGTCCTCGTGGTCGGCACGCTGAGCCTCGCGGACCCCGTGCTGTTCCCCGACGACACGGTCTGGTCCGTCTTCGGCCGGGGCTACGGCTTCCTGCCGCTGGTGCTGCCGTTCCTCGGCCTCGCGTGGCTCCTGCGGACCCGCCCCCGCTGATCCGGCGCCGATGTATAAGGTGAGCCTAACCTCACCCGACGTCCCCGCTGGAGCACGCATGACCACCTCGCGCCGCCGGTTCCTCACCGGCCTCTCGTCCCTCGCCGTCGCCGTGCCGGTCCTCGCCGCCTGCGGCGTCGACGGGTCCACCTCCGACGGCTCGAGCGCGGGGACGGAGGAGTCCGGCGCCGCCGAGGAGTTCTCCCCGGTCGAGATCGAGCACAAGTACGGCACCACCACGATCGAGCAGCGACCCACGAAGGTCGCCGTCGTCGGACTGATGGAGCAGGACGCCCTGCTCGCGCTCGGCGTCGCCCCGGTCGCCACCACGTTCTGGTTCGGCGAGGCCGACGGCCGCATCTTCCCCTGGGCCCAGGAGGCCTTCGACGCCACCGGCGCCGAGCTGCCGACCGTCCTGGAGAACCCCGACGGCATCCCGGTCGAGGAGGTCGCCGGCCTCGCCCCCGACCTGATCATCGGGCTGTACTCCGGCATGACGAAGCAGGAGTACGAGAAGCTCTCCGGCATCGCGCCGACCGTCGCGCAGTCCGCCGAGTTCGGCGACTACGGCATGCCGTGGGACGAGATGACCCGCACGATCGCCCGCGCCGTCGGCAAGGAGGACGAGGGCGAGGAGCTCGTCGCCTCCGTCACCGAGCAGATCGAGACCGCGGCCGCCGACAACGCCGACGTCTTCGGGGGCAAGGCCGTCGCCGTGGTGACGCCGTACGAGGGCCTGTTCATCTACGGCCCCGAGGACCCCCGTGCCCGCATGCTCGACCAGCTCGGCATGACCTTCCCCGACGTCCTCCTCGAGGAGCGCCCCGAGGGCGAGTTCGGCTGGTCGGTCAGCGCCGAGCGCACCACGGACCTCGGTGAGCTGGACGGCGTGGTCTGGCTCGACCTCGGCAACGCCGACGCCGGCATGACGCGCCTGTGGGAGTCCACGACCCCCGCCGAGGAGAACGCGTTCGTCGACATCAGCGACGCGGACGGCGCCTACTACGTCGGCCACTCCATGGTCACGCCGCTGTCGATCCCCTACGTGCTCGAGCGCTACGTCCCGCAGCTCCAGGCCGTGCTGGACGGCGACCCCGACACCGAGCCGCCGGCACCCGAGGCCTGAGGCACCCCCCAAGAGGCACCCCGGCGTCGTCCCTCACTCCAGGTGGTGGGAGCGGGGGACGACGATCGGCAGCCCGGTCCGCGGGCACGGCAGGACGTCGGCGACGAGCCCGAAGACGTCGGCGAGCAGCTCGGTGGTGAGCACGGAGCCCGGGTCGCCCTGGGCGACGACCTCGCCGGCGGCCATGACCACGATCCGGTCGGAGTAGCGGGCCGCGAGGTTGAGGTCGTGCAGGACCATCGCCACGGTCCGCCCCCGCTCCCGGTTGAGGCGGCAGACCAGGTCGAGCACCTCGACCTGGTGGGCGAGGTCGAGGAACGTCGTGGGCTCGTCGAGCAGCAGCAGGTCGGTGTCCTGGGCCAGGGTCATCGCGATCCAGGCCCGCTGGCGCTGACCCCCCGAGAGCTGGTCGAGAGCGCGGTCGCGCAGGTCGAGGGTGTCGGTGGCGGCGAGGGCCTCGTCGACGACGCCCTCGTCCTCGCGGCTCCACTGCTGGAACCACCGCTGGTGGGGGTGCCGGCCGCGGGCGACGAGGTCGCCGACCACGAGGCCGTCCGGCGCGACGGGGCTCTGCGGCAGCAGGGCCAGCCGGCGCGCGACCTCCTTCGTCGGCACGCTGCCGATCGGGGTCCCGTCCAGGAGCACCGCCCCACTCGTCGGGGTGAGGAGCCGGGCCATCGTCCGCAGCAGGGTGGACTTCCCGCAGCCGTTCGGGCCCACGATCGTGGTGACCTTGCCGTCCTCGATCTCGAGCGAGAGGTCGCGGACGACGGGGGCGCCGCCGTACCCGACGGTGACCTTCTCGGCGTACAGCCGGGAGGACCCCGTCGACGTGCCGGTCGTGGCGGGGGCGCCGGGGTGGAGGGAGGTGGTCATGCGGAGACCTTCCGGTTGACGCGGATCAGCAGCCAGATCAGGTACGGCGCCCCGAGCACGGCGGTCACGACGCCGGCGGGGACGCTGAACGGGAGCAGCACGCGGCCGATGACGTCGGCGGCGACGACGAGCACGGCGCCGAGGACCATCGACGCGACCAGCGGGGGCCGGGAGCCGCCCACCAGCCGCAGCGCGATCTGCGGCACGGCGAGGGCGACGAACTCCAGCGGTCCCGCCGCGGAGACGGCGAGGGCGGTGACGGTCACGGCGACGACGAGCATGCCGAGCTGCGTGGTCTGCAGCCGGACGCCGAGCCCGCGGGCGCTGTCGTCGCCGAGCTGGAGGGCGTTGAGGTGCCGCACGAGGAGCAGGGCGACGGGGACGGCGACCCCCAGGCCGACCGCGACCGGGACCGCCTGCTCCCACGAGCGCGCGTTCAGGGAGCCGGTGAGCCAGACCTGGGCGCTGGCGACGTCCTGCAGGCGGGCGGAGACGAGCAGCCACGACACCATCGCGGCGAGCGCGAACGACAGCCCGATCCCGACCAGCACGAAGCGTTGGCCGTCCACGCCGCGGCGCCACGACAGCACGTAGAGCAGGACGGCCGCGCCGAAGCCGCCCGCCAGGGCGGAGCCGGCGAGCCCGAGCTGCGCCAGCAGGCCGGCGACGCCGGCCGAGGACGACCCGACGAGCAGCAGGTAGCCGACCGCGCCGACCGCGGCACCGTCCGTGACCCCGAGGATGTCGGGGCTGGCCAGGGGGTTGCGGGCGAAGGTCTGGCACAGCGCGCCGGCGAGGCCGAGCGACGCGCCGACGAGCAGCGCGACGCTCGCCTGCGGCAGGCGCAGGTCGAGGACGATGAAGGTGGCGCCCGGGACGTCGGCCCCGCCGAGGACGGCGACGACGTCGCGCAGCGGGACGGCGACGTCACCCAGCGACAGGTTCACCGCGAGGACCGCGACGAGCAGGACCAGGGAGGCGAGCGTGACCCACAGGGTCCGCAGCGGGACCCGGCCCGACACCGGTCCGACGCGGAGGGGGGCGTGCGCGGGACCGGTCCGCGGCGGCCGGGGCGTCAGCAGGGCGCTCACAGCCGCACCATCCGGGCGCGTCGTACGAGCAGGATGAAGACGGGGCCGCCGACCAGCGCCATGACGATGCCGACCTGCAGCTCGGCGGGGACCACGAGCACGCGCCCGAGCACGTCCGCCAGCAGCAGGACGATCGCCCCGAGCACCGCCGAGTACGGCACCAGCCAGCGGTGGTCGACGCCCGCGAGGTACCGCGCCACGTGGGGGACGGTCAGCCCGAGGAACACGATGGGGCCGCAGGCGGCGGTCGCCGCGCCGCAGAGCAGCATGACCGCCGCGAGGCCGAGCGCCTTGTGGGCGGTGGGGTTCAGGCCGAGGGCCGAGGCGGCGTCGTCCCCGAGCTGCAGCAGGTTGAGGCCGGGGATGCAGAACGCGGCGAGCAGGATCCCGACCGCCATGAACGGCGTGACCTGGGCCAGGATCGACAGGTCGCGGCCGGCGACCGAGCCGACGATCCAGAACCGGTAGTCGTCGAGCGTGAGGGTGTCCCGGACGAGGATGGTGTTGGTGACCGCCTGCAGCAGCGCGGTGACCGCGGTGCCCGCGAGGACGAGCGTCACGGGGTCCGGTCCGCGCCGGGTGGTGCCGATCCCGAAGACCGCGGCGCCGGCGAGCCCGGCGCCGAGCAGGGCGAACCACGCGTAGCCGGCGGGGGTCGTGACGCCCAGCAGGAAGATCGCCAGCACGACGGCGAAGGCGGCGCCGGCGGTGAGGCCGAGGAGCCCGGGGTCGGCCAGCGGGTTGCGGGTGTAGCCCTGCATCAGGGTGCCGGCGAGGCCCAGGCAGATGCCGACGGCCACGGCGATGACCGTCCGGGGGACCCGCAGCTCGCGGACGATGGTGGCCGCCTCGCTGCCGTCCGCGCCGAGGAGGACGCGCAGCACGGTGTCCGGAGCGATGGGCCGGGAGCCGACGGCCAGGCTGAGCAGGGCGGCGGCGGCGAGGACGACGACGAGCACGAGCAGTCCGCGCAGCGACCCCTGGCGGAGCCGGGAGGGCCCGGACGCCGGTGCTGCCACCGGTCCCGTCGCCGTCGTGGTCATTAGGACAGCCTAACCTCTGCTGCGGCGGACTGGCGCGGCCCGGAATGCGGCCGGAGGCATCCGGGTTACCGCTTGACGCCGAACCACCCCCGCACGCCCTTCCCGCAGACCCCCCAGGAGCCGACAGTGACGACCCTGACCGACTTCAGCGCCACCACCCTGACCGGTGAGGACCGCGACCTCTCGGCGTACGCCGGGAAGGTCGTCCTCGTGGTGAACACGGCGTCGCAGTGCGGGTTCACCCCGCAGTACGAGGGCCTCGAGAAGCTCTACCAGGAGTACGGCGACGAGGGCTTCGTCGTCCTGGGCTTCCCGAGCAACCAGTTCGGCGGGCAGGAGCCCGGCAGCGACGAGGAGATCGGCTCGTTCTGCCAGAAGAACTACGGCGTCAGCTTCCCGATGTTCTCCAAGATCGACGTGAACGGCCCGGAGGCCCACCCGCTCTACCAGTGGCTGAAGGACGAGAAGGGCGGGATGCTCGGGGAGAAGATCCGGTGGAACTTCACCAAGTTCCTCGTCGGCAAGGACGGCCGGGTCGTCAAGCGCTACGGCTCGACCACCAAGCCGGAGAAGATCGCCTCCGACGTCGCGCGCGAGCTGAAGCGCTGACGCCTCCCGGGTCCGCCCGCCGCCCCGGCGGGTACACAGGACCCATGGAGGTCTGCTCATGAAGGTGCTGGTCACCGGCGCCACCGGGTACGTCGGCTCGCTGCTCGTCCCGGCCCTCGCCGAGGCGGGCCACGACGTGAGCGCCGCCAGCCGGTCGAGGGTCGGTGACCACCACTGGCCGGACGGCGTCCGCGGCGTCCACTTCGACGTCACCGAGCCCGACAGCGTGCGGGCCGCCCTCGACGGCCAGGACGCGGCGTTCTACATGGTCCACTCGATGGAGTCCGTCGACTTCGCCCAGCTGGACCGGGAGGCGGCCCTGCTGTTCGCGGGCGCCTGCGAGGACGCCGGCGTGTCCCGGCTGGTCTACCTGTCGGGGCTGGTGCCGGACGGCGTCCTGAGCGAGCACCTCCGCTCCCGGCTCGAGGTCGAGGAGCTCTTCCTGCAGTCCTCCGTGCCGACCGTGGTGCTGCGGGCCGCGATGGTGGTCGGCGCCGGGTCGACGTCCTTCGAGCTGCTGCGCCGCATCAGCCGCCGCGTGCCGGTCACGCCGGTCCCGCGCTGGATGCACAGCCGCATGCAGCCCGTCGCGATCGACGACGTCCTGCACCTGCTGCTGCGCTCCCTGACCACCGACGCCACCGGCCGCGCGTACGACGTCGGCGGCGACGAGGTCGTCACCTACCCGGAGCTGCTCAAGCTCTTCGCCCGCATCGACGGCATCAGCCGCCTGCAGCTCAGCCCCCCGATCGCCCCCCGCTTCCTCGTGGGCCCGGTCGTGGCCGCGCTGGCCGGCATGGACAGCGACGAGGTCACCGCGCTCATCGAGAGCCTGCGCCACGACATGGTCTGCACCGAGGACGACGTCCGCTCGCTCGTCGCCGCCCCCGGCCACCGCTTCCTCGGCGTCGAGGAGTCCATCCGCTCCGCCCTCGCCGACACCCGCGCCTGACCGCCGTCACACCCGCCCCGGCCTCGCACCCCGACCCTCCCACCACCGCTGGTCGAGCGGCAGACGAGCGCAGCGAGTCCGCGTCGTCGAGACCCGGTCGTCGGTGGTTGAGGTGTGAGGAGCGCCAGCGACGAGCCTCGAAACCCGGTGAGGGGTCAGGCGGTCTGTGGGGTCGCGGGGTCTCGACGACGCGCGCTCGCCGGGGGCTCGCGTGCTGCTCGACCAGCGGTGGTCGGAGTGGTCGGTCCGGTTGCCGGGTCTCGTGGCTCGGCCGTGGCCGGCCTCGCACCTCGACCTCCGGAGAGCGGGTCGGTCAGTCCCGCAGCGCCGCCCGGCGGATCTTGCCGGTCTGGGTCTTGGGGAGGTCCTCGACGACGTGGACCTCCTTCGGGACCTTGTACGCCGCCAGCCGCTCCCGGACGACGGCGGTGAGCTCGTCGGGGGTCGCGGAGCCGCCGCCGACGAGCGCGACGTACGCCACGACCGACTCGCCCTGGTAGTCGTCGGGCCGGCCGACGACGGCGGCCTCGCGGACGGCGGGGTGGGTGTGGAGGGCGTCCTCGACCTCCCGGGGCCACACCTTGTAGCCGGAGACGTTGATCTGGTCCTTGAGCCGGTCGACGAGGTAGACCCAGCCCTCGTCGTCCACGACGGCGACGTCGCCGCTGCGCAGCCGACCGCCGGGCATGGCCTCCTCGGTCGCGTCCGGGCGCCGCCAGTAGCCGGGCACCACCTGCGGGCCGCTCATCTCGAGCTCGCCCTGCTCGCCGGCGGCGACGGGCTCGCCGTCCGACCCGAGCACGCGCAGCGTCATGCCCGGCAGCGGCTTGCCCACCGACAGCGTCCCGCTCGCGGGGTCGACCGGCGCCCGCTCGCCGAGCGGCACGGCGATCACGCCCGAGCAGGTCTCCGTCATCCCGTAGGCGTTGTGCACGTAGACCCCGAAGCGCGCCTCGACACGCTCGACGGTGGACGGCGGGATGGGGGCGCCGCCGGAGTACATCGCCGTCATCGACGTGAACGCGTCCGCCGGCGGGTCGGGAACCTCGAGCATCGCGGAGAAGGCGGTGATCGACCCGATGGTGGTGGTCACGCCGTGCTCGGCGAACGCGTCCAGCGCGACCGCCGGTGCGAAGCGGTGGGCGAGCACCAGCGTGGTGTCGTGGACCAGGGAGACGACCGCGTTGATGACCGCGCCCGTGATGTGGAACAGCGGTGCGGTGGCGAAGCAGACGCCGCCGGGACCGAACCCGGTCCACTCGGCGTAGCTGCGGCACACCGCGAGGACGCCGGCATGCGTGTTCATCGCGCCCTTCGCGCGGCCGGTGGTGCCGGAGGTGTAGCAGAGCATCGCGATCGCGTCACCGCCCGGCGACGCATGCTCCACCGTCGCGCCCTCTTGGGCGCGGACGAGGGCGGCGAGGTCGTCCTCGGCCGGGGGCGCGGTGTGGGGGGAGTCGCCGAACACCCGGGGGTCGTCCCGGGTCTGCAGGTCGCGCGACGAGGCGCCCACCACCCAGGGGGCGTCGGGCCCGTCACCGAGCGCGGCCCGGGTGCGGTCGAGCTCCGCGAGGTCCGTCACGACCCCGACCGCCTCGGAGTCGACCACCAGCGCGGCCAGCTCCTCACCGCGGTACATCGGGTTCAGCAGCACCGCGGACGCGCCGAGCTTCCACAACGCCAGCATGGACAGCGGGAACCACGGCACGTTCTGCAGGTGCAGCCCGACGTGGTCGCCGGCGGTGACCCCGAGCCCGGCGTACGCCGCGGCGAGCTCGTCGCTCAACCGGTCGGCCTCGGCGGCGCTCAGGACCGTGTCGAAGTAGGCCAGCGCGGGACGGTCCGGGGCGGTCGCCACCCGGTCCCGCCAGGCCGCCACGAGATCGGTGTCGACGGTGCGGGTCTCGCTCATCGGCCCATCCTGCCCCGGATGTCGAGCCACCCCTTGTGTCGTCCAGCGATACGAGCGTACGGTTGCGATATATCGCAGAGTGTCGGTGACACTCACGACTGTCGGGAGGGCAGGACATGCACGGTGGACACGGTGGACACGGTGGACGTGGCGGGTGGCAGGGCGGCTGGGGCGGACCCGGGTTCGGAGGGTTCGGCGGACCGGGAGGACCCGGGGGCCACAAGGGTCGCGGCGGACCGCCCCCGTGGCTCGCGGAGATGCTGGGCATGACCCGGCCCGAGCCGCCGCGGGCCCCGCGCGCCCGGAAGGGTGACGTCCGGGCGGCGATCCTCGACGTCCTCGCGGCGGAGCCGATGAACGGCTACCAGCTCATCCAACAGATCGCCGAGCGCAGCGGCGGCCAGTGGCGCCCGAGCCCCGGCTCGGTCTACCCGACGGTCCAGCAGCTCGAGGACGAGGGCCTCGTCGAGGGCGACCAGGCCTCGGGCCGTCGGACGCTGCGGCTGACCGAGCAGGGCCAGGACTACGTCGCCGAGCACCCCGAGGAGCTCGCCGCCGTGTGGGAGCCGTTCCTCGACGAGCCGAGCAAGGCCGGCGGTGACGCCGGCGGGTTCATGCCCGAGGTCGGGCAGACCCTCAACGCCGTGTGGCAGATCGTCTCCTCGGGCACCGACGAGCAGCGACGTCAGGCGGTGGCGATCATGGCCGACGCGCGTCGCCGCCTCTACCAGCTGCTCGCGGACGGCGAGGCCGGCGAGGCGGAGGACCTGGACGGCAAGGACGGCGGGGAGCGGGCGTGGGGAGAGCTGCGATGAGCGTGCCGGAGTCCGGTCTGCGGATCGGCGACGCCGACCGCCAGCGCGCGGCCGAGGCGCTGGCCGAGCACTTCGCGACCGGCCGTCTCGACTCCGACGAGTACGACGAGCGCGTCGGCCGGGTGTGGCTGTCGAAGACACGCGGCGACCTGCCGCCGCTGTTCGGCGACCTCCCGGGCGGCACGCCCCCCGAGCTCCGTCTCGCCCCGGTCCCGCCGCCGGACGGGCGGACCCACTGGGTCGCCGGACCGGGGGCCTGGAAGGAGCCGCAGGGCGGGCTGGGCGCCGTCCGGCAGAGGCTGTCCGGCCTGCCGGTCTGGGCGATCGTGCTGCTCACCCTGGTCGCGATCGCCGTGGTCTCCAGCGCGTTCCCGTTCCTCGTGGCCGGTGCGATCGTCTGGTTCTTCGTCGCCGGACCCGGCAGGTGCTCGACCTCGCGCCAGCGCGGGCCCCGTCGCCGATGAGGCGCCGATGAGGCGCCGATGAGGCGCCGATGAGGCGCCGGTGATCCTCGGGTGAGTCGGTCACGCTTCTCCGGAGCCATCGCCGGCGTGGGCAGCGCCAGCGGGGTGCGCGTCGTCGTCGGTCGCTGGGACGACGGCCCGTGGGGTCGCTTCGCCGACGTGATGGTCGAGACCGCCGACGGCCACCGGGTGCTGCTCGCGCCGACCGAGCGGGTGCGCCGGTTCGTCGCGGCGACGTACACCTTCGACGAGGAGCGGATCGAGCCGGTCACGGTCACGGGGACCCGCACGTCGTGGCACGTCCGTACCCCCTCGCTCACCCTGGACCTGGAGGTCGGCCGCCGCAGCGCGCTCGGCGTCCTGCTGCGCGCGGTGCCCCGACGGCTCGCGACGAGCCCGGCCTGGTGCGCGGTCACCGACCCCGTGGCCCGCGTGGTCATGGACGGCGTCCGCACCGTCGGGACCGCCCGCGAGGGCCGCCGGGAGTGGTACGGCGCCACGGACCTGCACCGCGTCACCGCCCTGACCGGGTCGTTCGACGGTGTCGGCCTCGGCGAGCTGGCGGACGTCGACCCGCCCTGCCGCTTCGGCTTCTCCTCGGCGCCCCGCACCCCGTCGGTCACCGCGGTGGTCACGACCGTCGACGACGTCGCCGGAGACGTCTAGCCTGAGCGGGCCGGCGGGTGACCGGCGCCACAGGAGGCCCTGCATGCGCCGTCGACCGACCGTCCTGACCGCCCTCGTCGCCACGGCGGCGCTGGTCGCCCTGGGAGCGTCCCCGGCGCCGGCGCCGGCAGCGCCGGCAGCGCCGGCAGCCGCGGGCGACCGGCCGTTGCGCTACGTCGCCCTGGGCGACTCGTTCAGCGCGGCGTCGGGCGTCCTGCCGACCGACCCGCTCTCGCCGCCGCAGTGCCTGCGCTCGTCGCGCAACTACCCGCACGTCCTGGCGGAGCGGACCGGTGCCCGGCTGACCGACGTCACCTGCGGCGCCGCCCGGACCCAGGACTACTTCCGCTCCCAGTACCCCGGTGTGGCCCCGCAGCTCGACGCGCTGGGTCGCGGCACCGATCTCGTCACGATGACGATCGGGGGCAACGACGGCGGGGTGTTCATCGACGCGATCGTCGCCTGCGGGATCGCCGGTGTGGCCTCGGCGGGCCGGGGCAACCCGTGCCAGGAGCAGAACGGCGGCCGGTTCGTCCGCACCGTGCGCCGGGACACCGCACCCGCGCTGGTGCGGGCGGTCCGCGCCGTGGTCCGGCGGGCCCCGAACGCCGAGGTCGCCGTGCTCGGGTACCCGTGGCTGCTGCCGCCTCGCGTCGGCTGCTTCCCGCAGATGCCGGTCGCCCGCGGCGACGTGCCCTACCTGCGGAACCTCCAGCTCGTGCTGAACCGGGCCGTCCGGGACGCCGCCGTCGCGGCCGGCGCGACCTACGTCCGGGTGCCGCGGGCCTCCGAGGGGCACGACGCCTGCCAGCCGATCGGGACGCGCTGGATCGAGCCGGCCGTGCTCGGCACGAACCCGGTGATCGTGCACCCGAACGCCCTCGGTGAGGAGCGGATGGCGGCCCTGACGCTCAAGAGGCTCCGGTTGCAGCCCTCGGCGTGAGTGCCGGGCTGCAGCCGGAGCCTCCTGGTGCGGAGCTCCCTGCCGGGGTCAGGCCGCGGCGACCTGCGCGACCGGAACGACCTCGGCGGGAACGAACCAGCGGGCCTCGAGGCGGGTGCCGCCGCGGGCGTCCGCGACCTCGATCCACTGCATGACGGGGCGGTTGTCCACGCCTGGGTTCATCGTCGTCCACCTTTCGTTCATCTTCTGTTCACCAACCATAGCCGACGCGTTCACGGATGTCTCCCCGTTGCATCCGCCACGCGTGTGACGGGTGGTGTGAGGAGACGCCGACTCAGGCTCTTCTGCCTGATGTGTGGGTGGCGCGTTCTCGTGGTGGAGCTGGCTGTGTCGGGGAGGGTCCTCGCACCCAGGGGTGGCGGCGCCACGCGCGTGGCGCGCCGGTGGTCGAGGGGGTCGCGCGGCACTCCGTGACGTCTCGCACGAGTTCAGCCCCGCGGATGGTGCGAATCGTCACGGAGTACCGCGACCACGCCTCCCGACCGTGATCGGAGCACGCGACCCACACCTCCAGCAGAAGGCCGGACTCAGCGGGTCGGCAGCGGCGCGGCGGCGAGGACGGGCGCCTCGCGGACGCGGTCGCACAGCTCCTCGGAGCCGGCGAGCACCGTGTAGGGGCGACGCGGATCGGTCCACACACACCACTCGCGGTCGTCCGGCCAGAGCGCGGTGACGGGCTGCGGGACGGTGAACCGCGGCTCCCAGGTCGTCCAGACCAGCGACGAGACGCGGCCGGCGACGAGGAGGTAGTCGAGGTCGGCCTCGACGCGGGTCGCGACGTCCATCGGCGCCTGTGGCCGCAGGTGGGGGGTGGCGTCCCACGAGGCGAGCGTCGCGGAGGCCCTCGGGTCGGCGAGCGCCATGAGCAGCCGGCTCAGCAGCCGCTTCTGCTCGGGGGCGAGGTCGCCGCGCAGGGGTCCGACGTACGACGGCCCCGGGTCGTCCGCGACGGCCATCGCGCGGGTCCCCGGGTGCAGCATCGCCACGGCAGCGTCGAACCCGGTCGGCAGGCTCGGGCGGGGACCGGAGACGCCGAGCCAGCGCGCGAACCAGGCGACCTGCGAGGGGGAGGGCGGCCGGGCCACGACCGCAACCTAACCCGGAGGGGTCCCCTGTCCTGTGCGGTGTCCGGGCGCGTCCCCGACGGGGCCGCGGAACTCGCGAATCGGCCCGGGGGCCCGCCGCCCACTACCCTTGACAAGTGAACGACGCATCACCCCAGGACAGCAGCATCCCCAGCTCGGTCGCCGACGACGGCCCCGACGAGACCACGACCTTCGACGGGCTCGGCCTGTCCGAGCCGGTCCGCAAGGCCCTCCGCGACGTCGGGTACGAGTCGCCGAGCCCCATCCAGGCCGCCACGATCCCGCCGATGCTGGCGGGTCGCGACGTGGTCGGGCTCGCCCAGACCGGCACCGGCAAGACCGCGGCCTTCGCGCTCCCGGTGCTGTCGAACCTCGACGTCACCGACAAGAAGGCCCCCCAGGTCCTCGTCCTCGCGCCGACCCGCGAGCTCGCGCTGCAGGTCTCGGAGGCGTTCGGGCGGTACGCCGCCCGCATGAAGGGCGTCCAGGTCCTCCCCGTGTACGGCGGCCAGGGCTACGGCATCCAGCTCTCCGCGCTGCGCCGCGGCGTCCACGTCGTCGTGGGCACCCCGGGCCGGATCATGGACCACCTCGAGAAGCGCACCCTCGACCTGTCGGCGCTGCGCTTCCTCGTCCTCGACGAGGCCGACGAGATGCTCAAGATGGGCTTCGCCGAGGACGTCGACACCATCCTCGCGAGCACCCCGGCGACCAAGCAGGTGGCGCTGTTCTCGGCCACCATGCCCGCCGCCATCCGCCGTATCGCGGAGAAGCACCTCGACGACCCCGTCGAGATCCGGGTGGAGAACGAGTCCCGCACCGCGGACAACATCACGCAGCGGTGGCTGACGGTCTCCTACCCGCGCAAGGTCGACGCGCTCACGCGCATCCTCGAGGTGGAGAACTTCGAGGGGATGATCGTCTTCGTCCGCACGAAGAACGAGACCGAGACCCTCGCCGAGAAGCTCCGCTCCCGCGGCTTCTCCGCGACCGCCATCAACGGCGACATCGCCCAGGTCCAGCGCGAGCGGACCGTCAACCAGCTCCGTGACGGCAAGCTCGACATCCTCGTCGCCACCGACGTGGCCGCCCGCGGCCTCGACGTCGAGCGGATCAGCCACGTCGTCAACTACGACATCCCGACCGACCCGGAGGCGTACGTCCACCGGATCGGGCGCACCGGCCGGGCGGGTCGCAGTGGCGACGCGATCTCGTTCGTCACCCCGCGCGAGAAGGGGCTCCTGCGCCACATCGAGCGGTCCACGCGGCAGAAGATCACGCCGATGGAGCTGCCGAGCGTGGACGACGTCAACACCACGCGTCTGGCCCGCTTCGACGACCAGATCACCGAGGCGCTCAGCTCGGACCGCCTCGACTTCTTCCGCGAGACCGTCGCCCACTACGTCCGCCACCACGACGTCCCCGAGATGGACGTCGCCGCGGCGCTCGCGGTGGTCATGCAGGGCGACCAGCCGCTGCTGCTGTCCCCGGAGCCCGACCCGCCGGCGCGCCCGTTCCGCGAGCGGGACTCCTCCGGCGGCGACGACCGTGGCGCCCCCGGCCGGGGGCCCCGCAAGGACCGTCCCCGCCAGGGCGGTGGCCCGATGGCGACGTACCGGATCGCGGTCGGCAAGCGCCACAAGGTGCAGCCGCGCCAGATCGTCGGCGCCATCGCCAACGAGGGCGGCCTGGGACGTGGCGACTTCGGCCACATCGACATCCGCGGCGACCACTCGCTGGTGGAGCTGCCGCAGCAGCTGCCGCCGGGCGCGTGGGAGAAGCTGAAGGGCACGCGGATCTCCGGCAAGCTCATCGAGCTGCGCGAGGACTCCGGGCCGGCGAAGCCGCACCGCAAGGGCTGAGCCCCGGCGTCCGCCTGACCTGACAGGCCCCGGGTCGGGCTCAGTGCCCGATCCGGAGCCAGTGCAGCACGGTGGACGACGCCGCGAGGATGCACCAGAACCTCGCGGCGCGGCCGACGAACCCGGTCAGCAGGAACACGGACCACGGCACCCGGATCACCCCGGCGACCACCGACATCACCGCGAACGGCGGGAGCCCGGTGAACGCCGACAGGAGCAGGATCCCGGCGGTGGCGACCGGCCGGCCCTCGGCCTTGACCTGCCACTTCTTCAGGCGGATCTGGGTCTTCTCCTTCGCGACCTTCCGCGAGATCAGCGGGATCCGGTCCGGGTGGGCGCCGGCGAGGTACCAGATCGCCTTGCCGCACATCTGCCCGAGCGCCGCGACGACGGCCAGCAGCACCGGCAGGGGCAGGCGCTGCGCGGCGACGGCGAGGTAGGCCTCGATGTTGACGACGACCACGAGGGCGCTGGCGAAGCCGATCGCGAAGGTCCACAGCGCGGCGACCACCGGCCCCACCCCCCATCGCCCGACCGGGCTGGAACATACCCCGGTCGGCGAGGAGGCCGTGCGTGGCGCGGGCGCTCACCCGCCTCGGCGGATCAGCGGAGCGTGCCGACCCACCCGGCCGCAGCTGTCCCGCGGCTGCGCAGCTGCTCCCACCGGGCCCCGACACCCAGCAGGAGCGCGCCGGCGACGGCCAGGACCACCCACTGCGGGACCTCCCGGGCCGCTGCCCCGAGGTGCGCGAGCACGCACACGGCCAGCACGACCTCGCCGGCCACGAGCAGGGCCGAGACCCGGCCCCGGGCGCCGGCGGCGACCAGGACCGCGCCGAGGGCGGTGTAGGCGAGCGAGCGGACCAGCGGGCCCGACCAGCCGTCGTCCCAGGTGAGGGTGAGCGCGGTGAGGGCGCCGGGCACGAGGGCGACGAGCAGGCCGGGCAGCAGCCAGGCGGACGTCGGGAGCCACGCCCCGGCGTACCGCCTGACGGTGGTGGCCCACCCGACGCCGGCGAGGACGAGCAGGACGCCGAGGGGCACGACGACGCGCTCCACCGGCTCGAGGGTGCCGGCGTCGACGAGGTGGACACCCCACGCCAGGCAGGCGGTCGCACCGGCGGCGGCCCACAGCAGGCCCCGGGCGGCGGTCGCCGTCCCGAGCCGCGGCGCTGCCCCGGCGACGCCGAGGGCGAGTGACGCCACGACGAGGGACACGATCCAGCCGCCGGCGGTCCAGGTGAGGTCGGCGACGCCGGGCATGACCACAGCGCCCGCGCCGAGCACCGCGGCGGCGGCGGCCGGCGGCCCTGCGGGCAGGGCCCGGACGAGCGCGACCGTGACGACCAGGAGCGCGGCCAGGACGACGACCGGCAGGCTCGGACCGCCCCAGGGCAGACCCCACGACCGGACGCCGACGAGCAGGCCCACGGCACCTGCGGCGAGGGCGGCGGCCGCGGTGTGCGCCATGACGGCGGGGACGGCGTCGGGGGCGAGGCGCCGGGCGAGGACGGCGACCGCGGCCCAGCCGAGGAGCGCGGCCGCGTAGGGCAGGGACCGCTCGGGCTCGACGACCCAGCCGAGCAGCGACAGCAGCGAGGTCGCGCCGGCGACGACGAGGGCGACCCACCAGGCGGCGGGCTCGCGGACGACGCGCCGCAGGCTCGCGACCACGAGGACCACCGCGGCCGTGGTGACGGTGAAGCCGAGGACGTCGTCCACGACGTCGGCGACGGTGAGTCCGGCGGCGAGGGTGCCGACGCCCGCGGCGACGGTGGCGGAGACCGTCCAGCTGCGCATGCCGGTGGCCACGGCGAGCGCCGTCCACACCAGCAGGAGCAGGACCGAGACCGCGGTCGTCCACGCACCGAGCCCGACCCCGGACCAGTCGACCTCCCACAGCACAGGCCCGGCGTACGCCGCGATCGCGACGAGCGACGCCGAGGTCGAGGCCAGCGCCCCGGCGGCGCCCGCCAGGCGGCGGCGGGTCAGGACGGCGGCCGCGCCCAGGCCGACGCCGAGCACCAGGAGGATCCCGGTGCGGCCCGCGGCCCCCACGAGGGCCCAGGCGACGGCGGCGAAGAACAGGCCCGCGACCCCGAGCAGGATCGCGCCGGTCGTCAGCAGCAGCCGCTGGACCGAGGCGCCGGGCGACGCGGAGGACGCGGGCGCCGCGGGGCGGGGCCCGCCCCGGCCCCCGGGTGCGACCGGGAGCGGCGGGAGCTGGGAGACGACCCACGCCCGGCGGGCGAACAGCCGGTCGAGCTGGGTGTCGATGTCACGCAGCTCGGCGAGCAGGGCGTCGGGCGGCGGAGCCGGTGTGGTCGTCCTCATGCGGCCAGGGTGCTCCGCGCAGGCGCCCCGGCGCATGGGTCGTCGTACTCAACCGGCGGTGCTCACCCCGCGGCGCGCTGCGCGGCGAGGCGGACGGCGGCGTTCGGGGCGCCGTACCCGTCGTAGGTGCCACGCCGCTCGACCAGCTCGAGGAACACGCCGCCGACCGTGGGCGTGTAGAAGTGCAGGAACTCGCTGCCCTCCCCGTCGGCGCCGGCGTCGCGGTCGTAGAGCAGGTCGAGCTCGCGGAGCTCGGCGAGGAAGGCCTCGGGCAGGTCGAAGCGGGCCGCGAGGTGGTCGTAGTAGTTGGCCGGCACCGGCAGGAAGTGCAGCCCCCGCTCCCGGGCCCGGCGGGCGGCGCCGACGACGTCGTCGCAGGCGACGGCGACGTGCTGGGCGGGCAGGGGAGCGGTCGGCGGGGCCATGTTGAGGGGGATCCGCAGGACGCCGTCCGGCGTCCGCATCACCCGGCTGCGGACCAGGCCCGCGGGCCCGGGGACGTCGGTGCTCGCACCGGAGGTCAGCCCGAGCACGCTGGTGTAGAACAGCACGGCCTCGTCGAAGTCCTGCCAGGGCTGGGCGAGGTTCACGTGGTCGACGACCCCGGTCAGGTCGCCGGGTCGCGGCGTCGCGCCGCCCTCGAACTCGCCCGTCCACGTGGGGTCGTCGGTGCCGAACCAGACCCGGGTGCCGTCGGGCGCGGCCACCCCGTGGAGCGGCTGCTCGCCGGCGTACGCACGGCGGAACAGGCGGGGGGCGCCGAGCGCGGCGGCACGGTCGGCCGCGGCGGCGGGGTCCGGCACGCGGACGCCGAGCCCGGCCAGGCGCGGCCCGGGCTCGCGGGTCTGCTCGTCGAGGACGACGTGCGTGTCGCCGGCGGACCAGAGCCGCACCCGCTTGGTGCGGTGGCGGCCTCGGAAGGTGAAGCCGAGCGCGTCGAGGGTCTCGTCGAGCTCGCCCAGGTCGTCGCCCGCGATCTCGACGAAGTCGACCGCGGACGGCGGCGGGGGAGCGGCCAGCGGGTCGGACCCGGCGCGGTCGGCCAGCCACGCCAGCGACCGGTGGGCGTGCGCGGCGGTGCGGACGACGTCGGTCTGGCGGAAGGTGTCGTTGAAGACCTCCAGCGACAGTGGGCCGTCGTACCCGGCGGCGAGGACGTGGCCGACGAAGCCGACGAGGTCGAAGCTGCCCTCGCCGGGGAAGAGGCGGTGGTGGCGGCTCCACGACAGCAGGTCCATCTGCAGCGCGGGAGCGTCGGCGAGCTGGAGGAAGTAGATCTTCTCGCCGGGGATGTCGCGGATCGCGGCGGGATCGTGGCCGCGCGAGAGGATGTGGAAGCTGTCGAGGCAGGTGCCGAGGTTGGGCCGGTCGGCCGCCTGCACGAGGCGCCAGGCGTGGCGGTAGTCGTTGACGTAGCGGCCCCAGGCGAGCGCCTCGTAGGCCACGCGGACGCCGTACGACGCGGCGAGGTCGGCGAGCCGCCCGAGCTGGTCGGCGGCCACGGCGTCGTCGTCGACGGTGGCGGTGCCGGAGTTGCTGCACACGAGCACGAGGTCGGTGCCGAGGCGCTGCATCTGCGCGAACGTCGCCTCCGCGCGCCGCAGGGTGTCGGCGAAGGTGGCCTCGTCGGTGCCCTCGACGTCGCGGAACGGCTGGTACATCTCGAGGCGCAGCCCGAGCCGGTCGGCCAGGGCGCGGACCTCCTCGGGCGACTCGTACGCCGCGACGAGGTCGGCGTCCATCACCTCGACACCGTCGAACCCGGCCGCCGCGCAGGCGTGGAGCTTCTCGACGAGACCCCCGGAGAGGCAGACGGTGGCGATGGAGGTCCGCATCCCGGCAATGTACCGATTAGTACATTGCGGCGCCAGGGCCCCGGGGCCGCCCGGTCAGGCGGCCAGCCAGCTCACGACGACGTCGCCGATGAGGGAGCGGAGGTGGTCGCGCTCCTCGGGGGCGCCGAGGTCGCGGTCGAAGAGGTGGCCGAACGTCCAGCGGTTGGCGACCTGGAACACGCAGTAGGCGCTGATGACGAGGTGGACGTCGAACGCGTCGACGTCGGCGCGGAACTCGCCGGCCTCCCGACCGCGGGCGAGGACCTCGTCGACCAGCGACATCGCCGGCTGGCCGAGGTCCCGCAGCGACTCGAGGCGGCGGATGTGCTCACCGCGGTGGATGTTCTCGATGGCGACGAGGCGGATGAAGTCCTGGTGGGCGACGTGGTGGTCGTACGTCGTCTCGGCGAGGCGGCGCATGGCCTCGGCCGGTGCGAGCTCACCCACCTCGAGGTCGCGCTCGGCGGCGCGGATGCCGCGGTAGGCCTCCTCCAGGACGGCGAGGTAGAGCCCCTCCTTGCCGCCGAAGTAGTAGTAGATCATCCGCTTCGTGGTGCGGGTCCGCTCCGCGATGACGTCCACGCGGGCGCCGGAGTAGCCGGACTCGGCGAAGACCTCGGTGGCCACGGTGAGCAGCTCCGCGCGGGTGCGCTCGGCGTCGCGCTGCCTCACCTGCTCGGTCACGGCGCCAGCCTAGGGCCGTGCCGGAGACGGCCCCGACCGGACGAGTTCGCGCGTGACCGTTGACACACGTGGCGAGTCCGTGTGACCCTCGTCGCACAGCGTACGTACCAGTTAGTACATAAGTATCCGTCCCACCGGGAGAGCAGATGGACCACCCGTACCTCGTCGGCCTGATCGGCGCCGGCGTGCGCCCGTCGCTGTCCCCGGCGCTGCACATGGCCGAGGCGCGGGCCCTCGGGCTGACCTACGTCTACCGCCCGATCGACCTGCTCGAGCACGACCTGCCGGCCACCGCCGTGGGGGACCTGCTCGGCCAGGCCCGCGTGCTCGGGTTCGACGCGCTGAACGTCACCCACCCGTGCAAGCAGCTCGTGGTCGACCACCTCGACGAGCTGTCCCCGGCCGCCGCGGCCCTCGGCGCGGTCAACACCGTGCTCCTCCGGGCGGACGGCACGACCATCGGCCACAACACCGACACCACCGGCTTCGAGACCGCCGTCGCCACCGGCCTGCCGGGCGCGGACACGTCCTCGGTCGTGATGCTCGGGGCGGGCGGGGCGGGGGCCGCCGTCGGCGCCGCCCTGACCCGGCTCGGCACCGAGCACCTGGTGGTCGTCGACACCGACGTCGACCGGGCCACCCGCCTGGCCGCCGACCTCGCGGAGGGCTCCGGCACCACAGGTGTCCGCGTCGAGGCCGCCGATCCCGACAAGCTGTCCGCCCTGCTGCCCGGGGCCACCGGCCTCGTGCACTGCACCCCGACCGGGATGGCCGACCACCCCGGTCTCCCGCTGGACGCCACCCTGCTCCACCCCGGCCTCTGGGTGGCCGACATCGTCTACCGGCCCCTCGAGACCGCGTTGCTGACCGCGGCGCGCGAGGCCGGCTGCCGCACCCTCGACGGCGGCCACATGGCCGTCCACCAGGCCGTCGACGCCCTCCGGCTCATCACCGGCCTCGAGCCCGACGCGGACCGCATGTCCGCCCACCTGCGAGACCTCGTCGCCCCCGACGCGGCCTGACCCACCCACCCAGGAGCAGAGCATGACCACAGCGACACCCACGCCCGCCCCCGGCGCGGCGGACGACCCGGCCACCGCGGTCAAGACCCCCAAGAAGGCCGCCGCGGCGAGCTTCATGGGCAGTGCCGTCGAGTACTACGACTTCTTCATCTTCGGCTCCGCGGCCGCGCTGATCTTCCCGACGGTGTTCTTCCCGTCCGACAACGACGCCGCGCTGGTGATGAGCTTCGCGACCTTCGGGTTCGCCTACGTCGCCCGCCCCTTCGGCGCCGTCATCCTGGGCCACTTCGGTGACCGGGTCGGCCGCCAGAAGGTCCTGATGTTCACCCTGGTCCTGATGGGGATCTCGACCTTCATCATCGGTTGCCTGCCCGGCTACGAGACCATCGGCTGGGCCGCGCCCGCGCTGCTCGTGTTCTGCCGGCTGCTGCAGGGCCTGTCCGCCGCGGGCGAGCAGGCCGGGGCGTCGTCCCTCACCCTGGAGCACGCGCCGGACGACCGGCGCTCCTTCTTCACGTCCTGGACGCTGACCGGCACCCAGGGCGGCCAGATCCTCGCCGCCCTGATCTTCATCCCGATCGTGGCGCTGCCCGACGACATCCTCTACAGCTGGGGCTGGCGCGTGCCGTTCTGGCTCTCCGCGATCGTCGTCGTGGTCGCCTACTTCATCCGCCGCACCCTCACCGAGCCGCCGGAGTTCGCCGAGGCCAAGGCCTCCGGTGCCGTCTCCAAGCTGCCGTTCCTCGACCTCATGCGCGACCACGGCTGGGACGTCGCCCGCGTCGTCTGCTGCGCCTTCATCGCCGCCGTCTCCACCGTGTTCGGCAACCTCGCCCTCGCGTACGGCGCCGAGGTCGGCCTCGCCGACTCCGTCACCCTGTGGCTGGTCGTCGTCGCCAACGTGGTCGCGCTCTTCACCCAGCCGTTCTTCGGCCGCCTGTCGGACCGCATCGGCCGCAAGCCCGTCTTCATCTGGGGCGCGGTGTCCAGCGCGGTGATGATGCCCTTCTACATGCGCTCGATGTCCGGTGACTCCGAGCTGCTGGTCTTCGTCCTCGGCGTCGCGACGTTCTCCTTCGGGTACGCCGCCGCGAACGCCACCTGGCCGTCGTTCTACGGCGAGATGTTCTCCCAGAAGGTCCGCTTCTCCGGCATGGCGATCGGCACCCAGCTCGGGTTCCTCATGGCCGGCTTCGCGCCGACCATCGTCACCGCTCTCGGCGGCGTCCAGGAGGGTGGCTGGGTCGTCATCTCGGCCTTCACCGCGACCATCTGCGCCATCGCCACCATCGCGGCCCTCACCGCCAAGGAGACCCGCGCCGTGCCCACCGCCGAGCTCGGCCTCCGTCGTACGGACGACCGCAAGCCCGTCGCGGCCTGATCCCGACCCACCACCGCCGCCCCGGGACCGCACCGCGGTCTCGGGGCGGTGTCGTGCCCGGACCCGTGCCCGGACCGTTGCTCGGGCCGATGTCGCTCACCACGCTAGGTAGGCGAGCCGTCGCTCAGCGCGCTGAGCCCACCGCGCCAGGCTGGGACTCGCCCACCTAGCGTGGTGAGCCGCGCGGCGCGGCGCGTCCGTCGTCCGCAGCCCGGCGTGACCGACCGGACCCACCGGGCTACCGCCCCAGCGACCGCCCGATCCCGCGGGCGGCGACCTGGAGGCCGGCGAGCAGGCGGGTCCGGTCGCGGCGGAGGTCGGCGACCACCACGCCGAGAGCGGCGACGACGGTGTCGCCCCGGCGGACGGGGACGGCGATGGAGCAGGCGCCGAGGCTCATCTCCTCGGCGGTGGTGGCGACGTCGTCGCGACGTACCGCCTCGAGCTGGCGCCGCAGCGTCCCCGGCTGCGTGACCGTGTACGGCGTCATCGCCCGCAGGTCGCCCAGGACGGCGAGCTGGACCTCGCGCGGGGCGTGGGCGAGGAGGACCTTGCCGACGCCGGTGGCGTGCAGGGGCAGGCGGGACCCGACGGTGCTCACGACCGGCACCGAGGAGTGGCCGCGGAGCCGGTCGAGGTAGAGGCACTCGACGCCCTCCCGGACGGCGAGGTGGACGGTGGCACGGGTGGCGCCGTACAGGTCGTGCAGGAACGGCGAGGCCTGCTCGACCAGCCCGGCCTGGACCGGGGCGAGCAGGCCGATGTCCCACAGCCGTCGCCCGACGACGTACGACCCGTCCCCCGACCGGGCGAGCGCACCCCAGTCGACGAGCTCACCGATCAGGCGGTGCGCGGTCGACCGGGGGATGCCGGCCCGGTCCGCGAGCTCGGTGAGCGTCAGCCGGCGGTGCTCCTCGTCGAAGGCACCGAGCAGCGCCAGCGACCGACTGGTGACGGACTCGCCCGCGCTCGACCCCCCGGCCACACCCGCCACGCGGCCTCAGCCCACCCGGGCCGGGTCCTGCGCACGGGCGGCGGGGCCGTGCGCGGGGACGGCGGCGAGCGCCACCACCGCGAGCACCGCGGCCAGCGCGAAGATGTAGAAGCCCCAGGGGTAGGCGAGCTCGGCCGCCACCAGCGCGCCGCCGAGCGAGGGCCCGACGATCGCGCCGACCCGGCCGACACCGGCGGCGAGGCCGAGGGCGGTGCCGCGGATCTCCGGCGGGTAGAGGTGGCCGACGAACGCGTAGACCAGCACCTGGGCGCTGAAGACGAAGACGCCGGCGAGGGTGACGGCGGCGTACACGAGGATCGTGCTCTCGATCCGGATCGAGAGTGCGGCGAGGAAGACCGCGGCGATGCCGAACCAGGCCAGGACGACGGGCTTGGTGCCGCGGGCGTCGGCGACGCTCCCGGCGACCATCAGCCCGATGACGGCACCCACGTTGAGCGCGAGGAGGAGGCCGACGCCGGCGCTGATGGAGTAGTCGGCCGCCTCCATGATCGTCGGCAGCCACGTGTTGAGGCCGTAGACCAGCAGCAGCCCCATGAACGACGCCACCCACAGCCCCAGCGAGATCCGCAGGTAGCCGCCCTTCAGGACGGCGCTCGAGCGGACGGGCGCCGCGGTCGTCGCGGTGACCCCGCCCGCGGCGGCGCGGGCCTCGCGGGCCGCGAGGAAGGCCTCCGACTCCGGCAGCTTCCACGCCATCAGCGGGACGACGACCAGCCCGGCGACGCCGCCGACGACGAACATCGCCTCCCAGCCGAAGCGGTCGACGAGCAGCAGCGCCAGCAGCGCGGTCAGGACGGCGCCGACGTGGTAGCCGGTCATCATGCGCGTCACCGCCGACCCGCGGCGGCCCTCCCGGGCGTGCTCGGACATGTAGGCCAGCGCCGTGGGCAGGCACGCGCCGAGGCCGAGTCCGGCGAGGAAGCGCAGGGTGGTGAAGACGGTCGGGCTCGGCGCGACCGCGATCAGCAGCGTCGTCACCGAGAACCACGTGATGCAGGCGATGAGCGTACGACGACGGCCGAAGCGGTCGGTGAGGGGTCCGATCGCGACGGCACCCAGGCCGACGCCGACGAGCCCGAGGGTCGCGGCGAGGGTCACCGACGACTCGGTGAAGCCGAGGGCGCCGGTCGACAGCAGGGTCGGGATCACGGCGCCGAGGACGACCAGGTCGAAGCCGTCGAGCGCGACGGCCACCCAGCACAGGACGACGGGCCAGGCCCCCGCGGACGAGCGGGCGGGCGCGGACGGGTGGGCAGACATGGGACCTCCATCGCAGTACGTGCCTCCACGGTGGCGTCCGTCACAGCTCCCCGTCGCCCGCGCGCTTCCGCTCAGCGGAAGCATGGCGCATCCCGGCCGTGCGGGCCACCGCTACGGTCGCGGCGTGACCAGGACCACTGCACTGCCCGCCCACAGCCAGGCGGAGATCAGCACCGAGATCGACGCCCTGGCTGCCGAGGGTGCCGCCGACGGCCACCGCGGGCCCCAGCCCCGCCTGGACTACGCGCCGTACCGCTCCTCGCTGCTGCGCCACCCCACGAAGGCGCCCCAGCAGGTCGACCCGGAGGGCATCGAGCTCTGGGCGCCGTGCTTCGGCGAGCGCGACGTCCACGCCCTCGAGTCCGACCTCACGATCCAGCACGCGGGCGAGCCCGTCGGCGAGCGGATGGTCGTCACCGGTCGCGTGCTCGACGGCGCCGGCCGGCCCGTACGACGTCAGCTCGTGGAGGTCTGGCAGGCCAACGCGGGCGGCCGCTACGTCCACCAGCGCGACCAGCACCCCGCCGCGCTCGACCCGAACTTCACCGGGATGGGCCGCTGCCTCACCGACGACGACGGCTGGTACCGGTTCACCACCATCAAGCCCGGGCCCTACCCCTGGAAGAACCACCGCAACGCCTGGCGCCCCGCGCACATCCACTTCTCGCTTTTCGGGACCGAGTTCACCCAGCGGACGATCACGCAGATGTACTTCCCGGGCGACCAGCTCGTCGGCCTCGACCCGATCATCTCGTCGATCACCGACCCGGCCGCGCGGGAGCTGCTCGTCGCCGACTACGACCACGACGTGACCACCCACGAGTGGGCCACCGGCTACCGGTGGGACATCGTGCTCACCGGCACCCACCGCACCCCGACCGAGGAGGAGGGCGCATGAGCGGAGTCCGCACCGAGGGGGACCTGGCCCCCACTCCCGGCCAGACCGTCGGCCCGTTCTACGGCTACGCGCTGCCCTTCGACGGGGACTCCGAGCTCGTGCCGCCCGGCCGCGAGGACGCCGTCCGCCTGCACGGGGTCGTCACCGACGGCGCGGGGGCGCCGGTCCCCGACGCCCTGCTCGAGATCTGGCAGGCGGACGCCGACGGTGCCGTGGTCCGGCGCCCGGGCTCGCTGCACCGTGACGGGTGGACCTTCACCGGCTGGGGCCGCTGCGCGACCCGCGACGACGGCAGCTTCTCCTTCACCACGGTCCGCCCCGGCCGCCACGACCCGGACCGGGCGCCGTACGTCGCGGTGACGGTGTTCGCCCGCGGCCTGCTGGACCGTCTGCTGACCCGGGCCTACCTGCCCGCCGGCGAGATCGAGGCGGAGGAGCTGCTCACCTCGGACCCGCTGCTCGCCTCCCTGCCCGCCGAGCGGGCGCGGACGCTGCTGGCGACCCCGGAGCCGACCGGCCACCGCTTCGACGTCCGCCTGCAGGGCGAGGGCGAGACCGTCTTCCTGCGGCACGCGTGAGCGGCCTGCTCTGGCCCGGTGACGAGCGGGCGGACGGCGTCGCCGACGACACCGCCGTCCTGCGCGGCATGCTCGCCGTCGAGGACGCCTGGCTCGGCGCGCTCGTCGCCGCCGGGGTCGCACCCGCCGACGCGGCCGCGGACCTCCGGGGTCTCGTCACCCCCGACGACCTGCCCGCGCTGGCCGCCGGCAGCGAGGCCGGTGGCAACCCGGTCCTCGGTCTCGTCGCGCTGCTGCGCGAGCGCACCAGCGGTGCCACCTCGACCTGGATCCACCGCGGCCTGACCAGCCAGGACGTCGTCGACACCGGGCTGCTGCTCGCCGTCCGGGACGCCCTCGGCGAGGTCGTGGGCGCCCAGCGCACCCAGCTCGGCCTGCTCCGTGACCTGGCCCGGGAGCACCGGGACACCCCGACGGTCGCCCGCACCCTCACCCAGCACGCCGTGCCCACGACCTTCGGCCTGAAGGTCGCCGGGTGGGCGTCGGGGGTGCTCGGCGCGGCCACCGGCCTCGCCGTGGTCGGGGCCTCGCTGCCCGTCCAGGTCGGCGGCGCCGGCGGCACCCTGTCCGCCGCGGTCGAGCTCACCGGCTCGCCCGCCGCCGCACTCGACCTGCTCGTCGACGTCGCCGGCCACCTCGGCCTCGTCGCCGCGCGCCCCTGGCACACCACCCGGCAGCCCGTCGTCGCGGTCGGCGACGCCCTCGTCACCTGCACCGACGCGTGGGGTCACCTCGCGGCCGACGTCCTGGTGATGACCCGCTCGGAGGTCCGCGAGGTCGCGGAGGGCGGCGGCGCCCCGGGATCAGGGGGGTCCTCGACCATGCCGCACAAGCAGAACCCCGTCCTCGCCGTCCTGCTCCGGCGCGCGGCGCTCGCCGCCCCCGCGCTCGCCTCGACGCTCCACGTGGCCTCCGCGACCGCGGTCGACGAGCGCTCCGACGGGGCGTGGCACGCCGAGTGGGAGACCCTGACGCTGCTCGCCCGCCGGACCGTCGTCGCCGCTGGCCAGGCCACCGACCTCCTCGCCGGCCTCCGGGTGGACGCCGACCGCATGGCCGCCACGCTCGCCGCCGCCGACGGCGTCCGCTCCGAGCAGGAGGCCATGGCCCGCCTCGCCGGCCACGAGCCCGCCGACGGACCCGACCCCGCCTACCTCGGCGCCGCCGGTGACCTCGTCGACGTCGCCCTCGCCGAGGTCGACGCCTTCCTCGCCGCCCCGCACCCCCCGGAGGACAGCCCGTGACCACCCCTCCCGTCGCCCTCACGGACCTGGGCGGACCACCCGACGCGCCGCTGCTCGTCCTCGGCCCCTCGCTGGGGACCGGGTGCGTGCCGCTGTGGAGCGCCACCCTGCCCCGGCTGCGGGCGGCGTACCGCGTCGTCGCCTGGGACCTCCCCGGCCACGGGGGCAACGCCGCGGTCGGCGAGCCGTTCACGGTCGCCGACCTCGCCGCCTCCGTCCTCGCCGCCGTCGAGGAGCACGCGCCCGGCGAGACCTTCGTGTACGCCGGCGTCTCGGTCGGCGGCGCCACCGGCCAGCAGCTCGCGCTCGACGCCCCCGACCGGGTCGACGCGGTCGCGGTCCTGGCGTCCGCCCCCCGGATCGGCGAGCCCGCGATGTGGGCCGAGCGCGCCGCGCTGGTCCGCGCCGAGGGCACCGCCGCGGTGCTGGACGGCTCCCGGCAGCGGTGGTTCGCGCCCGGGTTCGCCGACGCCCACCCGGAGGTCGCCGTCCCCCTGCTGCAGTCCCTGGCCCGGCTCGACGCCGAGGGCTACGCGCAGACCTGCGAGGCGCTCGGCTCCTTCGACGTCCGCGACCGCCTCGGCGGGCTCGCCGTCCCGGTGCTCGAGCTGCTCGGCGCCGCCGACCCCGTCTGCCCGCCCGACGGCCCGACGCCGATCGCCGGCCCCACCGGTGCCGTGCCCGACGGCCGGCGCGTCGTCCTCGACGGCGTCGCCCACCTGCCGCCCGCCGAGGCGCCGGACGCCGTCGTCGAGGCGCTGCTGGGCTTCCTCGGTCGGGACGGCGTCACCGCGCTGACCCCGGGGGCGACCGCCACCGAGGTCCAGGACGCCGGGATGGTCGTGCGGCGCGCCGTCCTCGGTGCCGCCCACGTCGACCGCGCCGCCGCCGCGGCCGCGGAGGCGGGGGGCATGAGCGAGGAGTTCCAGCGCTTCATCACCGCCTACGCCTGGGGAGGCATCTGGACCCGCCCGGGCCTGGACCGCCGCACCCGCTCCTTCATCACCCTCACCGCGCTGATGGCGCGCGGGCACGACGAGGAGTTCGTCATGCACGTCCGTGCCGCTCGCACCAACGGCCTCAGCGAGGCCGAGATCGGCGAGCTCGTGCTGCAGTGCGCGATCTACCTCGGTGTGCCCGACGCCAACCACGCGCTCCGGCTGGTCCGCAGCGCGCTCGCGGAAGGAGAGGCCTGAGATGGGCCGCACCACGTTCCACACCGACCCGGTGGAGGCCCTCGCCGGCGTCGCCGACGGCGACACGGTCCTCGTCGGCGGGTTCGGCATGGCCGGCATGCCGGTCCGCCTCGTCGACGCCCTCATCGACGTCGGGGCGAAGGGCCTCACGATCGTGTCCAACAACGCCGGCAACGGCGAGACCGGGCTCGCCGCCCTCTTGAAGGCCGGCCGGGTGGCCAAGGTCATCTGCTCGTTCCCCCGCCAGGCCGACTCCTACGTCTTCGACGGCCTCTACCGGGCCGGGGAGGTCGAGCTGGAGGTCGTCCCGCAGGGCAACCTCGCGGAGCGCATGCGCGCCGCCGGCGCCGGGATCGGTGCCTTCTACACGCCGACCGGGGTCGGCACGCTGCTCGCCGAGGGCAAGGAGCAGCGCACCATCGACGGGAGGGACCACGTGCTCGAGATGCCGATCCGCGGCGACTGGGCGCTCATCGCCGCGCAGGCCGCGGACCCGATGGGCAACCTCGTCTACCGCAAGACCGCCCGCAACTTCGGGCCCGTGATGGCGACCGCGGCCGCGACCACCGTCGTCGAGGTCCGCGAGACGGTCGACCTCGGGGCGATGGACCCCGAGGCCGTCGTCACGCCCGGCATCTTCGTCGACCGGGTGGTGACGTCGTGACCGCGCAGCAGGGCCTGCCGCTGGACGTCAGCGGCGCGGCCGAGCACCCCGAGCCCCTCGACCGCGCCGGCCTCGCGGCCCGGGTGGCGCGCGACGTGCCGGCGTACGCCTACGTGAACCTCGGCATCGGCCAGCCCACCACCGTCGCCGACCACCTCGACCCCGCGCAGGGCGTCGTCCTCCACACCGAGAACGGGATGCTCGGCATGGGCCGCGCCGCCCACGACGACGAGGTGGACCCCGACCTCATCAACGCCGGCAAGGTGCCGGTCGTCGAGCCGCCGGGTGCGTCGTACTTCCACCACGCGGACTCCTTCGCGATGATGCGCGGCGGCCACCTCGACGTCTGCGTGCTCGGCGCCTTCCAGGTCAGCGCCGCCGGCGACCTCGCGAACTGGCACACCGGCGCGCCCGACGCGATCCCCGCCGTGGGCGGGGCGATGGACCTCGCCATCGGCGCGAAGCAGGTGTTCGTGATGATGTCGCTGTTCGCCAAGGACGGCAGCCCGAAGATCGTGCCGTCCCTGACCTACCCCGCCACGGGGCTGGCCTGCGTCGACCGCGTCTTCACCGACCTCGGGGTCTTCGCGGTCGACCACGAGCGGGGCCGGGTGGTCCTGCTCGAGGCGTACGGCACCACCGCCGCCGACCTCGCGGAGCGCCTGACCGGAGCCTGAGCCGGCGCCTGACACGAGGGGTTTCCCCGTCGCGGCGGCGAGGCGGGTCTTCCTAGCGTCACCGGCATGCGCGCACGCCACGTCGTCGGACCCCTCGCCGCCCTGCTCGCCTCCCCGCTGCTCACCGGCGTCGCCCCCGCGGGGGCGGAGGACGCGGGCGCGGCCGCGCAGGCCTTGGAGTACGTCGCGCTCGGCGACTCCTACTCCTCGGGCACCGGCACCCGCGACTACCTGGACGACGGGACCGACTGCGAGCGGTCGGCCCGCGCCTACCCGAGCCTGCTGGCCGCAGCCCGGGGCTGGTCGCTGAACCTCCGCGCCTGCTCCGGCGCCACCATCGGTGACGTGACGGCCTCCCAGCTGTCCGCCCTCGGCGCGGGCACGGGCCGGGTGACGATCTCGGTCGGCGGCAACGACGCCGGGTTCGCCGACGTCCTCACCGAGTGCGCGCTCCCGGCCTGGGCCAGCGACTGCGACGCCGCGGTCGACGACGCCCAGGCGTACGTCGCGGGCCCGCTGCCCGGGGCGCTGGGCACGCTGTACGACCGCGTCCGGACCGCTGCCCCGAACGCCCGCGTCACCGTCGTCGGCTACCCCCGTGTCTTCATGGGGGAGGACTGCAACGCCGGCACCTTCTTCTCCCCGTCGGAGCAGACCCGGCTCAACCAGACCGCCGACCAGCTCAACACCCGGCTGTCCGCCGCGGCGAGCGGGCGAGGCTTCGCCTTCGCGAACCCGACCTCGGCGTTCACCGGCCACGCGGTCTGCGACGACGTCGAGTGGCTGAACGGCCTGTCGAACCCGGTCGGGGAGAGCTACCACCCCAACGTCGCGGGCCACCGCGACGGCTACACGCCCGTCGTCGGCGGCGTGACGCCGAGCACGTCGGCCGTCGCCGCGGCCCGCGCCTCGGCCGACGAGCAGGCCGCCCGCCAGCGCCGGTACGCCGCGCGGGACGCGGGGATCGAGCCCCGCCCGTTCATCGCCCCCGACCTGGACTCGCCGGCGGTGCGCCGCGCGGCGCGCGAGGCGGGGGTCGACCTGTCCGACCCGAAGTCGGTGCGGCGTGCCGACCGCCGGTACTCTTGGGCGCAGGCACGCGACCGGCGCGACCTGCGATGACCATCGCGGGGCGAGAGGTGTGCGGCTGACACTGCACCCTGAGGATCGGACCTTCGCATGGATGACCTGGTCGTATCGCCGCTCGTCTGGGGGCTGACGGTCGCCGCCATCATCGGCCTGCTCGCGTTCGACTTCGTCTTCCACGTCCGCAAGGCGCACGAGCCGACGCTGCGCGAGGCGGCGGTCTGGTCCGCCATCTACGTGGGCCTCGCCGTGCTCTTCGGTCTCGGGTTCCTCTGGTTCACGTGGGACGCCCACGGCGCCACCTACGGCGGCGAGTACTTCGCGGGCTACATCACGGAGAAGGCGCTGAGCGTCGACAACCTCTTCGTGTTCCTCGTCATCATGGCGAGCTTCAAGGTCCCGCGCGCCGACCAGCAGAAGGTGCTGCTGTTCGGCATCGTCTTCGCGCTGATCGCCCGCTCGGCCTTCATCGCCGTCGGCGCGGCCCTGGTGGCGCAGTTCGTCTGGATCTTCTACATCTTCGGCCTGATCCTCTTCTACACGGCGCTGACGCTCCTGAAGGACGACAGCGAGGACGACGCCGCGGACAACTTCGTGATCCGCTTCGCGCAGAAGCGCATGAACACCACCGACTACTACGACGGTGACAAGCTGTTCACGTACGAGAACGGCAAGCGGATGATGACGCCGATGCTGCTCGTGATGATCGCGATCGGCGGCACCGACCTGCTCTTCGCGCTGGACTCGATCCCCGCGATCTTCGGCCTGACGCAGGAGAGCTACATCGTCTTCACGGCCACGGCGTTCTCGCTGATGGGCCTGCGGCAGCTGTTCTTCCTCATCGACGGCCTGCTCGACCGCCTGATCTACCTGTCCTACGGCCTGGCGATCATCCTCGCCTTCATCGGCGTGAAGCTGTTCATCCACGCCCTCCACGAGAACAACATCTCCTGGATCAACGGCGGCGACCCGGTCATCGACTGGGAGGTCAGCACCGGGGTGTCGCTCGGCGTGATCGTCGGCGTCCTCCTCATCACGGTCATCGCCTCGCTGACCAGCCCGAAGGGCCGCGAGATGGCCAAGAAGGGCAACGCCCGCGAGGAGAACGGCATGGGCACGCCCGAGGGCACCGGCTCGCCGACCGGCAAGGACTCCCGCGCCGACGAGGCGAGCACGGGGGAGAGCGCCTCGACCGACGGTCGCTAGTCCGTGGCGCCGGCGCTCGTCGGCCGCGCGGAGCTGATCGGTCGGCTCCGCGGGTTGCTGGGCGCCGGGACACCGGTCGCACTCGTCGGACGACGGGGGGTCGGCCGCAGCGCGGTCCTCGACGCCCTCGCCGACGCCCACGTCGCCGAGGGCGGCTGGGTGCTGCGGGTCGGCGGCGTCGCCGGCGAGCAGGGCCTCGCCTACGGGGCAGTCCGCGACCTGTTCGCGCAGCTCCCGGACGACCTGCGGGCCCCCGTCGACCTCGAGAAGGTGGACGACCCCCACCGGTGCGCCCTCGAGCTGCTGCGCGCCCTGGCGGGCCGGGTGCGGGTGCTCGTCCTCGTGGACGACGGACACCTCGTCGACCCCGCGTCCCTCGGCGTCCTGGCCTTCGCCTGCCGGCGGCTGACCGACACCGTCGCGAGCCTCGTCGCCGTCGACGCGGCGTACCCCCTCCCCACGGCGCTGGAGGTGCCCGGCCTCGCCGAGGTCGAGGTCCCGCCGCTCGACAGCACCGGCACCATCGAGCTGCTCGCGCCGTACGGCGTGGGCCCGCGCGCCGCGCAGCGCCTGCACGTCGAGTCCGGCGGCGTCCCGGCGCTGGCGCTCGCGCTGGGCGGCGCGGCCGGTGACCGGCCCGCGCTGCTCGGGCGACCCACCGGCGTCCCGGTCGAGCTGGAGCGCGCCCTCGGCGCCCGCCTCGCGGCCCTGCCCGACGAGGTCGTCGGCACCCTCGTGTGCGCCGCCCTGCTGCTGCGGCCCACCGTGCGGCAGCTGGAGCGCGCCGGGCGCGCCGACGCCGAGGAGCACCTGCGCCGGGCCTCCCGGGTGGGCCTCGTACGACGGGACTCCTCGACGGTCCGGCTCGTGCCGCCCGTGCTGGGCCGCCTCCTCGCCGAGCGGGCCGGGGCGGAGGTCCGCACCGCCTGGCACCGCCAGCTCGCCGAGGTGGCCACCACCCCCGCCGACCGGGTCCGCCACCTGGCCCTCGCCGATCCCCGGCCCGACGCCGACCTCGCCCACGAGCTCGCCCGGCACGCCCGCGAGGCCGGGGCCCGCGGCGAGCGGGGGACCGCCGCCGACCTGAGCCTCCTCGCCGCGCAGCACGCGACCGCGGAGCTCGCCGCCGAGCGCGCCGAGTGGCTGGCCGCGACCGTCGAGCACGGCACCGCCGGCGACGCCGCGGAGGCGGCGTACGACGCCCTGGAGGAGTTCTGGGACGCGGGCCCGACCCCCGAGCAGCGCGTCCGCGTCCGGCTGGCGCTGCTGGAGCTGGCGGGCGCGACCGTGATGGCGATGGAGGAGGTGCTCACCGCGGCCCGGGCGGACGCGGGCACCGACGAGCGTCTCCTCGCCGACGTCCTGCTCCAGCGGGCCCGGCTGTCGATGGTCGACTCCCGTCCGATCGAGGCCGGCCTGGCCGCCGAGGAGGGAGTGCGGCTCCTGCGCCGCTCCGGCGACGCGGCCGCGCTCGCCACCGCCCTGCCGGTGCTGGCCGTCGCCCGGCGCTGGACCGGCCGCGGCGACCCCGACGTCCTCCTCGACGAGGCGCTGGCGCTGCCCGTGGAGCCCGAGACCGGCAGGGTCCACACCTCCCCGGCGTACATGGCCGCCCGCTTCGCGCTGTACGACGACCGCCTCGAGGCGTCCCTGACCCAGTTCCGCACCCTGCTGGCCCGCGCCGACCACGGACCCGCCGCGGACCGGATGCACCTGCTGCGCAGCCTCGTCGAGGTCGCCGTCCGCCGGGGGGACTGCGAGACGGCGCTGCACCACGCCGGACGCGCCGCCGCGCTGGCCGAGGAGCACGACGTCGCGCCGTACTCGGTCTGGTTCGTCTCCGCCCTGGCGGAGCTCGCGGGCGGCGGCCTCGACCACGGGCTCGCCCTCGCCACGCGGGGGGCCGCCGTCGCCGCCGACGAGCGGGACAACCGCTACCTCCAGCGCCACCTGATCCTCATCGGCCACGCGCGCCTGAGACGGGGGGAGTCGGCCTCCGCGGCGGAGGCGTTGCGGCAGGTGGAGGCCATCGAGGAGGGGCACCGGATCAGCGACCCCACCGTGAACCGGTGGCAGGCGGACCTCGTGTCGGCCCTGGTCGCGCTCGGGGACGTCGACTCCGCCGCCGGGGTCCTCGCCCGCGCCCGCCGCGCCCTCGACGGACGCCACGGCACCGACGGCGTGGCGGCGCAGCTGGACCGCGTCGAGGCCGAGGTGCTCACCGCCCGCGGGGAGACCCACGAGGCCACCGGCCTCCTCGACCGCTCCGAGAAGGTCTGTCGCGACCTCGGGCTCGGCATCGACGTCGGCCGGGCCATGCTGTCCCGCGCCCACCTGGAGCGACGCCGCCGGCGGGCCGCGGCGTCCCGGGACGCCCTCGCCGCCGCCCACGCCCACTTCAGCGCGCTGCGGGCCCGGCCCTGGGTGAGCCAGATCGAGGCCGAGCAGCAGGGCTCCGCCGGGGCGGGGCCCACCCCCGGGGGCGAGGGGATCCTCTCGGCGCTGACCGACGCCGAGCGCGGCGTCGCCCTCGCCGTCGCCGACGGCGCGACCAACAGGGAGACGGCCGAGCGGCTCTGGCTGAGCGTCAAGACGGTCGAGGCGGCCCTGACGCGGGTCTACCGCAAGCTCGGGGTCCGGTCCCGGACCGAGCTCGCGGCGCTGCTGCGCGAGCACCTGCCGTAGGCGTCCGGACGGGCTTCCCGGACGTTCCCGGACAGCTGCCGGGCCGACCGGACAGCCGCGCGACGCCGAACGACGGCACGGATCGCCGTGCCCTGCCCCGGACAAAGCCGAACCCCTCGCCGCATGGGGTCGGCAAGGGGTTCGGTACGGAGGACAATACCCCCTGCCACCCAGGGATTGTCAGCAGGTCCGGAAAAACATCTGTTGGGAGCATCTTTGGTGGGTGCCGACACCTGTGTCGGCACCGCTGTCCCGGCGCTGTCCCGGCGCTGTCCCCGCGCCGGTCCCGTGCTGGTCCTGCGCTGGGCATGACGGTCACCGCTGACTGCGGGCCGCCCGTCGTGTCAGAGTTGTCCCATGCTCGACGACGCGCTGCTGGCCCCCGACCACCGCCGCCTCCTGATCGGGGGTGACTGGCGTGACGCCTCCGGTGGCGGCACCTTCGAGGTGCTCGACCCGGCGGACGAGTCCCTCCTGGCGACGGTCGCCGACGCGTCCGTCGACGACAGCGTCGCGGCACTCGACGCCGCCGTCGCCGCGCAGCACGACTGGGCCCGCACGCCCCCGCGCGAGCGCAGCGAGATGCTCCGCGCCACCTTCGAGAAGGTCACCGCGCAGACAGACCGCTTCGCCGAGCTGATGAGCCTCGAGATGGGCAAGCCGCTCGGCGAGGCCGCCGGCGAGGTCGCCTACGCGATGGAGTTCGTGCGCTGGTTCGCCGAGGAGGCGGTCCGCATCAGCGGCCGCTGGATGACGGCGCCCGCCGGCGGCACCCGGCTCCTCACCATCCCCAAGCCGGTCGGCCCCTGCCTGCTCATCACCCCGTGGAACTTCCCGCTCGCCATGGGCACCCGGAAGATCGGGCCCGCGATCGCCGCCGGCTGCACCATGGTCGTGAAGCCGGCGCCGGCGACGCCGCTGACGATGCTCGCCCTCGCCGAGGTCCTCACCGAGTGCGGCCTGCCGCCCGGCGTCCTCAACGTCGTCCCGACGACGTCCGACAAGGACATGAGCGTCCGGTTGCAGGAGGACGCCCGTCTGCGGAAGGTCAGCTTCACCGGGTCCACCGCCGTGGGGCGCACCCTGGTCCGCCAGTCGGCCGACCACCTCCAGCGCGTGAGCATGGAGCTGGGCGGCAACGCGCCGTTCCTCGTCTTCGAGGACGCCGACCTCGACGCGGCGGTCGACGGGCTGATGGCCGCGAAGATGCGCAACATGGGCCAGGCCTGCACCGCGGCCAACCGGATCATGGTGCACTCCTCGGTCGCCGAGGAGTTCTCCGCCAAGGTCGCGGAGAAGATGGGCGCGCTGACGGTGGGCCGTGGCCAGGACGACGGCGTGGACGTCGGCCCGCTGGTCAACGCGGCGGCCGTCGACAAGGTCGCGGACCTCGTCGCCGACGCCGTGTCGCAGGGCGCCGAGGTCGTCGTCGGGGGCGAGCGCCCCGAGGGACCCGGCTACTTCTACCCGCCGACCGTCCTGACCGGCGTCCCCGAGGCGGCGCGGATCACCCGCGAGGAGGTCTTCGGCCCTGTTGCGGCGATCACCACGTTCGAGACCGAGGACGAGGCCGTCGAACGCGCCAACGACACTGAGTACGGGCTCTCGTCGTACGCGTTCACGAACGACATCGCCCGGACGATCCGGCTCGCCGAGCGCCTCGAGTACGGCATGCTCGGCGCCAACGCCGGTCTGGTGTCCAACCCGGCCGCGCCGTTCGGTGGTCTGAAGGAGAGCGGCTACGGCCGGGAGGGCGGCTTCGAGGGGATCGAGGAGTACCTCGAGACCACCTACGTGGTGATCCCCGTCGACTGACCGGCGGGCTCGGGGCGTCCCGCCGGATCCGTCCGCTCGGTGGCGCCCTTCACCGAGCGCCCGATCAGCTCGGTCAGGTCGAGGCCGGTGGAGTTCCGCAGCATCTCGAGGGTCTGCACGACGTTCTCGTTGACCTGCTTCGGCAGGGCGCCGGCGCCGTCGGTGGAGACGACCGTGAGCTTGTCGATCGCGCCGATCGGGGCCGCGACCTCCTTCGCGATCTGCGGCAGCACCTCGATCAGCATCTGCAGGACCGCGGCGTCGTTGTAGGACGCGAAGGCCTCCGCCCGCTTGTCCATCGCCTCCGCCTCGGCGGAGCCGACGGCCAGGACGGCGGCCGCCTGCGCCTCGCCCTCGGCGCGGGTGGCGTCCGCCTCCGCGACGCGGCGGCTCTTCTCGGCCTGGCCGCGACGCTCGCCCTCGATCGCCTCGGCCTCGGCCAGCGCGGAGCGCCGTGCCTTCTCGGACTCACCGGTCAGGCGGGCCTCCTCGGCCTTCGCCTGGGCGGCGGCGATCGACGCGGCCTTCCGCGCGTCGGCGGCGGCGATCTCGGCGGTCCGCTTGGCCTCGGCCTCCTGCTCGACCCGGTAGCGCTGGGCGTCGGCGGGCTTGCGGATCTCGGTCTCCAGGTTCCGCTCGGTCAGCGACGCCTGACGGACGGCGACCTTCTCCTGCTCGGTGAGGATCGCCTGGTCCCGGTCGGCCTGGGCCAGCGGCCCGGACGCGGCGGCCTTCGCCGACGCGGCGTCCGTCTCCGCCTTGATCTCGGCCTGCTTCAGCGCGAGCTGGCGCTGGGAGATCGCGATCTCCTCCTCCGCCGCGATGCGGGCCTGCTCGGCGGCCTGCCGGGCGTTGGCCTCGGCGATCGAGGCGGCCTGGCCGATGCGGGCGGCCTCGGGGCGGCCGAGGTCGGCGAGGTAGTTGCCGTCGTCGGTGACGTCCTGGATCTGGAAGGTGTCGAGGATGAGCCCCTGCCCGGTCAGCGAGTTCTCCGACTCGTCGGCCACCCGCTGCGCGAACGCGGCCCGGTCCCGGATGATCTGCTCGACGGTCAGGCCGCCGACGATGGAGCGCAGCGCGCCCGCGAGCACCTCCTGGGTGAACGGCTCGACGTCCTGCTGCTGGGAGAGGAAGCGCTGGGCGGCCAGGCGGATCTGGTCGGCGTTGCCGCCGACCTTGACGATGGCGACGCCCTCGACGTTCAGCTTGATGCCCTGCCCGGAGACCGCACCCCGGATCTGCACCGAGATCCGGCGGCTCGAGAGGTCCATGGTGGCGAGCTTCTGCACGAACGGGATGACGAACACCCCGCCGCCGAGGACGACCTTCTGCCCCGACAGGTCGGTCGAGAGCTCACCGGTCTCGGGGTTGAGCACGGCCTTGCCCTTGCGGCCGGTCACGATGAACGCCTGGTTGGGGCCCGCGACCTTGTACCGGCTGGTGACCAGCAGGACGACGAGGACGACGAGGGCGACGAAGCCCAGGATCGCGATCAGGGTGGGTGAGAGCATCACTTCTCCTCTGGGTCCCCGAGCTGCTGCTCGAGGGTGTCGGGCCACAGGGGGGCGACGGTCACGGCGGTCGGCGAGAGGATGCCGGTGACGTGGACCTCGGCCCCGGTGGGCAGCGCCACCTCGGCGCGGGCGTTGAACCGGAGCAGGTGACCGCCCCGGCGGACGGTGACGACCCCGAGGCCGTCGGCGGGGATGGGGGAGACGACCCGGGCGTCCCAGCCCAGGACGTCGTTCGTCGAGGGGGTGTCCTCGGTGCCGCCCGAGCGCACCAGGCGCGTGAACCACGCGGCGAACGCGCCGAAGACCGCACCCGCGCCGATCCCGGCGCCGATCGCGAGGGCCGTGGGGGCGCCCAGGCCCTCCGCGAGTGCGCCACCGAAGCCGAGGGCGGCCACGAACGCGCCGACGACCTCGGTGGAGAACCAGTCCCCGGGGACGCCGTCGAACAGGCCCTCGAGCAGCTCGCCGACCAGCAGGGACACCAGGAGCACCGCGAGACCGCACGCGCCGATGACGAGGAACGTCGTCATGGTCAGGACCCCCGTCCTCCGTCGCCCCCGCGACGGGCCCCACACCGTAGTGGATGGGCGCCGGGACCCTGTGCGCCGGCTGTCGGCGGCCGCCGTCCGGCGCGGGTCTCGATTCACGTGGCCGTCACGTGCGCGTGGGATCGTGGGCCCATGGTGAACGCCTCCGACCGCGAACGCGGTCGCCCCGCCCCGCCGACCACCGTCGTGCTGTTCGGCGCGACAGGTGACCTCTCCCGGCGCAAGCTCCTGCCGGGCCTGCTGCACCTCATCTCCTCCGGGTTGATGCCGAACGTGCAGATCGTCGGCACCTCCCTCGACGACTTCACCCGCGACTCGTTCGTGCAGTTCGCCCGCGAGGCGATCGAGGAGTTCGAGCCCGGCGTCGGCGAGGACCAGTGGGCCGACTTCGCGAAGCGGCTGTTCTGGGCGCCCGGCGCGACCACCGAGGCGCTGCGCGCCGCGGTCGAGGAGGCCGAGGCGGACTGCGGCGAGCCGCAGCAGCGCCTGCACTACCTGTCGGTGCCGCCCAACGCGGCCCTCGCCGTCCTCCACCGGCTGCGCGACGCAGGGCTCACGGAGCGCGGCCGCGTCGTCATGGAGAAGCCGTTCGGCACCGACCTCGAGTCGGCCAAGCTGCTCAATGCCGCCGTCCACGAGGTCTTCGACGAGGAGCGGGTCTTCCGCATCGACCACTTCCTCGGCAAGGAGGCGGCCCTCAACATCCTGGCGTTCCGGTTCGCCAACGGACTGTTCGAGCCGATCTGGAACCGCACGATGATCGACCACATCCAGATCGACGTCCCCGAGACGCTCGGCCTGGAGCAGCGAGCGTCGTTCTACGAGTCGACCGGCGCCTACCGCGACATGGTCGTCACCCACCTGTTCCAGGTGCTGGCGTTCACCGCGATGGAGGCTCCGACGGCGCTGGACCCGCAGTCGATCACCGAGGAGAAGTACAAGGTCTTCCGGTCGATGCTGCCGATCCAGGCCGAGGACGTCGTCCGCGGCCAGTACCTCGGCTACCGCGACGAGAAGGGCGTTGACCCCGAGTCGGAGACCGAGACCTTCATCGCGCTGAAGTGCTACGTCGACAACTGGCGCTGGGCCGGCGTGCCGTTCTACCTCCGCACCGGCAAGAAGCTCGCCGAGGGCCAGCGGATCATCTCGGTGGCCTTCAAGGAGCCGCCGCAGTCGATGTTCCCCGACGGCTCCGGCGTCGGGCAGCACGGGCCGGACCACCTGACCTTCGACCTGTCCGACCGGCCGCGGATGAGCCTGTCGTTCTACGGCAAGCGCCCCGGCCCGGGCTTCCGCCTCGACAAGGTGTCCATGCAGTTCTCCATGGACGAGACGTCGTGGCAGGGCTCCGTCCTCGAGGCGTACGAGCGTCTGATCCTCGACGCCTCGAAGGGAAACCGCACCCTCTTCAACTCCGCCGAGGGCGTCGAGCGGCTCTGGGAGATCTCCGAGGCGCTCGTCGAGGACCCGCCGCCCGTGCGGCCGTACGAGCCCGGCTCCTGGGGCCCGAACCAGATCCACCAGCTCGTCGCCCCCCGCGCCTGGCGCCTCCCCTTCGAGCGGAAGTGGCGCGAGAAGCAGGCCGCCGACTGATCCCGGCCCCGGCTCGGGTCACAGGGGCCCCGCCTGCCTCGGGTTTCGCGGGTCGGCTGGTGAAACCCCGACTGGGCTGACGAAGTTTCGTCAGCCCGGACGGGGTTTCGTACGCCCGGTCCGGCGTCGGTCCCACGGGCCCCACCCGTCTCGGGTTTCGCGGGTCGGCTGGTGAAACCCCGACTGGGCTGACGAAGTTTCCCCAGCCAGGTCGGGGTTTCGTACGCCCGGTGGGGCCCAGGGGGCGCGTGGGTGGGCGCGGCGGGGCCGGAACCGGCCCGGCGCTAGAACCAGCTCATCGACCGGCCGTGGCCGTGGGTCCAGGCGACGGCGCGGCCGTCGAGGGCGAGGACGAAGGTGGCCAGGTCGGCGGGGACCGGCGGGCCGGTGGCGGTGAGGGTGGGCAGGACGTCCTTGCCCTCGTTGCTGATCCAGTGGCAGGCGCCGTCGGCGACGAGCTGGGTCATGGTCGCCACGAACGTCTCGCGCTCCTCGACGGTCAGGTACGCCGCCACCGCGCTGTGCTGGACGACCACCCGGCCGTGGGAGCGGGCCAGGTCGACCAGCGCGGGCAGCTCGGCGAGCAGGTCGCCGCGGACCAGGACCGGCGGGTCGGTGCGGGCGACGGCGACGGCCTCGGCGAGCCGGCGACGGCGGTCCTCCTGCTCGGGCCACACCAGCGTCGCCAGCCACGCCATCGCGTCGTCGTCGGTGACGTCGAGGGGGTGCAGGTCGATGCCGCCGCGCCACGCGACCCGGGGCACCGCGGCGGGGTACGGCGGGGTGCCCGCCACGCGGCAGACCAGCTCGGGCCCGTCCCCGCCGAGCAGCACCGGCTCGCCGTCGTCCCGCCCGTCGGTGGTCGGCTGGAACCGGTAGCGGACGCGGTCGGGGTAGAGGCACAGCCCGGCGCTGGCGCCGACCTCGACGAGCGCGAGCGGCCCCGGGGTGGCGTCCGCGAGGAGTCCCAGCGCCGGGAGCAGGGTGGCGGTGCGGCCCACCTCGTTGGTCTGCGTCGAGCGGGACCGGACCGTGGCCACGATCGTGCCGTCGTCACCCAGCAGGGCCTCGCGGAGCGCGGCGTACGGCGCGGGCGCGGTCAGGCCGTGCCAGCGGGCGGCGGCGAAGACCAGGTTCGGCTGGCGCTTCGGGACCGGCAGGTCCGCCAGCCAGGCCAGCACCTGCGCGTCCTCCGCGGCCCGTCGGGCCCAGTCGGCGAAGCAGGGCGAGTCCCCGTCGGCGTACGCCGCGAAGTCGGCGTACTGCTCGGAGACCTCCGCGTGGACCTGCACCCGCCCAGTGTGGGGCCGACCGGGCCGCCCGGGCCGCCGGAGCCGCCCAGGTCTCACGCCACGTCGTCGAGCCTCCGCGGTGCCCGACCGAGGAACGCCAGCAGGCGGCGGTCGGCGGGCGTGCCGCCGGGCAGCAGGAGCGCGCGGGCGAACCGCGGTCCCCGGTCGCCGACGCCGACCGCGGCCGCCGCCACGGGCAGGAGCGCGGTGGCGAGGTCCGACGGGATCGGTCGGGCCTCACCGGTCGCCTGGGAGACGTCCCAGCCGTGGACGGTGATCTCGAGCGCGGCGGCGCCGACCAGCCGCTCCGCGGGCAGCGGCAGCCCGCCGACGAGCACGGGGGCGGAGGACGGGGCACTCCACAGCCCGAGCAGGTGGCAGGCCTTCCGCTGGAGCCGTCCGAGCCGGGCCTCCACCCCCGAGGCGCCCTCCGGCGCGAGGGCGGCGGGGCGGGCGACGGCGGGGCGGGCGACGGCGGGGCGGGCGACGGCGGGGAGGACCCGGCCCGAGGCCGCCTCGGTGAACGCGTCGAGCGCGTCGTCCATGTGCCACAGCAGGTCGTCGAGGTCCCACCGGTCGCACGGGGTGGGGCGTGCGAGGTGCACCGGGCGGACGGCCGCCAGCGCCATCCGGGTGTGACCCAGCGAGCGCTCCAGGAGCTCGACCGCGACGTCGAGCGCGGGACCCGACGACGGGTCCGGAGTCACGAGCCGTGGGCGGCGGCGATCCGGTCGGCCCCCTGCCCCGGCCGGACGACCGGCCCGTCGCCGACGTCGGTCCGCACGTCGGCGGGCAGCCGCGCCGGCAGCCCGAAGGTGGCGAACAGCTCGGTCTCGAAGAACGCGCCGACGTGACGCACGCGGTCGCCGTCCAGGTCGAGGACCTGGAGGTGGAAGGGGGCGAAGTCCCCGTCCGGGGTGCGCATGTAGAGGCCGAAGGCGGGCTGGCCGTTGGCGCTGACCGGCAGCATCACCATGTCGTGGACGCCGCCGGGGCAGGCCGTGGCGATCAGCTCGCCGATGTTCTCGGCGCCGCGGTACCAGCCGGTGAACGGCGGCATCTCCCACACGGCGTCGGCCTTGAGCAGCCCGACGATGGCGTCGACGTCCTTCTTCCAGAACGCCTCGACGTACGCCTCGAGCATCCGCTCCTGGGCCGCGGTGAGCTCGGAGGTCACCGAGTCCTCGGTCAGCGCCCGCTCCTTCATCTGGGCGTGGGCGCGCTGCAGGGCGGAGTTGACCGCCGCGACGGTGGTCTCGAGCGCGTCCGCGACCTCCGCGGCGCTCCAGCGGAGGACGTCGCGCAGGATCAGGACGGCGCGCTGCCGCGCGGGCAGGTGCTGCAGGGCGGCGACGAAGGCGAGCCGGATCGAGTCCCGCTCGGTGACGACGACCGCGGCGTCCGGGACCGGCTGCAGCCACGGCACCTCCTCGTCGGCGACGAGCTCGTCGGAGGCCATGGAGTCCGCGGTGCCCAGCCCCGTGGGGAGCGGCCGCTTCGGCCGGCCCTCGAGGTTGGTCAGGCAGACGTTCGTGGCGATCCGGTACAGCCAGGTGCGCACCGAGCTGCGGCCCCCGAAGGTCGCCTGCGACTTCCACGCCCGCATCAGGGTCTCCTGCACGAGGTCCTCGGCCTCGTGGGTCGACCCGCTCATGCGGTAGCAGTGCGCGTGCAGCTCGCGGGAGTACCGCTGCGCCAGCGCGTCGAAGTCGTCCAGCTCGCTCGTCTGGGTCCTCTGGTCCGTCACCATCTGGCTCACCCGTCAGCTCCGGTTCGTGGTCGTGGTCAGTCTGCCCACAACGACCGACCGAGGTCGATGCCCGAACTCATCGGAACGACCAGACCAAGAGCTCCCCGCCGGTCCCGAGCCGCAGCCGGGCACCCCCCGCGTCGACGAGCCGGACGGCGTCCCCGGCGGCCAGGTCGACGTCCTCCTCGAGGCTCGCCGCGCCGCGGGGGAGGTACACGTGCAGGCGCCCCGCCTCGGGCAGCGTCACCTCGCCGGCCCCGCGAGCCACCCACAGGGTCGCCCCCGCGACGCCGAGGGGGACCGGTCCGCCCGACCCGGCCACCGCCGTCAGCCCCGCGGCGGTCGGCGCCTCCGCCCGGCCGTACGACGGCGCCGTGCCCGCGACGTCCGGCCGGAGCCAGGTCTGCACGAAGCGGGTCGGCCCGGCGGCGGGGTCGCCGGTCTCGGCGTGGACGACGCCCGAGCCGGCCGAGAGCACCTGGACGGCTCCGGGGCCGAGGACTCCGCGCGCGCCGTCGCCGTCCAGGGAGGGGGAGCGGTGGACCAGCGCGCCGCCGAGCACCCAGGTGACGACCTCCAGGTCGGCGTGGGGGTGGTCGTCGTACCCGGCGGACGGCTCGAGGCGGTGGTCGTCGTGGCAGACGATCGGCCCGAAGCCCAGGTTGGCGGGGTCGTAGTGAGAGCCGAAGGAGAAGGAGTGCGCCGCCCGGGCGCCCGGCCCGTGCTCGGAGACGGACCGCCCGCTCCCGCGCCGTACGTCGGGCCCACCGCGGTCGGCGGCGGGCGGTGGGGTCACGGACCCATCGTCGCGTCTACCCTGGGCACCATGTCCAGCACCACCCCCGAGACGTCCCCGCCGGGCACCGACCCCGGCCAGGACGGCTCCACCCCCCGCGTCGACGAGCCCGCCCCGACCGGCAAGCGTCGCGTGCTGTTCGTCGTCGGTTCCGGTCGCAGCGGCACGAGCACGATGTCCGGCACCCTCCAGACGCTGGGGATGCACGTCCCCCAGCCGGAGGTCGTCGCCGACGAGTCCAACCCGCGCGGCTTCGGTGAGCCCCGCTGGGTCGTCGACCTGCACAACGAGCTGCTGAAGCGGGTCAACGTGCAGGTCTCCGACGCCCGGCCGTCCGCCTGGTTCGAGACCGGCAAGCAGTCCACCAACGAGGCGCTGCGCGCCCAGATCCACGAGTGGCTGGAGCAGCAGTTCGAGGAGGGTGGCGACGAGCTGGTCGTCAAGGACCCGCGCCTCGCCTGGTACCTCGGGCTGTGGCGCTCCGCGGCCCTCCGCGCCGGGGCGACGTGCTCCCACGTGACGATGCTGCGCCCCGTCACCGAGGTCGTCGGCAGCAAGCAGAAGTACTACGCGAAGCGCTTCGGCGAGGTGAATCGCGTCGCCGCCTGGGTCAACATGATGCTCCACACCGAGCGCTCCACCCGCGGCTCGCTGCGCGCCTTCGTCCGGTACGCCGACATGCTCGACGACTGGACCGTGCCGGTCCACGACCTCGGCGAGCGCTTCGACCTCCACGCCGTGCGCGCGGCCACCGCGAAGGACATCCGCAAGGTCCACCAGTTCATCGACCCGACCCTCCGCCGCGTGCAGCTGACCTGGGACGACGTCCCGGTCCCGGCCCGGCTGCGGGAGATCGCCGACGGCACGTGGAACTCCCTCGACGCGCTCGCGACCCCCGGCGGCGACACCGAGGCGGAGCACGCGCGCCTCGACGAGCTGCGCCAGGTCTTCACCGAGGCCTACGAGGAGGCGGAGGCGATGTCGCAGTCGACGGCGATCGCCGCCCAGCGCGCCGGCGCCGCCGGCGAGCGCGAGCGTCTGGGCGCGCAAGGTGCCGCGGGCGCCCCGGGCGCCGGTCCCGCCGACGGCGGCCGGCTCGCCGACAAGGTGCCGCACTCGGTGCGCGCGATGGTGCCGGCGGGGGCCCGCCGCCGGGTGCGCGCGGCGCTGAACCGCCAGCGGTGACGAGCCGATGACCGCCGTCCTCGGCACGGCCGGCGCGAGCGCGGCGAACCGTGAGGGCGACGCCGACTACGACATCGTCTGGCCGTGGTCGCGCCGCCAGCGCCCCGGCACCGGGATCGTGCTGCGGGTCAAGGACGAGGCGCGCTCCCTGCCCTGGGTCTTGCCGCCCCTGCTGCGGACGGCGACCGAGGTGGTGCTGGTCGACAACGGCTCGACCGACGGGACCCCGGACGTCGCCCGCCGGGTGGCCGACGCCACCGGCCTGGGCGGGAAGCTCACCGTCACCGAGTACCCCTTCCAGGTGAGCCGCTGCGGCCCCGAGCACCTGTACACGCCGGCCGACTCGGTGCACTCCCTGGTGTGGTTCTACTCGTGGTCGTTCGCGCACCTGTCGACGACGTACTCGGTGAAGTGGGACGGCGACATGGTCCTGACCCGGGAGGGCGAGGAGCTGCTGCGCGAGCTCGCGTGGCGCCTGCCGGGCCGCGAGGCGGTGCTCTACGTGCCGCGCCACAGCCTGTACGTCGAGTCCGACCGCGTCGCCTACCTCGACCTGGGGCTCTTCAACGCGGAGCCGTTCGGCTACCCGATGTCGCCGGCGTACCCGCACGTGAAGGCGTTCGAGTGGGAGCTGCGGATCCACCCCGAGGGTGTGGACCACGTGAAGCTGCCCGAGGGCACCTGCCTGGAGCTGAAGTACCTGGACTCCGACGAGTTCGCCCACTGGACCGACGTCGACGCGTTCGCCACCAGCCTCCGGACCCGTCGCAAGCGGCGCGAGCACCGGCTCTTCACCGACCTGGTCGAGGGCCGGTGGGAGGAGCACGCCGCCAGCGGCCTGCACCGGATCGAGGTACCGGCCGGCTCGGGGGCCCATGTGGTCGACCACGTCACCGAGGTGTGGCTGCCCGCCGCCCCGCGGCCGCTGGTCGACCCGGCGCTGCGCCGCCTCACCTCGCAGGACCGCGCCCGGGGACGCCGGCAGCAGGAGCCGACGTGACGCCGGCGACCCGGCCCCCGGACATCGCCAACCTCGAGGGCCACGAGGGGTACGACGTCCGCTGGGCCTGGAACGACGGGCCGCTCGAGACCGGCCTGACCTGCGTGTTCCGGGTGAAGGACGAGGCCCGCAACCTGCCGTGGGTGCTGCCCGGGATCCTCGCCGCGGTGCAGCACGTCGTCGTGGTCGACAACGGCTCCTCCGACGGCACCCTGGACGTCGCCGCGCGCGTGGCCGCCGAGCAGGACGCCTCGGACCGGGTGACGCTGCTCGAGTACCCGTTCCGCGTCAGCCGCGCCGGCACGGAGAACCTCTCCACCCGCGCCGACTCGGTCCACAGCCTCACCCACTTCTACAACTGGTCGTTCGGCCACGTGCGGACGTCGTACTCGATGAAGTGGGACGGCGACATGGTGCTCACCGAGGAGGGCGTGCGGACGCTCGCCGACCTGGCCTGGCAGCTGGAGGGCTCCGGTGCGGTCGCCCTCGTGCCGCGGCACTCGATGACCGTGGTGTCGGACTCCGAGGCCTGGATCGACCTGGGCGTCGACTTCCGCGAGCCGTGGATCTACCCGATGGGCCCGGAGTACGTGCACAAGAAGGCGTTCGAGTGGGAGCTCCGCGTCTTCCCCGAGGACACCGAGCGGATCCACCTCCCGCCCGGGATGTGCGTCGAGCTGAAGTGGCTGGACGCCGACGAGTTCGCCCACTGGAGCAGCACGGCGTTCAGCGAGGTCCGCATCCCCCGCAAGCGCCGCGAGTGGCAGGTCGACCGCGCGATCCGCGAGGGCCGCCCGGAGTCCGTCTTCGGCCTGCGGCACATCACCGCCCCGCCCGGCGTGCACGTCGTCGACCACGTCGTCCGCGACTGGCTTCCCCGCGCCCCGCGCCCCCTCGTCACCCGCGACCCCGCCGCCGAGCCCGACGCCGTCTGAGCCCGGCCCACCTCGATCTGCGGTCGCGGCCCAGGTGGTCGAGCAGCACGCGAGCGCAGCGAGCGCGCGTCGTCGAGACCTCGGTGGTTCACCGGGTGCCGGGATCTCGTGGCTCGGCCGTGGCCGGCCTCGCACCTCGATCTCCGGTCGGGTCCCGGCTGGTCGAGCAGCACGCGAGCGCAGCGAGCGCGCGTCGTCGAGACCTCGGTGGTTCACCGGGTGCCGGGATCTCGTGGCTCGGCCGTGGCCGGCCTCGCACCTCGATCTCCGGCCGCGGCCAGGTGGTCGAGCGCGCGTCGTCGAGACCTCGGTGCGTCGCCCGGTCCGGGTCAGGCGGGGGGTGGGTCCGGGCGGGTGGAGCGGTGGAGGGCACCCTCGAAGAAGACCACGTAGCGGCCCTGGTCGATCTGCTCGGACCTGACGGTCGACACCAGGTCGTGCTCGGCGGCGTCGCCGACGGCGGAGACGTACTCGAGCCAGTCCTCAGGGGTGATCGCGATGGTCACGCCGTCGCCCTCCGCCAGACCGGGGCCGACGACGCGGGCGCCGACGCGGGCGACCATCTGGTCCCACAGCTCCTGCGGGTCCCGGATGGCGGCGGTGACGTTCTCGGCGTGCACGGGGTCGCTGAGGTCGGCGGCGGCGAAGGCGGCGCCGGTGAAGAGCATGCGGGCCAGCCAGTCGACGTACGGGACCCGGGCCTCGCGCCACTCGCGGTCGAAGCGGACGCGGGCGTCGGACTCCCAGCAGGTGCCGTCGACCTCGGTGCCGCGGCAGCTGACCAGGAGCTCGTCGATGCCGTCGGCCGCGACCTCGGTCGCGAGGCGGGTCACGACGACCTCCGCGGCGGGGTAGGCGAGGTCGCGGTCGTGGAGCGCACGCAGCCGGCGGGGCAGCTCCCGCGCCAGCTCGTGGAGGTACGACACCTCGTCCATGGGGGGCAGTATGCCCCTCCCTGGCAAGATCCGGGCATGGTCGAGTCGACAGATCCTCCGCGGACCGGGCCGCTGCAGGGTGTGAAGGTGGTCGAGATCGCCGGGATCGGCCCCGGTCCGCACGCCTGCACGATCCTCGCCGACCTCGGTGCGGACGTCGTCCGGCTCGAGCGTCCGCAGGGCGGAGCGGTGTCCTCCGGGCCCACCGACCTGCTCACCCGCGGCCGGCCCAGCGTGGGCATCGACCTCAAGCACCCGGAGGCCGCGGGGCTCGTCCTGGACCTCGTCGCCGGCGCAGACGTGCTGGTCGAGGGCATGCGACCGGGCACCACCGAGCGGCTCGGGATCGGCCCCGACGCCTGCTGGGAGCGCAATCCCGCGCTCGTCTACGGCCGCATGACGGGATGGGGCCAGGACGGCCCCCTCGCGCCGTACGCCGGGCACGACATGAACTACGTCGCGCTCACCGGGGCGCTGCACGGGCTCGGGCAGGACCCGGACCGACCGCACTTCCCGATGAACCTGCTCGGCGACTTCGGCGGCGGGTCGACGTACCTCGTCATCGGGATCCTCGCCGCGCTCCTGGAGTCGAAGGTCTCCGGGCGCGGGCAGGTCGTCGACGCCGCGATCACCGACGGCACCGCCCACCTCAACGCGATGACGATGGGCTTCCTCGCCGGCGGCGGCCACGTCGAGCGCCGCGCCTCGAACTTCCTGGACGGCGGCCAGCCCTACTACGACCTGTACGCCACCGCCGACGGCCGCCACATGAGCGTCGGGCCGCTGGAGCCGAAGTTCTACGACGAGTTCTGCCGCCTCCTCGGCATCACCGACGATGCGCCCGACCGGTGGGACCCCGCCCGGGCCGACGAGCTGCGCCGGCTGGTCGCCGGGCGCTTCGCGCAGCGCACCATGGCCGACTGGACCGCCGTGTTCGAGCACACCGACGCCTGCGTCGCGCCCGTCCTGACGATGGCCGAGGCCGCCGAGCACCCCCACAACGTCGCCCGCGGCACCCTGGTGGAGCGGGACGGGATCCTGCAGCCGGGACCGGCGCCGCGGTTCTCCCGGACCGCGCCGGAGCTGACCACCGGCCCCTCCTCGCCGGGCAGCGGGACCCGGGACGCCCTCGCCGCCTGGGGCGTCGCCGACCTCGACGGCCTGCTCGAGCGCGGGGTCGTCACGCAGACGTGAGCCACCCGCAGCCGGCCCGTGGTGTCGTGTTCGACGCGCCGTCACCCGACCCCGGTCCCCTGGGGGCCGTGATCACCCGACGGACCACCCTGGCCGGGACGGCGGCGCTCGTGGGGGCGGGCGTGCTGGGCTCGGCCCGCCGCGCCGGCGCCCGCGACCCCGGGCCGCTGATCGGCCCCGCCCTCGGCGAGGACCTCCACGTCATGAGCTTCAACGTGCGCGTCCCGCAGCCGGGCACCCGGCCCGGGGACCCCGACCACTGGGGCGACCGGGAGCCGTACGTCGTCCGGCTGCTCGCCGACGAGCAGCCCACCGTGCTCGGCCTGCAGGAGGTGACCGCCGCCCACCTCGACGCCCTGGCCGAGGCCCTCCCCGGCCACCACCTGCTCGGCTTCGGGTACGGCGAGGAGACCCTGGCCGGCTACCCGGTCCTGGCGTACGACGCCGACCGGCTCGAGCTCCTCGACCACGTCCAGCTGGCGCTCTCCGCGACGCCCGACCTCCCCGACTCCCGCGGCTGGGGCAACCGGTTCGCCCGCAGCCTCGTCCGGGCCCGGCTGCGCGACCGGACCACCGGCCGGGTGCTCGGCGTCGTCGCCACCCACCTCGACCACGAGTCGGAGTTCGCCCGCGTCGGCGGCGCCCGGCTGGTGCGGGAGCAGGTCGCCGCCCTCGACTGCCCGACGCTGGTCGTCGGCGACTTCAACGCCGCGGCGGCCGCCAGCCTGCCGTCGGCGGTGCTGACCGGCGACGGGGTGCTGCGCGACACCTGGACGACCGCCACCAGCCGCATCACCCCCGCCTGGGGCACCTTCCCGAGCTACGGCCCGCCGGTGCGGGGCGGACGGCGCATCGACTGGCTCCTGGCCGGCGACCAGGTGACGGTCGCGCGGACGGCGATCAACGCCACCCGTTACTCCTCGGCCACCGGCGAGCGGTGGCCGAGCGACCACACCCCGGTCCAGGCGCTGGTGCGCCTCACCTGAGGTCCCCCTCGCGGGCCCAGGTGGCCGCGACGCAGGCCACATCGCCCGCCTGGCCTACGATCCTGACATGCGTACGCCCCGTCCCACCGCCCTCGCGGGCCCCCTCGCCGGCCTCCTCGTCGCCACCGCCGCCCTCGCGGCCTGCGCGCCCGTCGACGAGGCCGACACCGGCTCCGACGGCGGCGAGGCCGCCGCCTCCTGCGAGCCCGGCGAGCTGCTCACGATCACCGACGGCACCCTGACCGTCGCGACCGACACCCCGGCGTACCCGCCGTACTTCGTCGACGACGACCCGACCAACGGCGAGGGCTTCGAGTCGGCCGTCGCGTACGCCGTCGCCGAGGAGCTCGGCTTCTCCGACGACGACGTGACCTGGGTCGAGGTGCCGTTCGACAACTCCTACGCCCCGGGCCCGAAGCGCTTCGACTTCGACATCAACCAGATCTCGATCACCCCCGAGCGCGAGCAGGCGGTCGACTTCTCCGAGGGCTACTACACCGCCACCCAGGCCGTCGTCGTCCTGGAGGACGGCGCCCCGGAGATCGGCTCGCTCGACGACCTGGCGGGCCTCGAGCTCGGCGCCCAGTCGGGCACGACCAGCCTCACCGCGATCCGCGACGCCATCCAGCCCGACGAGGACCCCCTGGTCTTCAAGAACACCAACGCCGCCACGCAGGCCCTGCAGAACGGTCAGGTCGAGGCGATCGTCGCCGACCTCCCGACCGCGCTGTACATCACCGCCGCCCAGCTCGACGGCGGCGTCGTCGCCGGCCAGTTCGAGTACGCCGGCGAGCAGGCCGAGGAGTTCGGCCTGCTGCTCGAGAAGGGCAACCCCCTGACCACCTGCGTCGACGAGGCCGTCACCGCCCTGCGCGAGGACGGGACCCTCGACGGGCTCGAGCAGGAGTGGCTCTCGGAGTCGGTCGACGTGCCCGTGCTGCAGTGACGACCATCCCGCCCGGGGCGAAGGCGCCGGCCTGGACCCCGTCCGAGCACGAGGTCGCCCGTCGCGCCGTACGACGACGTCTGCGGCGCCGTGGCGTCCTCGTCGCCGGTGTCGCCACCGTCGTCGGGCTGGGGCTGCTCGTCGCCCTCGTCGTGCTGTCCCCGGGGTGGCAGCGGGTGCAGGAGACCTTCCTGTCGCCGTACCACGCCCGTCAGGCGCTGCCCTCGATCGCCGAGGGCTTCCTGCTCAACGTGGCCATGTTCATGGTCGCCGAGCCGCTCATCCTCGTGCTCGGCACGCTCGTCGCCGTCGTCCGCGGCACCACGTCGCCGTGGCTGACCCCGCTGCGCCTCCTCGCCGTCGCGTACGTCGACCTGTTCCGCGGCCTGCCCACCCTGCTGGTGGTCTTCCTCTTCGCGTTCGGGATCCCGGCCCTGCAGCTGCAGGGCGTGACGACCAGCCTCTTCTGGCTGGCCACCGCGGCCCTGGTGCTCTGCTACGGCGCGTACGTCGCCGAGGTCATCCGCGCCGGCATCGACTCGGTCCACCCCTCCCAGGTCGCCAGCGCCCGGTCGCTGGCGCTGAGCCAGTCGCAGGTGATGCGGTTCGTCGTCCTGCCGCAGGCCGGGCGGCGCGTCGTCCCGCCGCTGATGAACGATTTCGTGTCGCTGCAGAAGGACACCGCGCTGGTGGCCTCGGTCGGGGTCTTCGAGGCCCTCTTCGCGGCGCAGGACTACGGCAACTACAACTTCAACTACACCCCGCTGCTCGTCGCGGGATTGTTCTTCGTCGCCCTGACGATCCCGCTGGCGCGGGTCACCGACGCCCTGGGCCGCCGGGTCGCCGAGCGCGAGCGAGGTGGCCGGTGACCGGCAGCGCGCCCCCCCTGCTCGAGGTCCGCGGCCTCCGCAAGACGTACGGCGACCGCGTGGTCCTCGACGGCCTCGACCTCGCCGTCGACACCCACGAGGTGGTCTGCCTCATCGGCGCCTCCGGGTCCGGCAAGTCGACGCTGCTGCGCTGCGTCAACCTGCTGGAGTCCGTCGACGACGGCCGGGTGCTGCTCGACGGCCGGGAGGTCACCGACCCGACCGTCGACCCCCGCGACGTGCGTCGCGACATCGGCGTCGTCTTCCAGGCCTACAACCTGTTCCCGCACCTGACGGCGCTCGACAACTGCACACTGGCCCCGGTGCGGGTCCACGGCGTACCGAGGTCGGAGGCGGTCGACCGCGCCCGGGGCCTGCTGGATCGCTTCGGCCTCGCCGCGCAGGCCGACGTCCACCCCGACCGGCTCTCGGGGGGCCAGCAGCAGCGGGTCGCCCTCGTCCGGGCGCTGTGCACCCAGCCCCGGCTTCTCCTGCTCGACGAGATCACCGCGGCGCTCGACCCCGAGCTCGTCGGCGACGTCCTCGAGCTGGTCCGCGCCGAGGCCGAGGCGGGCATGACGATGCTCCTGGCCACCCACGAGATGGCGTTCGCGCGCGAGGTCGCGTCCCGCGTCGCCTACCTCCACCAGGGTCGGGTGCTCGAGATCGGTCCGCCCGCGCAGGTGCTCGGCGACCCGACCGAGGAGGCCACCCGGCGGTTCCTGCGCCGCGTCCTGCCCGAGCGCCCGCCGGGGGCCCCGGCGTGACACGCGGGACCCGCCCCTACCGCTCCCCGGTGCGCGAGCAGCGCGCCGCCGAGACCCGGGTGCTCGTGGTGCGCACCGCGGCCGACAGCTTCGAGGAGCTCGGCTGGTCGGGCACGACGATGACCCTGATCGCGCAGCGGGCCGGGGTCTCGGTGAAGACCGTCCACGCCGTCGGCACCAAGGCGTTCCTCCTGGTCGAGGCCTTCCGCACCCGGTACGTCGGCCGCGGGGGCTGGGCCTCCATCAGCGAGGACCCCGTGTGGCAGGCGATCTACGCCCTCACCGACCCCGTCGAGGCGGTGCGGCAGCTGACGGAGTGGATCGGGCGGGCGCACCGGGAGTCGGCGAAGCTCTGGTACGTCCTGCGCACCACGGCCCTCGTCGAGCCCCTGGTGCGCAACGAGTACGACGACCTGCTCCGCTACAAGCGGGAGTCGTACGCGCTGACGGCACGGTGGCTGCTCGACCTGGGGATCGTGCCGCCCGAGGAGGTCCCCCCGGAGCTGATGCCCCGGTTCGTCGCGCTGGTCAACCTGACGATGTCGGCGGAGACGTACGCACAGCTCGTCGTGGACTACGGCTTCAGCCACGAGGAGTACCTGGCGTGGGTGCGTGGGGCGATCCCGTACATCCGTCCCTGCTGAGGCGCGACCACCGAGACGGGGGGACAACCGGAACGCCTATTCACTACAGTGACCGTGCGCCCAATCCTCGTCGCGCCGCCATGGGGCCGGCGTGACGGACGGACCGGGGGCCTCCGGGGGGAGGTCGGGCGCCGGGGTCGTGACCCCGGCGCCCGACGGCACCCCGCCTCCTCCGTCCCGTCCGCGGCGTACGACGCGGAGTCGCCCGCCGTTCAGGCGCGTGTCACCCGGCTGGGCTGGACTGGGCGCATGCAGACACGACGCAGAGCACTCGGCACGACCCTCGGCGCGACCCTCGGGGTCGCGGCCGCCGTGACCGCCGCCGGCGCCACCGCCCCGGGGGCGAGCGCCGCCCCCGGTCGCCCGCCGAAGGACCGCCCGGTCCTCGGGCCCGCCCGCGGCGACGACATCCACGTGATGACGTTCAACATCCGGCTCGACCGGGGCGATGCCACCCAGCCGGGGCAGCCCGACCACTGGGGCGACCGCGCTCCGCTGGTGACGCGGCTGCTGGCCACCGAGCGCCCGACGCTGCTGGGCGTCCAGGAGGCGACGTACGGCCAGCTCGACGAGGTGGAGCGGGGGGTGGGACGCAGCCACCGGATGCTCGGCTTCGGCCGCGAGGGCGGCAGCGGCGGGGAGTACTCGGCGATCTTCTACGACGCCGAGCGGTTCACCGCGCTGGAGTGGGACCAGTACTGGCTCTCCGACACCCCCGACGTCATCGGCTCCGCGACCTGGGGCAACTCCGTCACCCGCATCGTCACCTGGGCCCGCCTCGCCGACCGCCGTACCGGCCGCGAGCTGGTCCACCTCAACACCCACTTCGACCACGAGTCGGAGAACGCCCGTGTCCGCTCCGCCGAGGTGCTCCGCGACCAGGTCGCGGCCCTCGACGTCCCCGCCCTGCTGACCGGTGACTTCAACGCCCCGGCCGGCGACAGCGCGCCGTACGCCGTGCTCACCGGCGACGGCACCACGACGGACACGTGGGGGACGGCGCAGAAGCGCCTCACCCCGGCGTGGGGCACCTTCCCGAACTACGCCGCCCCCGTGGAGGGTGAGCGGCGCATCGACTGGGTGCTCGCGACCGACGGGGTGCGGGTCCGCCGGGCGGCGATCAACGCCACGACGTACGACACCCGGCGCGGGGAGGACCGCTGGCCCAGCGACCACACGCCGGTGCAGGCGCTCGTCCGGCTGAGCTGAGCCTCACCCCTCCGCGTCGGGCCGGTCTGCCGGTGCCAGCGCCCGGCAGGCGCGGGCGGCGACCCCGTCGGCGTAGGCGTGGGTGAGGCTCCCGGAGCCCTGCTGCCACCGGTGGAACACGGGGGCGACGACGAGCTCGAGGGCGGCCAGGTCGTCGACGTCGTCGCCGACCTGGCCCGCGGCGCGGGCCACGGCGAAGCGGGCGGCGAACGCCTCGAGCTGGGGCGTGAAGATCGTGGCGAGCACCTGGGACCGCAGGGTGTCGTCCTGCAGCGTCTCGACGGTGAGGGCGCGCAGCAGTGCGTCCCAGGCGGGGTCGGCGAGCTCGTCGACGACGCCGCGCAGGACCACGGCGAGGTCGCCGCGCAGGTCGCCGGTGTCGGGCAGCCCGTACGCGACGTCCCGTGCGTTGCGCGCGGCCAGGGCGTCCACGAGCACCGCCCCGCGGGAGGGCCACCAGCGGTAGATCGTGGCCTTGCTGACGCCGGCGCGCGCCGCGATCGACTCGACGGTGACCTGCGGGTACGGCCGTTCGGCCGCCAGTGCCAGGGCCGCCTCGAGGATCGCCGCGGTCGATCGCGAGGACCGTCGCCGGCCGGGGTCGTCAGGGGACACGCGCTCAGGCTACGGTAGCGAAACGATACGCACCGTTTCGTTTTGCCGAGAGCCCAGGAGGTCGTCGTGGCCCACCTCGTCATGGTCAGCATCCCCGCGCCCGGCCACGTGAACCCGAGCCTCGAGGTGCTCCGTCGGCTGGTCGAGCGCGGCCACCGGGTCACCTACGTCAACGACGCCTCGTTCCGCGACGTCGTCGAGAGCACCGGGGCCCGGCTGGCGCCGTACGTGTCGGTGCTCCCGCGGGCCAACCACGCCGGCGCCGACGGCCCGCCGGAGGAGGCGTTCGACGGCGACGCGGTCGACCACCTCGCCGCGTTCCAGGACGAGTACGAGGCGATGCTCCCGGTCGTCCGTGAGGTGTTCGCCGCGGACCGCCCCGACCTCCTGCTCCACGACATCGCCGGGGTCCCCGGCCGGCTCCTGGCCGACGCGCGCGGCGTGCCGACGCTGCAGCTCTCGCCGACGTACGTCGCGTGGGAGGGCTACGAGGACGACCTCGGCGCCTTCTGGGACGGCGTCCGCGCCGACCCCCGCGGGGCGGCGTACCTGGCGCGGCAGCAGGCGATGCTCGCCGAGCACGGCGTCACCACCGACGCGCTGGCGTACCTGGGACGACCGTCCCGGTGCGTCGTCCTGGTGCCCGAGGTGATGCAGCCGCACGCCGACCGGGTCGACCGCGCGACGTACACCTTCACGGGCCCCGCGCTGCGCCGTCCGGTCCCCGGCGCCTGGACCCCACCGACCGGGCGGCGGGTGCTGCTCGTCTCGCTCGGCACGGCGTTCACCGCGCACCCGGACTTCTACCGCCGCTGCCTCGAGGCGTACGGCGGACGGCCCGGCTGGCACCTCGTGCTCCAGGTCGGGCGACACGTCGACCCGGCGGTCCTCACCGACGGGCGCCCGGTGCCCGAGGACGTCGAGATCGTCCCGTGGGTGCCGCAGCTGGAGGTCCTCGAGCACGCGGACGCGTTCGTGACGCACGCCGGGATGGGCGGGTCGAGCGAGGGCCTGGCCACGGCGACGCCGATGGTCGCCGTGCCGCAGGACGTCGACCAGTTCGACAACGCCGACGCCCTCGTCGCGGCCGGGGTCGCGGTGCGCCTGGACTCCGCGACCGCCACGGTCGCCGACCTGCGCCGGGCCCTGACGCAGGTCACCTCGCCCGCCGTGGCCGCGCGGTCCCGCGCGCTCGCGGCGGAGCTCGCCGCGGCCGGTGGGGCCGACGCCGCGGTCGCCGTGGTCGAGTCGATGGTCGCCCCGCTCAGTCCGGGGGCGCCCAGGTCCCCAGGCGCGCCGCGATCCTGACCAGCGCCGCGAGGTCGTCGTCGTCCAGCCGGTCGACGACGACCTCGCGGACGGCCCGGGCGTGGACGGGCGCGGCGGCGCGCACCACGGCCAGCCCCTCGTCGGTCAGCGTCGCCAGGGTCGCCCGCCCGTCGTCCGGGTCGGGTCGCCGGGTCAGCCAGCCGCGGTCCTCGAAGCGCTTCGCGGCGTTGGAGAGCCGGGACGGCGCCCCGCCGGAGAGGTAGGCGAGCTCGCCCATCCGCAGCGTGAGGTCGGGCGCCTCCGAGATCCCGCTCAGCACGAGGTACTCGAACAGCGACAGCCCGCTGCTGCGCTGCGCGGCCTCGACCCGGGTCGGCACGAGCATCACCAACGACCCGAGGGCCGACCAGCCGTCCTTCTGGGGCTCGGTGAGCCACGGGTCGTCGGTCATGGACAGAGATTACTTCACAGATGAAGCGATCGGGTGTAGCGTTCATTTCATGAGTGAAATAACCACGTACGACGTCCCCGGCCTCCCCGTCACGGGCCTCTACCACCAGGTGTCGGTCGCGACCGGCTCCCGCCTCGTCTCCCTGGCCGGCCAGGTCTCCCAGGACGCCGACGGCACGCCCGTCGGCGTCGGCGACCTGGCCGCCCAGATCGAGCAGTGCTACGCCAACGTCGCCACCGCCCTCGCCGGGGCGGGCGGCTCGATCGAGGACGTCGTCGACCTCACGGCGTACGTCGTGGACTGGTCGGCCGACAAGGTGCCGGCGCTGGTCGAGGGCATGGCCCGGGGCGCGGCGCGGGTGGGCACCACCCACACCCCGCCCGCGACGCTGATCGGCGTCGCGAGCCTCTTCACCCCGGAGCAGCTCGTCGAGCTCAAGGTCACCGCCGTGCTGGCCTGAGCCCTCCCTCGCCGAGCGCCGCGACCTCGACCCACTCGCCGGCCGGGTCGTCGTCCTCGTCCGGCCACACCGGCCGCAGGCGCACCCGGTCGTCGTGGACCTCCAGGAGCAGGACGTCGGTCGGCTCGCCGCCGTCGCGGACGAGCAGCCACGGCTCCGCGAGCACGGCCATCCCGCGCTCGCGGAGCACGGCCTCGGCGGTCTCGTCGTCGCTCGGACCCGACAGCGCTGCGCCGAACGTCGTCGTCGGCACCCAGCCCTGCGGCGTCGGGACCACGCGACCCAGCAGCTCGCCGTCCTCGTCGCGGACGACGTCGCGCGGACCGGCGTCCTCGCCGGGGTCGACCATGACGCCCTTCGCCCGCAGGCCCGCGACGATGCGGGTGGTCATGGCGGCCAGCCAGTCCAGGCCGCGGGTCTCCTCCGCGGAGCCGGCGAGCCCGGAGGCGTCCACGCGCTGACCGGCCACCCAGGTCGCCACGACCCTCCCGGAGTCGGTGACGTCCCGGGTGGGGTCGCCCTCGACGAGCAGCAGGTCGGCGCGCAGCCCGGGGGCGACCCGGCCACGGTCGGCCAGGCCGAACACCTCGGCCGCGGCCGACGTGGCGCCTACCAGCGCCTCGAGCGGCGTCAGCCCGGCGTCGACGAGCCGGGCGAGCTCGCGGTGCAGGCTCAGGCCCGGCACGAGCCCCGGGTTGGGGCTGTCCGTGCCCGCCAGCACCGGCAGGCCCGCGCGGTGCAGGGCGAGCACGTTCGCCGTGCGCTCGGTGTCGTCGGGCGGACCGGGTGGCATCCACCGCGTCGCCTGCGCGCGCAGCAGGTCGCGCCAGGCCGGGGTGAGCAGGCCCCCGAGGACGGGGTCGGCCGCCAGCGGCAGGGGCCCCGCGGGCGTCGGCCAGGCGTCGAACAGCGACAGCGTCGCCACCACGCCGCGCAGCCGCTGCGCCAGCTCGCCGACCTGGTCGGGCGCCAACCGGTCGTACGGCGCGTGCGCGAGCACGTCCGCGCCGCACCGCGCCACGAGGACGGCGTCGGCGGCGGACGAGACGTGCGCGGCCACCACGAGGCCGCGGGCGTGGGCGGCGTCGCAGAGGGCGCGCAGGGTCGCCTCGTCGAGCGCGGGCAGGCCGTGGCGGCCCTCGAGGAGCACCTTGAGGTGGTGTGCCCCCTCCGCGACGCGGGCGGCGACGAACGCGTCGGCGTCCGCCGGTCCCGCGACCGTCGGGAACGGCCCGTAGGCCAGCGTGGGATGACCGCCGGGCGCGGTCGCGCCGACGCCGGAGGTCCGCAGGCTCGCGCGTCCCGGTCCGAGGTCGGCGCCCGCCAGGTCGTCGGGGCGGCTGAACATGTCGAGCACCGTGGTCACGCCGTACGCCGCCGACATGCGCAGCGAGCCCGGCACGAGGTGGACGTGGCAGTCGATCAGTCCTGGCAGGAGGGTCCGGCCGGCGCCCGGGACGGCCTCGCCCTCCGGCGGGCGGGCGCCGGGGGCGGTCACGTCCAGCACCTCCCCACCGTCGACGTGGACGTCGACGGCCGCCTGCCGTCGCACGCCGTCGAGCAGCCGGACGCCGGTGAACGTGATCCTGGTCATGGCGTCCACGCTGACGGCCCGCAGCGCCGGGGTCCACCGAGTTTCAGCAGGTCACGGGGCGGGCGGCGGTGGTCAGGGATTCACGGACCTCTCGGCCCGGCCCGTAGTCTGGACCCACGGCCCGCACCCGGGCTCCGGACACACGGCGTCTCGCCGGTCCGTCGAGCCTCGGTCCCGACGCGGGCACCACACCCACGACGGAAGCGATACCCCGTGTCCTCAGACTTCACCCAGCTCGGCGTGCCCGAGACCCTCTCCGCCGTGCTCGCCGAGCGCGGCATCACCAGCCCCACCCCGATCCAGGCCGCGACGCTGCCGGACTCCCTGGCCGGGCGCGACGTCCTCGGTCGCGGCCGCACCGGCTCCGGCAAGACCTACGCCTTCCTGCTGCCCCTCGTGGCGCGGCTGAGCGCCGAGAGCCGCCGGACCAAGCCGGGCCGGCCCCGCGCGCTGATCCTGGCCCCGACGCGCGAGCTCGTCGGCCAGATCAAGGAGGCCCTCGACCCGCTGGCGAGGACCGCCGGCCTCACCACGCAGACCGTCTTCGGCGGCGTGGGCCAGGGCCCGCAGGTCACCGGCCTGAAGCGCGGCGCGGACGTCGTCCTCGCCTGCCCCGGTCGCCTCGAGGACCTGATGAAGCAGGGCCACGTCTCGCTCGCCGACGTCTCCATCACCGTGCTCGACGAGGCGGACCACATGGCCGACCTCGGGTTCCTGCCCGCCGTGCGTCGCCTCCTGACGGCCACCGCCCGCGACGGCCAGCGCCTGCTGTTCTCCGCGACGCTCGACAACGCCATCGACGTGCTGGTGCAGAAGTTCCTGCGCAAGCCCGTCACCCACGAGGCCGACTCCGTGCAGGCCCCGGTCAGCCAGATGAGCCACCACGTGCTCCACCTCGGCAGCCGGGACTCCCGTGTCGACGTGCTGGCCGACCTCACCTCCGCCCCCGGGCGCACCGTGGTCTTCACCCGCACCAAGCACGGCGCCAAGGGCCTGGCCAAGCAGCTCAACAAGCGCGGCGTCCCCGCCGTCGAGCTGCACGGCAACCTGTCGCAGGGCGCCCGCACCCGCAACATGGATGCCTTCCACTCCGGCAAGGCCCAGACGCTCGTCGCGACCGACATCGCCGCCCGCGGCATCCACGTCGACGACGTCGCGCTGGTCATCCACGCCGACCCGCCGGTCGAGCACAAGGCGTACCTCCACCGCTCCGGCCGTACGGCGCGCGCCGGCGCCGCGGGCACCGTCATCACGCTGATGCTCGACGAGCAGGTCCGCGACGTCCGCGCGCTGACCCGCGCGGCCGGCATCACGCCGACCACGACCAAGGTCAACGACGCCCGCCACCCGGTGCTGGCCCAGCTCGCCCCCGGCGCGCGCGAGCTCGTCCACGGCGGCATCACCATCGAGGCCCCGGCGCAGCAGCGCCGCTCGAACGGCGAGGGCCCCGGCTCCTCCGGTGGCGGCGGCCGCAACCGTCGCCGTGGCGGCGGTGGCACCGGCTCCGGCGGGTCCTCCTCCGGTGGTGGGCGCAAGCCCGCCGGCCAGGGCTCGGGCGGCGGTCGCTCCGGCGGTCCCCGTCGTCGCTCCGGCGGCGGCGGCTCCGCCTCGGGCGGCTCGCACAGCCCCGCGTCCTTCAGCTCCGGGCGCCGCTGACGTTCCGCACTGCGCCTGCCCGGGCCTGATACTGACCCCGTGAGGGGCTGGCTGACCGGGCTCGTGGGCTGGTGCGCGGTGTTCGCCGTGCCGCACCTGTACTGGGCGGCCGGCGGTCGCGCGGGCCTCGGCGCGAGCGCCGCGGACGCCGACGCGGCGTTCGCCACGCCGTGGTTCGCGGCGTACAACGCCGCCACCGTCGTGCTCTGCCTCGCCGGGATCGGCCTCGGCGTCGTTGACTTGTCGGGCCTGTCCGGCCGCACCCGCCTCGCGGTGCGGTTCCGGCGCGTCCTGCTGGTCCTCGGCGTCCTGCTCGCCCTCCGCGGCGCGGTCGGCGTCACCGGCCTCGCCCTCGAGGCCGCCACGACCGGCGGCGTCTCCTCCCCGCCCGTGCTCGTCGCCGTCGAGGGCTGGTTCCTCCTCGGCGCCGTCGTCCTGCTCGGCCTGGCCCGGGCGGGGCGTCGGCCGCTGTAACGCGGTGTTACTGCCACTCCAGTTGGCCTGGGCGGGCTGTTGCGCGCCGTACGACCGCGGAAGTGCCAGGAGGCCGCGGTAGACGGGCTCGGCCGACTCAGCCGGCCAGCCGGCGCGGCGTCGTACGACGGATGCGCGCGGCCTGCTCGGCCAGGTGCGCGGGCAGCGTCTCCCCGAAGCGGGCGACGGTGACGGCGTGCTCGGCCGCGATCTGCTCCTTCGCCCGCTCACGGGCGCGGCCGCGGAGGTCGTCGGGCATCACGCGCGACATGCCCAGTCCCACGGAGCAGATGGCCGCCTGCCGCCGGCGCTCGTCGCGCAGGACGGACCGGGTGGGACGGTCGGCCAGGCCGCCGGCGGCGCGGCCGACGTACTTCGCCAGGCCGTCGACCTCGACGAGGTGGCAGCCGACGCGGAGGTCGACCCAGAAGACGTGACCACCGACGGCGACGGGCCAGCCGACGTCGATGTCGGTGAACCCCATCTCGACCAGCAGCAGCCGACCGAGGGACTCGGCCACGCTCTCGGCGCGGGGATCGCTCAGGGCGAGGGCGTGGCGCACGGTGTGCACGTGCGGCCACGACGACATCAGGTCGAGCTGGCCGGTCAGCGCCTCCATCGTCACCCCGCGGGACCGGACGTGGTCGACCGCGACCACGCCGGCGTCCAGGCCGTGCTCGCGGGCGACGTCGAGGGCGGTCCGCGCCGGCGACGTCAGCCGCAGCGGCCGCGCGGAGCGGACGTCGGTCAGGGCCGCGAGGCCCGAGTGGTGCTTGATGCCCGCCTCCGTTCGGGTGCCGCGCAGGCCGTCCCGGGTCAGGTGCGGCTGCGTGGCGTCGCCCGCGAGCAGCGGGACGGAGAGCCCGCGGGCGGCGGAGTCGTGGCTCATCACGTGGGGGACCCGGACCACGAGGTGTGCGGCGACGTCCCCGAGCACGAGCCGGTCGGGCCCGCTCGACGCCTCCCACAGCACGCGCTCGACGTACACCCCGGCGCGCACGACCACCCATGCTCCCCGCGGCCGGGTCAGCTGCCTCAGCTCGCTGTCGCGGTAGCCCGCGTCGTGGCACTGGCGGCGGGTGACCAGGCCGCGCTGGGTCGCGGCGAGGGCGCGGAGCTCGGGCTTCATGGCGGAGGTCCTGCCCGGGCGCGGGCCCGGTCACGCCACCGATCCCGGACCCTGTGGACAACTGCCGCGGTCCCCTGGCACTACCGCGGTCGTACGGCGTCAAACGGCCCGCCCACGCCTACTGGAGTGGCAGTAACACCGCGTTACATCGAGCGGGGGCCGGGCCGGGCGGTCGTCACAGCGAGGTACGGCGTGCCGAGGCCGCGAGGGCCACGACGGCGAGGACGCAGACGACGAGGAGGTCGGAGGTCCCGTCGCCGAGCCCCAGCCAGGGGTCGCGGATCGAGTCGGTGACCAGGGACAGCGGCGTCCACTCGCTGATGCTCGACAGGGTCTCGCTCATCGCCTCCGGCGGGGGACCGCCGCCGCCCAGCAGGAACGACGGCACGAACAGCATCAGCCCGACCGCCTGGGCCGCCCGCGCCGAGGGGAGCAGCGAGCCGAGCAGGGTGCCGAGCGCGAGGAAGAGCAGCATGCCGGCGCCGACCCCGGCCAGGGTCCGGGGCAGGTCCTCGACCGCGGGGACGCCGTACACCGGCTCCGCGACGAGCAGCAGCGCGCCGATGCCGAGCAGGCAGGTCACCGCGCCGACCACCAGCTGCGCGGCAGCGAAGGACCAGCGCGGGAACCCGGCGGCGGCGAAGCGCCGCAGCACCCCGCGCTCCCGGTACGCCGCGAGGTGCACCGGCACCATGACGAGGCCGGTGCTGCCGATGACGGTCGCGAGGTAGGCCGCGACGTACCACTGGCTCGGGTTCACCGGGAACACCTCGTCGGGCTCGGTGCCGAACGCCCCGCCGATGATCAGCATCGTCACCACGGGGAAGACGAACACGAACGTCAGCGTCATCGGCTCGCGCAGCAGCAGCCGCAGCTCGGTGACGACGAGGCGTCGGGTGACCGAGGGGACCCGGGTGGCGGCGGTGCTCATGGGGCGACTCCGGTCAGGGTGGGCGGGTCGGGCGCCGGGTCCGGGGACTCGAGCAGGCTGAGCAGCGCCGACTCGAGGTCGGGCACGTCGACGGTGAGGTCGGCGGGGACGCCGCCGGCCTCGGGGGCGCGGGCCACGAGCCAGGCGCCGACGTGGGCGATGCTGGCGCGGTCGCCCTCCACGCGGACCAACCCGTCGGCGGCGGTGGCACGGCGTACGCCGGGCAGGGTGCGCAGGACGTCGACCGCACCGGGTGGCCCGGTGAAGGTGGTCGTGGCGCCGGAGGCGTGGCGGGCGACGAGCGCTGCGGGCGACCCCGCGTCGAGCACGCGTCCGTCGCGCATCGCGACGACGTGGTCGCAGAGCGCCTCCGCCTCCGCCAGCTCGTGGGTGACGAGGAGGACGGTGGTGCCCTCCTCGCGCAGCTGCGCCACCGAGGCCCACACCTCGCGGCGGGCCGCGGGGTCCAGGCCCTGGGTCAGCTCGTCGAGGATCACGAGCCGGGGCCGGTTCAGCAGGGCCAGGACGAGGAACAGTCGTTGCTGCTCGCCGCCGCTCATGCCGGCGAAGGGGGTGCGCCGCTTGCCGGCGAGCCCGAACCGCTCGAGCAGCTCGTCGGGGTCCCGGGCGCCGGTCTCGGCGAAGAGTCGCACGGCCTCGCCCACGCGGAGCCGGTCGGGCAGCGCGGAGGACTGGAGCTGGCTGCCGACCACCCTCCGCAGCGCCTGGGCGTCACGACGGGGGTCGAGGCCGAGGACACGGATCTCGCCGGCGTCCGGACGCCGCAGGCCCTGGAGGCACTCGACGGTGGTGGTCTTGCCGGCGCCGTTGGCGCCGATCAGCCCGACGACCCGGCCCGCGGGGACGTCGAGGTCGAGGTCGTCGACGACCACGCGGTCGCCGTACGACTTGCGGAGGCCGCGGACGGTCACCGCCATCTCGGGCGCCGGCTCGTGCGCGGGGTGCGAGGTCATGGGTCCAGCCTGACCCCGGCCCGGGCACCTGGGCCGAGCGGTGCCGGGCCGGCTCAGTCGTCCTGGTCGTGCGGCTGCACGACCTGCAGCACCTGGAAGGTCCGCCGGTGCGCGCCGTCGGTGGCGCCGCGGGTCCGCTCGGCGTACCGCTCGACGACGGCGATCACCTCGCTCGCGAGCGCCCGCGCCTCGTCCTCGGTGAGGCGGACGGCGGCGTCCGAGACCGTGACCCCGCGCCGCTCGGACTCGTGCCTCCGCACGGCCCGTGCCACGGACTCGGTCAGCGTCGCCCCCAGCTGCCGTCGGTAGACGTCGCCCGCCGCCCGCCCCTCGGGGGTCCGCTCGAGGCGGGTCAGGTCGAGGTGGAGGCCCTCGTACGCCGCCGGCTTCCACACCCGGTCCCGCCCGTCGCGGGCCGCCTCCGGTGCCTCGACGACGAGCCCGTACTTCGCGAGCTGACGCAGGTGGAAGCTCGCCTGGTTGGCGGGGATGTCGAGGGCCTGCGCGACGTCGGCGGCGCGCAGCGGCCCGGCGGCGTGGAGCTCCGCGAGGACCCGGTTGCGCACCGGGTGCGAGACCGCGCGCAGGACGGCGGGGTCGACGACGGGCTGCTCGGGCACGGGGCGAGAGTAACGCACGTGTTGTTGCGCAAGACTGCTTGCGCAACAACACGTGCGGATCTACGGTGGAGGCCTCAGCCAGTCCACGAGGAGCCGCCATGACCCACCTGCCCGAGGAGCTCGCCCGAGCCCGTCGTGCCGTCCTGCTCGAGGCGGGCCGCGAGGCCCGTCGTACGCGGCGGGCCCGGTCGCGCCCGTCCCGCGGTGGTCGCGCGAGGCCCGGTCAGGACCAGGCGCTGTAGTCCACGACGGGACGCACCTCGACCGTGCCGTACAGCGGCACCGACGCCGCGACCGCCCGGGCGGCGTCCGCGTCGGCGACCTCGACGACGTAGTAGCCGCTCACGACCGGCCCGTCCGCGGTCGGGGCCGGCACGTCACGGTCGGCGGCGAGGTCGGGGCGCACGTGGCGATCGCCGGCCGGGGGCTCGAGGTCGCCGGAGTCGACGTACGTGCCGTCGGCCTTCAGGCGCGCCTCGAACTCGGTCCAGGCCCGGTAGTCGGCCTCGGTGCCGAGCCCCTCGGCGTACTGCCCGCCCTCGGGCACCGGCTCTGTCCAGAAGAGCAGCAGGAACTTCATGCCGTCCGAGGGTGTCAGTGGTTGCGCAGGGCGTCCACGAGGTCGTCCTTCGTCATCGACGACCGGCCCTCGACGTCGAGCTCGGCCGCACGCTCGCGCAGCTCGTCGACGGTCCACTCCTCGTACGACGGGTGCTTGCCGCCCCGCTTGCTCGGGTCGGGGCCGTCGCCCGCGTCGGAGCGGGCCTTCGCGTTGGAGATGCGGGCGGCCTTCTCCTTGCTGTTGCCCTGGTCCCGGAGCTCCTCGTACAGCTCGGGGTCCTTCAGCGAGGGGTTGTCGCGGTTCTCCTTCGACGCCTTCTTCTCAGCCATGCCGGGACGGTACCCAGCGGCCCTCCGCTCGACGGAGCCGCGCTGCTGGTCGTCCATCGCGGCCTGGTAGGCGTGGCCGAGCGCCGCCACCGACAGCGGGCGCAGCCGCTCGACGACCTGGCGCAGCATCTCCGGCGGCGCGCCCGAGTGCCGGTACGCCGGCCACACCTGGCGCCGGAACACCTCGTGCAGCTCCGCGGCGACCGCGCGCCCGTGCTCGACGTACACCTGGGCCGCCGCGCGGGCCGCCTCGGGCGGGAAGCCCAGCTCGAGCAGGTCCACGCCGATCGCGAGCTGGGACAGCGAGACCCGGTAGCCCTCGGTGTCGCCCTCGACCGGGTCGAGGATGCCGAGGGAGACGAGGACCTCGAGGTCCTCCGCGCTCAGCGGGCGCCCGGCGCGCTCCGTGATCTCGGCGCGCGTCAGGACGCCCGGCCCGGGGGTGACCCACGGCGCGAGCATCGTGCGCTGCAGGGCCAGCTCGTCGACGCTCGCCTCGGCGGGCACGCGGGCGAGGTAGTCCTCGATCGCGGCGAGGGTGAAGCCGTACTCCTGGAGGTCCGCGATCAGGCCCAGCCGGGCGACGTGCTGCGGGGTGTAGAAGCCCGACCGGCCCCGCCGGATCGGGGGCGGGACCAGCCCGCGGGTCGTGTAGAAGCGCACGGTCCGGACGCTCATCCCGACCCGTGCGGTGAGGTCGGCGAGGGTCAGGAGGGGGGCGCCGGGGAGGTCCGGACGGTCGGCGTCGGCCGGCCCGGCGTCGTACGGCGTGGTGCTGCTCACCTTTCAATCGTGACAGCACTGGTGTCATGATCGCGACATGACCCGCCCCACTCCCGGCTCGGGCGTGCCCGACGCCTTCGTCTACGACCACCTCCGCACCCCGCGCGGCAAGGGCAAGGCCTCCGGTGCGCTGCACGAGGTCAAGCCGATCGACCTCGTCGTCGGCCTGCTCGACGAGACCCGGAAGCGCAACCCCGGCCTCGACCCCGCCCTCGTCGACGACGTCGTCCTCGGCGTCGTGACCCCGGTCGGCGACCAGGGCAGCGACATCGCCAAGACCGCCGCGCTGGCCGCGGGCTACCCCGAGACCGTCGCGGGCGTGCAGCTCAACCGCTTCTGCGCCTCCGGCCTCGAGGCCGTCAACCAGGCCGCGCAGCGCATCCGCAGCGGCTTCGAGGACCTGATCCTCGCCGGCGGAGTGGAGTCCATGAGCCGCGTGCCGATGGCCTCCGACGGCGGCGCCTGGGCGATGGACCCGGCCACCGCGCTGACCACCGGCTTCGTGCCGCAGGGCATCGGCGCCGACCTCATCGCCACCCTCGGCGGCTGGTCGCGCGACGACGTCGACGCCTACGCCACCGAGTCCCACGCCCGCGCCGCCAAGGCGTGGGCCGACGGCCGCTTCTCGCGCTCCGTCGTCCCGGTCGCGGACCGCAACGGGCTGACCGTGCTCGACCACGACGAGCTCGTCCGCCCCGACACCACGCCGGAGACGCTGGCCGGGCTGCGCCCGAGCTTCGCGAAGATCGGCGCCGAGGCCGGCTTCGACGACGTGGCGCTCGAGAAGTACCACTGGGTCGAGCGCATCGACCACGTCCACCACGCCGGCAACTCGTCGGGCATCGTCGACGGCGCCGCGCTCATGCTCATCGGCTCCGAGTACGCCGGCGAGCAGGCCGGCCTGACCCCGCGCGCCCGGGTGCTCGCCACCGCCGTCTCCGGCGCGGACCCGACGATCATGCTCACCGGCCCCGCCCCCGCGGCCCGCAAGGCGCTCTCGCGCGCCGGCCTCGACGTCGCGGACATCGACCTGTGGGAGATCAACGAGGCGTTCGCCGCGGTCGCCATGCGGTTCATGGCCGACATGGGGATCAGCCACGAGATCACCAACGTCAACGGCGGCGCCATCGCCATGGGCCACCCCCTCGGCGCCACCGGCGCGATGATCCTCGGCACCCTCGTCGACGAGCTCGAGCGTCGCGACCTGCGGCGCGGCCTCGCCACGCTCTGCGTGGGTGGAGGCATGGGCATCGCCACCGTGGTCGAAAGAGTCTGATCGAGGAACGAGATCAGGCTCTTTCATCGGTGGTCGAGCAGCGACCGCGGCTGAGGAACGAAGCCGCGACGAGCGTGTCGAGACCCGGTGAGACGACAAGCAGCCGCCCCCACCGCCGCAACCACGACCGGTGGGACAACAAGCGAGAGCGCGGCGACGCGCCGTACGAGGAGAACCCATGACCACCGAAACAGCTCAGGAGACCGCGGTCCGCTACGACCGTGACTCCGAGGGCATCGTGACCCTCACGCTGGACGACCCGCACGCCAGCGCGAACACCATGAACGACCTGTACCGCAGCTCGATGACCGCGGCGGTCGACCGGCTGCACGCCGAGGTCGACGACGTCACGGGCGTCGTGATCGCGAGCGCGAAGAAGACCTTCTTCGCCGGCGGCAACCTCGGCCAGATGCAGGCCACCACCCCCGAGGACGCGCCGCAGCTGTTCGCGACCGTCGAGGAGGTCAAGGCCGCGCTGCGCCGCCTGGAGACCCTCGGCAAGCCCGTGGTGGCCGCGATCAACGGCGCCGCCCTCGGTGGCGGCCTCGAGATCGCGCTCGCCGCGCACCACCGCATCGCGTGGGACGACCCGAGCGTGCAGCTGGGCCTGCCCGAGGCGACCCTCGGCCTGCTGCCCGGCGGCGGTGGCGTCACCCGCCTCGTCCGGATGCTCGGCCTGCAGTCCGCCCTGATGGACGTGCTGCTGCCCGGCACCCGCTTCCGCCCGGCGCAGGCCCAGGAGAAGGGCCTGGTCGACGAGCTGGTCGCGTCCAAGGACGACCTGGTCCCCGCCGCGAAGGGGTGGATCCTCGACCACCGCTCGGACCCCGAGGCGGCGAGCAAGCCCTGGGACCGCGGCGGCTACCGCATGCCGGGCGGGACGCCGTCCACGCCGAAGCTCGCGCAGTTCCTGCCCGCGTTCCCGGCGCTGCTGCGCCAGCAGAGCAAGGGCGCGGTCTACCGCGCGCAGCGGGCGATCCTGTCCGCCGCCGTCGAGGGGGCGCAGGTCGACGTCGACACCGCGAGCCGCATCGAGTCGCGCTACCTGACCTCGCTCATCACCGGCCAGCAGTCGAAGAACATGATCCAGGCGTTCTTCTTCGACCTCCAGGCCATCAACGCGGGCTCGCTGCGCCCCGACGGCCACGAGCGGTTCCGGCCCACCAAGGTCGGCGTCCTCGGCGCCGGGATGATGGGCGCGGGCATCGCCTACGTGTGCGCGAAGGCCGGGATGCCCGTCGTCCTCAAGGACGTCGAGCAGGCCAACGCCGAGCGCGGCAAGGCCTACTCGGAGTCGATCCTCGACAAGGCCATCTCGCGCGGCCGGTCGACGGAGGACAAGAAGGCGGCGCTGCTCGACCTCATCACCCCCACCGCCGACCCCGCCGACCTCGCCGGCTGCGACCTCGTCATCGAGGCCGTCTTCGAGGACCCGGCGCTCAAGGCGAAGGTGTTCGCCGAGGTCGAGCCGCACCTCGCCGACGGCGCGGTGCTCTGCTCGAACACCTCGACGCTGCCGATCACCGAGCTCGCCGCCGGCGTCTCCCGCCCGGCGGACTTCATCGGCCTGCACTTCTTCAGCCCGGTCGACAAGATGCCGCTGGTCGAGATCATCCGCGGCAAGGAGACCTCGGACGCCGCCCTCGCCGCGGCGTACGACGTCGTCCAGGCCATCAAGAAGACCCCGATCGTCGTCAACGACTCCCGCGGCTTCTACACCAGCCGCGTGATCGGCACGATGGTCAACGAGGGCCTCGCGATGCTCGCCGAGGGCGTCATGCCGATGTCGATCGAGCGCGCCGCGATGCAGGCGGGCTACCCCGTCGGCCCGCTGCAGCTCTCCGACGAGCTCAACATGGAGCTGATGAAGAAGATCCGCGCAGCCACCGCCGCCGCGGCCGAGCGGGACGGGACGCCGTACGCCGCCCACGCGGGCGACGCGGTCGTGGACCGCATGCTGGAGCTCGAGCGGCCCTCGCGACTGAAGGGCGCCGGGTTCTACGAGTACGCCGACGGCAAGCGGTCCAACCTCTGGCCGGGCCTGGCCGACACGTTCGGCTCGCGGCTCGATGCCGTCCCGTTCACCGACGTGAAGGAGCGGATGCTCTTCGCCGAGGCGATCGAGACCGCGAAGTGCTTCGAGGAGGGCGTCGTCACCTCCGCGGCGGCCGCCAACATCGGCTCCATCATGGGCATCGGCTTCCCCGCCAACACCGGCGGCGCGGCGCAGTTCATGACCGGCTACGAGTCCGTGTCCGGCGAACGTGGCCTCGCCGCCTTCGTGACGCGGGCGGACGAGCTCGCCGCGGCGTACGGCGACCGGTTCCGCCCGACCGACCGGCTGCGGGAGATGGCTGCGGCCGGGGAGTCGTTCCCGGCGTAGCCCGCGTTCCGGGCACCTTCCCGGATTCCGGCCCACAAAGGGGCGCTCGCCGGGTCTACTGGACCGGTGAGCGCCCCGCCTGCCTCCCCGCCTGCCGTGGAGGTCCGTGACCTCGTCGTCCGCTTCGGGCCCGTGGTGGCCGTCGACGGGGTCCACCTGACGGCCGGGGCGGGGGCCAGCACCGCCCTGCTCGGCCGCAACGGTGCCGGCAAGTCCACGACGATGCGGGTCCTGGCCGGCGTGGTGCCGCCGACGTCCGGGACGGTCCGTGTCGCCGGCCTCGACGTCGTCGCCGACCCGCTCGCGGTGAAGCGCGCCATCGGCTACTGCCCCGACGTCGGCGGCCTGGTGCCGCGCGCGACGCCGTGGGAGCACCTGCAGCTCGCCGCCCGGCTGCGCCGGATGCGCGACTGGGAGCCCCGCGCCCGGGAGCTGCTGGAGCGCTTCGAGCTCGGCGCCGAGGCGCACCGCGTCACCGCGGGCTTCTCCCACGGCATGAGCCGGCGCCTGTCGGTGCTGCTCGCCGCCTTCCACGACCCGTCGGTGCTGCTGCTCGACGAGCCCTTCGACGGCGTCGACCCGGTCGGCGTCGAGGCGACCATGGACGTCGTCGCCGACGCCCGCGCCCGCGGGGCCGCCGTCCTGCTGTCGACCCACCTGCGCGAGCTCGCGGTCCAGGCCTGCGCCGAGGCCGTCGTCCTCCGTGGCGGGGCGCAGGTCGCGGTCATGGACGCCGCCGCGATGTCCGGCGAGGAGGGCGCCCGTGTCTACCGCGGTCTCCTCGACTGAGGTCTCCCGGCCGGGCCGCGGCCGGCGCCTCGACCGGCTCCCCGGCGGCTCGCACGTCGCCGACGTCGGCTCCCTGCTCGCGATGCGCGGCGGTCTCGCCCATGGCCGGGCGGCCCGCCGGCTGGGCCCGGTGCTGGTCGTCCTGACCGTCGCGGTCGTCGTCGTCCCCGCCTTCGTGGGGCCCGGGCTCGGGCAGGGGCGCGCGTTCGACGTCCTGCTCCTGCTCCCCAGCGGGTACGCCGCGTTCGGCGGCCTCGCCCTCGCCTCCGCGATCGCGTCCGGCGGCGGCCGCGAGCTGCTGCCGCGCGAGCAGGCGACGCCGTACCCGGTCAGTGCCGCCACCGACCACCTCGGCGCGCTGGTGCTGGCGCCGCTCAACATCGCCTGGATCCTGCAGGCCTGGCTGCTGCTCGGCGGCACGTCGTACGCCGTGGGGCCGGCCCACCTCGTCGCCGCGCAGAGCGTCGTCGTGGCCTGGCTGCTCGCCGCGACCGCCGTCGTCCAGGTCCTCGCGTGGCTCCTCGAGGCGCTGCGCCGGCGTCCGTACGGCGTCTGGGTCGTCCGTGCGCTCGGCCTGGTGCTCGTCGCGACGGTGGCCGCGCTCCAGGTCACCGGGACCACCCAGCAGGCGCTCGACGCGCTGCCGACCGAGGTCCTCGTCCGCGCGGGCGTGGCCGGGCCGGCGGGCTTCAGCGGTCTCTGGGTGGCCACGGTGGCGACGCTCCTCGTCGTCACCGTCCTGGCCGTGGTCGCCGGCGCGTGGGCCGCCGGAGTGGCCGCCCGTCGGGCGCCGCGGGAGGAGGTCCGCGCCGAGACCGGCAGCCGGACGCCGCGCCGGGCGCCCCGCACCGACGTGGGAGCCCTGCTGCGCCTCGACCGCGCCTCGGTGTGGCGCGCGGTGCCGATGCGCCGCGGCCTCGTCGTGCTCGCCGTGATGCCCGGGCTGATCGCCGTCCTCGGCGCGCTGCCCTGGGAGAGCGCGATCATCCTGCCCGGCCTGGTGGCCTCGGGCGGCGCGCTGCTCTTCGGGGTCAACGCGTGGTGCCTCGACGGGCGCGGAGGGCTGTGGCGCGAGTCGCTGCCGGTGGCACCGGGCCTGGTGTTCGGTGCGCGCGCCCTGGTCCTCGCCGAGGCGCTCCTGCTCGCCTCCGGCGGCACGCTCGTCATGGCCGCCCTGCGGGCCGGGGCCCCCACCTCCGCCGAGCTGGCCGCCGTGCTCGCCGTGTGGGTGGTGGTCGTCGCGCAGGCGGTGTCGGCGTCGATGACCTGGTCGGCGCGGTCGCCGTACGCCGTCGACCTGCGCAGCGCCCGCGCCACCCCCGCCCCGCCCGCGGTGATGGTCGTCTACTCGGCGAAGCTCGCGCTCACCACCACGCTGACCGGGCTGGTGTTCGCGGTGACGGCGCGCGCCCCGGACCCGACCGTGCCCCTGGTGACCGCCGGGGTGTTCCTGCTGTGGTCGGCGGTGCGGCTGCTGCGCGCGCGTGACGTGTGGGTCGACCCCGTCCGCCGTGCCGGGGTGGTCACGACCGTGGCGGCCTGACGGCCCACCCCCGCCGCGCGGGGAGCCTCAGCCGCGGGCCTGCTGGAGGCAGCGCTGCTCCTGCTGCTCCAGGCGGGTCACCGGCTGCGCGTCGCCCTGCCCGCGCAGGCGCTGGGTGATCGCGTCCTCGCGCAGGTCGTCGGAGATCTCGCGCAGGCAGTCGGCGTAGTCGTCGCGGGTCTCCGCGGACGCGTCGGGCAGGGCGGCCCGCACGTCGGTCGAGGCGGCGTCGTAGTCGAGGCAGGACACCCGCGCCTCGGCGTACGCCCGGGCCACCGGCTCGGACACCGACCGCTCGCCGTCGGCGGTCGCGCGGACGTTGCCGACGTTCGCGGTGTCGCCCTCGACGAGGCCGTCCTTGCGGAGCGCCTCGAGACCGGCCTCCCCGACCCACCGCTCGGCCGTGCAGTCGGCGAGGTCCTGGGCGTCGGTGTCGTCGTCCCCGTTCGACAGGGCCGTACGGACCTCGTCGGCGACGGTCTGCTCCGCCTCGTCGAGCCCGCAGCCGGCGAGCAGGAGGCAGGCGAGGAGGGGAGCCACCCCGAGGACAGCGCGGCGCCGACGGGACGACTTCACTGGACGCTCCAAGGGGATCTCGTGGCGATCTCGAGGGGGGGTGGGGACAGGGTCGCAGAGACCCGGTCGTGGTGGCTGCCGGGGTCGAGGCAAAGAATCCCCGGTTCGCCGACGGGGGAGGGCCCCCTCCCACGATGATGTGGCCATGGGCGTGATCCTCCTCGTGAAGCACGCCCAGGCGTCGCACGAGGGCCTCGCCGAGGGTGGACTGACCGCCCTGGGCCGCCAGCAGGCACGGCGCCTGGGCGGTGCCATGTCGGCCAACGGCGTCGACCCCGACATCGTCGCCACGGGCACGCTGCCGCGGCACCGCGAGACCGTGGACGCGATGACGTCCGGGGCCGTCGACACCCTCGAGGACGAGGGTTGGAACGGCGTCGACACCCTCCACGTGCTGTCCCGGTGCGAACCCGCGTTCGGCCGGGCCGACCCCACCCGCGAGGAGTTCCAGGCCTGGACCGAGCAGGCGTTCCTGCGGTGGGCCTCCGGCGCGCACGACGCGGACTACGACGAGTCGTTCGGCGACTTCGCCCGCCGGGTGGCGCACGCCAAGCTCGGCCTGATCGCCCGCATGGCCCCGGACGCCACCGCGGTCGTCGTCACCTGCGGCGGGCCCGTCAGCTGGGTGACCACGGCGCTGTGGGCCGGCTGGGGCCCCGAGCAGGGCTCCACCCACCTCGCCGCCGCCTGGAGCCGTCTGGCCGCGGTCGTCGTCGACTCGTCGGTCACCAAGGTGGCCCTCGCCCCCCGCGGCCTCAGCCTGGTCTCGTTCAACGACCACTCCCACCTCGAGCGCGCCTCCCTCACCTCCCCCTGACCGCGAGTCGGCCCGAACGCACGCTTCTCGAGGCGCGAGTCGGCTCGAACGCACGTCGTGAGAGGCGCGAGTCGGCCCGAACGCCCCCGCTCGCTCAGACCATGCGGCGCAGTACGCGCAGAGGGGCGTGGCGCATCACGACGGAGAGCGGTGCCCACGGCAGGCCGGGGACGTACGCCGACGCGCGGCGGGCCTCCATCGCCCGCACCATCGAGGCCACGCCGCGGCGGGTCGACGCCATCAGCGGCCCCGAGCCGCGTCCATCGGAACGGTCGTTCATCTCCGAGGCGATGTAGCCCGGGTAGAGCACGGTGACGTCGATGGGGGAGTCGAGCAGCTCGAGGCGGAGCCCCTCGGCGAGGTGCGCGATGCCGGCCTTCGTGGCGGCGTACGTCGTCATCGTGCGCGGCAGCCCGCGCAGCGCCGACATCGACGAGACCACCACCAGGTGGCCGCTGCCCTGGTCGCGGAAGACCTCCATCGCGGCCTCGACCTGCGCGAGCCCGGCGACGAAGTTGGTAACGGCGGTCTCGCGGTTGACGTCGTACCGACCGGTCCCGAGCGGCGCGCCCTTGCCGAGGCCCGCGTTGACCACGACCCGGTCCAGCGTGCCGAGCTCGTCGCGGAACGCCCGGACGACGGCGAACACGGCCTCGTCGTCGGTCACGTCCAACGCACGCACGGCGACCCGTCGGTCGGGGTGCCGCGCGAGGATCTCCTCGCGCAGCACCTCGAGCCGGTCGAGTCGCCGTGCGCACAACGCCAGGTCGTGGCCGCGGGCGGCCAGCTGTCGGGCGGTCTCGGCGCCGAGCCCTGAGCTGGCGCCGGTGATCAGGGTGGTCGTCACCCGATCGAGGATGTCAGCAGCGGGTCAGCCCTGCTTCGGCTGGTCGAGGACGACGGTGCTCAGGATCTTGTCGGCGAACGTCTGACGCTTCTGGTCCCACAGCGGCCAGAGGAAGCCGAGGTAGCAGGGGAGCGAGTCGAGGATGTGCGCGAGCTGGCGCACGAACGCCATGCCGCCGCCGATGGGCTGGCCCGTCTGCTCGGAGACGAGCTTGATGCCGAGCACGCCCTTGCCGACCGAGTAGCCGGTCTTGCCCTGCTTGAGGCAGGTGTTCCAGATGAAGATGCCGAGCATCGCGACCAGGCCGACGAGGTAGAGGATCAGGCCGACGGCGACCGCGCCGCCGCTGACGTTGCCCTGGGCGTCGGTCGAGGCGCCGGCGATCGCGGCGCCGATGAGGATCGGGATGTAGCCGAGGAAGATCAGCAGCGAGTCGATGAGGTAGGCGCCGACGCGCTTGCCCCAGTGGGCGTAGGCGCCCTGCGGGGCGCCGTACCCCTGGCCGTAGCCGCCGTAACCGCCGCCGTAGGGCTGCTGGCCGTAGCCCTGCTGGCCGTACTGGTCGGGCTGCTGGCCGCCGTACGCGCCCTGCTGGCCGTAGCCCTGCTGGCCGTACTGGTCGGGCTGCTGGCCGTACTGCCCGGGCTGCCCGGGCTGCTGCCCGTACTGGCCCGGCTGCTGGCCGTAGCCACCCTGCTGCTGGCCGTAGGGGTCGCCGGACTTGCCGTATCCCGGGTCCTGGGGGTCGTTGCCGTACTGCGACATGCGTGGGTCCTCTCGGGTGTGGTGCGGTGGACGAAGACTAGGTGCGATCGCGCGCATCGGGCATCCGTTCGCGGATGTCCTCGCTCATGCGCGTGATGGCGAGGAAGAGCTCGAGCGTCATGCGGACGAAGCAGAGGTAGACCACGAAGCCGATCGGACCGGCGACGAGGGCGAACACGATGAACAGCGGCGAGCCGGTCGCGATCGCGCTGGCGAGCCACCCGAGCAGGCCCAGCGCCAGCCCGACGATCGCGAGGACGTAGACGACCTTGACGATCCTGCCGGTGACGAACGTGGAGAAGGAGAAGTCGAGCAGGGCCCCCACCAGGCCCTTCGCCTCCGCGGCCGCCGCGCCGCCGCCGGACGACGAGGTGCTCCACGGACCGGCCTGGCCCGCCGACCGCTCGTAGCCCTGCTGGTACGGCTGCGCATAGCCCTGGTCGTACGACGCCTGCTGCGGGCCGTCCCACCCCTGCTGCTGCGGGGGCTGCTGCTGGTAGGGCTGCTGGTACGACGGCTGGGCCGGCTGCTGGTACGACGGTTCCTGGGCGGGCTGCTGCTGGGTCGTCTGCGGCGCCGGCTGGTCCCACGGGTCGGGCTCGGACGGGCCCCGCGTCGGCCGCTCCCAGGCAGGGGCGGGCTCGCCGGACGGCGTGCCGCCGCCCGGGACGCGGGTGCGGTCGCCATCGCCGGGCTGGCCGGGCTGGCCGGGCTCGCCGGACGGGGGAGGGGCGCCGTACTGGGACATCGGGACCTCGGGATCGGGGTGCGGGGTCAGGGCGGGCCGAGTCTCTCAGCCGCGGTCCGTCTCCTGCCCCCTCCCACGCGGCCCAAACCCGCGGGTTCGGGGTCGGCGGGGCAGCGGCTGGCGTGGGCGGACAGTCCGTGACGTTCTGCACCCTCCCGCGGCCCGGGGAGGTGCAGGACGTCACGGACTACCCGGATGGGCCGGGCCGTCAGATAAAGACAGTCTTGACTGTTTGTGCGGTCGGCAGTGACGATGCGGGGGTGTCCACGACCACCCGCACCCCCCAGGCGGAGCGCACCCGCGCCATGCGGCAGCGCCTGATGGAGGCGACGGTGGAGTGCCTCGTGGAGCGCGGCTGGTCCGGCACCTCGACGACGCTGGTCTCGCAGCGTGCCGGGGTCAGCCGCGGGGCCCAGCTGCACCACTTCCCGTCCAAGGCGGCCCTCGTCCTGGCCGCGGTGGAGCACGTCGCGAGCCTGCGCGGCGAGGAGCTCGCCGCGGCGGCGGAGTCGATGCCGTCGGGGAGCGGGCGGACCCGTGCGGTCCTCGGCATGCTCGCCGACCACGTCACCGGGCCGGTCTTCACCGCGGCGCTCGAGCTGTGGGTCGCCGCCCGTACCGATCCCACCCTGCTCGAGGCCGTCGCCCCTCTGGAGCAGCGGATGGGCCGCCAGCTGCACCGGACGACGGTGGAGCTGCTCGGCGCCGACGACGCCGACCCCGCGCAGCGCGAGCTCGTGCAGGCGACCCTCGACCTCGCCCGTGGCCTGGGCCTCGCGACCACCATCACCGACGACAGCGCACGCCGGGAGCGGGTGCTCGACCGCTGGGCGACCGTCCTCGACGCCGCGCTGCACCGACGCCAGGAGACGCCATGAGCGTGCTGGAGGAGGTCCTCGCCGACCTCGCCGCCGAGTCCGACGCCCTCGACGCGCGCGTGCACCGGCTCGCCGACGACGCCTCCGGCTGGCGCCGTACGACGCCCGCCGCGGGCTGGACCGTCGCCCACCAGGTCGCCCACCTGGCGTGGACCGACGAGGTCGCCACCCTCGCGGCGCGGGCCGCGACCGGCGAGAAGGACCCCTGGGACGAGGTCGTCCTCGGCGCCATGAACGACCCCGACGGCTTCGTCGACGCCGCCGCGGCCGACGGCGCCGCCGTGACCGCCGACGACCTCCGGGCCCGCTGGCTCGCTGCCCGCGAGGGCCTGGCGACGGCGCTGCGGGACCTCCCCGACGGCACCCGCATGCCCTGGTTCGGCCCCCCGATGTCGCCCACCTCGATGGCGACCGCGCGGTTCATGGAGACCTGGACGCACGCCCAGGACGTCCACGAGGCACTCGGCGCGCCGGTCGCCCCGACCGACCGGATCCGTCACGTCGCGCACCTCGGGGTCCGCACCCGCCGCTTCGCGTACGCCGCCCACGGGCTCGACGCCCCGGAGGCCGAGGTCCGCGTCGAGCTCGTCGCGCCGTCCGGGGAGGTCTGGACGTGGGGCCCCGAGGACGCCACGCAGCGCGTCACCGGCCCGGCGTACGACTTCTGCCTGCGGGTGACCCAGCGCCGTCCCCGCTCGGCGCTCGCCCTCGTCGCCGAGGGCCCGGACGCCGAGCGGTGGCTCGACGTCGCCCAGTGCTTCGCCGGTCCTCCGGGCGCCGGCAGCGGGGCCCGCCCGTGAGCGCGCCGGACCCGGGCGCGCTGGTCGTCGGCAACTGCTCCGGCTTCTACGGCGACCGCCTGTCGGCGATGCGGGAGATGCTCACCGGGGACCCGCGACCCGACGTCCTCACCGGCGACTACCTCGCCGAGCTCACCATGCTCATTCTCGGCCGCGACCAGCTGCGGGACGCGGGCCTCGGCTACGCCCGCACGTTCCTGCGTCAGGCCGAGGACTGCCTCGGCCTCCTCGTCGAGGGCGGAACCCGCCTCGTCGTCAACGCCGGCGGGCTCAACCCCGCCGGGCTGGCCGAGAAGGTCCGCGAGGCGGCGCGGGGGCTCGGCCTCGACGTCCCCGTCGCCCACGTCGAGGGCGACGACGTCCGCTCGCTCGGCGTCTCCGGCCACCCCTGGCCCGAGGGAGCGCTCACCGCCAACGCCTACCTCGGCGCCGCCCCGATCACCGCCGCCCTCGCCGGCGGCGCGCAGGTCGTCGTCACCGGTCGCTGCGCGGACGCCTCCCTCGTCGTCGGGCCCGCCGCGTGGCACCACGGCTGGGCGTACGACGACCCGGCCGCCCTCGACGCCCTCGCCGGCGCGACCGTCGCCGGGCACGTGCTCGAGTGCGGCACCCACGCCACCGGCGGCAACTTCTCCGGCTTCCTCGACCTGCCCCGCGACGCGACCCCGCTCGGCTTCCCGCTCGCCGAGGTCGCCGCCGACGGCTCCTGCGTGGTCACCAAGCAGGCCGGCACCGGCGGGGCCGTCACCGTCGACACCGTCACCGCGCAGCTCGTCTACGAGGTGCAGACCGAGCGCTACCTCACCCCCGACGTCACCGTCCGGCTCGACACGGTCGCGCTCGAGGCCGACGGGCCGGACCGGGTCCGGGTCTCCGGCACCGTCGGCGAGGCGCCGCCCGAGACCCTGAAGGTGTCCGTCTCCGTGCTCGGCGGGATGCGCAACCACGTCGACCTCGTCCTGACCGGGCTCGACCTGGACGCCAAGGAAGCCTGGGTCCGCGCGCAGCTCGAGCCCCGGCTGAGCGCCGCGTCGGTGACCTGGACCCGCTCCGCGGCCCCCGACCCCGACGCCGACACCCAGCAGGGCGCCTCGCGCACCCTGCGCTGCACCGTCCGGGACGCCGACAAGGGACCCGTCGACCGTGCCTTCACCGCCGCCGTGGTCGACCTGGCGCTCGGCTCGTACCCCGGCTTCGCGCCCGTCGCCCCTCCCGCGCCCGCCACGCCGTACGGCGTCCACCGCGCGGCGTACGTCGCACGCGGCGAGGTCGAGGCCGTGGTGGTGCACGACGACGGGGCGCGGGAGGTGGTGGTCGACGGAGGTGCTCGTCCCACCGGGTCTCGTGGCTCGGGCCCGGGGGGCCCTCGCACCTCGACCTCCGACGAGCCCGGAGGTCGAGGCGCGACGAGCCCTGGCGAGGAGCCACGAGACCCCGTGAGCGTCACCAAGGCCCCGCTCGGGACGTTCGTGCACGCCCGCTCCGGCGACAAGGGCGGCGACGCGAACCTCGGGCTGTGGGTGCGCCACGACGACCACCCGGCGTACGACGACCGCGTGGCGTGGCTGCTCGACGTGGCGACCCCGGCCTGGGTCACCGCGCTGCTGCCGGAGGCCGAGGGCCTCGCCGTCGAGGTCCACCCGCTGCCGAACCTCGGCGGCGTGAACGTCCTGCTGCCCGGCCTGCTCGGCGACGGCGTCGCCGCCTCCGCGCGCTTCGACCCGCAGGCCAAGGGCCTCGGCGAGTGGGCGCGCGGCCGTTCCGTCGACCTCCCGGAAGGACTCCTGTGACCGACCTGCACGCGATGGCCGCCGAGTTCACGCGGCGCGAGGTCGCGCCCCACCTCGACGACTGGGAGGCCGCCGGCCTCGTCCCGCGCGAGCTCCACGCCGCCGCGGCGAAGCAGGGCCTGCTCGGCATCTCGTTCGCCGAGGCTGTCGGCGGCCAGGGCGGCGACCTCGCCGACGTCGTCGCCGCGACCGAGGGGATGCTCGCCGAGGGCGCCTCCAGCGGCCTCCTGGCGGCGCTGTTCACCGGCGGGATCGCGCTGCCCCACCTCGCCGCGCACGGTTCCGCCGACCTCGTCGACCGCTTCGTCCGTCCCACCCTCGCCGGCGAGACGATCGGGTCGCTGGCGATCACCGAGCCGGACGGCGGCTCCGACGTCGCGCACCTCCGCACCCGGGCGGTCAGGGAGGGCGACGAGTACGTCGTCGACGGCGCGAAGACCTACATCACCAGCGCCGTCCGCGCCGACTTCCTCACCGTCGCGGTCCGCACCGGGCAGCCGGGGGCCGGCGGTGTCTCGCTGCTCGTCGTCGAGACCGACCGGCCCGGCGTCACGGTCACCGGCCCGCTGCCCAAGATGGGGTGGCACTGCTCGGACACCGGCGAGATCGCCTTCGAGTCGGTCCGCGTGCCCGTCGACCACCTCGTCGGTGCGGAGGGCAGCGGCTTCGCCCAGATCGCCGAGCAGTTCGTGACCGAGCGGATCGTCCTCGCCGTCCACGGCTACGGCGTCGCCGCACGCGCACTGGCCCTCACCGCCGCGTGGTGCCGCGACCGCGAGACGTTCGGGCGCCCGCTGAACGGCCGCCAGGTCGTGCGCCACCGGCTCGTGGAGATGCACCGCCAGGTCGAGGTCGCCCGCACCTACGTCCACCACGTCGTCGCGCGTCACCTGCAGGGCGACGACGTCGTCGCCGAGGCCTGCCTGGCCAAGCAGACGGCGGTGGAGTGCGCGGCGTACGTGACGGACGCCGCGGTCCAGCTGCACGGCGGCGCGGGCTACGTCCGCGGCGAGGTGGAGCGGCACTACCGCGACGCCCGCCTGCTCGGGATCGGCGGCGGGTCCACCGAGGTGCTGACCGACCTCGCAGCGGGCCTGCTCGGCTACGGAGGAGCGCGATGACCACCATGCAGGAGCAGCTCGAGGCCCTGGGGGCCGAGCACGCGAAGGCGGTCGCCGGCGGCGGGGAGAAGTACGTCGCCCGCCACCGCGCCCGCGGCAAGCTCACCGCCCGTGAGCGCATCGAGCTGCTCGTCGACGAGGGCTCGGCGTTCCTCGAGCTGTCGCCGCTCGCCGGGTGGGGCAGCGACTACACCGTCGGCGCCAGCGTCGTCACCGGCGTCGGCGTCGTCGAGGGCACCGAGGTGCTCGTCGTCGCCAACGACCCGACCGTCAAGGGCGGCGCGACCAACCCGTACACGCTGAAGAAGCTGCTCCGCGCCCACCAGGTCGCCGAGCGGAACGGGCTGCCGACCATCTCGCTGGTCGAGTCCGCGGGTGCCGACCTGCCGACCCAGAAGGACATCTTCGTCCCCGGCGGCCAGATCTTCCGCGACCTCACCCGCGCCAGTGCCCGCCGCGAGCCGACCGTCGCCGTGGTGTTCGGCAACGCCACCGCCGGCGGCGCCTACGTGCCCGGCATGAGCGACCACACGGTGATGGTCAAGGGCGCCGCGCAGGTCTTCCTCGGCGGGCCGCCGCTGGTGAAGATGGCCACCGGCGAGGAGGCCGCGGAGGAGTCGCTGGGCGGCGCCGAGATGCACGCCCGCACCTCCGGACTCGCCGACCACCTCGCCGCCGACGAGCACGACGCGATCCGGATCGCGCGCCGAATCGTCGCCCGCTGGGGCCGCCGCAAGCCGGTGGCGCCGCCGTCGTACGCCTGGGCCGAGCCGGACGCCGACGCCGAGGAGCTGCTCGACCTCGCCCCCACCGACCTCACCGAGCCGTTCGACCCCCGCGACGTCGTCGCCCGCGTCTGCGACGGCGTCAGCGCCGAGAACCCGGTCGTCTTCGACGAGTTCAAGCCCCTGTACGGCGCCTCGCTCGTCTGCGGGTGGGCGCGCCTGCACGGCCGGCCGGTCGGGATCCTCGCCAACGCGCAGGGCGTGCTGTTCAGCGAGGAGGCGCAGAAGGCGACGCAGTTCGTGCAGCTCGCGAACGCCTCCGGCACGCCGCTGCTGTTCTGGCACCACACCACCGGCTTCATGGTCGGCACCGACTACGAGCAGGGCGGGATCGTCAAGCACGGCGCGATGATGATCAACGCCATCTCCAACTCGACGGTGCCGCACCTGACCGTGCTCATGGGGGCGTCGTACGGCGCGGGCAACTACGCTATGAACGGTCGCGCCTACGACCCCCGCTTCCTCTTCGCGTGGCCCAACGCGAAGTCCGCGGTGATGGGCCCCAAGCAGCTCGCCGGGGTGCTGTCGATCGTGTCCCGCGCCGCCGCCGAGGCCAAGGGCGCGCCGTACGACGAGGAGGGCGACGCCGGCATGCGCGCGATGGTCGAGCAGATGGTGGAGGAGCAGAGCCTGCCCTTCGTCCTCTCAGGGCTGCTGTACGACGACGGGGTGATCGACCCGCGCGACACCCGCACGGTGCTCGGCATCGCGCTGTCGGTTGTCGAGAACCGCGCCTGGACCGGCGCCACGACGTACGGGGTGTTCAGGCCGTGACCGGACGCATGATCACACGACTCCTGGTGGCCAACCGCGGTGAGATCGCCTCGCGGGTCTTCCGCACCTGCCGCGAGCGCGGCATCGGCACCGTCGCCGTGTTCTCCGACGCCGACGCCGACCTGGCGTACGTCGCCGAGGCCGACGCCGCTGTCCGCCTCCCGGGCACGACACCGGCCGAGACCTACCTGCGCGCCGACCTCCTCGTCGACGCGGCCCGTCGTACGGGGGCGGACGCGGTGCACCCCGGCTACGGGTTCCTCGCCGAGAACGCCACCTTCGCCCGGGCCGTCGAGGCCGCCGGGCTGACGTGGGTGGGCCCGCCGCCGGAGGCGATCGACCTCATGGGCTCGAAGGTCGCGGCGAAGGAGCACGCCGCCTCCGTCGGCGTCCCGGTGCTGAGCGTCGAGGACCCGACCGAGGCCGACCTGCCGCTCCTCGTGAAGGCCAGCGCCGGCGGCGGCGGCCGCGGGATGCGCGTCGTCCGCGACCTCGCCTCCCTCGACGCCGAGCTGGCCGCCGCCCGCGAGGAGGCCGCCTCGGCGTTCGGGGACGGCACCGTCTTCGTCGAGCCGTACGTCGAGCACGGCCGCCACGTCGAGGTCCAGGTGTGGGCCGACGCGCAGGGAGGTGTGTCGGTCCTGGGCGACCGCGACTGCTCCCTGCAGCGCCGCCACCAGAAGGTCGTCGAGGAGGCCCCCGCCCCCGGCCTGCGCCCCGAGACGCGCGACGCGATGCACGCCGCCGCCCGGGCGCTGGTGGAGCCGCTCGGCTACCGCGGCGCGGGCACCGTCGAGCTGCTGATGGACGCCACCACCCAGCGCTTCTGGTTCCTCGAGATGAACACCCGCCTCCAGGTCGAGCACCCCGTCACTGAGGAGGTCACCGGCCTCGACCTCGTCGGGCTGCAGCTCGACGCCTGCGAGCAGGACGGCCCCGTCGAGATCCGCGTCGGCGAGCGTGGCCACGCGATCGAGGTGCGGCTGTACGCCGAGGACGACCGTCACCAGCCGACGGCGGGTCGGCTGACGGCCTTCGACCTCCCGGAGGGCGTGCGGGCCGAGACGACGTACGCCGCGGGCGACGAGGTCACGCCGTACTACGACGGGATGCTCGCGAAGGTCGTCGCGCACGCCGCCACCCGCGACCAGGCCGCGCGCCGGCTCGCCGGCGCACTGGCGCGGGCCCGGGTCCACGGCGTGACGACGAACCGCGACCAGCTCGTGCGGCTGCTGCGCGAGCCCGACTTCCTGGCCGGGCGCGTCGACACCGCGTTCCTGCCCGAGCACCCGGCCACCGCCGCGGCCGAGGACCGGGACGCCGTGGTGGCCGCGGCTCTCGCGGTCGTCGCGTCGACCCGGGCGCGGTCGACGGTGCAGACCGGGGTCCCCGCGGGGTGGCGCAGCGTGACGAGCGCCGCGCAGACGGTCGCCTTCGACGGCCACGACGCCGTCGAGTGGTGGGGCACCCGCGGCGGTGTCGAGGTCGCGGACTTCGCCGTGGTCGCGTCCTCACCGACGGCGGTGACGCTCGAGCGGGACGGCGTGCGGACGACGTACACGACGACGGTGCGGGGACTGCCCGGCGCCGAGACGGTGGACGTCGACGCGCCCACCGGGCACCTTCACCTCGTCCGGACACCGCGCTTCACCGACCCCGCCCTCGCGCAGGCGGCGGGGTCGCTGACCGCACCGATGCCGGGCACCGTCGTCCGGCTCGTGGCGGAGCAGGGGTCGCGGGTGAGCGCGGGGGAGACGATCCTGGTGCTCGAGGCGATGAAGATGCAGCACACCGTGACCGCGCCGGCCGACGGCGTGGTCACCGAGGTCGCGGTCGCGGCCGGTCAGCAGGTCGCCGCCGGGGAGGTCCTGGCGGTTGTGGGAACCGACGCGGAGGTCGTGGCATGAGCACGTTCGAGGAGACCGAGGAGCGCCGCGAGCTGAGGAAGGCCGTCGCGGGGCTGGCGTCCCGCTACGGCCGGGAGTGGTTCACCGAGAAGGCCCGCAGCGGCGAGAAGACGACCGAGCTGTGGCTCGACGTCGCCAAGCACGGTTACCTCGGCGTCAACGTCGGCGAGGAGTACGGCGGGGGCGGCGGCGGGATCGGCGACATCGCCGCGGTCTGCGAGGAGCTTGCCGCGGCGGGCTGCCCGCTGCTGCTCATGGTGGTCTCGCCGGCGATCTGCGGCACCGTCATCGAGCGGTTCGGCACGGCGGAGCAGAAGCAGCGCTGGCTGCCCGGCATCGCCGACGGCACCGGCACGATGGCGTTCGCGATCACCGAGCCCGACGCCGGCACCAACACCCACGCGATCACGACCTCGGCGACGAAGGACGGGGACTCCTACGTCCTGAACGGCCGCAAGGTCTGGATCTCCGGCGTCGACGAGGCCGAGAACGTGCTCGTCGTGGCCCGCATGAAGGACTCCGCGACGGGCCGGCTCAAGCCGGTGCTGTTCGTCGTCCCCACCGACGCGCCGGGCTTCGAGGCGACCGTGATCCCGATGGAGATCGTCAGCCCGGAGAAGCAGTTCAGCGTCTTCCTGGACGACGTCCGCCTCGGCGCCGACGCCGTCGTCGGGAGCGAGGACGGCGGCCTGCTCCAGCTCTTCGCCGGGCTCAACCCGGAGCGGATCATGGCCGCGGCGTACTCCCTCGGCCTCGCCCGCCACGCCCTCGACCGGGCCGTCGCCTACGCCAAGGACCGCTCGGTCTTCGGGGTCCCGATCGGCACCCACCAGGCGATCCAGCACCCGCTGGCCGAGTCCTACATGGAGATCGAGTCGGCCCGGCTGATGAACCAGAAGGCCGCCGCGCTGTGCGACGCCGGCGAGGACGAGAAGGCCGGGGAGGCGGCGAACATCGCGAAGTACTGTGCCGCCGAGGCCGCTTGCCGCGCCGTCGACCGGGCCGTCCAGACCCACGGCGGCGCCGGCATCTCGTCCGAGCACGGCATCGCCGGGCTCCTCGTCGCCACCCGCGCCTCGCGGATCGCCCCCGTGACACGCGAGATGGTCCTCAACTACGTCGCGATGCACTCGCTGGGGCTGCCGAAGTCCTACTGAGCCCCGCTCCGCTGGTCGAGCAGCACGCGAGCGCAGCGAGCGCGCGTCGTCGAGACCCCTGGTGGGTCGGCGCCAGTGTGTCGTTCCTGATCCGTCCTGTGCGTCAGGAACGACACAGAGGCCTCAGCCGACCGGCTCGACCAAGCTGTCGGCGGAGTAGAACCCGCGGTAGTCGCCCCGCGGCACGTCGTACCCGAGGAGGTCGCCGTCCCGGGTGACCGGCCGCGCCCGGACCTCGGCGACCGCCTCCTCGTCGCACCCGACGACCATGGCGGTCCCGGGGTCGCCGCGGCGGCCCGTGGGGTCCGCGCCGACCGGGTCCAACTCCTCCCCGGCGACGCGGAGGCGGGCGTGGCAGTCGCCCTCGAGCGCGACGGGCGCCTCCGCGGCGCAGCCCGTCACGACCAGGGCGGCCGTGACGAGGAGCGATGCGGAGGCGTGGCGCACGACGGTGGGACGCACGCCCGGTGCGGTCGGTTCCGTCAGGGCGTGCGCTCGTCACTGGACACGTCCGACGGCGCCACGCCGTACGCCGCCAGACCGAGTCGCACGCCGGCCGCGACGAGACCCACCTGCAGCAGCACGAGGCCGGGGACGGACGTCACCAGGCCCAGCACGAGGAAGATCGTGGCGTTGTTGTCGCCGGACGTCTGATCGGCCCCCGCGAGGTACGCCAGGCCGAGGAGCACCGCACCCAGGGCGAGGAGCGCGCCGCCCCACCCGAGCATCCCCCGGTGTCGGGAGTCGGCCGCCTCGTGGGGTGTCGTCGTCGCCATGCCGGGAGGGTAGCCCCGCGCACCGTTCGGAAGAACGAGATCGGAGCCCGGATGGGCCCGGATTCGCGCTGTCCCGGCCCTTCGGTCTCGTTCTTCCCTACGGGCCGGCGCTCAGTCCCGCCCGGGCTTGCCCATCGAGGCGAGCCGGGCGGCGTTGCGCTCGGTGTCGTACATGACGATCTCGCGGTGCGACTGCACGAAGTCGCTGAAGGTCGAGAAGCCGATGGCGCGCTCGCTGAAGTCGGGCGCGAGGCGCAGCATCAGCGTCTTGACCATCGACAGGGGCACCCAGTCGTCGGTCCGCTGCTCGTGCCCGAGCTTGAGCGCGCGCAGCAGGAGCTTGCGGGCGGTGCGGGCCGGGTCGTCGGCGCGTCGGCCGCGGGCCGAGCCCTGGGCGGGGGTGTCCTCGGTGGGCGGCTCCTCCGCGACGGCCTTCTTCGCGCCGCGGCGACGCTTGGTGACCTCGGGCTTGGCGGGCTCCGCCGACTCCGAGGCGGCCTGCTCGGCCTCGGTCCCGACCTCGGGCTCGGCGGCGGTCCCGGTGTCCTCCACGTCGTCGTCCTCGTCGTCGTCGAGGGTGACGAGGGCGTCGTACTGGCGGAACTCGTCGCAGGCCAGCTCCCAGTAGCGGCCCACCGACCCGGCCACGCCCACCCCGATGACGCGACGGTCGAGGCGACGGGCCTTCTGCGCGAGCGGGACGTAGTCCGAGTCGCCCGCCGCGACGAGGAGGTGGGTGAGGTACGGGAACCGCTCGAGGTCCTCCAGCGCGTCGACGGCGAGCCGGATGTCGGCGCCGTTCTTGGACCCGGACATCGGGAACATCTGCACCAGGTCGACGGAGCGGCGGGTCAGGGCGCGGCCGTACGCCGCGAACGCGGGCACGGTCCAGTCGCAGTAGGCGCGGCAGATGGTCACGACGCCCATGGACGCCGCGTAGTCGATGATCGCGTCGAGGTCGAGGCGCGCCGACTCCAGCTTGTCGACGATCGCGGGGGTGGCGCGCTTGCGGGCGTCGTCCTTGCGCCACGCGCCCTCGCCGTGGGTGGCGTCGTACAGGCTGATGACCAGGTTCTCGAAGTCCACGTACACCGCGACGCGGCCGGGCAGCTCCTCGCTCGCAGTGCTCATGCCGTCGAGTCTCGCAGAGGCAGCGCGCCGGCCCGGGCGGGCGGCCGTCAGTCGAGGAACAGGCGCTTGGTGCCGAGGAACGGGAACGGCTGGCGGACCCTGCCGTCGCGGCGGGCGTCGTCGGCGTAGGTCAGGACGAACGGCTCGACCACGCCGAGGCTCAGTGCGCCGGTGCGGACCCATCGCGGCCGGCCGAGGCACTGCCGGGGGATCGAGACCGTGATCCGGTCCGCGGCAGGGAGGACGGCGCCCCGCAGGGACGGGCACGGGACCACGGCGTCGCGCTCCGGCTCGATCAGCTCGACCGTCTTCGTGCCGTCCTCGCTGCGCTGGACGAACGCGAGGAAGCCCCGCCCGTCGGACGTGCCGACGCTGACGTTCGTGCCGACCGCGGAGGTGGTGTCGAGGTCGGCGAGGACGACCTGCAGCGCGACGACGCCGTCGGCGTGCCGGCTGCGCAGCTGCAGGACGTCGGCCGACGGCCGCGGGGCCTGTCGTCCCTCGATCTCCGAGACGTCGCCGCGGGGGTCGGCCTTCACCTCGGTGTCGGCAGCGGCGGGACCGGCGGCGGCCACCGGGAGGACCAGGGCCGCCGAGCAGGCGACGGCGGCGAGCGCGCGGGCGAGGGGGCTGGGCATGGGCGTCTCCTGGGAGGTGGCCGGACGCGCCCGAGGCGTGCGGTGGACGACGCCCAGCATGCTGCGACGGGACGGGGTTGTCACCCGTCGTCCTGGGCGACGGGCCACCGGCGCGTGCCCGCCGTGGTTTGGGACGTCTCCTGTGACGGAAGAGGTGCCCGTGACCGCCGTCACCGGGCGTCGGCAGACAGCGCAGGAGAACCGTCATGAGCACCAGGTCCACCCGATCACTCCTCGCCGGCGTCGCCGTCGGCCTTCTCGGCAGCGGGCTCGCCGCCACCGCCCCGGCGGCGACGGCGGCCGCCGACGACGCGGCGCGCGACGCGTCCCGGCTGCCCACGCTCGGCGAGGTCGCCGAGCTGTATCCCTACCTCGAGCGGGACGGTCGTCGCGTGGTCCAGGACGGACCGCGCCAGGGCGCCGTGGTCTCGCCGAACCCGGTCGACGTCGTCGAGGGGGGCGGCGACGGCTGCACCTTCGACGGGGTCTCGGGACGGGCGGAGTCCGGCCGGCGCGCGACGTACGCCGGCGACCCGTCCTCCGCGTACGCCTCCCCGTCGGTGCTGGCGCAGCGCTTCGACTCGGACGCCGACGCGCGCGAGGCCTTCGGGCGGCTCGCCCGGCGGGTCCGGGTCTGCGAGGGCACGTGGGAGGGGCGCGACGAGACCAGCCGTGTGACGCGGCGCGAGGTGGCGACGCCCCGCTTCGGGGAGGCGCGGATCGGCTACCGCGAGCTCCACGAGGGTGACGCCCGGCTGCGGGTCGTCGTCCTGCGGGGCGACCTCCTGCTCAGCACCGAGCGTCGACGCCGTGGAGCGGACGTGCAGGTCCCGCAACGCCCGCTCGAGAAGCTGACCTGGCTCGCGCTGCGGACCCTCTGAGCTCTCGGGCGCGACCTCGGCGAGGAGGACGATGTGGTGCACGGGTTTAACGGGACCGTCGTGACGGAAGGGATCCGAGTGACCGGGGTCACCCGACCCCGGCGTCACACCACGGGGGTTCCACCATGTCCAGACGTCCGTTGCTCGCCGGCCTCGCCGCCGGCCTGATGATGACCGGGGCGGCACTCGCCGCCCCGGCCTCCGCCGAGGAGCCGACCGCCGAGGCGGCCTCGCGACTGCCGTTCCAGAAGGAGGTCGCGCAGGTCTTCTCCGAGGCCGCCGGCGGCGATCGGGTCTCGCAGCCGGGGACCGGCATCCGCGGCCCGAGCAGCGGCACCGCCTCGGTCTACTCCGAACCCTGCCTCGGTGAGGAGGTCCGGGCCGAGGGCGACGCGGGCCGGGCCGCGCAGTACCGACCCGGTCCCGAGGCCGAGCCGCGGCCGGTGACCCCGGTCGTCCAGGAACGCACCTTCGCCTCGCCCGCCGCGGCCCGCGCCGCGCTGGGCGAGCTGAGGGCGGCGGTCCGCGAGTGCCGTGGAGAGACGGCCCGGACCCGCACGGAGACGTACACCTGGTTTCAGCGCTCCGTGCCCCTGTACGGCGAGGACCGCCTGGGCTGGAGCCTCCGGTCGACGTACTCGGGTGGGGGCAAGGTGTTCGACCTGCACTACCTCGTCCTGCGGGGCGACACCGTGGTGCACGTCGTGACGACGAAGCGGGGCGAGCTGCCCGACGCGACGCGGACCCAGCGGCTGACCCGTCTGGCGCTCGACACGCTGTGAGGGCGGGTCACCGGTAGTCCCTGACGTTCCGACCCGGATATCGCGCGAATCCGGGTCCGAACGTCAGGGAGTACCTCGCCGGCCCCGACGAGGGCTCAGAAGTCCCGCACCCGCGGCAGGGTGTGGTCGCCGCCGGGGCGGACCATGAGGATCTGGTCAACGCCCATGCGCCCGTCGCGGAAGGCCATCCGGCCGCCGACGAGGTAGAGGCGCCACACGCGGACGACCTCCTCGCCGACGAGTTCGGTCAGGCGGGCGGCGTTCTTCTCGAACGTCTCGAGCCAGCCGTCGACGGTCCACACGTAGTGCTCGCGCATCGCGTGCACGTCGCGGACCTCGAGGCCGCCCTCCTCCAGCAGCGCGACGGTCTCGCCGACCGGGCGCATGTGCATGTCGGGGGCGATGAACGACTCGATGAACGGGCCGCCGCCGGGGTGGCCTTTGCGGCCGCCGGCCCGGGACATCTGCTGCACCAGCACGCGCCCGCCGGGCTTGACGGCGTCCCGCAGCACCCGGGCGTACGTCGGGTAGTTGCCCTGCCCGACGTGCTCGCCCATCTCGATGCTGGCGGCGGCGTCGAAGTGGCCGACGGCACCCTGGACCTCGGGGATCTCGCGGTAGTCCTGCAGCCGGATCTCGACGCGGTCACCGAGGCCGCGCTCGGCGATCCGGGCGTCGATGAACTTCTTCTGCTCCGCCGCGATCGTCACGCCGACGACCTTCGCGCCGAAGTGCTCGGCCGCGTGCAGCGACAGCGAGCCCCAGCCGCAGCCGACGTCGAGGAAGCGCATGCCCGGCTCGAGGCCGATCTTGCGGCAGACGAGGTCGAGCTTGTCGCGCTGGGCGTCCTCGAGCGAGTACGACGGGTCGTCGCCGGGCTTGGTGAAGTAGCCCGAGGAGTACGCCATCTGCGGCTCGAGGATCAGCGAGTAGAACTCGTTCGACAGGTCGTAGTGGTGGCTGATCGCGCGGCGGTCCCGCAGCCGGGAGTGCAGGCGGCCGGTGATCTGCGCCTGCGAGGCGGGGGCGACCGGGGGCCGGCCCAGCACGCCGAGGTCGCGGGCGGTGCGCGCCGCGTGGAGCAGGGTGGACGGCGAGGGCCGGACGCCGGACAGGCCGCGCTCGGCGGCGACCGCCCACACGTGGGTCAGCGCGTCGTCGAGGTCGTGGTGCACCTCGATCTCCCCGGTGACGTAGGCCTGCGCGGCGCCGAGCTCACCCGGGTGCCACAGCAGCCGCCGCAGCGCGTCGGGGGTGCGGATCTCCACCAGCGGGGCACCCACGGGGCCGGTCTCACTGCCGTCCCAGGCGCGCAGCCGGACGGGGAGCTCGCCGCCGACGAACGGCGTGAGGGCCTCCGCGAGGCGGTCGGCGACCGGTCGTGTCGTCTCGTCGGTCATGCGACGTCCTCCCGGGTGAAGACCAGCTGGTTGACGTCGATGTATCCCGAGGCGAAGCCCGCCCGGGAGTACTCGAGGTAGAAGTGCCACATCCGCCGGAACGTCTCGTCGAAGCCGAGCTCGGCGAACCGCTCGGCGGCGTCCGCGCTGGCGAGGTCCCACTGCCGCAGGGTCTCGGCGTAGTGCTGTCCCATCGACAGCCGGCCGGTCATCCGCAGCGAGGTGTCGGCGCGGGTGATCTCGTCGAGCACCTGCACGGACGGCAGGAAGCCGCCGGGGAAGATGTACTTGTTGATCCACGTGTAGGTGCGCTTCGTGGCGAGCATCCGGTCGTGCGGCATCGTGATGGCCTGGATCCCGACCCTGCCCCCGGGCGCAAGCACGCGGTCGATGGTCCGGAAGTACGTCGACCAGTACTCGTGGCCGACCGCCTCGATCATCTCGACGCTCACGACGGCGTCGTACGTGCCCTGAACGGCGCGGTAGTCGCACAGCTCGACGGTGACCGCCTCGGAGTGGCCCGCGTCGTCGATGCGTCGCTGCGCGAGGGCCTGCTGCTCGCTCGACAGCGTGACGGAGTGGACGGTCGCACCGCGCGCCGCGGCGCGGATCGCGAGCTCGCCCCAGCCGGTGCCGATCTCCAGCACCCGGGTGCCCGGGCCGACGCCGGTGACGTCGAGGAGCCGCTCGATCTTGCGGACCTGGCCGGCCTCGAGGTCGTCACCGGGCTGCGGCGCGGCCGCTCGCTCGAGGCTCCCCACGTGGTCGCGGGCCGCCTCGAGGTCGGCGTCGAACAGCGCGGACGAGTAGCTGAGCGTCGGGTCGAGGAACGCCGCGAACAGGTCGTTCGACAGGTCGTAGTGGTGCGCGATGTTGCCGCGGGTCTGCCGCTCGGTGTTGCGGTGCAGCGCCGGCGGGCGTCGTACGACGGCGGCACGGGCACGCTGCAGGGGCTCGGGGACCAGGCGCGGCAGGTCCGCCGAGAGGACGGACAGGAAGCCGCCCAGGTCGCCGGCGGGGCCCTCGTCCCACGCCCCGGTCAGGTACGCCTCGCCGAAGCCGATGAGCGCGTCGCGGCCGAACCGGGCGAAGAACTCGTCGGGGCGGTGGATCGTCATCTCCGGCCCGCCGCGGCCGAGGGTCGAGCCCGGACCGTCGGCGCCGCGGACGGTGACGTCCAGCCGCGAGACCGCCGAGACGAACAGACGCTTCGCGATCACGGCGGAGACCCTCGTGCGGACCCCGCTCGGCGTCCGGTCCAGGCCCGGCCACGTGGCGGGGTCGGGACGGGGGACGGGGTGCGTGGACGAGTGGGGGTGCGGTGTCATCTCGGTGGTCACGAGACGCCCTCCTGGCGGGGGTGGTCGGGGCGGGGGCGGACCGGCAGGCGACGCAGCCACAGGGCGATGCCGTGCACCCGGATCAGCACGGAGTGTCGCAGCGTGACGCCGGCGACGCGCCACGGGGCGACGGGCTCGGCGGTGCCGGTGAGGGTCGCGGAGAAGTCCTCACCCTCGGGGGAGGTGAGGGAGACCGCGACGTGCAGGTCGGTCTCGGTCGGGGTGGGCACGGCGATCTCGTAGCGACCGGTCGTCCCGTGGAACGGCGAGACGTACAGCTGCTTGTCGGTGCTGGCGCGACCCTGTGCGTCCGGGTGGACGAGGTAGGCGTGGCGCTCGCCGTACGTGTTGTGGACCTCGACGACGACGGCGCGCTGGTCGCCGTCCGGGCCGAAGCACCAGAACACCGAGATCGGGTTGAAGCAGTAGCCGAACGCCCGCGGGTTGGCGGCCATGACGATCCGCCCGCCGGTCACGTCCACGCCCTGCTGGGCGCAGAAGGCCTCGACGTTCTCGCGGATGCCCCGCTCGGGGTGCGCCGGGTCGTTCAGGTGGTCGCGGGCCTCGAAGGTCCCGAGCACGGGGCCGAGGACGCCGCGGCGCGGCAGGTGGTCGAGGTCGACCACCCAGGTGTGGGAGCGGTGGGCGAACGACCGGCGCCACGGGGTGCGACGGGTGTGCCGGATGGTCGTGGAGTAGGTGCGCGGTGACGTCGACGGCGTCGCGGGCCGGGGGCGGGTCGCGGAGCGCTCCCACGGCACGCCGAGCCGGGCGGCGGCCTCGACGCCGGAGCGTGCGCCGTCCTCGTGGAAGCCCCAGCCGTGGTACGCGCCGGCGAAGACGAGCCGGTCGGAGTCGCACTCGTCGAGGCGGGCCTGGGCGGCCACCGACTCGGGCGTGTACAGCGGGTGCTCGTACTCCATCGTGTCGATGACCGTGGCCGGGTCGACGAGGTCGGAGCCGCCGAGGGTGACCAGGAAGCGGCGGTCGGTGACGCCGTACGCCTCGTCGAGGCGCATGAGCCGGGTCAGGTCGTAGGTCACGGTGACCGCGTCGCCGCCGGTGGCGCCGCCGGTCTCGGGGCGGCGCAGGTAGTTCCAGGACGCCCGGGCGCGCGGGAGGCGCGGCAGCAGGGAGTCGTCGGTGTGCAGCTGCGCGGTGTTCGACGAGTAGGTGATCGCCCCGAGCAGCTCGCGCTGCGCGGGCGTCGGGGTGTCGAGCATCGCGAGGGCCTGGTGGGGGTGGGTCGCGACGACCACGGCGTCGTACGTCGTCCGCTCGCCGTTGCCGTCGGTGACCTGCACGCCGTCGGCGGTCTCGGCGACGCCGGTGACCTTCACGCCGGTGCGGACCTCGTCGAGGTGCTCGGCCACCGCGGCGACGTACGTCGCGGAGCCGCCGACCACGGTGCGCCACGGCGGCGAGCCGAAGACCTGCAGCATCCCGTGGTGGGCGAGGAAGCGGAACAGGTAGCGGGCGGGGTACTCCAGCGCGTGGGAGTCATCGGTGGACCAGACGGCGGCGACCAGGGGCTCCATGAAGAGCGCGCGGAAGTGCTCGTCGAAGCCGCCGTCGTCGAGGAACTCCTCGAGGGTGCGGAGGTCGGCGTCCGCGTCGGAGGTGGCGCGCAGCAGCGCACGGGCCTGGCGGTGAAACCGCGGGATCTGCACGAGCATCCGCAGGAACGCCGGGTCCAGCGCGTTGCGCCAGGTGGCGAACACGCCGCCCAGACCGAGGGCGCCGGCCCACTCGACCTTCCGCGGCTCGTCGCGGATGGACATCGACATCTCCGACAGGCGCGTCGTGATCCCGAGCTCGCCGTACAGGCGGAGCAGGTTCGGGTAGGTGCGCTCGTTGTGGACGATGAAGCCGGTGTCGACCGGCACCGTGACGGTGGTGCCGTCGGGGCGTCGTACGTCGACGGGGTGCGTGTCGGCGTGACCGCCGAGGCGGCTGTCGGCCTCGAGGAGGGTGACGTGGCAGGTCCGCGACAGCACGTAGGCCGCGGTCAGGCCGGCCACCCCGCTGCCGACGACGGCGACGCGCCGCCCCTGCGCGGGGTGGACTGCGTTCACGCGGCCGGCCCGAAGTCGAACTCGGCGATCGGCTCCGACGTCGGCTGCTCCGACCCGCCCTCGGGCTCGACGGTGATGCCGACGCCGTCGGCGCCCCGGGCCTCGCCGTCCAGGCGGACGGTCTGGTCCTCGGCGACCGGCATCAGGCCGGCGGAGACGTACTCGCCGCCCCGCTCGAACCAGAGCTGGTAGACGGAGCCGTCCTCCGGGGGAGGCATGTTCTCGGTCTGGATCACCGCGGAGTTCACGGAGTCGGAGTGGACGACCCTCGCGCTGATGTCCTTGCCCAGGTCGACCGAGGTCGAGCGGGCGTCGTCGGCCTGCAGCACCTGCTGCGAGGGGCTGAGGTCCTCGGCGGCCCACGGCTGGGCGACACCGAGCCCGACGGCGAGCAGCACGGCCGCGGCGGCGCTGGCGATCGTCGCCCAGCGGCGGCGACCGCGGCGGGCGGCGAGCTCGTCGACCGCGGGCTCGTCCTCGTCGGCCGCGACCGTCTGCACGGGCAGCGGGGGCAGGGGCCGGACGTTGCTGATCTGCGACAGCACGTTGCGGCGCAGGCCGGCGGGGGGAGTGGTGGCGGAGGTCGCGGCGAGCATGCTCGCGGCCTCGCGGAGGGTGGCGACCTCGTCCTGGCAGTCCGGGCAGGCCGCCAGGTGCCGCTCGAACAGGTCCCGCTCGGGCTCGTCGAGGGCGTCGACGGCGTACGCACCGACGAGGGCGTGGCTGAGCTCGGTCGTACCGGCGAGGTCGTGGGCCTGATCGCCGTGGTTCTCGGTCACTGGCCGACTCCCATCGCGTCTCGTAGGCGGATCAGGCCGTCCCTGATCCGGGTCTTGGCGGTGCCCAACGGCAGGTGGAGCAGCTGGGCGACCTCGGTGTGGGTGTAGCCGCCGAGGTAGGCGAGCTCGACCGCCTCTCGCTGCACGTCGGTCAGTGTCGCGAGGGCCGAGCGCACCCGGTGGGCCTCGAGCGAGGCGTGGGCGGCTTCGGCGGTGCTGTCGTGCTCGGTGGTGCTGTTGCGGTGGTGGTAGGTGAGGTCGCGGCGGGTGCTGGCCTCCGCGGCCCGGACCCGGTCCACCGCCTTGCGGTGCACGATCGTCATGAGCCACGACAGCGCGCTGCCCTTGGCCGGGTCGTAGCGGCTCGCGGTGCGCCAGGTGTCCAGGAAGGCCTCCTGGGTGACCTCCTGGGCCTGGGCCGGGTCGCGCACCACCCGCAGCGCGAGTCCGTGGACCCGCGCTGCGGTGGCGTCGTACAGCTCGGCGAAGGCCTGCTCGTCACCCCGGCTGGAGCGCTGCAGGAGCTCGGCGAGCGCCTCCGGCCCACCCGGTGCGGGTGAGCCGGAGGACACGGGTTCGATGGACCTCACGGTCGCATCATCCCTGACGTGGTGTCGTCGTGTGTCGGTTCGGGCCTGGATCAGCCGTTGCCGCCGCCGTTGCCGGACATCTCCGGCATCAGCACGCTGTCGATCACGTAGACGTTGGCGTTGGCGGTCTGCACGTTGCCGCAGACCACGTTCGCCTCCTCGCCACCGTTGGCGGCGGGGATGGTGAAGTCCTCGCCCTCGCCCTCGATGGTCACGGTGTCCTCGGCGACGGTGGTCTGGTCACCGGCGAGCTGCGAGGGGTCGAGACGCTCGGCGATGACGTGGTGGGTGAGCACCGTGGTCAGGGCCGGCTTGTCGCCGAGCAGAGCGTTGAGGTCGGCCTCGGGGATTTTCTCGAAGGCCGAGTTGGCCGGGGCGAAGACCGTGGCGGCCTCGAGACCGTTGAGGGTCTGGACCAGGTCGGCCTCGGTCACCGCGGTGACGAGGGTCGACAGGAGCGGGTTGTTGCTCGCGGCGGTGGCGACGGGGTCGTCGGCCATGCCCTCCGCGGAGCCCTCGCCCTGCTTGGGGACGTCGGCGCAGGCGGCGCCGAAGTACATGGGCTCCTCGGCGGCCTCGGACTCGCTGGACTCGGGCTCGCTCGGCGAGGCCTCGTCGCTGGAGGCGCTGCTCTCGGTGTCCGAGGCGTCGGTGCCGGTGTCGGAGGAGTCCTCGCTCGAGCACGCGGCGAGGCCGAGGGAGAGGGACAGGGCCAGGGCCGCGACGCCGCCGGTCCGCTTCAGGATCGTGCGCTGCATGGTGAGGCCTTTCGTCGTCGATCCGCATCGTGCGGACCGTTGTTCGGGGAATGACGGAGGTAGTTCGTCACCCCTGCTCAGGTGGATGGGCCGACCTGGAATTTTTTTGGAGCCGGGGGGCGAGCTCGGAGATCGAGGTGCGAGGCCGTCGGCGTGGTTCGGAGATCGAGGTGCGAGGCCGGCCACGGCCGAGCCACGAGATCCGGTGACGGTCCGTGGGTGCGTCGCGGGGTCTCGTGGCTCGTCGCTGGCGCTCCTCGCACCTCGACCTTCGGTGGCCCCCCAGCGCCGAGTCGGCCTGAGCGTGTCGCCGTACGACGACGAGTCGGCCCGAACTGGTGCGTTCGGGCCGACTCGGGCCGTGTGGGGCGTGCGTTGGGGCCGACTCGGCTCACTCCACGGTGACGGTGATCTCCTGGATGCCGCTGGAGCCGTTGGGGAAGGGCTCGGCCATGGCGGGGGTCTGGACCTCGCCGTCGTCGGTGATGGCGCGGACGCCGAGCAGGCGGAGGCCCGGCTCGTCGGCGTTCCAGCGGTAGAACCACTGGCGCCAGTAGTCGACCCCGGCGTCGGGGCCGAGCTCGGCGTCCGTCCAGGCCCCGCCGTCGATGCGGACCTGGACCTTCGCGATGCCCTTCGTCTGCGCCCACGCGACGCCGGCGACCATGACCTCGCCGGCGGGGTTCTTCGACAGCGGCTCGGGGGTGTCGATGCGGCTGGAGATCTTGATGGGGCCCTCGATCGCCCAGTCGCGCTCGGTCCAGTACGCCTCGACCTCGTCGTACGTCGTGAGCGTCATCTTGGTGATCCACTTGCAGGCCCCGACGTAGCCGTAGATGCCGGGCGTCACCAAGCGGGCGGGGAAGCCGCGGTCGCGGGGCAGGGGCTCGCCGTTCATGCCGATCACGAGCAGGGTGTCGCGCCCGTCCAGGGCGACCTCGAGGGGAGTGCTCATGGTGAAGCCGTCGGTGGAGGTCGACAGGATCTGGTCGGCCGACGTGCTGTCGATGCCGGCGCGGTCGAGGAGGTCCTTGATCGGGATGCCCTGCCAGCGGGCGGAGCCGACGTACGGGCCGCCGACGTAGTTCGAGACGCAGGTGAGGGTGATGTCCTTCTCGACCGTGTCCATCTCGAGCAGCTCGGCGTAGGTGAAGGAGACCTCCTGGTCGACGTCACCGTCGATGGTGAGCGTCCACGACGACTCGTCGACGACGGGCACGGAGAGGTTGATGTCGACGCGGTAGAAGTCCTCGGCCGGGGTCACGAACGGCGAGATGCCGTCGATGCGGCTCTCCAGCCCGGCGGGCAGGGCCTTCGGCGAGGACGTCGGTCGCGGCAGCGCGATGTCGGTGAGGCGGGTGCGGGCGGTGGTGATGGCCTGCCCGGCGGCGGCCATGCCGACGGCGACCAGGGCGACGGCCCCGGACCCGATCAGGACGCCGCGGCGCGAGGCCTTGGCCCGGATGGGGGTGGAGTCGGCGGTCGCGGCCTCCGACGGCTCGGGCACGGTCGTCCGGCGCAGCCGCCCGGCGACCCACCCCAGGACACCCGCCCCCACGAGGGCGGTGACCAGGGCGGGGACGACGTCGAGCAGCCCGGCGGTGGGCCGGAGCGCGGCCGCGGCGCCCGCGATCGCGACCAGCGCGAGCAGCAGCGTCATCCCGGCGGCGAGGCTGCGGCGGGCCAGCAGCCCGGCGACCGCGGCGAGCAGCAGCGCGCCGACGATCACGCTGCCGACGAGGATCACCTTGTCGGCCGACCCGAAGGTCGCGATCGCCCACTCCTTGACCGGTGTGGGGGTCAGGTCGATGACGGTGGAGCCGATGGCCAGCACTGGCGAGCTCGCGGGGTTCAGCAGCGCCGCGGTGAGGTGACCGGCGGCGGTGCCGGCCAGGGCGGCCAGCAGGCCGGCCCCGGCGTAGGACGTCGTCCGAGCGGACGGCAGGAGCTTCATGCCGGTGGTTCGACGCGGCGGTGGTCAGCGGATCGGATCCGGCAGGATGCGACGGGTGAGCACCGACACGTCGCCGTCGCCGGCGCAGGAGCCCCTGGTCCGCGTCACCCACCGCAGCGCCGCCGAGGTCGGGGCCGTCGCGGGCGTCGAGGGCCTGCCGGACGACGTCCGCCTCGCCGTCGTGACGCTGGACTCCCCGGCCAACCGCAACGCCCTGTCGCGTCGCCTCGTCGCCGAGCTGCTGGCCGCGCTCGACGAGGCCGACCGCGACCCGACCGTCCGGGCGGTGCAGCTGCGCGCCACCGGGCGGGTGTTCTGCTCGGGCGCCGACCTCTCCGAGGCCGTCGAGGGCGGCATGGAGCAGGGCGCGCGCGGCATGGTGGACATGCAGCGGGCCGTCCTCGCGATGGCGACCCCGGTCGTGGTGGCGGTCCAGGGCCCGGTCCGCGCCGGGGGCATCGGCCTCGTCGGCGCCTGCGACGTCGCGATCGCCGCGCGCGCCGCGACGTTCGCGCTCACCGAGGTCCGTCTCGGGCTGGCGCCGGCCGTCATCTCGCTGGTGCTGCTGCACCGGATGACCCCGCGCGGGGCGCAGCGGACCTTCCTCGACGGCGAGGTGTTCGACGGTGACGCCGCTGCGGCGTACGGGCTCGTGTCGCAGGCCGTGGACGCCGACGACCTCGACGCGGCCGCCGACCGCGCCTGCGCGTCGCTGCTCCTCGGCAGCGCCCAGGGCCAGCGCGAGACCAAGCGGCTGCTCAACCGCGAAGTGCTCGCCGACCTCGACGCCCGCCGCGAGGAGGTCGCCGCGACGTCCGCCCGACTCTTCGGTTCACCCGAGGCCAAGGAGGCGATGACGGCGTTCCTGAGGCGGAAGGCTTAGAGTTCTCCGTCCGTGTTTGTCTCATGGCGGGTCCCCATGGGGGTGTGGTGTCGGAGGAGCAGGTGGCCGGAGAGGTCGCCGAGGAGCAGGCGTTCGTCGATCGGGTCCACGCCCGGCTGGTGGACTCCGCTGCAGCCGCGCGCGAGCTCGCGCGCGAGGGGCACGACCGCGCCCGCCTGGGCCACGAGGGCGGCCTCGTCGAGCGTGACGCGATGGTGCACCACGCGGCCCGTCGTATCGCCGAGCTGGACGCCGCCCACGAGGGCCTGGTGTTCGGCCGCCTCGACCTGAGGTCGGACACGCCCGCCGGCGAGGGCGGCCCCCGGTACGTCGGCCGCATCGGCCTGCGCGACGAGCACCGCGACTCGCTGCTCGTCGACTGGCGCGCCCCCGCGGCCGCGGTGTTCTACCAGGCCACGGCCGCCGAGCCGTCGGGCGTCGTACGACGTCGCGTGCTGCGCAGCTCCGGGCGGACCGTCGAGGGTGTCGAGGACGAGCTGCTCGACCCGACCGCCCCCGGCGCCGAGGAGCTGCCGGTCATCGGCGAGGGCGCCCTGATGGCGCAGCTCTCCCGCGCCCGCGACCGCTCCATGCACTCGATCGTCGCCACCATCCAGGCCGAGCAGGACCGCGCCATCCGCGCGCCCGTCAAGGGCGTCGTGTCGATCGCCGGCGGCCCCGGCACCGGCAAGACGGTCGTCGCGCTGCACCGGGCGGCGTACCTGCTCTACTCCGACCGCCGCCGCTACGAGACCGGTGGCGTGCTCGTGGTCGGGCCGTCCGGGGTGTTCATGCGCTACATCGAGCGGGTGCTGCCCAGCCTCGGCGAGACCGCCGTCGCGCTGCGCTCGCTCGGCGAGGTGGTGGACGGCGTCCGCGCCGAGCGCCACGACGAGCCCACCGTCGCCGAGGTCAAGGGCTCCGCGCGGATGGCGGAGGTGCTCCAGCGGCTGGCGCGGCGCCAGGCACCCGGCAGCCCCGAGGAGTTCTCGCTCTACTACTACGACAACCGGCTGCGGCTCGACCGCGGCACGCTGGGCCGGGTCCGCCGCCAGCTCATGGGCCAGGGCAACCGGAACCGGCAGCTGTCCCGCGTCGCGGGCGCCCTGATCGAGGCGCTGTGGCGCCAGGTCCGCAGCGACCGCGGTCGCGACCGCGGCCGCCCGCAGTTCGTGGACGACCTGCTCTCCGACGACCGGTTCGTCGACTTCGCCGCCTCCTGGTGGCCGCCGCTGTCGGCCCCGGACGTGCTCGCGTGGCTCCGCGACCCCGAGCTGCTGGCCTCCGTGGCCTCGGGCCTGCTCGGCGACGAGGAGCAGCGCCTGCTCGTGAAGTCGTGGTCCTCGACCGGCGCGGCGCTGAGCATCGAGGACGTCCCGCTGCTCGACGAGCTCCGCTACGTCCTCGGCGACGTCCCCGCGCCCAAGGAGGAGGCCGACGACCTGCTCACCGCGGCCGAGGGCGGCATCGACCTGGTCGAGCTGACCACCGCCTCCGACCGCGAGTACGCCCCGTCCGGCCGCGCCTGGTCGCCCCCGACCGGCTCCATCGAGGACGACGCCTTCGCCCACGTCCTCGTCGACGAGGCCCAGGACCTCTCCCCGATGCAGTGGCGCATGGTCGGTCGCCGTGGCCGCACCGCGACCTGGACGGTCGTCGGGGACCCGGCGCAGTCGTCGTGGCCGGTGCGGGCCGAGGCGGACGCCGCCCGCGCGACGGCGCTGGAGAAGAAGGTCGTCCACTCCTTCCACCTCTCGACGAACTACCGCAACTCGGCCGAGATCTACGCCCACGCCGCGGCGTACGCCGAGCGGGTGGGCCTGGACGCCGACCTGCCGACCGCGGTCCGCTCGACCGGGGTCGACCCGGTGGTGCTCACCGGCGTCGACGACCTGCACGCGACGACGCGGGAGGTCGTCGCCGACCTCGCGGCACGGGTCGACGGCACGGTCGGGATCGTCGTCCCCTCCGCGCGGCACTCCGACGTCAACCGCTGGCTCGCCGGCTGGACCGAGCTCGCCGAGGACGCCCCCGGCGCTCGCCAGGCCGCCGAGACCGGCCGGACGTCGTCCGACGACCGGGTCTCCGTCCTCACCGGGCTGGAGACGAAGGGCCTGGAGTTCGACGCCATCGCCGTCGTCGCGCCCGAGGAGATCGAGACGGAGTCGCCCACCGGCCGGGCGACGCTGTACGTCGTCCTCACCCGCGCGACGCAGCTGCTGACGACGATCTCCGACTAGCTCCTGTCGCGGCCGCCGCGCAGCGACGCGGGGGTCGCGCCCTCGGGCACGTCGATCTCGTCGAACCAGCCGGACCGCACGGTCCCGCGCGGGGTGTCGGCGTCCGGGAAGAACGGCTTGATGTCGAGCAGCGGCGTCCCGTCGACCACGTCGACGCCCCGGAACCGGACGGTGGCGCCCTCGACCGCGACCACCTCGACGAGGCTCAGGCCGACCGGGGCGGGACGGCGGGGCCCGCGCATCGCGAAGACCCCCATCGGCGGCCCGTCGGGGCGCAGGTAGGGCCGCTGACGGAGCCCGTCGTCGCTCGGCGGGCACGGCTCGCTGCGGTGCAGCCAGGTCACCAGCCACGCGTGGGTGAAGTCGGCCAGGCCGTCGAGGCCCGCCTCCCACGCCGGGTCGAGGACGGCGACGCCCTCCTCGGCGAGGTTGGCCTGCGCCTGCACCGGGGTGTCGGACGTCCGCGCGCGGGTCGTGCGGAGCACCCCGATCGGCGTCAGGACGGCGGGGGTGACCGGCTCCGGAGGGGTGCGCACGCCCGCCACGCTAGGCCGTTCAGGAACCCCCGTAGAAGGGGTGGGTGACCTCGTCGCGGCGGCGGACGAGGTCGAGGGCCGCCACGGGGGAGCGGCCCTCGACGCACTCGGCGAGGGCGCGGCTCGTCGCCGTCCGCGCGCTGCGGCGCACGGCGGTCTCGTCGGCCGCGGCCGGGTCGATCCACAGCGACACCAGGACGACGTGCTCCTGGTCGGCGGCGAGGCCGCCGTCGGCGACGACGTCGAGCACCCCCTGGGAGATGCCGACCTGCGCCGCTCCCGCGACCAGCGTGACGCCGAGGTCGCCGGCCGGCTCGGTCTTGGTGAGGATCACCGTCGGCGGGTTCACCGTCTCGTACGACGCCTGGTCGGGCCCGAGCGAGGCCAGGATCGGCGTGAAGCCGGGGCTCGGCGAGGTGAAGGCCGTGGTGATCGCGGCCGCGGTCGAGCTGCCGCGGCGGGCGAGGAGCACGTTGACGTGGACGCCGTCGGGCGCCGACCCGCCCCACCCCTGGGCGAGCCGGCCGTCGAGGTCGTCCTGCGGGACCCCGCTCATGCGGGCAGCAGCGCCGGCGCGGGGCCGGCCAGCGCGGCGGGCGCCTCGACCGGCAGCGGACCGGCGAGCTCCGGGTCGATCACCAGGATCCCCTTGCCGAGCGTCCCGGAGCGCAGCGCGTCGAAGGCCTCGTTCACCTCGTCGAGCCGGAACGCCCGCGTGACCATCCGGTCCAGCGGCAGCAGCCCGCTGCGGTGCAGGCCGAGGACGGCGGGGATGTCGAGGCCCGGGCGCGACGAGCCGTACAGGCTGCCCACGACGGTCTTCTCCGAGCGCACCAGGCGGGCGCCGGGCAGGACCGGGTCGACCCCGGGCGCGGGGACGCCGACGCAGACGATCGTGCCGCCCTCGACGACGGCGTCGAACGCGGTGGCCACCACCCCCTCGCTGCCGGTGGCGTCGATCGCGTAGTCGGCGCCGTCGCCGCCGGTCAGCGCGCGGACCTGCTCGGCGAGCACCGGCGACGGCGTGAGCGTGTGGGTGGCGCCGAACGTCGTCGCGGCGGCCCGCTTGGACTCGACGGGGTCGACCACGATGACCTGCGCGGCGCCGCTGATCCGGGCGCCGGCGACGGCGGCGAGACCGACGCCGCCCCCGCCGAACACGACGACCGAGCTGCCGGGCGTGACGCGGGCCTGGTTGACGACGGCGCCGTACCCGGTGAGGACGGCGCAGCCGACGATGCTGGCCAGCGCGAGGGGGACCTCGGCGGGGATCGGGACGGCGCTCGCTGCCGGGACGACGGTGTGGGTCGCGAAGGTCGACAGGAACGAGTAGTGGTGCACCGGCATGCCGCGGTCGTGGAGGCGCACGGAGCCGTCGAGCATCGTGCCCGCGAGCAGCGCGGGGGCGGCGGCGGTGCAGAGCACGGGCCGGCCGCGCTGGCAGTGGCGGCAGGTGCCGCAGCTCGGCATCCACGACAGGGCGACGTGGTCGCCGACCCGGACGTGGGTGACGCCCGCGCCGACGGACTCGACGACGCCGGCGCCCTCGTGGCCGAGCACGGTGGGCGTGGGGGAGGGGATGCGCCCGGACTGCGTGTGGGCGTCGGAGGCGCACACGCCGGAGACGGCGAGACGGACGCGGACCTCGTCCGGTCCGGGCTCGTCGAGGGTGAGCGTCGTGATCTCGAAGGGCTGGCCCACTCCTCGCAGGAGGGCGGCGGTGATCTCCATGACAGCAGCGTGGAGCCACGACATACCTGAGCGAAAGCGAGTTGTCGTGACGCTGTGGTTCAGCGTGGCTGATCTAGGATCGGCGTGTGGCGATGGACCCGAACCGGCTGCTCGTGCTCCGCGCCGTCGCCCGGACCGGCGGGGTCAAGCCGGCCGCCCGCGCGCTGCACCTGACGCCGTCCGGGGTCTCGCAGCACCTGTCGAAGCTCGAGGCCGAGGCGGGCGTGGCGCTGGTCGACCGCACCCGCCGCGGCGGTGGTCGGTCGCTCGTCCTCACGCCGGCCGGCCGGGCGCTCGCCGACCAGGCCGAGCAGCTCGCCGCCGCCCTCGCGAGCGCGCAGCGGCGCGTCGACCTCTACAAGGAGCAGCAGGGCGGCACGGTCCGCATCGGCGGGTACGCCAGCGTGCTCAACCAGGTCGTCGCCCACACCGTGGTCTCTCTCGCCCTGACCGACGCCGACGTCGACCCGCGCATCTTCGAGGTCGACGAGGAGGAGGGTCTGCGGCAGCTGGCGAAGGGCGAGCTCGACCTGCTGATCAGCGAGCGGCCCCAGCCCGACGATCCGCCGCGCCCGCGGACCCTGGTCGAGACCGACCTGATGCGCGACCCGTTCCGGATCGTGGTGCCCGCGTCCTGGTCGGCGGACGTCGGCGCGGACGACATCCTCGGCGGGCCGTGGGTGCTGTCGTCCGGGCACAGCCCGTCGCGACAAGCGCTCGAGCGGGTCGCCACCGCGCACGGCGTCTCGCTCGACGTCCGCCACACCGCCGTGCAGAGCGGCACGATGCTGGCGCTCATCGCCGCCGGCCTGGGGGCCGGGATCATCCCGCAGCTGACGCTGACTCACCTCGAGCACGGCCAGGTGCGCGTCCACCCGGGACCGCTGGACCCCGGCAGCCGGACGATCACCGTCCTGCACCACCGCGACCGCCTGCAGGCCGCCCCGGAGCGGGCGCTGGTCGAGCTACGGCGTCAGGCCTCGACCGAGGAGCAGGTCATCCACGCGGGCTCGCCGTCGACCGAGTCGTCGTAGGGTCCCCGCTCGGCTCCGGCTCCTCGGGTGCGTCCGGCTCCCACCGCAGCAGGTCGCCGGGCTGGCAGTCGAGCGCCGCGCACAGCGCCTCCAGCGTGGCGAACCGGACGGCCTTGGCGCGGCCGTTCTTGAGGACGGCGAGGTTCGCGGGCGTGATCCCCACCCGTTCGGCGAGCACCCCGACGGCCATCTTGCGGCGGGCGAGCATGACGTCGACGTCGACGACGATCGGCATCAGATGACGCCGTCCAGCTCGTCCTGCAGCGCACGGGTCTCGGCGTCGCGGGCCACGGCCTGCGCGAGCAGCATCCGCTGCACGAGGACGACGAGCGCGACCCCGGCCAGGACGACGGAGGCGCCGAGGACCAGCCCCACCAGGCCGGGCGCGACCGCGTCGTCCGGCTGGGTGCGGTTGCTGACGACCCCCACCACGGCCAGGACCGCGACCAGGGCGGCCAGGACGCCGATCGCGGCGACCACGCGGTCGACGTACCGCAGCGCGGCGGCGGTGAAGACCGTCCCCCGGCGCACCATCGTCAGCAGCCGCCAGACGTGGACGCCGACGACCTGCAGGCAGGCGACGGCGAGGAACAGCGTCGTGAGGACGACGGGCCCCTGCCACACGAGCGGGCCGTCGACCACGAGCAGGAAGCCGCCGAGGAGCGTGCCGCCCTGCGCCACGAGCGAGCCGGCGAGGCACACCCCGATCACGACCCGCAGGGCCAGGACCACCCGTCCGAGGATCGTGCCCGCCATGTCTCCTCCGTCAGTCGATCGTTTTCTATCGAAAGACGATAGGTCGCGGCCGGAGCGCAGTCAACCGTCCGGCGGGCCTAGGCTCGCGGCATGACTCAGCACGCCACCGCCCGGGACGCGATCGACGCCGTCCAGGGGCACGAGGCGTGGGCGATCATCCGGCGCTCGACCCGTCTGGGGGACCGCGACACCGTCGGCGTCCTCGGGGGCACGCGCACCGAGGTCGCCTCGATCCTCGACATCCCGCTCGAGTCGGGGGTGCCCACCGACGGCCACGTCGCCGACCGGCTCGTCGCGGTGCCGTTCCGCCAGGTCGCCGAGCGGGGCTTCGCCGCCCACGACGACGGGACCCCGCTGGTCGTGGTCGACGTCGAGGTCGAGCAGGAGTTCAGCGTCGAGGAGGTCGTCGCCGCCATCGACCCTGTGGCCCTGGACTTCGACTCCGTCGGCGGGTTCGACGTCGACGACACGGCGTACGCCGAGACCGTGCGCCGCATCATCGACGACGAGATCGGCCAGGGCGAGGGCGCGAACCTCGTGATCGGCCGGCACTACCGCGCCCGCGTCGCCGACTGGGACGCCGCCCGCGCGCTGTCGGTCTTCCGCACGCTGCTCGAGCGCGAGCGCGGGGCGTACTGGACGTTCGTGTTCTTCACGGGCGACCGCTACCTGATCGGGGCCAGCCCGGAGCGGCACGTGTCGGTCCACGGCGGCGACGTCCGGATGAACCCGATCAGCGGCACCTTCCGCCTGCCCACCGACGGCGCGCCGGACCTCAAGCGGCAGCTGCTGGACTTCCTCGCCGACCCCAAGGAGATCTTCGAGCTCTTCATGGTGGTCGACGAGGAGCTGAAGATGATGTGCGACGTCTGCTCCGAGGGCGGGCAGGTGCTCGGGCCGTTCCTCAAGCCGATGAGCCGGCTGGTGCACACCGAGTACCTCCTCGCCGGGCGCACCGACCGCGACCCGCGCGAGGTCCTGCGGGACACGATGTACGCCGCCACCGTCACCGGCAGCCCCGTCGAGAACGCCTGCCGCCTCATCGCGACCCACGAGACCGAGGGCCGCGGCTACTACGGCGCCGCGCTGGCGATCCTCGGCCGCGACGAGGAGGGCGGGGCCGTGCTCGACAGCCCGATCGTCATCCGCACCGCCGACGTCGGGCTCGACGGCACCCTGAAGGTGACCGCCGGCGCGACGCTCGTCCGCGACTCCGACCCGGCGTACGAGGTGGCCGAGACGCACGCGAAGGCCTCCGGGATCCTCTCGGCGTTCGGGCTCGTGCCGTCCGCGCCGCCGAGCGCGGTGGACGTCGCCGAGCTGGTCGCCGACGAGGACGTCCTGCTCGCGCTCAACTCCCGCAACCAGCGGCTCTCCCGCTTCTGGCTGACCGACCAGGCCGGCGACGCCGACGTGCTCGAGCCGCCGTTGGCGGGACGGTCCGCGGTCGTGCTCGACGGCGAGGACGACTTCGTCAAGATGCTCCGCCACGTGCTCGCGGTGCTCGGGATGACGACGTCGGTGGTGCGGCACTCCGACTACGCCCCCGGCGTGCTGGACGGCGCCGACCTCGTGGTCGTCGGCCCCGGCCCGGGCGACCCGCGCGACGGCGACGACCCGAAGATGCGGAACCTGCGCGCCGCCGTCGACGAGCTCCTGGCCGCGGAGCGCCCGTTCCTCGCGGTGTGCCTCGGCCACCAGGCGCTGTGCCACGCGCTGGGCCTCGACCTGGAGTACAAGGACATCGTCTTCCAGGGCACCCAGTCGCCGGTGGCGCTCGACCGCCGCGTCGAGCGGGTGGGCTTCTACAACACGTTCGTCGCCCGCGTCGGCGACGAACGCCCGGCCCCGCCGGACGGCGTCCGCGTCGACGCCGACCCCGCGACCGGCGACGTGCACCGGGTGCGGGGGCCGCACTACGCCGGCATCCAGTTCCACGCCGAGTCGATCCTCACCGAGAACGGCTACCAGCTGCTCGCGGACCTGGTCGGGGACCTGCTGTCCTGAGACCCCGGGACCCCCACGACCGACGGGGCCCAGCTGTCCGGTCCATCGCTCACAGAGAACCCTCAGGCTGATGGGCCACACTCGACAGATGGTGAGCGTGACGGTCGATCGTGAGTGGTCGGCCGCGCCCAGCGCCGGGCCAGGGACGAGACTCGTCGCCTGGCTGCGTCCCGCTCCGTCGTTCCTGGCCGTCGGTGCCGCCTCGAGCGCGCTGTACGGCGGGCTGTACCTCGTGCTGCGCGAGGTCGCGACCTCGCAGTGGGCCAACGGCGTGGCCCTGGTGCTCTCGACGCTGGTGAGCACGGCCGGCAACCGGCGGCTGACCTTCCACAGCACGGCGGCGTCGACCGTCGTCCCCCACCACGCCCTCGGCCTCGGGCTCGTCGTCGCCGGGTTCGGCCTGACCTCCGGCGGGCTCGGACTGCTCGCCGCCCTCGACCCGTCGGCGACCCGGACCGCGGAGCTCGTCGTCCTCGCGGTCGCCAACGCGCTGGTCGGCGTCCTGCGGTTCACGTCCTTCAGCCTCGTGATGCGTCGGGATGTCGAGAGCGGCGTCCCCGCTCCGTCCCTGTCGTGACAGCACGCGACGAGAGGAGACAGCCATGACCGGCACGTCGACAGGCACCGAGATCCTGGGCATCGCCCGCATCACCTTCACCGAGGGTGGGGCGGAGGAGTTCGAGCGGCTCTCCGAGCGCTGCATGGAGATCGTGCGGACGCAGGACACCGGCACGCTGCAGTACGACGTCTACCTCGACGAGGCCAGGACCCGGGCGGTGGTCGTCGAGCGGTACCGGGACTCCGCCGCGCTGCTCGAGCACCTCGAGCACATCGGCCCCGAGCTCATGGCCGCCGTCGTGGCCTGCGGGGAGATGGAGGGCGAGACGCTGGGCGTCCCCAGCCCCGAGCTGCGGGCCGCGATGGGCGAGAACGCGGTCGGCGTCCTGCTGCCCCACCTCTCGCTGTAGCCATCACGCCGGCGGCTCGATCAGCTCCGCGCCCCGCCGTACGGCGGCGAGGGTCTGCGGGTCGCCGCTCCACGTGAAGGCGTCGAGCGCGGTGTCGGTGAGCTTCACGAGGTGCTCGTCGCCGTGGCGTACGGCGAGGTCCATGACCTCCTCCGGCCCGGCGTCCGGCTCCGGCGCGGCGACGGGGGCCTCGGGCAGGTACGCCGCCCGCACGGCTGCTGTCGCGCGCCAGGCGGTGGCCGAGGACTCCACCCACAGCTCCTCGGGCAGCGACGGCAGCGTCCGCAGCACGGCGTTCGGCGCCGTGGCCGCGTGCACGAGCATCACGGGGCTCCCGTGGGCGCGCTCGGCGTAGTCGGTCACCGCCGAGGTGACCAGCGACCGCAGGAACCCGGCGGCGGTCTCCGTGGTGGGCGGCGCCATCGCGCCCTGGGCCTCGATCCACCCCGGCAGGTCCCCGAGCCGCGCGAGGCGGGTGTTGACGTCGCCGTGCTGCTGCTCGGGCGGCAGGCCGGGGACACCGCGCAGCCCGTTCGCGGGCCCCAGCCTGCCGGTCAGGGGGACGGCCGGCACGGGCTGCCACCGGGCCGCCCAGTAGCCGAGCGCCTGGGCGAGCTCGCCGAGGTGCTCGTCGGTCCGTGCTCTTCCAGCACGCGGACGACGTGGCCCACCCGGATGACCCCGTGCGTGGCACCCGCCGCGATGCCGGGCAGCAGACGCGGCCACCACAGGCCGAGGACCTCACGCCATCCCGCCTCCGCGAGCCGCTCGTCGAAGAAGACCGGCCAGTCACCGAGGCGGCCCGGGTCCCCGAGCGCCGTGCGCCAGTCGGCCTCCGTGATCCGCTGCCGGGGCTCCGGGGCGTCCTCGAGGCGCGCCCGGTAGCGGTCGATCCACCGACCGACCGCCGCCTCGTGCCCGTGGCGGACCATCGCCTCCACGGCCATCGGCCCGTGGTTGCTGAGCCACCCCTCGAACTCCGGGCCGGTCCGACCGAACCGCTCGTACGCCTCCCGCAGGACCTCGCCGTCGCTCATGCCGCCATCCCACGACCTCGAGCGCGGTGGAGGTCAAGGACCGACGTGCAGTAGTGGCCCAGAGGCGTGAGATGGCGCCGCTCCGGTCGCTTCTGCACGTCCGTCCTCGCAGCGATCGCCGCGAGCGGCGTGACCCAGCCGGCGCGCCGCGAACCGCGCAGCCGGCGTGGATCTCCGGGGAGAACCGCACCTGCGTCGTTGCACATCTGGGTCCGGGGCCGGTGTGTCGGCCAGCGCCCGACCGTCCGGCACAGTGCGCGGAAGGGTCCGGAGGTCGAGGTTGGCAGCAGCCAGTCGCGCAGGACCGCACGTCGCGGGCTCGAGGGGGTTTGCCGACGAGCCGGGAACCGTATCCGACCGGATGTGCCGCAGTGACGCGGAACACGGGATCGACGGACTCCCGGTCGCGGCAAGGGATAGAGGACCTCGCCGGGAGGACCGCGCACCCGGCCAACATCGGCGACACCGAAGGCGAGCCCGCGGGGCGTTCAGCACCGAGCTCCGCGAGCAGATGGGCCGCCCGCCGGCTCGTGCTGCTGTTGCAGTGCTTGTATCGCTGGACGAAGGCTCGGCACAATGCTGGATGGACACGGCTTGGGTGGGCGTCATCGGGTCACTGGGCGGGACTGTTGTCGGACTATGCGGCGGTCTGGTCGCCCAGCGGATCTCCTATCACCGGGAGGCCCTCGAACGCCTCAGCGTGGCCCGACGTGACAGCTACTTGCGCTGGCTTACCGCGGTGCATGGCGTGTTCGAGGTCATCGCGTCGGCGCATAGGGCGCTGCGTCGCGATGAGCTCGCCGAGGGAGATGCGCGTCGTGAGATCTCCGGGATGACGGTCGCCGACGCTCAGATCCGTCTGGAGGAGCTCCGACTGGTCGCGGGTGACGAGGTCGCGTCGGCCGCGGCGCGGATCTGGAGACACATGCGTCGAGATCGCGTTGCCCTCGGCCACGATCTGTCCGCTGAAGCCTGGCGCGCCTGGCGCGACTCCTACTGGAATCTCCGTAGAGCATTCCTCGATGCTGCCCGAGTCGAGACGGGCCTCGGCCCCCTTGACTGGTCGGCGTCCGCGGTTGTCGAGGCGCAGGGAAAGAATCGGTTCTGATGTGTCAGCCTGACGCAGGAGGGTGGCCGCGGGCTGCGGTCTTCGCGATCGCCCTCCGCGACCCCGTGCCCTTCGCGGACGGCACCACCTTCACATGGCAGCTCGCCTCACCCAGTGCGCGGGTGAATGGCCCGACGGTTTCTCTCCAATGCCTCGACGGGACTCTGGTCGAGGTCGGGCCTCAGTCGACGGTCGTGTCCCTCACAGTGAGTCAGCTGCACCGCCGTGCGCCTGACGAGACCCACAGCCTCGTCGACGACGCCATGCTCGTCCTGACCTCATCCGCCGCCGGTGTGGCTCACAGCGACCCAGATCGGCCGACCACCGAGACCCTGAGGACAGTCGTCGCGGCCACGACCTTGGTGGAGTCCGAGTGGGACTTTTTGTCCCGGAAGCGAGCGGATGCCGGGTATCCGGACGTGGTGGGTCGCTGTCTGGACCTTCTGTACCGGCAGGTGCGAGCCGTGCGGCTGGTCGAGCAGTCCGCCATTCCGGAGCTCACCTACGAGCGGATCGTGCCGGTGATCCCCTATCTCTGGCGAGAGGCCCGGTCCGGTCGCGCCATCGGTGAGCCCGGCCTGCTCGTCCTGGACCACGCGAACATCCACGAGGGACGGCCTACCCAGTTCTCCCCCGAGGCCATGGACCAGTACACGCAGCAATTGGAACGCCTCAACGTCGGCGACACCCTGGCCTTGTATCGCGAGAGGAGGCTTGAGGCCCGGCTGGCGTTATCGCGCGATGGACAGCCGGCGGAGGCTGCCGTTCAGGCAGCGATCGCCGCAGAGGTGCTTCTCGACGGGGTCCTCGGGATGATTCTGTTCGAGGACAAGATTCTTGGTCGGGAGCAGTCGAACGAGCCCGCGGTCGCGGCCTTCTCGACGAACCTGTCGCGCCGGATCCGCGGATGCTTCCACCCCCGGTTGGGCGGACGATGGACCTTCTCCACTGGTGGACCGATTGCTGCTTGGAACGAGGCTACGGCGGGCCTGCGCAATCGTGTGGTCCATCGCGGTTACAGGCCGACTCGCGACGAGGCGGAGGCATCAGTCCGGGCGCTGAACGAGCTAGAAGGCTTCGTGTGCAACCGCCTGGCGGACCGATCTTTGACGTACCCGCGGTCCGCGCTGGCAGTGCTCGGGCGGCGTGGCTTGGAGAGTCGCGGTCACTGGCACCGGTCGCGGTTCTCGACGGAGTCGATCGGTCCGGTCATGGACTTCCTCAGCTCCTACCGCGCCTGGCGTGACCTCATCGATGAAGAGGTGGAGGCCCTCGGCCGGTCGCGGTGAGGACTGGAGGCGCGCGCTCGTGAACCGATTCCCACGCCGGGGAGTCGGCCTCAGGCTCAGCATCGTCGGTGGAAGGTGACGGTGTCGTCGTCGTGCCAGCGGGTCTCGTACGTCGGGTCGTGGACGCGATGGTGGTGATGGGGGCAGAGCAGGGCGCCGTCGGCGACGCTGGTGTGGCCGCCCTTGGCCCATTCGTAGCGGTGGTGGGTCTCGCACCACGGGGCGGGGACGTCGCAACCGCGGGCCTGGCAGGTGGGGTGCTCCAGCTCGAGGGCGAGGCGTTGAGGACCCTGGTGCAGGCGGACCTTGCGGCCCAGGTCGAGGACCTCGGAGGCCCCGCCGAGCACGGCCCCGCGGACGCCGTGGACGCAGCCGAGGCGCCGGGCCTCCCCGACCGAGACCGGCGCCCCGCCGGTGGTGGTGCCGTAGCCGGCGTAGCCGTGCTCGGTCGCCTCTCGGCGCAGGGTCTCCTCGGTGATGGTGACGACCACGGTGACCGGGGACCCACCGTGGACGGGAAGGCGGTCGGTGCGCAGGTTCTCGACGAGGGTGCAGAAGGCCTGGCCGAGGCGCTGGGAGTCGGTCAGGCGCTGGCCGTCCTGGACCGTCGCGCCGTCGTAGGGGATGCCGCCGTCGAGGTGGGTGCGTCGTGGGTTGGTGACGGCACGTAGGGCGGCTTCCAGAATGGAGGCGTGGAGCTCGGGGATCTCGCCGCGGAACCGGCGGGTGCCGCGTCCGGTGCGGGACATGGAGAACGTGGTCTCGCGCCGCGCCTGGCGCTCCTCGTCGGCGAGCCGCTCGCCCTCGAGGCGTTCGGCGACGTCGGGGGCGACGGCCTCCAGCAGCCGCGCGCCGAGGGTGCGGATCTGGACCGGGGTGAACTCACGGCAGTGCCCGAGCATCACGGTCTCGGCCTTGGACAGGGTCTCGGGGTCGAGGGCGTCGGGCCCGCTGCGGGGGAGCCGGTCGAGGGCCTCGACGGCGGCGCGGGCGTGGTCGATGGTGATCTCTCCAGACGCCAACGCGGCTGCCAGTCGCGGCCACCGGGCCAGGGACTGCCCGAGCTTCGACGCAGCGTGCAGCCGGTTCGCGCGGGTGTGCTGGCGGTGGGCGAGCCAGTCCGCGGCGGTGCGGCAGGCGGTGTCGTCGGCGATGGAGTCTGGTCCGGAGCACGCGGGCAGCACCCGCATCAGCAGCGCGTCCAGGCTGGCCTGCGCCCGTCCCAGCGACTCCAGCAACGCACCCTGCTCGGCCGGGACCAGCCACGACGGGTCGGAGCCCGAATCGATCGCCCCGTGCGCCGCAGCGAGGGCCGTGGTCAGCGAGGTGGACGCGGTCAGCAGCGGGTGGGAGCCGAGCCCCCACTCCGTCCCGCCTGCCACGCCCGCGCCGTCGTCCCTGACCATGGTTCGAACATACGCTCGACCGCCGACAGTGGGCGGAGTCTCTCCACAGCAGGCTCGGTCTAGGGTCGACGGATGGTCGGAGGGGCGGGTCCGGAGCCGCTCGCCGTACGTCACGGCGTGGCGGGGGACGTCGATGCGCTGCTGTCGTTCTGGGCCGCGGCCGGGGAGAACGACGGCCGCCCACCCGACACCGCCGAGGCGGTCGACCGACTGATCGCGCACGACCCGGAGGCCGTGCTGGTCGGTGAGTTCGGCGGCGTTCTCGCCGCCACCCTGGTCGTCGGCTGGGACGGGTGGCGCGCCAACCTCTACCGCCTGGCCGTGGACTCGACCCACCGCGGCCGCGGTCTCGCGCGGCAGATGCTGCGGCACGCCGAGGAGCGGGTGGTCGAGCTCGGCGTCGACCGTCTCTGCGCGATGGTCCTCGACGAGAACCACGCCGGCGCGGCGTTCTGGAGCGCGGCCGGCTACGCGCCACGACAGGACTGGAGGCGCTGGGTCAAGACCCTCCGCTGACCCACGTCCGTCCGGCACCTGCGGTGGCGGAGTCGGTGAGGCGGCGCGCGCCCCCCGAGCTGCTCACCCGAGCCGGCGTACGGCGATCCGCGCGAGCTCGGCGTGGATCTCCTCGCTCGCGACCACGTCCGGCTCGGGCAGCCGCACGAAGGCCGACAGCACGAACGGCGTCCCGCCGCCGCTCGGGAAGACCACGCCGGCGTCGTTGAAGGTCTCGGTCCCGGAGCCGGTCTTGTCGGCGAGCGCCCACCCGTCGGGCAGCCCGCGGCGGAAGCGCCTCTCGGAGGTCGTGTTGCGCAGCATCCAGTCGCGCAGGACGTCGCGGTCGGCCGGTGACAGGGCGTCGCCGACGAGCAGCGCGACGTACCCCTGCGCGACCTGGCGCGGGGTCGTCGTGTCGCGCGGGTCGCCGGGGATCGCGGAGTTGAGGTCCGGCTCCCAGCGGTCGAGGCGGGTGGCGCGGTCGCCGACCGAGCGCGCGAAGCGGGTGATGGACGACGGTCCGCCGAGCTCGCGCAGCAGCAGGTTGGCGGCGGTGTTGTCGCTGATCCGGACGGCGGCGTCGCAGAGCTCGCGGACGGTCATGCCGCGGTCGACGTTCGGCTCGGTGACGGGGGAGTACGTCACGAGGTCGGCCCGCGTGTAGCGCACCAGCCGGTCGAGGGTCTCCCCGTTGCGGTCGAGGTCTCGCAGCACCGCGGCGGCGGCGTACGCCTTGAACACGGAGTGGATCGGCACCCGCTCCTCGGCTCGGTGCGCGAGCACGCGGGCTCCGCGGCAGACCCGGGCGGCGTAGAAGCCGATGGTGGCGTCGTACGCCCGCTCGAGGTCACGGACCTCCCGGACACCGGGCGTCCTGGCGGGGGCGGTCGGTGCCGCGACGGCGCCGCCCCTGCCGAGGAGCGGGAGGGCGGCGGTGGTGCCGAGGGCGGCGAGGACGGTACGTCGGCTGGTCATGGCGTGAGCCTCGCGACCCGACCGGAGCCATGTCGAAGACGGAACTCCCGATGCTCATGCGCAGGCGGTATAACCGCAGGGTGGACCTCTTGCTGCACCTCCGGGCGTTCCGGGAGGTCGTCGACCAGCGCAGCTTCACGCGGGCGGCGGCCGAGCTCGGCGTGCCGCAGCCGGTGGTCAGCCGCCGGGTCGCCGCGCTGGAGAAGCACCTGGGCGGGCGACTGCTCGTGCGCGACCCGCGCGGGGTGACGCCGACCGACCGGGGCCGCGCCGTCCTGCCCCACGCCCGCGACCTGGAGGTCCGCGCGGACCACCTCCTCGGCGTCGCCCGGGCCGTCGGTGCGGGGGTGACGCTGGCCGTGCCCGGCGGGGCGTCCGCCCGTGCGCTGGCGCCCGTGCGCGACGCCGCCCGCGAGGCGGGCCTGGACCTGGAGCTGCGGGTGGCCGACCCCGACGACCGGGCCGCCGCGGTCGCCCGCGCCGCCGGCGGGCTCGCGCTCGTGCCGTGCACCCCGGACGAGGCCGACCTCGTCGGTCCGCTCGGCGCGGCCACCCGCGACGAGCGCGCCGGTCGCCTGCACCTCGACACCCTGCGCGCGAGCCGCGGCGACACCGGTCGGCCCCGGCGCCTGCACCTCGGAGCGGAGGACGACCGCCCCTGGGTCCGCGACGTCGTCCGACGGACCGCCGGGCGGGCCGGCCTCTCGCCCGGTCAGGTCGTGGTCGGCAGCCCGGCGCTGTCGGCGGTCACGGACGTCCTCGCCCACGACGACGTGTGGCTGGCGACCCCCGTGGAGGCCGCGGCGCACGACCTCGCGTGGCGGCCGGTGGCGGACCTGCCCGTGCAGCGGTCCTACCGGCTCGCCGTCGGCCGCGGCGGCGTCGCCGCGGCGGGGCCCGCCGTCCGCGCGCGGCTGCTCGCCGCGCTCGGCCCGGCGCTGGGCCTCGACGCGGCCGGTGCGCCGTGAACGCCCCCGACCTGGTCGGCGGCGACGGCGCCGCCCTCGGCGTCGCGCAGGAGGTCGCCGGCGCCTGGCACGACGCCGGCCTGTCGGGGGCCTTCCTCGCCCGCCACCTCGGCACGGGGGCCGAGATCGGCATCGACGTCGACCGGCAGCTGCCCCTCGCCTCGCTCGTGAAGCTGCCGCTCGCGCTCGCCGTCCTGGACGCCGCAGCCCGGGGCGAGCTCGGACCCCGCGGCGAGGCGGAGCCCGTCGAGGTCGACCCCGCCACCGCGACGCGAGGCCGGACCGGGTTCGGCGCCTTCCGCCACCCGGCGACCGTCGCCCTCGGCGACCTGGTCGACTCCGTGCTCACCGTCAGCGACAACGCCGCCGCGGACCTCCTCTTCGACCGGCTGCCGCCGGAGCGGGTCAGCGCCGCCCTCGCCGGGTGGGGGCTGACGGACCCGGCGGGCGGCGGGATCGTCGTACGCCACCGCCTGCGCGACCTGCACGACGCCGCGGCGGCCGCGGCGCCCGACGAGGAGACGGCGCTGGCCCTCGCCGTCCGCGCCGCCACGGAGGGCGGTGGCCACGCGATCGCGATGCTCGACGTCGCCGCCGCGAACGTCGGCTCCGCCCGCGCGGTCGCCGACCTGCTCGCCGCGGTCTGGTCCGACGCCGTCGCGGCCCCGGAGGTCTGCGCGCGGGTGCGGGACGCGATGCGGCGCCAGCTCACCAGCCACCGGATCGCTCCCGAGCTCGCCACGGACGCCGTCCGGGTCGCGACCAAGACCGGCAGCTTCCTCAACCTGCGCCACGACGCCGCCGTCGTCGAGGCCGGCGAGCAGACGGTGGTCGTGGTCGCCCTGACCGAGTCCCGCGTGCTCGTCACCGCCGACCCCGGCGCCGACCTCGCGATCGGGCGGGCGGCGCGCTGGGCGTTCGAGGCGCTGCGGGACTGAGTCCCTCTACGCTGCCCCGATGGCGCCGCCGGAGACGTCCCGCGTGCACACCTTCCACCTGGTCGAGCTCCCGGTCCGGGTGGGGGCCCGCGCCCTCGCACGCCCGTTGACGCCCGGCGCGGTGCCGGGTCTCGACCACGCCGAGACCCTGGCCCTGATGCGGCTCGGCGCACCGGTCGTCACGCCCGACCGGCTGCAGCTGCGCCGGATCGCGGTGTTCGCGCAGTGGCGGGACGAGGACGCGGTCGACGCGTTCCTCGACCGCGACCCGCTCGGACGACGCCTCGCCACGGGGTGGCACGTGCGGCTGGAGTACCTGCGCCGCTGGTCCGGCATCGCCGCGCTCCCGGGACTGCCCGCCCGGGCCGGCACCTGGGACGACGACGAGCCGGTCGTCGCCGTCACCCTCGCGCGGATGCGTCAGGCCGAGGTCCCGCGCTTCCTGCGGTGGGGTCGCCCGGTCGAGCGACTGGTCCGCGACCACCCGGGGACGACGCTCGCCCTCGCGGCCTTTCGCCCGCCGCGCACCATCTCGACGTTCTCGGTCTGGCGCAGCGTGCGCGAGATGGAGGACATGGTCCGCGGCCGCTCCGCCGTCCCGCACGCGCGGGTGCACGCGGCGGCGATGGACGAGCGCAGGCGCCGCGACTTCCACCACGAGTTCGCCACCTACCGCTTCCGCGCGATCTCCGAGCACGGCGCCTGGCAGGGCCGGACCGGCATCGTGCCGCCCGGCCCGCACGGTGGTGACGGTGCGAGCGGAGCGAGCCTCGAGACCCCGTGACTCAGGAGCTGGGGGCCGGCTCCGCCTCCTGGAACGACACGCGCGACGCGGTGCGCCACCCGTCCGGGACGACGAACGAGCCGACGATCTCCTCCGCCTGCGCCCGCAGCCCGGGGTCGCGGGTGGTCGCGGACGCCGTACCGCTGTCGAGCGCGACCACGGTGCTGATGCCGAACGCCGAGTTCTCGCGGCCGCCGCCCCCGCAGCGACCCTCGTAGGTGCTCGAGGGCGGGTTCCCCTGCGACTTCGACAGGATCTTCAGGACCTGTGCCAGCGTGCGGAGGCACCCGTCGTCCAGGTCCTCGGTCAGCTCTCCGAGGGGATCGTCGCCCTGGGTCGGGTCCGCGGCGACCGCGACCTCGACGGGGCACCCGGTGGCGCCGGCCGGTCCGACGCAGGTACGCCGCTCGCTCGGCCGCGCGAGCACCTCCCACCCGTCGGGCAGCGTGTACGCCAGCCCGGCGGTCTCCGTCGTCCCCTCGGCCTGCTCGTCGTCGCCGGCACGGTCCACGGCGACGGTGCGGTCGCCGTCCTGGCCGCTCCCGGTCCCGCTCAGCAACGGCACGGTCGCGACGGCGGCGACGAGGACGGCGGCGACCGCCGTCCCCCCGGCCCACTGCCGGCGTCGGCGCCGGTCGGCGCGACGGCGTACGTCGCCCGCCCCGAGCGGGACGGGGGACGGCGGGGCCAGGCGCGCCCGGTGCAGCACGTCGGGGGCGGTCTCGGGTGACGTGTCGGATGCGGTGTCGCGGTCGGTCATGGTCGGGCTCCTCCCGGGTCGAGCGTGGTCGCGAGCGCGGCGCGTCCGCGGGAGAGGTGCGACTTGACGGTGCCCTCCGGCATCCCGAGGACGTCGGCGACCCGTCGTACGGGCAGGTCCTCGAGGTAGTGCAGCAGCAGGACGTCGGCCTGCGCCCTGGGCAGACGGGCGAGCGCGTCGCGGAGCTCGACGAGCTCCGCGGGCAGGTCGGCGGACGTCGGGGTGCGGCCGTCGCGCCAGGCGTCGGTCTCGCGGCGTCCCCGGTGCCAGTCCTTCACCGCCAGCCGCCACGCCACCGTCGTCACCCAGCCGACCGGGTCGTCGTGCTCCAGGCGGCGCCAGCGCCGCCAGGCGCGGACGAACGCCTCCTGCACGCAGTCCTCCGCGCGGGTCCGGTCGCCGGTGCGCGCCAGGATCGTGCGGACGAGGGAGGGCGCGCGGGCGGCGTAGAACTCGTCGAACCCCACTGCGTCGCGCACCCCGTCACCCCCTCGCCGGCCATCGTCGTCGGTCTCTCTACAGGGGATAGCCCTCGACGGCGAGCTCAGGTTGCAGCGAGTTCCTCGGTTCGCGCCCGACGGTCGGGCCGGGACACAGTTCGTGCGGGATCGGTGCCACCGGCGAGCACCGATCCCGCACGATCCGTGGTCGGTGGCCGTGAGTAGCCCTCCCCCCGCCCGGGGAACCATGGTCGTCGTGAGCCTCCTCGACATCCGCCGCCTGTACGTCGAGCCCGGCGTCGAGGACTGGCAGCGCGGGCGGGAGGTGCTGGCGCGCTACCCCGACGCGGAGCGGATCGAGGTGGCCTCGCACCAGAACATCCCCGAGCTGCACGGCAACCCGGGCGGCGTCCGCGACTGGGTGCGCAACAAGCGGCAGGTGCTCGTGCTGGGGGAGAAGAAGTCCCTCCAGGCCCGGGAGAACGGGCGGTCGGCGGACTGGATCGCGCCGTCGACGTCCAACGGCTGCGCGATGGCGTGTGGCTACTGCTACGTCCCGCGGCGCAAGGGCTACGCCAACCCCATCACCGTCTTCGTCAACATCGAGAGGATCACCGGGTACCTCGCCCGCCACGTGAAGCGCCTGGGTCCGAAGCCGGAGCCGAACCAGTGCGACCCCGTCGACTGGGTCTACGACATCGGCGAGAACGGCGACTGCTCGGTCGACGCCATGGTCAGCGACAACGTCCGCGACCTCGTCGACCTGTTCGGGGACCTTCCGGGGGCGAAGGCGAGCTTCGCGACCAAGCACGTCAACCGAGACCTGCTCGAGTGGGACCCCCGCGGGGGCACCCGCATCCGCTTCTCCCTCATGCCCGAGCGGACGGCGAAGCTGCTCGACCTGCGCACCTCACCGGTCGCCGAGCGCATCGCCGCGATCGACGACTTCGTCGAGGCCGGCTACGAGGTGCAGCTCAACTTCAGCCCCGTCGTCGTCCACGAGACCTGGGAGGCGGAGTGGCGCGAGCTGCTGCGCCAGGTCGCGGACGGCGTCGGCGAGCGGGCGAGGCGACAGCTGGCCTGCGAGGTCATCTTCCTCACCCACAACGCCGGCCTCCACGAGGTCAACCTCGGTTGGCACCCCCGCGGCGAGGACCTGCTGTGGCGTCCCGACCTCCAAGAGGCCAAGACGAGCCACTCGGGCCAGGAGAACGTCCGCTACCGGGCCCGGTGGAAGCGCGTCTGGACCGACCGCCTCGTCGCGATGATCGACGAGGAGCTGCCGGGGTGCCGGGTCCGCTACGCGTTCTGAGGTGGCGCCGTCGGACGCCCCCGCGGCCGTTCCGGGCGACTAGCCTGTCGTCATGAGCCGGACTCGCCAGGTCGCGCTGGTCGCCCTCGCACTGGTGCTCGTCGTCGTCATGCTCGGCTGGGTGATGACCCTCCTCGGCCCCGGCACCCTCGTTCCCTAGACCCACAGGTGTGGCGCGCCACTCAGCTGTAGCGGTGGTTCTTCGCCGAGTGCCCCTTCTCACGGGTGCAGGTGCGGCCGTTCATGGACTTGTGGCCGCACAGCTCCTCGGTCTCGGCCTCGGCCGCCGGCGTCGCAGCGGCCTCGGCCGGAGCCGCGGTCTTGGCCGGCTCCGCGGGCGGAGCGACCGGGGGCCGGGTGCCGCGCGGCGCGGAGGGGCGCGCGGGCGGGGCGGCGGGCTGGCCGAACCGGCGGGCGGGGATGCCCCGGCTGCCGTTGGCCAGGCGCTCGGCGTTGCGGGCGTCGCGCACGGCGCGCTGCGCGGATTCCTTGCTCATCGGGTGATCACACCTCGACCCTAGGTGCCGCCACCGACAACGGCGGCGGCGCCGGGCCGTGGGGTGCGGACGCTCACCAGGGGACGACGCCCGCGTCCTCGAAGAACCCGCCCGTCGGGCCGTCGTCCGGCAGCGTCGCGAGCCGGATCGGGGTCGCCGCGCCCTGCTCGGGGGTGCGGTGACCCTGGAAGCCGTTGAGGTCGGTGGCGACGTAGCCGGGGCACGCCGCGTTGATGAGGATGCCGCTGCCGGCGAGCTCCCGGACGTACTGGAGCATCACCGCGTTGAGGAACGTCTTGGACGGCGAGTACGCCGCCGCGACCGGCCCGGCCTGACCGTCGACGGCCGCCGCGGCCTGGCGGGTCAGGGAGCCGACGCCGCTGGAGACGTTGACGATCCGCGGGGACGGCGCGCGGCGCAGCAGCGGCAGCACCGCGTTGGTGAGCCGGAGGACGCCGAAGACGTTGGTCTCCAGGACCGTGCGGAGGTTGTCGAGCTCCACCACCGTCGGCTCCTGCGGCATCGAGCCGGTGATGCCCGCGTTGTTGACGAGGACGTCGAGCCCGCCGCGCTCGGTGAGCAGCGCGGCCGCGGCGGCCACGCTGTCGTCGTCGCTGACGTCGAGCGGCACCGCGAACACGTCGAGGCCCTCGGCCGCGAGGTCGGCGACGGCCGCGGCGCCGCGCTCGGCGTCCCGGGAGCCGACGCCGACGGTGAAGCCGCGTCGACCGAGCCCGCGGGCGATCTCGAGGCCGATGCCCTTGTTGGCGCCCGAGACGAGCGCGGTCCTGCCCTGGAAGGTCTGTGTCTCTGTCATGCCTCCAGCGTTCGTCGCTGGACGCCGGACTCCAACACCGCTTGGGTGGAAGCCCATACCCTGGAGGTATCGATCGCGGGCGTCAGCCGAGGAGGGTGGAGCCGGTGGAGACACGCGAGCTGCGGTACTTCGTCGCCGTCGCCGAGGAGCTGCACTTCGGGCGGGCCGCCGAGCGGCTCGGCATCGCCCAGCCGCCTCTGTCGCGGGCCATCGGTCAGCTCGAGCGTCGCCTGGGCGCCCGGTTGCTCGAGCGCACCAGTCGCTCGGTGGCGCTCACCGGCGCCGGGGAGGTCCTGCTCGCCGAGGCGCGGACCGCCCTCGACGCGGTGGCCGCGGCCGAGCGTCGTACCCGCCGGGCCGCGGAGGCCCCGACGGGAGGGGCGGGACTGGTCCTCGTCTCCAAGGCGGGCGCCGCGAACGAGCTGGTGGCCAAGCTGCTCGACCAGTACGCCGCGGAACCGGACGCCGTGGGCGTCGACGTGATGCTCGTGGGGCCGGGCCTGCAGGAGCAGGCGCTGCGCGACGGTCGCGCCGACGTGGCGATCCTGCACGCACCGTGGGACGACGTCGCCGGCTTCGACACCGAGGTGCTGACCGTCGAGGACCCGGCGGTGCTCGTGCAGGCCGGCCACCCGCTCACCGGGCGCGACGCCGTGCACGCCTCCGAGCTGGAGGCGCTGGTCGGGCTGCCCGCGCCGCGCTGGCCCGACCGCGAGGGCCGGTACGCCGACGGGCCGGGCCCGGAGGTCCACGACGTCACCCAGCTGCTCCAGCTCATCGCGCTCGGCCGGACCTACCTCGTCGCCCCGGTCTCCGCCGCCGCGCAGGCGGGCGAGGGCGTGGCCGCCGTACCGCTGCTCGGGGCGCCGCCCGTGACGACGCTGCTGGCCTGGCCGCCCCAGAGTCGGTCGCGGGACCTGGCGTCGTTCGTGCGGGTCGCTACCGGGGCGTGAGCGCCTGGGTCCCGGTGACCCGCAGCAAGTCCATCCGCGAGGCGGCCTCCGAGCCGGGCGCGACGGTGTAGACCACGATCCGCAGGTCGCCGCCCGGGGCGGTGAGGACGTCGCAGTCGATCTCGATCGGCCCCACCGGCGTGGCGGTCGCGGTCTTGCGGCTCGACCGGTGGCGCGCGACGTGGGCCTCGCCCCAGCGACGCTCAAAGGACGGTGACTCCCGCCGCAGCCGCGCCACGAGCTCCCGCAGGCGGGGGTCGTCGGGGTAGCGGCCGACGGCGTCGCGGAGGTCGGCGGCGAGGTCGTCGGCGAACTCCTCGCCGTGCGCGGCGTCGAAGACGATGCCGGTGGGAGCGTCGAGGAAGTGCTTGAGCGCGACGTTGCGCTCGGCCGGCGGCTCCGTGGACGGGTCGCCGGTGAGGGCGGCCCACAGCGGGTTCCACCACAGCAGGTCCCACGCGGCGGAGAAGACGCCGACCGGGACGTCGCCGAGCCGGTCCACCACCCGCTGCACGCCCGGCGCGACGTGCGCCGAGACGGTGCCGTCGGTGGGCGGGGCGCTGCCCGCGACCCGGTAGAGGTGGTCGCGCTCGGCGTCGGTGAGGCGCAGCGCCCGCGCCAGCGACGCCAGCACCGACGGCGACGGGTTCCGGGCGCGGCCCTGCTCGAGCCGCACCAGGTACTCGACGCTCACCCCGGCCAGCCCCGCGAGCTCCTCACGCCGCAGCCCGGGCGCCCGGCGTACGGGACCCGGCGGCAGCCCCACCTCCTGCGGCGTCAGCCGGTCACGCCACGACCGCAGCACCTGCGCGAACTCCTCCACCCCTCCAGCATGCTCCGGCCGGCGTCGATCCGGGTGGTACCAGCGGTGCCTACCCTCCGCCGCGCCGCGGCCCCCACGCTGGAGCACATGACCACCACACTGATCACCGGGGCGAACCGCAGCCTCGGTCTCGAGACCGCCCGCCGGCTCATCGACGCCGGCCACACCGTGTACGCCGGCATGCGCGACCCCGCGACCGGCGACGACGCCCGCGAGCTGGGCGCGCACGTCGTCCGGCTGGACGTCGGCGACGAGCAGTCCGTCGCCTCCGCGATCGCCGAGCTGCCCGCGCTCGACGTCCTCGTCAACAACGCCGGCGTGCTCGGCACGTCGTACGGCGTCGACGACCTGGACGCCGACGCCATCACCGCCGTCCTCGACACGAACGTCGTCGGCGTCGTCCGCGTCACCCAGGCCGCGCTGCCGCTGCTGCGCCGCTCCGAGAACCCCGTGATCGTCAACGTCGCCTCCGGCGTCGGGTGGCCGCGTTGGCTGACCGACCCCTCGCACGACGAGTTCCCGGTGAAGGCCGTCCCGTACGCCGCGTCGAAGGCCGCGCTCGTGGCGCTGACGGTGCAGTACGCCAAGAACCTGCCCCAGATGCGGGTGAACGCCTCCGACCCCGGCTATACGGCCACGGACTTCAACGGCCACAGCGGCCACCAGACCATCACCGAGGGGACCGACGCGACCGTCGCCCTCGCGCAGCTCGGCGCCGACGGACCGACGGGTGAGTTCCACAACCGGGACGGCCGCATCGACTTCTAGTCGCCGTTCGCTCCCGACTCCGTCGTGCCCGACCTATTGTCGGGCGCGATGGATCTCGGGGCAGGTGAGAAGAAAGCGTGGGTCTGTGCGGCGCTCGGCGTCGTGCTGGTCGCGTCCGTCGTCCTGGCGGCCCTCGGGACGAGCGACGGCGGGGACGCCGCGCCGTACGCGGCCTGGCCGGCGGTCGGTGTCGCGGCGGCGATGCACGTGGTCGCCGGCCGCGAGTGGCGCGGAGTGCTCCTCGCCGTGCAGACGGCGGCGGTCGGCGGGTCCCTGGCCCTCAGCGGCGTCGTCCCGTGGTGGGGAGGACTGCTGGCCAGCGTGGTCGTCACCGCCCCGGCGCTGCTGGCGGCGACGGGTCTGCGGCCCGGAGGTCCGGCGTTCCGACGGTTCAGCGACAACGAGGTCGACGCCTACCACGGGGTGACCGCCCTGGCGGGCCTGCTGTGCGGGGTGCTGGCGGTCGTCGCCCTGGCGATGGCGGGATCGTTCGGACCCGGTCGGCTCGCCCTGGTCGGACTGACCGTGGTCCTGGCGGCGACCACCTCGCAGCTCGTGGTGCTGCCGGTCTTCCTGAGCCGCTCCGGGGGGATCACCTGGCGCGGCTCGGAGCTGTGGGGCCAGCGGCTGCTGCTCGCGGTGGTCACCGCCGCGGTCTTCCTCCCGGCGCCCGCCGCGCCCCTGGGCTTCATGCTCTTCCCGATCCTCGGCTGGGCGGCGCTCCGCGCGCAGGCCCTGGAGACCTACCTCCAGGTGCTGGTCATCTCGCTGATGGTCCTCGCCGCGACGTACGCGGGCAGGGGCCCGTTCGGGGACATCGGCAACGCGGACATGTCCGCCCTGGTCGTCCACCTCTACATCGCCTCGGTCTGCTACCTGCTGCCCCCGCTGGCGCTCACGGTGCGCCGGCTGCTCGTGGTCAGCGGTCAGGCGACACGGGCCGCGACCACCGTGAACCGCATGCTGGACTCGGCGACCGGCACCGTCTTCCTCGCCTCCGACCGCGAAGGCGTCATCACGCACTGCAACACGGGCGCGGAGCAGGCCCTCGGCTACTCCGCGCAGGAGCTGATCGGCCGGACCTCGGACCACCTGTACTCGGACGCCGAGGTGCAGCGGCAGGCGGAGTGGTTCGGGGTGGTCGGGGAGGACCCCGAGGCGCTGTACGGCGCGACCGCGCGGGCGCAGGTCGCGAGCGACTCCCGCCGCGACTGGGAGGTGACCCGCTCCGACGGCCGGACCCGGATGCTCTCGCTCCACCTCAGCGAGATCACCGAGCCGGGTGGCGACGTGGTCGGCTACATCGCCAGCGGCGAGGACATCACCGAGCGCCTCCGCGCCGAGACCGCCCTGGAGGCGGCGTTCGAGCGCGAGCGGGCGTCGGTCGACTCGCTGCGCCAGGCCGACCTGGTCAAGCAGGAGCTCATCTCCACCGTGAGCCACGAGCTCCGGACTCCCATCACCAGCATCACGGGGTTCTCCGAGCTGCTCTCGTCCGGGACGTTCGGGGAGCTGACCGCGAGCCAGGTGGACGCCGTGGAACGCATCGAGCGGAACGGCGTGCGGCTCCGCGAGCTCGTCGAGGACCTGCTCACCCTCTCGGCGTCCGAGTCCGGCACCGCGGCGGCGGTCCTGGTGGACGTCGACCTGCGCGACGTCGTCCGGTCGGCGCACGAGGCGGTGTCCCGGCTGCTCGCCCAACGCCGGCTCGAGGTCGACGTCCGCCTGCCCGACGGGCCGGTCGTCGTCCGCGGGGAGGCCAGGACGCTCGAGCGGGCGGTCGTCAACCTGTGGAGCAACGCCATCAAGTTCACGCCCGACGGCGGCACGGTCACGGTGACTGTGTCCCGGTCGGGGGCTGCGCCGGACGTCCGCGGCGTCGTCACCGTCGCCGACACCGGCATGGGCATCGCCCCCGAGGACCAGGCCTCCGTGTTCACACGCTTCTTCCGGACGACGGCCGCGGGGGAGCGCGCGATCCAGGGGACCGGGCTCGGCCTCAGCATCGTGCAGGGGATCGCTGATCAGCACGGCGGGGAGGTGACCCTGGAGTCCGCTCCGGATGTCGGCACGACCGTCGCGGTCGCCGTGCCGCTGGCGCCGGCTGCCTCCGAGTAGCCCGACCCATGTTGGTCGAGCAGCACGCGAGCCCGACCCATGCTGGTCGAGCAGCACGCGAGCCCGACCCACGTTGGTCGAGCAGCACGCGGCCCCACCCATGCTGGTCGAGCAGCACGCGAGCCCGACCCATGCTGGTCGAGCAGCACGCGGGCCCGACCCATGCTGGTCGAGCAGCACGCGAGCCCTACCCACGTTGGTCGAGCAGCACGCGAGCCCGACCCACGTTGGTCGAGCAGCACGCGAGCCCTCGGCGAGCGCGCGTCGTCGAGACCACCGACAGTCAGCCGACCACGTCGTACGACGCCCCGCCCCCAAGGTCGGCTAGATCGCGCACCCGTCGGGACCGCAGGCCCCGTCCGCGTCGCCACCGACGGTCTGCAGCGTCGGCCGGCTCTCGCTCCACGCCCGCTCGAGCAGCTGGCTGAACACCTCGACCGGCTGTGCGCCGGAGACGCCGTACTTCTGGTCGACGACGAAGAACGGCACCCCGCTGGCACCGTACGCCCGCGCCTGCGCGACGTCCGCGGCCACCGCGTCGGCGTACTCGTCGGCGCCGAGGACGGCGGCGACCCGCTCGGCGTCCAGACCCACCCCGACGGCGGCGGTGGCAAGGACCCCGTGGTCGCCGATGTCCTCGGCGCGCGTGAAGTACGCCGCGAACAGCGACTCGGCGAGCTGACGCTGCAGCGCGGGCCCACCCGTGGCGAGTGCGAGGTGCAACAACCGGTGCGCATCGACGGTGTTGGTGTGGACGGTCTCGTGCAGCCGCATCTCGAGCCCGTCGCCGGCGGCGAGGTCGATGAGCTGCTGCTGCATGTCGCGCGTCTCGTCCTCGGTGCGGCCGAGCTTGCGCGCCAGCGACACCGCCGTCAGCTCGTGCCCGTGCTGCGGCGCGGTCGGGTCGAGCTCGAACGAGCGGAAGACGACCTCGACGTCCTCGCGGTGCTCGAATCCCGCCATCGCGGCCTCGAGTCGGCGCTTGCCGACAAAGCACCAGGGACACACGACGTCGGACCACACTTCAACCTGCATAACTCGGCTAACGATCGCGGAGGTCGACGTAGTCCCGACGCGACCGCATCGAGGCAGTCGACCGCACCGGCCGCGATTGCCGAGGGCCCGGGTGTCAACAAGCCAGTCGCCTCGCGAGACACAAGGGATCGAGTCGAGCCCATGACGGCACCAGCCAAGTTAGGCATTGCTACGGGGGGCATCCGTTGTTCCAACGAACAGCGGACCGCCGCGACTCGGCGGTGACGGTTGCTGTATCCGACCTTGGACGGGCACCTCGACGCACTCGGCGCGTGGTCAGTAGGCGCAACCGTTCGGGCTGAGGCAGACCACCAAGGCCGCTCGACTACTACAGTCCACTACGCGACCACTGTCGTCACGATTCACTTTCCGAGAACAACTACTGTCTCAAGCCGGAGAGCGCATGATTCTCTCGATCGAAGTAGACAACTTCAAGACCTTACGTTCGGCGCGGGTTGACTTTGGTCGAATGACGATGATCCTCGGTGCTAATGGTGCGGGAAAATCAAACCTGTTTGACGCGCTTCGCTTTCTCAAAGCTGTGGGGGACGGGAGGTCAGTCCGAGACGCCATAGAGGGACATGCTTCTCCTTCTCTTGTGTCCAGCATTGTGAGCGGTGTTCGTGGGGGCGGCGCGGCTGTATCGAACTTTATGTCAGACAGTCGTGAGTTCTCGATACGGGCGCGCGTTTGGGTCGATGGTCAAACACTCACGTACTACGTACGCGTCGATGCTGAGCGCTACCGGGTTGTTCAGGAAGAGTTGAGAGCAACAGAGCATCCTGGAACGTACGTGTACAGCACGCAACCCGAAACGGGCGCAATTGAACAGGATCCGGAATCCCCAGTCGTTGTCGCTCGATTTCACAAAGCCACTCGAGGGATCAACCCGAGGCGGGACTTCTCGCCGTACGATTTTATCCTCTCGCAGTTTGTGAGCCGACGAGCGGAAAGTCGCGTTAATGAGGAAGCCGCCCATCTGGTTCGAGCCGAATTCGCATCGATCGGCTTACTTGAACTTCGGCCAGAAGTACTTCGTCAGTATTCGCCCCTGGGGCGGACCGATCTTGGCGAGCACGGCGAAAATTTCGCTGCAGTTGTCTGGCAGCTGGTGAACGACGCTACTCGGCGAGTTCTGGTTCGACGAACAAACGATCAGGGCGAGGAGGCGATAGTAACGCAAACGGGTAAGCGGGCAGCGCGGGAGAGTTTGGCAGCGATAAACGCTTGGCTCAATGAACTTTCTCCAGTGCCGATCGATTCAGTGACTACGGTTCAAGCGCCCACCGGTGAGGCCATCTTTGCGATTCGGGAAGCCGAAATGCAAAAGGAGATCGCAGCACCCTCGCTGTCCGACGGTACGCTCCGTTTCGCTGCCCTCGCCCTGGCTGCGGTTGGATCCTCGGGCCGCCATACATTGGTGGTAGAGGAACTTGAGAATGGGATAAGCCCTGCGCGTCTATCGCTGCTTGTCCAGATGTTGGAGCAAACGACCGAGGCGTCGGATGGCCAGTTGCAGGTTATTGCATCAACGCACTCTCCGACATTGTTAGACTTCGCATCTCCTCGCACAATCGACGATTCGGTGATCTTTGGGTGGGACCCCGACGAGATGGCTTCCAAGCCGATAGCGATCTCCAAGATTCCTGCTCTGAGAGAGGGTCTCAAGGACCGCACGCTCGGCGACCTTCAGGAAGAAGGCTGGTTGCAATTCGCGGCGGATGCTGAGACATGAGTTACCGGGTAGCGGTGGTCTGTGAAGACCACACTCTGGACCAGTATGTCGTCAAGCCGATAGTTGCAGCTGCGCTCGCTGCCGTAGGCAAGCCCCGGGCTATCGTTCGTGTCATCACGGATCCCCGACTTAACGGGATCTCGGACCTTGAAGGTCAATTGCCCGCGATTAGTCGTCGGTACGCCGCAATCAATGATCTAGTGGTCGTGATGGTTGATGCTGACGGTAGTGACGGGACCGATGCCGCTGCGAAAGCTCGCAAGTCCAAGTTATTGCAACGCTGTGGAGAGGGGGAGCCGAGAGATAAAATTGAGGTGGTAGTTGCGGTCCAGGAGCTCGAAGTGTGGGCGGTCTGGGGTGTGCGTTCGCTGCTAGGAGTTTCTTGGTCGGCGGTGCGAGCAGAGCGCGATCCGAAAGAGCGCTTCTTTGATCCGCAGACAACAGACGCGGATGCGAAGGCACCCGGGAAGGGCCGCACCAGGCTTATCAAGGAGAGTCTGTCCGCAGGCTGGGCGTCCATCGCCTCAGGCTGCCCCGAACTGAAGGACTTCGAGAAAAGCCTACGCGAGCGAGTGACCTAAGTTGCGCCGTTGAGCGCTGCCGGAGCGGAACCACGCCGGTTCGACCTATAGCCGTGTCGCGATCTTGTTGAACTCCACCCGCATCTGGCCTAATGAGTGCAAGCACTCTCGCGTTATTCCGCGTCCGACCCGAACGTCACGGACAGCGTCTGCTGCTCGCCGTCCCGGTCGACCACGACGTCGGCGGTCTCGCCTGGACGGAACGCGTACACCGCGGCGATGAGGCCGTTGGAGCTCGTGATCGGGATGTCCGCGAGGCGGGTGATGACGTCGCCTTCCTCCATGCCGGCCTCGTCGGCGGCCAGGCCGGACTCGACCGTCCCGACGAGGGCGCCGGCGGGGACGTCCTCCTCGGTGAGCTCGTCGTTGGTGGCGACGCCGAGGCGGGCGTGGGTGGGGGTCTCGCCGGCGCGCATCTCGGCGACGATGTCCTTCACGTCGTCGATGGGGATCGCGTAGCCGATGCCGATGCTGCCGAGGTCGCCGCCGGCGCCCTCGCTGCTGCGGGCCAGCTCGATCGAGGAGTTGATGCCGATCAGCTCGCCGCCCATGTTCACCAGCGCGCCGCCGGAGTTGCCGGGGTTGATGGCGGCGTCGGTCTGGATGGCGCCGTACACGCTGACCTCGTCGGGGTCCTCCACCGACGGGATGACGATCGGGCGTCGCAGCGCCGACACGATGCCGGCGGTGACCGTGGACTGCAGGCCGTACGGCGACCCGACGGCCACGACCGCCTGACCGACCTCGGTGGCGTCGGAGGAACCCACGTCGATCGTCGGCAGGTCCGAGACGCCCTCGGCCTTGATCAGCGCCGTGTCCGTCTTGGGGTCGGTGCCGATGATCTCGGCGGGGGCGAGGGTGCCGTCGTCGAAGGAGATCGTCAGTGAGCCGCCGTCCCCGGCGGCCGAGGCGATGACGTGGTCGTTGGTGAGGATCTCGCCGTCGGAGGTGAGGATGATCCCCGAGCCGCTGCCCCCGCCGCCGTCACCGTCGCGGGCGTCGATCTTCACGACGGTCGGCAGGACCTCGCTGGAGACCTGGTTGACGGTCACGATGTCGACCGGGTTCACGTCGGACAGGTCGACCTCGTCGGCGTCGACGCTGCCGCCGCTGACGATGTCCTCGGCGACGTCGCCGCCGTCCGTGCTGAACGCGTCCCACGCCGCCGCGCCCCCGACGCCGCCCAGGAGGCCGAGCACCAGCGCCCCGGCGAGCAGGCCCGCGCCGATGCCCTTGCCGCGACCGGACTTGGAGGACGAGTCCGAGCGGTGGCCCGTAGGCGGCTGCGGGGGAGCGCCCCACTGCTGCTGCGCCTGCTGAGGAGGCTGCTGGGGCGGGAAGCCCTGCTGCGGGTAGCGGGCGGTCTGCTGGACCTGACCGGGCGCCTGACCCGGCAGCTGAGCGGGCTGCTGGATGCGGCGACCGGCGTACTGGCCGGGCTGCTGCCCGCCGTACTGCGGCGGCTGCTGCGGGGACTGCTGCGGGGCCTGCCACCCCTGCCCGGGCTGCTGGCCGGGCTGCTGGGGCTGCGGCGGACGCTGCTGGTCGCTCATGCGCCACATCATCACCCAGAACCGGTCGCCTGAACCCTTCCCTGCCGAATTCGACGCCGCCGGGTGGACTGAGGTGGAGGGCTGCTGTTCGTCAGGAGCAGCAATGCTCCACCTCGTCGTGGCTACGGTGGCGAGATGAGGGTCGCGACGCTGCTGCTGGCGAACGCGTTCCTGCTCGCCGCGATGGCCGTGGCGTACCGGTCGTCGCGCCGGTCCGAGCGCGGCGAGGTGCGGCCGGACCCCACTGCGCGTCGTACGAGCCGGCGGCTGCTGGCCGCGGCGTTGGTGTTCTTCGCCGCGCACGTGGTGCTGCTCGGGGTCGAGGGGGTCTGACCTCCCGGGAGGTCTGGGTCTCGACGACGCGCGCTCGCTGCGCTCGCGGGCTGCTCGACCGGCTGAATCTCGTGCTGTCGTCGTACGGGTGCGGGGGTCTCGTGGCTCCTCGCCAGGGCTCGGAGCACCTCGACCTCCGGTGAGGGCGGGGGCTCGAAGCACCTCGACCTCCGGTGAGTGGTGGCCGATGAGTTCCGGGGTGGGGGAGGGTCGGTGACTGCAGATCCCACGAACCCCAGGAGCAACGATGTCCTTCCAGGCCTATCTCGACGGCGCCGAGAAGAAGACCGGGCGCACGCCGCAGCAGATCCTCGACGCGATCGAGGCGCAGGGCTTCGGGCCCGACGCCAAGGCCACCGACGTGTTGGCGTTCCTCAAGGCCGAGTTCGACCTCGGACGGGGGCACGGGATGCCGTTCGTGCACGTGCTGAAGAAGGGCCCGACCATCAGCGACAAGCACGTCGGGACGACGGGCTCCCACCGCGACGAGTCCACCGAGCTGAGGCTCGACGGACTCGCCGCGCGGCAGGCAGGCTGAGGTCGTGTCGCTGCACCGGCCCTACCCACCCGTGTCGTACGACGGGGAGGGCGGCGAGGTCAGTGCGTGGCTGCGACGGTCGGACACCGCGCCCGACCTGACGTACCCGGGGGGTGGGTCGTGCGAGTACCTCGCCACGGGCGACGCGACCGAGGGCCGGTTCGGGCTGTACCGCTGGACGTTCGGCGAGGACGAGACCGGCCCCGACCCGCACTTCCACCGGACGATCTCCGAGCACTTCTACGTGCTGTCCGGCGAGGTCCGTCTGTACGACGGCCGCGACTGGGTGACCGCCCGGTCGGGCGACTACCTCTACGTGCCCGAGGGCGGGATCCACGGGTTCCGCGGCGGGGGGAACGCCTCGATGCTGCTGAGCTTCGCCCCCGGCGGCCCGCGCGAGGACTACTTCGAGACCCTCGCCCGCCGCCAGCCGATGACCGAGGACGAGCGGGCGGCGTTCATGGACCGCCACGACACCTACTGGGTGTAGGCGAGAAGCCGTCAGGCCGCCGTGCGACGGAACAGGCGCGTCGCGACGGCGTACGCCACGACGAGGATCCCGACGCACCACGCGAGGGCCACCCCGAGGTCCCCGCCGACGGTGCCGCCCTCCAGCAGCGCCCGGATCGCGTCGACGATCGCGGTCACCGGCTGGTGCTCGGCGAAGGATGCGACGGGGCCCGGCATCGAGTCGGTCGGCACGAACGCCGAGCTCACGAACGGCAGGAAGATGATCGGGTAGGAGAACGCGCTCGCGCCGTCCGGCGTCGAGGCCAGCAGGCCAGCGATCACCGCGACCCAGGTGAGGGCGAGGGTGAACATCGCCAGGATCCCGACGACGCCCAGCCACGCGAGCGGGCCGGCGCTCGACCGGAACCCCATCAGCAGCGCGACCGCGACCACCATCGCCAGCGAGATCGCGTTGGCGACCAGCGAGGTCAGCACGTGCGCCCACAGGACCGCCGTGCGTGCCACCGGCATCGACCGGAACCGCTCGACGATCCCGCCCTTCACGTCGAGGAACAGCCGGAACGCCGTGTAGGCCACCCCGGAGCCGATCGTGATCAGCAGGATCCCCGGCAGCAGGTAGTCGACGTACGACCCCACCCCGGCGCCGGACCCCAGGTCGATCGCGCCCCCGAAGACGTAGACGAACAGCAGGAGCATGGCGATCGGCATGATCGTCGTGGTGATGACGGTGTCGACGCTGCGCGTCACGTGGCGCAGCGAGCGCCCCAGCAGGGCGGTGGTGTTGTCCACGAACAGGGTGCTCATGAGTCCTTCTCCTCCGTGTCGGGGGTCGGGGTGCCGACGAGCGCGAGGAAGACCTCCTCGAGCGACGGCTGGTGCTCGACCATCCGCACCTCGGTCGGCGGCATCAGCGCCTTCAGCTCCCCGAGGGTGCCCTCGGCGATGATCCGGCCCCGGTGCAGCACGGCGATGCGGTCCGCGAGCTGCTCGGCCTCCTCCAGGTACTGCGTGGTGAGCAGCACCGTCGTCCCCCGCGCGGCGAGCTCGCGGACGGCGTCCCAGACCTCGATGCGGGCCTGCGGGTCGAGCCCGGTGGTGGGCTCGTCGAGGAAGATCACCGGCGGGTCACCCACCAGGCTCATCGCGATGTCGAGCCGACGCCGCATGCCGCCCGAGTACGTCGACACCGCGCGGTCGCCGGCGTCGGTCAGGGAGAAGCGCGCCAGCAGCGCCGCGGCCAGCCCGCGGGGGTCCGGCAGGCGGCGCAGCCGCGCCACCAGGACGAGGTTCTCCCGCCCGGTCAGCACCTCGTCCACCGCGGCGTACTGCCCGGTGAGGCTGATCGAGCGGCGTACGTCGTCCGCGGCCGCGGCCACGTCGTGCCCGGCCACCGTGGCCGAGCCGCCGTCGGCCGGGAGCAGCGTCGCGAGGATGCGCACCAGCGTGGTCTTGCCCGCGCCGTTCGACCCGAGCAGGGCGTGGATGGAGCCGCGGTCGACCCGCAGGTCGACGCCGCGCAGGACGTCGTGGTCGCCGAACGACCGCTCCAGGCCCTCGACGGAGATCATCGCGGTCACGACGACCGCTCCTCGGCGGTGGCGCGGTCGACGGCGTCGACGAGCCGCCTCCGCTCCTTCGCGATCCACGCGCCCTCGCGGTAGTTGCGGAGGAACTCCTCCGCGAACTCCACGGGGTCGTCGCCGACCACCTCGCGCACCGGCGTCCCGGCCGCGGCGCTCTGCTCGAACAGCTCGCCCAGGTCGTCGAGCATCTGCAGCAGCTGCTCGCCGTCCCCGGGACCGAAGACGTAGAAGTAGCGCTCGAGGCCCTCGATCGCCGTCGGGTAGCCCCCCGGCAGCGCCCGGGTGCGGGCGGCGTACTGCTTGTAGCGGCGCTTGTCGCCGACCATGCGGCTCACCGCGTCGGTCAGTCCCATTTCACTCACCTTCCTCACGGAGCTCGGTCAGTCGGTCCGAGAGGAAGCTCCAGGTCCTCCAGAACTCGTCGAGGTGGTCACGACCGGTGGCGTTGAGCGTGAAGACCTTGCGGGGCGGGCCCTTCTCGGAGGGCACCTTCTCCACGTCGACGAGACCGCGCTGCTCGACCCGTACGAGGAGGGCGTAGACCGTGCCCTCCGCGATGTCGGTGAACCCCTGGTCGCGCAGGGCGGCGGTGATCTCGTAGCCGTACGCCGGCCGCACGGCCAGCACCGCGAGGACGACGCCCTCGAGGACGCCCTTGAGCATCTCCGTCATCTGCTTGCCCATGGGGCCACCTCACTCGTCGTCAGTACTCAGTGTCGTTGACTACCGACTACATAGTGACGCTGAGTACCGCCGAGCGCAACCCTGGTGGCCTCACCACTCCCAGCGGACGCCGAGCGCGCCCGGCCCGAAGCTGCTCGCCGTGTGGTGCAGCCCGCCGCCGGGGTCGACCTCGGCGTGCTGGACCACCTCGGCGTGCCCGGCCTCGCGCTCGTAGGCCTCGGCGGACGAGGGCAGGCAGTCGGGGTCGAAGCGGACCCACACCAGGACGTCCCGCACCGGGCGCACGAGGTACTGCTCGTAGCGCGGCGCCTGTCGGCCGGCCCCGAGGCGCGGGAGGGCGATCTCGTGCTCGACGACGACGGTCTCGCCCACGTCGAGCGGCCGGGGGAGCAGGACCTCCCACACGGCGACACCGGCGCCCAGGTCGAGGACCTCGCGCCCGAGGCGGCAGCCGCGCAGGGACAGCAGTCGGGGTGCCTCGGGGAACGGCTGGCCGTCGTTCGTCAGCAGGAGAGGGAGCGTCGCCACCCGGGGCCGGACGGCGCGGAAGAGGAAGCGGGAGGACTGTCGCACCATCTCGCCGTCGCAGTCGACGTCGACGGTGGAGTGGACGCTGACCTCCACCACCCGGTCCTGGGAGTCGAGCAGGCCGAGCGAGTCGAGGTGGTCGGCCACCGGCCCCGACAGGGCCGGGACGTCGAGCAGCTCGTCGTACGACGCCCGCTCCCGGACGGGCCCCGACCGCCGGGAGGGTCCGAGCCAGCGGGTCAGCTCCCCGGCGCCGAGGCCGAGCACCTGCTCCAGCTCGTCGACCGCCTGGCGCGAGAGCGGACCCTCCGGCCGCCGCTGCCCGGAGCGCCAGTAGCTCAGCGCGCCGATGCTCACCCGGACGGCGCGCTCGGCCAGCCGCTTCTGGATGCCCTGCAGGGACAGGCCGGAGTCCTCGATGGCGACGGAGAGCGCATGGGAGAAGCGGGTGCCGCGTCCGCCGGAGTCCCCATCCACCCGTCCACTCTGTCAGCCGGGGCCGTCTCACGGATCGGGATCTTCACACTTGTTGGTCAGCACATGTGAAATACGGCCCGATAGCCTTCGGGGTGGCTCGGCAGCGAACCCGGGGGGGAGACGTTGCCGGGCCCGGACCGGCCCGGCGGCACCCCATGGTCGTCGGGCCGGTCCTCCGTCAGCCGGGCTGCCCCGGCAACGACATCTCCAGGCGTGCCCCGCCGACGGGCGACTCGGTGGCCACCGTGGAGCCGGAGTGGCGGTCCACCACCTGACGCACGATGGCGAGGCCCAGTCCGGAGCCGGGCATCGCGCGGGACTCCTCGGAGCGCCAGAACCGCTCGAACACGTGGGGCAGGTCGCCGGGCGCGATGCCGGGGCCCTCGTCGTCCACCCGCAGGGTGCCGTCGTGCAGCGACACGTGGACGACGCCCCCGGCCGGCGACCACTTCGCGGCGTTGTCGAGCAGGTTCAGCGCGGCCTTCTCGAGCCCGTCGGACTCGCCGCGCACCAGCCACGGCTCGAGCGACACCTCGAAGCGGACGTCGGGCGCGCGGCGTCGTACCCGCACGACTGCGCGGTCGACCACCTCGGCCAGGTCGACGGTCTCGACGACGGGCGGCAGCGGCTCGTCACGGGCCAGCTCGACCAGCGCGCCGACGAGGGTGGTGAGCTCCTCGGTCTGGGCGCGGAGGTCGTCGAGCAGCTCCTCGCGGGCCTGCTGCGGCAGGCCGCCGGCCGCGTCGGCCTGGGCGAGCAGGTCGACGTTGGTCCGCAGCGAGGTCAGCGGGGTCCGCAGCTCGTGACCGGCGTCGGCGACGAGGCGGCGCTGGCGGTCCCGGGAGGCGCCGAGCGAGGCGAGCATCCCGTTGAACGCGGCCGCGAGCCGGGCGATCTCGTCGTGGCCCTCGACGGGCAGCGGTCGCAGGTCCTCGGTGCGGGCGATGTCCTCGACCGAGGTGGTCAGCTTGCGGACCGGGCGCAGGCCGTTGCGGGCGACGCCCCAGCCCGACAGCCCGGCGGCGACGACGCCGGCGGCGCCGATGAACCCCAGCACGAGGGCCAGCTTGGAGAGCACCTGCTCCTGCGGGTCCAGGCTCGAGGCGACGACGACCGCCTCCCCGGGGCCGCCCGGGACGGCCGCGATCCGCAGCCGCTCGCCCGCGGAATCGACGACCGTCCGCACCGAGCTGGAGGAGTCCCGGTCGGCGACCGACAGCTCCGGGCCGCCGAGCGGCAGCGGTCCCAGGTCGTCGGTCAGGGTGGCCCGCCGGTCGGTGGTCACGAACACGATGCGGACGTCGGAGGCGCCCTGCGCCCACGGCGGCAGCGCGGTCGCGCCGGCCAGCTCGGAGAGGGCGCGTCCGTCGCTGACCTTCCCGGCGCGCTCCAGCAGGCTCGCGTCGAGCGTGCTCTGCATCTGCGCGCGCACCGTCACGAACGCGGCGAGCGCCATGAACGCCACGGCCAGGCCGACGGCCATCGTGGTGAGCAGCGTGACGCGGCTGGCCAGCGAGCGGCGGTAGTGCCACCGCTTGGCGACCAGCCCGCTGAACCCGCTCGGCCCGACGGGCCCGCCGAGCGCGGCCACTCAGGCCTCCCGGAGGACGTACCCCACGCCGCGCACCGTGTGCAGCAGGCGCGGCTCGCCCTCCGCCTCGGTCTTGCGGCGCAGGTAGCCGACGTACACCTCGAGGGAGTTCGCGGTGGTCGGAAAGTCGTAGCCCCAGACCTCCTCGAGGATGAAGGCGCGCTCCAGGACCCGGCGCGGACGGCGCAGGAACAGCTCGAGCAGCGAGAACTCGGTGCGGGTCAGCTCGATGGACCGGCCGTCGCGCAGGACCTCGCGGCTGGCGATGTCCATCGTGAGGTCGGCGAACGACAGCGTCTCGTCGGGGTCGTCCTCGGCGCCCGGGGTGGCCCGGCGCCGCAGGAGCGCCCGGACGCGGGCCAGCAGCTCGGCGAGCGCGAACGGCTTCGTCAGGTAGTCGTCGGCCCCGGCGTCCAGGCCCTCCACGCGGTCGCCGACGGCGTCGCGAGCGGTGAGCACGAGGATGGGGACGTCGTTGCCGGCGGTGCGCAGCGCCCGGGTCGCCTCGAGCCCGCCGAGACGCGGCATCATCACGTCCATCAGGACGACGTCCGGCCGCACCCGGGCGATCCCGGCGAGGGCCTCGGCGCCGTCCCCGGCGACCGCGACCTCGTAGCCGTTGAACTCCAGCGACCGGCGCAACGACTCCCGCACGGCCTTGTCGTCCTCGACGACCAGAACCCGGGGCGTGTCCACGACGGTCATGGTGCCAGCCGGGCCTGAGTGCGTCCTGAGAGCGAGGTGTGGGGGCGTGGCGGTGTCGGGCCGGGGCTCAGAGGTAGCGGGCGGCGACCTGGGCCGCGCGGGCGCCGTACCCGCCGCCGAACATCGCGGCGTGCACCAGCAGCGGGAACAGCTGGTGCACGCCGACGCGGTCCTCCCAGCCGTCCGCGAGCGGGTGGGCCTCGGCGTACGCGTCGAGCACGCGCGGCAGCTGCGGCAGCCCGAAGAGGCTCAGCAGCGCCAGGTCGGCCTCCCGGTGGCCGCCGTACGCCGCCGGGTCGATCAGCCGCGCGACCCCGTCGACGCCCCACACCACGTTGCCGCTCCACAGGTCGCCGTGCAGCCGCGACGGCGGCTCCTCGGGCAGCAGCGTGGTGAAGCGACCGACGAGCTGCTCGACCTGCCCGGCCTGGCCGGCGTCGACGGCGCCGCGGTCGCGGGCGACCTTGAGGTAGGGCAGGACCCGGCGGGTGGCATAGAACTCCGCCCAGGTCGGGGCGGCGCCGTTGGGCAGCGGCAGGCGGCCGATCCAGCCGTCGGCCTCCGCGCCGTACGACGGGGCGCCGGCGTCGTGCGTGGCGGCCAGGGCCCGGCCCAGGTCGGCGGCCGCGGTCTCGGTGGGCCGCCCGGGCTCCACCCAGCGCAGGATCAGGCAGTCCTCGTCGGCGGCGAGCACGGTCGGGACGGGGGCGCCGCCGGCCGGCTCGGCCTCGGCGAGCCAGCGCAGGCCGCGGGCCTCGGCGGCGTAGAAGCCCGGCGGCGGGGTCGGCAGCGTCTTGACGAAGGCGACGGTGCCGTCGGACATCCGCAGGCGGGTGGCGGTCGAGATGTCCCCGCCGGCGACGGGCGCGGTCGCGACCACGGAGCTGCCCAGCAGCTGCTCGGCGCGACGGGCCACGGTGGGCCGGCTCGTCACAGGCCCCCTCCGGGGCGGTCCTCCGGCGCCGTGGGACCGGTCCCGAGGGCCTGCTCGAGGGAGGCGACCAGCTCGTCCGCGGTCCGTTCCACCATCGCCAGCACCTCCTCGAAGCCGTCGTCGCCACCGTAGTACGGGTCCGGGACGTCCGCCCCGGGCTCCGCCGGATCGAAGTCGCGGAACAGGGCCACCCGCTCGAGCGCGCTCCCGCCGGCGCCCCGGACCCCGGCGAGGTTGTCGGCGTCCATCGCCAGCACGAGGTCGGCGCCGCGGGCGGCCTCGGGGCCGGTGCCGAGCTGCCGGCCCCGGTGGGCGGCGACGTCGGCGTCGTCGTACCCGGCGGCGCGGAGCGTGGCGGCGGCGCGGGCGTCCATCTCCTGGCCCACGTGCCACCCGCCGGTGCCGGAGCTGACGACCTCGACCCGGTCGTCGAGGCCGGCGGCCCGCAGGCGGTCGCGCAGGACGACGGCGGCGGTGGGGGAGCGGCAGATGTTGCCCAGGCAGACCGTCTCGACGACGTACTCCCCGGGCGTGCGCGGCGGGGGTGCCTGCCTCATCGCGCCACCCGGCGGGACTCGAAGAGCGGCTCCACGGCCCACGTGACCAGGGTGATGACGATGGCGCCGCCCACGGCGGTCCAGAAGCCCTCCACGTGGAACGGCAGCCCGAGCTGCCCGGCGAGCCAGGCGGTCAGCGCCAGCATCCCGGCGTTGATGACGAGCAGGAACAGCCCGATGGTGACAATCACCAGCGGCAGCGCGACCAGCCGGACGACGGGCGCGACGATGCTGGTGACGACGCCGAAGATCAGGCCGGTCAGCAGCAGCGGCAGGAACTTCTGCTCGATCTCGGCCATGCCCTGGCGCGGGCCGTCGAAGTAGATGCCCTCGAACAGGAACGCGGCCGCGGCGAGTCCCGCGATCCCCGCCACCACCGACGCCACGAACTTCACTCGAGTCACTCTAGTGATCCCGGCTGAAGCGTGCCTGAACGTCGCGGGCCGACCCTGGGGCACGGCGCCGTGCCCCGGCTACCCTCCCCGGCGTGGTGAGCTTCGGAGGCACGGGGGTGATGCTGCTGGGCGCTGCCCTCGCGGCCGTCGTCCTCGGCCTGCTCGGGCTGCTCGCCGCCCGCCGGACCGGCCCGGTGACGGCGTACGCCGCGGCGGGGCTCGTGTGGTCCCTGGTGGTGATCGCGCTGGTCACCCTCGTGCCGGCGGCCGGACCGCCCGGCTACCTCATGCCCGAGGAGGTGCAGACCGCCTGCTCCTTCGACTACGGCGGCCCGGCGCCCGACGGCTTCTGGATCTTCTCCGGCGGCCAGCGGCTGCTGAACACGGCGCTGTTCGTGCCGAGCGGGGCGCTGCTCGTCGTGGTCGCCGCCCGGTGGCGGCTCGGCTGGCTGCTCGCGCCGCTGGGGCTGGGCCTGCTGGCGGCGTACTCGGTCGGCGTCGAGGCCGCCCAGCTCGTCCTCGCCCGGATCGACCGCGCCTGCGACGTCACCGACGTCGTGGACAACGTGACCGGGGCGGGCATCGGTTTCGTCGTCGGGCTCGGGCTGGTTGTCCTGCTGCGCCCCTGGCGGGAGCGACGCGACGCGGTGATCGCCTAGCGTGCTCGCGTGACCGCTCCGGAGCCCCGCCGCAACGTCCAGCAGATCCCCGCCTACGTGCCCGGCAAGCCTCCGGCGCCGCGGACCGACCTGGTCTCGTACAAGCTGTCGTCGAACGAGAACCCGTACCCGCCGCTGCCGGGCGTGGTCTCCGCCGCGCAGGCCGCCGTCGAGACGATGAACCGCTACCCCGACATGGGCAGCGCCGCGCTGTACGCCGAGCTGGCCGCCCGCCTCGACGTGCCGGTCTCCGACCTGGCCGCCGGCACCGGGTCGGTCGCGCTGATCTACCAGCTCCTCGCGGCATACTGCGAGCCCGGCGACGAGGTCGTCCACGCCTGGCGCTCCTTCGAGGCCTACCCGATCGCGATCACCACGGCGGCCGCCGTCAGCGTCCCCGTCCCCCTGACCGCCGACGCCCGCCACGACCTCGACGCGATGGCCGCCGCGATCACCGACCGCACCCGCGTGGTGCTGCTGTGCACCCCGAACAACCCGACCGGCCCGGCGCTGACCCAGACCGAGGTCGACGGCTTCCTCGCGAAGGTCCCCGCCGGCGTGCTCGTCGTCCTCGACGAGGCCTACCTGGAGTTCGTGCGCCTCGACGACGCCCTCGACGGCATCGGCACCTACCGCCGCCACGACAACGTGCTGGTCTTCCGCACCTTCTCGAAGGCCTACGGCCTCGCCGGCTTCCGGGTCGGGTACGCCGTCGCCCACGCCCCGGTCGCCGCGGCGCTGCGGGCCGTGTCGCTGCCGTTCGGCGTCTCGTCGGTCGCCCAGGCCGCCGCGATCGCCTCGCTCGAGGCGCAGCCCGAGCTGTTCGAGCGCGTCGAGGGCATCGTCGCCGAGCGCGACCGCCTCGTCGCCGGGCTGGCCGAGGTCGGCTGGCACGTCCCCGACGCGCAGGGCAACTTCGTCTGGTTCGACCTGGGCGACCGCACCGGCGCCTTCGCGGCCGCGGCCGACGCGGCGGGGCTGATGGTCCGGCCCTTCGCGGGTCAGGGCTGCCGGGTCACCGTGGGCGAGCCCGAGGCCAACGCGCGCCTGCTCGAGGTCGCCGCGGCGTTCTCGCGGGAGTAGGGAGACCCCGGCCGGGGCAGGAGGGACGCATGCCACGCGTGCCGAAGGTCCGGGCCTGGTCCAACACGGTCCGGAAGAGCCAGTTCCACCCGGGCGACGTCGACCTGTTCGTGCTGCGGGACCACCAGCGGATCCTGCGCGTCCTGGGTTTCGAGCGCGCCGACGAGGGCGAGGGCGCACCCCTCGGGCCGCGACCGGTGGGGCCTGCTGCGCGGCATCGCGATGCTGGCCCCCGTGTTCACCGTGGTCGCCGGTGGCGGTCGGGTCCCGAGGAGCGGGACCGTGGTCGACCCGATGGGCAGCGACACCGCGACGGTCTACTGCGCCCTCCTCTTCCTCGTCGCCGTGCCCGGGCCGGCGCTGGTGGCGATGCGGTGGCTCGCGGCCCACCGCCGGCGGGACTGGCTCGAGATCGCCTACCTCGCCTTCACCACGCTGGTCGGCGCCAGCGTCCTGACCTCAATGATCACCGACTGGTACGTCGAGCCGCTCGCCCTCCCGACGCTGCCGGTCTGGGTGACCACGGTGACCGCCGCCGCGGTGCTCCTCGCCGTCGCGGTCGCCTCGCGGGGCCGTCGTACGCAGGCCGACGAGCACTTCCGCGTCGTGGGCGAGCCCGACCCCACGAAGGCCCGGCAGATGATCGAGGCGCTCCCCGCCCGCACGCGCGAACAGCTGCACGACATGCGCACCCGCGCGGTCGAGAACCTGACGAAGCGGGGCGTGGTCGACGCGGACGAGGCGCGTCGCATCACCTCGACGCCGCTGGGTGAGGGTCCGCAGTCGCGTCGTTAGTCGCGCCCGTGTCGAGGTGCTCCGTCACCCGGTCCATGGCGCGGAAGCGCGGGCCGGCGGCGGGCGCCATCGTCGCCACGAGGTACGCCGCCCCGCAGGCCACCAGCGCGGGTGCGAGACCGACGCCGGCGACGAGCCCGCCCGCCACGAGACCGCCGAACGGGATCAGCGACCACGCCGACGCCGTCATCATCGAGCCCGCCCGGCCCACCATCGGCTCGGGCGTCCGCTCGTAGAGCAGTGCGCTGATCAGCGGGTTGATGAAGCCTGCGGCGAAGCCGGCGACGACGCCCGTCGCGACCACCCCGGCGAGCGGGGAGTCGAGGGCGACCACGACGAACCGCGGCGCCCCCGCCAGCAGGAACGCGACGACGTACGTGGCGAACCGCGGCAGGCGGTCGCCGTACGCCGCGGCGAGGAGGCTGCCGGCGATCGCGGCGCCGGAGAACGAGGCGCCGAGCAGGCCGAGCACCGTCGCGCCCAGGCCGGACGCGACGACCCAGCTCGGCAGGAGGACCGCCGAGTACGCCTGGTCCAGCAGGTTCGTCACCGCCACCATCACCGCGATGCCGAGCAGCACGGGGTCGCGGCGCAGGAAGCCGGCGCCCTCACGCAGCTCGGTGAGGTAGCCCTGCCGCGGAGCAGGCTCCGGCGCGACCAGCCGCCGCGTCGCCACGAGGGTCAGCAGCGCCGCCGCGCCCCAGCCGACCGCCGTGACGACGAGCGCGTACGGCGCCCCGACGGCCGCGACGACCACCCCGCCGAGCGCGGCGCCGGCGAGGCTGGCGGTCCGCTCCGAGGTCCCGGCCAGGCCCGCGACCCGTTCCAGCGACGTGCCCGCGTGGCGGGCGAGCTGGGGCACGAGGGCGCCGCGCCCGGCGTCCGCCGGGCCGTTCAGCGCGGCCGCGAGCGCGACGAGCACGCAGAGCAGCGGGATCGACAGCACGTCGAGCGCGTACGCCGCCGGGACGGCCGCCAGCACCGGCACGCTCAGCGCCTCCGCTCCGATCGCGACCCGCCGCGCGCCGAACCGGTCGACCACCGGCCCCGCCAGTGCCTGGGCCACGACCTGCGGGACGGTCCCCGCGAACGCCACCACGCCCGTGAGGACGGCGCTGCCCGTCGTGGTCAGCACGAACCACGGCACCGCGATGAACGAGACCCGGACGCCGGCGGTGGCGAGGACGTCCGCGGCCAGGTAGCCCGCCAGCGCACCCCGCCCGCTCACGGTTGTTCCGCCCGGGGCCGTGGGAAGGCGTGGATCGCCACCTCGAACAGGCTCGCGTCCCCCGAGTCGTCGTGAGCGCCCTCGGGGTCCTCGACCCAGCCGTCGACGACCGCCATCAGCGCCTCCTTCAGCTCCCTGGCCCGGGAGGGAGTGAGCCGCAGCCCCCAGTCACTGACGGTGGTGGCGTCCACCCACTCCCGAGGGAGGGACGAGCGTTCCTCCACGAAGCGCTGCAACCGCTCGGTGTGCACGATCGCGACCGCCTGGAGGAAGCCCTCGAGCGCGTCGCGCTCGTCAGGAGCGCGGTAGTCACCAGGCCCGGAACGGGTCGACTGGTGCGCCGCCGCCCACCACCGCTCCCGGCCGTTCCCGCGCTCGGCGTCGTCGACGACGAATCCGTGCTTCGCGAGCGTCCGCAGGTGGTACGACGTCGCCCCGCTGGTGAGCCCCATGCGCGCGGCCAGGCTGGTCGCCGTCGCGGGCCCGTCGGCGCGCAGGTGGCCGAGGATCTTCAGCCGCGCCGGGTGGGCGAGGGCCCGCAGGCCGGCGGCGTCGGGCGTGATGGAGGTGAGGTCCACCCCGCGATGCTAGACCGCCAACATGTGTTTGCAAAGATTCGTTGGCGATCAGACCGATGAGTTCGCGGGGCCGGTCTGGTCGACTGCAGCCATGGAGACGACGACCCTGGAGACCGGACGCGGCGACCGCGTCACGTACGACGCCCACGGGCCGGTGGGGGAGGGCCGTGCGGTGGTGTTCGTCGCCGGTGCGGGGCCGTACCGCGCGATGGACCCCGCGACCACCGCCTGCGCCGAGGCCCTCGCCGCGCGTGGCGTGCCCGCCGTCGTCCACGACCGGCTCGGCCGCGCCGACAGCCCCGCCGAGGGCCCGATCGACCTCGACCGGGAGGCGGGCCCGGGTGGCGCGATCGCCGCCCTCGTCGCGGCGGTCGGCGGGGACGCCGTCCTGTGCGGGCACTCGTCCGGCGCCGCGATCTCGCTGTACGCCGCGACGGAGGGCGGGGTGCCCGTCTCCGGCCTGGCGCTCTTCGAGGCCCCGCTGGACCCGGCGGTCACCGGCGTCGGACCGTGGACGGTGGAGGTCGAGACGTTCCTCGACGCCGGGGAGCACGAGCGGGCCGTGGACCACTACCTCCGTGACATGCCGCCCGAGCTCGTGGGCTGGCTGCGCGAGTCGCCGGTCTGGCCGGCCTGGGTCTCCCACGCCCCGGCCCTGCGCGTCGACGCCCAGGCCATGCGCTGGGCCTTCTCCGCGCCGTACGACGTGCAGTTCGGCGCCCGGCTCGCCGAGCTGGGGGTGCCGGTGCGGGCGGCGCACGGCACCGACACCTTCCCCGAGATGCCGGTCGCGGCCGAGGCGATCGCCGCCGCCGTCCCGGGCGCGGTCGCCGTCGAGGTCGCCGGGTCGAACCACACCTGGGACCCCGACGCCATGGCCGACCTGCTCGCGGAGCTCGTGCGTGAGGGCTGACGATCTGTGGCGGATACGACCCCGATATCGGGGTCAGATCCGCCACACATCTGTCACGAGCCCCGCGGTGCGCCGCCCGGGCGCCGAGGCCCGTGGGGGCTCGACGCGGGGGGCCGCTCCCTAGGCTGACGCCATGAGCAACGAGTCGGGCCAGGAGTCCGGGAGCTACGTCGAGGCGGACGGCTTCGACCGCGACATGAACTACATCGACGACCGCATCGTCCGCGAGCCCTCGGGGGACCGGGAGTGGCCGGTCGAGCCGGGCCGCTACCGCCTCGCCGCGGCCCGCGCCTGCCCGTGGGCGAACCGCGCGATCATCGTGCGCCAGCTGCTCGGCCTGGAGGACGTGATCTCCATGGGCCTCGCCGGCCCCACCCACGACGCCGACAGCTGGACCTTCGACCTCGACCCCGGCGGCAAGGACCCCGTGCTCGGCATCGAGCGCCTCCAGGAGGCGTACTTCGCGCGCTTCCCCGACTACCCCCGTGGCATCACGGTGCCCGCGATGGTCGACGTCCCGACCGGCCAGGTCGTCACCAACGACTTCGACCAGATCACCCGCGACCTCTCCTCGGAGTGGACCGCCCACCACCGCGCCGACGCGCCCGACCTCTGGCCGGACGACGTCCGCGACGAGATGGAGGAGGTCATGGAGCGCGTCTTCCGGGAGGTCAACAACGGCGTCTACCGCTGCGGCTTCGCCGGCAACCAGGGCGCCTACGAGAAGGCGTACGACGAGCTGTTCGCCGCGCTGGACTGGCTCGAGGAGCGCCTGACCGACCGCCGCTACCTCATGGGGTCGGCGATCACCGAGGCCGACGTCCGCCTGTTCACGACCCTGGCGCGGTTCGACCCCGTCTACCACGGCCACTTCAAGTGCAACCGCAACAAGCTGACCGAGATGCCGGCGCTCTGGGGCTACGCCCGCGACCTGTTCCAGACGCCCGGCTTCGGCGACACCACCGACTTCGACCAGATCAAGGCCCACTACTACGTGGTCCACACCGACGTGAACCCCACGGGCATCGTCCCGAAGGGTCCCGACCTGTCGGGCTGGACGACGGCGCACGGTCGCGAGGGCCTCGGCGCGTGAGGCGGGCGCTCGGCCTGACCGCGGCCGCCGGGCTGCTCGCCGGCGGTCTGGTCGGCCTGGCGCCGACCTCGGCCTCGGCGGCGTACACGACCGTCGCGGAGTACGACGGCGGCCGGGTGCAGGCCTGCCGGGCGGTCGTCGACGGCGGCGGGGTGGTCCGCTTCCGCCTCGACAACCGGCGCGCGGGGGAGACGCACGCCGCCGGGGTGACCCGCGCCCGCGACGGGGACTCCCGCACGGTCGTGGTCCGGGCCGCGGCCGGCGCGTCGTCGTCGACCAGGACCGTCCCCGTGCGCTCCGGCGACCGGTTGACCGCGTTCGCCCAGGAGGAGTCGGCCGGCGCGGCCCAGGACTTCACCCGCGCCGCGCTGCCCCGCTGCTGAGCACGATCGCCGGGCGAACAACGTCCGGGCCTGCCAGGGTGGGGCGCATGAGCCCCCGACACCTCCTCGCCACCACCGCGTCGGCCGCCCTGCTGGCCGGCGGCCTCGTCGGCCTCGCGCCGACTGCGGCCTGGTCGGCGTACACCACGGTCACGTCCGTGCACGGCGCGAACCTGCAGGCCTGCCGCGCCACGGTGGGCGGCGACCCGGCCGTCCGGTTCCGCCTCGACAACCGCGCCGGGAGGCACGCCCACCGGGGATCGGTGTCGCGGCAGCGGGGCGGGGTCTCCCGCACCTTCTCGGTGCAGCCGGGCGCGGGCCGCGTGTCGGCGGTGAAGACGGTCCGCCTGCGTTCCGGCGACCGCCTCGTCAGCGGCATCCAGGACCTCGACGGGCCGGGCGCGGGCGGGGACTTCTCCCGCAGCGACCTCAGGGCCTGCTGACCCGGCCGGGAGCAGCGCCAGCCGGTCGTTGACAGCGGACCGTGGCCACCTGAGACTCGCGGCCATGAGCCCGCGCCGCGTCCTCGCCACCCTCGCCTCGTCCGCCGTCCTCGCGGCCGGGCTCGTCGGCCTGGCGCCGACGTCAGCGTCCGCGGCGTACACCGTGGTCGCCCGCCACGAGGGCGGGAGGATCCAGATGTGTCGCGCCACCGTGGACGGCGACCAGGCCGTCCGGTTCCGCCTCGACAACCGGGACGCCCGCATCGACCAGGAGGGCGGACTGGGGCGCGACCGCGACGGGGTCACGCGGCAGTTCCCGGTGCGGGCCGCCGCAGGGCGCCTCTCCGCCACGAGGACCGTCCTGGTGAGGGCCAGCGATGTCCTCGTCGGCTACGTGCAGAGCGACCGGGGCGGCTTCGGCGCCGAGTTCGAGCGCGGGGAACTGCGCCCCTGCTGAGACGGCGGCAGCGTTTGAGCCTCAGCCCTCCGCTGCGGCGGGGGCCTGCTCCTCACGCTTCACGAAGTCCTTCTGCCGGATCAGCGCGAGGCAGGCGACGGCCGAGGTGAACGCGATGACGGCGGCGATGAGCAGGATGTGGTTCAGCGCGTCGACGACGCCCGACGTCCCGACGCCGAGGACGAGGTCGTAGGCCTGCTGGCCCGCCGAGGCGCCCCCGGCCGCGGAGGCCTGTGCCTGCGCGGCCTCGGCGGCGACCGTGACCTGGCCGCCGGACAGCGCCGAGACCAGCGGGTCCACCGCGGCCTGCGGGACGGCGCCGGCCAGCTCGGGGCGGACGGCGTCCGCGACCTCGCGGCCGAACAGCGAGCCCAGCGCGGCGATGCCGGTCGCGATGCCGACCTGGCGGAAGGTCGAGTTGACCCCGCTCGCCATGCCGGAGCGGTTCACGTCCACCACGCCCACCGCGGTCGAGGCCAGCGGCGGGTTGATCATCCCGATGCCGACGCCGGCGACGGTCAGGCCGGGGATGAGGTGGGTCCAGGACGAGTCGTCCTGGATGCCGAGCAGCAGCAGCAGCCCGGCGCCGAGGACGAGGAAGCCGGGGCCGATCAGCCACTTGACCGGCACCCGCTCGGTCAGCCGGCCGGCGGCGATGGCGGCGAAGAACGACGCGCCGGACAGGAACAGGAACCGGATGCCGGTGCCGACCGCGGAGTAGTCGAGGACGTTCTGCACGTAGATGACCAGGTAGGTCAGCACGGAGAAGATCGACGCGGAGACGCCGAACGCGGCCACCAGGCCGCCGACGAAGGTGGGCTTGCGCAGCAGGCTCAGGTCGAACATCGGGCTGCGCTGGAGCTGCTGGCTGATCGCGAAGACCACGAGCAGCACGCCGGCGGCGACGAGGCAGGAGACGACCACGGTGTCGTCCCACGAGGTCTGACCGGCCTCGATCAGGCCGTAGACCAGCGCGCCGAGGGCGGCGGAGAACGTGACGAAGCCGAACCAGTCGGGGCGCCCGGCGTGCGGGTCGCGCGACTCCGAGACCTTCGTGAGCGTCACCCCGAGGGCGACGAGGCAGAGCGGGACGTTGACGAAGAAGATCCAGCGCCACGACAGCCCGCTGGTGAGCACGCCGCCGAGCACGGGGCCGATGGCCACCGCGACGCCGGTGACGGCGCCGAACACGCCGAACGCCGTCCCCCGGTCCTTGCCGCGGAAGGCGCCGGCGAGCAGGGCGAGGGCGGTCGCGAACATCGCGGCGCCGCCGATGCCCTGGAAGGCGCGGGAGACGGTGAGGACGGTGATGTCGGTGGCGGCGCCGCAGGCGACCGAGCCGAGGGTGAACAGGACGACGCCGATCGAGAAGACCTTGCGGCGGCCGTACCGGTCGGCCAGCGCGCCGGCCGTCAGCAGCAGCGCGGCGAGGCTCAGCGCGTAGGCGTCGATGACCCACTGCAGGTCGGACAGCGTCGCGTCGAGCTCGCGCTGGATGTCGGGCAGGGCGACGTTCACGATCGTGATGTCGAGCAGCAGCATGAAGACGCCGGTGCAGACGGCGGCCAGCGTCCACCACTTGTTGCCGGCGGCGTGGGCCCCGGCGCCGGCGCCCCCGTGGGTGCCGGCGTGGGTGCCGGCGTGGCGGCCGGTCTCGGTGTGGCTCATCGGCCGTCCTCCGCGAAGATCGTCAAGCACCTAATGATTCGTCGACCACGGTACTCCGGCGCGGGGTATCGTCAAGTACCGAACGATCAACCGAGGGAGCGATGTGGGCGAGGTCACGAGCGGGTCGACGACCCTGCTCGCCGCCCTGGCCGCGATCCCGGGGCACGTCCTGTGGCGCGCCTCCGCGCGGGTGGGCCACCTCGCGGAGCGGACGCTGCCCACCGACGTCGACCTGACGGCGTACGCCGTCCTCCACGCGCTGCCCCGCGGTGTGGCGGCGTCGCAGCAGACGGTGGCCGACGCGGTGGTGGTGAGCCGGACGACCATGACCAAGGTCGCGGTCGACCTGGTCGCGTCCGGCCTCCTCGCGCGGGTGCGGAACCCCGAGGACCGGCGCTCGTACCTGCTCAGCCGCACCCCCGCGGCCGACCTGCTCCTCGCCCGCTGGGACGACGACCTCGCGGCGCTCGACGAGGCCGTGCTGGCCCCGTTCGACGCCGACCGGCGCGTCCGGCTGGCGCACCTGCTCGCGCTGCTCGCCGACGACGTCCTGCCCGAGGCGCTGCCCGGCGCGGTCCGCGGCAGCGTCTCGCTGCTCCTGGTCCGCCTGCACGCGTGGCTCTACCGCGAGTTCCAGGACCTCCTGGCGCCCCTCGGCATCGAGCCGCGCCACGTCGGCGCGCTCACCGCGCTGACCGCTCTCGGACCGGTCTCGCAGGCCGAGCTCGCCCGCGGCATCGGCGTCAGCGCCGCCAGCGTCGTCGCGATCGTCGACGAGCTCGAGGAACGCGGGCTGGTCGAGCGGCGTCGGGTGGTGGGGGACCGTCGTACGCAGGAGGTCCACCTCACCGAGCCGGCACCGGCGGTCCTGGCGGCCGCGAGGACCCGGGGACGACGCGGCGCGCGGACCGCCTTCGCCGCGCTCCCCGACGGCGGGCTCGAGGAGCTGCTCGACCTGCTCCGCAGGTTCGTCACCGCGGAGGAGGACGTCAGCCCCGGGTGACCTCGGGGACGTCGGAGCGCGCGACCACCGCGCCGTCGGCGTCGCGGATCTCGACCACGTCGACGTCCTCGCGCAGCAGCTCGCCGTTCATGCGGCAGGTGATGGTGACCTCCGAGCCCCGGAACGAGCCGGACTCCGCGACGTCCCCGTCGGCGTCGAGCAGGACGAGGCGGAACGACGCGCCCGGCTCCCACCCGGTCATGCCCAGCACCGTCTCGGTGCCCCACGTGTGGGCGACGAGGTCGGCCGAGATGTCGACCTCCGCGGGCTCGCCGGTGAACTCGATCGGCTCGGGAGCGCCGAGGGTGCCCGGGGGACCTTCGGGCGGGTCGACCGGCGCGGCCTCGAGCGGCTCGTCGCGGACCACCTCGGTGAGGACGGCGCCGCCCACGCCGCCCAGCGCGAGGAGGGCGACCGCGGCCGCGACGAGGCCGACCCAGCGGCGGGGCCCGGGTCGGTGCTCGACCGGTTGCCCGGGTCGTGAGGTGGCGAGGACCCTCGCCCCCAGGTCGTCGCTGGGGGTCGCCTCGGTCCAGCCGCCGAGGTCGTCGACGCGGACGAGCAGCGCCCGGAGCTCGGCGGTCTCGGTGGCGACCGACGGGTCGGCGGCGACCAGGGCGTCGTACGCCGCGGCATCGGCGGGCGAGAGATCGCCTGCTGCCGCGGACGCGATCAGGGCCGCCTGCTCGTCGGTGCGAGGGACGGGCTCAGTCATGGTTCTCCTCCTCGGCCAGCAGGGCGCGCAGCGCGCGCAGGGCGTGGTAGGCGCGGGTCCGCAGCGTCGCGACCGGGACCCGGTTGCGGGCAGCCAGGTCGGCGTAGCTCAGGCCCTCCAGCCTGACGGCGACGAGCACCTCGCGGTGCTCCGGGGTCAGCTGCGCCAGCGCCGACACCAGCGTCACGCGCGCGTCGACGGCGTCGTGCTCGCCGGTGGCCGCCGGGGCGATCCGCGCGATCCCGTCGTCCCCGACCGGCGTCGGGCGCCGGGCACGCGCCCTGGCGGCGTCGACGACGATGTTGCGGGCGATGGTGAACAGCCAGGTGCGCTCGCTCGCCCGGTGCTCCGCGTAGGTGTCCCGCGACCGCCACGCGCGCAGGAACGTCTCCTGGACGCAGTCCTCGGCGAGCGCCCGGTCTCCCAGGCTGTTGACGGCGAACCCGAGCAGCGCGGAGCCGTGCTCGTGCCAGGCAGCGGTGACGTCCAGGCCGCTCGACGTACCCGGCTCGGCAGAGTCGCCGAGGTCACCGACGTCATTGAGGTCGGCGGGACGACCCATCGGCCACCTCCCGGCTCCCGTGCCCGCGCCCCATGACCGCGTCGCCGGACCGAGCGCCAACGCTGTCGCCATCACCGACCTCCTCCACGCGCCGTCGTCGCGGCACGACCCGGATGTGAGGTCGTGCCCGAAGGTAGTACGTCGCCGGGCGGCCCGGCGTTCACCCGCCCCCCGGACCGAGATCGGGATGAACGGTCCGGTGGGCCCCGCCGTACACCTCGACGAGGCCCCGGACCGCCGGGGCCCGACGGAGAGGACGAGCATGACGCACCGCACGACCTTCGCCCGCCCGGCCGCAGGACTCGCGGCGACCGCCCTCGTGGGCGCCTCGCTGTGGGCCGCCGGACCCGCCTCCGCCGAGACCGAGGTGCCCCGGCCCGACAGCTTCACCAGCGCCTACACCGTGATGGCCACCCCCGACGGGATCATCGACACCGAGGGCAACCCCGCCGAGGGCCAGCCCGGCGCGACCGGCACCTTCGACCTCATGGTGAACGCCGACACCGAGGTCATCTGCTACGACATCACGCTCGACGGCGTGACCGGCGAGTACGAGAGCCCCGCCAAGACCGCGACGCACATCCACCTCGCCCCCGCGGGCGAGGGCGGCCCGCCGCGCATCGCGTTCCCGAACCCCGAGGGCGACGGCACCCGCACCGCCAGCGGCTGCCTGCAGGGCCCGTTCACCACCGGGCTCGAGGACGAGGAGACCGGCGAGGACACCGGCGAGGGCTTCACGCTCGCCGACCTTGAGGCCGACCCGACGTCGTACTCGGCGGACACGCACACCGCCGACTACGCAGCGGGCGCCGTCCGTGGCCAGCTGCAGCAGGTCCCGGTCGGCGGCATCGACACCGGCATGGGCGGTGGCGCCACCGACGCCGGGGAGGCGACCGGCGCCGGGACCACCGCGGTGGCCGCCGGCGGCGCTGCGCTGGTCGTGGGAGTGCTCGGCGCCTGGCTGCTGCGTCGCCGCGCGGCCGGGGTCTGAGCGCGGTGCAGGGCCCCGCGCGGGTCCTCCGGGGCCTGGCCGGGGTCCTGCTGACCGGGAGCCTCCTGGGGTGCGGAGCCGACAGCCCCGCGGCCCGGGAGGCCCCGACCGCTGCGCCGCCCTCGTCCTCGACCGCCTCGCCGTCCTCGCCGCCCGCGCGGGACGCCCCGGACGGTCCGCGGCCGGTGCCGACCGCGGTGAGCATCCCGTCGCTGGGCCTGGCCGAGGACCTCGTCGACCTCGGGCTCGACGAGGGCGGCACGCTGGAGGTCCCGACCGACCCCGACCGGGTCGGATGGTTCACCGGGGGCGGTCGACCCGGGGGGCCGGGACCGACCGTCGTGGTCGGGCACGTGGACTCCACCGAGGGACCCGCGGTGTTCGCCCGCCTCCCCGAGCTGACGGTCGGGGACGAGGTCGTCGTGGACGACGCGGACGGCGGCCGCACCCGCTACGCGGTGACCGAGGTGGCCGACGTCCCGCAGACGCCGTTCCCCACGGAGCAGGTCTTCGGCGCCACCGTCGAGGACACGCTGCGGCTCATCACCTGCACCGGCCCGTACGACGCCGAGGCCGGCCGCTACACGGAGAACCGGGTGGTGAGCGCCGTCACCGTGGACTGAGCGCCCTCATCATATAAGGTTTTCCGCATGGGTTACGGGCACGGACACGGCCACGCCGCCGGGCGGGCCGGTGACCGTCGTCGCCTGAGACTGGTCCTCCTCATCACCGCGGTCGTCCTGGTGGTGCAGCTCGTCGGCGCCTGGGTCAGCGGCTCCCTCGCGCTGCTCGCGGACGCGGGCCACATGGCGGCGGACGCCGCCGGGGTGCTGCTCGCACTCGGTGCGTCGTACGTCGCCGCGCTGCCGTCGTCGCGGCGCTTCACCTTCGGCTGGCACCGCGCGGAGGTGCTCGCCGCGCTCGTCAACGCCGCGGCGCTGGTCGTGCTGTGCGCCTACCTCGTCGTGGCGGGCGTACGACGGCTGCTGGAGCCCGGTGGCGACGTCGCGCCGGTGCCGATGATCGCCTTCGCGGTGGTGGGCCTGCTCGCCAACGCGGCGTCGCTCGCCATCCTGACGCGGTCGGAGACCGGGTCGATCAACCTGCGCGGGGCGACGACGGAGGTCTTCGCCGACACCCTCGGCTCGGTCGTCGTGATCGTCGCCGGCGTCGTCATCTGGGCCACCGGCTTCGAGCGCGCCGACCCGATCGGCTCACTGGTGATCGCCGCGATGATCCTGCCCCGGGCGGTGTCGCTGGGCCGCGACGCCCTCACCGTCCTGCTGGAGGTGGCCCCGGCCGAGGTGCCCCTCGACGAGGTCCGCGACCACCTGCTGGGCGTCCCTGGCGTGGTCGACGTCCACGACCTGCACGCCTGGACGATCACCACCGGCCTGCCCAGCCTGTCCGCGCACGTCACCGTCACCGATCCCGTGCTCGCCGACCGCGGCGTCGGGGCGATCCTCGACGACCTGTCGCGCTGCACGACCAGCCACTTCGCGGTCCAGCACGCGACCTTCCAGGTCGAGCCCGAGAGCCACCGCGCCCACGAGGACCTCGGCGAGGCCCACTGAGGTCGGCCGGGCCGGTCGACCCGTGACCGGTCAGGCGTCGCGCGGCCTCGCGCAGCTTGACCAGCGTCCCGGAGATGCCCTTGCGGTTGCGCTCGGGGAAACCGGCGGCCTTGAGGCCGAGCCAGATCGGGGTCAGGTAGCGCGAGGCGTCCCAGGTCTCGGTGACGTCGCAGCCGGTGGCGGTCGGGGTGATCTCGTAGCGCCAGCGGTGCGCACCGAAGTGGCGCCAGGCGATGCGCTGGTCCTGCTCGTACTCGACGACGACGTTCCGGATCTTGTAGGGCAGCCCGAACATCTTCATGTCGACGCCGAACTTGGCGCCCTTCGACAGCACGCGGGGGCCCTTGATGTTGCCCTTCACCGAGCCCGAGCCGTCGATGCGCTCGTGCTGGTGGGGGTCCGCGACGATCGCGAACACCGTGGCCGGCGGCGCGGCGATGGAGACGGTCTCGGACACGATGCGCTCGTCGGACGACATGCGTCGAGCCTAGCCAGCGCCCCACTGTCGGCGGCGGTCCCTACGGTCGCCGTACCAGTCCGCCCCGCACCACCGGAGACTCCCGTGATCCTTCCCCTCGACGACCACCTCGACCTCGGCGGCACCACAGCGGGCCGCGCCACGGCGGACCGCACGCCCGCCCTCGCCGAGCGCCTCGGCGTCGACGTGGACTGGTTCCTCGAGCTCTTCGGCGGCCCCTGGTACGACGCGGGGTCGCCCGCCCTCCACGACTTCGACGGTGACCCGTCCGGCGGGGACGGGTACCCGGTGACGCCCTGGCACGTCACCGGTCGACCCGTGCAGCTGATGGTCCGGGTCTTCACCGGCCACTGCTTCCTCGCCCGGCCCGAGGGTCGCTGGGCGGGCGGCACCCACGACCTCGTGTGGGAGGAGCACGACCAGGTCCACCTGACGTACGACGACCTGCGCCGAGAAGAGATCGTGCGGCCGGTGGTCGCCGGGCTGGTGAGCAGCCGGCGTCGCAGGCTGCGCTGGTGCGAGCGCTGCCGGGAGCAGCAGGGCCCCGAGACGATGCTCGGAGCCCTGTGCCACGGCTGCGCCCAGGGCACGGGCGTCGTCTTCTGACTCAGTCCGCGAGCTTCGCCTGGTAGGTCTCGGCCACGAGCCAGGTGGCGACGATGGTGACCAGGGCGCCGATCACCGTCAGGCCGGCGATCAGCCACGGCTCGCCGTCGCTGCTCGCGAGGAGGGCGGTGGCGATGAAGGGTGTCGGGGCGCCGGCGACGAGCGCGCCGAGCTGGAAGCCGACCGAGGTCCCGGAGTAGCGGACGCCGGTGCCGAACAGCTCGGAGAAGAACGCCGACAGCGGCGCGAACACCGCTGCGTGCCCGACGCCGATCATCAGCACGGTGGCGAGGACGACGAGGTACGGGTTCGTCGTCCCGACCATGACGAAGTACGGGAAGGCCATGAGACCGCAGACGGCCGACCCGCCGATCATCACCGGGCGGCGGCCCACGCGGTCCGAGAGGGCGCCGAAGTACGGCATCAGCACCAGCTCGAGCGCGGACGCGACGAGGACGCCGAGCAGCGCGACGTTGCGCGAGATCCCCAGCTCGCCGGTGAGGTAGGTCAGCGCGAAGGTCGCGAAGACGTAGTAGGCGATGTTGTCGGTGAACCGCATCCCCGCCGAGAGCAGCACCTGCTTCGGGTGGCGCTTGAACACCTCGACGATCGGGGCGCGGACCTCCTCGCCGCTCTGCTGCAGCCGCGCGAACACCGGCGACTCGGCGACCCGGAGCCGGATGAACAGCCCGACCGCGACGAGCAGCAGGCTCAGCACGAACGGCACCCGCCAGCCCCAGGCCAGGAACGCCTCGTCGGAGAGCTGCGAGACGACGGCGAACACGGCGGTCGACAGCATCAGCCCGATCGGGACGCCGAGCTGCGGCCACGAGCCGTAGAAGCCACGGCGGTCGGCCGGGGCGTGCTCGACGGCCATGAGCGCCGCGCCGCCCCACTCGCCGCCGACAGCGAAGCCCTGCGCGATCCGGAGCACGACCAGGAGGATCGGGGCGGCCACCCCGATCGTGGCGTACGACGGCAGCAGGCCGATCAGGGCCGTCGCGAGACCCATGACCACCAGGGTCCAGACCAGCATCCGCTTGCGGCCGACCTTGTCGCCGAGGTGGCCGCACACCACGGCGCCCACCGGGCGGGCGAAGAAGCCGACGCCGAACGTCGCGAACGCGAACAGCGTGCCGGCCAGCTCGGAGGACTCCGGGAAGAAGAGCCGGTTGAACACGAGCGCGGCGGCGGTGCCGTAGAGGAAGAAGTCGTACCACTCGATGGCGCTGCCGATGAGGCTCGCGCCGGCCACCTTCCGCATCTCGGCGGGGCTGGTCGTGGGCAGGGGGGCACCCGGTGTGGCGGTCGTCATGTGATGCACGCTACATCGGGTCATGCACGACGTCAACGATCATGCATGACCGGCAGCAGCGCCGCCGACCCCCCGCCCCGCCCCGCCGGCGCGGTGGTCAGGTCAGGCGCGGCGCCCGATCTGCAGCATCGGGCCGTCGTCGTCCGCGTAGAAGTCGCGCCCGTGGTCGTCGATGACGACGAAGGCGGGGAAGTCCTCGACGGTGATGCGCCAGACGGCCTCCATGCCGAGCTCCTCGTACTCCAGGACCTCGACGTGGCGGATGCAGTCCTGGGCGAGGCGGGCGGCGGGGCCGCCGATCGTGCCGAGGTAGAACCCCCCGTGCTCGCCGCAGCTGCGGGCGACCGCCGACGAGCGGTTGCCCTTCGCGAGCATCACCAGCGACCCGCCCGCGGCCTGGAACTGCTCGACGTAGGTGTCCATCCGCCCCGCGGTGGTGGGTCCGAAGGAGCCGGACGCGTAGCCGTCGGGCGTCTTGGCGGGTCCGGCGTAGTAGACCGCCCGGTCGCGCAGGTACGCCGGCATCTCCTCGCCGGCGTCCAGCCGCTTCTTGATCTCGGCGTGGGCGGCGTCGCGGGCGACGACGAGGTCGCCGCTCAGCGAGAGTCGCTGGCCGACCTCGAGGCCGGACAGCGCGGAGCGGACGGCGTCCATCCCGGCGTCGAGGTCGACGGCGACGACGTCCCCGCCGAGGCCCTCCTCGGTGACGTCGGGCAGGAAGCGGGCGGGGTCGCGCTCGAGGTCCTCGAGGAAGACGCCCTCGCTGGTGATCCGGGCGACGGCCTGGCGGTCGGCGGAGCACGACACGGCGATCGCGACCGGGCAGGACCCGCCGTGGCGCGGCAGGCGGACGACGCGGACGTCGTGGCAGAAGTACTTCCCGCCGAACTGCGCGCCGATCCCGAGCTCGCGGGTGAGCTGGTGCACCTGCTCCTCCAGGCCGGTGTCGCGGAAGGCCCGCCCGCCGGCGGAGCCGGTCGTGGGCAGGGAGTCGAGGTACTTCGTCGACGCCAGCTTCGCCGTCTTCATCGTCGCCTCGGCCGAGGTGCCGCCGACCACGACGACGAGGTGGTACGGCGGGCACGCCGACGTCCCCAGCGCGCCGATCCGCTCGCGCAGGAAGGTCATCAGCGACGTCTCGTTGAGCAGCGCCTTCGTCTCCTGGAAGAGGAACGACTTGTTGGCGCTGCCGCCGCCCTTGGCGATGAACAGCAGCTCGTAGGCGTCGTCACCCTCCGCGGCGATCTCGATCTGCGCGGGCAGGTTGTCGCCGGTGTTCTTCTCCTCGTACATCGTCTGCGGCGCGAGCTGGGAGTAGCGCAGGTTGAGCCGCGCGTACGCCGACCGGATGCCGTCGGACAGCCACGCGGCGTCCTCCCCGTCGGTGAGCACGTGGCGCCCGCGCTTCGCCTGGACGATCGCGGTCCCGGTGTCCTGGCACATCGGCAGCACGCCGCCGGCGGCGACGGCGGCGTTGCGGAGCAGGTCCGTCGCGACGTACCGGTCGTTGCCGGAGGCCTCGGGGTCGTCGACGATCCGCCGGAGCTGCTCGAGGTGAGCGGTGCGCAGGAAGTGGGCGATGTCGCCGAACGCGGTGTCCGCGAGCGCGCTCAGCGTCGAGCCGGGCACCTCGAGGAACCTGCGCCCGAGCGCCTCGCGGACCTCGGGCACGGGCAGGTCCAGCCGCCGGTACGTCGTGGTGTCGGCGCCGCGCTGCAGGATCGGCTCGTACGGCGGGACGGCCGCGGTGGACGTGGTGGACGTGGTGGGGGCGGGCTCGCTCACGGTTCCTCCGACGTGTGGGAATGGATCATGCATGATCTGACGCTATTGTGTCTGAGATAGACGTGATGCCGGTCTCAGGGCCGGCGTCGTCGCCCCGACGAGAGGATCACCCATGTCCGCCAGCAGCGCACCCGTCGCCCTTCCCGGCCTCGACGGCAAGGTCGCCCTCGTCACCGGCGGGGCCAGCGGCATCGGCCTCGCCACCGTACGTCTGCTGGCGGCCTCCGGTGCGAAGGTCGTCGTGGCCGACCTCGACGAGGCGGCCGCGACCGCGGCGGCCGACGAGGTCGGGGGGACGGCGGTCCGCGCCGACGTGACCTCGGCCGACGACTGCGCCGCGGCCGTCGCCGCTGCGGTCGACACCTACGGCCATCTCGACGTCGTCGCGTGCAACGCCGGGCTCACGACGTACCCGACCCCCGCGGTCGAGATCACCGAGGGTGACTTCGACGCCACCTTCGCGGTCAACGTGAAGGGCGCCTGGCTCACCGCCCGCGCGGCGGTCGGCGCGCTGAAGGACGCCGGCGGCGGCGCGATCGTGGTGACCGGGTCGGTCATGGGCGAGCGCACCCGGCCGGGCTTCGCGGCGTACGCGCCGAGCAAGGCCGCGGCCAACCACCTCGCCCGCTCGCTCGCCGTGGAGCACGCGGGTGACGGCATCCGCGTCAACGCCGTCGCCCCGGTCGCGACCGACACCGCGATGCTCGAGAAGTTCCTCGGCACCGAGGACCCGGCCGCGGCGCGCCAGCGGTTCGAGTCGAGCATCCCGCTCGGCCGCCTTGCCACCCCGGAGGACGTCGCGTCCGCCATCTGCTTCCTCGCCTCCGACTCCGCGTCGTTCCTCACCGGGGTCGTGCTGCCGGTGGACGGCGGGAGGAGCATCTGATGTCGCCCGAGGCCGCCGAGTCGAACCGCCGGGTGCTCCCGCTCACCGGCGTCACCGTCGTGTCGTGCGAGCAGGCCGTCGCGGCCCCCTTCGCCACCCGCCAGCTCGCCGACCTCGGTGCCCGCGTGATCAAGGTCGAGCGTCCCGGCGTCGGTGACTTCGCGCGGTCGTACGACGAGACCGTGCGCGGCATGTCGAGCCACTTCGTCTGGCTCAACCGGTCGAAGGAGAGCATCGCGCTGGACCTGAAGCACCCCGACGCCGCACGGGTCATGGAGGAGCTGCTCGGGCAGGCGGACGTGTTCGTCCAGAACTTCGCCCCCGGGGCGGCGGCGCGGCTCGGCCTCGACGCCGAGACCCTGCAGGCCCGCGACCCACGCCTGATCACCTGCTCGATCAGCGGCTACGGCACCTCGGGCCCGTACCGGGACGCGAAGGCCTACGACCTGCTGATCCAGTCCGAGACCGGCCTGGTCTCGGTCACCGGCACCGAGGACACCCCGGCCAAGAGCGGCATCCCGGCCGCCGACATCGGCGCCGGCATGTACGCCTTCTCCGGCATCCTCGCCGCGCTCTACGAGCGTGAGGTCACCGGTCGCGGCACGGCGCTGGACGTCAGCCTCTTCGACTCCCTCGTCGAGTGGATGGGCTACCCGCTCTACTACGCCGACTACGGCGGGACGCCGCCCCCGCGGCGCGGCACGAGCCACGCGGCCATCGCGCCGTACGGCACCTACGCGGCAGGCGACGGCACCGAGTTCGTGCTGTCGATCCAGAACGAGCGCGAGTGGGCGGCGTTCTGCGAGGTCGTGCTGGGTGACGCCGCGATCGCGACCGACGAGCGCTTCGACACCGGCTCGAAGCGGGTCGAGCACCGCGACGCCCTCGACGAGGTCATCCACGCGCGACTGGCCGACCTGACAGGTGAGACGTTCGGCGCCCGGCTCGAGAGCGCCCGCATCGCCAACGCGCGCCGCCGGGAGCTCAGCGAGGTCCTCGACCACCCGCAGCTCAGCGCGCGGGACCGCTGGCGCACCGTCGGCAGCCCCGTGGGGGACCTCCGCGCGACGCTGCCCGCGATCACGGTGGCGGGCCGCGAACCCCGGATGGACCCCATCCCCGAGGTCGGCGAGCACAGCGAGGCGATCCTGGCCGAGCTCGGGTACGACGACGACCAGGTCGCCCACCTGCGGGAGGATGGCTTGCTGTGAGCACGCAACCCTCCCCACCACCGACGAAGCGGGACCTGATCGTCGAGGAGCTGCGCCGGCTCATCCTGTCCGGTGAGCTGCCGCGGGGGGAGCGGTTGCGCCAGGACGACCTCGCCGCCCGGTTCCACGCCAGCATCACGCCCGTCCGGGAGGCCCTGCGGGCGCTGGAGGCCGAGGGCCTCGCGGTCTCCGAGCCCCACCGCGGCGTCCGGGTGGCCGGGATCGACCTGGACCGGGTGACGGCGACGTACGTCGTCCGCCGGCTCACCGAGTCGTACGCCGTGGCGCGGGCGACCACGCGGCTGTCGCTGCGCGACCTGCGCCGCGTCGAGGAGCTCGTCGAGGCGGTCGCCGCGGCCGGCGACCCGGTCGAGCGGCGGGCCCTGAACCGGGAGCTGCACTTCACGCTCTACCGCCGCTGCGGACTGCCGGGGATGCTCGCCGAGATCGAGTCCCTCTGGGCGGCCTTCCCGTGGGACGTCTCGCTGGGCAGCGACGAGCGCGCCCGGGCCTCGGACGCCGAGCACCGCGCGATCCTCGCCGCGCTCCGCGCCGGCGACCCGGACGCCGCCCGCGCGGCCGCCGAGGACCACATCCGCAGCGGCTTCGCCGACCTGCAGGCCCGGCTCACCGGCAGCGCCGGCGCGGACCCCTTCGAGCTCGACGCCGACTAGTGCCGACCCTCGCCTCCCCGCGGACCGGCGGGCTCCCGCTGCTGCCCGCGGCGGCCTTCGTGCTGGTCTGGTCGTCCGGGTACGTCGTCACCCCGATCGGCGTCGACGCGATCGCGCCGCTGTGGATCCTCGCCATGCGCTTCGCGCTCGCCGGGGCGCTCGCCGCCGTGATCGCCCTCGCGCTGAGGCGGCGCGTGGGCGCCTCCCGCCGTGACCTGGGACGCATCGCCCTGGTCGGCATCGTCCTCAACGGCGTCGTGTTCTCGGCCATGTTCTCGGCGTTCGGCCTCGGCCTCGACGCGACGTTCGGCGCGCTGGTGCACTCGCTGAGCCCGGTGCTGACCGTCGTCCTCGCGGGCCTGCTGCTCCGTGAGCGACTGACGCGGGTGCAGGTGGTCGGGTTCGTGGTCGGCGTCCTCGGGGTGCTCCTCGTGCTGATCCCCGACCTGGAGGGCACCGGCGGCCCGGTCGCCATCGGGCTCGCGCTCTTCAGCCTCCTCGGGCTGAGCCTCGGCACGCTCGGGCAGCGCTGGATCGGCGACGCCCCCGACCCGCTGTGGTCGACCGCCGTCCAATGCGCGGCCTCCGCGCCCTTCGTCGCCGTCCTCGCCCTGCTCGTCGAGGACGGCCCGGTCGTGAGCGACCCCGTCGTCGGCCTCGTCGCCCTGGCCTACATGGTGGTCGGCAACTCCCTGGCCGGCCTGCTGCTGCTCGGCCTGCTGGTCCGGGCCGGCGGCGCCGGGGCGGCGTCCGCGACGTTCTTCCTGATGCCGCCGGTCACCGCGGTGCTCGCCTATGTGTTCCTCGGCGACGTCCTCGGCCCCGTCGAGCTGGTCGGCCTCCTCGTCGCCGCCGCGGGCGTCGCCGCCGCCACCCTCGGCGCCCGCCCCCGCGACGAGGAGCCCCCGCCCGTCGCGGGGTAGGCCGCCGGTCGGTCGGTGGGTGGCCGGGGCCTTGGTCGGGCGTGGCGTGCGACTTGCGCGGCCATGTGGCCACTCCAGTGGGCGCTGGCGGGCCTCATGGCGCCGTACGACCGCGGCAGATCCAGGAGACCGCGGTAGATCCCCCGCCCCCGACCGTCGTGGACGGCGTCCGATTCGCCCGCCGCAGCACCCCCGGATACCCTCTGACGCACGTGAGGCGGGTGGTGACCCGGCTCACACGAAGCACCGACCGACGTACGGCACCGGCCACCCCCGGGTGCGGGCGGAGGTCGGACGAGGACGGCCGCGGAGACCCCGCCGGCCGCCGAGCGAAGGAGCACGGATGACGCACTCTGCCGGCGACTCCCCGAGGGAGTTCGGCCCCGACCTCGCCGAGGTCTTCGGCCCCAGCCAACGCGACGGCGGGCCCGACCTGGTGCAGCTGCTGACCCCCGAGGGGGAGCGCGTGCACCACCCCGAGTTCGAGGTGGACCTGTCCGCCGAGGAGCTCCTCGGGCTGTACCGCGACATGGTGCTCGTACGACGCCTCGACACCGAGGCGACCGCGCTCCAGCGCCACGGCGAGCTGGGCATCTGGGCGCAGCTGCTCGGCCAGGAGGCCGCGCAGATCGGCGCCGGCCGCGCGCTGCGCCGCCAGGACCACGTCTTCCCGACGTACCGCGAGCACGGCGTCGCCTGGTGCAAGGGCATCGACCCGCTCGACCTCCTCGGGCTCTTCCGTGGCGTCGACCAGGGCGCGTGGGACCCCGCCGAGTTCGGCTTCGGGCTCTACACGATCGTCATCGGCGCGCAGACCCTCCACGCCACCGGCTACGCCATGGCGATGCAGCGCGACGGCGTCGTCGGCACCGGCGAGCCCGACCGCGACGCCGCCGTCCTCGCGCACTTCGGCGACGGCGCGTCCAGCCAGGGCGACGTCAACGAGGCCTTCATCTTCGCGGCGTCGTACAACGCGCCGGTCGTGTTCTTCTGCCAGAACAACCAGTGGGCGATCTCCGAGCCCATCGAGCGCCAGACGCGCATCCCGCTCTACCAGCGCGCGCTCGGCTTCGGGTTCCCCGGCGTCCGCGTCGACGGCAACGACGTCATCGCGACGTACGCCGTCACGAAGGCCGCGCTGCAGCGCGCCCGCGACGGGCAGGGCCCGACGCTGGTGGAGGCGTACACCTACCGGATGGGCGCCCACACCACGACCGACGACCCGACCCGCTACCGGCTCAGCGAGGACGTCGAGAACTGGAAGCTCAAGGACCCCATCGCCCGGGTGACGGCGTACCTGCGCCGCATGGGTCTGGCCGACGAGCAGTACTTCACCGACCTCGCCGCCGAGGCCGACGACCTCGGCGCCCGCCTGCGTGAGGGCTGCAAGGCGCTGCCCGACCCGCGCTACATCGAGGGCTTCGACCACGTGTACGCCGAGCAGACCGACGAGCTCGTCGCCCAGAAGGCGGCCTACCAGGCCTACACCGACAGCTTCGAGAACGACCAGACGGGAGCCGCCCGATGAGCAGGATCACGCTGGCGAAGGGCCTCAACGCGGGGCTGCGCAAGGCGATGGAGGACGACCCGAAGGTCCTCCTCATGGGCGAGGACGTCGGCAAGCTCGGCGGCGTCTTCCGCATCACCGACGGCCTGCAGAAGGACTTCGGCGAGGACCGCGTCATCGACTCCCCGCTGGCCGAGTCCGGCATCGTCGGCACCGCGGTCGGCATGGCGCTGCGCGGCTACCGGCCCGTGATCGAGATCCAGTTCGACGGCTTCGTCTACCCGGCGTACGACCAGATCGTCTGCCAGGTCGCGAAGATGCACTACCGCTCCCGGGGCCGCTCCCCGATGCCGATGGTCATCCGGATCCCGTTCGGCGGCGGCATCGGCGCGGTCGAGCACCACTCCGAGAGCCCCGAGGCGCAGTTCGCGCACACCCCCGGCCTGAAGGTCGTCTCCTGCTCGAACCCGGTCGACGGCTACTGGATGATCCAGCAGGCCATCGCCTGCGATGACCCGGTGATCTTCCTGGAGCCGAAGCGGCAGTACCACGCCGACAAGGCCGACCTCGACGAGACCGCGACGCCCGCGCCGCTGTTCACCTCCCGCACGGTCCGCGCCGGCACCGACGCCACGCTGGTCGGCTACGGCCCCACCGTGAAGACCTGCCTGCGCGCGGCGGAGGCCGCGGAGGACTCGTCGCTCGAGGTCATCGACCTGCGCACGCTGTCGCCGCTCGACCTCGGCCCCGTCTACGACTCGGTACGCCGCACCGGCCGCCTCGTCGTCGTCCACGAGGCCCACGTCAACCTCGGCATGGGCGCCGAGGTCGCGGCCCGCGTCACCGAGGAGTGCTTCTACTCCCTCGAGGCGCCCGTCCTGCGCGTCGGCGCCCCGGACACGCCGTACCCGCCGTCGCGGGTCGAGGAGGAGTACCTGCCCGACCTCGACCGCGTCCTCGACGCCGTCGACCGAGCCCTGGAGTACTGAGACACATGGCCGAGTACCTGCTCCCCGACGTCGGCGAGGGCCTCACCGAGGCCGAGATCGTGGCCTGGAAGGTCAAGGTCGGCGACGTCATCGCGATCAACGACATCGTCGTCGAGATCGAGACCGCCAAGTCGCTCGTCGAGCTGCCCAGCCCGTACGCCGGCGAGGTCACCGCGCTTCTCGTCGACGAGGGCGAGATGATCGAGGTCGGCACCCCGATCATCGCGATCGGGGAGCCCGGCGCCGCCGCGGCTCCCGCCGCACCGGCACCCGAGGCCACGTCGCCGGTCGAGGCCGTCGAGGCCGTCGAGATCGACTGGTCCAACCCCGCCGCGTCCGGCGGCGGCGAGGGCGAGTCGCTGGTCGGGCGCCAGAAGGCCGAGCGCGGGCCCGTACGACGGCCTCGCAAGGGGTCCGCGTCGCCGTCGACCGAGTCGGCGGCGGCCACCCAGATGCAGGTCCAGGGCGCGTTCGCCCCCGGCGGCGCCCAGTCCGACCCGGTGGTGGAGGCCGAGGAGCCGGCCGTCCCGGCGACGTCCGCGCGCCCCGACCCGGTCGAGTCCCGCGTCGCGGACCCGATGACCCCGCCCGCCGCCACCGTCGGGACGCGCGCGCTGGCCAAGCCGCCCGTCCGCAAGCTCGCGAAGGACCTCGGCGTCGACCTCGCCGGCCTCCGCGGGTCCGGCCCCGGCGGCGTGATCACTCGCGAGGACGTGGAGCACGCACGGAGTGGTTCGGACCGCGCGGAGCCCGCGCAGGTCTCGAGGCCCCTCGCCCAGACCGCACCCGCAGCGAGCGCCGACCGCGAGTGGCGTGAGCCGGTCAAGGGCGTGCGGAAGATGATGGGCGAGGCGATGGTCGGCTCGGCCTTCAGCGCCCCGCACGTCACCGAGTGGGTCACCGTCGACGTCACCGGCGCGATGGAGCTCGTCGAGCGCCTGAAGACCCGGCGCGAGCTGCGGGACGTCAAGGTCTCCCCGCTGCTGCTCCTCGCGCGGGCCGTGGTCCTCGCGATCCGTCGTACGCCGGTCATCAACTCGACCTGGGACGACGCCGCGCAGGAGGTCGTCTTCAAGCGCTACGTGAACCTCGGCATCGCCGCCGCCACCCCGCGCGGCCTCGTCGTCCCGAACGTCAAGGACGCCGACCAGCTGGGCCTGCGCGAGCTCGCCGAGGCGCTGACGACGCTCACGGGCACCGCCCGCGAGGGCCGTACGCAGCCGGCCGACATGGCGGGCGGGACGTTCACGATCACCAACGTAGGCGTCTTCGGCGTCGACGCGGGCACCCCGATCATCAACCCGGGGGAGTCGGCGATCCTCTGCTTCGGCCAGGTCCGCAAGCAGCCCTGGGTCGTCACCCGGGACGGGGTCGACGTGATCGAGCCGCGCCAGGTGACCACCCTGGCGCTGAGCTTCGACCACCGCCACGTGGACGGCGAGGCCGGCTCGCGCTTCCTGCGCGACGTCGCCGACGTCATGGAGGACCCGGGCACCGCGCTGCTGTTCTGAGGCGCACGGGTCGCTGTGTCGGCCGGCTGACGGAAGAGCTCCGTCCGCCGGCCCACACTCGGCCCGAACGGCCCGGGCGGCCGGAGCGGCGCAGGGGAACGTCCTGCCCGTTCCGGCGTTAAGGTGCCGCCACCGCACCTCGACCAGGCAAGGAGCCCCATGTCCAGCGACCTCGAGCAGGCCCTCTCCTCCGTCGACCTGCTCTCGGGGCTGTCACGCCGCCAGCTGCGCAAGCTGGTGGACGCCGGGAGCGAGGTCACCAGCCAGGCCGGCAAGGAGATCGCCACCGAGGGTCTCGGCGCCCTGGCCCTGCACGTCGTGCTGGAGGGCGCGCTCGAGGTGTCCCGGCGCGGCGAGACGCTCCGCACCCTCGGCCCCGGCGACTACTTCGGCGAGATGAGCATGATCGACGGACGGCCCCGGTCGGCGACGGTCACGACCACGGCGCCCACGACGACGTTCGCCATCCCGCACTCCACCGTCGCAGGCTTGCTCGAGAAGGACGCCGAGCTGGCCAACGCACTGCTCCTCGCGCTCTGCAGCAGGCTGCGCGAGGCCGAGGCCCGCCGCTAGGAGGCGGCGGTCACCGCATTCACGCTGACCGCCTGCAGCACGGCCTTGACCTGGTAGGGCGCCAGCCACGGGTGCTTGCTGCGCAGCAGCGCGACCATCCCCGCCACGTGAGGCGCGGCGAAGCTGTTGCCGGTCGCCACGATCGAGGTCTCGCCGTCGCCGCTCCAGGCCACCTCGACGTCGATGCCGCGGGCACCGAACTCGACGGGTGGGCGCGGGTTGCAGGCGAGGCCCCAGGGGTCGTCACCGGGCCGGGCCGCGACGGAGACGACCGAGGCGAACTGCGACGGGTACGTCGGCCCGGGCACGTTGTTGGCGGCACAGACCAGCGTGCTGCCGGCGAAGTAGGCGTCGTCCGCGACCTCGTGGAGGGTCGCGAACATCGCCCGGCTCTTGCTCGACAGGCTCAGGTTCAGCACCTCGACGCCCCGCTCGACGGCCCAGTCGACCCCCGCGACCAGCAACCCGCCCTGCCCCTTCAGGTTGGCTCCGAGCACGCGTACCGACCACAGCTCCGCCTCGGGGGCGAACAGGCGGATGATGCCCGCGCAGGCGGTGCCGTGCCCGACGAGGTCGTCGTGGGGGCCCTCGTCGAAGCGGATTCCGTCGTCCCCCTCGGGCGGGTCGGGGACCCGGCGGACGGCGACGCTGCGGGCCACCTCGCCGACGGCCGGGTGGGCGGCGTCGACACCGGAGTCGACGACCGCGACCCGGACCCCGGCGCCGGTCGCGCCGTCGAAGGCCCACTCCCGGACGTCGGCCAGGGGCAGCGCGCGGACCGCCGACACGCCGTCGAAGGCGTCCGCCCAGGCGGGGGGGTCGTCGAGGTCCGCGGGTGCGTCGCTCACGAGCGCTCGACCAGAGCCTCGAGCAGCGCCCGGGCGAGCGGCGCCTGGTCCGGACGCACGCGGCGGACGACGGCGGCCAGAGCGGGGTCCACGCCCTCGTCGTCGGTGCTCGCGGTGTGACGGACGACGGCCTCGAGCTGGCTGGCCACGACGGCCAGCACCGCCAGGCCGAGGTGCTCCGCCGTGGGGTCGAGCACCTCGACCACCCCCACGACCTCGCCGTCCGGGTCGACCATGGGCACAGCGAGCAGCGAGGTGGGCACGTAGGAGGTGGCCTCGGCGACGTCGCGGGCGAAGCGGGCGTCGCGGGCCACGTCGGCGATCCCGGTGGGCTGGCCGGACAGGGCGACCCACCCCGCGACGCCACGGTCGACGGGCAGCGTGACGCCGCGGACGGCCTCGGCGCCGGCCCCGTCCGCGGCGACGAAGGTGAGCCCGGTGCCGTCGTCGTCCACGAGTGCGCAGGAGCAGGCCGCCGCCGCGTACAGGGTGCGGGTGCTCGCCAGGATCCTGGTCAGGTCGGGCGGGGGGTTCGCGCTCACTGCTCGGCTCCGGTCCTGGGGGTGAGGGTGGCGGTGGGGTGGGTGCGACGCAGCCGCAGCGCGGCGCCGTCGAGCGTGGCCGCAGAGGGACGGTACGAGGTCAGGGCGTCGAGGAACGCCTCGCCCGGCACGCGCAGCAGCCGGGTGGGCTCGACGGCGAAGACGGTGGCGGTGCGCGTCGAGCGCTGCAGCAGCCCGATCTCGCCGACGTGGTCGCCGGCGTGGAGGTCGGGGACGACGACGTCCCGCCCCTCGTCGTCACGGTTGACCACCGCGAGGCGGCCGTCGAGGACGACGTAGAACGCGTCGGCCTCCTCACCCTGCCGGACGACGACCTGGCCCGCGGCGACGTCCTCGGTCGTCGCCGTGCCGGCCAGCTCGATCAGGTCGCCCTCGCCGACGTGCTCGAACAGGTCGCCGGCCTCGAGCAGGGCGACGTACGGCGCGAGCTCCGCGCGTCGGGCCGCGGCGGCCCGGTCGGCGCGCAGGAGGCGGGGCAGGCCCAGCAGGCTGACCGCGAAGGTGCCGGCGCCGCTGATCCAGACCGTCGCCTCCGTGCCGAGGGCGGCCAGGGACCAGGAGGTGAGGCCGGAGGCGACGAGGATCGCACAGATCATCAGGGTGTCGAAGGCCCCGAAGACCCGACCGAGGACGTCGGTGGGCAGGGCCCGCTGCAGGGCGGTCACGGCGAGGACGTCGACGACCAGGGTGCCGGCGCCGCGGACGACCTGCGCGGCGAACGCGACGGCGGGCTCGCCGCTGACGAGCACGACGAGCATCGGGAGGCAGAAGGCCGCCATCCCGCCGACGATGACCGGCGCCAGCCGCGGCAGCGCCTCGGCGCGGGTCACCAGGGGAGCGGCGAGCAGGCCGCCCACCCCGAGGCCGACGAGGAGGTAGCCGTAGCCGTCGGGGCCGGTGCCGAGCAGGTCGTCGGACACCGCGACGAACAGGATGGTGTCGATGCCGAAGATCGCGGTGGCGAGCACCGAGTAGCCCACGAGGACGGCGCTCGCGGGCTCGGCGAGGATCGTCCGGAGGCCGGTGGTGAGCTGTGCGAGCGCGCCGAGCTCACCGCCCGCGGAGGTGTCGACGGTGCTGCTGCGGGTGCGGACCAGCGACAGCATCACGGCCGAGACGGCGAAGCTCGCTGCATTGGCCCACACGGCGTTCTGCGGTGGCCCGAGGAGGAGCAGCAGGGCCCCGAGGGCGGGCCCGGCGATGACCGTGAGGTCGTCGACGGTGTTGCGCAGGGCGTTGGCGGAGGCGAGGTGGCGCTCCGGCACGACCTGGGGGGTGAGACTCGCGGCGGCGGGCTCGAACGTCGTCCCCAACGTCGAGCCGGCGGCGGCGAGGGCGAGGACGACCCAGACCGACGACTCGAGGGTCATCGCGACCGCGGTCGCGGCCGTGACCGCGAGCAGCAGGAGGTCGACGGTCCGCAGCACGCGGGCCTTGTCGCGCCGCTCGACGAGGACGCCGGCCCAGGCGCTGAACAGCAGCGCGGGCCCGAAGCGGCAGGCGGTGGCCACGGCGAGCCAGGACACCGAGCCGGTCACGTCGACGATCCAGACCGCCACCGCGACGGTGGAGGCCCAGTTGCCGATGTCCGAGAGGGTGAAGGCGCCCAGCATCAGCCGGTAGTCGCGGTGGCGCAGGGCAGCGGTCAGGCCGCGATCACGAGCCATGACGGGTCAGGCCCGGTCCTCGAGGTCGTGCGCGGGTGCGGTGGACGTCGAGCCGGGTTGCTCGTCGCCGGGCAGGTCCCGGCGGCCGTGGCCCTCGACGTCGTCGAGATCGGCGGCGGCGGGGTCGTCCTCGCGGACCCGCTTCTCGCGGTCGGGCATGGCGTTCTCCTCCGAAGCTGCGGCGGATCGGGTCGACCGGGGCGGTGCCGGTCGGGCGGACGTCACGACGCGCCCGCCCGACCGGCGGTCCTCAGCCCCGGATGGAGCGGCGCTTGTGGCCCTCGACGTCGTCGTCGTCGCCGTCGTCGGTCTCGTCGGCCACGAACAGGTTGCGGCGCTTGTGGCCCTCGACGTCGTCGGTCTCGGGCTGGGGGTTTTCGTCGGTCATGGTCTGCTCCTTCGTCGGTGTGCGGCTGTCGGAGGGAACTCTCGTGCGGCCGTGCGTCCGGGTCTGTCGGCGGGCCGACACAGCCGGCGTCGGTCCGCGGACCCTGCGTCCGAGCCGCCACAGGAGACTCCGGGAGCCATGGGGCCGCCACGATGTCCGGGCCGCGGTCTAGACCACGGTGCTCCCGGCACGCCCCGTTTGCTTCACTGCCCGCATGGGGAACGTGGGGGGCGCGGTGCTGCCGACCGGCACGGTGACGTTGGTGTTCTCGGACATCGAGGCGTCGACCGCGATGGTGCACGCCCTGGGTGACGACTGGGCCCGGGTGCTGGAGCAGCAGCGGCGGTTGTGCCGTCGCGCGTGGTCGCGTCACGGCGGCCACGAGCTCGCGACCGAGGGTGACTCGTTCATGGTCGTCTTCGCCTCCCCGCGGGACGCGGTGGCGGCGGGGCTGCGGGTGCAGGCGTCGATCGCCCAGGCGACCTGGCCCGAGGGTGCGCGGGTGCGCGTCCGGGTCGGGGTGCACACGGGGACGCCGACGCGCCACGCGGACGGGTACGTCGGCATGGACGTCCACCGGGCCGCCCGGGTGGCCGCGGCGGCGCACGGCGGGCAGCTGCTGGTCTCGGAGTCGACGATGCGGCTGGTGGCCGAGGCGCTGCCGGACTCGGTCGTGACGCGGGACCTGGGTGAGCACCAGCTGAAGGACATCCCGACGCGGACGCGGCTGTTCCAGCTGTCACCGGCGGGCGCGGACGCCGACTTCCCGCCGCTGCGGACCCTGGGCGGGGCGGGCAGCCTCTCGACCTCGGTCCGCGAGGGGACCGGCTCGCTGGTGGGCCGGGACGGCGAGGTGGCGGAGCTCGTCGCGGCCCTCGACGGGGGCGCCCGGCTGGTGACCCTGACGGGACCGGGCGGGGTGGGCAAGTCGACCCTGGCGACGGCGGTCTCCACGGCTGTCGCCGAAGGGTTCGCGGACGGGGTGTTCGTGGTGCCGATGTCCGGGGTGAGCGCGGCGGTGGGGATGTGGGCGGCGCTGTCCCAGGTGCTCGACGCGCCGCCGGAGGCGCAGGTGCCGCCGGCGTTCCTCGACCACGTGCGCCACCGCCGACTGCTGCTGCTGCTCGACAACCTGGAGCAGATCGCGGACGCCGACCAGGTCGTCGCCGACCTGCTCGACGCCGCGCCCGGCGTCAGCGTCGTCGCCACGTCGCGTCGTCCGCTGCACCTGGCCGCCGAGCACGAGCACGCCGTCCTGGGTCTGGAGCCGGAGGACGCCGAGTCGCTCTTCGCCGCACGGGCGGCGAGGGCCCGCCGCGGCTTCGTGGTGGACGATGGCAACCGGGCGGAGGTCCGTGCGCTCTGCACGGCGCTGGACCGGCTGCCGCTGGCCATCGAGATCGCCGCGGCCCGGGTGCGGGTTCTCTCGCCGCAGGCGATGCTGGCGCGGCTCGACTCCAGCCTCGACCTGACGTCCGCACAGCGGTTGCGTGAGGGCCGGCAGGCCAGCCTGCGCGACACGATCGCCTGGTCCTTCGACCTGCTCGACCCGACGCGCCGTCGGGTGCTGGTGCACCTGGGGGTCTTCGTCGGCGGTGCCTCGCTGAACGCCGTGGCGGCCGTGGTCCCGCCCGACGCCCTGGACGGGGAGGACCTGCTCGACGTCCTCTTCGACCTCGTCGACTGCTCGATGGTCGTCGCCGGCGACACCGACGACGGCGAGCCCCGCTTCGGCCTGATGGAGACGGTGCGCCGCTTCGCCCTGGACCGGCTCGAGGAGGGCGGCGGGCGACCGGAGGCCGAGCGCCGGCACGGCCAGCACCACCTCGACCTCGTGCGACGTCTGCACGCCGACCTGGCCGCCGGTGACTATCGCGGGACCCGCGCGACGTTCGTGCGCGAGCTCGCCAACGTCGACGCCACCCTGGCCAGGCCGCACGTGAGGCTCGTCTGGGACGGCACGGACGTGCCGCCTGCGCACCGGTACGCGTTGGCAGGCTCCCTCGCCCTGGAGCTGCGGTTCGTCGAGGACGCCCGCCAGTGGCTGGGGAGCGGCTTGGCGCTCGCCCGTGACGACCGGCTGGCGGAAGCCTGGTTGCACAGCGAGCTGGGGCGCATCGACTCCCGCCACGGGGACGCGGCCCGGGCACTGGAACGAGCGGACAGGGCGCTGCCCCTGGTGGAGGGGGAGGTGCTCGACGGGACCTCGCCCCCGTGGCGCTCCGGAGCGCTGGTCGCGGTGGAGGCCGCCTACCTCGGTGCCCTGAGCGCCGTCGACCTGGGCCTGGTCGACCGCGCACGGGCGGACCACCAGCGCATGGCGGCGTTCGCGGAGGGTCGGCCGGACCCGTTGCTGGCGTCCCTCGTCGCGGAGATGGGCGCCTACCTCGCCGAGGAGGACGGCGACCTGCCCGCGATGCGCGAGCAACGGGTGACGTCGCAGCGGCTCCGGCGCGAGGCGGGGCTCCCGCCCCGTGTCCACGACCCGAACAACCTCGCCGACGTCGACAACCGGCTCGGGCGCCATGACCGCGCCCACGCCCTGCTCGCCGAGCACGTCGACCTTCCCCTCGAGCGCGGCGACCCCTACCTGCTCGGGGTGTACGCCGAGACGATGGCGGAGGCCGTCGGCCAGGACCACCCGGCGCTGTGCGTGCGGGTGTACGCCGCGTCGGCTGCCCTGCGTGAGGTCGTGGGCCTCGGCGAGGACGACTACGGGATGGCCGAGACCGAGCGTGTGCTGGACGGCGTCCGGCCGCTGATGACGTCCGAGGAGTACGACGCCGCATGGCGGCGCGGCACGACGGAGCCCCTCGACGACCTGCTGCGGGAGATGGCGGCGCTCCCCACCGTTGCACCGGGACCCGGCGCCCCTCAGTAGCGGCAGTACCGGGCGAGGGCCGCGGTGTCGAGAACCTCGACCCGGCCCCGCCCGAGGGTGATCACGCCCTCCTTCACGAGCCGCTGGAGCGCCAGGTTGACCGAGGGCCGGGTGCCGCCGGTGAGCTCGGCGAGCTGCGCCTGGGTGAGCGGGACGACGACGGGCCCGGCTCCGGAGCGGGACTCCTCGCCGTAGCTGCGGGCCAGGCGGTCCAGTCGGCGGTAGACCCGGCGGTCGAGGCCGACGTACAGCAGCTCGAGCACGTCGTGGCTGAGGCTGTCGACCCGGTCGGCGAGCAGCACGCTGAGTGATCGGTGCACGGCGGGGTGCTGCTCGCAGAGCCGGCGGAACCCGGTCTCGGTGACCACCAGCGTGCGGGCCCGCTCGAGCGCGGTGACGGTCGCCGTCCGCCGGCCGTCGGGGCGCAGGAGCGCGAGCTCGCCGAAGCAGTCGCCCGGCCCGAGGTGGTTGACCATGACCGCGTCGCCCGACGGCAGCGACACCCGGACGGCGAAGTGTCCGTCGGCGACCAGGTGCAGGGAGTCGGCGGGGTCGCCCTCGTGGCAGACGATGTCGCCTTTCGCGAAGCTGCGCGTACGGGCCACCGAGAGCAGCTCGGCCCGCTGGGACTCGGCCAGGGACGAGAGCAGCGGCCAGCCGGTGGTCACCGCGGCAGCGTACCGGCGGGCGAGACGCTCAGGACCCGTCGAGCTGGCAGTGCCGGCGGAGCGCCTCCAGGTCGTGCACCGTGATGAGGCCGCGGGCCAGGGACACCGTCCCGTCGGAGACCAGCCGTCGCAGCGCCCGGTTGACCGACGGCCGGGTGCCGCCGGTCAGCTCCGCGAGCTGCGCCTGGGTGAGCGGGACGACGACCGGCGCGCCGGCGTCCGTGCCGGTCGGCGTCCCCAGCGCGAGCTCGAGCAGCCGGCGGTAGACCCGCTCGTCGAGGCTGACGCGCATCAGCTCCAGGACGGTGCGGCTCAGGGCGTCGACCCGGCCCGCCAGCAGCTCCGCGAGCGTGCGGTAGATCGCCGGGTGCTCAGCGCAGAGCAGGCGGAAGGCCGAGGCGGTCACGACCAGGGTCCGGGCCGGCTCGATCGCGCTGACGGTCGCCGTCCGGCGCCGGTCCGTCCGCAGCAGCGCCAGCTCGCCGAAGTAGTCGCCCGGGCCGAGCAGGTTGACCATGCCGGTGTCGCCGGTGGCCAGCGAGACGTGGACGGTGAAGCGCCCGTCGGCGACCAGGTGCATCGAGTCGGCCGGGTCGCCCTCGTGGCAGGCGACCTCGCCGCGCTCGAACGACCGCGGGCGGGCCACCGCCAGGATCGCGTCCCGCTCCAGGTCGCCCAGCGACGCCAGCAGCGGCGAGGAGGACGGGACCGGACGACCCGGTCCCGGCCACCCCCATGGGTGACCGGGTTCCGAGCCGCTCGGGACCTGCGGAGGTCCGTCGGACCGGTCGTGGCGTCCTGGGGGTGCCCCCCGGCACCCCGGACGACGACCGTCGACGAGGTCGTCCGGCAGGTCGTCCCCGAGCTCGTCGTCCATGCTGCCCGAGTCTGTCCTGCCGGAGTGTGCGCTGCACGACACATCGACTGTGTTTCACTGCGCGCGTGACTCGGGACCTGCCCAGCGGTGAGGTCACCCTCCTCTTCTCCGACATCGAGCGGTCCACCCAGATGGTCCACGCGCTCGGCGAGGCATGGCCCCTGGTGCTGGAGATCCAGCGTCAGGCGTGCCGGGAGGCGTGGCAGCGGCACGGCGGGTTCGAGCTGGGCACGCAGGGCGACTCGTCCTTCGTCGTCTTCGACTCCGCCGCGGACGCCGTCGCCGCCGCGGTGGGCGCCCAGCGGTCGCTGGCCGAGGCGGCCTGGCCGGACGACGCCCGGGTGCGCGTGCGGATGGGCCTCCACACCGGCACACCGAGCCGGCACGCCGACGGCTACGTCGGGATGGACGTCCACCGCGCCGCGCGACTCGCCGCGGCCGGTCACGGCGGCCAGCTGCTGGTGTCCGGGGCGACCATGGAGCGGGTGGCCGACGCGCTCCCTGAGGGAGTCACCGCCACCGACCTGGGGGAGCACCGGCTGCGGGACATCCCGACCCGCACCCGCATCCATCAGCTCACGCCGGCCGGGCTGGACGACGACCACCCGCCGCTGCGCGCCCTCGGCGGGGCCGGCAGTCTGCCGACCGCCCTGCGCGAGGGGCTCCGCGAGGTCGTCGGCCGTGACGGCGAGGTCGCCGAGCTGGCCGCGCTGGTCCGGGGCGGCGCCCGCCTGGTCACGCTCACCGGGCCGGGCGGCGTCGGCAAGACGACCCTGGCGAACGCGGTGGCGGCCTCCGTGGCCCCCCTCTTCGGCGACGGCGTGTTCGTGGTGCCGATGGTGGGCGCGACGTCCGCCACCGGGATGTGGACGACCACCGCGCAGGTGCTCGGCGTCCCGCCCGAGGGGCAGGTGCCGCCGGGCCTCTTCGACCACCTGAGCGGTCGCCGGATGCTCCTCGTCCTCGACAACCTCGAGCACCTCGACGAGGCCGACCAGGTCGTCAGGTCCCTGCTCGACGGGGCCGGGGACGTCACCGTCGTCGCCACCTCGCGTCGTCCGCTGCACGTGGCCGGGGAGCACGAGCACGTGGTGCCGGCCCTCGAGCCCGACGACGCGGTGACGATGTTCGCGAGGCACGCCGCGCGGGCCCGCCGCGGCTTCGCGGTGGACGCGTCGAACCGGGCGGAGGTGGAGGAGCTGTGCGCCGTCCTCGACCGGCTCCCGCTGGCCCTGGAGATCGCCGCGGCCCGCGTCAAGGTCCTCTCGCCCCGGGCCGTGCTCGCCCGCGTCGACGGGACCCTCGACCTGCGCCACGGCCGCCGGGACACCGACGACCGGCAGACCTCGCTGCGGGCGACCATCGCCTGGAGCCACGACCTGCTCGACGGCCCCCGGCGGTCCGTCCTGGACCACCTGGGGGTGTTCCTCGGGGGAGCTTCGCTGCCCGGCGTCGCGGCCGTCGTCCCCGGTCCCGACCTCGACGGGGAGGACCTGCTGGACGTGCTGTTCGACCTGGTCGACCAGTCGATGGTGGTGGTCACGGACACCGCCGACGGCGAGCCCCGCTTCCACCTGCTCGAGACGGTGCGGCGCTTCGCGCTGGACCGGCTCGCCGAGCGCGGCGTGCGCGCGGAGGCCGAGCGCCGCCACGCCCAGTTCCACCTGGACCTCGCCCGCGACCTGCACCCCCTCCACCGGCCTGTCGACCTGCGCACGGCCCGGGCGACGATCGTGCTCGAGGTCGCCAACATCGGTGCGGCGCTCGCCCGACCCGACGCCGACGTGGTCTGGGACGGCCACCCGATGCCCTGGCCGCACCGGTGCGCCCTCGCCGCCGACGTCGCCCTGGAGTACCGCCTGCCCGGGGACGCCCGACGGTGGTGCGCGGCCGGCCTCGACGCGCTCGGCCCGGGCACCTCGGACGACGTCCTGGCCCGGCTGGGGCGCGCGTGGCTGCTCGCCGTCGAGGCCCGCCGCGAGGGCATGCACGGGGACGGGGCACGGGCGCTCCTCCGGGCCCGGGAGGCCGCACCCCTGGTGGGCTGGGAGGCGACGGCGGACGACCCGCCGTGGCGGTCGCCGACCCGGGTGATGGCCGAGGTCGCGAACGCCGTCGGCTGGAGCGCGACCGAGCCGGCCGACGTCGAGGAGGCCTGGCGGTGGCAGCGCCAGCTGGCCCAGGTGGCCGCCACGGACCCGGACCCGATGGTCGCCGTCCTGGCGGTGCAGAACGAGTCCTACCTGTCCTACACCTGCGGCGACTTCGACCGGACGCGCGTGGCCATCCTCGAGCTGAAGCGGCTGTTCGCCGCCCGCGGCTGGCCGCTCGAGCTGATCCGCGAGAACGACCTGGCCGACCTGGACGTACGCCGGGGGCGCGAGGACCTGGCGCACGCGCGCCTGGCCGAGCACGCCGGCCTGTTCGCGGAGCACGGGGACCCGCTGCAGAAGTACGCCTTCGCCCAGACCATGGCTGGGACGGTGGCCGTCGCCCACCCGCGCCACTGCGTCCGCATCATCGGCAGCCTGTCGGTCTTCCGCGAGGTGGAGGGGCTGGGGTACTCGGACCGGTTCGGCGAGGACGAGGAGCGCATCCTGGCCCGCAGCCGCCCGCTGCTCCACGTCGCCGAGTGGGACGCGGCGTGGGCCCAGGGGCTCGGGGAGTCATCGGCCGACCTGGTCCGCGAGATCGCCGCCCTGCCGACGCCTCCCCCGACCGCGGCCGTCGGCGGGGCCGGCGCCTGAACGACGAACGCCCCGGCCCCGCCGCCACGAGGGCGGGGGACCGGGGCGACCGGTGTGGCTCGGTGGCGCGGTGCCTGCGTCAGGCGTTGACCTTCTTGCGGCCGGCGAGGCCCTCGGCCACGCCGATCAGCAGGACGGCGGCGACGACCGCGATGACGAACCCGATGACGTTGAGCTCACCGATGCTGCCGGAGCCGATCGCGCTGGCGATGAGACCGCCGATGACGGACCCGGCGATGCCCAGCAGCAGCGTCCACAGGATGCTGAGGTTCTGCTTGCCGGGCTTGATGAGACGGGCGAGGGCGCCGATGATGAGGCCCGCGACGAGGAATCCGATGATGCCCATGGTGTGCTCCTTCTGAGCCGTGGTGCGCGCGAGGCGCAAGTGCTTGGGGAACCCTCGAGGGCCCTCCGGTATTCCTGTGGCGCACGCACCGACCCCGGGCGTCCGGTGGCCGGACCTCGCCCGCTGCGGGTAGACAGTCCCTGTGCCAGCCCCGGAGACCCCCTCGCGGCGCATCGGCGGGTTCCGCCTGCTCCGCGGGCTCGGCGCCGGCGGCATGGGGGTCGTCCACGTCGCCTGGGACGAGGCCCTGCAGCGGGAGGTGGCCCTGAAGGTGCTGGCCCCGCACCTGTCCGCGGACGACGAGTTCCGGCGCCGGTTCGCCCGCGAGGCCCGCACGCAGGCGGGTCTCGACTCCGACCACGTCCTGCCCGTGCTCGCGACCGGCGAGGACGCCGGTCGGCTGTGGATCGCGACGCCCCTCGTCCGGGACGGGGACCTCGGATCGCTGGTCGAGAAGCAGGGCCCGCTGCCCCCGGCGCTGGCCCTCGACGTCGTCTCCCAGGTGGCGGAGGGCCTCGAGGACGCCCACCGCGCGGGCCTGCTGCACCGCGACATCAAGCCCGCCAACGTCCTCGTCCGACGTCGCGGTGACGCCCTGCACGCCTACCTCGCCGACTTCGGGATCGCCCGCGGCGTCGACGACCGGTTCACCCGCACCGGCGTGCTGGTCGGCAGCCCGACGTACATGGCCCCCGAGCTGCACCGCGGCGAGGTCGCCGGTGTGGGCTCCGACGTGTACGCCGTGGGGCTGCTGCTGTGGATCCTGCTCGTCGGGTCGCCACCCTGGACCGGCACCGACTACGAGGTCGCCCGCGGCCACGTCGAGGGGGCCGTGCCGCGGCTCGCCGGGCGGGGTCCGCTGGTCGAGGGTCTCAACCGGCTGCTCGGCCGTGCCCTCGCGAAGTCCCCGGCCGACCGGCACCCCGACGTGGGCGCGCTCCGCGCCGACCTGCGCGAGGTGACCGCCCTCGTCGCCGAGGGGACCCCGACCGCGGCGCCCGCCCCGCGGCCCGTCGTCCGCCCGGAGCCCCGAGGTCCCCGCCGCGGCCGGAGGGCGGCGCTGGTGGTCGCCGCGGTCCTCGTGGTCGTGGTGGTGGCGGCGACCGGGGTCGCGCTGTGGCCGTCCGACGACGGCGAGCCGGGCGGGGAGGCCGGCCCCTCCGACGGCTCCCCGAGCGCCACCGACGCCCCGACGTCCGACCTGACCGCCGCCGGCGAGGACCCCGCGCGGCGGCAGCAGGCGATCGACAACCTCACCGCCGCGTTCGAGACCGAGACCGGCGACGAGAGCACCGCCCGGTGCACCGCCGAGCAGTGGGTCGACGACGTCGGCGTCGACCGGCTGGTCGAGAACGACGCCCTCGACGACGACCTGCAGCCCACCGACACCGACGTCTCCGAGTACGACGCCGATGTCCGCAGCTCCCTCACCCTCGCCGGGATCGGCTGCGGCCTCAGCGGGTGAGCGGTCGCTCCGGGGCGCCGGGCCCGTGGGCGCGCAGCAGCGCCGCGACGCCCGGGGCGACGTCGTCCAGCGCGGCGGCCGCCCGGTCGAGCTCCTCGGGCGACGCCGCGGCACGCAGGAGCGCGGTCAACGTCTCCGCCGGCGTCCGCGCCGTCACGGTCGTCGCCGCGGTCACCGGCCGCTCCCGGGTGGTGAGGTCCGCGTTGGCGCGGCCGATCTCGGCGAGGCGCCCCGCGAGCGTGCGCCGGGTGAGCCGTGGCGACTCCTCGGCGAGGTCCAGCAGCAGCCGGAGGCGGTGCAGCACCCGGGGGTTCCCGATCCTCACCCGGTGGCCGGTGACGAGCTGCGACAGCATCGCGGGGCTCAGCCCCAGGATCCGGGCGACGGCGGCCTGCGACAGGCCGAGCGGACGGGTGACGCCCGCGAGCAGCTCGCCCACGCCGGCGCCGTACAGGGCGGTCTGCTCGGCGAGGTTGTCGCGCAGCCTGGCCTCGTCCACCCGGTGCCCGCCCCCGCCCCGCCCTCGTCACGGCGTTCGCGATCGCGAACGCGCGGACGATACCCGCCCCGGAGGGGTTGAAACCGGCGAGGACGGGTAGACACTTCCTCCGTGGAGGGCGGATTCCCGGAGGACGGCGAGTCGATCGGCCCGTTCACCGTGCGCCGACGACTGGGCGCCGGGGGGATGGGCGTCGTGTACGCCGCGTGGGACGACGGGCTGCAGCGCGAGGTCGCGCTGAAGGTGCTCGCGCCCGGGATGGCCGAGGACGAGGCGTTCCGCACCCGGTTCACCCGCGAGGCCCGCACCCAGGCGGGTCTCGACTCGAGCAACGTCGTCCACGTCTACTCCTACGGCCAGGAGGAGGGGCGGCTCTACATCGCCACCCAGCTCGTTCCGGACGGCGACCTCGGCGGGCTGCTGCGCGCCGACGGTGCTCCGCCGCTGGCGACGGCGCTCGACATCGTCGCCCAGGTCGCCGCCGGCGTCTCCGACGCCCACGAGGCCGGGCTGATCCACCGCGACATCAAGCCCGCGAACGTGCTGGTGCGACGGCGGTCCGACGGCGTCCGGGCGTACGTCGCGGACTTCGGCATCGCGCGGATCGTGGACGCCGAGGTCACCTCCTCGGGCGGCCAGATCGGCACACCGGCGTACATGGCGCCCGAGCTGCACCTCGGCGCGGACGCGGGCGTCGCGTCCGACGTGTACTCGGTCGGCTGCCTGCTCTGGGCGACCCTCGTCGGCCAGTCGCCGTACGGCGGGACGAGCGAGTACCAGGTCATCCGCGGCCACATCGAGCAGCCCGTGCGGCAGCTGGCGGCCACGGAGCCGATCCTGGAGACCACCAACCGGGTCCTGCTCAAGGCGATGGCCAAGCAGCCCCAGTTCCGCCACCCGAGCGCCGCCGCGCTCCGCGACGAGCTGCGCCGGCTGGCGGAGTGGGCGCGCAAGACGTCGGAGCCGATCGTGGTCCCCATCGGCCCCGACGGCACCGTCCCCGCGGGCCAGCCGAGCGGCCCGAGCGGCCCGAGCGGCCCGAGCGGCCCGAGCGGGTTCGGCGGGCCGAGCGCGCCGCCGAGCGGCCCGAGCGGTCCCGGGGGCCTCGGGGCGCCGAGCGGTCCCGCCGGGATGGGTGCGCCGTCCGGCCCCGCCGGGATGGCGGGTCCGAGCGGACCCAGCACCCCGACCCCGCAGTACGGCGTGCCCCCGGGGCCCCCGCGGGGTCCGATGGGTCCGATGGGCCCGACGGGTCCGCCGGTGGGACCCCCGCGGAAGCCGTCGTCGGGCTCGGGGATCAGCACCGGGACCTGGCTCGCGATCGCCGGTGGCGCCGTCCTCGTCGCCCTCGCGATTCTCCTCGGCGTGCTCGCCGGCACGAGCGGCAGCAGCAGCGGCAGCGGCACGGGCACCGAGGAGGAGGCCTCGCAGGAGGTCGCGGCGCCGTACGACAGCCCCGCGGAGCGGCAGCTCGCGATCGACAACCTCACGGCCTACTTCGAGGAGTCGTCCGAGGACGACCCGAGCACGGACGCCGACGACGAGATCTCCTCCTGCACCGCCGAGACCTGGGTCGACGACGTCGGGGTGGACGCCCTCGTCGAGGGCGGCGTGCTCTTCGACGACCTGACCGTCGACGCCGACAACACCGAGGCCGACGACCCGGAGATGAACAACGCCGGCGTCGGCGCCGCGTTCAGCTGCGGCCTCGACGGGCTCGACCTGCCCTGACGTCTCCCGGAGATCGAGGTGCGAGGGCCGCCAGGCCCGAGCCACGAGATCCCCGCACCTGGCCGACCTCCTTCCACCGGGTCTCGTCGATGCGTCGACCGCCTCAGGTCAGTGCGGCGAGCAGCGCGCGTTCCTCCTCGCGGGTGAGGCCCTCGGGCGGTGACGGATCCGGCTGCGTGGCGAGCCACGCCGCGGTGTCCGCCGCGGTCTGCTCGGGTGGGCGGGTGCGGAGGCCGGCGGCGCGGGCGGGCTCGGGGTCGTGCGCCATCAGCCCGGCGTACTGGGGCAGCGGGAGCCACAGCGGCAGCGACCGAGGGCCGGCCCAGGGGGCGACGTCGTGGGCGAGCAGGGTGTCCTGGTCGACCCGGGTCCACCGGACGTCGGCACCGACGCCGCGGGCGATCGCGGCCAGGGCCTCGCCGCGGCCGACCACCGGCCCGACGCCGTCGACGACGCCGGTGCGACGCTGCTCGGCGCCGTCGACCAGCCACTCCGCGAGGTCGCGGACGTCGATCACCTGCACCGGGTCGTCGGGGTGTCCGGGGGCGAGCACCTCCTCGCCGGGTGCCGCGTCGACGAGGCGTCGTACCCACCACGGATAGCGCTGCGAGCCGTCGCCCGGGCCCACGATCAGCCCGGGCCGCACCACCCAGCTGCTCGCCGCCGCGCCGACGGCGAGCTCGCAGCCGACCTTGAGGGCGCCGTACGCTTCCGCCTCCGCCTCGCCTTCGTCCGGGACGTCGTGCAGCGGCTCGTGCAGCGACAGCGCCGACGGGCCGCCGCCGGGCGTGGAGGTGTCGGGGTAGACGTTGATCGTCGAGACGAGCACGTGGTGCGCCGACGGCGTCGCCGCCACCGACGACCGCACCCAGGCGGGGTCGCGGGCGACGTCCACGACGGCGTCGAAACCGTCGTCCAGCACCGCGCCGGCGCCGGTGGTCGACCGGTCCAGCACGACGTGGCGGACGCCGTCGGGCAGCGACCCGCTGGCGCCCCGGCAGGCGCAGGTCACGTCGTGGCCCCGTCGTACGGCGGCCTCGGCGACCGCACGGGAGAGGAAGACGGTCCCGCCCAACACCAGCAGCCTCATGGGCTCCACCCCAGCCCCCCGGCACCGGACGGCGCAAGAGGGGTCCGCCGACAGCGGTCAGGTCAGCGGCGGCGGGTCCGGCAGCGGGACGGGGTCGAACCGCGGCAGCTCCCGGTCGCCGAGCCAGGTGTCGAAGAACGCCGGCAGGTCGGTGTCGGTGTCGCCGGCGAGGCGGTCGACGAGCCAGGCGAGGTACTCCTCGCGGTCCGCGCTCGGACCACCCTCCGCCGGCCACGCCCGGACCGCGGACCAGAAGGCGTCCTCGCCGACGTCGGCGCGCAGCGTGTGCCACATGAGCGCGGGGCCGTAGTAGACGGTGGAGCTGCCGTACTGGCGCGGGTCCGGGTCGCCCGGCGGCCCGGCGAGCGCGCGGCTGTCGCGGGCGTACTGCTGCGCCTCGCCGAGCACCGCGCGCCACGAGCGGCCGGTGACCTCCACCTCCCAGCACAGCTGCAGGTAGGTCGTCATCCCCTCGCTCATCCACAGGTCGCGCCAGTCGGTCGGCGTGACCGCGTCGCCGTACCACTGGTGCACCAGCTCGTGGAGGACGACGAGCTCCGAGCGGGTGTACTCGGTGTCGCCGTACGTCGGCAGGGTCTGGGTCTCCATCGCGCTGTCGGCGTCGACCAGCACGCCGCCGACGGTGGCGAACGGGTAGGGGCCGAGGGTGTCCTCGATCCAGTCGACCGCCTCCGCCGAGAAGGCGAGGTCGGCCGCGGCGGCCCGGTCACCGCGAGGAGTCCAGGTGGTCACCGGCAGCCCGGACGCCGTCTCGCGCTCGGTCGCCACGTAGTCGCCGACCGCGAGGGTGGTCAGGTACGCCGCCGCCGGCTCGTCGAGCTCCCACGTCGTGACGCGGCGGCTCCCCGAGTCGCCGCGGACGACCTCGGACGAGACGAGCGCGCCGCCCGAGACGCCCGTCCACGGCGCCGGGACGTCGACGCGGACGTCGTACAACGCCCGGTCGGAGGGCTGGTCGTGGACCGGGAACCACGTGAAGGCGCCGTACGGCGACTGCAGCGTCCACAACCACCCGTCGGCGGTGACGCGCATCCCGGCCTCGGCGAGGTCCGTCCGGGCGCTGGGCGCCGGCACCGGGGCGGGGGTGCCGGCGTAGGTGACGACGAGGCGGTGGACCTCGTCCGCGCGGACGCCGCCGAGCCCGGACGCGTCGACGACGAGGTCGCGCCGCAGCTGGGTGTACGGCGCCGCCTGCCCGTCGAGGGTGACCTCCTGGACCCCCATGGCACGGGCGAGGTCGAGCCGGACCTCGTCGGCGTCGGCGGTCGCGCGGAAGGTGACCGCGGCGGTGCCGGACAGCTCCCGGTCCTCCGGCGCCCAGCGGAGGTCGAGGCCGTAGTGCAGGGCGTCGACGACCGGGTCGCCGACGCCGGGGTAGAAGCTGTCGCGCCGGGGGTCGTCCTCGGCCGCGGCGAGCTCGTCGGCACCCGGGGCGGCGAGGGGGTCCGCGGTCGGGGCCGGGGTCGGGCTCGCCGCGGGGGTCGGGGCCGAGGCCTCGCCCGTGCACGCGGACAGCGGCACGACGAGGAGCAGCGCCGCGAGGCCGCGCCGCCCGGTCATGGTGTCGGTCAGGCCCGGCCGCGGCGCGGCAGCTCGAGCGCCATCAGCTGCACGCGCTTGCCGTCGGCGCTGGGGTAGTCCGACACCGGACGGAACGCGCGACCGCGGTGGAACGCCAGCGACGGCTCGTTCGGCGGGTCGAGGTTGACCTCCAGCACCAGCCGCCCGTACGGCGTCGCGGTCAGCTCGATCTCGTCGTACGCCGCCGCCGCCACGCCGCGTCGGCGGAAGCGGTCGTCCACGACGATGCGGTCGAGGTAGTAGAAGTCGTTCCCGAAGTGCTCCGCGTGGGCGCGGTAGTGGGTCGAGTCGTAGTCCGTGCCCGGCGCCATGGTGAGCACGAAGCCCGCGAACTCGCCGTCCAGCTCGATGACCTCGGCGCGGTCCGACCAGGCCAGCAGCCGGTCGAGGCGCTCCTCGTCCATCGGCGACAGCAGGTCGACGTTGCGCTCGTTGAGCTCGAGGACGGCGGCGTGGTCGCGTCGCTGGACGGGACGGAGGACGGTGCCGAGACCGGGCAGCACGGTGTCGGACATGATCTCTACCCTCCCACAGCGCTCCTCATACGTGGTCGTAGCGTGCGGCCCATGGCGATGATGCTGCTGCGCGACGTCCGGCTGGTGCCGCTCGCCGCGCGTCGGACCGGACGCTGGGGTGCACCGGTCCCGCCGGCCCCCGTCGCGGCCGACCCGGTCGACGTGCTCGTGCGCGACGGTCTGGTCGTGGACGTCGGTCCCGGACTCCGTCCGGGGGTGCTGGCGCCGACCATCGACGCCGGCGGCCGCTGGCTCGTCCCGGGTCTGTGGGACCAGCACGTGCACCTCGGGCAGTGGACCGTCACCGCCGCCCGCCTCGACCTCTCGGGCGCCCGGTCGGCCGAGGAGGCCGTGCGGATGGTCGCCGAGCGCATCGCCGAGGGACCCGAGGGCGCCGTCATCGGGTGGGGCCACCGCTCCGCCCACTGGCCCGACGAGCCGCTCGTGCCGCTGCTCGACGCCGTCGCCCCGCACACCCCGGTGATCCTCATCTCCGGCGACGCCCACCACGCGTGGATGAACACCACCGCGCTGATGTGGCTGGCGCTGCCGGTCCGCGAGGCCGTCGTCCGGGAGGCCGAGTGGTTCCGCGCCTACGGCCGGCTGATGACGATGTTCGGCGACGACTCCACCTCGCCCGCGGCGTACCGCCGCACGATGGAGGCCAGCGCCGAGCGCGGCGTGGTCGGCCTGGTGGACTTCGAGTTCGGCGGCGGGCCCGGCGACTGGACCGACCGGTACGACGGCGGCGCCGACCTGCTGCGCGTCCGCGCGGCGACGTACGCCGACGGCCTCGAGGACGCCATCGGTGCCGGCCTGCGCACCGCTGACCCCCTCCCGGGTTGCGACGGCATGGTCACGATGGGGCCGCTGAAGATCATCTCCGACGGCTCGCTGAACACCCGGACGGCGTGGTGCTGCGCGCCGTACGCCGACGCGCACCGCCTGGAGTACCCGGCGGGCCAGCCCAACCTCGACTACGGCGAGCTGCGCGCGCTCCTGGCCCGCGCCGACGCCCACGGCCTCGAGGTCGCCACCCACGCCATCGGCGACGCGGCCGTCGAGGCCGCGCTGCGGGCGTACGCCGAGACCGGCGCCGCGGGCGCCATCGAGCACGCCCAGCTGGTCGCCCGCGCCGACGTACGACGGATGGCCGAGCTCGGCCTGCGCGCCAGCGTCCAGCCCGCGCACCTGCTCGACGACCGCGACCTCACCGAGCGGGTCTGGCCCGACCGGACCGAGGGCTGCTTCGCGTGGCGCTGGTTCGCCGACGCCGGCGTCGACCTGCGCTTCGGCTCCGACGCCCCCGTCGCGCCGCTCGACCCGTGGCTCGCGATGGCCGCCGCCGTGCACCGCAGCGCCGACGACCGCCCGGTGTGGCACCCCGAGCACACCCTCACACCCGCCGAGGCCCTGGCCGCCTCCGTCGACGGGCTCGGCACGGTCGCCCCCGGCCACCCCGCCGACCTGGTCCTGCTCGACGCCGACCCGCTCGCCCTCGGCCCCGCCGACGGCGCCCCGATGGTCGACGACGGCGGCGAGGTCACCTGGGACACCGCCGCAGCCGCCACCGCGCTCCGCGACATGCCCGTCGCGCTGACGATGGTCGACGGCCGGGTCGTCCACCCGGTCTGAGCCACTCCGGGCCCGCCCCGGGCCCGCCCCGGGCCGGACCCGCGCCGGGTCATGTAACGCGGTGTTGTTGCCACTGAACACGTCCCTGGCGGGCCGTTTCGCACCACCAGACCGCGGTAGATCCACGAGACCGCGGTAGACGGCCCCGGTGAGGGGCCGCCGGCTCGATCGCGGGATCTCGTGGCTCGGCCGTGGCCGGCCTCGCACCTCGATCTCCGGTCCGAGCTCAGGGGGTGGCCGCCTCCACGACCAGTGCCGCCACCTCTTCCTGGCCCCGCGCGAACGGGTGCAGTGCGAGCGCCTCACCCGGCACCGTGGTGGTCCCCGCGACCCATGGCCGCTCGCCGCAGATGTCGTGGCCGGCCGAGGCGGCGTACGCGTCGACGAAGCCGACACCCGCGTCGTCCGCGGCCGCCCGCAGGGTCGTGTCGAGGTCGTCCGCGAGGCCGCGGGCGTACGCGACGTCCTCCGCCGCGAGCGGCACGAGCGCGTCGCAGGTGCCCCGAGGCGGCGCGGTCTGCGGGTAGCCGACGAGCAGCACCTCGGCCTGCGGGGCCAGCCGCCCGATCCGACGCAGCGCGTCACCCAGGTCGGTGCGCAGCGCGGCCAGCCTCGCGGCGGAGTCCGAGCGGGGGAGGTCGGCACAGGTCCCGCCGACGAGGCACCCGCCCAGCAGCGGACCGAGGACGTCGTTGCCGCCGATGCCCACCGTCACCAGGTCCGTACGGCGATCCAGCGGCGCCGTCTGCGCCGGCACCTCGCCCCCGCGCACGGTCTGCGGCGCGAAAAGGTCGGCCACGTCCGCCTCCACGCAGCTGCGGTCGACGACCCGCACCGGCGTCCCGTCCTCCGTCAGGGCCTCGGCCACGATCGCCGGGTAGTTGCCCGTCGAGCGCACGCACGGCCCGCTCGCCCCGTCGACCCGCGGGACCAGTGGCGCGGCCGTGTAGGAGTCGCCGAGCGCGACGTAGCGCAGCGGCCGGGGGGACGGCTCGGCCGAGGTCGCACCGGTCCCGGGCTCGGCGTCCGGAGCTGGCGGGCCTGAGCACCCCATGATCAGCAGGGCCGCGAGCAGGACGGGCAGGACACGGCGCAGCACTCCGTCACCGTAGGCAGGCGGTCCCGCCCGAGCGCCTCAGGCCAGCGCCAGCGTCAGCTCCAGGACGGTGCGCGGGTCGTCGAGGGCGTCGCCGTACAGCTCGCGCAGCCGGCCCATCCGGTAGCGCACGGTCTGGGGGTGGCAGAAGAGGTCCGCGGCCACGGCGTCGCGCCGGCCCTGGTGCAGCAGCCAGGACCGCAGGGTGTCCTGCAGCTTCTCGGCGGTGTCGCCGCGGACCCCGGCCAGCGGCGCGAGGGCGCGCGCCCGCAGGTCGCCCAGCGCGACGGGGTCGGCGTGCAGCACGAGCTCGGCGAGGTGCTCCTCGGTGTCGACCAGCCCGTCCGCGAGCCCGAGCCCCAGCGCACGCGCGGCCCGGTCCCACGACGCGCGCACCTCGAGCGCCGGGCGGGCGGGCCCGACGACGGCGTCGCGCCCCGCCAGCGCCTCGAGCAGCGTCGTACGACGGGCCCCGGCGGCGTCGGGCACGAGCAGCAGCGCCCGCCCCTCCAGCCCGGGCAGGTCGTCGACCGGCTGGAGCGTCGCGGGGCTGACGACCCCGAGCACGGCGCGGCGCTGCGAGTCCGGGACGACGACCGCGGTCAGCGTCTCGGGCACCACCCACTCGACCCGCTCGGCGGCGGCGAGCACCTGCTCGCGCGACGCCCCGGCGAGCAGCAGCCCGCCGAGGCGTTCCAGGAACCGGCGGCGGACCCGGCCCGACGTCGCGAGCTCGTCGGTGTGGCCGGCGGCGCTGGAGGCGGACAGCTCGTCGATGTAGGCGAACACCAGCCCCGCGAAGTCGCCGAGGGTCCCGGCGTCGATGCCGCTCGCGACCGCGGCCGACGACATCTCGCGCCACGACGCGCGCGCCCCGATCCGGTACGCCGCCAGCAGCGCCTCCATGGAGCGTCCGGCGCGGGCCTCGCCGCGGCCGAGCTGGTAGGCGCCGTCCACGGCGGGGGCGGTCGGCGTCCGCGGTGCCTCGCGGGTGCGGGCGGCCAGCGAGATGAAGCCGCCGAGCGCGAGCTGCACGGCCTGGCGGATCTTCTCGCCCATGGGGCCGCTCAGCGCGCCGGCGTAGCTGGGGACCTCGGAGATGATGGCGTCGACGGTCCGCTCGGCGACCAGGGCGAGGCGGCCCCGCATCTCGGACAGGACGTCCGCGGGCAGCACCAGATCGGGTGGCTCCAGCGCCGGCGAGTCGCTCATCGGGTCCCGTCCCTTGTTCGCAGTGAACAACTTGCGGCGCTCGATTCACGTCCGCTGGTCAGGAAGTTACTCGCTCGAGCCAGCATGATGGAAGCATGTCGAGTGCTGCACTCCCCGTACGACGCGTCGCCTCCCGCTCCGGTGAGGCCGGCGGTTGGCGCGACTCCCTGCGCCGCCGCGCCCGGTCCGTGGCCGACGCCGCCGTGACCCCCCTCGACCTCGACGACGTCCTCGACGTCTTCCACCCGCTCCGCCGCGGTCGCGACGGCCTCCAGGGCCGCATCGTGGCGATCCAGCCCGAGACGACCGAGTCCGCGACCGTCGTCGTGAAGCCCGGCCGTGACTGGGACGGCCACCTGCCCGGCCAGTACGTCCGCGTCGGGGTCGACGTCGACGGCGTCCGGCTGTGGCGCACCTACTCCCTCACGCACGGCCCCCGCGCCGACGGCTGCATCAGCCTCACCGTGAAGGCCATCCCCGGCGGCGTCGTGTCGAACCACCTGGTGCACGCCGCCGAGCCCGGCCAGATGATCCAGCTCGCGCAGGCCGAGGGCGAGTTCACCCTGCCCCAGCCGCTGCCCGAGAAGCTGCTGCTCGTCACCGCCGGCTCCGGGATCACCCCGGTCATCGGGATGCTCCGCAACCTCTTCTCGCGCGCCGAGCCGGTCACCACCGACATCGTGCTGGTCCACGTGAACGTGAACGCGGACACCGCGATCTTCCGCGACGAGCTCCGTGCCCACGCCCGCGACGGCCACATCACGCTCCTGGAGCGGTACGACGAGGTGCACGGCCTCCTCGACGTGAACCAGCTCGTCGACCTCGTGCCCGACCTCGACGACCGCCTGGCCTACGCCTGCGGCCCCGCCGGGCTGCTCGACGCCCTCGAGGCGCACCACGCCGACCGCGGCCTGGTGCTGACCACCGAGCGCTTCCGCGCCACCACCGTCGAGCCCGGCGAGGGCGGCACGGTGACCTTCGGCTCCGGCACGGTCGTGGTCGAGGCCGACGGCGCCACCCCGATCCTGGACGCCGCCGAGTCGGCCGGCGTCCTCATGCCCAGCGGCTGCCGCATGGGCATCTGCATGGGGTGCGTCCTCCCGATGCGCTCCGGCGCCGTGCGCGACCTGCGCAACGGCGCGATCACGACGGCCGTCCCCGGCGAGACCGACCCGGGCGGCGTCCCCATCCAGACCTGCATCAGTGCTGCTGCCGGCGCCTGCGACATCGACCACGCCACAGCCTGACCCCGAGCTCTTCCCATCCCCCCGCACGCTCCCCTGACGCACAGCCCAGGAGGCACCGCATGACCACGATCACCAAGAAGCCCGAGAACCCCACCGCGCACCTCACCGAGGCGGACATCGAGGCCATCGGCGTCGAGCTCGACGCGATCCGCCAGGACGTCATCGACGACCGCGGCGAGAAGGACGCGGCGTACATCCGCAAGGTCGTCGACGTGCAGCGCAAGCTCGAGCTCGGCTCGCGTGCGGTGCTCCTCGGCTCCGCGCTGCCGCCGCTCTGGGTGCTCGGCACCGTCGGCCTCAGCATCGCCAAGATCCTCGAGAACATGGAGATCGGGCACAACGTCATGCACGGCCAGTGGGACTGGATGCGTGACCCGAAGATCCACTCGACCACGTGGGAGTGGGACAACGCCTCCACCGCCGAGGGCTGGAAGCACTCGCACAACGAGATCCACCACACGTACACGAACATCGTCGGCCAGGACAACGACCTCGGCTACGGCATCATGCGCGTCGACGAGGACCAGAAGTGGGTCCCGCTCTACCTCGCGCAGCCGGTGTGGAACTTCATCAACGCCTGCTTCTTCGAGTACGGCATCGCGGCCTACGACCTCGAGCTCGGCAAGAACCTTCGCACGCCGAAGGAGAAGCGCAGCGAGGAGTTCACCCGCCGCGCCAAGAACACGATCCGCAAGATCCGCAAGCAGGCGACCAAGGACTACGTCGTCAACCCGGCCCTGGCGCTGCCGTTCGGCGCGTTCCTGCCGGCGCTGGCCGCGAACTTCACCGCCAACCTCGTGCGCAACGTGTGGTCGCACTCCGTGATCATGTGCGGCCACTTCCCCGAGGGCGTTGAGACCTTCGAGCGCAACGCGATCCCCGAGAAGGAGACGCGCGGCGAGTGGTACGTCCGCCAGATGCTCGGCTCGGCCAACATCTCGGGCTCGAAGTTCATGCACCTGATGACCGGCAACCTGTCGCACCAGATCGAGCACCACCTGTTCCCCGACCTGCCGTCGAGCCGGTACGCCGAGATCGCGCCGAAGGTGAAGGCGCTGTTCGACAAGTACGAGCTGAACTACCACTCGGCCCCGCTGCCGCAGCAGGTCGGGAGCGCGTGGCACAAGGTCGTCCGGCTCTCGCTGCCGAACAACTTCCTCGCGACGACCCACAAGGGCAACCTCGTGGAGCAGGGCAAGATGCTGTGGGCGATGACGACGGGCGACCGTCGTACCCGCCGCGTGGCGCAGGCCCGCCTCAACCAGATGGCCGCCCGCGCCAAGCGCGAGCAGTCCGAGGTCACGAAGGCCGCCTGACCGACGCCCGCTGACCGCGACCGACGCCGGTCGAGCAGCGCGAGCGCGCATGGTCGAGACCCGGTGAGGGGCAAGATGCCCCTCACCGGGTCTCGTCACGTCCGGGCGACCGCCCTTCCTGAGGAGGTCGAGCAACCGCGCCGGCGACGACTGCGTCGAGGCCGCCGGTCGGTGGGGAGCACCGCGACCATGGCTCCCGACCACCTCAGCGCGGCGTCACGAGCGATACCCGGGCTTCACGGAAGCGCCAGGCCACGAAGGTGCCGCAACCGATCTCAGCTGGTGCGGTCCAGGATCAAGCGCGTCGCTTCACGCGGCGAGTCCCACTGCGGGAAGTGACCGCACCGCTCGAACCAGTGCAGCACCGCGTCGGGGAACAGCTCCGTGGCGCGTGTGGCCTGTCTCGGCAAGGTCACCAGGTCACGTCGACCCCAGCCGATCGTGACCCGCCCGGGCACGGTGCCCGCCGGGGCGCCCTCCTGCTTGGGGCCCTTCGTCAGAGCGTCCAGAGCGTCGCCCGTGGACGGGGAGTCCGCCAGCCCGAGCACGTCCGGCAGCACCGTGTCGCGGGAGAGAGCCCAGGGCCGCGCTGACAGCTGCGCCAGCAGAAGAGTCCTGCCGGCCGGGTTGCCGAGCAGCGTGGGGAGCGCGCCCCGAAGCGCACGGACCAGGGCGATCGACGGCCGCAGCGTCGCACTGAAGACAGCCTGCTCGCGGTCGCTCCAGAAGCCGCCCGGGTCCAGAGCCACGGTGTCGCCGCCGACTCCGCGCCGCGCGAGCTCGAGCACGATGCGGCCACCCATCGACTGGCCCACGGTGGAGACGCCGTCCAGCCCCTGCTCGCGGATGAAGTCCGCCACGGAATCGGTGAGGGTTGCGACGGTGACGTCGCCGGTCAGTGCCGGTGTCTCGCCGAACCCCGGCAGGTCGACAGCGATGACCTCGCGGTGCTCGGCCAGGTCCTCGACGAGGGGAGCCCAGGACCGCGACCCTGCGCCCAGACCGTGCACCATCAGCAAGGGACTGCCGCTCCCGCGTCGAACACTGTTCAAGGTCATGTCCTCGACGCTACCCGTGGGGGGGTTCGGCGGCGGGCGCTACCGACCCGCCCGCGAAGCTCCTGTTCTGCAGCGCTTCCCATCGCACGCCGCCAGGGTTGGATCCGACCGGGGTAGCTGCACCGTCAGCACCGCAGCCAGGATCGCCACCGCTCCTGCCTGCCTGCTGGGGCGACTCACCCGAGGCACGGCCACTCCGGCGAGCACGAGCTGCCCGCGCGAGCGGGTCACCGCCAGCCGAGCCCCGGCGCCACGTGCTCGACGATGGACTCCAGCAGGTGCGCGTTGTAGTCCACGCCCAGCTGGTTGGGGACCGTGAGCAGCAGCGTGTCCGCGGCGGCGACGGCCTCGTCCTCCGCGAGCTCACGGATCAGCTGGTCCGGCTCCCCGGCGTACGTCTTGCCGAAGCGGGCGATGCCGCCGTCGATGTAGCCGACCTGGTCCTTGCCGGCCGCGGTGCCGAAGTAGGCCCGGTCGGACTCGGAGACGATCGGGAAGATGCTGCGGCTCACCGAGACCCGCGGCTCCCAGTCGTGGCCCGAGGCCGCCCACGTGTCGCGGAAGCGGGCGATCTGCTCGGCCTGCAGCTGGTGGAACGGCACGCCGGTGTCCTCGCTGAGCAGGGTGGAGCTCATGAGGTTCATGCCCTGCTGCGCCGTCCACTCGGCGGTGGCGCGGGTGCCGGCACCCCACCAGATCCGCTGGCGCAGGCCGGGGGAGTGCGGCTCGATCCGCAGGAGCCCGCCCGGGTTGGGGAACATCGGGCGCGGGTTCGGCTCGGCGAAGCCCTCGCCCCTCAGCACCTCCAGCAGCTGCCGGGTGTGCTCGCGCGCCATCGCGGCGTGGTCGCCGCCGTCGGGCTCGAAGCCGAAGTAGCGGAACCCGTCGACCACCTGCTCCGGTGATCCGCGGCTGATGCCGAGCTGCAGCCGCCCGCCGGAGAGCAGGTCGGCGGCGCCGGCGTCCTCGGCCATGCGCAGCGGGTTCTCGTAGCGCATGTCGATCACGCCGGTGCCGAGCTCGATCCGCGAGGTGCGCGCGCCCATGGCGGCGAGCAGCGGGTACGGCGAGGCGAGCTGGCGGGCGAAGTGGTGCACCCGCACGTAGGCGCCGTCGACGCCGAGCTCCTCGGCCGCGACGGCCAGCTCGACGGTCTGCAGCAGCGCGTCGGCCGCCGTCCGCACCTGCGAGTGCGGGGACGGCGTCCAGTGTCCGAAGTTCAGGAAGCCGATCGTCTTCTTCATGGTGCGAGAACAGTAGGTGATACGTCACCATTCCCGCGAGTGCCCGGCTCAGGTTCGGCGGCGGGTCGTCCCCGCGCCCGGCATCGTCGCGGCGGCCTCGCGGTGGCGGGCGGCCGCCTCGGTGTCGCCGCGGGCCGCGGCCAGCAGGGCGAGGTAGTGGTCGACCGGCCCCAGGGCGAGGGCTCCGTTGAGGGTGAGCGCGAGGTGCCCGGCCCACGGGGCGAGGTCGTCGTACAGGCGGGGGAGGAGGACGTCCTCCCCGAGGCGTACGGCGATCCAGGCGCGCACGCAGGTCCGGAACAGCCAGGTGCCGTCGCGCTCCCAGTCCGCGGGGTCCCAGGCGGCGCGGGCGGCCTCGACGTCGCCGGAGTCGAGCATCGCGGTGACGAGGACGTCGTTCAGCTCGCGGGGGATACGCGGCACCTGCGCGCGGATGAGCGGAATTAGCGGCGCCGTGTCGCCGGCGACGAAGCCGACGGTGAACCCCGCCCAGAGCTCGATCTGGGGACCGTTCGGGTCGCCGGCGAGCGTGATCTGGCGGCACACCTCGTCGAAGGTGGCGCGTGCGGCGCCGAGCCGGTCGGCGAGCAGGTCGTCCGTGGCGGCGAGGACGGCGCCGACGAGCAGCATCTCCCCGAGCTGGCCGGGGGTGCTCACGCGCAGCGCGTCGGCGGCGTGGGCGTGCGCCGCGTCGACGTCGCCCGCCCGCAGCGCCGCGGACTGCAGCATGAGGTGCCCGGCCGCCTCGTAGGCGTCGAGCCCGGCGCCGCGGGCGACGTCCACCAGCCGGGCGGCGAGCCGCGGCAGGAAGTCGACGTCGCGGGAGAAGGACGCGAGGTACTGCGCGTTCAGGGCCCGGCAGAGCAGCTCCGGGTCGCCCAGCCGCTCGGCCGTGCCCAGGGCCTCGTCGGCCGCGGGCAGCAGCAGGTGCTGACCGCCAGGCTCGCACTCGAACGCCATCGCGCACAGCAGCTCGACCCGCACGGGGGCGTCGGCGGGATCGGCGAGACCGTCGAGCAGGGCCTCGATCTCGACGACGGTCGGCTCGTACGACGTCTCGACCGGCCGGCGTGACCACAGCAGCGGCGCCGGCCACGCCCAGGCCCGGGCGACGTCCCGCGCCGCGCCGTGCGCGCGCGCCTCGGCGACGGCCAGCTCGCGCTCGGCCCGGGCGGCCAGGGTGTCCCCGGAGCGTGCGAGCGCGCGCACGAGCGCCCGCCGTACGTCGAACCACTCGGTGCGCGGAGCCCCGGACAGCTCGAGGGCGCGCAGTGCGGCGCGGAGGTGGACGACGGCGGCGGCCTCGCCGGCGCGCTCGGCCGCGGCCAGGAGGTGGGGCAGTGCGTGGGCCGCCGTACGCCGGTCCAGCGCCGCGGCGGCGTGGTGGGCCAGCTCCTCGAGGGCGTCGGGTCGGTCGCGCTCCAGGACGGCGAGCGCCGCCCGGTGCAGCCGTCGGCGGCGCAGCGGGGCGAGCAGGTCGGCGAAGGTCTCGGCGACGAGGGCGTGGACGAAGCGGAGGTCCCCGGGCCCGTCGGTGACCACGAGCCCGGCGACCAGCGCGGCGTCCAGGTGGTCGGCGACGTCGTCCTCGCCGAGGCCGCTCCAGTCCTCCTCCAGCGCGACCAGCAGGTCCAGGTCGATGTCGCGCCCGAGCAGGGCGGCGTGGGCGAGGACCTCCACGGTCGGCTCGGGGAGCCGCAGCAGCCGTCGGCGCAGCAGGTCGCGGATGGCGACCGGCAGCTGCTCGGCGGCCGCCGGGCCCTCCGCGGCGACGAGCGTGCCGAGCTGGCGCAGGAAGAGCGGGTTGCCGGCGGCGCGGTCGACGAGACGCCGCCAGACACGGTCCGGGAGGTCGCTCTCGACGTGCTCGCCGAGCAGCGCCCGCGCGTCCCGGTCGGACAGGCCACCGACGGACAGCCGCGCCAGGGTGCGGTCCGTCGTGACCGCGAGGGTGGCGGCGAGGTCCCGGCCGACCTCGTGGCTGCGGTACGTCGCGACGACGAGCAGCGGGACCTCCGACTGCACGAGGTGCCGCAGCACCTGGAGGGTGAGCTCGTCGGCGCGGTGGACGTCCTCGACCCCCGCCACGACCGGCCGCCCGTCGGCCTCGACGGCGTCACCGACCGTGGCGGCGAGAGTGAACGCGTCGGGTGACCCGGCGGTGGAGTCGGCCTCGACGCCCAGGGTCCCGAGCGCCTCGTGCCACGCCCACCCGGGGGGCGTCCCGGCCATCTCGGAGCAGCGGCCGCGCGCCACGGCCCAATCCTGCGACTCCTGTTGTGCGCAGAAGGCGTCGAGCAGGGTGGACTTGCCGAACCCCGCGTCGCCGTCCAGCCACACCACGCCGCCCCGCCGGCCCGACCGGACGGCGTCCGCGGCGGCGCCGAGCCGGGCCAGCTCGGCCTCGCGGCCCACCAGCGTGGGGTCCGGTGCGGGTTCCTGTGCGGGTGCCGGCGGTGGTGTCTCGGCGGTGGGCGGTACGGCGACCACCGGCTCGGGCGCGACGACGGCCGCGAGGTGGTCGGCGTGCTGGAGGATGTCGGTCTCCAGTCGCCGCAGCTCCGGTCCGGGGTCGAGGCCGAGCTCGTCGGCGAGGCGCTCGCGCAGGGAGGCGAGGGCGGCGAGCGCGTCGGCCTGCCGCCCGGCGGCGTACAGGCCCCGGGCGAGCAGCCCGACGCCCTGCTCCCGCAACGGGTGCGCCCGGACGTGCGCCTCGAGGTCGCCGAGGGTGTCGGCGGCCCGACCGAGCCGGAGCGCCGCGGCGGCCCGGAGCTCGACGGCGGTGGCCCGCAGGTCCACGAGCCGGGTCGCCTCGGTCGTGGCCCACTCCTCGTCCGCGTACTCGGCGAACGGGTCGTCGCGCCACAGCCCGAGCGCCTCCTCGGCGCGGGCGAGGGCCGTCGTCGGGTCCTGCGCGGCGACGGCTCCCGCCCGGCGGAGCAGGCCGGCGAGGTGCCAGGTGTCGACGGCGTCCTCGGGGAGCGTGAGCGCGTAGCCGGGGGGCGCGCTCACCAGCACCCGGGCGGGCTCGCGGGGACGGCGGTCCGGCTCCAGCGCCGACCGCAGCCGTGAGACGTACGCCTGGAGGGCGCCGGTCGCGCTCGGTGGTGGCTCCCCGGACCACACCCCGTCGAGCAGCCGGTCGGTGGAGACGGTCCGGCCCCCGGCCGCCACCAGCATCCCCAGCACGGAGCGCTGACGGCGGCCGCCGAGGTCGACCGCGGCGCCGTCGACCTCGGCGCGCACGGTGCCGAAGCACGCGACGTGGAGCATGGCGGGCCCTCCTGCCTACCGTCGGGTGATCCTCACCGACCGCGGCGCGGACGTCGAGCCGCTCACGAGGTCGGTGCCGGCGAAGCGGGCGGTGAGCCGGTGGCTGCCCACCGCGAGCCCGCGCAGGACGGCCTTGCCGGAGGCCCCGGCGCCGTCCCTGCGCAACGGCACGGTGGCGATCCGCCGGGGGCCGTCGAGGAGGGTGGCCACGCCGGTCGTCGCGCCGGTCAGCCGGACGGTGACCGTGACCGGCCTGCCCTGCTGCGCGCTCGCGGGCGCCGCGACCACGAGGCGGCTCGCGGCCTTCGGCAGTCGGTGCAGGACGAGCTCGTGACGCCCGCCGGCGGCGATCGCGCCGAACGGGGCGTGGCGGCCCACGGCGGCCGGGACCGGCTCGGCGCTGTCGCCCCAGGTGACGACCCGGCCGCTGTCGGTGAGCGCCATGGCGGTCTCGGAGCCCATCGAGATCTCGACGACGCGCTGGCGGGCGAGCTGCGGCGGCACCTCCGTGGTCGCCGTCCCGCTGTCGCCCCAGCCGTGGACCCGGCCGTCGGTGGTCAGCGCGAGGGACGCGGCGCCGTACGCCTCGACGTCGACGACGTCGCCGTCGCGGACCGCCTGGGGCACCTCCCGCTGCCCGTGGCGACCCGATCCCCAGACGTGGACGTCGCCGGCGGCGTCGGCCGCGAGCGAGTGCCGGTCGCCGGCGGCGACGTCGACGGCCCGCAGCGACCCGCCCGGCAGGAGGGGGTCGGGCACGTCGGTCTGGCCCTCGTTGATGGCCCCGAACCGGCCCAGGGCGCCCCAGGCGACGACGGAGCCGTCGGTGCGCACGACGAGCGAGTGGTACCGGCCGGCCACGATCCGCGTGACGGGTCCGAGGTCGGACGGGACGTCGAGCTGGCCCTCGTCGGTGTCGCGGAGCCCGCCCCAGGCGACGACACCGCCGTCGGCGGTCAGCGCCAGGGTGTGGTGCTCGCCGGCGTCGACGTCGACGACGCGGGTGGTGCCGTCGGTGAGGGCGACCGGGGGAGTGCTCTGGCCGTAGGCGTCGTCACCCCACGCGGTGACCCGGCCGTCGCGGCCGACGACCACCGAGCTCTCGTCGCCGGCGGAGACCGCGACGAGGTCGGTCGTGGCGAGCGAGGCCGGACGGCGGGACTGGCCGGAGGCGAAGCCGCCCCAGCCGGAGACGGTGGTCCGGTCGGTGTACTCGGTCGGGTCGGCCGTGGTGGCGCCGATGGCGCCGGTGGCGGCGGACGTGGGGCCGGGGACGGCGACGAGGCCCGCGAGCAGCCCGAGGGCGAGCAGGCGGGAGGGTGGGCGGGGCATGGGGGTTCCTCTCGGGCGGCCCGATCGGGCCTGACGGGTGCGCGCACGGGCCGACTCGGCGTCGTACGCGGGGACGTTCGGGCCGACTCGGCGGTCCTGAGGGGTGCGTTCGGGCCGACTCGGCCTAGAGGTCGACGGCGCGGTTGACCCAGGTCGACGTCACGCGCATGCCGACCTTCTCGTAGAGGCCGAGGGCGCCGGTGCGGCTGTCGGTGGAGAGCGAGGAGCGGACGGCGCCATGGGCGCGGCCGAGGGCGAAGGCGTCGACGAGCAGCGCCTGGCCGAGGCCGAGGCCCCGCCGGTCGCGGCGTACGCCGACCCGGTGGACGTGGGCCTCCGGCTCCCCGTCGGGGTCGTCGAGGCCGCCGAGCGTGACGTGGGTGGCGCCGACGGCCTCACCGTCGGCGTCGAGCAGGACCCGGAGGTTCCAGGGGGCGGCGCCCTGCCGGCCGAGGGTCTCCGAGGTGAAGTCGGCCAGCGACTGGCGCTCGCGGTCGGACCACTCGAGGAAGGCGTCCTCGAGCACGGTACAGGCGGCCCGCACGAGGGTCTCGTCGGCGGCGTCGACCAGGACGTGGCCGTGCGGGAGCGGACGGTCGGGGATGGTCGCGCCGGGCGGGAGGTCGAGGATCCACGAGCTCCACCGCACCCGGTAGCCCTGCGCGGCCATGAAGCGGTCGGCCGTGCTGCCCTCCGGGGCGGGCATGCCGATGACGGTGGAGCCCGCGGCGCGGGCCCGCTCGCGGAGCCACCGCGCCAGGGCGGTGCCGATCCCGCGGCCCTGGGCGTCCGGGTGGACGCCGACCTCGACCCGGTCGGCGCCCGTGAGCTCGGCGAAGGCGACGAGCCGGTCGCCGTCCAGGACACCCAGCGACAGCGACGCGAGGTCGTGGCTGGGCCGCTGCCAGTCGGCGAGCACGTCGGCCGTCTCGATCTCGGAGACCCCGATCGCCGCGATCTCCTCCGCCGCGACGATCGCGGTGACCGCGTCGGCGTCCTCCAGCCGCAGCGGGCGGTGGTGGTGGCCGTCGGGGAGCCCGACGAGCGGCGGCGTGCTCACAGCACGGGACCGTACGACGTCGGCGGGCGGCGGGACCAGGGTCGTCATCGCGCCACCCCCGCGGGGAGGTGGGCGAACGCCCGGCGGGCGCGGCGGGCGTACGCCGGCCGGACCAGGCGCATCATCACGGCGACCGGGGTCCCGGCGGCGGCGAGGAACGGGGCGAGGTCCTCCTCGGGGAGTCCGTCGGCGACCCACGGCAGCAGGAAGAACAGCAGCGGCGGCGCCGGCTTGTGCGCCAGCCCGTCCTCCTCGAGCTTCTTCCACTCCGCGGCGCTCAGGTGCGCCTGGATCAGGGCGACGGCGTCCCGCTCCTCGTGCGCGAGGTGCTCGTCGAGCAGGGCGGCGAGGTCGCGGAACGCGGCGACGGCGCGGTCGCGGGCGGCGACGACGTCGGTGCCGGAGGTGAGGTCGCCCAGCGCCGCCGCGACGGCGTCGAGCGCGGGGTCGATGCGGTGGTGCTCGGCCTCCATGGCGGCCAGCACCGCGCGTCCGGCGTCGTCGGCGCGCTCGAGCAGGACGGGCCACAGCAGCTCGTCCTCCTTCGTGTGGTGCTCGCCGAGCAGGGCCGCGACGTCACGCCACCAGCGGGCGAGGGCCTTCCACGTCCGGCGGTCACCCGGCGGGGTCACCGCGGCGGCGCGCACGAGGCGGTCCAGGTCGCGGCGGAAGCCGTGGTGCATGAGGTACATGCCGGTCAGGTCGCACGGCCCCGGGGGCGCGGCGGCCTGGCCGGGGAACAGCGGCGCGGGGGCGAGGGTCGGGTCGGTGGGGCGGGATGTCGTGGTCATGGCACCACCGTGGACGGCCCCGCTTGCGAGCCGGTTGCACGTGGCTTGACGAGGTCCTCAGGCCACGAACACGCAGAACGGGTGCCCGGCGGGGTCGGCGAGCACGTGCAGGGGTTCGTCCGGGTCGTCCGTCCGGTCCAGCAGCGGCGTCGCGCCCAGCGCGAGGGCACGCTCCCTCACCTCCTCCAGCTCGGCGACCGTGGCCACCGTCAGGTCGAGGTGCAGCTGCATCGGCACGTCGGGCTCGGGCCAGGTGCTCCGGTGGACGACCTCGGTCCCCTGGAACGCGAGCTGCCGGGTGCCGTCGTCGGCGCGCAGCACCAGCCAGTCCGCGTCGTCCGGCTCCCCGGCGGCGGGCGGCTCGTCGCCCGACCGGTAGGTCAGCCCCAGCAGCTCGCGGTAGAACTCCGCCAGACCGCGCACGTCCGTGGTGTCGAGGACGGTCTGCAGCAGCCGCGGGTACGTCGTCACCCGCCCAGCGTCACCCCGGTGGGGCGGACCAGGCAACCGCCGTACGATCCGGACGGTGAGCGCACTCGAGACCGACCAGGCCGCCACCGGCTCCCCGCAGGCCCCCCGCGGCGACGGGCGCGTGACCTGCACGGTCAACGACGGCGTGGCCCGGGTGACGCTGACGCGGCCCGACAAGCTCAACTCGCTGACGATGGACACCCTCGACTCCCTGGTCGCGACCGCGCGGGAGCTGCGCGCGGACCGTGACCTGCGGGCCGTCGTGCTGACCGGTGAGGGCCGCTCGTTCTGCGCGGGCCTGGACTTCGCGACCGTCGGCAAGGAACCCCGTCGCATCGCCGCGGCGTTCCTGCCGCGTCCCTGGCGCGGGACGAACCTGTTCCAGGAGGCCTGCTGGGCGTGGCGGCGGCTCCCCGTCCCGGTCGTCGCCGCGGTGCACGGTCACTGCCTCGGCGGCGGGGTCCAGATCGCGCTGGGCGCGGACTTCCGGATCACGACCCCCGACGCGCAGTGGTCCGTGCTCGAGGCCAAGTGGGGCCTGATCCCCGACATGAGCGGCGTCCGCGCGCTGGCCGACCAGGTCGGCATGGACGTCGCCAAGCGCCTCACCATGACCGCCGAGACCGTCTCCGGGGACGAGGCGGTGCGGCTGGGGCTGGCGACCGCGGTCGCCGACGACCCGGTCGCCGCCGCCGAGGACCTCGTGGCCACCCTCCGCACGCGGTCACCGGACCAGCTCGCCTCCGCGAAGCGGCTGTTCGAGCGCACCTGGACGTCGGGTCCCCGCGCCACGTTCGCGCGGGAGCGGCTCGAGCAGCTGTGGCTGTTCACCCGCGCGAACACGAAGGTGGCGCGCCGGGCGGCGACGACGCGCACGGAGCCGTCGTACCGCCCCCGCGGCAGTCGCTAGGCGAGCCGCCGGACCGAGCCGGACGGCTCAGCGGTCGTAGCGACGCTCCTCGACGTGGGTCGTCTTGTTGCGCTGGCGGTTCATCGCGAGGCTGAGGCCGATCGCGATGATCGAGACGATGATGAAGATCCAGCCCAGGGCCTCACCGTTGATCGCGTTCTCGATGCCCTGCGGCAGCTGGACCGCGTCGGTGACGAGGATCAGGCCGAGGACCAGCAGGACGATTCCCAGTCCGATACCCATGGTGACTCCTTCGACGTCGTGTGTTGAGCAGACCGTAGCCCGAGGTCGGGGGGCTCGTGGCGTCAGGGCGCGCCGCGCGGCTCGTCGGAGCCACCGCGCGTGTCGCTGAGCTCGTCGACCACGAGCAGGTCGTCGCGCACCTGGCCGGCCCGGAACGCCGCGCGACCGATCATGTGGCCGGCCACCGGCGCGGTGGTCATCTGGAAGAGCACCACCAGCAGCAGGACCGCCAGCACGGACGCGTCGCGCAGGTGCAGAGCCAGGCCGAGGACGACCAGCACGACCCCCAGCACCTGCGGCTTGGTGGCCGAGTGCATCCGGGTCAGGACGTCGGGGAAGCGCAGCATGCCGATGGCCGCGACCAGGCTCAGCAGGGCGCCCAGCAGGATCAGGACGCCGGCGGTGACGTCGGCCACGGTCGACAGGACGGCCCAGCTCACAGTCGGTCCCCCGTCCTCGTCTGGTCGTCGTCCAGGTCGTCCACGTCGTCGCTGCCCGGGCTGAAGCGGGCGATGCTCACCGAGCCCACGAAGCCGAGCAGGGTGGCGACGAGGATCAGCGGGACGGCGTCCGTGCTGTCGTCGACCGCGGCCTGGACCACGATGCCGCCGATGGCGATCGACACCAGCACGTCGAAGGCGATCGCCCGGTCGAGCATGGTCGGGCCGCGGGTGATGCGGACGACGACCAGGAGGGCGGCCACGCCGAAGACCACGCCCGAGGCGGTGAGCAGCGCGGTCATGCGGCCCCCTCGCCGGTCCCGGCGGGCGAGGTGAAGGCGCGCAGCACCCGCTGCTCCTGCTCGAGGACCCGCTTGCGGGCGTCGTCGACCTGGGTCTCGTCGGTGACGTCCAGGACGTGCAGGAACAGGGTGTGGGTGGAGCGGCGGGCCTCGACGATCACGCTGCCCGGCACCAGCGACACCAGCTGGGCCGTGAAGGTCATGACCAGGTCGGAGTCCGTCACCAGGTCGACCTCGATGACCGCGCTGCGCGCCGTACCGGGCCGCAGGGTCACCCACACCACCTGGGCGCTGGCGACGACGAGGTCGACGACGAACCGGCCGAGCAGGACCAGCACCCCCCAGAGGTGGACGCGCGGGGCGGCCCGCAGCGGCGGCAGGGGGAAGACCAGGGAGACGAGCACCCCGACCAGGACCCCGGAGACGAGGATCAGCGGGGCGACGCTGCCCCACAGCGCGGCCCAGACGAGGGTCAGCCACAGGACCATGGGCCACTGCAGCAGCTGGCGCGGACCCAGGCGTCGACCGTGCTGCTCGGGGACGGCCGCCGTGCTCCCGGTCTTCTCGGTGCTCACTCGAACCCCTCCGACAGGACCGCGCTGAGGTACGGCGCCCGGTCGAGGATGTCGGCGGCGGCGCGGTCGGTGAGGTCGTACATCGGGCCGCCGATGACGGTGAAGGCGAGGCTGACCCCGACGAGGGCCGCGGCGGGGGCGACCATCAGCGCCGGCAGGCGGCTCGGCAGCGACCCGGCCTCGAGGAGCTGGTGGAGGTCGCGGTCGGTGCTGTCGGCGGACCGGAGTTCGTGGGCGGTCCTCAGGTCGCGCTCGCCGAACGTGGCCGGCCCGATGTGGACGTGCCCGCGGTGGTGGACGATCGAGGTCGGCTGACCGCCGGGGGCCTCGCCGCCGGGAGCGGGCAGGACCACGCGCTCGTCCTCGGGCTCGGGCAGTGCTGCGGCCATCGCGTGCGCCTGCTCGGGGGAGCGCCAGAAGGCGAGGCCCCACGTCTTGGCGACGGCGTACAGGGTCAGGAGGCTGGTCACGACGCCGGCGGCGACGAGCACCAGTGCCAGCGGCGAGCCGTCCGCGAGCCCGGCCTCGAGGAGGCCCACCTTGCCGATGAAGCCGGACATCGGCGGGATGCCGGCGAGGTTCATGGCGGGGACGAAGAACAGCACCCCGACGACCGGGGCGAGGCGGGCGAGGCCGCCCATGCGCAGCAGGGCCGTGCTGCCGGCGCGCGCCTCGATCAGTCCGACCACGAGGAACAGCGAGGTCTGGATGGTGATGTGGTGCGCGACGTAGAAGATCGCGCCCGAGAGCCCGGCCTCGGTGGCCAGGCCGATCCCGAAGATCATGTAGCCGATGTGCGAGACGAGCGTGAAGGACAGCATGCGCTTGATGTCCGACTGCGCGATCGCCCCGAGGATGCCGACGATCATCGTGGCGAGCGCCGCCCCGAGCAGCAGGTTCGTCAGCGGGCTGTCGGGGAAGACGAGGGTCTGGGTCCGCAGGATCGCGTAGACGCCGACCTTGGTGAGCAGGCCGGCGAAGACGGCGGTGACCGGTGCGGGGGCGGTGGGGTAGCTGTCCGGGAGCCACAGCGACAGCGGGAACACCGCGGCCTTGATGGCGAACGTGACGAGCAGCAGCAGCTGGATGACCAGGGCCACCGGGTCGGGGAGCTCGTCGACCCGGACGGCGATCTCGGCGAGCCCCAGGGTGCCGACGGCGGAGTAGGTGACCGCGATCGCGATGAGGAAGAGCATCGACGACAGCAGGTTCACGACGACGTAGATGGTGCCCGCGCGGACGCGGGCAGCGGTCGCGCCCAGCGTCAGCAGGACGTAGCTGGAGAACAGCAGCATCTCGAACGAGACGAACAGGTTGAACAGGTCGCCGGACAGGAAGGCGTTCGAGACGCCGGCGACGAGCACGAGGAACGTCGGGTGGTAGATCGAGACCGGCGCCTCGCGGTCCTCCTCGGTGATGCCCTGGCCGAGCGAGTAGACGAGGACGGCGAGGGTCACGATCGCGGAGACCAGGAGCATGAGGGCGGCCAGCCGGTCGGCGACCAGCGAGATGCCCAGCTCGGCGGGCCAGCCGCCGAGGCGCAGCACCAGCGCCCCCCGGGTGTCGACCGCCCAGAGCAGCACCGCGGCGATCACCACGACGGAGCCCAGGACGACCACGCTCACGGTGCGCTGCAGCGACGGTCGGCCGGACAGCATGAGTGCGGCGCCCGCCCCCAGCAGGGACAGCAGCACGGGCAGCGGCACGAGGGCGGCGAAGCCGAGGTCGGTCATCGTCGGTCCTCCCCTCGGTCCTCGTCGTGGGTGTCGGCGGGTCTGTCCTCGTCCTCGGCCTCGTAGCCCTCCGAGACGTCGTCGGCGAGCGCGAGCCGGCGGATGGCTGCGTCCTCGATGTCGTCCTGGACGTCGTCGTTGCCGTTGAGCTGCCAGCTGCGGTGGGCCATCGCCAGCAGGAACGCGGTGGTGCCCAGCGTGATCACGATGGCGGTGAGCACCAGGGCCTGCGGCAGCGGGTCCGCCATCGTCTCGGCGTTCGACCCGTCGTACAGGGGCGGGTCGCCGGGGCGGCCTGCGGCGACGAGGAAGCTCACGTTGACGCCGTTGCTCAGCAGGACCAGGCCGACGAGCACGCGGGTGAGGCTGCGCTCGAGCATGAGGTAGACGCCGGTGCCGACGAGCACGGCCGCGGTGATGACCAGGGGGAGGCTGACGCTCATCGGAAGGCCCTCCGGTCCCGGTTCTCGCGCTCGGAGTCGGTGTCGCCGCCGCGCTCCTCGCGGAGGATGTGGCGGTCCAGGCGCGAGCCGAAGGTCCGCAGCAGGTCGAGCACGAGGCCGATGACCACCAGGTAGACGCCGACGTCGAAGACCACCGACGAGACCAGGTGCAGCTCGCCGAGCAGCGGGACCGTCAGGTAGGTGTCGTAGGTGCGCTGGACCTCCCCGCCGAGGAGCAGGGGGCCGAGGCTGGCGAGGGCGCCGATGAACAGGCCCGTGCCGATCAGCACGCCGGCGTCGACGGGGGCGGCCTCGTCGAGCTCGTACCGGCCGCCGGCGAGGTAGCGCACCATCAGCGCCAGGCCGGCCACGATGCCGCCGGCGAACCCGCCGCCGGGCAGGTTGTGGCCCGCGATCAGCAGGTAGACCGAGAAGACCATGATCGTGTGGAAGACGAGGCGGGTGACGACCTCGAAGATGATCGAGCGCCGGTCGGGGCTCAGGGTCCGGGGGCCGGGCAGCCAGACCCGTCGTCCGCCGGACGACGGCAGCTTCTGGACGTCGGTCGGGTAGGGGATGTCGCGCACGCGCCGGATGCCGGAGGTGCGGCTGTCGAGGAAGATCAGGCTGGCGACGCCGGTGGCCGCGGCGACGAGGACGGCGATCTCACCGAGGGTGTCCCAGGCGCGGATGTCGACGAGGGTGATGTTGACGACGTTGCGGCCGTAGCCGTACTCGTACGCCGCCTCGGCGAACGCCTGCGAGATCGGCGTCGAGGACCGGGCGTTGGCCGCGACCAGCAGGAAGCCGGCGACGGCGATCCCGACGCCCGCGCCGAGCGCCATCCGCCAGTAGCGGCTGCGGCTCAGCGGGCGGTCGCTGAAGAACGGGGGCAGGCGGCGCAGCACGAGGACGAAGACGACGAGGCTGACGGTCTCGACCAGCACCTGGGTCAGCGCGATGTCGGGGGCGCCGTGGATCAGGAAGAGGAGCGCGGTGCCGTAGCCGGTGACCCCGGCCAGCGTCACGGCCCGCAGGCGCCGGCGCGAGCGGGCGGCCACGACGGCGGCCAGGACGAGGACCGCGGCCAGGATCACCTGCGCGGGTCGGTCCCACATCACGACGTCGACCCCTCCCGCGGCGCCGAGGGCGAGGATCGTCGCGCCACCGGGCAGGACGAGCACCACGACGAGGATGACCGCGAGGTAGCCGGACACCGAACCGCGCTGGAAGGCGCCGGTGGTCTCGATCGCGGCGCGGTCGAGCAGGCGCATCAGGAACCGGTAGGCGCCCTCGGCGGACAGGCGGTCCGAGACCAGCCCGCCCGCGCGGCAGACGGTGGCCCGGGCGGCGAAGAGCGCGGCGCCGCCGGCCAGCGTCAGCGCGCTCAGCAGCAGCGGGAGCTCGAGGCCGTGCCAGAGGGCGAGGTACTCCTCGGCCGGGCCCGGCAGCGCGTCGGCGTACAGCCCGAAGGCGTCGGTGAGGGCGTAGCCGCTGAACCCGAGGACGACGGTCAGGGCGGCGAGCAGCACCGGGGCGGCGGCGAACGGTGGCGGGACCGGGGTGACCGGGGTGGGCTCGAGGCCGCGCTTGGTCCAGAAGGCCCCCCACAGGAACCGCAGCGTGTAGCCGGCGGTGAAGGCGGACCCGACCATCAGCCCGGCGAGCACCAGCCACCCGGCGTACGGCGGGACCCCGGCGACCTCGCCCTCGGTGAGCTCGAGGACGGCGGCCCACACCGTCTCCTTGCCGACGAAGCCGAGCAGCGGCGGGACGCCGGCCATGGAGGCGCCGGCGATCGTGGCGGCGACGGCGACGACCGGCATCGCGCGGCCGACCCCGGACAGCTCGCGCAGGTCCCGCGTGCCGGTCTGGTGGTCGATGATGCCGACGCTCAGGAAGAGGGTCGCTTTGAAGAGCGCGTGGGCCACCAGCATCGCGAGGCCCGCCAGCGCGGCGGTGCGCGTCCCGATGCCGAACAGCACCATGAGGAAGCCGAGCTGGCTGACGGTGCCGTACGCGAGGAGGAGCTTGACGTCCACCTGCCGCAGCGCGCGCCAGCCGCCGAGCAGCATGGTGACGGTGCCGAGGGTCAGGATCACCAGGTGCCAGCCGGGGACGGTGGCGAACACGGGCGCGAGCAGGGCGACGAGGTAGACGCCGGCCTTCACCATCGACGCGGCGTGCAGGTAGGCGCTGACCGGCGTGGGCGCCGCCATCGCGCCCGGCAGCCAGAACTGGAACGGGACGAGCGCCGACTTGCTGAGCGCCCCGACCAGGATCAGGAGCACCGCGACGACGAGCGTGGCCGACTCCGGCGGCGGGTCCGCGAGGATCTCGCTGATCCGCAGCGTGCCGGCCTCGCGGCCGAGGAGCAGCATCCCGACGAGCATCGTCAGCCCGCCGAGGGTGGTGACGATCAGCGCCTCCATCGCCGCCAGACGGTTCGCTCGCTTGAGCGGGTCGAAGCCGATCAGGAGGTAGGAGAAGACGGTGGTGAGCTCCCAGAACACGTAGAGCAGGAGCAGGTCGTCGGCGAGGACGAGGCCGAGCATCGCGCCGACGAAGCCCATGAAGGCCGTGCTGAAGGCGACCAGGCCGTCCTCGCCGGTGTGGAAGTACCAGGAGCAGTAGGCCAGGACGAGGGCCCCGATGCCCGCGACGACGAGCACCATCACCCACTGCAGCAGGCCCATCGAGAGGGCCAGCTCCATGTCGATCGCCGGCACCCAGTCGACCGTGGTGCTGACCGCGCCGCCACTCAGGACGATCGGGGCGGCGGTGAGCGCCCAGGCGAAGGTGACCGCAGGGACGATCGCCAGGACGGCGAAGGTCCACCGTCCGACCCGGCGCACGAGCACCGGAGCGGCCGCTGCGGCAACGAGGTGCGCCAGGACGAACGCGAGCAAGGTCGGCCTCTCGGGGAGAAGGTGAGGTCGGCTCTCTCATCCTAGTGGCTCCCGCCTGACCGCCGACCACGCCAGGAGGGACCCAGCCCTTGACGAGTTCTGTCACGCGTGATGGATTGTCACCACGAGGTGTGACACACGTCACGCGGAGGGCGGTGCGTCATGGGGACGCCGAGCGGGGACCAGCCGGACGGCGCCGGGCTGCGGCTCGACGACCAGCTCTGCTTCGCTGTGTACGCCGCCTCCAACGCGATCGTGCGGAGCTACCGGCCGCGGCTGGCCGAGATCGGTCTGACCTACCCGCAGTACCTCGTGATGCTCACGCTGTGGCAGGACGGCGACACACCGGTCGGTCGCATCGCGACCCGGCTCGAGCTCGACTCGCACGCGGTCAGTCCCCTCGTCGCCCGGTTGGAGGCCGCCGGCCTGGTCTGGCGCGAGCGAGGTCCCGACCGGCGCGTCGTCCTCGTCGGGCTCACCGACCGGGGCCGCGAGCTCCAGGCCGCGGCGTCAGGCGTGCAGAGCGCCGTCCAGTGCGACACCGGCCTGTCGGAGTCCGACCTGGCCGCCCTCCGCGGCGAGCTCCGCGCCCTCGCCGGGCGCCTCGCCGACCCCGTTCCTCCACCGACCACGCCCCCAGGAGAAGGAGAAGTGTCATGACCACCACCCGACCCGAGCCCGACCTCGCCGAGGCCGCCGCCGAGACCCCGTCCGACGCCTCGCTCTACGAGCGCCTCGGCGGCACCTACGGGATCGCCGGCGCCGTCGACATCCTCGTCGACCGGCTCTTCGACAACATCGCGGTCAACGCCAACCCCGCGGTGCACGCCCACCACGGCGACCCCGCCAACGCGGCCGGCTACAAGTTCCTCGTCACGGGGTGGTCGATCGAGGCGGCGGGCGGCCCGAAGTGCTACCCCGGCAAGGACATGGTCACCGGCCACGAGCACCTCTCCATCGACCAGGCCGGCTTCGACGCCGTCTACACCGAGATCGACGCGACCCTGAACTTCCTCGGGGTGCCGGACGCCGAGCGCGGCGAGTTCATGGCCATCATCGAGAGCTACCGCTCCCAGGTCGTCCAGGCCTGAGGCCGTCACCCGCCGTCAGGCGGGTGCGTGCAGGGCGAGACCGGCGGCGAGCGCGAGCATGACCACGCCGACGCCGGTCTCGACCCAGCGCCAGGTGACGGGACGGGCGAGGAACGTCCGCACCCGACCGGCGCCGTACCCGATCACGGCGAACCAGGTCAGGCTGCCCAGCGCGGCGCCGATGCCGAACCACCAGCGGCCGTCGGGTCCGTGCGTCTGGGCGAGCGAGCCCAGCAGCAGGACGGTGTCCAGGTAGACGTGCGGGTTCAGCCACGTCAGCGCGAGCGTGGTGAGGACCACGCGCCCCAGCGAGCCGCCCTGCTCGGTGGCGGTGGTGAGGGCGTCCCCGCGGGCGGCCCGCCGCAGCGCCAGGACGCCGTACGCCGCGAGGAAGGCGACGCCCGCCCACTGCACCACCCGCAGCGCCAGCGGAACCTCGGTGACGACCGCCCCGAGGCCCGCCACCCCGAGCATCACGAGGACGGCGTCGGACAGCGCGCAGATCGCGACCACCGCCCCCACGTGCTGCTGCAGGACGCCCTGGCGCAGCACGAACGCGTTCTGCGCGCCGACGGCGACGATCAGGGCCATCAGGGTCAGGAAGCCGGTGGCGAGGGGTGCGATCACGCCTCGACGGTAGGAACGTCCACAGGCTGAGGGAAGCGAAAGAATCTGCAGATGCCTTAGCGTTGCTTCATGTATGCGCCCGACCGGCTCGCCGCCCTCGCCGCCGTCGTGGACGGCGGCACCTTCGAGGCCGCGGCCCGCGCGCTGCATGTGACACCGTCCGCGGTCAGCCAGCGCGTGAGGGCCCTCGAGCAGCAGGTCGGGCAGGTCGTCGTCACCCGGGCGGCGCCCTGCCGGCCGACCGCGACCGGGGAGGTCCTGCTCGGCCTCGCCCGCCAGACGGCCCTGCTCGCGGCCGAGACGTCGGAGCGGCTCGGCGAGGCGGGCGGCGTACGCCGGGTGGCCGTGGCGGTCAACGCGGACTCGCTGGCCACCTGGTTCCGCACCGTGATGGCCGAGGTCGCCGGCTGGGAGGGCGTGGCGCTCGAGCTGCACGTCGCCGACCAGGACCGCACCACCCGGCTGCTGCGCGAGGGGCGGGTGCTGGCGGCGGTCACCGCGGACGCGGCACCGGTGCAGGGCTGCTCCTCGCAGCCGCTCGGGGCGATGCGCTACCACCCGGTCGCGGCGCCGTCCCTGCTGGACGCCGCCCGCGACCCGTCCGGAGGCCTCGACTGGCGGCGGGTGCCGATGGTGCGCTTCGACGAGGACGACGCGCTGCAGCACGACTGGCTCGCCGACCGCGGCCACGCCCCGCCGGACGTCGTCCACCGCGTGCCGACCACCGCGGACCTGTTCGCGGCCATCCGCTGCGGCCTGGGGTGGGGGATGCTGCTGGACCACCAGCTCCGCGAGGCCCGCGACCTCCTCCGGCTCGCCGAGGAGCCGGTGCTGGTCGGCCTGCACTGGCAGCGCTGGCGCGTCGACTCACCCACCCTCGCCCGCCTCACCGACGCGGTGGTCGCGGCGTCGGCCCCCGGAGGTCGAGGTGCGAGCGTCGCGCAGCGACCGAGCCACGAGACCCGGTGAGGTGGTCGATCACCTCAGCTCGGGGCTCGAGCACTGCTCGACCACCCCGAAACCACGGATGGAGTGCGATCCCAGCGCTCAGGGCGCTGGGACCACACTCCATCAGGTGGTGCGGTCAGGCGTGGGTCAGAACGACGCCTCGTCCAGGTCCATCAGGGACAGGTCGACCGACTCGGCGATGGCGCGCTCGGCGGAGACCTTGGGCAGGACGTTCGCGGCGAAGAACTTCGCCGCCGCGACCTTGCCCTCGTAGAACGCCTGGTCCTTGGCGGACACCTCGCCGCCGAGGGCGTTGAGCGCCACCTCGGCCTGGCGCAGCAGCAGCCACGAGCAGACGACGTCGCCGAGCACCATCAGCAGGCGGGAGGTGTTGAGACCCACCTTGTAGACGTTGCGCAGGTCGCCGCCCTCGGCGTTCGGGTCGGCCGACATGAGGTCGTTGATCATGTGGCCGACGAGGGCGTTGGCGTCGTCCAGCGCGGTCTGGAGCAGACCCCGCTCGACCTTGAGGCGACCGTTGCCCGCCTCGGAGGCGACGAACGCGCCGATCTCCTTGGCGACGTGGCCGAGGGCCTGGCCCTGGTCCTTGACGATCTTGCGGAAGAAGAAGTCCTGGCCCTGGATCGCGGTCGTGCCCTCGTAGAGGGTGTCGATCTTGGCGTCGCGGACGTACTGCTCGATCGGGTACTCCTGCAGGAAGCCCGACCCGCCGAACGTCTGCAGCGACTCGGTGCCGAGCAACACCCACGAGCGCTCCGAGCCGTAGCCCTTCACGACCGGCAGGAGCAGGTCGTTGACCTTCTCCGCGAGGTCGTCCCGCTCGCCGGCGTACGTCGCCTGCTGGACCTTGTCCTGCCAGGTGGCGGTGTAGAGCACCAGGGCGCGCATGGCCTCGGCATGGGCCTTCTGGGTCATCAGCGACCGGCGGACGTCGGGGTGGTGGGTGATGGTCACGCGCGGCGCGGTCTTGTCGGCGGCGCGGGTGAGGTCGGCGCCCTGGACGCGGGACTTCGCGTAGTCCAGCGCGCTGAGGTAGCCCGTCGAGAGCGTGGCGATGGCCTTGGTGCCGACCATCATCCGGGCGTTCTCGATGACCTGGAACATCTGCGCGATGCCCTGGTGGACCTCGCCGACCAGCCAGCCGCGGGCGGGCTCGCCGTTGCCGACGGACGGGTCGCCGAAGGTGACCTCGCAGGTGTTGGAGACCTTCAGGCCCATCTTGTGCTCGACGTTGGTGACGTGGGCGCCGTTGCGCTCGCCGGTCAGCTCGCCGGTCTCGGGGTCGAAGTGGTGCTTCGGCACGATGAACATCGACAGGCCCTTGGTGCCCGGCCCGCCGACGCCCTCGACGCCCACGGGGCGGGCGAGGACGAGGTGGATGATGTTCTCCTGGAGGTCGGACTCGGCCGAGGTGATGAACCGCTTGACGCCCTCGATGTTCCAGGTGCCGTCCTCGTTCTGCGTGGCCTTCGAGCGGCCGGCGCCGACGTCGGAGCCGGCGTCCGGCTCGGTGAGCACCATCGTGGCGCCCCAGCCGCGCTCGACGATGATCTCGGCGATGCGCTTGTCACGGTCGGTGCCGTTGCGGTGCACCACCGCGGCGAAGCTCGGGCCGGCGGCGTACATCCAGACCGGCGCGTTGGCGCCGAGGACCATCTCGCCGAGCGCCCAGTTCAGCGAGGACGGCGCCGGGGTGCCGCCGAGCGCCTCGGGCAGCTGCAGGCGGAACCACTCGGAGTCCATCCACGCCTGGTAGCTCTTCTTGAACGACGCCGGCACGTCGGCGGTGCCGGTGCTCGGGTCGAACGTCGGGGGGTTGCGGTCCGCGTCGACGTACGACGCCGCGAGGTCCTCGCGGGCGAGCCGCTCGACCTCGGCGAGGATCGACCGCGCCGTCTCGCCGTCGACGTCCTCGAACGGGCCGGTGCCGAGCACCTCGTCGCGTCCGAAGACCTCGAAGAGGTTGAACTCGATGTCGCGCAGGTTGGTCTTGTAGTGCGTCACAGGCGTGCCTGTCCCCTCGGGAGTGCGGAAGTTACCGGTGAGTCTACCCGTCAGTAACTTCGCGGCAAGACCTCGCCGACACGCCGCCGCCCCCGCCGAAGTTGACATCGCTCATGTCGTCAATCTCTACTAAGTCAGTAACTTGACCCAACCGATCAACTTTGCGGCCTCGGGACCCGCCGATCGGACGAGACCCGAAGGAACTCCCCCATGCGCAAGATCATCGTCGTCGCGGTCGTCGGACTGCTCGCGCAGCTCGTCGACGGCTCGCTGGGGATGGCGTACGGCGTCACCTCCACCACGATCCTGCTGGCGGTCGGCATCGCGCCGGCCGCGGCCTCGGCCGCCGTGCACTTCTCCGAGATCGGCACGTCGCTGGTCTCCGGCGTCTCGCACGCCAAGTTCGGCAACGTCGACTGGCGCACCGTCGGGATCCTCGCGGCGCCCGGCTTCATCGGCGCCTTCGCCGGTGCGACGTTCCTGTCGAACCTGGACGGCGACGCCGCCAAGCCCCTCGTCGCCTTCATCCTGTTCAGCCTCGGCGTCTACGTGATCTACCGCTTCCTGCGCCTCGGTGGCCGCCGTCCGCAGTTCAAGTCGCGGCCCTCGGTGTTCTTCCTCGCCCCGATGGGTCTCTTCGGCGGCGCGCTCGACTCCATCGGCGGCGGCGGCTGGGGTCCGGTCGGGACGACGTCCCTCCTCTCCTCGGGTCGCCTCGAGCCCCGCAAGGTCGTCGGCTCGATCGACACCTCGGAGTTCGTCGTCGCGATCGGCGGCTCGCTCGGCTTCATCCTGGCGCTCGGCTCGCAGGGCATCCCGTGGGAGTACGCCATCGCGCTCCTCGTCGGAGGCGTGATCGCCGCCCCGATCGCCGCATGGCTGGTCAAGCACCTCGCCGCCCGCGTCCTCGGCGTCGCGGCCGGTGGCCTGATCGTCCTCACCAACGTCAAGACCCTCTCCGAGGCCGCCGGCGCCTCCGGCCTCAGCCTCTGGTCCGGCCTGGCCTTCCTCGCCGTCCTCTGGGTCGTCGGCATCACCTGGGCCGTCAAGCAGGAGCGCGTGGCCCGCGAGACCGCGCGTCTCGAGGAGGCGTACGCCGCCTCCTGAGCCTCCGCGTCCCGGGCCCTGTCGCGCCTTGGCGAGTTCCTCGACTGGTCGGCTCGACTTCTCTGACAGACTTGGGCCATGCGCGTCTCAGCAAAGGCCGACTACGCACTGCGGGCGTTGATCGAGATGACGCGCAGCGACGGCAGCCGCCCCGTCAGTGCCGAGGAGCTGGGCCGCCGCCAGGAGATCCCCCACGGGTTCCTCCAGGCGATCCTGGCCGACCTGCGCCGCTCGGGGATCGTCGTGTCCCAGCGCGGCCAGTCCGGCGGGTGGCGGCTGGCCCGCAAGCCCGGTGACGTCTCGGTCGCGGACGTGATCCGCGCCGTCGACGGGCCGCTCGTCTCGGTCTACGGGCTGCGCCCGGAGGCCGTGACCTACAACGAGTCCGCCGAGGTCCTCCAGCACGTCTGGATCGCGGCGCGCCGCTCCCTGCGCGACGTCTTCGAGCAGGTGAGCATCGAGCAGCTCTCCGCCGGCGAGCTCCCGGAGGCGGTCACCAAGCGGACCGCCGACGAGGACGCCTGGGCGCCCCACTGAGTCACTGACGACAGCGGAGCCCGCGAGGCTGCGAGGTCGAGCGCGCGTCAGCGGGTCGAGACCCGGTGAGGCAGGAGTCGGCGGCGGGTCGACTCCTGGGCACCCACCCTGAGCCGCGCGTTCTCCCGCCGCAGGCCCTCGACCTGCGCCAGCGCGTCGGCGAGGGCGTCCCCGGCGAGGTGCAGGCGGTCGTCGGGGCTGAGGTCGGCCAGGGACGCGGCCTCCTCCTCGGCGGTGCCGGGGAGCGGCGCGACGAGGTCCGCGGGGTCGCCGTGGACGTCGTACGACGACGCGCGGAGCGCCTCGGCCTGGTCGCGCCCCTCGGTGCGCATCGCCGCCAGGACCGTCGACGGCAGGGCGCGGGGCGGCGTGGTGGTGGTCGTGGCCAGGGTGCCGAGCATCGCGCGGGTGCCGAGCAGGGTGCCCAGCGCGCGCCCGACCTGCTGGACGCGGTGGCGCTCGTCGCCGGAGGCCACGATCACGTGGACGCGCTCGGCCGGGACGTGGGCGCCCCAGCGCTCGAGCAGGTCGGTGAGGCGGTGGGCGGACCACCAGCGGCGGGCCTGCTCGTGGTGCGGCGCGGACGCCTGGAGGCGGTCGCGGAACCGCAGCAGCGGCATCGGCCGCCCCTGGGCCACGGCGTCGGTCCAGGCGCGGGCCAGGAGGTCGGCGGGGTCGGCGGCGACCACGACGAGGTGCACCTGGAAGCCGGCGAGGGCGTCGAGCGTCAGAGCCACCTGGTCGGGGGTGGCCGCGGCGAAGCCGTCCTCCGCGAGGACGGCGTTGCGCGGGCGGGAGCGGTAGGCGTCGCGCCACACGCCCTCCCACGTGCCCTCGACGTCGCGGCGGGTCAGGCCGGCGGTGTCCAGGGCGGCGGCGTCTCGGGTGAGCTCCCACACCGCGCGGCGGCTCGTCCCGGGCGTCGCGGCGATGCGGTGCCCGGCGACGGACAGCGAGTCGGCGTGCTCACCGAGCAGGTCGGCGACCGTCCCGGCGCCGAGGGCGCCCGGGAGGCCGAGGCACAGGAAGGCGGTACGGCGGGCCATGCCGCCAGCGTCGGCGGGGCGGGTGAACAGCGGGCGACGACGGTCTGACCCGGGGTGGATGCCTCCGCGAACGAGTTATCCACAGGGGGGTGTGGAGAAGTGGCCGGACCGAGACGGCGCCTGTGGACAACCGGGTCCCGTGCGGAGGGCGACGGTGTCGGTGCGCGGTGGGAACCTGGGTGACGTGGAGGCGGAGACCGGCGAGGCGACGATCCTCCACGCCGACCTCGACGCGTTCTACGCCTCGGTCGAGCAGCGCGACGACCCGCGCCTGCGGGGCCGGCCCGTGATCGTGGGCGGGGGAGTCGTGCTCGCTGCGAGCTACGAGGCCCGCGCCTGCGGGGTCCGGACGGCGATGGGCGGGCGCGAGGCGCTGCGGCTCTGCCCCGACGCCCTCGTCGTCCCCGCCCGGATGGACGCCTACTCGGCGGCCAGCAAGGAGGTCTTCGCGGTCTTCCGCGACACCACCCCGCTGGTCGAGCCGGTCTCGATCGACGAGGCCTTCATGGAGGTCGGCGGCCTGCGCCGCAGCGTCGGCACCCCCGTCCAGGTCGCCGCCGTCCTGCGACGGCGGGTCCGCGCCGAGGCGGGCCTGCCGGTGAGCGTGGGGATCGCCCGCACGAAGTTCCTCGCGAAGGTCGCCAGCGGCAGCGCCAAGCCGGACGGCATCCGCCTCGTGCCACCCGACGGGGAGGACGCCTTCCTGCTCCCGCTGCGCGTCGAGCGCCTGTGGGGGGTGGGGGAGAAGACCGCGGCCAAGCTGCACCGGCTCGGCCTCGCGACGGTCGCCGACGTGCTCGCGCTCGACGAGTCGACGCTCTCGGCGACCGTCGGCCCGGCCGCGGCACGCCACCTGCACGCGCTGGTCCGCCACCGCGACCCGCGCTCGGTCTCGTCGGGCCCCAGCCGTCGCTCGATCGGCTCTCAGCGCGCCCTCGGGAGACGGGCGCGCAGCCCCGAGGAGCTCGACGTCATCCTCGCCGGCATCGTCGACCGCCTGGCCCGGCGGCTCCGCGGCGGGGACCGGGACACCGGGACGGTCGTCCTGCGGCTGCGGTACGGCGACTTCACGCGCGCCACCCGATCGCACACGCTGCCCGTGCCCACCCGTCGTACGACGACGCTGCTGGCGGTGGCCCGCTCGCTGCTGGCCGCCGAGCAGCCGCGGATCACCGAGAAGGGGCTGACGCTGCTCGGGCTGTCGCTCTCCAACCTGGCCGTCGGGGTGGGGGAGCAGCTGGAGCTGTCCACCGACGACGAGGTGGACCCGTCGCAGGCGTCGCTGGACACCGCGCTCGACGCCGTCCGCGACCGGTTCGGCCAGACCAGCGTCGCCCGCGCGACGCAGATCGGCCGCGACCAGGGGATCTCGAGCCCGGTGCTGCCCGAGCACGAGTAGGGGGCGGGTACCTCCACCCCATGAGGACGAGAGCGGTCGCGGGCCTGCTGCTGCTCGCCACCGTCGCGGTCGGCTGCGGTGGCGACGATCCGCCGTCCGGCGACGGCGCTCCCGGCGTCGCGTGGGCCAGCGGCGACCGGGTCCGCCTCGCCAGCGGTGCCGAGCGGGTGCTCGACAGCGAGGTCACGTGGTTCGCCGAGACGGTCGAGGGCGTCGCCTACCTGCCGGTGACGGAGCCGTCGTCCACCGAGGACGGGAACCCGCTCGGCTCCCCGCTGCTGCTCGACGACGGGTCCGGCGAGCCGGTCGAGCTCGCCGGGGACGCCTCGGGACCCGTCGCCTCACCCGACGGGCGGTGGCTGGCGTGGAACGAGCTGGACACGGCCGAGCGCCAGGTCCGGCTCGGCCTCGTCCTGTACGACGTCACGACCGGTGAGCGCACCTCGCCGTTCCCACCCGACACGGGGCTGGTCGCGGACCGGCTGACGGACGTCACGCTCCACGTCACCACCTTCCGCGGGCCCCGCGTGCTCGACCTGGCCACGGGCCGCAGCCGTCCCGCCCGTGCCGTCGACCGCGTCGCCGCCGACCCGCGGCTCAGCAGTCCCGACGGCCGCCGCCTCACCGCCGACCTCGACCTCCCCGGCGACGTCCGCGTGGTGCGGTGGGTCGACGACGAGACCGTCGCGGGCGTCGTACCGGACGGCGACCTCGTCGCCTGCGACGTCCCCGCCGCCGACTGCACCGTCGTCCCCGACGTCCCCGCCCCACCCACCGAGGTCCTCCTCGCGGGCAGCGCGGAGCCGCTCGTCCGGGACTAGGCCGGTCGGCCGAGTCGGCACGTCTGCGCAGCTGTACGGGGTCGAGTCGGCACGTCTGCGCAGCTGTAGGGGGTCGAGTCGGCACGTCTGCGCACCGGACAGCAGGTCAGGGTCTCGACAAGCTCGACCACCGGTGGTCGAGCTCGTCGAGACCGTCGTACGCGCCACCCACGCCGCACACCCGCGCCGGCTCGAGCCTTCTGAGGCGCGCAGACGTGCCGACTCGAGGCCTCTGGGGTGCGCAGACGTGCCGACTCGAGCCGTCTGAGGTGCGCAGACGTGCCGACTCGGCAGCTAGCCCAGGGCCTCGAGCCGCTCCGCGACCCACGCGACGAGGGGGCGGAGGCGGCGCCAGTCCTCGCGGACGCGGTCGGCGAGCTCGGGGGTGTGGATGACGGGCTCGAAGCCGTACGAGCGGCCCATGGCCAGCGACTTGTGGCGCAGCAGGTCGATCCGGGGGTGGTCGGCCGACCAGCCGCGGGGCGTCGTCTTCAAGCGCTCCCCGGACCGTTCGAAGCCGTACGCCTCGAGCGAGGTGAGCATCCGCTCGAGCTCGCGCCCGGAGTGGTCCAGGTCGATGGCGTCGCGGATGCGGGCCAGGTTCGGGGCCTCCGCCTGGTAGAAACCCCCGCCGACCCGGACGCCGGGGGCACCGACCTGCACGTACCAGCCGCACGACGGCCCGGCGGCGACGAACGCCCCCTGGTGGGTCTTGTACGGCGTCTTGTCCTTCGCGAACCGCACGTCGCGGTAGGGACGGAAGATCTTCGCCGCGCCGAACTCCCCGGCGAGCTCGTCGCACAGCGCCCGCATCGGCGCGGCCACCGACTCGTCGTACGTCGCGCGGTGCTGCTCCCAGAACGCGCGGGTGTTCTCGACCTCGAGGTCGTCGTAGAAGTCGAGGGCGGCGACCGGGAAGCCGGCGAAACTCACGCGGTGCGCCTCAGGAGCCGGCGGCCCGCGGGTAGCCCCGGCGCACGGTCCGGTCGAGGATGCCGAGCGTGCCGCGCAGGGCGGTGGTGGTGACGATCGGGAAGACGTGCTTCCAGTCGTCGCGCGCCTCGCTCCAGTCGCAGTACGACGTCACGCGCGTCCCGCCCCCGTCGGACTCCGGCGCCGGCTCCAGCTCGTAGCCGAACACGTGCCCGATGCCGGGCCTGACGGTGCCGACGATGGACCAGGAGATCCGCCGGTCGGGCTCGAAGGAGCGGATCGTGACGTCCACGTCGTACCGCCCCATGTCGGGCCGGTCGCCGAGCGCCTCGCGATCCATGTGGACGACGAACGTGTCGCCCGCCGCGGTCACCGGCGAGCCGGTGGCGTCCTGCAGCATCCCGGTCGCGTCGATCGCGACGTGGCCCTGCGGGTCGCACAGGACGGCGAAGATCGCGGCCGGGTCCGCCGGGATCAGACGGGTGGCCTCGGTGCGGGTCTCGCTGCCGGTCTCACTGCTGGACATGGAGCGGACGACGAGACTCGAACTCGCGACATCGACCTTGGGAAGGTCGCGCTCTACCAACTGAGCTACGTCCGCACGACCCTGACGGGTCGCAGGCGATGCTACTCGACCCGGGTGACGACCGGCTCCAGGGTGGGACGGCGCGCGGTCACCGTGTCGCCCGACGAACGGCCGGTCAGGCGCCGCTGCACCCAGGGGACGGCGTGCGAGCGGGCCCAGCTCAGGTCGGCCGTCACGGCCTCGCGACGGGTGGGCGAGGACGCGTCGGGCAGCTCGAGCGCCGTCAGGTCGTGCGGGACGCCGAGGACGTCGAGCACCTCGACGGCCATCCGCCGGTGGCCGGCGGGGCTCATGTGCATCCGGTCGGCGTCCCACATCCGCCAGTCCCGGTAGTCGCGCAGCCGCCAGAAGTCGACGAGGGACGCGCCCCGGCCCTCGGCCACCTCACGGACGAGCTCGTTGTAGAGGGCGAACCGCCCCCGGACGGGTCGGTAGACCGCGGAGCCGCCCGGGTCGAACGCCGTCCAGACCAGCAGCCTCGCCCCGGTGGCGGCGAGCCGGCCGAGCGCGTCGTCGTACCGCGCGACGAGGGCGTCGAGGTCCACCGAGGGCCGCAGGATGTCGTTCGCCCCCGCGTAGATCGTCACGAGATCGGGAGCCATCGCGACCGCAGGGTCGAGCTGCTCGGCGACGACCTGGTCGAGCTTGCGGCCGCGGATGGCGAGGTTGGCGTACCGCAGCCCCTGCTCGTGGACGGCGAGCGCCTCGGCGACCTGGTCGGCCCACCCGCGCAGCCCGTTGGGGCGGCTCGGGTCGGGGTCGCCGACGCCCTCGGTGAAGGAGTCGCCGAGGGCGACGAAGCGCGTGACCATGCGTCCATCCTCCTCTTGACAGCATTCTGTCAATCATGACAGTCTCCTGTCATGAAGCGGACGACCACACGACACCTGCACCTCGCCCTCGTCGACACCCTCGCCGACTGGGAGATCGGCTTCCTGACCGCCCACCTGACCCAGGGCGGCGCCGACCTCCGCGTCGTGACCGTCAGCGCCGACGGCGGCCCCGTCACCACCATGGGCGGGCTGCGGATCGCGGCCGACCTCGCGCTCGCCGACCTCGACCCCACGGACAGCGCGATGCTCGTGCTGCCCGGCGGCGAGACGTGGGCCGAGCCCGAGACGCAGGGCGTGGTCGAGGCCGCCCGCCGGTTCGTCGCCGCCGGCGTCCCCGTCGCCGCGATCTGCGGCGCCGTGTGGGCCCTGGCCGCGGCCGGCCTGCTCGACGACCGCCGTCACACCAGCAACGACGCCGGCTGGCTCGCCTCCTCGGGGTACGCCGGCGGCGCGCTGCACGTCGACGCCCCCGCGGTCACCGACCGCGGCGTCGTCACCGCCACCGGCATCGCGCCCGCCCACTTCGCCGCCGAGGTGTTCCGGACGCTCGGCAGCCACCCCGAGCCGATGGTCGACTCCTGGCTGAAGCTGTACGGCGACCGCGACCCCGCCGGCTTCCACGAGCTGATGGCGATGGCGGGCGCGTGAGCGACGAGCCCGCCGTCCTCTCCGACGTCGCGCTGACGACGTTCCGGCTCAGCTCCCAGGTGCTCGCGCTCGCCGAGGACCTCGCCCGGCCCGCCGGCCTGACCGCCGCCTGGTGGCAGGTGCTCGGCGCCGTCCACGAGACCCCCGACACCGTCTCCGGCGTCGCCCGCGCGATGGGCCTGACGCGGCAGAGCGTCCAGCGCATCGCCGACCTGCTGGTCGGCCGCGGCCTGGCGCGATGGGAGGACAACCCCGCCCACCGCCGCGCGAAGCTGCTGGTGCCCGAACGCGCCGGCGTCGACGCCGTACGACGGATCGCGCCGCAGCACGCCGCCGCGGCGCGCGCCCTGGTCGCCGAGCTCGGTCCCGATCGCGCCGCGGAGGTCCTGGCGGCGCTGCACGACCTGTCCGCGGCCCTGGCGGTCGTGCACCCCGACTGAGACCCTGGACGCGTGGACCCCGACCGGGTGGCGTCGTCCGAGTGGCGCACCCGCCTCACCGTGCTCGCTGCCGTCCTGGCGGTGGCGGGGGTCGTGCTCGCGCCCGGGATCGTCGACCGCCTCGTGACCACCGCTCCCGCCCTGCCCTCGGCGCAGGCCGCGCCCGACCCGGACGGCTTCCTCGCCGGCGACGCCGTGTGCCCGGCCGAGCAGGGCGACCTCGTCGGGCCGGACGCCGGCCCCGCGGGCGCCGTCCTCGCCGACCTGCGCGACGAGACCCGCCGCCTGCCCGGGTACGCCGGCGACACCGTCGCCGCTGCGGACCGGGTCGTCCTCTACTGGCGCGACCCCGTGCCGCCGGTCGTCCGTGACCTCGCCGGCCCGCGACCCGACGGCGTCGAGGTCGTCGTCGCCCCGACGGCGTACTCCGCCAGCGACATCGCCAGCGGCCTCGCCCTGGTCGGCAGTGCCCTGGCGTCCGGGGACGACGCCTGGACGGCGGTCGACTCCTGCGCCGACTCCTCCGGGCTGCGGGTCGAGGTCGCGGCGTCCGTCCAGGACCCGGCCGGGCTCGGCGCGGACCTGACGGCGATCGCGGCGATGCCGGTGACCGTCGTGGTCACGGACGAGACCGCCGCCGTGGGTCGGTAGGGTCGGCGCGTGCTGCTGAGCGATCGCGACATCCGCGCCGAGGTCGACGAGGGTCGGATCGTCCTCGACCCGTGGGACCCGGAGATGGTGCAGCCGTCGTCGGTGGACGTGCGGCTCGACCGGATCTTCCGGACCTTCGAGAACCACCGCTACCCGCACATCGACCCCGCCGAGGACCAGCCGGACCTCACCCGCGAGGTGAGCTGCATCGGTGACGAGCCGTTCATCCTGCACCCGGGCGAGTTCGTCCTCGGGTCGACGTACGAGTCGGTGCGGCTGCCGGACGACGTCGCCGCGCGCCTCGAGGGCAAGTCCTCGCTGGGCCGCCTCGGGCTGCTCACCCACTCGACCGCCGGCTTCATCGACCCCGGCTTCACCGGCCACGTGACGCTCGAGCTCGCCAACGTCGCGAACCTGCCGATCAAGCTCTGGCCCGGCATGAAGATCGGCCAGCTCTGCTTCTTCCGGCTCTCCTCGCCGGCCGAGCACCCGTACGGCTCGGAGAAGTACGGCTCGCGCTACCAGGGCCAGCGCGGCCCGACCCCCTCGCGCTCCTCGGCGAACTTCCTGCGCACGCAGATCTAGCCCCGGGTCCGGCCCCGGACCTAGTCCAGGACCTGCGAGACGTCGTTCATCAGGTCCGACGTGCTGTTGCCGCTGCTGCCCGAGCTCCTGCCGGGTCGCACGAGGAAGCGCGCCAGGAGGAGTGCGGCGACCAGCACGAGCACGGCGGTGCCGAGCGCCGCGAACGCCGCGGCGTCCCCGGAGCCCCAGGTCGCGAGCGCCTGGGAGACCAGCAGGGCGACGCCGACGACCGCCACCCCGACGGCGCCGGTGGTCACGCGGGCCCGCTGCCAGGCCTCGGCCGTACGCCGCCGCGCGAGCAGCACGCCCGCGAGGGCGAGGGTCGCGGCCGCGGTGGCGACGACGAGCCACGCCGGCGGGCCGGTCCCGGCGTCGAGGTCGGAGGTCCCGACGACCGCGACCAGGCCGGCGACCACGACGGCCAGGCTCGTCAGCGTGACCAGCAGGGACCGACGCCGCGCCGCGGCCCGCGCCTGCAGGTGCTCGCTCACCCTCTGCTTGCGCTGCTGCTTGCGCTCCCGCTTGGTCGTCACCGCTGGAGCGTAGGTCCGGGCGAGCGGGTTGAGCGGCTCGTCGGCCGTAAGTTAGGGTCACCTAACATGAGCACCGGGACGGTCGAGGAACCCCGCAGCGTCGTCGACCGGGTCATCGTACGACGGGCCGAGCGGGTGAGCCCCTCGTTCGTCCGCGTCTGGCTCGGCGGGGAGGCGCTGGCGGACTTCGGCACCACCGGCCCGATGCTCGACCAGCGCATCAAGCTGATCTTCCCCGGCGCCGCGGGCACGCTGCCGCCGCTGGACCCGGCGAGCGACTGGTACGCCGCCTGGCTGGCCCTGCCCGAGGACCAGCGCGGGTCGATGCGCACCTACACCCCCCGTGACGTCCTCGGCGAGGGCGCGGACCGGCAGGTGGTCGTCGACATCGTCGTCCACGAGCACGGCCCGACCGGTCCCGGCAACGCGTGGGCGCTGGCCGCCGTACCGGGCTCCGAGGCGGTCGTCGTCGGCCCCCGCCGCGACGCGGCGTGGGGCGGGATCGAGTTCGCCCCCGGTGACGCCGAGCGGGTCCTCGTCGTCGGCGACGAGACCGCCGTCCCCGCGGCGTACGGCATCCTGCGCGACCTCCCCGCCGACGCCCGCGGCTGCGTGCTGCTCGAGGTGCCGACCTCCGGCGACGTGCTCGACGACCTCCGCGGACCCGAGGGCGTGGACGTCGAGTGGCTGCCCCGCGACGGCGCCGAGCGCGGCGCGAAGCTGTGGGGCGCCACCCTCCGCCGGCTCGGGGAGGACGACTGGCGCCAGGCCCCGCCGCAGCTGGAGGACGACGAGGTCGAGGAGCTCGTCTGGGACACCCCCGAGGTCGCCGACACCTCCGCCGACGGGCCCTTCTCCGGCCTCTACGCCTGGATCGCCGGCGAGGCCAAGGTCGTCACCGGCCTGCGTCGCCACCTGGTCAAGGACCTCGGCGTCGACCGCTCGCAGGTGGCCTTCATGGGCTACTGGCGCGAGGGCGTCGCGATGAAGGGCTGAGTCCGGGGTTCTCCACAGGCCCGGAGTGGGGTGGGTTCGCCGCCCGGGCGTCGGGGGAGGACCCGGGCATGATCCCGCTGCCGCCCGGTCTCCTGGACCTCATCGACCTGCAGGACGGCGTCCTCGCGCGCCGCCAGGCGCTGGAGGCGGGGATGACCTCGACCGCCGTGGAGCGCAGGGTGCGGCGGCGCGAGTGGGTGACGGTCCACCCGGGCGTGTACGTGACGCACACAGGGCCGCTGACGTGGTTGCAGCGGGCCTGGGCCGCGGTGCTGGCGTGCTGGCCCGCGGTGCTCGACCGTCACTCGGCCATCCGCGCGGCCGAGGGCCCGGGGCGGCTCGAGCTCCCGGAGCACCTGATCGCCGTGGCGGTCGAGCGCGGCCGCCACGTGAAGGAGCCCGAGGGCGTCAGCGTCCGTCGGGTGGACCGCCTCGACGAGTGGGCCCGCTGGCAGCGGCACCCTCCGGTGCTGGCCTACGAGGCCGCTGTCCTGCAGATGGCGGACCGGGCGCGCACGGAGATGGCCGCCGTCGGGTGGCTGGCCGAGGCCTGCGGTGGCCGGCGCACCACGGCGAGCCGCCTGCGGTCGGCGATGGACGCGTCCCCGCGGATGCACCGGCGACTCCTGCTCGAGCAGATCCTCGAGGACGTCGAGGCGGGCACCTGCTCGGTCCTTGAGCGTGCCTACCGCCGCCGGGTGGAGCGGGCGCACGGCCTCCCGCGCGGCGTGCTGCAGGCGCCCGCTCGTGACCGGGCGGGTCGGCCGATGCTGCGGGACGTGCTCTACCCGCGGCACGGACTGGTGGTGGAGCTGGACGGGCGGCTGTTCCACTCGACGGCCCACGCCCGGGACCGTGACATGGAGCGGGACCTCGACGCCGCCCTGGACGGACTACGCACTGTCCGACTCGGCTACGGGCAGGTCCTGCCGCGCGCGTGCGCCACGGCGGTCAAGATCGCCGCGCTGCTGGGGGTCGAGCCCCTGAAGTGCGAGAACTGTGGTGGATCGTCCGAACCAGGTTCAGACGATCCACCACACTTCGCCGCCTAGATGTCGAAGAGGGAGCCGCCGAGGTCGACGTTCGTCTTCGGCTGGTTGGCCTCGCCGTTCGAGCTCGGCTTCTTCTCGGGCTCGGGCTCGGACTCGGGCTCCGGCTCGGGTTCGGGGTCGGCGTCGGCGGTGAGGGCGGTGGCTGCCTGGCTGACCTCGTCGCCCGACGGGGCGGTGGGCTCGGGGTCCACGGACTCCTGCTCCTCGGCGACCGCCTCGGCCTCCGCGGTGGGCGCGGGGATGTCGAAGAGGGACCCGCCGCTGAAGTCGACGGGCTCCGCGGGCTTCTCGGCCTTCGGCAACGGCTCGGGCTCAGGCTCCGGCTCGGGTTCCGCCTTCGCCGTCGGCTCGGGCTCGGCCGGGGCCGCGATGTCGAACAGCGACCCGCCGCTGAAGCCTGCCGGCTCGGCGGACTCCTCGGCGGGCTCCTCGGCGGGCTCCTCGGCGGCCGGCTCCGGCTCGGCCTTCGCAGCCGGCTCCGGCTCCGGCTCCGCGGGAGCCGGGATGTCGAACATCGACCCACCGAACCCCGCCGACTCGGCGGGCTCCTCAGCGGCCTTCTCAGCGGCCTTCTCAGCAGCCGGCTCAGGCTCGGTCGGCGCGGGGATGTCGAACATCGACCCCCCGGACGACGGCGCAGGCTCCGCCGTCGCAGCGGGCTCCGGCTCGGGCTCCGGCTCCGGCTCGGCCTCCGCCGGCGCCGCGACGTCGAACAGCGAACCGCCGGACGACGCCGGGGTGGCGGCCTTGGCCTCCTCCGCGGGCGCGTCGCCCTGCGAGGACGTCGGGGTCTTCTCCGCCGGGGCCGGGTCGTCGAACAGCGAGGTGCCGCCGGACGCCTTCGCCAGCGGGCCGGCGTCCGAGGTCTCGGTGATGGTGCCGGCGGACTGGGTGTCGTCGTCCGGGGCGGGCTCGTCGCGGGTCGCCTCGTCGGCGCGGGCGGCGGGGGCGGGGGTGTTCGCGGCCTTGGCGGTGGTCCCGGCGAGGGCCTTGGTGGCGGGCTGGCCCTTCACCGACGCTAGCAGCATCTGCGCGACGTCGAGGACCTCGACCTCCTCGCGCGCCTCGCCCTTCGACTGCATCATCGTCAGCCCGTCGGAGAGCATCACGCGGCAGAAGGGGCAGCCGACGGCGATCTGGTCGGCGCCGGTCCCGACGGCCTCGGCCGTGCGGTTCATGTTGATCCGCTCGCCGGTGTTCTCCTCCATCCACATGCGGGCACCACCGGCGCCGCAGCAGAACGAGCGCTCGGAGTTGCGCTCCATCTCGGCCATCTTCGCGCCGGGCAGCACCTGCAGGAGCTCGCGCGGCGGGGAGTAGACGCCGTTGTGGCGGCCGATGTAGCAGGGGTCGTGGTAGGTGATCGAGCGCTTGGCCGCGCCGGCGCCGTCCTTGACCGGTGTCAGCTTGCCCTCGCGCACGAGGCGGTTGAGCAGCTGCGTGTGGTGGACGACCTCGAGCTCGACGCCGAACTCGGCGTACTCGTTCTTCAGCGTGTTGAAGCAGTGGGCGCAGGTGGAGACGACCTTCTTGGCCTTCGCCTCGGTCAGCGTCTCGGCGTTCTGCGTCGCGAGGCCCTGGAAGACGAACTCGTTGCCCGCCCGTCGCGCCGGGTCCCCGGTGCAGGTCTCGCCGTTGCCCAGGACGCCGAACGTCGTGCCCGACATGTGGAGCAGCTCCGCGACGGCGCGGGTGGTCTTCTTGGCGCGGTCCTCGTACGCGCCGGCGCAGCCGACCCAGAAGAGCCACTCGACGGAGTCGAGGTCCTCGATGTCCTCACCGACGACGGGGACGTCGAAGTCCAGGCCCTTGGCCCAGTCCAGGCGCGCCTTGGGCGACTGGTTCCAGGGGTTGCCCTTGTTCTCCATCCCCTTGAAGAGCTGGTTCAGCTCGGCGGGGAAGTTGTTCTCGACGAGGATCGCGTGGCGACGCATGTCGATGATGTGGTCGACGTGCTCGATGTCGACCGGGCACTGCTGCACGCAGGCGCCGCACGAGGTGCACGACCACAGCGCCTCCGGGTCGATGACGCCGTACGCCGCCTCGTCGCCGATGAGCGGACGCTCGACCTCCTGGGTCAGCGTGTCGCTGCCCGCGAGGAGGGCCTCGCGGTCACCCTCGGCGGCGCGGAGGTACGGCGCCTGCGCGTACGCGTGGTCGCGCAGCTGGGTGATGATCAGCTTGGGGTTCAGCGGCTTCTCGGTGTTCCACGCCGGGCACTGGCTCTGGCAGCGGCCGCACTCGGTGCACGAGGTGAAGTCGAGGATGTTCTTCCAGGAGAAGTCCTCGATCTTCCCGACGCCCAGGGACGCGTCCTCGTCGAGCTCCTCGATGTCGTCGAGGCTGACGCGCTGGCCCGCGTTGGTCAGCGGCTTGACCGCGCCGAGCGCCGTCCGGCCGGAGGACTCGCGCTTGAACCAGATGTTGAAGAACGCGGTGAAGCGGTGCCAGGCGACGCCCATCGTCGTGTTCAGCGCGAGGACGATCATCCAGGTGAACGAGATGACGATCTTCAGCATCGCGACGAGGTAGATGAGGTTCTCGAGCGTCGAGGTCGACAGCCCGGAGAACAGCTCGCCCAGCCAGAAGGTCAGCGGGAAGTGCAGCGGGGAGGCCAGCTCGGGGTCGTCGGTGGTGAACAGCGCGTACTCGAGGCCGCGCAGCGTGATGATGCACAGGCCGACGCCGAGGATGACGCCCTCGACGAAGTAGCCCTGCCACATGGTCGACTTGTAGAACCGCCCACGGGCGCCGCGCACGCGCTCCTTCGGCCGCGTCGCGCGGTAGGCGATGAAGCCGATGATCGCGAACGTCATCAGCCACGTGAAGGCCTCGGAGGCCCACTCGTACGGCGGGAAGTGGCCGATGAGCGGCAGCGCGAAGTGGGCGTCGAAGAGCTGCCCGAACGCCGTCAGCAGCGTGAAGAACAGCAGGCCGAAGCCGACGAAGACGATCCAGTGGGCGGCGCCGACGACGCCCCACTGCAGCATCCGCGTGTGGCCCAGCGACTCCTTCAACAGGGTCACGGTGCGGGCGCCCGGGTTGTCCGTGCGCGACATCGCGGGCTGGCCGGCGCGGATCACGCCGAGGATCTCCTGGATCGCGCGCACGAAGAGCGCGATCCCGACGACCGTGATGGCCAACGACACGACGATGGCGACGATCTGCAGCATGCGGGGGTCTCTCCTCTGCTCCCAGCCGGCCCTCCGCGGCGGGTGGGCACTCGCGCAGCCTAGGGACGGTCTGCGCGGGCGTCAGGCACCGATCCGGTACCCACACACACTACCCGTGGGTAACTTCTGCCAGGCGTGGCCTCGCACACACGCCGCTAGCGTGGGTCCATGGCTCTCCCGACAGCGCTGACGTCCCGACTGTCCGGCCGGCTGCGCACCCTGGTGGGCGGCGGCCCCGGCGTCCTCCTGGAGCTCGAGCTCGGCCGCGGCGTCACCGAGACCCCGCCCGCCTCCCCGCTGGAGGCGTTGCGCTCGATCCGCACCCCGTCCCTGCGGTCGGTGGTGAAGGCCCTCGAGGAGGCGGCCGCCGACGACGACGTGGTCGGCCTGGTCTGCCACCTCGGCACCTGGGAGCCCACGCTGGCGCAGTCGGCCGAGCTGCGCGCGGCCGTCGGCGTCCTGCGGGAGGCGGGCAAGCGGACCGTCGTCTGGTCCGAGGCGTACGGCGAGCTCGGGCCCGGCAACACGCCGTACCACCTGGCGAGCGCGTTCGAGGAGGTCTGGGTCCAGCCCAGCGGGGACGTCGGGCTGGTCGGGATGTCCGCGCGGGCGACCTTCCTGCGCGGCGTCCTCGACAAGGTCGGCGTGGAGCCGCAGCTGGCGCAGCGCCATGAGTACAAGTCCGCGGCCGACACGTTCCTGCGCACCGCGATGACGGAGCCGGTCCGGGAGATGACGACGCGCCTGGTCACCTCCGCGACCGACACCCTCGTCGCCGACGTGGCCACCTCCCGCGGGCTGACCCGCGAGGCCGTCCGGGCCGCGCTGGAGGCCGGCCCGCTCACCGCCGACGAGGCCCTGGAGCGCAGCCTGGTCGACCGCATCGGCTACCGCGACGAGGTGTACGACGACCTCGGCGCCGGGCCCGACGCCGTCGCGGCCGGGTCGGTGGCGCTGAGGTTCGTGGAGAAGTACTCCGGCACCGGTGGTCTGTCCTCGGTCGTCGAGAACCTCACCGGCTCGCTGCCCGGCTCCTCCGGTGACCCCGTCGTCGCGATCGTCGGCGCCCACGGCGCGATCCACCTCGGCCGCTCCGGCCCGTCGAGCCCGCTGGGTGGGCCGAGCGTCGGCTCCGACACCCTCGCCGCGGCCCTCCGCGCGGCGGGCCGCGACGACGCCGTGAAGGCCGTCGTCCTCCGGGTCGACAGCCCCGGCGGCTCGTACGCCGCCTCCGACACCGTCCACCGCGAGATCCACCGGCTCCGCGAGGCCGGCACCCCGGTCGTCGCGTCCATGGGCTCCGTCGCGGCGTCCGGCGGCTACTTCATCGCGATGCCGTGCGACCGGGTGCTGGCCAGCGCCGGCACGATCACCGGCTCGATCGGCGTGCTCGCCGGCAAGCAGGTGCTCCGCGAGGCCTTCGACAAGGTCGGCCTGGCGCAGGAGACCGTCGCCGGCGGCCGCTACGCCGACATGTTCTCCTCCGACCGCGGCTTCGACGACGAGGAGTGGGCGCGGCTCGAGGGCTGGCTCGACCGCGTGTACGACGACTTCACCGCCAAGGCCGCCCGCGACCGCGGCATGGCGGTCGGCGACCTCCGCGAGGTCGCCCGCGGCCGCGTCTGGACCGGCGCCGACGCGGCCGAGATCGGCCTCGTCGACGAGCTCGGCGGCCTGTCGCGCGCGATCGACGTCGCCTGCGAGCTGGCCTCGGTGAGCCGGCGGAGGGCCGACGTGCGGACCTACCCCCGCACCGGGCCGCTCGCCGCGCTGCAGCAGCCCGAGAACAGCCAGTCCCCGGCCGCCGCGGCAGGGGTCCTCCTCGGCGGCGACGGCCCCCCGCTGCTCGCCCAGCTGCTCGGCCTCGTCGGTCTCCCGCCCACGACCGGCGTCCTCACTATGGGCCTGGACCTGCGGCTGCGGTAGCCCGCACCCACCCACCCACCCACCCACCCAGCCGGTCGAGCAGCACGCGAGCGCAGCGAGCGCGCGTCGTCGAGACGCTGTGAGATGGTCGCTGCCGTGCTGACCTACACCGAGGTGGACGTCTTCGGCCGGGGCCCGCTGACCGGCAACCCCGTGGCCGTCGTCCACGGCGCCGACGGCCTGGACGGCGACACGATACAGGCGTTCGCGAGCTGGACGAACCTGTCGGAGACGACGTTCCTCCTCACCCCCACCGACCCGGCCGCCGACTACCGGGTCCGGATCTTCACGCCGGGCCGGGAGCTGCCGTTCGCCGGCCACCCGACCCTCGGCACCGCTCACGCCTGGCTGGAGGCGGGTGGGACCCCGCGCGGCGAGGGCACCGTCGTGCAGGAGTGCGGCGTCGGGCTGGTGACGCTGCGCCGCGGCGAGGGGCTGTCGTTCGCCGCACCCGGCTTCCTGCGCCACGGCGAGGTCGACGACGCCACCGTGGAGCAGGCGCTGGCCGCGGTCGGGGTGTCCCGGGACCGCCTGGTCGCCGCGTCGTGGATCGACAACGGACCCGGCTGGCTCGGGCTCCGGCTGGCCTCCGCGGACGACGTCCTGGCGATCACGCCCGACGCCACCGTGATGGGCGAGCTGCGGCTCGGCGTCCTCGGCCCGCACCCGGACGGCGGACCCGCCGACGTCGAGGTCCGCGCCTTCGCGGGCGGCATCGGCGTCGACGAGGACCCGGTCACCGGCAGCCTCAACGCCGGGTTCGCGGTGTGGCTGATCGAGGAGGGCGTCCTGCCGTCGTCGTACGTCGCCCGGCAGGGCACCGCGATCGGCCGTGACGGGCGGGTGGTCGTCGAGCAGGTCGGCGACGACGTCTGGGTCGGCGGCGCGACGAGGACGGTCGTCTCAGGTTCTGTCGCGCTCTGACGCGGCGTCCCGCCCGGCGGCCCGCGCCAGCATCGCGTTGTACGCCGCGAGCTCGGCCTCGGCGTTGCCCGAGCGGTCGCGGCGCTTGGCCTCGCGGTCGTCGTCGCGGAACCACTGGAACAGCAGCACCACGACCAGCAGCACCATCGGCAGCTCACCGAGCGCCCACGTGGCGGAGCCGCCCAGGTACTGGTCGTACGCCGGGTCGCGGGAGAACCCGAGGCCCTCGTAGTAGTCGCCGCCGATGATCAGCTCGCTCGACATCACCGCGACCGCGAAGAACGCGTGGAACGCGATCGTCACCATCAGCAGCCCGAGGCGGGCGACGTGCGGCAGGCGCCTCATCGGGGAGTCCCCGATGAGGATCTCGAAGAACAGCAGGCCGGAGAGCAGGAAGTGCAGCTCCATCGCGGCGTGGCCGAGGTGGTGGTCCATGAGGACGTCGAACAGCCCGCCGAGGTAGACGACGTACAGGCTGCCGACGAAGATCCCGGCGACGACGACGGGGTGGCTGACGACGCCCGCGACCCGGGAGCGCAGCGCGCGGGACAGCAGCTGGCGGGGTCCGGTGCCGCCGGGGACGTCGGGCCCCGGCAGGGCGCGCAGGGCGAGGGTGATGGGGGCGCCCAGGACGAGGAAGATCGGCGCCAGCATCGAGAGCACCATGTGGGCGACCATGTGGGCGCTGAACAGGACGCCGGCGTACACGCCGAGGCCGCCGGAGGTCGCCCACAGCACCAGGAGCAGGCCGAACGCGAACGACAGCGTCCGACCGACCGGCCAGCGGTCACCGCGCCGGCCGAGGCGTCGTACGCCGACCGCGTAGGCGACGCCGCCCAGAAGGACGACGCTCAGCCCGACACCCGAGGGCTGCCACGACCAGAGCAGGCGCCCGAAGGTCACCGCGTCGGGGAGCGGCCCACCGAGGAGGGCCTCGGCGCGGGTGACGACGCCGGTCGGGGGCGTGGGGGTCCGGGCGAGGGCGGCGCCGAGCCCGAACGCCGTCGCCATCAGGGTGACCTCGATGCCGGCGAGGCCGGCGAAGGCCCGGCCGGGCCGGTCGGAGGCGCGCACGAGGCGCCGCAGCCGCAGCGCGACGAGACCGATCGACCCGAGGACGACGGTCTTGGCCAGGACGCCGGCGCCGTACCCGGTGGCGAGGTCCGAGAGCGACGTGACGCGGGTCAGCGCCGAGACGACGCCGGACACGGCGACGACCCCGAAGCACCAGGCCGCCAGGGCGGAGAAGCGGGCGGCGGCGCGGTCCGCGGCGGGGGAGGGGTCCGCGACGTTCGAGCGGGAGGGGAGGTGCCACCACAGCGCGACCACCCCGCCGGCCCAGACCGACGCCCCGAGGACGTGCCACAGCAGGGCCACCTCGGCCGTCCCGTGGCCGCCGGTCCCCGAGCCGGCGTGGCCGACCAGCAGGGGCGGGACGACGGCGGCCAGGGCGAGGACCAGGGCCACGACTGCACCGCCGGCCGTCGAGGCCGTCCGGGCGGTCGCCGCGACGACGAGGGCGAGCACGACCTGCACCAGCAGCGACTGGACCTGCGACGACGACCCGGCGGTGTCCAGCAGCCCGGCGAGCCGCAGCCCGGTGAGTGGGACGGCGACCTGGTCGGCGTACGTCGTGACCGCCTGGGCCAGCGAGACCAGCGCCCACAGCAGCGCGAGCGGGACGACGGCCCGCACCGGTCCGCCGCCCCGCGGGGTCCGCGACAGCGGGTCGCGCAGGGTGACGAGGGTCAGCAGCGGCACGAGCAGCAGGCTCACCACGGTGACGGCGACGAGCTGCCCGACCAGGTCGAGCGCGGGCAGCGCCCAGCCGACGACCGGGCCCGGGTCCGGGAGTCCCGGCGGGGCGGGGCTGGGGGCCCCGCCGGCGACGAGCAGCAGGACCACCAGCGCCCCGGCCGACGCGAGGAGCGCGGCGAGCGCCTGCGTGCGGCGTGCTCCGGCGTCCCCGTGGTCGTCGAGGACCTCCGGGGTTCCGGTGCGGGGCTCGGTGGAGGTCACCGCGTCCGGTTCCCCCGGCGCCGCGCCAGCATGAGCAGGGTGACGACCGCCACGACGGCGACGACGGCGACCACCACGACGGTGGTGCTGACGCCGCCCTCGTCGGACTCCTCGGTCTGGCTCGCCGCGGGCTCCGTGTCGGCGGTGGTGGGCTCGTCCGACGGTGCGGCGTCGGTGGCGGCGTCGGACGGGGCGGGTTCGGTCGCGTCCTCCCGTGGCTGGGTGCTGGCCTTGGGCGCCGCGGCGGGCTCTGAGGCGGTGAAGGTGGTCTCGCCCTCGATCGGGTGACCGTCGGCGGAGACGACGCGGTAGGCGATCGTGTACTCGCCGGCCGCCGCGGCGGCGGCCAGCGGACGGGTCACGGTGGCGCCGTCCACGGCGACCGCCCCGCCGGTGACGTCGATCCCGTCGGCGGTGGTGACCGAGACGAACGCGGGCTCGGAGACCTCCTCGCTGAACTCGAGGACGACCTCGGTCGGCGGGCGCTCGACGGTGGCGCCGTCCTCCGGGTTGGCGCCGACGAGGGCGGCGTGGGCCGAGGCGGGCGGGGCCGTGACGGCCAGGGCGGTGAGCGCGGTCAGGGTGGCGAGCAGGAGCGCGGCCAGCGCTGCCGAGGGACGGCGCAGGGCGTGGGTGGTCATGGGTCCTCCGAGCGGGTGGGTGGTCGAGCCGCCCTGCGTCGTCGGTGGTGTCAGGACGCGAGGGCCGGGGGCGGGGTCGTCCGCCCCGCCGGTGGCCCGCGCACGGGGGCGGTGCCCGGCGCCGGCGGACGCGGCGGACCCGCCACGGAGGCGGCGACCGCGAGCCGGGGGACGGCGTACGGCGGGAGGCCGGGCAGGGGGACGCGCCACCGGTCGAGGGCGGCGCGCGCCAGCCGGACCAGGGCGCGGTCGGCCCCGAGGGCCAGGGCGGCGCTGGTCAGCCCCGCGCCGACGTGTGTGAGGAGCATGACCTCGCCCGAGCCGTGGGCCATCGCGGCGTGCGGCGACGCGGACGTGGTGAAGAGGACGTGCCAGGCGCCCTGGGTGGCGACCGTCAGGGCGAGGGCGGTCCACGGTGAGGTCGGACGGACCCGGCCCAGCAGCATCCCCGCGGCCACGGAGGCGAGGACGGCGACGGCACCGGGCAGCAGGGCCACCGTCCCGCCCGAGGCGTGGTGCGCCCAGACGGCACCGGCGGCGGTCACGAGACCGACCGCGGCACCCCGTGCCGCGGCGGGTGTCGGTGCGCGTGTGGCCATCCCGGTCGCCCCTCGTCGTCTGGTCCGAGGCTACCCGCGGTCCCGGGACCGGGTCCTCCCCGATCTGGGTGCTTCAGGGGCCCGGCCGGGTCGGGCGGGCGCCTCCCCCGACGCGGGACGTCAGCAGCGCCGCGGCCCGGACCGTCGCGGCCACGTCCTGCGTCGGGTCCTCCTCGACGGGCCCGGTGACGGCGACGGCCGCGACCGGGTGGCCGGTGTGGTCGAGCACGGCGGCGGCGACGCTGGCCTGCCCCGCGGTGACCTCCTCGTGCTCGACGGCGTGGCCGCGCTGGCGGGTCTCGGCGAGCAGGGTCCGCAGCTCCGCCGGCCCGGACGGGCCGTGGCCCTCCCGGGTGACGAACGCGTCCGCGGCGGGGAAGAGGGCCCGCACCTGCGCGGCCGGCAGGGCCGCGAGGATCGCGCGGCCGCTCGCCGTGACCTGCGCCGGTAGGCGCACCCCCACGCCCGTGACCAGCGGTGGGCGGCCCGGGGCGCGCTCCTGGACGACGTACAGGACGTCGCGGCCGTGGAGCACCGCCAGCTGCGCGGAGCGGCCGGTGGCGTCGGCGAGGTCCGCGATCGGACGCCGGGCGATGCGGGCGAGGGGCTCGGATCGGGCGTACCCGCTGCCCACCTCGAACGCCGCCACCCCCAGCCCGACCGAACGGTCCTCGGGCAGGTGGACGACGAAACCCTCCTCGGCCATGGCGCCGAGCAGGTGGTACGCCGAGCTCCGCGGCAGGTCGCACGCCCTCGCGACCCGGTCCACCGGCACCGGCCCGGGCTGCGACGCCAGGAACCTCAGCACCCGCAGCGCCCTCGTCGCCGCCGGCACCTGACTCATGGGCTCAGGCTAGGACGCCGAGTCGGCCCCAACGCACTGCTGTGGGGCGTCGAGTCGGCCCGAACGCACTGCTGTGGGACGTCGAGTCGGCCCGAACGCACTTCCAGCGGACGTCGAGTCGGCCCGAACGCACTTCCAGGGGACGCTGAGTCGGCCCGGACGTGGCGGGCCACTGGTCTCGACGAGCACGACCGCCGGTGGTCCAGCTTGTCGAGACCCCGGCGCTCGGTGCGTTCGGGCCGACTGGGCGCGCAATAGGCGTGCGTTCGGGCCGACTGGGCGCTCGGGAGGCGTGCGTTCGGGCCGACTGGGCGCGCAATAGGCGTGCGTTCGGGCCGACTCGGCTACAGGTCGGTGACCCCGACGACCGAGTGCGGCCGGAAGGTCGGGTACGCCGGGTGACCGGTGCCGTCGGGACGGTCCAGGTCGAAGCCGCCGGTCAGCACCAGCCGCCAGGCGGGCCTCGCCTCGGTCTGGCCGAGCACGGGCACGCCGAGGGAGGTCCAGGCCCGGGCGGCCGCCGCGCACTCGGCGTGCAGCGGCGGCAGCCGGAACCCGTTGTCGGCGACCTCGGTCTCCGTGCCCAGCAGGTGCAGCGGGTTGGGCAGGCCCGACAGCCCGCAGGCCGCGCAGACCCGGCTGAGCGCGCACTGGAGCACCCGCTTCTTCGCGAGGTGGGCGAGGTCGCCGCTGCCGTCGTCGTGCTCGCACACGAACGGCAGCGGCAACCCCGACGCCTCGTCGGTACGACGCCCGGCCAGCTCCTCCGGCCAGGTCACCGCACCGGGGTCGCGGCCGCCGTCCACGACGGTCGGCCGCCAGCTCACGCGGTCCGGCTCCGCGACCACGCGCCCAGCTCGCTGCGGCGGCCGGGACGCTCGGCGTCCGTCTTCCGCTTGTTGCGCTGCTTGGGCAGCTCGTCCGGCGGCGGGGTGCCGTCGGGCGCGGTCATGCCGTTGGGCAGCGAGAGCTTCATGATCGTGCGCAGCGCCTGGCCGTACTGCTTGTGCAGCGGTCCGATCGTGTAGGGGATCCCGTACCGCTCGCAGATCTCCTTCACCTCGACCGACATCTCGCCGTACCGGTTGGACGGCAGGTCGGGGAAGAGGTGGTGCTCGATCTGGTAGCCGAGGTTGCCCGACATGATGTGGAGCAGCTCGCCGCCCTCGAAGTTCGCGGCACCCAGCACCTGGCGCAGGTACCACTCGGCGCGCGTCTCGTCCTCGAGCTCCTCCTCGGTGAAGTGCATCGCACCGTCGGGGAAGTGCCCGCAGAAGATGATCACGTAGGACCAGAAGTTGCGCATCGAGTTCGCCGCCAGGTTCGCGGTGATCGTCGTCTTCCAGTTCGGTCCGGACAGCGCCGGGTAGACGACGTAGTCCTTGACGAACTGGTTGCGGCCCTTGCGCCAGATCTGCTTGAGCTGGCGCTTCATCTCCTTCGGGTCCTTCTGGCCCTTCCGGATCCGCTCCACGTCGAGGTCGTGGAGGGCGACGCCCCACTGGAACATGGCGGCCAGCAGCGCGTTGTAGACCGGCTGACCGAGGTTGAACACGTTCCAGCGCTGCTCGCGCGCCATGCGGAGGATGCCGTACCCGATGTCGTTGTCGTGGCCGAGCACGTTGGTGAACTGGTGGTGCACGTAGTTGTGGCTGTGCTTCCACTGCTCGGCCGGCTGCGCGGTGTCCCACTCCCAGTTGGAGGAGTGGATCTCCGGGTCGTTCATCCAGTCCCACTGGCCGTGCATGACGTTGTGGCCGATCTCCATGTTCTCGAGGATCTTGGCGATCCCGAGCATGGCGGCGCCGGCGGCCCAGGCGGGCTTCTTGTGGCTGGCGAACAGCGTGACCCGCCCGGCGAAGGCGAGGCCTCGCTGGATCTTGATCATCCGCTTGATGTACGCCGCGTCGTCCGCGTTGCGCGACTCCTCGATGCGCTTGCGGATGGCGTCGAACTCGGCGCCGATCGCCTCGACGTCCTCGGGTGAGAGGTGGAGGTACTCCTTGACGTCGGAGATAGCCATGCGTGCTCCCTTGCGGTGGGCTGGTTGAGGTGGGGCTGGTGGTGCGCGGTCAGATGTTGAGGGTGCAGTCGCCGTTGGCGACGGTGACGCAGGTCTGGATCTGCTCGTTGGGCTGGTTGAACTGGTCGCCGTTGCGGACGTCGGTGACCGAGCCGGAGACGAGCGTCAGGGTGCAGGTGTGGCAGATGCCCATGCGGCAGCCGTAGGGCATGCCGATCCCGGCCTCCTCGCCCGCCTCGAGGATCGTGGTGGAGCCGTCGACCTCGGCCGACTTACCGGAGTTCTGGAAGCTGACGGTGCCGCCCTCGCCGGTGTTGTCGCCCAGCTCGAGGGTGAAGCGCTCGAGGTGCAGGTGGTCGGTGACGTCGTGGTTGCCGAAGTGCTCCTCGGCCGCGTCGAGCATGGGTCCGGGGCCGCAGGCCCAGGTCTCCCGCTCGCGCCAGTCGGGGCAGACGGTGTCGAGCTCGTCGAGGGAGAACATGCCCTCGTCGTCGGTGAAGCGCAGCTGCACCCGCAGCGAGTCGTGCTTCTCGGCGAGCGCCGTGATGGCCTCGCGGAAGATCATCCGCTCACGGGTGGGGCTGGAGTAGACGACCTGGACGTCGGTCATGGTGCCGCGCCGGTCCATCGTCTTGAGCATCGACATCATCGGGGTGACCCCGGAGCCGCCGACGAGGAAGAGGATCTTCGGCGGCGGGGGAGAGGGCAGCACGAACTCGCCGGCGGGCGCGGCCAGGCGGACGATCGCCCCCGGCTTCATCCCCTGCGCGAGGTGGCCCGACAGCAGGCCCTCCGGCATCGCCCGCACGGTCACGGTGATGCGGCGTCCGCGGCGGCGCGGCGTGGAGGTCAACGAGTACGAGCGCCACTGGATGCGGCCGTCGACCTCGACGCCGATGCCGATGTACTGCCCGGCCTCGTGGTCGAAGGACCAGCCCCACCCCGGACGGATGACGAGGGTGGAGGCGTCGTCGGTCTCCTGGACGACGTCCTCGAGCCGTCCCCGGAGCTCGCGGGCCGACCACAGCGGGTTGACGAGCTTCAGGTAGTCGTCGGGGTGCAGGGGGGTCGTGAGCTTGTCCGCGACCGTCCTGATCCTCTGCCAGTTCGGACGGTCGACCCGGTCCAGGATGCTCAAGGTCCCTCCTCAGGGATTGAGTGACCAGTTGTACACCGAACGATGTCTCCGGCGGTACCCCGAGAGTGATGCGTCACACACCCTAGGGCCGTGGTGCCGTCCCGGGCAGAGGTTTCAGAGCGGGAGACGGGCGCACACCCGACCACCCACCGGCGTCGGGCGTGCCTCGAGCGAGCCACCCAGGGCCTCCGCCCGCTGGGCCATGGACGTCAGCCCCACCCCCGGTCGCCACCCGACGTCGGTGGCGGTGCGGTCGTCGTCGGTGACGGTGAGCGTCAGGACGTCGCCCTCGCGCCCGAGGTCGACCAGCGCCGCGGTCGCGCGGGTGTGGCGGGCGACGTTCGTGAGCGCCTCGACGGCGATGCGGTACGCCGCCACCTCCGCCGCCGCGGGCACCTCACCGAGGTCGCCCGCGTCGACCGTGACCCGGAGCGGGTGCCCGTCGTGCCGGCGTACGTCGGCCGCGTGCTGCCGCAGCGCCCCCGCGAGGCCCAGCTCGTCGAGCGCGGGCGGTCGGAGGCCGGCGACGAGCCCGCGCACCTCCTCCACGGCCGCGACGGCGTACGCGCGGACGTCGGCGAGCAGGTCGGCAGCGGCGGAGGGGTCCTCGCCCGCGAGCACGTTGCGGGCCGCGTCGGTCGTGAAGGCCATCCCGGACAACCGGGGGCCGAGGCCGTCGTGGAGGTCGCGGCGCAGGCGGCGGCGTTCTTCCTCGACCGCCGTGATCACGCGGCCCCGGGAGGCGTGCAGCTCGGTCGCCAGCCGACGGGCGTGGACGGTCTGCGCGAGCAGCGGCGCGACGATGCGCAGGACGTCGTCGTCGGGGGCCGACAGCCGCAGGTCGCCGGGACGCAGCGCCACCTCGAGCGTGACCGGGGGGTCGTCGGCGATCGAGAGACGGAGGGTGCGCGCCGGGTCGAGCTCGCCGACCCTGGCGGCGACCGACCCGTCGACGTGCAGGGCGAGCCCGGGCAGCACCAGCGCCTCGCGCACGGCCGCCAGCGCCGCGGCAGGGTCGTCGCCGGCCTGCCCGATGGCGCCCGTGGCGAGGGCGGCCGCGGCGAGGGGGTCCGTGCGGTGGCCGAAGAGGACCTCGTCGACCACGCCGCGCAGGCGCCGGGCCACGGGCGTGACCGCCAGCGCGAGGACGAAGCCGACCAGCGCCTGACCGCCCCGGTTGACGTCGGTCCCCGAGGCGTCGAGGAGCCGCCACGTCGTGACCAGCACGGCGACGTACCCGCAGCCCGTCAGTGCGGTCACGACCGCGGGCACCACCAGGGAGCGGACGTCGGACTCCGGGCGGCGGCCGCCGGCGACCAGCGCCACGGGGACCACGGACCCGGCGACGGCGGAGGCGACCGCCAGGCCGTTCCCGGTGGTGGCGAAGACCAGCAGCGCCGGCACCAGCGTCCCGAGGCTGATCACCAGGGCGGCCCAGAGCAGCAGCTGCCGCTCCTGTCCGTCCGACCGCTCGACCCTCCACCACCCCGCACCGACCACCCCGAGGACGAGCAGCAGCCCGGCCGTCTCGGCGACGTCCTCGCTCGGGACCAGGAGCACCGCGCCCCCGCACCCGGCCCCCACCAGGGCGAGCAGCGGTGTCGACGGGTCGCGCCAGGCCGGGCGCGGGTAGGCGGTGAGGGCGACGGGCGCCACCGCGAAGTAGCCCACGACGAGCAGGGCCCCGCGAGCGGTGTCGGCGCCGAGCAGTCCCGCGACGGCTCCGGCGCCGAGGGTCAGGGCGACCAGCGCGAGGAGGACGGCGAAGGGGCGGAGTCGGGTTGTGCCCGCCGCGACGCCCGCGCTGCCGAGGCAGGAGGCGGCCACCAGGGCGAGCGCGACCTCGGTGCTCACGGCGCGTCCGCCGCGGGGTCACCGCCCCGTCCCAGCCCCGCCTCGCGGGCGAGGATCACGGCGGCCGTGCGGTCGCCGACCCCGAGCTTCGTGAAGACCCGGGTGAGGGTGTTGCTGACCGTCTTCGGGGAGAGGAACAGGGCCCCCGCGATGGCGGACGTCGACCGCCCCCCGGCGAGCAGGTCCAGCACCTCCCGCTCGCGGTCGGTCAGCCCGGCGAAGGGCGGCGCGGGGCGTGCGGGGACCGGGTCGTCGCCGTCCAGGAACACCCCGACGCGGTCGGCGACGGCGCCGCCGAGGACGAGCTGGCCGGCGGCGACGGCCCGGATGGCGCCGAGGATCTCGTCCTGCTCGGACTCCTTCAGCAGGTAGCCGCGGGCGCCGGCGCGGAGGGCCGACCGGACGCCCGCGTCGTCGTCGACCATCGTGAGCACCAGCACCGCCGTCCCGGGTGTGCTCCCGCGGATCCGCCGGGTGGCCTCGATGCCGTCGATCCCGGGCATCCGCACGTCCATCAGGACGACGTCGGGACGGGTCAGCTGCACCTCGCGGACGGCCGCCTCGCCGTCGGCGGCGGTCCCCACCACCTGCACGCCCGGGAGCGTGTCGAGCAGCGCCCGCAGCCCGCGACGCACCACCGGGTGGTCGTCCGCCAGGACCACCCGGACCGGGTCCGGAGGCTGCTCCACCGGTCCATCATCGCGCGGGTGGGGCCCGGGAGCGCGGGAAGAACGTCCCGGTCCCGGAGGGGCCGTCGGGAGCGAGGATGGGAAGCAGCGCCCTCCCGGTGCGGGCGGGCGCGACGGAGTCTCGGTCCACCGCCGGTCAGCGGGACCGGCCCGTCCCTCCAGGAGCCCCCATGAGCACCAGCGCCCACCCCGACTCACGGGCCGTCCGCGGCCTCGACGACCGCCTGTCCCTCTCCCGCGCGCAGCGGACGGGACTCGTGATCGGCGGCCTGATGAGCGTCGTCAGCCTCGTCCCCGTCCCGACGCCGGAGGGCGAGACCGGACCGCCGCTCGCGATCCTGGTCCTCGTCGTCGCCCTGGGCGTGATCGGCACCGTGGCCACCGTCGCCGCGTGGCGGACGCGCTCCCGGGTCTGGCTGCGGGTCCTCGCCGGGGCGCTGGTGGTCAACGCCGTCTCGTCGCTGCCGGCGTTCTTCGTGCCGGACGTGCCGACCCCCCTGGTGGTCTTCGCCGCCGCGGGGGTGGTCCTCACCCTGGTCGTCGTCGTCCTGCTCTTCTCGGGTCGGCGCCGCTAGGGGGTGGCGGGTGCACGCCCCGGTGGTGCCATTCGTCACGGGGGACCGATGAGACGAGGCACTGCCGGGGCGGCGTGGTCGGCGCGAGGCTCGGGTCATGAGCCTGATCTCCGACATGAACGCCCTCCGCCCCCTCCCGACCGTGGCCCGCGAGGCGCGCGCCTTCGCCGCCAACGTGGCCTTCGCGCTCCTCGTCCTGGGCGCCCTCTGGGCCTTCGAGGTGCCCCTGCTGCTGCCGTCCGTGGTCATCGGGGTCCTCGTCGCCCTGCTGGGGGCCCGCCTCGCCTTCCGCGCCGTCCGGGGCGATCGCGGGTCCGACGCCGCCTGACCGGTCTCACATCCGAGACAGCACCGGGCCGTCGGTGCTGGTGGCCGGGGCTGCCGCGGGTGTGCCATGGGACACGTGAGCACAGCCACGCACGAGACCACGGTCGACGTCGGCCCCGGACCCGTCACCCCCGCCCAGCTGGTCGCGGTCGCCCGCGGCGGCGCCGCCGTCCGGCTGACCGAGGACGCGCACGCCGCCCTCGACCGCGGCCGCGCGGTCGTCGAGGAGCTGGCCGCGGGGGAGACCCCGGCGTACGGCATCTCGACCGGCTTCGGCGCGCTGGCCACCCGCCACATCCCCGCCGACATGCGGGCGAAGCTCCAGCGCTCCCTGGTCCGCAGCCACGCCGCCGGCTCCGGCCCGGAGGTCGAGCGGGAGGTCGTCCGCGGCCTCATGCTGCTGCGCCTCTCGACGCTCGCGACCGGCCACACCGGCGTACGGCGGGTCACGGCGCAGCTGCTCGCCGACCTGCTGAGCCACGGCATCACGCCCGTGGTCCGGGAGTTCGGCTCGCTCGGCTGCTCCGGCGACCTCGCGCCGCTCAGCCACTGCGCGCTGGCGCTGATCGGCGAGGGCGAGGTCCGGGACGCCGACGGCGTCCTGATGCCCGCCGCCGAGGCGCTCGCCGCCGCCGGCCTGGAGCCCGTCGAGCTCGCCGCCAAGGAGGGCCTCGCGCTCATCAACGGCACCGACGGCATGCTCGCGATGCTCGTCCTGGCGATCCACGACCTGCGGGTGCTCCTGCGCTCCGCGGACGTCGCGGCGGCCATGAGCGTCGAGGGCCAGCTCGCCACCGACCGCGTGTTCGCCGCCGAGCTGATGGCGCTGCGACCCCAGCCCGGGCAGGCCGCCAGCGCCGCCAACCTCGTCGCGATCCTGACGGACTCCGGCGTCGTCGCCTCCCACCGGGGCCCCGACTGCCACCGCGTCCAGGACGCCTACTCCCTGCGCTGCTCGCCCCAGGTCCACGGCGCCGCCCGTGACACCCTCGACCACGCCGACCGCATCGCCGGCTGGGAGCTCGCGAGCGTCGTCGACAACCCGATGGTGCTGTTCGGCGAGGACGGCGACGACACGCTCCGAGGGGGCCGCGTCGAGTCCAACGGCAACTTCCACGGCGCCCCCGTCGCCCAGGTCCTCGACTTCCTCGCCATCGCCGCGGCGGACGTCGCCGGCATCAGCGAGCGTCGTACCGACCGCTTCCTCGACCGGAACCGCAGCCACGACCTGCCGCCGTTCCTCGCCGACGACCCCGGAGTCGACTCCGGGCTGATGATCGCCCAGTACACGCAGGCCGCGGTCGTCTCCGAGCTCAAGCGGCTCGCCGTCCCGGCCAGCGTCGACTCGATCCCCTCCTCGGCCATGCAGGAGGACCACGTCTCCATGGGGTGGGGCGCGGCCCGCAAGCTGCGCCGCTCCGTCGACGGCCTCGCCCGGGTCGTCGCCATCGAGACCATGACCGCCGCCCGGGCGCTCGACCTGCGGGCGCCGCTCACGCCGTCCCCGGCCACCGCCGCCGTCGTCCGCCTGCTCCGCGAGCACGGCGTCGAGGGCCCCGGACCCGACCGCCACCTCTCGCCGGAGATCGAGGCCAGCGTCGCGCTGGTCGCCTCCGGCGCCGTCCTCGACGCCGTCACCGCCACGATCGGAGAACTTCGATGAGCACCCCGACGACCCCGCCCAACTCGCTCCTCAGCACCGAGGGTGCCCGGCCGGTCCGCGCCGCCCGCGGCACCGAGCTGACCTGCAAGTCCTGGGAGACCGAGGCAGCGCTGCGGATGCTGATGAACAACCTCGACCCCGAGGTGGCCGAGGACCCCGACCACCTCGTCGTGTACGGCGGCACCGGCCGCGCCGCCCGCTCCTGGGAGGCGTACGACGCCCTCGTCGCCACCCTGCAAAGCCTCGAGGACGACGAGACGATGCTCGTGCAGTCCGGCAAGCCCGTCGGCGTCATGCGCACCCACGCCCACGCGCCGCGCGTGCTGATCGCCAACTCCAACCTGGTCGGCGACTGGGCCACCTGGGAGGAGTTCCGGCGCCTCGAGGAGCTCGGGCTCACGATGTACGGCCAGATGACCGCCGGGTCCTGGATCTACATCGGCACCCAGGGCATCCTCCAGGGCACCTTCGAGACCTTCGCCGCCGTCGCCGACAAGTCGTTCGGCGGCACCCTGGCCGGCACCATCACCCTCACCGCCGGGCTCGGCGGCATGGGCGGCGCGCAGCCGCTCGCGGTGACCATGAACGACGGCGTCGCGCTCTGCGTCGAGGTCGACCCGGCCCGCATCGCGCGGCGCATCGAGCACCGCTACCTCGACGTCGAGGCCCGCGACCTCGACCACGCCCTGGAGCTCGCGATCGAGGCGCGGGACGCCCGCCGTCCGCTGTCGATCGGCCTGCTCGGCAACGCCGCCGAGGTCTTCCCGGCCCTGCTCGAGCGGAACGCCCCGATCGACGTCGTCACCGACCAGACCTCCGCGCACGACCCGCTGTCCTACCTGCCGACCGGTGTCGCCTTCGAGGACTGGAAGGACGACCGCGACCGCGACCCGGAGGGCTTCACCAAGGACGCGCAGGCCTCCATGGCCGCCCACGTCCGGGCGATGGTCGAGTTCGCGGACGCCGGCGCCGAGGTCTTCGACTACGGCAACTCCATCCGCGACGAGGCCCGCAAGGGCGGCTACGACCGGGCCTTCGAGTTCCCGGGCTTCGTGCCGGCGTACATCCGTCCGCAGTTCTGCGAGGGGCGTGGCCCCTTCCGCTGGGTGGCGCTGTCCGGCGACCCCGCCGACATCGCCGCGACCGACCGCGCCGTCCTCGAGCTGTTCCCCGAGGACGAGAAGCTGCGCCGCTGGCTGACGATGGCCGGCGAGAAGGTCCACTTCCAGGGCCTGCCCGCCCGCATCTGCTGGCTCGGGTACGGCGAGCGCCACCTCGCCGGGCTGAAGTTCAACGAGATGGTCGCCTCCGGTGAGCTCAAGGCACCGGTCGTCATCGGCCGCGACCACCTCGACTGCGGGTCGGTCGCCTCGCCGTACCGCGAGACCGAGGCCATGCTCGACGGCTCCGACGCGATCGCCGACTGGCCGCTGCTCAACGCGATGGTCGCCACCGCGTCCGGCGCCTCCTGGGTCTCCCTGCACCACGGCGGCGGCGTCGGCATCGGCCGCTCGATCCACTCCGGCCAGGTCTGCGTGGCCGACGGCTCCGAGCTCGCCCGCGCCCGGCTCGAGGCCGTGCTGACCAACGACCCCGGCATGGGTGTCATCCGCCACGCCGACGCTGGCTACGACCGCGCCCGCGAGGTGGCCGCCCAGCGGGGCGTGCGCATCCCACTGGGAGGCTGACCCCATGAGCGATCCCCTCTGGCTGCGGTTCCTCTCCGGACCGGACGTCGACGCCCTGGCGCCGACGCCGGCCGAGGTCGTCGACGCCTGCGAGGCCGTCGTCGCGGCGCACGGCCGCGGCGAGACCGTGTTCGAGCCGCGCACCCACCTCGTGCCCGACAACGGCGGCCGTGGGCACTTCAACGTGCTGCGCGGCAGCGTCACCACGCTCGGCGAGCAGGGCGTCGCCGGGGTCAAGGTGGTCGGCGACTACGTCGACAACTACACCGTCGGCCTGCCCAGCGAGCTCGCGCTGCTCACGCTGTACGACCCCCTCACCGGGGTGCCCGCCGCGATCCTCGACGCCACCTGGATCACCGAGGTCCGCACCGGCGCCATGACCGCGGTCGGTGCGCGGCGGCTCGCCCGGTCCGACGCCAAGGTGCTCGGTCACCTCGGCGCGCGCGGGACGGCGTACGCGAACATCGTGATGCTCGACGCGATGTTCGACCTCGACGAGATCCGGGTGACGAGCCGCCGCCCGGAGTCGCGGGAGGCGTTCGCCGAGCGGCTGCGCGCCGACCTCGACACCCCCGTCGTGGTCACGGAGTCCACCGAGGCGACTCTCGACGGCGCCGACATCGCGGTGGAGGCCACCCGCCTGGTCGAGCCCGCGCCGCTGATCACCACCGACCTGCTGAAGGAGGGGTCGCTGCTCGTGCCGTACGGCACCGTCTCCGCGCTGGCCCCCGACCTGCTGGACGTCGTGGACAAGGTCGTCGTCGACGACTGGCGGGAGGCGCAGTCCGGCGAGTTCGGTGCGCTGCGGCCCCACCTCCGCTCCGGGGCGCTCACCGCCGAGACGCTGCACGCGGAGCTGGGCGCCGTCGTCACCGGCGAGCGGCCGGGCCGGGAGTCCGACGCCGAGCGGATCCTGTTCTGGCACCGCGGGCTGTCGATCCTCGACGTCGCCGTCGGCCACCTGCTGCTGCAGCGCGCGGAGGCCGCGGACGTCGGGACGATGGTGCGCTACCGGTGACCCACCGGTGAGCCCGTCGACGGGGGAGTCCCTCGACGTCGCCCGGCCCGACGACCTCGACGCCGCCGCGATCCTCGAGGTCGCCCGCGGGGCCGACGTCGAGCTGGCGCCCGACCTGCTGACGACCCTGCGCGGACGCCGCGACGAGGTGCTGTCCGCGCTCGCCGGCGGCACCCCGGCGTACGGCGTCTCCACCGGGATGGGCGCGCTCGCGGACGTCGAGCTCTCCTCCGAGGAGCAGACCGACCACTCGGCGCGCCTCATGCTCGCGCGCGCCGTCGGGGGACCGCCCTGGCTCGAGCCGAGGGAGACCCGCGCGCTGCTCGCGGTGCGGCTGCGGACCTTCCTGTCCGGGGACGCGGGCGTCTCGGCCGACCTCTGCGGCTGGCTCGCCGCGCTGCTCGTGGACGGCGCCGTCCCCGCCGTCCCCCGGACCGGGTCCGGCGCGGCCGGCGAGATCATCCCGTTGGCCCACGCGTTCGGCCACCTCGCCGGCGTCGGACGCTGGCTCGGCCGTGCCCCGCGGGTGGGGCCGGTCGCGCTGGGCCCCAAGGAGGGCCTGTCGCTGCTGCAGGGCACGCCCGTCGCGACCGCGCTCGCCCTGCTCCGCGCCGACGACGTACGACGGGCCGCCGCGCTGGAGACCCGGCTCGCGGCCGCGCAGGTCGCCCTCGTCGGGGCCAGCCGCGACCCGTACGCCCCGCCGCTCGCCCGCGGTGACCGCGTCCTGGCCGGCGTCCTGTCCGAGCTCGCCGCGGCCCTCCCGCCCGTCACGCCCACCGCCCCGGTGAGGCGGCTGCAGGCGCCGGTGTCGTTCCGGGTCGTCGGACCCGTCCTGGCGCACCTCGCCCGGCAGGCCACGGCGCTCGACGGGGCGGTCGACCGTGCGCTCGGTGGCGTCACCGACTCCCCGGCGTGGCTGCCGGAGGACGGGACCTTCGTCGGCACCGCCGGCTTCCACGGCCTCGACCTCGCCGCCGGTCTCGACGGCCTGCGGGTCGCGCTCGCCCACACCGCCGCGGTCGGTGCGGCCCGGCTGCACCGGATGCTCGACCCGGTCGTCTCCGGGCTGCCCGCCCAGCTCTCCTCCGACCCGGGCCCGCACGGCGGGCTGGTCGCCGTCCACAAGCGCGCGGCGGCCGCCGTCCACGCGGTCTCGGGCTGGGCGTCCACGCCGCTCGGCCCGGTCGAGACCTCCGGGGGCCAGGAGGACGTGCAGACCTTCGCGCTGGAGGCCGCGGAGAAGCTGCGGCTCACCCTCGGCGCGGCCCGGGAGGTCCAGGCCTGCGGGCTCCTCGCCGTCCACCAGGCGCGGCTGCTCGCCCCCCACCTGCTCGCCGACGCCCCGCCCCCGCTGGCCTCGCTGCTCGACGAGCTCGCCGCCGTCCTGCCGGCGACCACCCTCGACCGCCCCTGGGGCGAGGACCTCCAGCACCTCCTCGACGGCCCGCTGCTCGCCGGTTCCTGACTGGCCCCCTGCGCGGGTAGTCCCTGACGTTCCGACCGTGTGCGGGGCCGGATCGGGGTCGCACCGTCAGGGACTACCCGGACCGTGGCCCCGTCGACCCGCGGACGACGAGCCGCGGGGCGATGGTGCTGCGGACGGGGGTGGTCTCGCCCTCGATGCTGGTGAGCAGCTGGCCGACGGCGGCGTCGACGACGCCGTCCGTCCCCCAGCTGATCGTGGTCAGGCCGGGGCCGACGAGGTCGGCGACGTCGAGGTCCTCGAACCCGACCACCGAGAGGTCGCCGGGGACCGCGAGCCCGCGCACCGCCGCGGCACGGAGCACCGCGAAGGCGAGCGAGTCGCTGAGGCAGAAGACGGCGGTGACCCCGACCGCAGGACCCGTCAGGCTCGCCGCGAGGTGGTCGCGCAGCGCGGTGACGTCCGCGGACGCCGGGGGCGGGCGCAGCAGCTCGACCTCGACCCCGACCCGCGCGGCGTGCCGTCGTACGAGGTGCTCGGCGGGCCGGTCCGGCGTGCTCGGCCGTGCCGGGAGCACCACGGCCACACGGCGGTGGCCGAGGGTGGCGAGGTGGTCGAAGACCTGCGCCATGCCCGCGTCGTTGTCGAACACGACCGCCCCGGCCGAGGGGGCGCGGGGGAGCCGCTCGCCGACGCAGACGACCGGGAACCGCTCCGCGACGTCGTACCAGTGCTCGGCGCCGGGGTCGAGCGGCGCCACGAGCAGGCCGTCGGGGCGCTGCTCGCGCAGCTTCTCCAGCAGGGCGCGCTCGCGGGACGGGTCGCCGTCCGCGTCCGCGACGACCGCGTGCCGCCCCCGCGCCATCAGGGCACGCGACAGGTCGACGGCGAGCCGCTGCTGCCACAGGTCCCGGGTCGAGCCGCAGAGCACCCCCACCGTCCCGGTCGAGCCGGTGGCGAGGGCGCGCGCGATCGGGTCGGCGTCGTACCCGAGCCGCTCGGCGGCCTGCCGCACCCGCTCGACGGTGGCGTCCGCGCCCCGCTGTCCGCGCAGCGCGTACGACGCCGTCGCGGGCGAGACGCCTGCGGCGACGGCGACGTCCTGCAGCGTCGGGCGCTTGACCACCGCCTCATCGTAGGCGGCCGACGACGAGTTGACGTGACCCTGTGTGAAGCGCTTCACTTCTCCTGTTGTGAAGCGCTTCCCATCCTCCCCGCCGACCGTCCTCGACGTGCACCAGCACCTGTGGCCAGAGCCCCTCGTCGAGGCCCTGCGACGGCGGAGGAGCGCGCCCCGGCTCGAGGGCTGGGAGCTCCACCTCGACGGCGAACCCGCCTGCCCCGTCGACCCCGCCGCCCACGACCTCGCGGCCCGCCGCGCGACCGACCGGGCCGACGGTGTCGACCTGACGCTGCTGTCGCTGTCCGCACCGCTCGGCATCGAGCGGCTCCCCGCCGCGGAGTCCGCGCCGCTGCTCGAGGCGTGGCACGGCCTCGCCGACCACCTCGACGACGGCCACGGGCTGTGGGCCGCGCCGCGGCTCGTCGAGCCCGACCCCTGCGAGCTCGCCGCCACGCTCGCCCACCCGAGGGTCCACGGGCTCCAGGTCCCGGCCGACGCCCTGGCGACCCCGGGCCGCCTCGAGGCGCTGGCCCCGACGCTCGCCGTCGCCGAGGCCGCCGGGCTGCCGGTGCTCGTCCACCCCGGCCCCGCCGCGCCGACCGCCGAGGCGCTGCCCTCCTGGTGGCCGGCGCTGACGTCGTACGTCGCCCAGCAGGCCGCCGCCTGGCACGCCTGGCACGTCGCGGGCCGCGCCCTGCTGCCCACCCTCCGGGTCGTCTTCGTCGGCCTCGCCGGGCTCGCGCCGCTGCACCACGAGCGGCTGACGCAGCGGGGCGGGTCGCTGGGGGTGATCGACCCCGGCGTCTTCTACGAGACCTCCTCGTACGGCGGCCGCGCCGTCGACGCGATGGCCCGGGTCGTCGGCGTCGACCCGCTGGTCCTCGGCTCGGACCGCCCGTACGCCGTCGCCACCGACCTCGCCGCCGACCCCGGGCTGGGCGAGGCCTTCGCCCGCGCCGTCCGCTCCACCAACCCGCTCCACCTGCTGCAGGGAGGCCCCCGATGACCCTCGCCCCGGACGCGTCGCACCCGCGGGACGACCTGGAGCTGCCCGAGCTCCCCGGCCGCACGCTCGCCGAGGCCGAGCTCCGCGACTGGGTCGAGCGCCTGGCCGCCCGCCCGGAGCTCTGGCGGCACCACGTCGCCCACGACAGCGCCCGCGAGCGGGCCGGCGGACGCCACTACGTCAGCCTCCACCGCGACGAGCACGTCGACGTCTGGCTGCTGTGCTGGGACACCGTGGACGACACCGGGTGGCACGACCACGACACCTCGGCCGGCGCCGTCGTGGTCACCGACGGCGCGGTCGTCGAGAGGCGCCCCCGCCTCGGTGGCGAGGCCGCGTCGCGGACCGTGCCCGCCGGCCGCTCCTTCGCGTTCGGTCCCGACCACATCCACCGCATGAGCGGCGCCGTGGACGGCTCGGTCTCGATCCACGCCTACTCCCCGCCGCTGTGGCGGATGGGCCAGTACGCCATCTCCGACGACGGCGTGATGCGCCGCTGGTCGGTCTCGTACGCCGACGAGCTGCGCCCCGTCGAGGACGACGGGCACGCCCTAGTCTCCGGACCATGAGCGCAGCCGGGCCCGTCCACCACGAGCCGGGCTCGATGGCGGCCCGCCTGAACTGGCTGCGGGCCGGCGTGCTGGGGGCCAACGACGGCATCGTGTCCACCGCGGGCCTGGTGGTCGGGGTGGCCGGGGCGACGTCCTCGCGGTCCGCGATCCTCACCGCCGGGGTGGCGGGCCTGGTCGCGGGCGCGGTGTCGATGGCGCTCGGCGAGTACGTCTCGGTCAGCAGCCAGCGCGACAGCGAGTCCGCCCAGCTCGACCAGGAGCGCGCCGAGCTCGCCGCGACGCCCGACGAGGAGCTGGCGGAGCTCGCGCTGCTCTACGAGGCCAAGGGCCTGCGCCCCGACACGGCGCGCGAGGTGGCGACGCAGCTCACCGCCCACGACGCGCTCGGCGCCCACGCCGAGGTCGAGCTGCACCTGGACCCCGAGGCCCTCACGAACCCCTGGCACGCCGCCGGCGCCTCCGCCCTCGCGTTCACCCTCGGTGCCCTGCTGCCGCTGGCCGCGATGCTCCTGGCCACCCCCGCCACCCGCGTGGCGGTGACCGTGGTCGCGGTCCTCGTCGCGCTGGGCGCCACCGGGGCGCTGAGCGCGAGGCTCGGACGGAGCCGGGTCCGGGTCGCCGTCGCCCGGGTGGTGCTCGGCGGGGCGCTCGGGCTCGCGCTCACCTACGGCGTCGGTCGCCTGTTCGGCGTGGCGTTCGGCGGCTAGGGCAGATCTCCCCCTAGGCGTCCGCGAGCTGGTCGGAGTGGTCGCGCACGAGCTGGGCCGCCGCCCGCAGGCCCGGGCCCAGCACGTGGTCCTCGTCGACCGCGGGCAGCACCGCCGCAGCCTCCTCGTAGAGGCGACGGGCGGGGCAGTCCGCCAGCCGCTCGGGGGCGATGCGCAGCGCGCGGACGGCGGTGAGCAGCTCGACCCCGAGCAGGTCCGAGGTCAGCCGCGACAGGTCGTCGGTGGCCAGCGCCCCCTGGGTCGAGAAGCTCGCGTGCTCCTCCAGCCCGAGCGAGACGACCGCGTGCCCGGTGCTGGTCGGCAGGGTCAGCCCGCGGGCGCGGGCGAGCAGGTCGGCGGCGACGTACTCGACGATCATCAGCCCGGAGCTGTCCGCCGGCCCGGCCGCGAGGAACGCCCGCAGCCCGGTCAGGTCGGGGTTGAGCAGCGCGCTGGTGCGCGAGGTCGACAGAGCCAGGACGGCGTACGTCGCCGCGCGGGTCGCGTCCAGCGCCGCGGCGAGCCGCTGGGTGTGGAACTGCCCGTGGTGCAGCGCGGACACGTCGACGAGGATCGGGTTCTCCGCCGCGGCGCCGATCTCGGCCGTCAGGGCCCGCTCCGCCGCCGCGATCGCCTCCACGAGCGGGGCGTGGACCTGGGGGAGCGAGCGCAGGCTGAAGGGGTCCTGCAGCCGGCTGTGCTCGCGGCGCACGCCGGGGTCGTCCAGCCCCAGCAGGTGCCGCATGCGGGCGGCGACGCGCACGGCCTCGGGGTCGTCCTTGCCGGCGTGGACGCGGGCGTCGTACGCCTCGGCGGCGCCGCGCAGGGCCAGGTGCGACAGCGCGCCGACGGCCTCCGCGGTCCGGGACAGCCCCACGAGGCGTCGTACGGCGAGGGAACCCACCGCCGTCGTGACCGCGCTCGAGGACAGGAACGGCAGGCCGTCGCCCGACACCGCGGGGGCCGCCGGGATCCCGCCGGAGCGCCAGGGCAGCTCACCGACGAGCGTCAGGCCGAGCTGGGCGAGCCCGCTGAGGTCGGAGGTCCCGATCGCCCCCATCGGCCGGACCGACGGGACGGCCCTGGTCCGCAGCGCCAGTGCCAGCGCCTCGACCAGGGCCGGGTGGACCCCGGAGCTGCCGCGCAGCAGCTGGTGCAGGCGGATCAGCATGGCCGCCCGGGCGGTGGGCTCGTCGAGCTCGGGGCCGAGCCCGGCGGCGTGGCTGCGCCACAGCCGCAGCGTGTGGTTGCCGTGGGGTCGTACGCCGACCCCGCCGGGGGCCTCCTCGTCCGTCATGGGCGGCGGGGTGCCGGGCAGGTCGACCGAGTCGTCCTCGGCCACCGCGACGTGGCGCAGCGCGCCCACCCCGGTGGTGAGGCCGTAGACCGCGCCCTCGTGACGCGCCGACGCGAGGGCCCCGTGACCGCGGACCACGGGGGCGAGGGCGGCCTCGTCGAGGGTGAGGTCGATGACCGGGTCGTCGTCCGGGCCGGCGTGCGCGAAGGCCGCCACGAGGTGGGGTCCGAGACCCGGGACGGCGACCGGCCGGGCGGGCGCGCGGTACCTCCGCCGGTGGGTGCCGGTCGGGTATTCGGTGTCTCCGTCCACGTCCGGAGCCTAGGACTGCGCGATCCGTGGGTACTGGCGTGGTTTGATCTGTCTTCGAACAAGCACGAGCCGCCCACTCCGACAGGGGAGAGGGTGCCCCCGAGGAGGACGGCAGTGATCGAGTTCGACGACGTCGTGAAGACGTTCCCCGACGGCACCACCGCCGTCGACCACCTGGACCTGACGATCCCGGACGGCGCCATCACCGTCCTGGTCGGTCCGTCCGGCTGCGGCAAGACCACGTCGCTGCGGATGATCAACCGGATGATCGACCCCACCTCGGGCCAGATCCGGATCGACGGCAAGCCGGTCGGCGACTCCGACCCCGCCGACCTGCGCCGCGGCATCGGGTACGTCATCCAGGCCGCCGGTCTCTTCCCGCACCGCACCGTCGTCGACAACGTCGCGACCGTCCCGATCCTCGCGGGGACGCCGAAGAAGAAGGCCCGCGCCCAGGCCCGGGAGCTCCTCGACCGCGTCGGGCTGCGCCCCGAGCTCGCCGACCGCTACCCCGCGCAGCTCTCCGGCGGCCAGCAGCAGCGCGTCGGCGTCGCCCGCGCCCTCGCGGCCGACCCGCCGGTGATGCTCATGGACGAGCCGTTCTCGGCCGTCGACCCCGTCGTCCGCGACGACCTGCAGCAGGAGTTCCTGCGCCTGCAGGGCGAGCTCGGCAAGACCATCGTCATGGTCACCCACGACATCGACGAGGCGATCAAGCTCGGCGACCACGTCGCCGTCTTCGCCGAGGGCGGCAAGCTGGCGCAGTTCGCGCCGCCGGACCAGCTGCTGGCCGACCCCACCGGCGACTTCGTCTCCGGCTTCGTGGGTCGCGACCGCGGCTACCGCGGGCTGTCCTTCACCACCGCCGAGCACCTGCCGGTCGAGCCCGCCGACACCGTCGTCGAGGGGTTGCGCCTCGCCCTCGACAGCGACGGCCGCGCGCTGGGCTGGGACGGCGACGGGCAGAGCCGCCTTCCCACCGAGGGCACCTTCACCGCCACCGACACCATGCGGCGCGTCACCGACCTCGCGATCCTGTCCCCGGCCGGCGCCGCCGTCCGCGTCGACGGCAGCGGGCGGGTCGACGGCCTCGTCCGGCACGCCGTCGTCGCCGAGCACCTCCGCACCCGGCAGCTCGAGCGGCTGCGCAGCCACGGCCGGTCCACGACGGGCGCCGAGGGCTGAGTCGTGGAGTTCTTCTCCGACCTGGTGGAGTACCTCGAGATCAACTACTCGACGGTGCTCGAGGCGCTGCGGGACCACCTCTACATCGGGCTGGTCCCCGTCGTCATCGCGTTCGTCCTGTCGCTGCCGCTCGGCTTCCTCGTGGTGCGCTACGGCTGGCTGCGGGTGCCCCTGCTGACCCTGTCGAGCGTGCTCTACACGATCCCGTCGCTGGCGCTGATCCTCGTGATCCCCGGCATCCTGTCGACGAACATCCTCGACCCGAACAACGTCGTCATCGCGCTGACGATCTACGGCCTCGCGCTGCTCGTGCGGACCACCGCGGACGGCCTGTCGTCGATCGACCCGCTGATCGTCCAGGCCGCGACGGCGATGGGCTACAAGCCGGTGCGGCGCTGGTTCGCCGTCGACCTGCCCCTCGCGCTGCCCGTCGTCCTGTCCGGCCTGCGGGTCGCGACCGTCGCGTCGGTCTCGATGGCCAGCATCGCCGCGCTGGTGGGCATCGGGGGTCTCGGCCAGCTCTTCACCCGCGGGTTCCAGCTGGGGTTCTACCCGCCCCCCATCGTGATCGGCCTGGTGCTGTCGGTGGCCCTCGCCGTCGTCGCCGACCTGGTGATCGTCCTGGTCCAGCGGGCGGTCACGCCGTGGACCCGACTGCGACAGGGGGCCTGAGATGGGCGGCTACTTCTCCTACCTGCTCGACGGGGCCAACTGGACGTTCGACCCCAACGGCTTCCCGACCCGCATCCTGGAGCACCTCGGCTACACCGCGGTCGCGGTCCTCGTCGCGGCCGTCATCGCCTTCCCCATCGGCCTGCTGATCGGCCACACCAACAAGGGCGCGTTCTTCGCGATCAACCTCGGCAACGCGGCCCGCGCCGTCCCGACGATCGGCATCCTGTTCCTGGTCCTCGCCCTCGCCGGGCTGGGCCTCGTCCCGGTCATCGCGGCCCTCGTCGCGCTGGCGGTGCCGCCGATCCTCACCACGACGTACGCCGGCATCCGCTCGGTCGACCCGGCCGTCGTCGACGCCGCCCGCGGCATCGGCCTGCGGGAGCGGCAGATCGTCACGCAGGTCGAGCTGCCGGTGGCGCTGCCGATCATCATGGGCGGCCTGCGCAACGCCGTCCTGCAGGTCGTCGCCACCGCCACCATCGCGGCGTACGTCGGCCAGGGCGGCCTCGGCCGCTACCTGTTCAGCGGCCTCGCGCTGCGCGACTACCCCCGGGTCGTCGCCGGCTCCGTGCTCGTCGCCGTCCTCGCCGTCCTGCTCGACCTGGCCATCTCCGGCGTCCAGCGGGTCCTGGTGTCCCCGGGCACCGACGGGCGCGCGGCGAAGCGGCGCACCACGAGCCGCACCCGGCGCGCAGCCGAGCGCGGCCACGACACGGCCCAGGCCCTCGGCTCGGCCACCACCACGTCCCGCCACGCGGGCTCCTCGACCTGACCTCACCGACCCGTCCCGAACCACGAGAGGCACCAGCCATGCGTCGTACCCGCTCCACCGTCCTCCTCGCCGCGAGCGCCCTGCTCGCCGGCAGCGCCCTCACCGCCTGCGGCTCCGACGACGACGGCGGCGGGGGCGACCCGCTGTCCGGCGGCGGGGGCGACGGCGACACCAGCACCATCACCGTCGGCTCGGCGAACTTCCCCGAGAACGAGCTGCTCATGCAGATGTACGGCCAGGCCCTCGAGGACGCCGGCGTCGACGTCGAGTACCAGCCCAACATCGGCGCCCGCGAGGTCTACCTCGAGGCGTTCGAGGGCGGCGAGATCGACCTGCTGCCGGAGTACAACGGCGCGCTCCTGTCGTACCTGCTGGCGCCCGACCTGGTGCCCGAGGACGTCACCGACCCCGACCAGGTCTACGACGCGCTCCAGGACGTCCTGCCCGAGGGCAGCGAGACCCTGCCGCAGTCCGAGGCCGAGGACAAGGACACCCTGACGGTCACCCAGGAGACCGCCGAGGAGTTCGACCTGGCCTCCATCGCCGACCTGGAGCCGGTCGCCGACCAGCTCGTCGTGGGCGCCGGTCCCGAGTTCGAGGAGCGCTTCCAGGGCCTCGTCGGGCTCGAGGAGGTCTACGGCCTGACGTTCGAGGAGTTCCGCGCCCTCGACGCCGGCGGTCCGCTGACCAAGGAGGCGCTGGAGAACGGCGACATCGACGTCGCCAACATCTTCTCCACCGACTCCGCGATCACCGAGAACGACTGGGTCGTGCTCGAGGACCCGGAGAACCTCTACCTGGCCCAGAACATCGTGCCGCTGATCCAGTCCGAGGCCGTCACCCCCGAGGTCGAGGAGGCGCTCAACGCCGTCTCCGAGGCCCTCACCACCGAGAACCTCACGGAGTACCTCGCCATGGTCCAGCTGGACAACGCCGACCCCTCGGTCGTGGCCGAGCAGTTCCTCACCGACGAGGGCGTGATCTCGTGACCCGCGCCGCCGTCGGGGCCGCGGCGCTCTCCCTGCTGCTGGGTGGGGCGCTGACGGCATGCGGCTCCGACGGCGGCGGCGACCCCCTCACCGGGGGTGGGGGGGGTACCGACGCCGACTCGATCACGGTCGGCTCGGCGAACTTCCCCGAGAACGAGCTGCTGATGCAGATGTACGGCCAGGCCCTGGAGGACGCCGGCGTCGAGGTGGAGTACACCCCCAACATCGGCGCCCGCGAGGTCTACCTCGAGGCCTTCGAGCAGGGGTCGATCGACCTGCTGCCCGAGTACAACGGGGCGCTGCTCGCCTACCTGGTGGCCCCCGACGCCGTCCCGGACGACGTCAACACCTCCGACGAGGTCGACGCGGCGCTCGCCGACGTGCTGCCGGAGGGCAGCGAGACCCTCGAGCGCTCCACGGCGGAGGACAAGGACACGCTGACCGTCACCCGCGAGACGGCCGAGGAGTACGACCTCGAGTCCATCGCCGACCTGGAGCCGGTCGCCGACCAGCTCGTCCTGGGTGCGAGCCCCGAGTACGAGAACCGCACCGAGGGCGTCCCCGGCCTCCGCGACGTCTACGGCCTCGAGTTCGAGGAGTACAAGCCCCTCGACTCCAGCGGACCCCTGGTCAAGACGTCGCTGCTCGACGGCGACGTCGACGTGGCCAGCGTCTTCTCCACCGACTCCTCGATCGTGGAGAACGACTGGGTCGTCCTCGACGACCCCGAGAACCTCTTCGCGGTGCAGAACATCCTGCCGCTGATCCGCTCGGACGCCGTCACGCCCGAGGTCGAGGAGGCGCTCAACGCCGTCTCGGCGGCGCTGACCACCGAGAACCTCACGGAGTACCTCGCCATGGTGCAGCTCGACAAGGCCGACCCCGCCGTCGTCGCCGAGCAGTTCCTCACCGAGGAGGGCGTCACCGGCTGACCGGTCGCCGGCCGGGCTGATCGGTGGTCGGACCGATCGGTGGTCGAGGTGCGAGGAGCCTCGGCGACGAGCCTCGAGACCCCGTGACCGTCCTGCGAGGATGACCCGATGGCCTCAGCGCACCCCGACCGTGACCTCACCCTCGAGTGGTTGCGCGCGAAGCGACGCCACGTCGAGGGTGTCTTCGAGGGGCTGACGGAGGAGCAGGCCCGGCGGCCGGTGCTGCCGTCGGGCTGGTCGCCGCTGGCCGTCGTCCGCCACCTCGCGCTGGACGTCGAGCGGTGGTGGTTCGCCCGCGTCCTCGCCGGGCAGGACGTGTGGCTGCCGGTCGGCCGGGAGGGGTGGACCCTGGAGGAGCCCACGACGATCGCCGCCGAGCTCGAGGCCTACCGCGCCGAGTGCGCCCGGTCCGACCAGATCGTCCTGGCGACGGCACCCGACACGGCGCCCGCCCTCGACGACGACGGCGGGATCCCGTACGACGACGCCCGCGAGATCCTGCTGCACGTGCTCGTCGAGACCACCACCCACGCCGGCCACCTCGACGCGGCGCGCGAGCTGCTCGACGGCCACCAGCGGCTCGTCCTCGACTGAGCCCGGTCACCCCGCGTGCCGGTTCAGGCAGGTGTACGACGCCAGCGGTGGTGGAAGGGTGAGGTCATGACCGCCGCACCCATGCGCCGCCGTACGCCGCTGCCCGGCATCAGCTCCCGCGCTTGGGAGCACCCGGCCGACCGCGGTGCGCTGGTGGCGCTTCGGAAGCTGAAGGGCTTCGACACCGTCCTCAAGGCCGTGGTCGGGCTGGTCAACGAGCGGGCGGTGCGGCTCGCGTTCCTCGGCACCGCGGTGCGGGTCGACGAGCGGCAGTTCCCGGACCTGCACTACGCCCTGCTCGACGTCGCGAGCGTGCTCGACGCGACGGGGGAGGGCAGCGGTCTCGGCACCGAGCTGCCCGAGATGTTCGTGGTCGCCGACCCGACGATCAACGCGTTCACGATCGGGATCAAGAAGCCGTTCATCGTGCTGACCAGCGGGCTGGTCGCGCTGCTCGACTCCGACGAGCGCCGCTTCGTGGTCGCCCACGAGCTCGGTCACGCGCTGAGCGGTCACGCGCTCTACCAGACCCTGCTGATGCGGCTGATCTCGCTGAGCGGCGTCCTCAACGCGGTGCCGGTCGGCGGCCTGGCGATCCGCGGGATCATCGCGGCGCTCAACGAGTGGTCGCGCAAGTCCGAGCTCTCCGCCGACCGGGCCGCGCTGCTCGCGACGCAGGACCCGGCGATCGCGCTGCGGGTGCACATGCAGACTGCCAGCGGTGGTCACCTCGCCGACCTCGACCCGACGTCGTTCCAGGCCCAGGGGCAGGAGTACCTCGGCGCCGGCGGCCTACGCGACTCCGTGCTGAAGATGCTGCTCGTGGAGAACGCCAGCCACCCGTTCGCGGTCGTTCGCGCCGCGGAGCTGCGGCGGTGGATCGAGACGGGCGAGTACGCCCGGTTCGTCGGCGGCGGCTACCCCCGCCGGATCGACGACGCGGAGGCGAGCATGAGCAGCGCCGCGAAGGACGCCGCGGCCAGCTACACCGAGGCCTTCGGCAACGCCACCGACACGATCGGCGGTCTCGTCCACGACGTCGCCGGGTACGCCGGCACCGCCAAGGTCTGGCTCGACGAGCAGCTGCGCAAGCGTCGCGGCCCCCTCTGAGGCCGCACCACCCCCTCGCGTCCCGACACCCGTCGAGTGACCGGTGATCGGTGCTGCCGTGCGGCCCGCTCTCCACAGCCGACGCGCCGGAGAGCGCTCCTGAGTTGCAGATAAAGCCAACCTAGTTACTCTACTTTGATGCACGCAGGGGAGACGGTCGACTGCCACCAGCACGTGTGGCCCGCAGCGCTGGTGGACGCGCTGCGCCGTCGCCGCCGCGCGCCGTACCTTGACGGATGGACGCTCCACCTCGACGGCGAGGCGCCGTACGAGGTGGACGCGGCGGACCACGACCTCGAGCTCCGCGCCAAGCAGGACCGTGCGGACGGCGTCGGCACCACCCTGCTGTCACTCTCCAGCCCCCTCGGCATCGAGCACCTCCACCCCGACGAGGCGCGGCCGCTGCTCGACGCCTGGCACACCGGCGAGGTCGAGAGCCACCACCGCCGGTGGGCGGCCCCGGCGCTGGCCGACCCCGACCTGGGCGACCTGGCCGCGACGCTCTCGCGCCCCGACGTGGTCGGGCTGCAGGTGCCCGCGACCGCGATGACCGACCCCGCGTCGCTCGAGCGCCTCGCACCCCGCCTCGCGCTCGCGGAGGGTGCCGACCTGCCGGTGATGGTCCACCCCGGTCCCGCGCCGGCGGGCGCCGTCGGCACCCCGTGCTGGTGGCCCGCCCTGGCGTCGTACCCCGCCCAGCAGGCCGCCGCCTGGTACGCCTGGCACGTGGCGGGCCGCAGCCTGCTCGGTGACCTGCGGATCTGCTTCGTCGGCCTGGCCGGCCTCGCCCCGCTCCACCACGAGCGCCTCGTCGCTCGCGGCGGCACCTTCGGTGCCGTCGACCCCGGCGTCTTCTACGAGACCTCCTCGTACGGCGCCCGCGCCGTCGACGCGACCGCTCGCGTCGTCGGCGTCGACCCGCTCGTCCTCGGGTCGGACGCACCTTACGCAGAGGCGTTCGACCCGAGGAGCGATCCCGGTCTGGGCGAGGCCTTCGCCCACGCCCTGGGGGTCGCGAACCCGCACCGACTGCTCCGTCCCGCACCACGACCCGTCTGAAGGAGGCACGAGATGACCCTGGCTCCGACTTCCCCCGGCGCCGCGACCACCGGAACGGTGCTCGCCCCCGAGGAGCTGCCCGACGTCCCCGCCCGCGTCCTGGACCCGGCCGAGCTGGAGGCGCTCGTCACCGACCTCGCCGGCCGGCCAGAGGCCTGGGCGGAGCACGCCCGCCACGACACCGGCGGGCGTCACTACGTCTCGCTGTTCCGCGACGCCCACGTCGACGTGTGGCTCCTGTGCTGGAACACCGTCGACGACACCGGCTGGCACGACCACGACACCTCGTCCGGCGCGGTCGCCGTGACCCGCGGCGCCGTCACGGAGTCCAAGCCCCGCCTCGGCGGCGAGGCCGAGGAGCGCACCGCCGTCGCCGGCGCGTCGTTCTCCTTCGGCCCCGACCACATCCACCGCATGGTCGGCGCCGTCGACGGGTCGGTCTCGATCCACGCCTACTCGCCGCCGCTGTGGCGGATGGGTCAGTACTCCATCAGCGACGACGGCGTCATGCGCCGCTGGTCCGTCTCGTACGCCGACGAGCTGCGCCCGCTGGACTGAGACCGACCTCAGGCCTCCAGCGCGCGGATCGCCTCGGCGATCGCGAGGGTGCGACGAGCGGTGTCGACGTGGAGCTGCTCCACCATGCGGCCGTTGTACGTCGCCACGCCGGAACCCGCCTCCTCGAAGGCGGCGATGAGCCCCTCGGCGTCCTCGATCGCGGCGTCGGACGGGGAGAAGGCGCTGTTGGCGCCCTCGACCTGGCCGGGGTGGATCAGCGTCTTGCCGTCGAAGCCCATCCGCCGGCCCTGGTCGCACTCGGCGAGGAAGCCCTCGGTGTCCTTGACGTCGTTGTAGACGCCGTCGACGACCTCGACGCCCGCGGCCCGCGCGGCGAGGAGCACCTGGTGCAGCGACGGCAGGATGTTCCAGCGGCCCGGCACGTGCTCGGCGTACAGCTCCTTGACGATGTCGTTCGTGCCGAGCACGAAGACCGTCAGCCGGTCGGAGGCGCGGGCGATGGCGCGGGTGTCGAGGATGCCGTCGGGGGTCTCGATCATCGCCCAGAGCTTCGTGTGGTCCGGGGCTCCGGCCGCCTCCATCGCGGCGACCAGCGCCTGCACCTCCTCGACCGAGCCGACCTTCGGGACGACGATCCCGTCGGGGCCGGCCTGCGCGGCCGCGGCGAGGTCGGCGTCGTGCCACTCGGTGCCGATCGAGTTCACGCGGATGGTGAGGGTGCGGCGGCCGTACTCGCCCGAGGCGGCCGCGGCGCACGCGGCCTCCCGGGCGTCGGCCTTGGCGTCGGGGGCGACGGCATCCTCGAGGTCGAGGATCAGCGCGTCGCAGTCGATCGTCTTCGCCTTCTCCAGCGCCCGGGCGTTGGAGCTCGGCATGTAGAGCACCGAGCGCAGGGGGGTGAAGTCGCTCATGCGGAGGCCTCCTTCTCGGCCGCGGCGTACCGCTCGGCCAGCGCCGGGTCGGCGGCGGCGAGCTGCTCGGCGAGGTCGACCATCACCAGGCACTGCTTGAGGGAGGCGTCGTCCTCCATCTTGCCGTCGAGCATCACCGCCCCGGTGCCGTCGCCCATCGCCTCGACGACGCGCCGCGCGTGGGCGACGTCCTCCGGGCTGGGGCTGAAGACGCGGTGGGCGATCTCGATCTGCTTGGGGTGCAGCGACCAGGCGCCGACGCAGCCGAGGAGGAAGGCGTTGCGGAACTGGTCCTCGCACGCGACGGTGTCGGCGATGTCGCCGAACGGCCCGTAGTACGCCGACATGCCGTGCATCGCGCAGGCGTCGACCATCCGCGCGATCGTGTAGTGCCAGAGGTCCTGCTGGTACGACGTCCGCTCGGCCGCGATCGCCTCCGCGCTGCCGTCCGTGGGGTCCTGGCGGACGAGGTAGCCGGGGTGGCCGCCGCCGACGCGGGTGGTCTTCATGCGGCGGTCCGCGGCGAGGTCGGCGGGGCCGAGGGAGAGGCCCTGCATGCGGGGGCTGGCGCCGCAGATCTCCTCGACGTTCGCCATGCCGCGGGCGGTCTCGAGGATCGCGTGGACCATGAGCGGCTTCTCCAGCCCGGCCTTCGCCTCGAGCTGGGCCAGCAGACGGTCGACGTAGTGGATGTCCTCGGCGCCCTGCACCTTCGGGACCATGATCACGTCGAGTCGGTCGCCGATCGCCGTGACCAGCCGGGTCAGGTCGTCGAGCACCCAGGGCGAGTCGAGCGCGTTGATCCGGGTCCAGAGCTGGGTGTTGCCGAAGTCGGTCTCCTGCGCGATCCGTACGAGACCCTCGCGGGCGGCCTCCTTGTTGGCGGCCTTGACGGCGTCCTCGAGGTTGCCGAGCAGCACGTCGACGGTGCCGACCATGCCGGGGACCTTGCCCGCCATCTTCTCGTTGGACGGGTCGAAGAAGTGGATCGCGCGGCTCGGGCGGGGCGGGATCTCCCGCAGCGGCTGCGGGGCTCCGACGGCGAGGGGCGTGAAGAAGTCACGAGCAGGTCGCATGGGCCGCAACCTACTCGGAAGTAGCCCCCCGGCGATGTGACGCATGGCACGTGACGAGCGGGCCGGGCCGGGCGGCTGCGCGGAGGACAGGAGAGATGACCCCGATCAGGCCCCGGACGGCCTCCCTCGGGTGATCTCTCCTGTCCTTCGTGCCCGGGACCGCGCTCAGCCGGCGCGGCGCGAGCGGGCCCACCAGCGGCGACGCGGCTCCCCGGTCGGCTCCGGGGCGGTCCGGCGTACGGCGGCCTGCTCGAGTGCCCGGGCGCGACGGCGGGCGTGCCACGCCTGGACCTCGGCCTCGACGTCGCGACGTGCGGTGATGACCGGCGGCCCGCCGAGGTTGGTCAGCAGGGCGTGCTTGATCCGGGCGTTGAACTCGGTGACCTCGCGGCGGACCTCGGACTCCGCGGTCAGCGCGTCCAGCCGCTCGTCGAGCACGGCGTCGTCCTTGCGGAGCTGCAGCGCGGGCGGCAGGACGCCGGTGATCTTCTCGCGCTCGATCAGTCGCTTGACCCACCAGTCCGGGTCGTCGCCGCGTCCGATCAGCTCGTCCAGCGGCTTGCCGGACCCGGGCAGGTCGTCGAAGTCGCCGCGTTCCTGCGCCTTGCGGATCTGGAGGTCCACCCAGGAGGTCTGGTGCTGGATCCGCAGCGCGGCCGCGGCCTTCCCGGTGCGCGGGTCGCGCTCTCGGTCGGGCTGCTCGCTCATCGCCATCACCTCGCCCCCAGCGTACGAGGCCGCCGGAGGGATCGCTCAGACGTCGGCGACCGCCATCAGGAGCCCGACGACGACGGCGGCCAGCACGGCGGTGCCGAGGCCCACCGCGAGGGTGAACCCGACCGCGCCGCCACCGGAGGCCGCTCGCCGGCGCAGGGCCTGGCTCCACGCCAGGCTCGCGGCCAGCAGCACGACCTGGAGCCCGACGTTGGTCCAGGGCAGCACGGTGGTGCGCGCGCACGGCGGACCCTCGCCGTCGGGGGTGCAGGCGGTGCCGGCGGCGTACCCGACGAAGAAGGTCCCGAGCGTCGCCGCGAGGAGCACGGCGGCCACGGTGGCGAGGACCACGAGGCCGACCGCCAGCCGGGTCCCCACGCCCGCGGGGACCTCGGGGCTCACAGCAGGCCGACCTGCGCCGCGAGGACCAGGGGGCCGAGGGCGACCGTGGGGAGCCCGAGCCACCAGGCCCGGCCCAGGAGGGCACGCCACACCAGGGCGGATCCGACGAGGACGACGATCAGCAGCATCACGAGCCCGGCGCCATAGGCCAGCAAGAACCCCTGGGAGACGCCCTCCTGGACCGCCAGGCCGAAGCCCCACAGGCCGAGATAGGCGAAGACCACCGCCGTGCAGCTCATCACGCAGCCCGCCAGCAGGGCGACCGGCAGGCGCCACGCCAGGCCCGGGGCGGTGGACGGGCGGGTGGCGGGGTGGGCGGCGAGCGTCATGGCTCCATGGTCGTACGGCGCCGCCCCGGGTCGCCTGAGCGGCGGTACTCAACCGTGACCCCGTCTCGCATCCGAGACCCCGCCCGGCCACCCCCGGTTGCCGCCGGGTACGCCGGACCGGTGGACTGACGGGGTGTCAGCGACCCCAGCGCCCGCGGTGGACGAGCTCGTCCGCGTCGCGCCGCGCGCGGCGGGTCGGGGAGCCGGACGCCCCCACCTCCGCCGGGTGGCCCACGGTGACCGCGCCCGTCGGGACCAGCCCCGCCGGGACGCCGTACGCCGCCCGCAGCGCGTCCCACGACCGCGCCGGCACGCCGAAGAAGCAGGCCCCGAGCCCCTCGTCGACGCAGGCCTGCAGCAGCAGCAACGCCGCCATGCCGGCGTCCACGTGCCACCACGGGACGTCGAAGGACTGGTCGGCGCGGGCCTTGTCGGCCTCGGCGTAGCGGTCGCGGTACGCCGCCTCGTCGGCCCACACCACCACGACGACAGGTGCGCCGCGCATCCCGTCGAGCCAGCCGCCGGCCGCGCCGGGCTCGGCCGTGGCGGTCCAGAAGCCCGCGACCCCGTCCGGCTCCGTGAGCACCAGCAGCGACGTGCCCTGCGTGAAGCCGGCGCTGGGCCCGCGCAGCGCGGTGGCGACCACCCGGTCGAGGACGACCGGGTCGACGGGCTGCTCGGCGTACCGGCGGACCATGCGGCGACGACGGACGACCTCGGCGAACTCCATGGGAGCGGATCATGACCTTCGAGCAGATGTGGCGCGACCTCGCCCCGGTCGGGCGGTCCGCCGCGAGCGGCGGCTACTTCCGCCAGCCGTGGACGTCCGCCGAGACCGAGCTGCGCTCGTGGTTCGTCGAGCAGGCGACCGCGCGGGGCCTCCGGCTCGTCGTCGACGCGCTCGGCAACCAGGTCGCGTGGTGGGACTTGGCGCAGGGTCCCGCGGACGACGGCGTCCTCACCGGCTCCCACCTCGACTCCGTCCTCGACGGCGGCGCGTACGACGGCCCGCTGGGCGTGGTGAGCGCGTTCGCGGCCGTCGACCGGCTGCGCGAGCGGGGCCACGCGCCCACGCGGCCGCTCGGCGTGGCGGCGTTCGTCGAGGAGGAGGGCTCCCGCTTCGGGCGTGCCTGCCTCGGCTCGCGGCTGGCCGTGGGCGCGGCGTCGTGGGCGGATGCGCGCGAGCTGGTCGACCGCGGCGGGGTGGTGCTGCCCGACGCGCTCGTCGCCGCCGGCCTCGACCCGACGCCGCTGGAGCGCGGCGACGACGTCGACGTCCTCGCCGGCGTCGCGGCGTACGTCGAGCTGCACGTCGAGCAGGGCCGCGACCTGGTCCATCGCGACGTGCCGGTCGCGCTGGGGTCGCAGATCTGGCCGCACGGGCGGTGGCGGTTCGACTTCACCGGGGAGGCCAACCACGCCGGCACCACGCGCATGGAGGACCGGCGCAACCCGATGCTCACCTACGCCATGACGGCGCTCGCGGCGGACAAGCAGGCGCGGCTCGCGGACCTGCGTGCGACCTTCGGGCGCGTCGAGGTCAGCCCCAACGGCGTCAACGCCGTCCCCGGCCGGGTCAGCGCCTGGCTGGACGCCCGCGGAGCGGACGACGCGGCCGTGCGGGCGTTGGTGGCGACGGTCGAGCGGCAGGCCACGGAGCGGGCCGACCGCGACGGGACCGCCGTCACGGTCACCGCGGAGTCCGTGACCGCTCCCGTCCATTTCGACGCCCACCTGACCGCCCGCATCGACGCCGCCGTGGCCGAGGGGGGCGGCCTGCCGGTGATCCCGACCGGCGCCGGTCACGACGCCGGCGTGCTCGCGGAGGCGGGGATCCCGACCGCGATGCTGCACGTCCGCAACCCCTCCGGCGTCTCCCACGCGCCCGGCGAGCACGCCGAGACCGCGGACTGCCTCGCCGGGGTCGAGGCGCTCGCCGACGCGCTGGAGCGGCTGACCGCATGACCGCCCACCTCCTGCAGCGGGCGGTGCTGCCCGACGGCGTGGCCGACGACGTGCTCGTCGTCGTCGAGGACGGCCGGTTCGCCGAGGTCGTCCCCGGCGCCGACCGCCCCCGCCGCGCGCTGGAGGTCCCGGGCCTGACGATCCCCGGCCTCGCGAACGCCCACTCCCACGCCTTCCACCGCGCGCTCCGTGGCCGCACCCACGCCGCCTCGACCGGGGGCGAGGGCTCGTTCTGGACCTGGCGCGAGCAGATGTACGGCGTCGCCGCCCGCCTCACGCCGGAGACCTACCTGGTGCTCGCGCGGGCGACGTACCGGGAGATGGCCGCCGCGGGGATCACGGCGGTCGGGGAGTTCCACTACCTGCACCACCGGCCCGACGGGACGCCGTACGACGACGAGGACGGCGGGCCGAACGCCATGGGCCTCGCCCTGGTCGAGGCGGCCCGGCAGGCCGGCGTACGCCTCACGCTGCTGGACACCTGCTACCTCGCCGGCGGGTTCGGCGAGCCGGTGAGCGGCCCCCAGGTCCGGTACGACGACGGCTCGGCCGCCGCGTGGCGCCGCCGCGTCGACGCCCTTGAGGCCGCCGTCGGCGACCGGGACGACGTGGTCGTCGGCGCCGCCGTCCACTCGGTCCGGGCGGTGCCCGCCGCGGAGATGGGTGAGGTCGCCGCCTGGGCCGCCGAGCACCACCGGCCGCTGCACCTGCACCTCTCGGAGCAGCCCGCCGAGAACGACGCCTGCCTCGCCGCGACCGGCCTCACCCCGACGGGGCTGGCGGCGCGGGAGGGGCTGCTGGGTGAGCGGACGTCCGTCGTCCACGCCACCCACCTCACCGACGACGACGTCGCCACCCTCGGAGCCGCGCGCGCCCACGCCTGCTTCTGCCCGACCACGGAGCGCGACCTCGCCGACGGTGTCGGACCCTCGGTGCCGCTGCGCGAGGCGGGCGCGCGACTCACGCTGGGCTCCGACAGCCACGCGGTGATCGACCTCCTCGAGGAGGCGCGTGCCGTCGAGCTCGACGAGCGACTGGTCTCCGGGCGGCGCGGCCACTGGTCCGCCGCGGACCTGCTCGCCGCCGCCACCGCCGACGGCCACGCCAGCCTGGGCTTCGGCGACGCCGGCCGGATCGAGGTCGGCGCTCGCGCCGACCTCGTCACCCTCGACGACGCGAGCGTCCGCACCGCGGGGACCGGGGCCGACCTCGGCACCGCCGTCTTCGCCGCCGCGGCCGAGGACGTCCTGCGCACCGTGGTCGACGGCCGCGTCGTGTTCCGCCGGGCCGACCGGTCCGCCCTCGGCCGCGAGCTCGCGGCCGCGATCTCCGCCGTCATCTCCGACGTCAGCGAGGACCCGCGATGACCACCACCCTGCTCACCGGCATCGGCGAGCTCGTCACCAACGACCCGGCGCGGGCCGACGCCGGCCCGACCGAGGGCGGACTGCTCGGCCTGGTCCACGACGCCGCCGTCGTCCTGGACGGCGGCCGCGTGGCCTGGGTCGGACGGGCCGCCGACGCGCCCGCCGCCGACCTCGCCCACGACCTGGGCGGGCGGGCCGTGCTGCCGGGGTTCGTGGACTCCCACAGCCACCTCGTCTTCGCCGGCGACCGGTCGCAGGAGTTCGAGGCCCGCATGACGGGGACGCCGTACGCCGCCGGCGGGATCCGCACCACCGTCGCCGCCACCCGCGCCGCCACCGACGAGCAGCTCGCCGCCACCGTGACGCGCCACGTCGCCGAGATGCGCCGGCAGGGCACGACGACCGTCGAGATCAAGAGCGGCTACGGGCTCACCGTCCGCGACGAGGCGCGGTCGCTCGCCATCGCCCGCGGGGCCACCCCGGAGACCACCTTCCTGGGCGCCCACGTCGTCCCGGCGGACGTGGAGACATCTCGCTATGTCGACATCGTGACCGGCCCGATGCTGGAGGCGTGCGCGCCGTACGCCCGGTGGATCGACGTCTTCTGCGAGACCGGCGCCTTCGACGCCGACCAGGCACGGGCGATCCTCGCGGCGGGTGAGGTGGCCGGGCTGCGGGGCCGCCTGCATGCGAACCAGCTCGGTCCCGGACCCGGCGTGCAGCTCGCCTGCGAGCTCGGCCTCGCCGCCGTCGACCACTGCACCTACCTCGACGACGCGGACGTCGACGCGCTCGCCGACTCCGGCACCGTCGCGACCCTGCTGCCCGGGGTCGAGTTCTCGACGCGCCAGCCGTGGCCCGACGCCCGCCGCCTGCTCGACGCCGGGGTCCGCGTGGCGCTGGCGAGCGACTGCAACCCGGGCTCGAGCTACACCTCGTCGATCCCGTTCTGCGTCGCGATGGCCGTGCGCGACATGGGGATGAGCCCCGCCGAGGCGACGTACGCCGCCACGAAGCGGGGCGCCGACGCGCTGCTGCGCGAGGACGTCGGCGCGCTGGTGCCCGGGATGCGCGCCGACCTCGTCGTCCTCGACGCGCCGTCGTACCTGCACCTGGCCTACCGTCCCGGCGTCCCCCTCGTCGCCGCCACCTGGCTCGCCGGCCGCCCCCTCACCGCCGGGTGAGGCGCCCGGCTCAGGCCAGGTACCGACGCAACGTCAGCACCGCGTCGGCGAACCCGGAGGGGTCCTCCTGCGGCGGGTTGTGGCCGACCTCGACGAGCCGGTGCTCGACGAGCTGCGTGAAGTGCTCCCGGTGGGCCGCGGTCGTCGACGGCGGTGCGATCGGGTCGGCCGTGGAGTCGACGACGATGGTCGGGACCACGACCGGGGGCTGGGCCGCGATCGTCCGCTCGGACCGCTCGTGGTCGGGGTGGCCGGGCACGAGGGCGTAGCGGTGGCGGTAGGAGTGGACGACGGTGTCCACGAAGTCCGGGTTGTCGAACGAGGCGGCCGTCCGCGCGAAGACCTCGTCGCCCGGTGACCAGGTCGGCGACCACTCGTCCCACAGCTGGCGGGCGAGCTCCCGGCGGTAGCGGTCGAGGCCGCGGCGGCCGTGCTCGGAGTGGAGGTACCACTGGTACCAGAGGCGGCTCTCGACCGCGGGCTCCGCGGGGGTGGTGGCCATCGTGGCGACGTCGTGGACGTTGTAGCCGCCCACGGTGACGAGCCCGCCGACCAGGTCGGGCCACAGGAGCGAGGCGACGCACGCCGCGCGCCCGCCCCAGTCGAAGCCGCCGACCAGGGGTCGCTCCAGGCCCAGCCCGGTGACGAGGTCGCGCAGGTCCTGGGCGAGGGCCGCCTGGGCGCCCGAGCGCAGGACGTCCAGGTGCACGTAGCGGGTGGGGCCGTAGCCCCGGAGGTACGGCACCACCACGTCGGCGCCGGCCGCGGCCAGCAGCGGGGCGACCCCGTCGTAGCACCGGGGGTCGTACGGGAAGCCGTGCAGGAGGACGACGGGCCACCCGCCCGGTCCGCCGTGCCGCTCGTAGGCGATCTCGACCTGGCTGCCCCGCACGACCCCGATGTCGCTCATGGGTCCATGCCTACCCGACGGCGGGCTCGGCCTCCAGGGACGCCAGGACACGCTGCGCGACCCCACGGTGCACGGCGGTGACGTAGACGGCGACGTCACCCGCGACCTCGTACCCCGACCACCGGCGCGGGCCCGGGGCGGGAGGGTCCGGTCGTACGCCGGGTCCGCGCGCGGCGTCGTACGTCGCCGACGCGTAGAAGGACACCCCGGGGCCCTGCCCGCAGGCGTCGTCCGCGGAGACGGTCCAGTGCTCGTACTCGAACTCGCACCCGCCGAGGTCGGCGCGGTGCCAGGAGGCCGGGATCTCGACGTCGAGGCCACGGTGGTCGATGGTCTGCCACCCCGGCGAGCGCCCGTCGTCCCGCGGCGGCGCCTCGTACGTCGCCGACGCGGCCAGCGCCACCGCACCGGCCACCACCGGGAAGGCCAGGGCGACGACCGTCGCCGTACGACGTGTCCAGGTGTCCGCGGACCTGATCCCCATGTCCACTCAGACGCCGTGGGGACCGGATCGGTTGCATCGCACCCCGAACTGCCGACGCCCTAGAGGGTGAGCGCCACCTGGGCGGCCACGCGCTCGAGCAGCAGGGCCGCCTCGGCCATCGAGCGCGCTGGGTCGGGCTCGAGGTCGAACAGGGCCCAGGCCCGGGTGATGCCGGCTCCGGCGAGCTCGGCCTCGGTGAGGGTCGAGACGCCGCAGACGGCGACGACCGGGACGCCGTGCCGGGCGGCGGCCGACGCCACCCCGACCGGGGCCTTGCCGTGCAGCGACTGGGCGTCGAGGGAGCCCTCGCCGGTGATGACCAGGTCGGCGCCGACCACCCGCGCCTCGAACTCCGCGAGCTCCAGCATCGTCTCGATGCCCGGGCGCAGGTCGGCGCCGAGCAGGCTCATCGCGGCGAAGCCGGCGCCACCGGCGGCCCCGGCGCCCGGCGAGCTACGCAGGTCGCGGCCGGTCTCCGCGGCCACGAGGTCCGCCCACCCGGACAGCGCCGCGTCGAGCCGTCGTACGTCGCCGGGCGTGGCGCCCTTCTGGGGCCCGTAGACCGCCGCGGCCCCCCGCGGACCGCAGAGCGGGTTGTCGACGTCGCTGGCCACGGTCACCGTCACCCCGTCCAGCCGCGACCGCAGGGCGGTGAGGTCCAGCGACGCGGCCCGCTCCAGTCCGGCGCCGCCGAGGGGGACGGGCGAGCCCTGCGCGTCGAGGACGCGGCCGCCGAGCCCGACGACCAGCCCGGCGCCCCCGTCGGTGGAGCTCGAGCCACCGACGCCGAGCACCAGCGAGGTGCAGCCCGCGTCGATCGCGGCGGCCATGAGCTCGCCCGTGCCGATCGGCGAGGCGGTGAGGGGCTCGAGCCCGGACGGCAGCCGCGACAGGCCGGACGCGTCCGCCATCTCCACCACGGCCACGTCGCCCGAGCGTGCGTACGCCGTGTCGACGGGCTCGCCGGTCGGCCCGGTGACCCTCACGGGGACGCGGGTGAACCCGGCCTCCAGCGCCGCCACGAGCGTCCCGTCGCCGCCGTCGGCGACGGGCACCCGCTCCACGACCAGGTCGGGACGCTCGGCGCGCAGGCCGCGCTCGAGCGCCATGCACACCTCGGCCGCGGTCAGCGAGCCCTTGAACTTGTCGCACGCCAGGACGATCCGCATGCCCACGATCCAAGCGGACGCCGTGCCGGAGTCACCACCGCGCGGCGGCCGGGCCCTCAGAACGCCTCGGGGTCGACCGACTCCGCCACGGTCTCGAAGACGTCGGTGAAGCAGGAGTAGTCCGCGATGTCGACGGCGGCGAGCAGTGCGGTCTCGGTGCCGTCCGCCGCGGCCCAGGCCCACGACTCGCACACGGTCCGCAGGTCGGTGGCGGCCTGCCACCGCCGGTAGCGGACCGTCCGGCCCCCGTCGTCCAGGAAGTGGTCGTCCTCGTCGAGCAGGGACGCGTCGACGTCCGTGGGCGTCGACGAGCGGGCCAGGACGAGCGCGGGACGGCTCCCGGACGCGGGGAGCCGCCGGGGGGTGACCGCGGCGAGGACGCCGACTGCGGCGGGGAGCCCCGGGACGAGGTCGTCCGGCGGCGAGGCGGGGTCGAAGGACACCCAGCCGCTCGGGAGACGCACGGCGCGGGCGGGGGGACGGGGTCGCGACAGCGGGGTGGTGGTCATGGGCCGACGCTAGGAACGGGCTGGCCGCGGCGACAGGGCCCGCCGCGGGGCCTGTGGACGAGCGGGTCCTCCCGGCGCCTGTGGAGGCCGGATGGCCATTCTTGGCCGACTCCACGACAATGAACAGGTACGCCGCGCGGGCCGGACCGCGCGGCCGGCAGACGTCGAGCAACGGGTGGGGTGTCGAGGCACGTGCGGGACGACGAGAAGCGGTCGATCTGGACCGGTCTGATCGCGCTGGTCTCCGTGGGCCTCGTCGTCGGCCTGGTGGCCGGTGGCGCGACCTTCTTCGGGGCGCGCTTCCTGGGCCTCGACGACACGGCCACCCAGAGCTCCAGCGAGGGCCCCGGTGCCCGGCTCGAGATGCCCTCCCCGGAGGAGACCGAGCCCCCGGACGGTCCGCTGTTCACCCTCCCCGGCGGGCCGCCCGACGAGGAGACGACCAACGAGCCGTCCCCCACCGAGGAGGAGTCGGAGTCCGAGGAGCCGGAGGAGGAGATCTCCCTCCAGGCGGGGTCGTCCGAGGTCTCCCCGGGCGAGCAGATCGACCTGACCGGCGTCTACCCCGGCGGCGAGGGCGCCAGCCTGCTCGTGCAGCGCTTCGAGGGCGGCGAGTGGGTCCAGTTCGGCACGGAGCCCATCACGGCCAGCGTGACCGGCGAGACGTTCAGCACCTTCATCATCACCTCGCAGACCGGAGAGAACCGGTTCCGCGTGCTCGACACCGGCAACGACGAGGCCTCGAACGAGGTCACCGTCACCATCGCCTGACCGGGATCCCCGGAGGTCGAGGTGCGAGGCCGGCCACGGCCGAGCCACGAGACCCCGGGACCGAGCCGGCGCCGTACGCCGTCACGCCTCCTCGCGGTACCACTCCGGCAGGGGCTCGGGCGTGAGCGAGGCGGTGTCGTCGGGGCGTGCGAGGGTGACGATGGCGCGGACGACCTCGGGGTGCTGCTCCAGGGCGTCGGCGACCTCCCACAGCTGCGTCGCCGCGGCCGACTCGGGGACGTCACCGACCAGGTCGACGGCCGCGACGAGGAAGATCTTCTCGGCGCCGACCCACTCCATGCGCAGATAGCTCACCCGCTCGACGGCGGGGTGGTCGAGCAGCCGCGTCAGGGCGTGGTGGCGGGCCAGCGGGGTGACGGCCTCCCCGGTCAGCAGGTCGAGGTTGCGGTCGATGAGGAACAGCGCGACCAGGGCCAGCAGCACACCCACGACGATGGAGCCGACGGCGTCCCACGCCGCCTGGCCGGTGACCTGGTGCAGCACCATCGCCGCGGCGGCCACGACGATGCCGACGAGGGCGGCGGAGTCCTCGAGGACGACGGCCCGCAGCATCGGGTCCGAGGTCTCCCGGACGTACCGCACCGGGTGCAGCCGGCGACGTCGCGCCCCGCGGCGGGTCTGGCCGAACGCCTGCAGGAACGAGGTGCCCTCCAGGAGGAACGCGACCGCGAGGACGCCGTACGCCCAGCCGTACTGGGCGGTCGAGGGCTCGGCCTCGGGGGAGACCAGGGACTGGACGCCGTGCCAGATCGAGACGGCGGCGCCAACGGTGAAGAGGCCGAACGCGGCGAACATCGACCAGACGTAGCCGACGCGGCCGTAGCCCAGGGCGTGGGTCTCGTCGGCGGGCTTGGCGGCCTTCCGGGTGCCGACGAGGAGGAACACCTCGTTGCCGGTGTCGGCCCACGAGTGCGCCGCCTCGGCGACCATCGCCGCCGAGCCGGTGACCACCGCCGCCACCGACTTCGCGACCGCGACCAGCAGGTTCGCGGCGAACGCGACGACCACCGTGAGCGCGCTCTCGCCGCCCTGCGAGCCCTGGGAGCCCTGTGAGCCCGTCTGCTCCGCCACGCCCCCAGGCTGCACCCTCAGCCTGTGACCAGGCGGACCAGGCCACGCAGCACGAGGAACACGCCGCCGGCGGCGGCGAGCACGACGAGGATCCGGCGCGAGTGACGGCGGAAGACCCCCTCGACGGCGCCGAGGACGCGAGCCGCCGGACGAGGTGCCGCCGCCGCCAGGGTGGGCGGCAGCCAGGCGGGCAGGGCGAGGAGCAGGACCAGCAGGGCCGCGAGGACGACGGTCCCGCCACCGCCGAGCCGCGCGGAGACGACGTCCTTCGCCGCCGCGGCGGTGAGGGCAAGTGAGGTGACGTCGGTGACCATCGAGAACGCCCCGAACGCGAAGGCCCCCGCCGCCCCGCGGTGCGGGGTCCGCCGCGTCGTGCGGGGCCGTGGTGCGCGCCGGGGCCACCGGTGCACGGCCACGGCGACGCTCACCAGGAGCAGGCCGAGCAGGACGTCGGTGGCACCGTCGACGCGCGGCAGGGTGGGCAGCGACACCGACCGGCCCAGCGTCACCAGGGCGCCGACGTACGCCGCGGCGACCAGGAGGGCGCCGACGGCGTAGGCCCAGGACCGGCGGGTGCCGCCCCGGCCGGCCATCAGGACCGTCTGCTCCGTCAGCATCACGGGGCTGACGGCTGCCGCGAGCCCGAGCGGCAGGACGCCGAGCAGGACGTGCTCCACGCCTCAGCCCTCCTGCGACCTCACGCCCCGCAGGCCGCCGTCGAGGTTGACGACGTCGGTCCAGCCGAGCCGACCGAGCGTGTCGGCGCCGAGGGAGCCGCGGCCGCCGCCGTTGCAGTAGGTGACGACGGGGGTGCCCGGGTCGCCCAGCTCGGCCGCGCGGTCGGTGAGCTCGCCGAGCGGGATGTTGACGGCGCCGTCCAGGTGGTCGGCGGCGTACTCGTCGGGCTCGCGGACGTCGACCACGACCCGCGCACCGGGCGCCAGGGCGTCGGCGGGGGGCGCGTGCCGCACCCGCTCGCGTGCGGCTGCGGCGCGGGTGGCGAGGTCGTCGGTCGGCTCGGTCATGTCGCTCCTGGGGTCGGGTCGGGTGGCGAGGACCCCAGTCTCACCGACGCGCGACCAGCCGCTCGACGACGCCCAGCGCGAACCGCTCCCGCTCGACGACCTCGAGCCCGAGGTCACCCGGCAGCAGCGAGGGCCGGCACCTCGCCCCGCGTCGTGCTCCTCCACCCGCCCACCGTGGACGCGACGACGCCCCCGGCCGGGGGCCGAGGGCGTCGGTGGCACACGGGTGGCGCCGGTCGCGCAGCGCGTCAGCGCCTCGCGGGTGCGGTCACTCCGGGATGTAGTCGAAGACGTCCGGGTTCGGGCCGGTGCGGCCGTCCTCGCCCTTGTCGAGGGCGCTGATCGCGGTGACCTCGTCGGGGCTCAGGCGGAAGTCGAAGATGTCGAAGTTCGCCTGGATGCGCTCCGGGGTCACCGACTTCGGGAAGATGATGTCGCCCCGCTCGATGTGCCAGCGCAGCGTGACCTGGGCGGTCGACTTGCCGTGCTTCTTCGCGATCTCGGTGATCGTCGGGTCGTCGAGGACGCCGCCCTGCGCGATCGGGGACCACGCCTCGGTGGCCACGCCGAGCTTGGCGCCGGCCTCGCGGGCCGCCTCGTTCGTGAAGTAGGGGTGCACCTCGATCTGGTTCACGGCCGGGACGACGCCGGTCTCCTCGACGATGCGACGCAGGTGGTCGGGCTGGAAGTTGCTGACGCCGACCGAGGAGGCCTGCCCGGCGGTGGCGAGCTCCGCCATGGTCTGCCAGGTGGCGACGTAGTCGCCGCCGTAGCGGGTCGGGAGCGGCCAGTGGATGAGGAACAGGTCGACGCGGTCGAGGCCGAGCAGCTCGAGGGACTGCGCGAACGACGAGCGGACGGCGTCCGGCTGGTGGTTGGAGTTGTTGAGCTTGGTGGTCACGAAGATCTCGTCGCGCGGGAGTCCGGACTGGCGGATGGCCTGGCCGACCTCGTGCTCGTTGCCGTACATCTGCGCGGTGTCGATGTGGCGGTAGCCGACCTCGAAGGCGTTGAGCACGGCCTTCACCGTGTCGGCCGGCTCGATCTGGAAGACGCCGAAGCCGAGCTGCGGGATGGGGTGCTGCGAGTTCAGGGACACGGTGGGAACGGTCATGTGAGCGGGAACAACTCGTGCACGACGGGCATTCCGCCCGGACGCACGACGAGCGTCACACACCCCAGCAGCAAACCTGAGTTGAGTCCACTCAGGTTTCCTGTCAGACTCGCGGCATCGCTTCCCGCACCGGGGAGCCCACCACGGCACAGCCCACGATCAGCAGGAGGACCCCATGGCACGAGCGGTCGGTATCGACCTCGGCACGACGAACTCCGTCGTCGCCGTCCTGGAGGGCGGCGAGCCCACCGTCATCGCGAACGCCGAGGGCGCGCGGACCACGCCGTCCGTCGTCGCGTTCAGCAAGTCCGGCGAGGTGCTCGTCGGTGAGGTCGCCAAGCGTCAGGCGGTCACCAACGTCGACCGCACCATCCGCTCGGTCAAGCGCCACATGGGCACCGACTGGAGCGAGAAGATCGACGACAAGTCGTTCAACCCCCAGCAGATCAGCGCGTTCGTGCTGCAGAAGCTGAAGCGCGACGCGGAGGCCTACCTCGGCGAGACCGTCACCGACGCGGTGATCACGGTCCCGGCGTACTTCTCCGACGCGCAGCGCCAGGCCACCAAGGAGGCCGGTGAGATCGCGGGCCTCAACGTGTCCCGCATCGTCAACGAGCCGACCGCGGCCGCGCTGGCCTACGGCCTCGACAAGGGCGACGACCAGACCATCCTCGTCTTCGACCTCGGTGGCGGCACGTTCGACGTGTCCCTGCTCGAGATCGGCGAGGGCGTCGTCGAGGTCAAGGCGACCTCCGGCGACAACGTCCTCGGCGGCGACGACTGGGACTCCCGGGTCGTCGAGTGGATGGTCAAGAAGTTCAAGGACAACAACGGCGTCGACCTCGCGGCCGACAAGATCGCCAAGCAGCGCCTCCAGGAGGCCGCCGAGAAGGCGAAGATCGAGCTGTCCTCCTCGTCCGAGACCACGATCCACCTGCCGTACATCACCCACGGCGAGTCCGGCCCGCTGCACTTCGAGGAGCGCCTGACCCGCTCGGAGTTCCAGAAGCTCACCTCCGACCTGCTCGAGCGCACCAAGACCCCGTTCCAGCAGGTGCTGAAGGACGGCGGCGTCGCCGTCGCCAACATCGACCACGTGGTCATGGTCGGCGGCTCGACCCGCATGCCGGCCGTCACCGACCTGGTCAAGGAGCTGCTCGGCGGCAAGGAGCCCAACAAGGGCGTCAACCCGGACGAGGTCGTCGCCGTCGGCGCCGCCCTCCAGGCCGGCGTCCTCAAGGGCGAGGTCAAGGACGTCCTGCTCCTCGACGTCACCCCGCTGAGCCTCGGCATCGAGACCAAGGGCGGCGTCATGACCACCCTGATCGAGCGCAACACCACCATCCCGACCAAGCGCTCCGAGGTCTTCACCACCGCCGACGACAACCAGCCCTCGGTCGAGATCAAGGTCGCCCAGGGCGAGCGCCAGATGTGGAACCAGAACCAGCCGCTCGGCAACTTCGAGCTGACCGGTCTGCCCCCGGCGCCCCGCGGCGTGCCGAAGATCGAGGTCGCCTTCGACATCGACGCCAACGGCATCGTCCACGTGTCCGCGAAGGACACCGCCTCGGGCCGTGAGCAGTCGATGACGATCTCCGGCGGCAGTGCCCTGAACAAGGACGACATCGACCGGATGGTCAAGGAGGCCGAGCAGTACGCCGAGGAGGACGCCAAGCGTCGCGAGGCCGTCGAGACCCGCAACCAGGCCGACAGCCTCGTCTACACGACCGAGAAGTTCCTCACCGACAACGCGGACAAGCTGCCCGACGAGGTCAAGACCGAGGTCCAGACCGACGTCGACGCCCTCAAGGCCACGCTCGAGAACGACGAGGCCACCGCCGAGGAGCTCTCCGCGGGCGTCACGAAGCTCAACGAGTCGAGCCAGAAGATGGGTGCCGCGATGTACGCCGCCGCGGAGGCCGACCAGGCCGCCGCGGGTGGCAGCACCGGCGCCACCGGCGAGGCCGACGACGACGTGGTGGACGCCGAGATCGTCGACGAGGAGCCCGAGCAGGGCGACAAGCCCGAGGGTGAGTCGAAGTGACGGCTGGCGACCAGCAGCCCGACCCGGTCGACCCGACGACCGCGGCCGGCTCCTCCGAGGAGCCGGTCGAGGTCTCGGCCGACCCGGCCGACCTCGGTGACCTGGGCGACCCGGCCGACGAGGTCGAGGGCGCCGACGACACCGTCGAGTCCTCGGCCGGTGACCCGGCCGGCGACGAGCTGGCCGTCACCCGCATGGAGCTGGCGGAGCGCACCGCGGACCTGCAGCGCCTGCAGGCCGAGTTCGTCAACTACAAGCGCCGCGTCGAGCGGGACCGCGAGATGCTCGCGCAGAACGCGACGTACAAGGTGCTCGCCCCGGTCGTCGAGGTGCTCGACACCATCGACCGGGCCCGCGAGCACGGCGAGGTGGACGGCGGCTTCAAGAGCGTCGCCGACCAGCTCGAGCGCGTCGTGGCGCAGCAGGGCCTGCTCAGGTTCGCCGAGCCCGGCGACGCTTTCGACCCCAACCTCCACGAGGCGCTGTCCCACCTGGGCGGCGACCCGGAGGTCGAGGTCACCTCGGTGAAGACGGTCGTGAAGGCCGGCTACCGCATCGGGGACCGCGTCGTCCGCGCCGCGCAGGTCCTGGTCGTCGACCCGGCCTGAGCACCGGCAGCACGGCCCGGACGCACAGCACGACCCCCCACCCTGACCGCACACCCTGAACCCACCTGTGAGGGAGGTGTCCCGTGGCGAACGCCGAGTGGTTGAACAAGGACTTCTACGCCGTCCTCGGCGTCGCCAAGGACGCCACGTCCGCCGACATCAAGAAGGCCTACCGCAAGCTGGCGCGGGAGAACCACCCGGACTCCAACCCGGGTGACACCGCCAAGCACGACCGCTTCAAGAAGGTCGCGGAGGCCTACGACGTCGTCGGCGACGCCGCCAAGCGCAAGGAGTACGACGAGATGCGCGCGGCGGGGCCCGCCTTCGGTGGGTTCCCCAGCGGTGGTCAGGGTGGGGGCTTCGACCTCTCCGACCTCTTCGGGGGCGGTCGCGGGGGAGCCGGCCAGCCCGGCTCCGGCGGGATGGGCGACGTCTTCGGCGACCTGTTCGGCCAGACCGGCGGTCGTCGTACGACGGGCCGGGCGCGCCCCACGAAGGGCGCGGACGCCGAGACGACCGCGACCATCGGCTTCACCGACGCCCTGGACGGCGTGACCATCTCTCTTCGCCTGTCCAGCGACTCCGCGTGCCCGACCTGCTCGGGCAGCGGCGGCAAGCCCGGCACCCGGCCGCACATCTGCACGGAGTGCGAGGGCGCCGGCTTCGTGTCCGGCCGCCAGGGCGGTGCCTTCGCGATGACGGAGACGTGCCCGGCGTGCGGCGGCCGCCAGCTCGTGTACGACGAGCCGTGCCCCACCTGCCAGGGCTCCGGCCGTGGCCGCTCCGACCGCTCCGTGCAGGCCCGCATCCCCGCCGGCGTCAAGGACGGTCAGCGGATCCGGCTGAAGGGCAAGGGCGCCAAGGGCGAGAACGGCGGTCCCCACGGCGACCTGTACGTGACGGTCAAGGTCTCGTCCCACCGCCTCTTCGGCCGCAAGGGCGACAACCTCACCCTCGAGGTGCCGGTCTCGTTCGACGAGGCCGCGCTGGGCGCGGAGATCAAGATCCCCACCATCGGTGGCGCGCCGGTGACGCTCAAGATCCCCGCCGGGACGCCGAACGGCCGGACCTTCCGGGTCCGTGGCCGCGGCGGCCGCAAGGCCGACGGCACGAACGGCGACCTGCTGGCCACCGTCGAGGTGCAGGTGCCCGCCCGGCTCGGCACCGAGGCGCGCGAGGCCCTCGAGGCCTACCGGGAGGCGGTCGGGGAGACTACGCTCCGCGCCAACCTGTTCGAGAAGGCGTGACCATGATGGACGCACCCGTGGACCGGCCCGGTGGACCGCCACCTGAGGCCGCCGTCTACGTCATCAGCGTGGCCGCCCAGCTGACCGGCCTGCACCCGCAGACCCTCCGCACCTACGAGCGGATGGGTCTCATCACGCCGCAGCGCACCGCCGGTGGCGGTCGTCGCTACTCGGGGCGCGACATCGACCAGCTCCGCGAGATCGCCCGGCTGACGGGCTCCGGGATCGGGATCGAGGGCGTGCGCCGGATCATGGACCTCGAGCACCACGCGCTCGCGCTCGAGCACCGCAACCACGAGCTGCAGGCCGAGCTCGAGGCCACCCGGCAGGCCCTGCGCGAGGCCCTGTCCGCCCGACCCACCCCGCTGCCGGCCTCCCGCCTGCCCGCCCTGCTGCAGCAAGAGGCGCCCGGGTCCCTCGTCGTCTGGCGCCGCGGGCGCTGACCGACGATCTCCCGACAGCCCTGTCGGAGGAGCCCCACCCGGTCTACCCTCCCGCTCAGGGGAGGGGGAACCGTGGCCGAGCCGACGCTCTGGTGGCACCACCACCGCATGACGGCGCCCTCCCGCGCGCCCCACGAGCGCTGGGTCGTCGGCGAGCACCCCTGGGGTTCGAGCCTGTGGGACTGCCCCACCCGCCGTGAGCCCGACCGTCGGCTGCGCGTCGTCGAGGTGTCGGTGGCCGAGCCCGGCGCCCCCGTGGCCGCCGCCGTCCACGCCGTCCTCGACCGCCTCCCCGCCCCGCGGTGGCGCGAGCCGTGGGACCGGTGGGGGTGGTTCGGCCTCTCCCGACGTCCGGCGGGCCGCACCGCGAAGCTCCCGTTCACCGGCCGCATCCACCTGGCCGACGCGCTGTGCCACCGGGCGAGCGACCACCACCTCCCGCACGCGCCCGAGGTCGCCCGGGCCGTCCGGGCCGCGCTGTGGGGGTGCCGGGCCCAGGACTCGCTCACCTCCAACGCGCTGAACCGCTGGCTCGCCGACGTCGACCGCGCCGACGAGCTGGCGACGGGGATCGCGATGTACGCCCGCTCGATGGTCGGTGCGCCGGCCGCCCACGCGGCGGTCGTGACCCGGGCGGCGGCGCTGACCCGGGACCTCGTGGACGCCACGGCGAGCGACCTCGAGCCGGTACGACGGGAGGCCGTGACGCAGCTCCGCGCCCTGCTCGACGGGTGCCGCGAGGCCCACCACGCGCGGGAGGCGCTCGAGGCCGCCCTCGCGCGGGCCTCGCGGGAGCCGGTCCTCCCCGACCTCCGCCTCGCCGCCGCCGACGCGGACCGCGACGAGCGCCGCCACCGGGTGAGCGAGGTCCTGCGCGACCTGCGCGCCGAGGTCGTCGTCCTGCGGGAGGTCGACGCCGAGCTCCACGACACCCGGGAGCGCCCCGCCACCGCAGGGTGACCCCGTGAGACGTGAGACGGCCTGGTGCGGCGGTCTCGCGGCTCGGTCGCGGGGCGACCTCGCACCTCGACCACCGGGGTGACGCGCACACCGATGAGTTCCGGCGGGACTCCCGGTCATGACCGCCATGACGACCACCACCGGCCACGCCCCCGTCGGCGACCTGAGCATCTACCACGAGATCCACGGTGAGCCGTCCGGGCTGCCGCCCGTCCTGCTGCTCCACGGCGGCCTGTTCGACGTCGACCTGCAGTTCGGCGGCATCATCGGCGGCCTCGCCGCCGACCGGCAGGTCGTGGCGATGGACCTCCAGGGTCACGGCGGCACGAACGACGTCGACCGTCCGCTGCGCCCCGAGCACCTCGCGGACGACGCCGTCGGGCTGCTCGACCACCTCGGCATCGACCGGGTCGACGTCGTCGGCTACAGCCTGGGCGGTGCCGCCGCGCTCTCGCTCGCGCTGCGCCACCCCGACCGGGTGCGCCGGGCGGTGCTGTCGTCGGTCTCCTTCAACGCCGCCGGCCTGCGGGGGCAGAACGAGGAGGCGGTCGGCGAGCTGACGGTCGACATGATCGCCGGGAGCCCGATGGAGGCGACGTACCTCGCGAAGTCGCCCCACCCCGACCGCGAGCACCTCCAGGGCCTGCTCGACAAGCTCGGTCGCGTCTTCGAGGGCATGGACTGGACCGACGACGAGGTCCGCTCGATCGCCGCGCCCACCCTGGTCACGGTCGGCGACGCCGACATGGTCACCCTCGACCACGCCGTGGAGTTCCTCCGCCTGCGCGGCGGCGACGTGAACGGCGACTTCGACGGCCTCCCCGCCTCGCAGCTCGCGGTGCTGCCGGGCACCACCCACTTCGGCGGGTACGCGAACCCCGAGCTGGTGCTGGCGGTCCTGCGGCCGTTCCTGTCGGTGGCCGACTGACACCCGCGGAGGAGCCTGGAAGAGTCCGTCCTGCGCCACACCGTGGTGGCGCGGGAAGGACGCGACGATGGCTCACTACCAGCGCGTGGGCGCCGTACCACCCAAGCGGCACACGCAGCACCGCGACGACGACGGTGCGCTCTACTCCGAGGAGCTGATGGGGGAGGAGGGCTTCTCCTCCGACGCCTCGCTGCTCTACCACCGCCACGTCCCGTCGGCGATCCGCTCCGCGCGGACGTGGGAGCTGCCCGACCAGACGACGCGCCCCAACCACCCGCTCGTGCCGCTCCACCTGAAGCTCCACACCCTCTTCGAGGGCGAGGCCTGGCGCGACGTGGACGCCGTCACCGGACGCCGCCTCGTGCTCGCGAACTCCGACGTCCGCATCTCGTACGCCGCCGTCGGGGCGACGTCCCCGCTCTACCGCAACGCGGTCGGCGACGAGTGCGTGTACGTCGAGGACGGCACCGGCCGCATCGAGACCGTCTTCGGCGACCTCGAGGTCGGCCGCGGCGACTACGTCGTCGTGCCGCGCGCCACCACCCACCGGTGGGTGCCCTCGGGCGACGGCCCGCTGCGCCTGTACGCCGTCGAGGCCAACAGCCACATCGCCCCGCCGAAGCGCTACCTGTCGAAGTACGGCCAGTTCCTCGAGCACGCGCCGTACTGCGAGCGCGACCTGCGCCCGCCGACCCCGCCGCGGGTCGTCGACGACACCGACGTCGAGGTCTACCTCAAGCACCGCGGCCACGGCCCGGGCGGCCTGGCGGGGACGGTGCACGTCGTCCCGCACCACCCGTTCGACGTGGTCGGCTGGGACGGCTGCCTCTACCCCTACGCCTTCAACGTCGACGACTTCGAGCCCATCACCGGACGCGTCCACCAGCCGCCGCCGGTCCACCAGGTCTTCGAGGGCTGGAACTTCGTCATCTGCAACTTCGTGCCGCGCAAGGTCGACTACCACCCGCTGGCCGTCCCGGTGCCGTACTACCACTCGAACGTCGACTCCGACGAGGTCATGTTCTACGTCGGCGGCGACTACGAGGCCCGCAAGGGCACGGGCATCGGCATCGGCTCGATCTCCCTGCACCCGGGCGGCCACGCCCACGGCCCGCAGCCCGGCGCCGTCGAGGCCAGCCTCGGCGCGGAGCGGTTCGACGAGCTCGCGGTCATGGTCGACACCTTCAAGCCGCTCGAGCTCGGCGAGGCCGCCCTCGCCAGCGACGACGGCGCCTACGCGTGGTCCTGGGACAAGAACGGCTGACGGCCCCGGAGATCGAGGTGCGAGGCGGCCACGGCCCTCCCCGGAGATCGAGGTGCGAGGCCGGCCACGGCCGAGCCACGAGATCCCCGCACCTCACCGGGGCACGTCCCACCGAGGGTTAGCCTCGACAGCCGGCGGGCAGGCTGCACCTCGGAGGTGAGACATCGTGACGCAACCGGCGTTGTGGTGGCAGCACCACCGCATGCGCCCGCCGGTCATGGGGCGGGAGATGCGCTGGGCGGTCGCCCGCTACCCGTGGGGGGTCGCGGTGTGGGAGAAGCCCCTGCACTGGGTCGCCCCGGCGGGGATGCGGGTGGTCGACGTGGTCGTCACCGACCCGACGGCCCCGATCGACCTGGCCCAGGCGCACGCGGTCGAGCGGCTGCCGCGCCCGCCGCGGGCCCAGCGGGTGGCGAGCGCGCTGCCCTTCCCCGCCAGCGCCCGGTCCGTCACCGCCGCCACCGTGGTCGCGCTCCTCGTGCTCCTCGTCGTGACCTTCCAGACGGCGGCGTCGCCGGCCCTGGGGCGCTCGGACGGCCTCGTGCTGCTGCTCCTCGCGGGCCTGCCGGCCGTGGTGGCGGCCCTCGCGCTGGCCGACCGCGTCCCGCCCCACCACCACCCGGCCGCCTGGCGCCGCCGGGGCCACGACGCCGCGTCCGTGCCGTTCACGGGCCGGATCCAGCTGGCCGACGCGCTCTGCCAGCGCTCCGCGCACCAGCCGTACGCCGCCGAGCTGCGGCACGCCGTCCGTGCCGCGCTGTGGGAGTGCCGGGCCGACCGGGCGGCCCACCACGAGGGCCGGCCCCGCCTCGACGCGTGGCTCGACGACCTCGACGAGGGTGACCGCCTCGCCGCGGAGGTGCTGGAGCACGTGCCGACCGCCACGGACCCGGGCCCGGGCACGGTGGTCGGCCGGGCCGCCGAGGTCGTGCCCGAGCTCGTCGCCTCCCTGGCGACCCCCTCGCCGGGACAGCGGGCCGGGGCCCTGCGCCAGCTGGCGGAGCTCCGCGACGCCTGCGAGGAGGCGGTGGCCGCCCGGGAGTCCCTCGCCCGCACGGTCGACGCCGTCGCCCACGAGCCCGAGCCGACGTCGCTGCTCGGGCGCAGCGAGCGGGCCGAGTGGGTCGCGACGCGGGTCGAGGACCTCCTCGGCGACCTCCGCGCCGAGGCCACGATCCTGCGCGAGGTCGACTCCGAGCTGCGCACCCGCGACGGCGGCGACGTCCACGGTCGCTGACCCGCCGGGCGGGGCGCGCCCGGCGTGTCAGCATGGCCGGATGAGCGGACTTCAGGGACGACTTTCCGGGGTGCGGGTCGCGGTGACGGGCGCCTCCAGCGGCATCGGCGAGGCGACGGCGCGCGCGCTGGCCGACGAGGGGGCGCGGGTGGCGCTGCTGGCCCGTCGTACCGACCTGCTGGAGGACATCGCCGCAGACATCGGCCCGTCGGCGACGGCGTACCAGGTGGACGTCACCGACGCCGCGGCCGTGCGCGACACCATCGCGCGGGTCGCCGAGGACCTCGGTGGCATCGACGTGCTGGTCAACAACGCCGGCGTCGGGTCGATGTCGCTGGCCGCGGACGCCGACCTCGACGAGTGGCACACGATGGTCGACGTCAACCTCCACGGCGTCCTGCACGCCAGCCACGCCGCGCTCCCGCACCTCGTCGCCGCGGCGCAGGGGGAGCGGGGGATCGCCGACCTCGTGACCGTCAGCTCGGCGAGCGGACGCCGGGTGCCGAAGGCCACCTCCAACGTGTACGCCGCCACCAAGCACGCCGTGGGTGCCTTCTGCGAGGCGCTGCGGCTCGAGCTGGGGCCGCAGCAGGTCCGCGTCGGCCTCGTCGAGCCCGGCTTCGTCGTCACCGACATGACCAGCGACCAGGACTTCGGCGAGCTCGAGGCGCTGGAGGCCTCCGACGTGGCCGACTCCATCGTCTTCATGGTCACGCGCCCGCGACGCCATGCGGTCAACGAGATGCTGATGCGGGCGGTGGGTCAGTCGAGCTGACCCGGTCGGGACCCCGGACGTGCGACGACCCGGCAGGCCCCGTGGGTGGGGGCCGGCCGGGTCGTGTGCGGTGACCTCAGCGTGAGGCGGTGAAGCCCGTCAGCCCGCGGCGGGCGCGGATGCTGTTGGCCAGCGACGAGAAGACGAACGACGCCAGCATGCCCAGGATCAGGATGACGATCATGAGGGCGAGCAGGTTCGACGACTGCCCGTTGGTGGCCGCCTGGTTGAGCTGCGTGCCGAGGGCGGGCACCTCGGGGATCGAGACGATGATCTCGCCGGCCAGCAGCCCGCGCCAGGCGAACGCCCAGCCCTGGCTGAGCCCCGACACGTACGACGGGAGCGCGGCCGGGATGACGACGTACCGGTAGCGGCGCCAGCCCCGCGCGCCGAGCATGTGCCCGGCCCGCAGGTACGCCGGGGGCACGTCGTCGATGCCCGAGATGATGCCGTTCGCGATCGAGGGGATGGCCCCCATGAGGATCACGAAGTAGATCGCCGCGCTGTCGAGCCCGAAGATCAGGATCGCGAAGGGGAACCACACGATCGACGGCATCGTCTGAAGGCCGGTGATCATCGCGCCGATGGCGTTGCGCAGCGGCTTCCACTGCGAGACCGCGATGCCGAGCGCCGTACCGATCACCAGCGACAGCAGGAAGCCCTGCACGCCGCGCATGACGGTGTTCTGCACGCCCATCCAGAAGTTGAACGGGCCGTTGCCGGTGGCCACGAACACCAGGCGCTCGAACGTGTCGGCCGGGGAGGCGAACCGGTAGTCCGGCTTCCAGCCCGAGGTGTAGAGCAGCTGCCAGATCGCCAGGACGATCACGACGGCGGCGACCTTCGGCCAGACCGCCGCGAAGATCTCCTTGCCGCGACCCGGCTTCGCCGCGGCGCGCGCGCCGGGCTCCTTGCCGGCGGGCGGGGCGGTGGTCGGTCGTTCGGTGACGTCAGCGGACATGCCGGGCCACCTCCGTCTTCAGCTCGTCGGTCATGTGGGCGGCCTGCTCGGTCAGGTGGGGGTCGTCCAGGTGCCGCGGACGCGGCAGGTGGACCGGGTAGATCTGCTTCACCCGTCCCGGTCCCGACTCCATGAGCACGGTGCGGTCCGACAGGCGGGCGGCCTCGCGGACGTTGTGCGTCACGAACATCACGGTCAGCCCGAGCTCGGACCACAGCGACTCGATCTCGTCGTGCATCGCGTCGCGGGTCATGGCGTCGAGCGCCGCGAACGGCTCGTCCATGAGGACGATGTCGGCGTCCTGCGCCAGCACGCGCGCCAGGGCGCCGCGCTGCCGCATGCCGCCGGACAGCTCGTGGGGACGCCGGTGGCCCCGGCCGCCGAGGCGGACCTTCTCGAGCAGCTGCTCGACCCGGGGCTTCCGGTCGGCCTTCGCCATGCCGTTCAGGCGCAGCGCGAGGTCGACGTTCTGGGCCAGGGTGAGCCACGGGAAGAGCGTGGCCTCCTGGAACATGAACGCGATCCGCTTGCCGTGGGTGTCCACGGTGCCGGAGGTCGGCTTGTCGAGTCCCGCCACCAGGTTCAGCAGCGTCGACTTGCCGCAGCCACTGGCCCCGAGCAGGCAGACGAACTCGCCCGCGGCGATCTGGAGGTCGACGTCGGAGAGGGCGACGACCTCCTCGGCGCCGCTGCCGAACACCTTGGAGACGCCGCGGATGTCGACCGCGACACCACGGTCGGTCCGCTCCTGGGGCGTCGACGCGGTGGCGGTGCTGTTCGCGAGGGAGCTGCTCGAGACGGTGCTCACGGCGTCGGCACCTCCTGCTCACCGTTCTCGGCGAGGACCTGGTTGAGGATGGTGAGGTCGTAGATGTCGGTCACCGGCGGGGCGCTGTCGAGGCCGTCGAGCAGGTCGACCCCGGCCGCGTCGGTCGCGTCCTCCTCGAGGGAGGCCGCGATCGGGTCGTTGGTGAACTCCAGCTTGTCCCACGCGGCGGCGAGGACGTCGGGCTCGATCGGGGCGTCGGTCAGCTCGGTCACCCGGGCGCCCACCTCGTCGCGCGCGGTGTCGGAGTCGGTGGCGATGAAGTCGTTCGCGGCGACGGTGGCGCGCAGGACGGCCTCGACCTGGTCGGGGTTCTCGTCGAGGAACTCCTTGTTGACCAGCAGGTGGGTGGTGACGAACTGGCCGTCGGTGTCGGGCCACAGCTCCGACTCGTCGACCAGGACCTTGCCGCCCTCGGCGACCAGGATGCTGGCCCACGGCTCGGGGACCCAGGCGCCGGCGATGTTGCCGTCACGGAACTCGTTGACCGCGACCGGGTTGTCGGTCGGGACGATGTTGATGTCGCCGCCGCCCTCCAGGTCGGTCTCGTAGCCCTCGTCGGCGAAGTAGGCGCGGGCCGCGACGTCCTGGGTGTTGCCCAGGCTCGGGGTGGCCACGCGCTCGCCCTCGAGGTCGGCGAGGTCGTCGATGTCGTCCTGGACGACGAGGGACGCGCCACCGGAGGCCGCGCCGGAGACGACGCGGACCGAGTCGGGGCCCTGGACGAAGGCGGTCAGCGCGGGGCCGGGGCCGATGAAGCTCATGGCCAGCGAGCCGTCCTGCACCGCCTGGTAGGCGTCGGAACCGGAGTTGAACTGCTGGTAGCCGGGCTCGGCGTCGACCTCGGCGAGCTGCTCGTCGAAGTAGCCCTCCTGCTCGGCGACGATCGCGGTGGCGTGGGTGATGTTCGGGAAGTAGCCGATCAGCACCTCGTCGACACCCTCCTCGCCACCGCCGCCGGTGGTGGCCTCGGAGCAGCCGGCGAGTCCGGCCGACGCGACGAGGAGCAGGGCCGTGAGGCGCACGGGCGCGGTCTTTCGCATGGACATCCTTCTGGTGGTGGGACGGCGGCATGGCCGCACAGGGGGATGGAGCCGGGCCCGAGCCGACGCCGATAGGGTAAGCCTACATAGATAATGGAGTTACGCCGCACTGTGGTCATTGGCGTGGCGGGATCCGACGGGCAGGGGTGAAGGCGTGGACTGGCAGCGGGACGCCATCGGACTCGTCGCGGGCTTCCTGATCGCGGTCGTCACGAGCCCCGCCGGGGTCTCCGGCGCGGTGTTCCTGCTGCCCGTCCAGCTCACGCTGCTCGACGTCCCGAACCCCCGGCTCACCCCGACGAACCTGCTCTACAACGTGGTCTCCGGGCCGGGGGCGCTGCTGCGCTACGTCCGCCAGAAGCAGGTCGACCGCCCGCTGGTCACCGCGATCGTCACCGGCTCCCTGCCCGGCGTCGTCCTGGGCGCGGTGCTGCGGGTCCACGTCGCCAGCGACCCCACGGTGTTCCGGCTCATCGCCGCGGCCGTGCTGCTGCCCACGGGCCTGCTGGTGCTGCGACGTCGCGCGCCCCGTCCGTCCGGGTCCGGGCCGTCCCGGCGGACGATCGTCGTCCTGGGCTTCGCCACCGGCGTCGTCGGCGGCCTGTACGGCGTCGGCGGCGGCTCCCTGCTCGCCCCGATCCTCGCCGGGTCCGGCATGGCGATGGCCGTGGTCGCGCCCGCGGCGCTCGCCGGCACCTTCGTGACCTCGATCGCCGGCGTCGTCGCCTTCGCGGTGCTCGCCACCGGCAGCAGCGACACGATCTCCCCCGACTGGAGCCTGGGTCTCGCCGCCGGGGTCGGCGGCCTGCTCGGCGGCTACCTGGGCGCCCGGCTCCAGCCGCACGTCCCCGAGCGTCGGCTCAAGGACCTCCTCGGCGTCCTCGCGATCTCGCTGTCCGCGCTGTACGTCGTCCAGGCGCTGCTCGCCCTGTGAGGCTGTGCGGCTGTGCGGCTGTGCGGCTGTGCGGCTGTGCGGCTGTGCGGCTGTGCGGCTGTGCGGCTGTGCGGCTGTGCGGCGCCGGGGTCGCGGGGGTGCGTGGCCTAGGATCGGCCCATGACCGCGGTCGTGGGCGTGCTGCTCGCGCTGGTGCCGTCGCTGACGCTGCTGGCCGAGCCGTCCCTGCCCGCAGCGGTCCTGGCGCTCGCGCTCGCCGCGCTCTGCGCCGGCCGGGCCCGCGGGGCCGTGCTGCGGCTCCCGGTGACGACACGCCCGCCGCGGACGTCGTACGGCGGCACCCCGGTGGTGAGCGGACGGGTCACCGACCCCGACCGCCACCCGCTGCGCCCGCGTGCTCCCGGGACGGCCTGAGCCACCTCAGGCCCTGTCCCGACCCATCCCTGGAGCACACCCGTGTCCCTGCTCGACCCCATCTCCCACGCCCTCGCCGCCGTGGTGGCGACCACCCACGACGGCCTCACCGCGCTCGGCGCCGACCCGGACTCCGGGACGACCTGGGTGCTCTGCATCGCGGCCGTCGTGGTCGTCGTCCGCACCCTCGTGCTGCCCATCGCCGTCCACGGCGTCCGCCTCGCGCACGCCAACGCCCGCGCGAGACCCCACCTCGCCGAGCTGCAGAAGCGGTTCAAGGAGCGGTCCGCCGCGAAGGACCCGAACGCCACCCGCGAGTTCATGGAGGAGCGGCGCCGCATCACCGCGGAGCACGGCGTCTCCCGGTGGGGCTGCCTGCCGCTGCTCGTGCAGATCCCGGTCTGGATCGCGCTCTACCACCTGCTCGCCAACCTGGCCCGCGGCCAGGAGGTCGGTCTGATGGACGCGGGACAGGTCTCCTCGCTGAGGCAGGCCACCCTCGCCGGGGTGCCGCTCGCCGACGCCGGCTACCTCGGCGCCGGTGCCGGCCACCTCGCCGTCGTCGCGGGCCTGGCCGCCACCGCCGCGCTGCTGTCGTACGCCACCCAGCGCTGGCTCGTGCGGCAGAACACGGTGATGACCGACGCGCCCGAGATGATGGTGACGGTCCAGAACACGATGCCGCTGGTCTCCGCCGGCGGGATGCTGCTCGCGGGGGGCGTCGTCCCCGTCGCGCTGCTCGTCTACTGGGTGTGCAGCCAGGTGTGGACCATGGCGCAGTCGGCCGTGGTGTGGCGCTGGTACCCCACGCCCGGCTCACCGGCCGCCGAGCGCGCAGAGGCGAGGACGGCCGCGCGGGCCTGAGATCCCTGCCAGGATGCGCGCATGGTCGCCCACGAACCCGCCCTCGTCGTCACGCAGAAGATCACCATGATGGTGAACCGGTACGACGTCCACCGGCGCGGACCGGACGGGAAGCCGGCCGGTCTGCTCGCCACCGCGCAGCAGAAGCGGATGGCGTTCCGGGAGCAGGTGACCTTCTACTCCGACCCCGACCGTGGCACCCCGGTGTTCGGCTTCCGGGCCCAGCAGCGCGTCGACCTGGGCGCGACGTACGACGTGACCGACACCGGCGGGCAGTCCATCGGGTCGTTCCGCAAGGACTTCAAGCAGAGCCTGCTCCGCACGACGTTCCACCTGTCGACGCCCGCCGTGGAGTCCACGGGACAGGAGCGCAACGCCGCGATCGCGATCATCCGGCGCCTCGTCGACGTCCCGCTGCCCTTCCACTTCGACTTCACCGACGGCGCGGGCCAGCCGGTGATGAGCAGCACGAAGAAGTTCGGGGTGCGCGACACCTACCTCGTCGACGTGCCGGACCAGCGCCTGGACTGGCGGGTCGCGGCCGCGATGGCCGTGGGGCTGGACGCCCTGATGGCGCGCTGAGGGGCCGCCCTGCTCGCCGCCGCCTCACCGGCCCCACACCCGGTCCTCACCCGGGTCACAGGTTCGGGGGTTCTGCCGCCGGGTGACAGGGGGTCGGGCAGGGTGGGGGAGATGATCTCGGTACGGGTCGCCCCCCTCGTCGTCCTCGCTGCTGCCGCAGCGCTCCTCCTGCCGCCGCCGGCCACCGCCGCCGCGCCCCCCGAGCCGGTGGCGGGGTCGGTCGTCACCTTCTTCGCCCACAACGTCGCCGGCCGCACCCAGGGCAACAACGGCCGCGTCGACCCCGTCGCGGGCGACCTGGTCCGGTCGATCCGTCGCGAGCAGCCGTACGCCGGCGCCCTCAACGAGATCTGCGGCAACCAGGCCCGCGCCGTGGACCGCCGCCTGACCGGCTACCGCGTCGAGTTCTTCGGCAAGGGCCGCGCCTGCCCCGGCGGCGTCGAGTTCGGCAACGCCGTCGTGATCCGCAACGGCCCGGCCACCCGTCGTCGCGTCGTGCTGCCCACGAGCGAGGGCTCCCGCGAGCTGGTGTGCGTCAGCCGCCGCAGCTCCCGCGTCGCCGCCTGCTCCACCCACCTCACCGCCGAGCGCAGCCGCGGCTACGACCGCGTCGCGCAGGCGAAGCGGGTGGCCGAGGTGACGGAGGGCTACGTGCGGCGCGGCTTCGCGACGTACGTCGGTGGCGACTTCAACGACCAGCCGGCCACGAACACGCTCGACCCGATGTACCGGCCCGGGTACGGCGGCGGCGCCCACGGCATCTTCACCGAGAGCGACGGCTGCTGCGGCCGCGACGGCGAGCCCACGCTGGGCACCGCGAAGTTCGACTACGGCTTCGTGTCCTGGCAGTGGCGCCTGCTGCGCGAAGGTCGTCGACGCGCCGCACAGCGACCACGACCAGCTGTGGACGACGGTCCGCCGCAAGTAGCGGCCCCACCGGCACCGGTGAGGCCCACGTCACTGTCGGAGCACGGGTGTTCACGGTAAGACTGGACCCATGAGCCCGGTCGACACCCACCTCCGCCCGACCGCACGCTGGGTGCTCGGCCACGCGCTGCCCAGCCGGGCCATGCGGGCCGCGGGGCGCCGCGGGGACCTGCAGGGGCAGCTGCTCGAGCACGACGTGGCCGCCAGCGAGACCCGCCTGCAGGAGATCGCCGAGGCCGCCCGGGTGGGCGGTCCGCTGCACCGGGCGAAGTTCGTCCGGCTGACCGCCTCCCTCCCGACGGTCAAGGAGGTGCTGGGCAGCAACGACTTCGCCACCGGGGTCTTCGACATCGAGCAGGGTCCGCTGCGCCGGGTGGGCGCCTGGGCGAAGGCGACCGACCAGCTCGGCCCGCTCCAGCCGCCGTCGCTGCTGGTGAGCGAGCCGCCCTCGCACACCCGCTACCGCAAGCTCGTCACCCGCGTGTTCTCCGTCAGGGCCGTCGAGGCGCTGCGCGGACGCACCGAGGAGATCGCGGCCCAGCTGCTCGACGAGCTGGCGTCGTCCGCCGGTCCGGGCGGCGAGGTCGACCTCGTGGAGCGGTACTGCGCGATGCTGCCCGTGACCGTGATCGCCGAGATCCTCGGCGTCCCCGCCTCGGAGCGGGAGCGCGTGCTCGAGTTCGGCGCTGCCGCCGCCCCGAGCCTCGACATCGGGCTCGGCTACCGCGAGTTCCGGCACGTCGAGCGCTCGCTCGCGGCGTTCCGGGACTGGCTCGCCGCGCACCTCGCGAGCCTGCGCGACACCCCCGGCGACGACCTGATGAGCCGCCTCGTCGCCGAGCAGGAGGACGGCGTCGGCCTCACCGACGCCGAGCTCGAGGCGACGGCCGGCCTCGTCCTCGCGGCCGGGTTCGAGACCACCGTGAACCTGCTCGGCAACGGCACCGTCCTGCTGCGCGAGCACCCCGACCAGCTCGCGCGGCTCCGCGCCGAGCCCGACCTGTGGCCCAACGCGGTCGACGAGGTCCTGCGCATCGACCCGCCGGTGCTGCTCACGGGCCGCGTCGCCAGCCGCGACACCAACGTCGCGGGCGAGGCCGTCCGCCGCGGCGAGGTCGTCACGACGTTCCTCGCCGGCGCGAACCGCGACCCCGACGTCTTCGACGACCCGGACGTCTTCGACGTCGCCCGCCCCAACGCCCGCGACCACGTCTCGTTCTCGTCCGGTCGGCACTACTGCCTCGGCGCGGCCCTCGCGCGGATGGAGGGCGAGGTCGGCCTGCGGGCGCTGTTCGAGCGCCACCCCGACCTCGCGCTCCGGCCCGGCCGGCGGCGCCGGCGTACGCGGATCCTGCGGGGCTGGGCCACGCTGCCGGTCACCCTCGGCGAGCCGGCCGCGTGAGGGTGGCGGAGAACGTGGCGGAGAACGGGACGAAGGGCACTCGAGCGGCCGTTCCGGGCCCGGATCAGGGGCTTCGTCCCGTTGTGCGCGACGGCCGGTCCGCGACCTAGCTCCAGGAGGCCATGACCACGCAGAGCTCGTTGCCCCCGGGGTCGGCCAAGCCGTCGCCGGCGAGCGAGCTGAAGAAGGGGCGGCCCTCGAGGAACGTGCTGGGGTGGAGGACGAACCTCAGCGCGAACCCGACGCCATCGGGTGCCACGAGCGCGGGCGCGCCTCGCAGGACCGAGACGTCCTCGGTGAGCAGGCCACCCCAGAACGCCGCGAGCCGGTCGGGGTCGGGGGAGCCGACGGTCAAGGCCGTGACGTCGCAGACCATGACCGCATCCTCACCCTGTCGGGCCGAACTGCTCCACCCTGATCACGTCGCGCCGCACGCCGACCTCGCCGAGCAGGCGCACGCCGTACGACGCGAAGCCGGGGGAGCCGCAGACGTAGGCCCGCTCGACGCCCTCGGCCAGCGGCGCCACCTCATCCGGGTACGGCGTCGCGGCCACCCGGTCGCGTCCGTCGACGACGGAGTTCTCCCGCGTCGTGGCCACGAACGCGCCGTGGGCGAGCAGCTCGTCGGCGTACGGCAGCTCGGCCAGCGTGCGGGTCACCACCACGACGCGCAGCCGGTCGTGCACGCCGAGCGCGCGGGCGTGCCGCAGCATCGAGACGACCGGGACGACGCCCGTCCCGCCGACCACCGCGATGCTCGGCGTCCGTCCGCCCCAGGTGAACCAGCGCCCGATCGGCCCCCGCACCTCCACGGTGTCGCCGACGCGCGCCTCCTCGTGCAGGTGGCCCGAGACCTCGCCGTCCGGCATCGACTCGACGCACAGCTCGAGCAGCTCGTCGCCGGGGGCGGAGGCGACCGAGTACGACCGCTGGGCGGTGTAGCCGTCCTCGGCCCGCAACCGCACCACGCAGTGCTGGCCCGCGGCGTGCGTGAAGGGGGTCTCCAGCGCGAGGCGGAGGTAGGCGAGCCGCCCGTCGCGCCGGACCTGGTCGAGGGTCCCCGTCGTCCACGCGCCGGGGATCTCCGGCGTCCCGGGCTCAGGCATCCCCGACGTACCGCTGCTCGGTCCAGGGGTCGCCGAGGTCGTGGTAGCCGTAGCGCTCCCAGAACCCCGGCCGGTCGACGTCGGTCAGCTCGATCCGGGAGACCCACTTCGCGGACTTCCAGAAGTACAGGTGCGGCACCAGCAGGCGCAGCGGCCCGCCGTGCTCGGGCGGCAGCGGGCGTCCCTCGTGGTCCCAGACGACCCAGGCGCGGCCGCCGGTGACGTGCTCGAGCGGGAGGTTGGTCGTGTAGCCGGTCACGGACTCCGCCACCACGTGGGTGGCGCGCTCCAGCGGGCCTGCGGCCTCGAGCAGGACGTCGAGGGAGACGCCGGTGAAGCGGGTGCCGAGCTTGGACCAGCTCGTCACGCAGTGGATGTCCCCGGCGTACGTCGAGTGCGGGAGCGCCTGCAGCTCGGCGAGCGACCAGGTGGTCGCCGTGGCGACGAGCCCGTCGAGGGTGACGGAGACCTGCTCGGGGCGCAGGTGGGGCTCGGCCTCGGCGGTGAGCACGGGCCAGCCGTCGCCGACGTCGTGCTGGCCGGGGGGCAGGCGACCCTCGCGGTCGACGGGCCGCCGGCGTCCGGTGAATCCACGGGTGACGGGCACGGGACCAGTCTCCCGTGCCCGCCAGCCGCCGCCAACCGCCGCCCGTCGCCGCCCGTCGCCGCCCGTCGCCGCGGGCGGGGCCGCGGGGTCAGTCCGCGGGGCTCACGAGGATCTTGACGTTCTCCTCCTTGTTGTCGATCAGCTCGCGGAAGCCCTGCTCGACGATGTCGTCGAGGCCGATGCGACCGGTGATGAACTGGAACGGGTCGACCTTGCCGTCGGCCACCAGCGCGATCGTGGCGGGGTGGTCGTCGCAGTAGGCGAGGCTGCCGCGCACGGCGACCTCGTTGAAGACGAGGTCGTTCATGGCGACCGTCGCCTCGTGGCCCCAGATGGCGACGTTGACGCAGGTGCCGCCGGCCCGGGTGGACCGGATCGCCGTCGCGAGGACCTGGTCGATCCCGGCGCACTCGAAGGACACGTCGGCCCGTCGACCCTGCGTGATCTCGGCGACCGCCTCCACGACGTCGACCTCGCGGGGGTCGAGCACGTGGTCGGCGCCGGCCCCGTGGGCCTTCTCCTTCCGGGCGCGCGCGGGCTCGACGACGATCACCTCCTCGACCCCGACCGCCTTCAGCGAGGCGGTCGTGACGAGGCCGATGGGGCCGGCGCCGAAGACCACCGCCGAGTGGGACGGTTGCGCCCCCGAGAGCCGCACCGCGTGGTACGCCACGGCCAGCGGCTCCACCAGGGCCCCCACGTCGGTGCCGAGCTCGCCGAGCGGGTGGATCCAGCGGCGCTCGGCGACGACGTACCTCGAGAAGCCGCCACCGCCGCCCGAGAGCCCGACGAAGCCGAGGGTCGCGCACACGTTGTAGCGACCTTGCCGGCAGGCGTCGCAGCGGCCGCACACGATGTACGGCTCGACGACCACCCGGTCCCCCACCCGGAGGTCGGTGACCCCCTCGCCGAGCTCGACGACGACCCCCGCGAACTCGTGACCGAGCACGATCGGCGCGCCCTCACCCGTCAACGGGTGCGGGGCCTCCTGGGTGGGCGCGAAGATCGGGCCCTCCAGGTACTCGTGCAGGTCGGTGCCGCAGATGCCGCACCACTCCACCTCGACCTTGACGGTGCCGGCGAGGGTGGCGGGCTCGGGGATCTCGTCGACGCGCACGTCGCCGCGGGCGTGGAACCGGGCGGCCCTCATGAGGTGTGGTGCACTTCCTGCTTGCCCCACACCGGGGTGTCCATGCCCTCGAAGCGCGCCTTCAGCTGCAGCGCCAGGTAAAGGGAGTAGTGGCGCGACTGGTGGAGGTTGCCGCCGTGCATCCACAGGTTGTCGACCTGCGTCGGCTTCCACATGTTGCGCTGCTCGCCCTCCCAGGGGCCGGGGTCCTTGGTGGTGTCGGAGCCGAGGCCCCAGCACTTGCCGAGGCGGTCCGCGGTCTCCTGGTCGACGATCTCGGCGACCCACCCGTTCATCGAGTTGTAGCCGGTCGCGAACACGACGAGGTCGGCCGGCAGCTCGGTGCCGTCCTCGAGGACGACGGCGTCCTCGGTGAGGTGGGAGATCTGGCCCTTCGCCAGCTTGACGTCGCCGTTGGCGACGAGCTCCGCGGCGCCCACGTCGATGTAGTAGCCGGAGCCCCGGCGCAGGTACTTCATGAACAGGCCCGACCCGTCGTCCCCCCAGTCGTGGTCGAAGCCGGCGGCCTCGAGGCGCTCGTAGAAGTCCTTGTCGCGCTCCGCCATCTGCTGGTACGCCGGGATCTGGAACTGGTGGAGGATCCGGTAGGGCAGCGACGCGAAGGTCATGTCGGCCTTCTCGGTCGTCATCCCCGCCTCGAGCGCCCGCTCGGAGTAGAGGTCACCGAGGCCGATGTCCATCAGCGAGTCGGACTTCACGATGTGCGTCGAGCTCCGCTGCACCATCGTGACGTCGACGTCGTTCTCCCACAGCGCCCCGCAGATGTCGAAGGAGGAGTTGTTGGAGCCGATGACGACGGCCTTCTTGCCCCGGTAGGCGTCCGGGCCGGGGTGCGCCGAGGAGTGGTGGACGTCGCCGCGGAACACGTCGGTGCCCTCGACCTCGGGCATCCGCGGCCGCCCGGACATGCCGGTCGCGAAGACGACGTGCTGCGGGGTCAGCTTGAGGGTGGTGCCCTCGCGCTCGACCTCGACCTCCCACTCGCCCTGGGCCTCGTTCCACTGAGCCGAGAGCGCCTTGGTGGAGGACCAGTACGGGACCTCCATGATCTTCACGTACGACTCCAGCCAGTCGCCGATCTTGTCCTTGGGCGCGAAGACGGGCCAGTTGTCGGGGAACTTCAGGTACGGCAGGTGGTCGTACCAGACCGGGTCGTGCAGGCAGAGGCTCTTGTAGCGGCTGCGCCACTGGTCGCCGGGCCGCGGCCGCTTGTCGATGACCAGGCTCGGGACGCCGAGCTGCCGCAGGCGGGCGCCGAGGGCGATGCCGCCCTGGCCGCCGCCGATGACGAGGACGTAGGGCTGGGTCGTCGTCCCCAGCGACTCGGCCTCCTCCTGGCGCTGCTCGGCCCAGGTCTTGCGCTCCTTGTTGGCGCCGTGCTCCGCGCCCATCGGGCGGTGGGTGCCGCGGGGCTCCTCGTGGCCCTTGAGCTCGTACATCGAGGTGAGCAGCGTGAACGCCTTGTCCTCGCCGTTCTCGTCGACGAGCCGCAGGAGGCCCCAGCCCCGGCCGACGGCGGTCTCGAAGCCGATCCAGGCGGTGACGACGCCGTCGGCCTCGGTGGCCGGCTCCGTGGTCGCGAAGCCGGAGGGTCGCGTCCGCTCGAGGGTGCCGCCCAGCAGGTCCGCGACGCCGGCCGGGTGCTCGACGGTCGTGATGTTCCAGGTGAAGGAGATGAGGTCGCGCCAGTAGCTCTCGGCGGCGAACATCCCCGACGCGCGCTCGACGTCGCCGGAGGTCAGGGCGTTCTCGAAGCCCGACAGCCAGGCGTTCGCCCGGTCGTCGGCGGTGCCCTCGCTCGTGGGGCGCTCCAATGTCTCGGTCATGGGTCTCCTCGGACGGCTCGTGTGGTCGGGCTCACACAACTCCCTCCGGCGCGGCAGCGGAAGGGTTGCAGCGCGTTGCAATCCGGGCCGTTCGGCCTGTGGCCCCGATCACACCGCGGACGTAGGCTCCGCGCATGACGGTCCAGGCCCCGGTGACGCCGACGGCAGCGGTGCGAGCCGGCACGGACCTCGACCTGCACGCCCGGTCGCTGCGTCGCGTGCACGACGCGTTCATGGGCGGGTCGTCGCGGGCCACCGGCCCCCGCCCGGTCGTCACGCGGTCGTGGCAGCGCGTGCTCGAGCTGGGCCTCGACCCGAGCCAGACCAACCCCCGCGGGCCGGTCGTCGCCGCCGAGCTCGAGCGGCGGCGCCGCACGTCGCCGCTGGCGCTGGTCGTCGACGAGATCCGCTCGGTTCTCACCAGCGTCGCGGACGCCGCCCACTTCATCGTGGTCGTCACCGACGCGGACGGCGTCATCCTGTGGCGCGAGGGCTCGCCGGGCGTCCTGCGCCAGGCCGACCGTCTCGGGTTCCTCGAGGGCTCCGCCTGGACCGAGGGCCAGGTCGGCACCAACGCCATCGGGACGGCGCTCGCCGAGCAGGCCCCCGTCCAGCTGTTCTCCGCCGAGCACTTCGAGACCGACCAGCACCCCTGGTACTGCACGGCGGCGCCGGTGCACGACCCGCGCACCGGGGCGCTGCTGGGGATCGTCGACGTCAGCGGTCCGGCGCTGACGTTGCACCCCGCCCTGATCGCGCTCGTCGACACCGCCACCCGGCTCGCCGAGGCGCAGCTGCTGCACCGTCACGAGGAGCGGCTGCGCGGCCTGCGCCGCTCCGCCGAGCACGTGCTCGCCGGGCTCTCGGGGCCCCACCTGCTGGTGGACGACCACGGCTGGGTCGCCCACCACTCCGGGGTCACGGTGCGGGACCGGATCGCCGTCCCGAGCGAGCACCGCGCCCTCGCCGTCCCGGGGCTGGGGCTGTGCCTGCCCGAGCGCCTCGCCCAGGGCTGGCTCGTCCGGCCCCGCGGCGAGCGCCTGGCCGTGACCGCCCGGATCGTGCGCCGCGACGGCCGCGCCGTCCTCGAGGTCGACGGCAGCGGCGGGGCCGAGGGCTGGCACACGCCGCTGTCGCCGCGCCACGAGACGCTGCTGCGGGCGCTGCACGCCGCGGGACCCGACGGTCTGACCGCCGCCGACCTCTCCCGCCGGCTGTACGGCGACGACGAGCACCAGGTCACCGTCCGCGCCGAGGTCTCCCGCCTGCGGCGCGTGGCCGGCGCGCTCGTCGCGACCTCGCCGTACCGGGTGGCGGACGGCGTCCACCTCGATCTCGACCCGGAGGGGTGACAACGGCTCCCTCGCCGTGGTCCTCTCTCTCCGCGCCTACGGAGCGGAGCCCACGATGAGCCGTCACACCCGCCCCCGACGGCTCCGCGCCGCCGCCACCGTCGTCCTGGCTGCGGCCCTCACGCTGACCGCGGGTCCGGTGGCCTCGGCCGAGCCCGACCCGGCCGGTCCCGGGGTCGCGGTGGGCGGGAGCCGGTGGAGCGTCACCCCGCTCGGTGGGGGCGCGTACGAGGTGTCGTGGACCTCGCCGCGGCGGTTCCCCCTCACCTCCGACCGGCCGACGATCACCGGGCCGGACGGGCCGGTGGGGATCTCCACCGTGCGCGAGGACGGGCGGACCGTCGTCGCGTCGGTCCGCTCCGAGGGCGAGCCGGACGTCGACACGCTCGACGTCGTTCTCTCCGGGGACCGGCTCGACGAGCCCGGCGTCGACGCGCTGAGCGAGGCGACCCCGGGGTCGGCGGCGACCCCGGCCCCCCGTCGTACGACGGAGCTGGCGGTGGACCCGGCCGCACCCGGTGCGTTCGACGTGGTCACCGACGACTACGAGCTCGACCCGGTGAAGCTGCCGGGGATGCGGCAGCCGATCGAGATGGTCGGCCACACCGTCGAGCCCGCGCCCGACGCGGCCACCGGGCCCCGGCCGCTGGTGCTGTTCCTCCACGGTCGCCACGCGGTCTGCTACCGGCCGGACAAGCCCGACGCGTACACCGGGCAGTGGCCCTGCCCGGCGCCGTTCGAGGAGATCCCGAGCCAGCTCGGGTACGACTACATGCAGCGCCGACTGGCCTCGCAGGGCTACGCGACGGTGTCGATCCGGGTCAACGGCATCAACGCGCAGGACTTCCGCCTCGCCGACGGGGGCGCCGACGCGCGCGCGGCGATCGTGCAGCGCCACCTCGACCACTGGGCCGGCATGGCCCTCGAGCGCCAGGTCGACCTCGACCAGGTCGTGCTCGTCGGGCACAGCCGCGGCGGTGAGGGGGTCGACCGGGCGTCCATCCAGGTGCCGCTCGACGCGCCGTACCGGATCGCGGGGCAGGTCCTGCTCGCGCCGACGGACTTCGGCACCCAGACCGCGCCGTACGTCCCGACCGTGACGGTGCTGCCCTACTGCGACGGCGACGTCTACGACCTCCAGGGCCAGCGGTTCACGGACTCCTCCCGCGACCTCGGCCTCGGCGACGACTCGTCGCTGAAGAGCTCGGTGCTGGTCCTGGGCGCCAACCACAACTTCTTCAACACCGAGTGGACGCCGGGGATCGCCGTGGCGCCCGCCAACGACGACTGGTTCGGCGGCGGGAGGGGCAACGAGGTCTGCGGCAGGCGCTCGCCGACCCGGCTGAGCGCGGGGGAGCAGCGCAAGGTCGGCGTCGCGTACGTCGCCGGCGCCGTCCAGCTCTTCACCGGTCGCGACGAGGCCGCGGTGCTGCCGTTGTACGACGGGTCGACGGTGGTGCCTCCCTCGATCGGTGACGCGGAGGTCCTCTCCCACGCCATCGGCGGTGGCCGTGAGCTGCGCCGCCCCGCGCTCGACGCCGGACTGTCGCTCGCCGACGGGGCCACGAGCCGCTTCTGCCGGGGGGTGACGGCCGAGGGGTCCGCGAACGCCTGCGGCACCAGCCGCCGGCTCCGCGGGAACGCGCCGCACTGGTACGACGACTTTGAGTACGCGCCTCCGCGGACGGCGTTCGAGATGACGTGGGACGCGACGGGACAGAGCGCCGGCATGGTCCTGCGTCGTCCGCTGGACCTCTCCGAGGACCGGCTCGAGCTGCGCACGATCGTCGACCCCACCGTCGGTGACGCCCGGATCCGGCTGCGCCTGACCGACGCCGACGGTGGGACGGCGACCGTGACCCCGCAGGGTGGCGGGCTCGTCCCGGCCCTCCCGCTCGACCGGTACGTGGGCAAGCGCTGGGCCCAGACCGTCCTCGCGGACGCGTCGTCGGCCCCCGGGCTCGACGCGTCGCGCGTCACCCGCGTCGACCTCGTGGCGCGCAACGGCCGGGGTCACGTGTGGGTGCTGGACGTCGCGGCGGCGCCGACCACGCTGGCGGCCGTGCCTGAGCGGCGTGCCGCCACGGTCAGCCTCGGGTCGGTCACGGTGGCGGAGGGCGACGGGAACGGGCCGGCGACGGCACGGGTGCCCTTCACCGTGGATGGGACCCTGACACGGCCCGCCCGCCTGACCATCGGCCTGGAGTCCTACCTGCAGTCGCCGGAGCAGCAGTCCCGGATCCGTCTCGACCTGGCCCCCGGCCAGACCGAGGGGTCGATCCCGCTCACCTACCGCGCGAACGACCTCGACGACGACGGGGGCGAGGAGGGCGACGGGCGGGCCGCCTTCCTCAGTGCCTTCGCGGTGCGCGGTGCGATGACCGACGTCTACGACGGCCGGGTCGTCGTGGAGGACGACGACCCCAGCCCCGGGACGACGACCAGGACCCCCCGTCGGGTCCGGGAGGGGCAGCCCATCACCGCCACCGTCACCCTGTCCGAGCCGGTCGGCTACCCCGTCTACGTGAACGTCCAGCCCACCCGCGGCCGCGGGCCGCAGCTGGCGGTCGGCGACCTCCCGTCGGCGTGGGTGAAGCGCCACGTCCTCCGCCCCGGTCCGCCGGGCACCCCGCTCCACTCGCGCGAGACGAACATCGGGGGCACGGTGCGACCGGGGAGGACGTCGGTGACCGTGACGATCCCGACCCGCAGGGACGGCCGGGACGAGGGGGTCGAGGAGCTGACCGCCGTCGTCCGCAGCCAGCTCGGGGCCGAGCGCCGCACGATCAGGGTCGTCGACTAGGTCGGGCCCTCAGCAGCTCGCGCCGAGAGCCCGGCTGAGCTCGCGTGCGGCGTCGCGGCAGTCCGGCAGCGTCGCCGTCATCGCGGCCCGGTCCCAGCGGGTCGCGGGGCCGGTGACCGAGAGGGTCGCGTGCACGTCGCCGTGGGCGTCGTGCACCGCGACGGCGAGGGTGTTGACCCCGGCGATGGTCTCGCCGAGCGCGGCGGCGTACCCGTCGGCGCGGCAGCGCTCCACCAGCCGGACGAGCTCGTCGGGCGGGGGAGGGGCGGCCGGGGTCAGGGTCGCCCCGTCGCGGGCGTGCGCGACCCTTCGTACCTCGTCGTCCGTGCGGGCCGCGAGGACCACCCGTGACGGGGCCCCGCACCACAGGGGGAGGGGGCGGCCGATCTCGAAGGTGCGACGCAGCTCGGAGCGGCTCTCGACCTGCTCGACGTGGAGGATCTCGTCGCCGACGGGCGTGGACAGCCCGACGGTCTCGCCGGTGACGTCGCGCAGCCGCGTCATGACCGGGATGGCGGTCGCGCGGAGGTCGATGCGTCGGCGGTACGCCGTCCCGAGGGCCAGGGTGCGCGGGCCGAGGGCGTAGGCGCCGGAGTGGTGCTTCTCGGCCAGACCCACCTCGACGAGGCTCGCCAGCGACCGCTGGACGGCGCTCTTCGAGAGGCCGGTCGTCTCCGCGAGCGCCCGGATCGACTGGGCGGGCTCGCCCCGGGCGAGCTCGTCGAGCAGGGTCACGGCGCGGCGCAGCTGCTCGCTCACCTCGGTTCCTCCTCCCCCGTGCGCGGGGGTGCTTGACGACGACGGGGTCCGACCACAGAGTGGTGTCCCGCCAGACGTGACAGCGTCCCGTAGGTCGGGACAGTAGCAGAACCCGAGGTCCGCATGAGCAGCACATCCGCACCGGTCGACGCCGACGGCAAGGGCGAGGCGCCGATCAAGCGCGTCGCCGCGGCGAGCCTGATCGGCTCCGTCGTCGAGTGGTACGACTTCTTCCTCTACGGCACGATCGCCGGGCTCGTCTTCGCGACGCAGTTCTTCCCGACGTCCGACCCGACCACGGGGGCGCTGCTGGCGTTCACGACGTTCGCCGCCGGCTTCGTCACCCGCCCGCTCGGCGGGGTGATCTTCGGCCACCTCGGCGACAAGCTCGGCCGCAAGCCGATGCTCGTCGTGACGATGATGATCATGGGCGGCGCCACGTTCTGCATGGGCCTGCTGCCGACGTACGAGACCATCGGCATCGCCGCGCCGATCCTGCTGGTCGCGCTGCGGATGCTGCAGGGCATCGGCCTCGGCGGCGAGTGGGGCGGCGCCGTCCTGCTCTGCGTGGAGCACGCGCCGGACGACAAGCGCGGATGGTTCAGCGCCTGGCCGCAGCTCGGCGTCCCGATCGGGCTGCTCCTGTCGACGCTGTCCGTGCGCGGCCTCGGGTTCCTCGGCGACGAGGCGCTCGTGCAGTGGGCGTGGCGCATCCCGTTCCTGGCCAGCATCGTGCTGGTCGGCATCGGCCTGTTCATCCGGATGCGCATCGACGAGCCCCCGGCCTTCAAGAAGGTCGTCCGCGCCGACGAGCGCGCCGGCGTCCCCGCGTTCGAGGCACTGGTCAAGCACCCCAGGGCGACATTCCTCGGCATGGGCGCGCGGATGAGCGAGTCGGTGACGTTCAACATCTACAACGCCTTCCTGGTCGCGTACGTCGCGACGCTGGCGCTGGCCCCGAAGGTCATCCTCGACGCGCTCATCGTGGCGGCGGTCGTGGGCTTCGCCGTGATCCTCGCCTCCGGCGCGCTGTCGGACCGGATCGGGCGCCGTCCGGTCTTCGCCGCCGGCGCGGGCATCGCGTTCGTGACGGCTTTCCCGATCATGTGGCTGGTCGACACGAAGGACCCGCTGCTCATCACCATCGCCGTCGTCATCGGGTGGGCGTTCGCGGCCTGCATGATGTTCGGGGCCGAGGGCGCGTTCTTCGCCGAGCTCTTCCCGACGCGGGTCCGCTACAGCGGGATGTCGACGGTCTACCAGCTCGGCGTCCTGCCCTCCGGCGCCGTCGCGCCGGTGATCGGCACGTCGCTGCTGGCGGCGTACTCGGGCCAGTCCTGGCCGGTGGCTGTCTACGTGATGGCGATGGCGGCGATCACGCTGGTCTCGCTGGCGTTCCTGCCGGAGACCCGCTGGCGCGACCTCGACTCCGAGGAGATCACCGACACCCGCGTGAAGGCGGGCGCCCGATGAGCGAGCAGGCACGGCCCGACATCGTCCTGATCCTGGCCGACGACATGGGGTTCAGCGACATCGGCTGCTACGGCGGCGAGATCGACACCCCGAACCTCGACCGCATCGGTCGGGAGGGGGCCCGGTTCACGCAGTTCTACAACACGGCGCGCTGCTCGCCGTCCCGCGCGTCGCTGCTGACCGGCCTCCACCCGCACCAGGTCGGGGTCGGCATCCTCAACTTCGACGACTCGCCCGACGGCTATCCCGGGGACCTCGCCGACGAGTCCGTCACCGTCGCCGAGGCCCTGCGCGACGCGGGCTACGCGACGTACCTGTCGGGCAAGTGGCACGTCGCCTCCGACATGGAGCGGCCCAACCACTCGTGGCCGACGCGACGCGGCTTCGAGCGGTTCTACGGGACGCTCGAGGGCGCGGGGAGCTTCTACCAGCCGCGCACCCTCCACGACCAGGAGACGAACGTCGAGGAGCAGGGGCTGGACCCCGACTTCTACTACACCGACGCCATCACCTCCGCCGCCGTCGGCTTCATCGACGAGCACGCCGAGCAGCGTCCGGACGACCCGCTGTTCCTCTACCTCGCCCACACCGCGCCGCACTGGCCGCTGCAGGCGCCGGCGGCCGACATCGCGGCGTACGACGGCCGCTTCGACGAGGGCTGGGACGTGCTGCGCGAGCAGCGCCTCGAGCGCCTGGTGAAGGAGGGCATCGTCGAGCCCGACCAGGAGCTCGCCGCCCGGGACCCGCGGGTGCCCGCCTGGGACGACGCGTGGGACGACGCCGGGCACCGCGCCTGGGACGCCGCCCGCATGGCGACGTACGCCGCCCAGGTCTCGCGCATGGACGCCGGCGTCGGGGAGGTGCTCGACGCGCTCGAGCGCGCGGGACGCCTCGACAACACGATCGTGGTGTTCCTCTCCGACAACGGCGGCTGTGCGGAGGAGCTGGACGAGGCCTTCGTGACCGCGTTCGTGCCGATCAAGCCGACCACGCGCGACGGCGAGGAGGTCGTCGCCGGCAACGTGCCCGGCCTGGTGCCCGGCCCCGAGTCGACGTACCAGTCCTACGGCCGCGCGTGGGCGCACCTGTCGAACACGCCGTTCCGCGAGTACAAGCACTGGGTGCACGAGGGCGGCATCTCGACGCCGCTGCTGGTGCGCTGGCCCGCCGGGCTCGGCGAGGCCGGCGGCACGCTCGTGACCGAGCCGGCGCAGCTCGTCGACGTGCTGCCCACGTTCCTGGACGCCGCGGGGGCGTCGTACCCGACCGAGCGCGACGGCCACGTCGTCCCCCCGGCCGAGGGCGTCTCCCTGCTGCCCGCCCTGCGAGGCGGCACGGCGGGGGAGCGGGACCTGGTGTGGGAGCACGAGGGCAACTCCGCGATCCGCCGCGGCTCCTGGAAGCTGGTGCGCAAGCACGGGCAGGGCTGGGAGCTGTACGACGTGCCCGCCGACCGCGCCGAGGCCCGGGACCTCGCCGCCGAGCACCCCGACCTCGTCGCGGAGCTGTCGGCGGCGTACGAGGCGTGGGCCGAGCGGTGCGGCGTGATCCCGCACGAGCGGACGCTCGCGCTGTACGCCGAGCGCGGCAAGGGGCTCCCGCCGGAGTAGGCGCCTATCCGGCGGCGATGCCCGCGATGGCGTCCTCCGCGGGTGTCGTCGCCCGCCCGAGCAGGCTCCCGAGCGTCGGGTCCACGACGTCGAACTCGCCTCGGCGTGCGGCCGCGTACATGCCGAGCGTGAAGTCGGCGGCGCCGGGCGGCATGCCGGCCGCGACCGCCTGCGCGCGCCACTCCTCGTCGGGGACGACGACGCGGGTCACGGACGTGCCGCTGATCTCGGTCAGCCGCGCGGCGACGGCCGCGAGGTCGAGCGTCGTGGCCGCGGTGAGCGGCGGGGTGACGCCGTCGAGCGTCGTGGCGTCGTCCGACCCGGTGAGCGCGACCGCGGCAGCCTCGGCGAGGTCGGCGTGGGCGGTCCAGGAGACGGGCCCGTCCGCCGGGGCCACCAGCCGCCCCGTCCGGAGCGCGTCGCCGACGAACAGTCCGAGCGAGCTCGCGTAGAAGCCGTTGCGCAACGCGGTGAACGGCACGTCGAGGCCGGCCAGGTGCGCCTCGGTCGCGGCGTGGGTGCGCTGGGGCGCGAAGAGCGAGTCGGGCGACGCCGCCTGGTGACTGGTGTAGACCACCCGTCCGGCGCCCGCCGCGCGGGCTGCGTCGATCGCGGCGCAGTTGGCCTCGACCGCCCCGTCGCCGCGGATCGCGGCAGACACGACCAGCGCTCGGGTCGCCCCCTCGAAGGCGCGCGCGAGCGACGCGGGGTCGGTGAAGTCCCCTTCCCGGACCCTGACCCCGCGGGCGGCGAGGTGCTCCGCGCGCCCGGGGTCGCGGACGCTGACGCCGACCTGGTCCGCGGGGACGCGGAGCAGCAGTCGCTCGACGACCTGTGAGCCGAGCGTGCCGGTGGCCCCGGTGACGATGATCATTGGTACTCCCTTGATGTGATCGGTGATAACGACACCAGCCTGCGGGTTGTTAGCGGCGATAGCAAGCGCGGGTTAGCATCGGATCGTGCCGAGTGCCCCCGAGTCCCCCGTCCGACGTGCCGTCCTCGACGCCGCGGCCGGCCTCCTGCGCGAGGTCGGGGCGGACGGGGTCACCACGCGGGCGGTCGCCGACGCCGCCGGGGTGCAGGCGCCGACGCTGTACCGGCTCTTCGGCGACAAGGACGGCCTGGTCGACGCCCTCGCCGAGCACGTGATGGCGTCGTACGTCGCCGCGAAGGGGGAGCGCGTCGACGACGAGGAGGACGGCGACCCCGTGGTCGCGCTGCGCGACGCCTGGCGGGCGCACGTCGACTTCGGTCTCGCCAACCCGGGGCTCTACGCCCTGCTGGGCCGCCGGCCGGGCGGCGAGCGCTCCCCGGCGACCGCGGCGGGCATCGCGGTGCTCCGGCGCCGGGTCCGTCGGGTCGCCGCGGCGGGACGCCTGCGGGTCGACGAGGAGCGGGCGGTGGGGATGGTGCACGCCGCCGGCCACGGGACCGTCCTAGCCCTGCTCGGCACCCCGCCGGAGGAGCGGGACGTCGGCCTCGCCGACGCGATGTACGACGCCCTCGCCGCGGTGCTGGTCGAGTCCGCGCCGGTGGTCCCCGCGTCGACGCCGCGCGCGGTCGCGGTCACGTTCGCCGCCGTCCTGCCCGGGCTGGAGGGCCTCAGTGCGGCCGAGCGGGCACTGATGGGGGAGTGGCTGACCCGGGTGACGACGTCCGACTGAGCGACTGTCGCGGCGCGTGCGGGGAAAGGACTCCCCACCGTCGGTCCCCGGCGCTACTGTGCCTCCGGCCGCACCGGGGGGTGCGTGCCCACCCTGCGAGAGAGGACTCCTGCATGGGACAGCTCAGAGCGGACGGTCGCGTGCTCCACGTCGACCTCCAGGGCGAGACGATCAGGGCCCGGACCGGGTCGATGGTCGCCTACGAGGGCAAGGTCGACTTCAAGAACGCCGGCATGGGTGGCGGGGGCGGCTTCCGCGCCGCGCTCAAGCAGCGCGTCGCCGGCGAGGGCCTGTCCCTCATGGAGGTCAGCGGCGCCGGTCACGTGATGCTCGCCGAGGACGGCCAGTACGTCACCCGCGTCGAGCTGAACAACGAGACCCTCACCGTCGAGGCCGACTCCCTGCTTGCGCTCACCCAGGGCCTGCAGACCGACGTGAAGTTCATCGGCCTGTCCAACCTCAGCAACGGCCAGGGCGTCGCGACCACCGTCGTCAGCGGCTCGGGTGAGGTTGCGCTGCTCTCCGACGGGCCGATGATCGCGCTCAGCGTCGCCGGCGACGAGGTCTTCGTCGACCCGCAGGCGTACGTCGCCTCGCAGGGCAACCTGCAGATGAACCTGATCAGCGGCGTCAGCTGGCGGACCTTCGTCGGCGAGGGCAACGGCGAGGCGTTCACCCAGCGCTTCACCGGCCAGGGCACCGTCTTCCTCCAGCCGGCCGAGCGGGGTGCGTGAGATGGAGCTCGTCAACAGCAAGGTCGTCGAGGTCCAGGTGGACCAGATGAGCCGCTGGGTAGCCCGCCGCGGTGCGATGCTCGGCTACTCCGGCCAGGTCTTCTTCCGCCCCCTCGCCGGGACGGCGGGCCCGCGCGGCGGCATGGCCGGGGTCATGACCGGCATGCTCAGCGGGGAGTCCAACCAGATGATGGCGGCCGAGGGCCAGGGGACGGTCCTGTACGGCTACCAGGGTCTCCACGTGGACGTCGTCCAGCTGACGCCGCAGGCGCCGCTGACGATCGAGGCCGACCGCCTGCTCGCCTACGACCACTCGATCCAGCTGTCCTTGATGCAGATCGGCAGCGGCGGTCTCCGCGGCCTCGCGCAGGGCGCGATGACCGGGCAGGGCCTCGTGACGTCCCAGCTCAGCGGGCAGGGCGCGGTCGCGATCCTGTCCCACGGCGGGGCGATCCGGATGCCCGTCAACGGCGAGGTCTTCATCGACCCCCAGGCGTACGTCGCGCACCAGGGCAACGTCCAGGTCGAGCTGACCGGCAAGGTCGGCCTGCGCGACGCCGTCGGCCGCGGCAGCGGCGAGGCCTTCAAGCTGCGCCTCACCGGCCAGGGCGACGCCTACGTCCAGCCGTCCGAGCAGAAGTTCTGAGCAGGGGAGCCGACGATGCTGCAGCTCGACCAGACGTGGACGGCAGCGACCCTGCCGGAGAACGACAACGTGAACCCGTACGCCTTCAGCGTCGCGCTGAACGGCAGCTGGTTCATCTCCAAGGGCGCGATGATCGCCTACTACGGGCGGATCACCTTCGAGGCGATCGCCGCGTTCGCCTCCCGCGAGGCGTGGGTCGCGGCGCAGTTCTCCAGCCCGATCTACGTGCAGGACTGGGTGGTCGCGAACGGCCAGGGCAAGCTGGTGCTCGCCGACCGCGGATTCGACGTCAACAGCTACGACATCGACGCCGGCAACCTCACGATCAAGGCCACGAACCTGCTCGCCTTCGACGCCGGCCTCGAGCTGAAGCAGTCGATCGTGCCGGGCTTCGTCACGCTGATCGGGACCGGGAAGTTCCTCGCCAGCAGCAACGGGCCGGTGATCTTCAAGGAGCCGCCGTTCCGCGCCGACCCCGAGGCGCTGCTCGGGTGGGCGGACTGCCCCGCGCCGTCGCACCACCACGACGCCGCGTGGATGGCGGCCAACCTCATGTCGGCCGCGCAGGGGATCTTCGGCCGGACGTCGGGCGAGGAGCGCCAGTTCGACTTCACCGGTGCCGGCGTGATCCTGCTGCAGTCCAGCGAGATGACCCGCTCCGACCCGGCCACCCTGCGGCTCATCGAGTCGCAGGCCGCCGTCCTGCCGGTGCAGCAGAAGCAGACGCTGGCCCAGCGGCTCACGGCCGAGGTGCAGCAGAGCCAGCAGCAGCAGCGCCGCTGAACCGATGACTTCGGCGACGTCGCGAGGTCGGTCCACCCATGGCTGAGTACATGATCTTCTTCAACCAGCAGTGGGTCCCCGACTACCCCGCGTCGGACTTCCCCGAGATCGCCCGCGACGCGCGTGCGCTCTCCGAGGAGATGAAGGCCGCGGGCGTCCTCGTCTTCGCGGGCGGCCTCGAGGAGACGCCGCCGCTGGCGCACGCCGACGCGACCGGCGGCGAGCTGGTCGTCGCCGACGGGCCGTACTCCCGGCCCGCGGAGTGGCTCGGTGGCTTCGCCATCATCGACGTCGAGACCGAGGAGGAGGCGCGCCGCTGGACCGGCGCCCTCGCCGTGGCGTGCCGGTGGCCGCAGGAGCTGCGCGCCTTCGGTGCCGGGTCGATCCGGGGCTGACGCCGGAGCCCGCGCCCCGTCAGCGCGTCGGGCCGTACGGCAGCAGGGCCATCTCCCGGGCGTTCTTGATCGCCTTGACGACGCTCCGCTGCTGCTGGGGCGTCAGCCCCGTCACCCGACGCGCGCGGATCTTGCCGCGATCGGTGACGAACTTCTGCAGCAGCGTGACGTCCTTGTAGTCCACGTGGGCGACGTCGCGGGGGAGCATGGGGGCGCGGCGCTTCTGGCCGGGCCTGTCGGGTCGAGGCATGGCCGCGACCGTAGCCATGATGAGAACAGTTCTCAAACTGGCGGGTCGGAGAAGACGTGCCAGCACAGGTGGTCGCGACGTTCCTGGTCCTCGAGGACGAGGTCCCGCACGGCCGCGGGGAGGCGCTCCCGCTGCCAGTCGCGCTCCGCGCGCCCGGCGTCGGCGTCCCCGGCGTCCCCGGGGCGGTCGGCGCGGACCGCCTTGATCGCGTACGCCGCGGCGCCCAGGTCGTGCTCGGCGACGTGGGGGACGCAGGCGGCCTGGCCGGCGGCGTACGCCGCGAGACGAGCGGCGCCCCGCAGCGGCCGCGCGGCCCCCATCGCGTGACCGCCGGCGGCGCGCGAGGCCATCATCGGCAGCTCCCCGTGGGTCCACGCCCGGACGGCCTCGATCGCCTCCCGGGGACGGGGGTCGTCGGGCTGCTCGCGCTCGAACAGCGGGAGGACGCGCTCCGCGCACGTGGCCGCCCACAACGCCAGCAGGCGGTGGTCGTCGTCGGTCAGGCTGCCGCCCCGGCGGACGGTGATCAGCCGGGGGTCGCGGACCGGCGGCAGGATCACCGGCGCAGCCGCCCGTCGAGGTCGTGCGCGAGGCGGCCGGCCGCGGTCGTGCCCGGACGGCTCCGCGGGTAGCGCGACAGGACGTCCCGGACCCGCTCGTCCGCGAGGGCCAGGACCTCCTCCGTCAGGCCCTCCTCGGGGACGGCGAGCACCGCGTGCGCCGCGGCGCGGACGATGTGGCCGACCTGCGTCGCCTCGGCCAGGGGGTGCAGGTACGCCGACGCCGCGGCGTCCCCGGCGGCCATCGCCGCGTGGTGCGCGCCGACGTCGTCCTGCGCGCGGGCCGCGCGGTGCGCGGCGAGGGCGGTGGTGCGGAGGGCGTGGGTGCGTCGCCCTCCGGCGGCGAAGGCTCGGGCAGTGTCGACCGCCTGGCGTGGGCGGTCGTCCCCGGGCGTGGCCCTCTCGAAGACGTCGAGGACGCGCCGGGCGCAGGCGACGGTGAAGGTCCTGACGGCGCGCAGGTCGTCGAGGTCGAGCTCGACGTCCGGGGTGTGCATCGAGGTCACCCTAGTGGGGAGAACGTTCTCCACAGATTTCCGGAGAATGCTCGCTCAGGGTATTCGTTGTCGGTGGTCGAGAATACAATCGAACACATGAGCGAAACTTCGCCGATCGAGACGATGGTGCGGGAGGACCCCGTGGCTGCTGCGCGGGCCTTCGTCCGTGGTCTCGGCGCGCTCGATTCGCGGGGTGCCTGCGAGGTGGACCTGATCGACGTGATCGGTGAGCTGGAGACCCTGAAGTGTGTCGCGGAGTCGGCGCAGGCGACGGCGGCGCGGGGTGTGTACGCCGCCGCGGTCGCCCGTCAGGAGGCCGCGGGCGTGCGTGGGTCGCGGGTGGGTCGTGGGATCGGGCACCAGATCGCGCTGGCGCGCCGTGAGCCGCCGTCGCGGGGGTCCGCGCACCTGGGTCTGGCGCGTGAGGTCGCGGCGCTGCCGCACCTCGAAGCGTTGTGGCGGCAGGGTCGTCTGACCGAGCGGCGGGTGTCGCTGATCCTGGGCCGCATCGTGTGGCTCGACCTGGACGACCGCCGTGGGGTGGACGCCCAGCTCGCCGGTGACCCGGAGCGGGCCGAGCGGTTGTGTCAGATGAACGACTGGCAGGCCCGCGGTGCCGCCGAAGCCCTGGCGTGTGCCGCGGACCCCGCGGGTGCGGTCCGGCGTCGCGCTGCCGCGGAGGCCGACCGCCACGTGTCGTCCCGACCCGCGCCCGACACCATGCTGCGGCTCTCGGCGTTGCTGCCCGTCAAGGAAGGCGTCGCGGTGATCGTGGCGCTGAAGCTGGCTGCGGACCAGGCCCGCGCTGCGGGTGACGGGCGGTCGCGGGGTCAGGTCATGGCCGACACCCTCGTCGGCCGCGTCACCGGCCGTGACCCGGTCGCCGAGCCGGTCCCGGTGCACGTCGACGTGACCGTCCCGCTGGACGCACTGCTCCCCGACGGCAGTCACGAGGGTCAGCACTCGAACGCGTTCGGGTGGGTCGACGGGTACGGCGAGGTCCCCGCCGACCTCGCCCGCTCGCTGACCGCCGACGCGGTGGAGACCCTCGGGGTGTTCCGGCGCCTGTTCACCGACCCCGCCACCGGCCAGCTGGTCGCGATGGAGTCCGCGGCCCGCTGCTTCCCTCTGCTCCTCGCGCTGTTCCTGCGTCGCCGAGACAGGTACTGCCGCAACCCCTGGTGCGGAGCCCCCATCCGTCACACCGACCACGCCACGCCGGTCGAGGAAGGCGGCCCCACGTCCGCTGACAACGGCCAAGGGCTGTGCGAGGCGTGCAACTACGCCAAGCAGGCGCCCGGATGGCGATCCAAGACCCGACACGACCCCGACGGCACCCACGTCGTGGAGACCACCACCCCCACCGGCCACGTCCACGAGACCAGACCACCACCCGCCCACCCCCGGCGCGAGTGAGGCGACCGGTCCCACCCGGAGATCGAGGTGCGAGCGTCGCGCAGCGACCGAGCCACGAGATCCCGCGCACCACGCTGCGGTCTCGACGACGCGCGCTCGCTGCGCTCGAGTGCTGCTCGACCAACGGGAGCCCGGAGATCGAGGTGCGAGCGTCGCGCAGCGACCGAGCCACGAGATCCGGCGAGTGGTCGACCACCCGACGCGTCCCTTCACACGCGCGCCGCCCGGGAGCACACTGAGGCGATGATCGGACTCGGAAGCATGGAGCTGCTCCTCGTCCTGCTCATCCTGGTGGGCGTCGTCGTGTTCCTCGGGTGGATCCTCGTCCGCGCCACCCGCCGCTGACCGTTCAGCGTGTGACGCGGAAGGTCCACTCGCGCGCGGTGCGGTTGCCCAGCGAGTCGGCGGCGACGACCCGTGCGCGGTGACGGCCCGGTGACAGGGCCTTCGCCGGTCGCCCGCGCAGCTGACCGGTCGCGGCGTCGTACCGCGGTCCGGCGACGAGGCGGCCGTCGACGCGCAGCGTCACGGTGCCCGGCCGCACGGCGGACCACCGGTCCTGCAACCGGGCCCGCACGGTGGGACGGCGGGCGGCGGTCCGCCCGGTCGGTGCGACGACTCCCACCGTCGGGCCGGTGGTGTCCACCGTCCAGGTCCGGGTCGCCGGGGTCGGGTCGGTGTCCTGGTCGGTCGTGCGCACCGCGAGGGTGTGACGACCGTCGGCGAGACCCGAGTAGCGGACACCCGAGTCGCAGCCTCGCCAACCGCCCTCGTCCAAGCGGCACAGGAACGTGCCGACCTCGGCGCCGGTGAAGCGGAAGGTCGCCCCGGTCGAGCGCGTCGTGCCGCGGGGACCGTCCGTCAGGGCGACGCGCGCGCCCACCCGGACGCGGACCGTGCGAGTCACGGACTCGTGGTCGCCGGTGTGCCCGTCCGTGTGGGGGCGGGTCACCGTCAGGCGAGCGGTGTAGGTGCCCGGCCGGGCGTAGACGTGGACGGGGTCGGCCTCCCGGCTGGTGGTGCCGTCGCCGAGGTCCCAGTGGTAGGCGAGGTCGGCGGTGTCCGGGCCGAGGTCGGCGCAGCCGATGCGCCGCGCCGGGTTGTCGGGGTCGTGGACGACGACCGACACCGCCCGCGGTCCGGCCCGGCGGTCCGACGTCTCGACCACCCGTCCGCTGCTGCCGGCGGCGGACGAGGTGAAGTACGGCCAGATCTCGTTGCCCTCCGCGAACGGCTGGGTCTCGTCGAAGCGGAAGTGGGCCCCGCCGTCCTCGACCCCGCAGGGCTGCTCGTGCACGTGCGCGAGGTGGGCGGCGCCGGGTTTCAGGCCCGCGACGCGCAGGGTCGTCACGGTCGAGCCGCGACCGCGCGCCATCGAGGCCAAACCGGTCAGGTCGGGGTAGGCGTCCGTCCCCGCGGCGTACGGCGTCACCTCGCCGGCGGTGCGGACCCCCGCCGAGAACCCGACCTCCCGGGCGCCGTCGAGCGGGGTGGCCGACGCGGTGACCTGCGGGAGGGGCTCGCCGCCCCCGACGAGCAGGTCGACGGAGTCGGTGCCGACGACGCCTCCGGCGTCGGTGACCTCGAGGGTCGCGGTGTAGCTGCCGGCGTCGTCGTACTGGTGGGTCACGGTGCGGCCCGCGACGGGTGCGCCGCCGTCGTCCAGGTCCCACCGGTACCGCACACCGGACCCCTGGTGCTCGTCGGCGACCGACCCGGTGAGCCGGACGGTGAGGGGTGCGGGGCCGCTGGTCCGGTCGGCCACGGCGGTCACGGCGGCCTCCCCGGTCACGGTCACCGAGAAGGCCTCCCGGTGGACACCGCCGCGGCCGTCGGAGACCTCCAGCGTCACGGCGTAGGTCCCCGGCCGCTCGTAGGAGTGCATGGCGTGGTCGGTGGTCAGGACGCGGCCGTCCCCGGTGTCCCAGCGGTAGGTCAGCGGGTCGTCGTCGGGGTCGCTCGCGGCGGCGGTGAGGTGAACAGGCAGGGGAGCGGGGCCGGTCAGCGGCTCCACCGTCGGGCTCGCCGTCGGGGGCGTGTTCCCAGGCTCCGTGACCACGACGGTCCCGCGCATCGTGACGCCGTGGATGGCGCAGAGGTACTCGTACGTCCCGGGCTCGGTGAAGGTGCGGCGGATCGGGGCGCCGCCGGGGACCCGGTACTCCTGCAGCGGGTCGGCCCAGGTCGACGCGCTGTCGCGGGAGGTGAGGTCGTGCTCCTGGGCAGCCCGGTCGAAGCGCCACTCGACGGTGTCGCCGACGGCGATCGTGGTCGTGGCGGCGTCCCGGTCGTCAGCCGCGCCCTGCGTCAACCACCGGTTGCCGAACTGGTCGTCGACGGCGTCGACGACCCACGTCGTGGCCGCGGTCGCGGCGGGGGAGTCCGGGGGCGCGCCGGCGCGGGCAGCGCCTCCCCAGGCGGCGGTGACGACGAGCAGGAGCGCGACGAGCAGCGCGGGCCTCGGACGACGGGTGATCACGGAGACGACCTCGGTTCAAGAGTGTGACCTGACGGTCAACACAGTGAACACACCCGGGACGCCGCTGTCCAGGGGTCGTGCCGCGGGGGCGGTCAGCGGACGTAGCGGTTGCCCTGCTCGGCGGCGAGCCGCGCCTTGACGCTGAGCAGCGTCTCGATGACGAGGTCCTCGCGGCCGTCGTCGAGACGGCTGATCGGGACGGCGACGCTGATGCCGTCGACGGCCGGCCGGGAGAAGGGCAGGGCGATCCCGAAGCACCGCACGCCGATGCAGGACTCGTCGCTCTCGCGGGCGTAGCCGAGGTCGGCCGCCTCGTCGAGCAGGCCGAGCAGCGCGCCGCGGTCCGTCGTCGTCTGTGAGGTGAGCGTCGGGATCGTGTCGGGCACCAGGTCGTGCCGCAGGGGCTCGGGGAGGTCGGCGAGGATCGCGCGACCCAGCGCGGTGGAGCACGCGAGGAGCCGCCGGCCGAGGGCCGAGTGCATCCGCAGCGGGTGCACTGACTCGCGCTTGGACACGTAGACGACGTGGTTGCCGGCCAGGCGGCCGAGGTTCACCGTCTCGCCGGTGGCGGCCGCGATCTCGTCGAGGATCGGGGCCGCACGCGTCACCACCGGGTCCTCCGCCAGGTAGGCCGAGCTGACGACCAGCGAGTGCAGGCCCAGCTGGTAGACGCTGCCCGTCGGGTCCGTCTGCAGCCACCCGCGGTCGGTCATGGTGCGCAGCAGCGCGTGCAGGCTGCTCTTCGGGATGCTGAGTCGCGTCGACAGCTGCAGCTGCGTCCCCGGCCCCCGGGTCGCGATCTCGTCGAGCAGGTCGAGGGCCCGGGCCGCGGACTTCACCGGCCCCGCCGCCGAGCCCGTCCCCGTCTTCCCTGTGGTCGTCTCCTGGAGCATCTCTGCACCTCCTGGTGTGAATAAGCAGGCTGCCCCTGAGCCGTGTCAAGACAATCTAACCCGTGTCCACGGATGTGAACCAGATTTGATCCCTTGACCGTGACCTCAGTCACCTGTACGTTCCGACGCAGTTCACAAACGCGAACCAAGTTCACGAAATTGCGAGGAGCCTCAGGTGCAGGTCCGACACTCGGCATCGCCGTCCAGCGTGGAGACGGCGACCACCGCCGATCTGCGACACCAGTTCCTCGTGGAGGACCTCTTCGTCGCCGGCGAGGTCAACGCTGTCTACACCCACGACGACCGGCTCGTCGTCGGTGGCGCGCTGCCGGGGACGGACGAGCTCGACCTGCCCGCGTGGGACCAGCTCGGCGTCGAGTCCCACCTCGAGCGCCGCGAGCTGGGCATCATCAACGTCGGCGGCACCGGCCACGTGTTGGTCGGGGACGAGAAGTTCGAGCTCGACCACCTCGACGGCCTGTACGTCGGCCGCGGCAGCGAGGTCACCTTCGCCGGGGCCGACGCCGCCTTCTACTTCGTCTCCGCGCCGGCGCACGCGACGTACCCGACGACGGCGCTCAGCCACGCCGAGGTCGAGCCGCTGGGCCTCGGGAGCTCGCACTGCGCCAACGAGCGGCAGCTCTTCCGGTACGCCTGGGGCCAGGACCTGCAGACCGCGGGCATCCAGTTCGGCGTCACCGTGATCGCCGACGGCTCCGTGTGGAACACGATGCCGCCGCACCTGCACGACCGTCGCACCGAGGTCTACATGTACGTCGACCTCGACGCCGAGGACCGCGTCTTCCACCTCATGGGCCAGCCGGGCGCCACCCGCCACCTGGTCGTCTCCGACCGCCAGGCCGTCATCTCGCCGCCGTGGTCCATCCACTCCGGCGCCGGCACCGGCAGCTACGCCTTCATCTGGGCGATGTCGGGCGAGAACACCACCTACACCGACCTCACCCCGGTCGCGCTGGAGGACCTGTGACCGCCCTCGCCGAGCCGGCGACCGCGCCCCGGTCGCCCTTCGACCTCACCGGGCGGCGCGCCGTCGTCACCGGCGCGGGCCGCGGTCTCGGCCGCGCCGTGGCCCTCGGGCTCGCCCGGGCCGGGGCGGACGTGGTCCTCCTCGGTCGCCCCGGCGCCCAGGACGGGACCGCGCAGGCCCTGGAGGCGGAGGGTGCGAGGACCGAGGTCCTCGACCTCGACCTCGCCGACCACGACGTCATCGGCCAGGTGTCGGCCGACGTGCTGGCCGCCGGCGAGGTCGACGTGCTGGTGAACAACGCCGGCATCATCGACCGCGCCGACGCCGTCGACGTGGCGCGCGACGACTGGGACCGTGTCCTGGACGTCAACCTCACGGGCCTGTTCCTGCTCACCCAGCAGCTGGGCCGGCCGATGGTCGAGCGCGGCCACGGGAAGGTCGTCAGCATCGCCAGCCTGCTGTCCTTCCAGGGCGGCATCCGCGTGGCGTCGTACGCCGCGAGCAAGCACGCCGTCGCCGGCCTGACCAAGGCGCTCGCCAACGAGTGGGGGCCCGCCGGGGTCCAGGTCAACGCCATCGCGCCGGGCTACATCGCCACCGACAACACCACCGCACTGCGTGAGGACCCCGCCCGGTCCGCCGCGATCCTCGACCGGATCCCCGCCGGTCGATGGGGTGCCGCGGAGGACGTCGCCGGTGCCGCCGTCTTCCTCTCCTCCTCCGCCGCCGACTACGTCAACGGCCACGTGCTCGTGGTCGACGGCGGCTGGATGTCCCGCTGACCGATCCCGTCCCCCACCCACCGTCTCGGACCCATCCCGCCACACCGCTGGCACGAGAGATCGAGGAACAACCATGAAGCTCAGCTCACGACCCGCAGCCGCGCTGGTGGGTCTGTCCCTGGCCGCGCTCGCCCTCACCGGGTGCAGCGAGGAGGCCGCCGGTGGCGACTCCGCGAGCGCCGGCGAGTCCTGCGCCCCCGAGGACGTCCGACTGGTCGGTCAGGTCCGCAACGAGTCCAACCCCTACGAGGCGTCCTGGCTGGACGGTGGCGACGCGTTCGCCGAGTCCGTCGGGCTCGAGCAGGAGCGCCTGACCTACGACGGCGACTCGACCCGTCAGCAGGAGCAGGTGCGCCAGGTGCTCGCCGGCGACACCGACTGCCTGGTCATGAACATCCTCCCGAACGGCGACGCCGACACCCCGCCGATCGTGCAGGGCGCCGACGAGGCGGGCGCCTTCCTGGTGACGCAGTGGAACAAGCCGGCCGACCTGAACCCGGTCGACTACGACCGCTGGGTCAGCCACATCACGTACGACGGCCAGGAGTCGGGCCAGCAGATCGGGCAGGCGCTCGTCGACGACATGGGCGGCTCCGGCGGGATCATCGCCCTCCAGGGCGTGCTCGACACCGCCGCCGCGCAGGACCGCTTCGCCGGTCTGGAGGCGGCCCTCGAGGAGAACCCGGACGTCGAGCTGCTCGACGACCAGACCGCGAACTTCTCCCGGGCCGAGGCGCTCGAGGTGACCCGCACCCTGCTCAACCGGTACGGCGACGAGGTGACCGGGATCTGGGCCGCGAACGACGACATGGCGCTCGGCGCGCTGGAAGCCCTCGAGGCCGCGGGTCGCGCCGGTGAGGTCTCCGTGGCCGGCATCGACGCCGTGCCCGACGCGCTCACCGCGATCGAGGACGGCGACATGACCGCCACGGTCAGCAGCGACGGCCCCTGGCAGGGTGGCGTCGGCCTCGCGATGGGCTACTGCGCCGCCACCGGCGAGCTCCCCGTCGAGGACATCAGCGACGAGGACCGGGCCTTCTTCGCCGAGCAGTTCCTCATCACCGCCGACAACGTCGGCGACTTCCAGGCCCCCGAGGCCGACGTCGAGGCCTTCGACTGCGGCGCCGTCTTCGACCGCGTGGCGGAGCCCCTGTCGTGACCATGACATCCCCCGCCGAGGACACCGTGAGCCCCGAGGGTCACGTCGTCGGGGCGCGCCCCAGGCCTCGGCGGGGGGTGTCCCTCGCCGACGCAGGGCCCCCGATCGCGCTCGTCGTGATCTTCCTGGCGTTCGCGGTCCTGAACCCCTCGTTCCGGACCGTCGGCAACGTCCAGAACCTCATGGACGCCGCCGCTGTGCTGGCGGTGGTGACCTGCGGCATCAGCTTCGTCCTGATGATGGGGTCGATCGACCTCTCCGCCCCGGGCGTCATGGGCGCCTCGGCGATCGCGGTCGCCCTGCTCGTCGAGAACAACCGCAACGGCAACGACCTCGGGCTGCTGGGCATCGCGCTCGCGATCGGCCTGGGGGCCGCCCTCGGCCTGCTCAGCGGGCTCGCGCTGGTCCTGCTCAAGGTCCCGTCGTTCATGACCACCCTGGGCGTCTCCGCCGTCGGTCTGGGCGTCGCGACGCTCCTGTTCGACGGCGTGCAGCCGAACATCCGCGACGTGCGGCTCGACAGCCTCTCGGTGGAGCGGTTCCTCGGCTTCTCCTACCTCGCGTGGATCGCCGTGGCCTGCGTCGTCGTGGGGTGGCTGATCCAGCGCTACACCCGGTTGGGCCGCTACGCCTACGCGATCGGCGGTGCCGAGGAGGTGCTGTCGCTCTCGGGGGTCGACGTCCGGCCGTACAAGGTCATGGTCTTCACCCTCGCGGGCGCCTTCTACGGCCTGGGCGGCGTCATGGTCACCAGCCAGCTCGGCGCGGGCCTGGTGCAGGCCGGCCGGGGGTTCGACTTCGCCGCCATCACCGCGGCCGTCGTCGGCGGCACGCTGCTGGTCGGCGGCCGCGGCGGCGTCCTGCACTCCGCCGTCGGCGCCCTGCTCGTCACGGTCCTCACCAGCGGTCTCGTCCAGGCGGGCGTCAGCCCCTACTGGCAGGGCGGCGTGCAGGGCCTCATCGTGGTGGTGGCCGTCGCCGCCGCCGTCTACCCGCAACGACGCAGGAACCAGGTGGTCAAGTGAGCACGGAGGTGGCCGCCCGCGAGGCGGAGGTGCCAGCACCCGCGGTGCCGGCACTCGAGGTCCGCGGTCTCGTCAAGCACTACCCCGGGGTCAAGGCGCTGGACGGCGTCGACCTGGAGGTCCGCCAGCACGAGGTCCTCGGGCTGGCCGGTGAGAACGGCGCCGGCAAGTCGACGCTGCTCAAGGCGCTCGTCGGGCTCGTGCGCCCCGACGCCGGCGACATCTACGTCCGCGGCGAGAAGGTCCGTCTGCGCAGCGTCGTGGAGGCCGCCGGGCACGGCATCGGCATGGTCTTCCAGGAGCAGTCGCTGGTCCCCAACCTCACCGCGGCCGAGAACATCGTGCTGGGCAGCGAGGCGGCCGGCGTGCGCGGCGGGCTCTACCGCTGGTCGACCATGCGCCGGCTCGCCCAGGAGCAGCTCGACAAGATCGGATCCCCGATCGACCCGCTGGCCCGCACCGACAGCCTCACCTTCGCCGAGCGGCAGATGGTCGAGATCGCCAAGGTGCTGCGGATCGAGCAGCGCAGCCAGAACGCGCCTGTGATCATCCTCGACGAGCCCACCTCGGTGCTCGAGACCAAGGAGATCGACACCCTCTTCACGCAGGTGCGGCGGCTGCGCGAGTTCGCCTCCGTCGTCTTCGTCTCCCACCGGCTCGACGAGGTCCTCGACGTCTGCGACCGCGTGAGCGTCCTGCGGGGCGGGGTCTCCGCAGGCGAGGTCGCGACCGCCGGGGCCGACCCCTCCGACCTGCACCGCATGATGATCGGCTCCACCGGCTCCGACGACCACTACCACGGTGCCTCGGCGGCCGCCCGCGACACCGTCGGGGGGGCCGAGGGAGGCGAGGGTGCCGGGTCCCGCACCGGGCGCCCGCGTCTGGAGGTGCGCGGCCTGTCGGGCCGCACGTTCCGCGACGTCGACCTCGAGGTCGCCGCCGGCGAGATCGTCGCGGTCGTCGGCGTGCACGGCTCGGGCCGCGAGGACGTGTGCCGCGCGCTGTTCGGCGCCGAGCCGACCACCACGGGCACCATCAGGCTCGACGGCGAGACGCTGGACCTCAGCGGCACGCGCGCGGCGTGCGCCGCCGGCATCGGCTACGTGCCCGCCGAGCGCAAGACCGAGGGCATGGTCGGGCCGATGTCGGTGGCCGACAACATGACGCTGGTCGCCCAGGGCTCCCGCTGCACCGGTCCGTTCACCTCGAGGCGCAAGCAGGCGAAGCTGGTCGACCACTGGATCGAGAGGCTCTCCATCCGGGTGCCCCACCGCAACACCCCGATCGGCCGCCTGTCCGGCGGCAACCAGCAGAAGGTCGTCCTCGCCCGCTGGCTCGTGGGCGGCGAGATCAAGCTGCTGCTGCTCGACCACCCCACCCGCGGCCTCGACATCGGGGCCCGGTCCGAGGTCTACCGCCTGATGCGCGAGCTCGCCGCCAATGGCGTCGCGACCGTCCTCCTCGCCGACAGCCTCGAGGAGGCCATCGGCATGGCCGACCGGGTCGTCGTCATGAGCGACGGCCGCGTCGGCACCGAGGTGGCCTGCCCCGAGGGCGGCAAGCCCACCCCGCTCGACCTGGTCAAGGAGATGGTGTGAGCAACCCCGTCATCGAGAAGCCGCCGTCCACGGCCGCGCTCAGGGCAGCCCCGAGCACCGGCCAGCGGCTGACGTCCTTCATGCCGGTGATCGCCCTGGTCGGCATCTTCGCCGCCCTGACGATCGTCGACCCCGGCTTCCTCACGCAGAGCAACATCCTCGCGGCCGTGACCACCGCGGCCCCGCTGATCCTGCTCGCGGCCGGAGCGACGATGGTGGTGATGTGCGGCGGCATCGACCTGTCGATCGCCGCCCTCGCCTCCCTCAGCACGGTCCTCTTCGCCCTGTGGCTGCCCGACCTCGGCGGGGCCACCCTGCCGGTGGTCGTCGCCGTCGCCGCCCTGATCGGCGCCGTGCAGGGCGTCGTCCACGTGGTGCTGCGGATCCCGTCGTTCATCGTCACCCTCGGCGGGCTGTCGATCTTCTCCGCGGTCGCCCTCGTGGTCTCCGACGCGGGCACGGTCGGCATCAGCGACCTCACCGCGCTCGACTGGCTCGACCTGTACGTCGCGGGCTACGTCCCGATGTCCGTCCTCGTCGCGCTGCTCGTCGTCGCCGGGATCTGGGCGGTGCTGACCTTCACGCCGCTCGGCAGCTGGATCAGCGCCATCGGCTTCTCCGAGTCGGCCGCCCGGCTCGCCGGCTCGCCGGTCGACCTGGTCAAGATCGGCGCCTTCTGCGTGTCCGGCGCCTGCGCCGGACTGGCGGCGGTCATGCTCGTCGCCCGGAACTTCTCCGGCAGCCCCACCACCGCCGACAACCTGCTGCTCCCCGCGGTCGCGGCAATCGTCGTCGGCGGGACCGCCATCACCGGCGGCCACGGCGGGGTCTGGCGCTCGGTCGCCGGCGCCCTCGTGATCACCCTGCTCCGCGTCGGCCTGCCGGTCGTCGGCGTCCCGTCGGCCTACGAGCAGATCCTGTACGGCGCGATCATCGTCGCCGCCGTCGCCCTGACCCTCGACCGGTCGAAGGTGCTGGTCATCAAGTAGCGACCCGGTCCCGCCCCTCCCCGACGTCCCCGCGCACACCACCGACGAAAGGTCCACCCATGGCCACCCTGTCCCCGGAGCAGACCATGCTCCCCGCCGTCCGCTCGTTCCTGTCCTCGACCAAGCAGCTCCTCATCGACGGGGAGTGGGTGGACGCCGCCGACGGCCGCACCTTCGCCACGATCAACCCCGCCACCGAGGAGGAGCTGGCCCAGGTCGCGCAGGGCTCGGCGACCGACGTCGACCGCGCCGTCGCGTCGGCCCGCCGCGCCTTCGAGGCCGGCTCGCCCTGGTCGAGGATGACGCCGCGGGAGCGGTCGCACCTGCTGTGGCGCATCGGCGACCTGATCGACGCCCACGCCGAGGAGCTCGCCCAGCTCGAGTCCCTCGACAACGGCAAGCGCGTCAGCTCGGCGGCCGGCGACGTCTCCGTCGCCGCGGAGCTCTTCCGCTACTTCGCCGGCTGGGCCACGAAGATGGAGGGGACCTCGATCCCCATGTCCGTGCCCGGCAAGGAGTTCCACGCCTACACCCGTCGCGAGCCCATCGGTGTCGTCGCGGGCATCGTGCCCTGGAACTTCCCGCTCACCATGGCCTGCTTCAAGGTCGTCCCGGCGATCACGGCCGGCAACACCGTCGTCCTCAAGCCCGCCGAGCAGACCCCGCTCACCGCGCTGCGCCTCGGCGAGCTGCTCCTCGAGGCCGGCCTGCCCGCCGGCGTCGTCAACGTCGTCCCCGGGTACGGCGACACCGGCGCGGCCCTGGTCGACCACCCGGACGTGGACAAGGTCGCCTTCACCGGCTCGACCGAGGTCGGCAAGAAGATCGCCGCCGGCGCCTCGAGGAACCTGAAGAAGGTGTCGCTCGAGCTCGGCGGCAAGGCCCCGAACATCGTCTTCGCGGACGCCGACCTCGACGCCGCCGTGGCCGGTGCCGCCCTCGGCGGCTACTTCAACGAGGGCCAGTGCTGCGTCAACGGCTCGCGCCTCTACGTCCAGCGCGCCGTGTTCGACCAGGTCGTGGACGGCGTGGCCGCCGCCGCGCGGGCGATGAAGGTCGGCGACGGCTTCGACCCGAGCGCCGACATGGGACCGCTGGTCTCCGCCGAGCAGCACGAGAAGGTCCTGGGCTACATCAGGGGCGCGACCGAGGCGGGGGCCGTCCTCACCGCCGGCAGCGCCGAGCGCGCCCGTGACCGCGGCTACTTCGTCGACCCGACCCTCATCACCTCGGTCACCGAGCAGATGGCCGTGCAGACCGACGAGATCTTCGGCCCGGTCATCACCGCCATCCCGTTCGACACGGAGGACGAGGTCGTCGCCGCCGCCAACAACACCGTCTACGGCCTCGCTGCCGGCGTCTGGTCGCGCGACCTGGGCACCGCGCACCGTGTCGGCGCCAAGCTCCGCGCGGGCACGGTCTGGCTCAACACCTGGCACGCGGACGACGTCGTGCTGCCGCGCGGCGGCTACAAGCAGTCCGGCTGGGGCCGCGAGCTCGGCTCCTTCGGGCTCGACGACTACACCGAGCTCAAGACGGTCATCGCCGAGCTGCGATGACCGAGCCGCTGCTGGAGCCGACGAGGGACACCGTGCGGGCGAGCCTGGCGGACGTCGTCCGGAACCGGGTCGTCCCCGTCGTGGTGACCGACGACCCGGCCCGGGCGCACGACCTCGGGGCGGCGCTCGTGGCCGGGGGGCTCCCCGTCGCCGAGGTGACGCTGCGCAACCCGTTCGCCCTCGACGTCCTGACCGCGCTCGCGGCCCGCGGCGACCTGCTAGTGGGCGCCGGCACCGTGACCACGCCGGAACAGGTGGACCGCGTCCACGACGCCGGCGCGCAGTTCGTCGTGTCGCCCGGCCTCAGCGTCGCCGTCGTGGGGCGCTGTCGGGCACGGGGGCTGCCGGTCGTCCCGGGGGTCGTGACGGCCTCCGAGCTCATGGGCGCGCTCGCCCTCGGGCTCGGCACGGTGAAGTTCTTCCCGGCCGAGGCCTCGGGCGGGCCGGCGACCGTCGCCGCACTCGGCGCGGCGTTCGGACAGGTGCGTTTCGTGCCCACCGGGGGGATCTCGCCGGAGCGGGCGCCCGCCTACCTCGACCTGCCGCAGGTGGCGGCCGTCGGCGGCAGCTGGATGGTCGCGCCGGACCTGCTCGCGGCCGGGGCCTGGGACGAGGTCGTCCGCCGCTGCGCCGACGCCGTCACCCGCCTGGGCCCCGCGGGATCGGGCCCCGGGTGATCGAGGTCCGGCCGGCGGCGTCGTGCACGTACGACGTCGTCGCCCTCGGCGAGGTCATGCTGCGCCTCGACCCGGGGGAGGGGCGCATCCGCACGGCCCGCCGCTTCGACGTGTGGGAGGGCGGCGGGGAGTACAACGTCGCCCGCGGCCTGTCCTCGGTGTTCGGCCACCGCGCCGCGGTCGTGACCGCCCTCGTCGACAACGAGGTGGGCCGGCTCGTCGAGGGCCTGGTCCGCTCGAGCGGCCTCGACGCCTCCCTCGTCCGGTGGAGCCCGTTCGACGGGGTCGGCCGTGCCGCGCGCAACGGCCTCAACTTCACGGAGCGCGGCTTCGGCGTCCGTGGCGCCCTCGGGGTCTCCGACCGTGCCGGGACGGCGATCAGTCGGCTCGGGCCCGGCCAGGTCGACTGGGACGACCTCCTCGGACGCCGTGGGGTGCGGTGGCTGCACACGGGCGGGATCCTCGCGGGTCTCTCGGAGTCCTGCACCGCGCTCGCCCTCGAGGCCATGACCGCGGCCCGGCGCCACGGCACGGCGGTCTCCTACGACACGAACTACCGCCCCAGCCTGTGGGCGGGCTCCGGCGGCCACGCGCGCGCTCGCGAGGTCAACCGCGAGCTCGCGCAGCACGCCGACGTCGTCCTCGGGGGTCCGGCCGACTTCCCGGACCCACCGGAGGGCGGGGACCTGCTCGCCGACCTGGCCACCCTCGGGGCCTCGCTGCCGACGGCCTCCGTCGTGGCGAGCACCCGCCGGGTCGTGCACTCCGCCGGCGACAACGACTGGCAGGTCGTGGGCTGGTCCGCAGCCACCGGAGCCCTCACCTCGGTCGCGCGCGACCACCTCGCGATCCTCGACCGCGTCGGGGGCGGCGACGGGTTCGCCTCCGGCCTCGTCCACGGGCTGCTGGAGGGTGCCGGCCTGCAGCGCGCCCTCGAGCTCGGTGCCGCCCACGGAGCCCTCGCGATGACGACGCCGGGTGACACCTCGATGGCGACGCAGGCCGAGGTCGAGGCCCTCGCCGGCGGTGGATCGGCGCGTTCGCAGCGCTGAAAGTTCACACTGGTGAACCAGAACGTCATTCTGTTCACGAATATGGCGTGAGTTCTTGACCCTGTGGTGTGGGTCACCTTACGTTCGCCACGACTCACCCCGTCGGTGCCGCGTTCCCCCTGCCGCCGACACCCGACTCGAGGAGCTCTCATGAGCACACGTCGCCGGCCCGCCCGCACCCGGGTGGCCCACCGCGCACGACGGCTGTCCGCCAGCGCGGTGGCCGCCCTGACGGGAGCGCTGGTCGCGCTCTCGATGCTGAGCGTCGTCGCCCCGACGCCCGCCGCCGCAGCCCCGGACGACGGCGTGCTGCGCGTGCTGCTGTTCTACAAGTCGAACTTCCACGCCTCCCACGTCCAGGCGCGCCAGGCCATCCGCGACCTGACGGAGGAGCTCGGCGAGGAGTACGCCGAGGAGGTCGACATCCAGGAGACCGACGACCCGGCGGTCTTCAACGACGAGAACCTGGCGACCGTCGACACCCTGGCGTTCGCCCAGACCGGGGGCGTGCTCTTCAACGACGCGCAGCGTGAGGCCCTCGAGACCTACATCCGCGGCGGCGGCGGCTTCATGGGCGTGCACTACACCTCGTGGTCGGTCGGCACGAGCGAGCACGACGTCAACCCGTTCTTCCTCGAGCTGGTCGGAGCCATGTCGGAGGGCCACCCGGAGAACCCGGCCGTGCGCCCCGGCCGGGTCGTGAACACCGACCCGAGCCACCCGCTCACCGCCGACCTGCCGGCGGAGATCACCCGCAGCGACGAGTGGTACGACTGGACGGCCAACCCCGCGCAGGACGTCCGCACGCTGCTCGAGGCCGACGAGTCGTCGTACGGGATGGGCCGCCAGGGCAGCACCCACCCGATCACCTGGTGCCAGGAGATCGACGCCGGCCGTTCCTGGTTCACCGGCATGGGCCACGAGGGCTCCGCCTACTCCGAGCCGTTCATGCTCGACCAGATGCGGGACGGCCTCGCCTACTCCTCCGGGCTCAAGCCCGCCGACTGCTCGGCCCCCGACAAGTCGGAGAACGGCTCGTGGGGCGGCGTCCAGCCCTGGCCCCTGATGGCGATCAACGCCTCGCTCACCCCCGAGGGCACGATCCAGTCCTTCGGCAGCACCGCCACCGGCTGCACCGACGCCACGCCGTTCGACTGGACCGGCGACGGCTGCATCAGCCAGGGCGGCCAGTTCGAGTACGACGTCTGGGACCCGTCCCAGGAACGCACGCTCGAGAACCTCGACGAGGGCCTGAGCCCCAACGCGACCTACACCGACCTGTTCTGTGCGATGCAGGTGCAGCAGCCGCACACCGGCACGACGATGACCGTCGGCGGTGACGACGGCCTGGGGGAGAACGCCCCGAACGACGCCGCCATCGGCGTCACCAGCTACAGCGCGCGTCAGGGCCTGCAGGACGAGGCCCCGATGCACTACCCGCGCTGGTACCCGACCGGCACGACCATGCCGAACGGCGACATCGTCGTCCAGGGCGGCAGCCTGCGCGGCGGCCCCGGAGGTCCTGGCGTGAAGACCCCCGAGATCTACACCCCCGACGAGGGCACGGGCTGGCGCAAGCTCACCGGCGCCCGCAGCACCGCGGCGTACGGCGACGGCGGCAGCGACCACCCGGGCCAGGACGAGAACCGCTGGTGGTACCCGCGGGCGTTCGTCGCCCCCGGCAGCGGCACGCTGTTCAACGTCACCGGCACGCAGATGTACGAGCTCGACCCGTACGCGAACGACGGTGACGGCGAGATCACGCTGCGCGGCACCCTGCCGAGCGCCGTGGCGAACCAGGGCGCGCTCGGCAACCCGGTCGGCGCCACGTCGACCGCCGTGACCTACGCCCCCGGCAAGATCCTCCAGGTCGGTGGCGGCTGGTGGGCCAACGGCGGCGGACCCGCCGGCGCCCGCGCGGGCCTGACCGTCGACATCACCGGCGGCACCGAGAACCCGGTCGTCGCCGCCTCGGAGCCCATGGAGCACCGGCGCCACTGGCCGACCGGCACCGTCATGCCCGACGGCCGCGTCATCGTCACCGGCGGCAGCGCGGACAACAACGGCAACGGCGACTACGTCACCAACCCGGAGATCTGGGACCCGGCCACCGGCGAGTGGACCACCGTGGACGTCCCGCACGAGCACGCGCGGCTCTACCACTCGACCGCCCTGCTGGTGCCGGACGGCCGGATCATGATCGCCGGCGGCGGCGCCCCCGGGCCCCGCAACTACCGCGACGTCGAGTACTACTCCCCGTCGTACCTCCCCGACGGCGACGAGCCCGCCGCGCGCCCGGAGCTGAGCTCCGTCCCCGGCAGGATCGGGTACGCCGGCACCTTCGACGTGCAGTCGTCGACCGAGGTCTCGCGGGTCACCCTCGTCCGCAACGGCTCGGTCACGCACGGCTTCAACAACGACCAGGGCTTCCAGGACCTGGACTTCACGCAGGACTCCTCGGGCCGGGTCCGCATCACCGCCCCCGAGGACGCGACGTACGCCGTGCCCGGCGCGTACATGCTCTTCGTCTGGGACGCCGACGGCACCCCGTCGGTCGCGGAGATCGTCGACATCGACCCCGAGGTCGAGCTCGACGTGCGCACCCCGCTGGTGGTCGACCAGTTCGAGTACCCGCGCATCCCCGACGCGTGGCGGTCGGCCAACCCGCCCGCCGTCATCGACGTCGGCGCCGACAGCGCGCGCATGACCCCCTGGACGGTCGACAGCCCGGTCCAGCTCGTCCGCGGCTCCGCGACGGGTCAGGGTGGGCTCGGCGGCACCGGCTACCAGCTCGGCCTCGGCGCCGACGGCAGCCTCGACCGCGCGCTGCGTGGTCTGCGGGCGGGGGAGGAGTACCGCGTCGCCCTCAAGTACGCCCGCGACAGCCGGGCCACGGGCACTGCCCCGGCCACGCTGGAGCTCACCGTCGGCGACCTCACCGAGACGCTGACGGCGACGACGGCGAACCCGTCGGGCGACCTGGCGGGTGGCTCGTACGCCGACTTCGTCGGCACCTTCACCGCCTCCTCGCGGCGCGAGGTCATGAGCCTGGCGGCGACCGGTGGCGGCGGCGTGATGGTGGACGACCTCGTGGTCGCCGCGGCCGAGCCCGGGCTGGACGACGTGGGCGTCCGCTACGCCTTCGAGGAGGGCGAGGGGTCGACCGCGGCCAACACCGGCACCGACACCTCCGTCGGCGACGCGACCCTCACGGGCGGTGCCGGCTGGAGCCAGGACGGCGTCCTCGGGGCGGCCCTCGACCTGCCCGGCGGGGCAGTGGCGAACGCCGTCGACCTGCCCGACGACCTGCTGGCGGGGGCGAGCGACTTCTCCACCGCCTTCTGGGTCCGGCCGGACACGCGCACCAACTGGACGGGCCTGTTCCACCTCGGCACCGGTCTCGGGGGCGACGGCGGCTTCTTCCAGATCCAGACGTCGACCCAGGCGGACGGCCCGACCGGTCTCGCCGCGACGTTCAAGGCACCGGGCCAGGCCCTGCAGGAGCGCATCTACGCGGACCCGGCCGTGGACCTCGAGCTGGACGCGTGGAACCACGTCGCGTTCGTCCGCGAGGGATCCACCGGCACGCTCTACCTCGACGGCGAGCCGGTCGCCAGCCGTGACGACCTCACGTTGGGGCTGGACGACGTCGGCCCGACGGAGAACAACTGGCTGGGCCGCAACGGCTTCCCGGACGACGCGCTGGACGGCCGCATGGACGACGTCCGTGCGTACGACTCCGCGCTGACCGCGGACGACGTGACCGCCCTGTACGCCGAGGGCGCCGCGCTGCGCACCGAGGTGTCGATCAGCGTCGACCCGGCCTCGCCGTCGCCCTTCGGTGAGCCGCTCGAGATCACCGCGTCCGTCGACGCCGAGGGCGACGCCGTCGCCGAGGGCACCGCGCAGCTGTACGTCGACGGCACCCCGACCGGCCAGCCGGTCGAGGTCGCCGACGGGTCGGTCACCTTCGCCGAGCAGACGCTCGGCCGCGGGGACCACGAGCTCCGCGTGGTGTTCGAGGGCGCCGAGGGCTTCCGTGACGCGGAGGCCACCACCACCCACACCGTCGAGCGCCCGCCGCCCGGCGAGGGCACCCCGATCCACTACACCTTCGACGAGGGACAGGGCCGGACCGCGGCCAACACCGGCACCGACACCTCCGTCGGCGCCGCGACCCTCGAGGGGGCGACGGGCTGGACCGCCCAGGGCCAGTACGGCGCCGGCGTGGACCTGCCCGGCGGCGGGGCCGGCACCGGCAACCAGGTACGCCTGCCGAACGACGTCGACGCGGGTCTGGAGGAGGACTTCACCGTCTCGATCTGGACGCGGCCCGACGCCCTGCCGAACTGGGTGCCGCTGCTGCAGATCGGCAGCAGCACGGACACGTTCTTCCTGCTGCAGTCCAGCACGCAGGCCAACGGTCCGACCGGGTTCGCCGCGACCTTCAAGGCCCCGGGCAACGGCGCCCAGGAGCGGCTGACCCTCGGCAACGGGAACGACACCCCGCTGAACGAGTGGACCCACGTGGTCTTCACGATGAGCGGGTCCGTGGGTCGGCTCTACTTCGACGGCGAGCTCGTCGGGGAGCGGGAGGACTTCACGCTCGGGATCGACGACGTGGGGGTCGGTGGCCGGACCACCGCCAACTTCATCGGCGGCACCAGCTGGCCCGACCCGCGCTACGACGGCCTGGTCGACGACTTCCGGATGTACGACTACGAGCTGACCGAGGACCAGGTCGGCGACCTGTTCGAGGGCCAGCCCGAGCCGGGGAACGCGGCTCCGGTCGCGGTCGACGACTCCTTCACGACCGACGAGGACGTGCCGCTCGAGGTCGAGGCCCCCGGGGTCCTCGCCAACGACACGGACGCCGACGGTGACGCCCTCACCGCCGGTGGGGCGACGCAGCCGGACCACGGCGAGGTCACCCTCGCGGAGGACGGCGGGTTCACCTACACGCCGGACGCCGGGTGGAGCGGGACGGACTCCTTCACCTACGTGGCGAACGACGGCACCGACGACTCCGAGCCCGCCACGGTGATGATCACCGTCACCGAGGACGAGGAGGAGCCGCCCGGCGAGGAGGGCCCGGTCGCCGTGGCCGACGTGTACTCGACCGACCAGGACACGGTCCTGACGATCGAGGCGCCCGGCGTCCTGGCCAACGACACCGCCGCCGAGGGCACGACCCTCACGGCGACCGCCGTCGGCCGCCCCCGCCGGGGCGAGGTGGAGCTGGCCGAGGACGGGTCGTTCGTCTACACGCCGCCGGAGGGCTTCAGCGGCACGGACACGTTCGTGTACGTCGCGAACGACGGGACCGACGACTCCAACCTCACGACCGTCACCATCGCGGTCGACGAGGTGCCGCCGGCCGTCACCGCGGTCGCCGGCGTCGCCGCGCCGTTCACCTACGGGCGCCCCGGCACGGTCGTGGCCGCGGTGGCACCGCGGACGGCCACCGGACGGGTGGAGGTCCTGGACGGCGAGACCGTCCTGGGCCGGGGCTCGGTGGAGGACGGTCGGGCGAGGGTCACCCTGCCTGCCGGGTCCCTGCGGCCCGGGTCGTACGCGCTCACCCTGCGCTACCTCGGGGACGCCCGCCACGCGGCGTCGTCCTCGGTGGTGGACGTCGAGGTGGCCAAGGCGTCGCCGACGGTGACGGTGCAGCTGCCGGCGGCGATCGACCGGGGCGACCGCGCCACCCTCCGGGTCCGGGTGGCCGCTCCCGGGTCCGTCGCGATGACGGGGCAGGTCCGGGTGCTCATGCAGGGCAAGAAGGCCCTGACCCGCAGGCTCGACGACACCGGGAGGCTGCAGATGAGCCTCCCGCGGGCGAACAGGGCCGGCCAGGTCCGGGTGCGGGTGGTCCACCTCGCCGACGAGGTGTCGCAGCGCGCGGAGGCGACTCGCACGATGCGGGTGCGCCGCTAGCCGGCGGGGCCGCACACGGCACGAGGCGGGCCGGGAGGATCACCTCCCGGCCCGCCTCGTCGTCCGTGGTGCGGCGGTTCCGTCAGCGGGACTCGGACAGCGCGGAGACGACGCCGGCGCGGCTGTCGTCCTCGCTGGCGAGCACGCCGCCGTTGGCGACGATGTCCGCGGTGATCTCGCTGAAGACCATCCGCACGTCCTGACGGCGGGCGCCGAGGATCTCGACGGCGCTGTCGGCCACGGCGAGGGCGAACGCCCGGCGCTGCTCCAGGGTGCGGCCGGCGAGCAGCTCGACGGTGATGTTGGGCATGAGGACCTCCTACGGCCGACCCGTTCACGGGAGCGACCACGGTTCGACGATGTGAACCTGCAGCGTAGAGCGAGGCTCTGGCCGATGACCAGAACCGAGTTCACACTCTTGACACAGAGTCCCCGGCTTGATGGTGTGGTGTGCATCACCGCGGACTCGATTCGCACCCGTGAACCACCCAGGAGGACTCGTGAGACCGGTGCTCGCCCGTGCGGTCCTCGGCGCGATCGCGGTCGGCCTGGGCGGCGGCCTCGTCGCGGCCGGGGCCGCGCCGTCCGCCGCCCACGTCGGGATCACCCCGTCGACGACCGAGGCGGGGGCGACGGCCGTCCTCGAGCTGAGCGTGCCCCACGGCTGCGACGGCGCACCGACGACCCGGTTGTCGGTCCAGGTCCCCACCGGCGTGCTCGGCGTCGTGCCGACCCGCAACCCGATGTGGGACGTCGAGACGGAGGTCGCCGAGTTCACCCAGCCGGTGACGGACGCCCACGGCAACGAGGTCACCGAGCGGGTCACGTCGGTGACCTGGACGGCGAGGCAGCCCCTGCCCGACGGTGTCGACGACGAGCTCGCGATGAGCATGCAGCTGCCCGCCGAGGAGGGCACCCAGCTGTGGTTCCCGGTCGTGCAGCAGTGCCGGGGCGCCGAGTCGGCGTGGATCGAGGTCGCCGAGGGCGACGTCGACCCCGCGGACCTCGAGATGCCGGCCCCCACCTTCGTCGTCACCGAGGCCGCGGGCGACGGTGACGCGCACGGTGCCCACGGCGGCGGCGACGCGGACCCGGCGTCCCTCGACGCGGCGGACGCGGCGGACGAGACGGACGGGGCCCGGCAGGCGGCCGGAGCGCCGGCGCTCGGGATCGCCGGCCTCGCGCTCGGGCTCCTCGGCGCCGTCCTGGGCGGGACCGCGCTCGTGCGCCAGCGCCGCGGGGCGTGAGGCGGCTCGGCGCGGCGCTCGCCGCGCTGCTCGTCGTCCTGAGCGCGACGGGCTCCCTCGTCCTCACCGCCGCGGCACCCGCGAGCGCCCACGCGATCCTCGTGTCGTCCGACCCGACCGAGGGTCGGATCCTCGAGCGCGCGCCCGAGGAGGTCGAGCTCCGCTTCTCCGAGACCGTGACGCCGGTGTACGACGCCGTCGCGGTGTACGACGCCGAGGGCGACCCCGTCGCGTCGTCCGCCCGGGCGAGGGACGACCTGGTCGTCGTGAGCCTCGACGAGGCGGTCGCCGAGGGCACGCTGGTCCTGGTGTGGCGTGTCGTGTCGGCGGACGGCCATCCCGTCGGCGGGTCGCTGCGCTTCTCCGTCGGGGCGGCCAGTGCCGCCGTGGCAGAGCCCCCGCAGGCTGCGGCCACGCCGGACGACGGCGTGGTGCGCCCGCCCTGGCTGCTGGCCCCGCTCCGCGTCCTGACGTACGTCGGGCTGCTCGCCGCGACCGGCCTGGTCGTGTTCCTGCTCCTGCTCCTCGCGGCCGGTCGCGACGACGACCGGCCGCGCCGCCGACTGGTCGGGCTCACCCGCGGGGCGGCGCTCACGGCCGGGCTCGCCGCGGCGGCCTCGCTGCCCGTGGTGGCCTCCTACCAGCAGGGCGGTGGCGTCGGGGCCCTCTCCTCGGCAGCCACCTGGACGGCGCTCGGAACCACCGAGCTCGTCACGGGTGCTGGGATCGTCCTCGGGCTCCTCGCCTCCGTCGTCCTGCTCGGCGACGGCCGGGTGACGGGTGGCCGACGGCTCGGCGCGCTCGCGGCTGCCGGGGTCGCCGTCTGCTGTCCCGCCCTGGTCGGCCACAGCCGCGCCGCCTCCCCGGAGGGCCTGGTCGTCGCGGCGGACGTCCTCCACCTGGTGGCCGGGGCCGTCTGGCTGGGCGGCCTCGTCGGCCTGGCCGTCGCGCTGCCGGTGCTGGCCCGCCGACGCGGCGACCTGGCCGCCACCACGCTCACCCGTTTCTCGGTCGCCGCGGCGAGCGTGCTGGTGGCGCTGGTGGTCACGGGGTCACTGCTCGGGTGGCGGATCGTGGGCTCCGTGGCCGCCCTCACGGGCACCGCCTTCGGGCTGCTGCTGCTGACCAAGGTCGGGCTGGCGCTCACCGTGGTCGTCGTCGCCGGCTGGAACCGGTGGTCGCTGCTGCCCCGGTTGCGGGACGCGACACGCGCCCCCGAGCGACGGTCCGGCGCGAGGGTCGTGGCGCGCGCCACCGCCGTCGAGGCCGCGTTGCTCGTCGTCCTGCTCGGGGTCACGGGGGTACTCGTCGACTCGACGCCCGACGTCGCCGAGGCGTCCCGCGCCCCGGGGGAGGTGGACCCCGTCTTCACCGGGCCCCACCTCGCCTCGCTCGCGAACCTGGAGGTGCAGGCCGGGATGTCCCCGCACACGGTCGGCCCCAACGAGCTGACGATCCAGGTGCGCGACGCCACCGGCGTGCCGACGCAGACGGCCGAGCCGCCCCGGGTCAGCCTCGCGACCGACGACCTCGACCTCGGTGACGTCGAGCTGACCAGGATCGCCCGGGGCACGTGGACGGCCGACGTCGTGCTGCCCCGGCCCGGGACCTGGGAGCTCCAGGTCTCCCTGCGCGTCAGCGAGTTCGAGAACCCCGTCTCCGTCATCGACCTCGGCGTGTCGTGAGCGGGAGCGACCTACCCTCGGGTGTGCTCTCCTCCCGGTCGCTCGGAGCCCTCCTCGCCGCCGGCGTCGTCGTCGTGTCGGCCGGCATCGCCGCCCCGGGCGCCCACGCCTCCGTCGTGGCCCCTGCGCCCCGCGCCGACGCCGGCGAGGCCGTCGTGGTCATGAGCTGGAACATCGCCGGCGGCAAGCAGCACGGCGGCGGCGTCGAGCCGATCGTCCCGACGATCGCCACCGCGATCCGCGAGCGCGGGGTCACCGCTGCGGTGCTCAACGAGGTGTGTGCGTCCCAGGCGACGGCGTTGCGGAAGCGGATGCCCCGGTACACCGTGCACTACTTCCTCGCCGAGTCCGACCGGTGCCGAGGCGGCATCGGCAACGCCGTGGTCGCGCCGAAGGGGTCCACGCGGCTGAAGCGGTTCAGTCGCGGCCTGCCGTCCGGCGACAGCTACGTCCGCAACGTCGGCTGCGTCCGGCTGCCGGGCGGCGGGAAGGTCGCTGTCTGCGGCACCCACCACTCGTTCGAGGTGCGTCTGGCCGACGTCCGGCAGCGGCAGGCCCGGATCACCACCGACCTGGTCGAGCGGATGGTCGACCGCGGGTACGCCGTCGTCGCGGGCGGCGACCTGAACGCCACCCCGAGGAGCCCCCAGCTCGACGAGTTCTACAGCCGGCTCTACGCGGGCGGCCGCGGCGTGCTGCGCGAGAGCAACGGCTGCTGCGGCCGCCGGGGGCCCGGCACGACGAGGAACGGTGGCAAGAAGATCGACTACTTCTTCTTCTCCCGGCGTCTCGACCGGACGGGCAGCCGGGTCGTTCCCACGCGCTTCAGCGACCACCGTCAGGTCGTGCTGCGCACCCGGCTGCGGTGAGCGACGCCCGCGTCCTCCGGTCCGACGACCCGGAGGCGGAGCGGCTCCTCGCCGCGGGGTGGACCGTCGTCGCCGAGTCCTGGGGCGCACGGCTCCGCGACCCCGACCCGGACCGGCTGCGTGCGCTGGTGCAGCGCGCCGAGGATGCCGGGTACGACGTCCGCCCGCTCGCCGCAGGCGAGCTGCCCGCCGTCGCGGACCTCGAGGCGCTCACCGCACCCGACTACCCGCTGACACCGGCGACCGACGTCCCGGAACGCACCCTCGTCCGACTGCGCGCGATGGACGCCCGCTTCGTCGGCGCCTGGCGCGGCCGCGACCTCGCGGCCGTGACCGCCGTCGAGCCGGGTGGGGAGCTGGTCGAGACGGCGTGGACGTCCGTTCACCCCGACCACCGCCGCCGGGGGCTGGCGGCGGCGGTGAAGGCGGCCTCGGTCCTGCTCCTGCTCCCGACGGGCGCTCGGGTGTTCGGCACCGGCGGTGCCGCCGTCAACGCCGGGAGCCTCGCGATGAACGCCGCGGTGGGCTACGTCGTCGAGGAGCGCTGGCTGAGCCTGCGGCCGCCGCCGTCGTCCGTGACCCGCTGACCAGCAACGACGTCGGACGGGTTTGGCGAAAGCGCCACGCCCGGACCCTCGGGATTCCTACACTTCAGGGGTCGCCGACTGGGGAGGCGACCCGCACTCTTCCCCCGCTCTCGAGGTCCTCATGTCGCTGCGTTCCGTCATGCGCTCACGCCTGCTCCGGGCCGCCGGCTCCGTCGCCGTCGTGGCCGTCCTGGCCACGCCCGCCCTCCCCTCCGCCGCGTCCGACGAGGTGGAGACCCTGCCGAGCGCCGGCAGCGAGACGCCCGCGCCGCCCGAGGAGTCGGAGCCCACCGAGACGCCGGACCCGGAGCCGGCGCCGGCCGTCGAGCAGCCCGTCGAGGAGGCCACCGAGGAGCCCGTCGAGGAGCCCGCCCAGGAGCCCGCCGAGGAGTCCGTCCCCACCGCGCCCGCTGTCCCCGCCGTGTCCGGTCCCGCCTGCCTGGGCGGCGCGCTCGGCACCGGAGCGGCCTCCGGCGCCAGCAACCCGCTCGACGGCACCCGCTGGGTCGCGACCGTGGCGGCCCCGGGCCGTCTGCTGCTCAGCCGCACCCTGGAGGGGGCGGCCACGGCGCCGCTGGCGACGCTCGACCTCCCCGGCGCCCCCGGGACCGCCGGCGGACTCACCTTCGGGGGCGACGGACGCCTGTACGTCGTCGCCGGCGCCGACGCCGGTGGCGAGGCGGTGCTCTACCGCACGGCCCTCCCGTTGCGCCCGACCGCGGCCCCGCTCACGGCCACCGAGGTCAGCCGCACCCGCACCGATGCCCCGGTGGCGCGCATCGCCTTCGACCGCGACGGCCTCCTGCACCTCGCGTACGACGGCGGCTCGGCCGCGACCGACCCGGTCACCGGGGAGACGGTGGCCGTGCTCGACCCGGCCCAGGGCCAGGCGCTGGCCTGCGGCCGACCCAGCCAGGTCACCGTGCGCGTCTCCCTGCCCGAGGGGCGCGCGGGGGCCGGCGACCAGCTCGCCGTGACCCTCACCGGCGCGGCGTACGACGGGTCGCCGGCGTCACCGCGGGGCGTCACCGCGGGCACGGACGCCGGCCGCCAGGCCAAGCTGGGCGAGTACGTGCAGGTCCTCGCCCTCCCCGGCGCCACCTACGGGGTCGCGCTGACGACGGCCGACGGCGCCGAGGCCGCGTCGTACGACGTCACGCTGGACTGCCTCGACGGCACCGACGTCCTCGTGGACCGGTCCGGTCCGACCGGCACCCTGACGATGCCCTCCCGCTCGGCGTACGTGACCTGCACCTTCACCGCCGTCCCCGGCGCCGACGACCCGGTCGTCGACGAGCCCCGCCGGGACCCGGTGCGCACCGGCCCGTCCGTCCTGCTCCTCGACCGCGACGGGCTGCCCGGCAGCGGCCTCGGCACGGACCTCGAGAAGGACCAGGGCGGCCAGGGCGGCCAGGGAGGCCAGGGCGGTGGCACCGGCGGCGGGACGGGCGGCACCGGCGGGCAGGACCTGGGCCGGGACCTCGGAGCGCAGATGCAGCAGGACGGCGGCCTCGGCGGCGGCCTGGGGGGCGGCCTGGGCGGCGGGATGCCCGGCGCCACCGACACCGACACGACCACCGACACGACCACGGACACCGAGGCCCAGGAGACGGCCGGGTCCCGCGCGGGGAAGGACCTGCCGAACACCGGCGGCCCGCCCGCCGTCCTGCTGCCGATCGGCCTCGGCGCGGTGGTGCTGGGTTCCGTGCTGGTCGTCCGGCGTCGGCGCGAGGCCTGAGGCCCTAGACGACCGCTCAGAGGTCCCGCGTGGCCTCGCGGTGCGCGTCGCGGAGCGCGTAGTACGACTCGGCGTTGCGGTGCACCCGGGCGAGCTCGTCCTCGGTGAGCTCGCGGCGGACCTTCCCCGGCACGCCCACGACGAGGCTCCGGGGCGGCACCTCCTGGCCCTCGCGGACGACGGCGCCCGCCCCGACGAGGCTCTCGGTCCCGATCGTGCAGCCGCTCAGCAGCCGCGAGCCCATGCCGACGAGCACGTCGTCGCCGACGGTGCACCCGTGGACCAGCGCCTGGTGGCCCACGGACACGCGAGCGCCGACGTGGACGCCGTGGCGGGTGTCGGCGTGGACGACGGTGCCGTCCTGCAGGTTGCTGCCCTCGCCGAGCACGATGGGGTTGACGTCCGCACGCAGCACGCAGCCGTACCAGACGCTCGCCCCGGCCCCGATGCGCACGTCGCCGACGAGGACCGCTCCGGGCGCGACCCAGGCGTCGGGGTGGACGACCGGGGTGTGGCCGCCGAGGGGGACGAGGAGGGGCGCGGACGTCATGCAGGTCACCCTGCCACCCCTGTCTGACTTGAGTCGAGTGCGCTAAAGTTTCCGTAGTCGACGGTCGAAGCCACGTGAGGGGGCGCCATGAGCCAGTTCAGTGCGGAGAAGTTCACGACCAAGGGTCGTGAGGCGATCGAGGGCGCCCAGGTCCTGGCGACCACCGAGGGCCACACCAACGTCGAGCCCGTCCACCTGCTCGTCTCCCTGCTGCGCGACCCCGAGGGCAGCACGCACAGCCTGGTCACCCGGTCGGGCGTCGACCCGCAGGCACTGCTCGGCGCAGCGAGGTCCGAGGTCGGCCGCCTGCCCAGCGCGAGCGGCACGACCGTGCAGCGGCCCGCGCCCAGCGCGGCGTTCACCCGCGTCCTGGCGACCTCGCTCGACCTCGCCGGCTCCATGAAGGACGACTACGTCGCCACCGAGCACCTCCTCGTCTCGCTCGCCGCGGTCGAGAGCGCGGCGCAGCGCGTCCTGTCCGCCGCGGGCCTCGACCGGAAGGGCCTGTCCGAGCAGCTCGTCGCGATGCGCGGCAACCGCCGCGTGACCAGCCCCGACGCGGAGTCGACGTACGAGGCGCTGGAGAAGTACTCCGTCGACCTCACCGCGAGCGCGGCCGAGGGCAGGCTCGACCCGGTGATCGGCCGGGACGCCGAGATCCGCCGCGTCATCCAGGTCCTCTCGCGCCGCACCAAGAACAACCCCGTCCTCATCGGCGAGCCCGGCGTCGGCAAGACCGCCGTCGTCGAGGGCCTCGCCCAGCGCGTCGTGGACGGCGACGTCCCCGACTCCCTCAAGGGTCGACGTGTGCTCAGCCTCGACCTCGCGGCGATGGTGGCCGGCGCGAAGTACCGCGGCGAGTTCGAGGAGCGCCTCAAGGCCGTCCTCGAGGAGATCAAGGACGCCGGCGGCCAGGTCATCACGTTCATCGACGAGCTGCACACGGTCGTCGGCGCGGGCGCCGGCGGCGACTCCGCGATGGACGCCGGCAACATGCTCAAGCCGATGCTCGCCCGCGGTGAGCTGCACATGGTCGGCGCGACGACGCTCGACGAGTACCGCGAGCGCATCGAGTCCGACCCGGCGCTGGAGCGCCGCTTCCAGCAGGTGTACGTCGGCGAGCCCAGCGTCGAGGACACCGTGCAGATCCTGCGCGGCATCCAGGAGAAGTACGAGGCCCACCACGGCGTCCGCATCACCGACGCCGCCCTCGTCGCGGCCGCGCAGCTCTCGGACCGCTACATCACGGGCCGCCAGCTGCCCGACAAGGCCATCGACCTCATCGACGAGGCCGCCAGCCGGCTGCGCATGGAGCACGAGTCCTCCCCGGAGGAGATCGACGTCCTGCGCCGCCAGGTCGACCGCCTGACGATGGAGCAGTTCGCGCTGGAGAAGGAGTCCGACGACGCCTCCGTCGAGCGGCTGGCCGCCCTGCGCGCCGACCTCGCCGACAAGCAGGAGGAGCTCCGCGCGCTCGAGGCCCGCTGGGAGCGGGAGCGTCAGACCCTCGAGGGCGAGGGCGAGCTCCGCAAGCAGCTGGACCAGCTCCGCGTCGAGGCGGAGCGCCTCCAGCGCGAGGGCGACCTCGGCCGGGCCAGCGAGATCCTCTACGGCCAGATCCCCACGCTGGAGAAGCAGATCGCCGAAGCCGCGGCGGCCGCCGACCAGGCGGCCGAGATCGAGCCGCTCGTCGGCGAGGAGGTCGGCGCGGAGCAGGTCGCCGACGTCGTCGAGGCGTGGACCGGCATCCCCACCGGCCGGCTGCTCGAGGGCGAGACGGCGAAGCTGCTGCGGATGGAGGAGGTGCTCGGCGAGCGCCTCGTCGGCCAGCGCCAGGCGCTCACCGCGGTGAGCGACGCCGTACGACGCTCGCGGGCCGGCATCGCCGACCCGGACCGCCCGACGGGCTCGTTCCTCTTCCTCGGACCCACCGGCACCGGCAAGACGGAGCTGGCGAAGGCGCTCGCGGACTTCCTGTTCGACGACGAGCGCGCCATCGTCCGCGTCGACATGAGCGAGTACTCCGAGAAGCACTCGGTGGCCCGCCTCGTCGGCGCCCCGCCCGGCTACGTCGGGTACGACGAGGGCGGCCAGCTCACCGAGGCCGTCCGGCGCCGCCCGTACGGCGTGGTCCTGCTCGACGAGGTCGAGAAGGCCCACCCGGAGGTCTTCGACATCCTCCTGCAGGTGCTGGACGACGGCCGGCTGACCGACGGCCAGGGCCGCACGGTCGACTTCCGCAACACGCTGCTGATCCTCACCAGCAACCTGGGCTCGGCCCACCTGGTCGACCCGATGCTGTCGCCCGAGGCCCGCCAGGAGGCGGTCATGGGCGTGGTGCGGGCGTCCTTCAAGCCGGAGTTCCTCAACCGGCTCGACGAGATCGTCACCTTCGACGCCCTCACCCGCGACGACCTGACCCGCATCGTCGACCTCCAGCTGGGGCTGCTCGAGCGGCGCCTCGCCGTCCGGCGGATCGGGATCGAGGTCACCGACGCCGCGAAGCGGTGGCTGGCCGACGTCGGCTACGACCCGGCGTACGGCGCCCGCCCGCTGCGCCGCCTCGTGCAGTCCGCGATCGGCGACCCGCTGGCGCGGCTGCTCATCGGGGGCGAGGTCTCCGACGGCGGGACGGTCGCCGTGGACGTCGCCGTCGACGAGGCGGGCGGGTCCGCCGGGCAGGGTGGGCTGAGCGTGCGTGCGGCCTGAGCCTCCCCACCCTCATGGGAGGATCACAGGGTGAGTCAGACGACCGACGCCCGACCGTCGCAGACGACCCTGGGCGGGTGGATGATCGTCTCCGGGTCGGTCCTCCTCGTGGTCTCGCTGTTCACGACGATGGCCGAGCTCCGCTCCCTGGACACCCGCCGCTCGGTCGAGGAGACGCTCGCCGAGCCCCCGCTGGACACCTCCGGCATCTCCGTCGAGGGCTTCCTGCAGCTGCTCCACGTGAGCGCGCTGGTCGCTGGCGGCTGCGCCGCGGCGATGGCGGTCCTGGGCGTCTACGCCCTGCGGCGCCACCGACCGGCGCGGGTGCTGCTGAGCGTGCTCGCCGTCCCGCTGTTCCTGGCGGGCATCGTCGCCGGCGGCCTGCTGTCCTCCGTCGTCGCCGTCGCGACGGTCTTCCTCTGGCTCAAGCCCAGCCGCGACTGGTTCGACGGCACCCCGCGCGAGGTGCCCGAGGCACCCGCGAACCGGACCTCCGACGACGCGCCGACGCCCGGCTCCCCGGGCACGTCGGCGCACCAGGAGCCGGCCCCGCCACGCTCCGAGGCCCCCTGGTCCCGCCCCATGGGTGAGGGCGAGGCCACCGGCGCCCGCCCGTACGCCGGCTACGGCGCGTCACCGTCGACCGGCGGGTCGGCCGCCGGGTCGGCCGCCGGGCCGGGGACCGACACGCTGCCCCGGCCGTGGGGCGCCAGCCCGTCGTCCGCCCCGGCGCGGGGGGACCGGCGCACGCGTCCGCCCGCCGTCCTCGTCGCCTGCCTGACCACCTGGGCGTTCTCGGGCCTGGTGACGGTGCTCATGGTCGGCGGCGTCCTCGAGGTCCTCCTCAACCCCGACCCGTTCCTCGCCGAGGCCCGGGCCCAGCAGCCCGAGACCTTCGAGCAGGCCGGGCTGACGCAGGGCGTGCTCGTGACCGCCATTGCTGTGATGTGCGGGATCCTGGCCCTCTGGGCAGTCGGCGCCATCGTCGTCGCGGTCCTCGCCTTCCGCGGGTCACCCGGTGCTCGCACCGCCCTGGTCGTCACCACAGCGACCGCAGGCGTGCTCTCGTTGCTAGCAGGATTTGCGGACCCCGTCTTCCTGCTGCTGACCCTCGGCACCGTCCTGACCCTGGTCTGCCTGGTGCGCCCGGAGGTCCGGGCCTGGTACGCCGGCCGCGCAGGGGCGGGCCGGTGAGCGACGAGGACGTCACCCGCGCCGGGTGGCAGAACCCCGGCGGCCAGCAGCCCCCGCCGTCGTACGGCTACGGCCAGCAGCCCCCGCCGTCGTACGGCTACGGCCAGCAGCCGTCGCCGTACGGCTACGGCCCCGGGACGTCGGCCGAGGACGACCGGCGGCCCACCTCGGTCTCGGTCGCCGGGTGGCTCGGGATCGCGTTCTCGGCCCTGTGGGCGCTGTTCTGCGTCGTCTTCCTCTCCGCCGCCCTGGCGGGCTACGAGGACTTCGTGACCGACGTCGGTGACTCCAGCGACGCCACGGCCGGCGTCGTCATCGTGATGGTCCTGCTGCTGATGGGCGTGGGGGCGCTGGGAGTGTTCGCCGGCGTCCTCGTGCTGCGCCGCAGCAACCCGGGGCGGATCCTGCTGACCGTCCTGTCCTCGCTGGCGGCGTTCACGTGGCTCGCCTCGATCGTCGCGATCCTGCCCCTCGTCGCCGCGATCGCGACCGTGGTCCTGCTCTTCACGGGCGGGGCGAACGACTGGTTCGCCCGCCGGACGGCCGCGAAGGGCGGGTACGGACCCGGTCCCGGCGGTCCCCACGGCGGCCCGTACGGCGGTGCGCCGTACGTCGGCGGCCCGCAGGGCTGGTAGGACCGACCGTGTCGGGCTCCGGAGCGCCGTGGGTCGACCCGCGTCCCGGCGCGGTGACGACCGGGGGTGTCCTCGCGGTGCTGCTCGGGATCTTCGGGGTCCTGGCGACGCTGCTGGTCGGCGGCCTGGTGGTCGCCCTCGGCTTCTTCATCGACGCGCTGGCGCAGAGCAAGGGCGGCGCGGAGACCGACCAGGTGTCGCCGATCGCCCTCGTCGCCGGGGTCGTGGTCGTGGCCGTCGGGGTGCTGCTCAGCGCGCTGCACGTGTTCCTCGGGGCGCGCGTGCTGCGCGGCGGGAGCGTGGCGCGGGTGGTCCTGACGGCGTGGGACGGGGTCGCCGTCCTCGCCGGGCTCGTCGGCACGTTCGCGTCCCTGGCCGCGCTGCTGGACGGCGGGTCGTCCCCGCTGCTGGTCCTGCTCCCGGTGCTGGCGCTCGCCATGCCGCTGGCGGTCGTGGTGTGCCTGTGGGTGCCCGCCTCGAACGCCTGGTTCGCCCGCGTCGCGCAGCAGGGGCAGCAGGCGCAGCAGGGGCCCTGGCGGTAGGTCAGGCGGTCAGGTCGGCGCGGGCGAGACGCTCGAGGCCCTCCTCGATCACCGCGCGGTCCTTGGAGAAGGTCCAGCGGACCAGGGTCCGACCGCCCCCGGGCGCGTCGGGCCGGTCGTAGAAGATCGGCAGGGGGATCGCCACGACGCCGGCCCGCTGCGGCAGCGCGGCGCAGAAGGTCTCCGCGTCGTCCCAGCCCAGGCCGGCGACGTCGGTGAGCTCGAAGTAGGTGCCCTCGGCGGGGCGGGCGGGCAGACCGACCGCGGCCAGGCCCTCCACCAGCAGGTCGCGGCGTGAGGCGAGGTCGCGGGCGAGCTCCTTCGGCCAGTGGTCGTGGGAGTCCAGCGCGACGGCCACCGCGGGCTGCAGCGGGGCGCCGGAGGTGAAGGTCAGCCACTGCTTGGCGTCGAGCACGGCCCGCACCAGCGCGGCGGGCCCGGTGGCCCAGCCGACCTTCCAGCCGGTCAGCGACCACGACTTGCCGACGCTCGACAGCGTCAGGGTCCGCTCCGCCATGCCGGGCAGCGTCGAGATCGGGACGTGCTCGTGGTGGTCGAAGACGAGGTGCTCGTAGACCTCGTCGGCGATCACCAGCACGTCGTGGCGACGCGCGAGGGTCGCGATCGCCTCCAGCTCGGTGCGGGTGAGCACGGTGCCGGTCGGGTTGTGCGGGGAGTTCAGCAGGATCGCGCGGGTGTCGTCGGTGACCGCCGCCTCGAGCTCGGCCACGTCGAGCCGGAAGTCCGGGGCACGCAGCGCGACCGGTCGTCGTACGGCGCCCGCCATCTGGAGCATCGCGGGGTAGGAGTCGTAGAACGGCTCGATCACGACGACCTCGTCGCCTGGCTCGACGAGTCCGAGGACCGCCGCCGCCACCCCCTCGGTCACCCCGGTCGTCACGACGACCTCGGTGTCCGGGTCGAGCCCGATGCCGTAGTGGCGCCGTTGGTGGGCCGCGACCGCCTGGCGCAGCGCGGGCAGGCCGATGCCGGGCGCGTACTGGTTCGACCCGGTCCGCAGCGCCTGGACCGCGGCCTCGCGGACCGCCTCGGGACCGTCGGCGTCCGGGAAGCCCTGACCCAGGTTGACGGAGCCGGTGCTCACCGCCAGCGCGGACATGCGCGTGAAGATCGTCGGCGCGATGCCGTCCAGGCGGGATGCGGTGAGCGGGGCGTCCATTCCTCGAACCCAACCACACGCCCCCGTGGCGCGGTTAGCCTCGGGACGTGGTCAGGACCAGCCCATGAGGATGCTCGGCGCGGTGCTCGTGCTCGCCGGTCTGGCCACGCTGGGCTGGTACGGCTGGGAGATGTGGGGGACGACGTACGTCTCCCAGCAGCGGCACGGCGACGTCGTCGACGAGCTCGAGCGCGACTGGGAGGCCGGACGCCGCGTCGCGCAGGTCGACGGCGGCGAGGCCGACGCGGTGGTGCGGATCCCGCGGTTCGGCGACGACTACGCCGTCCCCGTCCTGGAGGGCGTCGGCGACGACGTCCTCGCCTCGGGCTACGGTCACTTCACGGAGGCCGTCGGGCCCGGGGAGCGCGGCAACTACGCGATCGCGGCCCACCGGGTGACGCACGGCGAGCCGCTGCGACACATGCCCGAGCTCCAGCCCGGCGACGAGGTGATCGTCGACACCGCGTCCACCCGGTACACCTACCGGCTGACCAACGGCGGGGACGACCTCGTGGTCGGCATGGAGGACTACTGGGTCGTCGACGAGGTGCCCGACAACCCCGACGAGGGAGGCATCGAGCCGGAGCAGCGCGCGGGGCAGCGGCTGCTGACGCTCACCACCTGCGCCTCGGTCTTCGAGACCACCGAGCGGATGGTGGCGTTCGGCGTCCTCGTCGACAGCCGTCCCCGGGAGGCGGCGACGGCGGCCTCCGCCCCCGCCCGGTGACCACGACCCCCCGGTAGCCTCGCCCGGGTGATCTCAGCGCTGGCCCACGCGGCAGACCCCTCGGGCCAGGACCTGGGCGGCGTCGCCGGCTGGGCCGTCGACCTGATGGAGCGCCTCGGCGCCGTGGGCGCGGGCCTCATCGTGGCGCTGGAGAACCTCTTCCCCCCGATCCCGAGCGAGATCATCCTGCCGCTCGCGGGCTTCACCGCCAGCCAGGGCGACTTCACGCTGGCCTCGGCCCTGTTCTGGACCACCGCCGGCTCGGTCGTCGGCGCGCTGATCCTGTACTACATCGGCGCGGCGTTCGGTCGCCAGCGGATGTACTGGGTCTGGGAGCGGATGCCGCTGGTCAAGACCGAGGACCTCGAGAAGACCGAGGCGTGGTTCGGCCGTCACGGCCGCAAGGCGGTGTTCTTCGGGCGGATGATCCCGATCTTCCGCAGCCTCATCTCGATCCCGGCCGGCATCGAGCGGATGCCCGTGCTGCAGTTCCTCGGCCTCACGTTGGCGGGCAGCCTGATCTGGAACACGATCTTCGTGCTGCTCGGCTTCTACCTCGGTGAGAACTGGGAGGCGATCGAGCCGGTCATGGGCGTCGTCCAGTACGTCGTCATCGGCGTCACCGTGGCGCTCCTCGCCTGGTGGCTGGTCAACCGGGTCCGCTCCCTCCGCCACAGGCGCGCCGCCTGAGCGGGACCCCTAGGCTTCTCGACCGTGACCGACGACCAGCTCGCCCGTGACGTCGACGCCGTCTGCCGCCTGAGCGGGGAGTTCACCCTCCGCTCCGGACAGGTCAGCAGCGAGTACTTCGACAAGTACCTCTTCGAGTCCGACCCGGCCCTGCTCGCGCGGGTCGCCGACGCCATGGTGCCGCTCGTGCCCGAGGGCACCGACCTCCTCGGCGGTCTCGAGCTCGGCGGCGTCCCGATCGCCACCGCCGTGTCCGCGCGCACGCTGCTGCCCGCGCTGTTCGTGCGGAAGAAGGCCAAGGAGTACGGCACCGCGAAGCTCGCCGAGGGCCCCGACGTGGCCGGGCGCCGCGTGACCCTGGTGGAGGACGTCATCACCACCGGCGGCGCGGTCCGCGACGCCACCCGGGCGCTGCGCGAGGCGGGCGCGGTCGTCGAGGTCGTGGTCTGCGCGATCGACCGCAGCCCCGCCGACGAGGACCCGCTCGCCGACGTCGGCCTCGAGGTCCGGCCCGTGCTCACGAAGGCGCAGCTCGACGCCGCGCGTGGCTGACCCCACCGGGTCGGACGACCGGGGAGACGGACGGGACGACGAGCGGGCGCCGTACGACCCGATGCCGCACGGCCCGCCCGAGGTCGGCGTCGGTCCCTGGGAGGGCGACCTCCCCGTCGGTGAGCAGTACGACGAGGGGCTGCTGCGCGACGGCGACCGGCGCAACGTCGTCGACCGCTACCGCTACTGGCGGATGGACGCCATCGTCGCCGACCTCGACACCCGCCGGCACGGGTTCCACGTCGCGATCGAGAACTGGCAGCACGACTTCAACATCGGCACGATCGTCCGCTCCGCCAACGCGTTCCTCGCCGCCGAGGTGCACGTCGTGGGCAACCGGCGCTGGAACCGGCGCGGCGCGATGGTCACGGACCGCTACCAGCACGTGCGTCACCACCCCGACGTCCCCGCGCTGGGGGCCTACCTCGCGGGGCTGGGGGACGGCGTCCCGCTGTGGGGCATCGACAACCTGCCCGGCTCGCTGCCGCTGGAGTCCGCGGACCTGCCCCGCGAGGTGTGCCTGCTGTTCGGGCAGGAGGGGCCCGGTCTGTCGGACCAGGCGCGGGGCGTGGTCGACGGCACCTTCTCGATCGCCCAGTACGGCTCCACCCGCTCGATCAACGCCTCCGCCGCGGCCGCGATCGCGATGCACGCGTGGGTCCGGGCCCACGCCGGGCCGCCTCCCGGCTGAGGGTCGTCGTACGGTCGCCCCGTGAGCACCCCGGAGCTGACCCACCGCGAGTCCGTGACGATCGACGCGAGCCCGGAGGCGGTGTGGGACCTGGTCACCAGCGTCGAGCGCACCGGCGAGTGGAGTCCCGTCTGCACCGCGTGCGCCTGGGAGGAGCCGTACGACGGCCCGGTGGTGGGTGCATGGTTCACCGGCCACAACGAGCACGCCGGCCGGGTCTGGGACACCCGCTCCCAGGTCGTCGAGGCCACCCCGGGGCGGTCGTTCGCGTGGCTCGTCGGCGGGGCCTACGTCCGGTGGGGCTACGAGATCGCGCCGGGTGCCGGCGGCGGCACGGAGCTGACGGAGACCTGGGAGTTCCTGCCCGCGGGCCTCGCGATGTTCCGCGAGAGGTTCGGCGACGACGCCGACGCGCAGGTCGCCGACCGCGCCGCGCAGGCCCACGCCGGCATCCCCGCCACCCTCGCGGCGATCAGGACGATCGCGGAGCGCGGCTGACGCCGCCCGCCCGGCCGGCGGCGCGCGAGACGTCGGCGCAGGTGCGCCGGTGGACCCACTCCATGAGCACCTCGCGGGCCGGCAGGTCGACGACGAGGTAGGTGACGCCGAGGAGCCCCGCGGGGTCGAACCGGACCGACTGCGTCAGCTCGCACCCACCGGTCACGACGGGCGTGACCTCGGTGGTGAAGGTGACCCGGCCCGGCGCCCGCACGGTCGCCTCCATGACGAGCCGCCGGCGCGAGCGGTCGGCGTCGCGGACCAGCCAGAAGCCGGCGCGGTCACCGGTCCGCAGCTCGGCGCCGCCGGGCGCGGGATGCCCGCGGTCCTGCCCGCCGGCGAGGCGGTCGAGGGCGTCGCGGAAGCGGAACGGGATCGTGTCCAGGTACCACCGCGGGCCGGCGCTGCCGTCGGCCACGGTCGCCCAGGCGACGTCCGGCTCGACGTCCAGGCCGGTGGAGCGCGTGCTCGTCCTCGGGGTCACGCGGGGACGGTACCCAGGCACACCGCCGCGACCGAGGGACGAGGCCTGCGAGACGAGAGCTGGCCTCGAGTCGGCGCGTCTGCGCAGCCCGAGGGCGTCGAGTCGGCACGTCTGCGCAGCTGAGGGGCGTCGAGTCGGGCTCTTGCGCTGGATGTGTGGTCCGCGTGGTCCCGTTCACGGTCGGGAGCCGTGGTCGCGGTACTCCGTGACGATATGCACCAACTGCGGGTCTGAGCTCGTGCGAGACGTCACGGAGTACCGCTCGTCCACAGCCGGGCGGGTTCGCCCCGGTACTCGCCTGAGGAACTGTCGTCCCGGACCTTGCCGGACAGCAGGACCTCAGGGGACTGACCCTGCGGCTCACCGAGCCGCGGTGGACAACGCCCGCGACCCCCTCGACCGTGCACGAGCCGACACAGTTCGACGCCAGGTGGGCTCCTTCGCCGCCTCACACCGCACCAGGCCGCGCCGGCGCACCCACCGCCGAGGCGAACTGTGTCCCTCCGTGCAGCCCCAGGCGACTCGACGCCGTACGGCTGCGGGCGCCGCCGCTCCCGATCGCCACTCGACGCGGCTGGTCGTCTGACCGGGTCTCGACGACGCGGACTCGCTGCGCTCGTCTGCTGCTCGACCAGCGGGTGGCCGGTCGGCTGGGCGTCTGACCGGGTCTCGACGACGCGGACTCGCTGCACCCGTCTGCTGCTCGACCAGCGGGGGGCGGGTGGTCTGACCGGGTCTCGACGACGCGGACTCGCTGCGCTCGTCTGCTGCTCGACCAGCGGGTGGCCGGTCGGCTGGGCGTCTGACCGGGTCTCGACGACGCGGACTCGCTGCACCCGTCTGCTGCTCGACCAGCGGGGGGCGGGTGGTCTGACCGGGTCTCGACGACGCGGACTCGCTGCACCCGTCTGCTGCTCGACCAGCGGAGGGGCCGTTCCGGCGGCCGTGCCAGGCTCGTCAGCGTGACCGACCTGCGCTTCTACCTCGACCCCGTCTGCCCCTTCGCCTGGCTCACGTCCCGCTGGGTCCGCACCGTCGCCGCGCAGCGCGACTACGACGTCGAGTGGCGATTCATCTCGCTGCGGCTGCTCAACGCCCACGTCGACTACGACGCGCAGTTCCCCGCCGACTACGAGGCCGGGCACACCGCAGGGCTGCGGGTGCTGCGGCTGCTGCACCGCGTCCGGGCCGAGCACGGCAACGACGCGGTCGAGCGGCTCCACGCGGCGTACGGCCGGCGGATCTTCGAGGCTGCCGACAGCGCCGACCTCGACGCCGGCTTCCGGGGCACGGCCCCGCTGGTCGGGCCGCTGCTCGAGGAGGTCGGCCTGCCCGCCGAGCTCGTCGACGCCCTCGACGACGAGGCGCGGGACGCCGCCCTGCAGGCCGAGACCGACGAGGCGCTCGCGCTGACCGGCAAGGACGTCGGGACCCCGATCCTGCACGTCGAGCCCGACGCAGCCGACGGGGGCACCGGCTTCTTCGGCCCGGTCATCAGCCGCCTGCCCGGCGACGAGGAGGCCCTCGAGCTGTGGGAGCACGTCGTCGCCCTCGCCCGCTTCGGCGGCTTCACCGAGCTCAAGCGCAGCCTGCGCGAGCGTCCGCAGCTGGCGTCGTTCGGCGTGAGCCCCGACGACGTCGGGGCGGTCGACGACTGGCACGGCGGCAGCCGCCGACAGCACCGGTGAACGGCGGTCCCACGCCCGCCCCCGACTGAGTAGGGTCGCCGCAGCAGCGAGATCCGACCTGCCCCACCGCGCCGAAGGAGCCGCACCATGCCGATCGCCACCCCCGAGGTGTACGCCGAGATGCTGGACAAGGCGAAGAAGAACCAGTTCGCCTACCCCGCCATCAACGTCTCCTCGTCGCAGACCCTGAACGCGGCGCTCAAGGGCTTCGCGGACGCCGGCTCCGACGGCATCATCCAGGTCTCCACGGGCGGCGCCGAGTACCTCTCCGGCCCGAGCGTGAAGGACATGGTGGTCGGCTCGACGGCGTTCGCGCTCTTCGCCCACGAGGTCGCCCGCGCCTACCCGGTCAACATCGCGCTGCACACCGACCACTGCCCGAAGGACAAGCTCGACGGCTTCGTCCGCCCGCTGCTCGACCTCTCGCGCGACCGCGTCGACCGGGGCGAGAACCCGCTGTTCCAGTCGCACATGTGGGACGGCTCGGCCGTGCCGCTGGACGAGAACCTCGAGATCGCCGAGGACCTGCTGGCCCGCGCGGCCGCGGCGAAGATCGTCCTCGAGATCGAGGTCGGTGTGGTCGGCGGCGAGGAGGACGGCGTCGAGGGCGGGTCCGGCGACAAGCTCTACTCGACCACGGACGACGCGCTGGCCACCGTCCGCGCGCTCGGCACCGGCGAGAAGGGCCGCTACCTGACCGCGCTGACGTTCGGCAACGTCCACGGCGTCTACAAGCCCGGCAACGTCAAGCTGCGCCCCGAGATCCTCCAGAAGGCCCAGGAGGCCGTCGTCGCCGAGCTCGGCCTGGACGCCGGGTCGAAGCCGTTCGACCTCGTCTTCCACGGCGGGTCCGGCTCCACCGCCGAGGAGATCGGCGCCGCGGTCGACTTCGGCGTTATCAAGATGAACGTCGACACCGACACCCAGTACGCCTTCACCCGGCCCGTCGCCGGCCACATGCTCGCCAACTACGACGGCGTGCTGAAGATCGACGGGGAGGTCGGCAACAAGAAGGTCTACGACCCCCGCGCGTGGGGCAAGGCCGCCGAGGCCGGCATGTCCGCCCGCGTCGTCGAGGCCTGCGAGAACCTGCGCTCCGCAGGGACGTCCGTCAGCGGCTGAGCCGCCCTGCTGGTCACCTCCCCCTCGCACATAGTTCGCCGGAAGCCCGGCGTGGCGCCCTCGCGCGGCGTCCGTGGATAGCCCTAGGTTGCCCGGTATGACACAGATCACTCGGGGGAGAACCGTCGCGCGGTGGGGGGCCGGTCTGCTGGCCGGCCTCCTCGCCGCCTCACTCGCACCAGGAGTCACCGGCGCGGCGTCCGCGGAGGAGCCGGGCGGCGGCGACGCGCTGACGTTCGAGGCGCCGCGGTCGCAGGAGCCCAGCCAGACCGCGGCCGCCCGCGCCGCGGCCCAGGGGGTCGGTGAGGCGAGGACGCCCACGATCCGCTGGGGCAGCTGCGGCAGGAACAGCCCGGCCCGCGCCCAGTGCGCGACCGTGCAGGTGCCGCTGGACTACGACAACCCGCGCGGGCGCACGACGCCGCTGGCCGTTCTCAAGTGGCGGGCGAAGCAGCCGAAGAACCGCATCGGCAGCCTGTTCGTGAACCCCGGCGGCCCCGGCGGTGAGGCCCGCGGCTTCGCCACGGTCGCCGGCAAGCTGATCAGCCCGGCCGTCGACCGCCGCTTCGACGTCATCGGTGTCGACCCCCGCGGGGTCGGCGGCAGCAAGCAGGCCGTCTGCCGGGGCACCGCCGACACGGCGCCCTTCACGAACCTCGCCTACCCGATCACCGACGCCCAGGTGCGCCGCCAGTTCCGCGCCGACGACGCGCTCCGCAGCCTCTGCGACCAGGGCGCGCCGCCGATCGTCGACCACATGTCGACCGCCGACAACGCCCGCGACATGGAGCTCCTCCGCCGTGCGCTGGGCCAGGGCAAGCTCAACTACTACGGCGTCTCCTACGGCACCTACCTCGGCCAGACCTACGCCGCGCTGTTCCCGAGGAACATCCGCGCGCTGACCATCGACGCGGTCCTCGACCCGATCTCCTGGTCGAAGGGCCCGAAGAAGCCCCCGCTGCGTCCGTTCACGTGGCGCCTGCGCAGCGGCCAGGGCGCCTACCGCGCCCTCACCACCGCGTTCGCCGAGTGCGACCGCGTGGGCGAGAGCCGGTGCGACCTCGCGCCCTCGTCGTCCACGAAGTGGCGCGAGCTGCTCCAGGCCGCCCGTGACGGGGAGATCGTCTTCCCCGGCGAGGACGGCGAGCCGGGCTTCCGCGTCCGCGAGCAGGACCTGGTGAGCACGGCGCTGTCCGTGCTCTATGCCGCCGCCGAGATCCAGCCGTTCTTCAGCTACCTCGCCGAGCTGCACGCGACGTTCGTCGACGCTCCGCCCGCGGCGGCCCGCTCGGCGAAGGCCCGCGAGCTGGCGGACGAGTGGGAGGACTACGAGGACCTCGTGGCGGAGCGGGAGCGCCGTGGCCCGTACGCCAGCCCGGTCGCCGCCACCGCGCCCGCGGTCTCCACGACCCCGGTCGCGACGGCGGACCGCCGCTACGGCGCGGGCGTCGCCTTCCAGGCCGTGGGCTGCAGCGACACCCGCAACCCGCGCGACCCGCAGGCCTGGGTCGAGGCGGCCGCCGCCACCGGCCCGTCGCCGTGGTTCGGTCCGCTGTGGTCCTGGGCGTCGTCGCCCTGCGCGAAGCAGGGCATCGGCGACGGCTCGGACTCCTTCCGGGGCGGGTGGTACACCACCACCTCGACGCCGCTGCTGATCGTCGGCAACAACTACGACCCCGCCACCTCGGTGCGCGGCGCCCGACGCGCCAACAAGGTGTTCACCGGCTCGTCGATGCTGTTCTACGACGGCTACGGCCACGGCAACCTGGGCGAGAGCTCCTGCGTCACCGAGGCGTACCGGGAGTACTTCATCTCCCGCAAGCTCGTCCGCAACGGCAGCACCTGCACACCGGACCGTCAGCTGTTCCCGAACTGACGGCGAGGGCGGAGTGAGGGCGGGGGCCCGGTCGTCTGAGAGGCTTGCGGCATGCCGCACGCCGACCTGATGGCCGGGCCCCCGCCCGTCCACCTGCCCCCCGACCCCGCCGCCGACCTGATCGAGGCCGGCGAGACCCCTGAGCAGGTCGTCCGGGAGCACCCCGCGTCCCCGCTCGCCTGGGCGACCCTCGCGCAGTCGGCCAAGGACGCCGGCGCCGACGACGTCACCGTGTACGCCTACGCCCGCGTCGGCTACCACCGCAGCCTCGACATGCTGCGCCGCAGCGGCTGGAAGGGCCACGGCCCCGTGCCGTGGGAGCACGAGCCCAACCGCGGCTTCCTGCGCTGCATGGCGCTGCTCGCGCTCGCCGCCCGCGACATCGGCGAGACCGACGAGTGGAACCGCTGCGCCGACTTCCTCGCCGAGACCAGCCGTCCGGCGTACGACGCACTGCTGGGCTGAGACCGCGGCCGCCGGAGGCGCCCGGTAGTTTCGCCCGCGTGAGTGACACGCCCGCCGAGCCGACCCCCGACGCCGTCTCCGACGACACCCCCGAGCAGATCCGGGTGCGTCGCGAGAAGCGCGCGCGCCTGCTCGAGGCGGGTCGCGAGGCCTACCCCGTCGTCGTCGAGCGCACCCACTCGCTGCGCGAGGTGCGGGAGCGCTGGGGCCACCTCGAGGCGGGGGAGGAGACCCAGGACGTCGTCTCGGTCGCCGCCCGCGTCGTGTTCGTCCGCAACACCGGCAAGCTCTGCTTCGCCACCCTCCAGGAGGGTCTCGGGCTCGAGGTCGCCGACGACCTCGCCCCCCGCCTGCAGGTCATGCTCAGCCTCGTCGAGGTGGGCGAGGACGCCCTCGCCGCCTGGAAGGCGGACGTCGACCTCGGCGACCACGTGTCGGTGACCGGACGGGTGATCTGCTCGCGCCGCGGGGAGCTCTCCGTGATGGCCACCGGCTGGACGATGGCCTCCAAGGCCCTGCGTCCGCTGCCCGTGCTGCACCGCGAGCTGTCCGAGGAGGTCCGGGTCCGGCAGCGGTACGCCGACCTCATCGTCCGCGACGAGGCCCGCGCGATGGTCCGCACGCGCGCCGCCGCGGTCCGCGCCGTCCGCCGCACGCTCGAGGACGACGGCTACCTCGAGATCGAGACGCCCGTCCTGCAGCTGATCCACGGCGGCGCCGCGGCGCGGCCGTTCCGCACGCACATGAACGCGTTCGACCAGCCGATGACGCTGCGCATCGCGCTCGAGCTGAACCTCAAGAAGGCCGTCGTCGGCGGCGTCGACCGGGTCTTCGAGATCGGGCGGATCTTCCGCAACGAGGGCGTCGACGCCACCCACAGCCCCGAGTTCACGATGCTGGAGGCCTACCAGGCGTGGGGCGACCAGCACACGATGGCCGACCTGACGAGGCGGCTGTTCCTCGCCGTGGCCGACGCGATCTCGCCCGACGGCACCCGCCAGGTCCAGACCCCCGCCGGCGTCGTGGACCTGGACGGCGAGTGGCGCTGGCTGCCCGTCTACACCGGCGTCTCCGAGGCGGTGGGCGAGGAGGTCACGCCCGAGACCTCCGCCGAGCGGCTCCGCGCACTCGCCGACGCCCACGACGTCGAGGTCGACCCGGCGTGGGGCGCGGAGAAGCTCGTGCTCGAGCTGCTGTCCGAGCTCGTCGAGCCGACCCTGCTGCAGCCGACGTTCCTCTGCGACTACCCGCCGTCCGCCCAGCCGTTGGCCCGGCGCCACCGCAGCGAGCCCGGCCTGATCGAGGCGTGGGACCTCATCGTCGCCGGCGTCGAGCGGGGGACGGCGTTCTCCGAGCTCGTCGACCCCGTCGTCCAGCGGGAGGTCCTGGAGGCGCAGTCGCTCCTGGCCGCCGGCGGCGACCCCGAGGCGATGGCGCTCGACGAGGACTTCCTCCGCGCCCTCGAGTACGGCGCCCCGCCCATGGGCGGCATGGGCCTCGGCATCGACCGGCTGCTCGCCCTGTTCACCGGCACCGCCGAGCGCACCACCGGCGTCCGCGACACCATCCTCTTCCCCCACCTGCGCCCCGAGGGTCGGTAGTCGCCGAGTCGGCCCGGACGCACGCCCCGGGGACGCCGAGTCGGCCCGGACGCACGCGGCGATGAGTTCGCAGGGCCGCCGCGGTCCGTCCTCCCATGAGCCAGCTGCTGCGCGTCCACAACCTGACGGTCTCCGCCGACGGCTTCGGCGCCGGGGAGGGCCAGAGCCTCGAGCGGCCGTTCGGGCACGCCGACCCCGCGGAGCTGTTCGCCTGGGCGGGCGCCACCGCGAGCTGGCCGAACCGGACGGATCCGGGTGGCAGCCGTGGCCTCGACGACTACATGACCCGCGACTTCGGGCGGAGCATCGGCGCCGAGATCATGGGACGCGGGAAGTTCGGCCCCCAGACCGGCCCCTGGGAGAACCACGACTGGCAGGGCTGGTGGGGTGACGAGCCGCCCTTCGGGACACCGGTGTTCGTCGTCACCCACCACCCGCGGCCGTCGTTCGCGCTCGGGGCGACGACGTTCCACTTCACCGACGCCGAGCCCGCGGTCGTGCTCGACCGGGCACGCGCCGCCGCCGGCGGCAGGGACGTGCGCCTCGGGGGTGGGGCCACGACGGTGCGGTCGTTCCTGGACGCCGGGCTGGTCGACACGCTGCACGTCGCCGTGAACCCGGGGGTCCACCTCGGGCGCGGCGCACGCCTGTGGGACGCGCCGGCCGACCTGGAGGACCGCTACCACCACGAGGTCGTGCCCAGCCCGAGCGGCGTCGTCCACCACCTGTTCTGGCGGGACTGACGGGACGGCAGGAACCTGCCAGTAGATGGTGGACGCAAGGAGAAGGCGCCGGAGCCATCCCTGCTGGTGGCTCCGACGCCCGTGCGCCGTGGCGATCCCATCCCCCGATGTCGATCAACCCACGTCCAGTCTCATCCCCCGCGGTGTGACCGGACAGAACGGCGTTGCGTCAATCCTCCCACCCCCCGCACCCTGTGAACTGGCTCAGAAAGGCCGCTGTCACTAAGTTGCCACCCATGACGTCGCGCGAGTCCCCGGTCCTGTCGGCGATCGGGGTGTCGAAGGCCGCCCAGCGGACCTACGAGCGGGTGCTCGGGATGAGCGGCTCCTCGGTCGAGGTCGTCGCCGGGCTGCTGGGGGTCACCGCCGACGAGATGCCCGACGTCCTGGAACCGCTGTCGTCGTGCGGGGCGGTCGTCGTCCAGGACGGCCACGTCGTGGTCCGCACGCCCAGCGAGGTCGTGCACCACCTGCTCACCGACTGGGCCGAGGACGCCGCGTCGGCGCAGCGGCGGCTCGAGGCGCTGACCGGGGCGATGGGTGCGCTGAACGCGTCGACGAGCCGTCCCGACCCCCGTGCCCTGGACGTCCTGGGAGCGCTGGACGGCGAGGTGTCCCGCGGCGGCAACCCGGTCGCCCTGCTCAAGGACCTCGTCGAGCGCAGCACCGGGGACCTGCGGTGGTTCCGCCCGGACCAGTTCCGGCGGCCCCGCGAGGACGCCATGGCCGAGATCGTGGGGCTGGCGGTCGCCGGCGGGCGGGTCTCCCGGGCGATCTACCCTGCGCGGGCGCTGCACGAGGCGCCGGACACGCTGCGCCGGCGCTCGGAGGTGGGGGAGGAGATCCGGATCGTCGCCGACCTGCCGACCCGGCTGATCGTCATCGGCGACACCCACGCCGTCCTGCCCGAACCACTCGGCCGGGCCGACGAGCCGCGGCTCCTCGTCCGCCAGCTGTCGGTGGTCCAGGCCTGCTCGCTGCTGTTCGACGCCTACTGGGAGCGGGCGCTGCCCGTGCCCGGGCTGGAGCGCGGGGTGGCGCGACCGGACCTGCGGCGGTTCGTCGTCCAGCAGCTCGCCGCGGGGGTGCAGGACGAGCAGATCGCGCGGGCGCTGGGCGTCAGCCTCCGCACGGTACGGCGCCGCATCGCCGACATGATGGTCGAGCTGGGGGCGGACTCACGGTTCCAGGCCGGCGTCGAGGCCGCGCGCCGCGGCTGGCTGTAGGAGCGGCTCAGGGCACGATCAGCGTGTACGCCGACGGCTCGACGCGCCACGACCGCGAGCGCTCCGGCCCGTAGATCTCGCCGTCGGCCGAGCACCAGAACTCCTCGCCGGAGATCGTGACGCGGGTGCCGCGGTGGTAGAGCACGTCCTCGCGCTGGGCGTGGCGGCGGCGGACCAGGTCGGCGACGTAGGAGAACCGGGCGACCGGCCCGATCGCCCGGGAGACCATGACGTCGACCTTGCCGTCGGTGGTGTCCGCGGCCGGGGTGAGGCTGGTGCCCCCGCCGACGGTGGCGCCGTTGCCGACGGCGACCATGAGGACCGGCTGGTGGAGGTCGTTGACGGTGACGCCGTCGATCTCGACGTGCAGGCGCCGGAACGGCGGCCGGAACGCGGCGAGCGCGGCGCCGATCGGGTAGCCGAGCTTGCCGAGGTTGACCTTCCCGACGCCGATCGCGCCGAGCCGGGTCTTCCAGCGGCTGCCGCGGCGGCTGGCCTGGGCGCCCGCGCCCACGTGGACGTTGTTGACGACGATCTCCCCGACCTCGTCGACGATGAGGTCGGTGGGGCGGCCCTTGCCGGCGAGGATCACGCGGGCCGCGTCGGCGGGCTCCAGCGGGATCGAGACGTGGCGGGCGAAGTCGTTGCCGGTGCCGAGCGGCAGGACCCCGATCGTCGCGTCGCGCAGCTCGTTGCGGCGGTAGAGGGCCGACACGACGGCGTGGAGGCTCCCGTCGCCCCCGGCGACGACGATCCAGCGGGAACCCGCGCGGTGCAGGACGCCGTCCAGCTCCCCGGGTCCGCTCGTCTCGGCGACCTCGACGGACGCCTCGGCCCGCAGCACGGCCAGCGCCTGCTCGAGGTTCTCCTCGGCCGCGGTGCCCGCCCCGGAGTTGGTGATGACGAGCAGAGGGTCCACCCGGCGACCCTAGCCGCCCGTGCACCGGCCGGGCCGGGGCCCGGGGGCTGGTAGTTTGTCGGCCGCACACAGGGCCCGCGGGGCGGGCCCACCAGCCGGTCCGCTGTGCCGGACCGACGATCAGGGGGAGGCGGGACGCGATGCCCGCGATCATGATCCTGGGCGCCCAGTGGGGCGACGAGGGCAAGGGCAAGGCAACCGACCTGCTGGCCACCAGCAGCAGGATCGACTACGTGGTGCGGACGTCCGGCGGCCACAACGCCGGCCACACGATCGTCGTCGACGGCGAGAAGTTCGCGACGCACCTGCTGCCCAGCGGCATCATCACCCCCGGTGCGACCTGCGTGATCGGCAACGGCGTGGTCGTCTCGCCGGAGGCGCTCTTCCGCGAGCTCGACGGGCTGCTCGAGCGCGGCGTGGAGCTCGCCGACCTGGTCGTGTCCGCCAACGCGCACGTCATCGCGTCGTACCACGGGGTGATCGACAAGGTCACCGAGCGCTTCCTCGGCAAGAACAAGATCGGCACCACCGGTCGCGGCATCGGGCCGGCGTACGCCGACAAGGTCAACCGCGTCGGCGTCCGGGTGGCGGACCTGTTCGACGAGAAGATCCTCACCGAGAAGGTCGAGGCGGCCCTCGAGGTGCGCAACCACCTGCTGGCGAAGGTCTACAACCGCCGGGCCATCGAGGTCGACGCGGTCGTCGCCGAGCTGACGTCGTACGCCGAGCGGCTGCGGCCGATGGTCGCCGACACGTCACTGTTGCTGAACAAGGCGCTGGACCGCGGCGAGACCGTCCTGTTCGAGGGCGCGCAGGCCACGATGCTCGACGTCGACCACGGGACCTACCCCTTCGTCACGTCCAGCAACCCGGTCGCGGGCGGCGTGTGCGTCGGCGGCGGCATCGGCCCCACCCGGGTGGACCGGGTCATCGGCGTCATCAAGGCGTACACGACGCGCGTCGGCTCGGGCCCGTTCCCGACGGAGCTGTTCGACGAGGACGGCGAGAAGCTGTGGAAGATCGGCGGCGAGGTCGGCGTCTCGACCGGGCGCGACCGCCGCTGCGGCTGGTACGACTCCGTCATCGCCCGCTACGCCACCCGCGTCAACGGGCTCACGGAGTTCTTCCTCACCAAGCTCGACGTGCTCTCGTCGTGGGACCGGGTGCCGGTCTGCGTGGCCTACGAGGTCGACGGCGTGCGGCACGACGAGATGCCGATGACGCAGGGCGAGTTCCACCGGGCGAAGCCGGTCTACGAGTACCTCCCCGGCTGGTGGGAGGACATCTCCGGGGTCCGCAGCTTCGCCGAGCTGCCGAAGAACGCCCAGGCGTACGTGTCGGCGCTCGAGGACCTCTCGGGCGCGCCGTTCTGGGGCGTCGGAGTCGGTCCCGGCCGTGAGCAGACGCTGACCGTCCACGAGTAGGGCGGGCGTCCCCGCCGCGCGCCCACGTCGACCTCAGCGGTTGGCGTTGTCGAGCATGACGGCGGGGCGGAAGCACTCCGCGCCCTCGCACTGCCACTGGCCCCACTCGGTGGGGTCCGCGAACGACGAGCCGTCGGACAGGGCGACGTCGAAGGCGAAGCCGCCCTCGGCGACCGTCCGCCAGTACTGCAGGTCGTCGTGGCCGTCGCCGTCGAAGTCACCGACGGTCGGGACGAAGAGGACCTGCTCCTCCGGCGCCGCCTCGCCGCTCAGCCACTCGGTGGGCGTCGCGGTCCTGTCCTCGGCGGCGTCCCAGACGCGGACGAGGCGGGTGCCCGCCTCGACCGTGGAGTCGACGAGCTCGTCGACGCCGTCGCCGTCGAAGTCGCCGCTGCGGACGAACGTGCCCGTCCCGGCCCCCTCGGCGTCGAAGGGCGCCTCGGTGGCCTCGAAGCCGTTGCCCTCGCGGAACAGGAGCTCGATGGTCGCGGGGGAGGCGTCGGTGCGGAGCACGGCGAAGTCGGCCATGCCGTCGCCGTCGTAGTCCCCGGGCTGCAGGAAGCCGTCCTCGACGTCCGTCGTGAGCTCCTGGCCGGCGCCGAACTTCCCGTCGCCGAGGCTGCGGAACACCACGATGCGGTGCTTGAAGCCCTCGCGGGGCCCCCAGGTGCCGAGGTCGTCGAGGCCGTCGCCGTCGAAGTCGGCGACGACGCTGTAGACGACGTCGACCTGGGTGACGCTGCGTGTCGACCGCACCGTCTCCCCGGAGGCCAGCTCGACCGCGACGCGCGGGTTCAGCGACCCCCGCGACACGGTGACGATGTCGGTGCCGCCGTCGCCGTCCACGTCGCCGCGGAGCGGGATGCCCCGCGCGCCGGGCTCCTCGGCCGGGTCGGCGAAGACGTCGCCCTCCGAGAGCCACCGCTCCCGCCCGGACTCGACCGTCCGCCCGGTCTGCAGCAGCAGGTCACCGAGGCCGTCCCCGTCGAGGTCGCCGGTGACGGCCCGCGCGGGCTCGCCGCCCCCGTCCTCGCTGCCGCCGGACTCCCCGGTGGTCCCGTCGGTCTCGGAGCCACCGTCACCGGACCCACCGCCGTCGGCCTCGGTCGAGCCGCCGTCCGGCCACAGCGCCCAGCCGGTGAGGCCCGCCGCGACGAGCAGGACGACGACCGCGGCCACGACGCCGACCACGAGACCGGGGCTCCGCCTCCGCCCACCCGCGGACGCCGGCCCCGGCGCGTAGGACGGCGGCCCGGGCGGACCCCCGTACGGCGGACCCCCGTACGGCGGACCCCCGAACGGCGGAGCCCCGTACGGCGGGCCGCCGTACGGGCGATCCGTGCGTTCCGTCCGTCCCTCCGCCGCGGCGGCGAGCCGGGCGCGGACGGTCTCGGCGTCGGGCCGGCGGGACGGGTCCTTGTCCATCGTCGCGGCGAGGACGGCGTCGAGCTCCCGGCTCAGCGGGTCCTGCCCCCGCGTCTGCGGCGGCGGGGCGCGGTGGTGGGCCTCGGCGACCTCCCAGTCCGAGCCGCGGTACGGCGGCCCGCCGGTCAGCGCGGCCCACAGCAGGCAGCCGAGCCCGTAGACGTCGGAGGCGGGCGTACCCGGCGCTCCGTGGATCCGCTCGGGCGAGAGGTAGCCCCACGTCCCGGCGACCCCGACCGTGGCCCGCGTCTGCGCGGTCCCGTCGCCGGACTCGACGGTGGCGATGCCGAAGTCGCAGAGGTAGGCGAACGGCTGCGGGTCGTCGGGGTCGCGCAGCAGGACGTTCGCGGGCTTGAGGTCCCGGTGGACGATGCCCACCCGGTGCGCGTCGCGCACGGCCTCCGCGACCTGGGCGCAGACCCGGGCGGCCAGCTGCGGCGGTAGCGGGCCGCGCTGGGCCAGCAGGGTGCCGAGGTCGCCGCCCTCGACCAGCCGCGTCACCAGGTACGGCGCCGGGCCGTCCTCGGCGTCGTACTCGCCGTGGTCGTGCACCGCGACCACGTGCGGGGAGTCGAGCCGCGCCAGGGCGGTGGCCTCCCGCGCGAAGCGGGAGCGGAACTGCGGCGAGCGCGCCAGCTCGCCCGACATCACCTTGACCGCGACCGCGCGCTGCAGGCCCGGGTCGGCCGCGGCGAACACCACGCCCATCCCGCCGCGGCCGATCTCGCGCTCCAGCCGGTAGCGCCCGACCGTGTCACCCGCCCTCAGTGCCATGTCCCCGCCTCCCCTCGGAGGGCCAGTCTGCCCGTGCGTCAGCCGGGCAGGAAGGGTCGGTGCACGCTGCCGTCGAGCAGCCGGACGCTGGGCTCGACCGGCCCCACACCCAGCCGCACCTCGTCGCCGAGGGGCCGCAGGCCGGACCCGCCGGCGGTGAGGACCTGCAGCAGCAGCGCCCCGTCGTCGCCGAGCCGGACCGTCGCGAGGTCGTCGTCGCCGTCCCCGTCCACGTCGGTGATCCCCGACGTCGGCACGTCGCCGGAGCCGGGCAGGACGCCGAGGTCGTCGCCCGCGACGAGGGTGTCGCCGTCCAGCGCGAACGCCCTCACGGCCTCGCCGCCCGTGATCGGGACGAGGAGCACCTCGTCGACGCCGTCGCCGTCGGTGTCGGCGCCGCGGAAGACGTGCAGCACCACCCCGCTCACCGGACGCGACGGCGTGCCGCGCCGGAAGCGGTCCCCCTCGGAGACCAGGGGGACGAGCAGGACCTCGTCGGCGGCGAGGTCGCGGCGGACGACGACCAGGTCGTCGTCGCCGTCCCCGTCGAGGTCGGCGGGCACCACGACGTCGTTCGCCTGCACCCAGGACGGGTTGCGGGCCCAGGGCTCCGCCGTCGTCCGCGCGGCGTCACCGAGGTCGGCGACGCGGACCACGCCGTCCGGGCCGAGCAGCGCGGCCTCGTCGGCGCCGTCCCCGTCGTAGTCGCCGGCGATCGGCACGGAGTCGACCCCGGCGTCGAGGACGGTGCCGGACCACCCGTCGTCGTCCCCGGCGAGCGTGAGGTCGGCGGGGTCCTGGGCGGGGGCCTGGGCGAGGACCTCGGTGGTGCCGTCGCCGTCGGTGTCGGCGAGCAGGGGCAGCAGGTCGCCGACCGGGCCCACACGGCTCTGCTGCAGCCCGTCCCCGGTGGAGCGCTGCACGGTGAGCTCGGCGCGCCCGCCGCGGACCCGGAAGGCCGCCACCACGTCACCCAGGCCGTCGCCGTCGACGTCGCCGGTGACCCGGCCCGGTGGCTCCTCGGACGAGGACCCGGTGGGGCTCCCGGTGTCGCCGGCGGTCTCCTCGCCAGGGGTCGGCCCACCGCCGGACGGCGCGTCCTCGGCGTCCTGGCCGGGCAGGACGCCGGCGAGCGCCGCCGCGCCGAGCGCCACGGCGAGGACGGTGACGACGCCGATCAGCAGGGGGACGAGCCGGCGGTGCCGCCGGTCGTCGGGTGCGGGGCCCGGCTCGGACTCCGGGGGAGGAGCCGGTGCGGCGGCCGCGGCCACGACCTCGGGCCGCGGCCGCGTGGCCCGGGGGACGCTCGCCGCCGCCGGGAGCAGGGTCAGCAGGTCCGCCCGCAGCGCCGAGGGGTCACGGTGCCGCTTGCGGGGGTCGTCGGAGGTCGAGCGCGCCAGGACCCACCGCAGGCCGCGGTCGAGGTTGCGCTCGGCGGTGCTGGTGCCGGTCGTGGGCGGCAGCGACGCCTCGGGGTCGGTGCTGCCCGTGAGGCAGGCGCGCAGCAGCAGCCCGGCCGCCAGGACGTCGTCGGCGACCGTGCCGCTGCCCCCGTCCGGCGGGTCCTCCAGCAGGACGGCGAGATCGCCCGGCGGGCCCTCGAGGTCCCCGGTCACCAGCACGGAGGACGCGTCGAGGCTGCCGTGCGCCTCGGAGGAGTCGCGGGCGGCCAGGGCGTCGGCGACCGACGCCACGATCGCCACCGCCGCCGCGGGCGGCAGCGGCTCGCGCGCGAGGAAGCGGTCCAGGCGGACGGGTCCGTCGGGGTGTACGTCGGCCACGGGTCAGATGCCGTTGCGGTCCACGGCGAGGAAGTTGTTCTGGCACTGCGTGTCGCAGTCCCACTCGCCCCACGAGCCGGCGTTCGTGAACGACGACCCGGTGGACAGGTAGGCGTCGAGGCTCAACCCGGTGGGTGTGCGGCGGAAGATGACGAGGTCCTCGGCGCCGTCGCCGTCGAGGTCGCTCGCCACGGGGCGAAGGGCCCGTGCGTCGGGGTCGTCGTCCTGGCTGCGCTCGCCGACGAACCACTTCTTCTGCTGCAGCGTGAGCTCGCCGTCCTCCTCCACGAAGTCGGCCACCCGGATGCGTCGGTTGGAGCGGCCGAGATCGGTGAAGACGATCTCGACGGCCCCGTCGCCGTCCACGTCGCCCTGGACGATGTCGAGACCGTCGCTCTGGACGAGCCCGGTGACCAGCAGGTCGCGGGCGGCGTACTCGAAGCCGTCCTCGGTGAACTCCATGATCGTGACCTCGCCAGCGCCGAGGGCGCTGGTGGAGCCGGTGATGTGGACCAGCTCGGCCTGGCCGTCGCCGTCGACGTCACCCGCCTCGAGCCTGCCGTCACGCAGGTCCGAGGGCAGCGGGCGCTCCTCGGCCACGGTGAGCCCCTCGTCGTCCCCGGTGGCCATGGACACGAACACCTGGGTCTCGGACTGGTCGAGCGGCACGCTGGTGATGTCGTCCAGGCCGTCGCCGTCGATGTCGGCGACGGTCGCGAAGTACTGCCCCGCGCCGTCCAGGGGACCGGGCTCGGTCTCGGTGACGTCGCCGTCGGCGTACTCGATGCGGATGACCCCGCCCGCGCCGTACCCGACCAGGTCGGCGAGGCCGTCGCCGTCGAAGTCGCCGCGGACCGGGACACCGGGGCTGCTCGGGTCCTCGAAGTCGACCTCCTCCGGGGATTCGGGGAAGCCGGAACCGGTGGAGAGCCACCGCAGGCGGGTCGGCTCGTCGTCCCCGGTCTGGACCATGAGGTCGCCGAGGCCGTCACCGTCGTAGTCGCCGGGGGTCGGCCCGGAGGGCTCCTCGGCCTCACCGTCGGTGCCCGTCCCGCCGCCCTCGGTGGTGCCGGTACCGGGGTCCGCCTGAGGGGCGTCGTCGCCGCCGAGCACGGCCCAGGCGCCCCCGCCGAGGGCGAGGACGAGCAGCAGGGCCGCGCCGCCGGCGAGGAGGACGCGGTTGCGGCCGCTGCCCGCCTTGCCGGTGGCACCCAGCCGGGTGCCACCGGGCGCGGTCCCGCCCGGACGGGCCAGGGACCTCGGGTCCGCGGCGACGCCGATGCCGGAGGCGCCGGGACGGTCGATGGTGAGGAGGTCGGCGCGCAGGGCGTCGGCGGACCGGTAGCGCTGCGCGGGGTCCTTGGCCATGGCGGTGGCCAGGACGCGGTTGATGCCGGCGGCGAGCTCGGAGTCCTCCATCAGCTGCGGGATGGGCGCGTGCTGGTGGGCCAGGGCGACCTCAACGTCGGAACCGCGGTAGGGCGCCGTCCCGGTCAGGCACGCCCAGAGCAGGCAGCCGACGGAGTAGATGTCGGTGGCGGGGGAGGCGGGGGCGCCCATGCCGCGCTCGGGGGCGAGGTAGCCCCAGGTGCCGGCGATGCCGCCGGCCTGCGTCATCGAGGAGCCCTCGGTCTGGGCGATGCCGAAGTCGCAGAGGTAGACGTGGGCCTCGCCGCGTGCGGCGGCCTCCGCGTCGCGCATCAGCACGTTGGCGGGCTTCACGTCGCGGTGGACCACGCCCGCGGCGTGGGCGTCGGACAGGGCGCCGGCGATCTGGGCGCAGACCTGGGCGGCCAGGCGCGGCGGGAGGACGCCGCGCTGCTGGATCAGCTGACCCAGCTCGCCGCCGGGCACCAGCTGCGTGACGATGTACGGCGACCCGCCGCCGGCGGGGACGTCCGCGCCGGCGGGGCCCTCGACGTGCTCGCCGTGGTCGTAGATGGCGATGATGTGGGGGGAGTCGAGGCGCGCCAGGGTCGCTGCCTCGCGCTGGAAGCGGACGCGGAAGCCCTCGTCGTGGGAGACGGCCCCGGACATCACCTTGAGCGCGACCTGACGGTCGAGCACGGTGTCGGTGGCGTTGTAGACCACGCCCATCCCGCCCACGCCGAGCACCGAGTCGATCCGGTACCGGCCGATGCGGTCACCCACGTCGATCGCCATCGTCGGCCTCCTCTCCCCGGACAGGAAGTGAACCAGACGGCGTGCGACCCGCGAGCCAGGACGAGGTCACGAGTCGACGCCGAACGGCCGGTTGACGCTGCCGTCGGCGACCTTGGCGGTCAGCACGCCCTGACCGGTCAGGTCCAGCAGCGGTGTCGCGTCCTCGAGGACGCCGTCCTCGCCGGTGCGGAGCACCTCGACGCCGGTGACGGCGCCGCCGTCGGGATCGGCGCGGACCAGGGCGAGGTCGTCGCGGGAGTCGCCGTCGACGTCGAGCACCCCGACGGACCGGACCGAGGCCGTCGCGGTCGAGCCGCCCGTCGTCCCCCAGGGGTCGGTCTTCGTCACGGTGCCGTCGGCGCCGAGTGCCAGGAGGCGGACCTCGCGACCCCCCGTGCTCGGCACGATCGCGACCTCGTCGGTGCCGTCGCCGTCGACGTCGGCGGCGCGGACGATCTTGGTGCCCGCCACGTCGAGGAGCTCGGCCGACTCGGGGCCCATCGTCAGCGCCCCGTCGTCGGCGAGGACGGCGGTCACCGTGACCGCGCCCGGCGTCCCGCCGCGCAGGCCCTGGGGCCGGACGAGGAGCAGGTCGTCGTCGGCGTCGCCGTCGAGGTCGGCCGGGACGAGCAGGTCGGTGACGGGGTTCAGGTCGCCTCCGAGGCGTCCCTCCGCGGTGCGGGCCTCGTCGCCGCCGAGGGCGACCCGGACCTCACCACCGGTCTGCCCCTCCGCGTCGAAGCCCCCGCCGCCGGGGTAGCCGAGGAGGGCCAGGTCGTCGGTGCCGTCGCCGTCGAGGTCGGCCACCACGGGCGGGACCTCGAAGCCGGCGCCGGCGACCACCCAGGACGGCGTCCCCCCGCCGACGGGCTGGAGGACCAGGGCGCCGGAGGTCGTCGAGGTGATGCCGACGTACTCGGGCCGGCCGTCGCCGTCGAAGTCGCCGAGCACGGGCACGTTGCGGGTGTCGATGCCGCTGCGCTCGACCGGGTCGTCCAGGCCGTCGCCCGTGCCCGACCAGGTCGTGAAGCCGGTGCCCGTGGCGGTGCCCGTCGTCGTCACCGACGAGAGCGCCAGGTCCCCCAGGCCGTCGCCGTCGACGTCGCCGGTGACCTCGGCGGCGGGGTCCGGGGCCGGTGCGTCCCCGGCCCTGCCGGTCGTGCCGCCGTCGGGCCACCAGGCGACGGCCGCACCGGCCCCGCCGAGGAGGAGCAGGGCCAGGCCGGCGCCGAGCAGGGCCCGGCGCGGACGGTCCGGGCGGCGTCCGTCCCCGGCCGGCGCGGCGGGGTGCCGGGGCGTGGTGTGGTCGGCGGTGCGGGCGGCGGCCGCCGCGGGGGCGCCGGCTGTGCGCTGCTCGGAGCCCGTCAGCGGGAGCGCCAGCAGGTCGGCCCGCATCGCGGCGGCGTCGGCGTACCGGTCGGCCGGGTCCTTCGCCATCGCCCGGGTCAGCACGGCGTCGAGGGCCGTGCCGAGGTCGCCGGTCCACCCCAGCCGGGGCACGGGCTCGTGCTGGTGGGCGATCGCGACCTCCACGTCGCTGCCGTCGTACGGCGGGCGGCCGGTGAGGCACGCCCACAGCAGGCACCCCGCGGCGTACAGGTCGCTCGCGGCGGTCGCGGCCTCCCCGCGGCCCCGCTCCGGCGGCAGGTAGGCCCACGTGCCGGCCACCATGCCGGTGCTGGTGAGGCCGTCGTCGGCGGCGAGCTGCGCAATGCCGAAGTCGCAGAGGTAGACGTGGACGTCACCGGGGCGGTCCTCGCGCACGGCGTCGGCGTCGCGCAGCAGCACGTTGGCGGGCTTCACGTCGCGGTGGACGACGCCCGCGGCGTGCGCGTCGCGCAGCGCGTCGAGGACCTGCGCCACGACCTCGACCGCGGTCGCGGGGGCGAGGCCACCGCTGCCCCGCAGCACCGACCCGAGGTCGCCGCCGGGCACGAGCTGGGTGACGAGGTACGGCGACCCGGGGCGCGCTCCGCCGTCGGCGTCACCGCCGTCGGCCTCGCCGTGGTCCACGATCGCGACGACGTGGGGCGAGTCGAGCCGGGCGAGCGCGGCCACCTCGCGGGCGAACCGGGCGCGGGCCTCCTCGGCGCCGCTGCGGGCGCCGGAGATGACCTTCACCGCCACCCGGCGGTCCAGCCGGAGGTCGGTCGCGCGGTGGACGACGCCCATCCCGCCGTGGCCCACCAGGTCGTCGAGGCGATACCGGCGCGCCAGCAGGCGGCCGGTCGTGCCCGGGTCCGTGCTCACCGGTCGACCCCGAACGGGCGGCTGACGCTGCCGTCCGCGAGCTTCGCCGTGACCAGGTACGGCGTCCCCGGCACGTCGTCCGCGACGCCGCCCATCACCGTCACCGCGACGTCACGGCGCAGGGCGGTGCCCGAGGCCCGGTAGAGCGTGCCCATCCCGTCCCGGCCCAGCACGGCCTCCAGCCGGTAGCGACCCACGAGGTCGCCGACGCGCGGCTGCGCCATGCCTGCATCCCCCTCCTGGTCCCGACCGCTCCGTCGCGGGTGCGGTCGCTGGTGTGTCGGCCGATCCTGCCCCACCCTGCCCCCGGGCGGCAGCCCTCACACCCGCCTCGCACCGGTCGCCACCGGGCCGGGGCCCTAGCATCGGGGCCCGTGGACGTCCTGGTGATCGGCGGCGGTGGCCGTGAGCACGCTCTGGCCCTCGCGCTGTCCCGTGACCCCGGGGTGGGTGCGCTGCACGCGGCGCCCGGCAACCCGGGCCTCGCGCGGGTCGCCACGCTGCACCCGGTGGACCCCCTCGACCCCGCCGCGGTCGCCGACCTCGCCGCCTCGCTCGACGTCGGCCTCGTGGTCGTCGGCCCCGAGGCCCCGCTGGTGGCCGGCGTCGCCGACGCGGTGACCGCCCGCGGCATCGCGTGCTTCGGCCCGGGCGCCGAGGCGGCCCGGCTCGAGGGCTCCAAGGCGTTCGCCAAGGAGGTGATGGCCGCCGCCGGCGTCCCCACCGCCCAGGCGCACGTCTGCACGACCCCCGAGGAGGTCGCGGCCGCGCTCGACGCGCTGGGCGCGCCGTACGTGGTGAAGGACGACGGGCTGGCCGCCGGCAAGGGCGTGGTCGTCACCGACGACCGCGACGAGGCGCTCGCGCACGCCGCCGCGTGCGGGGGAGCGGTGGTGGTCGAGGAGTTCCTCGACGGCCCCGAGGTCTCCCTCTTCGGACTCTGCGACGGCGCCGTCGTGCGTCCCCTCCAGCCCGCCCAGGACTTCAAGCGCGCCCTCGACGGCGACGCCGGGCCCAACACCGGAGGCATGGGCGCCTACTCGCCGCTCGACTGGGCGCCGGCCGACCTGGTCGACGAGGTCACCCGCACCGTCCTGCAGCCGACCGTCGACGAGATGGCGCGCCGTGGGACCCCCTTCGCGGGGCTGCTGTACGCCGGCCTCGCGCTCACCTCACGCGGCGTCCGGGTGGTCGAGTTCAACGCCCGCTTCGGCGACCCCGAGACCCAGGTGCTGATGGCGCTGCTCGACTCGCCCCTCTCCGAGCTCCTCCACGCCTGCGCCACCGGCCGGCTGGGCGAGGTTGAGCCGCCGGTCTTCCGTGACGGCGCCGCGGTGACCGTGGTGATGGCCAGCCGCGGCTACCCGGCGACGTCCTCGTCGGGCGACGTCATCAGCGGCGCGGACGACGTCCCCGCCGGGGTCGACGTGATCCACGCCGGCACCGCCACCACCGGCGACGGTGACCTCGTCACCGCGGGCGGCCGCGTGCTGGCCGTCACCGCCGCCGGCGACTCGGTCGCGGCGGCCCGCGAGGCGGCGTACGCGGGGGTCGCGACGATCTCCTTCCCCGGGGCCCAGCACCGCACGGACATCGCCGCCGGTCGCTGACCCGCCGGGTCGTGGGACCATGAGGCACGTGAGCGTCCCGAACGTCCTGGCCACCCGGTACGCCGGATCCGACCTCGCGGCGCTCTGGTCGCCGGAGCACAAGATCGTGCTCGAGCGGAGGCTGTGGATCGCGGTCCTCCGCGCGCAGCGCGACCTCGGCGTCGAGGTCCCCGACGGTGTCGTCGAGGCCTACGAGGCCGCGGTCGACCACGTCGACCTCGAGTCGATCGCCCGTCGTGAACGGGTCACCCGCCACGACGTGAAGGCGCGGATCGAGGAGTTCAACGCCCTGGCCGGCCACGAGCACGTCCACAAGGGCATGACCTCGCGCGACCTCACCGAGAACGTCGAGCTGCTGCAGCTGCAGTCCTCGCTCGCGATGGTGCGCGACCGCGCCGTCGCCACCGCCGTCCGCCTCGGCCGGCTCGCCGCGGAGCACGCCACCACCGTGATGGCCGGCCGCTCGCACAACGTCGCCGCGCAGGCCACGACCCTCGGCAAGCGGTTCGCGACCGCCGCCGAGGAGCTGATGCTCGGCGTCGAGCGCGTCGAGGACCTGCTCGCGCGGCTCCCGCTGCGCGGCATCAAGGGCCCGATGGGGACCGCCCAGGACATGCTCGACCTCCTCGACGGCGACGCCGACGCCCTCGCCGACCTCGAGCAGCGGGTCGCGACCCACCTCGGCTTCGCCCGGGTGCTGACGAGCGTCGGGCAGGTCTACCCGCGCAGCATCGACTACGACGTCCTGTCGTCGCTGGCCCAGCTCGTCGCCGGGCCCAGCAACCTCGCCACCACGATCCGGCTGATGGCCGGCAACGAGCTCGTCACCGAGGGCTTCGCCGAGGGTCAGGTCGGGTCGTCGGCGATGCCGCACAAGATGAACACCCGCTCCTGCGAACGGGTCAACGGCCTTGCGGTCGTCGTCCGCGGCAACCTGGCGATGGTCGGCGAGCTCGCCGGAGACCAGTGGAACGAGGGCGACGTCTCGTGCTCCGTCGTCCGACGGGTGGCGCTGCCCGACGCGTTCTTCGCCGCCGACGGGCTGTTCCGGACCTTCCTTACCGTGCTCGACGAGTTCGGCGCCTTCCCGGCCGTGGTGCAGCGCGAGCTGGACCGCTACCTGCCGTTCCTGACCACCACCAAGGTCCTGATGAGCGCGGTGCGTGCGGGGGTCGGCCGGGAGTCGGCGCACGAGGCGATCAAGGAGCACGCGGTCGCGGTGGCACTGGAGATGCGCGCCGGCCGCGCCGAGAACGACCTCTTCGAGCGGCTCGCGGCCGACGACCGGCTGGGCCTGGACCGCAGCGCGATCGACGCCCTCGTCGCCGACCCGCTGGAGTTCACCGGCGCGGCGGTCGCCCAGGTCGCGATCGTCGTCGCCCGCGTCGACGCGCTCGCCGCGGCCCACCCCGAGGCGGCGTCGTACGACCCCGGCGGGATCCTCTAGCCGCCGAGTCGGCCCGGACGCACCCCGTGAGGGCGCCGAGTCGGCCCGGAGGTGCCGTCTCGGGGACGATGGACCCATGACGACCGCGTACGCCGGAGGACCGGTCACCGTCGCGATCACCCGGCACGTGCCCGCCGGGCACGAGGCCGAGGTGGTGAGCTGGCTGACGGCGGGCATCAGCCTCGCCGAGCGCTTCCCCGGCTTCCTGGGTGCCGGGTGGGTGCGACCGGACGTCGGGTCGCGGGAGTGGCACATGCTCTACCGCTTCGCCGACCCCACCGCGCTGGAGCACTGGGAGCACTCGCCGCAGCGGCAGTGGTGGCGCAGCTCGGGCGTCGGTCTCGGCGTCGTGGAGTCGCGGGTGGAGCGTCGTACCGGCATCGAGGGGTGGTTCGACGACCCGGTCGAGACCACCGTGGAACGCGCGGACGACGCCCCGACGCCGTCCGCGCCGCCGCGGTGGAAGCAGGCGACGACGATCTGGCTGGCGTTCTTCCCGCTCAGCCTGCTCGTCGGCTGGGTGCTGTCGATCGTGCTGCCCGACCTGCCCATCGCCCCGCGGGTGCTGCTGACGACACTGCTGCTGACGCCCGTGATGACCTACGTGGCGCTGCCGTGGATCACCCGGCGCCTGGCCTGGTGGCTCGCCGGCGAGCCCGCGCCCTGGCGGCGCTGAGCCCGCCCGGTCCCGGCGTGCTCGGCTAGCGGCGGCGCTCGGCGCGCAGGTCGACGAACGCGAGGACCAGTGCGACCGAGAGGATCGCGGCGGCCGCGAGCAGCGCGGCCCGCAGGGCGTCCACGCCGGCCATGCCGGAGCCGACGGCGACCTGGTAGATCGTCATCAGCAGCGCGGCGCCGAGCGCGGATCCGATGCGCTGACCGGTCTGGACGGCGCCGCCTGCGGCGCCACCCATCCGGGGTGGGACCTCCGACAGGGTCAGCGTGAGGTTGGGGGAGACCACCCCGCCGCCGCCGAGCCCCGCGACCAGCAGTGGCACGAGGACGAGCACGACCAGCCAGCCGTTGCCGAAGCCGAGCGGCGCCAGCAGCGCCACCGCGACCACGCCGCTGATGTTGATCGTCAGCGCGACCACGGTGATCCGGCGGTGCATCCGCGAGACCAGCCGGCCGGCGAGGGGCGAGGAGAACGCCGACCCGATCGCGAACGGCGTCAGCACCAGGCCCGACATCAGCGCGGTGAGGCCGAGCGACTCCTGGGTGTAGACCGACAGCACGAGGAAGATGCCGGTGAAGCCGGTGAAGTAGATGGTGCCGACGGCGATGCCGTTCGCGTAGCCGGGGACCTGCCGCAGCAGCGTCACGTCGAGCAGCGGCGCGTGCCCACGCCGGACGGTGCGGTGCTCCCACCACACGAACGTCGCCAGCAGGATCGGCACGCCCGGCAGCAGCACCAGCGGCAGCAGGGCGCCGCTCTCCAGCGAGACCAGCGGGTAGAGCAGGCACAGGACCCCGCCGCCGAGGAGCAGTGCGCCGGGCAGGTCGAGCTTGACGGGACCGGAGTCGTCGCCGGGTGGCTTCCCGGGCACCAGACGCGCGACGAAGACCATCGCCACCAGCCCGATCGGGACGTTGACCAGGAAGATCGCCCGCCAGCCGATCTCGGGGCCCAGCAGGGCGATCATCGTGCCGCCGACCAGGGGACCGAGCGCGGAGGAGATCGAGACGGTGAACCCGAAGAGGCCGAACGCCCGTCCGCGCTCGGGACCGCGGAAGAGGTCCTGGATCAGGCCCGAGTTCTGCGGGGTCAGCAGGCCGGCGGCCGCGCCCTGCAGCAGGCGGGCGGCGACGACCAGCTCGGCGTTCGGGGCGAAGCCGACCAGGGCGCTGGAGCCGATGAACGCGGCGAGGCCGACGACCATGAGCCGCCGGCGGCCGTACGCGTCGCCGAGCCGGCCGCCGCTGACCAGCGTGAGGCCGAAGGTGAGCGCGTAGCCGGACACGATCCACTGGGCGGTGCCCGGGGAGGTGTCGAGGCCGGCGCGGATCGAGGGCAGCGCGACGTTGACGATCGTGACGTCGAGCAGCGACATGAAGCCCACGACCAGGGCGACGGCGAGGATCCGCCAGCGGCGCGGGTCGGCACCCTCCTCCTGGTCGCCGTCCCCACCGTGGTCCCCGCCGTGGTGCTTCGCGAGGTCGGCGTCGGCGGAGGTCACGGGTCCAGGGTGCCCGCCCGGCGGGCGGGTCACTCCCCGAGGGTCAGTCCTCGAGGTCCTCCCACGGCTCGGCGTCCTCGTCGTACGGCGCGACGTCGAGGACGACCTCGAACTCGAGCAGGTCCGACCCGGTGCCGACCGGCTTGGCGCGCTCGCCGGAGTGGGCGGCGCGACCCTGGCCGCCCATCCACGCCTGGAACGCGGCGTCGTCGACCCAGTGGGTGACGATGAAGTAGCGGGTCTCGCCCGCGGTGGGGCGCAGCATCTGGAAGCCGAGGAACCCCTCGGTGCCCTCGATCGTCCCGGCGCGCGCCTTGAAGCGCTTCTCGAGCTCGGCCCCACCGCCCTCGGGCACGTGGATCGCGTTGATCTTCACCACCGACATGCCGTCAGCCTACGAGCGTCGTCGCTGTCGCTCCCTCCTCGCCTTCTCGTACGACGGGTGCTCGCGGCGCTCGCGGTCGATCTCGGTCCGCTCCTCCCGCAGCGCGGCGACCGCGGCGGCGGCGTGCTCCCGTGACCGCCGCGCGGCCTCCCGCAGCCGTGCCACGGCCACCGCCGGGGTCGGCGGTCCGACGGGGTCGGGCCCGGCGTTCACGCGAACCCCACCGCGGTGACGTCGTCGACGCGGCCGGCGGCGGCGTAGTGGCTGCCCATGGCCACCGCCTCGGCCGCCGCGGCGGCGACGTCGAGCCCGACCTGCACCATCGCCATGACCTCCGCGCAGGTCTCCGCCGCCTCCACGAGCCGCAGGACCGCCGAGCGGATGCGGTCGAGCATCGCGAGGATGCGGGCGGCGTCCGCCGGCGCCGTGACCGCCGCCAGGCCCGCGCCGACCGGGCCGGCGAGCAGCTTGACGCCCAGGGCGAGCACGACGTCGTCGATCACGCCGAGCGCGGCGCACACCGTCTCCGCGGCCGCGGTCGACACCGACAGCACGTGGCCGAGCTGCTCCGCGACGAGACCGGCCGCCTCCGCCTGCTGGGCCGCGGTGTCGGCGAGCGTGCCCAGCGCGTCACCGGCCGCCACCCGGGACCCGCCGTCCCAGGTGCCGGGCAGCTGGCCGGCCAGGTCGGCGTGGTTCTCCCCGACCGCCCCCAGGGCGGCCTCGACCTGTCGCCACCCCTGCTGCATCGAGGCGAGTGCGGCGAAGTCGCCGGAGAAGGGCTCCAGCACCTCGGCGAACAGGTCGACCCCGGTCAGCGTCCGCACCGCCCAGTCGACGAGCCGGACGACGTACCCGGCCTCCTCGCGCAGGCCGTCCAGGTAGCCGTCCGTGCCGACCTCGGGCGCGCCCCCGGACACCGCCGACCCGGCGTCCCACCGCTCGCTGATCGTGGGCGCGGTCACGAGGCGCGCCCCACGAAGTCGTCGTACGACGACGCGTCGTCCTGCGCCGCGGCCGCCTCCTCCATGGCGTCACCGAGACCCTCGACGGCCCCGACGGCGTCCTGGCCGGCCTCGCGGAGGTCCCAGCCCCACCCGAGCGCCTCCGCGAGCGGGCCGGCCGTGCTGTGGCGCCACGGCGTGGTCCGGTCGGCCTCGGGGACGTCGTCCAGTGCCGGGGAGTCGGTGTCCGCCGCGTGCCCCAGCAGGGAGGGGACGTCGGTGTCGAGGCGGACGACCCGGTCGAGGTCCAGCGGGGAGCCCCCCGGCCCGGTCAGCGCCGCCGGCAGCGCCGACGGGACCTCGGCGCCGAGGCGGACGTCGGGGGCGACCGGCGCCACCGGCACGAGGTCGTCGGGCACCCCGGGCAGGAGCTCGGCCACCCTGTCCAGGACCCGCCGGGCCAGCGCGTCGACGTCCGCGAGGTCGGCGGCGGTGTCCCGGGCCGCTCCGCCCCACCGCTGCGCCGCCCGGCCGCTGCGCTCGAGGCCGTCGCAGGCGGAGCCCACGGCCGTGGCGTAGACCCCGCGCAGCGGCGCGACGGCGCCGCGGAACGCGTCGAGCCGGGTGCAGACGTCGTGCACGTAGCGGCCGACGTCGCCGGTGTGGGTGGCCTGACGCTCGGCCACCTCCGCGGCGCCGGCCAGGCCGGCGTAGTGGCAGGCCAGGTCCATGGGTCCTCCTCGGGGTCGGTCGCTGACGGCGTGCTCCCACCCTCGGCCCGCGCGCCGACTCCCGCAGCCCCGGACGGCAGGGGCTGTGGAGATCGCGTGGCAGGCTGCGCCTGTGGACGCGAAGAGGTCGGTCCGGCTCCGGGTGACGGGTCGGGTGCAGGGGGTGTCGTTCCGCTGGGCCACCGAGCAGGAGGCGCGGCGGCTCGGCGTCACGGGCTGGGTCCGCAACGAGCCCGACGGCTCCGTGGCGGCGTACGCCGAGGGCCCGGCCGACGCCGTCGACGCGCTCGTGGCGTGGGCCCACGACGGTCCGCCGTCGGCCCGCGTCGCCTCCGTCGACGTCACCGACGTCGAGCCCGAGACCGGTGGGGGAGCCTCCGGCTTCCGCACCACCGGCTGACCCGGCACCCCCGCGGGCGACCCGGACGCGATACTGACCGGGTGGCCGAGCCCCGACTGCCCAGCATCCCGCCCGCCCCGGACGTCGAGGGTGCGACCCACCTGCACTCCGGCAAGGTGCGCGACCTCTACCGCCTCGACCAGGGTCCGTACGCCGGCGCCCTGCTGATGGTGGCCAGCGACCGGATCTCCGCCTACGACCACGTGCTCAGCCCGGGGATCCCCGACAAGGGCGAGATCCTCACCCGGATGTCGCTGTGGTGGTTCGACCGGCTGGCCGACCTCCTCCCCGGGCACGTCCTCAGCAGCACCGACGGCGTCCCCGACCACCTGCGCGGGCGCGCCCTGGTCTGCCGGCCGCTGACGATGTACCCGGTCGAGTGCGTCGCCCGGGGCTACCTCACCGGCTCCGGGCTCGACGACTACCGGGCCACGGGCGAGGTCTGCGGCATCCCCCTGCCCCCAGGGCTCGAGCAGGCCTCCCGCCTGGCGGAGCCGATCTTCACCCCCGCCACCAAGGCGGACCTCGGCGACCACGACGAGAACGTGTCGTTCGAGGCCGTCGTCGCGACCGTCGGCGCCGCCACCGCGGAGACGCTGCGGGAGGTCACCCTCGCGGTGTACGCCCGCGCCGAGGGCATCGCCCGCGAGCAGGGGATCCTCCTCGCCGACACCAAGATCGAGCTCGGCACCGACGACGCGGAGGGCGGCCGGCTGACGCTCGGCGACGAGGTCCTCACCCCGGACTCCTCGCGCTACTGGCCCGCCGACGCCTGGACGCCGGGCGTCACGCCGCCGGCGTACGACAAGCAGGTCCTGCGCGACTGGCTCACCGGCGAGTCCGGCTGGGACCGCACCGGCGAGGCGCCGCCGCCGGAGCTGCCGCCGCAGGTCGTGGACCTGACGAGGCAGCGGTACGTGGAGGCCTACGAGAGACTGACCGGGGAGCGCTTCTGAGGCGCACGACCCACCGGAGCATGAGCAGCACGAGGAGAGGTCCCTGATGGGGTTCACGCTCGAGATCGACGTCGCCGCGCCGCCCGAGGCGGTGCAGGACTACTTCGCCGACCCGGCCCTGCGCCCGGACTGGCAGTCCAGCCTGCGCCGCATCGACCGGCTCGGCGGCCCGCCCCGCGGCGTCGGCGCCCGCTGGTACGACGTCACCCTCGTCGGCGCGAAGCCGCTGATGGAGGTCACGGTCGACGAGCCCGGCCGCGCGTGGTCCGAGGTCGGGGAGTGGCGCGGCCTCGTCGCGCGCCTCGACATGCGGTTCGAGCCCACCGTCCTCGACGGCGTGCCCGGCACCCACGTGGTGGCCCTGGTCGACGTCGACGCCCCCGGCTGGCGCATGCCGATCGGAATCGCGATCCGCCTGTTCGGTCCGCTCGGCATTCGCGCGGACCTCAAGGCGGCGGCGCGGGCGATCGAGCGACGTACCAACGGGTAACACGCGGGTGACGGGGATCACCCCGCCCCGTAGGGTTCGCGCATGACGAACCTCTCCCGCCTCCTCGAGGACACCGCCGCCTCGTACCCCGACCGCACCGCGATCGTCATGGGCGACACGCGCCTGTCGTACGCCGAGCTGCAGGGCGCCTCGAACCAGGTCGCGAACGTCCTCGCCGAGCGGGGGATCCAGCCGGGTGACAAGGTCGCCCTGACCTGCCCGAACATCCCGTACTTCTCGATCGTCTACTACGGCATCCTCAAGGCCGGCGCGACCGTCGTCCCGCTGAACGTGCTGCTGCGGGGCAAGGAGGTCGCCTACCACCTTGACGACTCGGACGCGAAGGCCTACTTCTGCTTCCAGGGCACCGAGGAGCTGCCGATGGCGGAGGCCGGCAAGGCCGGGTTCGACGCCACCGACGGCTGCGAGCACTTCTTCGTGATCACCGCGGACCCCTCCGCGGACTCGCCCATCGAGGGCACCGAGACGCTCGGCCGGGCCATGTCCCAGGCCTCGGGTGAGTTCGACTCGGTCGACGTGGACGACGACGACACCGCCGTCATCCTGTACACCTCCGGCACGACCGGGAAGCCGAAGGGTGCGGAGCTGCGGCACCGCAACATGCGGGACAACGCGATGGCGGGCCAGGGCATCTTCGGCGCGAACGTCGACGAGCCCGACACCTTCCTCTGCGTGCTGCCGCTGTTCCACTCCTTCGGCCAGACGGTGATCCAGAACGCCGGCTTCGGCTTCGGCGGCACCGTCGTCATGCTGCCCCGCTTCGAGGCCCACGCGGCCCTGAAGCTGATGCTCAACGAGGGCGTCACGTTCTTCGCCGGCGTCCCGACCATGTACTGGGGCCTGCTCGGCGCGCTCGACGAGTCTCCGGTCGACGTCTCCAGCCTCGCCGAGAACCTCCGCGTCGCCGCCGCGGGCGGTGCCGCGCTGCCGGGCGAGGTGCACAAGGACTTCCAGGCAAAGTTCGGGGTCACCATCCTCGAGGGCTACGGCCTCTCGGAGACCTCCCCGGTCGCCAGCTTCTCCCCGTGGGGCGAGGAGCCGCGGGTGGGCTCGATCGGCCGCCCGATCGAGGGCGTCGAGATGAAGCTGATCGACCCGGACCCCGACAAGCGCGAGGACCTCCCCGAGGGCGAGGACACCGTCGGCGAGATCGCCATCAAGGGCCACAACATCATGAAGGGCTACTACAACCGCCCCGAGGCCACCGAGGAGGCCATCGTCGACGGGTGGTTCCGCTCCGGTGACCTGGGGCGCAAGGACGCTGACGGCTTCTACTACATCGTCGACCGCAGCAAGGACATGATCATCCGCGGCGGCTTCAACGTGTACCCCCGCGAGATCGAGGAGGTGCTGATGAGCCACCCGGCCGTCTCGCTGGCCGCGGTCATCGGCGTCCCCCACGAGTCCCACGGCGAGGAGATCAAGGCGTTCGTCATCCTGAACAAGGACACCGACGAGACCCCCGACTCCCTCAAGGCCTGGGCCAAGGAGGAGATGGCGGGTTACAAGTACCCCCGCATCATCGAGGTCAAGGACGAGTTCCCGATGACCTCGACCGGCAAGATCCTGAAGCGGGAGCTGTCCTGAGGCTCGCCTGACGCCCGCGTCGTGAGCACTGCGAGGATGGGCCCGTGACCGTCGCACACTGGTTCGGGCTCACCCTCGCGCTCATGATGCTGGCCTTCGGCGCCGTCGCCGGCCTCCAGGGCGTGGGCTACGTCGAGGGTCCCTTCACCGGCTCCCGCAGCGCCGCCGGCTTCGGCTCCGCGCTCGCGGGCCTCGGCGTCGCGCTCGGCATCGTGGTGCTGCAGAACCGCCGCTAGGTCGCCGTCCCCGTCGGGCGCGTCTGGCGCGTCGCGCCGGCCGGTCGGGGGACTGCCGTTTTGCGCGAAACGGCAGCTCAGCGGCCCCGGACACTGCCGTTTGTGACGAAACGGCAGCGCCGGCCGCTGCTCCGCGGGCCCTGGATCAGGGCCGCTGCCGGGAGCGGGAGGCGCGGGTGAGGCGCTTCCACTCCTGCAGCTTGGCGGCTCGGGCGGCCGGGTCGGTACGACGCTCCAGGTAGGCCAGCTCACGGCGGGCGGCGTGCCAGCCGTCGAGGCGGCGGGTGGACAGCTCGCCGCTCGCGATGGCTGCCGTCACGGCGCAGCCGGGCTCGGTGTCGTGGGCGCAGTCGACGAAGCGGCACTCCTCGGCGAGCGCGGCGACGTCGGCGTACACGGCCGCCACGCCCTCCTCGCTGGCGTGCAGGTCGAGGTTCCGCACGCCCGGCAGGTCGAGCAGCGTCCCTCCCGAGGCGAGGCGGTAGAGGCGCCGGGTGGTCGTGGTGTGCCGGCCCTCGCCGTCCGCCCGGACCTCCCGGGTCGCCTCGTCGCGACCCTCCAGCGCGTTGAGCAGCGAGGTCTTGCCGGCGCCGGACGCGCCCAGCATCGTCGCCGTGACGCCCGCGCCCAGGTGGGCGCGGAGCGCGTCGAGCCCCCGGCCGTCCACGGTGCTGGTGAGCACCACCTCGACCCCCGGCGCCGCCGTACGGGCCTGCTCGGCGCGGGCGTCCGGGTCGTCGGCGAGGTCCGCCTTCGTGAGGACGACGAGCGGTGTCGCGCCGGAGTCCCACGCCAGGATCGCCATCCGCTCCAGCGCGCCCTCGCGCAGGCCGTGGTCCGCCGGCGCCACCAGCAGGACCAGGTCGACGTTGGCCGCCAGCACCTGCAGCTCGTGGCCGTTCGGGTCCGGCCGGGTCAGCTGCGTACGGCGGGGGAGGACCTCCGTGATCCGGCCGTCGGCGACGTGCACCTCGTCGCCCGCCACCGGTGTGAGCGACAGTCCGGGCGCGAGCCGCACCGCGGCGACGCCGTCGTCCGGCTCGTGCAGGACCTCCGCCGTCCGCCCGTGGACGACGACGACCCGTGCGCGCTGCTGGACCTCGACCATCCGGTCAGTGTCCGGCGGGCGGGGGCGGCGGGTCGACCGGTTTTCGGCGTCGGACGACGCCCGGGACCGGGCTGACGAAACCCCGGCTGGGCCCACGAAACTTCGTGGGCCCAGCCGGGGTTTCACCAGCCGACCCGTGAAACCTGAGGCAGCAGAGGCCAGAGTGAAACGCCCCGGACCGCACGCCGGGTCACCGGGTCTCGACACGCTCCGTCGCGGCTCCGTCCCTCAGCCGTGGTCGCTGCTCGACCACCGACGGTCCGTTCTTCGTTCCTCAGAACGGGTTGGGCCGCCCGCCGGGCAGGCCCGCGAGCAGCTCCTGCGCCTGCCCGAGCAGCTTGTGCTCGACGAGGACCTCGTAGCGGGTGGCGACGATGGTCGAGACGCTGGAGAAGTCACGGCGGCCGCGGGTGGCGGCGTACCCGATGAGCGCCCAGATGACGCCGAACGCCATGCCGAACAGGGCGGTGGCGACGATGACGCCGAGCACGTTCTCCTCGCCGAACAGGGAGAAGATGAGCCCGATGAAGAGACCGAACCACGCACCGCTGAGCGCCCCGGCACCGGCGACCTTGCCGCTGGTCAGCCGTCCGGTGATGCGCTCGACCTGACGCAGCTCGGTCCCGACGATCATGCAGTTCTGGACCGGGAACTCCGCGTCGGAGAGGTGGTCGACGGCGCGCTGGGCGTCGGCGTAGTCGTCGTAGGTGGCGAGCGACTGGGGGAACTCCAGCGAGAGCGCGGAGGCGGAGCGGGGACCGGACGACGTGGACATGCCTCCATTGTGCCCAGCCGGGCTGAGCGTCTGCTGAGCGTCGCCTCTACGCTGGGCCCATGGTCCGAGTCGTCGTCGACGTCATGCCCAAGCCCGAGATCCTCGACCCCCAGGGCAAGGCCGTCTCCGGCGCGCTGGTCCGGCTCGGGTTCGCCGGGGTCGCCGACGTGCGGCAGGGCAAGCGCTTCGAGCTCGAGCTGGAGGCCGACGAGGGCGACGGCCTCAGTGCCGACCGCCTCGCCGAGGTCGAGCAGATGGCCGCCACCCTGCTGAGCAACCCGGTGATCGAGGACTACCGGGTCCGCGTCGAGCAGGGGGCCGACGCGTGAGGGTCGGCGTCGTCACCTTCCCCGGTTCCCTCGACGACGTCGACGCGCAGCGGGCGGCGACGATCGCCGGCCACGACGTCGTCCCGCTCTGGCACGGCGACGCCACGCTGTCCGGCGTCGACGCGGTGATCCTCCCCGGCGGTTTCTCGTACGGCGACTACCTGCGCTGCGGGGCGATCTCCCGGTTCTCCCCGGTGATGGGCCCGCTGGTGGACGCCGCCACCGACGGCATGCCGGTCCTCGGCATCTGCAACGGTTTCCAGGTCCTCTGCGAGTCGCACCTGCTGCCGGGTGCCCTGGTCCGCAACGACCACCAGCGGTTCGTCTGCCGCGACCAGCGCCTCGAGATCCGCAACGCCGCCACCCCGTGGACGGCGTCGTACGAGCCGGGCCAGCAGGTCGTCGTCCCGCTGAAGAACGGCGAGGGCTCGTACGTCGCCGACACCGCCACCCTGGACGCCCTCGAGAACGAGGGCCGCGTCGTCGCGACGTACGTCGGGCCGAACCCCAACGGCTCGCTGCGCGCCATCGCCGGCATCACCAACACCGCCGGCAACGTCGTCGGTCTGATGCCGCACCCCGAGCACGCCGTCGAGGACCTCTGTGGTCCCGGCACCGACGGACTCGGGTTCTTCACCAGCCTGACGGCCCTCGCCGCCGCGCTCTAGCGAGAGGCGGCCGTCAGCCGACGGGCGGACCCACCAGCAGCGCGACGCCGGTCAGCGCGGCCACCGCGAGGACCCCGACACCGAGGCCCTGCGCCGGACGGCGGATCAGCCACGCCGCCGGACGCTCGAGCGCGCCCGTAGGGCGGTCCGTGGCGAGGCGCCACGAGGTGCCGAGGTGGCCCCGCCTCTCGGAGCGCCGGTCGAACCACAGCGTCACGAACGGCGGGACCGCCGAGACCAGGCCGAGCAGCGCGCGGCCGACCGGCCACCGCTGGTCGACGGCCACGAGGACCGTGGTGAGGCAGTAGGCGATGAACGCGACGCCGTGCAGCATCCCGCCGACGCTGACGACGGCGTCGGTGGTGCGGGTGACGTACTTGAGCACCATCCCGACGAGCAGGAGGGCCCAGGTGAGGGCCTCGGTGACGGCGACGACCCGGAAGAGACGGAGCGGGCTCATACGGACAGGATCCCCCGCGGCCCCCCACCGGGGGCCGAGGGGGATCCTCGGGGGGTCTGCTCAGGAGATCCGGGTCACGCGCCGCCGCGGCCGAAGCTCATCGCGCGCCAGCTCGCCTCGGTGACGATCCCGGTCTGCGGCTGCTTGATGCGGGCCTGCCAGCGGCGCACGGCGGCCTCGACCTCGCGGTCGTAGTGCGCGTCGACGTCGCCCTGGCGCAGCCCGGTGGCGTTGAGCATCCGCTGCACGCGGCGGACCTGCCAGCCGTTCGAGCCGAACTTCAGGACGGGGCGGTCGCCCTCCGAGGCCATCCGGATCCACCCGGTGCGGCCCCAGCCGCGTCCGCCGGTCATGCCACGGTCGCGTCGGTACGCCGTCACCGCGTCGCCGGTGGCCCGGTCGTAGGTGCCGCTGACCTCCGCGTCGTAGAAGCCGCGCATCTTCAGGTTGCACTGCAGGGCCCGGACCATCTTGCCCTTGGCGCCCGGCGTCAGCGCGCCGTACGTCGGGAGGTCGACGACGACGTCGCCGCACTTGGTCCGGCTGGCGAGCGGTCGCGAGCCCTGGCCGACCTCGAGCCAGTTGCTGTCGATGTTGATCGTGACGCCGCCGTGGGTCTCGAGGTGACCGCCGCGGTACTGCTTGACCCGGCGGCCCGGGCGCCAGCCGTCCTCACGCAGGTACGACGTCGAGGAGTTGGCCTGCTCGTCCCAGCGGGCGAACCAGATGTACTGCGGCATGACGTACTTGCCGGGGCGCTCGACGCGGGCGTCGTCCCAGGCGTTCAGCCCGGAACCGGCGCTGGAGTACAGGCCGGTGGTGAAGCCCAGGCGCTTGACCGTCGTGTTCCACGCGGAGACGAAGGCGAGAGCCGACTCGCGGCAGCTCGTGTTCCCGGTGTCGAAGGCCTCCATGTCGTACCAGAGCACGCTCTTCGGGGCGATCCCGAGCCGCTTCGCGGCGTCCACGCTGCGCTGACCCTCGGTGCGTCCCATGGCGCGTGCCGCGACGTAGCGGCTGTTCGGCCCCGGGGTCGGGTTGATCGTCGGGTCGTTGCCGTAGCGCGGGAAGTGAGGGCTGCAGGAGGCCTGCGGGCCGAGGGTGATGGGCAGCAGCTCCCAGCCCTGGGCGAGCTGGGTGCTCACCCAGTCCGGCGTGAGGTTGCGCTGCTCGCGGCAGCCCCGGGAGGCGCCCGAGATGTAGATCCCGACGGCGAGGAACGGCGAGGTCTCCATCCAGCGCGTCATCGACGCCTGGGACGGCGCCTCGCACTGGTCGAAGCCGAAACCGGTGAGGTTGCCGGGGGTCACCGGGTTCGCCGCGACGGCGGGCGACGCGGTCACGGTGGTCGCGCCGAGCACTCCGCCGACCAGGCCGAGCAGGCTCGTGCAGGCGGCGGCGAGGCGGACGCGGCGGCGGACCCGGAGGGTCGTCGAGGGGGTCAGAGGACTGGCCACGGGGGTCTCCAAACGGCGGGGAAGATGCCGCCCGAGTCGGCACGGCCAGTCACTGTAATCACACTGTTCACACGCGTAACACGTGTTCACTGGAACTACAGATCTGTAATTCGCGGCCGCGAAACCCTGCCCCCCGGAGGGAGGCGCAGGACGGCTCCCAGGGGTCACCGCCGGGAGCGGCGTACGGTCGGGGAACCGACTCGATTAATCCCCCCAGTCGCAGCACCTCGGCACCCATCCGACGACGAACGCAGGAGCAGGCATGACGGGAGCGATCAGCACCGACCGGATCGAGCAGCTGGCGAAGGCCTTCGAGGCCGACCCGCACGCGCGGGTGATGCAGAACGCGGTCACGAGGACCGCGATCGACGCCGTCGCCCTCGACCACCGCGCGGCCGTCGCCGCCGAGCGGTCGATGTCGCACCAGCTCGACGACTGGTCGGCCACGAACCAGAAGATGTCCGGCCGCTGCTGGATGTTCGCCGGCCTCAACCTGCTGCGCGTCGGCGCGGCGGAGGAGCTGGGTCTGAAGGAGTTCGAGTTCTCGCAGTCCTACCTGCAGTTCTGGGACAAGCTCGAGAAGGCCAACTTCTGGCTCGAGTCGGTCATCGAGACGTCCGACCGCGACGTCGACGACCGCACCGTCGCCCACCTGCTCGGCTCCCCGACCGAGGACGGCGGGCAGTGGACGATGTTCGTCGCGCTGGTCGCCAAGCACGGGCTCGTGCCCAAGTCGGTCATGCCGGAGACGCAGTCGTCGTCCGAGACGCGTCAGCTGAACCGCAACCTCGGCGACGTCCTGCGCCAGGCGGCCCGCGACCTGCGCGCCGCCGCGGCGTCCGGTGAGTCCGTCGACGCGCTCCGGGAGCGCAAGGAGGGCGTCCTCGAGACCGTCCACCGGGTCCTCGCGATCCACCTCGGCACCCCGCCCACGAGCTTCGACTGGCAGTGGCGCGACAAGGACAAGGGCTTCCACCGCGACGGCGTGCTCACCCCGCAGGAGTTCGCGGAGCGCTACGCCTCGCTCCCGCTGGACGACTACGTGTGCCTCGTCCACGACCCCCGGCCCACCAGCCCGGTCGGCCGCACCTTCACCGTCGAGCACCTGGGCAACGTCGTCGGTGGCCCGCCGGTCGTCTACCTCAACGTCGACGTCGCCACGATGAAGAGGATCGCCGTGGACTCCATCGTCGGTGGCGAGCCGGTCTGGTTCGGCTGCGACGCCGGCAAGATGCACGACCGCGACGGCGGCACCTGGGACGCGCAGCTCTTCGACTACGACGCGGTGTACGGCACCACGTCGGACATGACGAAGTCCGAGCGCCTGCTGCACGGCGCGACGGCGATGAACCACGCGATGCTGTTCAGCGGTGTGGACGTCGTCGACGGTGCGCCCCGGCGCTGGCGGGTCGAGAACTCGTGGGGCACCGACAAGGCCGACAAGGGCTTCTGGACGATGACCGACGGCTGGTTCGACGAGCACGTCTTCGAGACCGCCTGCCGCGTGGACGCGCTGCCCGTCGAGCTCCGGGACGCCATCGCCACCCCGCCGATCGTGCTCCCCGCCTGGGACCCGATGGGGGCGTTGGCGCAGTAGGGCGTGAGGAACGAGCGCCCTGCGTCGCGCCAACGGGTCGAGCAGCCGCACGACGGCCCTTCGACAGGCTCAGGAACCGCGAGGTCGTGACCGGTGTGTCGAGACACCGGTGAGGCGAGAGATGACCGCTGGTGCACGCCGCTCTCTCGTTCACCTCCCCGCCGCGCGGCTGTGGTAGCAACGACCCCGACCAGCCCGCCACCCGTCCTGCTCGGAGGACCCGTGACCCTGTCCCGCCCTGCCCGTCTGCTCGCCGTCGGCACGCTCGCCGCCGCCCTCGCCCTCCCGACCCTCGCGGGCACCGCCGTCGCGGGTCCCGGTGGTCCGCAGGGTCCTGGTGGCCCGAAGGGCACGCAGAAGACCGACACGGTGCGCTTCGCGACCTTCAACGTCTCGATGTTCCGCACGACCGAGGGCGAGCTCGCCGCCGACCTCGCCGACGCGGACGACGAGGCGCAGGACGTCGAGGTCCGCAACGTCGCGGAGATCATCCAGCGGCAGCGGCCCGACGTCCTGCTCCTCAACGAGTTCGACGTCGACCGGTCCGGGGAGTCGCTGCGGGACTTCCAGGACAACTTCCTCGGCGTCGGTCAGGGCGGCGCGGAGCCCATCCGCTACCGCCACTCGATCGTCCTGGACTCCAACACCGGCGTCGCCAGCGGCTACGACCTCAACAACGACGGCCAGGTCGGCACCTCGGGCCGGGCGTACGGCGACGACGCGTTCGGGTTCGGCGAGTTCGAGGGCCAGTACGGCTTCGCGGTGCTCTCGCGCTACCCGATCGACGAGCGGGCGGTGCGGACCTTCCAGGACTTCCGCTGGGCCGACATGCCCGGCGCGCGGCTGCCCGACGACCCGTCCACCCCGGAGCCCGCAGACTGGTTCACCCCCGAGGAGCTCGAGGTGGTCCGGCTGTCCAGCAAGAACCACGCCGACGTGCCGATCCGGATCGGCCGGAAGACGGTCCACGTGCTCGCCAGCCACCCGACCCCGCCGAGCTTCGACGGCCCCGAGGACCGCAACGGCAAGCGCAACGTCGACGAGATCCGGCTCTGGGCCGACTACGTCTCGCCCGGGCGCCGCTCCGCCTACCTCGTCGACGACGACGGCCGCCGGGGTGGGCTGAAGCCCGGGTCGCCCTTCGTGGTGATGGGCGACCTCAACGCCGACGCGTCGAACGACGGCAGTGGCCTGCCCGGCGCCGCCGGCCAGATCGTCGAGCACCCGCTCGTCCGGGACGCGCGGCCCCGCAGCCGCGGCGCGGCGGAGGCCTCGCGCCTGCAGGGCGGCGTCAACACCAGCCACCGCGGCGACCCCGCGCTCGACACCGCCGACTTCAGCGACGGCCCAGGCTCCGGCGGCAACCTCCGCGTCGACTACGTGCTGCCGTCGCGGCCGCTGCAGGCGCGTGCCGCCGGGGTGTTCTGGCCCGAGCTGGCCGACCCGCTGTCGCGGCTCACCGGCGTCTACGACCCGGCGTACACGAACGGGTTCCCGAGCTCGGACCACCGCATGGTCTGGGTGGACGCGAAGGTGCCCGGCGCGGGCCGATAGATTGCCGCCGTGGCCGACACGACCGCTGGTGCAGAGCTGGACACCGTCGCGAGGGCCGCGGAGGACCCCGGGCGCGCGCAGCCCTGGGCCGACCTGGGTCTGAAGTCGGACGAGTACGACCGGATCCGGGAGATCCTCGGTCGTCGCCCGACCAGTGCGGAGCTGGCGATGTACTCGGTGATGTGGAGCGAGCACTGCTCCTACAAGTCCTCCAAGGTCCACCTCAAGCAGTTCAGCGAGGTCCCGCAGGAGACCCCGGTCGGCAAGATGCTCGCCGGCATCGGCGAGAACGCCGGCGTCCTCGACATCGGCCAGGGGTGGGCGGTGACCTTCAAGGTCGAGTCCCACAACCACCCGTCGTACGTCGAGCCCTACCAGGGCGCCGCGACCGGCGTCGGCGGCATCGTCCGCGACATCCTCGCCATGGGGGCCCGGCCGGTGGCCGTGATGGACCAGCTCCGCTTCGGCCCGATCGACGCCCCCGACACCCGCCGCGTGCTGCCCGGCGTCGTCGCCGGCGTCGGCGGCTACGGCAACTGCCTGGGCCTGCCGAACATCGGCGGCGAGGTCGTCTTCGACGCGACGTACGCCGGCAACCCGCTGGTCAACGCGCTCTCCATCGGCGTGATGCGCCACGAGGACCTGCACCTCGCCAACGCGTCCGGGCTCGGCAACAAGGTGATCCTGTACGGCGCCCGCACCGGCGGCGACGGCATCGGCGGGGTCTCCGTGCTGGCCTCGGAGACCTTCGACGCTGACGGGCCCGCCAAGCGCCCGTCGGTCCAGGTCGGCGACCCGTTCATGGAGAAGCTGCTCATCGAGTGCACCCTCGAGGTGTTCGCGGCCGGGCTGGTCGCGGGCATCCAGGACCTCGGGGGCGCCGGGCTGTCGTGCGCGACCTCCGAGCTCGCGTCCGCGGGCGACGGCGGCATGCACGTCGACCTCGACCTGGTGCCGCTGCGCGACTCCACGCTCTCGCCCGAGGAGATCCTCATGAGCGAGAGCCAGGAGCGGATGATGGCCGTCGTCGAGCCCGTGCACGTCGACGCGTTCCTCGCCGTCTGCGCCAAGTGGGACGTCGACGCCGTCGTCCTCGGCGAGGTCACCGACACCGGCCGGCTGCACGTCGACTGGCACGGCGAGCGGGTCGTCGACGTCCCGCCGCGCTCGGTGGCGCACGACGGGCCGACGTACGAGCGCCCCTTCGCCCGGCCCGCCTCCCAGGACTCGCTGGTCGCCGACACGGCCGAGGCGCTGCCGCGGCCCTCGACCGGCGACGAGCTCCGCGAGACCGTGCTCCGCATGGCGGGCTCGCCCGGCCTGTGCGACCGGTCGTTCGTCACCGACCAGTACGACCGCTACGTGCGCGGCAACACGGTGATGTCGCAGCCCGAGGACTCCGGGATGCTCCGCGTCGACGACGCCACCGGCCTCGGCGTCTCGCTCGCCACCGACGGCAACGGCCGCTACACCCGCCTCGACCCGTACGCCGGCGCGCAGCTCGCGCTCGCCGAGGCCCACCGCAACGTGTCGGTCGGCGGGGCACGGCCGCTCGCGGTCTCGGACTGCCTCAACTTCGGCTCGCCCGAGGACCCGGCGGTCATGTGGCAGTTCGCCGAGGCCTGTCGCGGGCTGAAGGACGCCTGCCTCGCGCTCGGCGTCCCCGTCACCGGCGGCAACGTCAGCCTCTACAACTCCACCGGCGAGACCGCGATCCTCCCCACCCCCGTCGTCGCCGTGCTCGGCGTGATCGACGACGTCGCCACCCGCGTCCGCTCCGGGCTGCCCGCCGACGGGCTGCACCTGCTCGTCGTGGGGGAGACCCGCGAGGAGCTGTCCGGCTCGGAGTGGGCCCACGTCGTCCACGGCCACCTCGGCGGCGTCCCGCCGCGCGTCGACCTCGACGCCGAGAAGGCCCTGACGGCCCTGATGGTCGAGGCCGCCGCGGCCAGGACCGTCGCCGCAGCGCACGACCTCTCCGACGGCGGCCTCGCCCAGGCGCTGGTCGAGGCCTGCATCGCCGGTGGGCGCGGCGCGACCGTGCGCCCCGAGGCGCTCGGGGTGGACCCGTTCGTCGCGCTGTTCTCGGAGTCCTCGGCCCGCGCGCTCCTGGCGGTCACCGCCGAGCACCTGGACGCCGTCCGCGCCCGCGCGACCGAGCTGGGCCTCGCGGTCGCCGAGGTCGGGACGACGGGTGGCGACACCCTGGTCGTGGACGCCGGCGACGCGTCGTTCGAGATCGCCGTGGCCGAGGTCGAGACGGTGTGGCGCGCGACGCTACCGGCGGTCTTCGACAACTAGCCGCACGTCAGCCGCGAGGTCTCGACAAGCTCGACCACCGGTGGTCGAGCTCGTCGAGACTGTCACCAAGATCTCGACCCGCCGATCGCGACCTCGTCCCCCGGTCGCGTCGCTCGCTCGATCTCTTCGCCTCACGACCTCGCAAGTTCGGTCGTGGCTCAGACATATCTGTCGAGGATGCTCGACTCCGCGAGGCGCGAGAGACCCTCGCGGACCGAGCGGGCGCGCAGCTCGCCGACGCCGTCGACGGCCTGGAGGTCGTCGAGGCCGGCGGCGAGGAGCTTCTGGAGCGTGCCGAAGTGCTCGACCAGGCGGTCGACCACGATCGGGGGGAGGCGCGGCACCTTCGCGAGCAGCCGGTAGCCGCGGGGCGCGACCGCGCCGTCCAGGTGCTCGCCGCCGGACAGCCCGAGGGCGCGGGCGACCGAGGCGATGTCGACGAGGTCGGTGGGGGTGAGCTGCTCGAGGCGGATGCGGACGTCGTCCGCGCTCGGCGTACGACGCTCGGGCAGGTAGTCGCGGATCACCAGCTCGAGCTCGGGGTCGACGCCGGTGATCAGCTCCTCGAGCTGCAGCGACAGGAGGCGGCCATCGGTGCCGAGCTCGAGGACGTAGTCCTCGATCTCCCGGGCGATGCGGGTGACCATCTCGAGGCGCTGGGCGACGACGACGACGTCGCGGACCGTGACGAGGTCCTCGACCTCGAGCGCGGAGAGGCTGCTGGTGACCTCGTCGAGGCGCAGCTTGTAGCGCTCGAGGGTGGCCAGCGCCTGGTTCGCCCGGGACAGGATCTGCCCGGAGTCCTCGAGCACGTAGCGGGTCTCGCCCACGTACGCGGCGATGATCTGCATCGACTGCGACACCGAGATGACGGGGAAGCCGGTCTGCCGGGCGACCCGGTCGGCGGTGCGGTGGCGGGTGCCGGTCTCGACCGACGGGATCGACTGGTCGGGCATCAGGTGGGCGGCCGCGCGGTGGATGGTCGTCGCCTCGGCGTCGAGCACGATCGCGCCGTCCATCTTGGCCAGCTCGCGCAGGCCCGTGGCGGTGAAGGGCACGTCGATGACGAAGCCCCCCGAGGCGAGCGAGTCGACCAGCTCGTCGCGGCCGAGCACGAGCAGGGCACCGGTGCGTCCGCGCAGGATGCGCTCGAGACCGTCACGCAGCGGGGTGCCCGGCGCGATCGTGGCGAGGGTCGCGCGCAGGCGCAACGACTCCTCGGTGCGCTCGATGCCGACCACTGCTGCTCCCCGTTTCCTGCTTCCCCACGCCCCGGCGGCGGCGTACGCCGTACGTCTGGGCGGTCAACACCCTAGGGCATCGTCCTGACCGCACCCGTTCTCACAGGACGTCCTGCTCACGAGGGCTCGTGATCCCGAGGAGCTGCAACGCCTCGGCGACGCCGCGCACCTCGATGACGCGCATCCCGTCGACCTCGGCGGGTGCACCGCCCTCGCCGACGCCGCGGTGCCACGGGACCACCGCCACGGCGAAGCCCTGCCGCGCGGCCTCGCCGAGGCGCAGCCGCAGGTCGCGCACCCGGCGCACCTCGCCGGCCAGCCCGATCTCGCCCATCACGACGGTGCCGAGGGGCGGGGCGCTCTCGTGGTGCGCCGAGGCCAGGGCGACCGCCAGGGCGAGGTCGGTGGCGGGCTCGGTGAGCTTCGCGCCGCCCACGGTGGACGCGAAGACGTCGGCGTGGTGGGTGCGGACGCCGCAGTGCTGCGCGAGCACGGCCAGGATCATCGCGACGCGCGAGGAGTCCAGGCCGGACGTCGTCCGACGCGGCCGCTCGCCGGGGGAGGCGGTGACCAGCGCCTGGACCTCGGCGAGCAGAGGCCGACGACCCTCCATGGAGACCGCCACGCAGGTGCCGGGCACGCGCGCGGCGTGGTGCTCGACGAACAGGCCGGTGGGGTCGGTGACGGCGCTGATGCCGTCGGCGGCGAGGTCGAAGCAGCCGACCTCGTCGACGGGCCCGAAACGGTTCTTCATCGCCCGCACCATCCGGAAGCGGGACGACCGGTCGCCCTCGAAGTGCAGGACGACGTCGACGAGGTGCTCGAGCACGCGGGGACCGGCGATGCCGCCGTCCTTCGTCACGTGGCCCACGAGCACGACCGTGATCCCGCGCGTCTTGGCGACCCGGATGAGCGCGGCCGCCACCTCCTTCACCTGGGTGACGCCGCCGGGGACTCCCTCGGTGTCGGGGGCGCCGATGGTCTGCACGGAGTCGACCACGACCAGCGCGGGCCGCACCGCCTCGATGTGGCCCAGGACCGCGGCCAGGTCGGTCTCCGCGGCGAGGTACAGCTCGTCGTGGATGCCGCCGGTGCGGTCGGCGCGCAGCCGGACCTGCGAGGCGGACTCCTCGCCCGTCACGTAGAGGGTGCGGAGCTTGCGGCGCGCGGTCTGGGCGGCGACCTCGAGCAGCAGCGTCGACTTGCCGACCCCGGGCTCGCCCGCCAGCAGGACGGCCGCGCCGGGCACCATCCCGCCGCCGAGCACCCGGTCGAGCTCGGGCACCCCGCTGCTGCGGAAGGCCGCGGCCTCCTGGGGGACCTGGCCGATCGGGACGGCCGGGCTGCTGACGGGACCGGCCGTCGTCCGCACCCCCGTGCCGGCGGTGGCGGCGGGCGCGGCCTCGGCGACGGAGCCCCACGCCCGGCACTCCAGGCACCGGCCGACCCAGCGAGGCGTCTCCCACCCGCACTCGGCGCAGCGGAAGGAGGTCCGGGTGCGGGTTGGCTTGCTCATGACGACGACGCTAGGCCACCCCGCCGACAGTCCCGCGTCGTCGCTCCCCGGAGCGGTCGGGAGCGCGACCGGGGCCCCGGTGTTGACCCGGTGGGAGCGTCCCCGGATCATGGTTTGGAACGTTCAAGTGACCGACCTGGGGGAGCCGCGATGGTCCGGCCCGAGCCGCGCAGCCCGGCGTACGCCGCGGGCCCGCCGACGCTCGCCGACGTCGCCGACCTCGCTCGCGTCTCCCGCCAGACGGTGTCGAACGCGCTGAACAACCCCGACCTGCTGCGGGCCGACACGCTCGAGCGGGTGCAGGCGGCGGTCGCCGAGCTCGGCTACACGCCCAACCGGGCGGCACGGAACCTGCGCACGCGCTCCTCGCAGCTGATCGGGATGCGGTTCGTGCCCGGCCAGGAGGGCACCGCGAACGCCGCGATGGACCGCTTCGTCCACTCGCTGGTGGAGACCAGTCGTGAGGCCGGCTACCACGTGCTGCTCTTCGCGGGCCACGGCACGGACGCGCTCGCGGGGTACGACGACCTGCTCCGCTCGACCGCCGTCGACGCGTTCGTCGTCACCGACACCTTCCTCGGTAACCCGCAGACCAGGTGGCTGGAGGAGCGCGGCGCCCCGTTCGTCGCCTTCGGCCGCCCCTGGGACCAGCCCGAGGCCACCCACCCGTGGGTCGACGTCGACGGCGCCGCCGGGGTGGTCGCCGCCACCGAGCACCTCCTCGGCCACGGCCACACCCGCGTCGCCTGGATCGGGTGGCGCAAGGACTCCCGCATCGGCGAGGACCGCCGCTCTGGCTGGTCGCGGGCGATGCACGCCGCGGGCCACCCGACGTCCGGCCTCGCCTCGCGCACCGAGGACACCGTCGCCAGCGGCCGCGAGGCCGCCGCCGTCCTGCTCGACGAGGCCGGGGCGACCGCCTTCGTGTGCGCCTCCGACACCCTCGCGATGGGCGTCCTCCACACCCTCGACGAGCGGGGTCTCGTCCCCGGCCGGGACGTCGCCGTCATCGGCTTCGACGACTCCCAGGTCGCCCAGGTCGTCCCCGGCGGCCTGAGCTCGGTCCGTCAGCCGCTCGAGCAGGTCGCCGTCGAGATCGTCGCCGCCCTCTCGGGCCTCCTGGCCCACCCGCCGTCCAGCGCCCCCAACGTCCTCCTCGCGCCCTCGCTCGCTGTCCGCGCGTCCGGCTGACCGCCCCGCGCCCGCCTCCGCGTGGTCACAGGGGCCTCACCTGTCTCTGGTTTCGCCGGCTGGCTGGTGAAACCCCGACCGGGCGGACGAAGCTTCGTCAGCCAGGTCGGAACGTCGCGGGTCGGCTGGCGAAACCCGGCCACGCCCGCCCGACCGAGAACGAGAGCCCTTCTCAGAAGTGCCGCCACCAGAGGTTGACGGCGTAGTCGACCTCGAGGCCGGCGGAGGGCGGGTGCTCGGCGAGGGCGGCGTCGGCGGTGGCGCGGTCGAGCTCGATGCGGACGACGGCCTCGAGGTCCTCGCGGGAGCCGAAGCGCCAGCAGGTCCTGATCGGCGTACGACGCCAGCCGCGGGCGGCCCAGAAGCGCTCGACCGCGGCGGGGTCGATCTTCGGGTAGCCGCGGCGGAACCACGCGCCGAAGGTCGAGGTGGTGCCGTCGTTGTCGATGACGAACGCCGTCCCGCCCCGGCGCACGACGCGGTCGAGCTCGCGCAGGCCCGGCTCGCACCCCGGGCCGAAGAAGTAGGCCCACCGCACGTGGACCACGTCGACCGAGGCGTCGGGCAGCGGGACCTGCTGCGCCGACCCGTGCCGTACGTCGACCCGCGGCGTCCCGGTGACCCGGCGCCGCGCGAGACGCACCAGGCCCGGGTGCGGCTCGACGCCGATCACCGACGCGGCGGTCGCGGCGAAGTGGGGCAGGTGGAAGCCGGTGCCGCAGCCGAGGTCGAGCACGGTGCGGCCCGACCAGTCGTCGGGCCCGAGCACGTCTCGCATCGCGGCCCACACCAGGCCGTCGGGGTCGAACGCGTGGTTCTCGACCTCGTACGTCGCGGTGTGGTGCCAGATGTTCGGGCTCGGGACCGCGCCGGGCGCGAGCCCGGGGACGGTGGCCATGCCAGGAGCTGCCGGGAGGGGAGGGGCGTCAGATGCGGACGAGGCCCTGCGGCGTCTGGACCTGCGCGGCGATGATGCCGGGGGTGCCGTGCGGGGCGACCCAGTCGACCTTCACGTCCTCCAGTGGCGCCTCGACGGTCTCGCCGAGCCACTCGCTGACGCGGCGCGGGTCGCCGGCGATCTCCAGGCACGCCAGGCTCCACCGCTCGTCGGCGCCGGCGCTGGGGTGCAGGTCGGCGGGCGACTCCCACTGCACGAAGAACGGCAGCTGCGGGTCCGAGATCAGGCCGTGGACGCCGATCTGGCGCCACAGCAGCTCGGTGCGGTCGGGACGGTGGCGGTTGCCCTTCACGGACTCCCGCCCGAGGCGGCGCTCGACGACGGAGATGTCGTCGACCGCCACGACCCAGCCGAGCCAGCCGCCGCCGAGGGCGGAGCGGGCCCGGACGGCCTGGCCGAAGGGAGCCTTGTCGGAGGCCGGGTGGTCCAGGACCTCCACGATCTCGAGATAGGTGTCGTCCGACATCGGCAGGATCATGTTGCGGGTGCCGAAGCGGGGGTGGACCCCACCGTCGACGAAGTCGGTCCCGAGCAGTCCCCCGATGCGCTGGGCGGTCGCGGCCAGTCCGTCAGGGCCGGCGGCGAAGGAGAGGTGGTCCAGGCGCATGCAGGGATTGTCACCCGGCCCCCGAGCGGTCGTGACCCCGGGGGCGTGTTCTCTTGACATCGAGATGACGCGTGTGGGAACGGTCACCGCTGACCGCCGCGCCCCGGGTCGGCGGGGTGCACGGCGAGTCGCCGCCGTCCGCCGCGCAGGTGCTGCGCGCAGGCCACGGCCAGGACGTCGTACGCCGCCCGGCCCATGAGCGCGACCAGCTCGGGCTCGTTGGTCAGGTAGAGCGGTCGCGGGGCGTCGTGCGCCTCGGTGTTGCCGGAGCAGTACCAGTCCAGGTCGTGCCCGCCGGGCCCCCAGCCGCGGCGGTCGTACTCGGCGATCGACACCTCGGTGTACGTCGTGTCGTCGCCGCGGGTGACCTCGCGGAAGGTCCGCCGGATCGGCAGCTGCCAGCACACGTCGGGCTTGGTCTCGAGCGGCTCGCGCCCCTCGACGAGTGCCAGCGCGTGGAGGGCGCAGCCCTCGCCGCCGCCCTCGGGGGTGGAGAACCCCGGCCGGTTCGCGAACACGCACGAGCGCTGGCCGTCGACCTCGTGCACCCGCGTCTTCCGCTCGCCGTCCTCGGGCTCGGTCCAGTCCTCCCGGACGACCTCGCGGCCGGGGTGCGCCTGCCACAGCGCCGGGGTCAGTCGCGCCACGTGGCCCGCGACCCGCTCCTCGTCCTCGTCGTCGGAGAAGTGGGCGCCCAGCGTGCAGCACCCCACGTCCGGGGAGTCGGCGTAGATCCCGGCGCAGCCGGAGCCGAAGATGCAGCGGTAGCGCGACGTGAGCCAGGTCAGGTCGCAGCGGAACACCTGGTCGGCGTCGTCGGGGTCGACGAGCTCGAACCAGGCGCGGGGGAAGTCGAGGTCCACCTCGGGCACGCGCCCACGCTACGGGCGGCCCACCCGGCGCCGCACGACGGGACGGCGGGGCGCGGGGCGTAGGTTGAGGCCCATGCGGCTGGGAGTCCTCGACATCGGGTCGAACACCGGGCACCTCCTGGTCGTCGACGCCCACGGTGGCGCGCCGCCGTCCCCGGCGTACTCGCACAAGGAGCCGCTGCGCCTCGCCGAGCACCTCACCGACGACGGCGCGCTCTCCGAGAAGGGTGCGGCCGCGCTGCGGGAGTTCGTCGCCAGCGCCCGCACGGTCGCCGACGACAAGGGCTGCTCCGAGATCCTCGCCTTCGCCACCTCCGCGGTCCGCGACGCCACCAACTCGTTCGAGGTCCTCGCCGACGTCCACGCGGCGACCGAGGTCGACGTCGCCGTCCTCTCCGGCGAGGACGAGGCCCGGCTGACCTTCCTCGCCTGCCGTCGCTGGTTCGGCTGGTCCGCCGGCCGGCTGGCGATGTTCGACATCGGCGGCGGGTCGCTCGAGATCGCCGCCGGCTCCGACGAGGCCCCCGAGGTGGCGTGGTCGCTGCCCCTGGGCGCCGCCCGCCTCGCCCGGACCTGGTTCGCCTCCACCCCGCCCGACCCCGACGTGGTCAGGAAGCTCCGCACCCAGGTCCGCGCCGAGATCGCCCGCGACGCCGGGCACGTGCTGCGCGGTGGTCGACCCGACCGGGCCGCCGCGTCGAGCAAGACGTTCCGCTCGCTGGCCCGCATCTGCGGGGCAGCGCCCAGCGCCGAGGGCCGGCTCGTGCCCCGGGTCCTGCCCGCCACGACGCTCGGCGAGTGGATCCCCAAGCTGGCGACGATGAGCTCCGAGGAGCTCGGGGAGCTGCCCGGCGTCTCCACGAGCCGCACCCACCAGATCCTCTCGGGGGCGCTGGTCGCCGAGGCCGTCATGGACATCTTCGACCTGCCCGAGCTCGAGATCTGCCCCTGGGCACTCCGCGAGGGCCTGATCCTCGAGCGGTTCGACCACCTCGGCATCCGCTCGGACGGCGCCACCGCCGACACCCGGGTGGCCGGCCGGTGAGCGCGCGTTGACCGAGCGACCCCGGCCCCTCGTGGGCCTCTCGACCAGCTCCGTCTACCCCGAGTCCAGCGCCCGCGCCTTCGGCTACGCCGCCGACCTGGGGTACGACGCCGTCGAGGTCATGGTCGGCATGGACGGGCTCAGCCAGGAGATCGACGCCGTCGCCGCGCTGTCGGCCCACCACGGCGTCCCCGTCTGCTCCGTCCACGCCCCCTGCCTGCTCTTCACCCAGCGGGTCTGGGGCACCGAGCCCTGGGGCAAGCTCGAGAGGTCGGCGGAGATGGCGCACGCGGTGGGCGCCGACGTCGTGGTCGTCCACCCGGCGTTCCGCTGGCAGCGCGACTACGCCCGCGAGTTCGTCGACGGCATCGCGGCGCTCGAGGAGTCGACCGGCATCGCGTTCGCCGTCGAGAACATGTACCCGTGGCGGACCTCGAAGCGGCGCAAGGGCCAGAAGGGCCTCGAGATGTACATGCCCGGCTGGGACCCCTCGACGGAGACCTACGCCAACACCACCCTCGACGTCTCCCACGCCTCGACCGCCCGCAGCGACCTCCTGGCGATGGCCGACGCGATGGGGGACAGCCTGCGGCACATCCACCTCACCGACGGCTCGGGCTCGGCGAAGGACGAGCACCTGGTGCCCGGACGTGGCGCCATGCCCGCGGCGGAGCTGCTGCAGCACCTCGCCGGCCGTGGGTTCGGCGGCCACGTCGTGCTCGAGATCAACACCCGCAAGGTCGCGGACGCCGACGAGCGCACGGCCGACCTCCGCGAGTCCCTCGCCTTCGCGCGCCGGCACCTGGGACAAGCCGCCACGGGCGAGCCTGCGAGCCCGTGACGCGGCGCAGGTCGAGCGAGCGCGCGACCGAGCTTGCGAGGTCGCGTACGCGGGTCGAGATTCGGTGACTTAGGCCGTGGTCCGGTGCGGGGATCTCGTGGCTCGGCCGTGGCCGGCCTCGCACCTCGATCTCCGTCGAGGTCCAGGTGCTCGACCGGCGGCGGGGCGAGGCCGGGACCGGCCCGACAGGGCGCGGACGTAGCCTGACGTGGTCGGCACCACACGGGCCGACGGGAGCGGAGGAGCGACATGTCGGTGCTACGGGGTCCGCTGATGTGGCTGGCACGCAACGAGCGGGTCAAGGACCTCGCCACCACGATGCCGGTGACGTCCTCGGTCGTCGCGGGCTACGTCCCCGGCGAGTCGACCGCCGAGGTGGTCGAGGCGGTCGCGGCGTGCGAGGCCGACGGCCTGCTCACCACCATCGACTTCCTCGGCGAGGACACCGTCGAGGCCGCCCAGGCGCAGGCATGCGTCGCGGCGTACGTCGAGCTGCTCGAGCAGCTGGCCGCCCGCGGGCTGGCGCGGGGCAGCGAGGTCTCGGTGAAGCTCACCGCCCTGGGCCTCGCGCTGCCCGCGTCGCAGGCGCCGCAGGGCGGGCACCGGACCGCGCTGGAGAACGCCCGCACCGTCTGCCGAGCCGCGCGCAACGCCGGCACCCAGGTCACCGTCGACATGGAGGACCACACCACCACCGACGCGACGCTGGCCGTGCTGCGCGAGCTCCGCAAGGACTTCCCCGAGACCGGCGCGGTCGTGCAGGCCTACCTGCGCCGCACCGAGGCCGACTGCCGCGCGCTCGCCCACGAGGGCTCGCGGGTGCGCCTGTGCAAGGGCGCGTACGACGAGCCCGCGAGCGTCGCGTTCACCGACAAGCACGAGGTCGACCGGTCCTACGTGCGGTGCATGCGGGTGCTGATGGCCGGCGAGGGCCACCCCATGCTCGCCACGCACGACCCGCGGATGATCGAGATCGCCCGGTCGATCGCGGGCCGTCACCAGCGCGAGCCCGGCAGCTACGAGTTCCAGATGCTCTATGGCATCCGCCCCGAGGAGCAGAAGCGGCTGGCCGCGGAGGGCGAGACCGTCCGGGTCTACATCCCCTACGGTTCCGAGTGGTACGGCTACCTGGTCCGCCGGCTCGCCGAGCGCCCGCAGAACCTGTCCTTCTTCGTCAAGTCCCTGGTCTCCAAGAAGTAGGTGCACCGAATGACGTCCGCAGACGGCACGCCCGCGGTGACCGCCGTCATCGGCGTCGGCGTGATGGGGGAGGCGCTCGTCTCCGGGCTCGTGCGGGCCGGCCGACCGCCCGCGACGATGCTGCTCGGCGAGAAGCGCCCCGAGCGGGCGGCCGAGCTCCGCGAGCGCTACGGCATCGCCGTGGTCGACAACGTCGAGGCCGCCGCCGGCGCGCAGACCGTCGTCCTCGTCGTGAAGCCGCAGGACATGAGCGAGGTGCTCGAGGAGGTGGCCGGGTCGATCCGGCCCGGCCAGCTCGTGGTCTCCCTGGCCGCCGGGATCACGACCGCCTTCCTGGAGTCCCGCCTCCCGGACGGCGTCGCGGTGGTCCGGGTCATGCCCAACACCCCGGCCCTGGTCGACCAGGGGATGCTCACCATCTCCCCGGGCCGGCACTGCGAGGAGGAGCACCTGGCCGAGGTCGAGGCGCTGCTGGCGAGCACCGGCAAGGTGTTGCGCCTGCCCGAGAAGCACCAGGACGCCGCGACCGCGATCTCCGGCTCCGGGCCGGGTTACGTCTTCTTCGTCGTCGAGTCGATGATCGAGGCCGGCGTCCACCTGGGCCTGCCGCGCGGGACCGCCACCGAGCTGGTGGTGCAGACCCTGGTCGGCTCCGCGGCGATGCTCGCCGAGACCGGCGACCACCCCGTCGTGCTCCGCGAGCAGGTGACCTCCCCGGCCGGCACCACGGCCGCCGCGCTGCGGGAGCTGGAGATCCACGGCGTGCGGGCGGCCTTCCTGGCCGCGCTCCGGGCGGCCCACGACCGCTCGCGGTCGCTGGCCGAGGGCTCGTGAGCGACACGCCGTACGAGCCCCCGTCGCGGCTCGCGCGTCCGGTGGTCGGTCCGGCGGCCGGACCCGGCTGCGGCGCCCTGTCCTCGGTGGTGTTCGACCAGGAGCTCTGCGGCTACGACTTCGGACCGGGCCACCCCATGCACCCGATCCGCGTCGACCTCACGATGCGGCTCGCGGACGCGCTCGGCGTGCTCGACCGGGTGACGGTGGTCCCCGCCCCGATGGCGGACGACGACCTGATCCGCACCGTCCACGACGACGACCTCGTCCGGGCCGTGACCCGCCTCGGCCACGAGGGCGGGCAGGACCTCGCCCACGGCCTCGGCAGCGACGACAACCCCGTCTTCCGTCGGATGCACGAGGCGACCGCGCACGTCGTGGGCGCGAGCGTGGAGGCCTTCCGCCGGGTCTGGTCGGGGGAGTCGCTGCACAGCGCCAACGTCACCGGGGGGCTGCACCACGCGATGCCGGACCGGGCCAGCGGCTTCTGTGTCTACAACGACGTCGCGATCGGCATCCAGAGCCTGCTCGACTCCGGCGCCACCCGGGTCGCCTACGTCGACGTCGACGCCCACCACGGCGACGGCGTCGAGAAGGTGTTCTGGGACGACCCCCGCGTCCTCACGATCTCCCTGCACGAGACCGGGGAGATGCTCTTCCCCGGCACCGGCTACCCGCAGGAGACCGGCGGCCCGGAGGCCGAGGGCTCGGTGGTGAACGTCGCCCTGCCGCCCGGGACGTCGGACGCCGGGTGGCTGCGCGCCTTCCACGCCGTCGTCCCGCCGCTGCTGCGGGAGTGGCAGCCGGAGGTCCTCGTCAGCCAGCACGGTTGTGACTCGCACGTCGAGGACCCGCTGACCCACCTCAACCTCACCGTCGACGGCCACCGCACCACGTACGAGGCGCTGCACGACCTGGCGCACGAGGTGGCCGGCGGCCGGTGGGTGGTCACCGGGGGCGGCGGCTACGCCCTCGTCGACGTCGTCCCCCGCTCGTGGACGCACCTGCTGGCCACGATGACGGGGACGCCGGTCGACCCGCACCTGCCCACGCCCCAGGCCTGGCGCGACCACGTGACGCGGAGCCTGGGCCGCTCGGCGCCGATGCGGATGACCGACGGCCGCGACGTCGTCTGGCGGGACTGGAGCGAGGGCTACGACCCCGCCACCTGGCTGGACCGCTCGGTCCACGCCACCCGCACCGAGGTCTTCCCGCTGCACGGCCTCGACCCAGCGGCCTGGTAGCCCACGCCACCGACCCCTTCCGGGGGTCGCGCCACGGTGGTTTCAACACGACACGCCGTGCGCACAGGAGTTTTTCAGCAACTTGCTTCACACGCGTCACATCTGGCCCTATCTTTACGTCAGACGCGGTGCGGTCCTCCGTCGGCAGGGTCGACGACGCACGAGCGGTCGGAGAAGGACGGACCCATGGCAGCCAGCTCCTCCTCGGACATGTCCGACGCGAAGTTCCTCACCGTCGCCGAGGTCGCCTCGGTGATGCGCGTGTCCAAGATGACGGTGTACCGGCTCGTGCACAACGGGGAGCTCCCCGCGGTCCGCGTCGGGCGCTCGTTCCGCGTCCTCGAGGAGGACGTCAACCGCTACCTCCGCGAGAGCTTCTTCGACGCCGGCTGAGTCGCGGTGCCGCACGAGGGCCGATCGGCTGTCGGGCCCGCGGAGAGCGGCCGTTAGGCTGTCGTGGTCGCGCGGCGTGCCTGCCGGGTGACTCCGGACGCGAGAGGTTGTTCCCTGTGGGTTCTGTCATCAAGAAGCGGCGCAAGCGCATGGCCAAGAAGAAGCACCGCAAGCTGCTGAAGCGCACGCGCGTCCAGCGCCGCAAGCTCGGCAAGTGACCCACCGCGGCGGCGCCTGAGGGCAGGTCGGGAGTGGGTCGGGTCGTCCTGGTGACCGGGGTCTCGCGCGACCTCGGTCGTCGGAGCGCCGCGGCACTGGCCGCCGCGCCCGGCGTCGACCGCGTGATCGGCGTCGACGTCTCGCCTCCCCGTGGCGACATGGGCGGCGTCGCCTTCGTGCGCGCCGACATCCGCAACCCGGTGATCGCCAAGGTGATCGCCAAGGAGGACGTCGACACGGTCGTCCACCTCAGCGTCATCGCCACCCCCGGCACCTCCGGCGGGCGGAGCACGATGAAGGAGCTCAACGTCATCGGGACGATGCAGCTCCTCGCCGCCTGCCAGCGCGCGCCGCGGCTCGACCGCCTGGTCGTGAAGTCGACGACCACCGTGTACGGCGCGAGCAGCCGCGACCCCGCGATGTTCACCGAGGACACCGAGCCGCGCCGCCTGCCCCGGTCGGGCTACGCCAAGGACGCCTCGGAGGTCGAGGCCTACGTGCGGGGCTTCGCCCGCCGTCGGCCCGACGTCCGCGTCACGATGCTGCGCTGCGCCAACGTGGTCGGGCCGCACGTCGTCAGCCCTATCACGTCGTACTTCCGGCTGCCGGTCGTCCCCACCGTGCTGGGCTTCGACCCGCGCCTGCAGTTCCTCCACGAGCGCGACCTCATGGCCGTGCTCGGGCACAGCGTCACCGACGGGGCCCACGGCACCTTCAACGTGGCCGGCGCGGGCGTCGTGTCGCTCTCGCAGGCGCTGCGTCGCCTCGGCCGCCCGTCCGTCCCGCTGCCGGCCGCGGCCGTCGGCGGCGTCGGGTCGGTCCTGCGGTCCGCGCGGCTGACCGAGTTCTCCCCCGAGCAGGTCTCGCTGCTGACGTTCGGGCGCGGCGTCGACACCACCCGCATGCGCGACGTGCTCGGCTTCGAGCCGCGCTACACCACCGCCTCGGCGTTCGCCGACTTCGCCGCACACATCGCCCCGGGCCCCGGGCCGGGCGAGCGGGTCGTCGCCGGCCTCGGGCGGGTCCTCGGGGCCGGGGTGCCGGACGACCTGGACGGTCCCGACGGGCCCCGCGGGTCCGGCGTACCGTCGAACGCCGGGGCGACGAGGGCCCTGGGTCGAGGGGGACGCGATGCGTGAGCACGGAGGTGTCGGCTGTGGGTGACGCCGAGATCATCCCGATCGGGACCCGGGGCCGACCCGGTCGCGGCTCCGGCACGCGGCGACCGTCCTCGGCGGCCCGTGACCTCGCCGGCCCCGCGACCCGTCGTCGTACGACGCGGGAGGACGCCGCCCCGGACGACGCCGTCCCCGACGACGTCGCCCCGGACGGGGCCGTCGGCGAGGCCCGCGACCTCGCCTCCGTGCCGCCGCCGGACCGGGACGTCCCCCTGGCGGGACCCGGAGACGACGCCACGGCCGTGGAGGCCCCCGACCCACCCGGGATCCCGGCCGCGGACTGGCTGAACGCCCTGGTCGCCGGAGCCCGCGAGGTGCTCGGCGAGGACTGGGAGTCCCGTCTGGCCCACGGCCTCGCCGCCGTCCGCCGTCGGCTCACCGGCGAGTACGCCGTGGACGAGTACGGCTTCGACGCCGAGCTCACCCGCCGCCTGCTCTTCGCGATCCTGCGTCCCCTCGCGGAGAAGTGGTTCCGCATCGAGGTCCGCGGGCTCGAGAACATCCCCGCCGACGGGGGAGCGCTCGTGGTCTCGAACCACTCGGGCACCATCCCGGTCGACGGCCTCATGACCATGTTCTCCGTCACCGAGCACACGGGCCGGTTCCTGCGCCCCCTCGGCGCGGACCTGGTGTTCCGCACCCCGATCGTCGCCGGCCTCGCCCGCAAGATGGGCGCCACCCTGGCCTGCACCGAGGACGCCGAGCGGATGCTGTCCGGCGGTGAGCTCGTCGGGGTCTGGCCCGAGGGGTTCAAGGGCATCGGCAAGCCCTACTCGGAGCGCTACAAGCTGCAGCGCTTCGGCCGCGGCGGCTTCGTGTCCGCCGCGATGCGCACCGGCGTGCCCGTCATCCCGGTCTCGGTCGTGGGTGCCGAGGAGATCTACCCCCTGGTCGGCAACGTCCCGGCGCTCGCGCGGCTGCTCGGACTGCCCTACGTCCCGATCACGCCGCTGTTCCCGCTGCTCGGGCCCCTCGGGCTGGTCCCGCTGCCGTCGAAGTGGCTCATCGAGTTCGGCGAGCCCGTGCGGACCGACTCGTACGGCGAGGGCGCGGCGGACGACCCGATGCTGGTGCTCAACGTGACCGACCAGGTGCGCGAGACGATCCAGCAGACGTTGTACGCGCTGCTGATGGAGCGGCCCTCGGTCTTCGGCTGAGAGCCTCGGGTCCGGCCCGTCGGGCCGTCCGACGGGGCTGTCCCGTCGACAGGGTGCCTCAGGGCAGCAGGTCGTCGAGCCCGTCGCCCAGGCCGCCACCGGAGCCGCCGGAGCGCTTCTTCCGGTCGTCGCCGCGGTCCTTCCGGCCGTCCTTGCCGTCGTCGGAGCCGCCGAGGCCGAGCCCGTCGCGGAGTCCGTCACGGAGTCCGTCGCCGAGCTTCCGGCCGAGGCCGTCGCCGAGGCCGCTGGCGACGCCGTCGCCGAGCCCGTCGCCCAGCCCGTCGCCCAGTCCGTCACCGTCGGGCAGCGGCGTGCCCGTGCCGCCGTCCGGGAGGCCCTCCGAGCCCCGGGACCCGTCGCCGTCGCGTCCGTCGCGCGGGCCGCCCGGGGACAGCCCGCGGCCGCGGCGGTCACCGTCGCGGTCGCGCTCGCCGCCGCGTCCGGAGCGGCCGGTGTCGTCGCCGGACCCGTCCTCGTCCGCGTCCTGGGTCGGCAGGACCGGTCCCACGACCGGCAGCCCGTCCCCGGCGCTGAGCCGGTCGGTGCCCGCCTCGAAGCCGGACGGGTCCGCGGCGCACAGCGGGCAGGCGGTGAACGCCTCGTCCTCGATCTCGTCGACGGTGCGTCCGGCCCGGGTCCAGGCGTCGCGGGCGGAGGCGGGCAGGTCGACGGCCATGTCGTCGAGCTCGCCGGCGCTGAGCGTGGTGAAGTCGCGCAGGTCCCGCACCAGCTCGCGGTCCCCGGTGCGCGCGTACTCGTCCAGCAGCCGTCGGGCGCCGTCCGCGGCCTGCTCGCTGAAGCTGTCGAGGGTGGGCGACACCTCGTCCAGCGCGGCGGGGTCGTCGCTGCCGAGGAGCGCGGAGGCCTCCCCGAGCCGGTCGGCCGCCTGGCCGAGCAGGAGGTCGCCGTGGGCGGCCTCGTCGCGGGACACCCCGGCCCGCACGTCCTCCAGGGCACGCTTGACCCCGTAGAGCGACTCGCCGGGCAGGGCGGACTGCGCGGCCACGGCGACGGTCGTGCTGGCGCCGAGGGCGGCGACGGTGCCCGCGAGGACGGCGAAGCGTCGGGGGTGGCGGCGCGAGGTGCGCAGCCGGAGTCGCGCCTCGTCGGCGGCGAGGGGGGCGGAGGACGGCACCGGGTGGGCGGCGTCGCGCACGGCGGCGAGACGGTCGGCCTCGACCATCAGCCGCTCGCGCAGCGCGACGGAGTGCTCGGGGCGCGGAGTCACCTCCGGCAGGCTGCGCAGGGCAGCCACGACCTCGAGGAGGTCGGCCGGCGCGACGGCGTCGCCCCCGGCTCCGGACGCGCCGTCGACCGCGGCGTCGAAGCGGTCAGCCGCTCGGCCTCGCACCCACATCCCGCTCATCCGGCCCGTCCTCCGTTGGTCCGTCCGCCAGCCCCCATGTCCGGCGGCACGGCTCCACCCTCCTCAACGACCCTCGCCGTCACCGGGTTACGGGTCATCGGTCGCGGATCCCCTCGGGCACCAGCTTGGCCAGGTTGCGCACGCCGCGCAGCTGCAGCTGCTTGACGGCGCCGTCGCTACGACCCAGGACCGCGGCGGTCTCGGCGATGCTCAGCCCCTGCAGGAACCGCATGACCAGGCACTCCTGCTGCTCGGTCGGCAGACGCGTGAGGGCCTCGAGCAGCATCGCGTTCGTCAGCTCACCCATCACCGTCGACTCCACCGTCTCCGTGGCGTCGTCGTGGATCGTCATGTCCTCGGTCGTCGACTCCAGGCGGGTGCGCCCCGCCTTGAAGTGGTCCGTCGTGAGGTTGCGGGCGATGGTCATCAGCCAGGCGCCGAAGTCGCGTCCCTGCCACCGGAAGCCGTCCATGTTGCGCAGGGCGCGGAAGAACGTGTCGGAGGCGAGGTCCTCGGCCAGGGTGACCGACCGCGTCCGGTAGTAGAGGAAGCGGTACACCGACGGGTGGTAGTGGTCGTACAGCTCGCCGAACGCGTCGCGGTCCCCGCCGCGGGCGAGCTCGACCAGGGCGATGAGCCGCTGGCGCTCGGGCTCGGTGTCCTCCGACGAGACCGCGAGGTCGTGGTCGTCGGGAGCGCTGCCGCCACCGCCGCTGCTGCCGACGACGGCGGACTCGGCGAGCAGCAGCCCGTCGGCGCGGGCGTGCGCGAGGGCGGGCGCCGGGGACACAGCGAGCACAGGTGTGCACTCGGAGAGCACGCGCAGCACGGCCTGCCGCAGCGCCGTCAGCCCGTCCGGTCCCGCCCGACCGTCCGCCATGCCTTCGTTCCTCCCCCTGCCCGACGTACGGGCAACTCCCTACGGTAAGGGGGTTCGGACGGCTTGGGAAGCGGGCGAACCCTTGTCCACCCGGTCGCCGCACGGTCCGCGGGGCGCCTCAGGAGCCCCGTCGGCGGGCGGCCAGCGCGCCCGCCGCGACCGCGACGGCGCCCGTCGCGCCGGCGGCCGCGACGCCCAGGCGGGCGGCGCGACGACCCACCCGGTAGTCCCGCACGGGCCACCCCTGCTGCTCGGCGTGACGACGCAGGCGACGGTCGGGGTTCACCGCGCACGGGTGGCCGACGAGGCCCAGCAGCGGCAGGTCGTTGAAGGAGTCGGAGTACGCCGAGCAGCGGGTCACATCGAGGCCCTCGTCCTCGACGAGCGACCGGACGGCCACCGCCTTCGCCTCCCCGTGGAGCAGGTCGCCGACGAGGCGGCCGGTGTAGACGCCGTCCACGTGCTCGGCCACCGTGCCCATGGCGCCGGTCAGGCCCAACCGCCGGGCGATCACCTCCGCGATCTCGATCGGGGCCGCGGTGACGAGCCACACCCGCTCGCCCCGGTCGAGGTGGAGCTGCGCGAGGGCCCGGGTGCCGGGCCAGATCCGGTAGGCCATGCCCTCGTCGAACACCTCGTCGGCCAGGGACTGCAGCTCGGCGACGGTGTGGCCGGCGATGACGGACAGGGCCGCGGTGCGCGCGTCGGCGACGTGGCCGGCGTTCTCCGCGCCGTGGAGGCGGAACCACACCTGCTTGCCCAGCGCCCCGGCCATCTCGCGGGGTCCGAAGAAGCCGCGCTGGTACATGCCGCGCGCCAGGTGGTAGATGCTCGCGCCCTGCACGATCGTGTTGTCCACGTCGAAGAAGGCGGCGGCCGCCGGGTCCTCGGGAACGGTCAGCTCGCGCTCCACCTCGGCGCTGGCGGCCTGGGCCTCCCCGGCGAGCGTCGAGCGGACCCGCAGGTCGGGGGCGCGCACGACCCGGCGCTGCGAGCCGGACTGCCGCGGTGTCACGTCGGCGATCCTAGTCAGGCGAGCACACGCCACCGTCCCCGCGACCCGCCTACGATCGGGGGGTGGACGAGGCGAGCGCGGAGGCGGGCACGGAGGCGCGCGTGCGGTTCGTGACCCGCGACGGGTGCCACCTCTGCGAGGAGGCCCGCGCCGTCGTCGCCGCCGTGTGCGCCGAGCTCGGCGAGCGCTTCGTCGAGGTCGACGTCGACGAGGACCCCTCCCTGCTCGCGCGGTACGACGAGCAGGTCCCGGTGACCTTCGTCGACGGGCGTCAGCACGACTTCTGGCGGGTCGACGCCGGGCGGCTGCGCCGGGCGCTCACCGACGGCGGCCGGGTGGGCTGACGGCCCCCTGACGGGTGTGGTACCGCGGCGTTCGCGTCGTTTTGTCCTCGCGTTCACGAACTCCTACGCTGGTCGGGCCGCGCGGTTGGGGGAAGTGACTGGACGCGACCTCCCGGACGTCGTCCGGGTGCGCGCGGCGGGAGACGAGAACACGTGACGCAACGGCGCGCACCGCAGGGCGACCCGCCCGGTGTGACCTCGGGTGGGGCTCCACCCGACCCCACGGCCACCCCCGGCGACAAGGGGCTGCCCGAGGCGACGCTGGCCCGTCTGCCCGTGTACCTGCGCGCGCTGGCCGCGCTCGCCGACGCGGGGACCACCACGTGCTCCAGCGAGGCCCTCGCCACCGCCTCCGGCGTCACCGGGGCGAAGGTCCGCAAGGACCTCAGCCACCTCGGGTCCTACGGCACCCGCGGCGTCGGGTACGACGTGTCGTACCTGCGCTACCAGATCGCGCGGGAGATCGGCCTCACCCAGGACTGGGCCGTGGTCGTCGTCGGCATCGGCAACCTCGGCCACGCCCTGGCCAACTACTCCGGCTTCCGCAGCCGCGGCTTCGACGTCGTGGCGCTGCTGGACGCCGACCACGAGCGCCACGGCGAGGAGATCGGCGGGCTCCGGGTCCGCCCGTTCGACGACCTCGAGGGCGTCGTGGCCGAGAAGGGCGTGACCATCGCCGTGATCGCGACCCCCGCCGCCGCCGCCCAGCAGGTCGCCGACCGCCTGGTCGCCGCGGGCGTGACGAGCATCCTCAACTTCGCCCCCGCGGTCATCGCGGTCCCCGACGGCGTCGACGTCCGCAAGGTCGACCTGTCCACCGAGCTGCAGATCCTGGCCTACCACGAGCAGCGCAAGGCGCCGTCCCCCCGCGCGGGTCGCGGCGTGGGTACCGGGTCGCGCGGAGAGGAGTCCGCATGAGCGTGCTGGTCGTGGGCGTGTCCCACAAGTCCGCGCCGGTCTCGTTGCTGGAGCGCCTCGCGCTCGACCACGGGGCCGCGCAGAAGCTGGTCGACGAGGTGATGGGGTGCGACCACGTCACCGAGGCGACCGTCATCGCCACCTGCAACCGCATCGAGGTCTACGCCGACGTCGACCGGTTCCACGGCAGCGTCGAGGAGATCTCCCGGCTGCTGACCCGAGGGGCCGACGAGACCCCGGAGGCACTGGTCGGCAACCTCTACGTGCACTACGAGGACGCGGCGGTCTCGCACCTCTTCCACGTCGCCAGCGGCCTGGAGTCGATGGTCGTGGGGGAGAGCCAGGTGCTCGGCCAGACGCGCGAGGCCCTGCGCTCCGGCCAGGAGGCCGGCACGATCGGCCCCTCGCTGAACGCGCTGTTCCAGCAGGCGCTCCGCGTCGGCAAGCGCGCGCACGCCGAGACGGACGTCGACCGGGCCGCCCCGTCGCTGGTCACCGCCGCGCTCGCGCGGGCCGAGGCCGCGATCGGGCCCGTGGCCGGGCAGCGGGTCGCGATCCTCGGCGCGGGCGCGATGGCGGCGCTGGCCGCCTCCACCCTCGCCGCGGCCGGTGCGGGTGACGTCGCGGTCGTGAACCGTTCGAGCGCCTCCGCCGAGCGCCTGGGCCGCACGTACGGCGCCCGCGCCGTGCCGATGTCCGACCTCGCGGTCGAGCTCGGCCGGGCCGACCTGGTCGTGTCCTGCACCGGCGCCACCGGCACGGTCGTCGACGTCGACGCGCTCGTCGCGGCGCGTGCGGCGGCGGGGACGACCGACCGGCCCCTGGCCGTCGTCGACCTCGCGCTGCCCCGCGACGTCGAGGCCGGCGTGGGCGAGCTCGACGGCGTCACCCTGGTCGACCTCGCCCTGCTCGCCGCCGAGCTGCGCGGCTCCGACGCCGGACGCGGTGTGGCCGAGGTCCGCGACATCGTGGCCGACGAGCTCGCCTCGTTCCTCGCCTCGCGCCGCCAGGCCAGCGTGACCCCGACGGTGGTGGCCCTGCGCTCGATGGCCACGGCCGTCGTGGACGCCGAGATGGTCCGCCTCACCGCCCGCGTGCCCGACCTCGACCCCGCGGCGTACGACGAGGTGCTGCACACCGTCCGCCGGGTCGTCGACAAGCTGCTGCACCAGCCGACCGTCCGCGTGAAGGAGCTCGCCGGGGAGACCGGTGCCGTCTCGTACGCCGCCGCGCTCGCCGAGCTGTTCGCCCTGCACCCGGACGCCGTCGAGGCCGTCACCCGTCCCGAGGGGATGGGCCCGTGAGCGCACCCGGTACGACGACAGGCACGACGACCGGCACGACCACCCGCACGCTGCGCGTCGGCACCCGGGCCTCCCGGCTGGCCACGACCCAGTCGCGGCAGGTCGCCGGCCTCGTCACCGAGCGGCTGGGGCTGCCGACCGAGCTGGTCGAGGTCACGACCGAGGGTGACGTCAACCGCGCGCCCCTGGCGACCATCGGCGGCGCCGGCGTCTTCGTGGGCGCCCTGCGCGCCGCCCTGCTGGAGGGACGCGTCGACATCGCCGTCCACTCCCTGAAGGACCTGCCGACCGCGCCCGCCCCGGGCGTCGCGCTGGCTGCCGTGCCGCCGCGGGAGAACGCCCGCGACGCCGTGGTGGCCCGCGACGGCCTGACGCTGGGCGAGCTGCCCGCCGGCAGCCGCGTCGGCACCGGCTCCCCGCGACGGGCGGCGCAGCTGCACGCGCTCGGCCTCGGCCTCGAGGTCGTGGCGATCCGGGGCAACGTCGACACCCGGCTCGGCAAGGTCGCCTCGGGCGAGCTGGACGCCGTCGTCCTGGCCTGGGCGGGACTCGCCCGGATCGGTCGCGCGGACGAGGTCACCGAGGTGCTCGAGCCGATCCAGATGCTCCCGGCGCCGGGGCAGGGCGCCCTCGCGATCGAGTGCCGGGAGGACGACGACCTGGCCGGGGAGCACCTCGCGACGCTCCTCGCAAGTTTGCAGGATCCGGTCGCACGCGCGACCGTAGACGCCGAGCGGGCCGTGCTCGCCGCCCTGGAGGCGGGATGCTCGGCGCCGGTCGGCGCACTCGCCGAGGTCGCCGAGGGCTACGACGGCGAGGAGCTCTACCTCCGCGCCGTGGTCCTGTCCGACGACGGAGCGGTGGAGATCCGCCGCTCGGCCGTGGGGGACCCCACCGACGCCGCCGGCGTCGGCCGACGCCTCGCCGACGAGATGCTCGCCGACGGAGCAGCAGAACTGATGCCACACGACGTGCCACCTGACAACGGAGAGCAGCGCGCATGACCACTGTGACCACCGCAGCCACCGAGCCCATCGGGGCCCCCGCGACCCCCGCCGCCCCGCGCGGCGCGACGGGCGCGGCCACGCCGCGCGGATCCTCCGCCCCCGCCGGCCGCGGGCGCGTCTCCTTCGTGGGCGCGGGCCCCGGCGACCCCGGCCTGCTGACGGTCCGCGCGGTGCAGCTGCTCCGCGACGCCGACGTCGTCGTCACCGAGGTCGCCGAGCACGACGCGATGATCCACGAGCTCCTCGCCGACGTCCCCGCCGACGAGCTGCCCGAGCTGGTGGACGGCGGGTTCGGCGAGGACGGTCAGCCGCTGACCCACGCCGCCCGCGGCAAGGTCGTGGTCAAGGCGGCGAAGGGCGGCCGTCGCGTCGTCCGCCTCATGTCCGGTGACCCCTTCCTCTACGCCTCCGGCCCCGAGGAGGCCCAGGCCTGCGTGAAGGCCGGGCTGGGCCTCGAGATCGTCCCCGGTGTCTCGGCTGTCTCCGCGGTCCCGGCGTACGCCGGCATCCCGCTGACCACCAAGTCCCACCGCGAGGTCGCCGTCGTGACCTGCGGTGAGGCGCGCATCGACTGGTCCCGCTACGCCGACGACCGCACGCTGGTGCTGCTGTCGGCCGTGGGCTCGATCGGTGAGGTCGCCGAGGCGCTCGTCGCTGCCGGCCGCCCCGCCGAGACCCCGGTCGCGATGACCCGGGTCGGCACCACCACCGAGCAGGACACCCTGGTCAGCACGCTCGCGCACGTCGCCGCCGACGTCCGCGCCGCCCGGCTCGAGCCGCCGGCCGTCACCGTCGTCGGCGACGTGGTCGACCTGCGCCAGACGCTGTCGTGGTTCGAGACCAAGCCGCTGTTCGGCTGGCGCGTCCTGGTGCCCCGCACCAAGGACCAGGCCGGTCCGCTCGTCGCCCGCCTGCGCGGGTACGGCGCCGTCCCCGAGGAGGTCCCCACGATCTCCGTCGAGCCGCCCCGCAACCCGCAGCAGATGGACAAGGCCGTCCGTGGCCTGGTCGAGGGCCGCTACGAGTGGATCGCCTTCACCTCGGTCAACGCCGTCAAGGCCGTCCGCGAGAAGTTCGAGGAGTACGGCCTCGACGCCCGCGCCTTCTCGGGCCTGAAGATCGCCGCGGTCGGCGACAAGACCGCCGAGGCGATCGCCGCCTGGGGCCTGCGCGCCGACCTGCTGCCCTCGGGCGAGCAGTCCGCCGCCGGTCTGCTGGCCGACTGGCCGCCGTACGACGACGTGCTGGACCCGATCAACCGCGTCTTCCTGCCCCGCGCCGACATCGCGACCGAGACCCTCGTCGCGGGCCTCGTCGAGCTCGGCTGGGAGTGCGACGACGTCACGGCGTACCGCACCGTGCGGGCGGCCCCGCCGCCGGCGCCGACGCGGGACGCGATCAAGTCGGGCAAGTTCGACGCGGTCGTGTTCACGTCGTCCTCGACGGTGCGCAACCTCGTCGGCATCGCCGGCAAGCCGCACCCGTCGACGATCATCGCCGTGATCGGCCCGGCCACCGCGAAGACCGCGGAGGAGCACGGCCTGCGGGTCGACGTCCTCGCCGCCGCCCCGTCGGGCGACGAGCTGGCCGACGCCCTGGCCGACTTCGGTGCCGTGCGTCGCGCCGAGCTCCTCGAGTCGGGCCAGCCGGTCACGAAGCCGTCGGAGCGTCGTCCCGCGACGCGCCGGAAGGCGACGAGTGGCTCCTGAGGGACCCCGCGAGCCGTCGCGGCCGGTGATCCGGCCGCGACGGCTGCGTCGCACGGCGGCTACGCGGGCGCTCGTCGCGGAGACCTCGCTGGAGGCGCGGCAGCTGGTGCTGCCCGTCTTCGTGAACGAGGTCCTCGACGCCCCGCGCCCGATCTCCTCGATGCCGGGCGTCGTCCAGCACTCGCGGGACTCGCTGCGCGCCGCGGCCGCCGAGGCCGCCTCGCTCGGGCTCGGCGGGATCATGCTGTTCGGCCTGCCCGCCACGAAGGACGCCGCCGGCTCCGCCGCGCTGGACCCCGAGGGCGTGCTGTCCGTCGCGGTCCGCGACGTGGTCGCCGAGGTCGGCGACGCGCTGCCGGTCATGGCCGACCTGTGCCTGGACGAGTTCACCGACCACGGCCACTGCGGCGTCCTCGACGCGGCCGGCGGGGTCGACAACGACGCCACGCTCACGTCGTACGTGGAGATGGCGCGGGTGCTCGCCGACGCCGGGGTCGACTGGGTCGGGCCCAGCGGGATGATGGACGGCCAGGTCGCCGCCATCCGCGACGGCCTCGACGACGCCGGCCACACCGACGTCGCGATCATGGCCTACTCGGCGAAGTACGCCTCCGCCTTCTTCGGTCCCTTCCGCGAGGCCGTCGACTCCTCGCTGACCGGCGACCGCCGTACCTACCAGCAGGACCCCGCCAACGGCCTCGAGGGCGTCCGCGAGGCCCTCCTCGACGTCGACGAGGGCGCGGACGTCGTCATGGTCAAGCCGGCCCTGGCCTACCTCGACGTGTTGCGGCGCGTGCGGGACGCGGTCGACGTCCCGGTGGCGGCGTACAACATCTCGGGCGAGTACTCCATGGTCGAGGCCGCCGCCGCCCACGGCTGGATCGACCGCGAGGCCGCCATCCTCGAGACCCTCGTCTCGATCCGCCGCGCCGGCGCCGACGTCGTGCTGACGTACTGGGCCGCCGAGGCCGCCCGCCTCCTCACCCGCCGCTAGCGGCCGAGTCGGCGCGTCTGCGCACCTGTACGGGGTCGAGTCGGCACGTCTGCGCAGTTGTACGGGGTCGAGTCGGCACGTCTGCGCAATCGTCCCCGTGGCGGTGACCGGGACGGTCCGTGACGTCCTGCCCCCGATCTCGCCGGCCATGGGGTGCAAGACGTCACGGACTACCGCAGGGGGCGGGTGTGTCTCCACGCCGGCTGACCGGCGCCTCCTGGGGTGCGCAGACGTGCCGACTCGACCCTCCTGGGGTGCGCAGACGTGCCGACTCGACCCTCCTGGGGTGCGCAGACGTGCCGACTCGGCCCTGGTACGACGAACGCCGCGCCCCCGTGAGGGGTGCGCGGCGTCCGTGGGTGAATCGGGTCAGCCGTTGGCCTTGGCCATCTCGTCGGCGATGCACTGCTCGAGCTTGGAGCCACCGAGCAGGCCGTTGATGAGGTCGCCCAGCCGGGTCACGCAGATGACGCGGGCCTCGGCGTAGGTCAGCAGGTCCTTGACCGGCTTCGTCGGGTTCTTGACGACCGGCGGCGTCGTGGGCTCCTCGGTCGGGGGCTCGGTGGGGGTCTCGCTCCCACCGCCGCCGTCCTCGCCGTCACCCGGGTTCTCCGGGTTCTCCGGGGTCGGAGGGGTCGCGGGGTCCGTCGGCTGGCGCGGACCGACGTCGCCGTCGTCACCGCTGTCACCGTCGTCGACCGGGCCGGTGGGACCGGTCGGCGGCGCGGTGGGGGTGCCGTCCGGGCCGCTGGCCTCGGGAGCGTCGGTGTCCGGGGTGAAGGTGTTGCCGGAGGCGGTGGCCGTGGGCACCGAGGAGTAGTCGCCCTCGGAGTAGGCCTCCATGATCGACAGCACCAGGTCGACGTAGTCGTCGGAGTTGTTGTAGCGGTAGACCGCGGCGCGCTGGCCCTTCGTGGCCGAGAGGTCCTCGTTGCCGGAGCAGAGGTAGACCGCGCTCGCCAGGGCGGCGTCGTTGATGTTCTGCGGGTCGCGCTGGCCGTCGCCGTCCGCGTCGACCCCGACCACCGACCAGGTGGAGGGGATGAACTGCATCGGGCCGACGGCGCGGTCGAACTTGCGGTCCTTGTCGAGCTGACCGGCGTCGGTGTCGGCGATGCGCGTCGTGTTGTTCGTGCCGTCGAGCGCGATGCCGATGATGCCGGGCTTCGCGACCCCGTCGGAGTCCAGCACGTTGCCGTCGTAGCGGCCGTGGTCCGACTCCACACGGCCGATCGCGGCGACGAGCTGCCAGGAGATGTTGCAGCCGGCGTCGGCGCGGTTGATCACCGTCTCCGCGCGCTGGTACGCCGCGAGCGCGGCGGCGGGGATGCCGTTGGTGGAGGCGGTGCGGACGGCGGCGGCGCTGCGGCCGGACGGGACGCCCGGGGCGACCGCGCCGCGGCGCGACATGCTGGCCGGGGCCTCGATGGCCTCCGTCGGCACCTCGGTGCCGTCCGGCAGCTCCCCCTGGATCTCGTCAGCGACCTCCGCCAGCTGGGTGGTCGGCGTGGCCAGACCCGCCGTCCATGCTGCAGACAGCAGGGCAAGCGGCACCAGCGTGATCGCGCGCTGCGACCTGCCGAACCGTCGTTGCGACATCCGTGTTCTCCCCATCCCCCGCGGGCACTCCCGTGGACCCGCGACTCGCTGTCATGCCGGCGTTCTCCCGAGTCGACATGCCGGTGTGATAACTCCAACGAAGTGTGCCACCTCCCGTTACGCACAAACCAGCGAACCGGGAGAGAGCCCCCTCCTTGGGGATCACGTGAGCACTCTCACAAGTGCACGACTGTACCGGTCAGTAGCCTCCGGCGCACCCCCGCCGGGGGCCTGACCTGCGCGGACCTGCGTGGTCACCCCCTCGGCCCCTCCTGGAGGGGCCTTGGTCGCTCGGGCGATGATGGAGCCATGGTCGAGGCCCGTACGACGTCCTCCCGCGCCCTGTTCGAGCGCGCCCTCGCCGTGACCCCCGGCGGGGTGAACTCCCCGGTCCGGGCCTTCAACGGCGTCGGGGGCACCCCCCGCTTCATCGCCTCCGCCTCCGGGGCGTGGCTGCGTGACGTCGACGGGACGGCGTACGTCGACCTGATCGGCTCCTGGGGCCCGATGCTGCTGGGCCACGCCCACCCCGAGGTCGTCGCCGCCGTCACCGAGGCCGCGTCGCGCGGGACGTCGTACGGCACCCCGACGCTGCCGGAGCTCGAGCTCGCCGAGGCGATCGTCGCGCGGACGCCGGTCGAGCGGGTCCGACTCGTCTCCTCCGGCACGGAGGCGACGATGTCGGCGATCCGGCTCGCGCGCGGCTTCACCGGCCGTGACGTCGTCGTGAAGTTCGCCGGGTGCTACCACGGGCACGTCGACTCGCTGCTGGCCTCGGCCGGCTCCGGCGTCGCGACCTTCGCCCGGTCCGGCTCCTCCGGGGTGCCCGAGTCGGCCACGGGCGAGACGATCGTCCTGCCGTACAACGACCGTGCCGCCGTGGAGGCCGCCTTCGCCGAGCACGGCGACCGGATCGCGTGCCTGATCACCGAGGCCGCCGCCGGAAACATGGGCGTCGTCCCGCCGGCCGAGGGGTTCAACCGCTTCCTGTCCGAGACCTGCCGCGCCCACGGCGCGTTGTTCGTCACCGACGAGGTGATGACGGGCTTCCGCGCCTCCGCGCAGGGCTACTGGGGCATCGACGGCGCGGTCGAGGGCTGGGTGCCCGACCTCATGACCTTCGGCAAGGTGATGGGCGGGGGCTTCCCGGCCGCCGCGTTCGGTGGTCGCGCCGACGTCATGGCCGCGCTGAGCCCCGACGGGCCCGTCTACCAGGCGGGGACGCTGTCGGGGAACCCCGTCGCCACCACCGCCGGCCTCACCACGCTCCGCCTCGCCACCCCCGCGGTCTACGAACACCTCACCAAGGCCGGCGAGGTGGTGAAGCGCGCCGCGACCGAGGCGCTCACCGAGGCGGGCGTGCCCCACCACGTCCAGTCCGCGGGAACGATGTTCTCGGTCTTCTTCCGCGACGGCGAGGTCACCGACTTCGCCGGCGCCTCCGCGCAGGACCTCCCGGCGTACGCCGCGTTCTTCCACGCCATGCTCGACGCCGGGGTGCACCTGCCCCCGTCGGCGTACGAGGCGTGGTTCCTGTCCGCAGCCCACGACGACGAGGCCGTCGGCCGGATCGTCGAGGCGCTGCCCCGCGCCGCCCGGGCCGCCGCCGCGGTGCAGGGGGCCGCATGAGCGCCCGGCCCACCGCCCCGTCCGCTCCGGAGAGCACGGTCGTGCACCTGCTGCGCCACGGGGAGGTCCACAACCCCGACGGCGTGCTCTACGGCCGGCTGCCCGGCTACCGCCTCTCCGCGCGCGGCCGCGCCATGGCCGAGCGGATCGCCACCTCCCTCGCCGGCCGCGACATCGTGCACCTGCGGGTCTCCCCGCTCGAGCGTGCCCGCGAGACGGTCGCCCCGCTCGCCGCGGCCCTCGGCATCACCCCCGAGATCGACGACCGCGTCATCGAGTCGTCGTCCAAGTTCGAGGGCCAGCGGTTCGCCATCAACGACGGCGCCCTGGGCCGGCCGCTGGCCTGGCGCCACCTGCGCAACCCGGTCCGGCCGTCGTGGGGCGAGCCCTACGGCCAGATCGCGGCCCGCATGCTCGCCGGCGCCGCCGCCGCCCGGGACTCCGCTCGCGGCCACGAGGCCGTCGTCGTCTCGCACCAGCTCCCGATCTGGACGACCCGCCTGCGGGTCGAGGGCAAGAGCGTCTTCCTGCACGACCCCCGCCGCCGTCAGTGCACGCTGTGCTCCCTGACGTCGCTGCACTACGAGGGCGACCGGCTGGTGCGCCTGTCGTACTCCGAGCCCGCCGGCGACATGATCCCGGCGCGCGACAAGCAGTCGCCGTTCAGCTCCGGCGGCCGGCACGAGGAGCCCGTCCCCTGAGTCCCCGCCGCTCCACGCCCGTCTCGCGCCCCCGGCTGCTCGCCGTCGTGGGGCTGCTCGCGGCACTCCTGCTGAGCGGGTGCACCGAGCTCGAGGGCACCGGAGACAAGGGCTACATCACCGGCGACGGGCAGGTCCGCGAGGTGGCCCCCGAGGACCGCGGCGACCCGGTCGACCTGAGCGGCGAGGGGCTGGACGGCGAACCCCTCGACCTCGCCGACCTGCGCGGCGGGGTGACCGTGGTGAACGTCTGGTACTCCACCTGCCCCCCGTGCCGCGCCGAGCAGCCCGAGCTCACCTCCGCCGCCGAGCGCGTCGAGGGCACCGCCGACTTCGTCGGCATCAACATCCGCGAGTACGACACCGCGATGGGCCTGGCCTTCAACCGCACCTTCGACGTGCCCTACCCCTCCTTCTACTCGCCCACCGGCGAGGCGATGCTCGCGTTCACCGGCACGCTCGCGCCGAACTCGATCCCCAGCACCGTCGTCCTCGACGCCGAGGGCCGGGTCGCGGCGAGCGTCATCGGGCCGCTGCCGTCGGAGCAGACCCTCGTGACGCTGATCGAGGACGTCGCCGCCGAGACCCAGCGACCCGACCGCGGCCAGGACGGCGGCCAGGACGGCGGCCAGGACGGCGGCCAGGACGGGGGCACGACCCGTGGGTGACTGGTTCGGCCAGACCGCCGCGTCCGGCTCGCTCGCGCTCGCACTGCCCGTGGCGCTCGTCGCCGGTCTCGTGTCGTTCTTCTCGCCCTGCGTGATCCCGCTGCTGCCCGGCTACCTCTCGTACGCGACCGGGCTGTCCGGGGCCGACCTCGCCTCCGGGGAGTCGGACCACCGCCGCGGCCGCATGCTCGCCGGCTCCCTGCTGTTCGTGCTCGGGTTCTCCACGGTCTTCGTCCTCATCGGCACCGCCTCGGGCGCGCTCGGCGAGGCGCTGGTGGTCTACCGCCGCGAGATGACGATCGGCCTCGGCGTCCTCGCCGTCGTGCTGGGACTGGCCTTCATGGGCCTCGTCCCGTTCCTGCAGCGCGACGCCCGCGTGCACGCCGTCCCCCGGGTCGGCCTGGCCGCCGCACCGTTCCTCGGCTTCCTGTTCGGCCTCGGCTGGACCCCCTGCATCGGCCCCACCCTCGGGGTCATCGCCTCCCTGGCGATCACCGAGGGCACCGCCGCCCGCGGGGCGCTTCTCTCCGGGGTCTACGCCCTCGGGATCGGCCTGCCGTTCGTGGTCGCCGCGCTGGCCTACCGCCGCTTCCTCGGCGCGGTGTCGTTCATCCGTCGCCACCAGGTCTGGGTCATGCGCCTGGGCGGGCTGATGATGATCCTGACCGGGCTCGCGCTCCTCACCGGCTGGTGGGACGTCGCCGTGGCGTGGGTCCAGATCAACCTCGTCACCGGGTTCGAGGTGGCGGTGTGAGCACCGACGTCCGCCCCGAGGGGCACATCTCCTCGTCCCCGGTCGAGCCCGACCCGTCGCGGCGGTCGGGTGAGCTGACCTTCCGCGAGTCGCTGCGCTGGCTGTGGCGCCAGGTCACCTCGATGCGGACCGCGCTGGTCCTGCTGCTGCTCCTCGCCCTGGCCGCCGTGCCGGGGTCGATCATCCCGCAGTCCGACGTCGACGCCCTCGAGGTGACGCGCTGGCAGGAGGCGCACCCGCGGCTGACACCGGTCTACGAGTGGCTGGGCCTGTTCAGCGTCTACGACTCCGTGTGGTTCTCGGCGATCTACATCCTGCTGATGATCTCGCTGGTGGGCTGCATCCTCCCGCGCACGCTCGTCTACCTGCGCGCCCTGCGCTCGCGTCCGGCCAAGGCGCCGCGGTACCTGAGCCGCATGCCCGACAGCACGTCGTACACGACCGACGACGACGTCGAGACCGTCCTGGCCCGCGCCCGGGAGGTCCTGAAGGGACGCCGCTACCGCGTCGACGCCACGGAGGACTCCGTCGCCTCCGAGCGCGGCTACCTCCGCGAGGCCGGGAACCTGGTGTTCCACGTCTCCGTGCTCGTCGTGCTGGCGGGGGTGGCCTGGGGCGGGTTGTTCGGGTACCAGGGAGGTGTGATCGTGCTGGCCGGTGGAGGGTTCTCCAACAACCTCACCCAGTACGACGACTTCGCCCCCGGCGACCTGTTCGACCCGGCCGACATGGAGCCGTTCTCCTTCGACGTCACCGACTTCGACATCAGCTGGCTCACCGACGGGCCACGCGCGGGCATGGCGCAGAAGTTCGTCTCCCACCTCGACTACCGGGAGACCCCCGACAGCGAGGTGCAGAGCTACGACCTGCGCGTCAACCACCCGTTGACCATCGGCGACACCGACGTGTTCCTCATCGGGCACGGCTACGCGCCGATCATCACCGTGCGCGACGGGGAGGGGAACGTCGTCACGTCCGGCCCCAAGGTGTTCCTGCCGTCCGATCCGTCGTTCCGCTCGTTCGGCGTCGTCGCGGCGCCCGACGCGCAGCCCACCTCCATCGGGCTGGAGGGCGAGTTCTACCCGACGTACGCCTTCACCCCGGAGCAGGGACCCTTCTCCGCGTTCGGCGACGCGGTGAACCCCGCGATCGTCATGCAGGCCTACACCGGCGACCTCGGCCTCGACGACGGCGTCGGCCAGTCGGTCTACGTCCTCGACAAGGAGAACGCCGACCTGGTGGAGAACCCCGACGGCTCCCTGTTCCGGATCGAGCTCGCCCCCGGGCAGAGCGTCGACCTCCCGAACGGTGCCGGCAGCGTCAGCTTCGACGGCGTGCAGCGGTGGAACCGCATCCAGATCAGCCAGACGCCGGGCAAGGGCCTCGCGCTGGCCGGGGTGATACTGGCCCTGATCGGCCTGCTGGGCTCCCTGTTCATCCGGCCCCGGCGCGTGTGGGTCCGGGCGCGCGAGCGCGACGGCTCGACGTACGTCGAGGTGGCGGCGCTGGACCGCTCCGGCGGCCAGGAGGTCACCGAGGAGCTCGACCGGGTCGTCGCCGCCCTGCGAGGCCCCACCCCCGACGACGAGCCCGACGACGAACCCGAGAAGCAGCCGAAGGAGACGACCACATGAGCAACGCCGCGTGGGAGAGCCTGAGCAACCAGGCGGTGGCGGCCGCCGGCGTCGTCTACTTCCTGGCCCTGCTGGCGCACCTCGTCGAGTGGTCGGCGTTGCGGCGCCTCCCGGTCGCGCAGGACGCGAAGCAGCCGGTGGGCGCGGGTGCGCCCGCGGAGTCCGTCGTGGCCGCCGAGGACGAGTCCGCCTCGGCACGCGACCGCTCGGCGATGTTCGGTCGCCTCGGGCTCCTGCTGACGGTGCTCGCCTGCGCGATCCACTTCGTCGCCCTGCTCGGCCGCGGTCTCGCGGCGGACCCGATCCGGGTGCCGTGGGGCAACATGTACGAGTTCACGCTCTCGGGGACGTTCTTCGTCACCCTGATCTTCCTCGTCGCCCGCCAGCGCCTGCGGCTCGCCTGGATGGCCCCGATCGTGGTCGGCACCGTCCTGACGCTGCTGATGATCGACGTCATCTGGCTGCACGAGGAGGTCGCCCCGCTCACCGAGGCGCTGTACTCGCCGTGGCTCGTGATCCACGTGGTCTCCGCGGTCATCGCGACCGCGACGTTCACCCTCGGCGGGCTGCTGTCGGTGCTGTACCTCGTCAAGGAGCGCCAGCTCGGCAGGGGTGGCGGCACCACCGGCTACCTGGCCCGTGTGCCCGCGCCCGCCCTGCTGGACCGGACGGCGTACCGGCTGCACGCCTTCGCCTTCCCGGTGTGGACCTTCGCGGTCCTCATCACCGGGCCCATCTGGGCGCACGAGGCGTGGAGCCGCTACTGGAACTGGGACCCCAAGGAGGTGTGGGCCTTCATCACCTGGGTGGTGTACGCCGCCTACCTCCACGCCCGCGCGACGGCCGGGTGGAAGGGCCGCAACGCCGCCTACCTGGCGCTGCTCGGCACCGCGACGCTGTGGTTCAACTTCATCGGCATCAACTTCTTCTCGACCTCCAGCCAGCACTCGTACGCCGACGCCCCGCCCGCCGTCGTCCAGGTGCTCGAGTCGCCACCACCGGACCCGCTCGTCGGGGTCTGACCCCGGCCGCCCGGCCGCCCGACCGCGGGGCCGCCTCAGGCGGCGACGAGCTCGCGCAGCAGCCGCGCGAGCTCCTCGGGCCGGTCCTCGGTCACGAGGGTGCGGCTGCCGGGGACGACGACGAGCCGTCCCTGCGGCAGCAGCTCCGCCAGGCGCGGACCGTGCTCGGCGGGCATCATCGCGTCGTCCTCCGCCCACACCACGAGCGCAGGCCGGTCGAAGTCCCGCAACCGCTCGGCCAGGGCGAGCAGCGTCCGGCGGTCGGGTGCCCCGGTGGCGAACTTCTGCATGTCGCGACGGACGTCCGCGTCGCGCAGCGCGGGGGTGAACCACGCGTCGAGCACGTCGTCCGGGACGCGGGCGTGGGACATCGCGCCGTACGCGCGGGGGCCTCGACGGACGAGGGAGGTCTGGAACAGCCGCGTCACGAGCCAGGTGCCGCCGGGGACCCGGCACATCGCCGCGGGGAGCCGGGCGGGCCCGGGCGGGAAGTTGTCGAACGCCTCGCAGGCGACCATCGCCATCCGGCCGACCCGCTCGGCGCGGTCCAGCGCGACCACGAACTGCGCGCCGCCCCAGTCGTTCATCACCAGCGTCACGTCCCGGAGGTCGAGCGCGTCGAGGAGGTCCGCGAGGATCGCGGCCTGACCGGTCTGCGACAGGTCGGCGTCGGGACGCATCGGCCGGCGGTGCGCCCCCATGGGCAGGGTCGGCAGGACGCAGCGCAGGCCATCGAGGTGGGGCAGGACGAGTCGCCACTGCCGGTGGTCCATGGGGAAGCCGTGGGTGAGGACGAGCACCGGGCCGTCACCCCCGGTGTCGACGTACTCGACCCCTCCTGCGGGCAGCTCGACGACGAGCACCGGCGCCTCCCTCTCTTGAACGATCACTCAAGTAGGCTGCGAACGTAACAGCGAGGAGGACCGGTGTCACCAGCGAGACGAGGTCAGGACACCCGTGACCGGGTCGTCGGGGCCGCGGCGTCCCTCTACCGGCGCCAGGGGTGCGCGGGCACGGGCCTGGCCCAGATCGCCCAGGAGTCCGGCACCCGGGTGGGGTCGATCTACCACTTCTTCGGCGGCGGCAAGGACGCGCTGACGGAGGAGGTGGTCCGCACCAGCGGTGCGGCGTACGGCGCTCTGGTGGCGGGGATCCTGGCGGAGGGGCCGGAGGACCCGGTCGAGGCCCTGGGGGCCGCGTTCGGCCGGGCGGCCGACGACCTCGCGGCGTCGGGCTACGCCGACGCCTGCCCGATCGCGACGATCGCGCTCGAGGTGGCGAGCACCCACGAGCCCCTACGCCGAGCGACGGCGGAGGTGTTCGGGGAGTGGCTCGTGGGGCTCACGGCGTTCTGCCGCGGGGTGGTCGACGACGAGGCCGTCGCCCGTGACCTGGCGACGGCGGTGCTGACGATGCTCGAGGGGGCCTTCGTGCTCAGCCGGGCGGCGCGGGACACGACGGCCCTCCACGCCGCGGGCCGCGGCGTCGTCGTCCTGGCCTCAGCCCTGCGGGACACGCACGCGGCGCAGGACTGAGAGGGACCGGCGGACGGGCGCTCAGGCCTCGCCGGTACGGCGGTCGGAGGTGTCGTCGTCCTGGCGCCGCTCCGGCTCGGGCTCGGCCGGGGGCTCGACGGGGGACTCGTCCGCGGGCGGCGCCGGGGGCGTCGTCTCCGGCGGGGGAGGAGCAGCGTCGCTCGGCTTGCGCTGGTGCCGCTTCTCGCGGTCGAGCTTCCACAGGAAGTCGGGGTCGTCGTCCGGGCCCAGGGGGCGCCTCGGCGGCGGGGGTGCGACGGTGCCGCCCCCTCCGGAGCCACCCGCGGCGCGGCGCTGGCTCGCCCGCACGAGCAGGTAGACCGCGAGGCCGACCAGTGCGACCACGAGCAGGAACTTCAGCACAGCACCAGCGTAGGCACAGGGTGGTCACGCCGAGGGCGGAACCCGACCGTAGGCTCGGAGCATGAAGGAGTTCGCCGTCTACACCGGGCTGCGGATCGGGCTGTTCGCGGCGTCGTACGGCGTCGTGGGCGGCATCTGGCTGATCTTCACGCGCGACCGGCTGCCGCTGATCCTGCCGATCCTGGCCGCGCTGATCATCTCGGGGATCGCGTCGTACTTCCTGCTGGACCGCCAGCGCGACGCCCTCGCGCTCCGGATCCAGGGCGGGGCCGAGAAGGCCGGCGCCAAGCTGGAGGAGCGACGCGGCCGCGAGGACGGCGGGGTCTGACCGGAGTGAGCGGCACGGGACGCGGCCGGCACGCGGGCGACCGCGCCTGGGTCCACGAGGCGGTCCGGCGGGTCGAGGCCGACGCGAACCGCTCGGCCGACACGCACCTGCACGTCCTGTCGCTGCCCGAACCGGTCCGGGCCGCGGGCATCGACCTGTACCTGAAGGACGAGTCGGTCCACCCCACCGGCTCCCTCAAGCACCGCCTCGCCCGGTCGCTGGTGCTGCACGCGCTGGTGAACGGCTGGGTGGGGCCGACCACCACGCTGGTCGAGGCGTCCTCGGGGTCGACCGCGGTCTCCGAGGCCTACTTCGCCCGGCTGCTCGGCCTGGACTTCGTCGCCGTCATGCCGGCCTCCACCTCGGCCGAGAAGATCGCCCTGATCGAGTTCGAGGGCGGACGCTGCCACCTCGTCGACGACCCCGGCGCCATCTACGAGGTGTCCCGGCGCCTCGCCGCGGAGTGCGACGGCCACTTCCTCGACCAGTTCACCTACGCCGAGCGCGCCACCGACTGGCGGGGCAACAACAACATCGCCGAGTCGATCTTCGACCAGCTCGCGCTGGAGCGGCACCCCGTCCCCTCCTGGGTCGTCGTCGGCGCGGGCACCGGCGGCACCTCGGCCACGATCGGGCGCTACGTCCGCTACCGCCGCCACGACACCCGCGTGTGCGTCGCCGACCCGGAGGGCTCCGCCTTCCACGCGGGCTGGCACGACGACGACCCGACGGCGACCGGCGTCGGGTCCCGCATCGAGGGCATCGGACGCCCCCGCGTCGAGCCGTCCTTCGTGCCCGGCGTCGTCGACGACGTGGTCCGGGTCCCCGACGCCGCGTCGATCGCCGCCGCCCGCTGGTGCACCGCAGTGCTCGGCCGGTCCGCGGGCGGCTCCACCGGCACGTCGCTGTGGGCCGCGCTCGGCCTCGTCGAGGAGATGCGCCGCGCCGGCGAGCAGGGGTCCGTGGTCACGCTGCTGTGCGACGGCGGAGAGCGGTACGCCGGGACCTACTACGACGACGTCTGGGTCGCGGGCCAGGGCCTGGACGTCGCGCCGTACGCGGCGACCCTGGAGCGGTTCTCCGCGACGGGGGAGTGGCGGATGCCCTAGCGTCGGGCCCCATGCGGTACGACGCGCTCCCGGCCTCGGCGGCGTGGCGGCACCAGGGTGCCCGCGACGGCCACGAGGTGCTGGTCACCGACCGGTCGGTGCGCGGACCGCGGCTGCGGGGCGTGACGACCGCCGTCGAGGACGGCGTGGGCTGGTCGGTGAGCTACGAGCTCGACGTCGCGGACGACTGGTCCGTGCGTCGGGCCGAGGTGCGGAGCCTGACCGCCGACGGCGAGGCCCGCCTGGTCCTGGAGCGCGACGCGGGCGGATGGTCGGTGGACGGGGCCCGGCGGCCCGACCTCGACGGCCTCGTCGACGTCGACCTGGAGTCGTCGGCGGTGACCAACACGCTGCCGGTCCACCGGCTCGAGCCGGGCGGGGGCACGCCGACGCCGGCCGCCGCGCTCTTCGTGCGCGCGACGACCCTGGCGGTGGAGGTGCTCGAGCAGACCTACACCGCGCTCGACGACACCGGGCTCGCGTTCGCCTACGCCGCCACGCGCTTCGACGTCGCGTGCAGGCTCACCTACGACCGGCACGGGCTGGTCGTCGACTACCCGGGCCTGGCGACCCGGGTGCGGTGACGCCGGGCCGGCGGGAGGGACCTCAGCGGCGCTTGCGGCGCTCGAGCTGGCCGCGGATGCGGCTCTCGGGCTGCCCCAGGACCTTCGAGAGCAGCTGCACGCGGAACACGTAGGCGGCGACGAGCGCGGCGACGATGAGCAGGACCCAGAGCATGCTGTGAGTCTACGTCGCCCCGGCCAGCAGGAGGCCGACGAAGAGCCCCAGCCCGAGCAGCAGCTCGGAGACACCGGTCCGGGCGAGCACCGCGATCAGCGCGCGACCCGTGGCGCCCTCGAGGACCGTGCGGACGGCGGGGGCGGCGGGCAGCACGAACAGCGAGCCCAGCAGCGCGTACGGCGACGTCGTCACCGCCAGCACCGCGACGGACACGGCGGCGAGGGCGACCAGGCCGGCGTACAGGCGACGGGTGCCGGGGTCGCCGAGCCGGACGGCGAGGGTGCGCTTGCCCGCCACGGTGTCGGTGGGGATGTCGCGCAGGTTGTTCGCGACGAGGATCGCGCAGGCCAGCGCGCCGATGCCGACGGCGGCGACGACGCTCGCGGCCAGGGCCGCGCTGTCGGTGGTCTGGACGAAGGTCGTGCCGACCACCGCCACCAGGCCGAAGAAGACGAACACCATGACCTCGCCCAGACCGGCGTACCCGTACGGCCGCGACCCGCCGGTGTAGTACCAGGCGGCGAGCACGGAGACGGCGCCCACGGCCACCAGCCACCACGCCGTGGTCGCGGCGAGCACCAGCCCGGCGACGGCCGCGACCCCGAAGGCGAGGAACGCCGCCCGCTTGACCGCGCCGGGCGCGGCCAGCCGCGAGCCGGTCAGACGGACCGGGCCGACCCGGTCGTCGTCCGTGCCGCGGATGCCGTCGGAGTAGTCGTTGGCGTAGTTGACGCCCACCTGGAGCGCCACCGAGACGACGAGGGCGAGCAGCGCCTTCCACCACACGGCGCCGTCCGTCCAGGCCGCGACGCCGGTCCCGGCGAGGACGGGCGCGAACGCCGCCGGCAGGGTGCGCGGCCGCGCACCCTGGACCCACTGAGCCGCAGTCGCCATGCGCAGATCCTCCCAGGACGGGACCTGGGAGGATGTCCCGGTGCACTCCCTGCGCCCGGTCTCGGGTCCGACCGCCGAGGTCGTCGAGGCCCTCGAGGCGTGGTTGGGCAGGACCGACGAGCCGGAGCCGCTGGTCGTCGAGACCTCCGGGTCGACGGGGCGGCCCAAGCGGGTCGTGCTGTCGCGCCGTGCGCTGGTCGCGTCCGCCGGGGCGACCGCCCGGCGGCTCGGCGCGGAGCGACGCTGGCTGCTCGCGCTCCCCGTCTCCTACGTCGCCGGGCTGCAGGTCGTCGTCCGCTCGCTGCTCGCGGGGCACCGGCCGGTGCTGGGCGAGGACCACGAGACCTTCGACGAGGCCGTCGACGCCCTCGGTGACGACGGGCTGTGCTCGCTGGTGCCGACCCAGCTCGCGCACCTCCTGGACGACGAGGAGGACCTCGCGGCGCTCGCCCGGTTCCACACCGTCCTGCTCGGTGGCGGCCCGGTCGACCCGGCGCTGCGGGCCCGGGCGGAGGCGAGCGGCGTCCGCGTCGTCGCGACGTACGGCGCCTCGGAGACCGCCGGCGGCTGCGTGTACGACGGCCGCCCGCTCGACGGCGTCCGGGTGCGGATCGATGACGGTCCCGGCGGACGGGGCCGGATCCTGCTGGGCGGGCCCACGCTGGCCGACGGGTACCTCGACGACGTGACGCTGACCGCGGAGACCTTCGACGACGGCTGGTACCGGACCTCAGACGCCGGTCGCTGGCTGGACGACGGGCGGCTGGACGTCATCGGCCGCCTCGACGACGTCGTCGTCTCCGGAGGGGTCAACGTGCCCGGCCCGGCCGTGGCCGCACGGCTCCGGCAGCACCCCGGGGTGCGTGAGGCGGAGGTCGTCGGGGTCGACGACCCCGAGTGGGGCCGCCGCGTGGTCGCGCTGGTCGTCCCCGCCACGAGGCCCCCGCTGAAGCCGCCCGCCCTCGAGCAGCTGCGCGACTTCGTCGGTGCGACCCTGCCGCGGGCGTGGGCGCCGCGCGAGGTCCGCCACGTGGACGCGCTGCCGCTCCTCGACAACGGCAAGGTCGACCGCCTCGCCCTCGCCGCGCTCGCCGGGTCGGGCGCCGAGGGCGAGGAGGGGGAGGCGTGAGGACGACCCTGCACCCCTGGCGGCTGCCCATGCGGCTCCGCTTCCGCGGCCTGACGGTCCGTGAGGGGCTGCTGCTGCGCGTCGACGGCCCCGACGGGGAGACCGGGTGGGGCGAGTGGTCGCCGTTCGCGGAGTACGGCGCCGAGGAGGCCGCCGCCTGGCTGCGGTGCGCCCGCGAGGCCGCCGCCGGGGACTGGCCGGACCCGGTGCGTCACAGCGTCCCGGTCAACGCCACCGTCCCCGCGATCGAGGCCGACCGCGCCCGGGCGCTGGTCGCCGCCTCCGGCTGCACCACCGCGAAGGTCAAGGTCGCCGAGCCCGGCCAGGACCTCGACGCCGACGCCGACCGGGTCGCCGCCGTCCGCGACGCCCTCGGTCCGGCGGGCCACGTGCGCATCGACGCCAACGGCGCCTGGGACCTCGACACCGCCGTCGACGCGCTGGCCCGTCTCGACCGCGCCGCCGGCGGACTCGAGTACGCCGAGCAGCCCTGCGCCACCGTGGAGGACCTCGCCGCGCTGCGCCGTCGTACGCACGTGCCGATCGCGGCCGACGAGTCCATCCGGCGCGCCGCCGACCCCTACCGGGTCCGCGACCTCGAGGCCGCGGACGTCGCCGTCCTGAAGGTGCAGCCGCTGGGCGGGGTGCGCGCCTGCCTGCGGATCGCGGAGGACATCGGGCTGCCCGTCGTGGTCTCCAGCGCTGTCGAGTCCTCGATCGGCCTCGCCGCCGGCGTCGCGCTGGCCGCAAGCCTGCCGGACCTGCCCCACGCCTGCGGCCTCGGCACGGCGACCCTGCTGTCCAGGGACCTCGTCGAGCAGCCACTGCTCCCGCGCGACGGGGCACTGCCGGTGCTCCCCGCCGGCCCGGGCCCCGGGTCGGCCGCCCTGGCCGCCGCCGAGGTGACCGCGGAGCGCGACGCCTGGTGGCGCGGTCGCTACGACGACGTCGCGGCGCTGCTGGACGGCCGTCGGTGAGCGCCTCGACCGGTCAGGACGCCACGGAGCTCGCGCGCGACGTCGTGAGCGCGCTGCTGGGCGCCGGCGTCCGCGACCTGGTCCTCGCGCCGGGTTCCCGCAACGCCCCGCTCGCGTTCGCCGCGCACGACGCCGAGACCGCGGGCGCCTTGCGGCTCCACACCCGCATCGACGAGCGCACCGCCGCGTTCCTCGCCCTCGGCCTGACCCGCCACGGGCGCCGCGCCGCCGTGGTCTGCACCTCCGGCACCGCGGCCGCCCACCTGCACCCGGCCGTGCTCGAGGCCTCCCACGCCGGCGTCCCGATGATCGGGATCACCGCCGACCGGCCCGCGGCCGTCCGCGGCACCGGAGCGAACCAGACCACCGACCAGGTCGACCTGTACGGCGACGCCGCCGACGCCCTCGACCTCGCCTCGGCACCGCCGGGGCTGCTCGACCGGCTGCTGGCCGCCGCCCGGGACGGCCGCCCCGTGCACCTCAACGTGCAGCTCGCGCCGCCGCTGGTGCCGGCCCGGAGGTGGGACGACGTCCCCGAGCCGACCGAGCTCCCGGTGCGGACGACGCCGCGCCGCCGCCGGGTGCCCGACGCCGTCCTGCGGCAGGGGCCGCGGACCGTCGTGGTCGCCGGCGACGACGCCGGTCCGCCGGCCCGGCAGCTGGCCGAGCGCGCCGGGTGGCCGCTGCTGGCCGAGCCGAGCTCGGGGTCCCGCACCGGCACCCACGCCCTGCGCTGCTACCGCCTGCTGCTCGGCGCCGGATGGTCGGAGAGGGTGGAGCGCGTCGTCGTCGCCGGCCACCCGACGCTGTCGCGACCCGTGACCGAGCTCCTGACGCGCCCCGACGTCGAGGTCGTGTCGCTGCGCGCCCGCGGTCGGTGGCCCGACCGGCCGTTCCCCGTCGCCGAGGAGCACGACTCCCTCACCGTGGAGGGCCCCGACGACCCCGCCTGGCTCGACGCCTGGTGCGCCGCCGACGCCGCCACGGCCGCGGCGGTCGACGCCGCGGTGGCGCGGGGCCCGCTGACGCCGTACGAGGTCGCCGGCGCCGTCGCCGCAGCGCTCCCGCCCGGCGGGCTGCTCGTGGTCGGGGCCTCGAACCCGATCCGCGACCTCGACGTGATGGCGTCCGGCTGGGGGGTGGGGGAGCGGCGGATGGTCGTGGCCAACCGCGGCCTCGCCGGCATCGACGGCACCGTCTCGACGGCCGTCGGCGCCGCGCTCGGGCGCGCGCACAGCAGCCGCAAGCTGGCCCTGATCGGCGACGTGACGTTCCTCCACGACGCCAACGGCCTCGTCCTCGGACCCGAGGAGCCACGACCCGACCTGACCCTCGTCGTGGTCAACGACGACGGCGGGTCGATCTTCGCGACCCTCGAGCAGGGCGGGCCGGCGTACGCCGCGTCGTTCGAGCGGCTCTTCGCCACCCCGCACGGCGTCGACCTGTCCGCCCTCTGCGCGGCCACCCGCACCCCGCACCGCCGGGTCACGACCCGCGAGGAGCTGACCGCGGCCCTGGCCACGCCCGTGGCCGGGATCGAGGTCGTGGAGGCGGTCGTGCCGCGGGCCGACCGCCGCGAGGTCGACGCCGCTCTCAAGCGCCTCGCGGTCGGACCAGCCTGAGCTCCCACGCCCCGAGCCCGGCGTAGAGCTGGCGCCCGCCGTCCGGCGCGAAGCCGTGCCGGGCGTAGAAGGCGCGGGCCCGGTGGTTGTCCTCGCTGACCCACAGCATGCAGTCGCCGTCCGGCAGCACCGCGTGGAGCAGCCGGTCACCGAGGCCCGTCCCGTGCTGGGTGCGCAGCGTGTAGAGCGCGTACAGCTCCTGCGGCGTCGGGGCGTCGTCCATCCGCGCGGGCCCGGCCACGGCGAAGCCGACGAGGGCGCCGTCGGCGTCCTCGGCCAGCGTGTACGGCGGCCCGTCGGCCAGCGCGGCCTCCCACCGGCGGGTCCAGCCGTCGACGTCGGCCAGCGTCGGCCCGAGGACCGCGGGGTCGGCGAGGTCGCCGTACGTCTCCGCCCAGCAGCGGCGGTGCAGCGCGCCACCGGCCTCCGCGTCGTCGGGCGTGGCCGGTCGCAGTCTCACCTCGGGCATGGCGTCGATCCTGCCCGTGACCCGGTCGTGTCCCGACCGTGACCTCGGGGCGGAACCTCCTCGCCCAGGCACCCGTCCCACCCGCATGACACCCGCTCGCCGACGCACCCGCCCCGTGGTCCTCGCCCTGGCCGGGGCGCTCGCGCTGGGCTCGCTCGCACTGGCCTCTCGCGCGGCCACCCCGGTCACGCAGAGCCAGATCGACCCGCGGTCGTACTACGAGGACTACGAGGTCGGGCAGGGCGAGGACCGCACGTTCGCGTTCTCCGCGCCGGAGATGTCGAGCAGCGACGCCAGCGGGTCGACGACGCGGTCGGGCCCGACGTCGCCCGAGGTCCCGCCGCTCCCGCCGGGGCCGAGGGAGGACAACACCTTCGTCGACGCGGGCACCAGCGGGCCCGTGGACCCGGCGGACGACGCGCTCTCGACCTTCGCGCTGGACGTCGACACCGGCTCGTACGGCGTCGCGCGGACGTGGCTGCGCGACGGGCGACGCCCGCCGCCGGCGTCCGTCCGCGTCGAGGAGTGGGTCAACGCCCAGCAGTACGAGGAGACCGCCGCGGGGAGCGGCCCCGAGGCCGACGACCTCACGGTCTCCGCCGAGTCGGCACCCTCCCCGTCCTGCGCCGGCACCCAGCTGGTGCGGGTGGCGGTCGACGCGCGCGAGATCGCCCCCGAGGAGCGGCCGCGGGTGAACGTCACGCTCGTCGTGGACCGCTCGGGCAGCATGGACATCCGCGCCCGGCTCGGGCTCGTGCGGTCCTCGCTGGCGCTGCTCGCGCAACGCCTCGACCCCGACGACACGGTTGCGGTGGTGGGCTTCGAGGACCGCGCGACCGCGCTGCTCGAGCCGACGCCCGTCAGCGAGACCGGCCGGATCCTCGACACCATCGAGGACCTGCGGCCCGGTGGCAGCACCAACCTCGCCGCCGGCCTGCGCCTCGGCTACCGCCTGGCGCGGGAGAACGTCACGGACGACGCCGTCAACGCGGTCGTCCTCGCCTCCGACGGGGTCGCCAACGTCGGCGCCACCGGACCCGGCTCGATCACCGACCGCATCGCCCGGGAGGGCCGCGAGGGCATCCACCTCGTGACCGTCGGCTACGGGATGGGCAACTACAACGACCACCTGATGGAGCAGCTGGCCGACTCCGGCGACGGCTTCTACTCCTACGTCGACACCTACTCCGAGGCCGAGCGGCTGTTCGGCAGCGACCTCGTCACCACCCTCACCCCGGTCGCCGCGGAGGCCCGCGCGCAGGTCGGCTTCGATCCCGCGGCGGTGTCGTCGTACCGGCTCGTCGGGTACGACAACCGCGCGATCGCCGACGGGGACTTCACGGACCTCGACGTCGACGCGGGCGAGCTCGGGGCCGGCCACCACGCCACCGCGCTCTACGAGGTCGTCCTCGCCGACGGCGTCGGGCCGGGGACGCCGATCGGCACGGCCGACGTGCGGTGGCGCTCGACGGGCTCCGGGCAGGCGGAGGGGTCCACCGCCGCGCTGGTGGCGGCCGAGGACGACACCGAGCCGTCCCGGGACCTGCTGCACGCCGCGACCGCCGCCGACCTCGCCGAGCTGCTGAAGGGGGTGCCCGAGACCGACGGCTGCGAGGTCGACCTCGCGGACCTGCGCGAGCGGGCCGAGGCCGTGGACGCGCCGGAGCTGGCGGCGATGGTCCGCCAGGCCCAGGCGGCCGGAGGGGGCCGGTGAGGCGCTGCCGCTGACAGGATGGCGTGATGCGACTGACCAAGCTCGGACACGCCTGCGTGCGGATCACCCACGACGGCGGCACCGTGGTGATCGACCCGGGGATGTTCACCGACGCGGAGGCGGTCGACGGCGCGGACGTCGTCCTGCTCACCCATGAGCACCCCGACCACTACGACGTCGACCACCTGCGCCGCACCGACGCGCCCGTGCTGACGATCGCGGCCGTCGCGGAGCGGATCCGCGCCGACGCCCCGGACGTCGCCGAACGGGTCCGCGTCGTGGCCCCGGGCGAGTCCTTCGAGGCCGCCGGCATCCCCGTGGTCGCCGTCGGCGAGCTGCACGCGGTGATCCACCCCGAGATGCCGCGGTTCGACAACTCGGGCTACACGCTCGCCGTCGACGACGTCGTCGTCCACCACCCGGGCGACTCCCTCGTGGTGCCGCCGAGCCCGGTCGACGTCCTGCTCGTGCCGTCGTCGGCGCCCTGGCTGAAGGCGAGCGAGGCCGTCGACTACGCGCGCCGGGTCGGGGCGCGGCGCAACGTGGCGATCCACGACCGGATCTACACCGAGGCCGCCCACCAGATGCTCGCCGGCCACATGGGTCGCTTCCTCTCACCCGCCGGTCAGGAGTACCTGCGCCTGGCCGACGGCGAGGACCTCGCCTAGGTTCTCAGGAGCCGAGCGCCTGCTCGATCGTGCGCGGCTCGCGGCCGAGCACCCGTCGTACGTCATCGGTGACCTCGGCGACGGAGCCGTCGGCGATGGCGGTGTAGGTGCTGACCCAGGCGTCGAGCTGCCAGTCAGCGGCGTCGGGGTACGCGGCCGCCCGTGAGGCGTAGGCCTCCTCCAGGGTCTCCTCGACGTAGTGCAGCGGCCGGCCCACGACGGCTGCGGCGCGCTCGACCGCCTCGCCGAGGGTGGGCGCCGACGGGCCCGTCAGCGTGTACGTCGCCCCGTCGTGCCGGTCGTCGCCGCCCGCGACGTCCCGGAGCACCCGCGTCGCGACGTCGCTGCAGTCGCGGCGCCCGACCAGGGCGACCCGTCCGCCCGGGTCGGCGCCGGCGGGGCCACGGACGGCGCCGGTGGCGTCGGCGAACAGCGGGATCACCTCGGCGTAGAAGCTGTCGCGCAGCAGCGTGTGGCCGCAGCCGGAGTCCCGCAGGGCGGCCTCCGCGTCGGCGTGGTCGCGCCCGAGGGTGAAGGTCGCGTCGGCCGCGGCGCCGCTGAAGGAGGTGTAGACGACGTGGCGCACCCCGGCCTCGGCCGCGGCGGCGATCGCCGAGCGGTGGTGGGCGCGACGGTCCGCGGACTCCGACGCCGAGACCAGCAGCAGCACGTCGACGCCGTCGAAGGCGGCCCGGCAGGCCGCGCCGTCGTCGTACGACGCCTCGGCGACGTCGAGCCCGGCCAGCGCGGCCGGCACGCGGGCGGCGGAGCGGACGACGAGGCGCGGTGACAGGTCGGCCAGCGCCGTGGCGACGGCACCGCCGAGGGATCCGGTCGCACCGGTGACGGCCAGGCGTGCGGGGGAGCTCATGGGGCCATCATGACGCCCGCGGCGCGGCGGGGCCGCGGTCAGGACGACAGGGCGTCGCGCACGGGGACGAACTTGGCCTGCGCCTCGGCCAGCTCGGCCTCGGGGTCCGACCCGGCGACGATGCCGCAGCCCGCGAAGAGCCGCACGGTCGACCCCGTCACCTCGGCCGAGCGGAGCGCGAGTCCCCACTCGCCGTCACCCGCGGCGTCGATCCAGCCGACCGGACCGGCGTACCGGCCGCGGTCCATCGACTCCAGCTCCTCGATGACGCCGACGGCGGCCGGCGTGGGGGTGCCGCCCACGGCGGCGGAGGGGTGCAGCGCGGCCGCGAGCCGGAGCGAGGACACCTCGCGGGCGTCGTGGACGTTGCCGGCGACGTCGGTGGCGAGGTGCATGACGTTGGGCAGGTGCAGCACGAAGGGGGAGTCGGGCACGTTGACCGACGAGCAGTGGGGCCGCAGGGCGTCGGCGACCGAGCGGACGGCGTACTCGTGCTCCTCGAGGTCCTTGCTGGACCGGGCGAGCGCGGCCGCGAGGGCGAGGTCGTGGCCGTCGTCGCCGGTGCGGCGGATCGTGCCGGCCAGCACCCGCGAGGTCACGAGCCCGCGGTCGCGGCGGACGAGCATCTCGGGGGTCGCGCCGACGAGGCCGTCGACGTGGAAGGTCCAGCACATCGGGTACGCCGCGGCGAGGCGCTGCAGGATCCAGCGGGCGTCGACCGGCTCGGCCGCCGTGGCGAGCAGGTCGCGGGCGAGCACGACCTTGTCGACCTCGCCGGACTCGATGCGGAGTACGGCGGCGGCGACGGCGGACATCCACGCCTCGCCGTCGAGCGCGCCGTCGGAGAACGTCACCTCGGCGGGCGGCTCCGGGGCCGCGGCCACGCCGAGGCGGGGGTCGGCGATGCTGCTGCGTCCGACCGTGGTCAGCCAGGCGTCGTCGCCACGGCGACCGACGATCACCTCGGGCACGACGAGGGTGGAGGAGCCCGGGTCGTCGGCGAAGGCGAAGCTGCCGAAGGCGACCGGACCGGTGCCCGGGACGCCGACCTCGTCACGCACGACGGCGGCCGCCACGAGGTCGGCCCACCAGGTGTCGGCGTCGTCGAACCGCTCGGCGCCGGCGGTGCTGATCTCGGCCGCCGAGCCCCACCCGACGAGGCCCTCGCCGCGGCGTACCCAGCTCAGCGGGCCGTCGGGGGGCAGCAGGTCGAGGAGCGAGCCGGCGGCAGGATCGAGGAGGGAGGGGTCGAGGCGGACGGTCCGGCACACGAGGGGGCCTGCTGTCACCCCGAGCCCGATGCCGCGGTCCGGGTCTGCGCCCTGCGCGGTGGTCACTACTCGAGAGTATCCGGCGCTCCAGCACGGGTACCGGGCCCCCGGCCGGGGGCCCGGTGGGTAGCCTCGCAGGCGTGAAGACGCCTCGTGACCGCACCGTCGCCGTACTCGGAGCCGTCGTCGGACTGCTCGCCCTCGGCCTGGTGGTCGTGTTCGCCGTCGTCCTGCCGAAGGTCTCGTCCGAACCCGCCGAGGAGGGTGCCAGCCTCGGCGAGATCGAGCTCCCCGACGAGCTGACCGGCGGCTACACCGCCCTCGACACCGTCGAGTCCGAGCAGATCCCCGCCGAGCAGATCCAGGCGCTCGTGGCCAGCCAGGAGTACGCCGACGAGGTCCTCGCCGACCTCGTCGACGCGGGAGGCGCCAGCCGGCAGTACCTGAACTCCGAGGAGACCGCCGCCCCCACCATCCAGGTGTACGGCGCCGAGGCCGGCCCGCTCGTGCCCGAGCAGATCGTCGACCCCGAGGCGTTCGGCCTCCGGGAGGCGCCCTTCCAGGTCGTCGAGGGCGACGACGTGAGCTGCATCGTCGAGCGCTCCGAGGTCGACCCCGCCACGCAGCAGCCGCTCCCCGAGCCGCAGGTCGTCTCCGTCGACTGCCAGCGCACCGCCCCCGGCCTCACCGTCCGCCTCATCGCCGGCACCAACCTCGGCGAGTCCGCCGCGCTCGTCAACGAGGTCTTCGAGCTCAACGTTTGAGTCGAGTCGGCACGTCTGCGCAGCCTGAGGGCGTCGAGTCGGCACGTCTGCGCAGCCTGAGGGCGTCGAGTCGGCAC